>OZ223208.1:0-3563767 GCA_965140405.1 Planctomycetota bacterium
TTCCTAGAGCGAAAGCTCTGAGCAAACCCACCGATAGAATTGGTCTGAGATATTTTTGAGAAATTATGCAGGGTAAGCCTGAATAGTCGTTCAATATCATCACAGTGCTGGTAGCATACAAATGTCTTCTCTGGCAAACATGCATCATCAAAAATAGCGCTACCTGCTTCGAGGCTATCTTCAAACTGCAATTCATTATCTATACCCATATAACCCTGCACAGAAAACTTATTTATTTTATATACGAAATACGTAGACATAGATTTCCTCCTTGAAATCTTACTTCACATTATTGGCATCATCCTTGATACCAGTTACTTAACACACACTACTACTTCTAAAGGCATCCACCTTAAAGCAATATCCACCTTTATATCCAGTAGTCAATTCGGCTTTGACATACCACACGTATAGCCAAATAGGCAATTAGCATATTCTCTCCAAAAGATACCACCACTATTCTGACAGCTATACAAAACCGAATCATCTATCTAATTATCGGTCTCACCACAACTTACTTTAACACAATTTTGTGCTTATAATTAAACTAGAAAAACCAAGACAACACTTCACAAATGTTTGAAACAAACGGGACATACAACCGTAAAATCCCTAAATATCCGAACAATATTATAGCATACCTGATTAAACATATAAACTCACAAAATGCGAAAACATCCAAAAAACTCATAGATTTCAATAAATTTATGCTATTACAAGAACTAGCTCATAAATATCTCCTGACCATTTACCATAAAGCCATACACAGTAAGAGCCAAGACATCACACCTTGGCTCTCATAAAACAGCATAAAACTTTAACATCACCAGACATTTCCAGAGAGAACTATGGAGAATACTAGAAGGTAATCCCATAAAACCTCAAAAGAATCACACCTGGCTCTACACAATACTACCATTACCAAGACCCAATACCACTTATATCATTACTACTACGTAAATCATCTCCATAAAATAAAGGGCAGTAGTCAATAATGACCACCACCCTATTCAATTTTACAACTTATAATGAGTCTTACTGACCAATTAGTGACAACGCTCCTTGACTTAGCTGGTTAGCCTGAGCCAACATTGAAGTACCAGCCTGAACCAGAATCTGATTCTTAGAGAAGTTTGTCGATTCTTTTGCCATATCTGCATCTCTAATATAACTTTCAGTCTTGGTGATGTTTTCAATAGCAACAGTGAGGCTGTTAGCGTTAGTCTCGAGCATGTTAGCCTGGAACGCACCAATATTCGCACGTAGTGATGAGACGTCTTCAATCGCTCGGTCGATAATCTCAAGGCTCTTTACAGGGTCTGCCGCAAGACTTGCCCAGCCACCAGAAAGCATATCATTGATAGATAGATACTTCTCTGATTCTAAAGAAGTCTCAAAGCTATCAGTAAATTTGGTCTTGCCAAGTTCCGTAGCCGTCATATCTTTTAAAGATAGAACTGTACGCTCTTGATCTCCAGAACCCTCAACTTACAAGTATTTTGAGACAAACGCGGCAATACCTATAAAATAGGACTATATAGCAATACCATCATACTAATTCATAATATACTATAAGCATATTCAACTTATCAAATTGCCAGAATCGTGCTATTTAAACATACCACACAACAAGAAGTAACGCCACACCATCCATCCAGTGACTCTACGCATCCAACTACTTGTCGTTTTGGCAACACCAAAACGGATTTTACAAAGCGCCTAACTCTACCCACCTCACTCTTTGCCTGCAATAATTAAATTCTCCGGCAAAGCTTCGCTTTATCCTCGATTTACTTTTGGAAAAAGCAACCAAAACGTCCATGACAGTTCAATACTCGCCAGCTCGCATTTCACTACATCTAATGACAAATTGGCGGGGTCAGAAGAGCCTTCCAGAGATACCCAAAAAAAAATGGCGACCATCTCTGGTCGCCATCATTACACTCACACTTCACACACTATCTACTTACACACAACTACTCCCAAGGAGTCCCAACCGGAGCTTTCTCATCATCTCTCTGCCCAGCGATAGTGGCACTCTCTTCCTGCTTATACTTCCCCTTACCAAGATTTGAGCCGCCACCAAAGTACTTTGCATAATACTCATCCATATCGATCAAGATTTCACGAGCCTTACCCTCACGGAATGGGCCAAGAATACCAGCCTCAGCAAGTTGGTCAACAATACGACTCGCACGCCCATACCCAATACCCAGTTTACGCTGGAGTAATGATACCGACCCACGACCGGACTCGATAATCCTCTCAGCCGCTTCTAAGAAGTATTCATCAAAATCATTGATATCGATATCTCCGCCAGCTCCACCGATTACCGGGCCTTCAAGGGCAGTATGGTACTCAGGACCTTTCTGAGCCTTACAGTGGTCGACCACACGAAATAGCTCTTCATCACTTACAAATACACCCTGAGAACGCATCACCTTACTCACACCCGGAGGTAGATACAACATATCCCCCTGCCCAAGTAACGTATCAGCACCCATCTGATCCAGAATAATACGACTATCAATCTTACTAGACACCTGGAATGCAATACGAGAAGGCATATTTGCCTTGATTAGCCCTGTAATAACATCAGTAGACGGCCTCTGAGTTGCAAGTATCAGGTGGATACCTACCGCACGACTCTTCGCAGCCAGACGAGCAATATGATTTTCCACATCCTTCTTCGCAACCATCATAAGGTCGGCAAGCTCATCAATAATAATAACAATAAATGGCAACTTACGAGGGAAGTGCTCAAGCTCTTCCTCACCATATACCCTACCCACACGCTTCTCAATCTCCTCAGACGATAACGCGTTGAACTTAGCAAGGTTGTTTACGTTGACCATACTCAGTTTTTCATAACGTGAGTCCATCTCCTGACACGCCCACTCAAGTACCCCTACAGCCTTCTGCATATCTGTAATCACTGGACTCATCAAGTGAGGAATATCGCGGAAACGCGACAATTCTACAACCTTCGGGTCTACCATAATAAGTTTGCATTCATCATATCTCAGACACGTCAAGAATGACATAATAATAGAGTTGATACATACAGACTTACCACTACCCGTCGCACCAGCGATAAGTAGGTGCGGCATCTTCGCAAGGTCAGCGATTATCGGCTTACCAGATACATCTTTAGCAAGACATAGCGGTAGAGCCTGCTTACGATTATCAATATCGACAGCCTCAACCACCTCTTTTAAGGTAACTAATTCCTGATCAATATTTGGTATTTCAATACCAATAGTGTCTTTACCCGGAATAGGTGCAATAATTCTGATACTTGGCGCCTTGAGCACCATAGAGATATTATCCTGCAAACCACTTACCCTACTGAGCTTGATACCAGGAGCAAGGCTGATCTCAAACTGCGTAATCCTTGGTCCTCTCTCAATATGCACTACCTGCCCTTGGATTTTAAAATCAGCAAGCAAGTTTTCAAGTATCTTCGCCCTCTTTGCTAGAGCCGCAGGATTACCACCCTTACGCTCAGGCACCGGATCTAGAAGATCTAACGAAGGTAGCTGATAAGGATGCGGAACTCTATCATCTTCAATCCCGCGAGTAATATTCTTTAACTCTTCTGCTTCTTCTCTAGCTTTTTTAGCAGTATCCTCAGCAGCAAGTTTCGCATAAGGATTATCACCAGAATCTTTTGAAAAATCTATCTTATCAAAATCATCTTCATCATTACCTGTATCAGCCATAATATCAACTACCGGATCTTGACTCTCTTCACTTATATCACCTTCAAACTCAGACTCACTATATGAGCTATCATCAGTCTCCATTTCATCAACAATTTCAACAACCGGATCAGCCGCAGGCGCAAGAGTCGGCTCAACCACAACCTCTGACTCTTCATCTACGATATCCTCAACCGGAGCAACAAATCTCCTCTGAGTAACTACAGCTTTTTGCTCACTTGCAGGCTCATCCGCAACTACCGCAGCATCAACAATCACACCAGACTCTTCATCATCATCCAGTTCTAAGTTGGCTTCTTCCGCTCTTCTCGCCGCTACCTTCTCAGCGCGTTCAGCCATCCTGTCACGAGCCACCTTTGTTGCCTCACGCATCGGACTAGCTACCCCAGCTCCAGCAGTAATCATTGCTCTCATTACTTTCGGAGTAAAATTATCCTTACCCTCTTTACATACTCTAGCAGTACCACGAGCACCAGCAACAAATATCCCAACTACGACCTCACCGATCCACTCACCTACCGAAAATATCTTGGTGCCAAAGGCTAGCACCATTCCCGTAACAAATATTACCGAACACATCATAAAGACGCCGAGCCCACCACCATATAAATTCGCATACGGCAGTACTATCTCTGATAACAGACCACCAGAGTAGAAGTCACCACTACCCAGTAGACCACTGAGTATAGAAACCGCAAATATCATCAGCATCCCGCCCAATACATTTACCCAAGTTCCGAAGAATTTCCCTTTATTCATCACTAGTGATCCCCAGAGAAATATCAGTCCCGAGAGCACAAAAGAAGCAATCTTACCAAAGCTCAAAATACTGCCATACGCAATCCAAGATCCTATAAGCCCTGTACTACAGTAGTTTCCACCGTTGATTGGATCGAGTGTTATATCCGCAGTAAGAAACGAGAGTAGCGTAAAGATACTCAGACCACAGAGAAATAGCCCTACAAAGAATGCGCCATACGCTCTTCGTCCTTCAGGCTGATTACTCCGCTTCTTCGTGTTCTTCTTGACCTTTGCCTTTGCCATGGTATTGATACCTTCTTTCTATTTCTGATACATTTGAGTTTAATTTTCTTTATTAAAACTTCCGAGCCATCCGAACCACAGACCTACTTTATAAAACCAAAGTAGACAAGTCCTACTACCCCAACTACCGCACAGTACAATGCAAACCACTCCAGAGTCTTCCCTTTAACAATACGGAGCATCAATCTTGCAGCAACCAGTCCACTTACCAATGCGACCAAACATCCTACAACAGTTGGCCCAATTGGCAGAGCAAAAATCTCCTCCGGATCTTTCAAGAATTTGAGCAAATTTGCCCCAAGTACAGCAGGCACCATAAGGAAGAAGCTGAACTTTACCGCAGCTTCTCTATCAAGCTTTAAGAGTAACCCTCCAGCAATAGTCGAACCACTCCTACTCACACCCGGTAGCATCCCTACTACTTGAAAGCACCCAATCTTGAAAGCTCTAATCCATCCGGTATTTTCAAGAGACGCCTTACCATCCTTAGTATTCTGAGCCATCATTAGTAGCGATGCAGTCAACATAAGACAACAACATATAATCACAGGATTTTGAGCTAATGCTTCAATATTATCTTTTAGTAAAAATCCAACAACACCCGCTGGCACCGATCCAACAACTATATACCCAGCCACTCCCCACTTACCTTTATCTTTAATAATATCCAGTATATCTCGGTAAAATGCACCAACAACAGCTAGCACTGTAGCAAGATGTAAAATAATGTCGTATGCAAAATTCTCCACCACACCATGGCCCAAGTGCTCAGCAAGTGCAAGGTGAGCACTACTTGATACAGGTAAAAACTCTGTCATTCCCTGAATGAAACCTAGGACTATTGCCCAGCTATATGTCAACGTAGAACTATCCATTCACTACCCCTTACCCGTACTACCAAAACCGCCAGCACCACGTTCAGTATCAGAGAGCTCTGTCACCACCTCTATCTGCGCTTGAACTACCTCCTGCACAACTAGCTGAGCTATTCTATCACCTCTGTTGATTTCAAAGTCAACACTAGAAGTATTTGCAAGAATAATCCCCACCGGCCCTCTATAATCAGCATCAATTGTACCAGGTGAATTTGTCACCGTGATACCATGCTTCAAAGCTAGTCCAGATCTTGGCCTTACTTGAATTTCATACCCTTCCTCCACAGCCATACGCAGCCCTGTAGGGATAAGTTTTATTTCTCCCGGCTTCAAAACTACTGTCGATTCCACAGCTGCTCTTACATCCATACCACTTGCGCCAGTACTTTTATATTCAGGTAGTTCTATATCTTCACACCCTTTATCTATAGTTAATTCAAGCTTCGTTGTTTTCATATCGCATTCTCCTACAATGCCTTACATTTTTCTATCAAAATGATACTATCCACTATCCATTACTATATCGACAACTTATACCGTAGAGTCCAGTTATAATTGTAAAACTCCCAGAAATTTTGGAATATGGCTTTATAACGAATTAAATACCTAACAAGAGCGGATATTTCATATTTGTAAAAGTTTATCAAGCCTTGTGTTCATAATACAAAATTAAACACCCCTAGCTAATAGCTAGGGGTGTTTATAAAACTTAAAGTATTGCAGTCAATCTCAAATAGAGACTACGCCATATCTTTTAGACGCTTAAGAGCGCGAACCTTGATCTTGTTATGAGCAGGTTTAGCAGGCTTAGTACCAACTTCACCAGTGAATGGATTTGTCCAATTCTTCATAGCTTTTTGTGCAGGAACACGTTTCTTCTCGATCTTTAGAATACCAGGAAGTTGGAAGCTACCAGGCTTCTTTAGTTCTTTTTCTAGAAGTACTGGGATATTCTCTAGAACAGCTGCTACCTGCTTCTTCTCAAGTCCAGCCATCTCAGCCATAGTAGCGATAAGCTGTGTCTTCGTTAGAGGTTTTGTGTTATCTCTTACAATCTTCACAGGAGCCTTCTTAGTTACTTTAGCAGGAGCTTTCTTAGTTACTTTCTTTGCAACTTTAGCAGGAGCTTTCTTGGTTACTTTTTTAGCGACCTTCTTTGCAGCCTTCTTAACAACTTTTTTAGCAACTTTTTTAGCTGCTTTCTTAACTACTTTTTTTGCGACTTTTTTTGCCATTTTTTTTCTCCCACTTTTAATTTAGGTAAATAATAAAATTTGCGCTTTTTGAAATATAAACAACAAACCACTAGTATGTAAGCTTTAATCTACCCGTAATACTAGTAAATAGCAACTAAAAAGCATTAAAAAAAATAAAATATTTTACACTTATTAACAATTTAACACTACTTATTTCATTTGCCCCAACACTATTATCACACTTCCAAAAAGTAGCCATTATTTACTCAAACCCCTATATATCATTACTCAAACTCAATTATGAGACATTCATGACTTTTAATTATTAGCTCATAAGCTTAGTTTTCTCACACCAAATACTCAACAAAAAATATTCAAAACAAGCTATTAAATCTTTATAGCTTTTTCTAATTCTATCCCTATAATCATAGTAGATATTGTTTTTAACAACACCCTCAAATACAAATATTCAAATTAAAGTAACCGGTGAAAACGAAAGGACACCCTAATAATGGCTAAGAAGAAAACTACTAAAAAGGCAACAAACAAGGTAGCAAAAAAAACTACTGCTAAACGCATAACCAAGAAAAGCAAGGGTTATATTAATGAAGGCATCAGCAACGTCCAGGCAAAAGGCAGCAGTATCTTTGCCGGAAATAAAAAACTACTTGGAGCAACCAGTCTTACAAAGGCTGCAGGTGTTATAAAGAATATTAAAGATTCAAGAAAACCTTATGTAACAATCATCAACTCATATACCAACCAAATCCCAGGCCATGCTCACCTACGTGATATGGAAGACGTTCTTGAGAAGCAACTCAAGAAGCTTGGTTATAATGTATGGAAAGCAAATATTGGTGGTGCTGTATGTGACGGGATTGCGATGGGTCACTTCGGCATGAAGTACTCTCTAGCATCCAGAGAGCTCATAACAGACCAGATTGAGACAATACTCACAGCTCACCCATGTGACGGCTGGATAGGCATTGGTAACTGTGACAAGATCGTCCCAGGTATGTATAACGCTATGGCTCGAATGAACATCCCAGCTGTTTATGTTTCAGGTGGTCCGATGCTCGCCGGAAAAGGTGGAGAAGACCTTATTACTGTATTTGAAGGTATTGGCAAGAACTCAGTTGGCAATATGTCAGACACAGCATTAGAAAGAATGGCAATGCGTTCATGCCCAGGGTGTGGTTCATGCGCTGGTATGTTTACAGCGAATTCAATGAACTGCCTCGGAGAAGTTATTGGGCTAGCTCTTAAAGGAAACGGCACAATCACAGCTGAAGTCTGGACAGACAAATCCAAGACCAAGACAAAGTACAATCCAAAACGCCTAGAGCTATTCAAAGAAGCGGCGAACGCCCTCAAAAATTGTATCGACAATAAGATTCTGCCACTAGACATCATCACAAAGGATGCTATTGATAACGCATTTATTGCCGACATGGCGATGGGTGGCAGTACAAACACCATTCTACATACACTTGCTCTTGCAGGCACAGCAGGCATCAAATACGACCTAAAACGTATCAATGTTATTTCAAAGAAAGTTCCATGTATATGTAAGGTCTCTCCATCACGTCCTGAGGTTCACATGGAGGATGTACATGCAAAGGGTGGTATCCCTGCAATACTAAAAGAGATTTCAACATCAACCCCGCTCAACCTTGATTGTAAGTCAGTTACCGGAACACTGCGTGACAACTTGAAGGGTGCAGCAAAGCCTGACGGTGATGTTATACGTACAAAAGAAGCCCCATTCAGTGTTGACGGTGGTCTAACAGTGCTATTTGGCAATATTGCCAAGCAAGGCGCAGTTGTCAAGACTGCTGGAGTAACTGAAGACATGAAAGTATTCAGCGGTCCAGCAGTAATATTCGAGTCTCAAGAAGAAGCCTTAGATGGCATCCTTTCAGGCAAGGTCAAGGACGGAGATGTTGTTGTTATCCGTTACGAAGGACCTAAGGGTGGCCCTGGCATGCAGGAGATGCTCTCTCCAACCGCAGCCCTTACTGGCGCAGGTATAAAAGCAGCACTTATTACAGATGGACGTTTCAGCGGCGGAACCAGAGGACTATGCATAGGCCATGTATCACCAGAAGCTGCTGCTGGTGGAGAGATTGCCATCATTAAGAATAGCGAAACCATCAATATCGACACTAAGAAGCGCACTATGAATCTTGCTGTTTCAGATGCCGAGATAAAGAAACGTCTTGCTAGTCTTGGCAAGTTTACACCAAAGGTAACTAGGGGCTGGCTAGCTCGTTATTCTGCCCACGCTTGTAGCGCTGATAAGGGTGGCATCCTAGATATGTAATTTTGATTGATTACTGCAATATCTATATCTCAAAAAGATATTGCAGTAATCGATTTAATTGCTATAATCATTCAGATAGTTTATGATGTTTAAAGTTAACCATTTCCATTCAAATGAGACATAAAGGTAAAGTACTATGGCAGATGAAACAACCGCGGTAGAAAATGCAGCAGAAAGTACAGTAGAAACAAAGGAAACATTTGCGCATATAGCAATAAGAAAGTTCAAGAAAGTTGCGATATATCTTATTATCGTGATAGCCATAGCCCTTACAATCTCTATTATTAGTGCTCGTCAAGAATCTGCAAAACTTGACGCATGGAATAAGATTCTAGTGGCTACATTTACAGCCCAAACAACTCAGGGTGATTTAGCCGACGAGGTTTCAAAAGCGACAAAAGGTATCGCAGGTACAGATGCAGCTCAATACGGAGATATGCTTGTGCTAAGCAACGCTGGTATAACTTACGACAAATCAAAGCTTGAACTAGCAAAGGCTGCTGGCGAAAACTTCATAAAGACCAACCCAAAGCACCCATTTATCAGCCAAGTAAAGCTTGATTATGGTACTGTACTCTTCAATCTTGAAGACTATGAAGGTGCAGTCAAAGCATACTCTGACGCTATAGATTCCAATGTCACTTACCTAAAAGCTGAAGCGTTATTCTTCAAAGGTCTTGCTTTAGAAAAACTTGGGAAGGATGACGAAGCTATCCAGACATATACTGCTGTGATGGATGACATCAAAACGAATGACAAAGCTATTCTATCTAATATTGCAGAATATGCTGAATTTTCCCGTGCAAAACTACAAGACAAGAAGGCCAACTAGTCTTCTTCTTTTACGAGCATATTACTATAATTTTTTAGGGCTTTTCTCTACTAATAGAGTTGAAAGCCCTATTTTTTAAATAAGCATGTATTGTTAAACTAAAACCTATTTAAAAGACATATTTTGACGAAACAGATTAGGAGCAAGCAATGCGAATAGCATCAGTAAAAAGAGAGACAGCAGAGACAGCTATCGAGTTGGAATTAAATATTGACGGCACAGGCAAAACTGATATCTCTACCGGAGTAGGTTTTTTTGACCACATGCTCACATTACTCGCCAAGCACGCTCTACTAGACCTCAAAGTCAAAGCTACTGGCGATATAAATGTAGACGGACATCATACAGTGGAAGACGTTGGTATCTGCTTAGGAGAATGCTTAAAAACGGCTACAGGTGACAAACGAGGTATAAAGAGATATGGTAGCATGCTACTACCAATGGAGGAGGCTCTGTGCAGGGTCGTCCTTGATATATCTGGCCGCCCACTACTCGAATATCAGGCTGAGATCCCAGCAGAAAAATGTGGAGAATTCGACACCTGCCTAGGGCGAGAATTTATGAGAGCGCTCTGTGTAAACGCAGGAATTAATATGCACGTCGACCTCCTTAAAGGATCAGATCCACACCACTGCTTAGAAGCGATTTTTAAGGGTACTGGCAGAGCACTTCGTGAAGCCCTTTCAAATGATGAGCGTGAAGACGGCATTCCTTCTAGCAAGGGTACACTATAATCATATATACACTACTTATTTATTAATGCCACAGAGTAAAAACAGAGAACGAAAAATTAGAATAAGGATATAAATAGTAATCATGAAAACAAAGATTTTATCAATACTCATTTTGTTATCTATGCTTTTATGCCACCAACCTTCATATTCTGATGATAAAGACCATATCCTTGATCACGCCATCCTTGTCAATGTAAATGGACGTAAGGTTACACGTTCTCAGCTAGACACTATGGGTCTAATTTTATTCAGGTCATACTTTCCTAATAGGGATGAAAGTTCGATAAATGAAGCCGAACTTGACAATTTGAGTGCAAAGGCTCTCAAAGAGCTTATCATTATCTGTTTGACAGAGGATGAGTTTGATATTCTCAAGAATGATGAAGATCCCTTAAATGATATTGATATCCCTACCAGTAAAGTAGAGAAAGAGATTAAAAATCTCAAGCTTGGCAAACTTAGAAACGAGCCTCTTGCTGAGCGGTATGCTAGGTCTAAGATTATCCGAAGAAACATTGTTTACGCTTCTCACTCAAGCCTTGAGCCCTCTCCCAGAGAGGTAAAACTCTTCTATCTGAAGAACAAATCGACGGTATTTACTGGCCAGCGCATGATTCGTATCCGTGAACTATTCCTTAGCTCTGACGAGAGCAACGCAACACTTAGCAAGAAACAAGCCAATATGCTTTTCAATACACTCAATAAAAGCTCAATCAGTAAACGCCTCACCCTATTCCCTGAGATGGCAAAAGAGTTTAGCCGTGATAAATTCAGAAAAGATGGCGGACTTATCGTTACTGGCAGCCCAGGAAACTTTCTCCCTCAGGATCATACTTTTGAAAGAGGAGATGGTACCACCTTCTTTCCCAAGGAGATGATCGAAGCAATTCATAGTTTGAATGCAAAGGGTGACATCATACTGACCAAGAGTGCGAAAGGTTGGCACATCATCATGCTTGATGAGCTCAAAGGTGGACGAAAAATACCTCTAAATAAGTGCAAAACAATTATAGAAGGCTACTTGAGCGACGAGAAATACGAAGATGCTTACAGTGATTGGCTTAAATCAAAGGTAGCTAGAAATAAGATCACTTGGAATGATGGCGATCCCTTCCCACCGGAGAAGATCACTAGTGTGTCCAATAAAGAAGAGAACCTAAGGTACCTAAGAGCTGAACTCCAAAATTATTTTGACAAGAAGAAGTCATCAACAAAGAGGAGATAATTCATTTGGGATTTGATTCTACGGTCTTTACAGACCCCTCACTACCTAATGACAATCTAGCAGACACCAAGTGCCCACATTGCGAACACATCTTCAGCAGAGGAAACTTATCAGGAGAGATTTTTTGTGTATCATGCGGCAAACAGTTTGACTCAACAGAACATTCCTCTCTACAAGCTTCTTCTTCTGATCCAGAACAGATAACACCACCGCTGAGTACATCAATATCCAGCACATTATCCACCAAGACCTTTAATAATAAATTGCGGGCTGGTAAAGTCTCACGATTTGGCGACTATACAATTATAGAAGAGGTCGCGCGAGGAGGCATGGGAATTGTCTATAAGGCTGAACATAAGACCTTGAAGAGAATTGTAGCACTAAAGGTACTCAAATCTGGTGATGGGGCAAGTGAAGATGACGTCAAACGTTTTATTCAAGAGGCGAAAGCAGCAGCGACCCTCAAACACCCAAATATTGTCCCAATTCACAATTTCGATATCTACCGAGGCCTCCATTTCTTCACTATGGACTATATCGAAGGGCAACCTCTGGATAGAGTTTTAGAGTCAGGTTCACTACCACCATACAAAGCTTGTGAATTAATTACGACCATAGCAGAGTCCATATCTTATGCGCATAACCAAGGTGTTATCCACAGAGATATCAAGCCTGGAAATGTGATAATCGACCTTGAAGGCAGACCCATGCTTACAGACTTCGGCCTTGCAATCAATCTGACGAGTAATGACGAAGAAAACCGTATGACCAAAAGTGGGTCTATAATGGGAACTATTCCGTACATTCCCCCAGAACAAGCATCGGGTCTTGTTGAGGATATAGGACCTCGAAGCGATGTATATTCATTAGGAGCATTGTTCTACGAGCTAATTACAGGTCGACCGCCTTTTCATGGCATGACCCAGTTTGAACTACTCCGTCGAGTAATAAATCACTACCCCGTCTCTCCTAAGAAGCTGATGCCTCGACTGAGCAAAGATATCGACACAATCATAATGAAGTGCCTCTCTAAAGAACCTTCAAGGCGTTACCAAAGCGCTAAAGAGTTAGTAGATGATTGCGAAGCATTCTTGAATGGGGATATTATTTCAGCCCGTCCGTTTTCGATATTCTATACAATACGTAGAAAGATTATGAGACGCCCAGCAATCAGCTTGATGGTAGGAAGCCTAATTTTACTGAGTATGTTTGCCCTAGTTGTAGTGAGATATGCTAGAGGTGCAAACCAGCAACTTATAGAGTCCAAAGCAGAGCAAGCACAAATTAATAAGGACAAGAATATCCTCAATGCCATGCTCAAACGAGATTGGCGTGGTGAGTATAGTGTAGACTTTACCAACTCACCCAAGCTAACAACAAGTATTAAAGAAGCACAAAGTAACGAGATCGGTTGGAAAGACCCAACCCAAGCTTTACTGAGCTCTGAAGGTCTAAAAATTTCAGCAGCAAAAGATTCAAGCAACGTAAGCTTTGCCGCTCCAGTTAGTCTTCCTTTCAACTTCAATGTAAATCTGAAGATAAGCACTCCAAATATCAATATGGGCACACTAAAATTATTTATAGGAATAGACAAATCATTCAAAATAAAAGACTCTACGAGAGTTATCGAGTTAGGAGTAGAAGGAAATCCAGGAGCAAGAATCCTCAGAGCTGGCACTGCATTAGCTGAAGACGGTTCATTCACACTACGTCCAGGAGAAGATCATAATATTTCTGTATACCGGGATATACAGAACCAGATCATTGTAATCCAAGTTGACAACAACGAAGTAATAAGACTTACTAGCTCAAGCGATATTTCAACAGCGAAGGATGCTTATATCGGCTTGGCAGCAGCTGGCGGTGAATACACCCTGAAGACTTTGCAGATTTCGGTACTTGGAATGAATCAGGAAATGATCAAAAGTAGCTTGCGCTTAGCTGATAGCCTAGCTTCAGAGTCAAAGGACACACAGGCAGCCAAGGTTCTCTACGAAAAAGTACTCAAAGAGCGCTCAAATCGCCAGACAATCCTAGCTGCATATACAGGCTATATCAACACACTTGATAGCAAGCAAAGAAACATAATTTACGAGTGCAACAGTCTTGCAGACAGTATTAGCCAGAGTCAGAGTCGCTACCTAGAGATTGGTGAGATAGAGTACCTTATCGGTATAGCTCTTGCAAACCGTGGTATAGATGCCTCGATAGATTACTTTACCCAGTCATTCAACCATTCATACAGAAATGCTCTCAAAGATCTTACCCCGAGTTCTGTAAAGGTCATAGGTCCTCTAACAAACGATTTTCAGATAGATCCACAGTCTCTGTCTGACCCGAAGAGACCAGAAGTTGGCGCTCTTAAATGGCAAGACCTTACCCCTAATAAGGATCATAGGTATACCATACCGTTACCAACCGATAGTGGTAACAAAGAAGGCAAGTATCTACTGAGTGAAAGCTTTTCTCTTAAGAAAGAGACTCACGTAATTATCTACCTTGATGATGACGGTGAAAAACTCTACATCAATGGCAAAGAATTCAGCAAATTTTTAGAGGATAAGGGTAGAGATAGGCTGTACGCTATAACAGACCTACCAGCTGGGAAAAATACCATAATTATTGAAAACCAAAAAGATCCTCAAGATCCAAGCAAGGAACCTAAAAGCATTCTACTCAGAGTTAGAGAGCACAATTTACTCTATACATCGGTATACGGGCTACTCTCACGTATTGAAGGAGCCCTTGTTCTCCTCAAGCGTGACCCGGATACAGCTTTTAAAATTATTACATCACTGCAAAATGACCATACTCTTGAATACTTAAAGAGGTATTATCCAAACGAACTGAAAGCTAGAGGCATACTTGGTTCTATCCTCCTAGCAACAGACAAGATGCTCCAAAACACCAAGGTATCAAGTAATCACGCGTGGATTCTCTTAGAAGCAGCACGAACTCTCAGTGACACAGCAGACGGGAGCGAACTTGCGATACGCTACAACAAACTTGCAGAAATGTTTGTTAAGAATGGTAATCTATCCCAGGCCCGTGACCTATTCTCACAGGCAATCAACTTGCTCCCAGACTGGCCTACCCCTCTACTTAAGAGGGCAGAGCTCCTATACAGACAAGAAAATCTCTGGTATGAAGGGGTTAGTGCTTTTGACGAGGCGCTAAAAGCACTTCCAAATAGTCTAGAACTTCGCTTACAGATAGCTTCATTCTACCTGCACCCTGGATTTGAGCTATCACCAAACCCGAATAAGAAGCTTGAGCCCATCCCAGAGAGAGCTCTAGCCGTAGCCAAGGAAGCTATTATCCTTAGCAAACGTAATAGTCCACAAGCACTTACTTTGTGCGCAGAAGCACTGGAACTTATGAAGAAATACGAAGAAGCTTTACACTATATTCAGGAGGCAATTCTTTTAGAGAGTACCCCAGAGAGAAAAGCTCTACTCAAAAAAATATCATCTGAGTTTAACTCTCAAAATACAGATTGATCATGTCTTACTCAGTAAATATTAATCATATTTTATATTGACTAACAAAGTTAATAATATATACTTTTATTCATGCTTTATAGGTACAAGCTCAAAATGATTTATTATGAGCTTACGGAAGAACGGTGAAACCCCGTCGCAGAAGACATGCTGCTGTAAGTGGCGATCTTCGGTCTAACTACTATTTATAGTACGAAAAAACCACTGCTTGGCGATCCAAGTGGGAAGGTAGGCCAGAAGATATGACCCACAAGTCAGAAGACGACCTATAGAGTATTCTGAGACTCCTGTCTGAGTCGAGGGATACGACAACTAAACAACATAGATTTCTGTTAGTACAAGTCTTTACTGTAATCTCAGCCATTTTTGTTGTTTACCGTATTAGTATGCTATAATACGATGCGTATTTCTCCTCCATCCAGAGTGTCTCTTTATTTAGAAAACAGGTCAATGTCGACCATTTCTTATATTGTAAGGAGAATGCAACAATGAACATTTCCAGAAACATCTTAGTAGCGCTACTACTGACCCTCGGAGTACTCTCAGTGAATACACAAGTCCGTGCAGATGATAATAAACCCGTTATCGCACTTATCGCATTTGGTACAAGTGTCCCTGAAGCACAGAAGAGCTTCCAAGATATTGATGATGCTTTTACTGCAGCGTTTCCAGGGTACGATATTCGCTGGGCATTTACCGCTCAATTTATTATTGACAAACTAGCCAAAGAAGGTCAGACAACTATCCTATCTCGCAATGTTCCTATTGTAAATCCAGAAGAACTATTCAAGGAACTTTCAAAAGCAGGAACCTCTGAGGTATATGTTCAGTCACTACACGTAGTTCCAGGAGGTGAGTACACCGAAGTTACAGATACCAACGCGTACGGTATGAAGATACACTTTAGCAAGCCTCTACTTTCAAGTGACAGTGATATTGAACAAGCAGCCAAAATACTATCTAAGGAATTTGCTGGTTCAGATGCATTTACTATTCTTGCAGGTCACGGCAACGACCACCACGAGGCATTTAATAAACAACTTATCAAGTTCAATGACTACCTACTAAAAAACTTTAAGAATGTTGAACTTGCAACGGTAGAAGGTCCAGTAGGAACTGAAAAAGCGTTTGAAGATGTAAAGAAGAGTGGCCTTAAAAAGGTAAAATTCATTCCATTCATGATAGTTGCAGGCGATCATATAATGAATGATGTTACCGGGGATGAAGAAGATAGTTGGAAATCTCTTCTTGGCGACGTAGAGACCTCAGTAATACCACCTCTTGGACAGAATCCAGAGATAATTGCTATGTTTATCTCACACCTAAAGGATACTCTATAGTACACAAATTTTGAGAACAAATTAAAAACGTGACCCTATAAGAGGATCACGTTTTTTTATCCCAACACCTCTTCACTACCTTCTCTCTTTATCTCTTCTCGTTTCTTGACTGGAATACTCTTTATAATCCTGAGGTCTACAGTATTCTTATCCATAATTGGCGCAACAATGTCACCGCCGATAGCTTCCTTCTCAACTTGACCAACCACAACCTCATTCTGGCTTACAAGCAACTTATCCCAGTACCCTTTTACCTCAATACTACCACCCTCTTGCATCATAATTACAGCAGTCCCAAGCAACTCTTCATTTCCATCTTCAGAGACAATTGCTGAAAGATTCGCTTTCTCAAGGCGTAGCACCAACTCTCCACCCTCTACCCTAGCAAACCTATACTCTCCTTCACGTACAGGAAATGACATACTACTCCCACCCAACTTAAAGCTACTTCCAGATATTATATTGCCGTCTCGCGCATTCTTTTGAATTGGTAGTTCCACCAAGCCATCTAAAAACCCAAGATACTTGGTTGCAATGCTAGCCAATTCACTATTCCCACTTCCTAAAACCGATTCGAGATATCCTTTTCCGACACTCTCACTCCCCCTAGCCAAAAAGTATATTCCCGCCCCCAAGGCTTCCTCAGCTGATATTTCAAAAACTGGCAGAAGTTTCTCAATAGAGCTTGGAGCAATATCAAACATATCAATAACAAGCTTACTATCCTGTGCATATGCAACGAGCTTGTCCCCTTCTAAATCCAGTTCTACAAATTCATTCTTACCCTCGATACTAGCTTCTACCACATTATCTTTGACTGAATCTGATGAATTAGCCTTTTTTATCCGTTTAAGAAATGACTTGTAAAAAATATCAACATAACGTGGTAGCTTTTGAACACTCTCTGTATCAATCTCAGATACCTGCTTACTCATGAACCCATCAAATTGAAATAGTACCTCCTTGATACCTACTTCATCAAGCTTGGATACTTCGTCAAGAGAAGAGGTAAAACAACCAATAAGTTGCGTAGCAACATCTTCATTACTTTCCGCAAAATACCCTAATATCCTGCTTCTCCATCCAAGACTTGCGGGATACTTGTTGACAATACTATTTAGCATTTTACTCGCTTGAACAAAATCCCCCTCTTTGAGCATCTCCCCTGCTTGTCCATACTCTTTACCAATAATGGCATCCAGTCCTTTAGATACCTTTAATGAATACTCTCTTGCGATCTCTCTCTCGTATACATCAGCAACAGAAATATCCACCTTGGATATTTCGTCATATGCATCTAACAAATTTTTCTGTGCCAAAGCATTATCAATACTCTTCTGCCATTCATAACGAATATCACTATCACCACCTATAGACTTCAAATATGCGGTATACTCCAGCTCTTCTTCAGGTCTAAGCGTACGGCTTATAAGTTTGGCCCTCAAAGTATCAACAACCTTGCTCTTTGCCACCTCGCCACTTTCGAACTGCTTCTTCAACGCTTGAAGCTCCCGTATTGCATCAGATAACTCCAATAATGCAAGTATTTTAGTTGCTTCAACCGTGATTCTATTACTAGCACCATCTTCGAGCAACCCTCGCAAAACACTTTCAGATTTTTCATAGTCGCCACTTTTATACAACTCTAGTCCCAGTGCCAATTCCTCTTCTACTCTTTGCTCTTTTTTAATGATATACTTTTTATACTCCCGAACTCCATAGCTTCCTACAAGAAGAACAAGCATAAGTAGCCCAAGAAGCTTATAAGTCGCTCCAATCTTGATCGGCCCATACTTCTTATTACGAATACGTTTAATTACTCGCTCTTTATCTTTTTCTCTCTTCTTTTTATGCTGATTACTTATTTCAAGCAATTCTTCATAATACTCCTGCGCACTCTTGACCCGTTTTTCAAGATCAATCTCCATACCCCTTAGAACAAGCTCACCAAGTTCCTTAGGGATTCTAGTATTTATCTCGCAAGGATTTTTTACATCTCCTATGACATGCTGCTTCAACAACTCTTCCAACCGCTCCGCCTTGAATGGCAGCTCACCAGTAAGTAATTGATACAAAGTTACTGACAAGGCATAGATATCACTTGACTCTCTACGAGGTTTACGATTTATTAATTCAGGAGCAACATATTGAGGAGTGGCAAATACCATTTTATCATCATGGCTTGCTTCCTCGGTATCAGCTTCAGTATCTTCCTCGTGTACACTCTTTTCAACCAATGGCTCACCCTCTATCCCTATCCATCCAAGATCGATAAGCTTTAGATTGCCTTCACTATCAACTAGAATATTTTGAGGTTTGATATCACCGTGGAGTACCCCGATGGAGTGGAGTGCTCCCAAGGCACTACTGATACTGAGACCGTACTCTATGGTATCGGCTACTTTCAGGCGCTTCTTTCTTATGGTTTTATCTAGAAGGTTCTCACCGCATATGAGCTCCATTGAATAGAAGCACCTTCCTTTGTCTTCTATAAATTCATATATTTTCACCACATTGGGATGGCTGAACGTTAATGATTTTTCTAGACATACTCTGATCTTATCAATACCACCCTTTTGCCGAACCAAGTCGGGGGTTAGCACCTTTATAGCGACATCATTATTTAGAGCGACCTGCCTGCCACGGTATATTATACCTTCAGCACCTCCGCCTATCTTCTCAACTATCTGATACCTGCCTAGACGTTTACCTACTAAAAAATCTTCTGTCTTATCGATAAATCTGAGTTTGACTCTACCGACAACGATCTCATCATTATGCTTGAGTAGTTTTCTACCTATGAGTACACCATTAAGAACGGTCCCATTTGCAGACCCCATGTCTTCAAGAAAGAACCCTCCAGTCCCTCTAAATATCCTACAATGCTCTCTTGACGCTTTGGGAGATGGCACCTTTATACCACAGGACTCCCCCCTGCCGATAATAATGCTGTCACCAACACTATATTCACTGGTATTCCCTTCGCAGGACATCTCAATTCGAGCCATCAATTTAATCCATAATTTTCAGAAAAGTATACAGAACCAGCAAAAGCCAACATTTTATAATGTTGATTCTTACAGTAAGTTATAATTTTAGATTATTAGAAGATCGATTCAAGGTAATTCTTACTTAATAGCAGTAGACTCTCGTTCAACAATAGTAGTTGGAATAGTATATGAAGGGTTCTGAACCTTTTGAGCACCTGTAATTATAGCTATCATCACCTTTGCAGCCAAAATACCAGACTCTTCATTTGGCTGCTTGATTGTAGTCAGAGGTGGAGTAGAGTACGAGGAAAAATCTCTATCATCAAAGCCCACAACCATAATATCTTTTGGCACACTCACGCCTAGCTTTGACAGTCCGTACAATACACCCATCGCCAAGAGATCAGAGTATATTTGTACAGCAGCAAGATTGTGATCAATAATTAGTTTTGCCGACTCCACGCCAGCATCAAATATCGAGTCTATGTTTGGTGCGAACAATTCCACAGACTCCCTACCTACCTCTTCTATAGCCTTACGAAATCCCTCCAATCTAGTCCAGTCATGCTTATGATTAGATATACCAAGGTAGCCAATTTTACCAGTAGTTAGCTTTGTAAGTAATTTTACCGCATCGTATACCCCTGCACCTCTATCGATATATATACCCTCGGCAGTATTATGAGGGGTATCAAGCTGGAGATAATTTATTCCTGCGCTCTTAAGCTTTCCTAAGGTCTCATCAATGTTATAAAACCTTCCTGTCAAGAGTAGTACGCCTATAGGTTTTTCAATAAGGATCTGATTGAGTATTCTCTCTTTATATTCACGATCTTTCTCATGCATACTTACTAATATCACCTGATACCCTGCTTTACGCATCTCTTCTTCAAAGGCTGTAAACTTTCTCACAAAGAGCTCATCCATATCCCAGCTTATGACATATACCTCATCGGAAATACTTGAACGCAAATTCTTCGCAGCCCTATTAGAGACATAGCCGATACGAGAAGCTTCCTCCAAGATTTTCTTTTTTAACTCACTCCTGACATAGCCGCTATTATTTATAGCTCTACTCACTGTTTTAATTGACACACCGGTAAGTTTTGCGAGATCTTTCAAAGTTGCCATATATAAATTATCCTGATTACACTATGAGAGTATTAATTTTATTCAGAAAAGATGCCCACGTTGACACAAACAACAACCCAACAGATAGCAGCAATATTCTATATTGTTCAAATGATACTATAGAAACCGCGTTTTTCAAACTTTTTTTAAAATAATATTGACTAAGGTTTAATCATCATGTATTATGACAACGTTGACATATAATATAACACTCTATATTCCACAGGAGCAACCATGCCATTTATCAATGACGAGTTCTGCCTCAATAATCAAGCAGCATCTAGGCTATACCATGAATACGCTAAAGACATGCCTATAATAGACTACCACTGCCACTTAATACCTGAACAAATTGAAGAAGACACTAGGTGGGAGAATCTAACACAGGTATGGCTCTATGGTGACCACTATAAATGGCGTGCAATGAGAAGTAACGGCATAGCAGAAAAATTCTGCACAGGAGACTCTACAGACAGAGAAAAATTTGATAAGTGGGCACAGACAGTACCAGCAGCTCTTAGAAATCCTCTTTATCACTGGACACACTTAGAACTGAAACGTTACTTCGACTGTGACACGTTATTGTCAGAAAAAACAGCTGATGAGATATGGGAAGTTGGAATCGAAAAGATGAAGGCCCCTGAATTCAGCGCAAGAGGACTTATGAAGAAGAGCAAGGTAGAACTTGTCTGCACAACTGACGATCCTATCGACTCCCTAAAATCCCACATTGCTCTAAGAGAAGACAGCACACTAAACACCCAAGTACTGCCAACATGGCGCCCAGACAAAGGAATGGCAACAGAGGACACTACTGCCTTCAACTCATGGGTAGATAGTCTAGCTGCTGCTGCAGACACCGACATCAAAGACTTTACAAGCTATCTAGATGCTATTAAGAGCCGCCACGACTTCTTCCATTCTGTTGGTTGCAGGCTTTCTGACCATGGCATCAATACAGCTTACGCAGAAGACTATACCGATACCGAGATTAAAGAGATCTTCTCGAAGATTAGATCTGGAAACAAACTTGAAAACCTTGAAGATCGCAAGTTCAAATCTGCTATGCTTGTATTCTTTGGCATACTAAATAGCGATAAGAACTGGACTCAGCAATTCCATTTTGGCGCGCAAAGAAGCAATAATACTAGATTATTCAACTTAATAGGGCCTGATACAGGTTTTGATTCAATAGGTGATGAACCAATTGCTGCGCCACTAGCCAAACTACTGGACAGACTTGACTCTGAAAATTCCCTTGCGAAGACTATTCTATACAACCTAAATCCTAGAGACAACGAACTACTTGCAACAATGATTGGTAACTTCCAAGATGGTACTGTTGCAGGAAAGATGCAGTTCGGCAGCGGTTGGTGGTTCTTGGATCAGATGGACGGCATGACACGCCAAATAGAATCGCTATCACAGCTAGGACTTCTTTCAAGATTCGTTGGTATGCTTACAGATTCTCGCTCATTCCTAAGCTATACAAGACATGAATACTTCAGACGTATACTCTGTAACATTTTGGGTAGCGATATGGAGAAGGGCTTGATTCCAACTGACTATGATCTAGTGGGCAAGATGGTACAGGACATATCATATAATAATGCTAAAAATTACTTTGGTTTTGATCTTTAAGGAAAAGAGTCAGCAAACAAAGAAGATAGAAAAATAAGCAACAAACAAGCACCGATAAACGCTCTTCATAAAATTATGAGGAGCGTTTAATTAAATACAGAATGACTCTCGATACTCTATACTTGCTGAGATCTTTTTTACATAACTAACATCCTTGCCATCAAAGACATCTAGTAACGTTCTTACAGCGTCAGTACATAGTGCATCAACCTTATT
The DNA here is from genome assembly GCA_965140405.1 of Planctomycetota bacterium. Taxonomy (GTDB): domain Bacteria; phylum Planctomycetota; class SZUA-567; order SZUA-567; family SZUA-567. The sequence continues at coordinate 22,770 of OZ223208.1, forward strand.
ATCAATGGAGGTAAGCGATGGCGATGTGCTGTCAGCAAGAATTGAATTGTTAAACCCTATAACAGCGACATCATCAGGAATAGCTAACCCTTTTTCTTTCAATCCTTTTAGCACTCCTACAGCTAGAATATCTTCAGAACACACAACTGCTGAAAACTTTATTTTCGAGTCTATAGCTTTAATAATTGCCTCTTTACAACTATCAAATGATCTCTCACATTTTAAAACATACTTCTTTCTTGCTTTAATCTTATGTCTTCGTAATCCTTCATAATAGCCATTCTGCTTATGCTGCCCACTGAATGATTCACTATCGTAGAGATAGAGAATATCTTTATGACCTTTCTCTACAAGCTTTCCAACCGCATCAGCCACAGCTTCCTCTTCTTCACAGTATATCGAATAGGTATTATCAAACTCAAACTCACCATTGATAATAACTATAGGTACACTTTTTGAAGCCTCCTCAATATGCGAGTTATCATTTTTTTCTTGAAAAATAGACCCGACAAGAATTACAGCATCTACCTTCTTTGATAGTAGTGAGCTGATGGCGCTTTTTTTATCAGCAAGCTCTTCACCAGTACAGTATAGAGTAGCATCATACCCTTGAAGCCTTAATTCATTCTCAATAACAGAGACAGCTTTAGCATAATAAATATCTGAAACATCTGAGCAAAGTACCCCGACAGCTTTAATTGAATTCAAACCAAGGGCTCTTGCAAAAGCATTAGGAGTATAGCCAAAATCCTCTATTACCTCCAATACTTTATTCTCTGTAGATTTCCGTACATTTCCTTTTTTATTTAGAATTCTAGAGACTGTAGCTATAGAGACACCAGCTTTACTAGCTATATCGTAAATGTTCATTTTTTCCCATTTCTTATTAGAGCTTTTTTTAAATATTTATACCTAATTCCTGCCTAAAACCAAGCATTTAATACCACTATAAAGTTAATATATTATGTTTATAGTATCACATATATACCCTAAAGCGAGAAAAAAAACGAATAAATGTAAGAGCTTACAGAATTAAAATTTGACTAAGGCTATTTGTGGTATATAATAGGTACATGGAGATTACAGGCAATATTAAGGCTATAATTATAGGTATTTATGAATTAATAGTATTTTACAATCCTGCAAAATACTATATTTAATTCATAAGATGTTTCGTTTATTTCAATAAAAAAAAGTAAGAGCTTACACTTTAGATCTAAAACTTAATAAAAAAGCTTCGCAAGATCAAAGCGAGCATCAATCTTCCAATGATAAGCATAAAAATATACTTAAAAATGAGCAATTATAAATAAATCTAGAATTACTTACTGATGATCACCTTATTAACAACGAAACACAACAGCTAACAAGTAGTTTATGTTTATACGACTAAAAATCTGTCATAAAAGCTAACTTTGTTTTGATAAACTACAAAAAAATAAGAGTAAGCGCTTACAGATTTAAATTAAACTTAACCGAATAGTAGAGAAATAATCAAAAGCAGCCATAATTTATTATTACACTAAACATTTACGTCAAAGGAGATTACATATCATTACAAATATATTAGAGCACAAAACCACAACAAAACACCACGATATAATCATGTAAGCGCTTAGAAATATACTTGACTTAGCGCGGTAGTATGGTAGATTACTGATATATTAATATCTAATATTTTGTTATATATTTGATCTTATATAGTGTCTATCACTATTTAGATGTAAAAATTGAGACATATTCTTAATTTGTTTTATTTGCTGCTGTTTTTTTATTATTATTGGAGATATAAAATGAAAAAAGTTACATTATTGTTAGCATTATTTGCTATGATATTTACTGCTTCAGCATTTAATAATGCTGCAAGCGCTGCTGATCCACTTGAAATCATGGTTTCTTACCCAAACCAGCCAGGTGAGCCAGTAGACCAAGCAATTAACTACTGGGCACAAATTCTAAAAGAAGAATCAAACGGCGAAATTATTCTTACTCCTTTTCCAAGTGGCCAGCTTGGAGCTCAAGAAGATGTTAGAGCACAAGCTCAAATGGGGGCTCCTATCATCACTACATCTAGTTACGGCTCACTTGCAGACTTAGTTCCAGACCTTGGCGTTGTAAATGCTCCATACGTTGGTACATCTGTTGAGCAAAAGATGAAGCTTATCAAGACCAAGAAATTTGTTGATCTTCTCAGCCAACTTGACCCTAAAGGCATTCACGTTATCTGCCCTGATTCATACTATGGTACTAGACAGCTAATGGCCAATGTTAAAGCACAGAAGCCAGAAGATATGAACGGTATCAAGATCAGAGTTCAAAACACTAAAATTGCTGGATTCTGGGCAAAATCAGTAGGTGCAGTTCCAACACCAATGCCACTATCAGAAGCATACACTGCTATTAGTCAAGGTATCGTAGAGGGTATTGAAAACCCTCCTGGAACTCTTGAAGGTGGTAAGTTCTACGAACAGCTCAAGTACCTAATTATGACCAATCACGACATCCACCTTGCTCCATGGGTAATGGGTTCAGCTTTCTGGGAATCTCTAACACCAAAGCAACAAGAGCTTCTTACATCAACAGCTGCAAAGATGTCAAAATTTGCTACTAAAATTGTTGAAGGTACAGAACAGGACTATATTGACAAAATGGCAGCTCAGGGTGTAGAGGTTGTTGAAGTAGATGTACAACCATACGTTGAAAATGCTCTAAAGGTTATGAAAGGTAACTTCCCAGAGTGGACACCAAATCTCTACGAAGATACCCTCAATAGCCTAAGTGAAATGAAGTAACAACAAATAATTATTAGGCTTTTTTATATTTGCAACTGGTAGCCCTAATGCTACCTGTTGCAAATATAAAAGTACTAAATAATAAGCTGTGATATTCATATTGTTTTTACTATTACTATTAAAATTGAGAGAAAATGCATACCAAACCACTCAAAAGATTATTTGAAATACTAGACTACATAGCTAGGCTTGATACTATTATTTCATCGATTTCAATGTTTGCAATAGTGGCCGTTTCCATATGGGGAGTATTTGCACGTTACATACTCAATAGCCCTAGCTCATGGACAGAAGAGCTTTCACTAGGTCTATTTGTATGGCTAACCTTTTTTGGAATCAGTGTACTAGCCAGAAGAGGCGAAATAGTAAGTATCGAGTTTCTACTTAGCTTACTCCCAGAAAGTGTTAGATATATCTTCCAAAAGATTATTATCCCTCTGATAACGATAACAGCTCTTGGACTATTAATTTATCTCGGATTCAAACTAACCATATTCTCACAGACCCGTTTGACATCCATCCTACGAATCCCATATACCTATATTTATTTGGGTATTCCGCTAGGCTCACTATTCACTCTCTACAATGTTATCAGATGTAATTTTATCGGTCCAAAGTTCTACGAAGAGACCATCTAATTACTTTAAAAAGGTTTATATAATGAATGTAGCAATTCCAATTATAGTGCTATTTGCACTTTTAATCTTAGAAATACCGGTTGGTTTTTCAATATTTATGAGTACCATGTGTTACGCGGTATTCTTCTCATCTCTTCCCTTGATGATTATTGCTCAAAGGATAGGAGAAGGACTCAGCTCATATGCTCTTCTTGCCATACCATTCTTTATCATGGCAGGGATCTTCATGAACCATACCGGCATAAGCACCAGACTCCTGAATTTTAGTGGCATACTGACTGGTCACATGCGAGGTGGGTTAGCTCAGGTCAATGTTGTCCTTAGTACACTTATGGGCGGTCTTTCAGGTTCAAATATCGCAGATGCAGCGATGAACTCGAAGCTTGTAGTACCTTTTATGATCAAAAAAGGCTACTCAAAAAGCTTCTCAGCAGCAGTGACAGCTGCCTCCTCACTTATCACCCCGATTATTCCTCCAGGTATTGCACTGATTATTTACGGGTACATCAACAGCGTATCAATTGGTCGCCTATTCCTTGCAGGTGTAGTTCCGGGCGTTTTGATGTGCATCATGATGATGGTACTAGTCAGTATTATAGCAAAGAAACGTGGATATCTTCCAGAACGTAGTAAGATGGCTACTGCCGGTGAGATCGTAATCGGCATAAAGGACGCTCTGGTAGCATTTATTCTTCCAGTTATTATCATTGTTGGGATACGCTTTGGAGTATTCACTCCAACTGAGGCAGGAGCAATTGCAGTACTATTCGCTCTATTGATCGGCACCTTTGTTTATAGAAAACTAAATCTAAAAACTTTTAGCCAAGGTATTGTTGAGTCGGTTCTAGCCTCTGCAAATGTCCTATTTATTATTGCGGTATCATATGGATTTTCAAAGTTTTTGACTTGGGAAAAGCTCCCTCAAATGTGCTCAGCATTTATCACAAATAATTTTGACAGCAAATGGTTATTCTTAGCAGCAGTCAATGTCGTTCTAATTATTGCTGGTATGTTTATTGAAGGGAATGCAATCCTTATTGTAATATCACCCCTCCTTGTTGCTGCAGCCAAGGCAATGGGAATTGACCTTGTACACTTTGGCATTGTATTTATTCTTAACGGCGCAATCGGTACCCTTACACCGCCATTAGGAACAGTTATGTTTACTACCTGTACTATTATAGGAGTACCGGTAAAGGATTTTATACGAGAGATTATACCATTCTGGGTTATGTTGATAATTTCACTACTATTAGTAACATTTATCCCTCAAATATCTCTAGCATTACCTAATTTAGTTTACGGCTCATAATTATAGAACTAGGAAAAAATCATGAAATCAGCACTAATAACCAAACCGTTTGAATGCAAAACAGTTGACAATTTAGAAAAACCTTCAATCAAGCCTAATGAAGTCTTGGTTAAAATAAAGAGAATTGGACTATGTGGCAGTGATCTAAACACTTTCCGAGGCAAGAATCCAATGGTTACCTATCCTCGTATCCCAGGGCACGAAGCCGCGGGTGAGATTGTCGAGTTAGGTTCAGAGGTAGACAGCTCAAAGTATACTATAGGTGACAAAGTATCAATACTTCCTTATACGAACTGCGGAAAATGCGCTTCATGTGTGATAGGGCGTACAAATGCCTGTCAGAACAATAAGACTCTAGGTGTTCAACAGGATGGAGCCCTTTGTGAGTATAAAGCCGTTCCATTCGAAAAGATTATTAACGGTGTAAGCGATCTTGAGTTCTCTGAAATTGCTATGGTCGAACCACTTGCGGTAGGCTTTCACGCAGCAAAGAGAGCTGAGATAGAAGAAGGTGAATTCGTACTATCATTCGGGTGTGGCCTTGTTGGACTTGGAGCTATTGCCGGAGCTGCAAGGCGCGGAGCACGAGTTATTGCGGTAGATATTGACGACGCAAAGATTGCCCTAGCAAAAGAGTGCGGAGCAGAATTTGCTATCAACTCATCAAAAACCGACCTTGCTCAGAGTGTACTAGAAATCACCGGAGAACACGGACCTAGAGCTTGTATAGAAGCAATCGGCCTCCCAGTAACATATAAGGCAGCTGTAGACCTAGTATCATTTGCAGGTCGCGTCGTATACGTAGGTTATGCGAGCACACCAGTCGACTTTGAAACAAAGTATTTTGTTATGAAGGAGATCCAAATTAGAGGAGCTCGTAACGCAGACCTTGAAGACTTTGTAGAAGTACTTAAAACTGTACGTGACGGAAACATCCCTATAAAGAAACTGATAACAAAAGAGGTTAGCGTTGAAGAGACAGGAGAAGCTCTTGAGTTCTGGTCTGAGAACCCTGCAAAAGTAAGCAAAATAATAGTATCATTCGACCTCTAACAACTTAATATGTTTTGGACTTTTGCATAAACATAAGTCCAAAACATTTCAATTTATTTTTTTAGTACTATTAATTAGTGAGGACAAACCATGCAACAACTCAATAAGACATTATTGGACACTTCAAAGATTGATATTGACTACAATAAGAACAGCTCAAACCTTCCAGAGAAGATTCTCCAATTTGGTGAAGGAAACTTCCTACGAGCATTTATCGACTGGATGATCGATGAGATGAATGAAAAGAATCTCTATGGCGGCAAAGCTGTGGTTGTACAACCTCTTCCTAATGGTCTAATAGACATGCTCAATGATCAAGACGGCCTATACACACTCATGCTCAGAGGTATTGAGAGTGGGAAGGTTATAGAAAAGAAGAAGATCATTACCGCTATTTCAAGAGGGCTAAACCCATATAGTGAGTGGGAAGCGTACCTAGAGACAGCGAAAAACCCAGACATGGAACTTATTGTTTCAAATACTACAGAAGCTGGAATTGAGTTCAAAGAAGAGGAGCTTACAGAAGGCACATGTCCAAATAGCTTCCCTGCAAAACTGACTGCATGGCTTTATGCACGCTTTACACATTTCGATGGCGCAAACAGTAAAGGCATGATCATCATGCCTTGCGAACTAATTAACTACAACGGCACAAAACTCCAAGAGTGCATACTAGAATATGCAAAATTATGGAACCTTGATAATAAATTTGCAACATGGATTAAAGAATCAAATACCTTCCTAAGTACCCTTGTTGACCGCATTGTACCAGGATACCCAAGAGATGACATCGATGAAATAACAAAGAGTCTTGGCTACACAGACAATCTTGTAGATACTGGTGAGATCTTCCATCTACTGGTAATTGAAGGAGCTGACGAAACAATTCAGAAGAAGCTGCCGTTCCCTGAAGCAGGTCTAAATGTTATATTCACAGACGACATGCAACCATACCGTACTCGTAAAGTTGCAGTTCTAAACGGTGCTCACACAGGAAACGTTCTTGGCGCCTACCTAGCTGGCCTCGAGACAGTTGGCGAAATGTTAGAAGACGACGACTTTTCAAAATTCTTAAAAGACATGCTTCTTAAAGAGATCGTTCCTGTTCTTGATCTACCTCAAGATCAAAAGCAGAGCTACGCTGAAGCGATTCTTGAGCGTTTCTCCAATCCATTCATCAGACACGAACTACTTTCAATATCCCTAAATTCAGTAGCAAAATGGAAGGTACGTGTTCTACCTTCAGTACTAGATTACATCACTAAAGAAGGTGTCACACCTAAGAGACTAGTATTCTCACTTGCAGCATTAATTGCTTTCTATAATGGAAAACGTGCAGAATCAGGTGAATTTGTTGGCGAAGTAAATGGTAAACCTTATACAATCAATGACAGTGAAAAAGTCACAACCTTCTTTGAAGAGGCCTACAAACTTGGCGATCTAAAACTAGTCACAGAAAAAATAATGTCAAAGCGCTCATGGTGGGATGAAGACCTTACACTGATTCCTACACTCCACAGCGAAGTGACAGAATGCCTTGAGAAAATCAATGCGCAAGGTGTTAGAGCATGCATCAAGGAGTTTATATAATGTCAGAAACAACCAATGTCTTAAAAGTCCATAACAATGACAATGTAGGGGTAGCAATTATAGATATGGCCAGTTCTACATTGGTAAATATCAATAATGAAGAGATTTGTATTCTTTCAGATATCCCAGCAGGACACAAGTTCGCTCTTACCGATATTACAGCAGGTGAAGAAATAATCAAATATGGCTTCCGTATTGGTAAGGCAAAGGAAGATATTAAGAAGGGTAGCTGGGTACACTCACACAACATGAAAACAGCTCTTGAAGGAAGTTTCCTAGCAAATCCAGACCTTGAACAGTCCGAAGCACCTATAAGTTCGTTGGCTGTCGGAAAAACCTTTTCTGGTTACCGCAGAACCAACGGTGATGTAGGTATTCGAAATGAGATATGGGTAATTCCAACAGTCGGCTGTGTCAATGCTACAGTCCGTGAGATTGCACGCAGTGCTAATAGCAACCTACCTGCGGGGGTAGACGGCTGCTATGCATTCGAACATCCATACGGCTGCTCTCAATTGGGTGAAGACCATGAACGCACCAAACATATCCTTGCTGGTCTAGTAAAGCACCCAAATGCAGCAGGAGTACTTGTCATAGGACTAGGATGTGAGAACAATCAAGTAGCAGATTTCAAAGAACTTCTCGGTGATTACGATGAAGAGAGGGTACGCTTTATAATTACCCAAGAGGTTGCCGACGAACAAGAAGAGGCAGAAAAAACCATTGCTGAACTTGCAGAGTATGCTTCTAGGTTTGTACAAGAAGAAGTACCACTCAATGAGCTAAAGATAGGGCTCAAATGTGGCGGTTCAGACGCCTTCTCAGGACTCAGTGCAAACCCTCTTCTAGGTGTCGTCTCTGAGATGGTTGTTAGCGCAGGCGGTTCGGTTGCACTGACAGAGATCCCTGAAATCTTCGGAGCTGAAGATGTCTTTCTGCCTAGATGTGTTGACAGAGTGACCTGTGACAAAGCTGTAAAGCTAATCAACAACTTTAGAGATTACTTTATTGCTCATGGTGAGCCAGTTTCAGAAAATCCTTCACCAGGGAACCGTAAAGGTGGTATAACTACACTTGAAGAGAAGTCACTTGGTTGTGTTCAAAAAGGTGGCACAGCACCAATCGTAGATGTACTAGATTATGGCGAGCAGATCAAAAAACCAGGACTGAGTGTACTCAACGGTCCAGGCAATGATATTGTCGCAGTTACAAATCTCGCTGCCGCTGGTGTGCATATAACCCTCTTCACAACCGGTCGAGGTACACCACTGGGTTCACCAGTACCGTGCTTGAAGGTTTCTACTAACACAGCTCTATTTAATAAAAAGCGTAAGTGGATAGACTTTGATGCAGGTGTTGTACTTGGAGGCACAAGTATGGAGGAAGCTGGTGAAGATCTGCTAGAACTAATTATCCAGACAGCCTCAAAGAAGTACCAGACATGTAGTGAAAAGAACAATTACAGAGATATCTCTATATTCAAATCAGGTGTTACCTTATAAGGCCTATATATATAGCGAATATCCAAGTAAAGGGTAGAATCTCCTAGAAAACTTAACTCCTTCCTGTATAATATATCATAATGACCGACAATGTGATACACCAACATATTATACAGGAGAAGGAGTAAGTATGAAATTATCAATCCTAAATGGCCCAAACCTAAATCTACTCGGCAGCAGAGAGCCAGAGATCTACGGCTACCAAACACTCGATGATATCAATGAGAATCTTGATAAGGTTGCAAAAAATGCTGGTATCGAGCTCACCTTCTTCCAATCGAACATCGAAGGCGAACTGGTAAATGCCATCCATAAAGCTAAAGAAAAAGAACATGACGGCATTATCATCAATGCGGCCGCTTATACACATACAAGCGTGGCTCTACATGACGCTATAAAAGGTGTCCAAATACCTACTATCGAGGTCCATCTTAGCAACCTACACACTCGAGAATCATTCAGGCAAAAATCATATATCTCCCTGGCCTGCAAAGGTATAATCTGCGGATTTGGTGCCCAATCATACGAACTTGCTCTACACTATTTCATTCTTAACAATACAAAGTAGGTAATCTAATGGATAAAGAGGCTTTGGAAAAACGTAAACGTATAATGTCACGCTCGATAAACCTTGGACACTGTGTATGCGACCCCAATAAGGATTGCCCCTGCCCTGAGTTCAAAGAGAAGAATATCTGTGAGTGCGCAGGAGAGCGTGAGAATATTGTCACCGGCGAGGTGAAGCTTACCGAACACGTACGAGCAGTTGGTTGCGCTTCAAAAGTTCCAAAGAAATACCTTCACGATGTTATCTCAAAACTTACAGGATTTAAGGACGATAGGGTTCTTGTAGGTTACGACAGCAGCGATGATGCAGGGGTACTCCAAATTAGAGAGTCTGACCCTACTGCGAGCATACTCACTGTAGATGTATTCGCTCCATCAGTAGATGATCCGTATACATTCGGTATGATAGCAGCGGCAAATAGCCTTAGTGACATCTATGCAATGGGAGGCAAGGCAGAGAGTGCACTCTCGATTGTAGGATTCCCAATCCACTCACTCCCAGAAGAAGCAATGTCAGCAATGCTCCAAGGAGGAGCAGACAAGATGACAGAAGCAGAGGTAGCGGTAATAGGTGGCCATAGCATAAATGACAGCGAGGTAAAGTGTGGCTATGCTGTACTTGGAAGCGTAGAAAAATCTGGAGTTATTTCAAATTCTAATGCAGAAGTAGATGATGTACTCGTACTCACCAAACCTATTGGAGGAGGGATTGTACTCTTCGGCAAGCAGATAGCCAAAGCTAGTGAAGAAGAGGTAGAAGAAGTGACTACCTCAATGACTACCCTCAACAGGACAGCTGGTGAGGCAATGAAGAGTTTCAATGCCAACGCAGCAACAGATGTTACAGGCTTCAGCCTACTCGGGCACCTATCTGAGATGGCTATTGGAAGTCTAAAGGTTATCGAGGTAGACTTCTCTGCCGTACCACTATTTTCAGGGGTCGAGCGTCTCGCAAGACTCGATGCCTTTCCTGGCGCAGTAGAGAGAAATAGAGAAGCAACTGGTGATAGCGTAGAATACAACGACCTTACCGAGGCAGAGCAGAATATTCTCTACTCACCAGAGACTAGTGGTGGTCTACTTATTTCAATGCCTAGAGATAGGGCACAAGAGTATATCACCTTCCTAGCAGAGAGCAATATCAACGGCGTAATCATCGGTAGAGTAATTTCAGATTCACGCAGTGGAAGAATCGTACTAAAAGGCTCACAAGGCATCACAGGAAAGTCCAAGCGTCCTGATACGATAGTCAACCCTGAGCAGCAAGAAGAGTGTTGTTGCTGCACTCAGGCTGAGACAGCTATAGGCATTGAAGACGACTCAGCATGTTGCTCAAGTCAGAAAGAACTTGCAGAACCTTCCTGCTGTTCTGGACAACAAGACAAAACTTCCTCTGACACACTCCCTCCAGCAAGTGCGAACGTTGAGTTCGGCTCATACATGAAAGCTGTAAACACTGGAGGAGAAATTGGTTCAAAAGATAAAAAACTTATGGCACTTGCGCTATCAGTATCCCACAAGTGCGAAGAGTGCATCACACTCAACGCAGCAGCGGCAAAAAAACTTGGTGCCACAGAAAATGAAATATCAGAAGCAGTAGCCATGGGCATCTCTTTCGGCGGTGCAAGCGCAAATATGTTTTACAATCAACTTAGAAAATAAGGTATGAGTATAATTGAGTTAAAATAATAATACCGATTCTCATAGAGGATCGGTATTATTTAATAAAGTATATTTAGCAACCCTACTCAGCAACACTCACAGCAGTGGCTTCAGGGCCTTTTTTTCCTTCACCCGGCTCGAATGTAACCTTCTGATTATCCTCCAGAGACCTATACCCATCAGAGAGGATATTTGAGAAATGCACAAACAGATCATCTCCACCATCATCAGGGGTAATAAAACCGAAACCTTTTTGATTACTAAACCACTTTACAGTACCTGTAGCCACAATATTCTCCTTGAAGCAAATTCTCCCTATTACACACAGAACAAACCTAGCGCTGAGAGAGATACGCCAGATCCCACACATACAAAAACCAACTGGCTTGCACCAGCAACAAAAACTTTCGCAAATATTATTTGTATTATATTTTATAGATAGGCTTGCAATACACAGGCTGTCAAATTTGACAAAAAGATGTGATTGTAACAAGTAGCAATTTTGAATACGACGAGTAGCTTATTCCCTACAGAGACTCAACCAATATATACTTAATAATTCCTACTACTACCTTTTCTACTTAACCCTCCCGTAAAATTACCGCCCTCTCCGGTCATTCCTATCCCCATAAGAACAACCAGACTATCCACCTACCCCGACCAACACCACAAACTAATCCCACTCTTCTCAGACCCAGCATATGCCACAACCAAACATACTACATATACTTAGAACACACTAATATTATACCATACCTTTTTTACTACGCCACCAAAAAATATCTGTAAAATTAATAATACTACTCTTCCAACATATTCGCTAAAGAATAACCCTCGTAAGGATACCCCTCACCAATACTCCAAATACCTTTTAAAATTAATGTAAGAGGCCTCCTATTATTTTCTCCAGCCATAAAATTATAGTGCAGTAATAGTATCAAGTCAGCACTTACAGAGGTACTGTTTATATAGTAACTATGATTTAGACCTGACGCCTTTGCTTTTGAGATAATAATATTTACATTATCCATATCTTTCATGATAGCAAGGTCTTCCTCTGTCAAGATGCGTTCACTGATAATTCCAACCCTATCCATGCCAGATCTAAGTAATTGTGACAATGCCAGAGTCTATCCTTTGGAGCCGAATAAATTATAAATAACTCGGGCATATCCTGAACATTCTAACTTACTACTCGTTGACGCATAAAGTTACCATCAATATCTGGAGCAAACAAGACAATATTTCCCAGCTTATATCCCAACTCATATCTATCTCTACTTCACCCAAAGAAATTGAATCACTCCTACATGAAGAATACCAGATACTACCAAATTGACCTAATTGACATCTTTCTTTCCAATAAAAATATAACTACTAAAACAAATCGTAATTTCAGACTACTTTTTCATACTATTTAAGTCGAAACTGAGCATTTTCCATTCACTAGGTAGAATAATTACCTGCTCAGCACAAATACGACAAAAGGTTTTAAACCACAACAGACTACTATACAAGAAGTTATAATAATTAATCATGAATTATCAATTACCCTATTGCAAAAGTCATAAATTTGACTAGAGTATATAGATCAATTACTGATAAAGAACATATCGGGGAGTGGCGCAGCTTGGCTAGCGCGGCTGCTTTGGGAGCAGCAGGTCGCAGGTTCAAATCCTGTCTCCCCGACCAAAAAAGCAATGAGATCGACTCAAATTACTGAGTCGATCTCATTTTATATCACTACACAACTAATCAATATTCTGCAAATACTCAAAAACTTTGCATTATCAACTAGCTATATCAAAAAACAACGAACTAAATCACACTTCAATGTTACCACCAAGAGCAAGAAGCATATTCAACATATCACCAATATTACCCTCATCCAATTTTGAGAATACTTCCTGTGAAGCGGCATTGATTCCTACATAGGATTCTTCCAGAATGCGCTCTCCTGCCTCTGACAGTTTTACCAAGCTAACCCTTGCATCCCTTGTATTTGTTTCTTTTTCAACCAAGCCTATCTTTTCCATAGGCGAGACTAGCCTAGTAATGCCTGATGCAGATAAGCCTATTTTCTCAGCCAAATCTATCCGTCTCATCATCTTTCTATCAGCTTGATTTAAATTATATAAAATCATAAATTCTGAAAAGCTTATACCATGTGCGCTCAGCTTACTGTCAATCTTTTTTGATACGATAGTATTGACTACTGAATAATTCATTGATAATTTTGCATACTCTGTTAATTGATTCATCTATACCTCTCCTTGTATTTTATTTGACTACTCAAGTATATATGAAGTTTATTCGCCCGTCAATATATAAATTCTATAAAAAAATAGCTGTAGCGAATTACGCTACAGCTATTACAGTAAAACTATTTTAAGACCTACAGATCTTCAGGACCAAAGTCACCAACCGCAAAATCGTCCTCCGCTTCCTCATCAATTAACTTATTATTTGTGTCCGTAACAACCTCTTCTCTTTCGTAAACCGAGTTTGTAGGTGTTGGATCGCCTTTATAGTTATAGTCAGCACCTTCAGGATCACCTTCAGAGTTGAAATTATAGTCTTCATCGATCTCATCTATAAAGTCTTTTGCCTCTCCTGAGTCATTTACAGACTCTTCTTCGTCAGCAAACTCAGTAGTGCTGTCATCATATGCCTCTTCTGAGAAGCCGCCTTCGTCCTCTGCTATACCTTCCTCAGCGTAGCCTACCTCTTTCTCTTCTGGTGTCTCATTATCAAAAGCGGTTTCATCAACATATTTCTCAGCAGGTACAACAACCCTATTTGTAAGTGGATCAGGCACACCAGCTCGAGGTATTCCTAATTTTATCTGTGCCTCCTCTTCATCAGTAGCGAGTTGAACCTCATCAGATGGAAGATCTTTCGGAACAAATGGTTCTGGATCTGTTGGTACTGGGTACTTCGGTGGTGATTCTGGCAAAGTATAATCATTTGCCAACTTTTCTTTTGTCTGATCGTCCCACCAATACCTTGGTCCTTCTATTGGCGAACAACCAACAAGAGTAGATAGGGCAATTATTAGCCCAAACAACCTAATATTTATTTTATTACACATTACAGGTAAAATCCTCCAAGTATACTATTTATATAACATATTATAACGAACATATCAATCAAATCAAGTCAAAGCCTTGAGCTATCAATTTACTTTATTACTGATCTGAGAATATAGAGCATAGAACACTCTAGGTAATTATCGGAATAATTGGGTAATTAATACATTATTTTTTCATCAAGATCATAAAATAACGACTATAAACATAAATAGTTTAACAGAGACAGCACTTATATAAGCACTGTCTCTGTTAAAAAAATCTGTATATAGATATAAACCTAAAAAATACTAGAAAGACACCCCGTGAATAATCTAAGTTAGAGCCTCATTTATAATCCTAGTAACCTCACTTCCACGGAAAGGTTTCTTAATGACCGCTTTGATCCAGTCCATACTGTTTTCCTTGAGATTTAGTACATGTCCACTCATTAATATCACATTGACATCAGGCTTTAGCATTCGCAACTCTTCCGCCAGCTCCAATCCATTCATTTTGGGCATAATTATATCTGTCAATACTAGATCAATATTCTTTTCATCCTGCTTATAGAGATTCAATGCTTCCTCTCCATTCATAGCAGTCACAACATCGTAGCCAGCCTTTCTGAGCACTTCGTCAGCAAATAACAGACTAACATCATCATCGTCAACGAGTAGTATCCGTCCTTCTAATCCCTCTAGAACATCATCAGGCATCCCCTTGATAGGCATCATAGACTTTTTATTAACAGGCAGATAGATATTGAATTCAGATCCCCTTTCTGCCCTCTCTTTATACTCTATCGTCCCTCTGTGCCCATGCACAATCCCTCTTGCTTCAGCAAGTCCCAGCCCTTTTGCCTCACTAAGGTCACATGTTGAGAAGAAGGGCTCAAAAATTTTACTCTGGATTTCCCGACTAACGCCACATCCATTGTCACACACAGAGATTTTTAGATACCCACCAGCCTCTATTTTTAACCTCTCAGATTGAGATCTCCCAATGTCAACATCCTGAGACTTTATTATCAATTCGGCATCAGATGACATAGCTTCATCAGCATTCTTTATCAAGTTTTGAAAGACAACATATAATTTATCATAATCACCAGTAATATTATATACTTTGGCCTCCAACATCATTTTAACATCAATTTCTTTATTCGTACTGTAAACTGAGTTCTTTATGTCACCTAATAACTCATGAATATCAACATTACTAAATTCCAGCTCGCTGCTCTGCGAAAATTCCAGTAATTGCGCGACAAGTCTTGCACCAGTCTCTGAAGTAATCCTGATCATTTTTGCATATTTAGCAACTTTAGGCTCACTTACATTAAGACTTTCTAATAACTGCGACATACCGATAATTCCACCAAACATATTATTAAAATTATGCGACATACCCTTCAAAAAGATCTCTATTGCTTCATTCTTTTTACTGATTTGCTCAATTTTCTTAGCTTTTATCCTATCAAGTATCGAGAATACTGCGTGTATTTTCGCTTTCAACGCTTTACCACTTATTGGCTTAGTGATATAGTCAAATGCACCCACATCAAAGCTTCTATCAATATCTTCTTTTCTATTACATGTCGTCAGAAAGATTACCGGTATATTCTTAAGGTCTTCATTCTTTTTAAGCTCTAAACATACTTCAAAACCAGTCATATTCGGCATTACAACATCGAGGAGTATAAGGTCTGGGATCTGCTCTACAGCAAGTTTTAACCCTTCAATTCCAGATTTTGCAGATATCACATCATACTCACTCAAGAATCTCTCGATCATCTTTACACTCGAGGACAAATCATCAATAATAAGAATTTTAGATTTTTTCTGCATCTTCTTTACCTAATAATAGAATAATGGTATAATTTTAATCGTAATATGTATATTTTTACACGTAATAAAATAATTGATTTTAAACCACTCAATCAAAGCTAACGACTATCTTGATCTACAGTTTTCAAGACAGAAAAAGCAAGTAACAAATTTACATAGTAACAAGTTTTCATTTTAGCAGTACTTTTTTTTAACAATTTAGATGATAACTTATTATTTTTTTTTTAACAAGCATAATTCCAAAACAATCTTATAACTGCATTGGATATATTGTGTACTAAAAAGCTCTCACAAAAATTAAGCGTTAACCTTATTGTGAGACTTAGCTAAATACACTTAACAGGAGAGACAGAGAAATGAAGCTTTACAATAGCATAACCAAGAGAGTAGAACCATTTGAAGCGATGGAAGGCAAAAAGGTTAGAATGTATAGTTGCGGTCCCACTGTATATTCATATCAACACATAGGAAACCTCAGAACCTACACATTTTCTGATTTACTCAAAAGATCGCTACAGTTTGCAGGATACAGAGTCCTCCACGCAATGAACGTGACCGACGTAGGACACCTTACAGATGACGCTGATGCTGGTGAAGACAAGATAGAAAGAGCAGCAAAAGCAGAAGGTAAAGATGCCTGGGCAATGACCGAAGTCTTTAAAGCAAAGTTCTTTGAAGACTGTGCAGGGTTGAATATTCTTCCACCAGACATTGTCTGCCGCGCTACAGACCATATTGAAGAACAGATAGACATGATCAAGAAGATGGAAGAGAAGGGTCTTATCTACAAAAATGATGACGGCATCTACTTTGATACAACTCAGTTCACCCCTATCACTGATTTGAGCAACATGAGAATTGAAGCTTCAGACGAGTACTCACGTGTCGGTACAGGTGACAAACGTTCGGGTTATGATTTTTCTCTCTGGAAATTTTCTCCTAAAGATGCTCAAAGGCAGATGGAGTGGGACTCACCATGGGGCAAGGGTTTCCCTGGGTGGCACCTTGAATGTAGCGCTATGTCTATGAAGTACCTTGGTGAGAGTTTTGACATCCATACCGGTGGTATAGACCACATACCAGTACACCATACAAATGAGATTATCCAATCAGAAGCAGTAACGGGAAAACCATTTGCGAACTTCTGGATTCACGCAGGCTGGCTCAGCTTTGGTGAGAATGAGAAAATGTCGAAGTCTGCAGGCAGCACGCTATTACTAGATAACATTCTCCAAGAAGGCTTTGACCCAATGGCATTCAGGTATCTCATTCTTACAGCACACTACAGAGGTCCGCTAAAGTTCACTTGGGAAGCACTCACCAGCGCAGCTACAGCACTGGGTAGAATCCGTGACTTCCTAGCAGGCAAGGATATATCGGCTGGTAAAATTCTTGACGACTATATCAGTACTTTCAAAGAGCACATTATAAATGACCTAGATACTCCTCAAGCGATAGCAACACTCTGGGGTCTCATTAAGGACAACAAAGTAGACAAGAATGACGCTGCTCGTACTATTGTAGAGATGGACAAAGTACTAGGTCTACGTCTACTACTTCATGTTGCCAGCAGTGAGAACATGGAAATACCAGCAGAGGTATTAGCACTTGTAGAAGAGAGAAGCCGCTTAAAGAGCGAGAAAGATTATGCTGGTTCAGATGCAGCTCGAGATAAGATTACTTCTCTTGGATTTGAAGTAATGGATACACCTCAAGGACCGGCACTAAGATCAATCTAGTACTTTTGAAAAAACCTATAACTTTTAACGACTACGCAGTATATGCGTAGTCGTTAAAAGTTAATAGATAGCTGATCAACTTAAGCTGTTATCTGAACAACCTCGTCACCAGCATCTGAGTACCTTATCCACTGCTTAGCAGAGTTCCCCGCAGTAAGAATATTTATGTTACTCTCACATGCGATATTCTCACTCAACTCAAATTCACCAAGAATTTCATTTAGCATATCAACAGTAACCTGCATCTCAGCTGCAGCAGAAGCAGTCTCTTCCGCACCAGCAGTATTAATCTGGGTTACATTGTTTATCGCAACTAGAGCTCCTGTTGACTCACTGAGTGAATCATTTTTGGAGTTGGTTGCAGATAGTATATCACTTATAATTTCTGCAATCCCTTCAATATCATTCGTTATCTCACCAAAGGAATCTACAACTTCATGAGCAAGCTCAACTCCAGAATGTACTTCTTTTTCAGACTTACTAATTAAATCAACAGTAACCTTTGCAGCATCTGCACTTCTCTTTGCAAGACTCCTAACCTCCTCTGCCACAACAGCAAACCCTCTTCCAAACTTTCCAGCTCTCGCAGCCTCAACTGCTGCGTTTAATGCTAGTAAATTAGTCTGAAAGGCTATATCCTCAATTATCTTGGTTACGACCCTTATCTCTCTAGAACTATCCACTATAGAATTTATTGCAACCATCATCTCTCTTGCCTTCTCATTACCTTCACCAGCTTTTTCAGCCGATCTCTTGGTAATTTCTAACCCCTCTTCTGTATGCTTAACACTCTGTATATTTTGAATTGATATACTTTCTATAGACTCTGATACCTGTGACATACTCCTAGCCTGTTCTGTTGCCCCGTCTGAGAGTAGTGTGCTTGACTCCGCAAGCTGATTAGCCCCGATAGCTACCTGATCACTGGTTGCTCGTACTTGGAGTAAGGCAATAGAAACACTATCAATTATACTATTTACAGCAGAAATGTTATTATGAATTGCTTCAATGATTCTGAGCTGTGACTTACTCATTGCACCGATTTCATCCCGCCTTTTAGCAGTCTTAGCTAGCAACGTCATTTCATTGTCAGCAATTTCAATTTCAGAAATATTGACGTTCCAGTTTCCTTGAGCCAACTTTCCACTCATAATATTTGATAAGTCATGAATTTTTTCAGCTAGCACATCAAGCATTCCACTAGCAAATAGAATAGGCTTAGTAACTACTTTACTAACCATTAATGCTATAATACATACCAATATAGCGACAGCCATGCCAACAAGTAAAAATGAAGTCTGTACATCCTTACTCGAAGAGATAATATGCTCTTCCATCAGCATACTCGTAGCCATAGCCATATCATAGTTTTCATCACATACTACAGCCCATTTATTCCCAAAGATATCGATCTCTGAATACGATGTAATAACCTTCTCGCCCTGGTAGTTATAGCCAATATCCGTACCTGCTCTGCCGTTAGAGATATTTTTAATAGCATCCGTTTGTATTATATTATTCTCAGAATATGAAGTAGCAACTCCAAATTCTTCTGGCATGAGTAGTGAATCAGAACGCATATAGCCATCCAGTCCAACAAGATACGACTCAACCTTATCGCTAACACTTCCACCCTGAGCCATCATGGAATTCACCCTCTCCGATCCAAGTTGCAAGCCAAGATACATGATAATCTCACCCTTGACCCTTACCGGCATCACCATAAATGCGTATGGTGTATTCTCACTAAGTTCGAATGGGCTATAGTCACTAAAGGCAAATTCCGAGCTTTCCTTAGACTTTCTAAGCGCATTAGCAAGTGCTGAATCCTTATACTCTTCTTCAAGGAGTTTATTTTTTACAATGTCATTCTTATTTACAGCATAAAAACAATACCCTGTTGGAGCAAATAGATAGAGGTTTTTATAACCATACTCACGACAAAAGCTTTCAAACATCCCAGAGTAAAATGACATTTCAAGCTTCAACTGCCTCTTAGTCAGAGGATCACCATTATTCTTCAAAACAGGCAACTCCATCAACGAGCCTACTTCTTGAGAAATCACACCTAGATCACTCTTTCGCGATTCAAAAAATGAAGTTATCTGCCCAACTTTCATTCTTCTTATAGAGTCTACCTTATCTAATGCGGCATGCTTCAAGCCACTATCAGCAAATTGACCTAGCTCACTAAACATCTTTGAACTCAAAGTCCAAGATACAGCTCCTACTATAACCATAGGTACAAGCGCTATTAACAAATAGGAAATTACTGTTTTTCTTGCTAGAGTCATTACGCTCTCCTTATTTAGATACGTCACTCACCAAATTTTCAATATTTACCCAGAGTTGATCCCTTACCCGCCTAAAAAACCGCAATTTAACTTCATTCTTACATTCAACCATAGGATTATCTATAGGCCAACATTCAATATTCTTACTATTTACTATCTTTTTAGTGCTTGGCTTATTATCTTGCCCAAGCACTATAACCCTTGTCTTCTCTGCAATTTTAATATCTTCTAATGTTTTAACTAACTTTTTTGAACACGGCCCGACACAAAGCCCAAACTCCTTCAAAGCTTTTAGCCCTTTCATATGCAGGCTCTTATTCTTACCAATTGTAGCAACAAAGGCTTTTGGCAAAGTCTTCTTTTTTATACTTTTAGATATATGCATATACAAGCTCATCGCCATCAAAGCCCTATTGGACTCACCCTCATCTACAAAAACGATCTTCATACCATCCCCTTCTGACCCTTCTTTGGAGCCAAATACTTCACTATACTCTCGAGTGATAAAATCATATCTGCCAATCCAAGCCCAGCAACAGCACTCGGCATAGACCATACCAGCGAACTCTCCATATCCTGCACAACCACCTCTCCGCCAGCCCTCTTGACTTCCTCAGCTCCTTTGACACCATCTATACCCATCCCAGAAAGAACGAGTACGCGTGATGCGTCTCTATATACACCGGCAACTGAATCAAACAAAGCATCAATAGAATGAGCCATACGTCCATTCTCAAAAATATTTATCATCACCTCATCACCCTTATGCATAACTCTCATATGGCCAAATCCAGGGTATAGATAGATAGTCTTTTCCTCAACAATATCTAGTGACTCACCCACCTTGACCGTATAATCTCCCACTAACGGCACAAGTGAACTTCTGAAACATTCAATAGACCTAAGCACAATATGCTGAGTAATAAATATCGGGCAAGAATTAGTTCTACATATCTGAGGCAGAATCTCTCTTAGTGCTCTAGGGCCACCAAGTGAAGCACCAATCGCTATACTTTTTTTCATATCAAACTTATCCCTTCAATAAGATCGTCTTTTACTTCTATATATAAAAGTATAGCCTGTAATGTTAGAGATAAATTAGCCTAAAGTAAAAATCAGATTTCGCTGTATTATTAATATCACAAAACAACACATAAAACCCAGTTAAATCGCTACCATTTTAAAATCCTAGCAATTGTCACAGTAACAATTCTAATAGCACCAAGAAATACTCGCTCTCCTACTAGCTAAAGTTAATTTTCCATAAAAAAAAGGTGCGACCAGTTACCTAGTCGCACCTTACAAATCTATAAAACCTGAAAATTATCTCTTAGAATGTGCAAAAACACCTTCAATATCGACTACTAATCCGATACTGCCATCTCCCATCACGGCACCACCCTTGATAACATCTAACTCTTCAAATTTCTTGCCCAAATCCTTTAGGACTACAGATTGTTGCCCAACAACATCATCAACCATCATACCACAAACCTCATCCTGAAATTCTACAAGGATCACTGTCGCAGAATGAGTCTCTTTACACTCTGCCTCTACTCCAAGGATATCATACAGCCTTATCAGCTTGTAAATCTCCCCTCGGACACTCAGCATCTCCCCTTTACCAGTGACCAAGACCATATCCTCTTTAGTAGGACGAACCGCCTCACGCACATCTGTAATAGGAAGTATATAGCTCCCATTCCCAACCTTGGCTACCAATCCATCAACAACCATAAGGGTTACAGTCATAGGTAGTGTTATCGTAAAAGTACTTCCCTCACCTAGGACAGTATCTACAGCGATATCACCACCAAGCTTCTCAATGTTAGTTCTGACAACATCCATACCCACACCGCGGCCAGAGATCTCAGTTACCTTTTTAGCAGTGGAGACGCCAGCACCAAATATCAATCTTCCTGCCTCGCTATCAGACATAGTCCTAGCTCTCTCTTCAGAGATAATTCCTTTATCGACAGCCTTCTGCTTCACACGTTCAAGGTCTATCCCAGCACCGTCATCATTTATTGCCAGCGTGAATACTTCTTCTGTAGAAGAAGCGGTTATTATCACACTGCCCTCAGGATTCTTCCCTGCTTTAATTCTCTCCTCAGGAGTTTCAATCCCATGATCGACAGAATTTCTAACCATATGTACAAGCGGATCTTCAAGCCCTTCAATAAGAGACTTATCAACACTTGTCTCTTCGCCAATTATTTCAAGGTTTACTTTTTTATCAGTCTGACTAGCTAATTCACGGATAATTCGTGGAAGTCTCTGAAGTACAGATTTCAGAGGCAATCGCCTAACAGACATAAGGCTCTTCTGAAGGTTTGTCGACAACTCATTAAAGGAAATATTGGCATTTTTAAATTCTTGTGAAATAGATCTTACACTTGGGAATGCTTCTAGTTTTTGTTGCAAGTACGCAAATACCTCACTTGCAATAATCAACTCACCCACAAAGGACATAAAGTTATCTACTTTTTCCTCTTCTACACGTATCGTTTTTCCACCACCATCTTTTTGTTTAGCGCTTCTTTGAATTGGCGCAATATCGCCACCAGCATCAGGCTTGACCGATTTTTTACTGTCTTGTTCCGTATTCACCTCATCTATAACTGGTATAGAGGCAACTTCTTCACTTGGTGAGTCCCCTTGAGCTACAGTAATAGATTTCATTGCGCCTTCATATCTCTCAACAATTAGTGAGCTCATTATATCATCAAACCCAATACCCGCTTCAGAGATAGTCGTGTAGTCACTCTTCATTGCCCCAATATGTGTAGCAACCGAGGAGGAGTCTATTTCAACAGCAATTCTCTCAAGTGCACTGACCGCATCTACGAAGGCCTCAGACTTTGCTTGATCCTGCGAATTATCAGTGACATTTTTTACAAATTCTGATATCGTCTCTATATACTCTGTCACCTCTCGATCACCGAGAAGGTATCTCCCACCTCCAATATTTGCAGCAACAGCGGCAAGTTTATGAGTTACCTCTTCAAGAAGCTTATCAACTTCCTTCAGTTGCTGTCTAACTCCCTGGCTCTGATCAAGAGCTATTATATCAGTCAACAGTTTCTTTGCTTTTAGTATCTTTACTGAATGATCATCACTATCACTATTGATTAACTCTTCAATCTTGCCTAAAACTTCTGCTTCTTTTTCTGTAAGTTCAGAGCTATCTTCTTCAGGTGTTGCCCTATCTATCATTGCCCTTAGGCAATCTCCACCAGCCAGGAATATATCTATAATCTCTTCGGTTACGCTTCTCTTTCCAGACCGAATTTCCTGCAAAAGGCTTTCAAATGAGTGCGAGAATTTTTTAACGTTAAGAAGCCCAAAGAAAGAAGAGTTTCCTTTGATTGAGTGGACAGGTCTAAATATTTCATCTACAACCCCAAGGTCATCAGGTTGCTTCTCAATCTGCACAAAGAGTTCATCTAAAGACTGAAGGGCATCACTACTTTCAGCGATAAACTCAAAAAACAGATCGTTGTTTATGCCATTTTCTTCATTCATATTATAATTCGTAGCCTGACTTATTATGTGCTATATCAACCATCAATCGTCTCCATTTATTCAGCTTGACAGTACAATCAACTACAGCTTTTTTAAGATCATCTAAATCTCTGAGGGGCTTTAAAAAACAGTCATCAGCTCCTAACCTGAGACAATTAAGAATATTATCCAATGTAACAAATCCTGTGATCATTACAACCTGAATCATACCGTTATATTCTTTTATTCTTCTTAGTAATTCTATCCCATCCATTCCAGGCATAGCAATATCAGAGATAACGAGTAAGTAATTATTATTATGTATCATTTTCAAAGCAGAATACGGATCATTTGTTACATCTACATCAAAACCTTCAAAGACAAAGTATCGTTTTAAGGTAGTTGTAATATCCACCTCATCATCGACAATGAGTATTTTGATCTTTGAATTGCCAAGGCTACCACCCTCAACATCCATTTGTATTCTCCTATATCAATTAATACTATTCCAAACCCCACAACAAGTAAAAAAGAGGTCAAATAACTTTGCATTATATCTATTGTGACCACGACCATAGAACCACAAAGCGATATCGACTATTATGTCAGGTATTCAGTATGCGTTACACACTATTCTAATTGTAGCGCATTAAAAAGCTACCAATTAATTATAACAATTCTTCAAGCGTAACCAACACCTTTCTTAAATTACAGGGTAACAATATTATTCTATCAAATCCCATTTCCAGCAGATTACTCTCATTTGTATTATCTACTCTACTATCAGCGACTCCGAGTACTCTAACGTTTTTGGTAGAACACTCAGATAATTTCCGGAGAAAGTCCCCACCATCCCTCCCGCCCCACTTCATATCAAGTATCACAACGTCTGGCTGTACTTCACTTATTCGAGTTAATATACCCTGGTCCCCACCTGCAGTTTCTATTACTTCAAGCTCGCAACACTCGGACGCTCTGATCCCTGACTCAAACGATTTAAATACCAAGCTCGGTTCAGCCAGCATCATGACCTTAGGATACTCATTAGTAATAACTTTACCTTTTTTAGGTTTAGGCAGAGCTAATTCGAATGTTGAACCATTACAATCAGAACTTATCAGTTTGAGGTAACCTCCATGTACCGAGACGATCCCCTCTGATAAGCTCAAACCTAGACCTGTACCTCTATCAACTGATTTAGTTGTAAAGAAAGGATCAAATATTTTATCTTGAATCTTCTTTGGTATACCCTCGCCGTTATCTACGACCTCAACACAAATATCATCACCATTATCATACGCTCTAATACTAATCAACTTGATACTCTGATTCTCTACGGCATCCAATGCATTTAACATAAGATTCACAACAACTTGAATCATCTGTTGTAAAGAAGCCACCAGAAGAGGAACTTTGTCTATTTTTTTATCTAAGACTATTCCGTCACTAAGCCTATTAGCAACTATAGCTAGAGCTCCATCAATAATATCGTTTATCGAACAGGTATCCATCTTTTCAGAGGCACCGTCAACCCTCGCAAAAGCTCTCAATCCCCTAGTAATTTTGGCGATTCTCTCTGTACCAACCAGCATATCTTTTAGTAGTATTGGTGTCTCTTCGATAATATACTTAAACCTAGCATCAGAATCCACATCTGGAATCAAAAGAAGCTTTTCACTTATAATAGCCCAGAATTTTTTGAGTGTCTGAATATTACCTCTGATAAACGTAGTAGGATTATTGATTTCATGAGCAAGCCCCGCAACAAGAACGCCGAGTGTAGCCATTCTTTCAGCTTTAATCAAGGCATTATTTTTTTCTTCCAAGCTATTGAGAGCCTCTTCAAGTTCAGCAGTATACATCGTCAGCTTTAGGTTGCTCTCTTTCATCTGCTGTACTAATTTTTCATTGCTCTTTATTAATAATCTATGCTGCATTGCTCTTTCTGCAGCATTTATAACCTCATTTGCACCACTGAATGGTTTTGTTATATAATCATACGCACCTCTATGAATAGCTTCAGAAGCAGACTTTACCGAAGCATACCCTGTAATAACAATGACATCTACACTAATATTATTATCCTTGATATGCTTTAGTACCTCTAACCCACTTACAAAAGGCATATTTATATCAGTAAAAACAATATCAAAGAAGCCCGTACTTACAGCGGTGATAGCCTCTCTTCCATTGGAGGCTCCCAAAACCAAGTATCCCTCATTGAAGAGAATGTCTTCTACATAAATTCTCACAATCTCTTCATCATCGGCTACCAATACCCATTGCTTATAAAATTCATCCGAGTGGATATTCTCACTATGCTGTATAAGCACACTCTTTAGACCGTCAAGAAGCATACTCTCGTAGTCTGATGGCACCGCTCTACCCTCAGCCTCTTTTATTGCTAGAGCGACTCCTAAGCGTAGCGTATCAATAATAATATGACCAATAGAATGGAAGGTTTCACCAATTTCTTCACCCTTAGCTAAGAACTCAACAATAATACTTGTTGTCAGCGAGACAAAGTCAAAGCCAATTTTCTCAGCTTGTTCTTGTAAATATGAAAACCGCCTGACCATTGAGAGTATCTGCTGTTTACCGATTTTTTCATTTACATTGGGTATAAAAACTTCGATTTCCGAGAGATACTCAGAAAAAGTTTTATCAAATTCCTTATATATTTCTATTTTATCCATCACAAGCTCCACCCACTATATTAAAGCCTCACACTGAGAAACTATACAAGCAACCTGTGATCAACCTATGAGTTACACCTAACAGCTTACAACCATGATGATTCCACATAAAAACCATCAATAAATCCTACTTCACTATTTCAAGAATTCGCTTCCACACTTCATATGGCAAATCAGCGCCTAGCTGCTGCACAACTTCACTACCGAGCAAAGCGCCTACCTTGGCAGCGTCTTCAATACTTCTTCCTTCAAGCACACCCCAAATAAACCCAGCTGCCCAGTAATCTCCTGCACCAGTTGTATCTACTACATTTGCAGCCTTTACCGCTTCTACAAATACAGGGTCAGAACCTCTTTCCTGTAGCCATGCTCCATCTGCACCAAGCTTGGCAACAGCAACTCTACAGAGCTTACCCAACTTTTCCAGCGCAATCTTAGGGTCATTACTACCAGTGAAAGCTTTGGCTTCATCTTCATTTGCAAAGACATAATCGACATAATTCTCAAGTAGCCCTGCTAGAGACTCTCCAGCAGCAGCAACGACCTCAAATGATCCAAGATCCAAGCTTACCTCACATCCAGCCTGCTTCGCTGTCTCGAGAACTTTTCTAGCTAAAGCCGGATTGAATAGTAGATATCCCTCAATATGAACAAAATCAATGCCAGCAAAATCTTCCAAAGTAATACTTTGTGGGTCTAGTAACGCAGCTGCCCCTAGGTCTGTTCTCATGGTTCTCTCTGAGTCAGGGGTCACTAAACTCAAACATCTCGCTGTATGAATATTATCAATAAATTTAAACCTAGACTCATCGCCACCCGATGCAAGAAGAGTTTTTGCGTAGTACTCACCATCACTATCATTACCAAGTTGTCCCAAGAAGCTAGCATTTCCGCCAAGGCAGGCAATCGCAAATGAAGTATTCCCTGCAGATCCACCACAAGCTCTTACTACTTCGACATCAATTTTATCAAGAATTCCGGCTAATTCATCAGAACTAACCAATTCCATACCACCTTTTTCCCCATCAATACTACTGATAAAGTCTTCGCTAATTTGTGCTAGCATATCAACTATAGGAGAACCAACTCCCAGATATTTTTTTTCTGATTTACTCATTGACTATCTTTCTAAGGTCTTCTATTTATCCCAATTACCCATAAACATTTAATATAAAAAACAATATAGCCTATTTTACCAAGATATCATTTTTTCAACAACGATATAATTGTTATTTTTAATCTTTTTACTTAATTATTATCAACATAAGACAACAAATACAAGTTTTTCATAAAAACCTTCAATTAACTGCAATCAAATATTCTTCTTGATAAGTCCAGACTTTAGAAATATACTATTATATAGTACCATTAAGTTCCATTATGTTTCAGATATCAATATTTTAGGCATAGCCTTTAAGAATTTGTAAGGCAGCCCGCATAATATTTAACACGAAGGAGCCCCCATGCCTAAAGCAGACAAAGACGAAAGTGAAAATTCGGGCGATTGGCTTACAATTTCGGAGGCGTGCAAATATCTTCAGATTAGCGAACAGACAATGTTCAGATGGATGAGAAGTGGTAAAATCACTTATTATAAAGTTGGTAAAAGTACTAGATTTAAAGAATCAGACCTGAATAAAGCGGTCGAGAGGGTATCAAGTAGAAGTACAATCCCAGATGATATAAACACCTGCAAAGCCTGCGGAAATGATGATTTAATAAGTGGTAGCTTATCCGCTCTTGGAGAGTTGGTATTCAAGCCAGAGGACAAAAAATTCTCTGTATGGAAGGACACATCAGTTGGTGTAACTGCATTCTGCTGTAGTAAATGCGGTACTATCACATTGAGAGCTAACGTGGATGATCTCGAAAAATAAACGCTATATTTATATTTGCAATAGAGCAAACATAGCGCCAGAGTAACAGCATTCCCCTAAAATCGATCAAAATAGCTATTTGAATAAGGTATCAACTAAGTATTAAAACCATTCCTACGGGCGATCTCACCATACAC
Source organism: Planctomycetota bacterium (assembly GCA_965140405.1). Taxonomy (GTDB): domain Bacteria; phylum Planctomycetota; class SZUA-567; order SZUA-567; family SZUA-567. The sequence continues at coordinate 51,048 of OZ223208.1, forward strand.
ACAGCCGCTACGTCTGATATCACGCCTTCTAGTAGGATCATCGAAAGCAACAGAGACAAGACCAAAGTGCCTAGATAGACCATCTCCCCATTCAAAGTTATCCAGTAGAGACCAGTAGAAGTAACCTCTGAGATCGATACCCTGCTCTATAGCTTTTTTGCATTGGAACAGGTGTTCTTTTATCTGCCGAACTCTCAGGCCCTCGTCTTGAGTAGCAACGCCATGCCCCGTAACATATATCGGCAGATCATATTCTTTTGCAATATCACCAAGACACTCTGGGATCCACTCTGGGTCCTGCTCCCACATATCATCACAGTCCAGATTATGCTTCTTTAGGGCATTCTTTTTCATAAAGAGAGGAGATAGCGCAGAGAACCCACGAGTTCTAACCTTACCGTGAAAGTTTACACCAATAAAATCAGCAACTTGATTTCCTTCATAAGTAGTAAAGCCATCAAGATTTTTTATTCCAAATATCTTCTTTGCCATAGCCGAACTTACAGTATCAACAAAGTGCCATCTTCTTGAAGGATATATCTGCTTTGCTAAACAACTAGCACCAACACTGGCTTCAGGGCTGTAATGCTTTATCTCATGATATGCCAGCGCATGAGCTTTCTGCATATTACGTAGCACCATGGAGTAACTTGATATACGTCCTCTCTTCCTTGGAGGGAAGACTCCTGCAATATATGCAAGAAAAGCATAACAGTTTGGTTCATTAATAGGAAGCCAATACTTTACTTCATTATCTGTAAGTATCACAACCCTACGAACAAAGTCAGCAAATAGCTCTGGACTATCAGGATTTAGCCATCCTCCCATATCACGGAACCATTTCGGACATGCATGGTGAAAAAGGGTAAGGAAGGGTTCAATGCCCAAGCTTCTAAGCTCGGCAAGCATCTCCATATATTTAAGTTTTATATCTCGTTCAAGTGGCTCTTTAGGGCCTGGCTGTAGTCTAGCCCAGTCAAATCCCATCCTATACGCCCCAAGATTCATTGATGCAAGACAATTGAAGTCATACTTATATCTCTGCCAATGCCTACTAGCATCATCTGCTTTACTTCCATCTTTAGCGATAAAATCATCCCACTCATTTACCGTATCGCCTTCTACCTGAGTCGGACTGGTTGCGCATCCCCAGACAAAATCTTTTGGAAAAGCGATAAAATCGCCATTACTATTTGAGGTAAGCATATTTACACCTATCAAAATTGTCATTCGTAACAACTATAATACACGAATTAACTATAAAATTCAAGGGCTCTACCCGATTTAGTAATCAGGCAGAGACCTCAATAAGAGCGAAATTTTCCTGAATTTATCAAGAAACACAACTATGCTGCATGCTCTTTCGCACTGAGTCGTATCTTTTTAGCTTTATTACTTTTAGCTTTATGAGAGCTAATAATTACCATAAGACACTCTCTACCATTACCAAGCTTTGAGCTATAGAATTCAAATATAGCTTCGCTAAGGTCACCGTCTAGGTCAACATCCTTGAGATCTCCTCTTCTAGAGGCAGCACGCTTGAGTAGACTGACTGCCCACTTATGGCCTGCTGTACCAAGAGATTTTTCTAGTTCATGCAGATTCATACCTGGGGTAATCTCAGTTGTCCACGCTGGAAGTCTTTCAAGGCAAGCCAATTCTCTCACCGAATGCCCAATAGACCCTTCAAACCTCTTCTTGCTTCCTTGCATGATATTCTGCCAGAGGTCTACCTCTTCATCAATAGTTACTGGGGCCTTTCCTGTAACAAAAGCTCTGACATACGGCATCATATCTCCTGAGTCATTCTCAACAAGCCAATCACCGCAGTACAACCATTTTTTAAGAGAGAGAGACCACCCTTCAGGAGCATTCTCCCATGGCATATGTATAGCAAGTGAATATCTCTCTTTAATTGATAGCCCAGTAACTTTCCTGATGTATAAGTTCCCAAAACCATGTGCGACAACTGCAGCAAACAGCATAGAGGGAATAATAGCCAGAGCAATATGTAAAACCGAGCTGAACTCAGGAAAGAGCATTCTAAGTGAAGCGCTTAATAGTGTAGACATTGCGACACTACCCATGGCAAATACTAGATATATAGATGGTGCAAAGGTTTTTTGAAGGATTTTTGAGGCTCTCTCGGTCTTACTTACCAATTGAGGTATTTCAGAAATATTATTATTTGGGTTTATTATCTTTAGACCATTATTCTTTTTTCCACCACCAATTGAGTCCTTTATCGCTTCTTTTGCGGCTTTAGATGAGAATAATTTTGTGATTGATGCCCACTTACTTCCATCAAATGAAAACATTGCAGAGTTATCAATCTTCTTCTCTTTAAACATCTTATGTAGCACACTTGCCGACATAGGGCCTCTAACATCTGATCCAATTCTCAAGTATAGGTGTTGGGTGAGCTCCATTTTCTCTCCTTTTATGGTCTTTACAACATTAATGATTTATAGTAAATTAATTCCTATAGCACTTATCGGTTAAAGTTGACAAACAACTTTAACCGAAATAGCATTTTTATAAATATTAATCAAAAAGATATTTAGATATTTTCACGATACCTATTAAATAGCAAAAATATCGTGTTAGATCTGAATAGGTATGAAAGGTTTAAGCCCCAATAAATGTGTCAAAAACCACACAACAAAAAAAGCAGCACCCAAATACACGGGTACTGCTTAAAATAATACTTTTTACTATAGTTTTATGCAGACAAACGCCTTACCTTCTTCGCTTCAATACTAATAACATCGATATAATCATTGAGTTTAAAGATTATCGGAGCAATAATATCAAAGCTATTGTAGTTATCCTTAGCCCAGTTATTGAGCACATCTATTATACTCTTACACTCAGCTACAGCGTTGATATATAGGTTATTCTTCTCATGCAAGTCACCCTCAATATGAGCAGATATCACATATCTAAGCATATCCTGAGTCTGATCGTATAGCTCCTGCTCACTATTACATAGAACGTTGTCAAAGGTTACTATACTCGCTCCCAGTTCACGTCCTTTTTTCCATAGTTCACTAGTTTTTAGGTCTTCAAAGTCTGACATATTATTATCTCCATACAGAATAGTTGCTGTTAAAAATCTATCTTCTATGGAATATATCGGCTAATTTTTACGATCTCACTAGGAAAAAGTCAAATAATATGATTTGAGAGACTTAATTATATACAAAACACTGCATAATAGTTAACATCTAAGCACGCCTTTACATACTGAGCATTCTATATTTTCTACTGTTAATAAAATTCTTAACCAAAGCGCAAGTTTGAATATCTAATTTGAAAAAGCCGCCAAACTCTACTTCCTACAACAACTACATAATCTAATCTCATGGGTATTAAACTTAAGTGCTTTACTCTACAGTCACGCTCTTAGCAAGATTCTTAGGTTTATCAACATCACACCCTCTAGCCTCAGCAATATAATATGACAGGAGCTGGAGTGGCACAGAGCAGACAATACTATTCATTACTCCACTCTCTGAACGGATGTAAATTACATCATCAACCATATCTGCGATAGCATTATCATTATGACTTGCAATCGCGATAACCTTGCCACCTCTAGCTTTGACCTCTTGGATATTACTAATCACCTTGTCATACCTACGCCCTTTTAGAGCGATAAATAAGCACGGCATGTTCTCATCAATAAGAGCAATCGGACCATGCTTCATCTCAGCAGCATCATAGCCTTCCGCATGGATGTAGCTCACCTCTTTAAGCTTTAGAGCTCCCTCCATAGCTAGAGGCCATCCAGTTCCCCTGCCGAGGAAGAGGAAGTTATTAGCCTCTTTATACTTGATAGCGATCTGCTTGATGTAGTTTGCTGTTGAGAGCACCGCTTCAATTCTAGGACCAACCTGCATCAGATCCTTTGTCCTACGGATAAGATCTGAGCACTCAAGAGTACCTCGAATCTGAGCTATCTTGAGAGCAAGAATATATAGACTAGCAATCATAGAGGTAAACGCCTTAGTACTAGCCACGCCTATCTCAGGGCCGCAATGCATATAAAAGACTCCGTCAGACTCACGGGCAATTGTCGAGCCAACAGTATTTACAATACTTATCACCTTGGAGTTGTTGGCCTTCGCACTCCTTACCGCATGAAGAGTATCCATAGTCTCACCAGACTGCGTAATAGCAATAACAAGTACCGATGGATCGAGTATTGGATCACGGTAGTGAAAATCTGCCGCGTATTCAGCATAACTAGGAATACGAGCGGTTCTCTCAATTAAATTACGCCCTATCATGCCAGCGTTATACGCAGTTCCCTGCGCAACTAATACAATTCTAGTTACCCCTTTAAAGTACTCATCCGGTATACCCATATCTTCTAAGTGGAATATCGGCGAACCATCAGACTCACTCGATAATTCTATTTTTTGGCGTACGAGCTCATTCATAACCTGTGGCTGCTCAAATATTTCTTTGAGCATGAAGTGCTTATAGCCACCCTTCTGTGCAGCCTCAGGGCTCCAAGTAATCTCAGTTATATTCTGCTCTACCTCTGCTCCATCTTGGCGGAGAGTTACCCCGTCCATAGTACAGAGAGCTACCTGATTATCATCTAAGAATATTACCTTGTTGGTGTGTGGTAAGATTGGCACAGCATCAGAACCAAGTATTACCTCCGATTCACCGACACCTATTGCAAGCGGGCTACCTTTACGAACACAGACAATTACCCCTGGTTCACTTGCCGCCATGACCGCTAGCGCATATGCACCATCAAGTCTAGGTAGTATAGCCTCAACAGAACCGAGTAAATCACCCTTATATACCGAACCGATAAGGTGAGCTACTACTTCTGAATCTGTTTCTGAGATAAACTCTTCTTCTCTAAGACCATTACTAATCAACTCTTTTTTAAGTTCATTATAATTATCTATAATGCCGTTGTGTACAAGTACGATACTCTTGTCAGAGTTAAAATGCGGATGAGAATTTATATTGATTGGAGCTCCGTGGGTAGCCCAACGAGTATGCCCTATCGCTTCTTGACTCTCTACGCCCTTAGGCAGAGCACTCTCAAGATCCGCGACACGTCCTTTGGTTTTGACAACATCTATCTGCGCCCCATTTCTCCACGCACATCCCGCCGAGTCATAACCACGATACTCAAGACTTTTTAAGCCTTTAACAACAGCATCAATTGCCTTACCCTTACCGATATAGCCAACGATTCCACACATAAGAAATCCACTTTCTAAATATAACTACCGAGCTACCTGTAAGCCCGATATATTTATTATCTTAATAATTCTAAATCCACGAATGCTAAAATAATTACGGATGAGCTCCTGGAGCATCAAGTCCAGTAGTCTCTTCAAATCCGAACATAACATTCAAATTCTGAACAGCGCTGCCTGCCTGCCCTTTTAGAAGATTATCGATATGACTAATTACTCTGAAGCAACCAGTCCTCTCATCACACGCAACAGTAAGCAGACATCTATTGCTCCCTCTCACCGCTCCAGTAGAACCAGCATAATCAAAGTCTTTTACCAGCACAAACGGTTCATCTTTGAACATTTCTTTATACGCATCCAAAACATCCTTATGAGTAACGCCATCTTTGAGCATACCATATACAGAAGACATTATACCTCTAGACATAGGTACTACTTGCGGCGTAAAGGTAATATTCACAGGACTAGAACCGATCTCAGACAGTTCACGTTCTACCTCCATCACATGTTGATGACCGGTGAGACGATACGCATTCATATTATCATATCTCTCAGGGTAGTGAAAAGTTGGTGCAGGTTTCTTTCCCGCCCCAGAAATACCACTCTTACAGTCACAACATATTCCTCTAGACTCTATAAGATTATTTTTTACAGCAGCAGAAAGTCCTAGCGTACAGCTTACAGCAAAGCATCCAGGGTTGCCGACAAGATCTGCACTCTTTATCTCCTCACGGTGTAATTCAGTAAGTCCATACACACTTCTAGGTAGGAGCTCTGGAGCGTTGTGGCTAGGATCCTTATTAATTCTAGTTGCATACTCTTTGTAAAGTGCTGTAGAGTTAAAGCGGAAGTCTCCAGAGTAGTCTAAGACTTTACGCCCTCTACCAAGCTCTCTTCCTGCTCCCATCTGCCCTACCCCGTCAGGAGTAGAGAAGACAACCACATCAGCTTCAGCTTCAGCTGCTTCTTTACTATCCGGCGCAACGATAGGTAGGTCACAATACCCTTCAAGATATGTCCAGACATCCGATATTTTCTTGCCTACATCTTGAGTAGCGATAGCACAGCTAATTTCAAACTCAGGATGTTTATTAATAAGCTCTATAAGTCCTAGTCCACCATATCCGGTAGCTCCCACCAATTTGATTTTCTTTACCATCTTATATTTTCTTTCATTAACTTTTAAAAAAGTACTATTTTCAATATAGATCGATACTATACCAAAAAGACTAATGCGAAGTCGAACCGTAATTCCCTTGAAGATAGTCTGGCATCTGTGCTACAGGTCTTCTCGTCGTAGTGTTTGTCGTCTTATGCCACATCTCCTGTTCAAGTATTACATCATCGCCCTCTTTATACCCTAAGTACTGTTGATTAACTGGCGCTCTTTGGTAATTTCCCGTCTCAGGACCATCTGGTGTTTTATATACAGGTACTCTTTCCGGTGGCCTTTGCCATAGAGTCTCACCTTCATCATCTAACTCCAAATTTTTATCTGGAAGTTCATTTCTATAGCCATAAGTAGGATGGTATTTTTCATACGCCTCACTTATCATCTCTGCTTTTTTCTTACCATTTCCAGTTGCACACCCAGCACAAATAACACTCGCCAAACAAACTAGTAGTAACGCATTAACCATATTCATTCCCGACCCCATTTTAGTGCACAATCCATAATAATAAAACTCCAACCCTGCTAGAATTTTATTCTGCAAGAACAATCTTACTATTATCATCAATTTCCACCGTAATGTCAAGAATTACAACAAATAAAGCCGAGTACAACGTACTCGGCTTTATTAAAAACTTTTTAACGTCAGCATTACCATTCACGACATACTACAAAAGTCTGTATTTGGCCAAATTCCACAAAATTGCCAAAATATGTCTCAAGGATAAAATTCTATTCAACACTGTCTTTTGCTTGTACGCGTTCTTCCATCATTTTACCAGGCTTGAAGGTTACAACCTTTCTTTCAGGCACCATAACTTCATCACCTGTACGAGGGTTTCTTGCTTTTCTAGGCTTTCTTGTTCTAACTTCGAATACACCAAAATTTCTGAGTTCGAGTCTACTCTCACTTTCGAGTACATCGACTATACCATCCAAAGTCATCTGCACAATGCGTTTAATATCAGTTTGGCGCATATCCATTTCTTTTGCAATTCGTAGAACCATATCATTCTTTGTCACAGATACTACCCCCTTATCATTCATTTAAATCTTAAACAAAACTTTTCCCAAGTCACGAGTTTCATTTGAGCAGGTGCTAATACGAGACTCCCAATCACCTCAACCAACTGCCAAAATACTTACTCGCATACGTTTATAAGATTTTATCTTAATTGATGAATAGAAAAGGTCAAGCAATTATTGATAATTTTCGGTTTGAGTTGTAGTTGAAGTATTTTAAAATGTTACTACCAAGAATCACTTTTACCCTATATTTTCTTGTAAATTACTGTACAATATAGGTATATCACTATATAAAAAAAACATCTAATAATATACTATTGAAACACTAATATTTTTCGTTACTAGTTGGGATATAACAAGATGAGTATCGTTCCTGGTTTTAATTTAGGCAAATTTACACTTGAAAGTCAACTTGGTGGTGGCGGCATGGGTTCTGTGTATAAAGCTAGAGACAGAAAGCTTGGGCGAACAGTAGCAATCAAAATTTTAAATGCCCAATTAGAGTGTAACTTGGAAAACATTGAGCGCTTTGAGCGCGAAGCAAGAACACTTGCATCTCTTTCACACCCAAACTTGATGCATGTCTATGATGTAGGGACAGAAGATGGCAACCATTACTTTGCAATGGAGTACATCGAAGGCGCAACGCTCAACCAAATTATAGCAGACCCAGCTCAAACTCTCTCCCAAGAAGAGGCTCTACGTGTAACTATAGAAATAATGGCAGGTCTTAGCAAGGTACATCATTCTGGAATTGTACACCGAGACATAAAGCCAGCAAACATCATGATCGAGCATAGCGATGGAAGAGCTGTACTTGTAGACTTTGGACTATCAAAGTCTGCAACTGACTCTGGCCTTACCTCTGTTGGGTCTATTTTAGGCACGCCAGATTATATTGCACCAGAGCAGATCGAAGGATTTGAAGCTGGGTATTATTCTGACATATACTCTCTTGGAGTTGTATTATATGAGATGCTAAGTGGCGAGAACCCATTCACACGCAATAGCTCTATGCAGACTATTAGGGCACACTGCAGCTATAACCCTCCACCGCTTAAAAAGATTGTTCCTAATACTCCAAAGGCACTTTCTAAAATTGTTGAGAAGATGATTTCAACCTCTCCTGAGGACCGCTACCAGAGCATTGCGCACCTTGCTACAGACCTACTCAAGGTCTGCGACCACCCTATTCTTCCGCAACTTACCAGAGAGCACCACCGCCCGAGCACTACACATAATCCAACCATCAACTACTCAAAGAAGATGGAGAAGGTTATAACTCCTGAGAAACCAACAACCTTTACCAACTATACCTCAGAACCGCCAAAGATCCGCTCTAATTTTTCATTCTTGCAGTATTTTATAATTGGACTTTCTATCATCGTTATAGGATTACTCGCCATTTTATATATTAAAAATTACCCAAACAGCATAAAACCAGAGCTAGCCAAGTATGGTCTACCTATCGTGACGTATATGCCAGAAGGGGTTACAAAAATACCTGAAAAGGTCTCAAACCCAAGTATTATAATGCAGTTAAAAAATGGCGAGCGTATCTGGGGCAGGGTTTTAGATGGCATACACACCAATAAGATTGCCGTTGGACTATTTCCGAGTGGTCAAGCAGAGTACCCTATAGATAGCATTCAGGCAATTATTATTGTAGATTCAGAAGCATTAGTCGACAAAGTTCCAGAAGCCGGCAAGCTAATCAAGACAATTTATTCTGACATTAATGAGAAACCTCAAACAGAATAGTCTTATCAATTCCAGACAATTTACTCATACAAAAATTAAGTATTGTCGATACTTGGGATAATATGTATAATATCTCAATTATAATCGGATGCATATAATTTCGTAATTAATAATGGGGGAAAGTCATAAATTGATTGAACAAGATAAAATGTACTGTACAGAAAAGTCAAAAACTGTAGATGTCCTAGTGGAAAAGACCTCAAGAAGGAGTGAAATAGCAGCTTGCAACAACATGCTATACTGTGAAGCGACAACATTTTGCAAATTTGTCAACCCACTAACGACTAGAAACCCTCTAAAAGTGACAGATAGTATAGAGGTCTAAGTCAACCTAAACGAGGCATCAATTTACTCAATATAATTATTTTTTTTGAAACAAGGAGATAAAAAAATGGAAGAACAAGTATTGGCTGTTATTGACGAGATCCGCCCAATGCTACAAGCAGATGGTGGAAATATTGAATTTGTAGAGCTTGATGGTACTGTTGTTAAGGTACGTCTAACAGGCGCATGTAGCGGTTGTCCTCATGCAGCTATCACGCTAAAACAAGGTGTAGAAGTACGTATTAAAGAAGCGATTCCAGAAATCAGCGAAGTTGTGGCAGTATAACAAAACACGATTATCTGAGCAATAAATTTAGGGATTGCCCTTTCTTTTAATACTGGAACTTTATTATACTTAGGATAATCCTCTAAATGAGCGAAGTAAAACCTATAGCAATTATTTCAGATGTTCATGGTAATCTTGAAGCGTTGACCGCAGTGCTCAACGACATACGTTCACAAGATATCGAGACTATTATAAACCTCGGGGACTGCGTCGGTTACGGTGCAGACCCCGAGGCTTGTATTGATATTCTCCAGATCCATGCAACGATTAATATATGCGGTAATCATGACTATGCAGTCCTGAACTCCGCAGAAGGATTTAATTATATTGCGAAAAATGCTGTAGATTATATTCGAAGCATAATGAATCCTAAATCATATGAAAAGCCAGATGAAGACGTTATTAGACGCTGGCGCTTTTTAAACTCCTTAGTACCGTTATATGAGCTCGGCAAGTATGAATTTATGCATGGCTCACCTAGACAACCTATCACAGAGTATGTACTCCCATCCGATCCAGAGATGGATCCCTTCAAATTAGATAGCATTTTCTCAGCCATGACAGGAAATTATGCATTTATCGGACACACACACTTTCCAGGTGTTATCGAAGATAATAGCGATAGCTTTCTAATGATTGAAGATCTTCCTGAGCTCACCTATACCCTCACTGAGAACAAAGCGATTATAAATGTAGGCAGCGTCGGCCAGCCTCGAGATTATGACAATCGTTCATGCTACGCAGTACTACGTAGCGGCCATGTAGAATGGCGAAGAGTAGAGTATGATATAGAGACTACCTTCTCAAAGATATCATCACATCCAGTTCTTGACGACCAATCAGGACTAAGGCTCAAACTAGGTAGATAAATAATTTGTCATCTCGATACCGGAGAATGCTTTTATGAAACAATTACAGACTGTCAGACATGTCACAGTTGTCGGCGCCCTTGTCAATCTTATCCTGACGATAATAAAGATCTTAGTAGGTCTCACCTCGAACTCAATGTCACTAGTAGCCGACGGTATACACAGTCTTAGCGATCTAGCTACAGATGCTGCTATATGGATTGGTGTCAAGTATTGGAGCGCACCTCCGGATAAAAAACACCCCTATGGACATGGACGTTACGAAACTCTGATAAATCTCTTTATTGCAGGCGTACTTGGCTTTGTCGGTAGCGGTATTGGCTGGCGAGCAATATTCTCTATTACAACTGGGGCACCAGCTGCTACCCCAACATGGACAGTATTTTATATTGCACTAATATCAATAGCTAGCAAGGAGCTACTATTTCGTTGGACATTCAAAAAGGCAAAATCTATAAATTCTTCTGCACTGACAACCAACGCCTGGCACCATAGGAGCGATGCTCTAAGTTCAGCGCCAGTTGCTGTTGCAGTCATTGGTGAATTTATCTATCCTAGCTTCCATTATTTTGACCAGATTGCGGCTATTCTTGTCACGATAATGTTACTAAGAGCGACTTGGCAATTGGCTAAACCATCCATATTTGAGCTCATAGAAGCGACCCCAGATCCAAGCATATCACTAATTATTGAAAAAATTGCCAAGAGTTCACCAGCGATATTCAATGTCCATTCAGTGCGTTGCCGCCGACTAGGCGGTGAGATACTAGTCGATATGCATATGGATGTCTGCCCTGATATGAGCGTATTAGAATCTCATAGGCTCACCCAAGAGCTACACGAAAAAATAACCAAGGAAATCCCTGAAATAACCAATACACTCATACATGTAGAGCCAAATTGCAAGGGTAAATCTATAGACTAATTTCTTCTCTATAAGACTCAACCTCTAATACTCAGTTGATCATAGTTCATTATTTTAGGGCAAACAGCTGTTTGCCTTATTTTAATTCAAGTTATTAAGTTTACTATGCCGATAAAATCTATAAGTATTATATTATAAACCATTACGGAATAGGTAGGATTATGTCGGTATTAGATAGACTCGCGAAAATGCTCTTTATTATTGCTTGCACCCTAGTCGTCCTCGTCATGCTTACAGGATGCTCAATGGTCAAAGAAGAGACACAAAGAGAGCGAGAAAAGACTAAAGCAGAAGAAGAAAGAGCTGAAAAGAACAAGTTAGAAGCAGCAAACCGCGAGAAAGAAAACGATAAGAGAGCACAGATGGCTGCAGCTCAAACTGCAGCTAACCAAAAATACGCATCACAAGCTGTGAGACTTATGACCAAAGGCAACCCTATAGATGTACCGGCTCCTGAGCTAGAGAACATCAATAGATACGCGTCCGCACTAGAAGAGAACCTTCTAAAACGCTATAATAACACACCACGATTTGCCGGAAATGTTGCCAAGGTAAGGCTACTTGCTGAAAAAGAACCGGAATTCTCCATGGACAGAAAGAAGATCCGCATGGAATGGGCTCAGGTTGTATTTGATCACTGGGGAAAGAGAATCCCAGAGCTTGAGGAAGAGTACTACGTAGTTGTATTCGGTGATGGCAAACCACTTATGCAAAGAACTAGACCATCTATTTCTATTGGGCTAAATAATGAGAGTGGTTACTCAGAGTTTTCAAGGGTTAGAGGTGGAGCGTTATCAAAGATGGAGTATGACGCTGACCCAACAATGTTTGACAAGCCTACAAGCAGCAGCGACAGCCTCCTTGATGATAATCTGAATAGCAAGGACTCAAACCCTATGCCATACAAACAGTTTGATATCGACCCATTAGAACCACACAATGCTCCTGTCAGAAAGAAGGGCGAGAATCTCCCTGTTATACAACCAGCAGAGGAAGAACTACAAGCACTTGTCGTCCTTACCAAGTAGAGAGCGTTTCAAATGTATTACAAAAGCAAGGCTTAGACCAATTGGTCTAAGCCTTGCTTTATGATCTCAGAATATAATCATTCACGAATTAATAATATTTCAATTACCGAACCATTCTAACATAGTTATCAATCCTGACAACATCTCCTTGAGGGCCACGCCCCTGAGGGAACTGACTACTATCACCAACCTTAGGATCACTCCTCTGAGCACCAGCTCCATGCACATCCAACAAAGTAGTATTGCCACCATTCACTCTGTGCATACCTCCTTGAGGTTCACCTCTCAATCCAACTTCAGAAGAAACACCTCTCATCATACCCTGAGGACGCCCACCTCTCATGCCACCACCTTGAGGACCAGTACGCCTTCCCCCATGTGGAGGTTTATGAATTCGACCCTGCATTCCACTCCCCGGTTTATAAAAAAACCCCAGAGCCTCACCAAAACTAACATACGACGCAGCGCCAGCATTTCTTGAATTTTTATGTGTTGTGGATGACCAGAAAAATGGATAATTATTATTACCTCCTTCATCCTGTATGCTGCTTATTTCAAAGATAGGATTGATTGCAGCGGAGGAGGTCTCTTGAGGTGACCGGCTATAATCTACTATACTCTGGAGCTCTTTGACATTTGGTAGTCGCCAATTGTTATATCCGAGGTAATTCTCTTTATTCTTCTGAGTTACCCATTCCAGAGCTTCTTGCCAGTTCATCCCTTCCTGACTATCCCCTTTCTGCCACATCAACCTTGTAGCTTTATCTGAGATAGTGCCATCACCATTATCAATAAAATTATTCTTGCCATACTCTGTATTACCTCTGACAAATCTTACCGTGAAGAACTTACCAGTCCTCTTACGCGGATCAAATATTGGATACCCCTTTATTCTCCCGTCAGCAAGATTTACACCAAAAACAGTCTCTGCTCCGCCCATAGTTGTACCTTTATAAATCGTGGACGAAAGAATTTGTACATCTATATCCCTATCACCATTTGAGCCATAAGCAAATTCAAAATAACGAGTATCTACAAATGGAGAATCACCGTCGTATCCTTGCATCTGGTTCGGACTAATATCTACCCCACTAAACTGAATCAGCGAATATGCTTCTTTTATTGTTGGTATCCGCCAATCAGATTTACCAGCAAGTTTGAAGTTCTTTACCTTCCAGACAGCTTCATCATAAGACATTACTTCATAACCCTTCTGCCAAATAAGATCTGTCACGTTATCGGTTATTGTCCCATTACCATTATCTGTGTATAAAGGCTGGTTACCAGTATACTGTGCGTCCTGCCCGTAAAAGCTACTCTGCTTATTCGGTTTTGGTATTTCATTTGTATTGTTAAAGAACTCTGTCTGCCCAGTATCAACTATAGGATACTTACCTGAACTCTTAGTTACTGTCGCAGAACTGTCCTGAGCAAGTGAGGCAAGAGTTGTAAGTAGTGCTAAAGATATAGCTAGTGTAATCTTCATACTATCTCCATATTATTGTGTATAACGTTACCTATCTCTATATCATGATAATACCTTTTATTTTGCGAAAGTAACCACCAATAAAAAAAAGCATAGGCTGTGATAACACAGCCTATGCTTTAATCAAATTACTACCCACCAACGAAAGAAAGCTCCTTAAGCGTCTGTCTTTTCAACTTCGAACTCAATTTCAGGCGCATCAGCCCAGAGTTCTTCAAGCTGATAATACTCTCTCGCTTCTTTACTAAAGATGTGAGTAATTATATCACCATAATCAATTAGTGCCCATTCATCACTGCCACGTCCAGCTTCATTGATAAGCTTGTACTTCTGCAAAGCCATCTCTTTTTGGATATCTTTTAAAACTCCTCGTATTTGTGGAGCATTTCTTCCTGTACCTACGACAAAAAAATCAGCATAAGGGCAACTACCTCTAAGGTCTAAAATCCTTATATCATCTACTCTCTTGTCATAGCACACACGTGCAATAGTCTTTGCTCTTTCAAGGCATATGCTCTCTGTAGCACTTGCTTCTTTACTCATCTAATAAAACCTTTCATGGTTAACAACATCAACATATATATAAAATTCAATAATACTTCTTAATCAAGTGGCCAGATTTTACACCTTAAAACGCGTAAGCCATACTTGCATCCAAGGAAGATAAATCTAAACCAACTACTGAATGATTTGCTATCGCCCTCATCTTCATCCCTATCACGGAAGACATATCCCATCTCTTCGATCATATATCCCTTACGTTCAATATTTGCCACAAGTTCTATAAAGTATTCTCCATACCCTGTAGGCGAGAATAACGCTCCATCAAGACACTCTCTATTCATAACTATAAAGCCACTATCTATATCCTTGGTCTTACACCCAAGAACAGTAGTTGCAAAACCAGTAATCATCTTACTAGTGAACACCCGGATAAAGTCTCTGTCATCACGACCACCATCTACAAAACGCGACCCTACTACAGCATCAACATCTGTGAGTCTAGCAATCATGTCTGGCACCATCTCAACAGGCATGCAACCATCAGCATCCATCCAGCAAATACACTCACCTCTGCTCTCGATTATACCTCTCATGTATGCAGATGCGAGTCCTCTGCCTCTCTTTCTCTCAACAACTATTACTCTACTGTCAGCAATATTACGAACTAATTGCGCAGTACCATCTGGGGAACTATCATCAACAACTATCACTTCAACATCATCACCTAATACTCTGAGAATTCTCTCAACAAGGTTGACAATAGTCTCTTTTTCATTATATGTCGCTAATATGAATGATACCTTTGGCATTGCTTTATTTCCTATATCTACTTTATCCAACCAAGAACAATCTGCAAAGCCAACTTACGCCCCGATCAAGATCTCTTTAAGCTCCCTACAAACAGTATCTACTTCCGCCTCTTTTAGTGCCAATCCAGACGGCAGGTACAAGCCATACTCATACGCATGGTCAGCATGAGGACAACCGCCTTCAGGGGCTTCTACAAGATACTTGTAAGCAGGCTGAGCATGTAGTCCCATGAAGAATGGTCTTGAACCGATCTTCTTCTCTTTCAGTCCCTGCATCACTCTTTCTGCCTTAATACCTAGACTTTTATCGAGCTCAATAGCTATCATCCAGTATACTGGTTTTGCCCACTCTTCAATGGGTTGCAAACGAAGCCCAGGGAGTCCCTCAAGCCTTTCTTTATACCACTGAGCGATTTGAATTTTCTTCTCAATAAAAAAATCAATTCTTTCAAGCTGAGCCACACCTACAGCCGCCTGCAAGTTTGACATTCTAAAGTTGTACCCCATGTCTTCATGCCTGAATCTCTCAACGTTACCGAAGCAGAGATTTCTATATGACTTAGCACGCTCATATATTTCATGATTATCTGTTACTACCATTCCGCCTTCACCAGTAGTTACAATTTTATTAGCGTAGAAGGAGAAACTAGAGACATCACCAAACGATCCACACTTACGCCAAACCGGTTGCTCATGACCGTTTCTAAGAAAATCAGAGCGATACTCCGCGCCATGAACTTCTGCAGCATCTTCAATAATCTTTATTTTATACTTATCAGCTGCTTGAAGTATCGGATCCATCTCAACAGGATGCCCGTAAATATGTACAGGCATGATAGCAACAACATCATCCTGATCTTTCTCGATTAATTTTACAGCTTGCTCTACATCCATACACCAATTATCAGGCCTAATATCGACGAGTAGTGGAATAGCTCCAAGCCTTATTGCGGCAATCGCACATGAAGCTATAGTAAATGTAGGCATGATAACCTTCTGCCCAGCTCTGACCCCTGCTCCATAGAGAGCCACTTCCAAAGACGCTGTCCCATTGCATACGGATACGCCGTAATTTCTCCCGCAGTACTCTGCAAACTCTTCTTCAAATCTTTTTACAAATGGTCCTTCAGACGAGATCCACCCAGTGTTTATGCATTCAGCTAGGTATTCTTTTTCATTTCCATCAAGTATCGGCTCATTTACTGGTATCATTCTCTATACTATCCTTAAAAAAAAAATTGATTTACAATATTTATTAAAACTTGAATTTAACCTTATCACTATCCCCAGCATAAGGACCTTGTTTGACTTCAAAGATTTCACATTCTTCAAGCATTTCAAAGCCATGGCCACCTTTTACTAAAAGTAGAACATCGCCTTCATATAATTCCCTTTCAAGAAACGGCTCTTTATTCTCATTAAAAAAGACTACTCTTAGAATACCTTTTCTAATAAATAGTACTTCCTGGGTATAACTCACCTCTCTCTTGACTTCATTGTGAATATGCGGATCGATTATATGCCCTTTAGGATGATTCATAAAAGCAAGCTGTTGTGAAAACTCATCTGGGGTAAAAAAAGTTAACCCTTTACCAGAGAAGTTCTTACGAACAACGAGCGCATACATCTCTCCATCATATCTTATTTCTTCTTTTAGAAGCTCGCTCAAATCACACCCTCGTTTCTAAGAATATCTGTCATACTATAAAAATAAAAGCAGAAAGCCTATAAATACAGCAAATATCTTCCACTCTAAGCCTTTATAATGTTACCCTAATACTGTATAATAGCAAGAGTATAGTCGATTTATTTCGATCCGTAGTAGAGTAGCTGTGATATATCTCAGAGGTAGACATACAGCCCTCTTCTTCTCAGCGCTAATTTGTAGAAGAGTTCGTGCATTAAGTAAAAATATAAGACAGGAAACATGAACAAAGAAACCGCCCAATTCCTCACCAGCCCAGAAGGTCAAGCACTCCTGTCAGAAGCGATGACATCAGAGAAGAGCTCATTCAACCTCGCTAGCTATCTCAGAAGCAAAACAACTCCAGAGTTTGCAGCTGCTATCAGTACAATGCTCGAACTGAGAAAGAAGGGAGAAAAAAAATTCCGCAAAGCCTCAGAGATGCTCTTTACCAGATCAGGTCTAGAACAAGCCTCAGCTGAGGATATCTCCAAATACAGGGCTCAGAGGTTTATAGATTCTGGCATAACCAAGATAGCTGATCTATGTTGTGGAATTGCAGGCGACAGTATCTCTTACAGCCAACGTATGGAGGTCATCGGTGTCGACCTAGATCCGGCACGACTAATACTCGCTCGACATAACACAGAGGTCTACAATACATCAAAAGCTTTTAAAACTATTGAAGCAGATATCACCACAGTTGATTTGAAAGAACTCGGAATTGATGCCTTCTTTATAGATCCAGCAAGACGCACCAGTACCGGAAAGCGCCTCTTCGATCCCGAATCATGGTCACCAAAGCTTTCTACAATCCGTAGTATTTTGGAAAACACCACACCGAACGCTGGTATAAAGTGTGCCCCTGGGATTGACCACGGAGATATTCCAAAGGATGCAGATGCTGAATTCATATCATATAATGGCGAACTAAGGGAGTGTGTTCTCTGGTTTGGCAACCTTAGAAGAGGTATCTCAAAACAGGCAACACTGCTTCCAGCAGGTGAGGTTCTACATGGAGAGAACCCATATATTGCTACAGAAAATATCAAAGAGTATATTTATGAGCCAGATAGCGCCGTGATGAGAGCTGGGCTTGTCGAACTACTAGGAAGTATGATAGGCGCGACAAAGATATCTGAGACGATCTGTTTTTTGAGTTCAAACGAATATAAAACGACCCCATTCGCAAAGTGTTTTAGAGTTGTATCATACGCTGATTACAAAGAAAAAAATCTCAAGAAGAAACTCAAGGAGTTAGACTGCGGAAGTTTGAATATAATCAAGAGAGGGATAGGCGTAGATATTCCAACTTTACAGAAGAAGTTAAAACTGAAGGGCAAGCGCCACCTCACCCTAATATTGACCCGAAGTTTTGAGCAAAAAATCTCTATCCTAGCCGAACATATACCTACATCTGGCTCATAAGCTTGACATAGCTCTTCTGATACTCATACCTTTTATCAAATATCTCTTTTGAAATATCAAAGTTTAGACCAGCATATTTTTCATCTACGTATTCTTGATGTTCTTGACCAGTGAAGTATTCTAGCATATCAGCTTGGCCACCTCGATTTCTTGCTGTATAGTATATCCCCAACCATATACCTTGCGCCCCGAAATGATCCAAAACATCTGCATCTTGCAAAGCCTTGGAATCAGGCAGGCATTCATTTGGCATCTCACGCAGATTATGCTCCTCTACCATCCTCTGCACCTCCGCCATCTCTATCTCAGCTAGTTCAGAACCAAGTAGCTTTGGAAGCATCTTAGCTCCAACAACAGCATGGTGCTTTTTCCCTTTACCAATGTCATGTACCATCGCAGCTATAGAGAGAAGATCGAGTACATTCTGCTCAACTGCTGGCTCAACACTTTTTAGTATTCTAATAGCCAACTCACCTACTCTCTTACCATGATAGTAGGTATAGCCATTTTCTCTACAATCCCTAGCCTTCAACTTCTTCATCTGCCTAGAGACGATACGCTCAATCTTTACAAGATCCATATTTAATTACAAGAATAGGCGGGTACTAGTACTGCCTAGTTCTCTTCCCCTTTGTCTTACGATACTCATGATCAGGTCTAGCTCTCTTCTCTTCCGGTTCACGTCCGAATCCGGTGCATACAATATAAATTTCCAGACTCTCACTCCTACATGCGTCAGGTTTGATCATACGTGTAGCAGCGAAATGCTCTCTGAGTGACTCACGAAACGGCTGAACGTCAGGACTTTCAAAAATCTTACAGACAAAGCTCCCCCCGATCACCAAGGTATCTAGGGCAAATTTAGCAGCGATTTCACATAACTCTAAAGACCTAGCTTGATCCATACATTTCACCCCGCTAGTCTTTGGAGCCATATCCGAAACAACAACATCAAAATTCTTAACACCAAACATATCAGGAGTCACATCTCTGATATCCATCTTTTTAAAATCTACAATACCTTTGAATTTTTTATTAATAACATTGAGATCGACTGCACATACTTTACCACTATCACCGACCTTCTCAAGTATATACTCCAGCCATGATCCTGGGCAAGCTCCAATGTCTAATACTCTAATACCAGGACGAAGTAACTTCGCTCTTCTATCAAGCTCCTCGAGTTTATAAAAGCTTCTTGCGAGCCTTCCTTCACGCTTGGCTTTTCTAAAGTATTTATCCTGTATCTCTCTCATATTAACTCCGCAGATTTTTATAAAACAAAAAAATAGATGTAGAATAGTTTTTAACTATTCTACATCTATTATATTAATATTTTTGCCAATTACAATTACCTAAGCAACAACAGCAAAGTCTCTATATTCCTCGATACTCCAGCCATTACATATAAGCATATCGAATATTGATTCTGAATCAACTAAAACACTTGGATTTTCTTTTTCTACTAGCGAAAGAATGATATCATTTCTATTTTCAGTCTCAGGCAGCACATACCAGTGTTGTTCTTTTTTTAGTATTATTGTATTACTCATATACGTCTCCCGTCGGCATTTAGATTTAATCCCACCTCATAATGAGACGGGACAAAATTACAAATTATTTTTTCTTTCTTTTAAGAAGATCAGCCAAGCCACCGATAGAGTCCATATTTGGTACAGTTGGTGTCTTTGTAGTAGCTATATTTTCTTCTCTAATAGCTTCAAAAATTTCTTTTCTATGTACTGATACTGACCTAGGAGCATCGATGCCTATCCTGACAGTATCGCCTTTGATGTCAACAATACTGATCTCGATATTATCTCCAATCATTATTGTTTGGTCACGCTTCCTACTCAGTACTAGCATTTTCGGCCTCCTCGCTACCTACCTCTTCATCACTCTTGAAGATCTTATAACGAGTGCTATATTCAGGGTTAACAAGTACCAACTGCATACCTAATCTTGACTGAGCGTTCATTACAATCGGCCCTAACAAGTTACCCGTGGTCTCTTGTGGGTCTTCTGGGATTACAAGGATAAGGCATACCGCCGCATCTTCGGTGTTTTGTAGCTCTAGCAAGTCACGCTCTTTTTGCCCGATAACTACTTGATAATTAGGTACAATAAGATGCGACTCACATATAACAAAGGCGAGTTCTGGAATATCTGTAGACTGTAGCCATTTGAATAACCCTTGATCACCGCAATCAAAAATTACAAAACCATGCGCTTCTTTAAATCCTACCACACCTTCTGGAAATGTAATCAGGGTTTCATCAGGAACATCGATCTCCCCAAAGCGTGTTGTCTTTACCTTCATTATCACCTACCTAAAAATATTAAATAAAAAATAACTCACAGTACTACAACGTTAGTACCAGCGTTCAACTATCTTCTAATTATCTTTTCGACCATTGCACAGATCGACTCCACTATTTTTCAAATAATCTTTAATTAGTAACCGAGCTTATACCATTATGATGCTACATCAATATTATCATCTTCTTCTGGCAAATGCTTTAGCTCTTCGCTAATCTTACAAGTCTCTCTATGTTCACAGATGGCAGTACAGTACATATCACGCATAAGCCATCCGTAGTTATCAATAAAGTCGGCAACCCCTTCGTTGTAATCCCCTATATTTCTAAACCATTTATGATTCTGTATATGTCTAAGAATCACTTCTCTCTCCATTCCCACAAATTCTTTTAAATGCTGGCACTGTTGAGCAATCATAATAAACTCCTTTTTACTATAATTATGGTAGGGTAGAACAATTTATGATCTAATTGTATTATCGGCTATTATTTGACTTATATTTATTTTTAAAACATTAATATATGGATAAAAAAACAAAATGCCTGTTATAATAAGTGTAAAAGGGCAAAACAACGCATAATAGCCATATTCTCACGAGCAGGCATTTACCAAATAGATAAACAATTTATAATATTTTGTAAGCACAAATCTACCTACTTATTTCTTATCGATAGGAGACAAAAATGACAGAGCAGAAAAAGAGTAAAGATGACACCACAAGCATTCGAAATGCGAAGAATTGTTCTGTTTCAGGGTGCAGTAGTTGTACCAAAATACGCTTGTTACTGCTCGCTGTAATATTAATAGCCATCCTTATCAGCCTAATCAAACCAGCATTTTCTGGTGAAGGCACCTGGCCAAAATCTTTTGAAACACCAAATGGAGTCCTCACCCTCTACCAACCACAGCCTGAATCATATGACAGTAATGCAGCAACTATTGAAGCTAGAGCTGCACTATCATTCAAAAAGACTGGTGATCCAGCACCAAAGTTTGGAGCAATTCTCTTTACCGCTCAGTACGAGGTAGATAGAGATACCCGCACTGCCCTTCTAAAGAATATCCAGTTGAAGGAGTGGAAATTCCCCGACTCAACACAAGAACAAGCAGATAAGCTTCAAAGCTTCATAAACAACATAATCAGTAATAAGGCTGTCCCAACATCCTTAGATGAGCTCATACAGTCTCTCAAAGGAGCAGAAAATAGTATCACAAGTGAGGACAGACTTCAAAATAAACCACCAAGAATTATCTACAGAGAGACTCCAGCCGCCCTAGTAATACTAGATGGACAACCGATAAATAAGCAGATAGAAGGAACAGATTTTCAAAGAACAATCAACACACCATATATGATGCTATACTCAAAAACTGACAAAGCCTACTATTTAAATGGTAATAATTCATGGTTTAGTGCAAATGATATTAATGGAAAATGGCTACAAGCTAAACAACTTCCAGCTGGACTCCAAGAGACAGCCGATGCTCAAGGTCTAAAAGAGATTGAACATCCGGATAATACAAGCAGCATAATCCCAGAAATTATTATATCAGAAGAGCCAGCAGAGCTTATCTCGGTAGCAGGCAAACCTGACTACTCGCAGGTAGACGGAGCAGGACTACTTTATGTCAACAATACTAGCTCTGTTCTTATTCTTGATATCTCAGAACAGGATTACTACACACTAATTTCAGGGCGCTGGTTTACCAGTAAGAGCCTTGCAGATGGAGCAACATGGACATACGTCGAGAGTAGCAAAATTCCACCAGAATTCAACAATATCCCAAATAATAATAAGACAGCCACACTCCGAGCAGCCATTCCCGGAACTAGCGAAGCTAATGATGCAATCCTAGACGCAACCATTCCGCAAACAGCAGAAGTACAGCGAAACTCCCCTTCACCTGAAGTCTCGTATGACGGCAATCCTGAGTTTGAAGGAACAGGAGCAAAGGATGTCGATTACGCAGTAAACTCACCAGCAGCGGTCATCAAATTTGGTGATACTTACTACCTATGTGAAGACGGTATCTGGTACAAATCAAGCTCTCCAACCGGGCCGTGGGAAGTATGCACAACAGTTCCAGGAGCAATATATGAAATTCCACCAGAGTGCCCAATCTATAATGTTACCTATGTAAGAGTATACAACCACACACCAGAGGTTGTTTACGTTGGCTACACACCCGGTTACATGGGTTCGTACATATGTAATGGCGTTGTTGTTTACGGTACTGGCTACTACTATAAACCATGGTATGGTGCATACTACTATCCACGTCCTGCAACATGGGGATTTGCTGTTAGATACAACCCTAATACAGGGTCTTGGGGATTCGGCATAGGTTACCGACCATATGGAGGCGGCGGATTCTACTTCGGTATCAGCTCCGGTGGAGTCTGGTACGGTGGAGGCATGAGAAGTGGCTGGTGGGGAAGAGGTGGTTATTATGACCGTAATGTAAATATCAATATCGACAACAGCATAAATATTGGTAATGGCAGCATAAATAAAGACAATATTTATAAAGATCGAGATCGCGTCAAGACTCTTCAAGATAGAAGAGATAGCCTATCTCCAGAGCAAAAAGAGGCACGCAAAGACCAAGCCAAAACCAGACGTGACAACCTCAGCCCAGAGCAAAAGGAAACACGCAAGAATCGCTTACAAGACCGTAAAGCAAATGGCAACACCCCGACTAGAGATAATAACCAAGCTCAAACTCGAGACCGCATAAACACCACTCTGCAACCAGTTAGAGACAAGTCCGCCGCACAACAACACCCAAATAATAAAGCAAGCAATTGGCAACAGTCAAAGCGCTCAAACACTGTATACAGCGATAAAAACGGAGATATTTACCGTTCAAATAAAGCTACTAATGATTGGCAAAAGATGGACAACAACGGAAAATGGAGTAACACCAAGCCAAGCATTTCTACCCGACAAAACTTGAACCGCTCGCAATCCAACCGTCAAGCAGGAGCTACCAAACAATATCAAACACAGCAGCGCCAGACGCAACAACGTACAAATACTGCAAACCGGAGCAGACCAAGCAGAGTAAGTAGAGAAGGTGGTGGCAGAAGAACTCGCCGTTAATAATCACCTCGTATTTTATTTAAAAAAAAACACCCTCTACCAGACGTATGGCTGAGGGTGTTTTTTTATATATGTTCGTACTATAAAACATATTTTGGTTCATAACCTTTACTTGAAACAAATACAGAAAACCTTCCATTGTACTTATTATCAAATATCTCCCGATACTTCACTACGGCATCCCGCTGATTCTCCATGTACTCTTTTGAAAACTGCATATATTTGAAGTAAGAAGCAATCCGTCCATAGCTTCCATACATGCGTTTAAATGTTTCTTCTATATTGCTATTAGAGTTAAGGATCTCCTCTATCCGACCCTTCTGAGGATGATCGGCACTTACATATAGCCTTGAACCATCAGAAGTTATTTCAAACTCATAATCTCTAGCTATCCCTTCTTCATCAAATGCATAATTTAGCATATAGCTAAAGTTACTTTGATCGTGCTCTGCAGAAAATATAAGTACAGCTTTACTCTTTAGATTCTCACAATTTCTAACCGTCTCATCTGTTTGGCAGGCATCAGTATTCACAAACCTATCAATCAACTTCTGAATAAATGCGTCATCTACAACAGTCCTCTCGCAGACATCCTCTGAAAGATCATAAGACTGCCTTTTACGAGCAATGTTATCAACCATGATCTCCTCCTAGAAATTAACACTCTATCCCAGCAGATGGTAGAGTAAGCTGTACACTCATACTTCCTGCACTATGTAACTATTATCGGACACTCACTCAGACACTTTATGTTTTGTTTGAAAAAGTTCTCCAGACAACATTCACAAGCAATCACTATGAGATTTAAGTGGAACTAGGAGAAATAGCGGAACTAACCACCAAAAGTAATACTATCAACACTATAAATAGCAACGGCACTATTATAATGCCTTCAATTCATTATTCGCTGAATTGACAAATTCGTCCCAGTCTACATCTTCACCATACGACTTAAAACTAGGTTTATAGCCATCTTCAGATACAAATATAGAAAAAACATCACATGACTCACTATTGAACAAATGACTATATTTTTGCACTGCGCTCTGAGGATCTATCTCATATGCTTTACTAAACTCTTGATGCCTCTCAAAAGCAGCAAATATTGACGCGTTTGACGACATTCTTGCGTAAGTATCACGAATATTAGGTATATCATTGAGTATCTTTTCAATAGCTTCTTTATTTGGGTGATTTTGGTCTATGTATAGCTCACCACTTGAGCTGTAGTTTATTTCAAAACTTGGATCTTTACTAATCCCTGCTTCTTCCAGAGCGTCATCGATCATATAGCTAATGCTCTGAAGATCTTGCTTTAATATACTGGCGAAATCAATAGTAAGAACTCCATCTTTCATTTCCCCACCCATTAATTCCAGTAGTGTTGCGGTACTAAGAGAGTGTCCAGACTCGACACTGGTCTGATGATAATCAGGAACATCATCATTACTAAACTTCTCAGTAAGCATCGCTATAAAGGTATTATCCACAGCTACGTCACCACTAGAAGCTACTGAATTAGTAGGTATGCTCGAAGCTACAGAAACATTATTAATCATAGTATTCTCCTAAATTTTATATCATCCGTGGAATTATTTATTTCAGACATCCGTGATAGAAATACAATTTATACTTAGTTGTTAGTTTTATAAGAAATACGTAGTACAGCAGCAAAAGCTAACAAAACAGTAAACTTAAAAATCAAAATCGACAAGAGACTCCCAGCTATTATCCTCTTTATATGAATTTAAATTTGGTCTATAACAATCTTCTGAAACAAATATTGTGAAGACATCACAAGGGTTATTCTCAAATAAATAATCAAACTTTCGAACTGCGCTAATTGGATCTATCTCATATGCGGTGTTGAACACTTTCTGCCTCTTACAGCTAGCGATTAACGACGAATTCATCGACACTCTCTTATAAGTCTCTCGTATATTCGGATTTTCATTCAGAATCTTCTCAATACTCTCTTTATCCGGATGCTCCGAATCAATATACAGTATACCACTCTCACTACTATTAATATTAAAACTAGGATTCTTGTTTATTCCAGCTTCATTCAAAGCTAGATCTAACATATACTGAATACTTTGCAAATCCTGCTCCATTGACTCTTGAATATCTGTCAATTGTACCTCGTTGTTAACAGATTCAACCCCAAACAGAGCTTGAGTATCACCAACCCTACTGAGAGCTTGTCTATTACGACTTTGATGCACATCGCGCACTTCATCATTGCTGAACTTATCTGTTAAATACTTGATAAACTCATCATTGACTTCAGCTTTTTTATCTGTAGCCGCTATAGTGCAAGAAGCATTATAGTTAGAAACATTACTAATCATAGAATTCTCCAAACATGTTATTACTATATAGGAATAAGAGCTAATCCACCATTCATACATGAGAATATTGCTGATAAATCATGCTTTAACCGCTAACTACAACGCCTGTAACTCATTATTCTTAGGCTTGACCAAATCCTCCCAATCAACCTCCTGACCATACGAGTTCAAACTCGGTTTACAATCATCATCAGATACAAAGACCGAAAAGGCGTCACACGGCTCACTATCAAATAAATAACTATACTTCTGAACGGCAGCTTTTGGGTCAAGAGCATACTCTTTGTTAAACTTTTCAGCTCTTTGTATTGCAGCAATCATTGATGAGTTTGAAGACATCCTTTTAAATGTATTACAAATGTTCGGTGTTTCATTGAGTATCTTTTCAATACTCTCTTTATCAGGATGATCAGAGTCAATATACAACTTTCCTGTAGCATCCCATTTAATTTCAAAACTAGGAGTCCTACTTATCCCAGCCTCCTCAAGAGCAACACCAAGCATATTGCTAAAACTCTCCAGATCTTGCTTAACAGATCTTTGTATATCCATCACAGACATACTATGATCCTCGACATCAATTCCAAGTATTGAGGAAGCATTACACATATCACTGATCGACAAACCTAAACGACTTTGATAAGCATCAGGAATATCATCATTACTAAACTTTTCGGTAAGCATCGCTATAAAGTTATCATCCACCTCATTTTTACTAGATGAAACGACTCCAATATCTACCGATCTATTTTCATTTGTAACATTACTAATCATGGCATTCTCCTAACCTGCTTTTCATCCTTGACGAATTTAATCAGACATCCTTGGCTGAAAAGCTCTTTAACAATTAGCTGTAAAACATCATTTATAATGTAATACTCCTGACATATAGCATACTCTTTAATAAATTCGAAACACACCTTTGCAACAAGCAGAAACAATAAAAGAAGAAATTCTATTTAATGTATTACTTAAACTTGGTGTTTCATTGAGTATAACTTCAATTCGATTCTTCTCTGGATGATCAGAATTCATATAGATCTTTCCTGCGGTATCACATTTGATTTCAAAACTTAGATCCTTACTTAGTCCCGCTTCATCAAGAGCAATACCAAGCATCGAACGAAAATTATCCAAGTCCTGCTTAATTGACGCTCGAATATCCATTGCCGATATCCTATCATCCTCAACCTCTACACCATTAACCAAACAGGTGCTACACATTTCACTGGTTGACAGTCCTAAACAACATTGGTGAAACTCAGGCATCTCATCACTAATGAGCATATCTGAGAGTAGCTTTACAAAGCCACCATTCATTGTTGTTTCTTTTGAAGAAGCAACTTCAGAGTCGACAGAACTAATTTGATTTGTGATATTACTAATCATGGCAATCTCCCAAAATTATTATCATCCGTAAGTAATCTATCAACATCAAACTCGCATAAGTTTAATCCGTTTTTTTATTACAAATTTACTTATTTAAACCTAGTTCTTCTCTAAATACTCAAATTCAAGTTCATAATATTTCTTTACAGTTGGATCACTCATATCACCATCTTCTATTTGCCTAAATACATCCAAGTCAACATACTTATCATGGTTCATTATTCTAGGTAAATACCAATTTTCTGACACTTTTATTGATAGAGTCTCCTCTGGTTCTTCTGTCCCATATATAGATTTATACTGCTCCGGTACGCTATGAGGATCAATAGCATACTGAGAACCAATAGCATACTGAGAATCAGTTGATATTATATGACTAAAATCATAAAGCCTCTGCATTGCCGCTGCCACAGAAGCATTTTCGGATATACTAAAAAATGCCTCCTTGATCTCGTCTGTTTCATTCAAAATCTTTTCAATCTTATCTTTATTAGGATGGTCAGAACCAATATACAAATCCCCATTTGAATCAGCAAATACCTCAAATACTGGATCTTTAGTAATACCTTTAGCCGCTAATGCCTTATCTAACGTATCTCTAAAAGAAGTATAATCCTCCTTTATCTTCTTATTAATAGAATCGGAGGTAACTAAGCACCCTCTATTATCATCACCAGTCAAATCACCTGATTTCTGCCAGATTGCCTTATACTCTTCCTCAGACAATGCCTTACTTTCAAACGATACCTGAAGCATAGAGGCAAATAAATCGTTACCATTATCTTCAGTATTCGCCACGTTTTGACTCTGATTCCCCAGAACATTTGAAGCAGTCGATACAATATTAATCAATAGTCTATCCTCCTAATTGTTTGCCAATATAGAAATAATAAATATGCAAAAGTCTAATATACCAGTGATATATTACAAAGTATATTATTCCATTGAGCTCAAATTACAGGAGATTTTCTGATATGGCTTATTAATGAGCCAATTAGATATGATCATAACCATGGAATTCTCCCGAAGTAATTATCATCCGTAAATAATAAAAATCAGGCTTCCATGACTGATATAGAATTGTGTTTGTATTATCGGCCATAAAGCCGAAAACTTTATAAATATTTTAAAAATACCTCGATTTTCCACTTGTAGCCAATATATAATCAAAGTAATAACTAATAAATAATTATTATATTGACAACAGCTCAATCATATATATAGTATACTATACCTCAAAAAAATAACAATAAGCACAACATATAGCACCCAACACCTCTCACAGCAAAAGGATACAAGCAAATGAAAAAAGCACATGTACTTATATTTAATGGATATGCAGATTGGGAGATTGGCTATACACTAGCAGAGATAAGACGAATTGGCGAAATTGAAGTTGTCACTGTTGGGTTTACAACTGAAAAAGTCTTATCCATGGGCGGATTACAAGCAATACCACACATAGCCTTACAAGATGTCACAATTGATAATGTCTCATTATTTCTTATACCTGGAGGCAAAATATGGGAGAGTCAATATCCTCAAGATATCATCCCACTAATAAAACGCCTAGCTTCAAATTCAACACCTATTGCCGCAATCTGTGCAGCTACTACCCTTCTAGCAAGAGCAGGATTACTCAGAGGAATTAAGCACACAAGTAACTCAAAAGAATACATATCAGAAATAGTACCAGAATACTCAGATCATGACACATATACCGATACTTTAGCAAGTAGAGACAAACACATTATTACTGCCAGTGGTCTAGGTGCTATTGAGTTTACACTAGAAGTGCTAGCCGAATTAAATATATCAACACCTCAAATGAGATCAATGTGGTACGACGCTTTCAAACATGGAATCTTTAATAATGGATAAGGCATCAATCATTCTGCTAAGCCTTTAACAGTGGTTTTTGTTAGCACCTACAAAAACTAGCCATCTATAGTTTTGCGCATGATCTTATTAATAACATTGACAATCCGCTATTTTCTCATAATATTAATGCTGTAACGTTTTTATTCATATGAAAAGAAATAAATCAGGTACAATTTTATAACAGACATACTTTTATGAATACTTGAATTTATATAAGGTGAAAATTATGGATAACTTAAAAAGTGAGCGAGATAGCAAAGACCCTAGTACTTTAAGAAGGACTTTTAGCAGCAGTGTTAGAGAGAGTCAGAGATACGATAGTATTACAAAAAAAATAAACCTTATATTTCTTCATGATTTTACAATCTTACAAAGTATGAACCTATGGAAAAAGAGGGTTCTCATTCAACGAGCCGTATTCAGAAAACTTTGCAATTACTGCGGAATTCAGCTTGAAGACAGGGACAAACTACCAGACGCAGAAATAGTTCTAAATAGACTTAAAGAGATGATACCAGAAGGGAGTGATCTTTCAGAGAAGATTACCTCTATTACTGTTAGCCTGCTACCTGAGAACGCGACTACTGGCAGAATGAAAGAGACATTCACTCAAAAGATGCATAGAATATTCGATATCAATATTGACAATTCTGACCTATCCATTATTGTTCCATACCTCATTCCAGATATATTTATTCTTCTATAGCCCAATACAATTCAAAGCGGTAGTGTCAAAATTGACACTACCGCTTTATATATCGATATGTACAAATTATTCTCAAAAATCTTGAAGAGATTCACCTTTCCAAAAACAACTAGTATCGCTCCAGAAGTCACACCTTCGCTATGCCCATACTTCTAGAGAATTGAATAGTCCCAATATTATCGTCAGCATTATACCGCGAACAAGAAGTTCAATGGCCAGCCCTAACATTCACGACTATCTATATTCCCCAGTAGCTTCTACTAAAATCTATGCCCTCTTCAAGTGTCATGAACTCATCTGTATACCCAGCTTCTCTAATCTTTGTAAGATCAGCCTCGGTAAAGCTCTGGTACTTACCAATAAGCGATTCAGGAAACGGCACATAACTTATAGAACCGCTACCCTGCAAATCGATAAACTTTTTTGCCACATCATTGAATGATCTAGCCTTACCTGTGCCCACATTGAATACTCCGTGGACATTCTTCTTTCCGGCAAAGAAGAAATTGACCTTCGCAACATCAAGAACAGAAACAAAGTCCCTCATCTGCCCGCCATCTTCAAAACCATCTGTACCAGTAAATAATTTTACTGCTCCATTCTCTTTCAACTGCTTTGATATCTGGAATACCATAGAGGCCATACGCCCCTTCTCAGCTTCACGAGGGCCGTAAACATTGAAGTAGCGCAGTCCAACTACGGTATTCTTTGCTCTCTTAAAGTTCTTCCTCATGAACTGATCAAACGCTAGTTTTGAGTATGCATAAACATTTATAGGCCTCTCATAGTCCGGTTCTTCGATAGAGACTCTACCAGTACCGTAAACCGACGCACTACTTGCATACACCATAGGCAACTCATGATGAGTCGCATATTCAAAGACATTCTTTGAGTAGGTAAAGTTCCTCTCAAACATATACTTTCCGTCATACTCCATAGTGTTTGCACAAGCACCATTATGAAGAATAGCTTCAACGCTTCCAAGACTCTTCATACTCTTACAAACATCTGCAAACTCGGTAATATCAAGATAGTCCGTAATTACAGTATCAGCAAGGTTTCTGAACTTATCACCTTCAGTAAGGTCATCAACGGCAATAATATCCTCAACACCTCGGTTGTTGAGTTCTTTTACAATATTACTCCCGATAAACCCAGCAGCACCTGTTACAATGTACATTTATTCTTCTCCTAGTTTATAATTATCAGTAATTTTATTTACTTCAATTATATTCCTACTCGCCATCAAGGCAAGCGTAAAGCATATAGAGTTTCCAAACAGTACTACATAAAAAAGCCACCCCGCATCAAGCAGAGTGGCACCTATATTTTAATTAAGCTAATAAGAGCAGACTAGAATATATCGAGACCTAACTCATCAAATCTCTCTTCGTCGTTCTCACGCTCTATCTCTTTTCTAGATCTCTTCTTCTCTTTAGGCTCTTTCGGAGTTTTATCATCATACTCCATACACTGCCAACCATTCTTGATAAAGTCCTGATCTATTACAAATTTACTAGGCTTAGGAAGATCAGGAAGATCAAACATTAAGTCGATAAGATGCCCCTCAACTATACCTCTGAGAGCTCTCGCCCCCGTCTCTTTCTTGATCGCTTCTTTAGCAAAAGAGTGCAGAGCTTCTTCAGTAAATTCAAGCTCGGCATCTTCGAAAGAGAAGAACTTGGCATACTGCTTAATAAGTGCATTTTTAGGTTCAGTCAATACTCTTATCAGAGACTCTTCATCAAGCGGTCTGATCGGAGCAAGTACAGGTATACGCCCAAGTAGCTCAGGAATAATACCAAACTCAAGTAGGTCATCAGTATCAACCTGTTCAAGTATATCACCGAGTTCTTGGCTTCCACTTTTACCTTCTTCTCTATGAAAACCTATCGACTTATGCCCTATACGCCTTGAAATAACTTCATCAAGACCTTGGAAAGAGCCACCACAGATAAAGAGAATATTCTGTGTATTGATCTGTAGATACTTCTGCTCAGGGTGCTTTCTTCCACCTTGCGGCGGAACATTACAAGTAGTGCCTTCTAGCATCTTTAAAAGAGCCTGCTGCACCCCTTCACCAGAGACATCACGAGTAATAGAGACATTCTGAGTTTTCTTACCAATTTTATCAATTTCATCAATAAAAATGATGCCTTTTTCTGCTCTAGAAATATCCCCATCAGCAGCTTGAATAAGTCGTAGAAGGATATTCTCAACATCCTCACCTACGTATCCGGCTTCTGTTAATGTCGTTGCATCAGCAATAGCAAAAGGTACATCTACTGTAGCCGCTAGTATTTTAGCCATAAGTGTCTTACCACATCCAGATGGCCCAATAACAAGAACGTTTGACTTTTCAATATCAATTCCGTCATTTGTAGCAGCATTTAATTGTGAAAGTCTTTTATAGTGATTATTCACAGCAACAGATAGAACTCGTTTAGCAAAGTTCTGTCCAATTACATATTCGTCCATAGCAAATTTGATATCCCTAGGCGTTGGAATATCCGCATCATCGAACAAGATGTCTTCATTATAGTCATTAGGCTCTCTGAGGTCTTCCTGTTCTAGTATACTAGAGCAAAGTTGCACACAGTCATTACAGATACAGACGCCATCCTGACCAGCAATCAGCCTTTTTACCATATCCTGCGTTCTACCGCAGAAGGTACAAGACTGGTCTTTTTTTCTTTTGCTGCCTGTTTTGGCCATTATTTCTCTTTCTCTTTATTCAGACTATCCCTACATAATTTCGCAGAGACACTCCTTACCACTTATATACTCTAACGTTAGCACAATGAATTTACGACCTATTATTTAGAGTCGTCCGTATCCTTTGGTAACTTGTCAGCAGGTGTGAGTACTTCATCAATTAGGCCATACTCTTTAGCAGCGAAAGCATCCATATAATAATCACGATCGCAGTCTGCTGTTACTTCTTCCAGAGTCTTTCCAGTATGTTTTACTAGTATTTCATATAGAGTTGTCTTCAAGCGGTTGATCTCTTTTGCACGGATATTGATATCCTCAGCAGTACCACTAGCACCACCCCAAGGCTGATGGATCATAATGCGGCTATTAGGCAAGCTGAATCTCTTTCCCTTAGCTCCTGCACCGAGTAGGATAGTACCCATACTAGCGGTCTGACCAATAGAGTAGGTACATACATCAGGCTGTAAGTGTTGAATAGTATCATATATAGCTAGTCCAGCAGTCACACTTCCACCAGGTGAGTTGATATATATATGAATATCAGACTCTCTGTTTTCAAGTTCTAGAAATAAGAGCTCCGCAATAATCAAGTTTGCTCTGTATTCATTAATAGTTCCACTAATAAAGATGATACGGTCTTTGAGCAGTCTTGAAAGAAGGTCGTAGCTACGTTCGCCCCTTCCAGTCTTCTCTAGTACAGTAGGCACATAGTCAAAGCCGTAGATATTTTCATCATCTACCATAATGCAATACTCCTATCTTATATTTATTGTGCATGGGGTAAGGCGCAGCCTTTCCCCAAATACACACCACTACATTTATAAAATTCCACATACCGCTCTTATATATTATCGAGAGAGCATGTCGACTAAGCTATAGACCTGACTACAACCTATTCACAACCGAATACCCTTATAATACAGGGCAACTATTTAGTCTCGATCTCAGCATTCTTCATAATGAACTCGATGACCTTGCCATCACGTACATCTTGAACAATATACAGCATTGAGTTCTGCTGTTGAACCATCTTCAACATCTGCTCAGGAGGCATACCATACTGTCTTGCCATACCTTCGATATATGTCATAACATCTTGTTCCTGTACTTCTATATTTTCTTTATCAGCGATAGTATCAAGCACAACGCTACGTTTAGCACCCTTGATAGCTTCTTCTAGAGCTTCTGCCTTTGCTTCGTCAAATTTCTTCTGAGCTTCCTCTTTATCACCTTCTTCAGCAGTATCCAGAGCTTCTTTACTAGCCTGAGTTCTAGCTTCTACTTGGAGATTGATATACTCTTCAGGTAGTTCCATCTCAACTTTAGCAACAAGATCTTCAATCATCTGCTTAGCGGTTTCAGCATCTGCAGCCTGCTTCTTCTCACCTTCCATACCTTCACGTATACGATCTCTTACCTTGTCAAGGCTATCAAAACCTACTTTAGCCGCAAGTTCATCAGTAAGCTCAGGGAGAATAGACTCTTCAACCTTCTTAACGACAACCTTTATATTTACATTCTTGCCAGCAGCGTCTGCTTGATAGAATGATTCTGGAACATCGACATTAAAGAGCTTCTCTTCACCAACCTTTAGACCTTCAAGCTGCTCCTGTAAGTCACTAACCTCAACACCCATTAGATATAGAGCTTCAGGTGGAATACGGAAGTTTTCACGCTCCATGATCTGGTTTTCACCTTCAGACATAGTAAGATCAGCAGTAAGAGCATCGCCCTTTTTAAATCCTTCAGTAGTCTCGTTGAACTCAGCAAAACCTTTTCTCATATTCTCTAGGTTTTCTTCAACATCTTTATCTTCAACCTTCTCGATCTCTTGAACTAACTTGATACCTTTATACTCAGGTAGTTCAATACTTGGTCTAACATCGATCTCAGCTTCGTAGGCAAAAGGCTTACCAGAAGTAGCCACTAGAGACTCAACATCAATATTAGGCTCACCTAAAGGAGATAGTTCGTTGTCCTTTAGTGCCTTAGTAAATGTATCCTGAAATAGCTTTGAGCTCACATCCTTAGTAATATCTTCACCATAGCGACGCATAAGTACACGATCAGGAGTATGCCCAGCTCTAAACCCTTTGATAGCAACTCTACCTCTTAGGTTTTTCAGCATTAGGTCGTACTCTTTTTTCACTTCTTTCGCATCGACTTCGACGTCGATCTTATAACGGCATGTGCCTACTTCTGTAACGTCAGCTTTCATTCGTGTAACTCTCTTTCGCTATATAAATATGTATAGTCATAAAAACCAATGTAATCGACCTCCACGCACCTTGCGAGGATTCTCTCTTACTCTTATTTTACCAGATTATAAATATCCCCCACTCCCTGTCAAGCACCTATCCCCATTTTTCGCAGAGTCATGAGCAACCTCAGGCTATTTCCCACGATACTTTGAGTTAGAAATTAATACTGCATGATACAACATAAACATTATCACACCTCAATTACTCTTTATATTATTTACGAGTTCCCCTTCATATACAGCTAAAACTCATAAAATATTACAAGAGCACGACAATAATGCTTTAATTATAACTCAACAATCTCCTTATCCCTTAAATCCTAGCAATTTATCTATCTCATGTCCATTTTACCTTGACAATTACACATTAAATACCGATACTATTACCTTTACATGTTATCAATTGCAAGCATGCATAACGACATATTTAAATTTCCATAATTTTACTATATTAATGTATACAAAGGCACAAAACATGAATAAAGTTGCTCTTATCACAGGGATCACCGGACAGGATGGATCATACCTTGCAGAATTTCTCCTAGAAAAAGGGTATGTTGTTCATGGTATTAAGCGACGCTCTTCATCTTTCAATACTGAGAGAATCAATTCTATATATCAGGATTTCCATGATAAGGATGCTCGCTTCTTCTTACATTACGGAGACTTATCAGACTCTACAAATCTTATCAGACTAATACAAGAGATACAGCCAGATGAGATTTACAATCTTGGAGCACAGAGCCATGTAAAAGTCTCGTTCGACTCTCCAGAATATACGATGGATGTTGATGCAGGTGGCACGATGCGACTTCTTGAGGCAATCCGCATATTAGGACTTGAGAATAAGACCCGCATCTACCAAGCCTCTACTTCAGAGCTATACGGCAAGGTGCAAGAAATTCCACAGAAAGAGACTACTCCATTCTACCCACGTTCACCATACGGGGTAGCAAAGCTTTACGGTTACTGGATTACAATAAACTACAGAGAGTCATACGGCATATACGCTTGTAACGGCATACTTTTCAACCACGAGTCGCCACGCAGAGGTGAGACATTTGTAACAAGAAAGATAACCAGAGCAATATCACGCATCAAATACGGTCTCCAAAAGAGACTCTATCTGGGAAATATGGATGCACTTAGAGACTGGGGGCATGCTAAAGACTACGTAAAGATGATGTGGCTGATGCTCCAACAAGACGAACCAGATGACTTTGTAATAGCTACTGGCAAACAGTACTCTGTTAGGTACTTTGTAGAGTGCGCTTGTAAAGAAGTAGGCATAACTGTAAGATGGGAAGGTACTGGCATAGATGAGAAAGGCTACGATACCGAGACTGGAGAATGCATCGTTGAAGTCGACCCAACATACTTCCGCCCATGCGAAGTAGAGACACTCCTAGGCGATCCGACAAAAGCCAAAGAAAAGCTGGGCTGGGTGCCAGAGACAAGTTTTGAAGAACTAGTAAAGGATATGATGGAACACGATGTCGCAGAAGTAAAAAGAGACGTCCTCTGCCAAGATCATGGCTACGAAATCCTTGAAAACCCTAATGAGTAATGAATTTATCCATGGACTATACAATCAAATTATAAGAATAAGCCCTTAAGGAGAGCCTCTAGTGTATTTTGAAATGCGCACATATACGATTCGACCAGGGATGCTAACATCCTACATCGACCTTTTCAAGAATATTGGTTTGCCGATTATTCAGCGTTATGCAGAGCTGATAGGATATTGGCATACAGATATTGGAGAATTAAATCAAGTCATTCACATATGGCGCTATAAAAGTTTGGATCAAAGAACGCTCCAACGCCAAAAACTTTATGAAGACAGTGAATGGCAATCAAAGTTTCTACCTGAAGCAATGAAAATGCTAGAAAAACAGGAAAATAAGATAATGCAGGCTTCAGATTTCTCACCAATACAATAATTGTATATAATACTAACAAGCACATTAGATTTACAGCAAATAGAAATTATTACTATAATAAAGTATATTAAAATCATAGTAATGAATAATAGATTTGTCACATAAAAAATAAAAACTGCACAACCAATACTTTTGTCGTGCAGTTTCGTACTTCGCGTTTTTATAGGCAATTAATCTTACCACTGAGCAGGTTGGAATGCATCAACATCAATCTCTGTGATAATATGCTTTGGAAGGTAGTTAACCGGAGCAAGTTTCTCACCATTTAAATACTGGCAAGCAACATAACATGAAAGTGCGCCGTCTCCTTCAGCACTTTGATAAGTAATACCATATACATCGCCAGCAGCTACAGAATCCATACCAGTCTTACTGTTACCAGCTCCAACAACTACAATATCATCTCTTCCAGCAGCCTTGAGAGCTTCAAGAGTACCAGTTACAGAGAAGCCATCACCACTTAAGATAAGACCATTTAGATCCTTGCCGTATTTTGTTAACCATGCAGATACAAGCTGCATAGTACCCTCTGTTTCAAGATTTGCAGTATCCATATCAAGGAGCTTCATTTCTGGCGCATACTCTTTGAGTTCTGTGATAGGACCAAATGTTCTTGCGAAGAATGGTGAAGAACCAGGCATATGACGAACGACAGCATAGCCACCTTTTTTATCAAGTTCATCAGCAAACGCTCTTGCTAGCATACGCATCTGCCCCCAGTCATCTGGACCAGTCCAAGCAACACAGTACTTCATA
Source organism: Planctomycetota bacterium (assembly GCA_965140405.1). Taxonomy (GTDB): domain Bacteria; phylum Planctomycetota; class SZUA-567; order SZUA-567; family SZUA-567. The sequence goes on from OZ223208.1 coordinate 89,004, forward strand.
GCAGCATCAGCAGGAATAGTGTTAGCAGCTATAAGCGGAATCCCAGCCTTATTAATCTTACGGAAAAGCGGTGTACAAGCAGTAGCATCTACAGGAGTTATAACTATAATGTCAGGGCGATCATTAATTGCTTGATCAACCTGTTGAGCCTGCAAATCCTGATTCCAGTTTGAGCTGAACGATTTAACCGTCATATTGTATGATTTTGCAATCATATTGAAGCCATTCATGAATGCTGTAAAGTATGGGTGGTCTCCAGCACGAATGATCACGATAGTTTTACCATATGCGCCAGTAGCCTCATCGTTTGAAGGAATATTCTTTTTTTCTGTAGTCCAGCCCGCATATTCTTGATCCCACCAGAGACCTGCTTCATCATCTGCTAAAGCCTTTGGATCGGCCGGACGAGGCGGAACATCTTTTGGAGCACCTTTAATAATTAGAGGCTGACCATCAGTACCTGTAAGCTTTGTAACATCAATCTTTATTGATTTTGTAAGGTTATCTTCTGCATTAGCAACAGTACCAAATGCAGTAGCTACCATACATACAATAAGACTTAGTACCACAAAAATCTTTTTCATTTTTCTCTCCAACAAACTAAACAATAAAAGTAACTTACAACAAAAATACCACAACAATATTTTTACACACATAACATTATAATATATAATAATAACTTTTAGGATTGAAGATTTTCTAGCTCTTCTAGTAGATACTGCCTCTGTCCTCTCAGTAGGTCTCTCTTATATACTGTATAGGCTTCATATAGTACAACCAGAGCCAAGATAACACCGTTTACAAATATCTGCACTTCAAAACCAAAGCCAAAACATCCAAATCCATTATTAACAGCTATAAGGAAAAGCACAGCAATAAAGCTTTTTATAATACTTCCTCTGCCACCAGTCATAAGAGTACCACCAATAATTACAGCAGCAATTACCTGCATTAATGTCTTAGCACCTAGTATAGCATTGGCTGTTGATGAAGACAGCTTCATAGCGAACAAAGCACCACCGACAGCAGCTAGTCCGTCACAAATAATAAAACCAACAATAATATACTTGTCTCTATTTAAACCTGCCAACCAAGCTGTTTCAGCGTTACCACCAACCATAAAGAATCCTCGACCATACCTCGTATTGACAAGCAAAAATGCAAAGATAGCAACAATAATAAAAGTAATGATTGTTAGCGGTGTAAGCACACCCAGTATTGGCATATCCAACCAGTCAGCAAGATCGAAGTCATCTACAGCAATCGCGCCACCATCACAGTAGTAATGCATCAGTCCACGTACTACTATCATAGTACCAAGCGTAACAATAAATGAATTAATTTTTACCTTGGATACGAGTAAGCCATTTACCAAACCAACGACCATACCAGAAATAATCCCTATCGTTGCACCACCAGCCCAACCCAACTGTTCATAAAAACCAACAGTCAACATACCAGAGAGCATAAGCACTGATCCAATAGAAAGGTCAAGTTGCCCGAGAATAAATATAATTGTAAACCCGACTGCACATATTCCACTTAATGTAGCACCTTGAAGAACTGTTCTTATATTATATTCTGTTAGGAAGTTCTTAGCGAATGATCCAAAAATAACAACAGCTATTAACAACATAAAAAGAGCTCTATTTCTATCCAAGATCTGAACTACACTCATTTTTTTCTTACGCATAATCTTTCCCCTGACTTCTCAACTGATACTGATGAAATCCTACAACAAGGATAAAGATTGATCCTGTAACAATATCCTGCTGAAATGTATTGATACCAATAAAGTTCATAATATTTGATAAAAGTCCTATTACAAGCACCCCACCAAAGACACCAAACATACTCCCTCTACCACCAGACTGCATCATGCCACCAATAACAACAGCAGTTACTGACTTGAAGTCATACCCCTGTCCTAGATAAAATACACCTAGTTTATTCATACTTGTAATAAATATACCGCCAATACTTCCGCAGAATGCAGCGGCAAGGAAAGCATATAAAATATACATCTTAACATTTACACCTGAGCATTTTGCAGCCTCTTGTTTTGATCCAACAAGTTTTGTATAAAGCCCAAACTTTGTTCTATTAAGAACGAGGTGACATAAGACAAACATGAGTAGCATCACAATAACGATAAGAGGTATACCAAAAAGATCCGTTCTAAAGATACCTATAAAACGATCGGCATCAATTGTATCTAAACCTCTACTAGATAGTATTTGATCTGGATAGAGCTGGGTATTACTCCACATAAAGCGCATAAAGCCTTCCATGAAGTACACAACAGCAAGTGTCCAAAGAATTGGATTAGCATTCAGCCAACCAACAACCAAACCATTGAGAGCACCAATCGCCATACCAGAAATAATCCCGATAATCAGTGCTGGAAATATCCCCAAGTGCAGGTAGGAAACAGCCATTGTACCACTAAAGGCCATGTATGAAGGTATAGACAGATCACACCACTTACCAATATACACTACAAATGCCATACCGCACGAAACAATTCCAAGTAGTGCAATATTTCGTAGTACATTTAGAAAATTAGCCGAAGTCATAAATTCAGGATTTACACAATACCCAACACCAAGGAGTATTATAGCCAAAGTATAAATACCAAATAGTCCATAAATTCTTAGAGCTGCATTCTGTTTCGTCCTTACAAAGCGTTGACTTTCAGTTGTTGGAGCGAAGACTCCACTATTTATTTCATTCATTATGCCATTACTCCCTCACCGTTAGCCGCTAATAAGACTGACTCTTCTGTCAATTCTTCTTTTTGCATAGAGCCAATCATATGTCCTTCTTTTAATACCATAACTCTGTCTGCAAGCCCAACCATTTCTGGCAGATCACTAGTTAGTAGGATTACAGTCCTACCCATATCTGCTAGTTCGATAATAACATCATGAATAATTGATTTAGCCCCGACATCAACACCTCTTGAAGGCTCATCAAGAATAATAACCTCCGGATTACAAGCCAACCATTTGCCAAGGAGTACCTTTTGCTGATTACCACCGCTTAAATTTCCTGCCCCAACACTTCCTAATGGCGGCTGAATGTTAAGCTTCTTAATCATATCTTCAGTAGTTTTTCCTTCTTGCTTTTTAGAATATACTCCCATGTTACAAAAATCATCAATCTTCGCAGCAAGAACATTATCCTTGACACTCAGTCTTAAAAATAGACCATCATTCTTCCTGTCTTCAGATAAATATACTAGTCCAGCCTTGATAGCTCTATGATATGATCCAGGTTTTAGTGATTTACCATTCATCTCTATACTTCCACTATCGAGTGGATCGATTCCACACAGACTCCTAGCCATCTCACTTCTACCAGCCCCGGATAGTCCTACTATACCAAGAATCTCTCCCTTCATAGCGTAGAATGATAGATCATGAAAAAAGCCTCGCCTAGTTATATGCTCTACAACTAGAGCTTTCTCATCCAGCACTCCATTCGTTCTCTTCTTATAGAATTCGCTCATAGACTTACCAACCATCATACTGACAAGATCTGCTGGCGTTACTTCATCGATTCTTTTTGTAGCTATCTTCATACCGTCACGCATTACAGTTATTCTATCAGCAACCCTAAATATTTCTGGTAGATGGTGCGAGATATAAACTATCGCCAAACCTTGTGCTTTAAGATTATCAATAATTTCAAATAGTCTTTCGACCTCTTGTCTTGAAAGTGACGAAGTAGGTTCATCCATTACGAGAATTGATGGATTATGACTCATTACTTTTGCAATCTCAACCAGCTGCGCCTCATGTTGAGATATATCCTCTACACGCGTAAATGGATCTAGGTCGAGGCCTACAGTTTTAAGAATTTCCTTTGTCTGCTCTTTAATTTTCTTATTATCAAGCATAAGAAAATTCTTTTTTGGTAGACGCCCTACAAGAACATTCTCTGCAATTGTTATTGGGCGAGCAAGTGAGAGTTCTTGGTAGATCATACCAATACCATTCTCAATCGCTTCCAGAGGTGTTCTCAAACTCACTTCATTTCCATTAATAACGATCTCACCTGTATAGTCAGAGAACGACCCAGCAAGCATCTTCATCAAGGTAGATTTACCAGCACCATTCTCACCTAGTAGTGCGTGGACCTCTCCTTGCCTCACTTCGAAATCAACCCTATTAACAGCTAGCGTACCCGGAAATGCTTTTGTTACTTTTCGCATCCTTAATGAAATACGTTCTTTACTCATACTCTACACCTTTTTTATTTTCTCTCTCGTGCTACAATATAAAATAGTAAAACGTAATCTAATATCCAGCAATGTCCTCGCCATTTAGATTTAATGGGTAATTACCATACTCACGAACAAGCTTTACCGCATAGTCGTAGTTTTCAGGACTTACAGAATCCGGCACACTATGATCAGACTGGAAGATATACCCTCCACCTTTTGCCGCGTTTAGCTTTCTTAAGATATACTTTTTGAGTTCTGGCTTATCAAGAGCAGCCCACTCCATAACATCCATATTTCCAACGAATGCTAATCTGTCTTTATATTCTTTCTTTAGTGTTACTACATCTAAGCCAGCTTTTGCTTCTACAGGATTATATCCATCAAGACCGATATCGATCAGGTCTTCATATATTGGTGTAGCATTACCACAACTATGATAGATTACAGGTAGATCATGTTTATGACATAGCTCGATAAGTGCAGCAAGTGTTGGCTTGAGGAATCTCCTCCAGTGATCAGGTGAGAATAACATTGCATTGACATATGCAACATCACCCCAAATCAACATACCTGAGAGCATACCATTACCAGCCTTGATCTGTTCTTCACAAATCCTATACACAAATTCACCAACACGTGTAAGGAACTTTTCGAGCTCTTCAGGATGCAGAATCATCCACATGTACAAGTTCTCTGCACCTATAATTCTCCAACCCTCTTCCATCGCTTCGCACACAGACCCAAATACTGGAAAGTCTTCATAATTTTCATTTAATTGATCTATCCACGCTGGAGAATTCCTTACAATTCTGTCTCCAACTCCAACGATCTGATTATCACCAGCACTATAATATCTTCTTGGATCAGCTGGATCATCAAACTCGAACGCTTCCATTTTCTCAACTGTATCAGTATGAAACTTAGTAAACGCTGGCATAGTAACAGATTCACTAACCATTATTTCTGCTTCAAATCCTGTTCGCACCACAGTTTTTTCTGGAGACTGTTCAAGGTATTCAAAGTCCTTGATATGCGGGTCCATGTTAGGAGTAATATTTCTCCAGTCTAGATCATAATAACGATATATATCCGCATCATCAGGAAGGTTGAAATGCTTTCTCCATTTTTCCAAAAAGTCTGTCCAAAAGAAATCAGATACTGGCACTCTATCTGGTTCTTGATGATTCAGCGCTTTTCTCACTCTGTCTAGTTTTTTTAGACAATTTTCGCTCTGTTTCAAAGCCATTTTTACACTTTCTAGCATTACCTCTATGCAGACTGGCCAACTCTCTCTTGAGGGCTTTAAATACAATCCACTTTTAGAAGTATCTTACTACACACAAAATTCTTCAAAAATTTATTTACTCTTTCTATCAAATTACTTTTAATCTTGATGAAAGACCTCTTCCATGTTTGCCCACCACTCATTAGCTTTTCTCGTCTCAAGTGGCACTTGCATTGGCATCATGATATCCCACCACTCTTGAGTTTTAGCATCTTGAGCCATAATTTGCATATCAGCTTCAAAGTCTTCCCCTACGTATTCGAAGTATGCGAAAAGGATATCATCTTTAAGATATATTGAATAATTTTCAATATTACACTTACTTATCATAGCACTTACCTCTTCCCACGGATTTGCGTGATATTCAACATATGCTTTGATTTGTTCTGGATTAATTTTGATGACTTGTCCATATCTTTTCATCATTTCCCCTTTTATTATGTTTTAGTTATGTATGAAGTATAATCTGGTGTAATTTTGGGTTGACTCGGTATCTGCTTAATTTTTACCAACTTATGGTTTAATTTATAAGAATATTTACTGCTTAACTAAAGCGTACCACACCGGGATGACTAGTCAAATTTTTAACCAATTATTTCTTGAATTTTTATAACCATTGTTTGATTATTTAGAATATAACGCATAAAAATACATCAAATATGACCTTTAATACGTTAAATTTACCAAAAATATCTATTATTTTATAATTTTGTAAGATTAAACTTGCTTAAACCCAAATCATATAATATGCTTAATTTAAATGCTCAATACATGCTTAAAAATTAATCACAGATAATATTTATTTTATCTAATTGCTAAAAATGTAACCAAATATCTAAATATCATATTATCTTTAACATATGTTATTTTGCTGTTTTATTAGCCTGCACTTTATTCATATTTATATATTTGATATACTTTTGTTTTCGTTTCAATGTGTTCTATAAAAGTACCGACTGAGAGAATTTTATGAGCTTAAAAAAAGTTACCCTGAGTGATGTTGCAAAAGTAGCCAACGTCTCTATCGCAACTGCTTCGATGGCATTCTCTGGCAAAGGCCGAGTTTCAGAAGCTGTAATTATGAAGGTTCAAAGAATTGCAGCTGAATTAGGGTATAAAAGCAAATCCACTTTTAGAGTCATGCCTCAGCCCAATACAAAAAGCATATCACTTCTGCTCTTAACAGACAAGAAATGGGCGTATCTTTGGTACATGGAACAAAAAATTGTTAGAGAGCTAGAAATTCTTCTTGCCGATCAAGACTATACCTTGATTATTATACCAATTACTGAGGACGATTCTGATGAAAGAATAATCCAAAAGGTCGTCACCAGCGGCTCTTCAGGAGTACTCTCTATTCATTACGGCAACCCTTCACTCTTCAAGCACTTTGAAAAACTGAAGTTACCGGTTACACTTATAATGAATAGCGACTACCAAGGGGATATTCACTCAATATGTGTTGATGATTTTCAAGGAGCATACTCAGCGACCAGACATCTTATCGAACGAGGTCATAAGGACATAGCTTTTATTGAATACAAAGACAGCCCAGTACGAGCGATTATGCAGGACAGATTTATAGGGTTTGAAAAAGCCCTCACTGAGAACAAAATCGCTCATAGAAGTGATTTTAGAATTAAAATAGATGTGCATGACCAAGAAAATATTGAATCTAATATCGATAAATTATTTACTCGCAATAATCGTCCAACAGCGATATTTGCTATTGACGACTACATTGCGATGCACTTTATACCTGTACTCAAACGCCTTGGGATACGAATTCCCCAAGATGTTTCTATAATATCTCCAGGTGATGTTATAGACTATGATGTACCATTTGTTCAGAAGATCACAACTATGAGTATAAATTTTGAACAGATGGCACGACTTGCTGTAGATATGCTTATGAGCTTACTCAGCAACAACGACAATCAAGTACCATCTTTAAAGGTAGAGTTGAAATTATTTGACAGAGGAAGTACAGGCTTTAGGCAGTAATCACATAATACACGAGAGTCCATATATAATGAGTATTAACCAGCAACAAAAAAAAAGGGTTACCCAAAAAGACATAGCGATAGCTGCGGACGTCTCTATCGCCACAGTATCCATGGCGCTTGCCGGTTCTGCTAAAATCCCTGAAGCAACCAAAGAGATGATACTCAATGTAGCCAAAAGAATTGGCTATCAAATACTCCAGAAGAATAAGTCTCGTTATCAGAAGATCGAACATAATATTGGACTACTAGTTGACACCAACAACTCAAATGCCCACGTGTGGAATTTTCTCAGAGTAATGATTGAGTCACTCTCTAAAGAGGTGCAGCTCAGAGATAGTACATTTGTAGTTCTACCAGTATCTCCATTTCAGAGTAAGGATGATATACTCAAGATGGTAATGAGGTCAGGTGTCTCAGGGGTAGTCTCATTCATTTATGCAGACGAGTCAGTGCTTATAGAATTAGAGGCACAAGGAATCCCTGTTGTCCTGACATTCAATGAACAACGACCAGATGGTTTTTTCTATGTTGGACATGATGATTTTCAAGGAGGATACGAGGCAACAATCTATCTTCTCAAACTACAGCACAGACATATTGCCTACGTCTACACAAAGAGAAACAACCAACCATTTTTACAGAGCAATCGGTTTGTAGGTTTCAAAAAAGCCTTAAATGAATGGGACATCCCAATAAAGGATAATCATATCATTAATTATACCCCTTCAAAAATCGATAACTTTAAGGAAGAAATCCTGCAAATCCTTGACAGTGATGATGCACCAACTGCGTTTCTTTGCTTGGATGATAATGTCGCGGCGTCGCTTATACATATACTAGATAAAGCACAATACAATATTCCTGAAGATATATCAATTATAGCGCATGGCGATAGTCTTGATTATTCTGATCCAAGAAATCCTCAAATTACCACAATGTGTATGGATTTAGAGCTAAGCTCTAGTATTTGCTGTAACATACTTTTTAATAGATTTGAAGATCCACATAAGAGTTACAGCTCGATCAAGACCCGTGAGCTACTAATCAATAGAGGCTCGTGTGCAAAAAATAAATCCAAATAATACTTTGTAAAATCTCCAGCAAAGTCACTCTCACGCATGGATAGTATGCACCGCATTTAATAATTAAATTTTGACCAATATAAATTACAGAGTATGCTACTAACAGCTTAAACTCTCACCAAAACCCAAAAAACCTACCACCTAAGATAATCTGAAATGTACAGGAGAAATTCATGTTACACGACCCCAGCCATAAGCCAGTCATGCCAGTAGTAAGAGATATATGCCTCGCTGATGATGAAAAAGCAGTATTACGTGACCTGGCTGCAAAACTTGCTTCCTACGCAGCAGACCCAATAAACAAGGTTAGAGCAGAAGACTGGCGTAAGCTAAATGACCTTGAGCCTGTACGACCAATGATATGGATTAATGAAATCCCTTGGCACGAGATGAATATAAATGACGAACTCACCCTTCGCACTAGAGATCCGTGGGCTAGAGAACACGAACGAGATCTTCGACGAATCATTTATAAATGGGAGCATCTCCAAGGAGATATGGTTCTAGATGACTTCATGCCGTGTCAGAAAGCGATCTACTCTTCAGACTTTGGAATACTTGAAGACGTAGATGTGGTCAAGACAGATGATAAGAATGATATTTACTCTAGGCATTACAAGATTCAGATACAAGAACCGGAAGACTTAGAAAAGATCAAGATGCCAGTAATTACCCATAACGAAGTGGTAACAGCGAAAAACTTTGCAGCGATGAGCGATCTTTATAAAGATATAATGCCTGTCAAAATTATAGGTCAAAAACATATCTGGTATACTCCTTGGGACTTTCTAATTCGTTGGTGGGGAGTTGAGGATGCCATGATGGATATGATACTACGCCCCGAGATGGTTGAAAGAGCTGTATCAAAGATGACAGATGCCTGGATGCATGAACTTGACCAGCTTGAAGAGCAGAATTTATTATCGCTAGATTGCAATAATACACGTATTGGTTCTGGAGGCTACGGCTATACCAAGGATATGCCTGGCAGCGATTATAATGAATCACATATCAAACCTAGTAATATGTGGGGATGCTCAAATGCACAGATTTTTAGTGAAATTTCTCCAGACATGCATTGGGAGTTTGCGGTAAAACACGATCTGCGCTGGATGGAGAGATGGAAGTATACATATTATGGATGCTGCGAACCACTAGACCGTAAAATAGAGATACTCCGTAAAATTCCAAACTTACGCAAAATATCATGTAGCCCATGGTGCACTACAGAACGTATGCTAAAGGAGGTCGGTTCAGACTATGTCCTCAGCAGAAAACCAAATCCGTCCATTCTTGCGACAACCAAATTCAACACAACGCAAGCTGAAAAAGACCTTAGAGAATTTTTAGAACCAGCCAAAGGGTTATCAGTAGAGCTAATTATGAAGGATATCTCAACAGTTTGCTACGATCCAAAACGACTTTGGAAGTGGACAGAGATCGCATCAAAATTAGCCTTAGATTACAATATCTAATCAAGACATAATTTTGATCCCTAATCTTCAAACTTTAATTTTAACCAGTTAGAATAAAAACCCAAGTATTAATCCACAGATTATAAACCAAGCCATATACTCTAAATATTAGTCGAACTTTTGTTTAAATTACAACTTAATTAATAAGATACGGCGAGCACCAAATAAGTCGCTCGCCGTATCTTATTAAAACACCTTAAAAAGAAAGAACTACTCCTCCTGCTTAATATCACAGAAACCATCCAACATCTTTACAAGTCCGGCAATCTGAGGCTTTGTTATGCTCGCATTTGCGCCTACACTATCACACTTATGCCTCATCTGATCGTTAATCAAACTTGAGAACATAATAACCGGCAATTCTTCCATTCCATAGTCCTTCTTTACCTTCTTACAGAGGGTCAGCCCGTCCATCATTGGCATCTCAATATCACTTACCAAGACATCCGGTCTTTTACCGTCTTTTCTTAATTCATTTATAAAGTTATCGGCAGCAAGACCATTTTCAAAAGCTTTAATATTAGTGTATCCTGCTTCTGTCAATACTCCCATAATATGTTTTCTAATAAACCCTGAATCCTCAGCAAGAACAATCAAGACTTCATTCCTATGCTTATTTACCCCTATTTCTGAAGAACCATCTTCATAATTTTGCTCCATAGATAATCCAGAGAATAGCTGAGTAGCTATACTTTCGATATCAATAATAAGAACATCTTTTTGATTTATATGTATAGTCCCTAAAACCGATCCTTGTGTTACTTCATTGGAAAAAGAATTATCAATCGGCACAAAAGCTTCCCAAGAGACTCTATGTATTCTTTCAACACCATTTACATATAGCCCACACTGAAAATCGTTGAATTCTGTAGCTATTACCAAGGGTCTTTCGTTTGTCTCAATTTCTTGTTTTTTAAGAGCAGCCGAAAGGTTGATAAGCGATATTGTCTCACCTCGAAACATAAACGCGCCCATAATAGCTGGTGGCATATCAGGAATAATTGTTAGTAATTTCTCTTCAAACTGTATAATAGAAGTTACTTTAGATACGTTTACACCAAAAGACTGCCCACCGAGTATAAACTCAAGCATTTCTACTTCATTAGTACCACTTTCGAGTAAAATATTTGAACCAGAAGACATAATGACACCTTTCTGAAAAATGAAACAGTGCTACTTTTGTTATAAATAACTGCAAACCTAACAAATAAACCAAATATACATAATATAGAATAAGGTATAATCTAATTTTTTGCAACTTTTTTTTGATTAAATCCCAACGTAAATCGCTTACTAAACACAGATACACACCGCAAGTAATTAAATTATAGTCTACACGAAGGAAACTGTTCTAGAATTTCCAGGCAGCTCACTAAATGTATGCTCAAGTTGAAGAGCCAATTCCTCAGCATTCAAGTATACATAATCCTGTAATGGAACCATCTCACCAGAGAATAATGTATGCACACCTTTAATAATATCCCAATTTTTCATAGCAGATGCTACAATATCTTTATCCAATGTTGTTCCTGCTTCACTCATTAAAATATCTTTTATTTTTTCATCTGGCAAAGCACCATTACGATAAGGTCTTGAGCTATCCATCATAGCGTCTATCATATCTACAATAGAAACAAGCCTCGCCTCAAAAGGAATGTTCATACCATCAAGACCACGAGGATACCCCGACCCATCCATCTTTTCATGATGACAGATCGCAATACTTGATGCCATTTTCATGATATCAGAGTGCAAATTTTCGCCTATTATTTCGCGTCCAAACGTTGTATGTTTCTGCATCATTTCCCACCATTCAGGTTTATCTCTCCTCAAATTTAATGGCGAGAGCAATATTTCATCAGGAACACCGATCTTTCCAATATCATGCATAGGCGCAGCAATAAATACCTTCTGCGACCAGTCTTTACCCAGTCCCATATCCATACCAATAAGCCAAGCATGAAGCCCTGTTCTCAGAGTATGATTGGCAGTCTCGTGCTCTTTAAACCTTGCAGCCCTCATTAGAGCCATAACCTGCTCAATCTTTGCTTCTTGCAACTGTCTTGTCTTGCGTATCACCTCTATACTGCACACATGCTGTTGCTTTGCTAGCATGATATGATTTTTAACTCTATGATAAACAACAGGAGCTCTAAGAGGTTTTAGAATATAATCCACTGCACCCGCTTCAAACCCTCTTCTCTCATCTTCCAAGCTTGTCATCCCAGAGATAAAAATTACAGGTATTTCAGAAGTCGCATCTGTCCTTTTAAGTATTTCACACACATCATAACCACTAAGACCAGGCATTTTGACATCTAGCAGGATGATGTCAGGTAAAGTACTTTCCGCCTTCTCTAAAGCAGACTCACCATTATCAGCAAGCTCAACATTATAGTCTACTTCTAGTATTCTTTTAAGCAACTGAAGGCTCATTAGGTCATCATCAACTACGAGCACATTATATCTCATTTTTAACCTCCAACTCGTTGATTCCCATGACTTTAGCCACCATATTTGTAAGAGCTGTGAGAGTAACAGGTTTATTTAAGAAGTACTTTATACCTTCTTTCTTTGCCTCATCAAATAGTCCTTCTCCTGAGTAACCTGACATTATGATAGCTTTTACTTCGCTATTTATCCGTTTTAGCTCTCTAAATACTTCCGCACCATTCATTTCCGGCATTATCATATCAAGAATTACAAGATCATAATTTGCATAATTATCCTCATAGTGCTTGACCGCTTCCACAGGATTATCCACACCAGTAGCTTGGTATCCAGCTTTTTCTAGCTGCATAGTTACAAGTCTGACCAATGTTTTGTCATCATCTATAAGTAGAACCTTTCCTTCTCCAGATTGCAGCTCACTATCCTTTTTGACCCTCCTTGTCTCAGCAACCACATCTCTAGCTACAGCAGGTAAATAAATACTCACTTTTGTACCTTTTCCTGGTTTTGTATCAATTTTGATACTCCCTCCCAACGAATAAATTGTGCCGTGCACAGTAGAAAGTCCAAGCCCTGTACCTTTACTTTTCTGCTTGGTTGAGAAGAAAGGTTCTAATGCTTGTTCTTTCACGACTTCGGTCATACCACCGCCATTATCAGATACACTAATAACGACATATTTCCCCATACTAATCTCAAGTTCGCTAGCTTCTTTCTCACCAAGTATTACCGAGGTTGCTCCAAATACAATTTCACCAGATTTATCTCCAAGGGCATCTCTGGAATTAATTCCTAAATTCAAAAGGGTGTTCTGCAACTCACCGAAGTTCCCCAATACACCCAGTCCAGTCTCAATGATATTTTTCTTAATAATAATCGACTTTCCTGCAAGATGTGAGAAGAAATTTACCGAATCAGTTATTAATGCATCTATATCTACAACCTCAACCTCTTCTTTTCTATCCTTAGAAAAGTCCAGTAGTTTTTTTACTAAATCGGAGGCTTCCTCACCCCTATCTATAATCAAATTAACATATTCGCCCACCTTCTCTGACATCTCTTCTTGCTTCGCCAACTCAGCAAACCCAAGTATTCCCGATAGTTGGTTATTGAAATCATGCGCTATTCCACTCGCCATTCTACCTAGCGCCTTCATCTTATCAGAATGCCCTACTCTCTGTTCGGCTTTTTTAAGATCTGTAATATCTTGGATAACCCCCATTACAACCTCATCTCCAACATATTTATTCTCTTCATTAGTGAATAATCTTAAATGCACATACTTAACATCTGAACCATCCAAAGGGTTTATTGCTAAGGTCATCTCAAATGGTAATTTCTTAACTACTCTATTCTGTATTCCATCAACCAGATTTTCATAGTCATCTTTATCCACCACATCTTTCAAACTAGACACTAACTCTCTACAATCACCTTCATATTTGCCATATACCATTCTAAAGAAATCTCTACTTATTTTTATGTAGGTTGGCTCATCTAAGGTTATTTCCCAAGTATAAATCTTGGCTAGCTTCTGCACATACTCAAGTTGACTATTGATTCTCAAGAGTTCCAATTCATTGGTTTTTTCATCAGTAATGTCTAGCATACTCCCTTTTCGAGAAACGAGAACACCATTCTCATCAAAATAAGATTTTGCATATATTCTCATATATCTAAGTTCATTATTTGCATTATATATTCTGCCCTCAACCTTCAAGGTTTCGCCAGTCGACCTATTCTCCTGTATTTTAGGATATACACTCATAAGATATCTATCATCCGGATGCACATGCTCAATGATATCTTCCAAAGATAAAGACTCACGTACTTCCCCGACAAATAGCATATACAGCCCTTTATCCCCTGTAAAGACACCTTTTTCTATATCATATTCATAATATATTAGAGAGACCAACTCACAGGCGTGCCTCAACCGTTCAACATCTCGTGTAGTTCTTTCCAAGGTCGTTTCAAGTATATCATGACTATTTATAACCTTTTGCTCAAATGACTTCACCCTTCTTCGTAATACAAAAATAAAGCCTAAAAGAAGTATGCCCAATAGAATAGAAAAAGGTAATGACATAGAATATAGAACACTCCCATCAAAGGTCTCAACAGCTTCTGATTTATTTTGAAATGACAAAAAAACCGTCATTAGAATCATACTTGTTCTAATGAACACCCTAGTTTTATATATATTATGTATTATAATATTCATCTTTTTACTCCAAGAATAGTGAGACATGTAGACATTTCTAACAACAAACACCCCGTATATAAAAGTCCACACAAATACTTCCAACAATCCTGTACCAGAGCAGATATACTAAGAACAAGCTTCAAGTAGTCCGTATATCAAACCATACAAGCAATCATTAATATACCTTATTCTACTTTTTTTTTCCATCTATTTTTAGCCTTCATTACAGATTAAAAAATAAAATATGGTATTAACCAAGCGCTAATAATCCCCTAACATTAATTGCTATCATAAAGTCATAGTTTAAATCATCGCTGTGATGATAAATATTGAAGAATATGGCAACAAAAAGAATAAGGATATTATCCATGAAGATTACAAAGATGCTGTTAGTAATGATTTGTGCACTAGTGTTCGGCGCAGTAGCAAATGCAAATGAAAAAATTGTAGTAGAAGGTTCTAGTACAGTAGGTCCAATTGCAAAGGCTTTTGCAGAGTACTTGATGGAAAAAGACAAAACTCTAAACATCACTGTAAATGAGTCTGGTAGTGGTAATGGCGCCCAAGCCCTTATAGATGGTCAATGCCAAGTTGCTGACATGAGCAGATTCATGAAGGGCAAAGAATTCAAAGCAGCGGTTGCAAATGGTGCTATGCCTACAGCAACTGCAGTTGCTATGGACGGCATTGCTATGATTGTAAACCCAGTAAACTCAGTTAAAAATTTAACCGTTGAAGAAGCTCGCAGGATCTACAAAGGTGAAATCACTAACTGGAAAGAATTAAAAGGTCCGGACATGCCGATCATCATAATCAGCCGTGACTCATCAAGTGGTACTTACGAGACTTTTGAAGGTCTTGTGATGAAAAAAGAAAAGATCAGTAGCAATGCTGAATACGTTGGCTCTAACGGACAAATGAGAGCAAGAGTACAGAGCACAAAAGGTGCTATCGGTTATGTTGGTCTTGGTTTTGTAGACAAAACAGTCAAGGCTCTAACAGTCAACAATATCCCTGCTACCAAGAAGACAGTTGCTTCAGGGGTATACCCAATTGCTCGCGCTTTGTTTATGTTCACTAACGGTTACCCAAAACCAGGAACTAACATTCACAAATTCATCACAATGTACCTAAGCGATGACGGCCAGAGTATTATTGAACGTATTGGATTCATACCAGTTACTTCTTACGAATAAACTCCAACTTCTGAGTTTATAAAAATAACAAAGGGCACAGCTAGTCTGTGCCCTATAGTGCTACAATAGCAACCAAAATAAAAACATTACATCTCTGTGTAATTTTCAATATTATCATAATGGTTATAGTTTATAAAAATCCATCTTCGAGGGAAGAGAATGAAATCAAAGACGCAGTCTAGACCTAGTTTGATATTTAGTAAAAATGAAAACTTACTTCAAAATATCATCTCTAAAGCCGGTGAGTATCTTTTATTCATCATAGCTTCACTATCTGTATTTGCAGTACTCTTTATCTTTTACTTTATACTACGTGATGCCATCCCTTTTATCAGTGATTTTGGCATTTCTACTGTATTCAACAGTTCATCTTGGTATCCAACCGGGCACCCTCCAGTTTACGGAGCTCTAAGTATTTTCTACGGTTCACTAATGGTAACGATCGGAGCATGCTTTGTGGCTATTCCATTAGGAGTCTCAGCGGCTATTGCACTGAGTGATATCCTACCTTTTTCTTGGAGGCAGATATTCAAGCCAATTATTGAACTTCTTGCTTCAATACCATCAGTAGCATACGGTTTTTTTGCTCTAGTTATCTTTGCTCCAATTTTACAAGATCATGGAGGCTCGCTTCTTCAACTTGGAGTATGGCTTATTGGACTACCACTAGCAATAATTACAGCGATAATTATTGGTACCACATTATCAGACAAATTTAAAGCTGCTGGAAAGGAATATGTATTCTCAAGCATTGCCCTACTCTGCCTGCTAGTAATTATTTATTTTTTAGGACAATATGTAGGTGGGATTGTTATCAGTAGTGGAACAAACGCCTTCAACGTCTCAATAATACTCGGTATAATGGCACTCCCAACAATAGTCAGTGTTTCTGAAGACGCCTTGCAAGCAGCAGGCAAGGAACTGCGTGAAGGTTCTTACGGTTTGGGAGCAACTCGAGCAGAGACACTTGTAAAGGTTATACTACCAGCTTCATCTAGCGGAATATGTGCAGGTGTTATTCTCGGGATAATGAGAGCTCTTGGTGAGACCATGGTTGTCTGGATGGCTGCAGGAAACGCCGCAAAGATACCTGAACCTTTCTACAATTTTTTCTCACCAGTACGTACCCTTACTGCGACTATAGCTGGAGAGATGGGAGAGACAGCACGAGGCACAGACCACTATAGCGTCCTATTTCTACTAGCATCATGCTTGCTTATATTCAGCTTTATCTGCAATATGCTCAGTGAGTGGGTAATGAAGCGTAATCGAGAAAAATTAAGAGGGGAGAGATAGTCAATATGAATATTAAGTCACGTAAGATTCTAGATCATTCATTTACTGGTTTCTCTATCTTTGCAGTACTCATTATGGTACTATCGCTGATAGCACTATTAGGTCCAATTATAATTAAGGGAGCCAACGCTTACATTTTCAAGGCTACTGTAGAGCATGAAAAAGTTCTTATGACACTTTTTGATAGAGGAAGCCCAAAAGAGCTTGCAAAAAATATAACTGAGACAGACGAGGCAAGAGACAAACTATATGCAACAATCGATTCATTCGAGCCAGAACTAAAAGAAATGCTAGAGTCAAATCCAGAGCGAGGGTATGCATTAGACGCCGATTTTGAAGAATTTAAAACAAATATCAAAAAACTTCTCGGGCCTAGAGCAAGTGACAAAGCTCCAGTAATGATGAGAGACAAATTCGGATCAACTCGCTGGGATAAATCACTAGAAATACTTGCCAATCTTACCGAAGTAAAAGATTGGGACTACTCAAGTGGTATAGGTGTCGAAGTAACAAAACCTCGTAAAGATATCTATGCAGGTACATCCCTTGAGAAGGCTTTCAATGACTATCTAACAGAGCCATATCTACAAAAAATGATGAAACCAGGGTGGACATTCTACTACGGATTCCTTACAGATGCAAGTTACGATGCACACTTCTTTGGCGGAGTATGGCCAGAGGTAGTTGGTACACTCTACCTTACATTTGGCTCAATGCTTCTGGCAATCCCAGCAGGCATTATTGCTGCGATTTATCTTGTAGAGTACGCTGGTGACACCAAACTAATATCTTTTATTCGCTCATGTATCGGCACACTCGCAGGTGTACCTAGTGTTGTATTTGGTCTGTTTGGACTAGCTTGTTTCTTGTCTGAAGGTTCGATATTTAGAATATCTGATTCACAATCAGTTGCCGCAGGTTGTGCGACTCTTGCACTTCTAGTACTTCCCACTATCATCCGTGCCACAGAGGAAGCTATAAGATCTGTACCTACATCTTATAGGGAAGGTTCTGTAGGTTTAGGAGCAACCAAGTGGGAGTGTATCAGTAAGATTATTATACCTTCTGCTCTGCCGGGTATTCTTACAGGTATCGTTATAAGTATGGGTAGGGCTGCTGGAGAGACAGCACCGATCATCTTTACCGCAGCTGTAAGTGTTGGTAAGTCTATCAAATTTAATGATATCTTTTCCCAACCTACACCTGCACTACCATGGAATATTTACAACCTCTGTACTGAACATCAAGAAGTAGATCAAATTAGATATGTTCAGTATGGTATGGTATTCACACTTGTAGCAATCGTACTAATACTTAATCTTAGTGCAATCTACTTACGAGCAAGAGTCAGCAAGAATTTACGAGGATAATAGTATCTTTTCAACTATTTAATAACTAATCATATATGGAGCCAAAATGGATGCTACACTAAACCAACCAATTAACGAAACAGATAAAAATGTACCAGAATGCATGTACAAAGAGTCTCTTTCTAACAAAGCAACTGAAATAATAAGTACTAAGCCTCATATGACAGCAAAAGATTTTTCTATATTTTATGGCAAATTTGAAGCTGTTAAAAAGATCAATATTGAGATACCTGAAAAAGAAGTAACGGCTATTATTGGCCCGAGCGGATGTGGTAAAAGTACATTCCTACGTTGTATCAACAGAATGAACGACCTTATTCCAACCTGTCATACGACAGGAGAGTTAATCTTCGACAATCACAATATCTTTGACTCACAGGTCAATGTAGTAGCACTTCGTCAACGTATCGGCATGGTATTTCAAAGACCAAACCCATTTCCAAAGAGTATCTTTGATAATATAGCCTATGGACCTCGCCTCCAAGGCATAAAGTCAAAATCACGACTTTCAGATATTGTAGAAGACAGTCTAAAAAGTGCAGCTATTTGGGACGAAGTGAAAGATAGGCTAAACCAGAATGCACTTGGTCTTTCAGGTGGGCAACAACAGAGGATATGTCTAGCTAGAGCCCTAGCTGTTAAGCCAGAGATACTCTTAATGGACGAGCCTACCTCTGCACTCGACCCAAAGGCTACAGCAAGAATTGAAGATCTCATAGATGAACTACGAGGAGACTACACTATTATCATCGTTACTCACAATATGCAACAAGCATCACGAGTTTCAGACAAGACAGCATTCTTCTATGAAGGAAATCTTATAGAGTTTGATCGCACTGAAAATATCTTTACAAATCCAGCAGAAAAGCAGACTGAAGACTATATTACTGGTCGTTTTGGATAATACCAGACACCACTTTCAAATACATTATAAGGATAACAAAATGAGTATTCACTTAATCAAAGAGATAGATAAACTCAGAAAACTTGCACTCCGTCTTGCAGGCATTGTAGAAGAAAATCTATTAAAGTCTGTCTCACTTTTAGAGCATAAAAACACCGAACGCTTATATGAGTTAAAACAGGCAGATGAAAGTATAGATGCCCTAGAAGTTGAAGTCGAAGAAGAGTGCTTGAAGGTACTAGCACTACACCAACCAGTTGCAGCAGATTTAAGATATATTATATGTATTCTAAAGATGAACAATGATCTAGAACGCATTGGCGACCTTGCCGTAAATATTGGTAAGAAGGCAAATCGTCTTAGTGCATTATCTGATAATATATTTTCACGTGCTCTCCATGAAATGGGTACGCAAGCGACTGAAATGGTTCATGACGCCCTCAATACCCTTATCAATTCAGATATTGACCTTGCCAGAGAGGTCTGTGTACGCGATGACAGTCTTGATGATATCAAGACCTCATTGAATGAAAAGCTTATCGAGGCAATAAAGCTCAACCCTGAGAACACCAATGACTATATTGCTGCTTTTGGCATAGTTCGTAATATCGAACGAGTTGGCGACCTTGCAACTAATATTTGTGAAGATGTGATTTATTCTTTAACAGGTGAAATCATCCGCCATAATTATCACACCAGTCTTGACAACTAATGCTTATCGCACTACATCATTATACTAAAATCATAAGAGGCAGAGCTTTGCTCTGCCTCTTATGATTGACATTCTGGACAATAAAAAGTCGACCTACCAGCCTGAGTAATCTTTATGATACTTCCTTTGCACCCACGCCGTTTGCACTTCTCTCCTGCCTGACCATAAGCCTTCAGATTCAAGGCAAATTCACCCTCGCTACCATCAGGTCTCTTAAAATCACTAATTGTTGTCCCGCCAGATTCAAGAGATTTGAGGAGTACTTTTTTTATCTCTTTCACAAGCACTTGACACTCTTTGATGGTCAGCGAATTTGCAGGTCGTAGTGGCGAAATTTTAGCCCCGAAGAGAGACTCACTCGCATAGATATTCCCAACCCCTACTACCAATTCTTGTTTGAGAATTGCTACCTTGACTGGGGAAGATGTTTTTAAAAGTACATTATGCAAGTAGCCGGAAGTAAAGCTACTTGAGAGAGGTTCTGGCGCATACGCATCAAACTTATCAGGGAACTCTTTTGTGCTATCGACCTCAACAAGCTTGAGCTCTCCGAATTTACGAATGTCATTATAAATCAGGCTCTCACCTTTATCAAGTTCTATCACCACCCGGTCATGCTTCTGAAGTTCCTTTGCAGTCGGCTCAATACGATAAGACCCCGTCATACCAAGATGTGATAAGAGGTGTTTAGAATTTGAAAAAGAGAACAGCAGATACTTTGCTCGTCGCTTAAGAGATATAATCTGTGCATTTTTCAAAGCTTTATTTAATATATTCTGATCTAAAGGAGAACGAAGGGTATCTGTCTTGGTTTCAATCTTCTTGATTACCCGACCAATCAACATAGGCTCAAGCGCTCTTCTGATAGTCTCTACTTCAGGTAGTTCAGGCATTCACCCCTCCAAAAATTAAATCATACTAATTGCATACTAATAACCTATCAGTTAACTATGCAAGTTGCATCTCTTGAGCAAACTCTTCTTGACTTACTTCTTCATCTCCAATCAGCCTCTGCGAAGCATCGCGGAAGCGTAGACTGTACTTGGTACTCACACCTAGTTGTTGTTGGGTCACACCATAGATCGTATCAGCCTTACTCATAGTTCTCTTTGAATGCGAGATAAGAATGAACTGAGTATCGTCAGTAAACTTACGGACAGCGTTCATAAACCTATCAATGTTAGATTCATCAAGAGGACCGTCGACTTCATCCAAGATACAGAATGGACTTGGCTTACTTCTAAAGATAGCAAAGAGCAGACCAACAGCACATAGAGCTTTCTCACCACCAGATAGTAGCGATATACTCTTTGGCTCTTTTCCTGGAGGGCGCGCAATAATGTCTATTCCAGCGTCAAGCTTGTCCTGCCCGTCAACAACCTCTTCAAGTATCAGGTCAGCCTGCCCGCCACCAAACAAGTACTGGAACATCTCTTTGAAATTTTCACGTACCGCTTGGAAGGTATCCTCAAACCTCTTATAACACTCATTATTGAGCATTTCAATAGTCTCTTTCAAGTTATTTGCTGCGTCATCAATATCAGCCTGCTCTGATTTGAGGAATTCTGCTCTGGCTTCAAGCTCAGCCAACTCCTCAATCGCACACATATTTACTGGTCCTATCTTCTCAATACTTCTTACGAGATTATCGATATACTCATTCATTTGATTATTTGTCAACAGGTCGAATGGTGTCCCGTCCTCAGTCCTGAGTTTCTTAGCCTCAAGCTCTTCATCAATTATTTCTTCTCCAGTAACTGCTGAAATTTTTGGTGTAGTCTCTTCAACAAATACCTTTACCATCTCATCAAGATTCTCGATTTGCAACTCACGCCTAGCCTTATCGGTGATATTCTCCATACGCAGTGATATCTCATTCTCACGTATCTTGAACTCATTAAGAGCCTGTGTAGCCTCACTCACACGCTTCTGACTAGCCCTCTCTGCACTACGAAGACTCTCAATTTCAGCCCTCGTCTCACTCAATTTTTCCCTATCAGCAACATCACTACGCTTTGAATTATCACGTTTATATAATAACTCCTCTTCAATCTTCTTGAGCTCATCTATGGTTACAAGCAATTCTTCCTGCGAACGTGAAGAGTTACTAACGATGCTCCTGCACCTTTCCAGCTCATTCACACGCTCTTCACGAACTTCCTCAGAGGTTCTAATCAGTCTCACCAACTCTTCAGCCTTTGAGTGGAGCATAGCACGCTCCTCACGAGTCTGAGCTAGACTTTCGCCTGCCTCATCCATCTCACGCCTTGTCTGGTGCTGCTTCTGAATAGCTTCCGCAAGCTTCTCGCCGACTTCTACCTCTTGGAGTTTGAGTTCTGCTTCCTGAGAGCTAAAGTCTTCGAGCTCTACTACGATACCTGCAAGCTCGCTTTCAAGCCTATCTTTATCAGCTTCAAAACTAGCAAAGTCACTCTGGAGCCTTCTGTATTCACTCTCCCTAACAGAGAGTTCACGTTCAAGTTCTTGACCAGATTTGAGCAACACTCCCAGTTCTTCAGAGAGCCTACCACACTCAACACCGAGTAGATTGAGCTTTACAGTAGACTCCTCACGTTTCTGAGACATACCTGTTATTCTAGCTCTAATCTCTTCAATCTCAGTAACGAGGGCATCTTTCTCAGCTTTTCTAGCGATTAGCCCACCACGTTTCTGTTTACCGTCACCACCCGTCATCGCACCATGCGGATTTATTACTTCACCAGCAAGGGTTACAATCCTAACCCCTCTAGCTTTACCCCTAGAAAGTTCTCGAGCAAAATGCAGATTTTCTGCAATCAGAACACCGTTGAGTAGGTACTCCATAGCTGGCTGATAAATGTCATTAAAGTCAACTAGTTCGAATGCTTCTCCAACTACACCTCTCTCACGTAGTAGCCCTTCTTGTAGAGGTGAGCGGGATCTAATCCTATCAAGCGGAAGGAATGTCGCACGTCCTGCACGGTTTGTCTTTAGATACTCGATACAGTCCTGCGCACCCTTAGCCGTACGTACAATAATATCCTGAACCTGTCCACCAAGCACAGTCTCTATAGCTGTAGCATACTGCGGGTCTACAGTAATAAGATCGGCAACCATACCCTCGATCTCACGACACTCAACACGTCCCTGCTGTTGAGCTTTTAGAGCAGCCCTCACACCACCAAATGCTCCATCAAACTCATTCTCAAGATCTTGAAGAGTATTGCGGCGACTCTCTTTTGCTGATAATTGAGCAGTCATGCTTGCTTCTTCACGCTCACTATTCTTGACAAAATCTATAAGTTCACGCTCTTGACTCTTCTTGGACTCTATCTCACCACTAAGCTTTGCAGAGGTCTCACCTATTACCTCCAATTCACTCCTGAGCCTATTGACATCGCCCTCCATCGCCACCTTCTCACCAGAGCTAGTACTCTCTTTATCGAGCAAGTTCTGCAGGCGCTCACGAAGTCCTTCACTCCTACTCTGCGCTCTCACCTCTTGAGAACGAATTTCGTTCTGTTTATCGGTTATAGTAAGAATATTTTTTCTAAGTGTAGTGATCAGCGCTTCTAACTCTTCATACCTGCTCTGGAGCTGAACCTTACTCTGATCTTGATTGCTGAAAGCCGAGTTGAATTCTTCAAGTCTCTTTCTAACATCTATTAATTCACTCTCCATCTCAGTCTTTTCATTACCTGTACTTTCAAGCACAGACTCAAGATGAGCAACCCTTCCCTCAGCACTCTTCGCTTCATTTATAATGCTCTCTCTACGCTGAGTACTCTTAGCAAGCTCGACTTGGATCTCTCCAAGCTCTTCCTGAACCTCTCTAAATCCTCTTTCGCTCTCTTCTACCTTCTTGTTTAAGATTAACTCCTCACCGGTAAGGCGAGTAATTTCATTGGTAGTCTCCGCTTCAAGAGCAGTCTCTCTTGTAAAGAGTTCTTCAATCTCTGCCTTCTGCGAATTTAGAATACCGAGCTTATCTAACTCTTCTTTGAAGGTACGGGTATAGTACAGCTTCTTGACATCCTGAAGCTCATTTGTAAGCTTCTGCCAACGTCTTGCGCTAGATGCTTGGCGAGAGACTTTACGAACATTCTTCTCAATCTCTTCTACAATATCATTTACTCTGAATAAGTACTGATTTGTTCTATCAAGCCTAGCTAGAGACTCTTTACGGCGTAGCTTGTACTTACTTATACCAGCAGCTTCTTCAATTACCAGACGCCTCTCAGCTGGCTTTGCCTGGAGAAGAGCCTCGACCTTACCCTGTTCTATAAATGAATATGCCGACATACCTACACCTGTATCGAGGAATAGTTCTCGGATATCTCGCTTACGACACGGCTGTTTATTTATCTGATACTCGCTCTCACCAGAGCGGAATAGCTTTCTAGTAATACTCACCTCATTATAGTCGATAGGCAGAGCACCATCATCATTGTTAAAGTACAAAGTTACTTCTGCAAGGCCTAGCTGTCTCCTGCCTTCACTACCAGCAAAGATTACATCCTGCATCTGAGCACCACGCAGGTTCTTTGCGCTAGACTCACCGAGTACCCATTTAATAGCGTCTACAACATTTGATTTTCCGCACCCATTTGGCCCAAGAATAGCAGTAATCCCCTGATCAAGATCGAAGACTGTCTTATCAGCAAATGATTTAAATCCAGCAAGTTCAACACGACTAAGAAACATTGTATTACCCCACTAACCCATAAATTCAGAAAACCAAGAAAATCAAATATATGATCTTCCACATCTCTCAACACTCCAAATCACAATATTTTCAGACTAAAACATCTGTCTCTGCACCACATTTACTACATACATTCTGAACGATATCTATTCCTATTACACCAACCTGATACCCACTACGAACAACCAATTCATTCTTACACACAGGGCAATAGGTATTACTATACTCACTCCCAAGCGACATGTTTCCACAATATACATACTCCAAAAACACTCTAAAGATTGATCTCGCTTTCAAGAGATCTTCCTCTGTAGTATCCCTTGCTTGGAGTTTGTACCTAGGAAAGTACGCAGAGAGGTGTGTTACTGTATTTCTGCCACAATTTTCTGCAATCCACTCAGCTAGACAAGCAAGTTCATCTGCGTCATCATTCTCATTCGGAATCAACAACGTAGTTGTCTCAAGGTGTACTCCCGCCTCTACTATCGCCTTTGCACTATCAAGAACAGGCCTTATATCACCTCCACAAAGCCCATTATAAAAAGCGTTATCACCTGCCTTGATATCAAGATTCACTCCATCAATAAAGGGGAGTAAATCAGCAAGCGGCTCAGGGTTGATAAAACCATTAGTCACGATTACATTCTTTAGTCCAGCATCTTGAAACACTTTAGCAGTATCTAGAACAAATTCAATATTGATAAGTGGTTCATTATAGGTATAAGCAATCCCTATAGAGTCATTCTCAATTGCAATTTGCACAAGATCTTCAGGTGTATAGTATTTTGTAACAATTTCGTTCTGAGATATTTCATGATTCTGGCAAAACAAACAGGAGAAGTTACATCCATAACTACCTATAGACAGAATATCACAGCCTGGATAGAAGTGATAGAGTGGCTTCTTCTCAATCGGGTCAATTGCCAGCGAACCCAACTCACCATAAGTCCTCGCGTATAAAATTCCTCCCTGGTTTACCCTTGCCTTACATATTCCCACATGCCCATCTTTAATATAGCATCTATGTGGACATAGCTGACATTGGACACTACCACCAGAGTACTCAGTGAAATATTTTGCCATCTTCATAAAGCAAATACCTACAAATAAATAGAACCGCTAAATAAAGGCTTACTACTTTCCACGTCGCATTAAAATCTTACTATGTTTGCTCTTTGCTATCTGTTCTATTTCATCAAGTTCTATCTGCGTAAATCTTTTGCGCCCTGCAAGCTCTGGATCTATCATCTTTATATCATTCTCATACTGCTGGAGCACCCAGAGTCCTTCAGGACATTCCAACTCTTCTCCCATCCTACCAATAATATCTTTATTAATATATTGCGGACAGAGTGTAGTATGAAATTCTCTCTCTATATTTACCGCCTCACGAGCAAGTTCATAACTTCTCAACACTCTCTTTAATCCACTAGCTTCTTCTGATACTCTTGTCAAATTTAGAAGGCTCTCACTATCAAGTGGCACCTTATAATCAAAACAAACACAGTCAAGTAAATCTTCCTCAAGAAGAGTCTCAATAACGTCAGGGTTTGTCCCGTTACTTTCAAGCTTTACCCCAACACCAATATCCTTTAAATCCCTTATAAAATCTATTAGCCCTGGCTGCAGAGTAGGCTCCCCTCCAGAGATAGCGATATCATCTACCCAACCCTTATTACTCTTAAGACTAGCCATGACTTGCTCCACTGGTATCTGAGGAAACTCATTAGGAGTAAGAACCATCCCAACTCCATGGCAGTATGGACATCTCCAGTTACACCCCGCAGTGAATACTACCGCCGCTACTCGACCTTCCCATTCATTGAAGCTATTCTTTATAAAGCCTCTGATATCAATGCTCATTACAACGAATCCCCAAAAAACACCTCTACAAAAAAATAACCAATGCATCCCTACAAAGCAAAAATTTGGTCAAATTCATATTACACACTACGGATATAATTTTTTGGCTTACCCTTATTATAGGTAAGCCAAAAATATTTACAGATACTCTTCAAACGTTTTTAAGTCGACTGAAGACTACAAAGTAGAGTACTCTTCCCCCACGACTTTCCCATTTACCGCAATGCTTGAAAGTAGTACCTGCAAGAACATTACTCAGCTATAATTGGTTCAGCTACAGCATCACGAAGCTTTTCAAACTCCATGAATGACTCTTTATTCCAACCACAACAATCACTACCATCACTTGATTCACGACGGAAATCTAAGTTTTCTGCACCACAATTCTTACAAGTATCCTGCACACCAAATGAGATATAATTACATATCTTACAAGTAGTAAATTCAGGAGAAATAGTCAACTGAGCCGCTTGAGTATTATCAAATGTCTTCCGTACAAGACTAGCAATCGCACCCGCAGACGGACGGTTCTCACCAACAAATGCGTGAATGATAGCTCCAGACTCAATGAGACCGTGGAAGATCGCCTGCTTACGGATTCTTTCTACAATATCAATATCTGCATCTGGACGGATGTGAATAGAATTTGTATAGTATACTTCATCATCATCGATAGAACCACGTACGTAATCAGCAGCTTCAGGGTACTTCTTCATGTCGATCTTTGCCAACCTTCTAGATGCACTCTCAGCAGGGCTCTCTTCGATAGTAATCTTTATACCTTGCTTCTTGCCAGCTTCTTTGACTAAGAAGTAAAGGTGTGAGACAACCTTTAGACCTAGGCGCAGAGCTTCATCATCTTCATGTAACTCCTTGCCACAGACGTAGTCGAGTGCTTCATTCAGACCAATGATACCCACGATATAGGTAGCTTGATCAAGATCGATATATGGTCTTCCATCTTCAGCAGTCTTTCCTACCTGCCATAGAGGCATAGATGGACCACTCATCAACTGTTTAGCAAATTTCTTCTTCTGTTCATGCGCCTTGATACATACTTTGAGTGCGCTCTCTATCTCAGTGAAGAACTTCTCCATATTGCCTTTACCAGCACGGTACCCACATTGAGGAAGGTTTATAGTCACATTCTGGAATCCACAGAAACGCATGCTCTCAGGGTGTGTAATCATGTAGTTGTCTTCGATTACAGTTCTTAAACGACAACAAGCTGAGAGGGTAACTTCATCTCTATCGAAGATAAAGTACGGAGTACCATTCTTCGCAGCAATTTCACATGCATACTCATATACTTTATACTGCTCAGGATCTTCAAATGTCTCACTGTTGACATGGAAGTCACACTTAGGAAAGGCGAAGATATTTCCATGCTGATCGCCATCATCCCATACATTTAGCATTGCCTTTGTAAATCTATTAGCAACTTCAGCATACTCGCCATATGTCTTCCCAGTAGGCTTACCACCAGGGCCTATAGCCATAACTTCCTTCAAGTAACTTGGAATACCCGTATGAATATTGAAATCCAAGAATAATGTCTGTCCACCACGAGAGAAAGCATTCTGTGATGAAGAGAAGATTAGATGTTGAGCTTCCTGCTTCATCTGTGCATCTGTCATATCTTCAACAAACGGAGCATACATAATATTTACATAAGCTACACCCAGAGCACCAGCATAGTAAGCCTGCATGCTAGCTAGGAAGGTATTTAAGTGTCCAGTAAGTGTTCTCGCATGCTTTGCAGGAGCAGAAGAAGTATCAAGATTCTCAAGATTGAGACCATACTTCTTGATGTACTCTAGCGAGTGTGAAGAACAATAAACACGGGTAGGATAACCTAAATCGTGAAGGTGTACAAGGCCATCTCTGTGAGCATCAGCAACATCTTCTGAGAATACTTCTTGCAGAGCGTACTGTTTTAAAGCAGTCTCAGCAATTGCAAGATTGATAGCTTCTGGATTGTTAGAAGCAATATTAGAGTTCTCATTACTCTTAGAGAGTATTAGCTGCTCAATATCATACTTAGGCATACCTAGAACATTCTGCTTCGCAAGGCTTGACTGGTGTCCACGCTCAAAGAGTTCATTATCAGCAAGTTCACGAATTAATGTACTAGAGATATGCTTCATTCCAGAGCGTAGTACCCTCTTCTCAACGATACTTGCGATTTCATCTGCTTCGCCCTGCTCTATACCAGCCTCTTTTACAAGAGCCTGTGAAATTCTATTTTTATCCCACTCGAAGTATTCGGCCTTTGATCCTGGATCAACAAGTAGGTGAATATCTGTACTATTACCACCACCAGATACATCTTTACGAACGCGGGTTTCTGCTCTTTGTTCAGAACGCCTATCACGATATAGTATAAATGCTTTTGCAGTCTTAGCGTGCCCCGTCTCAATCAGGGTTTTTTCAACCATATCCTGAATTTGTTCGATAGTAGGGTTATTACCTTCACCAAAGCTCTTCTCAAGTAGCATTACCACTACCGAAGCAAGCTCATCTGCTAGCTGTCTGTCTTCCCCACCTACAGCTTTTGCCGCTTTGAAGATAGCCTGAGCAATCTTCTCTTTGTTGAACGGAGCCAATCTGCCGTCACGTTTTACAATATGCAGTATATTACTCATTCCCTTTTCCCCAATCTTCCATTCTCTTTATCTCGTCAATAAACTCGCCCACGTCTTCATATGCTCTATAAACCGATGCGAAGCGCACATATGCGACCTTATCCTTCTCTCGCAAGTGCCGCATAATTATCTCACCGATCTTTGTTGATTTTACCTCTCTCTCATTGGTCTCGATTATCTCCCTTTCAATCGAGTCAACGATATTATCTATCTCTTCTAAACCTATTGGCCTCTTCCTCAGAGCTCTTGTAATACCAGCAGTAATTTTTTCTTTTTCAAATGGCTCTCTAGTATTATCTTTTTTAATAATTTTCAACGGACTATGCTCTAGTTTTTCGTGCGTGGTATACCTCTTCTTACACTCGAGGCATTCTCTTCGCCTCCTAGTAACTCCACCATCTTCACTAGGTCTAGTATCAATAACCCGGTCATTATCTTTTTTACAGAACGGACAACGCATGGAACTCCAATATTATCAAGTACTTTCAACTAAAACCGTATGAAACCCGGCAAAATAAAGGGCTCAACACTTGAGCCTCGATTAGAACTCGCAATTATAACCGTAGTTATAATCTCTTATAATTATTTAAGTTATAGACAAACACCACTACCACTTGTGATGCGATATACTATACCCACAACATATAGTCAAGTCAAGAACATTTCCCGCTACAGATACCCACTTTCTTGGCTATTATTTTATAAATGGTGTTTTTATAGGGAGTTAATGCGATTGGTTTTTTTACGATTTTTTTCTAACAAACTCAATTTCTACCGTACGGTATATTCTTTAAATCACAATTAAATCATATCAAACCGATTGTCTCATAACTCACAAAATAGCGACAAGCACAATCGACGGCAATTCACCCTTCATAAAGGCAATATATTATGACTTAGCGACTACATATTAGCACATTTTCTTTAGAACCCTTAGAGCTCTTTAAAATTAATACCAAATTATTTTAAAAAAAGAATAGCCCCAAACAAAGTGGCTATTCTTTTTAATCTCTACAGTATAAAGACTTCCAAGCATCCTCGACTACAGTATAATTTATATCCTAACGAACTCAATGTTCTTTGAGAGAGTTTTTCGTACTGGGCAGTTTATAGCCATAGTAATTAGCTGCTCTTTAAGTTCCTCCGAAATACTTGCGGTTATCTCAATATTATATAGAAACTTTGTTACATCTTCAGTCTTCCTGTCTAAATCAACCTCAACCTGCACACTTTCATACTCGATATTCTTATTCTCGAGAATCATTCTTATAGTAATGTTGAGGCATGAAGCAAATCCTGCACATAACAAATCATGTGGTCTAAAATACTCGCCGTTTCCGCCTTTGTCTTCTGCTACATCTGAAAATACCAGTGTATTATCATTTGAGATTTCTGTACAATAGTTGGCACTCTTACTTTTAGAAGTTACCATAGTATCTACCTATTCTTATTAGTTTTCATAAATGGCACACCCATATTATCTGATACATCGCTAAAGATGAGGGGGAGGCATTGCAACATACTAGGCTCAAATATGAGCATCAATTAAGATTTTGACTGTAACCAACATTGATAAAGCCCACTACCACTGTAATAACTTAAACTATACCAATTTAATATAGTTGCATCAAGAACATTCCAAACTACCTATGCTATTCTTAATTTTTATCAATTATAGCAAAAAATTTATCCCCGAATAATCACCCTATATATAGAAGCATATCAGAAAAATGATATCAGAAATCACCATAATTATTGACTTCAACAGAGTATTAATATCTTGATTATTTTGAAGATTAATGGTATGTACTATTATGATATTAATCTTAAAACTATACAACCTAAGCACAGCTAAAAAATCAATAACCTTCACTTTTTAACATGGAGAATAATAATGAAATTAGAATCAGTATTAAAATATGGCATAGCAATTCCCATATTCTTTCTCGCCTGCGTATTCTTTGTACTGTACCTAAGCATCAGTAATATTGGAAAAGATGCCCAAGTGACAAAGAACGAAAGTGCCCCATTCAGCAAACTCGCACTAGAGCTAAAGATCAACGTTATACAGGTACAACAGTGGCTTACAGATATATCTGCAACTAGAGCCAAAGACGGGCTCAATGATGGGTTTGACGAAGCAGAAAATAGTTACAACAACATATTAGAAGGTCTTGATAAATTCAAAACACTCTACACTCAGAAGAACGACACCAAAGGTCTTTCAAACATAAAATTGCTAAAAGACAATGTCAATGAATACTACAGAGTAGGAAAACTCATGGCACAGGCCTACATCGACGGAGGGCCAGAAGAAGGAAACAAGTTGATGGCAAGCTTTGATACTGCTGCTTCAAGCCTCAATGAAAAACTCAGCGTATTTGTCGACCAACACACAAGCAATATGGAAGAATCCATACTCTCTATTACAAAGTCTGTCACGTATTCAGATTACATAATGCTCGGTTCGTTTATTCTCTCGAGTCTAATTATCATCGTTATAGTCCGCTCAATAACTTCTCCAGTAAAGAGAGCAGTAGCTTTTGCAAAAAAGCTAGCAATAGGCGAGATACCAGAAAGAATTGAAGTCACAGGAAAAGACCAAATAAGCCAGATGTTTATCGCTTACAACGCTGTCTGTGATAGCTTCGAGGAGAAGGTCAACTTTGCTTCGGCAATAGCTGAAGGCGATCTAACACAACAAGTTAAGCTAGCTTCAGAGCACGATGAATTAGGAAAAGCTCTACAAAAGATGATTACCAGCATCTCTACCCTTGTAAGTAAGGTTAGAGATAGCTCGCAACAAATTCAAGCAGCCTCATCTCAACTTGCAGCAGCAAGCCAGTCACTTTCAGATGGAGCCAGCACGTCAGCAGCAAGCCTAGAAGAGGTCACCGAGTCAATGGCTGATATCCAGACCAAGACAACTGAAAACGCCAATAATGCTGAAGAGGCTCGCAAACTTTCATTAGCTGCGACCAATTCTTCAATGACTGGTAGCAAACACATGAGAGACATGACCACATCTATTTCTGAGATAGAGTCCTCATCGAATGAAGTAGCCAATATAATTAAGACTATCGACAATATTGCCTTCCAAACAAACCTCTTAGCCCTTAATGCAGCTGTAGAAGCAGCCAGAGCTGGGCAACATGGTAAGGGATTTGCAGTCGTAGCCGAAGAGGTAAGAAGCCTTGCCGCAAGGAGTGCAAAATCAGCAAGTGAGACCGAGTCATTAATTGCGGGGTCAAACTTGAAAGTTGAGCAAGGAGCAAGAATCGCCAGTACAACAGAGGAATCCTTGAAAGAGATTGTTGAAATGATAACAAAGTCATCAGAAATTATTACAGACATTGCTCAAGCCTCAACAGAACAAGCCCAAAACATCACTCAGACCAGTCAAGGCCTTACCAAGATTGATAGCATCATACAACAAAATACTGCCAACGCAGAAGAATCCGCAGCAGCTTCACGACAGCTTGCCTCACAGGCAACCGAACTTAGTGAACTACTAGAATACTTCAAAATTGCAAGGACAGCAGATACGGTAGAACAAAAGAGACCTAATTCTTTACCTAAAAAAGCCAATACAAAATTGCTTACAAATAGCAACTAAATTTGAGATCGCAAAAAAATAGCCGTAAATTAGGGCGTATATGCATTGCATATACGCCCTAAAAATAACCACATCTAGAGTTGTTCTGATCTGCAAAAAAAGTATAGAAGTGTCACTATTCTTGATGAGTAAGAACACCTACTTAAAGCGTTATCACACCACCCTCTCTTGCTACAATTGTAGAAGCATACATACCTTTAGCATTCGTTGCTATATCATGCATTGCCTTATCATCATGAGAAGGGTCGTGATGAATAATTACTAATTTCTTGACTTTTGCGACTTCGGCTGTGCGACAGGTCATATCATATGCCGAGTGTCCCCACCCTACACGCGTCTCATACTCTTCAGATGTATACTGCCCATCCATAGCCAACAAATCAGCACCAGCCGAAAACTCAGCCAATTCCTTATTGTACCCACTCTCTCTATCACACTCTACATCAGTAGCAAAGACAAAAGCCTTGCCCCTATGTTCTACTCTATAATTAATTACACCGAGCTGCGAATGCTGCTTATTATGAAGGGTTCTAACAACCACCTCTTCCTCAGTAGTCTTACCACTCTTGCGTAGATACGGGCGAGCCCTTCCTTCTCTATACACAAATACCTCTTCCCCCTTTACATCAATATAATGTTTCTTACACGGAAGTTCTGCAATACTCACAGGATGCACCAATACATCAGTAATATGCTCAAGATTCTGCTTGAGGCTTCCCTTTCCATATACTGGCCCAACAAAAGCAACCTCTGTACTCTTGAGGTGAAAAGGCACAAAGTAATTCATACCGAAACAGTGGTCTATGTGAAAATGAGTAAAGAAAAGACTGAGCTCGCTCTCTTTATTATCACACATTTGCTTACTGAGTGAGATGATTCCAGACCCTGCGTCAAAGACGAGGAGTCGTCCACCGACCCTTACCTCACAGCAGGTACTCTCACTGCCATATCTGCGGAACAGAGCACCAGCAACTGGATAACTCCCTCTAACACCTCTAAATATTATATTAATTGCACCACTCCAAGCAGCAAGCATATTATAATTGAGACAATCACACCCTATAAGTTTACCCAATATTCTAAAACAAATACACAAAAAAACCCAAAAAATATTTCCAACAAACCAAATATCGACTATACTTTAAATAGGGATACTAATTCTTAAATCTATATAAAGCGGGGCAAAACAGAGTATGACAGCATTACACGGAAATAGAACCTCTCTGAATTTCTCAAAGCTTCCCCTAGCTTTTTGCGATGGCTTTACACTAAAAAAAGCCGCCTTCTGGAATCGTCGACCTATCCTGCAAGCAGGTACCACCATAAACCAGACTATAATCAATTTTTACCATGACATAGCTCTAAATATTCCTGTCTCAGTACGTATGGATCAGACAACCAACAAGATGGAAGAAAAGCTTATTGAAAACATGACCGTTTACAAAGAGCAGAATAAAGATAAAGAGAGCTTATCAATTGAGATGAGTGACGATGAAATTTTGATGCATGAAGGAGACACAGATAATCAAGATTGTTATATCCTGACCAAAGGTATACTCGCTATCTTTATAACAGGGGTACAGGTTGCAACTATATCCCACGCAGGTATGCCTGTTGGTGAGATGTCATTTCTTACAGGTGAAGCAAGGAGTGCAACAGTAATTGCTAAAGGTAGCGTCACCTTACTCCGCCTACGCTCCCAAGATAAAAACAAGATTTTGAGGAACAATCCAACAATCAGCATGACAATTCTTGAAGCCCTTGTCGCAAGGCTTTCAGACAGCAACGAAAAGCTAATTACCCTTAGAAACAAGATAAATGACAATACCAATAAAGCTGTAGTAAGGGCAGAAAAACTCGATCAAAGCTATAACACAGTTGTCAAAGCCCTCATGCGAGAGGCAGGCTTTAAAACTGGAAACATGCAGATTTTAGAGAAGATGCTAGAGGTTCTCGAAGAAAACCTAGGCAAAAAACTGCACTCAGGTAGTACCCATTCTGTATACAGGATGTTCCTTGACTTTGTAGAGTACTACCGTACCCAGTCTATAAACGAAAGTATTGATGGAATCATACTAAAAGAGAACATGTCTGACTACATGAAAGAGCTTTTTTAAGAGAGACAAAAGACGAGAGCAAGTAATCATGGCAAAAATACACCTAACCACATTAAATAAATCCCCTCAAATCATCGAACTACTAGATAACGAGTATACGATAGGTAGAGGAGACACAAGCACAATCCGCCTAAATGATGGACATTCGAGCCGCAACCACGCCAAACTTTTCTTTAAGGATGAGTGCTATTATTTAGAAGACATTGGTTCAGCCAATGGTACACTTCTTAACGGCCAAAAACTCGCAAGAAATTCACCTCAACCCCTTACAAATAACGACAAAATAGCAATAGGGCAGACTGAATTAGTCATTACAGGTATAAAAAAGAAACCAGAGTCTATATCACAGAGTGAGTTTCACGCCTATAGTGAGAGCGGTATGCTATTCAACTCTTCAGAATACGAGTTGAGCGCAACTATCGACGCATCAATGAGTATGGCACAACTTTCAGAGGAAGACTCCTCTGATTCAGCTAGCATGGAGAAGGCTCTAAAACGCATGGAAGCAATGTGTATCATCTCCGAAGCTATTGGCAACATCATGGATCTTAGTAAACTAATGACCAAAGTGCTCGATACCGTTTTCGGGCTATTTCAAAAAGCAGATCGTTCATTCATACTCCTCAAAGAAGGAGATAGATATACCCCCGTCGCTGCGAAAGACCGTGCCAATAACGAGATCAATCTTGATAAACTGAAGATTTCAACAACGGTACTCCACACCTGTGTTGAAGAAGTAAGATCACTACTCTCTAATAGCACCGCAGACGATGACAGGTTTAATGAAGCGATGTCAATTGCTGAGCTATCGATAGACTCTTTTATCTGCTCACCACTAGTAGCAAACGGGGATGTCCTAGGGATTATACAAGTAGAAGGCGGAGACGGAAGCGCTGAATTTAATGAGACCGACTTACAAATGCTTACCGGCATTAGTGGGCAGATAGCAATAGCAGTAAAAAATATCAGCCTTGCTAAAGATATTGAGAAAGAGTCCGCTCAAAGGGCAAATTTACAACGCTACTTCTCTCCAAACATGGTAGAGATGATGCTCAGCGGTGATGTCAATACCGAGCTCGGTGGCAAGCTTTACAACGGTACAATATTCTTCTCAGATATTATAGGTTTTACAGCAATGAGTGAGAAGATGAGTGCTGAGGCAGTAGTTGCAAACCTCAATAAATACTTCACGATTATGCAGGAACTAATTTATAAAAACAGAGGGAATGTTGACAAGTTTGGTGGCGATGCTATTATGGCATTCTGGTCAGTCCCTAGGTATGTTGCAGGAGATGAGCTCAAAGCAGTCCTCACAGGAGTGCAGATGCAGGGAGCATTATATCCTTTCAATCTTGAGCTCAAAGCTGATAATTTGAAGACTATTTACATGGGCATCGGTATAAACACTGGCGATTTTGTTGCAGGAAATATTGGTTCAGAGGACAAGATAGAGTTCACACTTATTGGTGACAATGTAAACCTAGCTGCTCGTA
This sequence comes from Planctomycetota bacterium, assembly GCA_965140405.1. Classification (GTDB taxonomy): domain Bacteria; phylum Planctomycetota; class SZUA-567; order SZUA-567; family SZUA-567. Next base: position 125,633 of record OZ223208.1, read on the forward strand.
TAGAGACCAGAGCAGGCAAGACCCAGGTCATGTGCAGTAGAGAGACCTACACAAGAATTGCCCAAGATGTTTCAGCTGTAGAACTTCCCCCTGTAATGTTCAAAGGAAAATCTGAACCACAGCACACCTACTCTATCAGAGCCGTCAGAGAGTGTACAGGTTCTATGACGACAAATATCCCGATAAAACTTCACGCAGAGACTACCGAAGGACGAAATGACTTCTTCATGTTGACACGAGTATACAGCGACGCAGGTATAACCAAAGTCATTATTGAGAGTGCATACAACTTTGACCGAAACTCAGTTATAGATTTTAGGTGCTGCCTCAATGAGTACCACGAGACTATTACCTTTACAGGAAGAGTTGAAGAACTCACCCCTAAAAGCTCACCAAACGGAATCGAATACTATATATATACTATTAGCAATATATCAGGAGAGAAATTACTCACGATACTCAACCCTGGTTTTAAATATGTGACCACTCTTTCGTGGGAAGAGATGTCAAGAGAGCGGGAGGTTGAAGGAAACTAGATATGGGTAAAGAGTTGCAATTTGGCAAGTTTTCTGTAGACTCTCAGGAACTTGAAAAAGGTGAATACTGCTGTGATCCAATTCTCTGTAAAGGGAGTGTCTGTTGCGGGGTATTTGATATAGCAGTGACAGTAGAAGAGCGGCTAAGGATTACAGAACTTCTAGGCGAACTTGAAGAGCTCTGCCCATGGTTAAAAGATTACACCAATGCTTTCAAAGTCACTCCGTGTGAAATATTCATCAAAAAGAGAGAGGACGGGCTCTGCCTATTTAACTGGGAAGACCAAGAGGGTCGTGCATGGTGTGCCCTCCATACCCTAGCTCTAAAAAAAGGCCAGAACCCATTCAGAGTGAAGCCGCTGAATTGTTCCTTATGGCCATTCCTAAGAGATGGCAATAATCATCTGGAACTTGATACTCATACAGATGCTCCGTGCCTAAAGTTTGATCTAAAGAAGAAGACACCAAATGAAGAACTTCTTGCAATGCTCGAAGCACTATGTGAAGACGAAGAAGAATAACATAATATGGAAATCATCAATATACAATAAATAGAAAGTAACATTAATGAAAAAACAAGATTTCAAATCGAAGGTAATCAGTAACATAAAAGTTGCAGATAATTTTTTTAGAATGGAACTGGAATCAAAAGGTGTTGAGTTCTCAGCAGGTGAGTTCTTTCAAGTAAGTGTACCTACCCATACTCTCAGAAGACCATTCGCCCCTTCATACTCAGATAGCGAGAAATTTGCCTACACATACCAAGTGGTAGGAGAAGGCACTGACAAACTCAGTACACTACCAGTGGGTACAGAAGTATCCGTACTCGCACCACTAGGAAATGGCTTTACCAAGCCAACACCAAATAGCACAGCGATTCTTGTAGGCGGCGGTTGCGGCACACCAAGCTTGGCCCTACTTGCTTCCCAATTGCAAGCGCTAAAAGTAACCACCTACTCAGTAATTGGCGCTAGATCGAGTTGTACCGTATTAGAAGAAGGAAGCCTTAATAAGTTCTCTAAGAAAGTAGTTGTTACAACCGATGATGGTTCATCAGGCATAAAAGGACACTCAGTAAACGGGGTAGAATCAATTCTATCTGAAGCCAGAGCTGAAGGAACAGAGATAAATATATATGCTTGCGGACCAGCCCCTATGCTTCGTGGGTTATCCATACTTGCTAAAACAGAAGGCATAAATGCAGAGTTAAGCTTTGAAGAAAGAATGGCATGTGGCTTCGGAGCGTGCATGGGATGCGTTATAAAGATCAACTCAGAGACAGCCGAGACAGGATTTGTATTCAAACGTGTCTGCCACGACGGCCCTGTCTTTAACTCGACAGAGATCTACTGGGACTAAAGTACTACACTTACATACAGCAACATAGGTTAAACCAGAACAAAACTAAAATATAATTACCTAACACAGGAATACAGACCATGACAATAAAAGAAATTTTCGAAGCCTTTGATAATATTGGCTCTTTAACATTTGCCACCATAGACGGCAAATACCCATCTACACGTATAGCCCATTTCTTCGCATACGATGAAGAAGGGCTATACTTTAGAACCATGTCTACAAAACCATTCTACTACCAATTAATGCACGCAAAGACCCTTTCTGTTTGTGGATTATTTAGTGGCTCTGAGGTAGAACATGATGAAGAAGAAGACATGACTTCTTTGGAAGAAGGTAGTTATAGTATTAGAGTTACTGGCGATATTAGAACTGTCAGCCCTGATGCGTTACGAAATAAAGCGAAAAAGAATGAGATGTTCAAGCTAGGCGTTGAAGATATGGAGAAATACCGAGCCATGCGAACCTTTGTACTCTACAAAGGGATTGGCGAAATTTTTGACTTTGACTTCGAGAAAGAGCATAGAGAGGATAAATTACTCCGCAAATCATTCAATATAAACGGAGCAGAAGAACAATTCAGAGGGCTCAAGATAAATCAAGAAAGATGCACTAAATGCGGAGCATGCTTAAAGACATGCTCATTTGATGCTATTGAGAAGAGAGTTAAGGACTATATTATAATGAACCACAAATGTGATGCTTGTGGCGACTGCACCATAGCATGTAAACACGGTGCAATCGATGTATTCGTTAAATAATTTTTAACAATGATCTATGCTAAAAAAAGGTTTGAGCTATTTAATAAGCTCAAACCTTTTTTACTTTATCCTCTTCATAGTGCAACCTGAGAATAATTACTCACACTAACACCCGTGACCTTCCTTATAACCCGACACAAATGGCTCTGGTCAGAAAAACCACAATACAGGGCTACAGAACTAGGAGACTCACCAGCATGTATCCTTCTAATAGCCTCAGAAACCCTCTTCTTATCAATAAGAGCAGCAGGACTCATACCATAATGTTTAACAAATAAGCGCTGAAAATTATACTTGCTCATACATGAGTAAGTAGCAATATCTTCGAGGGAAATCTTTAAAGAGTAATTATTATTTATAAAACCCATACCCTTACTGAGCAACTCAGGAACACTATCTGCATCCTGCAAGACAGGACTCAATTGCATTAAGAGAAAATTAATAATCTCTAAAACACTCCAGCTTCCAACTTCTCCATCTATTCTAGAATCAAACTCCAAAGTCAATTCTTCAACAGGTAACGACTTTCCTTCTGAAGCAACACCTTCCTGTACATCACCGCAGATATCTTTGGCTCTATGATTAGATACTGCCAGAGCAAAATAGTCACACCCGTCATCTCCTTCAAAACGACATGAGTGCTCCTGATACGGCTTCAATCGGAACAATTCACCTTTACCTGTAACCTCTTCCACATCACCAGAGACGGTTATCCTCCTGCCACTCAGAACGATACCAATTATATAAGATTCATGAGAATGTCTAGCAAAACAATTATGAATTCCCCGCGCATATACTGCACTTACTCCAGAAGTATTGCTCAAGCTATACTCGACAATTCTACTCTTCATATTTTTATACTTTTCCTAAGACAAACCTACTAAAAAAACTTTGCTAAAATAACAAGTCCGTCACTTCCAGCTTTGACACTATGCTTTACCCCTCTGGGAATAATAGCAATACTCCCTGAACTATACTTACTGCCCTGCTCCCCAAGTGTAGACTCACCTGAACCAGAGATCACCTCATGCATCTCCCACTGACCCTCATGAACATGCTCTTTTAGCTCACATCCAGCCTGTACCCTTACCAGCAACGAAGAGAAAGCGCCATTACACTCTTCCGGCAATACAAGCTTCTTGATATCAACACCACTAAATACCGGATGCTGGCTCCACTCTACCTCGGCACAATTTCTTGACTTATTCTCAGTAATCACTGTAGAATTTTCAAAACTACTAGCAATTTGGTTTTCACATATATTCATACTATCCTCCAATACTTTATTTATCAACAATAATTTTTCGAACCCATGACTTTACCATATCATAAGTTGATTGATTTGTATTGGACGATCTTGCTAAAATAAAATTTATCTTATCAGAAAACAAACGGCTTATAACTCTTTTCACTTTTATATCGGCATTAATCTCAAGTGAAAATCATAATCCGTATATTTCTTAAAATTTAGTATATATTGACAAAAAAAGACTTACTGAATAATCAGTAAGTCTCAAATATTGGTAGCGGGGGCAGGATTTGAACCTACGGCCTCCGGGTTATGAGCCCGACGAGCTACCAGACTGCTCCACCCCGCGATCTTTTATAATTTGGTAACAACAGCATATACTTGTAATGTCATTACTTTTAAGATTATAGAGTAACTTGGTTTTCAGTCAATAGGATTAATAAAAAAACTAAATAATAACCAAATACTCTATAAAACTAGTAGTATAGTCTTGTTTTTTCTTCATATTTATGCTATAGATAGAGGTAGAAATCGAATTTAATTATAGTCATAAACCGAGAAAGAGATACAAATGCAGGTAATATTTGAAAAAAGCACCAAAGATAGACAGACGTATCAACTTCCAGATATAGATTTACCCACTGACTCTATAGATGATATTCTAGGAAACCTAAGGCGAGAAGAGCCTGCAGACCTGCCTGAACTTTCAGAGCTAGAGGTCTCTAGACACTTCAATGCACTTGCTGATAGAAATCACTCAGTAGATAAAAACTTCTATCCACTCGGCTCATGCACCATGAAGTATAACCCAAAAATAAATGAAAAGGTATCAGCACTCGACGGCTTTACAGGCCTGCACCCATATGTAGAATTCTTTAGGGCACAAGGCACCATGCGCCTACTATACAACTTACAGCAGTACATCCAAGAGCTCTGTGGCATGAAAGAGTTCACCCTAGCCCCAATGGCAGGCGCCCACGGAGAATTTGTAGGTATGAGCATGATTAGAGCCTACCATGAGAGCAGAGGCGAAGCAGAAAAAAGAAAGTACGTTCTCATACCAGACTCAGCCCACGGCACCAATCCCGCAAGTGCAGCAATAGCTGGATTCAAAGTGCGTTCAGTTGGCAGTAATGCTGACGGAGAGATTGATATTGAAGATCTAAAGGAGAAGATGGGTGATGATGTAGCAGGCATTATGCTTACCAACCCAAACACCCTAGGACTCTTTGAAAAAAGAATTCTAGAGATTTCAAAAATTGTACATGAAGGCGGCGGCTTACTATATTATGATGGAGCAAACCTAAATGCTATTTGTGGTGTATGCAGGCCAGGCGATATGGGATTCGATGTAATCCACTTGAATCTCCACAAGACATTTAGCACCCCTCACGGAGGCGGTGGACCAGGTGCAGGCCCAGTCGGAGTTAGCGAACGCTTAGTGCCATTCCTTCCGATACCGCGTATCGTCAGAGCAAAGATCGAATCACCTGAAATAGAGTTTCTGTGGTCTAAAGAATTCCCTGATAGTATCGGTAGAGTCTCAAGCTTTTACGGTAATATTGGTGTCTGCATAAAGGCTTATGCATATATCAGAAGCCTAGGAGCTGAAGGATTGAGTGATGTTGCCCGCTACTCGGTACTCGCAGCAAACTACCTAAGAGTAAAGTTAAAAGATTTTTTCCCAACACCGTTTGACAAGATCTGCATGCATGAGTTTATCTCAACACCATCTCAAGCGCTTCTAGCAAATGGCGTACATACTCTAGATATCGGCAAGGGCCTTATCGAACGCGGTATTCACCCACCAACTGTCTACTTCCCTCTTATTGTCCCAGAAGCGATAATGATTGAGCCAACAGAGACCGAACCTCTCTCAACACTCGATGAATTTATCGAAGCAATGAAAGAGATTGAAAAAGAAGGCCAAGAAGAGCCCCAAAAACTCAAAGACGCCCCAATGAACACCCCAGTTGGCCGCCTCGACGAAACCTTAGCAGCTCGAAAGCCAAAAGTCACCTTCAATTAGTATAAAGACAACAGACTTAAGCCCTTAGAGCATAGGCCTGTTGTCAAACAATAAAGTACACCAAACTATAAAAATTCTTACACCCAAAATACCTCTAATCATGTCCTGCTTTTATACATCAACCGTAGCAAATCACCTACAACACTCAAAATATGAGAAGCCTTCACCTTACTTCCTTCTACATGAACACATGATGTTAATGGGTATTCTATAACAACTCTTTTCAAAATCTTCGGATCACTATAGTGCTTTTGCAACCTCAATAACAATTCAATATCAAAGCACCAGCTTGTTTCTAATTCATCCTTAAATACAATTTCAGCAAATGATTTTGTAAATAATTTTCCACCACACTGTGTATCAAATATTCTTACTCGCAAGATTGCAGAAGCAATTATCGTAAAGATATTGCCAATAATATTTCTATACCCCTTTGCTACAATGTCACGTCCTAATAATCTCACTCTTGCCGCCATTGCCAACATCTTTTCATCCGAGCTGTTCAGCGCAATATACATTCCAGCAAGATCAAAAATTGTTATAGAAAGATCAGCATCTAAATATCCATAATAGTCATAACCTTTTTCTTTCAATCCCTCTAATATACCATTCCTGACACTCCCAGCTTTACCCAAATTTACTGGGTTTGTAATAACTTTCACTCTATTTTTATTATTGTTTGCATATTCTGAAAGAACCATATATGTCTTATCACTACTTCCGTCATCAACGAAACATATATTTAACCATGAATATTCAGTCAATGCAGTTGAAAAACGATCTAACTCCAGTCTTTTTTCTTCATTATAGCACGGCACTACAATCCAAGCCTTACCCATGACACCCTTTCAAATATAAATTAATCAGTTATAGAAAGTGCTCTATTTTTACTATACTTAATAGCCAAAATGGCACAATATAAATCAAGAAATACAAGAGAAAAAAAAGTAATTGGGGTATTTTCCACCCACAATAGTGGAAAGTACAGTCCATATATTAATGCCCAACACACGATAGGAAAAACTTTTTTTTCTTTCAAAGAATACATTGCTAAAAGCATAAATGCAGGTAATGTATACACCACATTATGAACTTCAGCAATAGGGTGTATTAAAAGTATTGTTGTGGAGTAAATTGCAAATATCCATACTGTAAATTGCCTTGAATCAATATTATTCTTGCAAGCCTTGCGCCTACAATAAACATCAATGACGATCATTCCAATTGTTAGTAATACCGTAGCCAAAAGTTTCGTTACCCTTCCTGCCGCATCAGGAATAAACCAAATAATTGCGTCATAAAGAGGCAAAATAAAATCGACATGCTCATATTCATCACCTGCTCTTGCCGCAAATACGTTAATAAAATCACCATATAATTGTACAGGATCGACCATTATTAATGGTACTAGCAATATGATGAATACTGAAATACCCGAATATATCAGAACTTTCCATTCTTTTCGGAATAAAAGTAATGGAATGAATATAAGAGGAAAAAACTTAAATGTAATTCCAAAACCCAGCACTATACCCGCCAAAGCTAAACATTTCTGTAAATATAATATCATGAATACTACAATTGATAATAACAAAATACTATTACTTTGAGCATAAATATAATTGTTCTGTATCGGATCATACATTAATGCTACTACTCCAACCACGATAGGAAATCCCCAACCTTTTGGAGGATTGATATCTACAATAATAGCCAATTTATATATAATATAAAATGAAATGATAAACCCTAGCGTTATCATTCCATACCATGCTATATTCTGACCCAGAATAGATAAATATGAAAATGGAGTCAGCATAACAGCCAGAGTTGGTGGATAACAAAACAATGCCCCGGGATTCTCTACATCCCCATTATTAAGAACATATGGAGATTCCCCATCTGCCAACTTGCCTGCAGATTGATAAAAAATCCCCCCATCACCAATTAAATTACTGTTATTTAAGCCAGCAGGGCTCCAAATCCTTCCACCACCAGTAAAATATAATAATAAAAATATGGTAAGTACAATTGCTCCCAAATTGGCGATCTTTCTTGCCCAATTCCAGTTTATGCTCATGCGATGTTGATTCCTTTTTCTTTTAGAATATATTGGAATTAATACCTTGTATAATTCATATTTTAAATGCGACAGGTCAATTATTATAATGATATTAATTAAAATGCATACCAATTATATATAATCAGTATGCATATAATTCTTGCAAAACTCAACTATTAATTATTAAAATCTTAGAAAACAAATCCATCTGGTATAACAGCATCCTTACATACAATGATGATTCCATCTCTAACATAGAATCGTCCTTCAGGATCATCATATTCATCAACATTATCTCTATTTACTAGCTGAACACCATGCCCAATAGAACTATTTTTATCAACGATAGCTCGCTTGACATATGCACCTGAACCAATCCCAATAAATGGTAAATCTTTACTACCGTCTTGGTAATAGTCAGCACCCATAATATATGATGATTCGATTGTCGCACCAGGCTGAATTCTTGTGCGTAGTCCAATGAGTGAATCACGCACCATGCCTCCGTCAACGATAGTACCATCACTAAGGAGTGCACCCTCTACAGAAGCACGATTGATCTTTGCACCTGGGAGAAAACGCTGATGAGTATATAGTGGCATATCAGTATCGAAAAGATTGAACCTAGGAAGAGTTTTCACTAAATCAATATTTGCTTCATAGAAAGCCCCAACAGTACCTATATCAGCCCAATAGTCATTGAAACAATACGCCTGAACAACTCTTTCTTCAATTGCCTGTGGAATAATATGCTTACCAAAATCTGTCTGACTAGTATCACGATGAAGCATCTCATCCATAGAATTTGTCTTTGCTAGATAGATACCCATACTTGCCAGGAATGGCCTCTTTCTTGCTTCATTCTCTGACAAACCAAAGGTAGTTGTATCTACCATCATAGCATCTAGCTCTTCATCACTTGTTGGCTTTTCTGCAAACTGAATAATTTTCCCAGTCTCATCAGTCTTTAGAAGTCCGAGCTCTGGAGCTTCTTCCCGAGTTACAGGTTGCACAGCAATAGAGAAATCTGCATCTGCACCTTTATGAACTTTTGCAAACTCTCTATAGTCCATTCTATACAGGTGATCTCCAGAAAGCACCAAAATATTCTCAGGTCTTGACTTATCAGTAAGATGTCTCCAGCTTTGCCTTACAGCATCTGCGGTACCCTGAAACCAAGTTCCCCCATCATTTGTCTGTTCAGCTGCAAGGATATCGACATAACCACCAGAAAAGGCATCAAATCTATAAGCTGTAGACACATGCTGATTCAAACTTGCAGACTGATACATAGTCAACACATATATCTGCATAATCTGTGAATTGATACAGTTTGAAAGAGGCACATCGATAAGTCTGAATTTTCCGCCAATAGGCACAGCTGGCTTACTACGCTCCTTAGTCAACGGGTACAGACGGGATCCTTTACCACCTCCAAGAATAACAGCTACAGTTCTATTCATAACATTACCTTCCCAATTATAATTTTAGTCAACATCATCGACACCTTACCTAGCCCTATTTTTACTTAATTATACTGTTAATATATAGATTACACTTTTCTTACATTTTCTGCAACAAAATTCGTATCTACACTACTGATTTAATATAAGATTAACCGTCTACTAATTAAAAATACATTAAATTGTTTATATCAATAACTGGCGAATCTGGTTCGTCATCATTATCACTAGCGACAAGATCTATATCATTACTGCCGTCTATTAAAAATCGTTCAACAATACCTCTAGACAATTCATATGTATTCTCTAATATCCACCTATCATCGCTTCTCACGATATACATATATATATTTGAGTAACTAGGCAAATCCATATCATCTTTACTAATATTTATACCTTTATTCCTATCGCCATACACAAACATCATCCTGCTTGAGGAAACCCTAAATATTCTCCTCCCATCAAATTCACTAGCAAATATAAAAAAATCATCTCTATAGGCTGAGACCCACCTTTTGAATGTATCTCTAAAGAGAACATCTTTATCACTCCTTCCAGTAGGCCTTATTGTTTCACCGAAAAAGTCCCTACTCTTTTTTGAAACAAAGGTATCGAAGAAAACAAAACTTTTAAATATCTCAGGTGCAAGATCATAAGCTTCTAGCGCAATTGCTCCTCCAGAACCAAGAGCCACAACATCAGGTCTTCCTAAATAGCAGTCTTTTATTAGTGCAACCACCTCTCTAGCCATAGTCTTAATTGACACTGTCCTACGTGGTATATAGCTACTACCGTGCCCACAGAGATCTATAGTAATAATTCTTGCCCTAGTCTGTATTCCCATGATTAGTTGCTCAAAGTCGCTACTAGACCCTCCAATATCATGAATAAGCAAGATAGTCTTCTCACCGCCTCCATAGCTCTGATATGAGATTTTATTATTATTATTGATATACTCTAGCATAATCCTCTCAGACTCAAACAGTACTTCTACTATATAAATACCACTTTACATATATATCCTTTCGACAAAATATGCACTAAGCATTATAAATATATCCCAAAAACGCTCCAAAATTATTTTGCAGTTTTTATAATTTACACAAAGGTATAATTACCCTATAATTAGTAATCTACAACTTGAGCAACAACTTATAGACAATAATAATTTAGAAAGCAAAGTAATATGAATTTAACTGAGTATAAAGAAAAGATTGCAGCATCAGTAGCAAAAATATCTGAAATTATCGGCACTCTACCTAGCATCGGCATTATTACTGGTACAGGATTAGGAGACCTTATTGGCGATATTGAGATTGCTGGAAGCGTTGATTACTCGGAGCTATTATTTCCTGCCTCTACAGTAGATTCTCACAAAGGTGTGCTTTCATGGGGAACGCTATCAGGCAAACCGGTATTTATTCTCCAAGGAAGATTCCACCTATATGAAGGGTATACTCCTTGGGAGATAGCCCTTCCAATTCGAGCACTAAGTCTATCCGGAATGAAGACACTTATCCTCACCAATGCTGCAGGTGGACTTGATATTTCTTTTAAAGCAGGTGAAGTAATGGTTATTGAAGATCATATCAACGCAACAGGTGAAAACCCACTAGTTGGAGCACACTGCGATGAATGGGGTGACAGATTCCCAGATATGAGTAAAGCTTGGGACAGATCATTACAAGAAATCGCCCTGAGCTATGCCAAGGAAAATGGTGCTATTCTTCACAATGGGGTATATGTTGCTGTCAAGGGGCCATCTCTTGAAACACCTGCGGAAACCAGAATGTACAAAAATTGTGGAGCAAGGGCTATTGGTATGTCAACAGTACTTGAGGCAATCGTCGCTGTACAATGTAAGGTCAAAGTATTCGGACTCTCGGCAATAACCAATGTCAACAACCCAGACGATATGGCAGAAGCAACACTTGATGAAATAGTCAAAGCTGCAGAGAATGCCTCTACCCAGATGCGACAGATAATAAAAGCTGTTTGCTCCGAAATTACCACTTAAAGGCATCTCATTCTCCGTACAATATACCAGGAAAAGAATTGCAATGAAGCAAAGAAAGCCTTTATTCTTTATACTTTTATTCACTTTTTTTATAATTGCATTTATACCTTATGCAATCAGTGTTGCAATTGAACATTCCGAAAAAATTAGCAACTTGTCGAAAATGCGAAATTCTCGGCTAGAAAATTTATCGCACTCGGCCAACATATGTATTAACAATATTTTAAACACACAACTAGAGAAAATCTTAACGATAGCAGACAATATATCTTATGGCTCATTAGAAACAACTGAGAATCAGGATAAGAAAGCCTTACTTAAAAAGATCTTAAGCAATAATCCTAACTATCTAGGTGTGGCGATACTCTCAAGCACTGGTGATCTTTTAAGCAGTACACCAGCGTTTACTGAAAATTTTAAAGAACTAAATATTATCAAGCACATAGATAAGTATAGAGATCAACTTATTCTACAACAGACAGACCAAGGACTCTGCCTTCCTATAGTTGCACCATGCAGTACACAATCATGCTCTATTCTTGTGATACTGCGGGTAAACATACTGAGTGATTTTTTAGAAGAACTATCCTTATGGCCTAATGCAAAGATACAAATACTCAACCATAGCGGAATCATTCTTGCATCAAGCGACAATGCAGAACAAGGCATAATAACCAATAATCCAGACATTATCAACAAAGTATATGCAAAAGAAGCCGGTTTTTTTGAATACATAAACTCTTCATCATCAGCACATATGGTTTCATACATTTCTCCGCTGTCTTTCTCAAAGAGAGAGACAAACTTTATGGTAATTACAACAGAGCCAAAACCTCTGACTTACGAACTTTTCACTGAGCATAAATTTACCTATGCTACCCCTATTCTAGTTATGCTAATTCTTGTGATTATCTCTACAAAATTACTTTACAAATACATAAACGATCCAATCAATGATATGATCAAAATGATTACCTATATCCATAGTGGTATTTTCGATCACAAGATAAAATCCAAAAGACGTGGAGAGCTTGGAACACTTTTAAAAGCATTCAACCATATGGTAATCAATCTCGAAAGACGCTTTCAATACCAAAAACGCATGAGGCAGGAGATACTCTTAAGAAATAGATATGAGGAGAAACTAAAGTCTTCAAGAGCCGAAGCTGTATCAGTCAGCAAAGCAAAAGATGAGTTTCTGGCCAATATCTCTCACGAAATCCGCACTCCATTAAATGCCATTATTGGCTTCTCTGAAAAAATACTCCTTGAGCATCCAGATGAAAACTTTACCAGCAACATAAAGACTATTCTTGCTGAGTCAGACCACCTCTTGCTGCTATTAAATGACCTTCTTGATAATGCAAAAATTGAAGCAGACAAACTAGATCTTGAATATATTCCATTCGATCTTCACAAATGCCTACACGAGACAACAGACTCATTCAAGGAAGCTGCCAGAAAAAAAGATCTGCACTTCACCCTTGAAATAAGCGAAGACACCCCTAAGTATGTAATTTTTGACCCATTACGATTTAGGCAAGTATTAGTAAACCTTCTTAGCAATGCAATTAAATTTACAGAAAATGGCTCAATAACAGTAAAAACTGCGGTCACAAAAGTTTCTGGAGATCATACCGACATTTATTTCTCAGTAATTGATACTGGTATAGGTATTTCAAAAGACAAACAAAAAACAATCTTTGATGAGTTCTCTCAAGCAGATGGCAGTACCACCAGAAAATACGGTGGAACCGGTCTTGGCACAACTATATCTAAAAAACTCGTCACTTTAATGGGTGGTGAGATGTGCCTTAAGAGTGAGCTTGGCAAAGGCAGTACATTCTGGTTTACTCTATCAATGAATACCGGTATATCAGAAAAAGATCTTATAGATATATCAAGAGATAACGCCAGCGAACCTTCTGACAATTCTGATAAATTCAAAGGTACTATTCTAGTTGCTGAAGATTATGAAGTAAACCAAGAATTGATAAGGAGTCAACTCGAGTATCTAGGGCTAAATGTCCTTATTGCTAAAAATGGACGCGTAGCGTTAGAGGATTGTAAACGCGTCTTTTTTGACCTTATCTTTATGGATTTACAGATGCCTGAAATGGGAGGTATCGAAGCGGCGAGAAGAATTAGAATTGACTATCCACACTATGAAAAAGTCCCCATAATAGCACTGACTGCAAATGCTGATAAAGATATACGCAACGTCTGCAAGGCCGTAGGCATGAATGGCATTTTAAATAAGCCAACCCATATCGACGAGCTTGCAATTTCACTAGCAAAGTGGCTTCCTAAGAGTTGCACCACAGCACCAATAAATTTTTCAGAGGAGATAAACAAGGCACAAACTACTCCCTTTACAGACATTATAACCAAACATTCAACCTCGTCGTCAAGCAATATCTCAGACGACTCAATTATCACAGAAGACCCAATAAACCTTGACGAAGCTTATGCTCTATTTGGAAACAATAAAATTGTTTTCAATATGGCACTAGACAACTTTTTCTCTTCTTTTGAGCGAGAAATTCTTCCTGATCTAAACTTAGCGTTAGAACGTAGTGATTCAGAGCTACTACGCCGCACCGCCCACAAATTAAAGGGTGGTTCAGCAAGTTTGACAGCAAAAAAACTTTCTGGGATTGCAGGAACTCTTGAGAAATGTTCTGAAGCTAATGATTTTGCTGAAGCTTCAGATTTAATAAAAGAAGTAAAGAAAGCATTTAAAGATGTAAAAATATTTTTCGACAAACAGAATAATTAGCGCCTAATCAACACTATACTTATGCATAATTAATGTTATACTTTATAAGTATTATGTAGTAGTACATTGAAAACCAATTAAAGGAGTAATAAAATGCGCATACTCACAGTAGATGATAATTATGTAAACCGTGTTCAGTTAAAGTCACTACTTTCTAAATATGGAGATGTAGATGCAGTTCCGAATGGAGAGATTGCTTTTGACATCTTTGTAGCTGCTCATAATGATGGTGTACCATACTCTTTAATCACTATGGATATTGATCTAGGCGGAAGCGATGGCAGAGAGGTTATAGAAAAAATACGTAATTGGGAACACAAAAATGAGTCCTTCAAAAATGATCTTGAAGCAAAGATTCTGATGGTTACTGTTAAGGATTCTGGAGAGGATGTATTTTCATCCTTTAATAAAGGTTGTGAAGGCTACCTGATCAAACCAGTAGCTCCCGATAGTTTAGAGAAGGAGTTAGTAAAAATTGGACTTATCACGGACTAATTTTTTCTTCATATTAATATTAAATATTCAGGACTACTTATAATAATGCGCAAAGAAATAGACCTTCCTGACAACTTAAACGAGCAGCAGCTTCTCTTTGGTAAAAGTGATAAAAATCTCAAATTACTACGTGAGAGGTTTTCTATCCGAATCATTACAAGAGGAGAGATATTACTGCTTGACGGAGACGTAAAGGCTGTAAATACTGTATCATCTATCCTTTACAAAATTATCCGCAAGATTGAAAATGGACATAGTGATGTCGAGAGACTACTAGAAATTATACTAGAGGGGGTAAATAGCGGGGCGCCATCTCTCAATATCCGTACCGAAAGAGGGAGTATTGAAGCAAAGACTGATGGACAGCTTAAATACATTAAAGCTATCCGAGATAATGGACTTGTCTTTGCTATGGGACCTGCTGGAACTGGAAAGACCTTCCTAGCAACTGCCTGCGCCGTCGAAGCACTCCGCAGAGATGAAGTCCAACGAATCATCCTTACCCGCCCTGCTGTTGAAGCTGGTGAGAATCTAGGATTTCTTCCAGGGGACATGAAGGAGAAGGTAGATCCATATCTTCGCCCTATTTATGACGCACTTTCTGACATGCTTGGCAGGAGGCAGATGTCACATTATATTGAGACAGGGGTCATAGAGATTGCACCACTAGCATTTATGCGTGGTAGAACTTTAAATAATGCTTTTGTAATTTTAGACGAAGCGCAGAACACACTTCCAAGTCAGATGAAGATGCTCCTCACAAGACTCGGCAAAAACTCACGCTGCGTTGTCACAGGTGACACAACTCAAGTCGATATATCAAATCCTCATAAGTGTGGACTAATACATGCGACAAATATTCTAAAAGATATACAAGGTGTTTACATAGCCTCTCTAACCAGCTCAGATATTGTCCGTCACCGTCTAGTTGCAGAGATAGTCAAAGCTTATGACAAGTATGAAAGTCAGACAACAATAGATGAAAGCTGAGTATAGTTGCTCAGGGATATGCTGGCAAAATAGGAGTCAAACAAAGCTCGTTACTTATTCATATCTATTAGTGCAGACTTTACTACATCTTTATCAACTAAAGGGGCGCGTTTACCATACCCTGCAAGTAAAGACATATCTGCAAGTCCATTAATCATTCTAGGCACACCATTGGAAGCTGTTGCAATTATCTCCTCCGCCTCAGCAGTAAAGATCTCTTCCTTTCCTCCAGCAACAATAAGTCTATGCCTCAAATACCCGATAGCATCCTCATGGCTCAGCCCTTCCAAGTGAAATCTCACACTCAGCCTCTGCATAAACTGAGGAGACTGCCTAACCCTTTCACGCATTTCAGGCTGCCCAAGTAGTAAGAGCGTAACAGAGAATTTTCTATCTTGCTGAAAATTCATTAGCAGCCTCATCTCTTCTAAGGTTATAGCGTCCAAGGTAATCTGCGCCTCATCAATAACAATTATTGTAGACCGACCTGCCTTCTGATGCTCCCTAAAACAATCTCCCAAAAGTCCAAGCATGACAGGTTTACTTAGCCCTCTAGCATTACAGCCAAACTGCCTTAGTATATCGCATAATAATTCGCTCGCATCAAGATTTGAGTGTACAATACTTGCACATTCATACCTCTCAGGGCTTAGTTCATCAATAAGAATTCTTGATAGCAGAGTCTTACCACTACCCACCTCACCAGACAACATCATCCCACCCTGCCCCTCTAGAATACAATATAGCATCCTAGTAAGAGCTTCTTCGTGTTGACGAGAAAAGTAAAAGTAATTTGGATCTGGGGTATTTCTAAAGGGTTTATCTACCAATCCCCAATGTTTTTCATACATATACTATTGTTTTCCCTTATTTCATATATTCCCTAAGGCCTACAGCTGGTTTCTTTGTACCCTGATCGATATCCTGTTGAACATTTTTGCTTACTTCAGAGTTTGCCCCTCGCACTCTACTTACCAGCTCTTTTAAAGCATCATTACGAGTAAAGTCTAAAATCCTACTTCCTCCAGCTTTATGCCCTCTATTCATACTTTGCAATCTTTTAAGACTTCCCAACTCTGGCTTAATTTTTCTAACATCTACATCAGTACTCTCACTACCAGCACCCTGATGACCACCTTTATCAGAGCCACGCCAACCTAAGAATCCAATAGCAAATATTGCAACAAGAGTAAACAGAGTAAAAACCACAAGAAGTACCGCATTTCCTGGATTTTCCTCAATAATCTTACTTATTCTTTCTTGAACGCTTACATGCTTCATTTCGTAGCAAATACCCAATCCATAGGACAAGTTGCCTATAGAATACTCTTTGACTTTATAGAATGTAGAAATATTAGCAGCCAGTATCTCATCCCAACCTTTTTCAGGTATACTAGTCTTCATCCCTGCATTTTCTGGAAAGAAGTGTAGTAGTTCACCATCACTTCCAAAGACATACCCACTATAATCTGTGCTGCCTAAAACCCTTAATATATGGGTTTGAAGAAGGCTTGCCAGCTCGGCTTCATTTGGTTCCGCAGCAACAGCTGTTGTCCTCAGCTCCATCTTTACAATCCACTGAAAGCTCTCCCCCATAATTTGAAATATCATCGGTCTCGACACTTCAGAAGTAATTGCATTTGGTCCTAATTCACTTCCTCCAAGGCTGAGTAAGACCTTACCACCAACCTCTGATATTGTAAATATAGTATTCTCTGGCAACATATTTGCAACATCAGGGCTAAGCTCAACAAAAAAACTCAATGGGTCTATTTTATCCTGACCCTTTTTGTCATCAAGAAACTTCCTAAGTTCTTTTAGCTTCAACATCTCATTCTTTGTATTGACACTACCTTGTTCTCTGAATGCTCTGCTGTTCTGAATATTTTTACTCTTTATTTGAGCAAGTATCTCTGGAAGAGGTGGAGTAGTATCAAGAGAATTACCACTTACCATAGACTCCGTTTTAACCTTCATCTGCGCATCTTCTACTAGGTCATCTATACCTACCTGCATTCGTGAGACATCCTGTTTTAATCGTAACATCTCCTTAGTCATAGAGCTAAAACTTTGCAATGCAAACGCTGCAAGCATCTCTCGTTTTCTTTTTACATCTTTCAGATTTGCCTGAGAGATCTCAGCCTCTTTTTTTATTAAGGCAGATTGCATAAATACCTGTATTTCACCTACAAGAGTTGCCGCATTATTATCAAGTTGCTTCTGAGCCCTCTCCCTCTCATTTTTCCTAGTAAGAACATAATCATCTGCAACCGTTTTAGAACTAGCGAGTACTTGCTCGATCCTACTCTGAACAAGTAGCTTCTCGTCTTTTTTCTCACTTATAATAATACCGTTTATAAGGCTCATCACACCTAGCCCTCCAGCCATAATGATAATCATTAATGCTAGGACTATGGTTTTCCTTCTAGTCAATCTATTCTTCTTCATATCTTCTTTCGATACATATTACCTTTACTCTACTTTTGTCACTAAATATTCTCTAAAGTATACGGTTATAATTGACAAAATACAAGAATTAGCCGAATATTAGCGTAATTTTCAGGAAAAAGTCTTTCAAGAGGACATAATTTCCATAATATATCTGTTCAAGTAATTTATATTTGCTATAATTAAATTTAAGCAAGAAATATTTGTGTGTTGTCGTATATTAACAATAATTAACAATAAGAAGAGGAGTAGTTATTATGGATCTATCATTTATAGATGAGTTAAAGTTTGATAGTAATGGGCTTATCCCAGCAATTGCACAGGACTTTGAAACCGGTGAAGTGCTGATGGTTGCATACATGAACAAGGACAGCTTGAAAGAGACCTTTGAAAAAAAGCTATGTTCATACTGGAGTAGAAGTCGCCAAAAGTTCTGGGTAAAAGGGGAGTCATCAGGTCACACTCAAGAGGTCAAAGAGATCTTTGTAGACTGTGACAAAGATACTATTTTAATCAAGATAAAGCAGAACGGCGGAGCTTGCCACACAGGATACAGAAGTTGCTTCTCTTGGAAGATTGAAGATGACGGAAGTATTTCAGAAGAAGGTGACAAAGTGTTCAACCCAGATTCAGTTTATAAATAAACGAGTTTCGAGGTTTTGTCATAACTAATGGAACTTTTTGGGAGGGGAGAATATATATGTCGACAATTCTAATTGCAATGTTCTCCCCAGCCACATCTAACAAAATATACTTTGGTTTGAAAAACCGTGGTCATATTTGCTTCGAAGCAACCGACCCATCCAGCATGCACAAATTAATTCAAACCCATAATATTGATATATTGCTAATAGCTATCAATAAAAACGAAAGCGTTCTGACATCTTTTGTAAAAACCCTCAAGAACACTCCAAATTATCAAGATATCCCGGTAATAGTTGTAATGAACCAATCAAATATTGGAGATATAGATACCATGTTCGGTATTGGTGCTGACGAATGTATCAGCAAACCCTTCAAATTGGCCACCCTTTTAACAAAGACTGAGGAAGTTATTAAAAAAGGCGTCTCAAAAACAAACAAGGACGACAATCCTATCCCAGAGGAGCTCCAAGCGCACCTCGATAGAATTTCCACAGAAGGACGCCTTCTAGGAGACATCACTGAGGTCTTTACAGGAGTATCTGTCAGTGACCCAAAAGCCAAGCGCCTCTCCAGTCCAGGACCAGACTGGACTCCAATAATAGTAAACAGCGCTATAGAACCCTTCAAGGTTGGATCTGACAGAGAGTATGTTCTTATGCGAAAAGATCTCATGCGCCACATGCCAAAGAAGGAAGAGTACCATGTACTGGAAAAAGTACTGATAAAGCGCACCGTAAGCCCTCTTGCCGCAGCTGTAGATACTAGCCGCACCGCTTTTTCAAGCGAACTATACGGTATACATACTGTCAAGGACTTCTCTTGTGCAAGCCTAGCATGCATTCTAAATTCTCGTTATTCACACTTTTTTTTCCAACGAGGTCGCCCACCGAGTGATGGTTTGAAAGGGGTATACTTATCAAAGGCGGATATCCAGTCACTACCTACGATAATTCCTGACCTCAATGATCAGAAAAAACTTGCAACACTCTACCATGAAATTAGCCGTATTAGTACCAAATCAGGATCGATAGAACGCACAAGAATTCTGAAAAAGATCAATATCCTTATATTTGCAATATTTGGTATAGACGACGCAGGGATCAAACTTTTTAATTCTTTACATTTTTAAATATATACATATGATAATTTTATACACCGATACATGCTTTATATTTTAACCTACCGATATTTAGCTGAAAGAGTGCTAGTTATGCTCCTAAATATCAATAAAATAAACATAGTAACACCTTGTTTTTTTCTATTTTTCATAATTACATTTTTTTGTTCTTATGCTCCATTCGCACATTCATCTGAAGTGTCAAGGGTCAGTATCCAGCTAAAACGAATTGCCGATTTTAGGTTTGCAGGATATTATATAGCAAAGAAAAAAGGCTTCTATGAGGATGCAGGTCTAGATGTAACCATACTACCTAGCAATAATGACATCCCAATATCATCGACATCCACAGAAGAAGACGCAGACTTCTTTATTGGAGATTCATCTTTACTTGTTGACTATAATGCCGGGCGACCGGTTGTCGCGTTGGGTGCATTATTTCAAACTAGTAGCTTAGCAGCAATATCACTGTTTGACAAGCGCATAGGCTCCCCTTCAAACTTTGCTTATAACACCATCCTCATCAATGATAAAATATCTGAATGGACGATCAAAGCTCTCGCAAAAAAATCCGGGGTTTCTTTTGAGTCAATAAATCGAATATCAGGACTTCACAAAATCCCTAATCTTTTATCGGGTAAGACCGATGTTATACTCGGGTGCCAAATATCAACGCCCTATATTCTTGACTTGGCAGGTAGTAACTACAGAATAATTGATCCCAAAGACTACGGTTTGGAATTCTATGATGATATACTATACACAAAGAAACAATTCCTAGTTAATAACCCTGAAACAGTCAAGAAATTCCTAGAAGCAACATGGAAAGGCTGGGACTATGCTTTTGCAAATGTCGATGAGACTATCTCAATTATCCATAGCCCTCGTATAAGTGTAGATCATCTTCGGTACGAGGCTAGTAGTATGCGAAAATTTGTACTGCCAGACCTGATTGATATTGGTACCATGACTAGATCACGGTGGGAAAAAATCGCTTCGTCTTTTGTAGACGTTGGCGCACTCAATACAGATTATTCTCTTGACGGCTTCCTATACAACCCAAAGCAATACGAATCCATAAATTACTATTATATTATATTATGGGCAACTATAACGATTACAGCACTCACTATCCTAATTTTCATACTACTCACCTTTATCAAGAGCCTCAAGATCTCAATAAATGAAAAGTCATCACACCTTCGAGAAAACCAGGAACGCCTTCTAATAGCTTTAAAAAATTCTAAAGAAGGTTTATGGGATTGGGATATCGAAGAAAACTCGTTCTATTATACTCCTGGATGTTTTACCGTCTTAGGATACACTCCAGATGAAATTCCATATTCGCTTGATATTTGGAAAAGCTTTCTCCATCCAGAGGACTCAGAACCTCTCAACACGTCACTAACAGAAGCAATTAACAACCCAAAGCTCAACAAAAGCACATCAATATGTGTCAGGATTAGATCAAAGACAAAGGAATATATTTTTATTTCACTTACATTCACCACCCAAGAGCTTACGACTTCAGGGACAGCTAAACGTATTATAGTTACCCAGAAAGATATCACCCAAGAAAAAGAGACTGAGAAAATCCTCCAAAGCCGCCTTACAGAACTTACACGTCCACTAATAGACACCGAAAATCTGACCTTTTCAAATATCTTTGACGTAAAGAAAATCCAATACATTCAAGATTCTTTTGCGAAGATGACAAAAGTCGCAGCTATAATTGTATCCACAGATGGTATTGGAATTACTGAACCATCCAATTTTTCACCTTTCTGTAATCTTATTAGATCAACAACAATAGGTTGCACCAACTGCATTAGGTCTGACTCAGACATTGAGACGGAACGAGGTTCTTACCTTGAAAAGGTTTGCGGTAGTGCTGGACTAATGGACGGAGGAACTTCTATTTGGGTTGGAGAAAAACGCATTGCCCACTGGCTTATAGGACAAGTAAGATATTCTGATAAAATGTCAGAGCAGCAGAAATCCTACGCCCGGAAAATTGGAATTGATGAAGATGAATATAGAGAGGCCTTTGAAAAACTACCTATAATGTCACATGAGCACTTTGAAGATATCTGCAAGACAATGGCAATTATCGCAGAGCAACTATCAGAGATGGCTTACCAAAATGTATCGCAAGCTCGAGTAATCAATGAAAAGCAACAGACTGAGAAGCGGCTCAAATCTAGCGAAGAAAAACTTGTTGAAGCTCAAAGGCTAGCAAGCATTGGGAGCTGGAGACTAAATACAGAGACCAATATGTTCAGCGGCTCAAAGCAATTCTGGGAAAAGCTACAAGAACAAAATCCTCCGGAAGAAGAAGTCGATATTAGCATTAGCTTTTCAAACTTTGCACATGACTGCGCAGAAGACACCCAGATTCAGATTAAAAATTTACTAGATTCTGCAACACGAGAATCTACAGTGGAAGCTGACATTGCTTATCGCCTAAAGAGTACCCCAGAGAAACAAAGATATGCACATATAATAGCCAGAGTAACTGAGCAAACAAAGAATGGGTATGATATTATTGAAGGGACATCACAAGACATTACTGAGAGAGCTCTTAGTGAAATTGCACTAAGGGAGAGCCAAGAAAATCTCCGTATTATTTTTGAGTCTATTGTTAATGGCCTTATTGTAACAGATGAAAAAGGTCTTGTAACACAGGCAAATCCTGTGGCATTAGAAATTCTCAATATGATTTCTGCTGAACTTATCAACTCAGACATCCAACAGAAAATCGAGCTGCTTGAGCCAGAGACCATGCTGCCTATAACCAACCCAATCACGAAAGTTCTAGAAGCCCAAGAAAAAATAATCCACAATGAGCATTGTACATATATTGCTAATGGTGAAATTCAAAAACACCTTACAGTCAACGCTTCACCCATCAAAAACGCCTCTGGTAGATTGATTGGTGCGGTACTTGTGCTACACGATATTTCCGAGCAACATGAACTAGAACAACGTCTCCGCCAGTCTCAAAAACTAGAAGCTATTGGTAAGCTTGCAGGAGGCATTGCCCATGATTTCAACAATCTACTTGGCGGCATAATGGGCTTTGCAGACCTTATATGTATCACAACTAAAGAAGAGAAAGCAAAAGAATTTGCCTCTAAAATCATTGATACGTCAGAAAGAGCCGCAGAATTAACCACTCAGATGCTTGCCTTTGCCCGCAAGGGAAATGCCTCATCACAACCAACTAATGTTCACAAATGTATAGAGAATGCAATAGCAATCTTGAATCATAGTATTGGAAAAAAAGTACTGATCAAGACTCAACTTGACGCAAAACAGTACACTGTTATAGGTGACGCGACTCAGCTACAAAATGGCATACTAAACCTCGGAATTAATGCCAGAGACTCTATTGAAAATTATGGAGAATTTACCATTGAGACAGGTAATACTATACTGGATCAAGAATACTGTAACAGTTCAGAGTTTGATATCAAACCTGGGGAATACCTGTATATAATTGCAACAGACACAGGCTGCGGAATTCCACCAAGTATAATCAATAAAGTATTCGAGCCATTCTTCACCACAAAAGGTGTTGGAAAAGGTACTGGACTTGGCCTTTCAGCACTTCTTGGCACCATAATTACCCACAACGGCTCTATTCAAATCACTAGCCAAGAAAATAAAGGCACACGGTTTGATATATATCTTCCTCTTATCTCTTCATCATGTAATGAAGAGTCTCCTCTAGCATCAACAGAGAAAAAACATACTTGCAAAACAATACTTCTGGTAGATGACCAATCTATCGCTATATCACTGGGAAAATCAATACTTCATGAGAATGGCTATAAAGTTTTAACAGCATATAGTGGCGAACAGGCGTTAAAAGTTTACCTTGAAAAAGGGCACAATATCGATCTTGTTATTATGGATATTGTCATGCCAATTATGGGTGGTGAAGAGACAACCGAACACCTCCTAGAAATTGACCCAAAAGCCAAAATAGTCCTCTCTTCAGGGATAGAAAAATCTGAACAAATCGATGAACTTATTGTTAGTGGCAAGATTGCAGGCTTCACCCATAAACCATACACTAGCAAAAAGCTACTCCAAATTATCAAAGATATTTTTTAAAATTGTATTCCCTATCTTCATCTTTTTTATATAATACACCAACCAAATATTATTGACCTAGTAAGCTCAGTCAGCTTTCTTCATGTGCCAATATACACCTAGCAATACCTCACAATAGAGATTTTAAATGAGAAAAAAACGATTAAAACCCAAGCAAATGCTCAGACTTCTTCTAGATGAAGCGATGAGCGAAGCTCCACGTATAGAAGCCGAGTGCAGACACTTCGACGAGTGCGGAGGCTGTGAATTCCAAGATATAGATTATCCTTCGCAAGCTCAAGCGATGCGTACAGCCTTCAAAGAATTGGTTATTAAAAAAGATCTTTCCGAAGTAATTAATACTTCTAGTATTGGCTTAGTTGCAAGTCCAAAAGCTCTTGGTTATCGCCAGAGAATGGATTACGTCTATGCTTTTCACAAAGCAGGACTGCGCAAGCGTGGCTCACACAAATGGGTAATCGATCTTGAAGAGTGTCCCCTCTTGGGTGAAGCTGGATTTGCTGCTTTCCAAAGAGCAAAAGATTTAGCAAAAGAACGTGAACTCATAAGTTACAACTATCTAAATCACCAAGGATACCTCCGTTACTTTGTAGTCAGAAAGACTAGACCTGGTGGCATCATGTTATCACTTGTTACAAAGAGTCGCGAACACGCCACAGAGATAGCTGAGATTGCAAACACCTTGCTTACTGAGGGACTTGCGACATCAGTTCACTGGTTACTTCAAGAGAGCCTGTCCGAAGTCTCTTTTGGAGAATCTATCCAGCACTGGGCAGATGAGTATATCAGTGAGAATTATCTAGGAAAGACCTTTTATATCGCTCCAAATACCTTCTTCCAAGCTAACGCAGATGTCGCTGAAATAGCTTACACTCAGATAAAAAAACACGTAATAAAATCAAGACCAAGTCTGGTAATTGACACCTATTCAGGTACAGGCGTTATAGCACAACTTATCTCTGAAAATGTTGATAGAGTGATTGCTGTAGAGAATGTAAAAGAAAACCTGACGATTGCAGCAGCCAATCTAAAGAACAATAGTATTACTAATGTAGAATTTGTCGAAGCGGATGCACTAAAGTATCTTGCCTCATTCGAGGAAAGCCCAGAACATATAATCCTCAACCCACCTAGGGTAGGACTAGGTGATAAGGCCAGCAAAGAAGTTTGTAGAATTGCTCCAGACGTCATCAGCTATATGTCTTGCAACCCACTCACACTCCTTAGCGACCTTCTGATACTTTCAGAATTTTATACCGTTGAAGAATGCACAGTATTTGACATGTTCCCGCAGACCAAGCACTGGGAGACACTTGTACTACTAAAGAAGAAATAAATATCTATCATATTTCTAATTGTATTATATAAAAAATGTAGGGATCGCTTAGCGATCCCTACATTTTTTACATCCTTGTATTTTCCAAAGCTATTTTGTACTCCAATTTCCATGGACATTACAGTATTCACGAGCATATATCTCTTGATCACCGCAATCAGAACAAAGCTGGAAGTGCGCCATAGGATCCTGCCCCGGTTTAAGGTGCATTATTTGAACCTTATCACCTTGAATCAATTCGATCCATTCAATATAGTGTTCATCAGTCATTGGATGTAGTGTAGACCCAACAGTAACTTTAACACCTTTATCAGTCTTTTCGATAACAGGGACATGCTTCTCAGTAGCGCTATCGGCTGTCTTGGCTTCCATGAAGGTCATATCCTGACCGCAACAAGCCAGCACACCTGCTCCAGAATGCTTAACTTCAACAATATTACCACATAGTTCGCACTTAAAGATACCTAAAAATTCGGCCATTTGACTCTCCTTTAATAAGATACTTCCAAAATAGGATAATTCTCAATAAGTCCGACACCCTAGTAATTCTCGCCCAATATTTCAAAGTGAGCAATTGGATGTGCACAAGCAGGACAGACACTTGGCGCACTCAAATCTTCATGAATGTATCCACAGTTTAGACAACGCCACACAACCGGCTCCGCTCTTTTAAAGACAATACCATTCTTAACATTCTCAGCAAGATCAAGATATCTTTTTTCATGTTGCTTCTCAGCAACAGCAATAGCAGAGAATGCATCTGCAATTACCTTAAAACCTTCTTCTTCAGCAACAGTAGCAAAGCTAGGATACATCTCTTCCCATTCATAATGCTCTCCAGCTGCAGAAGCTCTAAGGTTTGTTTCAGCATCTGCTATAGTACCAAATGGAAAAGCCGCATCTGCAACAATCTGCGATTCGCCACCAGTCATAAACTTGAATAATCTCTTAGCATGTTCACGCTCTTGATTTGCTGTTTCTTCGAATATCTCTGATATCTGTCTAAAACCTTCTTTTTTTGCCGCAGCAGCAAAATAAGTATACCTATTTCTCGCTTGAGATTCTCCTGCAAAAGCAGTCATAAGATTTACAGCAGTCTTGCTTCCTATTAATTCCATAACACACCTCCATCAAATTGTTAATACGGATTTAAAATGATATACTAGAAAATAGTATATGCATTTATCCACTGATTATACCACAGTTCGAAAAATCCAGCCAACAAAAAAACCTTCTACTAGTAATAATTTATGCCACTTACATAGTTTAAAAAATACTCCAAAGACTCACCACTTTTACATACTATTTTGAGACTATAAAGTTTTTGTAATAATACTCTACATAACCGACTAAGCGTATTTTTAATTTCACGAGGTATAACTTTGACTGGTGTATTTGACCGTAATATCTTGAGGTATATAGTTAAGGCTTAGATATGAAGCTTTTATTATGCAATATGATTTATAATAATACTGAGGATGAATAACCTCTTATTCTACGAAATCTCTAGCATAAGAGTGAGCTTCCCCTTCTGCCTGTAAGATATTATCCAGCGTTACTGGAATATTTGTATTGATTTTCGTAAGCACATACTCAGTACACTTTGATATCTGCATAAAAGACATTTTATTATTTAAAAACAATCTCACAGCCTCTTCATTTGCAGCAGAGTATACCGCCGGAGCCAACTTCCCAGCTCTCCCTACACCATAGGCTATTTCAAGCATTGGGAATAACTTGTTATCAGGTTTTTTAAAACTTAGACTCCCAATATCAGTAAAAGAGACCCTTTTTGAGGGATACTCAAGGCGGGCAGGATACGCAAGAGCATAGAGTACAGGTAGTGACATATTTGGCATTGCCATCTGCGCCATAATACTACCATCACAATACTCAACCATTGCATGAATTACAGATTCACGATGTATCAGAACCTCGATATTGTCATAATCCACCCCGAATAGCCAATGTGCTTCTATAACCTCTAACCCCTTATTTGCCAAAGTCGCACAGTCTATCGTTATCTTCTTGCCCATACTCCATGTCGGGTGTTTAAGAGCTTGTTCAGGGGTCGCTACTTCGAGTTTACTTCTAGTATAATCTCTAAAAGCTCCACCCGAAGCAGTAATCAATACTTTATCTATCTCGTGATACCGACCAGCCTCCAAGCACTGTAAAATCCCGCTATGCTCAGAATCAACCGGTATTATCTTTACATTGTGTTCTTTTGCCATTCTAATCAATAGATCACCAGCCGCAACAAGCGATTCTTTATTAGCTAGGGCAATATCCATCCCCTCTTCAACAGCAGTAATTGTTGGAAGCAACCCATCCGATCCAACAATAGCGCTAACACAGATATCCGCGCTACAAACTCTAATAAGCTCAAGAATACCATCTTGACCAGCAAATAGCTGGCAATTATTATCAATAGCGTTTTTCAGCGCTTCAAACTTGCATTCTTGAGCAACAGCAGCATATTTGACATCAAATTCATTTACTATTAGTCCAAGCTTGCTCGCATTACTCCCTGCCACCACTCCGACAAGCTCAAACTTGGAGGCATATGCCCTAAGTACATCTATAGTACTATCACCTATAGAGCCAGTAGCACCAACCAATAACACTCGTTTCTTTTCGATATCACTCATTGCCGAAAACACCTATAATAAAAACATACCCCATCACTACCGTAAATTCCACAAATTGATCTTTGCCACAAATGCCCTAGTTATTATACCCTAGCCTCTAATATGATCAACTATAATTGAATATTATTCCAATAAATCCAAAGAATAATTCATCAATATTTCTAACATATTATTCTTGAGTTATTTACATCAATACCTATAATATACCTCAAGACAAAGTCTCTTCTCTTTTTACTTGCGCAGAAGAGTATTTTCGATAAAATATTAAAAGCTTCTGAATTATGGTTATGAAAATCTCAGGGGTTTTTATGCTCTTCCTTTAGTATTAAAGGCAGAGGTTTTTTATTTTATTAAGATTATTTCAAACATTTATAATAAATATTGATAATTTCAGGAGGAAGTACACGTGGGCTATGTTCTCGGTTTTATATTCTTTATTCTCGCATTCTTAGTTATTTCTATTATTTTACTACAAGAGGGTAAAGGCGGCGGTCTCGCAGGTATGGGTGGAGCAGCAACAGATAGTGTAATGGGCGCAAAAAACCCTCTACGCAGATGGACTGTTTACCTATTTGTTCTATTTGTAATAGTTATGCTTGGCACAAATTACTACATAACCAGCCAGAATGAAGCTAGCATTGATGGTGGTTTGACAGTAGACAAAGAGACTCTAAAGAAGGCTACAGAGCCAAAAGCTGAAGAAGCTGCCAAAGTAGAGACTACAAGTGTCTTAAGTGACGTTAAAGAGGCAGAAAAAGAGACCAAGGAAGCGATCAAAGCAGCTGAAGCAAAGCTTGCGGAAGAAAAGATTGCAGCGGAAAAGGCTTTAAAAGAAGCTGAAGATGCGAAAAAAGCTGAAGAAACTGCCAAAAAGGAAGCTGAAGCGCTAAAAGCAAAAGCTGACGCTGAAATTAAAGCTAAAGAAGAAGCCGCAGCAGCAAAAATTGCTGCTGATAAAAAAGCTGAAGAAGAAAAAATTGCTGCAGAAAAACTAAAAGCTCAAGAGGCTGAAGCCAAAATTAAAGCAGACATCGCAGCTACAGAAGCCAAAGCAAAAGCCAACGAAGAAGCTGAACGCCAAAGAGTTGCTGCAGAAGATGCAAAGCTAGCCCAAGAAGCAAAAGACGCAGCTGCTAAGATTGAAGCAGCAGCAAAGGCTGCAGCCGACAAAGTAGAGGACGTTGCTAAAGACGCAGCTAATACAGCAGTAGACACCAAAGATGCAGCTGCTAAAGAACTTGATAAGCTAACAAAGTAGTAGAATAAACAAAATCAAGGTTTCATAAATGAGTGATGAGAAAGAACCAAAAAAGGTAAATCCATTCGTAGAAGTAAAGGTCAAGTGCCCAGCCTGCGATACGGTTTCACCGCAGTTCTATGTAAAGAGCAAACTCTATCAACCTGTAGAGATTGAAAAGGATCATCACGTAGTCAGTTATAATTGGAACATTGAAGATTTTTCAGAGATTAGACCAGAAAATTTCTTTGTATGGCACTGCCCACATTGCCACTTTGCTGACGAGAATGAGGTTTTTCGCGGCAAGATTGACAGACTCTGGAAGGGTAAGCTTGAGCTAATGAAGGACAAGCTTATCACCGCATCTAAAGATCCAAACAGTTTCTTGGTTAGAATTGGTAAAGAGATCGACTATACCGAGGTGCCTGTCTCAAACGAGACCGCAATTCTTACACACATCCTAGCATGCTATATGCAAGAAGGATTCCTCTCTCCGAATAACAGAATGGCAGGAAAGATGGCGAAGTTTTACCTTCGCCTTGCATGGCTATACAGAGAGCGCGAGACTATCATCACAAAGGACATTTCAAATACTCCTGACGGGCACATGTCATTAGAAGATTTTTTAAAACATTTGAAGCAATACTGGGAAGACATCCCACTTACTGAAGACGAAGCAATGCGTAAGGCACTGGTTCAATATTCAGCCATGCTCGACATTGCAGGTAAGGAAGACAATACTAAAAAAGAGATTACTCTTATGTTCCTTCTTCTAAACCTGAACAGACGTATAAAGGAACTTGACACGGCTTTTTCTTATGTCCGCAGTATCTTCTCTACAGCTATGAAGACTCGCCAAGCTACCAAGAATACCCTTGATAAAGGTGCTCAAAGCGGCAAACTTACTACTATACAGATTGAGCAGATGAAAGGAACTATTACTTGGCTTAGCAATGTCATTGAAGAAGCTTCAAGTGAAGGTGATGCTATAAATGAAGAAATTTTTTGGGAAGAGTATGAAAAAGCTAGAGAGCTAGCTCTTGCAACATCACCAATGCTACCTAAGAATGTAATAGATGTACTACATGAAGCAAATCTTCATGAGATCACCTGCCGCAAAGTAGCAACACTCTGCAAACCACCTAAAGGGATGAAGGTGGTATCATATATCCCTACCCTAGAAGAACTAAAAGCAAAAACCGATACAGCCCAAGCAGAACAAACAAAGAAAGAAGATAAAACGGACGAAGAGACTACAGAACAGGAGACGTAGATAATATTTAATTTATCCTTATATTATTAACTAACTTGTTCGAGATTTTTAGAGGTTCTAAAAATCTCGTTTGTATAAATAATAGTGTAACATTTTAATTATAAACCAACCAAAGCAAGGAATGACCGTGTTTGATAAACCCGTATACAGTATGACAGGATTTGGCTCTAGCTCCCTTACCGTCTCAACAACTACAATTCTTTTTGAAATTAAATCTGTAAACAACAGAGGACTCAAGGTAAATATCAGGAGTCGCCCCTCTATTGGAAGTTATGAAAAGATACTTAGAGATATGATCAGTGATAAGATCAGCCGTGGCTCTGTTGATATCAATATTTCACTTACCAGAGAGGTTGCTCTTGAAACCTCCCTTGAGATGGAGACCACCGCTCGCAATACTATCAATGCTATACATAATATTGCAGAAAAGATTGGTATCGCCAAAGATCTTACAGCCAAAGACATCTTTATGATTCCAGGTATATTTGACACCAAGAGTCATGATGCTGTAGATGAAAGTGAGTGGGCTGGGGTAGTAAAATGCGCAGAAGAAGCTATTGCTGAACTAATGGAGATGCGTAACACTGAAGGTGAAGCGACAGCGAATAAACTCTTGGAGCTTGTGATCCCTGTAGAAACCTTTAGAGCTGCTGCTCTTAAAATTGCACCAGACGTTGTAAGCAGACAGATGGAAAAGTTAAAAACTCGCCTCAGTGAGCTCGACACGATACGTCCATGCGACGAGCAGTCACTCGAAAGAGAAGTAGCTTTCTTTGCTGACAAAGTTGATATAAACGAGGAAATGGACAGACTTGAATCACATCTTTCGCAGTACCGCTCTACTATTAGTAATGGTGGTGAGATAGGCAAACGTTTAGACTTCCTTACCCAAGAGATTCTCAGAGAGATCAATACCACCGCTAGTAAGGCCAACGACAAACAGATCACAACCTTTGCAGTAGATGCAAAGATGGCAGTAGAGAAGATCAAAGAACAAGCTGCTAATATGGAATAATTGTTATGATACTGGTATCGATACTACTCTCACTACTATTTATTCCAGCGGCTGTTTTATGGTATTTTTGTTTTTTGATGTCGCTAATATTCATATTTCATAGCGGTGTAAAAGAGGGTGCATTGGTCCCAAGTCTTTTAAAGAAGACCTCCGAATTGTACAGAATCTTCTTTTTATTTTTACTTGGAGGCATATTCTGCACGGTTATTCCTATACTCTGGTTCTACTATTTATACTAAAGGATTAATACTATGCCAAAAAAAGGTGTAATCGCTGTAATCTCTGGACCTGCTGGTAGTGGCAAAAGCACTATTGCAGACAACCTGATTAATCAGTCAAAAAATATTAGCCGCGCAATCACAGCGACAACAAGAGAACCGCGTAAAGGCGAGGTAGACGGCATAGACTACCTATTCATGAGTAAGGAAGAATTCAGTAACGACCTAGATGCTGGTAAGTTTATCGAGTATAATGAGTTCAATAGCAACTTCTATGGCACCCCTCGCAAGATTCTTGAAGACCAAGTTGCTAAAGGTAAGACCGTCTTACTTGTAATAGATGTAAACGGTGCCGCCGCTATAAAGAAAGAATTTCCAACTGCGGTATCAATATTCATACTACCACCTACTGAAGAAGTATTGAAAGAGCGACTTAGTAGTAGAGGTACAGAGGATGAAAAAGCGATCAAAGCAAGGTTAGCTATCGCTAAATACGAGATAAAGAAGATCTCAGACTATGACTATCTTGTAATCAATGATGATATCAAGGACGCAGTTGCAGATACTGCTTCTATTTTAGATATTGCCAGCAAGCATCTACTTCTAGGAGGAGAGCTTGCTATGTGGAAAGAGG
This sequence comes from Planctomycetota bacterium, assembly GCA_965140405.1. Lineage (GTDB taxonomy): Bacteria > Planctomycetota > SZUA-567 > SZUA-567 > SZUA-567. The sequence continues at coordinate 158,066 of OZ223208.1, forward strand.
GAAAATATGCCAATTGGCATAAGCTATAATATATTGCTCTAATTCTGACTATTAGGGTACATTTAATTTCGCAATAATATGTTTTATTGAAGAAACACGAGAAAGGACGGAGTATTTGTTATGATAGTTATGAAGTTTGGTGGGACAAGTGTTGGCACAGCGGAGAGTATTCGTGAGACATGTAGAATAATAACCGAGCGCAAAGATCGAAAACCACTAGTAGTAGTTTCAGCGCACAACAGCCCTACCTGCCGTATGACAGATACAATAGTTCATTCAGGTAGTGAAGCACTAGCTGGGAATGCCAACCCACAACCGGTTATTGATCTACAACATCAGATATGTCTGGATTTAGGCCTACCAACTGATCTTGTAGACGACCTCCTAAAGCGCTACTCTGAACTCCTCATAGGTATCAAGATGATTGGCGAACTTTCAGTCCGTACTTATGATCTACTTATGAGCTTTGGTGAAAGAATGTCACATATTATAATAGCTGAAGTTATCAACCGAGAATTCGATGCAGAAGCAGTTGCAATATCAGCGATGGATCTCGGTCTGGTTACTGACGCACATTACGGAAGTGCTATGCCTGATGAATCATGCTACCCAACGATCAAGAAGAACGTGGATGCCGTAGGTGATAAGATTATCATCACTACCGGCTTTATGGGTCTGAGTCCTGAGGGGCATATTGCTACCCTTGGAAGGGGTGGTTCTGACTTCTCGGCTACAATTTTTGGCGCAGCTGTTGGAGCCGAAGAGGTAGAGATCTGGACAGATGTTGACGGCGTAATGACAGCAGATCCAAAAGTTGCTGCAAAAGCAGAGAGCATTCCAGAGCTATCATTTCTAGAGGCCTCAGAACTATCATGGTACGGAGCAAAGGTTTTACATCCATCCACCATGATACCTGCAAAGAAGCATAACATACCAGTACGAGTTTTAAATACTCACAAAGCTTCTGCTCCTGGTACGCTGATCGTCTCAGCCCTCACCAAGACCAACAAAGTTGCCAAGAGTATAGCCCACCACAAGCATATCAAGATGGTCACAATTACATCATCAAGAATGCTTGGTACTTATGGTTTTATGGCAAAGGTATTTGAAGTATTTGCTGAAAACAAGATTGACGTGCACATGATAGCGACTTCTGAGATATCTATCAGTTTGAGCACACCAGCTGACGTCGATCTCACTATTGTTGAAGAACAACTGTCAAAATATGGTGAGGTTAATGTTGAAGATAACAAAGCGATAGTCTGTATTGTTGGAGAAAATATGTCTGGTACACCAGGTGTAGCAGCAAAGGTTACAACTGCACTCGCAAATGAAGGTATAAACATCAGTATGATTTCGCAGGGAGCAAATGAAATAAATATTGCTCTTCTTATAAATGCTGATGACACTACTGCTGCTGTTGCAGCACTTCACAGAGTAATTTTTGAATCATAAATTGTTGCAGCAAGGCAGATAGGGAGAAAAGAGATATGTATACAGCAATAATATCAGATATACATAGCAATCTTGAAGCTCTTACAGTAGTATTAGAAGATATTAAAGCCTCCAAGGCAGATAGAATTATCTGTCTTGGAGACTGTATCGGCTACGGTCCCAACCCTAGAGAATGTCTAAAACTACTCCGGAATAACTGTGACATTATTCTTATGGGAAATCACGAACAAGCCATTTTACAAGGGCCTGCAAACTTCACCCCTCTAGCAGCAAAAGCACTCGACTGGACAGCCTCACGCCTCAATTCACCAGACATCCTTGAATATTTTTCAAACCTTCCTGATCATTATATTGAAGGAAGAGTATGCTACGTACATGGTAGCATAAAAGATCCTATAAATGAATACGTACGGGAAGCAGACAGCCCATGGATGTTCTACCAGCTAGTAAACACATTACGTAAAGACTTTGTAAATATAGACCACTGCTTTGTTGGCCATAACCACAGAGCCTTTCTTGGCACCGAGCTAGGATACATATTCCCACATGACGACGGCGAACACTACCGCATGGATTTCAATCTTACCAATCAAAAGGCTTATATATCAATAGGTTCTGTAGGACAGCCTAGAGATGGAGACAATAGAGCATCTTGGGTGCTCTTTGACGGAGAAAGCGTTGAATATCACCGCTTAGACTATGATTGGAAACAGACAGCAGCAAAGATTTACAATACTACCCTTCCAAACTTTCTTGCAGAACGCTTGGAATATGGCGACTAGTATAGAAAACAAGCCCCCAACCATTAAATCATATACCCATAACACCTTCATTTGTTATACTAATTATCATTGATATAGCATCGATAATAGTTATAATATTATTCATATCACGTTAGTGTGAAATAACTTATTAATAATAATAATGGAGTAATAATAAAATGGCTGAGATTCTAAGTTCCGCCTGGAGCTATCTAATTGTAATTTTTGCATTCTCAATTCTCATTTTTATACATGAACTTGGACACTACTGTGCTGCACTATTAGTAGGTGTAAGACCTGAGAGGTTCTTTGTAGGGTTTGATATTTACGGACTATGTATTTCAAAAGAATACAAAGGCTGTGTTTATGGTATAGGCCTACTGCCACTGGGTGGATACTGCAAACTGACTGGACAGTCAGACGATCCACGTGAGCAGAAACATAATGCTAGCAAAGGGTATAAAAATTACGACTATAACGCCAAACCACTCTGGGCGAGAGCTCTGATAATTAGTGCTGGTGTAATAATGAATCTAATATTTGGATTTATACTACTTATGTATGGCTTCATGCAGGGAGTTCCTACAAGCCCGTCAGTTGCCGGTATTGTAGTTGAGAACACTCCTGCAGCAAATGCAGACATCAAGTCTGGCGATATCATTCTCGCTATTAACGGCGAAAAAATGCCAAACTTTGGCAAAGTCAAAGAGACCCTTGTAATGAACCCTGGCGAAACCTTTGACCTAACTCTAGAGCGTAACGGCAAAAATATACACCGTAGAGTAATGGGCAACCAAGGGCCAGAAGGTCTAAACCAGATTGGTCTTATGCCTGCCTTCAGCACAACTATATCTGGAGTTAATACCGAATTACCTTTCGAAAAGAAGTACTTCACAGACACTATCCAAGAAAATGATATTATAACCAGTATAAATGGTGAACCTATCAACTCTGAGATTACTGAAGGGTACAAAGTACTTGACGCGGTAAACTCAAATGTCGGTAAAAATATCGACCTTACAATAAGGAGAAATGATAAAGAACTAAATCTTTCCCTTCCTGTACTAGGAGCAGGTAGTTATGATATTGGCTACAGAGTAGCTATCGGAGTCAACGGAGTAATCGAAAATTCTCCTGCTGAAAGAGCCGGACTAGAAGCTGGAGACAGTATTATCTCTATAGAGGTTGACGGTAAGGATGTCCCACTTATAAACGCTTCTAGCTTTATAAAAGCAGTCACCTCCCAAGCATTCCTACCAGTAAAGGTAGAATACCTAAGAGACGGCAAAAGCCTTACTAGCACCATAAAACCTGTATTTATGGGCTGGAATGAAGAAATTTCTCAAAATGAAGACAGCCTCCTTGGAGTCGGAGTAGACGGTAACATTGTTACCAAGATACTTGTAGAAGATTCTCCACTCAAGTCTGGAGACAAGATCACTGCTATCAACGGCAAGATTCTTGATAAAAACAAAGAAATACGTGAACAGGTCGCCCTAGCTTGTACAGCTCCTGTAATTATCAACACAACAAGGCAACAGGGAATATCTATTACCCCTGCCATCTCGTTAGATACAGCTACAGCCCAGATTGGTATCTCAATGGAACCACTTCCAAAGGTTCTAAAAGTTATCAAGGGAAGCGAAGCAAGTAAGTTCCTCACACCAGGTAGCGCCGTCAATATGATTCTTCTCAGTCCAGACCTTGAGAGTACAGCTGTTACTTGGTTTGACAGAAATTCCAAAGAGCAGAAACCACACATATTTAAGACACCAAAGGAGATGCTAAATAACCCTCAAACAGCAGATATCTCTGGATACCTACCCTTCGGTCTGAACATGTCAAAAGTAATACACCCAGTAGATAGCTACTATGAAGCAGCAGTACTTGCAACAGACAAAACAATTGATATGTCCCTTACAATCTATAAGCTACTCCACAAGCTTATTGTCAACGATATATCTACTCAGGCTATCTCCGGACCTATTGGTATTCTAAGAATCATGAAAAATACAGCTGAAGGTAGTGACGGATTTATGAGAATTATATCTCTACTAGCACTACTTAGTATAAATTTAGCTGTTGTAAACCTACTTCCATTCCCTGTATTAGATGGTGGACACCTCGTATTTATCATCTACGAATGGATCACGCGTAGACCACCAAGTGAGAAGTTTAGAATAGCTGCTCAGTACTTCGGAGCGATCTGTCTATTCTCACTTATGATTTATGTTACACTCAATGATGTTATAAAGTGGGTCTCTGGTTCTTAACAGCACTGTATCGGTAGTGAGCTCATAAATGACAGAAATGAGAAGACAACTAATAATTAATGCTGACGATCTAGGATTATCAGAAGAGGTCAGTCTTGGTATCGAGCAGAGCTATACAACAGGAGTTGTTAGCTCTGCAAGTCTAATGGCAAATATGCCCGGTTTTGATGAAGGGGTACAGGTAGCACTACGTAACCCTGACCTTGGCATAGGAGTACACCTCAACCTTATCAGGGGAAAACCCATAACATCTGTTGACGACGCTTTCCCACTACTTGCTAATGGAAAGTTTATTGACAACATATTCCATATAGGTCGCTTATCAGCAAACCCAGACTACCTAAGAGCTGCTGAAAACGAATACAGAGCTCAAATTGAGAAGATACTAGATAGCGGAGTAAAACCTGATCATCTTGATTTTGAAAAACACCATGGGATATGGAAAAGCTTGTATACAGTTGCTGATCGTCTAGCCAAAGAGTACAAATTAGCAATAAGATCTTATAGCGAACCACTATTCTTTGTTATGCAGAACCTGCCCTTTGCAGGGTACAATAAATTCTGGAACTCACTACACTTAAAATTTTATAACACCTTCTGGCATAGAGGCTTTACCTCACCCTCTCCAGACTACTTCTTTGGTCAGACCCATATAGGAGAAATTAACAAGAGCTATCTACTCTCCCTCATAAAGAACCTACCGGCTGGAATTTCAGAACTAATGACCCACCCAGGGCACAACTCTATTACAGGAAACGTTGAAAAAGCTATAGGTAAATCATGGATCACAGGTAAACGCGAGGAAGAGCTAAAAGCACTCACTGATAGCGAAATAATAGAAAAACTTGACGAATCAGATATAGAAGTAACAACCTTTAAAGAAGGTTTAATGTAAATCAAATACATATATTATTAACTATTATTACTTATAAAGGAGGTTGATAACAATGCTAGGTTTTTTTGATCCACTATACTTACTAATTATAGGTCCAACAATACTACTATCAATCTGGGCGCAGTCTAGAGTAAAAGGAGCATACAGCAAATGGAGTAAAGTAGCGACAAAACGAGGCATGCGAGGAGCAGATGCAGCTAGATATATGCTTTCAAAAGAGGGCATAAATAATGTAAGAATTGAAATGGTTGACGGCTGGCTCAGTGACCATTACGATCCTGCCTCACGAGTCCTTCGCCTCTCTCCACAAGTCTTTAACGGTAATAGTGTTGCCTCAGTAGGTATTGCCTGTCATGAAGCAGGACATGCTTTACAACATGCTGAAAAATACCCATTTCTAGGAATTAGGAGTGCCCTCGTTCCAGCCGCAAACATAGGCAGTAAGCTATCTTGGATAATAATTTTCGCAGGTATGATTATTGGGTTTGCTGGACTTGCAAAGCTTGGCGTAGTACTTTTTGGCTTCGTAGTACTATTCCAACTAGTCACCTTGCCTGTAGAGTTCAACGCCTCTTCTCGAGCAAAACTAGCTTTAGCTCATAACGGCATACTTAGTGACAACTACGAGATTGAAGGGGTAAACAGCGTACTCAATGCAGCAGCTATGACCTACGTCGCTGCGACAATTGCTGCTCTGGCACAGATGCTCTACTTCGCTCTCAGAGTCTTCGGTGGTAGCAGTAGAGACTAATAAAAGATATGAAAAAGGGAAAAGAGACACTAATGAAGTTAACAGCTGATCTACACAGCCACTCTGGACATGCCGGAGGGGTCGGTTCTATCTCACTTGAAGGCATTGCAGAAACCATGAAACTCAAAGGAATTGATGTCTTTGGTAGTGGTGACTGTTTACAACCAGAGTGGAATAAATTTCTAAAAGACAACTTTACCGCAGCAGAAAAGGGTCTATTCAAGATCAAAGAGAGCGAGAATGCACGCTTTCTCTTGCAGACAGAGATTATTATTACTTCCCCTGCTAGATACGGCGGCAGAAAAACCGTACACACTATACTACTCTTCCCAACATTTGAAGCCACTAAAAAAGCCATGGCACTACTAAAGGGCTGGGAAGTAAAAATAAATATGGGACGCCCATTTCTAAAGTGTGATAGCAGCGAAGACGTTTCAGAAAAGATGTTCAGCCTTACCGGCATCGCACCAGAGATACTCGTTATCCCTGCACACGTGCTTACCCCGCAAGGCGTATACGGTCCTGAACGACCTGTTACATTCCTAGCAGATTTCTATGGAGAGTTTGCTAGTGAAATATATGCGGTTGAGACTGGCCTTTCAGCCGACCCAGAAATACTAGCTCTAATTCCGGAGTTAGACAACAGAGCTTTGATTTCAAATTCGGACTGCCATAGTGCAGCTTTAAATAGGGTTGGCAGAGAGTATACCGCTTATAACGTAACGGAGAAAAGCTACCACGGTATTATTGAAGCAATCAAGACAAGGAGTATCGCATATACTGCAGAATTCACCCCTTCAGAAGGTAGATACTTTCTGACAGGTCATAGAGAAGGTGTCAAAGGTCATAAGAAGGGTGAGTACTGCTACTACTCACCCGACAAATCTCCAGAGTTCTGTCCTATCTGCTCCAAGCCACTCACCAAAGGGGTACTAGAACGAGCTCTCGAACTCGGCACACTTCAAGGAGAGCCCCGAACACTTAAAACAATTACCCCGAAGCAGAAGTATCTAACCCTTATCCCACTTACAGAAGCAATAGCTGCAGGATATAAGGTTAAGAATTCTTCATCAAAAAAGGTACTTGCAGAATTTGAAAGAATAATTAAACTTGTTGGTACTGAAGAAGCACTCTGGACAATGGACTATAAAGATATAGAGGAAAAGTTGAAAGAGCATGCAGAGGACTCTACTCTTGCAGCACTCAAAGATATTATAGATGGCAACTACTCCTTTACCCCGCTTGGCTTTGATGGTGAGTACGGTACACTCGAGCTTGGCAAGAAGGAAGCTTGGTTTGGTCACTCAGTAGTTAATGGCGGTATGGCAACACTCTTTTAATTTTGATAAACTACAAAAGCGAGATAATATGAACAAGTATGTACGAGCATTCTTCTTACCTATAATGATTTTAGCAGGTATATTCACCTGTACTATGTGCGTAATCATTACAGGTCCACTCGCCTTAAAACACTGGCTACAAGAGCGTAAATTAGCTCCAACTGATATTGCAAATGACGAAAAATATGTTGCAGCATACCATGAGCAACTTAAGAGATAAAGCAACAAACACCCTAGTAATCGCTAGGATGTTTGTTTATTGACAAGATTTTACTCACACCTTTACTTCATACGGCGGTGTAATTGTAACCCAGAGAGTTCAGCAATCTGCTTCATCATACGCATAGAGAGTTCATCGACTAATTCTTTTCTTCTAGCTTTACTAGAGCTATGATATTGCAAGCTAAGAGCAGTCGTATCGATAAGCTTTCCATAATGCACCTCCGCTCTCTTATGAAAATGGAACTTACCGCCAGTTTCGTGAATATCACGAGTCCCTCTCAGCCCTAAAGGCAGTATTGGTGCACCACTTTCAAGTGCCAACAGAGCAGCACCAGGTCTAGGTAGACGCAGAGACTCACCACTATTTAGATGACCTTCAGGAAATATCATTACAACATCCCCTTTACCCAAATACCCTAGTGCAACTTTAAACATCTCCACAATACTATCTTTTCGAGTTCTACTAAGTGGTATGCACCTTGCACTTCGCAACATATACCCAAAGACTGGGTGAACAAATGGATCTTCCTGAACAATCGTATGTGTTGGCGAGAGTCTAGAAATATTGATTAACGATGTCAATATAACTCCATCGACAAGACTGGAATGGCTCGGCGTAATAATAACGCTTCCAGATTTAGGAAGTCTATCTCTTCCTACAATCTTCTTTACAAACCAACGAGTTCCAAGGTAGCATCCGGCCTTTATCAAGGAGTATGATTTTATCATCTACAGCATACCCTTTATCTCTGCATCAGTTATACGGTAATCATTTCCGCAGAAGTGGCAGGTAACATCTTGACCTTTTCCTTCATTTGCTATTTCTTGAAGTTCAATTTTATCAAGTGATTCAAGCATTGCCACCACCTTTTCTCTTGAACATTCACAAGAGAAGTTGAATTCATGAACCCCTTTAATTTCCAGATCATCAAGTTTCAATACCTTTTTAAGTTGCTCCCAATCATATTCACTTGCTAGAAATTTCAAAACATCCTTATCTTCAAAGCTCTCAAGTACAGGGAGAAATTTCTCTGAATCGCCATCGGGCATCTTTTCAGCAATTATTGCAACAGCCTTACAAATGTAGCCATCTTTGAGTTCAGCGTATATTTCAGCAGCCGTAGGACGCTGGAGTGTTTCATTGTAATATCTAGCTAGAGCAGCACGAATATTTGCCGGATTCAACGTATAAACAGAATTTGATATGATCTGACTCTCATTAAACTGAATTATACAGAAGTTACCCTCTTTAGTCAGGACATCACCAATTTCAAGATTCTTTTTACCATCAAGTTCTCCAAGGATCTTGATATTTGTATATCCTCGTAGACCACCATTGGCAGTTGCCTCAAAAAGACCTCCTTGCACAGACTCTTCAGTAATCAGCTGCATACTGATCTTCTCATCCTTACCCGCGATATTACTTGCCATTACAGCGGCTGCAGACATACCGTGAGCAAGCACTAGAGAGGCTGCAGGCCCTGAGAGGTGCCTTCTTTCAAGATTCTTCACTGACTCTGTGACATCAACAAATGTGACAGCAATTTTACTATTTTTACTCAATGCTTGTATTGCACTATCCACAATTATACTCCTGCTATTATAGTTTTAATTTTATTGTAATGGGTATATTATATGTATTATTGCTGTATCTTCCACAATGATTTTATTTGCATACAATCTTTTTTGGCGTAATATATATCTTATACGAGTAGCAAATCAATCAACCTTTATAGAGAGTATTGATATTTAAAAAAAGACTGTTAAATTCTACTTTGAAAGAGTCTTTATGAAAAATACTGCCAAATTACTTCTCTTTTTTTTTATAATTATTATTACCCTTATTATATTATTTAAAGGGTATATAGGAGTGTTTTTAATGTCTAAAGAAATATCTGTTAGTGTTATTCAAACTGGAATTTATGGAGTCAATACCTATATTATAACTTCGGAACATGACAATATTATTATTGATCCAGGTGGTGACAGTAATGAGATTATATCCATGATTGATACGTCAAAGAATAATTTAATTCTGATCACGCACTCGCATTATGATCATATCGGTGCACTTAATGATCTTCTAAATGACTTGCCTTCAGGTACAGAGTACTATGCACATAAAATATGCGCAGAACGAGTATGTGATCCAGAGCTGAACCTCAGCAAAACACTCACTGGAACTCCATATACGGGAAAACCTGCGACTAAAACTATTTCAGACAAGGAAAAAATTCTCAGAGGAGATATCCAAATAGAGGCTCTGCACGTACCCGGACACGCACCTGGACATCTCTGTTATTACCTTCAAAGTGAAGGTATATTATTTAGTGGAGACACTATTTTTGCCAATGGCATAGGCAGAACAGATCTACCGGGTGGAGACACCCAGACATTACTAGACCACTGCCGTAATATCCTCAACATTCTACCACCAGAGACGACCATCCTTTCAGGACATGGCCCAGCAACAACAGTCATGAGGGAGAAGTCTTCAAACCCATATTTATAACCCATTATCTATTATTTCACAATTTTACAACTAACTTTCTATCTCATGCATACCCACAGAAGATAGTGCTTTTTCAGCTACACACTATAGTATTATCAAGGATTTCTACAAAATAGACTATAGCACGATAATACGAAGCGGTATAAAGTATTAAAATAACACTCAAGATAGTCAAGTAGCCTAAATAAGCGACCACGTCCTACTATAATACTAATTCAAGCAATTAAAACATATAAGCAAACAAATAGCCCACCAAACAATCTACTAGCATAAATTTAATTTGACATTACACTCAGAAACCCTATAGTTTGTAATCGAAATACCGAGAATCCTTAATTTAATTAACAATGCATATGGAATAATAATTCGACAATCAAAAAACCAAGTCTACTACGGAAGAGATGAAAACGAGTATGAGTACAATGACAGCAGAGAGTGAAAAGATAGAAGTAAATTGTATTGTAACAGGTGAGCTTGAAGTAAACACATTTATTATATCCTCCGATGATAGCGCTATAATCATAGATCCAGGTGGTAATCCCGAGTTAATCATCCCAGTTGTAGAACAATATGAAAATATTTTAATACTCCTAACCCACTGCCATTACGACCACAGCGGTGCGACCAACGATTTACTTGATGCACTCCCTAGAGCACAGTATGCAGCACATCCAGCATGCATCAGAGACGCAAGTAACAAAGATCATAATCTATGCCAATTCCTAATGAATATAGACTACGAAGTATACAACAAGCCAACATTTATGATAAATCATAGAGAAGAATTTACTTGTGGGAATATTAAAATGCAAGGCATTCACAGCACAGGGACATAGTGCAGGGCACCTTTGTTACGCTATCCCAACTGAAAATATAGTATTTTGTGGCGATCTACTCACTGCTGAAGATATTGGCAGGCATGACGTACCAGGCAGCAACCTAGAGAGCATGATAATAGACTGTAAGACTTTATTTGAGCAAATATCAGTAGAAGCAACTATATATCCTGGACACGGCAGAGAAATCTCAGTACGAGAGATCAAAAAGACCAACCCACATCTAAAAAAGTTTTACTAAAGACTTTTTCTAAATATACAGCAAAGTACAGTGTTCAAAATAGTACTACTATATATATTAAAAAAAGCTTACTTGTAAAAATTATAGAGAACAAATAATTTTATATTTTACCATTTATCAAGCAAAACAGCCTACAATACAAGTGTATTGTAGGCTGTTTTAAAAATAATAGTATCATACAAACATTAGAATGTTTCGAAATCCACTTCAGCGCCTTGTTTTACACCACCAGGCCAGAGATTTTCTCTATAATTTCTCTGAGCGTATTCCCTATCGCCTGCAATCGCTGCTTCAGTATGACCTACACCAGGAATTTCGACTTCATCTATCTGAATATCGTTGAAATGACCCTCATTACCAGCCAAGCTCATGAGATCTTGATTAGCGATCTGACTCTCATGAATAGGTGCAAACTTTTGATTTACAGGTTCATCCTTCTGTGAGAGCTGTGGAATTCTTTTAAATGCAGGAGCTTGTACATCTACAACCTGTTTCTGCCCAATTCTAGGGCTACACTTTCCATCTACACACGCAACTTCAGAAGACTTATCCTTACACCCAGCCGCTACTAAAACTGCCATAGCAAGCACAAACATTGTGAAATTTTTAATACTCATATTATCCCCTTATATCAGATATTTAAATAGATTAGTTTGGAAGTTTTCAATTCTCTTCGTATAACTTATCGGATATAAGTTGATAATAAATCTAGCCAAAATCTTAAAAAAACACGATTTATTAAAATATTATCAAATATTTATTGCGCTTTCGATCCTAGTGGGATCTATTAGTGGGACAAGTTCGTCTTTACTCCTATAGACACTACTAGTCAGGTATTCTGACATATCAAACTCATTATTACGACTACCTGATCCAACCGCCTCCCATTTTTCAATGTCCACATTATTCACAGTCATTATCTCACAGGCATCATCTACATAAACCCCAAACGACTGTCCAATATTTTCCTTAAAAAACAGTACCAAGCCGCCCTTGTTCTCCTCTACCCTTTTGCCTGCGATAAGACTATTGAATGAGATCAATTGATGAATATCACCTCGAACATTTAAGTAGCCCATTACCGAATACTGAGAGTGAGGCACAGGGCATAGCGAATCTGTAAGCTCGCCAACCTCTCTAATTGCTCCAATATCTACTCCCCATTTCCTTCCGGCAGAGATAAAGAAGTAGAAGTTATGATTAATAATTCCGTCATTTTTCATTGTTATTACTGCTTTCTATTATTTTTTATTACTAAATAATATCCATCTAGTTCATATTAAATATCTTCTTGATACTGTCATGAAACTCTTCACGATTAAGTTTTGCCAAGTATTTATCATAGCCAGCCTGTAGACACCTACGTCTATCATCATCAGTATTTAGTGAGGTCAATGATATTGCTGGAATATTTTTTATATCATCTCTACTTCGAACCTCTTTTATGAGTTCTAGACCATCCATTATTGGCATCTCGATATCAGACAACAGGAGATCATACTGCTTTTTCAGAAGCATATCTAAAGCTTCCTGACCATTTGAGGCAGTATCCACAACCATTGATTCACAACTTAAATATGTCTTGATGAGCTGCCTAAAGAAAGGGGTATCTTCAGCAATCAACACCTGCTTCGGAGTGCTAAACACCTTACTTTTAAAGCTAAGACCTGCAATATCAGTACCGAGAGTTCGCTCACAGACATAGTATATATCTGGAAAGATTGTCAACTTATCACCAACAAAGGTAGTTCCTAGCACGCCATCACGTTTTAGCATTGAGTCTTCAAAGTCAATTATGGCATCGGTTATACCAAATATTTCCGAAGCCAAAATGCCACAGTTATACTTACCAAATCTTGGCATTATCAAATATAGCTCCTGACTCCGATTCTCTACAGAATACTCCATAATCTTACTCAGTCTTGCGATATTTATAGACTTCTCACCAATCATAACAAACTCTTTACCTCCTATAGATTGGATATCACATGCTTTTATAGTATATATCCGCCTTATAAAGGAGAGAGCCAACGCAAACTTATCGTTTGATCCCGCAGCGAAGGAGATAATTTTCTGTGATAATTCAGAATTAACAATAGACCTATCTGCTACATGCTCATTTTCAAGGTAATGAACCTCGCTAAGTGCATGTTTGGCTATACCATCTATATCAAGAATAAGCGATGTAGCACCATCTCCCATAATTGTCGAACCAAGGAATATCTTGATATTACTCTGAGCTGGGTGCAGGGGTTTTACAACAATCTCTTCAGTCTCTAAAGCTCTATCAATAATAAGTCCAAACCTCTTCTGCCCTACCCTTACAACAGCAATATCTAGGACTAATGAATCTACAGCATCATCAACTTCTAGCCTATTACTGTACACCTGCTGGTATTTCTTAGATATCTCCTCCCTCTTTTGAGAGTCGAACGCCTTAGAAGAAGCAAAGACCTCGTTCAATCTTACCAATTGGAGCAAGCTATCATGATAGTTTAGTACTTCCTGACCGTTCACTGTTTTAATTTTTGCATGAATATTCTTACCTACTAGGCTGATCACCTCTTCAAGGTTTATACGAGGAATAAGATACTTGTAGCCACTTTCAGCAATGACTAGACTTTGGATTATAGCTAGAGTTAGAGGTAAGGTAAGTAAGAACTCTGTGCCAACACCTATCTCAGATTTTATTTCAAATGTCCCTCCAAGCTTCTCAATAGAAGACCTCACAACATCCATTCCTACCCCGCGTCCAGATATATTGCTTACCGATTCTGCCGTAGAAAAACCTGGTAGCATTATAAGGCTGATCTTTTCTTGAGTACTCATCTTCATAAGCTCGAGCTCTGTAACCATACCCTTTTTAAGCGCGCTCTCCGCAATTTTATTTGGATCAATACCATTTCCATCATCACTTATACAGATAGAGATATGACCACTCTCCTGCACCGCAGCCACACGGATACATCCTACTTCATCTTTTTGTGCTGCAACACGAGCAGCAGGCATCTCTATACCGTGGTCACAACTATTTCTTAAAAGGTGCGTAAGCGGATCAACAATAGATTCTAGGATTGTCTTATCAACTTCAACCTCTCTACCAACAATATCGAGATCGATCTTCTTATCCAACGCTATGGATATATCACGTACAATTCTTGGCAGTCTTGAAAGTACTTTATCTAAGGGCTGCATTCTAGTTCTTATTATTGATGTTTGAAGTTCGGTAGTAACAGTATCAAGCCTTGAAGATATCTCCTTTGCACTACTATCACCGCATTCACTAGCCCAACGAAGATGTTGATTTCTTACCAATACTAATTCACCCGCCAAAGCCATTAGCTCACTAAGAAGAGCGACCGGAACCCTGACACTCGCATCCATTGGTTTAGCTATCTTCTTTACACTCTTTGTATCTTCACTTTTAACAGGCGCATCTACTACAAAATTCTCTTCTACAGAATTTTTTTCTTCTGCTATAGCTTTTTCAACATATGGCACCACCTCACACTCAAACTCCTCCAGAGATAAACTAAATAGTTCATACTCAAGCGCAGATGTTACAATGTACTTATAACACCCACCATCCTCCGTAGATTCAAGTACCTCTCCAACAAGCTCAAGCTCACCAAGAACAGCTTTGTTCCCTGACGTGACACAGAATTTATACATGCCCTCCAAACTCTCATGTGCGCTAAATTCTGAGTCCGATTCCGGTCTCTCCAACTTGCTCCCTCTCTCAGACTCTTCCACGTATCTATTGAGTCTTTTAATGATGCTACCTACATCTATATTATCCGATTCATACAACTCAACAAATAATTTACTTAATGCATCAAGTGAATCAAACAACAAATTAGCACAATCAACACTAGGTCTCTTTACAGAGTCTCGCAGCTCACCAAGAATATTCTCCATAGCATGCGTAACTGTGGTAATATTCTTAAACCCCAAGAATACTGCTGCTCCTTTTAAAGAGTGGGCAGCTCTAAATGCAGAGTTGAGGCTTTCTATAACACTGCTCTCCTCTTTGACAGGATCTTCTATTTTTTCTAAGGCAAACAGCTCTGCCTCCATAGCTTCAAGGTGCTCTTCCGACTCCAACCTAAAGCTTTCAACTATTTCTTCATCCACAACTTTTCTCCATAACAGAGTATCACATCTAACTAATTCTTATACCAACTTATGGATTTTAATTAGAACGGACGTAACACATGCGCACTCCACTCAAGCCCATCATACTCTCTATACCCTTTTGTCTTTGTAGAGCCAATAATGTACTGCTTTGATTCAATCTCTATTATTCCAGAGTTGGATTCACCAACACCTAAATGAGTGCATATTGCTGAAACAGCATCATGCTTCTCCCCAACTGCAAATATTTCTTGGTCTGTACTCTCTATTATTTCGCCATTACTATTTGTGTAGAAGGCAACACTTCCTTTTATCTTTCCCCCTTCACTATTTCTTGGCAAGCACTTCTGAAGCATCATGCCTGCTTCAGTATCCCAGTCAAAGAGGATTCCGAGAACACCTATAGCTTCAGAGTTATCCCCTCCTCCAACACGAACACCTGATGAGTATATCAGACTTCTATTCTTTGTAGGCTCTAATTCAGACTTCTGTACATCAGCAACGGCGTATTCTGTATTATCAACGGTCAACATCCCCTTCTCAAACCACTCATGAGCTGAGACATTAATTTGCTTTATACCACCCAGTAATGCAGGGCTTGAGCATGCAATAATAGTTCCCGTAGCATCTACAAGTATGAGGTTACGATACATTGTATAACTACCATTGATCACCTTCAGCCTCTGCCCAGCATCTTTTGCACTCTGCTCTGTCGGTTCTTTGAGGGCATCTATTAGGTACTTATCAGTAGACCACCATCTAATATCAGCAGCTCTTTCAAATAAATTTCTATCAATCAGATCTATTGCCTGCTTACTAAAGAGCTTTAATGTCTGGAAGTTCAAATTCAGTTCATCTGCAGCCATCTCCTGTAACAGATCCTCCATACACGCTGTAGCAAAATCACCTGTCTTGGTGATCTGCTCAAATATCGGACTGAGAGCCTGCCCACTCGCTCCAAGTTCAGCAGCAAAGAGCATACCGTTTGTTGATATAAGCTGCATAGCCCTTTTATCATGCTCAACATTCACATATGTCTGTTTATTAATATCAGGTATAATACAAGATTTTAAGAGCAATTTCATATCGATGTCATTGTTAGTATGTGAATCCCCTCTACTAAATATCGATCTTCTTGGAAGGATAACATGCGAGCTCCATCCCAACCCTTTATAATCTAGGTATCCATCTGTCTTTGCAGTAAACAAGGCTGAATCTTGCCCATTATAGAAGCCATAGCTTCTAATAGTTTCTCCAGCTTCTAGCTTTAGATGAGAGCGAGGTATATGAGTCTTTGCTCCTACCTCATTATTATCTTCATTACTACTTGCGATAATATACCCTTTATTATTGCTGAAGAAGCTACACCAACCCTCTTCAACATCACCGTCACTATCTTTAGGGGTATAATCGGCCAGGATTATTCCTGCTTCATCTTGAAAGTCAAAGAAGATACCCATTGCGCCTATTGCAATATTATTTTCCTGCGCATCTGTTCTCACCGCAGTAGAGTAAATCAAAGAGTCCTGCTCTTCAACCGCAGATGGCGCAAAGTCCTGCGCATAGTATTCAGTTCCATCACTTGTCTTCATGGCGTTTTCAAACCATTTCTCCCCAGCGACATTCAACCCTTGTACAACCTTCCTTCTTTTCCTATTTGAAGTTGCAATTACATTGCCTTCATCATCACAAATAACTAGATCCCTATAAAGAGTATACGAACTGTTTATAGTCTCTAGTCTTTCATTAGCATAGTCTATCTCTCCATGCAACTTCTCAATATCTTCAACAATTCTATCTATTAGATCTATAATATTTAGCTCTTGTGTTCTATCTTTAAATACTTCCTTTACAGCGAGACTCGTCTGAATAAACTCTGCATACTTTTCCTTATCATAAAGAATGCCCAAGCACCCAATACTCTTCATAAACGCATTTATTGCTGTTATTTTATTATCGATAAGAGCTAGCTCTTTGAGTCTTTTAGTGCCAAACATCCCGAAAAGCCCAACCTTATCTCTAACAAGTTTTCGAGACCTAACCTCAAGTTCTAATCTATATTCCTCAGTAATTTTTCGAAGATTTTTCAGATTTACCTTATCCTTATTGAACCTTTCGATACATTTACAAAATGCTATCTCTAGCGCCCACCACCTAACATCACAACTCCTCTCAAGGAGGTTTCGATCCATGAGGTTTATCTTTACATACGCAACAGTTGACTGAATCATCTTATGAAATGCATCTTTAGATTGGTAAAACTGTGCAAAGAGATTCTTAGTACCTTCAAGGAGCTCTCCTCTAAATCTCTCCACCCTCTCCATAAGCTCTTTAATAGTTTCTTGTTCAGCTATATTTCTACTTATATCTACAGCCAAGCACTTTCCTTGATTACACACAGGCAGTATTACATTCAACTCATTCACAATTTGTTCATAGAATTCTCTATGCTCATATGCGACTACTGGAGCAAAAATACTAAATTTACTACTATTACCCTTACTCATAATACCCTATCCTCCACTATAACCACAATAAATGTACTAAATATGCTTATAAACTAATATTCTCAATTATTGTTCCATTTTTTTTCGTTATTGCTTCATATCATTACAACATACTGATCTTTAAAAAGATACCATATTTTATCATTCTAAGCAATTACTCATATAATTTGCAAAACAGCTCAAAGTACATTTTAGTTGTATATAGCTACATTTCTGCATATTAGTAATTATTTTTTACAAAAAGCAAAAGTAATATATAAGATGTACATATATTTCTACAATACCTGTAGTGCATAAAAAAAGACCCGAGCCACACTCAGGTCTAAAAATACTAATAAAGATTATTAATAACCCTAGCTCTTCATTGAGAATTCGTTACCTATTTTTGTTGCTATATCTTTGACATGCTTTGCTATCGCTGGACGCTTTGAAACCGACAGTGCGCTAGCTCCAGCGGTAATACCTACTGACCCAATAACCTCTCCATCTCTACCCCATATTGGAGCAGCTAAGCACCGAACATTTATACGGAACTCCTCATCATCAAAACCGTATCCGTTACTTCTCGTCTCTTCTATATCCTTTTTAATACTCTCTATATTCACAGATGTATTGTCTGTATGTTTCACAAATTCTTTATTTTTGTAGAACTCCTCAACATCATCGATAGCATAAGCCAAGAAGACCTTACCTGTAGAGCTAAAGTATAGCTCTACAAGAGTACCACTACGGGATGCAACGCAGAGTGGATTTGGGCTATCACAAACATCGATTAACAAGGATTTTTCTCCAGAGAGTACCGCAATATGAGCTGTCTGCTGAGTAAGCTCAGATAGCTCCTTCAGATAAGGGGCAGCAACATTTCTAAGACTGGTCTTCTCCAGTGTAAGTAGAGCGATTCTTAATAATTTCTTACTTAGTGTGTATTCATTTCCAATTTGTGCAACAAAATCTTCTGAGCCTAAAGTCTTAAGTATTCTCATTACAGAGGTTCTAGGTATTTTGAGTTCTTTTGATATTTCAGATATAGAGTACCCTCTATCCTTTTCAGCTATAAACTCAATTATTTGACAAGATTTTTTCAAGTTTGGTATTATATATTTTGTATCTTCTGCCATTACTATTATCGCCCTTCCTGTCACATACTATCAAAAAGTCCTCACTCTCAACCAATCCAAATGAAAATGAAGAGCATTAATTATATCCTATTATACTTATATAATAAATACAAACAAAATTAAAACTTGACAAAGAAAGAGAGTGGTGTAGACTGTTTATATATAAACACTAAAGTTCATATATGAAATGCCAAGAGTATATGGTTGTAGTATACCTACTGATTTTACCTTGTGCAAACTTATTATTTATTTTTATATACATAATATATAGTTATTTGTAAATACAATATAAGAGAAGGAGTTAGCAATGAAAACACGTTACACAACCGACAATATCCGCTACAGAAGCATGACCCAGCAAGAACTCAGAGATGAATTCCTACTAACAGATATGTTCAAAAAAGGAGAAGTAAATCTTACCTACTGTGAATGCGAACGCTCAATCGTAGGAGGGGCAGTCCCAACCCAAGAACCACTTGAACTTGCTGGTGGAAAACAACTTGCTACAGAATACTTCGCAGAGCGCAGAGAAGTTGGTATTCTCAATATTGGTTCTGCAGGAAAAGTAGTCGTAGATGGTACAGAATACAATGTAGGCAAGTATGACTGCTTGTATGTTGGCATGGGAAGCGAAGAGATCAAGATGAGTAGCGCAGACAGTTCATCGCCTGCTATGTTCTACATACTTAGTTACCCTGCTCACGCTTCTTACCCTACAACTCTAGTTGCACGAGCAGATACAGAAGCGGTAAACCTTGGCTCACAAAAAGATTGTAATGTTAGAACTATATACAAATATATTCATCCAGCCGGCGTCAAAAGCTGTCAGTTGGTAATGGGTATGACAGTTCTAGCTGAAGGAAGTGTCTGGAATACTATGCCATGCCACACACACCAACGCCGTACAGAAGTATACCTCTACCTAGACCTTCCAGAAGACGGAGCAGTATTCCACTACCTAGGTGAACCTGAAAATACTAGACACGTCATTACCGCAAATAACCAAGCAGTACTCTCTCCACTCTGGTCAATACACTCAGGTGTTGGAACTTGCTCATACACATTCTGCTGGGGTATGGGAGGAGAGAATCAAGAATTTACAGATATGGATCATCTTACAATAGGCGAGCTCCGTTAAGATCTCCGATAAATATAACATTGAATACTGCAAAATATAAACGCCCAGACATATGCTTGCCTGGGCGTTTATTTTATACTGACACAAAGCTACATCAAACATCTTCTCAAAATAGCCAACTACCCAAACACCAATGCAAACACACAAGCCAGTCAAGACTTGTGTGCGAATATACTCAAATTATATTACACCCTGAGATATCAAGAGCTTGGAAAGAATGTAATAAATGGAGGATGATCAATCACCGAGTTTACAGTAGGAGCAACAACACTATTAGTTCTCTGAAGGCTACCACCTGTAAACCCTGTAAGAGCTAGATAAGTGACGCAAGTAAGAAGGACAAGTACTGCAATCGCTGAAATCATTAGGTCTCTCATGACAATATCCTCACAATAGATACTACTAAGAAAATCCTGCAAAAACAACAACTCGATATGTTTACCAAGTATCTACCCTCTATATCAATAGTATACCACATGATAATGAGCTAAACTATTTATTTAAAATTTAATGTTAAATAAATAATTATTACCTTCGGCAGTAATTCATAATAAGTTCAAATATTTTACTAACCTGACTTACTCCTCCTCTCCCAACCCTAGTTTAATTCCTTCTGTTTACATAATCAATAAAAAAGAGGCAAGTTCTCTGCCAAGAACCTACCTCCCGTTGCCCATTACTCCACAGGGTGGAGCAATACTCTTTATTATAGCGTTATCAATTATTTTGCAAATACAAATAATGACCAGCACCAAAATTACTTTCAAAACCTAAAGAGACTCTGACTAGATATTAAAAGAAATTCTGGTAAGTAGCAGATAATAAAAGAAAAAGGCTTTCCGCTTCTGCCAAAGCAGAAAGCCCCGTTGCCCATTGCTCTAGGAGGTAGAGCAATATCATTTAGTCTTATTGTAGAAGTGATAGAACATTCTGTGATAGTTGATTTGCTTGAGCAAGCATTGAAGTACCAGCCTGAACCATGACCTGATTCTTAGAGAATTGAGTTGACTCATAAGCCATATCCGCATCTCTAATATAACTCTCAGTCTTTGTGATATTCTCAACTGCAACTGATAGACTATTAGCATTTGTTTCAAGCATATTAGCCTGAAAAGCACCAATATCAGCCCTTAGATCTGAGACATCAGCGATTGCCTGATCGATAATAGCCATAGCCTTGATAGGATCTTGAGAAAGTGAAGCAAGTCCACCAGCAAGCATATCAGTCACTGTTAGGTACTTCTCAGACTTTACAGATGAGCCTTCTGTGAACGCAGCTCTGAACTGAGTCTTACCAAGTTGAACAGCAGTCATATCTTGAATAGAGAATACTGTTCTCTCTTGATCTCCAGAACCTTCGCCTAGTTGGAACTGCATACCACCTGTCCAGTCGCCCAGAGTTTCAGTCGTACTTTTTAGTGCATGATTTACAAAATTATCATCTGCATTATACATCTGTCCCGCTCTTGAACCAAAAGCACCTATATCATAGCCAACAGTAGCGATTGTTGTGCAACCGAGTGTACCCTGATTGAAGACAAGATCAGCAGAAGCATCTAGATTCGCCATTGAGCCCTTAGTACCATCTAAAATTATTTCCTGCCCATTCACTGCAACAACTGCGTCACTACCGTAGTCAGATCTCTCAGCTCCAGATAGTCCAGCATCAAGAAGGTTTGGTCCATCAAGTTTTGTATAATATGTGAATAACGCACCTTCACTCTGTTCAATCTTTATGAACTCATCAGAACCATAATTCTGAGTAGACAATCTTACACCAAGATTTTCTGTATTGATAGTTGTAGTGAACTCCATATCAGTATTTATAGTACCGAAGTTTAAAGTACCATAAAGTCCAGATGTAGCACCACCAGCACCAAGTTGAAGACCGTATACTCGTACAGCGCCACCGTCTGTCATACTTAGAGCATCACTCATAGCGACTAAATCTTCATCTCGCATTCTCTCATCTTTATATACAAAGATCTGTGTTGCATCGCCATCTGTAATGCTATTATCGCTATCAAGTTTTGCTTTAATATAAAGTTTACCAGTATCAGATGTATTGTTACCTAGATCAATACCACTTAGGAAAGAGCCACTAGAAACGAACATAGAAGTTGTACCATCAGTCGATGCTGCATTCTCAAGCATAGAAAAATCTATACCATCTTCAAGAGTACCTTGATCTTCCTGCATATAAGCAAGCTGGATAGTTGAAGTCATACCTGCAGTCATACCAGAGGTTGTAAAGCTTAGATCGCTTAGTCCTGAGTTATTAAGTGCAATCATATTCAGGCTTCCAGCACCAGTATCAGCCTTACCCAACTCCATAGTCATTGCTTCATCTTTGTAAAGCATCATAGTAGTATTGTTTACCATCTTTGCGTACACACGCCCATAGCCGTCACAATTCACACCTGGAACAATCGCAGTAGGGTCACCAACAGCAATAGCGGTAATACCTGATGTTGTTATATCTCCAAGTTTTGTTCTGTTATATACATCAGCAGTACCAGAAACGTGTGCTGTTGTGGTATTTATATCCATTGTCGCAGAAGAGGTGACATCTACAGCTGTTGTATTCTTATCAAAGATTAAGTTTGCCTCGATACCCGTAGAATCTACAACTGAATTTACAGAACTAACTAGTTCACCTAGATGAATACCTTTTGAGAAAGCCATACTACGACTCCCCAACGGGCCAGACAGGATGAATGATTGATCTTTACTTAGGGTATAGTTTGAGTTTGAGGTATCACCGACTTGAGCAGCAACTATCTCTGTAGAAGGAGAGCTATTAGGAGTAATTTCAAAGTATCCCTTCTGAGCCTGATTACCATTTGGTGATGACACACCATTCTCAATATCAACACCTGAGAAATTAATATTCAGCTTGAAGTCTTCACGCTTGAAAATTTGTTTTATATTTGAAAGGTTTGAATCAAGAAGTCTATGATCGTTAGAGTCTGTAATGAGTACAGAGCTATCATAGCTAAGTTCTTTCCCGCCATTTAGAAGGAATTGATCTGAGAACTTTGTAGTTCTTGCAATACGGTCTAGAGTTTGTATTGAGCTATCGACTTCTGCTTGGTCAGCAGACACCTGCTCAGGTGCAGTTACGCCATTATTAGCTGCATGCACAGCCAATTGCTTCATTTTGTTGAGTATATTACTCATCTCACTTAGAGCACCTTCAGCGATACCTAGGACGTTATTAGCTTCCTGAGTATTCTGTACAGCTCTTTCGAGACCATTAGTTTGTGCGCGTAATTGTTCAGAAATAACGAGCCCAGAAGGGTCGTCTTTTGCAGTATTGATTTTGTAGCCTGTAGAAAGGCGTTGTAACGAACCGCTCATATTGCGGTTATTAATGTCAAGATTACGTTGAGTGCTGAAAGCATTCAAATTATGGGCAACGATCATAGCCATGGTGATTTCCTCCTTGAAACCTGAAATTGGCTTAATAAAATGTCGACGACGTCCTAGTCATCATGAGTTCGTATACAATTACGGCAGAACTCACACCGTGTCACTTATACCGACTGGCAGGTCATATATAAGCCGCTATTCCGAATTATCTGTTGGCAGACAGTTAAAGCAGAATTTTCACACCATAGGCAATACTTCTCCATATTCAAGTTTGGTTAAAAAAATAACTCTTTCACTCTAGTAATCGGTAGGAGAGACAGATACTTTAAAAAAAAATATCATTTCTACTATCCTTCCGGTCATAATTGAGGTTTTATAAAAATGATAATCACATCATTTGAGTGACGTCTACAGCAGGATTGGTATACCTTCTTCTCTTACCTGTCTTCTCACCATACTTTATAGCATGATAAGGGCACCACTGGATACATGCAACACAATGCTCGCAATCATCCCCCCCAAACAGGCCTACCATCGACTAACTCAATATTTTTCAAGCTACATACACCTTTACAAATCCCACACCCAACACACTTATCATCAACAGAAAAGCCCTTACCCCACCCAGCTTTTCTCCGTGTAAAAAATTTATAAAACAATGAAGACAGCAAAGCAAAGCTAGAGTTTATGCCTACAACCTTCCTAGACTTTATACTATCAACAACTTCACTATAAAGACCTCTAGCCTTTTCAAGTTTGCTAGCAGCCATAGCTTCAACCATCCCATTATATTCTACAATATAATTACCAGGCATTTTAATACCTTTAATATATGACAGAGTACAACCTTTATCCGTCAAAATAGATTCAAGTTGTTTGGGAGTATTCCCTAAAAATCCATTATAAGTCACAACAGAATAATAGTATGCACTTTTAGAAAGTGCTAATTCGCCAATGGTCTTTTTGACAATATCAGGTACACTAGTAAAATAACAAGGAAAGACAAAACCAACCGTCTCACAGCCATCTAGTAACTCGTCTTCATCAAATTTTAATATATGGAAAGCTTCAGAATCATCCAAGTGATCCTCTAAATACTGTGCAACCTCTAACGAATTCCCAGTACCGGAAAAGTATAATATCACATTCTTCACAATAGACCTTTCATAGCCTAAATTCTAGTTTCAGCCAACCGCTTTATCTCTGAAAATTCTCTACCCGTCTCCTCCGCGACCCTTTTGCAATCATCATACTCAGCCTTTAGAGAGACCACATGACCTTTATAGAGACCACTCTTTACCTTAATCGGATTCCCTAAGACATCTACTACCTCTACTGTCCTCTCAAGTACACTCCTCGACACCTCACGAACCCTCATCCCTAAGGTAATACCACTCATAAAGATTATTTTTTCAATTTTCTCTCTATCTACAATATTCAAAAGGACAACAACCTCATACCCACCTCGAAATTTCTTCATAACTGCTGGAATCATATAACTTTCTAAAACCCCAGCACTGTATAACTTTTCTTGAAGAAAGCCTAGCTCTTCCCCCGTGGCATCATCAACGGCAAACCTTATCTCAATAATGTCATTACTTCTAATTTGGCTAGCGCCTTCCTCTTCATATACAATAGCTCTAACAGCATTGGCTGTAGCATCAAAGTCCTTGTCACCCGCCCCATACCCAATACTTACTATTTTTCCACCAGAGAATTTCCCATAATCTTCACAAAAGACACCGAGGATTGCAGCACCAGTAGGGGTAAGAAGCTCGGTATCAATAAGTCCAGGGACAATCGAAATCCCCATCTTTTCAATAATTTTTAGAGTTGCCGGAGCTGGTACAGGCATTACACCATGAGCACACTTGATAGTACCACTACCAACTGCAACCTTACCAGCAGTAATATACTCTACACCCAGATTCTCAATTGCAAGTGCAGATCCTATTACATCTATAAGGGTATCAATTCCACTAATCTCATGAAAATGCACCTTCTCTTTAGGCTGTCCATGTACTGTCCCTTCTGCCTCTGCCAAGAGATTAAACACCTCTTCCGCCTTCTCTCTAACATACTTACTCAGCACAGGATTATCAAGTACCTTGAGCATATCGCTAAGATGTCTATGAGCTTTATGAGTGTGAGTATGTCCTGTTGAATGGCTATGGCTATGGCTATGGCTATGGCTATGGTCATGGCCATGGTTATGCTCATGCTCATGCTCATGCTCATGCTTATGCTTATGCTCATGATTATGATTATGATTATGATTATGATTATGATTATGGTTATGATTATGGTTATGGTTATGGTTATGACCTGTGTTATCTGTAACAACAATATTCTTTGCCGTTATGCCTGCACGTATCGTTCCACTTATTTCTATATCCCAATCAGAAATATCCAACTGTTTGAGCGTTGAAACAATATATTCATAATCAGCACCACAATCCACTAAAGCTCCAAGAATCATATCACCAGCAGCACCACATGTCAATTCAAAGTGTAACCTATTCATAATTAATTCCTATATATACTATATTCTAAAAAATAATAGCTGACAAAACGTCAACGAAGAAGATAAAAGTTATGATAACTACAACCTCTTACCCTTAAGTATTGCCCACGCCAGCCAGAACCCAAGACAGAGTGCAGCCAAATAACCACCACTAGCAATAATAGCCGAAATCGGCACCCCTGTCAAAAATGGTACCTCAACTTTATTCACTAGATCTGATCCTGATGCCAAGACTATCGAACTTCCTAGAAGTATTGCACTAATAAGCAGACCCAGAGTAATCCTGTTACTCGCCCTCTCAACCTGTGAACTAACCTCTTCAAGTCCTTCATGATGAAATATAATTCTAGTCTTTCCAGCTCTAGCCTTACTCATCAAGTCTCTGAGATCTTCAGGGGTACGTTTGAGTAAATTGAATATGCGGTACATATAAAAGCCAAAAGACCAAGCCATATCTTTAGGGTCGAAAAATTCAGGTATTGTTTTCTTTAGGAATGGCTTTATCGCAGTAGTAAAGTTATAAGAAGGGCAAATCATCCTTATCACGCCCTGCACTGTCACAAAGCTCTTAGTAAGTAGCACAAAATCCCTTGGAAGTATCAAGCCATTACGCCTAGCGATAGTTATCGCCTCATTTATTGCCTGACCAATATCTATCCTATCCATGGGTAGGCCATAATACCTAGTGATAAATGTAGCAAATTCATTTCTGAAATCTCTAAGGTTGGTATGCTCAGAGACCACACCAATAGTAGAGAAGAAATCAGTTACTACATCTATATCCCCACGGCTCAGAGCGATAAGCATAACGATGAACTGCTTCTTCATATCGTCTGGTATCTGCCCCACCTGCCCATAGTCAATGACAGCTATTTTCTTGTTATCTAGGATAAAGATATTCCCCGGATGCGGGTCAGAGTGAAAGAAACCATCCTTGAAGTACTGTTGCATAAAGCAGTCGGTAAGTTTACGAGCTATGTGCTCTGATTCGATACTATCTTCTGGGGTATATAGAGATAATGACTGCCCCTGTAATTCCTCAAGCACAAGGGTGTCATGTGTTACATAGTCCCAGAATACCTTTGGGGCAACAACATCTTCATCCCCCTCAAATTGCGTGGTAAACTTCTCTGTAAATGCGCCCTCCGTGACAAAATCCAGCTCTCTCTGCATGCACTGAGAAAACTCATCTACAACCATTTCAGGCCTTATCGATAAAGTTTCTGGAACGTGCTTTGCAATCACTCCTGCAAGATACCGAAGCAGAGCAAGATCTTCCTTTACAACCTTGTCTGTTCCCGGCCTCTTGACCTTTATTACTACCTTATCGCCGTTTAGCAATACAGCTTTATGCACCTGCCCCACACTACCACTAGCCAGAGCCACTTCATCAATAGAGGCAAAGACACTCTCACAAGTCTTATTCAGGCTCTTCTCAATTACACTTCTAATCTCAGGGAAAGATAGTGGTGCGACATTTTCTTGCAACCGTGAGAATGCCTCAATGTATTCAGGTGGTATGATATCAGGTCTTGTGGCAAGCACTTGTCCAAATTTTATAAATGTTGTACCTAGTTCTTCAATTGCTTTGGCCAACCTTGTCGCCGTATTCATTTTATTACCATGAATTTCATCAGAAGATGTAGCAGCCTTTATCCTTAATGATGAAGGCAGTAGCGGATCTAATCCAGCATGAACGACAACGTAAGCAAATCCGTGTTTGGTAAGGATTGTAACAATCTCTCTCAAACGCTTGAGGTTCATAAACTTACCAAAGAGATTCTTGATCATATCTCATCCTTTTCTGCTTGGATACTATTCTTTGGGCATATTCTGATAAATAATCTCTAATTATACCACTTTACCAAAATATTTCAACAAGACCTACTCAATAATTCTCATCTTCTCCCACTTACCCCCGCGGTAACGTATATAGAATACTCCACCAGCTATAAAAGTATAAGTAACCAGTATCTTCCAGAGCACCCATGGCCCTGCGTCAAAGATGCTTACAGCAATATATGAAGGTATAGCAAAGAAAGCCCAACTCATCCCTGTTCCCACATACATACTAAACTTTGTATCTCCTGCTCCTTTGATCGCACCGGAGAACAGTATCAAAATACCATCAAAAGTAAAGAAGACGATGATATAGTGAAGCATTCTCTCTGTAATGATATAGACTTTCTCGACATCCTCAACTCCTACGAGCGGAAAGAACTCCATTATCTCACGAGGGAAGATCAAGAAGACAACCGCTATCATTGATACATACCCAAGCATCACAAAAAAGCAGTTCTTGGTCGCTCTCTTTGCCAGCTTGATATTCTCACTTCCAATACCTTGCCCGACAAATATCCCAGATGTTATCCCAATGCTCATTACCGGAATAAACATTACAGCGTTGAATGTGAAAGCTATAGTGCTTGCTATACTTATTGAGTTACCCATAAGAGCTAAAAGATGAATAAATATACCAAACGATGTTACATCCAAACATAACTGCACCCCACTCGGCATACCAAACCTAACAACCCTTTTAAATAGGCTGATAAAGAAGAGTTTTTTTGGTAGAGTATTATACCTAACCCTATGTTTCTTCCTGAAAAACATCAGAGCAGAGAAGAGAAATCCACAGAATCCAGAGACTATTGTGCCTATAGCCGCTCCAGTTATCCCCATCTCCTCAACTCCCCAGCGCCCCAGACCAATAGATTCAAGCCCATCATCACCGAAGATCAAGACATAATTAACAACAACATTTACCGAAGTACTGAGTAGCTCCTGCACAGTTACCATCCACGTCTTCCCTCTACCGCTCCAAAAAGTCATGAGTGTATTAGTCATAACAAAGAAGACTGTGCCACCACACATAATCTGGAAGTATGGTATCTCAAAGGCTATCTGAGCAGGGTCATGACCTAAAAAGTTGAAAAACCACTCACCCCAAAAGACACCCGTTCCAATAAAAGCTCCACCGATCAAAGAAAGAAAGAGTCCTTGCCATACAACAATTCCAACCCTTTTTTCTTTATTTGCCCCTATATACTGCGCAACAAAGCTACTTACATAGTTTACAGACCCCAGCCAGAAGCTGAACAATGTATACCAAATCACTCCAGCAGAGAGAGAAGCAGCCAAAGCCAGCCCATCATAGTGCGCCAGCATAACTCTATCGGTAAATACT
Source organism: Planctomycetota bacterium (assembly GCA_965140405.1). Lineage (GTDB taxonomy): Bacteria > Planctomycetota > SZUA-567 > SZUA-567 > SZUA-567. The sequence goes on from OZ223208.1 coordinate 187,332, forward strand.
TTTATTGCTACTCCGGAGCTAGCAATCATCAGAGGGAGAGCTACCCTAAGGATCTCCAAAATTGCCCCAGATTCAAATTTATTAGACCTATTTTTCATATACTACCTTTAATCCAGATATTTTATCTTACAATACACACTATATTTTTAATGAGCAATAATTATATCTTTATATCCCAATTATCCTTACGAAAAACCTCTAAAAGCCTTTTTTTATACTAAAAATACAAAAAAACCCAGCAAAGAATTTATAAATATGTATAATATATCATAAATTATTGCATTAAATATGCATGATTGTATATTATACATGTACACAAAGTAATAGTGGCAAATAGCAGATTATATGTGCAGTCTTTTGGCAATTTCCTCTGCAACAGGTCACGAACTAAATTTAATTGCTCGAAAGGGAGACGTTTTGGATATGTTTGAAAAATTTACAGATCGAGCGAGGAAGGTAATAAATCTAGCTAGGCAAGAAGCAGAACGCCTAGGACATGAATTTATCGGTACAGAACACATACTTCTAGGACTTGTTAAAGAAGGCTCTGGAGTTGCAGCAAATGTACTAGAAATCCTCAATGTAGATCTTGAAAAAGTAAGATTAGAAGTAGAAAAATATGTCACACCTACTGGTGAGACCAAGAGTTTTAGTACCTCACTTCCATTCACACCAAAGGCAAAAAAGGTATTAGAGCTTGCAATGGAAGAGGCTAGAAATCTCGACCATAATTATATAGGCACCGAACACCTTCTTCTTGGTCTTCTTAGAGAGAGTGAAGGTATGGCGGCACAGGTACTACTAAACCTTGATGTCAGCCTTGAAGATGTGAGAGCTGAAGTAATGGAGCTTCTTGGAGCAGATTCCAATACTGATCTAAGCAATATGAGTGATATGCCTAGCAGTATTCATCAAGAACCTACACCGCACTCGCATGCCTCACCGCAAGCACCGAAGTCAAGCCCAGATAGTGCAACCCCTGCACTAGATTCATTTGGTCGTGACTTAACAGCTCTTGCTCGCGAAGACAAACTAGACCCAGTAATCGGCAGAGACAAAGAGATTGAAAGAGTTCTCCAGATTCTTTCAAGAAGAAGAAAGAACAACCCTGTTATCCTTGGTGAAGCAGGAGTTGGTAAGACAGCTATTGTAGAAGGTCTAGCCCAAGATATAGTAAACGGTAATGTACCAGAACTACTCTTTGACAAGAGAATTGTAGTACTAGACCTAGCAATGATGGTTGCTGGCACAAAGTACCGTGGGCAGTTCGAAGAACGCATCAAAGCAGTAATGACCGAAGTACGTAGAGCAAAGAATGTGATCCTATTTATTGACGAACTCCATACACTTGTTGGTGCTGGTGGAGCAGAAGGCTCTATAGACGCTTCGAACGTACTCAAACCAGCAATGGCAAGAGGTGAAGTCCAGTGTGTTGGTGCAACAACACTTGATGAATACAGAAAATATATTGAGAAAGACTCAGCGCTTGAAAGGCGTTTCCAGACAATCATGGTAAACCCTCCAAGCCCAGAGCACGCTGTAGAGATTCTCAAAGGACTCCGTGACAAATACGAAGCACACCACAGAGTGCGCATCACAGATTTAGCAATAACAGAAGCAGTAAAACTTAGTGAAAGATATATTAGTGGTCGTTTCCTTCCAGACAAGGCAATCGATGTTATTGACGAAGCTGGCTCAAGGATAAGACTTGCGACAATGACCAGACCACCTGACCTCACAGAAATTGAGAAGGATATCGCAAATCTTGAGCGCGAGAAGAATGAAGCTGTAATGGCTCAAGAATTTGAAAAAGCTGCAGACCTCAGAGATCAAGCTGAAAAACTCAAAACTAAGAAGACAGAGATAAAGAACGAGTGGCGAGAAAAGAGTGGCGAGACCCAAGGGGTAGTAGACGAACACGTTGTTGCTAGTGTTGTTAGCTCTATCTCAGGTGTCCCTCTATCACAGCTCGAAGAAAAAGAAACAGAACGTCTTTTAGATATGGAAGAGGATCTACACAAGAAGGTTGTCAGTCAGAACGATGCCATTTCAGCTGTTTCTCGCTGCCTTCGTAGAGGAAAAGCAGGAATGAAGGACCCGAAGAGACCTATGGGTTCATTCTTATTCCTAGGACCTACAGGTGTAGGTAAAACACTTCTTGCAAAAGCTCTAGCCGAATTTATGTTCGGTGATGAAGAAGCCCTTATCCAGGTCGACATGTCAGAATATATGGAAAAGCACTCGGTGAGCAGACTTGTCGGTGCCCCTCCGGGATATGTTGGATTTGAAGAGGGTGGCCAGCTGACAGAGAAGGTACGTCGCCGTCCATACGCAGTTGTTCTTATTGATGAGCTTGAAAAAGCACACAGTGATATCTTCAATATCCTCCTTCAGATAATGGAAGAGGGACAACTAACAGACAGCTACGGTAGAAAGGTAGACTTTAGAAATACCATTCTCATCCTTACAAGTAACGTAGGCGCAGAGTTGATCAAGAATCAAGGTAACCTTGGATTCGGCAAAAGAGATACTAACTCAATCCATGACAGACTCAAGAAGTCTCTTGAGGAGGCAGTTGAAAACTACTACAGACCTGAGTTTGTTAACCGCCTTGACGAAGTAGTCATCTTTAGATATCTTGAGAAAGAAGACCTTGAAATTATTATAGATATAGAGGTAGCAGGAGTTCGCTCACGCATGCGTGATATGGGTATGGATTTAGAACTCACCAAGAACGCCAAAGACTTCCTTATCGAGAAGGGTTATGACCAAGACTTCGGCGCTAGACCTCTCAGACGTGCAATTGGTCAGTATATTGAAGACCCTATTGCAGATGAAATTCTTAGACGTCGATTTACATCTGAACACAAAATCATGGTTGATGTAAAGAATGATCATCTTGAATTTATTGAAGAAAAACATGACTTCAAGAACGACGAAGAAGCAAAGGAAGTCGAAGCTGAAGAGGTTGAAGCAATTGAAGTTACAGTAGATGAATCATCGGATAATTCTACTAAAGATGAAGACTAAATATAATTTCATAAGGAGTAATGCAATGCATCATATAGGCAAAAGAATAACACTCTACTTCTGCACCTTATTATTTGTATTACTTACTGGGTGTTCTTCTAGCTCCAGTTTGAGCTCTAATAGTTCCGGTTCAGAATCAGCGGAATCAGAAGTTAAGAACACCGCAAAGTCAGCATGGGGTGCTGCAAGTTTTGCAATGAACATTGCCAACCCGACATATTATGCTAAAAAGGCTGGAAAGTTCGTCTACGATGAGTTTGAAGAAAACAAAGACCTGTAGTATTTATAACGCGTAATATTTAAATTATAAACACGAGGTTTAATGGTATATTAATACTATTAAACCTCTTTTCTACCCTACACAAGAATGACAAGTTGAAGGATAATTATAAATGGAACTACTACTAGGTGGCGGCACACAACTAGGCCTGATCGTTGTATTTCTTATAGCGGCTCTACTCATTATTCTATCAGGGTTGAAACTGGGAGACTACGGTGACGCTCTTGGCGAACGTACTGGTATAGGTGGCGGAATAGTTGGACTTATTTTCTTAGCCCTAGTCACCAGCTTACCAGACCTTACTGTATCTGTATCAGCTGCAATTACCGCGACACTGAGTGCTGCAACTGCTAGTGTCACGAATGCTTACAATATACTCAAACAAGGTGCAGACCTTGGTGCAGGTAACCTTGTAGGCTCAAACCTATTCAATTTACTAATCTTTGCTATTATTGATATCACCCAAGGCAAGGGAGCACTCCTTTTTAGACTATCGAGAAAGCACATACTTTCAGCTGTCGCATCATTATTCATGATGGGTCTGCTAATATTTGGTTTTGCTATCAATCAGCTTGGAGATGACAGCATACTGATCCCATTCTTAGATTGCGGAGCATACATGCTACTAATTCCTATTGCATATATCTGGCTACTCAAGCTTGTCGGAAATCTTGAAAATAGCGACCATGGCCTAGATGCCTCTGATTACGAAGCAGTAGAAACTGACACCAAAGAGTACTTACTGCATATGAGTGGTACATCCTTCTATAGTAGACTTATTATCCTTTCAGCAGTCATTGTACTTAGCGGTATATGGCTGTCTCAAATTGGAGACCGTATGGCTTCTCCAGTAGCTAGTGGCGGTTTTGGGCTGAGTGCTACTATAGTCGGCACAGTATTTCTAGCGATAGCAACCAGTTTACCAGAGATGGTTGTCAGCATTGCAGCAGTACGTATCGGAGCATTCGATATGGCCGCAGGAAATATCCTCGGCAGTAATATCTTCAATATTGCAGGACTATTCCTAGTAGACTGCGCACTTCGTGGAAAGCCACTACTGGATCTCATTAGTATACCACTACTTGTAACTATGATAATGGTAATTCTAATGACATGTGTTATAATCATGGGTTTGATTGTCAGGAGCAGGCGTAGTTTAGTAACTATCGGCCTAGATGTATGGTTGGTAATACTTCTCTATATCATAGGAAATATTAGCCTTTACATATTCTCTTAATGATATTACATAGCTGATCATATTGGGTAAGCATAAAGCTCAATTTATAAGTAAAATAGTATTAATAGGACTTTTAAACAACTCAAAAAAAAATTTATAACTATATTATTAAATTTGCAGAGGAATCATATGCTTAGTAATTGGAAAAATACAGCTGAGGCTATGTCGTGTGGACGCAACCTTCAAGATCAATGGCAAAATATCCAGGATAATCACAGTCATGCCACTATAGGAGCATTGACATCAAGTGTACTTGCTAATCATGGAATAAATAATTTCAAAGATCGAGCTGAGACCTGCATAGTACTAGGTTGTTACCGCCCATTCAGCACTCCACTACTTATTCGTGACTCAATGCTCTTACTGGATAGACTCGGAATTGAATATATGCGCTTATCTGAAGAATATTGCTGCGGTGTGCCACCAGTTATACAAACTGCTACTATACAATCCTCTATAGAAGATATTGAGACAGCAAAGGGTAAGGGGCGTAGCTTTATACTTAAAAATTTTGAAAATGCACAGCAAAAAGGTGCAAAGAAAATGGTCTATTGCTGCGCAGCATGCGCTCAAGCTGCTAGAGATGCTTTTCCAGATGAAATACACAAACACATTTATATTCTTGATTTTCTATTAGATGCCTTTGAACAGCTACAATTACTAATTCCACCGTTGAAAATTGGCTACTTTGCCGGCTGCCACAGCTACGGAAAATCCTTATACCCTGCTGGAGATATAAGTTGGGCACGTTACCGTCAAACTCTAAATGGAATTATCAACCTTAAAATATTTGACATCCCTGTAAGTTGCTGCCGAACTTCTGCTGCAAAGCTGGTCACACAAGCAAAGACCTCTGGATGTGAGCAAATTGTCTGCTCCTGCAGCGGTTGTTACCCCGTATTACGTTCTGCTGCGCAAGGCATATTACCAGTATACAGCATGCAGGAATTTCTACTAACCTGCTTAGAATACAATTCTAAAGTACAGCATTGATATTAACGCTGTATTTTCAGACACAAGTTATTTTTATTCACCAAGTCTAGCGATAACCTGTTTAATATCCTGCCAAGTCTTCCGGATAGAATCATTAGTTCTCCCATACTTCCTCCTCTGCCTTAGGAGAAAAGACGGGTGGTATATAGGCATAACAGGTATACCATTGTATTGGTACCATATACCCCTTGTCTGCTCTATAGAGACCTCCTGCTCAGTAAGAATATTGGTCGCAGCTCCACCTACAGCAACTATTACTTTCGGTTTTACGATATCAATCTCTTCTTTTAGATACTTTATACAGGACTTTATCTCTGTCACAAAAGGGTCTCTATTCCCTTGTGGACGACATTTGATAATACTACTCAAATAGACACTCTCCCTAGGCATTTTCATACCCTTCTCAATAATATCAGTAATAAGCTGACCAGCAGCTCCTTGGAAGGTACGCCCAAAGTTATCTTCCTCCCTGCCGGGAGCCGAAGAGATAAATGCAATATCTGCCTCTACAAAGCCCTCACTCCGGACAGGATTCTTTCTAGCTTTACAGAGCTCACACGATGTACACTCTAAAACTTGCTCCATAAGGCTTTCAATCCTAGTCACTCGCTCAGGGTCACCAGTATAAGAGACCTTACTAAGAATACTATCAGCCATTCCTACCTGTGAGCTTGTACGCCTATTTTTAATATCAACAGGTCTCTCAACAGCTTTATTGCTCTCGTTCACATCATTAATAAGACTCCCAGAAGCTTTATGAACGGTCTCTTGCTTCTTATTAAAGTTGAGCCCCTCAAGTCCAGATGGAATATTACAATATGAGATACCTAAAGAGCTATCAAGCTCTACCATAGTCTGCAATTGCAAAGCCAGAGATTTCATTACCGTTTCACGTTCATTCATACCAATGAATATAACAAATATCCCTTATACTGCCAGAGGTAAAATAATATTTGCATCTTTTTCTTGAAGGATCTAGTGGTTTGGATATGATTACACTATGTATTTAACTTCAGAAATCATAAAAAAAGGAGAGTCAGAATGGGTGACAAGATAGCAATCGGTGCAGATCATGGTGGATTTTCAAAGAAGGAAGAATTGAAGAAGATTCTTATTGAAAAAGGCTATAACGTTGAGGATTTTGGAGTCGCAAATGAAGATAGCATGGACTATCCTGATGTAGCTCATCCACTCGCAGATGCTGTCGCTACTGGTAAATGCCCACGTGGGATTCTCCTATGCGGCACCGGCTTAGGCGTATCATACACAGCAAACCGCCATAAAGGTGTTAGAGCAGCGCTATGCTGGAGTAAAGAGGTAGCAGCACTGGCAAGAGAGCATAACGACAGCAATATTCTTGTACTATCAGGTCGCCACCCAACGCTAGACCCAGTCGAAGAAATCATGCTTACATGGCTCAGTGAAGACTTCCCAGGTGAACCAAGACATCAACGCAGAATCGAAAAGATAGAACTATAATGGCTGACGACAACATAGTAGACGCAATAGGTATTGACGGTCCAGCTGGATCTGGCAAGAGCACCATCGCCAAACAGGTAGCCCGCAAACTTGGCTTCACATATATTGACACTGGGGCAATGTACCGCGGAGTTGCACTTCATGCTAGCCGCCTTGGTATCGAGCTTGGAAATGAAGAAGAGATGACCAGAATAGCAAATGACGCCAACATATCTTTTGATATAACAGGGACTTTGATTACGCTAAATGGTGAAGACATATCAGATGAGATACGCACACCAGCGATCACTGCTATTACCAAGTTCGCAGCCAGAGCAAAAGGCGTTAGAAAGTTACTAGTTGATAAACAGAGAGCAATGGCTAAAGAGCTAAAAGTTGTGATGGAAGGTAGAGATATTACCACAGTAGTGCTACCAAATGCAAAATGGCGCATATTCCTGACCGCTAGTCCAGAAGTCAGAGCAAAGAGACGACTTGATGATTTTAAAGCTAGAGGACACAAAGTCGATTATAACGAGCTTCTTCAAGAGATCATTGCCCGAGATGAGTCTGACAATGAAGTTGGACCTATGAAAGAGGCTCAAGAGTTAGCACGTGCAGGCAGAGGTATACATCTTCTTGACACCTCAGACTTAAACCAAGAAGAAGTTATTTCTGCAATAGTACATTACGTCGAATCCAACTAATCTGGAGTCTTTTCATGCGGGTGAATATCTTACTTACATTATTACTACTTCTTATCGCAGTAGTAATGTATATCCTCCCAGCAGCTGTCCTCCAAGACTTCAGACTTATTGTTTTCAACTATTACAGTAAGATTTTAGACGAAACAGAGGAAATTATCCCAAGTATTACTAAGGAAGAGCCAAGGCTTTCCAGTAGTGTCTCGCCAGATGTTCAACTTAAAGAATTAAGAGTAGTACTTGATAAGAAGGATAGCGAAATTGCCTTCTTAAAGAAACAACTTAGAGAATTGACTGATTTTAAAACCTCCTTCCCTGCAATCAAGATAACCTCTGCAAAAGTTATCACTGAATCATCTATAGGGGCATCCTCTGAACTAATTATTGACAAGGGATATATAGATGGAGTTGTGGAAGGAGCAGCAGTAGTACAAGGAAGTATAATTGCCGGCATCGTAGTAAGGGTTGAGCGAGATACCTCTATTGTGCTACGAGCAGACAACCAAGGCATACTTATCCCAGCTCGAGCAGGAAAGAGCCGAGACAGATGCTCTATCAAAGGAGACGGCTACGAACATGCAACAGCGGTATTCTACGCAGGTCAGACCTCATCAATGGTAGGAGAGAAGATATACACCTCTTCAGCTCTAGGAAAAATCCCAGAAGGTCTACTAATTGGAGTACTCGAAGATTACCCACAAAAGGGGAATGAGCCCGGTACCTTAGAAGCTCCAGTAAAGCTCGACGCTGATTTCTCTTCACTTGAATACGTAGTCGTAATAAGTGAGTTTTAGTTTGTCACCAATTTATATTCTCAAAATATCATAAACAAGGACTATTAGATGAAGTTTATAAGGTATACAATACTTCTATTGATTATAGGACTTTCCCAGATGTTACTAGATTTTTCAGCAAATTATACCCCAGAATTTTTTTATATTATTGCCTTTATCTGCTCACTGCATACAAATAGCCGAAGAGCTGTTATTTCATTCTTTATTGCTGGACTAATAAGCGACCTATTTACAGGTGAACATCTAGGAATAGATACATTCCTTTATACTTCTACCGCTATTTTTCACTCATACTTTAGAGAAGCACTCAGTAGCAAGAGTGGGCTTATACATCTACTTCTTTTAGGAATTTCATTGCTCTATATTTACACCTTACGACTTATTTTGCATAATTTTTCAATACCTACAGAACCTACATTAATTCTTTTAGCACATAACCTTATACTATCACTCCTTATTGCTCCTGCAATAGAAGCAATCTTGGAGTTGCCATTAATTTGCCCTTGGCAAAGGAAATCACTCGCATTTTGACACTAACACTAAAGAAAGAGGTTGAGCAGGTGCTTAAAAAAGCTATAATTATTAGTACAGTAAATTCGAAGGCAAGGATTGGCTTACTTCCAGATGACTGCCACGAGAGCTCTTCTTGTAAGGGCTGTGGTATGTGTGGTAATAATAACTCAAAGCATGAACTTATCGAACTTGAAGTAGAGATATTTGGAGAAATAAAGTCCGGAGATATTGTAGAAGTAGAGGTTTCTAGTCCACGGGGCTCACTTATAGCCATGGCAATTTATATATTACCTCTATTTTTAATGTTTCTAGGTGGTTATATTGGAAATACTTATGCTCAGAATACAGGCTTGGTAATAGGGGGAGCAATTGGTTTTTCATCCGCACTCCTTCTAGTATATCTACTGAATAAGAGCATACTCAGAGTAAAGGCAGAGATTATCTCAATTATTTAAGTTACTAAATTATTTTATTTTTAGAAATATTTAAATTTCTACAGCAATATTTTAAAGGAGATAGATATGAGTGAATTTGTACAAGAAATAAATGATAGTGATTTTGCAGCATTTACAGGTAAAGGTTTGGTTCTAGTAGACTTCTGGGCACCTTGGTGTGGTCCTTGTAAGATGATGGGACCTATTCTTGATGAGGTAGCGCAAAAAGTTACAAGCTACGCTAAGATTGGTAAAATAAACGTAGATGAAAACACTGCTTCAGCTTCAGAGTTTGGCGTCCAGAGCATACCAACGATGATTCTATTCAAAGACGGTAAAGAAGTAAATAGAAGCATTGGTGCTTGCAGTGAAGAAGAACTTATCTCCAAAATTGATGCGCAGAAGTAACGTCCGATAAAGTATAACTACTTTATTATAAAATACTTACGAATAGACCCTGTTTTTTTCAGGGTCTATTTTTTATTTTCTCTATTCTTAAAATTATTTTGAAATAAGTCATACAAAGACGGCAAGTTACTTAATATGGTTGGTCTCTTTGTGGGATAATATTCAATAAGTGGGACTTATGTTTTATAGATTAGGAGAAATTATGGGAATTAAGAAGTTGCTTTGCCTATGTGCTATTGTTACATGTATAGCAGGTAGTGCATATGCGGGGGACGCGCCAAAGGCGGAAGGGTCTTACTTTCAAGGGGTTGATTGTAACAACAACCCAGTTGACAAGGAAATTCCATTTGTAGAAGGCGAGACACCTCCAAAGCCATGCGAAGGTAATTTTTGGACACTGATTACAAAGCCTGCGATATTCAAGGTTGAAACAGAAAAGATTCAAACGGGTGAAGCTACATTCTATATGAAGCCAATCCCTGCAAAGTATGAGTGGGTAGAAGAGCAGATCGAGGTTGCACCTGAGCGTCAGATACCTTACTGCCAACCTGCTAAGTTTGCCCGCAAGTGTGTTGAGGTCACTATCCAAGAAGAGTCTACTCGCTACGTTACTGTTCCAGCAGTATACGAAGATTGTGCAGAAGAGATTCTATTCCGTCCAGCAATGGAGAAGGAAGTCTCAGTACCTGCAGAATTCAAGACTGTGACCAAGAAGATCGAAATTGAACCAGAACGTGATGAGCTATGTGAAGTAGCAACTCCAACAGATGTTGAGATCAACTCTGGAGAACAGGTTGCAGGTAGTATTGGTGCAATACACAAGCCAGCTCGTTATGCTTGTATTACTGTTCAAGAAATGGTAAAGCCAGCTACAACTAAGAAGATCCAAGTACCAGAGATCAAGAAGACAGTAATGGTCAAAAAACTCAAAGCTGCCGCGTATACTAAAGAAGTTGTTGTGCCAGCAGTAAAGAAGAAGATGTGGGTTGAGACCTGTGTTGCTGAAGAGTGCATCCGTTACCGCACAGTTCCAGCAGAATTCAAGGTTATTCGCCGTATGGTACTCAAGGAAGAAGCTCGCAAGGAAAAGATCGAAGTTCCTGCTAAGTTCCAAGAAGTTACTAAGAAGGTACTTGTTTCGCCTACATCAATGATCTGGAGGCAGTATAGCATTGGTAAGTGTAAGGCTGTTGCAGACGTATGTTCTAAATACGGATCACTACCAGGTTCAGGTGCTTTCTAAATAAAGAAGCAAAACATATTTTGCAGTACAAAATTAAAGCTAGCTCATTTGAGCTAGCTTTAATTTTGTAAAACTTACCAACCAATCAGTAAACTTCGGTGCCACAATATCAGGGGATAATCCCCACATCATCTCACCCGTACGCTGCCTATTTGCTGGATGAGCAATAACATGAACATCCAGCTCTGAGGGAGGCGCACCTCGAAAAGAGCAACTAGGTCCAAACCAGCTAAATGTCGGTTTCTTAAGCATCCAAGCAATATGTAAGGGTGCACTATCCGGCCCAGCATAGCATGAACCTAGACTGATAAGTGCAGCCAACTCAGATACTGAGGCTGTCTCAGGCGACCATATCACACTACTTCCCAAAATTTCACGCCACTCATCCAGTTTATCCTTTTCATCTGGTCCCCACGTGATCACTACCTTATACCCAGAATCCAGAGCAATATCCACAATACTCTTCATATGTTCTAGTGGCCAAATCTTTGTAACCCAGCTAGTCCCTACTCCAAAAATGATAACTCTATCCCCAAGCTCATTTTCATCCCACCATTTCTTCATAGGTATCAGAGCAGATTCAGTTATAGGCAGAGTTCTAGTAATAGAGTACGGGGGATTAATCCCTAACTTTCCTGCCAAATACTGTGAACGCAGAGCAATATGCGTCAATTCTGAAGGAGCAGAAACAATTCTATTATTAATAATCGGCGCGATCTCCCTAGCTTCAAGCGGTGCTCTTTTAAAACCTATCCTATTTTTTATACCAGCAAAAAATCCGATAATTGCAGATTTACTCAATCCCTGAGCATCTATAACATAGTCATACTTCTCTCTACTAATCTCCCTACCCATACGGTAGTAGCCACTTAGAGACTTGTCTTTTGTCTTTACGATATGAAGCTTATCAATATCCTCTATATCTCTGAGTAGTGACGCAGACTTCTCTTCAACTACCCACCCGATATATGCATCAGGAAAAGCCTCTCTTATGGTAAATAATAGGGGCAAAGTGAGCACAGTATCTCCAAGAGCACTGAGCCTAGTTATTAAAATTCTTTTTTTCATATTCAGGCTCCTGCTACTAATCTACCACCTAGCCAAACAAGGAATAGCCCTGCCACAACTTGGAAGATAATATTCGCACCTGCGCCAACCCACTCACCTGCCCTAAGCATAGTAAAACTGTGATGGGTGAATGTTGAAAATGTTGTAAGCGAGCCCAAAAAACCACTCAAAAGAAATGGCCTATAGCTACCACCTATAAATCCCTCTTCGAGGGTAATTTCAAATAAGAGCCCAAACAAAAAACATCCTATAAGGTTGGCAAGTACTACAGACCAAGTTGGGCTTAGCCCTAAACTTGTCTCGATAATCTTACCAATTCCAAACCTTGAGAGAGCACCGAGACTACCTCCGAAACCCACCCAAAGAATATCCCAAAACATTACATTCATACTATCAAGCCTATCCTATATTTAAATTAATTATCATTAATATATTATCTATGATATTTTATGGTTTTTAGAGTCAAATGCATTAAAAAAATATCCCGACCCACATATTGCTAAAGCCACTAATTCATAGGATTATTTATCTACAAAACTTAAATACTACTAATATTTTGAAACTAAATTTATTCCATATTGCACCGAGAATAGACTCTGCCGGCATTCCCACGCTTTACTTGATTGCTATTTTTATTAGAAGTCATAATAAATATTTAAAAAAAATACCAAATCCTAGAAATAAATTTTAACCTTTTTTAATCATATGATTTTACTACCAAAACCTCGGAAATTTAATTTTAACATCCTATAATATGCGGATAGCAACTTATTTTATCATTGCCTGCATATATTCAAAAGTTGCATAATTCAATCTATGTGATAGACTAACTATATACAAACTGGGGAGGATTTGTAAATTCCATAAAGTCAATTCTTATGTCCGGTTATGTTCACTGGTATTGTAACTTAAAAACCCACAAGGAGCAGAATAATGGTAAATGCTAGCAAAGGTGATAATATTTCAGACCTCGTAAAGTATGGTATGGTTGGCGGCGGAGTCGGTGCATTTATAGGCGAGGTACACAGAAAGGCCATCGGGCTAGACAATAATGCTGTATTGACAGCTGGGGCATTCTCACAGTCATATGATAAAACCCTAGAGACAGGCAGATCGCTCTTCCTAGACGAAGAGAGATTATATGAAGACTACACAAAGATGGCAGAAACAGAAGGATCAAGAGCAGACGGTATTGATTTTGTCTGCATTGTTACCCCAAATAATTCACACTTCGCTATCGCCAAGACCTTCTTAGAGAACGGTATAAACGTAGTTTGCGACAAACCACTAACAACAGATTATCAGGAAGCAGTAGAACTAGCAGAACTAGCCAAAAGCAAAGGGCTTTTATTTGCAGTTACATATACATACAGCGGATACCCTGCACTAAAGCAAGCAAAAGAGATGATTGCTCAGGGCGAAATAGGTGATATTCGATTTATCAAAGCAGAGTACCCACAAGAATGGCTTGCAGAATTTGCAGAAGGAAACCCTGAGAACAAACAAGCTGTTTGGCGTACCGACCCTGCACAAGCGGGTATATCATGCTGTGTTGGTGATATCGGCACCCACATAGAGAACACAGTTGCTTATGTATCAGGTCTTGAAATAGAGTCTATTGCAGCTCGCTTGGATACAATGGTAGAAGGTAGGAAACTCGATGATAATGCAACGATCATGGTCAACTACAAAGGTGGTGCAAAAGGAATCTACTGGTCATCACAGATAGCTTGGGGTCACGATAACGACCTCAACTTCAAAATCATCGGTAGTGAAGGCGCAATCTTCTGGAGACAAGAAGATCCAAACTATCTAACTGTAACCAAAAAGGGCGAAGCCAAGAAGATTATTTCTCGTGGACGTGACCCATACTACCCACTAGCTGAGTCATATGTTCGCATCCCATCAGGACACCCAGAAGGATACTTCGAAGCATTTGCAAATATCTATAAAACATTTATCGGCGCCTTAGTAACAGTCAAGAACGGCGAAACTCCAAGCCAAGAAGCTCTTGACTTCCCTACTCCAATGGACGGAGCAAAAGGGGTACAATTTGTTGAAAAGTGCGTCGAGAGTTCAAAAAATAATTCTGCATGGGTTAACTTTTAATATCAATATTAAAAAAATATGATACGATAAACTAATGTTAATATAATATAAGGAGATTTAATATGGCAAGACCAGTAACGATTATGACAGGCCAATGGGCTGACCTGACTTTTGTAGAAGTCTGCAACTTGATGCACGGTATTGGCTATGATGGTGTTGAGATAGCCTGCTGGGGCGACCATATGGAGGTTTCAAAAGGTGCCACAGATTCTGCTTATATTGCTGAAAAAAAAGAAATACTTGAACAAGACCAACTTGAATGCCATGCCCTAGCAGCTCATCTCGCTGGACAGTGTGTTGGTGACTACAATGACCCACGCCTTGACGGTTTTGCACCAGCAAAGTACCAGGGTAAGCCGGATGAGATTAGAAAATGGGCTATTGACGAGATGATGCTCACCGCACAAGCAGCAGCAGCAATGGGGTGTAAAGTAGTTACAGGCTTTATGGGATCACCAATCTGGAAATACTTTTACTCATTCCCACAAACAACAGACCAAATGATAGAAGACGGCTTCAACGAGGTCAAAGAGCTCTGGACACCAATCTTTGATGAGTTCGACAAACAGGGCGTCCTCTTCGCACTAGAAGTACACCCTACCGAAATCGCTTTTGATTATTACACTACAGAGAAGTTGCTTTCTGTCTTCGAAAACAGAAAGACTCTTGGTATAAACTTCGACCCAAGCCACCTTATCTGGCAAGGTATTGAGTCACACCTATTCGTCAGAGATTTTGCAGAAAAAATCTACCACGTACATATGAAGGATGCATCGGTAAATCTTGATGGCAGGAGCGGTATATTAGGCTCACACCTTCCTTTCGGTGACAGTAGAAGAGGTTGGAACTTCCGTACGCTAGGTCGTGGACATGTTGATTTTGAAGAGATCATACGTGAGCTAAACGCCGCAGGCTATAACGGTCCACTCTCAGTTGAGTGGGAAGACAATGGTATGGATAGAGTATTCGGTGCAACAGAGTCTCTAGACTTTGTACGTAAGTACAACTTTACCTCTTCGGATGTTATATTCGACGGCACAATGGAAACAGAGTAATGTCAAAACACTTAGTAGAAGTTAAATCTATAATAAAAGAATTCTCAGGGGTTCGAGTGCTTGATAATATTAATTTCTCACTCGAACCTGGAGAGATCTTAGGGCTAATCGGTGAAAATGGTGCTGGTAAATCAACACTGATGAAGATACTGAGCGGCATCTATCAACCAACAAATGGCGATGTTATTCTTGAAGGCACAAAGGTAAAGTTAAATAGTCCACTCATTGCAAAGAAGCACGGAGTTGCAATGATCCCTCAAGAGTTCAACCTTATTGAGACACTTACAGTATTTGAGAATATATTCTTGGGTAATGAAGTTAATAATGGGGTACTCCTAAATAAAAAAGAAATGCGCAAACGCTCTACTGAGTTCCTAAAAGTATTACATACAGAACTCGACCCAAACACCTCTGTACGTGATCTCAGCGTTGCCCAGAAGCAGATGATAGAAATTGCCAAATCATTGGTGCACAACTCAAAGTTATTAATACTTGACGAGCCTACAACAGTACTTGCAGGTGAAGAACTAGATCTACTCTTCAAACTCATGCGTGAGTTACAGAGCAAAGGTGTCTGCATGATCTTTATCTCACACAAACTTGCAGAGATAAAAGAGGTCTGTGATAAAGTTCTTGTGCTTAGAGACGGCGAACAAATCTACTTCGGTGATGTCGGCAAACATACAGAGCACGACATGGTAAAGATGATGGTTGGTAGAGATCTAAACCAGATATTCCCAGAATTCAATGAACCAAAAGAAGAAGTTGCACTAAAGGTTGAGAATCTCTCACTCAAAGACACACTGAGTGATATCAATTTTGAGGTAAAAAAAGGGGAGATTCTCGGTATAGCAGGTCTAATGGGAGCAGGTCGAACAGAATTGGCTGAGACATTGATGGGTCTTAGACGACGCAGTAGTGGTAAAGTAACTCTCAACGGCAAAATGCTACTTGGTAAAAATCCTCGAGAAGCTGTAGACGCTGGGATGGCCTATCTCTCTGAAGACAGACAAGGCAAAGGCATTATCATGAATTTCGACCTCCCTCAAAATACGACCCTTATATCTTTAAAAAAATACACCAATCTCTTTATTAACAAAAAGGCAGAATCAAAGAGAGCAAGCTATTATGTAGATCTATTCAAAGTCAAAGCAGCCTCACTAAAGACCCACCTCAGGTACCTGAGTGGTGGCAACCAGCAGAAGGTCTACCTCGGTAAATGGATGGATACAGATCCTAATATCCTCATACTCGATGAACCAACCCGTGGTATCGATGTAAATGCCAAGATGGAGATATACAAGTTTATCAATAACTTGGCAAAAGAGGGTATGCCTTGTATTGTCATCTCTTCAGAACTTGAAGAGATACTTGGGCTATGCCATAGAATACTTGTTATGAGAGAAGGTAAAATTCAAGGTGAACTTGGTCAAGACAAAAGGAACGAAGAAGAGGTCATGCTCTACGCCACTGGTCTCAAAAAGGAAATAGTCTAAAAATGAATAATGAAAAACGCATTGATCTATCAAAATACATGACACTACTCGCACTCATTGTGTTAGTTGTTATCTCAGCATTTTTGAGTAAGCACTTTTTAAAACCGCAAAACTTATTCAATATTATGAGGCAGATTTCATACACAGGCATGATAGCACTCGGCATGACCTTTGTTATTATCAGTAAAGGTATAGACCTATCAGTAGGTTCACTTACTGCTCTTGTTGGTGGTTTAGCAGTCCTTACCTTCAATGCAGCTGGTGGCACTTTGGGAGCACTATGGCTTGCTATAGGAGTTGCTCTTTTACTCGGCTTTGCAGGAGGCGCAGTAAACGGCCTTATCGTTACCAAGGGTAAAATCGCTCCATTTATTGCTACCCTCGGTACAATGACTATATTCCGTTCAATTGCTCTGTATATCGTAGACGCTGGCGAATACCGTTCTACTGGTGAGATCTATCAAATAATCGGTTCGGGAAAGTTAAATAACTTTGCTTTTATTAGAGAGATCCCACTTCTAGGACCATATTTAAAGTTAATCCCTTACCCTGTAATAATCTTCATACTAATGGCTGCCGTCCTGAGTGTAATTCTCAACAATACTAGCTTTGGTCGCTATGTATGTGCAGTCGGCTCAAACCAACAAGTAGCCAGATATGCTGCTATCAAGGTAAACACTATCAAGTTTATTACCTATGGTATCACTGGTGTTACTGTAGGTGTTACAGCCCTTATGCTCTCTTCAAGGTTGAACTCAATTAGTTCATCAGGTGCTGGTACCGCATATGAACTTGATGCTATCGCCGCCGTAGTAATCGGCGGAACTTCTATGGCAGGTGGCAAGGGTACGATCTGGGGAACCGTAATGGGAGCAATCATTTTAGGCATCATTAACAATATGCTGAACATGGTAGGAGTGTCACCATATCTACAAGGAGCAGTAAAAGGTGCAGTAATTATCCTTGCCGTACTCCTCCAATACAAAAACAATAATGATGCCTAAATCGGCCATGGAGCTCCGACCGGCAATATTCGCATCTTTCTTGCGAGTGATTTACATTTACAAAGAAAAGAGTTGAGTCAAAGTAAGTACACACATTGTTTGTTTGTTCAACCTGCAGTGTTGGCAGGTAAAAAGTTTTGAAAAATTAAGGAGAAGGTTATGAAAAAGTTAGTACTAGCACTATTACTTGCAGTTCTCTCATTCGGTATGGTCAATGCAGCAGATACACTCAACCCTACGCCTACACCTAAAGATGTCATTAATAATGGCAAGATCAAGATTGGTATTTCTGTACCTACAGCCGATCACGGTTGGACAGGCGGCATCGTCTGGTGGGTAAAGAAAGCAATTTCTGATTGGGAAAAGATCGATCCAAATGTGGAATTCATCTTGACTACTTCGGCAAACCCTGCCGCACAGGTTAGTACTGTTGAGGATATGATGATACAAGAAATTGACGCTCTTGTTATCCTTCCACACGACTCAGCTCCACTTACTCCAGTTGTAGAAGAAGCTAAAAATGCTGGTATCTACACAGTAGTTATCGACCGTGCTCTTACAAAAGATATCTCAGACGTATATATCGCTGGTAACAACCCAGGTCTTGGTAAAGTAAGTGCTGAATGGCTTGCAAAAGAATTAGGCGGCAAAGGCAAGGTTGTTGGTATGGGCGGTATTCCATGTGTAATCGATAAAGAGCGTAATGATGCTTTCAAAGAAGTTATGGCCAAGTATCCAGGTATTGAAATTCTAGATTACCAGCCAGCAAACTGGTCAACACAAAAAGGTCTAGAACTTATGGAAAACTACCTACAAAAATTTGACCAGATTGATGCGGTCTTCTGTCAGGATGACGACGTACTTGTAGGCGTACTACAGGCATACGAAGAATCAGGCAGAGACGATGTCAAGATCATTATGGGCGGTGCAGGTTCTAAGCTTGTAATCAAGAAGATCATGGACGGCGACAAGCTTGTCCGTTCAACAGTTACTTATCCACCTTCAATGGCTGCTACAGCTGTCAGCCTCGCTGTTTACGGTCTACGCAACGAACGCCTAAACGGTTTCTACCAGAGCAAGATCCCTTCAAAGGTAGTCCTCGCAGCCGAACTAATCACCAAAGACAACGCAGCAGAATACTACGTAGAAGAATCAGTTTACTAAATTTTATCTATAGTAATGGTATTAATTCAAACAGGACAGGCTTCGAGCTTGTCCTGTTTTTTTGCTAACTCAATAACTGATTGAATTTCGCAGTAGCTTCTTGCCATCGCATCCCTCGCCAACGCTGTGCATTAGATCATTATTGCATAAGCAAGTTATAGTAGAAACACCTGTATTCTAAAGACAATACATTATCAGGCTTGACCACTATGTTAAAATATTTGATGGTAGAAATTATACGATACAATTTAGACACTTCCTTTAGAACATGACTAGGTTAAACTCCCAAGAATAATTTTTGTCCCAGCAAAGTATGCTAACCCATCAACAGAGTTCTTTTTCAGGCTTGTTAAATACCAAAAGAAAAACTATAACAGGCAAATATTATAGTCGTGCACAGAATAATTTAGGCTTTATGTTTGAGAATGGTTTTGGATTACAAGTAGATTATAGCAGAGCTACTGAATTATATCGTCTTTCAGCAAACCAAAATAATCCACGTGCTCAATTTCATCTTGGTTATTTATATTACTACGGTTTTGGTATGGGTAAAGATTTATAAAATGCTTATCACTGGTTTAAGCTTTCGGCAGAAACTAAAGATAGTGATGCTCAATATTACTTGAGTTTAATTTACCTTAACGGGGAGGATGTTCCTAAGAATACTTAAACAGCAATAAAATATCTTGAAGCATCTTCAAAATAAGGCAATATGCAAGCTACTGAATTATTAAGCTCCTTCTAATACCATTATTGATATAACATAATACTTGTGCTCTGTATGTAATTAAAGTACAGAACACAAGATTTATTTTAATCATCATTAATGATTGTCGCAACATCATTTGCTGTAGTGCTACCACTATATTCAACTACTTTTTCTACCGCACTCTTTATAAACTTATCCGATTTTGTGGCTTTTTCGAGAAAAAGCCCTTTTACCCAAAATTTACCCATATATTTACTTCCACCCAATACACCTGCAACAGTAATACGTATAGAGCTGTTTCCCCTAACAACAACATCCTAAGGCAACCCCATACTTTGAAGTTCATTGTATCGATTCGCCTGATGCATCTGGAAAAGTGCTATAATGTAAATAACTATATAGTGTTCTAAATAGAGCCATATTAGGAAAGAACGCCATCTCTTAAGCAAGAGACTTTTTTACCTCCTTAGCATACCCCTATGTGTCATCAGCAAACCAACTAAAAGCATGAGAATTCATAAAGCCGCCATACTCCTTGCTAATATACGCCATATCCTCATCATACACACCTTTTACACAATCCACATTAAGAAAATATTTTCACTATTATCTTCCTCTTCTCTACCAATACCAAACTTACCAAGTCTCTTAACTATCTTTCTTCCTCATAAATATACAACCCTGTTTCACAAGAACTAAATTAACACCATACCCATACTTTAAAGCACACAAATACGCCTAAAGACGCATTAGTATTTAACTATACTACCCTATTAATCAATCATTTTCAAGTAAAATTAAATTATTCGCCAACAAGCGCAATAGCAGAACTAAACAAGATCGTAACTCTCAACAAAACTTAGTACCTTACTAAAAACCTACATGCCCAAACAATAAAACGAACCTAAAAATACATTAACCCTTAAGTCAAATATCAATATCATAACACCCGCTTGCAAACTGTGATTAAACACACAGCTTACTAAAAATTAGAGCAAGTAGTTTCATATCTTTAGCAACCAAAAAACAGAGAGCCCCCTCTGCAGGAAGCTCTCTGTTTTTAAAACTACTAATTAGTACAATTTTTGTCTATGTTATAGAGAGAGGTCACTCTAGTTAATCCTCTGACTATTCAACTATTGAGTTTACTCACTTTCAATGTCACCTCAATAGTTATACTAAACAGACCAACCGACTTACGGGAAAGTAACACCGGGTAGATGCTTAGCCGCTTCCTCAAGTTCACTATCAGGTAACTCAAAGTCATTAAGTTCACCAGCAAAGAACTTATCGTAACTACTCATATCAAAGTGGCCGTGACCTGATAGATTAAAGACTATAACCTTGCCAGCATTTTCTGGCTTCTGAGCTTCAACGATAGTTGCACGTATAGCATGTGAGCTTTCAGGAGCAGGGATAATACCTTCACTCTGAGCAAAAGTACTTGCCGCTTCAAAGCATTCTGTCTGATGTAGAGCCATAGATTCCATAAGATTATCACGCAACATCGCAGAAACAATCGGAGACATACCATGATAGCGCAAGCCACCAGCATGGATTCCAGGCGGCACAAACTTCGACCCAAGTGTATGCATCTTGAGAAGCGGAGTAAGCCCAGCAAGATCACCAAAATCATATTCGTAGTGACCACGGCTAAGTGTAGGACAAGCAGAAGGCTCAACACCAATAAACTTGATATCCTTCTTGCCGTCAAGTTTATCACGGAGGAAAGGAGTAGCAAATCCACCGAAGTTCGACCCGCCACCACAACAACCGATAATGATATCAGGAAGTTCTTCACCACCGATTTCAAGCTGCTTCTTAGTCTCAAGACCAATAACTGTCTGGTGTAGTAATACATGGTTGAGTACAGAACCAAGAGCATATTTTGCATCAGGATCTTTTACCGCCACTTCGACCGCTTCTGAAATTGCAATACCTAGAGACCCTGGACTATCTGGATGCTCTGCAAGTACAGACCTACCACTCTCAGTAGTATCAGACGGACTTGGTATAACCTTACCATTCCAAGAATGCATCATACTTCTTCTGAAAGGTTTCTGATCATACGAGCAACGCACCATATATACCAAACACTCAAGATCAAAGAACGAACAAGCCATAGATAGTGAACTACCCCACTGCCCAGCACCTGTCTCGGTCGTAAGACGTTTTGTACCAGATATTTTATTGTAATATGCTTGAGCTACAGCAGAGTTTGGCTTGTGACTACCAGCAGGAGATACACTCTCATTTTTGAAGTAGATTTTAGCCGTTGTACCAATAGCTTTTTCGAGTCTATCAGCTCTTACTAGTGGAGATGGTCTCCATATACGAAGAATATTATTTACTTCCTCTGGGATATCTATCCATGTCTGAGTCGACATTTCTTGTTCTAGAATAGGATCTGGAAATATCGGCGACAGCATTTCAGGCGAACAAGGTTGCCCAGTCTGCGGATCAAGTGGTGGAAGTAGCCCTCCCGGAATATCCCCAGCAACATTATACCATTGAGTAATCATTTCACTCTCAGGCAGGTAGATCTTCTTACTCATACCTCTCTCCTCAAGTAATTTCTATTATAATATTCAAAGCTTATCCCAACAACAAACTTATAACACTTATTTACCCAGTTTTTTCTCAGCATTATGTAGCACAAGTTCAAGAGCGGCAACCTTTGCTTGTCCCTCGATATGCTGCACATCACCTCTTCCACTCCAACCTTCATCTTGGTGATTATACGCAAATTCCAGCTGGATACGAAGTTTCTCTATATTGAATTCAGGATCATTTTCTAATCTATCTTCAAATAGTGCAACTTCATTTTCAAAGACTCTATTATAGAGATCTTCCTTAATTTGTTCTACTTCATCCATTTATGTCTTTCTTGTAATATTTATTACGTACCATCTCTACAATGTGTAGAAACTTATAACTTTATCTTATACTATAATACTTTTTTATCAACAGATGTCAATGCCAAGGATTTCACGGCTTTTGCTGAAAAGACACACACCCAGATATACATCAACAACGCCCCAAATGGCAACAGTCCATAGATCCAATCAGAGGTAGTAAACTGCCGAATATGATATTCATAGTCGCCACTTGACCCTACTGCAACACAAATGTATGCAAAGAGCATATAATACCACCCTATCCGTGAAAGTCTTGCAAGCATCACACCTAAACCAGCAACCCCAACACTTACTACACATGTTGCTATCTCAGTAGACGGCCCTAGCAATAACCACCACACCGAAGCACCCATTATCACAAATACAATCATTTCTTTTCGCGAATATTTCCTATAATATTTCATCCAGATACATTTTCCAGCCAAGAATGCAGCACCTATAAACTGAATCCCTCTATACCAATAAACTACAGGCTCATCAACAACCTCTCCATTAACACATAATTCATAAAGTGTCCACAAATCCCTATACTGCCATCTTCTACTGATATTATTCTGAAGAATATCTATCCATTCACAATACTGCGACCAAACATACTCAATATCACCAAAAAATAGTGGTAGGCAGAGTAACCCAATAGTAACTATAATATACCGCCACCATAATTCTTTTGGAAAAAGAAGTAGAAACATCAATGCGAAAGATACCGGTGCAATTTTTGCAATAGAAGCAATAACCACTAGTGTAGCTCCCAGCCAATACCGTTTTTTCAATAACAAGACTGATCCGAACAGAACTGATGAAATTACAATCGCATTACTCTGCTGATTATACAAGCCTTCAAAGGCCAACGGAACAGCAAGCAACAGTAGCACACCGACCCGATTATTGTAACAAAAAACCACTCTACCGAGCATAAACAATGAATAAAACAGCATACTTATACTTAAAACAACCCAAACAATAACTGAATAGTGAAATGGTAATACTGTAATAATTGATATCAAAGCAGCAAACCCTGGCCAGTATAAATAGTACTCACAAACACCAGCATATACACTACGACCTTCAGCCCAAGCTCTACCTACGTTATAGAATAACGGATACACACTCCGAGCTTGAGTAGATATAGACTCAATCTGAATAACTTTGTCAAGCACAACTCCTAGCAAAATAATCCAAACAATAATTGCAATATAAAGCATCCAGTTGTCTTTAAACTTTTGCAATATAGGACTCCTCAAACTCGACCTTTAATGCTCTCTGTGAGCATAGAATTATCCATATATACATAAGTAGAGCCCCAAACGGTAGCATACCATATATCCAATCAGAGGTAGTAAGCAAACGAGCATTATACTCATAGTCCCCGCTTGACCCTAGAGCAACACAAATATACGCTACAACCATCAACCAAAAACCCGTCCGTGAACGTTTTGCAAGAACAGTACCCAGACACGCCACGCCTACCCCAGCTACACAAGTTGCAATCTCTGTAGACGGCCCAAGTAATAACCACCAAACAGAGCCACTCATTAAAACAATAGCAAGAATACTTCTACTGCTAAATTTCTTTATATATCTAACCCACAAACACACTACACAAACGGTCCCTGCTCCACATAACTGCAGACCCTGATACCACATCGGTGGATAACCCTCCAAAGTATTACCACTAACAATACCCTTGGTTACCAATTCATACAACACCCAAAAATCCCTATATTCCCATCTCTCACTAGTCTCACTAGATAGAAAATCTATCCAATTATGGTGCTGCGCTACCATATATTCAAAGCCATAAATAAGCACAGGCACAGAAAGTATTACAACCATAGCAATGATGTACCGCCACCATAACTTTCTTGGGTACATCACAAGAAATAGCATAACAAACGCCATAGGAGCAACCTTACTAACTCCCGCAAAGATCAACAAAAATGCTCCAACAAAATATCTCTCTTTATATATACATACTCCACCGATAATCGACAAAGCCGCTACAAAAGCATTGCTCTGCTGATTGGCAATACCTTCAAACATAAGAGGAAGAGCAAGCAGTATTACAGCTCCAATAGAGTTTTTACTCTTTGGGAATATACTTCTACCTAATAGATAAAGCGCATAGCCAATACTACCAAGACTTATTACCGACCAAAGCACCCTCCCAATACCATATGGAAGCTTGGCTAACACGGCAAATACCAGTGCAAATCCAGGCCAATACGAGTAGGTCACACACTTTCCTGCATAAATATTTCCTGCATCATTCAATTTCACACCAACATTATAATATAATGGGTACAGCCCGTTACCTTCAGCGAAAGCAATATATACTAGAATAGCAATAGAAAATACCGCCCAGACAAGCAAGGCGGTATACCAAATATAATTTTGTTTCGTTATTTTCATGAATGATTACCTATCTATAATCAATAAACTTATTGGATTCCTGCAGTCTGCTCTTGTACAAGTTTAGGATCAACATAGGTATTAATCAAGCGTTTTTTATCTTGATGCTCTAGATTATATACATCCGGTCTCCAGCCCATATCCCTGCCATCTGCAAGGTTCTGATTCATTACAGCCTGAGCTTCAGGAACTTGGTAATATGGATCTGTTAGCGCGCGGAGTTTATTCCGAACTCCTGCCTGAGCAAGTTTCATCCTTTGAGCCTCTTCAAGCGCACGCTTCTCAGCCTCTTCAATCGCCCCAGCTCTAGTGTTTAATATTGTTTTTGAAAGAGAAGCCCCAACGTAATCATAATACTGTGAAATTGATCTGAGATACAACTCAACATCAGCAGCTTGGTCTTCGGTATGCTTGGTAAGCCCATACGCCCAGACATTTCTGCCAATATCAGAATCTCTAGTATCGAAGTTCTGCTGCATAAACCAGATCACACCTCTAGCTGTAGTTGCCTGTCTAGGCACACCCCACTGAGTCATCTGAGCTAGCGCTTGAGCCGCAGTATCTGAATTTCCTGTAGCGATTACTTTCACATTAACACACATTCTAGGTCTCATATACGGATCCCATTCACTCACCGTACCAGTAACAACCGCATCCACCTTTAGCATCCTTCCAATTTTTACAGCATCGTCAAGACTAATTACTGGGTTGAGTTTTCTTGCTCTATTCCTTGCATCTGCTGGTAAGTGGTCTAGTTTTTCACCCATCATTACCATCTCAGCAAGTTGAGTATTATGTTGGTCTACTTTTCTATTCTCTACCTCTACTAGCTTCATTGCCTCTCTAGGGAAGACAACCTTCATCTCTCCACGTGTTGACATTTGCGAAGCGAAGCGGGTAGTAAAGGTCATTGTATCAAACCCTTCAAGTCTACCAACATAGTCAAACGGGATAAAGGCTACAGATTTTGTAGTAGCTATTGCAATAGGATCACCGGTAAACTCCTCATAAGCATCTGTCGTGCCACCGTATGCAGCTCTAGTCACCTTCCTCGCAAGTCCAGCCATCTCTTCCTTACACCCAGTAGTGAGCGCAACAAATATGAATAGTGTAGCAATTACAAGTCCTTTTGATTTTGGATAATCCATTATCATTCTTTTTAACCTTTGTTGTTTGAATACTCTATATTTCATAGCTTACAAGTAAGTTTGATATGTTGTTAATTTTTATTTTCAATCATATTACAACATTATGTTGTTTATATCTCAACAAGACCTATTTCATTGCAATCATACCGGCAATAATCGGCTTTACACTCCAAATATTCGGATTACCAGATCTATCGCTAGTAAAGAACAATCGACCATTAGGATCATCAGGATTATTCACATCTTTTGCCCAGTAAGGATTCCAGTCTGGTGCGCTGTGACTAGTAATCTGGGTTAGATCTGTACCATCTACTCTCACGACCCAGATATCATCCGGCTTATACATACGAGCCTGCCATTGAGAAAGCGCACTTTTACCAACTGTAGCAA
Organism: Planctomycetota bacterium; assembly: GCA_965140405.1. Taxonomy (GTDB): domain Bacteria; phylum Planctomycetota; class SZUA-567; order SZUA-567; family SZUA-567. The sequence continues at coordinate 213,899 of OZ223208.1, forward strand.
ATGCAATATAGTCACCGTTAGGACTCCAACAAGGTGTAATTGCCGCCCATTTATCGTTAGCGATAATTTCCATAGGTGCTCTAACCGACTCAACAGAGCCGTTATCCTCAGCAGTAAAAGTATTTGTCCAAATGCTATATAGAGGAATATCTCGTTTACGGTTTCTCTGATATACTAAAGTATAGAGAGGTCTACCATCTGCCGAATCATCAACACTTGGTTTGAAGCGAGGAAATAAACCTTCTGTCAAATAACTAATTGTATCGTGCTCGGTATCAATGATCCATATCTGCCAGTTACCATCCATAGAGTTGAATCTTGAAAAAGCAATGAATCGACTGTCTGGACTCCATGTTGGATGAATATCATCATCTGTTGAACGAGTAATCTGCCTAGGCTTACTGTCTGGTCTTGCATCAGACTTCTGAAGTAGAATATCCCAGTTACCATAGCGGTCACTTGCCCAGACAATGAACTTACCATCAGGACTGAACGCAGGCATCATATCACTCATATTATCCTGAGTCATAAGCTGTACTGCCTTAGCACTTACACCCTGCAAACAAATCTGTGGTGTCCTGGAAAAACGCGTACTAGAGTAAGCCATAGTCTTACCGTCTGGAGATATATTGACCTGCAAGTCACCACCAGACTCTGTAAATGTCTGCCTAGTCATACCTGTCTGCCCAGAATTAGTCAGTAAATTACCTATTTGATTTGGATTATAGACATTGGCTACCCACTGTCTTGGATCATAATGCATTCCTTGCTGTGCTTTTACCTGTACAGGCACAGCATCGCGCTGCATCTGCATATCACCATTTGCCACAGGCGCATAAACATTCTCATTATCTGTTTTACCATTTCCATTTAAATTGAGCATACAGCCACTCAACGCAACAGTAGCCAGCATCAGACTTACATACCCAAATACCACCGCAATTTTCTTCATAACTCACTCCAGAGCAATATATTATAGATAAATCACATCTCAAAATTACATATTTAGCTGTTCTCCTACATGCTCCATAGAAGATACACAAGTAATTTATCGGTCACTGCCCACTATAAACTTCAATGATAATCGAAAATAATCTTATTATTACTTCCGATAAGAGTGAATTATTATCATATAACAAAAACCTATAACTTTTACATACTGGAATCATAGAAAACGATATACTAATAACATCATAGAGCTTAAAAATTAAAGCACATAAAGCTTTACAAACTTATATAACTTATGTGCAATAGCAAAGCATAATAATAAATTGTAAATCCTTCTTAATTATTCCCTCACGAATGGTATAATGGTTATTATTATCTACTTTAATGATTGAGAATGACTAACTTATGTATGCAGCCATAGCCGTTGAAGCTCCACTAACGACAATTTACCACTACTCTATACCCCAGAAGCTTGATGGCAAGATACAGCCAGGAAGCAGAGTAATTGCACCCTTTGGTCATAGACGTATTAGAGGTTTCTGCGTAGCAATTACTGAAGACTGTCCGATAGACCCAAAGAAATGCAAAGACATAATCTCTTCAGGGCCTGAGGGAGAGATAGTACTTGAGAGCTTGCTAGAACTTACAAAATGGGCTGCTTCATACTATTATAGTGGTTGGGGAATGATGCTAGCAGCAGCTGTACCTTCAGCAGTGCGCAAGGGGCAGAAGACGGAGACAGCTCTATATGCGAAACTTGCCAAGCCAGAAGAAGAGATCAAACTCGCAATTGCTTTCCTTCCAAAGAACGCAGCTAAGCAAGAAGCCGTCTTAAGGTATCTGATTGAAAATGCAGGTGATAAGGAGATGATTGCATCTCACCTACTCAGTGCAACAGACGCTACACATCCAACTCTTAGGGGATTAGAAAAGAAGGGACTTGTTACAATTACAGAGAAGATCTTCGATCGTGACAGAATAACCCTGCAGCAAGAAACACGAGAGATAATACTCAATGTTGAGCAAAGTACTGCTATAAACAGGGTCAACACTTGCTTGGACGCAAACACCTTTTCTCCATTCCTTTTATATGGAATTACTGGCAGTGGCAAGACAGAAGTATATCTGAGATGCATGACTCATGCATTATCACTCGGAAAGAGCGTTTTAGTCTTAGTCCCAGAGATCAGCCTAACACCTCAAACACTTGGACGTTTTAAAGACCGGGCAAAAGATGTAGTTGCTATGCACTCCCATATGTCAGATGGAGAGAGAGCAGAAGCATGGCGCAAGCTTAGGCGAGGTGATGTCAAGGTGGTGGTAGGGGCGAGATCCGCAATCTTTGCTCCACTTATCAATCTAGGGCTTATAATTGTTGATGAAGAGCATGAACATACTTTCAAGCAAGAGAACGACCCACGTTACCACGGCAGAGACCTTGCAGTAATGAGAGCCAAACAAGAGAATGCCTGCATTATACTTGGCTCAGCGACACCATCACTAGAGAGCTGGCTCAATGCAAGCAATGAAAAGTATGAAATGCTCCGTCTCACAGAACGTCCAGGCATTGCAAACCCTCCCCAGACAGTAATTGTAGATATGAAAGAAGAGTATGCTGAGCAAAAGCGCGTGGTAATGTTCTCACGCCGACTTGAAAGAGAGCTACTGAATTGCCTAGCCCATGAGAAACAAGCCATACTGTTTCTAAACAGAAGAGGTTTTAACACGAATATAAAGTGCCTAGCCTGCGGTGAAACCCTTAAGTGCAACAGCTGTGAAATATCACTTACATACCACAGAGGTACAAATTTACTTAGATGCCACTACTGCGACTTCTCAACTAGACCTCCTGAAGAGTGCCCATACTGTGGTAGTCGCAATATACGCTTCAGCGGCACAGGTACTGAACGAATTGAAGACATCCTCAGCAAGCTTGCCCCAGATGCGAGGGTGCTCCGTATGGATTCAGACACCATGAACAAGAGAGATGCCCACGCCAAAGCTCTCGCAGCGTTCTCAAAGAACGAGTATGATATACTTGTCGGCACCCAGATGGTTACCAAAGGCTTTGACTTCCCAAACGTAACACTTGTCGGCGTTCTTGCAGCAGACAGCGCTATAGACATGCCAGATTTTCGAGCTGCTGAGCGCACATTCCAACTAGTGACACAGGTTGTTGGTAGAGCCGGAAGAGCAGATAATCCGGGAGTTGCTGTTATACAAGCCTTTCAACCCGAACACTACGCTCTACAATATGCAGTTGATCAAGACTACGAAGGTTTTGCAAACAAAGAACTCTCATACAGAAAGCCACTAGGGTATCCCCCATACGGTAGAGTTGCAAGAATTGTAGGTAGATCAGATAAAGAATCAGAACTTAAATCGTACCTAGCTGAAATAGCTCAGAGGTATAAGGAGAACGCACCATCTCCAATGTCTGTTCTCGGCCCTAGCCCCTGCCCTCTCGCCAAGCTACAAGATGAGTTTAGATATCATATCCTATTAAAAGGACGTACACACAAAGAGCTTTCTAAAATGCTTAGCTCAGCACAAGATATTTATGGTAAACAACGAAGCGGCCTAAAACTCACCATTGATGTTGACCCAATATCACTATTATGATAAAAATCGATAATATTATTCAAACCTATTTTTCATAAGGCTCATCGCCTCATGCACCTCATCTTTAACACTTATGCTCAATAATAACGGTATAAAATATCTTATATGCCATTTATTTATAACTCTTTACAAAACAAATAAGCCATTTCTACATGCTGGTCAATTAAAGACTATTATATTAAATAACACTAAGAATAAGACCTCATAGCTCTTTAATAAATTAAAAACCCAAAGGATTTATTATAGTATATGATAGTTAGTGATACCAGGCTACACGATGTAGAAATCTAATTATTCTATTTATAAAGGAAAAATAATGAAAATCAAAAAAATTGTATCTACAGCACTGCTAGTTGCCATAGCCGTCCTTGGCGCAAACACACTTCACGCAGAAGACGCGGTTCAGCCGAATCCAGTGGCTATGTCCCAAGCACCAAGCAAGCCAGCTCAGGTTATAGGAATTGTCCTAGTAAACCCTAATGACAACTCAAATGCGATGATACTTACCAAGGTTCAAGATCCCCAAGATCCCAAAAACCCACAAGGCAAGATGATCGGTATACCATTAAAGCTTGATGATAAAGGGAATAAGCTTGTCGAAGAGTTTGGGATTATAGGAGCTAAACCTGATGAAAAAGATGGAATGGAAAGAGTCCAGAAGGAAACGCAAACCAAGGTTGTATTTCTTAATGGAGTTTTAAATTTATCAGAAGGTGCTGGTAGATTTGAAGTTTCAGATTACATGCCTATAGCAGAATTTCAAAATAAAGTACAAGCTGCGGCTACAGCCAAACCTGTATCCAAAACTGCTGAGAAATAACTTTCTTTTCTGTTGAAAATGACAACAAGTACCTTACTTTATATATAGCCCGAGCATGTTGCTCGGGCTATATATAAAGTACACAACACCTCAATTCAAAGCTATCCAATCAACGTCATATAATCATTAGCTTGTGAAACCGCATCAAAATATGCTTTTTTAATTATTTTTCCATCTATTTGGTGTACCTTAGAAATAGCATCCACATAGTCCCACATTCCAAATTCTAAAGCCTGAGCAATCTCTAAAGATTCAGATAATAAACCATCCAATCCCTTACCAAGTAGTACATTCTTAACATTTTCAACAAGCGGTAGATCTAACAAGAGTATCTCTTTTGGCTGACCAAAGAATGCATCCACGTATGACAGCAAACCTAGCATAAAGAAGTCTTCCTCACTCTCATCATTTAAAACATTCTGCCCAATAAGCTCACAGAATCTCGCTCTAAAGAGGCTCTCCTTGAGTAGTTCATTTGGCACTCCTTCACTAAGATCTGAAGCAGCTACTACTGTCGTCCATCTGCGAAGCTTTTTTGGGCCGAGCATAATTATAGCCTGCTGAATAGTCTTTATTTTACTTCTAAATGAGAAGAACGACGAGTTCAAGTACTTCAATAGCCGCAGAGTAAGCACAGGATCAGTTTTAAAGATTTCTTCAATATTACTTATGACAAATGCTCGAGAGTTAACTTCTGAAATCAGTCTCAGTTTTGACAACTTCGATTCAGGTACTTGCTCTCTCTTTACCATTATCGGCTTACAAAAGAAGTACCCTTGAAACAACACACAGCCAATCTTCTTTGCATACTCAAAGTCCTCTGTAGACTCAACTTTCTCAGCAAGGAGGGTCACATTATAAGGTTTGAGTTCTTTGACCATTTCTTCTATCTCTTCTCTATTATAGGCCATAAAGTCTAGTTTGATAATATCTGCTAGCTTCAGTAACTCTACATAATCATTACTATAAAAGAAATCATCTAGGGCAATTGTATAACCCTTAGACTTGAGCTTTTTGCAGACTTGGAGTATCTCTTCATCAGGCTTTACATCTTCTAATATTTCAACAATAACCGTCTCTTTTGGTAGTAGCAAAGCATACTCATCTAGAAGTAACGATCTAGTAAAGTTTATCAGACTCTTTGCTCCATGCCCAAGACTGGTAATATTATCAAGTAACTCATTATTAATTACTGACATAGTTGCTTTATCGCCATCATAGCTTTTTCCATCTACATCAAAAACATTTGCCATTCCTGACCGAAACAAAAGCTCATATCCCCATGTATTAAGTTTTTTGTCAAGAACTGGTTGTCTAGCAATAAAGTTTACACCCATGATAGATACCCCATTTTTTATGTGTTTTTAATTATAACTCTAGAATTATTACTCTTTAATCTTATATTTATATTATAATAGTATTATTTTTTTTTACACTCAAAAAAAAATTAGTTTAAACTATTTTATTTTGAACTATTAACGAGGTCAATTAATGTCAAACAATATAATAAACGCTGATAATATCTTTCTTAGGCGCAATAATATATCAATCCTTTCTGGCATAGATTGGAAAGTTGAAAAAGGACAGAATTGGGCGGTAATCGGCTGCAATGGATCAGGCAAGACAAGCTTACTCCGCTCTGTAACTGGTGATTTTTGGCCAACGACAGGTTCTCTCTGGCTCTTCGGTGAACAGCTAGGATTCTGCGATCTACCGAGGCTTAAGAAAAGAATTGGCTGGGTAGGATCAACAATTGATAAATGGCTACCAGCTCATGAAACAGCTTTAAACCTAACTGTTACCGGTCTACACTCTACCTATGAACTCTATACCAAGCCATCAAATACCGACTTAGCAAAAGCCTCAAGTATTCTCGACTCCCTAGGATGCGCCCACCTTTATGACCGCCCATTCCAAAAGCTATCTCAGGGCGAAAAACAGAAGATAAGACTTGCCAGAGCTCTTGTATGTGAGCCAGAACTACTAATTCTTGACGAAGTCTGCGCTGGACTCGATATTGGCAGTAGAGAAGAGCTACTAGATTCTATAGAGAAAATGACCCTCCCAAACCTATTTTATGTTACCCACCACACAGAAGAGATTCCTTCATGTATATCTCACGCGATAATACTTAAATCAGGAAAAGTACTCAATTCGGGAGCAAAACATTCTACTATATCAGCTGAAAATATGAGTAAAGCATTTGGAGTAAATATTAGCGTAGATTTTGACAAAGATGATCGAATATGGACAAGGGTACTCAAGCAACATTAGAAGTGACTTTTACAGATTACCTTCAATTAATGTTAAAAATTCATTTTATTTAAAATCCTCAATTTTTTTCGTATTTTAATAATTACCAGATATAGCTTCATACATGCCTATGCTATTTTAGTTACCTTTTATCGCTCAAGGATTTACATACAAGCGCGACATTCGAGACATAGCAGCTTAACACTATATATAGTGTCAATAGAAAAACAAATACTATATTTTGTTATTTTTTATCTTGCATCCAACCTACGAAATCTGTATAAACGGATATAGTTGAGATGAAAACATCCTACAACTCTATATTTTATCCAATAATTTATTTTTGGTATTTTTTGTTGTAAGTTCAACTATCCTCGTATTTATACGATTAAAGTTGATGAATAATAACCCTTTTTGTCCACCCTAACTCTGTATTTAGTAGTCTTAGGTTGACCAATGAGGTTTAACATAGTTTTTATTTTTGGTATTTTTTTTAACAGGGGGAAGACGACAATGGTTATACAAGTTTATTCAAAACCAGGATGCGGTAAGTGCGAAGCAGCAAAGAGCAAGATTAAGATGATGGGATTTGATTATCAAGAGCACAATCTTTCATACCATATTGAGCATCATGATGGTTGGAGAGAGGATGGTTCGGTTGAAGCTATGGCAGCTCATACACATCTTGACACGCTCCCACTTATCAAGGTAGATGACATGTTCCACGACTACCCAAGTGCGATGCGCCAACTCAAAAAGATGCGCAAATAGTAAGCATTCTGGCAATAAAAAGACCATTAAAAAGACTGACTAGAGCAATAACGCTCTAGTCAGTCTTTTTAATGGTCTAAATCTAACAACTTTTTTTAATAACCAGCCAATTAATTGCTTGTTCAAGTATGTCTTGATACATGGAGATACCATCATACCATAAAAAAAAGCATTATCATGCGTAAACCATAATACATATTTAAAAAAAAGCCCTAGACTCATATATGAGTCTAGGGCTTTACTTTTGGAGGTGGCGATCGGATTTGAACCGATGCATGATGGTTTTGCAAACCATTGCCTTACCGCTTGGCTACGCCACCGTCTTGAGTAGAAGATTCTATCGAATTGTAAGAGTTAATCAAGAGGATAAAGATAAAAAAGTTACTTTTTAACTTTAATTATCCAAAGCACCCACAATTTCGGAGACAGAAGTAGAGTGTTCTGCAAGCCAAACTCCCAGTTCTTCGATCAACCGCACCGTAATTCCCGGCTCAGGAAAGTTCATCATTCCTACTTCACAAGCCGACGCACCAGCCAAAAGAAAAGCAACAACCTCTCTAATGCTTGATATTCCGCCACACGCTACAACAGGGCAACTTACAGCCTTCGCGACCTGATAAACACACCTTAGTGCCAAAGGGTGTATCGCTGGTCCAGATAGACCGCCTGTGATGTTTGCAAGGATAGGACGCCGTTTTTCAATATCTATTGCCATGCCTAAAAAAGTATTGCTTACAACCAAAGCATCCGCCCCTGCTCCTTCAATATCTTTAGCAATAGCAGCAATATCAGTAACATTTGGTGAAAGCTTTATCCAGAGTGGCAACTTGGTAACTTTTTTAAGCTTTTCAACTAAGGCAGCAGAGTTCTTCCCACAAACCCCGAAAGCCATTCCGCCCTCTTTAACATTTGGACAAGAGATATTGATTTCAAGCGCAGAAACAGGAGACTCTGAGAGCTTTTCTACAACATATAGATAGTCTTCTTCGCTCTTACCAGCTACATTGACCACAATATTCTCATTACAATCTAGTAGAGGCGGCAGAAGCTTCTCTTTAAATTCAACCACTCCGCCATTCTGAAGTCCAATTGCATTGAGCATACCTGCAGGAGTCTCAACTACTCGCGGTGGTGGATTCCCTACCGTTACTTTAGGTGTAACGCTCTTGGTCACAACCGCTCCAAGCCTACCAATATCAATAAAATCTGAGTATTCTTTTCCACTTCCATAAGTACCAGAAGCAGTAAAAATAGGGTTGGCAAACTGAAGTTCGCCTACCTTTGTTCTTAATCTCTCTGTAATATCCATTTTACAATCCAAATAAATTCAATAAAAAATAGTCGGCATAGAGGTTTTCTATGCCGACTAAAGTATACTCAAAAATATCTCTTATTCAAAACACATCTCTACAATTCTTACAACATCATCAATATTCAAAGTACAAGGGTCAAAATCAAATAAAGCACCCATTGCATAGAAAGAATTCTCAGCTATCTCTTTTGCTTCACTCTTTTCAATACCATAGTCAGCCAACTTAAGGTCTTCTAGCCCACAATCCTTTAACAACTTCTTTAGAGCGAGAATAAAGTCTTCAGGCTTCTCAGCAGGATATCCCATTGCCTTTGCCATATCAACATGTCTCTCACTCGGATTCTTCTCAATCTGTACAGTAAAGTAAGGAACTAGTAAACAAGCAAGCCCCGCGCCATGTTGAAGACTGTGGTGATGCGCACTAAGAGCGTGCTCAATAGAGTGCTCAGAGATACAAGTAGAGGTCGATTCAACCAAACCAGCCTGAGTACTAGCCCAAGCTAGAGCTGATCTTCCTTCAATACATGAACCATCTTTGACAACGCTCGGTAAATTTTCTGCAATCAATTTGATGCTTGATAACGCAAATACATCACTAACAGGTTGAGAAATATTAGCCACATACCCTTCGGCAGAATGGCAGAATGCGTCAATACCTTGGAAAGCAGTAAGTTTTGGTGGGACAGTCAACATCAGCTCAGGGTCTACAATCGATAGCACTGGGAAGGTATCTGGAGATACTCCAAAGCCTGTCTTTTCATTTGTCTCGGTCTTTGTGATCACTGTCCAAGGATCTGACTCTGTACCTGTACCAGCTGTTGTTGGAATTGCGATAATAGGTAGTGCTTTATTCTCGAGAGGCAATCCTTTACCACTACCACTTCCTATATAGTCCCAGTAATTTCCTGGGTTAGTAGCCATAACAGCAATACTTTTTGCACTATCAATTGAGCTTCCGCCTCCTAGACCTAGAATAAAATCACATCCATTATCTTTTACAAGTTGAGCCGCCTCTGTAACATGATCGAGGATAGGGTTAGGTAGAATTTTATCAAATACCACAGATTCTACACCATTCTCTTTTAAGTACCCTATAGTTCTATCGAGATACCCATTAGCCTTCATAGATTTACCAGAGCTAATAACTATAAATGCTTTCTTTCCCGGTAGTTTCTCTGTAGCCAATTGCTTGAGTTTTCCAGCACCAAAAATAATTCTCGTAGGGATAAAGTATTCAAAATTCCAATTCATAATGTTCTCCAATTCTCAATTATTTTCATTGACCAATTTACATAACTAGTCAATTAGAAAAAGCTAACTACTTATTTACTCCTCTTAGGAGCATCAAATAAGCTCCAGAAGGCAAATATTATGACACCCAGCACAATAGCAATGTCAGCAACATTGAATACCGGCCAGTTATAGACACCGGGTATCTGCACATCAATAAAATCTCTTACCCCGTGAAAGCTATGAGGATATGCATTTAGTTTTATCTCAGTAAAGACCCTATCATAGAGATTTCCCAAAGCACCACCTAAGAGCATTCCAAAGCCTAGAATAGGGATAAGTGATTTAGATATTTTCTGTGATGAATACGCCAGGTAAATTACAATCGGTATAATAACAGCTGTAATAGCTATCAAGAGTATCGGGCTTCCACCACCAACTCCCCACACAGCACCTCTATTTATATGTAAATTTAACGATAGCCAGTTATCTATAATACTAATACCCTGAGCAGGGGTTTTCATTAACCAATTAAATACAAAAGTTTTACTCACTAGGTCGACTATAATTGTAATAACGACCACAATCCAGAATCTCACCATCTTTTAAATACTTGCCTTCCTTAGCGACAGATATAGTCATATGCTATACATTATGCCGTACAATATCAAATAACATTTAAAAAAAGTATGATCTATGATCAATCATACATTCTCACTACAGGTAATAAATATTATATTCGATGCTTTTATTATATTGCAAAAAAAGTATACTAAATTATAATCTAGCAAACACAATGCTATTAATCTGATAATAACACAAATGTCGTTTATAATCCAGCAATTAATGAGCCTCACTTTATTAAATATTAAGGTTTCGCCGATGCCAGAAAAAGATCTCACAACCAAATTATTCAAGCAAATATCAGAATTTGTTCTTGATAACTGTGGCATTCACCTGACTGACAGCAAACGTGAGCTAGTCAACACACGACTTAGTAAGGTAATCCGCCGACATAACTTCTCTGGATTTGAAGAATATTTTCAGTACCTTACAAACGATAATAGCGGCATGGCTATAAGTGAATTAATGAATGCTATCTCTACAAATCTCACCTCTTTTTATAGAGAATCATCACATTTTGAGTTTATGCGGTCCGTGATGATCCCTGAGATTCTTTCAAGAGCTGATCATACAAAGAATTATAAGGTAAGAGGTTGGAGCGCAGGGTGCAGTACAGGCGCTGAGATCTACACAATAGCAATTACCCTACTTGAAAACATTGATAATCTGTTGAGTTGGGATACCCGACTACTTGCAACCGATATTGACACCAATGTTCTAAATATTGGCCACCAAGGGATCTACAGCAGCAAGCTAGCAGAGGGGATACCCCACAATATACTTTCTAAATACTTCCAGTACTCCAAGAGTAAGGACAGCTACAGAGCCAGAGCAGAGCTTAAGAATCTAGTCCGTTTCAAATATCTCAATCTAATTGAAAAATTCCCATTCAAAGGTTCTTTTGATTTCATTTTTTGCCGTAATGTAATGATATATTTCACCAAAGAGACTCAGCAAGAGTTAATAAATAAATTTTTTGATGTCTTAAAACCAGGTGGATACTTATTTATTGGGCATTCTGAAGGACTAAGTGGTTTAAAGCACAAGTACAGCTATGTTCAACCTACAATTTATAAAAAAAAGTAAAGCTATAACATTTTTTACTGTAGTAGTTTACACAATATTTACGAAAAAGTTTAGCGAAAACCTAATTTTTTACTAACACTTTCACAGGATTTATGGCATATTATTACATATATACTGTAAGTAATGTTATTTTTTTAGAAGCAAATACAAAAGTGTTTTGTATTTGTACGTTTTGATTATTGTAATTTTATTCCCTGCTGGTTTATCTTGTTTAATCAGTAGAGGTTTTATTATTGCACTAATATTATACTTTTGTTTAAGTGGAGAATTAATACTATGGACTCCAGAGACAGGTGGGTCAATTGGGACCAGCTTGCCGTCGGCGAAGATTTTTGGGATATGATGGAAGAACTCGACGAGAAACGTCTTGGCGAGATACGTGAACAACGCCAGATGGAAGAAATCCGTCGCGTACACGAACGTCGTTTATCAAAAATGAAGATCGATCGCGAGAAGTTCATGAGTGAAGAACCATACTCATTCATGTGTAAGATCCCAGTAAGCTAGAAAACTAGCTTTACCCATAAGAACTACCAATTTGATCGAAAAACCCTTATCACTAGCTGATAAGGGTTTTTCACATAAACATAAACTCAAAAATCTATTGTACGAGCAATTTTTTCTGATATCATATATAATGTAAATAAAATACTTTTGTGATTCACTCACTTGTTAACTGGATAAATAATACAATGCGTAAAATTCTTTTAATCTGCTCACTACTTATCTGCATACTTACTCTTGCTCTTACAGGATGTAGTGCTACTAGTGGTACAATTAGTATTGCAGCAACAGACCTCATTAATCAAACTATCGAAAACCGCATCGATGTAAGTAGTATTATCGCTGGCGGGGAGATGAAAATAGTAGATAAACCGAGCAAGTTCTCACTAAGTACCAAGATTGAGATGATTGCAGAGGATCCTTACAATCTTCGTATAAAAGCAACCAAGCTAGCCGATGAGATTGTAGCCTTTGATATGCTAATGCAAGGTGAAAGAGTCGCGTTCTACGTACCACTTCGCAACGTCCTATACACTGGAGACGTTTCAAATCTCAGCAGTGGCGGAGTAAACTTTTCACCAAAAGCCATTATCAATAGAATACTCCACGCCAATAGAGACCTTTTGAATAAGCGCTGGAGAGTACTAGGAAGAAATAGCGCAGGATTGATGAATGAGAATCTAGTACTTGAAGAGCTACACAAAAATGGAGCGCCATTTGTAAAGATCTACGTAGACGGTATGCGCAGAGTCCTACACAAAGTAGAGCACTTCAACAAAGCAGGAAAGTTATACTTTATTGAAGAGTACTCTAAATTTGAACAAGAAATGACTGGAGACACAACGTTTGCAGGGAGAGAAATAGGTAGCGGAAGATACTTCCCAATGCAATTTGTTCTAGATTGGCCAGACAAGAAACGATCCGTCAAGATCACCTTGCGCCGTTATAGATCAAATGTTTCGCAAGACGAATTAGATGAGCTCTGGGTTATTGATGACCTTGATATGGACAGTGTCCAACAACGTAGCCTAGCACAAGTAGACGTAGAAGGTGATGAAGCCTACAAGTAACAAGTAGGACGTTTATTAAATTTACGACCAGTCACGACCTAATACGGAGGCTACAGAAGAGTATTGTTTAGTAAAAAATTCCCCAAGATAACAGACTACCCAATAAAAGCAAGTGAGTATAAAGAAAGAGAGAAGGCATACTCTTCTAAATGGCAGATACGTTTCTTTTTTATAGGCGTACTTGCTGCAACTACTTTTTTTTTACCCACTTTAATAACTCAGTACTTTCTTAAGATTGATTTTGATCGTTTCACCCTTCAAGGCATCGGCATAATACTTGCAATGAGCGTAATGTTACTATCTAGAAAATCTAGGAGAGCTCTCGCAAAAGAATATGGGCTATTTTGCCCAGAATGCGGAGAAATCTTTGACTACTGGTCAGACAAGAAAAATGCTGTAAGTTTTGGTGGCGTCTGCCCAAAGTGTAACTTCAAAATATCAGATATTCAGGATACAGATAAAGAGAAATAATGAAGACCAAAAAGAAATTATTTAGAGAGCGTCTCCTTGAAGGGGTCGCCAAATTAGCATGTAGGCACCCAAAAACTGTTATAATCACAGCTCTTATTTTAACAGTACTAGCATTTGTTCCAATCCTACGAACTGGTTATACCACAGCTTTCAATATTTCCCGTATGCTCCCACAAGACATACCAGCATCTAGAGCTTTCACTAGAGCTATTACCGATTTCGGCACAGCTGACGAAGCAATAGTTTTAATGCGCTTAAACCCTGATAATCCTAGCTCACTTGAAATTGCCGGCAGACTCGCAGACGATATTTCACAGCGCTTACAAGAAAACCCTGATATACGTTCATCTTTCTCACGCTTACTCACCAAGGAAGAGAAGGATCAACTACTTTACATAGAGCTTCCAAAGCATGGCATGCTACTATTATCTAAAGATGATATAAGTGCAATAAAAAATAAGCTAAGTAAAGAGAATATCTATAAATCTGTAGACTCAACAGCTCGCAAACTAATGCAAGACACTATGTCTGAAGAACTTCAAGAACAGGTAATTATCAATACCCTAGGACTTGGAAGTATTTTCAAAGATAGTTTTGAGTCACTTTATAGTAACAAGACTGGAAAAGATGAAAGCAGTAATGAAGCAACAATAAACACGAAATTTGATAACAAGGAAGGCTACATTCTTAGTCCTGACCAAAAGATGCTCTTACTAGTTATTGAGCCATTATATGCAGCTCAGAGCATTCCTTTTGCCTCGCGCATTATGCGTGAGATTGAAAATGCTACCTTTGATATTATTATTGGCACATCAGAGTTTAGACTTACAGACAGTAACAATTGGCAAGCCTTTTTCAAGTCATTCCTAGACGCGGCCGAGTCAAATGATCTCCCAGAGTATAAAACTCTTTTTGCCTCAATCAACCCAAGTGCTCAAGACAGCATACGTCTCCTTGCTTCAAGCATTACTCAAGAAACTCCAGAATTAAGTACTCCAGAAAAACTCCAGAACCAGATACGGACTGCACTGAGTGGCTTGAATAACGCACTCCGCAAACAAGATACCTATTCAAACTGGAACGGGGAGAATAAAGAAAAATACTTTGCACAAGCAGAGAACGAAATGGCCAGTCTTGAAGAATATAATTATCCAAGAAGTATGACAGAACGCTCAGCAATGCTTATGGCAGGTAGAAGACTTATCGAAGACGCCTTCAAAGGCAAGGTAAAACCATATAGTAAAAATAATGGAATACCACCAGCAGCACTAAAGGCATTCCATCTTGAATTTGGGGGTGGATACCAGATAGCGCGTACCTATGGACAAAAGATTAATGGAGTAATGATAGGCACTCTCATTATCAGTGGTATCTGTGTCCTAGCGTTTTTCGGGTACTGCTTTAGACGCTACGGTGTTCTGCTGTATATAGGTATCCCACTAATTATGATAATTTGTTGGACAGCTGGTATTGGTTGGATGTTATTTGGCCAGCTCAATATTGTTTCATGCGCATTTGCAGCTGTTCTTATTGGGTTAGGCATAGACTATGCAGTACATATCTACAACAGATTTATTGAAGAGAGAGCACTTGGCAAAGACATGGAAGAGTCTTTTACTATTGCCATCTGCCACACAGGCTGGGGAATTATTGTAGGTATGGTCACAACCTGCCTTGCTTTTTTCTCTCTAAACGTCACCCGCTTCACCCAACTTTCAGAGTTTGGAGCGCTAGGAGGCATAGGAATATTCCTCTCTGCTCCTGCTATGATGCTAGTAATGCCAGCACTCATAACCCTGATGAATAAGGTAAAAAAGGATAAAGCCCACCTATACAAGCCTAGCACATTCTACCTTCCACAGATTGCCAATTTAGTAAATTCTAGACGTAAGAGTATCTTTATAATAACTATCGTACTCAGCATAATATCAATAGTAACTATCCTGACTCCTAATAGCATTTTCTTTGACTCTAGCATGGCGGCACTCCGTCCAAAAGACCGCGCATTTGAAATCAATGGAGAGATAGCTGAAGCTTTTGCCAGCCGCAATCCTAACAAGCTGACCTTTATGGTTTTAGGCAGCAGTGAAGAGGATGCACTGGAAAAGATGTCAATATATGAAGAGAAATTTCATGATCTTGAGAAGAAGGGTCTGATAACAGGTTACGAAAGTGTCACCCGCTACCTACCATCTCCATCAACCCAGAGAGAGCGACTCAAAGAGATAGCCCTTATCGATTTTCCAGCGGCTCTAAACACATTTACAGACGCACTTCAAAAAGCTGGTATGGATGAAGAATACTTTGGCTTCAATTTCGACCTACTGAATCAACACTATAAGATGGTAAAAGAAGGAAGAATCATTCTACCTGCAGACTTCTCAGGAACAAAGATTTCACGACTTATTGATACTTATATCGCACGCCGCCAACAGACATACTATATCTACGACGGTGAGATGCCAACAGTATTCCCTGTTACCCTTGCTAAAGCAGCGACACAATTCGAGGATAACGTTGAAAGATACCCAGCGGGAGCCAAACTTACCAAGGAAGAGGTAGCAAGACTAAATCCAGAGGGTCAGCACCCAAGTAAGAGGGTTAAATCAATTACTGTTTACGAAGGTGGCTACGCTGTCAAGGCATCCATATTCCCTCCTATCCCAGAGGGCACAACTTCCGGTGAACCACACATAACAGCAGAGTGGCTAAAAGAAGTTGCAACCATACTAGGACTTGCCCCAGAACAATTCGAAGCCAAGGTCAACCTGACAGATTTCAAAGCTACTCTTACAGGCGCCTCTGTAGCTACCTCGATACTTGCAGAAATTGTAAAAGAGGATTTCCTTGTGATCTCTGTCTGGATAGTAGCTATCTGTTTTGGGGTCGTAAATCTCTTCTATCACCCGAATCTTTTAAGGGCTATAATGTGCACCTTACCACTGCTTCTACTTATGATATTCAAGAGCAAGCTTATAGATATTATACCTCTACTTAATGGTTACTTCTGGATTCCACAAACAATACTTGCCTTATTATTTATCTTTGGAGCGGTTATTCACCGAAACATAGTACGGACAGCATACTGCTTTATGCCTGTAGGTCTTGGTCTACTATACCTCTTTGGATTTATGGCAACAGCAAATATTATCTCTCAAGCAATAGGTCTTGGTCATTTTATTGATCTCAATTTTGTAAATGTACTAACAATACCTATAATAATAGGTGTAGGTGTTGACAATGGTATACACCTTGTCAATAGATACTTTGAAGACGGCAGAGAGATAACACCAATGATTGTAGATACAGGTAGAGCACTTGCTATCACAGCACTTACAAGTATGGTCGGCTTTGGCAGTCTCTACTGGGCAAAGTTCCAAGGACTCGGTAGCATTGCCCAACTCGGTGTATTATCAGTAATAGCCCTATTTGCAGTACTGATAAGTAGTGTATTGTTCTTCCCAGCTATTTTAGCGACACTCAGTCCAAAGAAGGATATTTCGAAGAAATAATATTTGCAACATTATAAAGGATATATTATGCTAGATACAGCCAAAGAAGCCGCACTTGGAGCAGGCAAGATACATATGGAGAATTATGGCAAGGTACTCAATGTAGATGCAAAGCTAAAAAATGACATCAAGCTTGAGGTTGACAAACTTTCTGAAAGAGCGATTATTGATATAATACTAGCAACTTACCCAGGGCATTCCATTCTTGGTGAAGAAGGTGGAGCTATAGACAATGGCAGTGAATACTTGTGGATTATTGATCCTTTAGATGGTACTGTAAACTACTTCTACGGCATACCGTACTTCTGTTCAAGTGTTGCCTGTTACAAAGTAGATCCAGCTAGAAAAGGCTTATGCAAGAGTTACTCTGAGCTAGGAGATCCTGTTTGTGCTGCAATCTACTCGGGGCCAACCAAAGAGCTAATATATACGGAGGCCGGTAGCGGAGCATATTTGAATGGGAAGAGAATCTTCGCATCAACTGAAGCAAAAATTGAAGAATGCATATTCACGACAGGATTTGGGCACACCAAGGGCAGTTCTGATTATATGTTTAATGGCTCGAATACGCTGCTCAAAAGAGCCCGTAAGGTACGTTGTATGGGTGCTGGTGCTTATGATATCGCTAATGTTGGGTGTGGTAGATTCAGCGGCTTCTTTGAGAGCGGTATTTATGCTTGGGATATAGCAGCAGGAGGGATGATTGCCAAAGAAGCAGGTGCTGCAGTAGATGCTTTTGAAAAAGAAGATGGCACTTGGGATACAATAGTTGCTTCACCTAATATAATCGAAGAACTCAAAGAAATTGTGAGAAACACCTAGAGCTTATTCATATATTGAATTATATTGACAAGGAAATCATTATCATGAAGAAGGTCTTACTAGTAACCAACCAAGAGAAAGAAGGTTCTTGCAAACTTGCGCACAGAGCGATGAAATACCTAAAGGATCATTGCGAAATTGTCGGTGAATGCTCTTCATTTGATGAAGATCTTAATAGATTCGGGGCAGACTTTGCAATTACCTTTGGTGGAGATGGCACCGTACTGAATGCAGTAAGACGCTTTGGAACTACCCAAATACCCATAATAACAGTCAACCTAGGGAGACTGGGGTTCCTTGCCGAAGTAAATCCTGATGACCTTGAAAGTATGCTGAACAAGTTTTTGGAGGGCAAGGTAAGGGTCTCAGAACGTATGCGTTTACAGGTAGATATTTTAAGAGATGGTGAAAATATTTTCACCCAATTAGCATTGAACGAGATTTCATTCATCTCAGTAAACTGCGGTAGAGTATGCACCCTCAATTTGGCAATTGATGGGCGCCACCTAACTACTATTTCAGGAGATGGCTTGGTTGTCTCTACAGCTACAGGATCCACAGCCTACGCACTATCAGCAGGAGGCCCAATTCTTAGCCACCTTCTTAGCAGCATGGTAATAGTCCCAGTATGTGCTCACCGCCTTACCAACCGTCCTCTAGTTATCAGTAAACATGAAAAATTACAGGTTAGTGGCCTGTCAAGTATCAGCTGTGACGGTATAAACTCTTTACCAATAACATCTTCCGACACAGTACACATAAAATGTTCATCAAGTCCTGCTCTCTTGATTACCTGTAGCAAGGAGAGCCGATACGATACTCTCCGTCGCAAGCTCAATTGGGGCGAATGACCCATAATATCCTTCATTTCTTTAAAAAAAATATATATATCTTGACTAAAACTAAACTATACATTACCATTTTATCTTATAGCGATTATCAATTTACACTATTAGGAGTTCTTAGCAATGGCAAGCAAATCAATCCCGGTAAGTGACGCCCTCCCTGGGATGATAACAGCAAAGGATATTTCAGATTCAAATGGCAGAATTCTGATTCATGCTGGATCTCGGTTAAGCCCTGTAGCAATCCGTCGCTTACCACTCTGGGAGATAGATAACATATTTATCGAAAGTAGCTCGGCAAATGACTCCCAAAGTGATCTTGAGATGCTTGTACTCCCAAAAGCAATAAAAGAGGAATTAAATACTAATACTAATACAGCGGTAATTTCAGAAATTGCGACAAAGGTTAAAAAGCGTTTTAAAGGCATAGACCAAGACGAATTCTACAAGACATACATGAACGTACTTCTAAAATACTTAGTCAATAATAACAATAATGGCAACGGCATAATTTCAGGATCCTTTTAAAATGGTAATGGACTCAATAATAGCCAGAAGACGCATAGAAAACACCCCAGATATACCAACACTCCCGAGTGTTGCTGCTGAGATCATGCACGTTGCGAATAACCCTATGACCAGTGCTACAGATGTAAGCGATATTATTCACAAAGATCAAGCTCTTACTACCAAAGTTCTAAAGCTTGTCAACTCTGCGTTTTATGGTTTCCCAGGTAAGATCAAAACAATCCAACACGCTGTTGTGATAATAGGCTTTAATAAGGTAAAAAATATCGTCATGGCTGCTTCGCTCTTTGATATGACAAAAGGGAAAGATGAGAAGCTACTGAATATACCAAATTTCTGGACCTACTCACTTACTACTGCGATAGCAGCTCAGGCAACTATCAAGCATATAGATCCAAAGATATCGCCAGATGATGTATTTGTTGCTGGGCTAATCCATTCTATTGGCACATTGATCTTGGATCAGGTATTCCCAAAAGAGTATACCGAGGTTCTTGCCAAACGTAAAGAGAATGACTACGATATTATTTCACTCGAAAAAGAAGAGCTTGGCTTTACTCATATGCAAGCTGGAGAGTGGGCAACTGAGAAATGGGAGCTTCCACAAGTATTACGTTCTTGCATAAGGTATTACCCTACTCCGACACTAGCAAAGTCACATTTCGAGGCTGTCGCTGCAGTTCATATTGGTAGTGTAATTTCAAAGTCACTTGGAATTAACTTTGCTACATTTGATTTAGTCAATCCCTTCAACAAAACCATAATAAAGAAGTACAATCTAAGTATAGATGTCTTGGATGAGATCATCGGTACAGTAATTGAAGAGCTCAAGTTAGCCCAAGATTTTCTTGATCTTATTCATAGTTAGTCCATACTATTTTTTAGCATTATAGAAGGGTGTATAGTAAGAATGAATCATCTCTTTCATGAGGATCATGAGGATTTTATCAATCTATTTGTTGGTTTTGAAAAAAGCCTACAAGATACTACACACAATCTTACCCTTGATGAAATATTGGATCAACTCGAAATCAACTTAGACATACTTCTTCCATTCCTCTACTTTCAAGTACACCTTTATGATAATGAAGATCTAACCCTCAAAAGTTCCTTCACCCCTGATGGGACTGAAGCAGACCAATCCATACTCAATTGGGTAATAGAGAATAAAGAGATCACAGTAATTGAAAAATCTGTTGGAGAAAACTCAAACGACATCCTCTATCTTCCTCTTTTAGCAAACTGCGGTGCTGTTGGAGTTGTTGTTCTCTGGATAGAGTTTGTTGCCAAGCACTTTACCCAAGGGTTATCAAAACAACTTATGCTACTTGGCCAGATAGTAGCAACTAGAATTGAATCATACAACCTCAGAGATAAGCTTGAAAACAGCCAGTCCCAACTCACTGATATTGTAGAGAGTGTCGGGCATGGTATCCTTGCAATTGATGGTAATGGCAAAATCATTCTAGTTAACGGGACGATGGAAATGATGTTCCGGCTTGAAAGATCAAAGGTTCTCGGAAAGTATTATAAAGATGCTCTTTCTAAAGACTTTTCAGATGTCATTGTCGCAGCTATAAAGGAAAAGAATTCAGCAGATCCTGAACTATCGATGATGCTTCTGGGTAGCTCTGTAACTATTGGAGTGACAGCGAGTGACATACGTGATAGTAGTACTGAAGATTCTGATGGATATGTAATTCTTTGTAGGGATTTAAGTGTAACCCTTGAGCTTTCAAAAATGAGAGAAGTAGATATGATGAAGAATGACTTTCTCTCATTGGTCAGCCATGAACTACGCACCCCACTAACTTCTATTCTAGCCTATACAGAAGCCCTTATGATTGATGGAATGGTAGAAGGTGAAGAAGACCGCAAAGAATATCTAGAAGTAATTTACAATGAAGGTGAAAGGCTTACAAGATTGATAAATGATGTTCTTGACTTGACAAAGATGGAGTCAGGCAAGATGGATTACCATTATATAACCTGCAACCTAGATGATATTATCAATTCTTCTATAACCTATAGCAAAGTATCTGCAAAAAATGCCAAGATCTCTTTAGTATTTAAAAATTCTGGCCCTTCCCCATTACCAGTTTACTGTGATGTAGACAGAATAACTCAGGTTCTACTCAATATGCTCTCTAACGCGATCAAGTTTACCCCTGAAGGAGGCAAAATATCAATCTCTTTAGAGACAAAGGAGACTGAAAACGGTGATGTTGCTCAAGTAACTGTTACCGATACTGGTATTGGCATTGCGCCTGAGGATCTAAACAAGGTCTTTTCTAGATTTGAACAAATAGAATCTCTTGCACATCACTCAAGAGGCACAGGACTGGGTATGCCTATCTGCAAAAAGATTATTGAACAAGGGCACAGAGGAACGATAGGCCTAAATAGCAAATTTGGAGTCGGTAGTACCTTCTTCTTTACCATCCCACTAGATAGTAACGAAGGGCAGAAATAAATTGCTTCTACCACTTGAAACTATCGCTATAATTCTTTATCTCGCCAGTATAACAACAGAACCAGCAAAGGTAAGCC
The DNA here is from genome assembly GCA_965140405.1 of Planctomycetota bacterium. Lineage (GTDB taxonomy): Bacteria > Planctomycetota > SZUA-567 > SZUA-567 > SZUA-567. The sequence goes on from OZ223208.1 coordinate 235,867, forward strand.
TCCCAGAAACCGTACTATATATTCTAGGCACTGCTCTATGCTGCATAATACTAGTATCTATAGAAACATTCATCCTTTTAAAACGTCGTAGTCTATACACCAAGACAAGTAAGTTACTCTTTAGCACATTTAATTCATTCAACAAAATTCTTGGCTGCGGGGCAACAATACTGCTATTTGAGGCGACTTCATCATTCAACCTATACCACGATCTCTTTCCACAGTTATCTACCAGCTACACTATACAAAATATAACGGGTATGTTAATATATATCTTTATTACTATATGTACGTGGATTCCATGGTTTTATATCCATAAACGTCTCACCCCTGGGATATGGACTCAACGCTCATACCTACTCTTCAAGTTTAGATACACCTTCTTCATCATAGGTATATGGTTACCAGGAATCCTCCTCTCTGAGTACATCGACAGTGAAAATAGCCTCATCAAAGGCAGTGATATACAAATCTATAGTAGTATTCTATTTGGCATTATTGTTTGGATTTTTCCTGTCTTTTTACGAAAGTTTTGGGGATGCAAAGAGCTAAAAAAGGGCAAACTAAGAGATAATATAGAAAGTCTAGCAAGTAAAGCAGGCGTAAAAGTAAAAAGAATCTGCCTATGGAGTCTAGGAGGTAGATCAATACCAAACGCAGCAATGGTCGGCTTCCTTCCACCATTCCAATACTTATTTATAAGCCATGGTCTGGTAAATAAACTGACCGAAGAAGAGGTTTTAGGAGTTGTTGCACACGAACTTGGACATTTAAAAAAAAGACATATACTATTTTATCTCTTGATGAGTATATCACTTCTGAGTGCAGTCGAGCCCATAATATATGAGACTCTACATAACCGTATTTATACGATAGTTGCGCTTGTCGGTTTCTTCTTCTTATATATTAGATTTGGCTTTGCATGGTTTAGCAGAAGGTTCGAGCGTGAAGCCGATCTATTCTCAGCTGAATTAATAAAGGATTATAGACCTCTCTGTCGAGGCCTTGAGAGGATAGGCATCTCCTGCGGTAATATTCGTAATGATTCTAGTTGGCATCATTATGGTATCTCTGAACGTGTACGTTTTTTGGAAGATAGCTTTTACAACCCTGCAATAGCAAGAAGTTTCAAAACTGGTTTACTACTAACAAAGTCTGTAGCTGTTTCAATATTTATCTTACTACTGACATATACATTCTACATCCGCACAAATACTTCAGATAATTATCGTAAAACACACACATCACACAAAACCTCCATAGTGACAGATAGTGAGCTAAGACGCAACTGGTTAGAGATAGAAGCAATACTACCAGATGAAGACTTTAGCCACAGAGCAGATACAAATCAAAAAAGTAATATAAAAGAATAGTAACAGATAATGATCTCTGAATTACTTTATATCCATATCTCCCATTGGAAATTTAAAGATAAAACAAGCCCCTCTTGGTGGTCTATTTTCAGCAACTATTGTTCCGCCATGATCCTGCACAATCTTATGGACAATTGCCAGGCCTAGTCCAGTTCCATCTTTCCTACTGGTATAGAATGGATCAAAAAGTCTACCTATTTTATTGGCCTCGATACCACTTCCACCATCTTCAAACTCGACTATCACTCTCTTGCGATGTGCATCAATCTCGAGACGACTCGAGATAATTAACTCCTCACCTTCAGGCATGAATTGAACCGCATTCAAGATAACATTCAAAAAAGCTTGCGCGATCTGATCCGAATCTACATTAAATTTCTGCTTACACAGTGCGTGCCTCTGAGTAACAATAATGCTCTTCTTTTCTATCTCTCTTGCTGCCATATCTATTGCAACATGACATGCTCTTTCAATAGAGGTGAATTTTTTACTTGGCGTTCTCCCCCTTGTAAAGGTGAGCATATCAGTAACTATTCTGTTGAGTGCATTTGATGCACCTATAATTTTATCTGCGATAGTTGACTCTTTTGAATCTGGATCGAATCTCTTTTTAAGAGTAGAAGCATAGAGCTCAATACCGCCTAATGGATTACGTATTTCATGAGCCACTCCAGCTGCCATCTCACCCAAAGCTGCAAGTCTATCTTGGCGAGTAACTTTTTCTTCAAGCTTTTTAATACTTGTTAGATCACGAAAAGACTGCACCGCTCCAAGTATTTCACCACGGCTATTTCTTATTGGGCTTGCTGAGACTGAGAGTATATGTTGTTGATCTGTATTTACAGTAACCTCTATATTTGTATAGCCCTTCTCTTCTGAGAGAGATTTTTCCAGTATTCTTCCAAGCTCTTGAGACGACTCTGAGAGAGCATCTTCAATCGGCTTACCCATCTGATCACTGGCTATAGAGAGTACTATTTCAGCTGCAGACTGATTAAATGCCATCACCTTACGCTCTGGATTTATTGCGATTACCCCATCCGTAATAGACTCAAGAATATTTGCCAGATAGTTTTTGAGTGCGCTCACCTCTTCAAGTGATGAGGTAAGCTCCTTGTTCTTTCGACTCAGCTCCCCTGTCAGGTGCGTCACCTGCTTCTTTAGACTCTCATGTGTTCTTTGAAGTCCTTGAGTAGCCTCATCATAAGCTGAGATTATCTTCATCAACTCAGCAGGATCGAGTGAATTATTTGATGCGGATTTATTCTGTGCGTTTACTTCATCATTCATATAGATGATAGCCTAAGTTTAGATTGAAATAGAGACTGAAATGAAAAAACTGCTATTTTAAACAACAGGGCAGGATAGGAGGACTAGCCTTTTCTATCTTTTAATCTAGGATTCTGTGCTACTGGAGACTTGACGCTCTTGCCATAAGCGTTCAGCATAGCCTTACCCTTTTGAATATGCACCACCTGATCTGAGCTTGACTTGGTAGCTACTTCTGCGGCTCTTTGGCATTCTTCTTCTACTTTGACTATTTTTCCTAAGACTTCTCGAAGTTCGATGATATATGGATCAACAGTTGCTCTTACCCCAGCATCCCAACTCTCCAGCTCTTGTTCTCGCCTTGCTTTATATGGATGAGCTTCTGCCTCAATATTATTGATCTTAGAGATTCTCATCTGCTTCTCATCAATAATACGCAGTAGTTTTTCACTATCCTTGGCATTAATAATTTCAATTTGTTTTAAAGAGAGGTCGTATACTTCACGATAAAGTACTAGTTCTTTCTTCAGAAAGCTTGCAAGCTTCTGCGCTATTTCTAAACTATTATTACCCGCAGTCATAACACTATCCTTCAAATATCCCTGAAATACAATTACTTGATACGTTTATCCATGATACACATTTTGAGCTATAATTTCAAGCTAAAGACCATCCATTATTAAAATTACCTATTATTTAAAACATCTATAAACTCCAACATATCCGGTGCTAGAGGAGCTTTGATCGTCATTTCATTACCATCAGGGTGCATAAAGGTCAACTCACAAGCATGAAGAGCGTACCTATCAATCGTTGCAGCTCTACCATCTTCGCTCGTTATTGATATCTCTCCTGCAACTCCATACCTATCATCACAGATTAACGGCGCTCCAATATCAGCCATATGAACACGCAACTGATGCTGACGACCGGTATGTGGTTCAAGACGGACAAGGGTAAACCCTTTATCTCCAGCGTGAGGTTTATAACGCTTCAGCACCTTATAATATGTATTGGATGGCTTCCCTAGCTCATCATGTCTGATTACCATAAAGGTTCTGTGAGCTCCTTCTCCTTGGCCTATAGGCTTATCGATCTCACCCTCATCCGACTCAACAATGCCTGCGCATATTGCATTATAGACTTTTTTAGTCTTCCTATTTTCAAACTGATCCTGAAGAATACGCTTGCTATTTGTATTCTTAGCAACTAGTATCACACCACTTGTATATTGGTCCAACCTATTACCTAGACTTATCTCCTGATCTTCAGGTATAATATCTTTATACCTCCAATATAGAGCGTTTAGTAATGTATCATGCCTATGTAAAGCTACAGGATGAACAACCAGATTTGGTTGCTTATTAATTGCTATAATATCTCCATCCTCGTATAAGATATCCAGAGGAATGGTCTTTGCTACATCAGCAGCACCCTCAGGTTCTTTGCAATGAAGGATCACTTCGTCGTTGAGTCGTACAATCCAATTTGACCTTTCAGGTTTTCCATTAACAGAGATCTGTTTATTTTTTATATACTTCTGAATACGAGTTCTTGACATAGACGGAACCATAGCTCTGACAAATTGATCAAGTCTAATTTCAGAGTACGTCGGTGTTGCAACATATTTTAGGTCGAATGGTTTTGCTGGATCTATCGGCATGTTTCTACTTTATTAATAACTACAAAATTTAAATACAAACTATAGGTATTTCTATATACCTCAAACACTACATTTTTATTACATCGATCTCATATTAAAATACTCACACTCTCTTTCTCGAAATCCAAGATTATATATGTGGACTTCCGGCTGAAGTCGCAGATAGCTCTACCAAACTATAGTAATTGCTCAATACTAGGCTTGAGTGACTCAGGTTTGGTATTAGGAGCAAATCTCTCTATAACCTGTCCATCTCTACCAATTAGAAACTTTGTAAAGTTCCACTTTATACCAGAGCCCAGAATACCGGTTTTCTCACTTTTGAGGAATTTATAAAGGGGATGAGCTTTATCCCCGTTGACCTCTATCTTCTCAAACATAGTAAAGGTCACACCATAGTTTACGCTACAGAAGCTAGCTATATCAGAGTTACTCTTAGGTTCTTGCCTAGCAAACTGATTACAAGGAAACCCGAGAATTTCAAACCCTCGATCTTTATACTCCTTGTATAAAGCCTCAAGGCCACCGTATTGCGGGGTAAAGCCACACTTACTCGCTGTATTAACTACCAGTACGACCTTCCCTTCATACTCCTGCATCTTTACAATTTCACCGCCAATTTTCACCGCTTCAAAATCATAAAATCCCATAGCTCTTCCCTCTCAAATTATTTTAATGCAAAACCACACATCCCACACAATCGTTTACACAACAGCAATATAGAGCATACACCGAGGCGCTAACAAGGGACACAAGGAAAAATTCCCCCTATGCAATTAAAACATCTCAAGACTTTCAGCAATTATACATTGAAACGGAAGTGCATAACATCACCGTTAGAAACCACATAATCCTTGCCTTCTACACGCATCAACCCCGCAGCTTTTGCACCAGCTTCACCATTGTTATCGATAAAATCTTGATAAGCAATAACCTCGGCACGAATAAAGCCTTTTTCAAAATCGGTATGAATCACAGATGCTGCCTTTGGAGCTTTCCAACCTTTTTCAATCGTCCACGCTCTTACCTCTTTTACACCAGCTGTAAAATAACTGATAAGTCCGAGTGTGTGATAACCAGTATGAATCACCTGATCAAGACCGCTCTCCTCGATACCATACTCTTTGAGGTACTCTTCTCTATCCTCATCCTCAAGGGCTCCGAGTTCTTCCTCCATTTTAGCGCAAATTTTTACTACATCACAATCACGCTCTTGAGCATACTTCTGTACAGCTTTGATATGTTCATTATCAGTAGTAACGCCCTCTTCATCAACATTACAACAGTAGATCACCTTCTTCGCACTTAGGAATCTCATCTCGCTATATAGTGCAACCGCAGCGTCCTTATCTTTTTCTTCAAAAGTAAATGCTGGCTGACCACTATCAAGATGCACTTTGAGTTTTTCAGCGAGCTCAAGAGCTGGCTTTGCTGTCTTGTCTGCACGAGCCTTCTTTGCAAGCGTATCTAACTTCTTCTCAAGCTGCTGAGTATCAGCAATAATAAGCTCAAGTTCAATTACTTCTATATCTCGTATTGGATCTACTGAACCGTCAACATGTATCACATCTTCGTCTTCAAAGCAACGCACTACTTGAAGTATTGCACTAGTCTCACGAATGTTACCAAGGAACTGGTTACCAAGACCTTCACCCTGACTAGCACCACGCACCAATCCAGCAATATCAACAAACTCAACCGTCGCTGATTGTATCCTCTGAGGGTTTACAATGGCAGAAAGTTTGTCCATTCTCACATCTGGAACAGGTACAATTGCTTTATTTGGTTCTATAGTACAGAATGGATAGTTAGCCGATTCTGCATTCTGCTCCCTTGTAAGTGCGTTAAATAGAGTTGACTTACCGATATTCGGCAGTCCAACAATTCCAATACTCAGTGCCATTTGTTCATATCTCCTAATCTTATACGTTCTATTATCAAATTTAAATGCATATTAATAGCTAAATCATAAGTATACCCACCCAAAAGTCAACCAAGGAATATCCTTGTTTTTTGTTGCACTCCAAGTAGTTATCACAATAATACAATTTATATGACAGATAATATCAAAACACTCAAAACAGGTTACACTACAGGTAGCTGCGCAACAGCTGCTACTACCGCAGCATTGGAGCTTCTTTTCAACTGCGAAACGAAAGATAACGTACAAATAACTCTTCCAACAGGAGATACAGCAACGATAGAAATTGTAGATTCAGCGCTACATAGTGACTACGCTACTGCGAGAGTGAAAAAGTACTCTGGAGATGATCCTGATATCACCAATGGAGCAATAATCATTTCAAGTGTAAAGTTGAATGATTCAAATGAGATAAAGTTCTTCGCTGGGGAGGGAGTCGGAGTCGTAACCAAGGAAGGTCTCCAAATTCCTGTAGGTGAGCCAGCAATAAACCCAGTTCCTCGTGAGATGATGACCAAGGCAGTAAGAGAGTACACCAAGTCAGGAGTAGACATCACAATCGGTGTAGAAGGCGGAGCAGCCCTAGCTGAGAAAACCTTCAACCCTCGTTTAGGAATCAAAGGTGGAATATCAATAATCGGCACCAGCGGAATTGTCAGACCCTTCTCACATGAAGCAATAGAAGAGACCGTAAAGGTAAATATAGATGTAGCAACTGCAAATTCTGAGAGCGAATTAGTTATAGTCGCTGGACATTACGGCATGAAAGCTGCGACCACATTTTTCACCCTAAAAACTGATCAGATCATAGAAGTAAGCAACTCATGGGGAACAGCACTAGTCCACGCCAAGGAGAAGGGAGTCGATTCACTACTCCTACTCTCACACCCTGGAAAACTAGCAAAATTAATAGATAACTACTTCAATACCCATTCAAGTGATTCTCCTTCAGCCCTTCCAATTGTAAAACGAATTGCCGAAAGTATCGGCATTACTATTGATACAGAGAGCACAACAGTTGACGGAGTATTCAAAGAACTATCAGTTGATACCAGCAAAATTCTTGCGGATAAACTAGCAGACCTAATCAGCAACGCCGCCCAGAAGAGATCAGACATAGCCAATGTAGCAGTAGTATTAATAGACATGCAAAAAAACGAACTCGGACACTCAAAAGGAACTTGCAGATGGCAGAGAAAATAACAATAATCGGTTGCGGTCCTGGTGGCTCAGACTACCTAACCCCAATAGCAAGAAAGGCTGCCCTCCAAATGGATGTACTTGCAGGGGCAGCACGCCTATTCGACCTTTTTCCAGAGTTCACCGGAAAAAAGATCTTCTACAAAGGCACCGCCAAGATGCTTGATGATATAGCAGAGGAAACTGGTAAAATCGGCGTACTAGTAAGTGGCGACCCATCATACTTCAGCCTAGCCGAATCCATAATCAAACGCTTCGGCACAAAAAACTGCCAAGTAATAACCGGCATCAGCTCTATTCAAGTTGCTCTATCTCGCTTTGGTCTAAAGGCAAACACCGCACGGATAATCTCCTCCCACGCAGGCATTCCAAGCGTGTCACCCGATTCAGTAAAGCACGAAGAGAGTATAGTCCTACTCGGTGGCAATCCAAGCACAGTCGACTGGATCCTAGAACTAATCGAGCTCACTAGGGATACCCACACCCTATACGCCTGCTCAGACCTCACCCTCGACACAGAGAGTATCACCCACATCAACACCACCGATTCAGAATCGCTCACCGACCACCTAACGCCATCACGACTTATCCTTGTCTTTTCTCGGTGCTCTTAATTACGAACGGCTTAACTTCATGGGACACACCAAAGACAACAGCCAATCCAAGAAAATCACAAATGTGATTTTCACATTTTGCTGACACAACACACAGGTCGCCAAGCAGACGACATTTTGCCTACTTTTGCTTGCAAAAATACGGTTATAATATTGTGAGCTAGCGAACAATATCATGAATTTAATCATAGCTCACTTCACCGAGAAACAGACTCAATCCCCACATTCGTATCGTCGAAGACGACACACAAAACCAAAAACCCAACCAAATTCACACAAACCATACAAAGCCCAACCACCAAACTCCAATCGCAACCCATAAAAAAATCCTTGCACATCTACCATCAACTCAGTTATAATATCATCAACACATGTACCCCATAACAACAACACAAAGGAAACCCCACATGTCAAAAAACAAACAAACTCAAGAAGAAAAAGACCTCATGCTTACCTCTGTTTGCGGTCTATTCTGCGGTGCATGTTCAATGTACATAGCCTCAACTGAAGACCCAGCCCGTTTAAAAATGCACTCTGAACAATTCCAACTATCAGAAGATGAATTGAGGTGTTATGGTTGCCGCTCAGACAACCGAGCAAAATTCTGCGATGACTGTGAAATGTTCGATTGTGCAACCCAAAAAGGCGTAGACTTCTGCAATGAGTGCGACGAGTACCCATGCGAAACACTAAAGGAGTTTCAGGCAGAATGCCCACACAGAAATGAGATTTGGAAGGATATGGACAGGAGGAAGAAGGTCGGTGTATCCCAATGGGTACAAGAGTCACGCGAAAATTACAGCTGTCCAAAGTGTAACACGTTAAATTCACCGTATGACATGACCTGCAGAAAGTGCGGCAACGAACCAGGCAACGCCTATGTCTCTACCCACAGGACAGCCATCAACAAATATCTAAACGGCGACGGATTTAATTTCGATCTATAGACAAATAACAACACCAAACAGCGCAGGGGCTACTCGCCCCTTGCATCCCCGCCAACGCTATGCGTTGGATCACTTTAACACAAGCGTAGTTCTTGAGGTAACTGCAATAGACAGACTAAATGACTTGCAAAGTACTTTACAATGATTTTTATTGTTCGCAAGCGTTCAACCAATGACTTTTGCAACAAACAGCCGAGCCACAGAGTTACAGAATTCGTATGTTGCCAATACCCAAGATACCAAACAATCCAAAAAAATCACAGTAGTGGTTTTCACCTCCACTAAACATAATTTCATTGCGCAAGCAGGCGCTTAGATACCATTTCTTCTGACAAGTGAAGAACTAATGGTGATGCCTACTTTTTGTACAAGCCAAAAAGTAGGGTCATGTCTTGTGAGCCGGCGAACAATACATTGATTCACAGACCGCTTTACAGAGAAACGACTCTGACGCACCCGTATTACATAACTACGCTATTGATAATTCATATATCTCCTAAGAGATTATTGTTAACTCCCCTTTTAACAAATTAGCTTGTATCCCACAAAGAAAAAACTTCATAGCCCAGACGACAGGATTCTCATCCATTCGCTACGCTCATTTCTTCGACCGTGCGCAAGTAAAAAGTAGGCAAAAATTTGCGCTGCTTGCGCAATTGTGTACTCCACTAGTTTTAACTTCCGTATTCTATCTCAACCGATTACACTCATAGCTGTACATACACGTACTTCATAAAAAAAGTTAGAGCTTCATAGCATTGCTATGAACCTCTAACTTTTAAAAAAACTCTACTCTTATTTTAGATTACTATTACTATGGAAGCAATGACAACCTAAGCGCATTCATCTCATTAACCTTCTGAATGCCAAATATACTTGCTTTCTCACGAATCTGTGCAGAAGTCATCTCTGTCACACTCTTAGCGATATCGGTATCAGTAATTGCACTGTTAGACGCAGTAATATTCTCCATTGCTACTTCGAGGTTGTTTGCAGTCGCCGAAAGAGTATTACTCTGATATGCACCAATATCTGCCCTCATAGATGAGACATCGTCGATAGCTTGGTTTACAACCATCTGAGCAATATCAGGGTTTCTATCAAGCGCCGCACTACCACCAGAGAATAAATCTTGTAATGAATACTCCTCACCATCAACAGTCACACGTCCAAGATTATAAAGATTAGCATCAGGTAGAGAAACATTGTCACGATCACTTCCCTGAGCACCTTCACCTAGTTGGAGTTGGACACCACCGCCAGAATTTTCAAGCGCAACACGCCTTGACTGATCTGCCTCAACAATTGTATCCTGATTATAGCCACTCTGCGCCACACCTGTCTCAGTCGCACCAGCATCAGGAGCATTGAATTCAAGCGTACCAGAAATATTTGAAGTATTGACTTCAACACTGAGACCCTGACCAGTAAACTTCTCTCCGTCAACTGTAATAGTCAAGTCCTGCCCTGTATCACTCACAGAGCTACCAGCCGCTGCAAATGCATCACCAGTTGTTTGCTCAACCTGCACACTCTGCGCACTACCATACTCAAGAGATGCCAGACGCACTTCAGACGAACTATCAGTAGCATACGCCTCTACGCCTGTATCTTCACTACGAGCATTGATCGCACTCACCATATCGTCAATAGTAGTACCAGCAGCAAAACTAAAATCAACCTGTCCATTTACACCTGTAACACTAAATTGCTGATCAGCAGTCAATGCCGTACTACCACCACCAAAACTGGTAGAAACATTTGCCTTCTCAGCCTGATCCGCAACATCACCACTATAGCTCACCGCCACACTACCCTGCCCGCTAGCCTGAGTCGTAAGCTCGACGTCAGATGCTTGCATATTCAAAATATTAGCAGGATCACCAGATTGCAAAGACACAGAGTCAGCCGGAAGCGACTGCGTACCGTTTAATAGACTCTTACTACCATAATTTGTACTACTTGTAATATGATTTACAGTAGCGAGTAAGTTATTCATCTGAGCTTGATATGCACCCGTCTGACCTTTACCATTCACACCAGTATTTCCAGCCGCAACGGTAAGATTCTTCATCTGCCCAAGAGCAGACGAGATGCCGCTAAGTCCGCCTTCAGCGATTGAGAACATATTATACGCTTCTTGAGTATTCTGGTAAGCTCTAGCCATACCGGATAGTTGGCTATACATTTTCGACGAGATAACCAGTCCAGCAGGGTCATCTTTAGCTGTGTTGATCTTTACCCCTGACGAGATATTGGTCATCGCTTTACTTGCTTGTGTATTGGACTTGTTTAGGTTACTAATAAAATTATTAGCCGCACCCGAATTGATACCATTCAACATGATATACCCTCCATAGTATTTACAGCTCTATCCTTAGACCTGCATAAGATTAAATCACTATCGTCTAAGTCGTTTAGCCACAAAGATTAATACTCAAGCACCGCAATCCCCAATCACACCACCGAGATCTACGCACCCAATCCGACGAAGACAAAACTTCTAATATACATCTATCTACTTACAGTATATCACATAATTTTACACTTGTCAAATAATTCTTTAACCCTTGCGATCAAAGTTGATCACACCAAAAGATTCGATTGACCCAAAGTTAGGCTGCAATAATACTATAATTTACTCATATTATCGGACACCCACCACCAAACTTTACACATACCTACTATCTTACACTTCGATTACTTGGAATAAAAAAAGGTCTACCCTATATTTAGAGTAGACCAAAAACAAACTCTTAACCACTTCAAGACTAGCAGCATCTATGGAAATACCCTATTGCCATAAATAGTCTCACTACCTTATTCAAATGGATACTTCAGCCCCCATTGCTCTCTAGCTATATCCATAGTCTGAGCAAGCTCAAGTGATTCATCAAGAGGCATAATCTCAGACTCTTTCTTACCAGCAAGAATCATCTCAGCCACAGCCTCAGCCTCACAGTTATAGCCATTAGATTCATATGGTAGATTGATGATCTCTTCTTGAGCATTGTTTATTGCTGCATTATTATCACGATCAGGTTCAAAGCCAGTTATCCCAATGCTACTACCAGCCCACCAAGGAGCAGCAATTCTAATACTCCCCTTACTACCATAGATCATAGCTTCTTGATTCGTCTGGGTTTGAATTGCACCCGAAGCTGTAGCCATCACACCATTACCATATTCAAAGAGCGCAATAAACTGCTCATCAACGCCCGTACTACCTAGATGCCCTGAACTCTGTACTCTAGACGGCTTACCAAGTACCATAGAACATAGCGCTAGCGGATAAATCCCAACATCAAGTAACGCTCCACCAGCAAGGTCAGGAGAGAGAAGGCGTGAAGCAGGATCATACTCTTCCAACTTAAATCCAAAGTTTACACTCATCATGCGAACTTCGCCTATTCTCCCACTCGCCAAGATTTCACGTACTTTGCAAATCGTCGGTAAAAACCTAGTCCACATTGCTTCCATAAGGAATGTATCATTCTTGCGAGCAGCATCTACCAATCTCTTTGTATCAGCTGCATTTACCGTCATCGGTTTCTCACAGAGCACAGGTTTACTGGCGTTTAAACATGTAAGTGCAGATTCTAGATGATACGGGTGCGGATTCGCAACATAGACGATATCGACATCAGGATCATTAGCAATCGCCTCCTCTGAATCATATGCCTTTACTCCGCCAAATTTATCCATAAAACTCTTCGCATTTTCGAGTTTACGCGAGCACACTCCGTAAAGCTCACCATTACCACTAGCAGCTATCCCAGTAGCAAACTTCTCAGCAATCCAACCCGGAGCGATAATTCCCCATTTGACCTTAGTCTTCATAATACTTTCCTCCAATATAATAAAATGATTGAACCCCGAAAATCGAGGTTCAATCAAAAAACATTTTATTAATAGTTATTATATCAATTTATACTCATTATTTCACTTCAAAAACACTCCAAATTTAAATAAACTTAAGCACTCTCAGAGCTCTTAGCATCTTCTCTAAACTTGTTAAGGGCTGTCTCATAGCTTACTACACCGGTAGCCTGTTCAAACTTTGCTATCTGATCATATATAGCTTTTGTATAACTTTCAACAGAACTTGCAGGTTCATTATTAACCACAGCTTGATCAAGTCTCTGGTTATAATACTTTATATTTTCAAGAGCTTTATTCATTCCGCCTCGTTGCTCAGAAATCATATCATGAATTTCTTTAATATATTCTTCAGGCACACTCCCATCGCTCTCTAAGAAGGTTGATTTAAAGGTATCATTGATAATCTCTAAATTCTTCTCGACTGCTTCTGTGTCATTCAACTTTGATATAGCTTCCAAGAGATATGGCATTGCAGAGTCAAACTCTTCTTTGATTTTATCAATAGCATAATCAGATATCTTTAAATTATAGACAGTGTCCTGGAATTCCCTTACTCCCACGAATAGATCCCTCTGAGTTTCAGAATCAATTGGAATACCGTTAGGATATGAAGTAATTATCTTGTATAAATCCCCTATAAGTCCCTCACTCGGCCCTATCTCTCCACTATCACCAGTAGGCTCTTCTACAGGATCTAGCTTACTCTTCATAAAATCTACAACACCTACCGGACCATAATCTCCAAAGAACTCCTCAATATAACTATGCATTTTATCAAGTTTAGCTTCCCAGATTGGATCAACCTCAGTACTATCTGGATCTAAAGGATTTTCGTCGTTATATTTATCCATCTCAGTCTTGAGTGATATCATTTTATTCAAGTAATAGTCTATTTGACCACGCATATCAAAGAGCTCTTTATTAGTTTCTTGATCACCTGAATCAATAACGCTGTAGTTCTCCTTAGTAAATGAAGCATCAAATACAACATCTATTGATTTAAATATATTTACTGCTGTCGTCGGCTCTTCAAGAAGCGATGTAAGCTCAGCAATATAAGGCATTACTGAATCATAATATTTTTTGACTTCAGTAACTGTATCTTTTTTCTGTATTTCCTTATTAAAATCTATCACCAAATCCTTGAAATCAGTCTCCGCTGCTGAACCATACCCAATGCCCTGCTGGTTCTCAGATAAAAGCTTGAATAGCGCTTTAATAACAGCATCATCCTCAATATTATATTTAGAATCTGTATCACCAGTTGAACCCGTGTCGCCAGTTGAACCTGTATCACCCGTTGAACCCGTGTCACCAGTTGAACCTGTATCACCTCCAGAACTAGGGTCATCATCAACACTTGTACCATCAGGAAGATCTATAATACTGTCAAATCCTGCATTAGTAAACTCACTGAAACCAGCCAGAGACGACAAAGGGTTCTTTTCAGTCCAATTATCTGGGGTACCATTACCGCTACTCTGTTGATAAGCTGATGTCATCACGATTTCCTGATGCATCATATCTACAACCATACCTGATGATAATTCGTATCTACCGAGATTATTCTCACCATAGTAGTCCTGATTATTGTAATGAGTAAACCCAGAAACTTTTGAAAATACTTCAGCCATCTCGCTTATTTCGCTATCAGTGATAGTAGCAGTAGTAAATCCACTATCAACCAGCTTTTGGTACTCATCCTTTATTGCATTTATAATATTTTCTTTATCATCAAAGTATTTATCCCCGTCTGGATCGCCCGCGTCATCGATATAGTTACTACTATTTAGTGAAAATGCAAGCGTTTCACCACTTTTAGTATATATCTCTAAAGAGAGCAAACTACTAGCACTAACTATATCTTTACTACTACCACTCTCTCCACCCTGTAGTGACTTAGTGAACGCATCCAGAAAGACACATCCACTTGCCGTGCCAATCTGTGATGAATTTGTGTAATATGTCTGCCTATTCTCGCCTTCAATAGTATTTGTAATCATAGCTTCCCTTTCCAGTTTTGACAATAACTCAAAGCAAAAAGCAATTTATATTCCAACTTTTCAAAATAAAGGGAGCAACTCAGCCAAAAGCCAGAGTCGCTCCCAAAAAGCAGATTTATTCCCCTACAACACTAATAATATCAATATACACTATCAATATAAAGTTACCACTAATATAAGCTTATACTGAGACCTATATATACTTACAGAATCCAATATAACAGGTTATCAATTACCCGATAAACAAAGTTTTCAAAGCTATCAGCACACCTGAGGTTATATCATTTTTGCCAAGACGGAGTATTTTTCCGGCAAATTCATCGCTTCTAGAGTACTTCTAGTATTTCTTCACACTTACAAGGTTTCTTTATAAAGCCTTTTGCCCCAATCTTCAAAAGCTCCTGAATACTTTGCTCAGACTTATAACCTGATACCATATATACAACAGCCTCAGGATTTATCTGCAAGATCTTCTCAAGAGCTTCTTTTCCAGTCATATTAGGCATAATGTAATCGAGAAATACCATTCTGATTCTATCCTTGTACTTGGCATATATATCAACACCTTCGCTTCCGCTACTTGCAGCAACCACCCTATGAGACTGAGCAGTAATAACATCTTCTAAAAAGATTCTACTCATCTTATTATCATCAACGACCAAGATAAACTCATCCTCAGAAGCATCCCGACCAAGTAACTCAATATCTCTTCTTGAATCATACTCACTATCATAATCCTTTGGTAAAAGTATTGAGACAGTAGTACCTTGCCCTTCAACACTTTCAACACTGATCTCACCACCATGATTCTCAACAATACCATATGCCGCGGCAAGGCTCATCCCACCACCTGAGCTCAAATCCTTTGTTGTAAAGAACGGCTCAAACACCTTTCCAAGATTAGCTTCTGAAATTCCAACTCCAGTATCAGACACTTTGATTTCGAGATAGTTATTGTACTCAAGTCGTTTTGATTCTTGTACACAAGAGGCTCTCTTACCATCCCAGTCATTTACCTCAAATACCAATACTCCATTATCTTGGTTCATCATGGCTTCAGCAGCATTGGTTGCAACAGTCTGCACAACGCTATCAATCTGATTATAATCGCCATTTACAGTAGGAGACTCTATAGAAGAATTGAACACCACTCTAATATGTGGGAATTTCTTTTTTATATTCTCCTCTGCCTCCCTTATTAGCTCTTTAATATTGATATTTATAATCTGGTACTTACCTTTTCCTGCAAAAGCCAACAAGTTATTTGTAAGCACAGCACAACGCTCTCCACACTCAGTGATAAGATCTGCCAGTCTTGTTATTTTGTCATCACTAGTTCTATCTTTAATAAGATCAGAAAAACCCATTATTCCGTTGAGCTGATTATTAAAGTCATGCGCAATGCCTCCTGCAAGTAATCCTAAGAATTGATTCTTCTCAGAACGGGCAAGTTTTTCTTGTGCCAAAGAGAGAGCTTCATGTTTATAGATAAGTCTGAGCTGGTTGTAAACTCGTGATAATAGAGCTGATGAGCTAAATGGTTTTGCTATATAATCTACCCCTCCGACAGCAAAGCTATTAGAAAGTGTTTCATCATCAATTTTAGCGGTTAAGAATATTACAGCTATATGAGCGGTGGTAACATTTTCCTTCAACACCTTACACGTCTCTATCCCATCCATTTCAGGCATCATTATGTCTAGTAGTATGATATCGGGTTGTTCTTTTTCTGCTATCGTTATACATTCACTCCCAGACTGGGCATAAAGAAGAATAAATCCTTCAGGAGCAAGTACAGATGCGGCAATTTCTATATTGTCCGTCATATCATCAACGATCAATACTTTTGCTTTTCGATTAATATCAGGCATGGCATCAAATACTTGTTGCTTCATAATTTTTTAATCCTTATATTTTAAGAATAATTTTACTATATACATCATATCCGGAAGTTTATAAGTAGCAATATATTGATCTAATTTTTTTGCAATATTTATTAACACTTGGTCGCCATTATTAATTGCAAAAGCGATGAGCTCTTCAGAGATCTCTTTTGCTTCATCCAAAATAATACCATGCTTCAAGTCTTCAAACTTATCACTAAATCTATCCATAACTTCTTTTATCACTTCTGGAGCCAAGTCATCAACGCCACTATTTTGATTATCTAAAACTTCATTCATTAACGTCAACTCTTCTACTTGAACAAAAAATCTTCCAATAACTTCTGAAAATCCTTCAATAGTAATTGGCTTAATAACAACTGCAGCAAACTCCGAAGTATCAAAATATTCATCAGGATCTGAATACCCAGTTATAGCAATCACTGGTATTCTTTCAACACCTGCATTACTAAAGATTTGCTCACAAAATGATTTATTCTCTTTATTTACATCAAATACACTAGTAATTATTAATTTAAATTCTTTCTCGGTGATTATCTCACTAACATCTGAAATAGAACTCATTGTCTCACACCTCAGACCCATCCTGTGTAACAGGCTAGTGACTACTGTAAGATCATTCTGGTTCTGGCTTACCAGCAGCACACTCTCTTCTTCAAACACACTCAATGATTTCGTCTCATTTTCCGACTCAATTATCACACTATTTGCTCGTTGAACATCTCTAAGCAAAACAGTGAACTCACTTCCAACTCCGACCTGACTAGTTAGTACTATCTCACCATTCATAAGTTCAACTATACGTTTTGAAATACTCAATCCAAGCCCTGTGCCTTCATACTTCCTTTTACTACCGCTCTCATGCTGCTCAAAGGACTCAAATATTCGACTTTGATCTTCCAAAGGTATCCCTATTCCAGTATCTTCAACAGAGACTCGGAGTGACTCATTCATCTTGCCATCAAGTGCAGTAAATTCTATTCTAACATTGACACTCCCGGAATTTGTAAACTTGATAGCATTTCCAATAAGGTTTATAAAGACCTGCCTCAACCTATCTTTATCCAATATCAAGAGAGGCATACTCACATCAATGCTAATAGCGAAGACAATCCCTTTACTCTTGGCTTTTTCTGCAAAGAGTACCTCGACATCTCTTATCAACTCATTCAAATTTACTGCTTCCAGATTGAGAGTAAGTTTATTCGCCTCAAGTCTAGAAAAATCTAGTACATTATTTATTAGGCTGAGCAGTCCAGTTGCAGCAGTATTAATTGACCTAGCATATGAACTAGACGCCACGTCAAGTTTTTCATATTGAAGCAAACCACTAAAGCCAATAATTGCGTTTAATGGGGTTCGTATCTCATGGGTCATAGTTGAAAGGAATGTGCTCTTGGCTTTATTTGCTGTTTCAGCTCTTTCATATGCTTCCTTCAAATTGTTTTGAATTTCTTTAAACTCAGATACATCAGAGAAGGTTTTCACAACATGCGTAACATTTCCGACTCTATCCCGTATAGGGTTCAACGAAACATGTAACTCTTTCCCTTTATAACTCAGAGACTCAATTAGGATATCTGACACACCACGAATAACCTTGACAGTATTACACTCCATACTAGGAGTGCTTTCACCATACACTATATTATTATACTGGATTGACAAAGCTTTAAGTTCTTCGCACTCAAAGACGGTATAAGTCGACTCATTTGCCCATACTATCTCTAACTCTCTATTAATATAGACTACGGATTCTTTTATGCTTCCTAAAATAAGCCTCTTCTGTTCTTCACTAATCGCTAATTCTTTTTGAACATAGTTCAACTCAGTAATATCTAGTACACAGCCAGCACTGCCGACCCACTGCCCATCATCAAGGAAGCTATTATTTACAAACACCTTCAATACATTTTGCTTTCCTCTTTTAACAACCCTTACCTCCTGCTCAAATGCTGCTAATCTATTATTTTTTGTTTCGAACAGGTATCCTCTGATTTTCTCTTTATCCTCATCTACAACATTTTGGAACATCTCTTTTATAGAAACTTTATTTGAATTCACAGGGCTGATCATAAAGACTTCATTAAGCTTATCATTAGAAACCATTGTATCAGTTAAAGGGTGGTATTCATAGTAAAGTAATTTTGCTAGGTCATACGCCTGGTCGAGTCTCTCTCTAGCCTTCTTTTCAGCAGCAATAATGTCAGTGACATCTAGCCTTACTCCAAACGCACGAACAATTTTATTATTGCTATCGACCTCACTCCTAACATCTACACGTTTAAATCTAATTTTACCATCTTGCTTTATTCTATAATTCGCTCTAAATTTCTTCGTCTTTAATTCTAATAACTCCTTCCAAGATTTATTGATTTTTACTAAATCTTCTTCAAGAATATCTGGCAAAATATCTCTTACACTCAGCTTACCACTATCTATGTGAAGATGTGAATTTTTTTTGCTACTACTAATAACAACCTTACCAGTTGAAATATCGTAGGTAAAATATGACACCCCAGCCAACTCAATAGCATCACTAAGCATTGCTTTTGTCTGGCTTAGCTGCTGTCTAAAAATAGCTTCCGCTCTTACGTCCTTAAATACAAGCACAGCGCCTATCAGCTCACCATTAGCTGAATCCAAAATTGGTGCTGCAGTTGCAGTAATAGGTATTTCTGTACCCACTGAAGTTCTTAATTTTATATTATTCTGAAGATCTACTACCTCTTGTTCATGGAGTGCTATCTCTACAGGGTCTCTCTCCTTTGTTAAAAATGCTGAGTTATAGAGAGAGTAAACTTCTCCTGTAAACTTCCCTACTGCCTGCGACTCCCTGCACTGAGTCAATTCTTCAGCCACAATATTCATCTGAACTATCTTACCCAATACATCAGTTGCGATTACCCCTTCACCGATAGATCGCATAGTCGCACTCAACCAGGATTTTTCTTTTTGCAAGCTATCTTCTGATTTATGAAGCTTGACTAAAGCCTTTTTTGTAGTATACCCCCAAAGAGCGAGAATAATAGCTATAGCACCAATGATCCATGGACCAATAAATAAAATTGCTTCATAAAAACTCATCTCAATCTTATCTTTTACATAATACTTGGAGAGATAGGAGTTGATTATTTCTTTAGGAGTAACAATAATACTTTTATTGATTATTCCTAGCAACAACCTATTATCAGGGTTATCTAGTAAAGTAGCAGAAAAGCCGAATACAGTACTATAATCTACCTCCATATGAAGTGAACTAAAAGCTTTTTTTTCTATATAACTATCAGCATTCAGTTTACTCAATATAGCAATATCAGCAATGTTATTATTTACCAGTTTTATTGCCTCATCTGGAGTATCAACAAGTATAACTGTATTACCCGTGTACTTATTTTTTATGTAGTAATAATAACCCATATAGCAACTTGGAACAGCGATCACGTTTTGAGTATCTCTAACAGATTTTGTATTATTTAGACTTAATGCAACCACAGGGATTTCGAGGTATGGGAGACTATATATAAACCCTTCTTTACTCGGATCATTTGAAAAACTGAGCATATCAACAATACCATTTTTGAGTGGCTCAACTCCATCTGAATTATTTGATAACTTTATAAATTCTATTCTAATATCTGAAGATTTCAGTATATACCTCAGTATATCAGGAACAACGCCAATAGCATGACCATGATCCCAACTTTCAATATTGTTGGCATTACCAATACAGCTTACTCTAATATTTTTATTATTTTTCCTCCATGCTATTTCTTCAGGAGTATAAATGGGTAATATTTTCACATTATTTCTATTACGCCTGGAAAATATATTATAAAGAGACTCGAAGGATATTTGCTTGAAAGTTTTATTTATCTGTTCAACCCTATGATTACTATCTTCATCTTTACTATTTTCATAAACTAACTTTGGAGCAACTTTTATTTTAACCGAACAAAAACCATTTGAAAAATATTTATGACCAGAACCAGACTCTTCCAATACCGCCTCAGCAACTATATCCTCCATAAAGAATACATCAAACTCTCCAGAATCCAGGCCTTTAACAACATCACAACAGTTATCGTATATGACAACTGTAGCATTCGGAACATTCTTGGTTAAAAAGTCTTCAAAAGACTTATTTTTTACAATTGCAATCCGAGAGTTTCTATACCCCTTCCAGCTATACTCAGCATGAGATAATCTATCATAATATATTGAAGCAGTTGACAACAGTATTGGATAAATCTCACCCTGCCCATACATCTCCGAATCATCCGTAATAATTTTACTTACACCGACTTGTACCGAATTCACACCAAGGTCTTGTATGTTATTATTTTTTGACGAATCAATAAACCTTATATTTTTATCCGCTTTGTGCGCCCAAAGATTCCAGACATCAACCAAAGACCCTTCCAACTTGCCATTTACATTTTTTGATATAAATGGCGGTTCTTGACGATAAAGTATATTCAGTGTTTTATTAAGCCGCTTCTCTTTATAAAGATCACTATTCGGCCTTCCATAATAGTCTATCCCAGCTTTAAGATCCTGATAATTACCTTTAAACCTTGTCATAGTGTGCCAATTCAAACTCGTCTTCCCATTATCAGCTACACTAATTTTTATTTCAGAAGCACTTCGATCCTCGAACAATATGGAACGAGCAATAGACCCACTTATTACTTTACTAATACTGCCAGAGTCCTGAAGAACACCACCAAGAGCTCCAAGTTTTATATATAGAGGTTTGTTTGTAAATACTGGAATAGTCGGTGAAGAAAGGAGTTCTTTAAGGACTTGTAATTTACCATTTCTTTCGCTTATTTCACTATTCCATGAATCGATAAACACTACAGTATTATTTGGTAGGTTTTTAATCTTAGTCTGTAGCTGAACTTTTGTGAGCTCATCTACATTCAGAGAAATTACAAAGAGTCCTAATTTCTTAGCTAGTTCATCTTGTATATTCTTCATGCTTTCGAGACTAGCCACAGAGTTATTAGTAGCAACCGCAAGATACTCTGTTTCAGGAAATATTGCTGAAGCTAACTCCAAATTATTCTTCAACAACATATTACTAATTATCCCAAATGAATTTGGATAGTCTTTTTTATTATACTTACTGATATCATAGCTTATAAGAGGAGCATCATCAAAAACATTCATACCAATATTACAGACACTTCTTAAAGCTTGGTCGCCTTTTGCAATAATAAGATCATAGTAACCTTTTGGATGCTGCTGCAAAACATCTTGAATCTTTTCGACTTTATTTTTCCCGTTATTATCTTCTATCTTATCTAACCTTATTATAGAAATTTTGATATTGTCATAATTTTCTTTGAGCTCATCAACTAAAAACCCGACACCTTCTTCATCAGTTGACTCATCCACATGTGGAGAATTGATGATCAATATATTCTTGACCTTATTTTCAGCTATACTTTTAGGTTCAAGATTTGCGCAGTAGGCATGATTACTAATAGCCACTAAAAAGATGACAATAAGAATTCCAAAAACTCTTATTGAGTTTTTTATTACTCTATACAGGTCAATAGTATTTCCTACTACTACCATTCTAGCTACTCCAATCTTTGAAATAACTTTTTTTACTCTATGACAAAGCACCACAGAGGGAGAGCAGTTCCTCTTTACCTATAACCGTTACACCCAAATTCTCTGCTTTTTCTAATTTTGAACCAGCTTTCTCACCAGCGACAAGATAGTCTGTGCTCTTTGAAACTGCGGAGGAAACCCTCCCTCCAGCATTTTCTATAATTTTCTTGGCTTCACTTCTACTCATATCTTCAAGAGTTCCTGTTATAACAAAGCTCTTGCCCACAATTCCACTCTGAACACTTTTAAAATTAGAATTATCTTCTGTACTTACCCCTGCACTTACAAGCTTATTAAGGATTTCTTTATTAGGATCACTCTTAAGAAAATCAACCAGTGACTTAGCAACCACATCACCAAGTGTTCTCTTGACGTCTGAAGTCCCAAGTTCAACATTTGCTATCTCAGCCTCACTAGCTCCAAGTAGCCTTACCGCATCCCCTCCAAATGTTTCAGCTACTGCACTCCGCTTCTTTTCACCAAAGCCTGACAATGCTAGATGCTCAATCTTCCTTGAAAGCGTCTGCCCCTGTTTTAGGAGTACCTCTTTAGCTTTCTCTGTTTGTATCATCCTATACAGCAAGGCTGCTGACTTCTTTCCAAGTGTTCTATATGAAAAGGTCTCGCCTGCACTCAAGTTTGATATATCACTGACTGTTGCGGTATATAGCTTTTCAAGCGAACCAAAATGCGCTGCAATTATGCGTGCAGCAGTGCCTCCGAGTTGCTCAATAGCAAGAGCAGCTAGAAGCTTTTCCAGACCTCTGCTCTTGGATTCTTCCAAAGCCTGCATAATATTTTCTGCATTTTTATACTCTGGTGGGACATACTCTTTACGACCTGAAAGTATTAGCTCTTTACTCCAGGCTTCACGAAGCTCAAAAGAGTTTTATTTTGAAGATCACTTGAAGTATCGAAGAGATTCTTTTTAGTGAGGTTGCCAATAAGTTTCTTTCTCTCAGTCTCCTCCCAGAGCTCACGAATATCTTCAAAAGTCAGAGAATAAAGATCAGCAACATTATGAAGCTTACCTCTCTCAATAAGAGCATCAATAACCGCAGGACCAAAACCCTCTATATCCATAGTCTCACGAGAAACAAAATGGAGTAGCCTTGCTCTAAGTTGAGCAGGACACGAAATATTTTGGCAGTAATATGATACTTTTCCATCAGCCTTAGCCACATCACTACCGCACACCGGACAACTGCTCGGCATCACAAATTCTTTTTCTTTCCCTGTACGGAGTTCGTGCAAGCTCTTTGCTACCTGCGGAATAATTTCTCCAGCTTTTTCAATCATCACCTTATCACCGATGCGAATATCCTTTTGAATGATATTGTCAAGGTTATGAAGAGTAGCATGAGATACTGTTGACCCAGACACAAAGACCGGCTCAAGATCTGCCACAGGTGTAAGGGTTCCGAACTTCCCTACTTGTATACGAATATCCTGTATCGTAGTCATCTCTTGCTCAGGCTCAAACTTGAAGGCAACGGCCCAATTTGGACTTTTTGCATCCTCACCAAGTTCTAGTTGCGTCTTTATATCATTTACTTTGATGACAACACCATCAGTATCATATGCTAGATCATGTCGCAAAATCTCCAGCTCATTCTTGCGAGCCACTAATTCTGCAAAACTTCTACATACCTTTCTCAGCGGATTTACAGGAAAGCCAAGTTCACCAAGTTTTGACAGAGCCTCTTCCTGAGACTGCGCTCCTATTGCATCCGGTGTAGGGGTAGAGTAGACCCAGAGGCTGAGATTCGAGAGTTTTATCTGCTCAATTTTATCATTATACTTTTGGATTTCTGAAACTGTTTTCTTATTTAACGCTGCCTTACTTAAAATCTTTGTTTTGAGTGCTCCTGCTGCTGCGTTACGAGGATTTGCAAATACTCTCTCATCATCAGCATCTTCTTGGAGTTTTACAATCTTCTTGAATGCCTCTCTAGGCATATAGATTTCACCACGGACTTCAAAACGAGACGGTAACGATAGATCAGCAGAATCTTCGCCAGCAAAGAGACCGCCACTTCTAGACAATTTATTATCAAGTTTTAATTCTTTGGGAAGTGATACATACTTTAATATCGCTGTAACATCCTCACCAACAAACCCATTACCTCTAGTAGCACCTCTCACCAGCTTACCATCTTCATAAATTAAAGATATTGCAAGACCATCAATCTTCATCTCAGTCATATAGGAGAGTTCTTGCCCAGCGAGCGACTCACACCTTTTTACAAACTTCTGTATGCCATCTTCATCATAACAGTTAGAGATACTCATCATCTTTGGATTATGAGTAATCAATGATCTACCACTATTCTCGGCAATATCCGCACCAACGACCTGAGTTGGTGATTCAGAACTAACCAATTCTGGATACTCCTTTTCAAGAAGTATCAACCTATCCATCAACTCATCATATTCTTTGTCAGAAATAACTTGAGTAGCATTATTATAGTAAAGCTGATTGTGCTTATTAATCTCTTCTACAAGCTCTTGATACTCAACCTTTATCAAATCATCCATATTAATTTTCATCTATAACCAAAGCATATACTTTTGAAAATAACCATATTACAATCAGAAAAACTACTTCACAAATATCTTTATTAGTCGACCTCTTTAAAACACCACTCAAAATTACACAATAAAAAAAGAGCTCCAGAGAGAGAGACAACCATAATCACAACTAACTTTTGACCACCGTTTTTGAGAGAGAGAAATGACAGTTAAAAATATAGTTGTATCTATGATTTATCATCACCCAGAGCTCAGAAAAATATAGAGTATAATTTCAGAGTATTACATCTGAGCAACCTTTTTCTGTAGAGCGGCATCTTTGGCTGCCACTTTTACCTTCATATCTTCTCTATGCTTGAGAAGTTTTTCTTTAATATCAGAATGTTTTCCACCCATAATCTGAAGGGCAAGAAGAGCAGCGTTTGTACCACCAGCACTACCAACAGCAACAGTGGCTACTGGGATACCTGCCGGCATCTGTACCATTGATAGCAGACTATCCAGACCAAAGAGAGCGGTTCCTCCGATAGGCACACCTATTACCGGCAACACACTATGCCCTGCAATCACACCAGCAAGGTGAGCAGCGCCACCAGCAGCAGCGATAATCACTTCAATACCTCTGTCCTCTGCAGTAGCCGTCCACTCCATTACAACATCAGGTGTACGATGCGCACTTGCAACCTTTACCTCAAAATCCACTCCAAATTCTTTTAGTGTAGTTATAGCCCCTTCAAGCATTGGAAGGTCTGAATCACTACCCATTATAAT
Organism: Planctomycetota bacterium; assembly: GCA_965140405.1. Classification (GTDB taxonomy): domain Bacteria; phylum Planctomycetota; class SZUA-567; order SZUA-567; family SZUA-567. The sequence continues at coordinate 261,571 of OZ223208.1, forward strand.
ACCAATTTTCTTTTCTGCCATCATTTCTCCAAATTGTATATCATATAAAGTTACAAAAAATATTATCAATACCTAATGTCTCAGGAATTAAGCTTTATCCTTTGTAGCAATTTCAAACCCGTTCTCATTCTCTACAATACATACAGCTGTCACTGGATTTGTAAAGTTAGCAAATTCACATTCACCCAGTACAAAATCACACGCAGAATCCGCACCAGTTGCTGTAAAATCACTAATATTGTGCTTGTTTGGTACATTTCGTTCATAAGTTGATACATATAAGCACTTACCAGCCTCAAGCTCAAACTCTCGAACATCAATACCATCTTTTCTAATTATTCCCAACCAACCTTTATTCGTACCCTTCTCAACTACCGCAACAATTCTAGGAGTATCATAGTCATCCTTTTCATAATCCATTACAGCTAGAGAATAAATGAGAGAATCTCTGATATTCATACCACTTTTGAGTTTTTCAACAATTGGATCTGTCTGGCTACCATTGCTTACGACTGCAATATTTCCGACTACTGCAGCACAGTTGTAGGCAATATATGGATTTTTGAAGATATCACCTTCATGACCTTCTTTGGGCACAATACTTACGTAGTCTTCTTTGATTTGAGCCTTACGATTAGGAAAACTTCTTGACGAAACCCTGTACATACTCGCCAATTTATTATCCTCAGTCATCCCAATTGCCACAATTCTACCCAGATAGATCTCACTCATTACCAATCCTTTCATTTATTATGTATTTTAAATATTATACTTCCTCAGTTATTTTTTTCCAACATTATTACTTAATACCTAATTTAGTTTGGAAATATTGCCATTATATTGCTAGCAACGTAACGACACCTATTTTAGTGTCTCAAATACTTCTGCCTGAGCAATTAGAGTCGCTTCGAGATCTACAACAGAGTGCGAAGTAGAGAGGAAGTTTGCCTCATATTGCGCAGGTGGTATATATATACCACGCTCAAGCATCCCCCTAAAATATGCACCAAACATCTCTGTATCTGCCTCCATCGCATCGTCATAGCTAGTCACAGAGTCAACACCGAAGAATAGTGTAAACGCACTACCAACGCTATTGATACAAGCCTTTATACCTGATTCCATAATATTCTCTTGCATCAATGAGGTTAGGGCTTTACACATCTTTGTAAGCTCGTCATACGGCTTCTCTTTGGCAAGTATCTCAAGAGTTCTAATTCCAGCAGCACACGCCAATGGATTACCTGAAAGAGTACCTGCCTGATACACACCACCACTCGGACTCACCTGCTCCATTAGCTCTTTCCTACCACCATAAGCACCAACAGGTAGTCCACCACCAATAATTTTACCGAGTGTTGTCAGATCCGGTGTTACTCCAAACATCTCAGCTGCGCCACCGAGTCCAAGCCTGAACCCAGTAATGACTTCATCGAATATCAACAGTGCTCCATTCTTATCACACTCCTCCCTAAGTCCTGCTAAAAAGCCCTCTTCAGGTAGTACCAGTCCCATATTCCCAGCAACCGGTTCGACAATAATAGCAGCAACCTGATCTTTATTGAGATTGAAGCACTCCTGAACACTCTCAATATTATTATAATCAGCAAGGAGTGTATCCTGAGCAGACCCAGCCGTTACACCTGGGCTTGATGGAGTTCCGTGAGTAAGTGCCCCACTGCCAGCACTTATAAGGAATGAGTCTGAATGTCCATGATAGCAGCCTTTAAATTTTATAACCTTATCCTTGGAAGTAGCAGCTCTAGCAAGACGTAGAGCAGACATCGTAGCTTCAGTTCCAGAGTTTACCAACCTCAACATCTCGATTGACGGCATATTCTCAGTTATAAGTTCGGCAAGCTTGACCTCGCCTATATGATTTGCGCCAAAGCTTGTGCCTGCAACTACCGCTTCAGTAATAGCACTAGTTATCTCCATATTACCATGCCCAAGGATCAACGGTCCCCAGCTCATCATATAGTCGACATACTCTCTTCCATCGACAGAAAATAGCTTACTACCCCTTGCATAATCGATATATATAGGATCTCCCCCAACCGCACCAAATGCTCTTACAGGTGAATTTACCCCTCCCGGCATCAGCTTACAAGCCTTCTCAAAAAGCTCAGAACTACTCCCTACTACAGTATCCATATTTACGCCACTCCTTTTCTACATCAAATATACAAGTTTGTATATTTTCTACTGATAAATTTATACCATAGTATTCTATATTTATCAATAGCTTACGACTTGATTTAGAGACCAAAATATATTACCCTTTATACTATGATGAATACAAATAATAAAGAAAAAGGTATATGCTATCTTATTGGAGCAGGTCCTGGAGACACAGGACTACTTACCCAGAGAGCAGCAGAATGTCTAAAGAGTGCTACAATAGTCTATTACGACTACCTAGCCTCAGAGGAATTGCTCTCTATCGCTCCAAGCACTGCAAAGATTGTCTATGTAGGCAAGTCTGCGGGAAACCATGTAATGCCCCAAGAAGAGATAACGCAGCGAATCGTCGACTCTGTCGCAGATGGTGAGATTGTTGCCAGACTCAAAGGTGGCGACCCATTTGTCTTCGGCAGAGGTGGCGAAGAAGCTATTGCACTGAGTGAAAAGGGCTTGGATTTTGAAATCATCCCAGGTATAAGTTCAGGCATAGCTGCTGCTGCTTATGCAGGCATACCAGTTACCCATAGAGCTATCTCAACAATGGTTACATTTGTCACAGGCCATGAGACGCCAGAAAAGTCTGAAACACAGACAAATTGGGATGCACTTGCCAAGGCAGGCGGTACAATCTGCATATATATGGGTGTAAAGAACCTCCAGTCTATCTGTGAAAAACTAATTACTGGTGGTAGAGATATGGATGAACCGGTAGCTGTAATTCATAGAGGTACCAGTAGTCAACAAAAGACTGTTATTGGAACACTTGGCAACATAGCAGAGAAGATAGAGGAAGCCGGATTATTGCCACCAGCAATGGTAGTAGTAGGCAATGTTGTAAATCTACGAGACCAGATATCTTGGTTTGAAAAGCGCCCACTTTTTGGCAAAAAGGTTCTAGTCACTAGAGCGAGAGAACAAGCAAGCAAGCTCTCCAAGCTACTACAAGACCGGGGAGCAGAGGTTATCGAAATCCCAGCAATTAAAGTTATACCTGTAGAATACAGAGCATCTGAGCTCACCAAGGGTGCCATTACCAACGGCCTAGTCAAGATAGCTTATATGCGGGAGACAAACCCAACTCTACTATCAATGATCCAAGATGCCCCAATGGATATAGACTTTCCAAACTTCACCGAGCTGGTTAGTGAGTGTGACGATCTCACTCGAGGAGTCGCCCTGCTTGTAGCGAATAAACACGAATGGGCAGTATTTACTAGCGTAAATGGTGTAGAGCATACCTTTGACAGGATCGACAAACTTGGGCTTGACGCCCGCATCTTTGTAGGTAAAGAGATCGCAGCAATAGGATCAGCTACTGAAGAAGCACTAAAAGTCCGAGGTATCAAAGCAGACTTAGTACCTGATGAATTCACCGGTGAATCACTACTTGAAGCCCTGAAGGATCGTGATGCAAAAAATAAAAAGGTCATCATGTTCAGAGCGTCAAATGCCAGAATAATGCTACAAGAAGAACTACTTAAAATCGGCTGTGAAGTAGATGATATAGTTGCATACAGAGTAGGCAAAGCGCCACTGAGCTCTGAGAACAAAGAGATCCTTGAGAGCGGGGCTTACGATATAGCCACCTTCGGTTCTTCAGGCACAGTACGAAACTTTCTGGAGATGTCCGGAGGGGATATTATCAACATTATGAATCGCAGCACACCACCGATGTTCATAAGTATCGGTCCAGTTACCTCAAAGACCATGACAGAACTAGGCATCCCAATTACCGCAGAAGCTTCCCAAGCAACAATCCCTGAGCTAGTAGAAGCTACAATACAATCTAGTATAGAAAAAATGAAAAGAGCAAATAAATAATGAATACCACAATCATTCTAACTATTGTTGCATTACTAATATTCATGAAGATTCTTAGTTCACTCTGGAAAACAGGGTTGAAAGAAGCTGATGAATATAACAAACTAGCGCTAGACCCAGATTATAGAGCCCAGCAACTCCAAAAACTCAAATCAAAGCTAGAGGCTGGTAACTCTGAAGATTCAAAACTAATCTATAAAATAGCTAGAATCAATGCGCTTGCTGAAGACTTTGAAGAAGCCGCAAAGGGATTTGAAAGGTATACAGCGCTAGTCCCAAATGATGCAGAAGGTTTTTCAGAACTCTCAGACGCCTACCTCGGAGCATCAAAAATAGACAAAGCCAAAGAGGCAATAGAGAGAGCTATAGAGATAGAGCCAAAGTATGAAGAGTACAGGGAGCTCCAACTCCGTCTTGGTCTGAAAACAAAGGATGTTGAATATGCTGAAAAAGCTTCTGTTGCTTGGATAGAGCTTGACGAAGAGAGAGTACTCCTCAACAAACGCCCACACCGCTGGTCTCCAGAGTACCAGATTGGTCCAAAACAGGCAACCGCAGACATAGCCATCAAATCATACCTAGGAGCAATCTTGGTTATGAAGGGTGAGAAGGATGCAGCCATGGAAGCGATAGAAGCTATGGATGACAAAGAGCGGGACTACCTTGAAATACTACTTGAAGAAGATGAATTATTTAACGAACTAAAGGAAGTATATGAAGCTTAACAGATTGAAGCTAATATCAGGATCAAATCTCCCAGAAACACCGGACCCAAAAAGCCTTGGCAGAATGGCAGTACTAATGAGCGGTGGAGTAGACAGTAGTGTTACCGCCCTAAAATTAAAGGATGACGGCTGGGAGGTCGTTGGAGTAAATATGCGTATACCACTGGCATGCGGTGGTGGAGAAGTAGAGTGTGCTGGTATCGAAGAGGTTGCAAAACATTTAGACATACCGTTATATCAAGTAGATCTTACAGAGACCTTCCAGACCGAGGTCATCGATTATTTTGAAGATGAATACAAAAAAGGCCGCACTCCAAACCCATGTTGTGACTGCAACCGCAGGTTAAAGTTTGGAGCAGTCTGGGATATTATAGAAGAAGAACTCGGTATAGAAAATGTGGCAACAGGACACTACGCCCGAGTAGTCAGACAAGGTGACATCGCCTATATTGCCAGAGGTGCAGACGAGAATAAAGACCAGAGCTACTTTATTTACGGTATACCAGCTAAAAGACTACAACACTTCTATCTCCCACTTGGAGATATCAATAAAGACGAGACACGCCGCTTTGCAGCAGAGGCCAAACTCACTGTTGCACAAAAGTCAGAGAGTATGGATCTCTGCTTTGCAGGCGGTGGAGATTACCGTGAAGCATTCTCAAATAAAGAGGAAGATGTTGAAGGAGACTTTGTAGACACAGAGTTCAATATTATCGGCAAGCATACTGGCGTTCGAAACTACACCGTAGGCCAACGTAAACTTGGCGCCTCATTCGGTCCAGAGCCAAGCTATGCTATAAGAGTAATTCCTGAGTCAAACCAAGTAATGGTAGGGACTCGTAAAGATGCCTATAAAGACAGAGTTGAAGCAGAACTAGTAACTGTACATCAACCTGACAAGCTTCTCCTTGGCGCAAGCCTTCTCGGCAAGATTCGCTCAGCCGGAAGTCTACTCGAATGCAAAATTGACGAAATTAACGGACATAGGGTGAGTGTAATATTTTCAAAAGAGCTCTTCGCACCTACTCCCGGTCAACACTTAGTACTTTATGCAAATGACTCAACCATTATTGCAGGTGGAACTATTATTTAACAACCAAGTGTAACAATTCTAAGAAACGAGATAGAACTATGCATAGATCAATAATCATCTACCTACTCATGCTTCTTACTATTCTTCCTCTCTCACAGGTAGCCTACTCAGAAGAGAAAGAACTTACACCTTCAGAAGAATACTTCTTGCTCGGAGACTACGACAACATATACATGAGCAACCTTAAAACAGCGCAAGGGTCACCGAAAAAAGCATATCTTCCTCTACTTATAGCCAGCGACATCAGCAAACAGTTCCTTAGTAAGTCTGATCTCGGAATGGACGAACTCAAAGAACTTAGTACAAATACCAACCTATCACCAGATTCAAAAAACTTAGTAATACAAATGCTTGCTGACATATATTCTGCAAAAGGCTTTGAATACCAAGCAACTGAGCTTAGAGAACAGACAGGTATTATCCCATCATGGAGAATCTCAGGAGCATTTGGAGAATATGAACAAGCCTCATTCTACCAGAAATTCCCTCCTGAAGAGAACATCGACTTCTCAATATTTATGAAGGGTCTAGGTAAGGATGTCACCTGGAGACTACTTAGTGAAAATGCCTGTTTGAATGACTTCACCCCATACAAATGGATCTCTCCACAGAGGGGAGTACTTTACCTATATACCCAATTCGAATTAAAATCTCCACAAGAGGTAGTACTTGAAAAATCTGGTTCAGGAGCATTCTCTTTCTGGGTCGATGGCAAAAAGTGTGGTGGAGCAGATTTTATGCAAGAAGAGATCGGCCAGACTCAACGCTTTAAAAGCCACAAAGTCTTAGAGGCTGGCTGGCACAGACTCCTTGTAAAGCTTTACTCACCAGAGACCAATTCACCAAATGTATTCAGACTTCTTACAGCAAATTTTGAACCCATTCCAGAAATCAATTTCAACCTAAAAAATCTCAAGGGTCAGAACCAATTTGGACAAGATCGCTGGGATAGGATAGAACCAAATATTTCAGACTATAGCAAGATCGAACAAGCCCTCTACTTCCAATACATGAAAGAGTATGATAAAGCACTCACACTCTGGCAGGAAGCAATAGTAGAAAAACCACAGAACGCAGCAATACGGATATACTATGCAGCCTGCGCAGGGCAAGCTCAAAACATTCTCCCAGGCCCCATGAGATCATCGATAGTCCAGAGAGAATCACTCAAAGCTATTGAACTAGATCCAGAAGCAGTAGCCGCCTTTTTCATACTTGGTGAACACAACCGACAAAACGACAACTATAGAGGAGCAAATGAGTATTTCTCAAAAGCACTAAAAATCAACCCTACTGCCATTATGATCCATGGTGCCAGAATCCGCATGGCACTCCAAAATGGTTGGAGTGGAGAAATTGTAGCATGGATGGATAAGCTTGAAGAACTATATCCAGACAGCTACCTACTATTCTTGTTAAAGAGTATCTATAATAATAGTACCGGAAGTATACATGAAGCAGCGAATAACCTAAATAGTGCATTACTACTAGACAGGTCAAATCTTGCAGTAGCTAATGACTGCATCAAGTCATATTTTGCTTCTGGTGAATCAGAAAAAGCTTTATCAACCTGGCAACATCTACCAAGTTACTACCAAGAACGTGCAGACATGCTCTTACTGTATAGCGAGATACTCTCACGACTTGGAGAATTTGACAAAGCTATAGCTGCACTAAAACGGAGTATCCAAGCAGTTGGTACCGACCCTGGTATACTCCGCATCCAAGGAGACGTCCTATTCACATCAAAAGAGTATGATTCTGCTAAAGAAGCTTACAAACAAAGCCTAGAACTTGATAGTGGAAACTTCTCCTTACGTAGACTTCTCATGAGTCTTGAGAATAAAGACTATAACTTCTGGAAGATGTACGCTATAAATCCTATGACAAAGATAGAGGAGTTCTCAAATAGCAACCAGCCACACTACGGCAGTACTGCCCGACTAATCGACCAGACAGTTCTTACTATTTACAATGGTGGCGGCTATTCAAACTATACACATGAACTCCAAACTGTCCTCACTGATAGCGGAGTAGACAAAGCAGCCATAGTTGATACCTACGGAGAGCTCCTCCAAGCCAGAACCATTCTCCCAGAACGAGGTATATCATTAGAACCAATCATCCTCAAAGGAGAAAAAAATATCACTATGCCAGCAGTATCACCGGGAGCAGTCATAGAGCACACATATTTAAATGAAAACTCAACGCCACCTGATCGAAAACTACGATTCCCTAAGTGGTACTTCAGAAGTCCAAACAGTCAGGAATCTTTTCTATTTTCACAATACGTTGTAAGGGTTCCCAAAGGTGTTGATTTTGCATACGCCACAAGAAATTTGGGTGAAAAGGTAGAGTTTACGACTACCGAAGATGAAGACGGTACAAAGGAATTTGTCTGGACTGGTATAGATATGCCTGAAGCCATCCATGAAGAAGGTTCACCAGCGATTAGTTCAACCCTACCGTATGTCGCGGTAGCATCAAAACAGAGCTGGGACGATGTCCACAAGAGCATGATTACTACATACCTTGGAAAGACCATACCAACGACAAAAATTAGAGCAAAGGTTGCAGAGCTTATAAATGGAGCAACAACGACAAATGAGAAAATCTCACGTATTTATGAGTATACCAACAAAGAGATTACTCAGACCAGTTCACGTGCCCCAGCTAGTCATATATTCTTGCAGAGAGCAGGAAACCGTAAGAATTTACTGCTCTCCATGCTAAGCGCCGCAGGCATCGAAGCTGAGCTTATAGCAGCCCGCCCACCTGCAAATATATTATTTGATCCTATCTGGAAACTTCCCTCAGACAATAACTTTGTCGACTATCTTATCCGAGCAATCGGTGATAATGGAGAGTATATCTGGCTAGACCCACGTGCAAGGTATGCTGGTGCTGGTGAGATTGGAGAAGACTTTTGCGGGGGAACAGGTTTTGTACTTGGTCTAGAGAAGAGTGAGTTCATTACTATTCCAGAAGCTCCTGAGAGCAGATACACAATACAGAACAAACGCAACTATACCTTTGATGACAAGCTTACTAAGATTTCAGGAAGTATTGAGTACTCTGGTACACGTGGCTGGGAGTTCAAAGAAAACCTTACCGATCTCAATGATGAATTAAGACTTGGTGTTATTGAAAATATTCTTACCGAATCTATTTTTGGTGTCAAGATAGACACCTTCACCCTGCCAAACCTTACAGCTAGCGGTACCAGCTTTACTGTAGATTATGAAGCTAGCGTGGAAGATTTCCTCAGAGAGAATACCGACGGTGCTTACGGCATCCCTCTTGCTCTTTCAAAGATAAAGATGCTTCCTTCAAAGGATGTTAATAATAGACGCACACCATACCACCTGTCGAACTTCCTTGCCGGCCACGATAAATTTATTTATAACTTACCAAAAGGAGCCAGCGTAAAGAAACTTCCTGAAGATAGTATTATTAGATCTAAGTTTGGCTACTACACCCTTATGCTATCCCTAGAAAATAACAAGATAATTCTCGAACGAAAATATAACTTCCAGCCACAGACGATATCCCTAAATGACTGGAAAGATTACTATAATCTATCAGGTGAAATACAACAGATTGAGAACACCCACATCTGGTTTGAAAAACAGTAACTGAGAAAGGACAAAACGAAATGTCAAATAGCGACACCGCGCTTATAGGTTATACAGGTTTTGTAGGTAGCAATCTTGGCGTACAGTATAATTTTGATAAAAACTATAACTCAAAGAATTTCAAAGAAATGACCGGCAAGTCATTTTCAACTGTCGTCTGTGCTGGCGTAGCAGCTATTAAGTGGCTGGCAAATAAAGAGCCTGAAACAGACATAAAGAAAATAAAGGAACTCGCAAACGTACTAAAGACCATACAAGCTGAAACCTTTATCTTGATCTCAACAATCGATGTATACCCTGCACCATCTATCGGTGACTGTGAAGATAAGGATCTTTCAGAAGTTAAAAACCATGCTTACGGCACACACCGCCTCTGGTTTGAGAATTTTTGCAATGATATATTTCCTAATATCCTCATAGTTAGGCTTCCTGGATTATTTGGCGACGGACTTAAGAAAAATGTTATATACGACTTGATTAATGATAACTGCCTTGAAATGATCAACCCTGCCTCTTCATATCAATACTACTACTTGGCGAACCTGTGGAAAGATATACAAATTGCACTCGAGAATAATCTCAAAGAAATAAATCTCTTTACAGAGCCAGTATCTAGCGCAAAAATTATCTCTACATTCTTCCCAGCAAAGAAAGTGGGCGAAAAGATGGTACCAGAAGGGCACTACAATGCGACAACAAAGCATGCAAAACTTTGGGGTAATGATGAAAATTATATTTATACAGAAGAAGAAGTGCTTTCACAACTTGAAGAATATATTACAACCCATAAGTAAATAAAGGATAACACCCATGAAGTTTGCAATTTCAAATATAGCTTGGGAAGAACATGCTGACCCTAAAGTATTGAGCCTACTCAAAAGATATAACATAGAAGGCATTGAAGTTGCCCCTACCAAGATCTGGCATGACTGGCAAGGTGCTAACTTTGAAGAAGCTTCTTCTTACAAAGATATGATGTCAAGCAAAGGCTTCGTCCTTCCTGCATTGCAGGCAATCCTTTTTGGCAAGCCAGAGCTTCAAGTATTTGACAGATCTTCTCATGACAAGTTTATAGAACACTTCAAGATGCTTTCAGAGATAGCTGCTGGATTTGAATGCAAAACCCTAGTCTTCGGCTCTCCAAAAAATAGAAAGAGAAATAGCCTCTCATACTCTGAATCAATTGACATTGCTATAGAACTATTCTACAAGATAGGTGAGACACTAAAAGGCTCTGGAGCAGTTCTAGGGATCGAGGCAAACCCTGTAGAATATAGTTGTGACTTTCTAACAAACTTGCGAGATGTAAAGGAATTTACAGACAAGGTCGATAGCCTATATATCCAGCCACATGTCGATAGCGCAGCAGTATACATGTGTAGCGGAGAAATCAAAGAAGAACTAAAAATGGTCGGAAACTTCTGCCACTTCCATATCAGCGAGCCAATGCTTGCCCCTCTATCAGAAGGAGTGGTAGACCACAAGAATTCATTAATTGCCCTGAGAGATATTGGGTATGACAAGTGGATATCCATTGAAATGAAACAACCAGAGACACCTAACGCACTAGAAGAATCTCTTCAATTAATATCAAAGGAATTATAGGCACATATATTTTATGAAGACAAAAAGTTTGATAATAGGTGGTGGCTTCTTCGGCATGTATATTGCGGAGCACCTCGCTAAAAAAGGCCAAAAAGTAACAATCTGCGAGAAGGATGACGACTTCATGCAACGTGCCAGCTACAATAATCAAGCTCGAGTCCACAACGGCTATCACTATCCTCGTAGTACACTTACAGCCCTACGTTCATGTGCTTCCTTTCCAATATTCACTGATGAATTCAAAGAGTGCATTGACTCTTCATTCGACAAATACTATATGATTGGCAAGATCCTAGGCAAAGTCTCAGCAAAACAATTCAAAATGTTCTGCGAGCGCATAGGACTATGTTGCGATGAAGCCCCGCCAGCAATCTCTAAACTGACAAATCCTCAATATATTGAGGCCTCATTTTCAACCCAAGAGTATGCTTTCAATGCAAGAGCTCTAAAAGAAAGAATGCTAGCACGTATCCATAATGCTGGAGTAAACATAGAACTTTCAACCAAAGTAATATCTCTTCAAAAAGACCAAGAGACCTTCATTGTTGAACAAACCAAAAATGGTAAAACTTTCTATTCAGAAGTAGATCAAATCTTCAACTGTACTTACTCCATGCTGAACTCGCTTCTAAATATCAGCAACATCCCTACTATCCCTTTGAAGCACGAGATGACAGAGATGTGCCTAGTTGAAGTACCAGATATTCTTAAGGACAAAGGCATCACTATAATGTGCGGCCCATTCTTCTCTATTATGCCATTTCCAGATAGAGGGCTTCACACACTCAGCCACGTCAGATATACCCCTCACTATGAGTGGCACGACACAACTGATAGCTATATAGATGCGCATAAGCACTTCTCTAACACAAAAAAGGTCAGCGCTTACAATAAGATGCTACTTGACAGCAAACGCTACCTACCCTGCATGGCAGGCTGTCTATACAAAGACTCACTCTGGGAGGTAAAGACAGTCCTACCACGTAGCGAGATTGACGATTCCCGTCCAATACTCTTCAAAGAAAATTATTTCTATGATAAATTTCATTGTATTATGGGAGGCAAGATAGATAATATTTATGATGCTATAAGTATTATAAAAGAGAGAGGACTAGACCAATAATGAACACGACTATAAAACAAACATCCTTTGTCTCAGCGATTACAGTTATACGCGAGACAACAGACTCCACAGTAGACTATTTAAAAAACCTCTCTATTATTCTTAGTAGCAATTTTAGTGACTTTGAAATTATTATAATAGACCAATGCTCTACAGATGATACAGAAAAAAAGCTTGACGCTTCTTTGACTAGTATACCTTGTATTAGATATATACGACTAACCCAAGAGGTCGCTTTCGATGTAGCAATGGCTGCAGGGGCAGAGAATGCAATTGGGGATTTCTTAGTTTTTTTGACTAGTGAAAGTGATCCAATTGATATTATTATTCCAGCAATAAATGAATGCAAGAACGGCAGTGACATAGTACTTGGTGTCGATAAAGACTACCACGCCAGCTTTTTTTATAGACTACTCCGTCCAATATCAGGGTTCACCCTGAAAAAGCTACTAAACTACTCTACTCCAATTGGTACCACAAACTTCTACTGCATATCAAGAAGAGCAGCCAACGCAATAATGAATACAGAACGCTTCCACCACCAGTTTACTTTCAGAATAGTGAACACCGGCTATAAGACGACTAAATTTGAATATAACGCAAGAAAGGATGGTAAAAAGAGACGCACTCTGGCAAATTCAATTTCAAAATTCTTCCAAATTTTGGTATTTAACTCTACCAAGCCACTAAGGTTAATGAGTATAATTGGTTTTGGAGGATCAATGTTTACCTTTGTGGTGTCGTTATATGCTTTACTTATCAATGTATTCAAGAATGATGTTGCTGCAGGATGGACAACGCTTATGCTCTTCTTGTCGTTAATGTTTGCTCTTATATTTATAATTCTGGCACTGTTTGGAGAATACCTTAGTAGAATACTCGATGATAATCTTAACGACAGACACTACGATGTACTCTTTGAAAAGACCTCATCTGTAATGCTCGATGAAGAACGCCAGAATGTACTCAGCGACTCAGTTATAACAGAGACCAACAATGTCCAAACAGGGCGAGATAGATAAAATAAGTGAGAATAATGACAACGCAAAGAGAAGTACCAAAATATAGTATAGATTTGTTTAATAATAAGACCCAAGATTACTGTGTACTAATCTTTATTATTAATGAAGGTGAAAAATTTCACAAACAACTTAAACGCATGATAGAAGCAGGTATTGACAAGATAGTTGATATTATTGTAGCAGATGGTGGCAGTACAGATGGTTCCACCAAACTTGAAGATCTAAGAAAATTCAAGGTAAACACCTTACTCACAAAGAGTGACACCGGAAAACTCGGCTCACAAATGCGCATGGGATTTGATTTTGCCCTAAACCAAGAGTACAAAGGCGTAATCGTTATAGATGGAAACAATAAAGACAGCGTCGAGAGTATCGCCGACTTTGTAAAAAAACTTGAAGAAGGTTTTGATCACATCCAAGGATCACGATTTATCCCAGGCGGCCACCATGAGAATACCCCGCTTAGCCGCCTAATAGGTCTCAAGGCTCTCCATGCACCTCTGCTTTCTATTGCCTCAGGAGTAAGGTACACCGACACCACAAATGGTTTTAGAGCATACAGTAAGCGTTTACTTGAACACCCTGAAATTGGTGTTTTCAGAAATATTTTCACACACTATGAATTACACTATTATCTCGCACTACAGGCAGGCAAACAAGGACTTAAAACCTGTGAAATACCAGTTACCCGGAAGTACCCAGCCACTGGAAAAATTCCGACAAAGATATCACCTATAAGAGGTAACTTGAATGTTTTAAAAAAACTTTTCGCAGTTGTACTCGGACACTATAATTTAAAGAAGTAAAGGCTATACGAGCTCTTCATCATTATGGAGTATATCAGGAGAGTTTAATGGCAAGAATACCAAGCTGCAAATTAATAGAAATGTAAGGCTGGCAAATAGCAGACCTCTTACCGGCTCAGGTATCTGAACAATCTGTGAAAAGACAAATATTACAGCCGGAGTTAATGCCGCTAAAACACGTATAATGGCTGCTACCTTTGGCATAACAACTACACTACACAGTATAAATGCCGAAGGCAAGATTAATACCATATGATGAGGCTGTAATAGTGGACTTATCGGGATAGGAGCAATCAACAGTATAGCTACCTGCCTGAGATGGATCCCATTCTGCTGAATTTTCTGCACACCATACACTGCAGCTAAAACTATTCCTACCCAAAGAACCTTGAAGAGCATTAAACCTGTATTAAGCGCATCCCACGTTTCCTGCGGTAACGATCCAATACCACCAGCTTGATTCGCACCAAAAAGTGCTGTAATAGCTCTATTAAATGATACTAGATAACATACCATCAACTGACTGGCTTGAGCTGTAGACGTAGTTTTTATCGCAGCCAACCAATCAAGGGTCAGATAAAATGCCTCCGAAAAACCAAGTACTACTCCAGGAAGCAAGATAAATGTCGCAACTAAAACTACCGCCGCTGTAATTGCTGCTTTATACCTTTTCCTATACAACCAGAGTGGAATTAGGAACAGACTATATAGCTTTACAACAACACTTATCCCCAATACAACCCCAGCGAGTATCTCTTTATCCCTTCTGAGTAAATCAAGAGAGAGCAAGACTAGAAACAGCAGAATAATATTCAAATTTAATGCCCGTATATCAAACTGAATATAATCCCATGCCACAAAGAATGCAAAAAACGCTACAATCCACCGATAAGGATTTTTCTTCATCCCTGCAAGTCTTTGTAATAGACACAGACAGAGAATAGGCAATATAAGGTATACGATTTCAAATGATATTGAAAAGACACTTTCAGGCAAAGCTTTTATAACTTGCAAAGCAAGCAACATAGGCACAGGATACCCAATTGGCCCAGTCGGCTTATCAGTGACCTTTGGATACTCCATATTACCAAGAATTCCAGATGAAAAACTTATACTCCAAACCGTATCACCATTCAATGCAGTCAGAGTATTATTATTGCTATTAATAAGGTTTAACACCCCAACTACACTCGCACTCAGAATCGCGAGAATACACACCGTATTAATAATTGGTAAATACTTCTTTATAGTATCCAACATAACCCTGAACAACCCTATCAGTATATTTAATCAAAAAAGAGAGGATAATATTATACAATATTATCCTCTCTTTAAAAATATAAATTTGCTTTAATTATTATACTATACTAAGAGTTCAGCAACCTGAACTGCATTAAGAGCAGCACCCTTGAGAATCTGGTCACCAGCAACAAATAATTCAATACCATTTCCATTTGGCTGAGAAATATCACTTCTAATTCTACCTACAATGATATCACCCTGACCAGAGGCATCGATAGGCTGAGGTGAACGATTAGCCTTGCGGTCATCAATAATCTTGACACCAGGAGCTTTTTCAAGTATCTTGATAACTTCTTCCTCAGTAATAGGATTTGTAAATTCAATATTTATTGACTCACAATGAGCTCTCATTACTGGAACACGTACACAAGTCACTCCGATCATGATACCCTGATCACCAAAGATCTTACGTGTCTCATTTACCATCTTCATCTCTTCTTGATTATAGCCATTATCACCAATCGGCGCATTATGGCAGAAGAGGTTCATAGCAAGCTGATATGGGAAGACATTTGGAACTATCTCTTCACCGTTTGCCCACGCTTTTGTTGTCGCTTCAAGTTCATCCATAGCAGGCCTACCCGCACCCGAAGCTGCTTGGTATGTAGACACTACAATACGCTTTACAGGATTGGCCTTATGAAGTGGGAATACCGGAACATTCATAATTATAGTAGAGCAGTTCGGATTAGCAATGATTCCTTTTGGAGCATTCTTCGCTGCTTCAGGGTTTACTTCCGGTACAACTAGTGGAACTTCTGGATCCATTCTATATGCTGAAGAGTTATCAACAACAATCGCTCCAGCCTTTACAGCTGCTGGAGAGAATTCTTTACTCTGATCAGACTCAACAGCCATCAAAGCGATATCAATGCCTTCAAACGCATCGGTAGTAGCTTCTATAATGGTGATGTCTTTGCCTTTAAATTTCGTCGTTTTACCAGCAGAGCGGCTTGAAGCCATAACTCTAAGTTCTCCTACTGGAAAATTTCTTTCTTCTAAACAACGGAGCATTTCCTGCCCGACAACACCAGTAACGCCTACTACGGCAACATTCTTTGACACTTTTCTCTCCTAATAAATTTTACTAATATATTAGATAACACCATGTTATCAAGATGTTAAAATTTACTTATATACACAACAATGTCAATACGTTAAATTGTATATTCAAGATCATAGTAGCATATTTTCACCCAGCAATTCATCAATATTAACTTCATCCAGCTGTTCTTTTAGCAGATATTTACGGGCATACTCTTGGGGCTTTCCTGACACTACAAACAGCTCGAACAAACACTTATCAATATGCTGCTTATCAGCCATTTTCTTCATAATTGTGAGACTTTCCGACAAAGTCTTCATCTTTTTATATGGTCTGTCTGCTGCAGTCAATGCTTCAAAAATATCAGCTATTGCCATTGCTCTTGCTGATATAGAGAGATCTTTTGCTTTTAAGTCCCGAGGATAACCTCCTCCTTCCATTTTTTCGTGATGACTTCCCGCTATCTCAACTATATTTCTCATATTCTTTGGGAAAGGTAGGGTCGAAAGCATCTTTATAGTATGCACCATATGTGCATTAATGATGTATCGCTCTTCATCGGTCAATGTCCCTCTCTTTATTTCTAGGTTATATAGCTCCCCTCTATTGAAGGCAAATTCTGGTTCTTCCATAGTAAATCCCCAAGCGTTATCATCAGAATAATCTACCTTTTGCTTTCTAATAATATGCTCTCTTTTGTTATCCAACAATTTCTCCTCGATAGGAAACTCACAAACAGTACCGAACTCTTTATACCTTCTATACTCCACATCAGCTAGTCCAAGAGTATTGTCGATAGTCCTAAACCAAACGCGATTACCAATATTTTTCAATCTATCAATATCATTATCACTCAAGAACTCACCACCAATATTTGTCTTAGCAACAAAAGCGAACTCTTCATCTAACTCAGCTTTCAGCTTGTCTCTACTGGATGCAAGTTCAGCCTCATTACCACCTAAGTACATACCTTTCCAATATTCTACATCTGCATAAGATTTTAATAACTCAAACCTCATTCTTATTTCGTGTATCCTATTATATATACACTCAAGCTTTGTCGCTTTATCTACAACATCAACTGGTGTAATAACCTTTCCGCAGTCATGTAGCCAAGATGCAACTCTAATTTCCTCCCACTCATCAGCAGTCAAATTATAATCACGATAAAGCGGATCTTTTGATTCACAAGCCTCTTCAATAATCATTCTTGCTATTATTGGTACTCTCTGACAATGCTTACCAGTATATGGAGACTTTGCATCGATTGCATCAGCAACAAGTACTATCAAACTCTGAAGCAACTCTTTTCTCTTTTCAAGCAAAACCTGCCCTTCAATTGCTGCAGAAACAAATCCAGAAAGAGCTGTAATAAATGTCATCTTGCCCTTTTCATCTTCAGACACCCCAACACCTTTATCATGCGCAAAAACAATATATCCCATCAAATGCATATCACTATCTGAAAGTGGAATAACCGACATAGATATTTCATCTACATTTATCTTCTTCGTCCAAATCAATATATCTTGTTCTATACATCCAGCATCTGCACCAGCAAAGCAGTATGCACCTTCTTCATCAAGATATTTTTCAAATTCATCCCTCTGTATGCAACCCTCTTTAAAGACCTCTTCGAAGAGTCTATCCTGCTCTTTTTTATCCATACCTTCTAAGTACACTGCAGCTATTTCTAAACAAGCTTCATCCTTATCAAGCAAGTAAATCGCACCACCATTACCATTACTTATAGAAGTTGTTTCTCTTAAAATCACTGAAAGAAGCGTACTATAATCTCGTTGCTTAGTGATAGTTTCAGCAATATTCCTGAATTTATCTATAGTACTAATCATGCTTTTAGAGGTGCATATAAGATTATCAACCTCAACTACCGACGATTTTATATCTATTGAACTAGTGAAATCAAAGTCATTAACTTTATCAAGCTGTTCAGAGAGCTGAACCAGAGGCTTCGCAATCAATATTGAAACCAACCAGACAACTGGTAATATAAGAATTATGATAATGATGCCCGCCACAATCAAATTCCTCTTATATTCAGCAGCTTTGACCATAAGTGTTTCTTCAGGGGTTACAGTCAACACACTATACTCTTCTTTACCATCCTGAAGCTCAAATCCTTTTACCCTACCCTTCCATTTTTGCCCAGCTGAATAGTATTCAATATCATTACTAGCAGAGTCCTTGGCTGATTTTGCATAGTCATTTATAACAGGATCCACAATCGTATCGATAGTAGCAACTTTATTATCGTCAACTCCTCTATTTTCAAAATTAGAAGTAAGTATCTCGCCCCTACTATTAAATAATATAGTTCGAGTCTCATCAGAATATGAGTATTTCTCAACCATATTTACTAAAGAGTCAGTGGTGTAGTCAACACCAATAACATTATTATTATCAGGTACTTTCAGAGATAAGGTAATTCCCGGTTTTTTGTTTGTAAAAAATATATATGGTGAAGAAATAGCTACCCCGTCACTCTTTAAGGCATTTTTATACCATGATCTTTCCACAGCATTTAGTGTATACCCCGGATCAACTATTGTTTTCATAACCTCAAAGTCTTTATTATAGAATGAGTGAGTGCCCTGCCTTTTCCCTTGCTTTTCTTCTGCAACAGTCAACATATAGACGGCTTGCTCAGGTGGACTATATTTTGCATAAACCTCAAGGTCATTCAGTCTTCTCAAAAGAAATAGATCACCATTTTTATATCCAATATACGCAGCATCCAGATTCCTGTTTCCATCTATCATTACTTTGAGAAGTTTAAGACGTCCTAATCTTTCTTTATGGGAAGTACTCTCTACAAGAGGTGTGTACCCCAACATTTGCATCTCACCAGATAACTTATTAAAATCTGTCTCAAAACACCCAGCTGTATTATCTACAATCCTCCCAAAGACTACATCGTTTACCCTCGAAATTACTTGAATTAGATGAAAATAACTCGATAAAATCAAAATGCTTGATATTACCAGCATGAGCAACGCAAATAGAAGTGACATCTTTATATGAAGCTTGAGTTTCAAAGTATTTAATAACATTATTTAGCCCTCGATTCACGTCATAAATCATGGTAAGTTTTAAATGAATAGCAACTATACTAAAAATGATTCTTCATTAAGATCTTGCGGCGTATACCGCTCACCAATATAACTATCTCCATAATACACTTCATAAACTTTTATCCTCCCTGATATCGCTTGATTGAGGGCATATAAATCCTCAACACATACCCAGAGATCTCTAGGCTCATACTCACCATGCATTATCTCTTCATATTTTTGTAAAAAATCAGGAGGCACATCAAACCCAACCACATATCCAGCAAATTCCGACATATGATCTATAGCATTCCATTCTTTTGCTAATTTACACGCATAATCAAAGGTAAAAGCGGGGTAAAAAATCGGCTGAGTCAATAATCTTGCGTGGAAGTGCTTCCTACTTTCTGAGACAATCAACCGCCACTCAGGCAATCCCACCGACTTGTACAACGTCTTATAAGCCTCATTATTCATATGATTTTTCTTTCATCTTAGAGAACATAACCGAGGTAAACCTATATCTACATATTCGTAAAATATTATAACATATAAAAAATTCTTGTCAATTTTGCATCTTCCTTGAAATTGGGAGTTTAAATAAATACAATAGATAATTGCCCATACATAAATATTGGCTGTTAATACAGTGACAAGGTGTATCAGGCTTAATATATTACGACTTTACTCTATATATAAATAATGACTAGTAGTGAGTGTAAGTTAAAGACCAATAACGGACAGGACATAAAAATATGAAGACAGATATTGTACATGAGGGCGCAGTCCACCTCGAATATGAAATACGACAAATTGTTGAGGATGCTCACAAAATTCGCAACACCGGTGTTGAAATAATTTGGGAAAATATAGGCGACCCAATAGAGATGGGTGAAAAGGTTGAGCCGTGGATTAAAGATATTGTCCGAGGGCTTACTGAAATAGATAAAGCTTGGGCATACTGCCACAGCTTTGGTGTACTTGAGTCTCGTGAATTTCTAGCAAGCGAGGTAAACAAAAGAGGCGGCGCCCAAATCACAGCAAAGGATATTATTTTTGTCAATGGCATTGCAGATGCAGTAGATAAAATCTACGACCTTATCCGTAAGGATGCACGAGTCCTCATGCCGAGCCCAAGCTACCCTACTCATATTTCTAATGAGAGTAAGCGTGGCAGGTATACCAACATCACCTTCCCACTTGATCCAAAAAATAACTGGCGTCCGGATATTGACGAACTCCGCATGAAGGTCAAATATAACGATCAGATTGTAGGTATCGGCATAGTCAACCCTGATAACCCTACAGGCATGGTCTATACTCGTGACGAACTCAAAGAGATCGTCTCAATTGCTAAAGAGTATGGCCTAATGATTATCTGTGATGAGATATACGCACATATAAGTTTTGATGAAACGATTCACCTCAGTGAAGTTATTGAAGATGTTCCAGCTATCGTCCTTAGAGGTATCAGCAAGGAATACCCTTGGCCAGGTTCACGCTGTGGTTGGATTGAGATTTTAAATCGCGACAAGAGTGAATACTTTTCAGACTATATCAAAGCACTAGGAAACGCCAAAATGATGGAGGTCTGCTCTACAACATTACCGCAATTGTCTGTACCACTAGTTATTGGCGACCCACGTTACCCGGCACACCTTGTCAAACGTGCAAATATATTCAAGAAACGAGCAAAGGATGCTTATAATACATTTAAAGATATTGATGGTGTCAATGTCAGTATGCCTGGAGGAGCGTTCTACTTCTGTGTGGTCTTTGACGATGGAGTACTAAATAGCCAACAGAAGCTACCAATAGAGAATGAGAAAACCCGCAAACTTATTGAAGAGATGGTCGAGGGTGTTAGCAATGATAAACGTTTTGTATACTACCTAATAGGTTCTACAGGTATCTGTGTGACTCCACTATCAGGTTTTCACACAGAGCTTAAAGGCTTCCGTATGACGCTCCTAAGATCCGATGACCAGACACGTCTTGAGACTCTAAAGACGCTGGCAAACTCTATTAAGAGCTACCTAATGAGTGGCGCTGAGTAGTAATAAATCTATATCTAGACTTATCAACTTATTATTTTAATGAAAGGCAAGGGCATGCCAGAGAACAAAAAGCGTAGTGGCTGTGGTTGTGGAGGTTGCCTACTATTTAGTTTTTATTCAATTATAATACTCCTAGGAGGTATGTACCTGAGCAATCTCGTCGATAATGGATGGGATTTTGACAAGGCCAAAGATGAACTGATCAAGGAGAGCAAGACCATCGCTTATTCTGTCAAAGACATTGCCACAGAAATCATTACTGGTGAAGAAGCGACAAAACCGATTCAACCTGAGATCAACAAAGTACCTGCGAATCAAGACTCTGCACCAAAAACACTGATCGAATCAGCAGATGCTTCATATGCAAAAGCAATGGTACTACTAAAAACAGCCCGAAAGACGACAGGCACAGAGCGCCAAAAGATACTGCGTGACCTACATAGTGAATTACAAAGTGCGCTAAGCAAGTACCAAAAAGCTGAAGAAAACGACAGTGGCAATCCTGACTTACTAAAGAAGATTTCTCATATTAGCGATCTTCTAGATAAAATGAATCCCTAGTCAACAAAAATACAATAAAGCTCATTTAATACCGCATGGTTGAATTCCATGCGGTATTTTTATAGAAATAGTAGTATTATTGATCTGCTCGTCTTAAAAAAAATTTACCAAGATAAGAGATATTAATTTACAACAAGTAAATAGTAGTTATAATCTATGAGTATATAATTAACCAGATTTACTAACTAATATAAAATAGGAGAAATAAATGCATAATAGGATTCTTGAAAATATTGATTGGGTCGGCTTTGTGGATTGGAGTGTTCGAGATTTCCACAGTTATAATACAACCAGAGGAGCAACTTATAATTCATATCTTATAAGGGATGAAAAAACTGCTCTTGTTGACTCTGTCAAAGCACCTTATACACAGAATTTACTTAATAATATTTCAGAACTAACAGACATCACCAAATTAGACTACCTTATCTGCCACCATGGAGAACCCGATCACTCTGGTGCTATTCCAGCAGTAGTTGCCAAGTGTCCTAACATTACGATTGTCTGCTCTCAAAAGGCAGTAGAGAGCCTTACAGGATACTATGACACCACAGGTTGGAATTTCCAAGTAGTTAAAACTGGAGACACCATATCACTTGGAAAGCGCACACTATCATTCTTAGAAACAAAGATGGTTCACTGGCCAGATTCAATAATGACTTATATACCAGAGGATAAGCTCTTGTTCTCTATGGATGGATTTGGTCAGCACTACTCTTCATCTGCCCGTTTTGATGATGAAGTAAATATTGAAGATGTCATGACTGAAGCAAAGACATACTATGCAAATATAGTTATGCCATATGGTAAACAGGTTGAAAAGACCCTTGAAGCTGCGAGTGCCTTGGATATAAAAATAATTGCCCCAAGCCATGGAGTCGTCTGGCGTGGCTATGTAGATAGAATTATTGCAGACTACAAGAAATGGTCTGCTAGCAAGAAAAAAGCTAAGGTTGTAATACTATATGATACCATGTGGGAAAGCACAGCAATGATGGGTAATGCAATATACGAAGGAGCAACTCGAAAAGGCGTAGAAGTAGCCAACCTACGTATTAGAACTACTGGTAACACCCGTATTGCTGCAGAGTGCCTAGATGCTGCCTGCATTGCTTTTGGTTCTTCTACATTAAACATGAACATGATGCCAGCAGCCGCTTCGACTATCACTTACCTAGATGGTCTTAGACAGATTGGCAAGTCTGGGGTTGCTTTCGGTTCATACGGTTGGGGAAAGAGCGGAGCAGCAGATGTCTCTGCCTTCCTGAAGAAGATGAAGGTAGAAGAGATTCAAGACCCAATCATCTGCCAATGGAAGCCAACAGAAGAGGTGCTTAAAGAATGCCGCGAGTGCGGCAAGCGACTTGCTGATAAAGCTCTAGAGTTATCAAGCAACTAGTAATCTTATATTGTCAAAAATATAGAGAGTAAATGGGTAAATGTATGAAAACAAGATTAAACCTAGCAGAACTTATAGAAATAGCCGGGAATATTGAACTAGAAGGCAAGACCTACTATACTCAGGCTGCTGAATTTACTTCTAACGAAGAGGCAAAGAGGTTATTTTTACAATTAGCAGATTGGGAAACAGTTCATTATAACACCTTCAAGGCACTACTTGACGGTGTTGATAGCGATGAGTTTGAGCAGGCGATTGATCCCATGAATGAAGCAGCACTCTACCTTGATGCAGTCGTAGGAGGTGACATCTTTAGTAAGTGTTGTAGTCCAGAGGAGCTTACAAATAATAATCATGATGATATTGAGACTCTATTTGGATTTGCTCTAGATAGAGAAAAAGATTCCATTATTTTCTACACAACACTTAACAAGATATATAACAATAAAGATATAGCAAGTAAAATTGATATTATTATTGGAGAAGAGATTAGCCATATCCGTTTTCTTCATGCAGAGCGCAAGAAGCTCTATAATAATAAAGTCAATTAGTATGATTATGCATACGACATTGTGTTGTTATGCCAAAAAAATAAAACACGTTTAATAAGGATGGTGTATTATGCAAAAGTATATTTGTGATGTATGTGGTTTTGAGTACGATCCAGCTGCTGGTCTTCCTGATAATGATATTGCTCCGGGTACTGCCTTTGCGGATCTTCCAGAAGATTTTGTTTGCCCTGTTTGTGGTGTGGGCAAAGATGAGTTCTCACCAGCATAAAAAAGAACAGACTAAAAAGATGTTAAACAATGGTACTACCACTACTAGGTAGTACCATTATTTTTCCTTCTTAGTTCTTCCTCTTAAAAACTCTTTACCCTTTATAGAGCGGAGCATTGCTCCAACTGGCGGCTTATCACCAGTAAAACTAACATCGGCATACTCAGCCGGACGAGCACACTCCCACTCTGCTCCAGTAAGAGATTTCACCTCTATAATTTCTATCTCGCCACTTTGCCATTCTGGAGCTATCCACTCAAGAGTATCACCAACACGGAATGGGTTCTTTACAAATATCTTACCATCATCTTCGACAATTCCTGCAAGCTCCCTAGTCATCGAGTAAATATTTTCTGCTTGAAGCCTTTCAGGCTCATCTTGCGAGTAACCAAATGCAAAACCAGTATCGTATGGACGATGACTTACAGCATCAAGTTCCTCAGCCCACTTATCTTGGAAAGAAAAGTTCTCTGGATCATTTTTATAGTGATCAAGAGCATCACGATATACCCTAGCAACAACAGCCACATAATACTCACTCTTCATACGCCCCTCAACCTTTATAGAAGATAGTCCACTCTCTATAAGATCAGGTATATGCTCGATAAGACATAGGTCCTTACTGCCTAGCATTACAGTCTCACGTCCAGTCTCATATATAGGGATGCTCTCATTAGGCCTTATCGACTCTACAAGCTGATAATCCCATCTACAGGCATGCTTACACTCTCCTCTTGAGCCACTCTTCCCTGTCATGAATGCGGAGAGCAAGCACCTTCCAGAAACAGCTACACACATAGCACCATGCACAAACGCTTCCACCTCTATTCCTGATTCTCTCGCAATATTCTTTGCATCTTCCAGAGATGTCTCACGAGCAAGTATTACTCGCTCAGCTCCTGCGTCCTTCCAGAAGAGTGCACTCTGAGTATTCGCAACGCCCATCTGTGTAGAAATATGAATAGCCAGATCCGGTCTTAACTCTCTAGCTATTCTGAATACCCCGACATCCCCGACAATAAGAGCATCTAGCTCAACATCTTTGATAGCGTTTAGCCATATCTTGATTTCATCAAAATCAGAGTCAAAGGCCATTATATTGAGAGCAGCGTAAATTTTCTTCCCTTTTGAGTGAACATAATCAGCAGCCTCTTTGAACTGCTCAACAGTAAGGGCTGCCCCATCCGGCCTCATTGAAAACCCAGCGACACCAGCATAGACAGCATCAGCACCATAATCAATTGCAGCTCTAAGTTTTGATATTGTTCCGGCAGGTAGTAGTAGTTCTGGTATATTATTAATTGCCACTATTCTTCTTTCTTTGATCAACTTTTTTTTGTGCTAATTCTTTGCACACCTTTATAAATAAGTCTTTATCCTCGACTGGCTTAGTAAAAAAAGCAGATGCTCCACTAGCGTATGCTTTACTAGAGTCTACATCCGAAAACCCTGTTAGAATTACAACTTCTGCATTATAATCCTTTTCCATGATTTTCTGCATCGCTTTGACGCCGGTCATCCCAGGCATGTTCTCGTCCATTATCACAATATCCGGATCAAGCATTGTATATTTTACGATACTATCAGGGCCTGAATCTGCAAGTCCTTTCACTATAAAGCCATTATCAGCAAATATCTGATAGAGGTATTGTTGAATAAACGGCGAGTCATCAACAATCAATACAGAATATGTCTCGTCTTCATTCATAATATTACTTTCCATAGCTCAAGTTTATTTAATCAATATCGCACAAATCAACGATATGCTCATTATCATTCTATAATATAGAAAACATGTCGCATATATCTTACACTTTTGACTCCGTCTATTCAATGATTATAACCAACAATTATCCTAATATTTGTCGTGAATCCGTAGATTTCCGTCATTTGCTAATTTTTCTTTACATATGTATTATACCAAATTATATATTATTTTCAAAAAAACATCTTGATTTATTTTCGATTTTAACTAAATTAGTATCTCGCTAGTAAAATGTTGGTTCGTATTTTACTAATGATTTTTACATCGGGGAGTGGCGCAGCTTGGCTAGCGCGGCTGCTTTGGGAGCAGCAGGTCGCAGGTTCAAATCCTGTCTCCCCGACCAAATTCACCATAAAGCTATAATCATAATTACTTCAAAGATAATTATGTGATATATTACAAATGGCTCAAATCAATTCAAAAATGAAGTCCAAAATCTCTAATCTGCTTAATAATCACCTCTTTATCAACAGTCTCTTTAAATACTGCTATAGAATCTCTCTTTGCAACAAAGGCAGCCAAATTCTTTGATATACTTTTTACTAAAATAATACCAAAATTATCTTCTGAGTTTTGTAGAAAATTAGCTATAATCCTTACCCCATCTTCTATGCCTACATGAAAATTACAGATAAATACTAGTTTCTCTTTTTCGTGGTTTATACCCATTTTTACTGCATGAAAAATATCTTTTGCATCAAATATATTTTCAATTCGAGCTTTCCTAAAAATTTCGATAAGAATTCTCTTATTGGCATATTTATCGGCATACACACAAACATCAAAATCTTGTTCTTGTATCATAAATTTGAACTTATTATATAACTCATGAATCCCAACTTTTGAATAAATAACCTTTATCAAGTTATCTATCATAACTTTTTCAATACTTCCAATTACTTTCTGAGGTCTACTACTAGGTTCAGGAGACTCTGGAGACTCTGGAGACTCAGAAGGTTCAGGAGGTTCAGGAGGTGAGTTATCCTGTGATTCACAATCTTTATTATTATCGCTATTTTCAATCTCTAAACTACTATACTTCGGATTCTCAACTATTTTTATTGGACCGCTGAACTCGCTAATAAATTCTTTTTGGTATAATAATGTAGATACCGATACATCTGCATACAACATCTTATTAATCATAACTTCAAAAACTGGAGATGAATTTTCTTTACGTCTCAGAATAGACTTAGCCTTAATCAACTGTAAGTAACTCTTAATTACCCGATAAAACTCATTATATGAGTCAAGAATTCTCTGCTTAACCTTTGGGGTAACTTTTCTAAAGTACTCTTGCTCACCTAAGTGATTAATAAAAGGAGTAATTATTGTCTCAATTCTTTTACTAAGACTGACTAGGGCTTTATCAACCTCCTTTATATGATAATTAACTCCTGTTTCAAGTATAGTAGGTGTGCCCATTTCAGAACCAGCAACATTCACCTCAATCCCTTTGAATGCGCTTGTAGCACCTCCAACAATTCTCGAGGCTTTTACACTTCCATTACATTTGACCTCACTGTTTACGATATCTTTT
The DNA here is from genome assembly GCA_965140405.1 of Planctomycetota bacterium. Taxonomy (GTDB): domain Bacteria; phylum Planctomycetota; class SZUA-567; order SZUA-567; family SZUA-567. The sequence continues at coordinate 289,105 of OZ223208.1, forward strand.
AAGACTGTCAAGTCACCTTCAACTTCAATTTTTGAATCATTCAAGTATTTTACCGTGGCATCTCCTTTGCACTTGATATGCCCTATACCATGCCCATTAACACCACCACCAATTATCAAATCACCATCTGATATAATTGATGAATTCCCCACAGAACCTCTAATTTCGACACTTCCAGCTTCTACAAAGAAATCATCTTCAACCATTCCAGATATAAAGACATGCCCTTTAAAAGTAATATTTCCCGTATTAAAATTCACATCTCCTTGAACTTCATACAGAGGGCTTATAGATAGTTTTTTATCAAGAAACACCGGTCTACCTTCTTTGGTAGCAAACACTTTTGATTTATCGCTATCAAACTCTACTCCATCTCCTAGTGTAAAGCTAACCTCTTTTCCATCGCTAGCAAATAGGCTCTTACCTTCAACGTTATGCCCATTCACTCCAACAGTAGGTGGAATTATATTACATATTAGATCCCCAGAAGACACCACAGAGATTGACATTGCTACTTTATAATCCACTCTCTCATTATCAGAAATATCTGTAGGAGGTATATATACCGAACTCCCTGAAACATCCACCTTAAAATTAAGTCGACCATTTTGGCCTATTTTAGGCTTTTTCCCTTCAGCAATTGTATATATTTTTCTCTCTTCCAGTTCAGCTAATTCACTAAAAGCCTCTACTATTTTATCATCTAAAATACCATGAGTAACACGAAAAGACTTCAAAAATGTCCGTAATTCCTCTTCTGAAGTTATCAAATTGACAGCATCATCACTAGCGCTAAGCTTTACGCTCATTTTGGTTGTATCTATAATAACAACAAAACCTTTCAAGTGATTTCTCCATGCAATTTCTTCAAAACCTTACACTAAAAACTCTACCCTTAAAGCATTGCTATTACAATATAAAAAATCCTTCCAAATTGTATACTCAATTACTTAATATAAACTCAATTATACTCGGCCAAAAATGTGATATTAATATAATGCTAATATGAGGGAAACCCTCATATAATTTCTTAAAATGCCATATATAAAATGCTGATATATCCTAGTATTATGTGTAATTAGTACTTCATTATTCCCAATATTCCCAGATATTTTCGAGTATGTTGCTTGTATTAAAAATGAACATTATAGACATAGTATATTCTTATAACAAATACCTGACTATGCTCTGATATTTTACTTTTTTTAAAAAAATCTTACAAAAAAATACTGCTATTGCTAACGATGTCTATCAAGAATCAGTCTCTACAGCAAGATCATATGACAAAACTAAGCAAGAATAGATCAACAACAAAATACCCATTAATAACAAACGTTATCAATGGGTATTAATACTTACTTAAAATAATACAATAAAAATATATCCAAGCTAATATAGCTAATTAATAACTATTTAAAATTCAAAGCCAAAATCTCTAATCTGTTTGATAATGACCTCAACACCGACGCTCTCCTCAAATATTTCTAGTGAATCTATTCTTGCAACAGCAGAGGCTAATTGACTAGATATCTTGTCTACCAACAAAATACTATAATTTCCTTCAGAATTTTGTAAAAAACTTCCTACCAGTTTTAGCCCTTCTTCAACACCAATGTGAAGATTACAAATAAATATAAACTTTTCATTTTTATGATTTTTAAGCACTTCTACAGCATGAAAAACATCCTTCACCTCATAAATATTCTCAATTCCAACTCCTTTGAAAGCATTCATTAGTGTCACTCTCTTTATATGCCTATCATCATATACACATACATCAAAGTCTTGACCTTTGACCATCAATCTAAACTTATTTTCCAACTCATTGAGCCCGTATTTAGTATAAATAATTCTGCTTATATTATCTATTATAATTTTTTCCACATTCCCTGTTGGTCTATACTTCTTTTTTTCTCCATCAAGCTCCTCAATTTTCTTATGGGGTGCAATCTCATCCTCAAAATAATTAATTATATCGAAACTCTTATACTTACTGCTCTCTACCAGTTTAATTGGCCCAAGAAATTCACTGATAAAATCCTTATGGCAAGTTGTCGACATCACAGCGACATCCGAATATAACATTTTCTTAATAATAACTTCACAAATTGGGAATAGCTGCTCGTCACGACTCAAAATCATCCTATTTGTTAATAGCTGCTGATAGCCCTTCGATATACCGTGCAAATCCTGATATGCTTCAAGAATTCTCTTCTTAATTTTTGGAGTGACTCTTTTAAAATAATCTCGATCTCCTAAATTATTAATAAAAGGTGAAATTAGTAGCTCAATTTGCCAGCTCAAATTAACTAAAGCCTTGTTTAGCTCTTTGACACGGTAGTTGATTCCCACTTCCATTAGTGTCGGAGTTCCTATCTCTGAACCAGCGATATTTACTTTAATCCCTTTAAGTGCTATTGTCGATCCCCCAACAATTCGTGAGGCACTTACAGCACCATTGCATTTAACGTCACTATTTACAATATCTTTTAATACATTCAAGTCACCATTGATTTCAATATTAGCATCATTCAAGTACTTTATAGTTGCATTTCCATTACATTTTATATGGCCTGAATCATGCCCATTGACACCTCCCCCAATTACCAACTCCCCTTCAGATTTAATAAATGAATTCCCCACTGATCCTCTAATTTCAATACTATTAGCTTCTACCGAGAAATCATCTTCAACCATTCCTGATATATACACATGTCCTTTGAATACAATATTTCCTGTACTATAATTGACATCACCTCTGACTTCATATATATCACTTATAAAAAGTTTTTTATCTAGAAATACCGGCCGACCTTCCTTTGTAGCAAAGATTCTTGATCTATCTCTATCATACTCTACTCCATCTCCTAGTACCAAGGTAGCTTCCTTACCGTCATTTGCAGAGAGAATTCTTCCTTCCACATCATACCCATCAACCCCAACAGTAGGCGCAATAACAGTACAAATTAAATCTCCTGGCGACACTAGATCTATTGACATTGCAGATTTATAATCTACTTTTTCACCCTCTACATGATTAGAAGGAACAATATATCTTGAATGCCCAGAAACATCGACATTAAAATCAAGTCTACCATTTTTTCCATTTTTTGGAAACTTACCCTCTGCTACTGTATATACCTTACTTTCTTTAAGTTCAGGCAATTCGAAGAAAGCTCTCAATATTTCATTGCTTGAAATTCCACGATTGATCTTATTGGTTTTTAAAAAATACAATAAGGCATCTTCAGATGATATTGGGTTGACTACATTATCACCAGCTATGAGCTTGACACTCATTCTGCTTGCATCTATAATGACAGCAAATCCATTCAAAGTCGTTTCTCCATATTAAAAAAAATCTCCTTATTAACTCTAACCTTAATTCCTAAATATTTCAATATAAAAAACCGTCAAACAAGAATAATACTTGACTAAGGAAATCGATTAAAGTTGAGTATAAATTTATTCTTATACTAACGTTTATTCAAAGCCGACTTTTATCTTTAGATTTCAACTTCTCAATATAACAATATGCTTAAACTTAGCTTATAATTTATACTTCTCTGATTCATATTTTTCTTATTATCCATGCCAAAAATCCTCAGCATATCGCTCATACATTACTATAACAACATAATTAACCTAACTCCTTCACAGTATCTCCAGACTATGCATTATTTGATTAAGCTTTACAAGTAAAAGTAACACTCACAACCAATCATCTCACTCGACACCTAAAATATTTTTTTACAATAGACCGTAATCTAAAATAATCATATAATATTTCTGTATATCACATATAAATATCGGAGATAATATGAAAGTTGAAATACAAACTACACTCAATCTCAAAGATGATCAAAACTGGAAGGTCAAACTACATAGTTTTTATAATCTAATACAAGCACTTTATACTGAAACTTACTCTCTTAAAGACTTGCTAGGCAACAACAAACATATTGAAAATATCATTGCAGTACTTGATAAAATACAAGCCGCCTTTTCCGACCCACAACAAACCAAGGACACACTTGAAGAACTCAGTATGTTCAGGCTGTACATTACTGATGAAATTGATATGATTATAAGTGAAGGCAGCGGTCTTGGATTAAGCAAGCTATCAGAAATAGAAAAATCACTTTTACATTTCGAAAAAATGCTAGCTGTTGCTCAAGATAGAACAAGTGAATTTTTAACCTTTATAGACTATAAAGACAAGCGCTTTTCTTTCAGCATAGAGTCCCTTAGATTCAAAATGAAAGAGGTCTTTGCAACTATGGCCGCACGATCAGGTGGTCGATATGGTGTTGCGTTTAATGCTAAATCAAAGGGAAAGAAAGACTACTTTTTTGATCTACAATTCCCCTCTACGACAGAGATCATGCTACCTGTACTCTTTCCCGATGTCATCAGAGATTTACTTGCAAATTCAAAAAAATACAGCCCAATAGGGAGCACTATAACTTGCAAATTAACTACAGATCCTGAAGTAACAACTCTTACTATACATGATGAGGGTAGAGGCATCCCTCAAAGCAATATCGATCAAGTTGTTAATTTTGGCTACCGAGGCGAAAATGTAACTGAGGACGAGACCTTTGGAGATGGGTTTGGACTTACCAAAGCATACATAATCACCAAGGAGCATGGTGGTAGAATGTTTATTGATTCAGTTGAAGGTGAGTACACTACTATTACTATAGAGCTTCCAACAAATATATAGATAAAGCCCTATCCAAAGGATATATCGCTGAAATATCAGTTTATTGATACTCATCAAAGAAATGATCTGCAAGGAAGATTGCTGCACCTGTTATACAGCACTTATTCCCAAGTACCGAATATGTTATCTTTGGTGTAATAGACAAGCTTGATAGCAATCTTGTATTCAGGTATTTTTTTAGGGACTCATCGAAGAAGCCCGACGCATTAGCATACGATCCTTGAAAGACAATTGTTTCAGGATTGACAGTCAATATAAGATTTGAAATACCAAATGCAAACCATTTTGCTAATTCATCAACAACCTCGATCGCCAGTTTATCTCCATTATCAGCAGCAGCAAATAGCTCATTAAAAATAACCTTTCCTGATTCTTCAGAGATAGTAATATTTGCTTCATTTTTTATATTTTGCTCATACTTCTTCAATATCCTCGCGACCCCACTACCAGATACTTTATTCTCTAAGCACCCATACCCGCCACAAAAACATTTCACATCATCAGCTGGGTCAATCATCATATGTCCGATCTCACCAGCTATGCACTCACTACCATACCCAATCTTTTTATCAATGACAATTCCAGCGACAAGACCATCTTCTGCTTCAAGAAGAATAAAGTTATCATGCTGCCTACCAAATCCAAATTTTTGCTCAGCATAGCATTGAAAGCGTATCTGATTATCTATATAACAAGGTATTTCAACTCCAAGTTCGTCAAGTAACAACTTCTTTAAATTGATATTCCTCCCTATCTGCTCACAATGTGGTGCTTGAAGGAACTCACCTGTCCTTATATTTGCAATCCCCGGTACCCCTACAGCCATAGCATGTACTCTATCTATACCTATATTATTCTTCACGAGGAGTGTTTTAATATCAGTAATGATACCATTTACTATATTTTGCGAAGACAAATCATGTGTAATTTTTGTTGCAACCTCAGCCACCACATTACCACAAAGGTCAGATATTACCGTATAAAAAATATCCGGCAAAGTGTTGCATATTGCAAAGACCTTAAACTTCTTATCCATTGAATAGAGAACTGGCCTCTTACCACCTTCCAAAGTAGATTCCCCCTTGCCCCTCTCATTTACCAGACCCTGCTTTATAAATTTTTGTATAGATCTCGCCACACTCGTCCTGCTGATACCTGTAATGGCAGTAATCTCCTTTACAGAGATCTCTTCATTCTTTCTCAATACGTTCAGAACTTGCTTCCTATTGTATCTCTTAATATTCTTTGAATTCAATTCAGACATTGCTTTACACCCAACTTACCCAGAGACAAGAAATACTCCAAGAATTTATTCTAGTCAAGTACCGAGGTTAAATCAACAAATTAATGCTTTTCATCTACCGGTTACAATACCAAAATACCAAACTAGATAGATTCAAGAACTATCTCAAATTGAAGTAGTCTAGTACTCCAAATCTAACAATAATAAATTCATCCATCTAAATACCCTCATACCTTGATATTGTTAGCTTATTTTATATCATATAATTATTATAAACATCCTTCTTCTAATGTTTTAGTAACGGGGTATAAATTACATATGCCGATCACTCTAGAGAGTAGCATTCAGTTTTTAAAAGGTGTTGGCCCTGCTCGTGCCGAAGACTTTGAGCGTCTTGGTGTCATAACACTCAAGGATCTCCTTTACACCTTCCCTAGGGATATTTCAGATAGATCAAACATTACCCCAATATCAGATATTACAGAGAGCGGTGAAGGGGTAATACTCGGTATAGTAGAGAAAATAAGTGAACATCGCCCTCGAGGAAAGCTCAAACATATCCTTAACGCTAGAATATACGATGGTAGTGGCTATGCTGATGCTGCATGGTTCAATACACCATGGATAAAGGACCAGATAAAGGGCAAGACACTTATAGTCTACGGTAAGTTCCAGAGAGAAGGACGAGCTTTAAAGATCAGCCACCCACAATTTGAAATTGTCCCAGAAGATGGTATCTTTACCAAAGAACTGCTCAGCGTGGGTAGAATGGTTCCCCTATATCCATGTAAGGGCAAGCTAAGCCAGACAATTTGGCGCAAAGTAATGGATATAGCCCTCAAAGAAGGTATAAAACTACTCCCAGAGATATATCCAGAAGAATTCCTAAGAGATCACGACCTTATAAATCGTGGTGAAGCTGTACGAAACATGCACTTTCCAGATTCAGATACAATAAGGTTACAAGCTGTAAGGCGACTAGCATACGATGAATCATTGTTGATGCAGCTTGCAATACTTATTAGACGCAAAGGCTTCGAATCAGCTTACCCCGGTAGAAGCTTCAATTTCTCACGAGTACTCGATATCCGCATACGCAAACTCTTCCCATTCAGACTTACCCCATCTCAGGAGAAGGTTATAGATGAGGTTGTGGAAGACATGCAGAGTACTAGACCTATGCACAGGCTTGTGCAAGGTGATGTGGGTAGTGGCAAGACCGCTGTAGCCACCTATGCGATGCTTGTTGCAGTCGCTGGCAAGACACAGGTCTGTATGATGGCACCAACCGGACTCCTAGCCAGACAACACTTTGAGACTATTACCACCTTTCTTGAGAGTAGTGAGCGCTCAAGCGTCCGCACAAAGCTACTTTCAAGCGGTATTACCAAGAGAGAACGCGAACTAATCAAAGCAGAGCTCTCTTCAGGTGGCATAGATATCCTTATCGCAACGCATGCAGTAATTCAAGATGATATAGAATTCAAAAACCTTGGATTGGTAGTAATCGACGAACAACACAAATTCGGAGTAGAGCAGAGAGAACGCCTAGTCAGCAAAGGTATTCGCCCAGATATTATTGTAATGACAGCAACCCCAATACCAAGGAGTCTAGCACTTACCGTATACGGAGACCTCGACGTCAGCGTAATAGAAGGTCTACCACCAGGAAGAAAACCCATAAAAACCTCTCTACACCCGAGTAGCAGTGAAAACAAGGTATGGGATTTTGTACGTAAAGAGCTCGCAATGGGTCGCCAAGCCTACGTCGTCAGCCCACTCCTTGAAGAGAATGACGAGAGCGATATGACTTCAGCCAAAGAAGCCTACGAAGACCTTACAGGCGGTCACTTTGCAGACTACAAAGTTGGACTGATGCACGGCAAAATGAAGCGCGAAGAACAGCTAGAACTTATGACAAAGTTCAGAGCTAATGAGATTCATATACTTATCAGTACAGTAGTTATAGAGGTAGGTGTAGATGTAAAGAACGCCAACACCATGGTAGTGCTACACGCCAACCGCTTCGGACTTGCCCAACTACACCAGCTCAGAGGAAGAGTAGGTAGAGGTAGCGAACAAGGCCACTTCATCATGCTTTCAGATGCCAAGAACCAGACAGCAATAGAGAGACTATCCGTACTTGTAAACACCTCTGATGGTTTTGTTATCGCACAGGAAGATCTACGAATGCGTGGACCTGGTGAGTTCTTAGGTGTAAGACAGCACGGCTTACCAGAGTTAAAGGTTCTCGATATATCCAAGGACTTCGAGATGATCAAAGAGACCAGAGACGAAGCAGGCAAACTTCACGAAGAAATCCTTTTGGGTAGAGTCCCTGAACTGGCAAAAGAACTAGAAGATACCTTATTAAAATATAATGGAGGGGTAGGATAATCATGATTTTACAGTTACTTTTTCGCAGAAAAATTATTATTTCACTTCTTATAGTCCTTACAATAACCATTGCAGGTTGCGGAGGAGATACCGTTATCGACAATAGTAAAAACGCCCAACCAGAGCAAAAAAGTGTGGATGGTTACACATGGATGACCATACGCCTACCTTGGGAAGGCTCATTCAACCTACCTTTCATTGGTAGCGATACTTATAAGAAGGATTCAGAAGAACCAGAGATCAATCTCGACCCAAGTAGCCCATATACAATCTATGTGACACTCGGCTCAACCGACCGACGAATATATAATGTTGTGGCAATTAGAAGTGATGGGAAAGCAATCGCTGCATACAAAGACCCAAGCTCATACAGGGTATACCAGAAGAAGTTCGAACTTACCAAAGATGAACTTTCAAGCTTGACGAGTATTCTTATAAAGAATAAAGCAGGGAAGCTCCCAGCCAGCGTTGTTGACCCAGAAGAAAAAGGCGGAGTTCAAGGAGGCTTTACCATTATTTCTCATAAGGCAGTCAGGAGAAGCTACTTCAGCAACTCATGGCCAAGCTCATTCAAAAATATTACAGAGTTTATAAATGATAAAATCCTCCGTTACTCACCAAGCCATAAAGACAACGGATTTTTTGAAGTTAAAACGAGCATCTTGACAGCAGATCCAGAAGCGACTTACGCCATCAGAGGACTTCTTAAAGGCAAATAAAACACTATACTAGGAGTATAACTTGAGCACCAATACAATATCAACAAATAATCCCATAACAATAATCGCTAACGAACTAGGCGTAAAGTCATGGCAGATTGAAGCACTAGACAAACTTTTTAAAGACGACGCAACTGTCCCATTTATCGCTCGTTACCGCAAGGAAGCTACTGGCGGACTCGACGAAGTAGAAGTTCTAAAAGCCAAAGAACGCTTTACCGCCTTGGCTGAGCTGGAAAAGCGCCGTACAGCCATTATCAAATCACTAGATGAACGCGAAATACTCACAGACGAGCTTAAAACTTTAGTAACTAATGCTCAAACCATGAGCGAATTAGAAGATATATATCTACCATACAAACAAAAACGCCGCACCAGAGCTACTATAGCCAAAGAGAAAGGACTAGAACCTCTCGCAAACATGCTGCTTCAACAGAGTTCTAACACAAAGCTGCATGAAGCAGCCTCTTCTTATATCAATACAGAAAAAGGTGTCAAAGATATTGAGGAAGCACTCGCTGGTGCTTCAGATATTATTGCTGAAATCATAAGCGAAGATATCACAACTCGAGGCAGACTCAGAGACCTCTTCAATACTGAAGCCGTACTCTCCTCAACTCTCGTCAAGAAGAATGCAGAGAAAGGCGCAAAGTTCAAGGACTACTTCGACTGGTCAGAGAAAGCCCAGAAAACCCCGTCGCACAGAATGTTAGCAATCTTCCGAGGTGAGAACGAAGAGATACTCAGAATTAAAATCCGCCCAGAACAAGAGAGAGCAGAAGCAATTCTAAGCAGACTGTTTATCAAGAATAGCTGTACCTACTCAGATTTTATGTATTCAACACTCTCTGACTCATATGCCAGACTCCTTGCGCCCTCTCTAGAAAACGAACTCAGAGCAGAGCTAAAAGAGAAAGCAGATAGAGAAGCAGTAAACGTCTTTGCACAAAACCTCAGAGAACTTCTGATGTCTGCACCACTAGGTAGCAAACGAGTCCTCGCCATCGATCCAGGAGTACGCACAGGCTGCAAGACCGTATATATCAATGAACGTGGCGATCTGATAGACAATACAGTTATCTACCCAGACAGAAAACCAGACCAAGCAGAAGAGATCATCAGAAATCTTATAAAAAAACACTCTCCCGAAGCTATCGCCATCGGAAACGGCACATACGGCAGAGAGACCGAAGCATTTATACGAAGCCTCAAACTTGAAGGCATCCAGACAGTCCTAGTCAGCGAGAGCGGCGCATCTATCTACTCAGCCTCAGAGACAGCCAGAGAAGAGTTCCCCGACTATGACCTCACAGTACGTGGTGCAGTATCAATCGGCCGTCGACTCATGGATCCACTCTCAGAACTAGTAAAGATCGATCCAAAATCAATTGGCGTAGGCCAATACCAACACGACGTAGACCAGACAATGCTCAAAGAGAGCCTAGACTCAGTAGTAATAAGCTGTGTGAACGGTGTAGGCGTAGAGCTCAATACAGCCAGTAAAGAACTACTCACCTACGTCTCAGGACTGGGTAAAAAGCTCGCAGAGAACATTATCGAGTACAGGAAGGCAAACGGCAAGCTAACCTCAAGAAAAGAGCTCCTCAAAGTCCCACGACTCGGCGCCAAGGCTTACGAACAGGCTGCCGGATTCATCAGAGTCTCAGAGAGCAAGAACCCACTCGACAAGAGCGCAGTCCACCCAGAGTCGTACAAAGTAGTCGAACAAATGGCAAAGGATCAAGGCTGCAAGGTAGAAGATCTCTTACTAAGTAGTGAAATACGCTCCAAGATAGATCTCAAAAAGTATGTAACAGAAAAAACCGGTCTACCTACACTTCAAGACATCATTGCCGAATTAGCCAAACCTGGCAGAGACCCAAGGGAACAATTCGTTGCCTTCTCATTCAGCAAGGGAGTAAACAAGGTAAGCGACCTAAAGGAAGGCATGGAACTCCCAGGCATAGTGACCAACGTCACCAACTTCGGCGCCTTCGTAGACATCGGAGTCCACCAAGACGGCCTAGTTCACATCAGCCAACTAGCCAACAAATACGTCAGCGACCCAAACGAAATAGTCAAAGTCCAACAACAAGTAAAGGTCAAAGTCCTAGAAATCGACCTCCCAAGAAATCGCATCTCTTTAACCATGAAATCCTAACACCCACGACATCACACTAACGTTTGTCTTTCTACTCACCAAACGCTTTAACTGCCAACCACGCAGGGGCTACTCGCCCCTTGCATTCCCCGCCAATATCCAGAGTCTGTGTTGACGACTGTGCGTTGGAGTACATTAGCGCAAAGCTAACTCTTGATTATTTTTCCTTCAAAAACACATATACCCTTTTACAAGATTGACATTCTATAAAGCTAGAATATACTATACATTAAGGGTAAATATGTAATATCTATATTAATTTTAAATGGAGCCTGACATGAATAAAAAAATACTCGGAATATCTGGAAGTCCTATTAATGATAGTAATACTGATAGAGTTATAAAGGATATGATGGCTATGAGTGATATGGAATTTGAGTTTATCAAACTAAGTAATATGAATATTAAACCATGTCTTGCTTGTAAGAGATGTGTCTATGATAATATTTGCAAAGTAGATGATGATTTTTCAAAACTTGTAGAAAAAATTCATGCTTCAGATGCGATAATTATTGGTGGGTACACACCATATGGACAAATTGATGGATTTACAAAATCTTTCATAGAGCGCTTAGGTTCGCTAAGGCATATCACAAATCTTTTAGCCGATAAAGTTTGCGCGACTGTATTAACAGGGCTTAATCCTAAGCAAATAGATGAGATTAATATAGCCCTCGCAAATACTCTAGGGGTACTCCAAAATATGAATCTAGTTGGGCAGATAGCAATAATGGGCAATTTTGTTTGTGCCTCATGTGGTGCAGGAGATTATTGTGCAATGAGTGGGATAAAAATGCTTCAAACAGCCCTAAATAATCCACATTTAAAAGCTTCTGACCTTCCATATAAACAATATGAAGATCAAATTGAGGTTTGCCGGAAAGTTAAAGAAATATCCCTAAAACTTAAAACTGCGATTTAGTGCCTATTAAATAAGCTTTGTATACAAGTATTGACAAAAATACTGTAGATATTTATACATACCGCTACATACCGCCATAGCGCAGGAGTGATCCAACGCACAGTCGCCAGCCCAAGCTCTGAGCGTTGGCTGGGGATACAAGGCGCGAGTAACTCCTATGATGTTGACAATAAAAAGAGAAATACCCGCAACAAAAAAAAGCGTAAGAACCAAGATAGGTTCTTACGCTTTTTAATATCTACTGAATTCTTATTAACGGCTATAGAATTCTACGACAAGCTGCTCGTTAACTGGTAGCATTACGTCTTCGCGAATTGGAAGGCGTAGAATACGAATTTCACGACCCTTGTTATCAGCTGCAAGCCATTCAGGTAGGTTGTAACCTGAGCGAACTTCAACAGCAGAATCAACTAGCTTTTGAATTCCTGGCTTATCTTTGATACCGATAGTATCACCGACGTTAACGAATGCAGAAGGAATATCCATCTTCTTACCGTTGAGAGTCACATTACCGTGAGTTATAAGCTGTCTTGCTGCAGCACGACTAGTAGCAAAGCCACCAGAGAATAGTGCATTATCAAGTCTTCTTTCAATAAGCATAAGGAAGTTACGACCAGTATCGCCCTTGATACGACGAGCTTTATCGTATACTTTACGCATCTGTTTTTCACGCATACCATAGTAGTGCATGATTTTCTGTTTTTCAGTCAAGCGAATGCTATATTCAGACTGTTTTCTGCGGCCAAATCCGATAGTTTCGCGCTTGAGGTAAGCTTTTTCAACGTTACCGTTGTTGAATACTACAAGTCCAAGTCTACGGCAGACTTTTGCTCTTGGTTTAGTAAAACGACCCATTTGAGTATAATCTCCTAAATAATTAAGTGCTTCATAAAATATAATAATCAAACAAGCAGAGCGAAAATTCTTATAACTACCTTCTAACATAATAGCCTAGATGGGGCTAAACATAGTAAAGCAAAAACAAAAACCTCTCTACCCCCTAGCTCTCAAGCCCCAGACACGTTGGCCGCGGCAGGAATACTCACTACACTGCGTCTGTTACTTATACACAATTGAGAACAAGGATAAAACAATCTACCGATAGAGCCATTGCTCTTCCGGTAGATTAGAGTAATAATTAAAGCCAAAACACCACATAAGGTCAAGTATAAAGTCCTAAAAAACTAACTTTTTTATTCACAATCCGAGTAAAGTTGCGCCTTTACAAGATTTTAATATAAAATATTAGTCTAATGCCTCAAGCTCAAGCAAGGCCTCTTCTATACGATTCTTCACCCCATCCGGTACACTTTTAGCTTCTGAAAGCTTCTGGCGTAACGATCTAGCAACACGGAGAAGACCCTCTATCTCACGTCTACGATTGAAGTTAGCTCTATCAATATCATCTGGGTCAACCGGATGCATACGATCACGAATCTCTTTACGGAGTACACCTTCATCAGCATTACTGTCAAATGCCATACGGTGTAGTTCTTCTTTTTCTTCATCTTCTATATCGTCACGTTCACGAGCTTTTTTTAGTAGCTCAACAGTCTGATAATCAGGTACATCATAGCCTTTTTCTGCTACACTACCATCACGGAGCCTGTCCGGCTCGTAGCTCTTCATATAGTTATAGCTTACCATAAGTTTTTTTACTGTAGGCTTTTTTAGTCCAAGTTCACTAGCGCAGTAGACTTCAAAATCATCAAATCCCCACTCTTTGTAGTCACCACCGTATGCAATGTCGGTAAGATACTTTCCTAATTCTACCCATGATGAGCGGAACTTACGGAGGGATACTAATACTTGATATCGAAGCGACTCGGGACTGAGTCCTTCAAGTTGTTTATCGATCTTTGCAATAACGTTAGCACTCATGAAAACTCCTACATATTTTATTAATACGGTGAACAACAAGCACGCAAAAATCGTGCGCATTAAGGCGCCTTAGACACCTGTGGCTTCATAATGTAATCAATGAAAAAAATTAGCCGCCGCTTACTAAAGCTTTACAAAATTTGTTCTTGCTTCGCAGGATAAAAAATATCGTAGGCGACACCACATAAGATAATATCCAAAGTTTTAGAAACTGCAATGGTTTCTAATAAATATGATTATACAAACTTCTAATCTCAGGGCCATTTGACCCTTCTTTGTATATCACAGGCTCAACACCTTCGACCTTTTCCAGTAGTGGTGTAATATACCGCCATGCCGCCTCTGTCTCATCCTCACGAGCAAACAAGGTTGCATCACCCTTCATAGCATCAAGTATAAGCCTCTCATACGCAGTAAGCGGCTTCCTATCAAATGATTTCTCATAATTGAAATCCATACGTACCGGTGAAGCCTCTACCATATCCCCTGGGCTCTTACAGACAAACTCAAGCTTTATCTCTTCTTGAGGTTGAATTCCAAATGTAAGTGTATTGCCTTTAAGATTTGCACAAGCATTATCATCACCAAAGATACATGTAGGCACGCGTTTGAAGTGGATACAACACTCTGTTTTCATCCCACCAAGCGCTTTACCAGCCACAACATAAAACGGCACACCCTGCCAACGCCAGTTATCAATCATCACCCGCATTGCGGCATAAGTCGGCACCGTAGAGTCAGGAGCAACACCTTCACTATCACGATACCCTTCATACTGACCAGTTATTACTGGATAGCCTTCATCAGCAAGAGGACGTAGCGAACGAAGTACCTTTACCTTTTCATTACGAATCTCTTCTGCACTAAACCTAGCCGGTTGCTCCATAGCAATAAGAGATAACAATTGTAGAAGGTGATTCTGAATAAAATCACGTATCACACCCGCTCCCTCGTAAAAGCCACCACGCCCTTCTACACCTATAGACTCGGTAGAAGTAATCGTAATATGAGAGATCTGATTCCGATTCCATAACGGTTCAAATATCGCATTGGCAAACCTGAAGAATAGTAGATTTTGTACTGTATTCTTACCAAGGTAGTGGTCAATACGGTAAATCTGCTTCTCACTCAACTTACTGTGAAGAAAACTGTTTAGTTCAAGAGCTGTTTCAAGATTTACCCCAAAAGGTTTTTCAATAATCACCCTAGAAAAGACCTCTGTCCCATTATCACTTAAAAGCCCTGCATTGTGTAACGACTCGACTATCGGTCTAAATACTGACGGTGGCGTCGCAAGATAGAATAAACGACCACTATCACAATGCTCTGCATTTAAAAATTCTCTGAAACTAGCAAAGGATTCTGGAGAGTCATAACTACCAGCAAAGTATTTCAACCTTTTAGCAAAAGTAACCCAAAGCTCTTCAGAAAACTTGGTCGCAAATTCCTTTGTACTCTTATATACCGATGCCACAAAATCATCATGCGAGTATTCACGCCTAGCGTACCCCACAATACTCAACTTTTCAGAGAGTTCACCAAGAGAATGGAGGTGAAATAGCGCTGGCATAATTTTTCGGTGGCATAAGTCACCCGATGCCCCAAACACTACGATATCACAAGGCCCAGCCTTTTTATCAATATGGGTACTTTTCACCCTTTCAGATGGACTTGCCTCTACAAACATAACTTCTCCTATTTATATAGATAGTAACCGTTTATTGATTATAATACCGATTATTTAATTGTCAATTAGAATACTACTTGTCATATCTTTCAAGCAATTCCTCAACACAACACTTCATCACCGGATGAACCCAATCCGGCTCGACCTCACACAACGGCTCCAGCACAAACGACCTCTCATGCATGAGCTTATGAGGCACAACCAGAGTCTCAGAATTTATAATAGCTCCACCGTAAAATATGATATCAATATCTATAACCCTAGCACTCCACCTAGTAGCAGCAAGATCACGCCCAAGCTCTACCTCGATACCTTTTACAAACTCAAGAAGTTCATATGGTGAAAGCGACGTGCTTCCAGTAACTACACCGTTAAAAAAATCCCCTTGACCCTCTGGACCACCAACAGCAGGGTTTTGAAGCCAAGACGAAACCTTACTCACCTTTACCTTCTCTTCAAGAAATGCAATAGCAGAATTCAAATACCCTATTCTATCACCAATATTTGATCCAAGAGCAAGAACAATTTTCGGCATTATACCATCCCCTGAGCTGCCTCATCCATTTTAGATGAGATTTTCTCCCAATAATACTCACGTGCTATACTTTGAGCAACGCTACGAAGCTCTTCCCACATCTGAGTACCCCTCAAAAGATCGAGTTGCATAATCTTCGCACATAGAGCCTTAGGGGTATTATCATAGAGAAACTCTTCTCGACCGCATAACACCTCCGGATATGCCAGCCTCTCAGGTGCAACTGGCACCGCTCCACACGCACAACCTTCAATAACACTCACTCCGAAGAACTCATGAATAGCAGTACTAATCACCATATCCGACTCTGCAAGTGCTTGAATATAATCCTCACGAGTCGGTTGGTATCCAAACCTATCGATATACTCAGAGAATTCATTCTTAATCTCCTCAAATATCTCAGGAACTCTATTGAATGATTCGCCAATCACATTGAGTCTAAAAGCCACACCCTTCTTACGTAGAAGTACGAGAACTTTATATAAATCCTCCGGATTCTTATCATGCTCCCACCTTGCCGCCCAAGTCAACTTGAGAGTATCAGAATTCATAGCATTTTTAACAGGAGTTTTAGACTCATATATACCCTGCCCAAAGATAGCTGACTTCTCTCTAATATTTTGGATTTCTTCAAGATGCCTATAATCAGGCATCCTTCTGAGGAATTTTCCAACTGCACCCAAGAACTCCTCCCGATGCCAAGCCGTATTGAACCATACCTGATCAGCAGACACAGCAGTAGTAAAATTAATAAACGGATAGTGCATATCCCGGTAACCCTTGGAATTATCAGGATAGGTCAGTTGATTCTCATGAAAATACGCTATCCTAGGGAGCGTAGCTATCACTGCAGGAGCAAGCCCTATAAATTCTGCCAGTCCCAGCATATCACTTACAAAGAGAAGATCCCACTCCTTACCTTCAGCCACCAATTTTTCTACTTCCTTAGCCGCAGATACCGCCGTGTGTCTCATCCTCCACTTCCACTTATACGGCGGAAAAGTCACGAGATCAAATTGATGCTCAGAGTGTTTAATCCACCCATCAATAAAAGCCTTATGACTCCCTCCATAGTATGACTCAATTACTAATATCCGCACTCCACTCCTAACATAACAGTTATTAAAAAAACACCCTTAAACTCAAATTTTACTCAAACAAATTCAAACTCTTTTTGGATTTCTCCCATACTTGTTATCAGATGGCTCACCCTCTAGTGCACACAGATATATTATAATTAGGCTTCCTAAAAACGACAACAATACCCACAATATATTTAGACCAGGCCTACCAAATTGGAAATCATAAATAATCCAAGGGTAAAAAAGCTACTCTATCCCACACAAAGCAGTCACCGTCTTTTCAGGAGAAAAGATATAATTCTCACTCAGTGTTACTCCCATCTCCTCCATTTTTAAAACATCATAAAACAATTTCTGGTTCTCCAGCGGAAAGTCCCCGTATCCAGCCGAGTACCTCATAGATGTAGTCCGTAGCCCAAAGCGAGAGATATCCATCCCTATTCTCTGAATCATCCAACTTAGACACGCATCTACTACCTCAGATGCAACAGCATCATATATAAGTGCTGCCACACCATTCTTCTGTGCGACATACTTCTCAATCATCTCAATAACCGATTGATCCGCCCGCGCAGCCAGCATCACACACTCATTAGAGTCAAGAAGTAGCTTTGCAACTGATACAGAGTTTATCTCATATTCACCTTCTAGCACCACTCTACTCCCATCTCGGTTGACTATATCAAATCGGTCATACCTCCCAACCGGCTTACACATCCCATAAGCCTCACCAATATAATGATTTATCTTATCTACCTGTTCACCAGAGATACCTGTCAAGTGCCGATTATACCCCATTCTTTTTAGAATTGCCAATTCAGGAAGCTCTACAGGGATATTTTGAAAGTTTTTAATCATATTTATTAAACCGATCTGTCATTTTACGAATAAATTTGTACAATTAGCATGTTGTCAGATAATCACAGACAGTAATATTCGATTAGTGCCATGAACGCACTAGACTCATATTACCAGAGAAAAACCGTATAAAACAAGAGAAACACTCTATACACACAAATAATTATTATTCCTTCTCCTGTTTTAGAATTTATTATATCAATAACCGAGAAAGATAAAAAGAAGAAAGAATACAAATATAATGAATACCAAAATTTACAACTTATTAAATACAGTATTGCTCGCATTGATAGTAATAACATATAGTGGAGTTTCAAAAGCAAATGAAATACTAGAGGCAAAAAATTACCGAGGTGTTACCAAAGATATCATCAGTAAAGCTGGTAGTGTAACAACCCAAAAATTCCCAGACGCAGATGAAGTAGTCATAAACCGTAATGTAAAGATGGAGTATAGAAAAGACGGTACATGGTCACAATGGCATGAAGGCTATGTCAAAATCCTCACCAAAAAAGGTAGAGAAGACAACCTTACAATCTCAAGCTACTACACAATACCTTACCAAAATGCTGAAGACTGTAGAATTGACCTCATAGAGATCATCAAACCAGACGGCAGTAAATCAAGTATTGACATTGCCGCACAGAGCAGTGTATCGATCAACACTTCAGGCATGGAGTCAAATATATATGATCCAAATGGCAAGGTAATCACTGTAAACGTTAATGGACTAGAGGTTGGTGACATTATCCACTACCAGATGTACGACAACACAATTCTTCCTTATGCTAAAGGAATATACGAAGATGCCTTCTCTATGGAAGGAACCAGTCCTATTGAGTATATGGATATACTAGTTATCGGCCCAGAAGACTTCCCTCTACAAAAAATGGAAATACTCGACCCAATAAAAGGTACAGTAGATTTTTCAGAAAACAAAGCTGATGGTAAAATCGAATACAATTGGATTGTTAAAAATGTACCACAGGCAATTCCAGAGCCAAATATGCCGTCTATGTTTGTCTGCACACAGAGGCTACTAATCAGTACTGCTCCAGATTGGGAGACAATATCCAGATGGTATTGGAAGCTCTCAGAACCAGCATTAGCAGCAATTACCGATTCCATGAAGAGCAAGGTCAAAGAGCTCATCAAAGATGCTAAAACCTCTCAAGAAAAGATAGAAAAAATATTCAAATTTGTATCCCAAGACATACGATATATGGGTATCACCACAGAGACTGTCTCACCAGGACGAGAACCACACCCTGTAAATCAAACCTTCGAAGCTCAATACGGAGTCTGCCGAGACAAAGCAGCCCTACTTGTTGCAATGCTGCGAGAAGCTGGTATTGAGAGCTACCCAGTTTTAATACACAACGGCAACAAAAAAGACTTCGAAGTACCCTCCAGTTCATTCAATCACGCTATAACTGCAGCCAAAGTAGACGGTGAATACATCCTTATGGATTCAACAGACGAAAGTACACAGAGCTTGCTCCCAGCGTATCTTGATGACAAGAGCTACCTTGTAGCGACTCCTGAGGGAGACACTCTTAGAACTTCAAAGACAATTCCAGCCACAGACAATCTGCTTATTATTGAGACATCAGGCAAGCTTAGCGAGAATGGCGTATTGGATGCGATAAGCAAAATGAAGTTTGAAGGCATCAATGATAATTTATTCCGAGGATATTTTTCCCGCATAAATCCAGAAGAGAGAAAGCGCCTATTTGAAAGCGTTATTAGCAAAGTATACGGTGGAGGCAATATTACAGAATGCACCATTCTTCCAGAAGACCTACAAGACACCTCACAACCACTAAGCGTGCAAATAAGCTATAAGACGACCAATATTCTTGCTAAAGAAAATGGGGTTGCTCTTATGCCTGCGCCATTTTTGAGCGGAACATTAGGCCTGACAAATAGAATATTCCAAGAAGCTGGCCTTGACAAGAGACGCTTTCCATTTGTTATTGGTTATACCTCTGGGGTCAAAGAGACTGTCAAGATAATGATGGAGCCTGGCATAAAAAAGATCCTATCTATGCCTGTATACAGCCCTGTAGAATCAGATACGATTTCTTGGAAGCGCTCCCTTGCACAGGTAAAATGCAATGTAATTGGCACCAATCAGTTACTAATAAAATCTACAGAGTTTTCTACAAGCGAGTACCTCGAACTAAAGAAAATGCTAAATGCAATTGAGTACAACAGCCGCAAAAAACCAGTACTTGCCATAGACCAGGCTCTTCCAGAGGTTGCAGAAAAGGTCAAGAATTATGATGTAATTATAAGTAAGAACAAGACATATAATGTTCTTACCAAAAACAGCTGGGAAGTAATTGAGAATACCAAAAAGAGAATCCTAACCTACGCAGGCAAGAAGGACAATGCAGAGATCCTGATAAACTACAACCCTATATGGGAAGATGTAGAGATAATCGAAGCAAGTACAACGTCAAAAGACGGCGAAATGCAGACAATCAGTAAAAAAGAGATAAACATAATGGATCAGCCGTGGAATGGATTTGCTCCAAGATACTCAGGTGGCAAGACCTTGGTCGCTTCTCTGCCGAGCGTTGACATCGGTAGCACTGTAGAGTATAAGATCAAGCATACCTATAGAGACCGCCCCTTCTTCAGCATGAATGAATTATTCACCTCGTTCAACCCATTATCAAAGAGTGTCACAATAAAGGGAGCAGACGAACTAAATGTTCAATCTATGTGGAGTGGTCCAGAGACTAAGTATGACAGAGAGAACAGCATTTTTACATGGAGCATGAGTAATGTACCTATCAATAAAGAACTTTTTTTACCACCTAGCAGCTCCTTTTTGCCAACAGTTGCAGTGAGTAATGGGACATGGAGTAGCTACTGCAAGGATATTTTAAATGCTCTACTACAGGCAAGCGAAAAACAAGAGAAGTCAGTAGCACTAGCCAAAGAACTGACCAAAGATATAAATGATGCAATCAAGAAGATTAGTGTCTTGCGTGATTACATTTACACAAATGTACGGCTTGCAGGGCCAACTTTCTCAGAATTACCTCTCAGCAGTATTACCCCAGCAGATATTACACTTACTGAGGGCTATGGTAATACTACAGACAGAGCGATTCTCTTCTATACGATGCTAAAAGCAATTGGCGAAGATCCTAAATTTTATATTACGACCCCTTATAAAGCTGCAGAAGGCTTGAAGACTCCTATTCTTGAAAACCCCCAAAATGACATTTTAAATAATGTTCTGATCAAGCTCGAACACGGAAGTGTCCCAATCTGGTTGAATGATACAACAGAGTATGCCCAACTCGGAACGACCCCAAGTGTTGGCACAATTGCACTAGATATTATTTCAAATAAATTTGAAGAAGTAAAAGTATATGAAACCTTTATGCCTGAACAAGATGAGTATTACTATGTAAATATCAAAAACAACTCTGATGCAACGATATCAGTAACCAAGGAATTTTTTGGTGATTATTATGAACACTACAACACTATGTTCAGCCATATGACCCCAGAAGAGAAAAAGATATTCTACCAAGAAGAACTTTCTACTATTGCTCAATCTGCTTCTGCTGCAAGTGAACTAAAGCTTGACTTTGCCTCATACCCAGGCAAGGTGTCATATTCAGCAAAGATACCGAGATTTGGTGTAATTGATAATGAATTTTTGTATTTTAATCTCCCAAAGACCCTTGGTAGGATCTTCCAATTACGCTCAGATAGTAGAGAAAATCCTCTATATATTGATAACTATATCAATAAAAAAATACATATACTTATAGCATTACCTAGTGAGTTTAGAGTTCCTATAATTTCCCCCGATACTTTCAAATGGAATTCACCAATGTATAATGGCTCTATAGAGGTTGAATCTATACTTATTACCCCTATCGCTCTACGCTCAGGCAGTTTAGGAGTTCCACTTGGAATTCTCAGAAAAGACCTATCCAATACGTTGAGTGATTCTCGTAATGCAATATACATTACTTTAACATCTAAGGTAAAGCCAGCTCTATATCCATCCGCGCTCTACCCACAAGTATTAAAAGCTCAAAATGAACTCTTCAGCCCAGCAGCAAAAGAGGTAATGCTTAAGGGAGATGTAGAAGCAGCCACTCCCGTTCAATAATCAAAACGTTTTTATTCATAAGTGCTATTAATGAAAATCCTGTTGTTTATAGTATTAGTAATTATATAATACGTTATTAGCTGAATTGGTATAGCTAGGTGAAAACGCTATAAATTCCACCTTGTTTTATCATGTATAACCTTATTAATATAACACATAACTATCGGCATAACCGATAGTTACTTAGGAGTGTACACTTGTCAGAACTACTCAATGATGCGGTAAATGTTGCATTGAATGAACTTTCGACAAAGTTCGTATATAGAAAACTCGGTCTCTGCTACGACTACCCAACAGCGGAAAATGTATTTCCGCTCAAGACCCTACCAAAGGCTGGTGAAGCCGCCAATGATATTCCAAATACTACTGGCAAGGATACAGGGATGTACAATTGTATCCTAAATAATGCCTTATTATTTGATGGATATGCCTCAAGGTTTGAGATAGGCTTTGGTACAGCACAAGACGAGATAATCTTTGACAGACTTATTGGTGGAACTATTAGATTAGGGACGGTCGCACCAAAGAATGTAATTGTTAGAGGCCTTACTGGTGATGGGAGATATTTTTACTCTGACTCATGCTCTGACGCAGCCCTTCTCTGGTCATTCACTGCTTGGCGTACAGTAACCACAACCTCAGTTGCTGTAGAAAGCCAACAAAAGCTTGTTAATATATCTTCTAGGTGGATGAATAAGCTCCATGATAAAGATTACAAGATACGTGAAGAGAATGACCCTATCGATAATGAGGGTGTACTCGGTAAGCTCAAGCTATGTGCAATACTTGCAGTCTGCTCAGAACTTCTTAAAAATGAAAAATGGTCAAAGGAGTTTACGCAAAAGTTTACAGGAGACTTTACAATTGCTGAAGATGCAAGCATTACCGACCTTCTGATTGCTCAGATTTCACTATATATGATTACTGAAGTCCACAAAGAAGATCCCAAGGTAACTGCAGTTACTACACCTCTTATGCTTAGCATTGGTAAAAGAGCCTCAAAGTTCATAGACAAATATAAAGAGCTTGATTCAGAATTACTTAAAACTGAAGTCGACACCAATTGGAGAGACTTTAAAGAAATTGAAGCAGAGTTCACTACATCCCAAAAGAGATTCAAAAATGAAGCTGACTCTGTATCCACTTCTGTACACGCTATGTATATTGTACTCTATAGCGGCAATGAAGAACTTATAAAAGAACAAAAAGGCCGCATGATTCAAGCAATAAAGGGTATACCATGGGAAGACCTGACCCTTGCCAATTCTCTCTCAAGTATAGCTAGCATCCATGCACGAGGGGTTGATTACAAACTCTGGGACGAACCACTACAGGAGTACACACTAAGTTTCAAGGCTGAAACCTCACTAGTTGCTGATTACTTGAAGCCAGACTATGATGATACTCATGAACACAAAGCCGGCCATGTAAAACCACCCAAGAAAAAGCCGGTCATAGAGATTTCTGATAGTGACAAAGGTACCAAGAAGAAGAGAAAACGCAAAAGAAAGACAAGACCAGTAAATTCTAATGATGCAAAAAAAGGGCAAGCAAAATCTGTTGATGCAAAAGATGAATCCAAGCCTAAAGCAAGCTCTAAATCAGATGTTGATAAAAAGGATGGTGCTGGAGCCCCAGCAAAACGAGGTAACAATAAAAAAAGACGCAATAGACATCGTCGCCCATCCCAACCAAAGAAGCCTGCACAAGAGAACTAAAGTCTTCCTGATTTTTTAAAACCATAACATGTTGGGACACGTTTGCTCGTGTCCCTCTTTAATGAGGCATAATATGTCAAAATATTTGAACGGACTAAACCCAAAGCAGAGAGAAGTAGCAGAGACTACTGAAGGAGCCGTACTAGCACTAGCAGGAGCAGGTACTGGGAAGACCCATACAGTTATAGCTCGTATTGCCAATATTATCACATCCGGCACATCACCATACAATGTTTTAGCCGTCACCTTTACCAATAAAGCCGCTGCTGAACTCAAAAACAGGTTGAAGAAAAGCCTTCCCAAAAATATCGACTTGAAGGATATGATAGCAAGCACCTTCCACAGCCTAGCAGTGCAAATAATTAGACGTGATGCCACCCTACTTGGCTACAAGCAATACTTTTCAATTGCAGACCAGAGCGAGCAGTATTCTATCATCCGTAAAGCATCAAAAAATGTTGTTGGCTGCTCAAAACTCAGACCTGAAGAGATGCTATCGCAGATCAGCAGACTAAAGAGCAAGGGTATTGGCTACGAAGAATTTTCCCGTCATGCAATTGATGATTGGGAGATGAGCCTAGCTAGCGTATACAGAAAGTATCAAGATCAGCTCAGATTTAGAAATTGCATGGACTTTGATGACCTTCTTATCAAGTCTCTAGAGCTTCTCTCAAAACATGATGAACCAAAAGAATTCTGGCAGAACCGTTTCAAATATATAACTGTTGATGAGTTTCAAGACACAAGTGGCATACAGAATGAACTCATCAAAATTCTAGCAGGTAGGTGGAAAAACTTATGTGTAGTTGGAGATGATGACCAATCTATCTACTCATGGCGCGGAGCTGTACCTGAAAATATTCTCCGTTTCCACCACGAGTGGAGAGGAGCGAGGGTAGTATACCTAGAAGAGAATTACCGTTCAACCAACGCAATATTGAAGACTGCAAACGAAGTTATCAAGAATAATACAGACAGACACGATAAGTTTCTATGGTCGAGTCTAGGTGATGGTAATCCTGTAAAGTATATAGAGTGTGAAGACCAACAACATGAAGCCGAATATATTGTAGGCGAGATAAAGAGGCTGATTAGAGACGACAATATTACACCTTCGAGTTTTGCGATTATTGTTAGAGCAAATGCACTTACTAGGACATTTGAAGGTGAGTTTGCAGTTGAAGGTATACCTTATGAAGTTATTGGAGGTCAATCATTCTTCGACATGAAGGAGGTAAGAGATATCCTATCCTTCCTTGCGATAATTGACAATCCTGATGACCAAGGGGCCTTAATGCGCATCATAAATGTCCCAGCACGAGGTATAGGCGAAAAGAGTATTGAAAGGCTTATCGCTTTCGCGAACTCAAAGAGCAGGAGTGTTAGTAGCGTGCTCTTTGAGGCATCAATGATTGAAGGGATACCAGGAAAAGCTGCAAAAGCCTGTGAGAATTTTGGCTACCTACTCACAAAATGGCGTGAAGAGCTACGCAATCATGGCGTTGATAATATAGTAGATATGATTATTAGAGATACAAAATATGAGGAAGAGGTAGAACACCTTTACGACGATCCTTTGCAGAGAGCCAGCAGAATGGAGGCTGCAATAGATGTAGGTGAGAACCTGAGAAATAGCGTTGCAGGGAGTGATATCAGTCAATTCTTACAGGAAGCTACCCTCTCATGGAAAGAGAAGAGTGCTGATAAGGAAAAAGCCAAATTAGACACAGTTAAAATTATTACTATACACTCAGCCAAAGGTTTAGAATACCGCAATGTCTTTATTGCAGGTGTAGAAGAAGGAATCCTACCACATAGAAGTTCAGAAGAAGAAGGCACGGTTGATGAAGAGAGACGACTATTCTATGTAGCGATTACTAGGGCAAGAGTAGAACTAACAATTACCCGCTGTATCAATAGGCTACTTAGAGGAAAACACACCCCAAAGGAGCCTAGCAGATTCATAGGAGAAATTCCACCAGAACTATTAGAGAGCGAGAAACCTTCTTCATTTGATGAAGACGAGCGAGATGATATCCTTGCTGCGATCCGCGCCTCTATGGGTAATTAATCAAAGAATTCTGCCAACAATGTTTCTTTGTTGACATTTTCTAGCATATATAGACAATAGCTACACATGAAATTCAAATAGATACATTTTTGTACTCTTTATACTGAGGAGCAATTATGAAACTCTCTGATTTTATTAGTAGTGATTTTGTTATTACTAATGGTAGCGCCAAAACACTCGAAGGCGGAAAAAATCAACTTGTTGAGCTATTCACCAAGCATACCGAACATAACGCAACAGAAATTATTGATGCAATGACAGCCCGTGAGAACCTAGGCAGTACAATTATTGCTCCCGGTATATCATTCCCTCACATTCGCGAACCATTTCTTAAAGACTTCTATGTTATGATAGGGTGCTTTCCAAAAGGACTACCTGTAGAGGGACAGCCCGAGCCTATCCGTCTAATTGCCTTTTTCCTAGTACCTGAAGGAAAAAGTAATATCTACCTTAGGGTCATGGCTGCACTTATCCGACTTATCTCAACACCTGATGGCATCACAAAACTAGTAGAGCAAGGCAGCAACTCACTACTTATAGAGTATATCAAGGCAAACGATGTACAGGTAGGAGATATGGTTACTGCTCGTGATATAATGTCTAATGAGTACTCAAGTTTAAAATCAACAGCAACACTTAGAGAAGCAGCAGACAAATTTGTTAGCGACAACGTAACTGATATTTGTATTGTAGATGATGATGACAATTTTCTTGGCACTGTTACTACAGGAAGACTTCTCAAGGTCGGCATACCAGACTACCTACTAATGATGGACAACTTAAGCTTCCTAAAGACCTTCGAACCCTTCCAAGATCTTCTCAAGAATGAACAATCAATGTGTGTGATGGACATTCTAAAGAAGGATACACCGACCTTCCAGCAAGACACCCCTATGATCCAAGTAGCTGGTAAACTAGTAGACGGACATACAGAATTTGGGGTAGTTTTGGATGGCAAAAAACTGCTTGGAGCAGTCACCAAGCTCGATTTCATCCATAAGGTTGTAAGGGTCTAGTTGCTGTTATAACAATTACTAATTCTTTGTTTGTTTGTTTTTGTGTACACCAAGATCTACAGTAGGGATATCATGATTATATTAGGCACAGTCATATTTGTATTAACGTACTTAGCAATAGCATTTGAGAAGCAGATAAAGGTAGATAAAACAGCTTCAGCAATAGCCGGCTCGGTACTTATGTTACTAACAGTTCTCAAAGAACATGGCGCAAATACTGGTCACAGTCAATTCAGCGCCTGGAACCAGCACGCTGATTTTGATGTTATCTTTCTACTTGCTGGTATGATGGTAATTGTAAACGCTTTAAGGGAGAGTGGCGTATTTCAATACGTCGCGATCAAGTGCGCAAAACTTGGTAGAGGTCG
Source organism: Planctomycetota bacterium (assembly GCA_965140405.1). GTDB lineage: Bacteria > Planctomycetota > SZUA-567 > SZUA-567 > SZUA-567. The sequence goes on from OZ223208.1 coordinate 316,633, forward strand.
GCCATTGCCGATTCTAGCGTTGTTATTAGTGGCTACAGCCCTTCTCTCAGCGTTCCTTGATAATGTAACTACTGTACTGCTTATGGCTCCAGTTACTCTTCTCGTAGCAGCCGAGTTAAAACTCAACCCGATACCATTTTTAATCCCTGAAATTCTTGCATCAAATATTGGTGGTACCGCTACCCTTATTGGTGATCCACCAAATATCCTTGTCGGCAGTACCGCAAGCAAGATCTTCGCATACACTCCAGATGTCAATTTTGACTTTGTATCTTTCATGAAGGTAATGTCACCAGTAGTGATTATTACAATGGTTGGCTTCGTAGCTATAATAATGCTCAAACTTCGTGGCGCAATGAATGTTACAGCCGAAGAGCGTGCCAGAATTATGGAATTAGACGAAATAGCTGCTATTTCTGATAAGCGACAGATGTGGGTAGGACTATCAATTATGCTTTTCACCCTTCTTGGATTTATGATGCACAGTGTTATTCACGTAGAACCAGGTGTTGTTGCTATGGGCGGAGCAGCTTTGATGTTGATTGCAACTAGAGCTGATGTAGAGGAGGCTCTGGCAAAGATAGAGTGGAATACCTTATTCTTCTTTATTGGCTTATTTGTTGTAGTAAAGGGTGCGAGTGAGATCGGAATTTTGAGTTTTTTAGGTTCAAAGCTTGCAGCACTAATTGGCAACCCAGAAGCAATTGCCTATATTGCACCAATAGTAGTTCTCTGGATAAGTGGTATACTTGCTGGACTGATGAACAATGTAAGCTTCACACTTGCAGCTCTTCCAATTATTGAAAGTCTTGCAGAGAACTTCTACGGGCTTGGAGCGACAGGCGCAATTCCTATACATGCAGAATCTATGTACTGGGCACTTGCTCTAGGAGCATGTTTTGGAGGAAACTTGACTCCGGTTGGTGCAGCAGCAAACTTGGTTGTTATAAATATTGCATCAAGAAACAATCGCGAGATAAGCTGGGCGAGTTACCTCAAATGGGGTGTACCAACAGCAATTGGCTCACTTATTGTTTCAACCGGCTACCTCTGTATGTTTGTCTATCTGCACCACCCAAAATAATGTACTGTCAATATTTTATTATGAGCTTGCTACCGGAGTGGTAGCAAGCTCATATTATTCATCCTCTTGTATCACTAGGTGCGATATTTATAATACATTAAGATATCTATTTACTCAGAGAATACTAACATGAAGATTATAAAAAATAACCTAATCCCTATCCTACTTACAATAGCTGTTAGCACTGGGCTATTCTTTATTCTTTCTTATATATCCTATGACATTCATACATACAAACCAGAACCGGTATCATTTAATAATATGATCAAAGGCCGTATCGAACCAAACGAGTTCGTTGCAAATGTTGATACTGCGACACTTGATGAATTTTACCAAGCACCCACATTAAAGAACAAACAGCCCGAGCTTCCACTTGAGCTACTTAAAGTAGATGAAATAAAAATATACAACTGGCTTGAACTCAGAGAGCCTTTAGAAAAATAAGGATTATCAGATATGAAGATATTTGCAGTACTCAGCGATCATAGAGCTCACAGATCAGCTTCGCCAAAAATGCATAACGCAGTCATACAAGATAGAGGTCTTGAGAATGAGTATAATTATATAGCTCTTGAAATCCACGACGGTGATCTTGAACAGGCTATAGCAGGGGTCAGAGCGCTCAATATTGCAGGAGCGAACGTTACTATACCATATAAAGAACAGGTACCTGCATTCCTTGATGAAGTTTCGGAGAACGCCTCAAAAGCTGGAGCCGTAAATACAATAATTAGAGACGGCGACAAACTAATAGGCGACAACTCAGATATAGGTGGCTTCATAAACGCTTTAGAAGTTAGTGGCATCAATCCCAAAAATAAACATATCTGTATTGTTGGTAATGGTGGTGCCGCAAGAGGACTAATACTCGGCCTAAAAGGTGCTGAGGCAAGAAAGATTACAATTGCTGGAAGAAACAAAGAAAAAGCCAGAGCGTTAGCAGACGAGTTTGATGTAGAGTATACATCTATTGATGAAATCAAATCTCTAGAAAACGATATAGATATACTTACTAATGCAACTGCAGTTAGTACTGAGGAAGAATCTCCAGAACTTGCAAAGATACTTTCAGAACTAAACTTATCAAAGCTAGAGTGCATAGTTGATATCAATTACGGGCGCACTGATACCTTATGGGAAAAGCTCGCTCTAAAAACAGAATCAACTTTTATAGACGGACTTCCAATGCTAGCTCTACAAGCGCGAATTAGCTTTGAACTGTGGACAGGAATACCCGTGACCAAAACAGAGTACCTCAGAGCGGTAGGAATTGACTATACTGATGCCTAGCAACAATAAAGATACCCCAAAATATTCTTTCGATTCTGAAAAGAGACTCTACTCAAATATTTATGATGATATCTACTTCTCAATATCTGGTGCAGAAGAGGAATCAGAGCACGTCTTTATCAATGGCAATAATCTAAAAGAACGTTTTGCTTCACAAAATAACTTCATCATAGCCGAAGCTGGCTTCGGTACTGGGCTAAATTTTTTAATGAGCATGAAAGAGTGGGCAAAGCACTTCTCAGACGAGAAGGCACTTACATACATTGGCTTTGAATCAACTCCACTCACCCCTGAAGTTCTTTCTGACTCTCATGCTGCGTGGACAGATCTACTAAAATACTCAAAGTTATTATTAAATATTTATCAGACAACACCCCTCACCAGCACTACCCTCTATATCCCTAATTTTAACATTACCTTGATATTATTTATCGGAGATATAAATACTGAGATAAGGGGTATTAGCCGCGACATTGACGCCTGGTTTCTAGATGGTTTTTCTCCAGCAAAGAATCCAGATATGTGGTCGAAAGAGCTATTCGCCTCCATGGCAAGAAAGAGCAAACAGGGTGAGACCACCCTTGCCACCTACTCCTGTGCCAGAGCAGTAAGAGAGGGTCTAGCAGCCAGTGGTTTCAAAGTGCAAAAAAACGCTGGCTTTGGTATGAAACGGTATATGCTTACTGGTTCATATTAAATTACAACCAAAAAGAAGCTACTTTACCGGTTTTGCATAGCTCTCCAGCTTACCCTCAACACCGACATCTTTGAGCCACCACGCCGGATAGTATACAGCCTTGCCAATTTCTTCTTTAGAGTTTATATAACCATCTTCATAAGTGATATAGAGGTAGTCATGCAAATTCCACCAAGCCTTATGAATATCGACTGCATACTTTGCTGTCAGTTCGGTCAATACCTTTCTAGCATTTTTCTCCTTACCAATTAACCATAGCTCATTTGCTTTATCCTCGGTTTTTTGCAAATCCTGGCTCATTCTCGCCTCGAACCCATCACGAACCTTTCTTAGATCTTTAATCATGTATGAATACTTTATCATAACATAGTTTGCAACGTAGTTGAAGGTAGTAGACATACTCTCTCTATTAAACTTCAGCAGATTCCCAATTGTGAAAGATTTCGGTAGTTCTAAGATCCCAGAATACATTGGAAATAATGCAGATGTAGCTGCTCTGTCAGGAGCATAGAATAGCCTACCACCAATTATATCAGGTAGCCAGCCTCTAGCTTGAGCGACATATGAGTAAGCACATCTATATATATTTATTGGCCTTTCAAAGTTGCCTTTCACAACACTAAGCTGCCCATCAGTAGTCACAGCCTCAGCTCCACCCTCAAACCTATTAGGATTACCAAATGGCCCTGCTGCCAATCCTTTTGTCAAATCAAACTCAGTCCCCTCATAATTATCCTGATAAGCTTTATTTATATCAAGGTAATCAACCTTACTATCAGGCTTTATACTGAATGGGTACTCCCTAGAGAAGGCATTCTTAACCCAAGGAGACAACTTCAACGATGGTGCAAATAAGCTAAATGCTCTCCATATCCTTCTCTTAGAGTAGTATGGATGATGAAACTCACCATCTCCATATACAGAGGTAAAATCTAAATCACCTTTACTCTCATCCCACCAGCCATTCATTTTAGCAATATCAAAAATATTATCCGAGTACATCATATCTGCATCATCTTTTAAAACTTCTCTAATTCTGAATTCATTCGCAGCAACAAAGATCTCATCATCAGGTACTCTCTTCGCTACCCATACTCCATCCGTCCCGTCAAGATCGTAACTGCACATCTCCATCACCCATGCCTCTTTGGTGTCTCCAACAAGCAGGGTCTCACCTGTCCCGTAGTAGCCATACTCCTTGATCAGTTTCCCCATCAGCTTTATAGCTTCACGAGCAGTCTTACATCTCTCAAGAGCTATCCTACTAAGCTCAGCTGAATACATAATTCTCTTATTAGGATCCGGTAATGTATGTACCTTAGCTTTATCTGTACACTCCCCAATTAATAACTGATACTCATTCATGATCCCATAGTTATTGTCATAGTATGCATAGGTATGTGCGACTTGAGGTATATATCCCAGGGGAGTGTCATACTTCCCATTGATCGGGGTATTATATTCCGGAGCACGTGAGTCAGATACTATTCTGTACTGTAAGGTAGAACTCCACTGTGGTAGCTGCCCCATTGCACATGAATTATAGTAGACAGCCCTCTTGCTTCCAGGCTTATGATCTTGAGCCTGCACAAATATCAATCTAGGATCCTGCAAGGCGTCATCAGAATGGGCAATCATTACCGATCCATCCACGCTTGCATTCTTCCCGACAGCCATAGTTGTACAAGCATTAGATTTACAAATGGTCAAGACAACCATAACAGCGAGGGCAACTATTTTTAAACTTTTCATCATACAGTCCTCTCATTCATTTCATTAACAATCAATTACACAACATAATAAGTATAACACATAACATATAAATGTGCATTTTTTTATCTTTCCATAAAATATCCAACAAAAAGAGAGTACAAAAAATACCCTTCAAGCCTGTATTACAAAATTGTCATATTCTACCCCTATTTCTAAAACAAAAATACATCTGTGTAGATTTTCTTCCCCGACATATTGTGAAATATATGAAAATTTAAATATAAATCTCATATTACCCGTTATGCATTATAGACAGAGAAAATAAATCTTAATTATCTAAATTACCAATGGCCTCGAATGCAAGCATCCAATATCACTGGTTTTGGAATGGTTATTGCTAGTAACCCATTAACTTCAAATTGTAGCAATCATCTACATATATGGAGAATACAGCAAGAGAACATATAAAGAATAGGATTAACTCAAATATGTATGAGAACGAATTTGGAGCTTTGATCGAAATCTCAGAGTCCCTCAGCCAAAATACAGATGAAGGAGAACGCCTTGCGCTACTCGTGGCGACCCTTGAAAATAGAATGAAAGTTCGCAGAGTAACTCTATTGATAACAGCTGCTGGGGGAGAATCTTTAGCTGTTGAAGGTCATACTGGTGAAGATCCAAATATAAACAAAGAGAACAAAGAGTACAGACGTGGTGAAGGGATCATAGGTAGGGTTTTAGAGACTGAGGAAGCGATCCTAGTCCCTAGAATAGCTGATGAACCAGCTTTTCAAGGCCGCATTCACGAGAGACGCGGTTCTGATACACAGAGGTATGCATTCTTATGTGTTCCTGTTAAGGCAGGCGGAAGTACGGTTGGAGCTTTAGCAGCCGACATACCTCTTGATGACTCTTCCTGCCCTTTCTCTGGAAATTCTAGAAACCTTGAAGACGCCAAGTACTTCTTTATTGTCGTTGGCAATATTATTGCTCATGATGTACGCTTGAGAAGAATATCCAACCTTCACAATAAAGCACTAATAGAAGAAAACCTCAGACTTCACAGTCTGATGGGAGATATACAACTTCCTAATATGATAGGCAACTCAACAGGCATGCGAGATGTATATGCCAAGATTGCACAGGTCAGCCATGCAGACACAACCGCTCTTATTAGAGGTGAGTCCGGCACAGGTAAAGAACTAGTAGCAACATCAATTCATTATGCAAGCACAAGACGAGAGAAAGCATTTGTCAAGGTTAATTGTGCTGCACTTAGCGAAGGCCTACTTGAGAGCGAACTCTTCGGTCATGAAAAGGGTGCATTTACAGGCGCTATGCAGTACCGGAAGGGTAGAATCGAAGAAGCAGAAGGAGGAACAATATTCCTAGATGAGATTGGAGATTTTTCAATTACTACTCAGGTCAAACTTCTACGCCTACTACAAGAGCGGGAATACTCTGTTGTAGGTAGCAATAACGTCAAGAAAGCTGATGTCAGATTTATCTGCGCTACAAATAGAAATCTTGAAGAAGCTGTAGAGGAAGAGACCTTCAGGCAGGATCTATACTACCGTATAAATGTATTCCCTATAAATATTCCACCGCTCAGAGAACGAAAATCGGATATTCTACCCTTAGCAAATCACTTTATAGAGAAATATGCAAAATCTATGAATAAAACAATACGGCGTATCAGCAGTACTGCGATAGAACTCCTTACAAATTATTACTGGCCAGGAAACATTAGAGAACTAGAAAACTGCATCCAACACGGGATACTTCTCAGTGCGGGAGATACAATACAAGGAGCAGACCTCCCTCCATCTCTTGCCATGCCAGAGAGAAAGAATTCTCCATCTACTGAAAGCAATATGAAGAAGCGTGTAGAGCAACTTGAAAAAGACATGATAACAGATGCCCTAAAAGCCACCTCTGGAAATGTATCTGCTGCTTCAAGAGAGCTAGGGATTACAGCCCGTATGGTACGCTATAAGATCGAAAAATTCAAGATCAATGTATCTCATCTTTCTAGCAACAACTAAGATTGATTTCATTCTAAGTTAGCTCCCTCTTTACCTTTCATTGTATATTGCTATACTAATGGTAGATAAATACCCAAACAATGAAAGAGATCAAAGATTGAATAATGCAAATATCGAATTGTTAGCCCCAGCAGGATCAATAGACGCAGCCAATGCTGCTCTGGAGTACGGAGCAGATGCTATCTATTTAGGACTACCAAAGTTCTCAGCCAGAGCAGAAGCCACCAACTTCACAGAGGATGAGTTCTACGACACAATAGGCTATGCTCACTCATTAGACCGCAGAGTATACGTAACTTTGAATACAGTGATAAAAGAGTCTGAGCTAGAGAACTTACTCTCGATAATGTACATAATAAATAAAGCCGGAACTGATGCAGTAATCGTACAAGACTTGGGTGTTCTCAGACTACTCAGAACACACTTTCCAAGCTTGCGACTACATGCCAGTACACAGATGGCAATACATAATAAAGCAGGAGCAGAAGCACTACTCGACCTAGGCGTCAAACGAGTCACCCTCGCCAGAGAGCTTGGAATCCCAGAAATTGCAGAGATATCAAGTATAGAAGGATTAGAGTCAGAGTCTTTCTTACACGGAGCCTTATGCTATAGCTACAGCGGGCTCTGCATGTATTCATCTATGCAGACAGGGCGAAGTGCAAATAGAGGTAGATGCGCTTACTCATGTAGAGAGGTATTTAGTTGTAATGAATTAGATCTCAGAGGTCATGCATTCTCACTCAGAGACCTCTCACTTATAGAACATATAGATGGGCTTCTTGCTTCTGGAGTCGACTCACTCAAAATAGAAGGCAGAAAGAAGAGCGCCCTCTATGTCGCAGCAGTAGTAAAGCTGTACCGTGGAATAATCGACAAACGTGATAGCGAAAAGACTATCAAACAAAATGCTTTGGATTTACAGACGATCTTCAGCCGCCAGAGTTGCAGTTTCTTCGCAGGAGGTGAATCTTCCAAAGAAGGCAGAAGCGGAGCAATTGACACTCAAGCGGTAGGACACAGAGGAGCAAATATTGGCAGTATAATGTCTATAACGAGGCACGGCAAATTTGACAGAGTAAACTTCAAAACTTCACAAGACTTCGAAAAGCATGACGGTATTCAGATTGATATTCCTGATGAACAGCGTCCATTTGGTTTTCCTGTCAATGAGCTGTTCAAGGTTATGCCTGATGGTAGAGCAAAACCAACCTTTATTGTTGAAAAAGGTACTCTAGTTTCAATTGTACTACCAACAGATCATCCAGATCTTCCTATAGGCTCTGCTGTCTACCTCGCCTCATCGCAACGTATTAAGCGTGAACTGAAGTGGCACACCCCAAAAGCCGGAGAACACAGAGAACGCTATCCCGTTGATATCGAGCTGAATATCTCAAAGAGCAACATAGATCTCAAAGGCACAATCACTAGCAGTATTGACCTCTTTGAGCCGATTACCCTAAGCACAATATTTGCAAGTGAGGACGACTTCTCACCTGCCAACAACCCAGACCAGACTGAAGGAGCAGCCAAGAAAGTATTCAATAAAACAGGTGCAACTCCATTTACACTGAACAATATTGAACTAACTGGAGAGACAACACTCTTTATACCTTCTTCAATTATGAACAATCTTAGAAGAGAGTTCTACGAAGAGTTGAGTACAAAGCTAGAGGATGTAGAGACAGAAATATTAGGGCATATTTATACTAAAGCAGAAGAATCCAAAGGAGTTGAACGCTCTACAGATACTAGCCCTGAATGGATTATCAAGACTGACAACCCTATCTCTCTATTCACGCTAAATCAAGAAATTGCTAGTAAATTTTCTGAGGTCATAGTTGAGATCAATGAAAACGTAAATCCACAACTTCTTAGTGAAGAATTAGAAAAACTCCAGACTGTATTTAGTAGCTCTATAATAAGAATCGCACTTCCAGCAATTTGTAGAAATTCTAGATTGAAGAATGTAAAAAAAGCCGTAGAAGAGATGTTTGCCAAGGGATACCTCTCATGGCAAATCAGCAACTTATGGGGACTTCAACTCCTCAAAACTCATAATCCAACAAGTATCACCGGCTCGTCAACACTATACAACTTCAATCATGAAAGCATAGATGAACAGCTATCTCTAGGGCTTGACCGAGTAACCCTCAGTATAGAGGACGGTCAGAGAAACCTAGAAGAGCTTATAAAATTAAGAGGACACAAGGTCGCCCTAACTACCTATCAGGACGTTCCGCTCTTTATTGGTGAAGCGTGTAGTTACAGTAGCTTTAATAACGGCTGCTTAGAGGACTGTAAAGAGATCAACAACAACCGACTATGGGAAGATACCAGAGGAAACAGCTACCTGCTCAATAAAAAGGGTTGCCGCACAGTACTTATCAATACAAAACCATTCTCTCTAGCTGGATACCTCAGGGAACTTGAAGAAAATACCCCAAAATACTATCAGGCAGACTTTATAAATCGTAATTATACTGCCACAGAGATAGAGAGAATACTCAGTTCACTCTTTTTAGATGAACATATTTCAAATACACATCCAGGAAACTTTGAAAGAGAGCTACTCTAAATACTTGAGCACTATGGAAAAAACTAGAGTACCACATACATTGTTACAATCTATTGTCCAGTCATTCTGGACAATAGATACACACAATAATACAACTGATAAAGTAATTCAGGTACTTCCAGATGGTTGTTTTGATATTGTAATCTATATTACCAAAAAAAATCGTAACGAAGTAGTTCTTACCGGCATTTGGGACAAACCTATAGAGGTCACAATCCCTAATAATTTATTTATAGCAGGTGCTAGACTCTACCCTGCATGCAAAGACATTTTACTCACAATTGACCTATCAACTACAAAGAATATTCATATACCACTTACTCAAAATATGATACGAGGTATTGACGATATTTCTTTCGACCTACTCTTCACTAGTAATACCCCAGATGAAATTTTCGACTTTCTAGAAGCCTATCTTTGCTTGTTAATAAAGAGTAGAAGTGAAGAGCCAAATCCGATTTTAGATAGAATTCGCCATTCAAACCACAGCAAATCTGTAAAGACTATTTCAAAAGAAATAGGCATAAGCGACCGCCACCTCACACGTAAATTCAATCAATTATTCGGTATCAAGACCAAGACCTACCTCAACATTCTTAGATTTATTAAGGCTAAAGAATTACTATTATCAAATAAAAATATCTCCATTATTGATATTGCTTTAGAATGCGGCTACTATGACCAAGCCCACCTAAGCAATGAATTCAAAAAGTATTCAGGCATGACACCAAAGCAATATTTATTAAAAGATGTCTGATTTTTACAATACTCTTAATCAAATATATTGTAAAATTCACCTATTATATTACTTTACTCAATATAGGAGATTACTATGAAACTATCATATGTCAGGCTACTTGTAGATGATTTTGACAAATGCTTCGATTTTTATTCAAATACAATGAGACTCACTGTAACTTGGGGCAAGCTTGGTGACGTATACGCTTCATTCGATACTGGATCTCAAACAGCCCTCTCAATTTTCTCAAAGCCACTAATGTTCCAAAGCCTTGAGAAGGATACCCCTAAAACAAGCAACTCACAACTTGTCATCTGCTTCGAGTCAGATAATGTTGATGAAGATTACACTACTCTTCTTGATCTTGGGGTAAACTTCCTCGACAAACCGACAGACATGACTGGCTGGGGATGCCGCTGTGTTCATCTCACCGATCCAGAAGGAAACATTATTGAACTCAACCAAGAGTTATCTAAAGAAAAATGGGATAAAGACCTGCTTGATAATGATCCAGCAAACAATCCATAAAAAAAAACTCACGATTAAAGTAAATAACCTTGCATGATTTTCCAAATTGAATGATAATAGTATATATAAAGCGAACAATCGCCTATTAATTTTATAGTTTATATACTTACTTTATAATTATGGAGGAAATACCATGGCTACAGTAACACTACACGGAGACGCATTCAACTTGGTTGGAAATCTACCAGAGACCAATGCACCCGCTCCAGACTTCGCACTAGTTGCTGGTGATTTGTCGACTAGTAGCCTGAAGGATTACGCAGGCAAAAAGGTTATTCTAAATATCTTTCCTAGTATAGATACAGATGTGTGCGCTACTTCGGTTAGAACTTTTAATAAAGAAGCATCATCACTTAAAAATACTGTTGTACTCTGCATTTCAAAGGATCTCCCATTCGCACAAGGCAGATTCTGCGGTGCTGAAGGCCTTGAAAACGTAGTCAATCTCTCTGATTTCAGATCGGATGCCTTTGGCAAAGCTTACGGCTTGACAATTGCTAATGGTCCTCTTGAAGGGCTTCTTGCTAGAGCTGTAGTTGTTGTTGACGAATCAGGCAAGATTATCTATTCAGAGCTCGTACCTGAAATCGCTCAAGAACCAGACTACGCAGCCGCACTTGCAGCTCTATAAAAAAACTGCTTAAATAAAACTATTAAATGACCCTTATTGTTTCAAAATAAGGGTCATTTGTCATTTAACAAGATACTTTAAAGCATTACCGCGATATATTTTTTTCAAAATTTCTTCGTCTAGCCCAAGCCCCCTTACCTCTGCACCCCTTGGGTAATCTAGCCCAGTTGAATCAGGATCGACAATCATAGACGGAACCACCTCATCACTCTCAAATAAATGGCGCAACACCCATAAGCGTGATCTATAGTAATCCTCTTCTCCATCACTCAAGAATGCGACCAAGTCACTGCCAAACAGTAGCCTATCTTGATGCTTTATTATAAAATCCTTACTACTAAGGGTATCCCTACCCAGTTCCCTCACAATCCACTTTGTTGCACTCAAATCAAGATCATAGTTCTTGTATCGCCCGAGCATTTCACCAAGAAAACCGAGATCCTCTGGATAGCCACCTAAATGAGAACCAACAACCTTCAAGTCTTGACAACTCTGCAATATAGTCTCAAGCGGTTTATGATAATCCAACTTTTCACCAACGACAGTAGGGTCAAGTTTACTTGGCCACCATACAGATGGCTCAGCAATATGCACATATAAAAAAAGCCCCATTCGAGCCGCTTCATTAAGAACTTCGATAAGATATGGATGATCAATCCAAACCTTTGGACGTCCTTCTTTACAAGTACTCCTAAGTTTCAAAGCAACAAGTCCATCAGTCGCAGCTTCTTCAAGTCTCTTTATCTCTTCCTTGACCCAGGACTTCTTAGAAGACAATGACGGCATCTTAACCCAATCTATAGGGAAGAAAAAATCTCCGTGTCGCGCCAATAAACTCTTCGAGTCTGTCCAATGTAGCATAGCTCCTGCTTGCACTACCCCAAACTCCTTTGCAATCCTGATATATTTCTCATCCTCTTTTCCACCAGAGACATGCATGTGAAAATCTATAATATCACATACAGGGGGCACCATTGGTACAAGATACTTGTCACGAATCTCTTTTATCAAACTCTTATGCATACAATACTCCACTTTTACAAACTTTAAAAAAACATACTTGCTTATTTATCATACCATATATCGCTCTATCTATCACGTAAAATCAACCTTATACCAACTTATAAAACAAAAAATATGATGGAAAAGCCAGAGCTCTATCCATCATATTCAAATCTATTAAAAGTAGTTTACAGGTAAAAGTTAAGCGTAAAACTCTTTTATAGCCTCAACAACCTCTTTAATTTCTGCTTCAGTCAATTCTGTAAAGATTGGTAAAGACATGCACTTCATCTCTACGCTTTCAGCTACCGGGAAGTCACCCTTCTTATAGCCAAGATATTCAAAACACTCTTGCTCATGGAATGATACTGGATAATACATATCACAACCTATCTTCTTCTCCTGAAGAGCTTTGAATAGCTCATCACGATTTTCTACAAGGATAGTAAATTGATTGTATATATGCCTACTCTCACGGGCTTCTGGGAGTTTTACCTTATCTATTAGTCCAGCTTCAGCAAAAAGCTTTCTATAAAGATCAGCATTCTTTGCCCTACCTTCACTCCAGCTATCAAGGTGCTTTAGCTTGACACTTAAAATTGCTGCCTGTATAGCATCCATACGGAAGTTACCACCAATCATCTTATGGTAGTACTTTGGATCCATACCGTGATTACGTAGAAGAACAAGTTTTTCAGCAAGCGCTTCATCGTTGGTAGTTACGAAGCCGCCATCACCAAATGCACCGAGATTCTTACTTGGGAAGAATGAATAACAACCTGTAGCACCGAATGAACCAGCACGTTTACCTTTATACTCTGCTCCAATTGACTGAGCTGCATCTTCTACAACAGGGATACCATGCTTATCAGCAATGGCCATTATAGCATCCATATCAGCACACTGTCCATATAGATGTACAACAATAATAGCTTTAGTCTTGTCTGTAATCTTTTCTTCGATCTTTGCTGGATCAATATTGAAAGTACCAGCATCGATGTCACAGAGCACTGGCTTTGCGCCAAGTCTAGCAATTACCCCAACCGTTGCAAAAAACGAGAATGTCGTAGTAATAACTTCATCGCCTTGACCAACATCCAGAGCCATCAATGATACAAGTAAAGCATCAGTACCAGAAGACACCCCCAACCCATACTTACAACCACAATACTCAGTCGCCCTTTTTTCAAATTCTACCAGCTTCGGGCCACCGATGTAGTAGCCACTACGCGCAACTTCAACAATCTCTTTTTCTACTTCATCTTGAAAAACTTCATACTGTCTCTTCAGATCCAATAACGGAACACCCATGACTCTCTCCTGCTTATCCTTTATTATAAAATTACACCAATATTATTTCCACTTCGAAAACTCTTTTAGTCTTTGAATAATTGGTAGATGCTGTGTGCACTCTTCTTCACAAATGCCACACTCTACACACTTCTCGTAGTCACCTTCACGCCCTACCAATCGACCCCAGCTATTCTCAAAGACCATCTGTTTGGTCATCTCTTCATCACTCTTACCAAATAGATGATGGTCATTATATACCTGCATATAACTTGGGATATCTATCTCTTGCGGGCATTTCTTACAATATCCACACCCAGTACAGACAGAATTCATACTCTTACCAAGTTGCTTTTTAATCTCAGATATTTCTTCCTTAGTGAAAGGCTTACCAGTATCGGCTATTTTGCAAGCAGTATCGATATGCTCTCTCGTTGTGAACCCATTTAGGGTCACGGTAATTTCGGGACAACAGATCATAAATCTTAGAGCTGATTCTGTAACACTGAAGCCATCCTTAGCAAGGAAGGACAACTCTTTCTCATGCGTTGGAATAGCTCCGCCAGCGAGTGGGTTCATCGCTACTACCCCACACCCAGCATTATGAGCAGCTTCTACCCCATCCCAACGGTAAGGAAAGTTTAAGATATTTGCGCCAAGTAGTACCCCAGCAAAATTGCCACTCTCTACAATTGTTTTTATTTCAGCACCAGTCTGATGAGATGAAAAAGGGATATGCCTAATAAGACCTTCTTCTTGGCACCTCAGGAGTCCTTCATAGAGCCCTCCTGGCTTCATTGCATCATAATAATGCTCCATCTTTCTCAGACACCACACATGAAAGAAGTCAATATAATCAATGCCCATTGTCTTGAGTGATTTCTTTACCGCCTCGACACCAGCCTCAGCAGTCTGCGCACTTGTAGGCATAATTTTTGAGGTAACAAATATTTTATCTCTTGGCAATTTTTTCAGTGCGTGCTTGAAGATTGTTTCACTTCTATCTTCGCAATATCCAGGAGCAGTATCAAAATAATTTATGCCTTTATCATAGGCATATTCTAGCAGTTCTGAGCATTTTTCATTAGATTCATTAACGATATCAAACCTCATGCCACCAAAGCCAACCGATGATACCTGACAACCAGTCGTTCCATATTCACTATATTGCATATTTCCTCCTTAAAACCTAAACAGATAAAATTATATCGAATTATGAATAAGATCAAAGGCATAAAGTAATTTTCTACTCATTTAATAGCCAAAATCTCATAAATTTATCCCAGCTGATATCTCAATTATCCCACTCTTGGCATTATTTCGTCAAAAACACCCATTCTTTTGATCTTGCAGTAATCATATTTACAAACGCTCTAAACTCTTGATAATTTTCCTTTTCTACCCTAGCCTTTTTAATGACTATTTTCGATACTACTTTCACACCGCTATCAGTTACTTCAAACTCTCTCTTATATGCGATAGCATCTATCTCTTCATCAATATTTGGTAGTCCAGAAATCACTTTCAACCCATCACCAAGTTTGATATCAGCAACAACTTCAAATACTCTAGGTGCTCCCAGATCAAGGTCATACTCTCTATCCTTGAGCACTGCGATACCACTTATATTTAAAGGGAATACCCAAGGGAGCATTTTTAGCGCCCTACCATCTTCGAGAGCAATTTTGTCAGAGTCAACGCTATACTCAAACCAACTTTCAGGTTTGGAATTATCTTTAGAATAATCTAAGTTGGCTATCTTTGCTCCGGCAAATCTATTACTGAAGAACTCTTTAAGCATACTAAAGAATGCTTCGGGATTTTCCAAAGTTCTTCTAAGCCCAACGGAATTTCTGCCTCTGTATATCTCTCGCCCTACTACGTTGCCACTTCCACCAGTATTGACGGTAAACTTAATACTTGATATCTGTATATCCTGGGACGACTCCAATTTATCTACCTCTACCAAACCTCCATCAGGTTTTATTATCAATGATTCTGTGCCTCTATCCATTGCAGGTATCATTCCAAGTGAATAATAGTCTGTAGTCCCATCAAGCCAATAATGTCTTTCTTTGCCATCCTCTGTTTCTGGCACGTAAGCAATAGAATGATTAAACAACTCTGGACTAGGTAGTTTCTCTAGCAGAGCCCCTTGATCACGAGTCCTAGTAAGGGTTGGGTATGCCTTTATACCTACCTCCTCAAGCATAGCGACTAGTAGTACCGCTGTATCTTTACAGTCGCCATATCCTGCTCTAAAAGTTCTTTCCGCTTTATGAGGGACATACCCAAAACGCCCATATGATATTGATACATACCTGATATTCTCAGATACATATCTAAATATTGCATCTATTTTTTCATCCCTAGTACTAGCGTCTTTCACAATAGAGTGCACTACCTTCTTAATATCATCAGGCAAGACAATCTCAGGAGCAAATAAACCATTAGCCCATTTTGCCATCTCCTGCCAATCTTTGAAGGTACTTAGCACCAATGATGGCTTCACCTCTTGTATAGGGGGCATCATCGGTTCAAGTCTTAACCCTGGAATATTATCAACCTCCAGTCGAACCTCGGTCATACCTCCATCAACCTGCCTCTTCGTTGCTTTTTCACTACCACCGTATACTTGGGACTCAACATCCATCCCCTCAGGGACAATAGCTGCATATACAAACTTCAAAGTTGGCTCAACATCACCAAGGTAGACGATATCTGAGAACTGATCATGATAAACATTTGCTCCCATATCTTCGATAGTATACATAACATCTACTATTGATCCCTCTTTTACATTTGGAAGCTGTATGCTTCTAACCTGCGCAGACCCATAAATTCCGCCTGCATCATAGCCTGTATTATACATACCATCCTCTACTACTGGATTCTCATTTATCTCACCACTTGGCTGTATCACTCTTGCATGTTTGAGTTCAACTTTCTGCCTGCTACTATCATAATATATCCCAGTAACAGATACTTCATTGATTGCTGATTCTCGTAATACCTTCATCACCTTACGAATCATCCTCTTGGTCGTAGCATTCTTTGATACTACTACATAATTCTGATCGAGTAAACACACCCTATCATAATCAGGATAATCACTTGGAGTAATTCCTTTACCTTCAAGAGATTCATATAAAATATTTTCAGCAGAGTAAAACTCCCCTTCTGAATTTGACAGTTCAGCTATATATGCAGCAAGATCTGGATTATCCTCTTGAATATTTAAAGACGCTCGGAGAAATTCCACCCCTTCTTCCTTTTTATCAATTCTTATAAGTAACCGCCCAATCTGTTCTCTAAGGAACGGACTCTGCGGCATCCAAACCAACCCTTCTTTTAGTGTATTGATCGCTTTAGTATACTCACCAAGAGCGACACTACATGCCGCAGCAGCATCCCAAGACTCTTCTTGATACTTCTCAATGCGTAGCATCTTATCATATACATCTCTACTCTCACTAAATCTGCTATCTTTATACAACCAACCTCCAAGAGATTCCGCAATACTTACATCAAATACTCTTTTACGTCCAGCTTTTAATATACTAATTGCCTCACCCACAGAGCCACTATTTGCTGCCTTTCTTGCATAGACCCATCCAGCACCGCTAAGGTACTCCAATGCTTTACTATAGTATAGTGCTGCCTCAGGCGTCCACTGGTTTCTCTCTGCAATGCTAGCAATCGTACTATAAGTGCTAAAACTCCAACCACTCTCTGCAGCAATCTTTTCCGCACTCTCCCAAGCTTTAATATAGAATCCTCCTTGAACCTGTAAGTGCATTAACCCTTCTTTTGCAGCAATCTCTTGCGGGCTAATCTCAATAGCCTTTAGCAAAAGTTCTCTCTTAGTATTATCGCCAATCTGTACATATGCTGCTGAGTTCAAAAATAACGGGCAATTTGGATAATCAGTAATTAGGAGAGTGTCGTATACACGCTCCCTACTCCTCTCACTACTATCAAAGCCATAGTGATTGATTAAATACCCCATATTCATTAGGGCAAGAGAGTACTCATAAAATGCTCTCATGTCCTTATTACTACTCATCTCTTCAAACTTTTCAAGTGCACCCCAAAGCGCACCAGATGTACCCCAAGAATTGCCTTGCTCAATAACTGGCATCTTTCCGGCACCAACAATCGCATTCTTTGATTTTTTATATTCACTAGCTGCTTCATCCGAAACGCTGACTCTATATGCAGACATATTCGCTTCAACCATCAAAGCAGAGCCCTTCTTTGCCATCTGAGAAACGCTTCCGTAGACAACTCTAAGCCTCGCTTTGGGTTGTACATCCCTACCACCAGCAACCTTCAATACAATCTGGTTGATACCCTTTTTTAGATTTACCCCGATAAGTCTCTGTAAAGCAGAGTCATTCTGTACATATGTACTATCCACATAGTTGAGTTCACCATTAACCCATAGTGCTGATGCCCCAGATTCTTCTATGGCAAGTACCGCTTTACCCTCTTTCTCGGCCTCTACATAGCATAACATATAGCCCATGCTCTCATCACTAGGATATACTACCATCCCAAGATTTACGACCCCATTCATTGGAGAAGGTATTCGCTGCCATTCTATCTCTCTACCTCTACCCTGCCACTTTTTATTGAGATTAATAACAGCACTCTCATTTTCAAATTGATTTGTAACCAGAAATTTTTGTTGATTCCTATTGCTAAATGGTCCCAAGATCAGCCATTCCTTGACATACCCTGCTTTACTATATAATTCTTCAGCTTCAGCAATTTTCTCACTCTGCAAAAGT
Organism: Planctomycetota bacterium; assembly: GCA_965140405.1. GTDB lineage: Bacteria > Planctomycetota > SZUA-567 > SZUA-567 > SZUA-567. Next base: position 335,023 of record OZ223208.1, read on the forward strand.
AAACGTGCAAGTAGATCACTTAACAAGCTTTTTTCAATCCAAGAGATATTCTTATTCCCAAGTCTATTTTGGAGAACTCCAGCCAACTCTGTAGTACTGTCCATATAGTCGACAATTGACCCAAGATCTGCTAGAGCCGGCTCACACCATTCATCCCACTCACAAACTTTGAATGCTTCTGTCAAAACACTAGCCGCTTCTGAATACTCTCCAACCTGAATAAGTAATTGAGAGTATGAACTTGCAACTTTCATTTTACCTGGGTTCTCTTGATAAGCCTTTTTAAACTGGCTCAGCGCTTTTTTTGTATCACCAGTTCTTATGTACCCGTTCCAACCTGTTTCCAATGAGACCAACTCATCAGCTCGAACTGCCAAACGTCCTATATTTAACACTACCACCAACACGAGCACACACATAAATGATATATTTAGTCTAATTTTATTCATACTCTTCCTCTGAAGCTTGGATTAACCCGACAGCATTTATTTATTTTTATAAAGACGCCTAGAATAATATATTTATACTCAATTTTATTCGTAACAGTAACTTCTATTATGCTTTTAATTTGTATTTTATGAAATACTTTTTTGACATATCATAGATTTTAGTCGATTAGAAAAATTGGTATGTTGAAATACATTACAGAGAAACACTCGCAAGTAACGTCATATCAATAGATTATATTATAAGGTTATAAAATGGGAAACCCCCGGATTTCCGGGGGTCGGGGGGGGAAAAGGAGACGAGGGGGGGGGTATTCGTCTCACTCTATTTATATTCTACAACATTTTTCGGAAACATGCAATAGTCAATATTTTTTTTTTACTACTTTTGTTATTTTTTAGTTGAAATCTCCTCGACAATCTTATACTTAAAAATACGGGACAAATTTTCACCCGACTATTTTAGTACATAACCACAAATATCAAGGAGCAAAGCATGAGTGATAAAGAATGCCAAAACAAAGAAAAAAACTACGAGTTCTGTGTATGTAGCAATGACGACTGTACCCGCAAAGGTGTATGTTGTGAATGTGTAAAATTCCATAAAGAAAATGGCGGGACGCCGGCTTGCTTCAGATAAACTTCCGGATTTTTCATTAATAATAATGGCTCTTCGCAAATTGCGAAGAGCCATTATTATTAGATTTTTGCACAGAGTTATTTAGCTAGCCTCTTGCGTCTTTTCTCAGCTTTACGAGAAATCGAGTTCATTACAGAGCGTAACCCCATTGCTTTCTTCATCTCACGTACTGTCTCTTTAAAGTACTCACTTACCTTCTCTGTTCCATCTATAATTATTTGGTCTATCAAGCCGTTGTCACCTTCAATCTCTTTATATCTCTCACGCATCGGAGCAAGGAAATTATTAAGAGCTTCAGCCAATGCGTCCTTAACCTCAACGTCACCGATTCGTCCTTCACGATACCTTGTCTTAAAATCCTCAACCTGTGACTTATTTGGATTGAATGCATCATGATAAATAAATACTGGATTGCCTTCAACAGTACCTGGTACATCTGCACTTACTCTATTAGGATCTGTATACATCTTCCTAACCTTTTTACAAACAGTCTTCTCATCATCAGAGAGGTAGATACAGTTACCTAGTGACTTACTCATCTTAGCACCACCATCAATCCCTACAAGTGTAGGCACATCACCAACAAGCGGTTCTGGCTCAGGGAACACTTCACCATACAGATTGTTAAACCTTCTTGCAATCTCTCTAGTAACCTCTACATGGCTCTCATTATCTTTTCCTACTGGAACAAGATGAGCTCTAGGGCCAAGAATATCGGCCGCTTGCAATACAGGATACCCCAATAATCCCAGAGGCATCTCTTCATCACTCATATTTACGGCTTTAGCCATCTCTTTTAAAGAAGGCACTCTCTGTAATCGATTAACAGTAATAAGCATTTCAAAAATCAGGTTCAATTCGCATACCTCAGGAATAGCTGACTGAAGATATATATTAACCTTTTCAGGCTCAATCCCTGCTGCTATATAATCTGCAACAATATCTCTAGCATTATCAGCGATCCCACTTATTGCTTCTGCACTAGGTTTTGTTGTAAGCATATGTAGATCCGCAATAATCAGATTTGTGTCATAGTCATTTTGGAGCTCAACTCTCTTTTGAAGTGATCCCACATAGTGCCCAAGATGTAATTTACCTGTAGGTCGGTCTCCGGTAAGTATTCTTTTCTCTTCTGCCATTATTGTTCCTCTTTCTATTATAAATGTTTATTTATTATCAATAATCGTAAGCGCACGAGAGTAATAGTCAAGCTCATCTCTAAGATCATTTTCTTTACAGAATGCAATCAACTCAACAAATCTTTTGCGTATATTCCCTCCAGTTGCAAAAATTATCTTACTCAAGCAATCAGGTGAGTAATGCAAAGGAGCGGCACTAAATTCTTCTATAGTAATTCTTCCATTCATGTTACACTTATATTTTGAGCAATGCGGAAGGGAGAGCAGGTGTGAAGCTTCATGCGAGGCTCCCTTAAGAGCCAGAGACAGTGATGTTTTATTCCCATGTTTTAAATGGTATAGCGATATTACCCCACGCCTACCAAATAATAGTGTATCACCATAAAGTTTATCAATCCCCTCAGCTCTATATATATCATCAGGAGTTACCGCCAGAATACCCCAACCATCATTAGGAAGATCCTCTTTTAGTATTACATCAGTTATGTAAACAGAACTATACTGCTCATCTCCATGACTATTTCTTCGAACAGCCTCTTTAGGAAAGAAATCATTCTCTTTCTTTAATATAACAACAGGTGTTTGGAAATTATCTTCTAAATATTCTCTGATCTTCTTTAAAATTAAATAATCATGATCACTAAATTTACCGATCGGTTTTATATATAGCTTATCTCTTTCATCGCTGACAGTAATAGGCATTGAGGTAACATATTTTTGAGGTGACTGCTCTGTTTCAGGCCAAAAGTATCGCCATTCGCCATGCTTCACTGGAGGCATTTTTTGCGCAATTGAAAATAACCTATCAGTCTTAGTTTCTATCATCTCCATTAACTCTAGTGACTTTTTAAAATAGGCGTTATTGGCAGTACTTTTTACCGACTCTTCTTTTTTAGAGTCAATAATATCCGACTCACTACACCCTAAATAGGCAATAGAAAGCAGAATAAGACATAATTTTATCACTCTAAAACAATATGTAAAGCATCTCATTTTAAACACTAAATCTTCCTATAAAACGCGCCAGGTTCACTTGCAACCATATTACGCAATTCAAGAATCATCAACACCGCGGATATTTCACCTGCATTCATACCAAGTTCTGCACACAATTCATCTATATGCATACTATCTTGTCCTAGCGCACCTAATATTACTGATTCCTTGCCACCTAACTCATCTTTTTCCTGCTCTTCTTCTCTAATGCCAGCGACTGGCAGGCTAGGATCTATTTTTATATCACCATCTCTACCATCACCAATTTCAGATATTATATCATTTACATTTCGAGTCAATACAGCACCTTCGCGGATCAACGCCAAGCATCCTTGACTCTGCTCTTGATCCACCATCCCCGGAACAGCAAATATTTCACGCCCCATCTCTAACCCTTGCTTTGCAGTAATCAAAGCACCACTACGTTCAGGAGCCTCTACAACGAGCACACCAAGAGACATGCCTGCAATAATTCTATTTCTTCGAGGAAAGGTATTTCTTGTAGGGGCTGTATCCATAGGGAACTCGCTTATTACAGCAGCGGTACTTGCTATCTCAGCTAGAAGGTCTCTATTTTCTGGAGGATACATATGCAGAAATCCTGCTCCCACTACAGCAATTGTCCTACCATTTACAGAAAGTGCACCTCGGTGAGCAAAGGTATCTACCCCTCTTGCTAAGCCACTAACAACAGTATAGCCTGCCTGAGCAAGATCTCGTCCAAACCTCTCAGACTGTTCACGCCCATACCTGCTTGCATGCCTGGTTCCAACTACCCCAATAGCCTTTATATCTCTTGGTTTTATGTTTCCCTTTACATACAACATATATGGAGGATCAGGAGAATACAATAGTCCTTTAGGGTACATAGGATCATCATAAGCTATGATCTTTACATTATTTTTTGCAGCAAGATCAAGTTCTGCCCTTGGATCGACCTTACTTGCTTCCAAGATTGCTTTAATCTGATTACTTCTTAACCCTTTTATAGTTTTAAGCTCTTCTTCTGTTGCTCCCAGTATATGATCACTAAGCCCAAAGTGTCTAAGCAATTTATTCATAGTTTTTGTTCCGATATTCTTTGACAGGGTAAATCGGAGCAAATTTTCAATTGTCTCTATCTTCTTCATCTTATTTTGTTTTCATTGCAAAACACTCAATACAAATTTTAATACTCGAGATAATATTTATCTGTCTGAAAGAACAAACCTTTCTCTATTTATCTTCACACTTTATTGGCAGAGAGACTATTACTGTTGTTCCCACACCTTCTTGTGAGTGAAAAGTAATATCACCGAAATGATCGTGAACAATCTTCTTACACATAGCAAGTCCGAGACCTGTACCCCCTTCACTTGATCGTGTGGTAAAGAATGGGTCTGTCAAGTGTTTCATATGTACCTCTTTTATCCCACATCCAGTATCACTAACCATTATCTCAATCATATCTTTATCGCCTGAACACTTAATATCTATAGAAATTTCCTTTTTCTCAGAATCCTCTAGAGCCAGAGCGGCATTCTGGAGTAAATTTATAATCACCTGTTCAATTCTTGTTCTATTAACAGTAGCAATAATTTGCTCACTAGGGGTATGAAGCCCGACATCATTTACACTCTTGCCCATATATTTTGAAAAGAGTGACTTTGCAGAAAGTACGACTTCAACAATATCTTCATCTTTGAACTCTTCATTCCTACTCTGCCTTGAATACTCCCTAAGTTCTTTTACAATACTCGAAATCCTCTCCGCTCCCTCCATGATGTCATTAGCCATATTCGGAAGCCGGTCTCTTGCGAGCTCATACGGTATTCCGCGTAACTCAAACTCAGGATGTTCTTTATAATAGTCATCAAGTATAGGTAACACACTCTCCCAGGCATTTTTTACAAATGGCAAGTTGAACATAATAAACTGTATTGGGTTGTTAATTTCATGTCCTATTCCTGAGACCAGAATTCCTAAAGAAGCAAGCTTATCCGAATCCATCAGTTTTAGCTGGTGCTCCATGTTCTTGAGTTCGGCTACCTCTCTTGCCTCTATCTCTTCTGAAAGCTTCTCATTACTTCTAAGGAGCTCTTTTGTACGTTGCGCCACCATTTCCTCAAGTCGTTGACTTTCTTCTCTTAAAACAGTCTCTTCTGTCTTTCTCTCTGTCACATCCATAGATATGCCGATGAGTCTTTTTGACTTTCCACCTTCTCTATCATAGAACATTTTCGCAATAGAGGATATCCAAATACAGCCTTTTTCAGAGTGATTAATTCTAAAATCTACATTGAGAATTCCAACTGGTTCACGCAAATATTGTGAAAACTCTTTTGCCAAAACGACTTGATCTTCTTTAACAGTTATACTATGTAGATAGTCAAGAACACCTATATTACTACCTTCTACATAGCCAAACAATTCTTTACATTTATCGCTGGCATAAAATTCTTTTTCATTAATTTTCCAATCCCACATTCCAATGCCTGCGCCATCAATTGCTAGAGCCATCCTCTCTTGATTTTCTCTGAGCATGGCCTGCATTTTGTTCTTCATTTGTTCATTTTCAAGATACTTCCTTGCTACTTCCAAGCGTATCTTCATAAAATTTAGGGAGAACGGTTTTACTAAAAAATCGTCTACACCCAATCTTAACGCTTTATGCGCAACACTCTCAAGATCTTTTCCTGAACTTGCAATAACGTATCGAGGCCTGCCATCATCTGTATTTCTTAGAAGCATAAAGAGTTCATTATCCTGCTTCTCTATACAGTCTATATCAATAATTGCTAATGGAAAATATTTGCCACTTAAAATTGCCTTCTTTGCATGCTCAATGTCCTCGAACGCAGTAACATGGAATCCGCCATCATAGAGAATCTCATGCATCAACTCTCTAATATTTTCATTACCTTCAATTAACAACAACTCTATTACATCCGAATATCCTTCACGTACAACCTTCATATTTGATGAAGTTTCATCTTGAGAATGAACCCTTTGCATACTCGCATTTACTGTGTTATCACCTACATCAAAGCCAATATTGCCCTTTTGTGCTGAATCTATTATTACTTTCTTCAACTCACTAATGTTGAAGGGCTTTGTCAAAAATCCATTCGCACCAAATTCTAAAAAAACACTTTGGGAAAGCTGGTTCATATATCCTGATGCAATAATCACTTTGACATCTATACTAACTTTACGTATTTCTTCTAAGGCTTCCTTACCATCCATTACTGGCATAATTACATCTAAGATTATAAGATCAACTTTAGCTATATTCTCTTTGAATAGCCTTACCCCTTCCTCACCATTTACAGCTTCTAAAACTCCACAACCTAAAGATTCAAGCACTTCACGCATTGAAATCCTGACCATATCATTATCATCTACTAATAATACGACTTTTTTATCAGAGTACTGCTCTATCTGTAAACCCTCAAAGAGCTCTTCTGAACTCAAATCAACACCAAACTCTAAGTTATTTTCCTCTTTAGCCAGTGGCAAATACAGATTAAATTGACTCTTTACCCCGAATTCTCTGATTACCTCAACTCCTCCCTGATTATGCTTCATGATATCACATACTGTTGCAAATCCTGCTCTTTCTATATTCCTTATAGCCCCTGCAGTATGACTAGAATCAAATTCCTCCTTAAGTAGATCATCACAAATACCTCTACCATTATCTGTAATAGAAACCTTGAGGTAGTAATTCGCCTTTAACTCAAAACTTTTTACCTTCAACTGCTTCATTGTATTATCAACAACCATTGTACTAAATAGCATCGCACCATCACCACTTATTGCATCTTGAGCGTTTAGTGCTATATTAATCAGAACAACTTCAAGTTCGGCTCTATCCGCATAAACTATCACCTCATCACCTACAAAATCACTTGTAATCTGTATCTGATTACCCAAGCTATTTTGCAGGATCCCAATCGTTTCATTTAAAAGATCATGAATATTAATAAGTTCAAAAGTTGGCTCCGTTGCAGCAGAGAATCTCAATAATTTTTGATTTAGCTCAGCAGCACAATTAGCAGATTGAATAATTTTATTTGATAACTTATCCAGCCTTTCATTTCCCCCTAGCTCCATAGATAAAATCTCAGAGCATCCTATAATGCCCCCCAAGGTATTATTTATATCATGAGCTACACCTACAGCAAGATCACTAAGTACCTCCAATCTTCTTTTATGCTTGAGTTGTTTTTGCATTTCTATCTCATTTGAAATATCTTCAAAGACAAAAACCCAATAACATTCGTCATTATCGGTTGTTACATATTTTCTTGATTTAAATTTGATATAATACTCTACGATTCCACCAACATAAAGCACCCCTTCACCATCTTTAGCAGCATTACCTGCACCGTCAAAGAGCTGGACTTTATTTCCTTCTGCCGTATCAATAATTTCAATGATATCGGTTTGTTCTTTCCCACAAGCACTCTCTCGTGAAGTCGCAAAATACTTCTCAGCGGTATTATTGATATAATATATAATCCCTTTAGAATCAACTGTGACAACAGGTCTATTAATTAGATCACATGTTTCACCAATATCTATAATACCATTCATAATTATTCCCGGATTATTAGTTATCACTTACTATTATGCTGCAACATATGCAGAATACATAGCTTCAATACTTAATTTTTCCCAATTCTATACGTCCCATCAGAGGTATATGTCAATCTCAAGTCATACATAAATGCGATATTTTTAAGTATTGTTTCCAGTGTTGCGTCACCAATCATCATTTCGATTTTTATACTACCAACATCGCCAAACATAATGATCTTTGCTCCACTCTTTTTATGAAGATCCCTGAGTACACTTCGTAGAGTCTTGCCTGCATATTGCACGCTATAATGATCTTCATCAGATCCATCTACCTCACCTTCCGCAAGAATAGTATTCTTCAAAGGGTTTATAGTAATATCTCCACTACTCCCTGTTGCAACCCATTTACCTTCTAATTGGATACAAATAGTATCAAGCAGCTCTCTGAGCGTTATTACACCCTTTGGCAAGGCTATAATTTTCTTAAGATTTTCAGAACTTGAAAATTCTGGTGCCAATACAATATTGCTATCAGTATTATCCCTGATAACATTGAGTAATTTATTTAAATCCATTTGTTCTATATTAATTACAACCCTCTGGCTCAAAGGTTCTAGCTTGACCAATGGATTTGTGTTCTTTTCAGTTTCATTAGCAAAGACAGTACAACTACACAAGCAAATAGACAGGATAACTATTTTACTCCAAGACATATACAACTCCTCATATTTATAAGTAACAAATTCACATAATGAACCATTATTGAGTATAATTATTATTACATTATTTTCAAGGTTTTTATCATTCACCATATCGGAGAACTAATTATCCAATAACTTGAAAACTGTTGCTTTTACTGTATAATACTGAGTATCCAATAATTTGTTATACTATTTTTTATGTCTCAAGAATTATTTATATTTTCAAGAGCAGAACTGCTTTAATCTTACTCTTTTATACTATTATTTATTACTAACTATTACATAAAATAACCAATATAGTTTATTTTAACTACTCAATTCTCAATTTTTAGGATAATGATGAAGCTATATTTTAAATTTTTATTATGCTTCGTAGTGCTAACATCACTTCTCTCTACATTTACTATTGCAGAGGAGATAGAGACCCTCAGTATTCCACAAGATGAGGATATCGCTGGTAGATATTTAGTAAAATTCAAAATACTAGATTCCAATGGAGAAAATTCGCGCGCAATACTCTCTATTACCAACAACTCAACAAACACTAGACAATCGATTAATATTATTGGCAGTAAGGAGCTAAGCCTTCCAGAAGGGAACTACACGGCAAGGGTCGATGCAGGTCTTAGAAACACCGTTAAAGCAATTAATTTTTCACTCCCGTCATCTAGCGAAGAAGAGCAAATAATTACTATTACTCCATATGCTCCTGTAGAGCCGGTAGGCTGGATAATGTTAGATACCTTTTTTAATCGTAATATGCGACTAAAAGAGCCCTCAATTTCAGAACTGGCGAGCTCTTTGGAACTCCGCGCAGTCTTTACCTCTTCAACCAGCATTATAAGAAAACCTGAAGAGTTTTACTCACAACACAAACGCAGCGAAACACTTATAGCGACTATCACGCCATATTTAAACCCAGAATATGGCGAGTTATTATCCTTTAATAATTTCAAAGATACTTCAAATTCACAAGTACCTGTTATACTAAATACTGAATTATACCCACTCCTTGCTTCCCTTGGTGATTCCAATAAACTTACAGCTCTAAGCTCTAAAGTGTCCTATAAACACCGGGGGGAAGTTTTAAACAAGAGTTCAGAGGAGTTTATTTTTGACACTATAGTTGGCCCGATATATGATCTGTTTTTATTAGATAATTTTGATTCCTCTGTAAAAGTCTGGCATGCTTTATTAAATCAAGGTTACCGAATTCCTGGAATATATGCTGGCGGGAGCAATTTTTACCAGAAATCGCCATACCCTTCTGTAAAAGCTTACGTCAAGATTGCCCGTAAGTCATACAACCAGAAAATGTTACATAAGGCTTTAAAGGATGGTAAAAGTGTAATATCAAATGGACCGTTTATCCGCTTATTTGTCGAAAGCATCGGCTCTAAAGAGAGTATACAGGAGACAGGACTCGATAATGATGAATGGTTAAATGGGCGCTCACTAAAGATTGGAGGACTTGGATTTACCTCTAAAAGTATGAGAAATATTTATGCGGAATCTTACACCTGCTCTGATCCAGAAGACAAAATCAAAAGCATAGAACTTATATATAATGGTAAAGTAATCAAAACAAAGGTTGGCGGGAGTAATCAAAAAGCACTCACAGCCAAGTGGAAGGTACAGCTTGACAAACCTGGATGGCTTCAACTACGCTACACCTCAACTAGTGGAAAGTTTCATGCCATTACCAACCCAATATATCTAATAAACCATCAATCAGCCATTCCCAATCCAGCTCTAGCCAAGACACAGATACAGGTGCTTGACGCAAAATCAGGCAAGCAAATCAAAGCAAAGATATTGGTTGAAAACTTTGGAGTTATTACTAATACAACTGAAATATCAGAACATGCGATAGTCCTGCAAACTCCCGCAACAGCAAGTATCATTGTAGAAGCCAGTGGGTATAAAACCTCGAAAAAAAGTGTCTATATTGATGGGGGTGGTGCAAAATATATCAGAAGTCTTGCAGATAAAAAAGTATTAAATAGAGCTATACTCAGTCCTATTGCTTATGACTACCTAAGAAAAGCACTAGCTAATTCCAAGTTGATTTTTAAACTGCATAAGAAGTAGCAAGTAACCACAATTAATTAGCGGCGCTACTCTATATTTAGAGTAGCGCCGCTAATTAATTGTCACTAGCTAAAAAAATACTCTTACTTCCCTAGCATTTTTTCTAGTTTCTTCTCTGCATCTTGAACTGCATCGATTATCCCTATAGTACTATATGTTGCACCAGTAATTACCGCAATATTCTTCTTTACCTCCATATCTTGAGGAAGTTTATCAGAGAACTGTTTCTGGAATGCAGTACGCCTGTCAGGGCTATTGTCATCTGCCTTACCAGTAATTTTACCTAACCACGTAAACGCTGGTTTTGTGTTCTTGGCATTTTCACCCAGTCCTGGAGTCTCCTGACTCTTTATCACCTTCCAGCCAGCACAGACAAAACCTTTTTTGGTAACGTCAGTACCATCAGGAAGTTTTACGCCTGTCTTGCTAGGATTGACAAAACCTACCAATAACTCAATAGGAGAAGACTTATTATAGCCAATTCCAGCACCCGTCACAGCATAATATGAAGGTTCGCTATTATCACCTTTTATAAATACCTTATAATACTTACCGCCATCTTTTTCTACCGGCTCCACCTTTTCGAATCCGTTGAAAAATACTGTTTTTAGCGCATTCTCTTCTTCTTGCTTCTCAGCCGCAATAATTGCTGGTTTTGTCTTCGCATAAGTAAGTGCTAAAGCGCCAGAAGCTATAGCAGCAACAAAAGCTAGGATAAGAGTCAACTTTATAAATTTCATCATACTTTTACCTATTTTCCCTTTTTAGAAATAACACATACATATAATGTACGCTTATTCTACCGTCCTGTCAAGAATCTCCTTGCCACCCATGTTAAGAATTGTTCGTGCTAGATTTACAGCTAGTGATTTTGCATCCCCAATATAACCCTCCTCTTCAGCAACAATCCCTTCATCGCCAGAGACAGAGAAGACACCACCGACAAAAGAGATTCTATTGCCTGAAAGAACCGATTTTATACCAGCTGGGAGATGACAGCCGCCACCTAGACACTTCAAAAACTCAGATTCTGCTGATGCCGAAATAAATGCCTCCCTAGAAGAAAGCTTGCCAACAATCTCGCTAACCGCACGGTCATTATCGCGAATCCTCAACCCTAAAGCTCCCTGCCCTGCAGCCGGAAGTATTTCTAATTTTTTATACTCATACTCACTATCCAAACCCAACCTTTTTAAAGCAGCCTCAGCCACGACGAGTCCCGCCCAGTCATTTTCTTTCATTTTTTCTAATCTTGTATGAATATTACCTCTTACCCCTTCAAAAGAATATCCAAGATCTAGTCTAGCAATCTGCGATCTCCTCCTGAGTGAACCACAGCCTATCTTGGACTCACCATTATTATTGAGTACCAAGACATCATCACAGCTCTCTCTTTTAGGAATAGCTCCAAGCATAAGCCCCTCTTCATCTTCGACAGGCATATCCTTCAAACTATGTACCGACAAGTCAGCTTCATTCTCCAATACAGCTCTATCTACTTCCTTGGTGAACAGACCTTTTCCACCGATTTCATGTAGCGGTTTATCAAGCAGGAGATCTCCTTGAGTCTTGATAATCACCAGCTCTGTCTGCATACCTAGCTTCTCAAGTTCACCAGCAACCCACCTACTCTGTACAAGCGCCAGTTCTGATCCTCTAGTAGCAATTCTAATTTTCATATTAGGTTCCAAGTTATTATTAAATAATTTGTCAAAACTATTTTTCTTTTTCCAGTAATAGACGAGCCTCATTAATAATCTTCTCCGGCGTAATCGCCTCAAGCGCCTTTCTTGCGGCTTTTTGTACTTCAGGATCACGCAGATTTGGCGTACACATACCACCATCACCGACTACAGTTACTTTACGCCCTATTGCCTTGGTCCTTGATGGTTCAGTAATACCAAAAATTGTAACTGTTGGCACACTCAATGCTGCCGCAGTATGAGCTCCTCCAGAATCTCCACCAATATATAAAGCTGCCTTCTCAATAATGCCCATGAAACCAGAGAGAGAGACCTTTCCAGCCAAATTATGTACACCAACAGAAACATTACTGATCTCCTGAGTTACCTTTACCTGCTCTGGAGTACCTGTTATCACCACTTCCATACCAAGCGTCTGGACAATCTGTTTAGCAACCTCTGCGTATTTACTATTTCCCCAATCCTTTACCCCGCCATATGCACTGAGTGGTGCAATCACAGCATAAGCTTTATTTAGTAGGTTTAGCTCTTTCAGAGAATTTTCAGCTTCCGCTCTACCCTTAGAAGAAATTTCCAATTCTGGGTAACCCATCTCTGCTTTAATTCCAAGTACTTTCAGTACATCTAAATAGTATTCACCTTGGTGAGCAGTAAGTATCTTAGCATTTGCCATAACATGATCGGTCAGCAGAAATCTTCTATAATCCCTAGCAAAACCTATACGTCTCTTTACTCCACCTAAAGCTAGCCAAAGAGCAGTACCAAAGCTATTAGTGTTCAAAATTCCAATATCAAAATGCTCATTTCTTAACTCACGTATACTCTTTATATATTCAGAAATATTCGCTCCCTTACTCGGAGCCAGTATTACTCTATCAATGTATTTTGATGCTGAGAAGCACTCTGCAACATTCTTCCTGCAAGCAGCAACAATCTCTGCATTTGGATACTTACACCTCAACTCTCTAAAGACCGGAAGAGCCATAATACAATCCCCCAACCAATTCGGTGTACGTACAACAATTTTCATTCTACCCCTTCCTCAACTGCAATTTTCTCAATATTTTCAGGTAGTTCTTTGACCTCAAACCTACTAGCAAACATTGGCTCTACCGCTCCTTCACTTATAATATCTTCACCGTAAGTATCAGCCAACTTGACAATGGCAATCCCTTTTCCTACCGCCTCTTTTACTTCTGTCAAGAATTCATTATATAGTTTAACATTCTCAGGTTGAATCTGCTGAGCAGGAATTAGCATAGACCCACTAACAACAAGGCTTCTCCCCTCAACATTATAATCAAGTATAAACAATCCAAAACTAGATCTTATTACTCTATCATTTGGAATATTACTATATACATAACCTTCAGGTATAGTAAAACTTCTACTCGTTGAATTCATCACATCCATCAATATCTCAATAGGATGAATTCTTGGTTCTCTTACAATAAGATCACGGACAAACTCTCCTTCTTTTAAAGGATTTATATACAATGCCGAACCTCTACGTGAACAGTAGTTTAATACCTTACCACTACAAGTAAGCACTAGTGACTCATCCCAATTATTTATACCCTCCTCAAGCTCCTTTATAGAAGGATAGGTATAGGTTGCATCTGTAATACCTGGAAATAACTGGGCAGCAACTTGCGCCACATATTGCTGAGCATGTTGAGGATTATAAAATACTTTTCTAGGCGCAGCAGCAGAGCTACCAAAGAACTCTACCCCGCCTTTTACCTCTGCGGCTCCATTACTTAGAATATTCACCTCTGGAGTTATTATTCTAACGCCTTCAATCTCATTCTCACGCACAGTCCCAAGCCTCACCCCTAGAGGGGATTTCTCAAGAGCTAATGAGCCGACAGCGAGCGTTCCAATATTTTCTGGCCTATTCTCTCTCATATCTTCAGTTATTTTTACCCAGAAATCATTCTGGGCTGGATCTTCATTCTTAATTCTTAAAATTATCGGCATAGTAAACTCAGCCACACTCTTCACGCGGTCCTGCTCGCCCAAACGCCCAGCGATAGAGAATGGGATATTACTCCACAACGGATAGGAGACGACCCCAACCTCATCAAGCATCACCTGCATCAGTCTTGCTCTTGAGTCTACAGTACCACCCTTCAAAATAAAGGTATCACGTGCACTCTTAGAGTCAGCATTTGATTGTATATTCTCTGCAATCCATTTATATATTACGGCTACTTTTTCTTTAGTTGTTTTACTATCGCTACAAATTTCTTTGGCTGTTTGCTCTATACCATTATTTGTTAATAGCGGTAGGCTCAAACTTATCAGCCCAGGATCTTCCTTTTCAGATGAGTACACAGTTATCTTGACATTATCTATAGCATCGATTTCTCGCGGCATGAAAGCTTCCTGCTCTACACCTTCACTTTCCTCACCATCCCATACCATTATAATATCATCGCCACTCATTTTAACTTCTGGTTCGCTGCCATCAATACTAATTCTTCCCAACATACCTTTTGGAAGTACAAGTACATAACGAGATCTAATAACTGGATTATTAATACTACTAAACTCAAACCCATCTTCAAGTTTGGCTGCAGATTTACCCATTATTCTCTTACTGTATTCGATCACAGAACCAACCGAAGCATTATACATACTTATAGCTTTATCTAATGACAAGTTCTCAGAGGACTCAGGTACAAACACCTCTCCATTCGGCGATACAGTTCGACACTCTATAATTTCTCCTTGCCCTACATTAAGCTCAGCAAGCTGAGAAAGCCCTGCATTATCAAAAATCTTGAATGCTCTATGTTCATATCCTTCAATACTAAGATCAGGAAATATCTTAATAACTTTAATGTTCAAAACGTTAGCAAAGCTTGCTCTATCGTGGTCTTCTTTACGGACTTTATTCAGGTCAATATCACTTAGTGGTATATCATATTTGACAAGCTCAAATTTTCCCGTAGTGTCTGCCTCTATCCTCCTTGGTAAGTTGGGCATACTTTGATTATACTCCATTCCGAATTGATGTGCTCTTTCTAACCACTCGACCCCTTTTGACATCTCTCCCATGCGGATATAGTTTATACCCATAGACTCAGCCAATCCCGCATTATTTGGATTCTTTTCCAAGCTCTTTTCAAGATACCCTTCAATCTCTTTATAGCTGCCATCTTGATAGGCTAATTCAACTAGAGCTCCGAGATACATATCTCCTTCTTGAGGATTACTCTCATACCACTTATCTAAGATCTCTTTTGCTAGCTCTGGCTTATTCATTTTTATCAAGATTTTATACATATTATATAAAGGTATTTGATTTTTTTCAGATGCGCTTACAAATATACTTTCAGCTTTTGAAAATTCACTCATACCAAGGTAGAAGTCTATTACTTCTACTGCACTATCAGGAGAAAGTTCATAGTATTTCTCAATTGCTGTATTGGCCAAACCAATCCAACCCTTCTTCATATACAACTGAGCAAGCATCCTATATGCCCATGGGAACTCCTGACTTTGCTCTACAATCTCTTTTAATAGTTTGATAGCCGAGCTATCTTGACTACTGCCAACCAAAATCCTAACCAGAGATAATTTTGGCAAAATATAGTCGGGCTTTGCTTTTAGAGCAGCACGGACATACTTCTCACACATCACCATCGAACGAGATTTACTCTCAAAGAAATTGTAGTACTTTCTATAAAACTCCCCTACAGTAAACTGCACCAATGCACTCGAGTTATATTGTTTTAGTAGCTTGTCATTATATGCAATTCCATCTTCAAAGTTATTAGTATATTCATAATAAAAATTTCGCCACAACGCGGAAGCAACAGATGTCTTCTCCTGTATTTCCTTTACAAAAGGCGGCAGGTATAGTTTGGAGAAGATCCTCCCACTATAGTTATTTAGTTTTGCCTCTTTCCAGTCATCAACAGAGAACGGTAATACCTCTACACCAGCAAGTCTTCCACCGTTTTTCACATCTCTTAGCCCAACTTGGATACTATCCTTGCGAAAGGCTTTAATAAGAAGTAAGTTTTTTCCTTTGTGCAGCTTTATACTTCTACTATTTCTAGCTCCTATTCCACCCATGTGATAGAGAGCTGCTGAAGAGACAAGATTTCCATTCAACCATACATTTGAGATAGAAGTTGAAAATAAGT
Source organism: Planctomycetota bacterium (assembly GCA_965140405.1). Lineage (GTDB taxonomy): Bacteria > Planctomycetota > SZUA-567 > SZUA-567 > SZUA-567. Next base: position 351,459 of record OZ223208.1, read on the forward strand.
CTAAGGCAGCAGTAACATCCTCTTTTACACTCAAAGTAATATATATATATGCAACTCCGGGTCTATTATCGTTTGGCAATATACTACCAAGCTTGAATTTTCCAGAAAGATCGGCATTTATATTATCATAACTATTGTAACCAGAGCTCAACAGATTATCTTCGATTTTAGTTTTTAAATTCAGCCCATAATTTTGAGGGATGTACACAGGGCCAACAATTCTTGATACACTTGCGAGGCGCGTTGATTTCTTTAAAGCTTCCTTAGCTTTAGTGAACTGATTTGAAAGCAGGAAAGCCTTATTCTCGGTAAGACCTAGTACAGTCATTGTGTAGGGATCTATATTCGATCCTGCTTTTGCTAAAGTATTAGCAAAATCATAAAAGCTCCCCACCCTACCAGCTGTATCGGAAGCTACTCCCAGTCTAAGAAGAAACAATCCCTGTAGTGGGCTGCCTTCAGAGATTTCTACCATCTTCTTCAAAGTATCATAAGCATCACCGAGATTTCCAAGCATCAACTCACTCTGGTAAAGCCCTTCATAAAGCTCAAGATTTTTTTCTTCTTCTCTGAGCTTCTGAATAAATACCGCCTTTGCTTTTTCAGGTTCATTTCCAAGCAATTCATCCCAACCACTCATTTCAGCCGCTTTGGCATAATGAGCAAGTATCAGAAGTATGACACAAAGAACCATCAACCACACTATAAACCGAGACATAGAGTTCACCACCTATAACCTAAAGATGCAAAACAGCAAAAATATGGAGTATATATCGATATAGAAATATCACTATATACTCCCAAGGATTTTATATTCATTTTATAAAGAACTTAGCGTAACCTTGCTCCACTAATCTTACTAGTAAGATGCTTTACAAGCTTATCACACTCTTCATTTGCTTCAATATCTGTAAGAGATCTCTCGGTACTACGGTATACAAATGAGAATGCCACACTCTTCTCATTTGCTTCAAGACCTTTACCCCGGTACACACTTTCAAGTCTCAGCTCTTCAGGAATACCTATCTCTGCAATTAACTCTTCAATCTTCAACCATGTTACATCTTCACTAACAACTAGAGCAATATCACGCCTGATACCAGGGAAGCGTGGGAGTTCTTTATAAACTCTATCACTTCTAGGTAATTCTACAATCTTCTCAAACTCCACTTCAAGCACTGCCGGCGCGCTAGTAAGATCATGCCTCTTCACAAGAACATCAGAGATAATACCGGCAAAACCAAATTTTTCTTGACCAAGGTAGATGCCAATTGCTTCATTTGCATTACACTTATCATTTTCTTCAATCTTGATTGAAAGCCCAGATATATCCTCAACGCGCAATGCCTTAAGTATGGCAATAAGTGCACCACGAACATACTCTACACCACGTCTATCAAGGATAGCCAACATATATCTCTCTACCCTAGGATTTTCTGCATAGACTCTATTGATTTCAAATAACTGAAGATCCGCTACCGATCTATTAACTTTATTGACTTCCAGCAGAGACGGCACAAGGCTGAGCCTCATCACTGGCCTACTACTATCTACGGGATTTAATATCCTCGGAGCATCACAATCTCCCTGCCATTTCTCTGGAACAAATGGGTCTGTTACACACTCGTGATATCCGATATTTGCTAGCGCATAGCGAGCAATTTTCTCTCCGCTTACCATTACAGATTCGTGAGATCTTTCAAGCAGCATTGTAATCTTATCAGGAATTTTATCATACCCTACAAGGCGAGCGACCTCTTCTATTAGGTCAATTTCACGCACCAGATCACGCCTAAATGTTGGAACCGCTACTCTGATCAAATCATCATCATCACTTAAAATTTCAAGACCAAGACCAACAAATACTCGGCGCACCTCCTCTTTAGAGAACTCGCAACCAAGTACTTTATTACAACGGCTATAACGCATTTCTACTTCCACTTTTTCACCAGCACCTACAGCCGTATCAATAATACCAGTCGCCAGTTCACCACCCGCAAGTTCAAGGATCAGCTGGCAAGCTCTAGCACTAGCTCTTTCAACGGCTCCAATATCTATACCCCTCTCAAAACGATAAGAGCTATCACTAGGCAGATTGAGTGCTCTACTGGTTCTGCGAACCTGTGTAGATTCAAAGCAAGCAGACTCGAGAAGAACATTGACCGTCTTATCAGAAACCTCTGTATCAGCTCCACCCATAACACCCGCAATCGCAACTGGATCTTTATTATCGGCAATAACAAGCATAGAGCTATCTATCTTACACTTAGTCCCATCGATAGATATTATCTCTTCACCCTTGATACCCTTCCTCACAACTATTTCACCACCCTTGAGTAGATCAAAGTCAAAAACATGAAGCGGCTGATTCATCTCAAAAAGAATGAAGTTGGTAATATCAACTAGATTGTTGATAGGTCTCAAACCAATAGCCTCAATCTTACTCTTGAGCCACTCAGGAGATTCTTTTACCGTCACACCTTTTATAAGCCTTGTTGTATAGCGTGGGCACCATTCAGGAGCCTCTACACTGACCTTAACACTTTTATTGATATCCTCACCAGTCTCTACAATACTGATTGGAGGAAACTTTACCTCTCTGCCAGTAATCGCAGCAATCTCTCTCGCTATACCATAGTGACAAAGCCAGTCTGGCCTATTACTTGTAATCTCTGCAACGAGCTGCATGTCACCATTTGGAAGGCTATTCATCTCTTCTACTGCGCATCCAGCAGATGTCAACTTCTCTGCCATATCCTCTTCACTCAGCCCACTATCTATCAACTCATTGATCCATTTATATGAAACGTTCATTATTTACTCCGTAATCTTTGTAATAACACTCTCAACATGCCAACAATAAAAAAGTAGTATAGGACTAGAATTGCTTCAAGAATCTTAAGTCACACTCAAGGAACCTTCTGATATCTCCCACACCCATTGTCAACATAGTTACACGCTCAATACCAATACCAAAAGCGAACCCAGTATATTTCTCAGAGTCGTAGCCAACTGTCTTAAAGACATTAGGATCGACCATCCCGCAACCGAGTATTTCAATCCAACCAGCACCTTTACATACCCGACACCCCTCACCTTTGCAGAAGATACATGTCACATCCACCTCAGCACTAGGCTCAGTGAACGGGAAGAAGCTAGGGCGCAGTCTAATCTGGGTCTCTTCACCAAACATCTCTTTGGCAAACATCTTGAGCATTGCTTTAAGGTCAGCAAATGTGATATCTGTATCCACCGCAAGTCCCTCAAGCTGATGAAAAGCATAGTGATGAGTTGCGTCAACAGTATCAGGTCTATAAACCCTACCCGGAGCAATAATACGTACAGGAGGCTTTACCTTCTGCATTGTTCTAATCTGCACTGACGAAGTCTGTGAGCGTAGCAACCCTCCAGCCTCAAGACCAAATGTCTCCGCATCATCACGAGCTGGATGATCTTCAGGAATATTTAATGCTTCAAAATTATTAAAATCATTTTCTATTTCAGGACCATCCTCTATGGAGAATCCCATACGTTCGAAGATATTTGCAATCTTATCACGAGTCTGTCTTAACGGATGGAGTGTCCCCATCTCACGAGAAACACCAGGAAGGGTAGGGTCATATAGAGGTTTCCCTTTACCACCGCCAGCACCAACAAGTATCTCTTTCTGAGTATCAAGTATTGCTGTGAGGTCATTCTTCACCTCATTCATTGCTTTACCAAATGCGCCCTTCTCTTCATTTGCTACTTCTTTGATCCGTCCCATCATATCCTTCATAGCACCGGATCTTCCGAGGTACTTTACTCTAGCTTCTTCTAAACTAGCAGAATCAACCGCATTCTTAATAGCTTCTTCAGCCTCACTTTTAAGCTCTTTTAGTGTTTCAAACAGGCTCATATTTTTACCTTTCAAAAACATGTTTCTATCGATTTATCAAATTATTATTATTAATGTAAATTATAGCTAAATTGGCCTCAATTTCTATATCCCAATAGTATTTATTTCTTCTTAATAGCAAAGCAGTTGCAATTCATACACTGCTTCTAAATTACCATGATTTTTCTGAATACAAAATTATCTGCTATAGATTACATGACTTCATCAATGCGGACTACTTAGACACAACGTATCCCAAATAGTTAAGCACACGTTATACATAAAATAGGCGTTAAAACTTCACTTTCTTTCGACAACTTAAGCGGTTTACCCATCTTAGAAAGCGATTAGATGATATCCACATACGCAACGAGGTCGATATCCATCTGCAGATCATGCAGACAGATATCGACCTCGTACTAGGTCTCAATAGACCAAATTATTATAGCTTAAAGACTCTCTTAAAGAGCAGCTTTAGCCTTCTCAACTACCTCACCAAATGCAACTGGGTTATGAATAGCCAGCTCAGACAGTGTTTTGCGGTCAAGGGTAATATTAGCCTTATTGAGACCGTCGATAAATCGTGAGTAGTTAATTCCTTCATAAGCCATAAGTGCACCGCTGATACGAGTGATCCAAAGTCTACGGAACTCACCTTTACGTTTACGACGGTCTCTAGTAGCATACACTTCAGCCTTTAGAACCGCGTGCTTAGCTGTACGGTACAGTTTGCTTCTACCGCCCTGCATACCTTTTGCTTTTTTGAACAATCTTTTCTTTTTTCTATGACGTGCTACACCGTATGTTGTACGTGGCATCGCTTACTCCTTTATATTTTTATAAAATTTTTGAAATACAATTAATACTCTCCAATGACTCTTAACCTCTATGCACAGATTAGCTTCTTGATTATCTTAGCAGCAGTTGGGTGCATTGGACGAATACGACGTAGACGACGACGACGTTTTGGACTCTTTACTACACGGCGGTGAACACTACCACATGACTTACTAACAACCTTACCGTTCTTAGTAACACGCACGCGACTGATCAAACCCTTACTTGGTTTTTGTTTTGGCATATTATTTCTCCTATTATTAAAAATACACTTTATGTATAAAAATCAGCACAAATCTTTTGGTCACTATAGAGAATACAGAGACCATCTCAGACTTATAATATAAAACTCCACTTTAGTCTTCAGACTCTTGGTCACTTTGAGCATCTTGCTCACTTTGTTCAAGCATTTTTGCTTTTCTAGCTTCTTCATCTTTGCGCTGCTTTAATACCTTCGCAAGATTAGCAACTGGAGCGAGCGTCATAGTCATTCTTCTTCCCTCTTTTCTAGGAGGGGCGACCATAATGGCAACATCTTCTAGCGGCTTGAAGAATCTCTCGATAAGTAATTCACGTCCGAGTTCAGGGTGATCATTTTCACGAGCTCTAAACATCAGCGTAACCAATACTCTATGTTCTGTCTCGATAAACTTCCTAGTAGTCTTTAGCTTGATATCTACATCATGCCCATCGATCCTAAAACTTTTAATACGGATCTGCTTCTGCTCTTGCCCTTGCGACTTTTTCTGATTATCGTGTTCTTTCTTCTTCTGCTGATAAAGAAATTTACCATAATCCATCACTCTACATACAGGAGGAGTTGCACCAGGCGAGATTTCACATAGATCAAGGTCTGACGAAGCCGCAATATCCAACGCTTTTGCGAGTGGCACAACCCCTACCATCTCTCCATCTTCATCAATAAGCCTAACCTCTTCAACACCCTTGATTGCATCATTCAGACGCATACTCTTTTTCTTACTAATATTAATTCCTCCAAAAAAAGAACATATAATATTTATGAGCTATAACCACAATTATAATTCAATATTTCAATGTTTTAAAATTACTCAGCCTTAGGCGGTAATGCCTTGCTCTTAATTTCTTCAGCAAGTGCCTGAGCAAAATCCTCCACGCTCATCACACCCTGATCACCAACTTTACGCCTACGCACAGAGACACTTCCTGCCTCCACTTCATTACTTCCCACAATAGCCAAGAACTGCGCTTTTGCCAGTTCTCCCTCTCTTATCTTAGCACCGATCTTACAATTACGAGTATCGGCCTTTGCTCTGATACCTTTTTTCTTCAACTTCGCTACTACTTCACAAGCATAGTCATTATATGCATCTACAACACTCAGTACTCTCACCTGCTCAGGCGCAAGCCATAGAGGGAAGTCACCAGCGTAATGCTCTGTAAGCACACCGATAAATCTCTCAAGAGAACCAGAAATAGCACGGTGAATCATTACCGGTCTCTGCTTATTTGATTCAGCATCAACATAAGTAATATCAAATCTCTCAGGTAGTGAGAAATCAACCTGAATTGTACCCATCTGCCAGCTTCTACCAATTGCATCTCTCAAATGAAAATCAATCTTAGGACCATAGAATGCACCGTCACCAGGGTTTAGGACAAAGTCGATACCTAGATCAGTAAGAGCTCCCTCAAGAGCAGCCTCTGCTTTATCCCACAACTCCTGAGCTCCAATTGACTTTTCTGGTTTAGTAGATAATTCAATATGATCAAACTCAAGACCTGTTGTCTTATAGACTTCAAATATTTGTTTTATACAACCTTTGATTTCATCTTGAAGCTGCTCAGGAGTACAGAATACATGCGCATCATCCTGAGTAAACCCACGTACACGCACAAGACCATGGATCTCGCCACTGCCTTCATAACGGTGTACATGCCCAAACTCTGCCCAACGTAGCGGCAGGTCATGATGGCTATAAAGTTCAGACTTATAGAGGATCAATGCCCCTGGACAGTTCATAGGCTTTACAGCGTACTCCTTGCCATCCTTCTCACAAGTATAGTTCTTATCAGCATAGTTCTGCCAGTGACCAGATATTTCCCAAAGTTCGCGATTCATTATTTGCGGAGTCATAAACTCCTCAAAACCATTTTCCTCACCGACACTTCTAAGATAATTCTCAAGCTCACGATACAGAATCACACCATTACTACGCCAAAATGCCATACCCTGCGCTTCTTTAGGGTGGAATTCAAAAAGCCCCATCTGCTTACCGATAGCTCTGTGGTCACGTTTTTTCGCTTCCTCTATTCTATTTAGATGCTCAGCAAGCTCTTCTTTAGTTGCAAAAGTTGTACCATAGATACGGGTCAACTGCTGCTTAGTAGCATCACCATGCCAGTACGCACCAGCAACACTCATCAGCTTGAAACTACCAATCTTACCAGCAGACGGCACATGCGGGCCAAGACACATATCTTCAAAACTACCCTGAGAGTAGAATGAGATAACATCACCTTGAGCAGACTTAATATTATCCAGCTTGTACTCATCTTCTGCATACTTTGCTTCCGCTTCAGCACGAGTAAGTTCATTACGCTCAAACTTGCCATTCTGCTTGACAATCCTCTTCATCTCTTTCTCAATCTTCTTGAGGTCATCGACAGAGATTGGCTCTGGAGAATCAACATCATAGTAGAAGCCATCAGCAATCGCTGGGCCGTAGGCAAACTTTGTACCTGGATAGACCTTTGCGATAGCTTCAGCCATTACGTGAGCAGCCGAGTGACGCATAAGCTTTAGCCCAGCCTCATCCTTAGCAGTAACAATCGAAACTTCACTGTCACTCTCTACAATATATGTCGTGTCTACAAGTGTACCATTTACCATACCAGCGAGTGTAGCTTTGGCGAGGCCAGAGCCAATACTCTTTGCTATATCCATTACAGACAGAGCGCTTTCAAATTCTTTTTTACTGCCATCAGGTAGAGTTATAGTAACCATAGTATATCTTTCTATTTAAATCCAGTGCACTAGCAAAAAAATTTGGCCAATCCACTTATAATAATACACGGACACAAAGTATTCATGCACACATGTATATAATAATTAAATTATAATAAAAAAAAGGATGTTTGCGCAAAGACGCAACAAAGAGATGCAAGAGCTACGAAATATCTACGGATAGATATTTGGCTTTGCAGCTTGAGTTGAATTTTTGCGTCCTTTTTCTATTATGCACTTCCGAGCTCAATAAAATCATTTGAGCTACTATATGAGCTAATCAACCTCTAGCCTCTTATTATCCCCATGCAGGAAGGACGCTCCCTCATAGGTTTCCAACAGAAAGCCACAACCTGTTGTTTTTAAATCATTTATACTACACTTAGCGCTTCACCAACAACCATCATGCCAGCAAGAAACTATCGCAATCTCACCGCACAAACTGCCAGCCTAAACTCCGGGTTGGTGGGCGATACTGGGCTCGAACCAGTGACCCCCACCTTGTCGAGGTGGTGCTCTAGCCAACTGAGCTAATCGCCCGCTTTTACAGCGAATAATACATCGACCAATAATCTTTTCAGAATTATTAGCTCACTAACTATATGTATTACTACCCCAAAGTCAACCCAAATTCTTCAATTTCCTCCGAAATACCAGAGTATTTGATTTTAATATAGCCACTCACCATACTCAGGTATCTCTTTCATATCTTCATAAAGCCAGACCATTCTATCTAAAAACCAGCTCTTGCCCAAATAAGTCAGACTAATTCCAAAAATTGTTGGCCATACATAGAAGTAAACTATACCATATATTGAAGCAATCAAACCAATAGATGACATCAAATTCAAGATATTAGGTATCACCTTATGATGATTAGGAATATTTATATTATCCCTATTCAAGAACACTCTTTCACCAAGCACTGCTTTTGACGCCCAATTCCTTGTTGATTTTGGTTTTTTAAAGCACACCGGATTAAGAAACATCCAAGCAATAGCAGGAATAACCAAGCACAAAGACCACCAACCAACCCAAACTCTACTCCAAAACGCAATAGCTATTACTGGCAATACAGAGTACCGTGTCCAAACACTCCATGGATTCGCATGTTTCAGCCAATTTTTACTTGTAAGATTAAAAATCCCGGCAATCCTTCTTTCAAGCGTCATACCTACTCCTTTTAATATTAAACGGAACTGCATATTTATATTTCAAATAGAACAACCCTCTCGCCGTAGACTATACATAACTCCTAAGCATTAGTTCAGCAGGAAGTGCATTGATATAGTACTGCTCTGCCAGATACTCTTTATCATATTTACGTACATAGTGAGAAAGCAAAGTCACCGGCACAATAAGCGGTACAAGCTTATCATAATACTTCTGAATCTGCTCTCCAACCTCTACCTTTTCATCACTACTGAGATCATCCTTGAAATACCCAGCAATATGCTCAAGCACATTCCTATGCTTTTTGATAGTAGCCAACTCCCGCATCGCCTCAGTCAAAAGATTCAGGTACTCCTCACAAACACTCTCCAAAGTTTTACTATCCACTTTAGCAACCATTGATCCCATCTTCTTAAGTATTGCCGGTGAATGACTCATTAGAACATACTTGTGCTTCTGATGGAATAATTGTAAAGTGGCAACACTTACGCCAGACTTTATATGTTCCTGCCAACGAGAATAGACAAACACATGTTCCAAAAAATTCTCCCGAAGCCCGACGTCATGTAGCCGCCCTTCATCAATTACAGGTATAAGTGGAAATTCCTCCATAAATCGCTCAGCAAATAGGCCGCTCCCTTTACCAGCTATCATTCCTTTTTCTGTATATATTTTAATATCCTTCATACCAGAACTAGGGGATTTTGCCTTGAAGATATAACCAGAGAGATCTTCTTCCTTGATCTGCGGTATTATCTTGTCATTCCAAGTGAGGATAATATCTGTCTTATCCTCTCTATCATTTATAGTATAGAGTCGATGCTCTTCAACCGTCCCTATCAGCCTCATCGCCGGACGGGGAATACTCAAGCCAGAGTCAGCTTCAGGGCAGTATCCAACCCACTCGAAAAAGTTTCCAAGTGTACCAGTAATGTATCTATCATGCTTATGCTGGCCATCATAGCGAACTTTTTCTCCCAGCAAACACTTACTTATTCCAACCTTGATCTTAGCCATTATCCTCTCCTATTTATTGATTCGCTTCATAATGTAGTAACTATTGTAACACTTACAAATATAAAACGCCATTGAGAAAAATCTCAATGGCGTTTTATATAACTACCAACATCACTTCGCACAAATAATAAGCTTACACTTTAAACCTGAACCCACACTCAATACAACGATACGTAGGCTTTATCAAAAGAAATAACAGCCCAATTGAAAAAACAAAATAACTAGCCCCATAATCAGACAACCTCTACCATCTCTAGCTTTGCCAAAACACTTTAAGCACAATAGCCAACCCATCCACTTCCTCTGTATACAATTACCCTATTAACCAACAAATTACTATTAAACCAAGATTATTACCTGCCCACACTAACCCAGAGAAATGTCTCCCCACCAATCTCTCTATAATCCAAACTTAGTATTTCAAAGCCAATATATCCGAGTTCTTTAAATAATACCTCCGGCGTACGATGACTGTAATACAGTTCCTGCCCCATAAACTCCATATACCCATCAAACTCATCACTACCGGTATACTCCTTGGTTGCATAGGTGAATAACACTTTCCCTCCAGGACTCAGCCAGCCGTACACTTTACGAAGAAGCTTGAACTGCTCACTTGAAGGGATATGAAATATACTATATATCGCTGTCACCTCATCAAAGCTACCCTCGTCAAATACAAGCTCCCTCATATCTGCCTGCACTGCTTTCATTTCAGGAACATACTTCCTTGCCAGCTTGATCATCTCACCAGAAAAGTCAACTCCAGTGACATCCCATCCTTTACCAGCAAAGTACTGAGCAAACGGCACCCCTGCTCCACACCCAAGATCGAGCAACCTCTTCTTCCCATCTCCACACAATTTATAAAACGAATCAACCACTTCCGTCATATCAAAGGCGGCTCGGTTCTCATCATACCCACTTGCAAATTCATCATATATTTGATTAAGATTCTTACACATTCAGGTCTCACCTTTATAAATATCATGTACATGAATTTAAACCTGAAGTATGCTATAGTTAATCATTCTTCAGGAACACAGCTCCTATATGCAGTCGACTCTTCAATAAAACCCAGTAAAATATATTATTCAATATTTTACTGGGTTTGCAAATTCTGCATTCAATCTAAACTTTGCCTATCAAAGCTCTAGCGAAATTCAATTTACAGTTTCAAAAAAATACACTTGGTTCTTAAATAAGTCCAGCTTTACATTAAAAGATACTCAAAATCACCCTCTTGGAGAAATAAACATCCTAAGTGATCAGGGTAATTATTATCTTCGCATACACAATAATACAAAAAACTGTGGGGAACTGTCTATAGCGACTCTCTCAGCACACAAGTCTTGAAAGTATTTGCCTAATCACTATCAACCATTTATCCTTGGAAATAGCATGCCCAGCAACATATACAAACTAGCAATAGAAAGATTGTTTAATCAATTTAAACCGAGCAGTGATTATGAAATACGAAATTCTTATTCAGAATATGCTATTGATGCTTCAAAAAATCCTATAGATTGGCTTTCACGATATACGGCAGGATTTGTACACTCATCGTTCAAAATTAATATTACTGATAGAGATACCAAAAGCACTCTATTCTTTATATCAAAGAGACACTCATGATGGAGCTTGAATAAAGCTCGCTTTACATTACATGATGCTAGAAGTCACCTTCTTGACCAACTAGAGGTATACATAAAAACCAGAAATCGTCTATTATGGAGAGTGATAAATGTTCTCTTCTCATATATGATCAAATCTGTAAGTTATGGGGATTTGTCTATGAAGACTCCGATAGAAAGTGGCTTATCGCCACTTATAATAACGAGGTTGTAGCGAATTTTTCCATGACGACAGCACGCCCAAATTCTATAATACCCAATAAGGACAACTACTTACTAGAGCGAGGTACAACAACACAGCTAGATTCGATCTTAAGAATTTATGCAATTGCTGCAACAATCTGCATGGATACAGTATTTAATGATCTCTATCGCTGGCCTCATCATTAGTAAAAGCCAAATACTTGACCCTAGCAAGCCCGTTTCCATCATCTACAGCAAACTTAAACTCTCTAATTGTCTCGTCCAAGCTCTCAATCTCTACCCTTATCGCACCCTTACGAGGTAGTATATCTTCAATCACCTCCGGCCACTCAACAATCGCCACACCCTGTTCATAGCCAAAGAAATCATCAAACCCAAGATCCCCAATACTCTCCGCCTCAGCCAAACGATATGCATCAAAGTGATTCAACTCAAGACTACCACCCTCGTATTGTACATGGAGTACAAATGTAGGACTTGTGACATCCTCCTCAATACCAAGACCCTTGGCAAGCCCTTGGGTAAAGCAGGTCTTTCCAGCACCTAGATCACCATTGAGCAGAAAGACCTCTCCACCTCTACAGCTCTTTCCAATTCTCTCACCCATATCTTTGGTCTCTTCAGGGCTTCTGGTCGTAATCTTATATTCAAATATACTCATACTTTTTTATACCAATAAAAAACGGCTTATTCAGCCAGTAAATAAAATTCCCACTCCAACCAGCACTACCATACTTAAAATTAAAAGTTATGCTCATATCCTGCTGAATCGAGCATATGAAGAGTTCCATCACTCCCTGCCACACGTAGTCCCTGATTGTTCTCAATACGTCCGATACATGATAGTTTGGTCTTTATCCCAGTCTTCGGCCACTCTTTTTGCAGGATACCCCACGCCTCTTCAGAAACCGAGAAGAGTAATTCAAAATCCTCACCATCACTCAGTGCATGCTCCATAGGTGTCTTCTTAGTCTTCTTAGAAAGCGCAAAGGCATCCTCAGAAATTGGAATTTCAGCCTCCTCCAATATCGCCCCGAAGTTGCTCACTGCTAGCATTCTCGAGAGATCCATTGTAAGCCCATCAGTAATATCCATACACGACTTTATCGGTACCAACTCTATAAGCTTTTCAATTTCTGCAAACCTCGGAATCGGCTTCATATGCTTACCAAGTATCGATCCTCCCAGCTCACCAGTAACTATCAAGAGATCCCCATCACTAACCCCAGCCCGCATGATAGCTTCCTTACCATAAGGTGTTCCACCAACAGTAATATTTACAGATGTTGGCCCATACGCACTAGTCGTATCTCCGCCTATAATACTCAAATTATGCATCTGCGCACAAGAGACAATACCTTCCATTAGGCGCATCGCCCATCTATCACCCAGCCCTCGCCTCATATTTAGTGCAACTAGCCCCCAAAGAGGCCTACAACCACTAGCAGCAAGATCAGAAAGAGCTGCTGCGACAGCTTTATATCCTACATTGAGTGGATCAGCTTCCGCATCAAAGTGAGTACCCTCAACAACAGTATCAGTACTAAATGCCAGAGCCTGCAGACCACTAACGTCAACATGTCCGCAGTCATCATGACCAGCACCAATAATGACTGTGTCATTACATTTTGCGAGTCGCTTACTCAACCAATCGTGAAATACTCTCTCACTCATACCGTCTCAAACGCCTTCTATCAATAGGATTAGGTGTCTTCCACCTTTTATGTATCCACAACCACTGTTCAGGGTAATCAGAAATTATCTTTGAGAGCTCCTCATTCATTCTTTCTGTTAGCCTGAATACTTCCCCTTCTAGCTTTTTATTGGTTAAAGGTATTATAGGTTCACCAAAAACACCTTTAAACTTCATAGGATTATTTCCATCTCTAACAACGGCAGAAGGAAATATTGGTACTCCAAGCCTTATCGCCATCTCCGCTACTGAGATAGTCGTACTTGCTGGTCTTCCTAAAAATGACACTCGAATTCCTTGCTCACCAGCATCTTGATCAACTAAGACTCCAACTGATTTTTTGTTTTTTATTGCTCTAATAAGTTTGAGCATAGCACCATCTTTTTCCCAAATCTTCTGACCAGAAAAGGTTCTAAACTCATTGAGCTTTGCATTAATCAATGGATTATCAAGAGGTCTTGCAATAGCACCAGCTAAAATACCATTTTTTGCACCCAATGCTCCTGTAAGTTCCCAGTTACCTATATGACCCGTAGCGAAAAACACACCTTTACCATATGTTTCTGTCAATTCAGCAACTACATCATCAAGCCCATTCCAATCAATCATATCATTTGAAACAGTTTTAAGCCTAACCGCTTCTGCAAGTAGACACCCAAAATGGGTATAAAATTTATCCACCAATTCATGATACTCTAAGTCAGAATATTTATCTCCAAAGCACGCCTTCATCTGATATTCTATAAATTTAGATGAACGCTTACTTGCTATGCAAAAGACCCTAGCAATAAGTTTGCCAACCTTTACTGCAATAGGCAGGGGTAAAAACCTCAGTATACCAGCTACAGCCATAAAGACCGCATACTCAAGATAAATCAGTATTCTTTTGGACTGTTTCTCTGCCATTACCAGTTAAAACTCCCACTTCTTCCCAGAGATAATTTCAAATGCATCAATATATTTCTGGCGAGTCTTTAGTACAACATCCCTAGGTAGCACTGGAGCAGGAGCAGTCTTATTCCAATCAGTATTCTCAAGCCAATCACGCACAAACTGCTTATCAAATGATGAAGGATTTTCACCTGTCTTGTAAGTTTCAGCAGGCCAGAATCTCGAGCTGTCAGGTGTAAGCACCTCATCAATTAGTATTACTTGATCTTCATAAAGGCCAAATTCAAACTTTGTATCGGCAATAATTATTCCTTTTTCAGCAGCAAAATCAGCAGCCTTCTTGTAGAGGTTTATTGATGCATCTTTTACCTTTTTCGCAACATCTGACCCGAGAATACCTTCCATTTGCTCAAAACTAATATTCTCATCATGGTCGCCTATTTCAGCTTTTGTAGACGGAGTAAATATAGGCTCAGGAAGCTTGGCTGCTTGTTCAAGCCCAGCTGGTAGCTTAATTCCACATACCGTTCCGCTCTTCTGATACTCTTTCCAGCCACTTCCTACTAGATATCCTCTAACAATACATTCAGCAGCTAACGGAGCAGCTTTCTTTACAATCATGCTCCTACCTCTGAGTGAGCTTTTCACCTCTTCAGATATATCTAACTCTTCTACCGAATCGGTAATCATATGGTTATCAATTACACTACTCAGATGTTCAAACCAGAAAAGGCTCAACTGTGTAAGAGCACGACCTTTATCAGCGATGGCAGGGTCAAGCACAACATCAAAAGCACTGATTCTATCCGTAGTAATAATAAGCAGTTTATCACCTAAGTCATAAATATCACGCACTTTACCCTTATTAATAAGATTAAGTCCTTCAATATCAGTAGATTCCAGCGCCCCAGCTAGAATATCCTCTGCACCATCACTCATAATTTGCCTTACCTTTTCGATATAGTTATCAAAATCAAATATATATATTACTTAGCATTACCTCACTAATTATTGCATAGCACTATCTGGTTAGTATTTTAACCGTAATAGCAAAAAACACAATGGCAAAAAGCTATTTGCTATAATAAAAGGGCTCAAAAAGCTTATTGCTTTGCGAGCCCTGTAATTAGTAAAATTATAATATATATTTAAATATACATTTTCTTAGAATACCACACCTGTCTCAAGAGTAAAATGATTGCCATCCTTAATAGAATTATCATTCATACCACTGGCAGTTGAGAACAAATGACCATATTCCCCTTTCACCCAGACACCATTTGCAAAATTATACCTTGCGCCAATACGTAACCTTACTGTAGAAGATTCAAAATGAGGATAGCCTGGGGCATTACCTGTTGGCTCTAAAGTTGCTTTATATTTATCTGAGCTTGAAGCCATAAATCCATATGCCGCTCCAACAGCAAGAGATAATTTCTCTGTCAAACTATAATCTGCCCCTAAAGACATACTCAAGTTATAGGTATCAGAATAAAACCCAGGATTTAGGTTATACGCTGTTTCAAAATATACTCCATACTTATCGGTTAGATATGCGACACCCAAATCGAACTTTGGACAAAATGAGCTGCCCCTTCTATCCGCTGAATCGAAAGTTCCTTGTCCTAGATCGGCCAATCCAGCATATGTAGCAGACAAGAGTAATCCCTCAAGAAATGCTGGCTTATACTCCAAGCTTATAGACTGACTCATGAATCCATTATTCCTTGGATCTCCGTTTGGAGCAAGGATAGTCCTGCTATCAGTCGCACTATACCCCTCAAGCAGGTCACTTGGGTTACCTAGATCTGATGGAGAGAATATTGTTCCAGTAAGAGTCAATTGATCAAAAAATTGATAATATAATTTTACTCCCATTCTTTTAATATCGTCAGTTGGATTGTTTGCAGCAGATCCTTTAGAAACCATAAACGCTTGCGAAAACTCCTTTACTACAGGATTGGTAATAAATACCCTCCCCCACATATCAGTAGAACTTGAATACATACCTGCAGGAATACCGATAAACCCGACTTGGGTGCCTAAGCCTGAACCACCAATATTATTCCACTGAAAGTAAGCTTTATCGAATGAACTCGGTCTTATGTCTATAAATAAGCTTAGATCTTCATTGAATTGAGTATCGATAGTTACAGACGCAGTATCCATTGTCCATCCAAGTTTAGAGGCATACTGCCCACCACTTGGTTGAGGTTGTCCTTGATGATTATAGTTTGAATCAAAGTCAGCATAGTATCTTACAGCTATTTTACCACCTACTCTCACAGTTGCGTTCCCACCATTACTTCTTAGAGCCTCTGGCGCACCTCCAGCGGTTTCCCGCATCAACTCTCTCTCTGTTGCTAGTGCAGCCTGCATAGAATTCATATTCTGGTTGAATGAATTACGCTCCTGAGAGATTGATTCCTCCATTGCAGCCATTTTTTTCTGCATTTTATCGACCTTTTGGTCCATCTCTCTCTGCATTTTTTGCACTGCGTCCTGCATCTCTTGCTTCATTTGAGCGACTATTGTTTGCATCTCTTCTGCCTGCATATCATTTGCCGATACTACGTATGTAGTAGTCAAGATTATTGCTAAAATACTGATAATATAGCTATTAATTCCCATATCGCTCCCTTCTAAATATGACAGTTGTCATATTTTATATAATTAGTTCATAGCAATATTTTAACAAAACATTAACTAGAACCTGATTAACAATCAGTGTATTAACCTATAAATAAACTATATATCTGTATTTCGTCTAATTTAAATAATTACAATAGTAATAAAAATTTATAAAGGAATAATTGCATTTTGTAGATAAATCGCTATAACATGACTATATTGGCACACATTTTGTTAGAAAATAGCCAATTTGTGTGTTATGATTCAATTCCAGTCGATTAACACCTGTTTTAAGGATAAGCAATGTCACCAGAGATGTATCACGGCATGAACATGCAATTGGCTCAACGCCAAGAGATGGTCATGACCCCACAGATGATTCAATCTATGGAGATGCTCCAGATGCCGCTACTCGAGCTGGAGCAAAGGATACAGCATGAATTAATTGAAAATCCTGCTTTAGAACTGAGTGACTTAAAAAACGATGAAAAGAGTGACAATAATTCAAGCGAATCCACATCCGAAGATTATGATAATACCGAAGGATCTGAAGAAGGCGATGGAGATTATTCGGATGATTTCAAAGACCTTAGACATAGCGATGATGTTGATTATAGCTGGAACGATGTCTATGACGACTGTATGCCAAAGAGCAGCTACGATGATGACGAAAGATTCGACATCATCGCAAATACAGAGAGCCATGCAGAGTCATATATAGAGTCCCTCTTTAACCAGATCCATCTATTAGATATCTCAAACAGAGAACAAGAAATAGCAACATGCATAGTCTCTTCACTCGATGAATCTGGATATCTTACAACACCATTTGATGAAATTGACTTTGCTAATATCTCACCAGAAGTTACAGAGGATGAATTTGAAAACGCTCTTGATGAGGTACAGCACCTTTCACCTGCTGGCACAGCTGCACGTGATCTTACCGAGTGCTTGCTTCTCCAGCTAGACACTATTGACGATCCATTCAATCTTCTAGCAAGTGAAATTGTCGAAAAGCACCTCGAAGATCTAGCCGCAAACCGTCTTCCACTTATAGCTAAAGCTTTACAGGCAACCATTGATGAGATCAAAGATGCGGTTGCGCTTATCAAAAATCTTTCTCCCTATCCTGTTTCTGGGTATAGCAATATTAGCACTCAGGTAGCTAGACCTGACATTATTATCGATATTGTTGAGAGCAGACCTGAAGATATTCGCAAATCAAAGGAGAAGATATTTGAACTCGAAAGAGAGTTAAGAACACTAGAAATCAATAATCACGATGAAAAGAGTGATTATTTGGTCCGTGCTGCAAAGGGTAGATTACATGATGCACATACAGAGATCAGTCTATACGAGCATGACGGTATGGTCTGGAAGTTAAGTCTTCCAAATGGTCCAATTCCAGAGATATCAGATACTTTTCTTGCTCTTTACGACAATACTGGTAGAGGTGATATAATTCGCCAAACAATAATGAATAATCCTGAGAAAAAAGCTGAGTTTGAGGAGATGCAAAAATCTCTAAAATCAAAAGGGCAGAACAAAATATTTAGAGAACGCTTTCAATCAGCTTTTGATATCGTCAGAGCTGTTCAACAGAGAGAACTTACACTTACACGGGTTGCAAGAGAAATTGTTGCAAGGCAGAAGGACTATTTAGCTGGCAGAATTCCAGCCCCAGCACCACTAATGATGAAAGAAGTAGCAGAATTCCTTGATATCGATATTGGCACTGTCAGTCGAGCCGCACGAGACAAGTTTGCTCAAACCCCTATAGGTCTTAAACCACTTAGAGAGTTCTTTACCCGCTCGTCTGCCCCAACTCCTAGCTCAAATAGTATACCTAACTTAAGCAACAACGTAGCCTCATCAGACTCTAGTTCATTTGTACCTGATGGAGGATATAGCAACATTCAAATACGTAATAGAGTCAAGGAATTAATCGATTCAGAAGACAAGATGAAGCCGCTCAAAGACGACCAAATACAGGTACTTCTTGAGAAGGAGGGTATTATAATAAAGCGCCGTACAGTTGCCAAACACAGACTAAAACTTGGCTATAAAAATTACTCGCAACGTAGAGAGTACTAGTAATGTCAAATAAATATAGAAGCCAAAAGGATGCAGAAGAACTCCGAAGCCAGCGTCTCGCTTATGTAGGTGCACTTGCTGCTGGACTCGTTCATGAAGTTCGTACTCCATTAAATGCAATTCAACTCAATGCCCAACTACTTGCTGAAGATGCATCAAACCTGCCTGAGAATGTTTCTACAAAATTTGCTAGACGTAGCCAACGAATCTATACGGAAGTAAAGGCACTCACAAAGACATTAGAGATGTTTTTGAACTTTGCTCGCCCACCACGCATGGCTACTGAGCCATTAGATTTAAACCGATTTTTACGTGATCTATGTGAATTTGTACAACCAGAAATGGATGAAAGCGACATAGAGCTTGAGACACACTTAGCACCAGATATGTACCCAGTAGTTATTGACCAGAGCCAATTCACTCATGTTATTTTAAATATCCTACGAAATGCCAGCGAAGCAATTGAACAACGTAGAGAGAAGGACAATGATTTTGATGCAACCATCAAACTATCAACTTTTGAAAAAGATAAAAGCATTCGTATTGAAATAGAAGACAATGGTATTGGCATTCCCCCAGAAAACGAAGAAAAGATCTTCGAGGTTTTTTATACTACCAAAGAAAAAGGGACAGGCCTTGGTCTAGGAATTGTGAGACGTATCATTGAAGACCACCGTGGAAGAATAGAAGTCACAGACAAGGACAGTACTGGGGCAATCTTTAATATTACACTTCCACGAGGCTACCTAATAACATCTTCTGAATCACAAAACATAGATAAAACAAAATAACTATAGAAAACTTACAAACTTTCTTTTAGAGCTTTTACTACTCTGAATAATTCTGGCATCCCCAGCCATAAAGTCAAACTTATTCGCTCGAGTCGTCTCTTCAGCTTTCACAACTGTTTTCTCTATACCGAATGCCCCACAAAGCTTGAACTCATTCCTAAAACTACCAGATTTTTTATCCATTATAACTTCTTCACTATTACAAATTACAAAGTCCTCTATAACAGTAATATGCTTTGATACTCTACCTACTCCCAAAGGCAAAAATTCTAGCGTATTATTCATTGAGATTGCGGTACTACCCACTGTATCTTTGCTCCTCAAACTCAACATATCAAAAGAATTGTAGCTTGAAATTTTGCTACTATTATTTGCTGAATTAGACATCTCTGCAAATTGCATAACAAATGGATTGGCAAGCACCATTCTACCTTTTCTGCTTAAACCAATCCTCGGAGTCAATTCATCTATTTTATCTTCGACTGCCGGTTTTATTACACCATCATTTTTAGCCACACTATTACAGCACAACTTGCCAAGAGACAACTTCATAAACTCAAGTGAGTTATTGAGTGTTTGCTTAGACTTCTGAGTTGCTTTCCAATTATTCAGAGAGAACATATCAAACTTATTATAAGTGTAGCTTAGAGAGATACTATCAGAAGAGGCCTCCAGAGTTTGTCGTTGCACAGCAAATGGATTAGCAAGAGTTGTACTACCATTCCTATATAAAGTCATATGCGGACTCAATTCATCTACCTCATGTTCGACAATAGCCTTTGCTATACCTACTCCTATTCCATCTTTTGTAACAGCTCTATTATTGCTCAATCGACCAACAGCCAACTTCATAAACTCGAGTGGATTATTGAGTATTTGTTTAGGCTTATAAGTTGCTTTCCTATTACTAAGAGAAAACATATCAAACTTATTATAAGTGTAGCTTGGAGAGACACTACTAGAAGAAGCCTCCAGAGTTTGTCGTTGCATAGCAAATGGATTAGCAAGAACGACACTGCTACTTCTAGTGTACCCTCTCTGCTGATTCTCTTCATCCACCTTACTCTCAATAATAGTATTATCACATTCTTTTAAGTGGCTTAGTGTATTATGACAGATTCTTCCCGTGCAAATCTTCAAAAACTCGAATGGATTTGGAATATTCTTACATGATAAAGGCTGTACAACCATGCCCCTTTTTAGCCCAAGAACATCATATTTGTTTACAGACTTACACTTGCAACTCTGCTTACTCATAATATTAGAAGAGCTAGAGAATGGGTTGGACAACTTGAAACTTGCCCTATATTGTGCACCTCTATTTTCCTGAATAGCTGGATGCTTACACTCTGCAATACACGCAATATTCTCAATTAGTTTATACTCCTCAGGTTTCTCAGGCAGAACTTTTGAAACACTCTTTTTATGGTATGCACTAAATAGTGGAGGGAACTCCATGCCAACTGATAGCACAGCCTCCTGTTTTACAGTATTGGTACTTGCTGAACCTCTGATACTCAACATATCATAACGGTTCGCTATTATCTTTCTATTAAAATTACTACTTACTCCAGAAGCTCTTCTAATACCAAAGGCATTACTCATCCCAAAGCAACCACTGCGAATATAAGTAGGTAGCTCCTCATTATTAAATTCTTTTACACTATCCTCTGCTTGCTCATCAACTACTTTTTCCTCAGAATTTTCAGACTCACTAATTGCTATAAAATAGATTTCCGAAAAATCCACTGACTGCTGCGCATCAATCTTTCTCATACGAATAAGTTCGAGCATTGCAATGAAGAATCCTACCATCTCATCCTCACTAGGTGAGTCAGATAATATACTGGTAAAACTAACCCTTCCTCTAAGACTGACGACCTCTTCTATTTGCTTAATTCGAACCTCGGTAGGCACCTCTTCACTTACGATTTCACGAGGAGCACGCTCATTGAGCATCTTCCTAGCAATTCTTTGAAATGCTGCTAAAAGATCCAAAGCCCCAAGTTCATCGGCTTTTTCCTTTACAACAGCTTGAAATTCTGGTACTTTCACATTTCGACCATACCGTTCATCAAATTCATTTGACATCGCTTCCAGTTCAGCAGCTACCTCTTTAAACTTCTTATACTCTAATAATGCTTCAACAAGTCCCTGCCTTGGATCATATAACTCATCATCCTCGTCTTCCTCTTCACTAACATCTGGCAATAACATTCTTCCCTTAATCTCAGTAAGCATCGAAGCCATAGCAAGAAACTCTCCCCCTGCATCGACATCAATCTCTGACATCTTGTTTAACTCTACCAGATACTCCTTTGTCACATGTCCAACAGGAATATCATGTATATCTATCTCATCCCTCCGGACGAGATAAAGAAGAAGATCTAGCGGTCCAGAGAATGTATCTTGCACCTGTACGGTTCTTACCATATTATCATTATCCTTGAAAGCATATTAAGTTTAGTGGCTATTATTATCTACTGCGTGTATTATACAATTTTCAAATCCCTTATAAACATCTTTCCGAAAGACATTGACCAATTTGTTTACAATTTAAATAGATAATTTATTTTTTTTACCTTTACAGTTTCCATTTAGAGATTTACAATTTATCCACTTACTACTCATACAAAAGGCTATATATGGAATTTTCACTCTCAGAAAAAATAATAAAAGACTTGATGTTTCTCTGGGCGACAATAGATCCAATAGGAACACTAGCATTATTTGCTGCTCTAACAGCTAATTTCACAGCAAAACGCCGTAGGCATACTGCACTAAAAGCAATACTTTATTCTGGTGCCATTCTACTCAGTTCTATCCTTGTAGGCCAAATATTACTAACCTATATGGGGATTCAATTGATTTCACTCCAACTTAGCGGTGCTATCATTTTATTTTTATTCGGCATACAGATGGTTTTTGGTAATAGCTCTCCTGATAGCACTGCTAAAGAACCAGAGCACGATATAGCAGTATTTCCCCTCGCTATCCCAGCAATTGCAACACCTGGAGGAATTATGGCTGTAATCATCCTAACAGACAACCAAGTATTTGATATCCAGACCCAATTCTGTACTGCTGGAGTACTTATAGGTATACTAACAATCACCTACTGCTTTATGCTACTTGCTACCCCTATTATGAAGGTCATTGGCAAAAATGGAGCAGCTATACTTGTAAAATTAATGGGTATGGTACTCGCTGCGTTGTCTATTGAAATTATAATGAACGTTCTCGAGATACCCGAATGGGTAAACAGCATTTCAAATTAAAAATATGCTACCACAATAAATACGGCTCGCCAAATATTGGGCAAGCCGTATATTTACATAATATTCATACTTCTAGTTAATACTATCTCTTTTTATTGGCAATTACCGAATAATTAGGCTGATAGCCATTTCCCTTTACAGAAATTCTGTACTCTCCATTCAAATCTTCATTAACCTCTATAATGGCGTACTGACTGTCTCTGTCCTTATCCGCTCCACCTGTAGCGCTATATTCTGGCCACTCTTGACTAAACCCTACATTACCTCTTAGCATAATATAGTTTATGCCGTTTACCTCGACTTCTTCACCTGAGTGGTCATGCCCAGAGAAAGCTGCAATTACATCACCATCATCTTCAAACATTTTTCTTAGAACATCCGCGTTCTTAATAGTATGATTTTCAGTTGTATCACGGTGCAACACTTGATGCGAAAAAATTATAGTTGGTAGTTTTGACGATGCTAAATCTTGCTTGAGCCAATCAAGCTCTTCCTGCGGCACCCATGCATCTTTCCAATCCCAAAACGTATCATCCTTGGTATTCATGTCAAAAGGACGATGTTGTTCGTTTTTTGTATAATCTGCATCTAGTACAATACAGTGCAAGCCATTACTATCAAATGAGAAGTAGGTCTTCCCCTTTGCAATACCAGAATTATCCACATTATTAAGGAACTGCTCACGAGTTAGATTATCAAATTCATGATTACCAAGAACATGATAGCTTGGTCCTGGATAGCTTTTAAAGACATCTTCTATCTCTTTAAGATTTACAACAGGGTCTTTACTACCATCTTTATTCAAGGTATCTACAAGATCACCCAGTTCAATAATAAAGTCTGCATCTTCTCTCTCCATATCTCTCACAAATTGAGACATCTTTCCCATACCAGCTGAATAGACACGCTGAGTGGTATCAGCTTTATTAGTGTGATGCACATCAGTAATAATACCAAACTTTGCTGAAGTACCTGCAAATACTTGTGAAACTGAACCAAGAACAATCAATGCGCAGAAGCCAATATTTTTTAAACCATTCATAACTGCAAACCCTCCAAAATTAGTAAATAACAATACAGACCAATAAAGTAAGTTAAAAATACTGCTACCTATATTGCTATTTATATATTTTTATGTTACCCCGTTATTAACTATAAGCTAAGAATCAGTTAGAAAGAAAATAACTATTCAAAGCTAACAACCATTTGCTCTTTCCTTCCCAGAGCATATAATTATAATTTATATTGGGTATAACTTATAATAAACATGAGGATTGATAATGACAAATAAAACAGTACTATGCTTTGGAGATTCAAACACTTGGGGATATACCCCAATCGGTGAAAGTAGATATGACAGTACCACTCGCTGGACAGGAGTACTTCAGAGTGAGCTTGGAGACAGATTCAAGGTTATTGAAGAAGGTCTATGCGGAAGGACAACAGTATGGGAAGATCCTGTGTCAGGTGACAAGAGTGGTTGCACACAGCTTCCTTCATTACTCCTTTCACACTCACCCCTCGATCTAGTTATTATAATGCTAGGCACAAACGATCTTAAAAATCGCTTCTCTGTCTCACCACTCGATATCTGCAGGAGTATCGGCAGACTTGTTGGACTTACCCAGATTAAGCAAGACTCATGCTACGGTGCAAGGCCTGAGGTTTTAGTAATCTGCCCACCACCATTCGCCGATATGAGCCAATCTCCATTTGGAGAAATGTTTATTGGCGGAAGAGAAAAATCTACCCAACTTGGAACTGTGATGAAAAAATACTGCTCAGAACAAAATATTCGCTTGCTTGACGCAGGGGAACACATTACTAGTAGTAAACTAGACGGTATACACCTAGATGCAAGCGAACACGCAAAACTTGGAAAGATAATTTCCAAAGAAGTAATCTCAATACTAGGCAGTAATAATTAACACTCTTATCAAAAGATCATATTTTACACAAAAGTGTGTACCCCATAAAAGTACACACTTCCAACAATCAAACTTCCACTTATCACACCTTCAAATACCCTTTTCAATCGACAAGAATAGAAAGTAATAAAACATAGTAATCGGAAATACTGCCAGAATGAACATCAACAAAACATTCAGACTATGA
Organism: Planctomycetota bacterium; assembly: GCA_965140405.1. GTDB lineage: Bacteria > Planctomycetota > SZUA-567 > SZUA-567 > SZUA-567. The sequence continues at coordinate 376,680 of OZ223208.1, forward strand.
CGCTTATTTTTCACCTTCATCAAACTTTTTACTCGTTTATTGATTAGTTATTAAGCTGTCTTACTAGTTTTTCTATCCCAACACATTTATCATTGATCACAAATGAAAACTTATGACTACCAATTTCAAATTCCACATACTTAGTACAATCCAACTTTTGTTCATCACGAATTTCAACTCTTTTGATTCTGTCAAACCTTAGATATGTAAATGAATATGAGTAGTGCGACTCACTATCTTCATCGTGCGTACTTCTATCAATTATTATAAGTTCAGTAGCATTTGCTACAAAGGCTGTACAAGTCAAAAGCTCTTTCTTCAATATTTTCCTAATTATTGATTTGATAACACTACCACGTTGCACTATTTCGAAATTAGGTTGATATGCCACCAATTCCGTTTCAGAATTATCTTTCTTCATGCTATTTATCAAATTCACATACAAAATATCAATATTATTACTTTTATAATCTATACTTTCAAACTTTGGGTTACTTATTACTTCTTCTTGTTTACTTCGAATTACTTGTATAAGTCTATTAATTATTAAATCTGAAACTGTATTGTACCCAAAGGTTATGCCTGCACTACTTGTTTTTATTTCAAGAGTTCCCTTCAATAAAAATCTACTATTTCTAATATACTCTATATCAGAAATTTCAATTTTGCTGAATTCTACCTGCTCTCCTTCTCGCCTAAGAACTACTATATGCGACTCAAATACTCCAACAACAATATCATAAAGGTGCATTTTAGGATTTGCTTTTCTACGATCTATCTTTCTCGGTATCTTGATTGTCATTAATGAACCATCAAGAATATCTGAATACTCTACAAATATTGGTGGAAGTGCATACTTCTCATCAACCACATACACCCATGGTCCAAATGCATCATACTCAAAACTCCTTTCTGCTACCATATTGTTATCTCCTAGAAAAGTACTTCACCATTGTTTTTAGCCCTTCTACTGTCTTATCAAACTCATCATCAGACATACCAGCAAATATCATTTCATACTTTAGCGCATCTTCTTCATTCTTCTTTTTCAATAATTTTTCTGCTCTCTCTGTTATTGATAAAGAATACCTACGCTTATCTCTATTTGAGTATGACTTCTTTAACAGCTTCATTTCAACTAACGATTTTATTATTGTTGTCAAACTTCCTTTAGGCACGTCCAAAACCCTACTCAACTCAGCAGGAGCAATAGGCTGCGTAATCTTTACCGCATTAATAACCTTTATCTGACTACCATAAAGGCTATACTCCTTACTCTCATACCTGTGTACAGTACTATTTAAATTCTTAAAAAAACACGGTAGTACTTGATTTATAAGATTGCAAAACATCTCACCTCTGTCTTTCATATATACTCCTTAATGAGTTAGAAATCTTACTCAAGTATACCTTATCATTTTTTCCTTGTCAATTTATTTTTATTCATTTTTAATTTTATATTATCTTAAACATGATATAAGCATGTATGCTTTACTTTTACACATACGATTTTATACACAATATACGGCTCAGCCCCAAAGATGAGCATAAAAATTCTATTGTTATTGAGATGCCAATTATTATAATAATTGACGCAATCTTAAGTATAGATATAAGAAGGATGGATAATGAGAATACTTACTCAAATTCGGAATCACCTGACAAATAAATTCCTATCATTACTGATAATATTATCCGGTATACTGATTACTATTTCTGCTACATTACTATTAATACCTCCGGCTGAAGATATAGTTGATATTAAAAACAACCTATGGAATATACAAATAGTTCCACAAACCTTTAACATAATCTGTAAACCCGCAAATAAAACTGAATTTGCTATATCATCTCCATCACCAAAACATAATACTATTTCCAATCTCTCTTATTCAAACAACTCTATTAAATGGAAGTACCCTGCTTCAAATACGCTGGTATCAATTACCTTGCACGACGATGAATTGTCTATAAATATCAACTCGTCTGACTCAGCTGACTTTACTTTTCCAATAATAGACCAGGCACAAAATTTAAAAGCTCTTATACTACCGCATCGTGAAGGTATGTATGTCCCTCTAAGCGATAAAAAATGGCGACGCTTACTTATAAATACTGAACTAGACACAACAGAAGGGCTAACAATACCATTTTTCGGTTTACAATTAAATAACTATATTCTTACTTATATCATAACTAATAGATATAATAATTTAATAACATTCGAAGATAACAACAACTCTATTAAGACTACCTTCACCCACACATTCCCAACCATCAACCCAAATAGGCAGTATGGCTTTATTATAAAACTTGGTGATAACACCTCTCCAGTGCTTCCCGCAAAAGCATACCGAAAGTATTTAATTGATAGCAATAAATTTGTCTCAATGAAAGAAAAGTTGCATACCACTCCTAAAGCGACCCGCCTACTCGGAGCTATACATGGCTACCTTTGGGGTGACTTACGCATGTCATATGACGATGTATACCCTGACAAATGGAAAACTATTTGTGATAAAATTATTGCCCAGTCTAAGTCTAACGAACCAACACCAGGTAAGAGAATCAAAGAACTCATTAATCCTGAATATTGGGATACTCTTGTAGAACTTACTCAACAAGAGTACCCTTCAGACTATCATAAATCCACAGTCGCCCTCGGCCTTTCAGAGGTACTATCCCGTAATGATTTCTATTCCAGCGATTACTTCTCAGAAATATCCCTTCCAAATGATTTTATTGCTCCTAATAAAAATTTAAAATCCCTCTCACCAAAAGATATATTCGATATTAATTCAAATTTGCTTTATGCATGCTATCCAACCGAACTTCGCCAACCAAGTAAATGGGGCTATGGCTACTCCACTCGCATGTTAGAGATGTTGCACTCTTCAGGAATAGAGAGAGCTCGCTTAGTACATGATTTATGGGACTTCGGTATGATAGATTACCGCCCAGAAGTTGCAATTCTTGCCGATAAATTTGGCTACCTCTTAGGAGCTTACGATGGTTATGACACCATTCATGATCCAAAGTACTACGGTACTGATGAGTCATGGTCAACAGCACAATTCAACAAAGAACTCTTTGACAAAGCTATTGTTGTACAAAGTAATGGTGATAAAAAGAATGGATTCGGTGGTACTGGAGGTACACTCAATCCTATTGCAGCAAGACCTTTCATTGAAGAACGTGTACGCAGAATTATAAACGCAACACCTTACAACTCATACTTTATTGACTGTGATGCATTTGGCGAACTAGTTGATGATTACTCTACACTATATCCAATGACCCAAGAAAAGGACGCACAAGAATTGGTAAGTAGAATGAAGTGGATTAGCAAGACTTTCAACCTAGTAATCGGCTCAGAAGGCGGAAGCTCATATGCAGCACCAGTAATCCATGTAGCTGAAGGCATGATCTCCTCTTCATTCTTCTCATTCAGCTCATACTCAAAAGAAGCAGATAAAGACTCACCTTACTATCTTGGCAACTGCTACCCATTGCATGCCCCGGCGATTTTTTTCCGCCCAGCACTTGTCAACGATGATGTTCTCTATACAGAGTATGCACCACAATTCAGGCTCCCACTCAATGAAATAGTTTTTCACGATTCATTCATATCAACCAATCACTACGCAAGCGGCAGTCTAAAGTTTTCAAATGTAAAAAAGCTTGCAGAGCTCACCTCACTGCTTTATCTTGTACCACCTATGTATCACTTCAATATCAAAGAGTTCACAAAGAACAAAGCAACCATCTTAAAACACTATAACTTCTTCTCCCCAATACACAAGCAACTTGGGTTTTCTCAAATGACAGATTTCAACTGGCTAACCCCTGATCACCTAGTCCAAAAAACAACTTTTGACAATAAACTTGAAATGATTGCCAACTTTGGCTCAACAACTTTCACTTATAAAGATATAGAAATTCCACCAATGAGCATAATAGCAAGGTGGCTAGCAAACGGTGAGTATACTACCTATCCATAATTACATTACTATTACTACTTATATTACTTATGCTTTATATATTATCTTTTCACAATACTACTACCAACATTCTGATTTCTATACTGATACGGTGTGAGCCCATTCCATTTTTTAAAAGCTCTATGAAATGCATTATTATCAAGATACCCTATAAGGTAAGCTATCTCACTAATCATAATATCAGTATTTACTAAATAATGCATGGCTAGCTCTAAACGAACTCCATTGAGAATTTCTTGAAAGCGTACTTTTTCTGCTTTAAGTTTGCGTTGAAGGGTACGCTTACTCATTAAAAGTTCGCCAGCAACGCTATCCAAAGAAGACAAACCACTAGGTAATATTTCAATTAGTTTTTGCTTTACACATTTTACAATATCAGTATTTGCATTATATTTATTCTCATCTGCTTCCATTCCATTCAACAAATATTGCCACATTATTTTATCTTCTGTTAAAAAGGCTATGCTTGAGTCAGCGTGCGAAAATATTATTGAATTTTCTCCAGACCGGATGATAGGAGCAGAAAAATACTCCTCATATTCTCCCCACTCATTTGGCAGCTCTCTCAATGTAATCATTACAGGCGATAGATCACTTCTCGTTGCTAGTCTAGCTATCTCTGTAATAACTACAAATTTATACATAATCATACCGTTTGGAATGACGCCAGCAGACTCATCATAACCTAGCGTTGCAACAAGTCTACTAGAACTAATCTTTATATCAAACGTCAATGGACTTATAAGCACCTCATACTGAGCCAGACGCTTCAAAGCATTTTCTAAATCCTTACTGCACAAACAAGCAAGTACAGCAGGGCTAAAAAACTCTGCAGTAACCTTCTTCCCAAGGTACAAGGGGAGACAACTTACTTTAGCTAGTTTTTCTATAGCTTTCCATAATCTGTAAAATTCCACTGGCTCTAATGTTTCATTATTCCGAGCAAAAATTTCCTGCGGAAGTCTAGCCATCTTTAGAAGGTAAGACATATCTAAATTCAGATCACCCAGTAGCAACTTCCATCTCGAATTAACCTTAAATTTTCGTGCCTTCACATTTACGCCTTTAATGATTTTATAGTCAAACATACTTCATTTATATTACTAAATACCCATACGCTCTCTCATTATCTTAAAGAAATCCTTATCTCCAAGTTTCTCCCTAAGCTCAAACAGCTTTACCGCATCCTCTCCAACTGGATAGCGAAATTGTTCTTTACTATCTGTGGCTGCTCGATAAACAACTTTAGAAACTTCTTCCGGAGCGATACCCCTACCACGAGCTTCCTCAGCATACTTACTAACAGCATCCAATACAGACTGGTATTCTTTCAACTCTTTATTATAGTAAAAATCCAATGAATTTACAAAGTTTGTTTTCACCGCTCCTGGTTCTATTAACTTCATTTGAATACCAATCGCTGCCAATTCATAGCTCATAGCTTCTGAGATACCCTCCAAAGCAAATTTTGAACCATGATAAAGAGTACCAAGCGCAAAACCAAACCTACCTACCATTGATGAAATATTTATAATCATCCCTGATTTACGACTCCGCATATGCGGAAGCACTGCCCGAATTACATCAAGCACTCCAAATACATTTACTTCAAACTGCCTTCTAATTGTTTCATGACTAGCAGATTCAAATACTCCATACGCACCATATCCTGCATTATTGAGTAAGAGATCAATTTGTCCGAATCGTTCAATACCTTTCTTAACTGCCTGGGTTATTGAATCTCTATCTTGAACATCAAGTCTAGCTATCAATACATTCTCAAACTCTATTAACTCCTCTTCCTTTTCAGGCGAACGCATTGTAGCGATAATGTTCCATCCCTGACTTTGAAATAATTTTGCACAAGCTTTTCCTATCCCAGAGCTAGCTCCAGTAATAAGTATTGTTTTATTCGACATAACACTTCCTTTCTTTATTATCAGATGTTATGCCAATATATTATATTTATTAGCTTGCACTCAACAATTGTAGATGACGACAATTAGTACGTAAATGACGACATAATTATTAGTGCATCTTAATTATATAGTTGCTGAATTTTACTTAACTGAGTCATTATTTATAACAAATATTATTTATATAAAGGCAAAAACAATCAAATAGTAGTCATAGTAATTCTTTATATTCTTTGTTTAATTACATATCTATTGAAAAAATAATCTTCAAGCATCAAAATAGTAATTCGTAAAAATTTATTCGCTTCAATATTTTATAATCTACATTTCAACTATATATATCTTACTTCTTTGGGTAGTTAACGCCCATAAAAAGTTGCATTTTGTATTTTTATAATTTAGTTTGCTATTCTTATACACTGAGGCTCTATAGTAAGATCCTCTATTCCTACATAACTTTAAACTTACTCTACCGCCTTGTATTAAGTTTTTAATTTTACACCGTTTCCACTATTGTTTGTATTATATAAGTACAATATACTTTGAAAAGGCACATGCGATCATGGCATAGAAAACGTAATATAGGCACCCACCATTTCTATGTCACTGTATACGATAGTAGCCTATCTATATTTTGTCATAAACGAACTATTCTATCAGCAAATAAACTTGACAAATTTCACAATACGTATATTATAAGTATCAAATCATAACAAGTTTCATTTTTTTAGTGATCCTTAATTTGTATTATTATATATGATTCTTTATTTTTACTAAATTTTAAATTGAAGCACTTATACAAGCTTGAGAACAGATCATAAAAGTAGTACTTAAAGGGAGAAAGTATGCTTATTATTTTTGTAGTTATTATTGTTTGTGTGTTCTTTGGCATTTTACTCAACAACTCGCTAGTTGGAAAGAAAAACTCATGTGAGAATGCCTTTGCCAGTATTGATGCACAATTAAAAAAGCGTTATGACCTTATCCCTAATTTGGTGTCATGTGTTAAAGAGTATATGAAACATGAGCGTGAAACTTTGGAAGTTCTGACATCTCTTCGTACTAAGGCTCTTAATGCAGAGATGAGCTCAGACGAACGTATTCAAATTGATAATCAGATTAACAAAGTTCTTGGCGGAATCATGGTAGCTGTAGAGAACTATCCTGATCTTAAAGCAAGTGAAAATATGGACAATTTACAACGATCACTCAACGAGGTTGAAGCGCAAATAGCTGCATCACGTAGAGCTTATAATGCAGCGGTTACCTCTTATAATAATGCGGTAGAAATGTTCCCAAGCAATATAATTGCTAATTTTAAAGGATACCGGAGACGGGAAACCTTTGTCATTGATGCATCTGAACGAGAAAACATTGATATAGAGGGTCAATTTAACAAATAGGAGAAAACTACCATGCAGCATGATGTAAACTCATTTTATATCGAAAAGCTATCTCCTATTATTGAAGAAATTGAAAAAAAGCGTCTTCGGGTAATGCCTGTAGCTTTAGCTGTCGCTATTGGAGGAATTGTAATTTGTATTGCAGGATTTTCGATTATATCTTCCGCCTCATTAGATAGCGATTTTAGTCAATCATTGTTCTATGTGTTTTTGGGTATAGCGTTGTATGGGTTTACTCTAGCCATAAAAATTCTTAAAAAGTCTGTGGCAAACTTTAAGCCAGATGTTATCAAGCCACTTCTCAAGTTTATTGAACCTAATTTACACTATATGCCTGAATCTGGAATTAGTAGTGATGTCTTTTCTGCAAGTTCACTATTTACAGAGTATCCGGATCGCTATCATGCTGAGGATATGATAAGTGGTAAGAGAGGGAAAACTGAGGTGCAGTTTTGTGAAGTTCATGCGGAATATAAGAGTTCGTTAGCTACTCAACTGCTTACTGACACGAAGGAATATCATACTTTTTTTAAGGGGATTTTTTTTGTTGCTGATTTTAACAAAAATTTTAAAGGAACTACTTTAGTTGTTCCTGATACAGCAGAGAAACGTTTTGGGAAGTTGGTAGGTAATTGCCTACAGAAGGTTGCTGGGTTTAACCGCCCTGGTGAACTAACAAAGTTGGAAAATCAGAATTTTGAAGATTCTTTTGTAGTCTATAGCGATGATCAGATTGAGTCGAGATATATTCTTACACCAGATTTGATGAGAAGAATTACAGAATTGTCTTATTTCTTGCCTTCACCTCCATATATTTCTTTCGTTAATAGTAAAATTCATATAGCTCTATCAAGTGATGATGATTTGTTTGAATCACGTATTTTTTCTAAAGTTGCAGACATTTATTTACTCTCAGAATATTGCCAAATACTCCAATCAACACTGAATATTGTCGATAACTTGGATTTGAATACCAGAATCTGGACTAAGAAATAAAAAGCTTGTTTGGTTGGCGTCTCATTATTAAAACTTTATAAATCTGAGCCACCCGTCAAACGTATGGCTCGCTCAGGAATATACCCCTTGTTGCTTGCAACGTCTCAAGACGCCCCGCTTTCCTCTTCGTACAAGCTACTATTGCTTTTAGATTCGTTGCTACCCCTAAACTGGAGATTATTATTACTTGCCACTCTTAATAAGGTCTTCATACTCTTTCACATTTAATTTATCTAATGCGATATCATGGCTTTCCTACTCACGAATATACTTTTTCACAGTAGCTTCATTAACGCCAATCTTACTAACATAGTATCCCTCTGACCAGAAGAGTTTATTCCCAAAATGATATTTCAAATTTGCATGCTTATACAATATTCTTGCTTTAAGTTCTAAGTGCAACACTTGAAAATTTTAGCCCGCCCGATTGAACACTTCATTCGGGCTTTCAAATCCTAGCTGTTTTTTTACGCCGGTTATTCTGCATTTCTTCTACATCTCTGAGCCTACTTATCGAAACTTCAATCAGCTCTAAACACTTAAGGAAGTACTGGCGGATAAGATCATTATTATTCTCATTACTACCTCCTACTTAGGCAGCGAACATCCTTGTCGTTGCCCTCATTTTATTCGAATGATCGCGCTTCGCACTCCATCTATCCTTCACCATTCAGGCTCGTATTTCCTTAGATATCTAATATTATGAGCTGGTGTAATAACATTAGATGACCCGAATATCTGTTCTGTGTGCCTCCTAGACCTCGTCTCAATAATTCCATTACTCGTAAACCCCATTAAAAAAAGCATCCAATCCGTTTAAGGATTGGATGCTTTATTAATAAGATTCCGGCAACGACCTACTTTCCCGAGAACAGTATCATCGGCGCATAAGAGCTTAGCTACTGTGTTCGGAATGGGAACAGGCGTATCCTCTTAGCTATAGCCGCCGGAAAAGCGACTAACTGGTATTTATAGCTGCTCTTTTGTTATCTGGCAGTGATAAATACTAGTTTTAAAATCAAATCGAGCAAAGTGTAACTTTATAATTTTATACAAGTTGAGGTTTATAAATTAAACATAAACATCATTTAACATATGCGGATCATATTGTGTTTGACTTGTTACGACCCTTTTGTTTCCATGTTACCATGAATTTAAAAGAGTTGTAATCAAGCCGATCGGCTGATTAGTACCGGTTAGCTGAGGACATCACTGCCCTTACACATCCGGCCTATCGAACTCATAGTCTATAAGTTGCCTCATGGGATGACTAATCTCTGAGCTGGCTTCACGCTTAGATGCTTTCAGCGTTTATCCGTTCCATACGTAGCTACTCTGCAATGCACCTGGCGGTACAACAGAAACACCAGAGGTATGTCCAACTAAGTCCTCTCGTACTAAAGTTAGTTCTCATCAATCATCCTACGCCCACAGCAGATAGGGACCGACCTGGCTCACGCCGGTCTGAACCCAGCTCGCGTACCGTTTTAATTGGCGGACAGCCAAACCCTTGGGACCTACTGCAGCCCCAGGATACGATGAGCCGACATCGAGGTGCCAAACCTCCCCGTCGCTGTGAACGCTTGGGAGAGATCAGCCTGTTATCCCCGGAGTACCTTTTATCTGATGAGCCACAACCCTTCCACTCAGGATTGCGGGGTCACTATGTCCTGCTTTCGCACCTGCTCGAGATATCTCTCTCGCAGTCAAGCTCCCTTATACCATTACACTCTTCGTACGGTTACCAACCGTACTGAGGGAACCTTTGAACTCCTCCGTTACTCTTTGGGAGGAGACCGCCCCAGTCAAACTACCCAACTAGCACTGTTCCCGGCCCTGATTCAAGGGTCCAGGTTAGGCAATTCATGAGGAAAGAGTGGTATTTCACCAACGGCTCCACCAGGTCTGGCGACCCGATATCAATGCCTCCCACCTATCCTACACAAACCACACAAATTGCCAATACTAGCCTATAGTAAAGGTTCACGGGGTCTTTCCGTCTTGCTGCGGGTAAGTCGCATCTTCACGACTCCTACAATTTCACCGAGTCTGCAGTTGAGACAGTGCCCAAGTCGTTACGCCATTCATGCACGTCGGAACTTACCCGACAAGGAACTTCGCTACCTTAGGACCGTCATAGTTACGGCCGCCATTCACTGGGGCTTCAGTTCGCAGCTCTCACCGCTTACTTTAACCTTCCAGCATCGGGCAGGCGTCAGTCTGTATACATCCACTTGCGTGTTAGCACAGACCTGTGTTTTTGGTAAACAGTCGCTCGGGCCTCTTTGCTGTGGCTCCAACTAGCTTACGGGGTAAACCCTTCACCGGTTAGAGCGATCCTTATCCCTAAGTTACGGATCCATTTTGCCGAGTTCCTTAACTACAGTTCTCTCGCGCGCCTGAGGATACTCTCCTCACCCACCTGTGTCGGTTTTCGGTACGAGCACTACATACAATTTACGAAACTTTTCTTGGAAGCATGGCATCAGCGGCTTATATGTCATAAGACTTTGGCATCCGGTCTCAGCCTTAATGGGGAAAGCATTTAACTCGCCCCGGCCTACGCCGTTACATAGTCCAGCCAGCGGATCTACCCGCAATTAGCCTTCTCCGTCCTTCCGTAAATTAACGCATGCAGCGGGGCAGGAATATTAACCTGCTGTCCATTCGACTACGCCTTTCGGCCTCGTCTTAGGTCCCGCCTAACCCTGGGAGGAATGACCTTGCCCAGGAAACCTTGGGTTTGCGGCGAAGGGGATTCTCACCCCTTTTATCGTTACTTATACCGGCATTATCACTACTATACTGTCCAGCATTCCTTACGGTATGCCTTCAACCTATATAGTACGCTCCCCTACCACTTGAAATGTCACGCATGACAAAACAAATCCGCATCTTCGGCATTAAACTTGAGTCCCGTTAATTTTCGGCGCAGAAATACTCGACTGGTAAGCTATTACGCACTTTTTAAATGGTGGCTGCTTCTAAGCCAACATCCCAGCTGTCTTTGTATCTCTACTTCCTTTTTCCACTTAGTTTAATTTGGGGGCCTTAGATGGCGGTCTGGGCTCTTTCCCTCTCGACCATGGAGCTTGTCCCCCATAGTCTGACTGCCGAGATAGTTTCATTGGTATTCGGAGTTTGATTGGAATTGGTAGGATGGTGGTCCCCCGCATCCATTCGGTACTCTACCCCCAATGAATAGTTGCTCGACGCTATACCTCAATATATTTCGGGGAGAACGAGATATCTCCGAGTTTGATTAGACTTTCACTCCTATCCCAACCTCATCCCCTAAATTTTCAGCTTTAGTGGGTTCGGTCCTCCACGAGATTTTACTCTCGCTTCAACCTGGACTGGGATAGATCACTACGGTTTCGCGTCTGCCACATACGACTAATTTCGCGCTATTAACACTCGCTTTCGCTGCGCCTACGCATCAAAGATGCTTAAGCTTGCCATATATAGCAACTCGCCGGTTCATCATACAAAAGGCACGCCGTCAGCCTGAACGAATCATAGGCCTTCGACTGCTTGTAGGTATACGGTTTCAGGTACTTTTAACTCTCCTTATCGGAGTACTTTTCATCTTTCAGTCACCCTACTATGCGCTATCGGTCGGTAGTAAGTATTTAGCCTTACGAGGTGGTCCTCGCAAATTCCAACGGGGTTTCCCGTGCTCCGCTGTACTTGGGTGCTCTCTACGCTAAATTCAGATTTAAGATACAGGACTATCACCTTCTGTGGCTGGGGTTCCCACCCCATTCTCCTATCATCATTTAATACGCATGCTTATTCAGGTTCAGCATGAGAGTCCCACGACCCCATATACACAACGCCCTGAGCTTACATGTATATGGTTTGGGCTGTTACCGTTTCGCTCGCCGCTACTCAGGTAATCGTTTTTACTTTCTATTCCTCAAGGTACTTAGATGTTTCAGTTCCCTTGGTTCCCGTTCTATGCCTATGTGTTCAGCATAAAACAATTCGAAGATCTCCGGATCAAAGTCTGCTTACGACTCCCCGAAGCTTATCGCAGTTAAGCCACGTTCTTCATCGGCTACTACCGCCTAGACATCCACCGTACACCCTTAGTATCTTGATTACAACTCTTCTAAACTCATAAGAACTTAGCAGAGTTGTGTAAGAATAGCCTCGGAAAAAGCTACTCTAAATCAAACACGATAAATATTACTACTTATTTTTTATCTTTCCGCAATAAATATAGACCAAATTATAATCTATATTCATCTACTTGTTAAGGATGTAACTGTTTAACTTATACACTCAACTATTTACTCTTTTGTGAATACTGCAGTATTTATACTGTCTTGCAGACCGTAATCTGCTATCTACTACTTTATCAACATAGGAATATGTATATAAATTATACTATTACGTCTTTACTCGATTATCAAAGAACAATTCGGAGAACGAAGCTCCTAAAAAAATCATATAAATATCATCAACAGCAAAGATCAAATGGTGGGCTTGGATGGATTCGAACCATCGGCCTCATCCTTATCAGGGATGCGCTCTAACCAACTGAGCTACAAGCCCACCTGTCATTCGCATCATGGTGGAGGTGCACGGGATCGAACCGAGGACCTCCTGCTTGCAAAGCAGGCGCTCTCCCAACTGAGCTACACCCCCATCTTAATCCTACCACCTTGTATCCTGTAGTACTGGATAATATTAAAAAATGAATAGCCATAGTGTTCTGAAATATAATGCTTGGGCTGATATTCTGCTAAATCCGCTCCCGTGGGACATAAAGTAAACAAGTTTACTAAATGCTATCCCGAGATACTTCATTAACAGCTAAGTTGTCCTTAGAAAGGAGGTGATCCAGCCGCAGGTTCCCCTACGGCTACCTTGTTACGACTTAGTCCCCCTCACCAGTCTTGCCTTCGGCCGGACAATTGTCGCCGGACTTCGGGCACTACCAGCTTGGGTGGCTTGACGGGCGGTGTGTACAAGGCTCAGGAACGTATTCACCGCGGCGTGGCTGATCCGCGATTACTAGCGATTCCAACTTCATAGAGGCGAATTGCAGCCTCTAATCCGAACTGGGGCTGGCTTTGAAGATTTGCTCCACCTCGCGGTATTGCGTCTCTCTGTACCAACCATTGTAGCACGTTTGTAGCCCTGGATGTAAGGGCCATGATGACTTGACGTCGTCCCCACCTTCCTCCGGTTTAACACCGGCAGTCTCATAAGAGTGCCCAGCATGACCTGGTAGCAACATATGATAGGGGTTTCGCTCGTTAAGGGACTTAACCCGACGCCTCACGGCACGAGCTGACGACAGCCATGCAGCACCTGTGATAGTTACACCTAAAAGGCAATCCTTCTGCTTTCACAGAATTAATCCTATCATGTCAAATCCAGGTAAGGTTCTTCGCGTTGCTTCGAATTAAACAACATGCTCCACCGCTTGTGTGAGCCCCCGTCAATTCCTTTGAGTTTTAACCTTGCGATCATACTCCCCAGGCGGAATACTTAACGCATTAGCTACCACAACTAGAGAATCAGCTCTCCAATCGTGCAGTATTCATCGTTTACGGCTAGGACTACCGGGGTATCTAATCCCGTTCGCTCCCCTAGCTTTCGTCTCTCAGCGTCAGTTGTGACCCAGTTAGCTGCCTTCGCCTTTGGCGTTCTCCCAGATATCTACGCATTCCACCGCTACACCTGGAATTCCACTAACCCCTTTCACACTCAAGTCCCACAGTATTAGTGGCAGTTCCCCGGTTGAGCCGAGGTATTTCACCACTAACTTATAAGACCGCCTACAGACCCTTTATGCCCAGTGATTCCGAACAACGCTCGCACATTTCGTATTACCGCGGCTGCTGGCACGAAATTAGCCTGTGCTTCCTTTGATTCTGATCAGTACACATGCTATTAACATATGTAGTTTTCTAAAACCTGACAGCAGTTTACAACCCAAGGGCCTTCATCCTGCACGCGGCGTCGCACCGTCACGGTTTCCCGCATTGGCGAATGATTCAGCACTGCTGCCTCCCGTAGGAGTCTGGACCGTGTCTCAGTTCCAGTGTGTCCGTTCACCCTCTCAGGCCGGATACCCATCATCGTCTTGGTGAGCCGTTACCTCACCAACAAACTAATAGGACGCAATCTCATCCCTGAGTGGCAGGCCCGAAGGTCCCCACCTTTTACCACTGAGTCATGCGACTCTGCGGTCTTATCTGGTATTACCCATCCTTTCGAATGGCTATCCCTGTCTCAAGGGCAGATTGATTACGCGTTACTCACCCGTCCGCCACTGTACTCATTTCCCGAAGGAAACTTTCCCGTTCGACTTGCATGTATCAACCACGCCGCCAGCGTTCGTTCTGAGCCAGGATCAAACCCTTCAATTGAAAAGTTATCATAAACAGCTAGTCGGCTAAGACTACTGTTAACTGGCATTTTATTATTTAAAGAGTGGTTAGTCTCCACTCTGATTGGTAATGTATCGTTATGATACATCCCATTATCGCATTAAAGCTCTCAATAAATTGATTTGCTCTACTTCAAGCATTTTACAACATAAGAACGTATGGCTATTCATTTATTTTCAAAGATCAATCGCCTGAACGAAGCAGGACTTAAATATTAGTTTTACTTATTATTTAATGTATAACAGTAATCGAACCTGAACCACATCAAACTTTAGTATTTTTAAAAATTAGAGAGAAAAAAAACCGCCATTTTCGAATCTCCTCGAAAAAGGCCGTCTAGGCCGCGCTCGTTTTCAGTAGAGCAAAACAACGCAGTTGTTATTCTCATAGTGCTTTAACAAGTATACGACTTAATACAAACAAGTCAAACACTATTTTATTTTTATTTTTAAGTTTATTTTCATCACCTCAATTAAGCTGTAACATAAACTACCAAAACAAGCATAGTCAAAACACTCAAAGAAGCAAGATGTTATTTAAAAATATTTTCAAAACTATAGTGCCAATATCAACACTCACCGTCATTTATACGGCCTCTAGTTTCAAGCTCAGAATGAAGAAAACATAACCTCTCTCCCAAGCGGTTTGACAAGTATACGAAGTAAGCATACGCTTGTCAACACTAATAATTTTATTATTTTTAGAATACTTTAAAACAACAACTTTACAAACAAATTGAGTAAATTCACCTCCCGGGATTTAAGTCAATTAGTTAAGTAAAGTAATGAGTTGTACTCCTTAGTGCGTTTAGAATCATACCCAAACCATGAGCTAATACAAGCATAATAATTCAATAATATTATAAAAAAAACAAACGCTCAAAAATCACTGTAAAAACCAGCACTTTCAATATCAACTTTTAAAGAAAAGATTATAATTATGCCAAAAACGACCATATAACTAATGAAAATTATAATCAATTTTTAATAATTTAATATATTGTACTTTGTAAGAAACCACACTTACAACTTAAACTCACTCTACTTAATACTAAAAATTGTATTGAAAATAAACCTTAATATACACAACAAATATATATTTTATTTATTCCGGCTCTCCAAAATTGCTATCAAACAGTTCATTAATTTCTTTTGCCGCTTCCTCAGAATCAGACCCAATAACCTCAATCTTTAGCGAAGTACCAGATTCAGCTCCAAGGGTCATTATATCTAAAATATTTTTTCCACTTATCTGCATAGAGTTATGGTGAACAATTATTTCACTACTATACCTATTACATACCTGTACAAATAGCGAAGCTGGCCTTGCGTGAAGGCCATATTTATTCCGAACAACTACTTCTAGAGTAATTTTTTCGCTCACATCCTACCCCTGCAAAATAAAAAACACCAAACAACCTATATAAAACTAATGCCCATTAGCATCTTGTCCACTATCAAAGTCTTCCATCAACGCAAAAGACAGCTTTTGAGGATTGTGTTTTTCTGGATTCTCAATACTAATCACATCACGCAATCTTATTTTAACATCAAACGCTTTACAAGCTTCTACGTCAAATTCTGTTATACCAACACCCTCGTTTGCTAGTGATTGAAGACGCTCTGCAGAAGGTACATAACTATTTACCAACGCTAAATCAACCTTTAAATCTGGAGCAAGCCTTTTTATAGCACCTAAATAATCACTAACCTTATAACCTTTTGTCTCCCCCAACTGTTGAGAGGTATTTACAACCAAGTACACCTTTGCACTACTTTTGTTAACAGCTTCTACCAACTTCTTATCCAATAGGTTTGGCATAATGCTTGTGTATAGACTTCCAGGTCCAAGCACAATTAAGTCAGCGTCATCAATTCTTTCTAGAACATCAAGTGGGGTATCGCCCGGCTCTGGCTTTAGCTCAAGCCCTATAATAGGCTTTCCACACATCGAGACACGTTTCTGACCTGTAGTTTTTGTCCCGTCTTCATGTGTAGCAACCAAAGTTACATGATCGAGTGTTGCAGGTAGTACTTCCCCCCTAACTTTGAAAATCCTATTAACTTCCCTAACCGCCTGTGCAAAACTACCCTTAATATTAGTCAGGACCATTATTAATAAGTTACCAAATGAGTGCCCCTCAAGGTCACCATCTGTAAAGCGATACTGCATAAGCTCACTCATCACAGGACCAGCATCAGCCAAAGCACTCAGACAGTTTCTAATATCCCCTGGCGGAAGCATTCCGAACTCACTTCTAAGCCTTCCCGAAGAGCCGCCGTCATCAGCCACACTAACAACTGCTGTAATTTGTGAACTATATTCTCTAAGCCCTGATAACAAGCAATTAAGTCCAGTACCTCCTCCTATACAAACTATTTTTGGCCCCTGTTCCAGCCTAGATCTGAGTACAGCAAGTTCAGCGATACCTCTATCTTCATCTTTTGGTTTAACAAGAGCTTCAAACCTTCTAAAGAGCTTATAAGAAGAGTAAAGTATCAAACCAGCGCCACTACAGAAGAAAACAAATGCTATTGCATATGGGCTTACAGGTAGCGCTTGACCTGTGCCACTAGTATTAATACTAAAGAAACCTAAGGTCAATGACACAGCACCAAACATAACAACAATAATACCGAAAAAGACCAATACCACCCATCTCTTTAGCCCTAATCCGAGAACCAACCAGGGTAGTTTTGCCATAGCTAAAGATTCCTAAAAAAAACTTTAATAAAGCCCACACAAGACAACAAACACTACTAAGAGTAAACTAAACTACCCCTTAAGATCTGCTTCTTCAAGTAACGCGACAATCTCTTTTTCTTCACGTGCGTTCAGTATAAAACTTCTAAAGATTGGATCATTTAAATTCTTTGCTACATATGCCAATGACTCCAAATGCTGCTGAATCAGCTCTTGCGACGATAATAACATAACAAATAAGTGTACAGGCTTACCATCAAGCGCATCATAATCAACACCTTCCTTGCTTCGTGCAATAAGCCCTATCATCTTATTTATAGTAGGATGCTTTGCATGTGGTATAGCAATACCCTGACCTAGGCCGGTACTTGTGATCTCTTCACGCTCAATCAAGGCTCCGAGAATACCCTCTCTTGAATCGGCAGGTATCTCGCCAACTTTGATTAGTTTATCAACCATTTCAGCTAAGACTTCGTTTCTAGTATTAGAGACCAAGCTACCAATAATAGACTCATTCGCTACTAAATCTTTAAATAACATATATATAATCCTAATTAGCAAGCCAAGAGCATCTACACTCAATTATCCCCCAATAATACAGATCGAAAGATTACCTTAAATTTAAAACAATACATAAATGAGTAGAAATCTTATCATAATATCAAAAACAAGCAACAACAAATCTAAAAAAACAACTTTATGGTGCTGTTATAATAATGGTAATATTGTACGCACAACGAGATTATATAACAATATCCGCTTAGTAATTACTTACCCACCCTAATACTAAAGGGTGGGCGTAAATATGAATTATTCTTCTGGAATATCAACAACATCATGTCGTTTTGCTTCGTTCTTCTGCTTTAGCTTTCTCATCTGTCTTTCGCATTTTGCAGAAGCGACATCAATAGCCTCGTAGACTTCGTCTCTCGCTACATCAACAACGATAACGCCATGTTTTTTTACGTGAATAATAGCCTCGCAGTGCACCTTTTTATCATCTTTTTTTAGTATGACCTCCACACTTTGAGCACCATTATAAAACTTATCAACTCCACCCAATTTATCCTCTGCATACTCTTTAACTGCGTTATCTATGTCCATATGTATTGCACTAATAGTAATATCCATGGCTATTTCCCTTCTATAACAGGTAGACAATTATGCTGCTTAACTCATATATTCTATCTAAATATTTTAGCATATTGTCAATAAATATTTAAATACCAACCGAAAAACTTGGGCTTTTCAAAGCCGTAAAATAGATTATTACAGTATTATTTCTTTAGGCTCCCTTCCATATATTACTGTAGCAATTAATATATGCCACAATAGACGCTATATCATTCGGACTATCTAACAGCCAGGAGGAAATAAATAATCAAAAACCTCACTACACTGCTTAATTACCACAGGGCTACTTATTTTTAGTCCAGAACTCTCCCCATTCTTTAAGGAAGTCAGAACTGCTCCACTCTTTATCTAGCCCAACTTGAGGCACAATAGTAATTCCATGTTTTTGACATATATCCCATTCCGGAATATTAGAAAAATCTGTACGATCGCCACCTTTTGTAAAAATATCTGGTCTTAGCTTGTCAAGGGCAACGCATACTGTCATATCATCCTCTATTTCAAAGGGGATGACGTAATCAACATGCCGAATACAACTAACGAGCATAGATCTAGTAGCAAGGTCTTGAAATTGTTTGCCTTTTTTGGCTTTTAGGAAGGCGTCACCGTTTACCACGACGACGAGGGTGTCACCAAGTTTTTTTGACTCAATAATACAAGTAGCATGCCCAGGATGAATAGGGTCATATCCCCCTGAAGTACAGACAATTTTCCCTAAAGAATCTCTTATTTTATCAAATTCATCAAAGGATACAATCTTAGCATAGTTTTCCATTTTGCACATTTTCTAGCTTATTGTAAATTATTGTCGTTTCAAGCACCGATTAACCAACAAGCAATTTAATCGCACTGAACTAATTCTCATAAATATAAATAAAAGAATCATAACAGTATACTACAGTATACACCCTATTTTTGACTCTAGCAAATACATCTTATCATTTTTCTTACATATTTCCACGGTAAAAGTTGTAAAAATGACGAAAACCGTAATATACATGTAATATATTACGGTACATTGATAACCATATTTATTGCTGAAATAAAATAAAAATTACAAAACAAGACACAGCACAAAAAAAATAACTCCAAAATATCTTTGCAACCTGTACTATTGGTTAGTTGTTTGACTTATTAGGTATAAAAAGTTACTCATCTATACACACTCGATTTCGCCCACTATTCTTCGCAGTATACAAGGCTTTATCCGCTCTTTTGAAAGCAGCCTTCAAGCTCTCGTAATACTTTAGATAACACACACCTATACTAATAGACATTGGCGGAGTACCATCAAGAGTAGACTTTGATGAATTCATGACTGCCTTACGAAGTCTCTCTGCAATCATTACGACCCTGTCTTTAGGAGTATCAGGCAAAATAACAGCAAATTCTTCACCACCTACACGCCCCAAAACATCACTAGGCCTTAATGACAATTTACAAATATCTGCAAAATGCTTTAAAGCTTTATCACCTATATCATGCCCATAAGTATCGTTAATACTTTTAAAATGATCAATATCTATCATAAATATACCGATTTGATATTTCTTTCTTCTCGCAATAAGAAATTCTCTATTACATATAGCAAAAAAATTTCTGCGGTTATTAATTTGTGTCAACTCATCAATTGTTGCCAGCTCAAAAAGTCTTTTTTCAGCTATCTTCCTTGATGTAATGTCTTCCACAACCCAAACAACGCCTTTACTAAAATCAGGCGGCACCGAACTGTCAATTGTTTTGCCTGATGCACATACCCAAATAGACTCCCCTCCACGCCCTCGTAAATTGACTTCATACTGAAAGACACGATTATTCTCGCGTACTTTCAGAAAATCCTCTCTATCAATCTTTACCTCATCCAAGCTATAATAGAACTCGCCAGGAAGCCTACCTATAAGGTCGGACGGTGACTTATATCCTACAATGTCAGCTAAACGTTTGTTTGCTCTACATATTACATTGTTCTCATCAAGTATCATCACGCCAACCATACTATTATCAAAGTATGCTGCTAGCTCAGCATTTGCGCGTTCAAGCTTTTCTCTGTCTTCCTTTCTCTCCGTAGTATCATCATACATAAAGACAATACCTTTACTGAGGTCAGGTGGAATATTGGTATCAATTGCTTGTGCAGAACCAGCTGCCCATAAAGTAGAGCCATCCTTCTTTTTAAACTGATATTCAAAGTTTTTAATTCCACCTTTGAGTAGGTTAGGAACAATCAAAGCACCGAACCTCTCAGACTCCTTCTTTGAAACATGAAACATATCGACACACCTGCCAGCCATATCATCTTTTGATTTATAGCCAACCAGCTCCACAAGTCTCTGATTTACTCTAGAAACAACTCTTTCTCCAGACTCAGTAATATTTACAATCATGATTCCCATCATGCTATTTTCAAAGTAAGCCCTTAATTCAGCATTATTGTTCTCAAGCTCTTCTTGAGCTTTCTTTCTTTGAGAAATATCATCAAACGTCCATATCATTCCTGTTACCTCATCAGGATTTTCAGGATTAGGTATAGACTGTCCATAATAATGTAGCCATATACGGTTTCCGTCGATTTTTTGAAATATGTACTCACCTTCAACAGGTCTTCCATCTTTTAAAATTGTTTTATACGATTTACCAAATTCTTCAAAGTTCTCTTTTGTAACATGAAATTGAGCCAAACTCATACCAATATGGCTTTGAGAAGGTGAGCAGCCTACTATTTCGAGTGCCCTTCTATTTGCACGCTTCAATACTCTATTTGTATCTACATATATGATTCCGATCATACTAGTATTAAATATATAATTCAATTCATCATGCTCAAGTTGGAGCTGCTTCTCTCTGATCTTGTATTCTGATATATCTCTGACTATCATCAGAAACCTGCCTGAATCTTTTTCAAATGGGAACTTTACTGTTACTCTTACATACCGGTTAGTCATTCCTCCCTTAAAAACGCACTCACAAGAACCTTCACTTTGTGAATTCACAAACTCTTTAATAACTTCAAATTCAAGTTCATTGCAGAAGAAATCAGAGTATGTGCATTTTCGAGCACTTTCAATATCAGAATTATGCAAAGAAAGAAAGGTAGCATTAGCTTCCTCACAAATTTCATTGCGAAATAGAGCCATTCCTTCACTGCTGTGTGTATAGCATATATCAATAAAGGAACCTCCCACATGCTCTTTAAGCTGTTGCTTTAACTTGATATTCTCTATTTGTAAAGAGTCTAACTTTAAATCCATATCTCTTTGAAATTCTTCAATATTACCCATACTCTCCCACTATTTTGTATACTTAAAACACACCCTGGTAACTAACCATATATAATACGAAAAACAAACAGGAAAAATAATAACATAATGCATACACAAATAACAAGTACAATATATCAACAAATCAGTGTTATTTCCAAGATATCAAAAAATTTTACTCCAAACCAAATATATAATCGATAAAATCGAAACATTCGACACTATCACATCTGTAAAAAAAACAAATCATTAACATTTATTGACAACTACTGAAGTCAGCACCTAGATAAACAAACATTACTTTACACAACAATCCATATCATGAACAATTACACTGTAATTCGTTTAAAACTAGAGAATTAAAAAAAACGGAGATCTGAATATCAGATCACCGCTTAAAAGTATATTTTTATATTCAAAATATAATAATGCTTATTCAAACAATACGTAATAATAATTATGAGTGAAAAGCCTCTACAACTTTTTTTGTCTCAAAAGCAGAGTTAAAATATGTTGCTTCAATAGCATCACTATCAATTCCACATGATTTAGCATGAGAAGCGGCAATATCCCAAAGTCCTCTTTCAATTGATTTAGCAATAGATATCGTATTAAATAAATGACCTTTATCAATTTCATCCAATAAGACACCTTTTATATCAGCAGAAATAGGCAAATCATTGAGCAAAATTCTCTTATCACGCCCGAAGAATGCCTCAATACGTGAAAATAACCCTAATAAAAAGAAATCACCTGTTTGTGCTTTATTACTAATTGAACTTGCCAAGCTTTCACAGAAAATAGCCCTCATTATACTTTCCCTAACAAGCTCAACAGGGGTAGTCTCACTCAATGCTGCTGTAGCAATCACTGTAATCCACCTCTTTAACTTTTTTTCACCTAAAAGAACTATAGCTTGACGAAGACAAGTAATATCATTTTTAAGTGCAAAGAATGAAGAATTTATGTACTTAAACAATCTAAATGTCAAAACAGGGTCTGTCTTAAAAATACGCTCAATATGATCAACTTCAAACTCTTGAGAATAAATTTCATGAATTAATTTTAGCTTTGATAATTTTGACTGATAAAGCTCCTCTTTCACAACCATCTGTGGCTTACTAAAATAATAGCCTTGGAAGTACCGACATCCGAGTACTTTTGCCTCTTCAAAATCTACTAAGCTCTCTACCTTCTCAGCTAACAAGATAAGATTGTAAGGTCTAAGCCTTTCGACCAAATTTCTACGCATAATCCTATCAGAAGACATAAAATCAATTTTTATAATATCTACATATTTCAAAAGCTCTTCATAAATATCGTTATATTCAAAATCATCTAAAGCTATTGAATACCCCGCATCCTTAAGGCATCTACAAGCTTCAATGACCTCTTCATCTGGGTAAATATCTTCAAGCATTTCTATTATGATAGAATCACGTGGTAGCATATATGCATATTCACCAACCAGCAGATTTCTCGTAAAATTTATCAAGCACTTTGTTTCGTAGCCTTGTTGACAAATTTGGTTAAATAGAGTGTTCTCCATAACAGACATACTGGCTCTATCCATAGTAACTTGATCTCTGCTTTCAACGTACTTATTTTCTTCCCCTGAGCGAAACAGCAACTCCTGCCCCCACACATCTAGATTAATGTCAAACACAGGTTGCTTTGCAATAAAATTTTTGGGCATTAGAGTCCTTTTAAACAATGTAGATGTAAAATAGTAAATATGCTATTAACAAAACTTGCTTTTCAAATAAACTAAACCATGTTCGCAATATAACAACACATAATACAATGGCATAACAATAATGTCAACTTAAATCACCTATAATACCGCAATTAAAGCAATACTATTTTACTATTATTATTCTAGCTTTTACTAACATAGCACAATATACCAGGAAATATACAAAATATCATAATTATTTCATGTTAAATAATTTTTAAGATATTATGTCTTACTCAAATAATAAAATACTATTTTCACTTTCAAAGACAATTAACCATCTTTAAATAACAGACTTTCTATATAAAAAAGTGATGTCCAGTTGAACTGAACACCACTATAAAATATACAAGTTTTAAGTGCTAAACAGGTATGATCTCATAGTCTGACTCTATTATATCCAATACATCATAGAAATTATCCACGGTATACGTAGGCGTCATCTCACCTTGAGTAGATATGTACTTCCCACCTCTTCTGGATAGAATTGTCTGCATCCCAAGCTTGGCTGGCACATCTATGTCTACTGGAGGGTTATCACCAATATACATAACCTCTTCTGGTGATGCTCCTGCTTTCCTACATGCCCTCATATAAAGTTTAGGATTGGTTTTTGCAATACCTATATGATCTGTAATAAACATAAAGTCATGAGCAACAATCTCGTGAAGTCCGAGTCTATATATCTTCTCTGCCTGTTTTATCTCCATACCTGCAGTTATAATACCTAGACGTAGCCCTCTATGTTTCAATATTTTTAAGACCTCAATAGCATCTCCGTATGGAGCAAACTCCCTAGCTTTGGTCTGGTGATACCCAACAATACCGGCAGTCTTAATAATAAGAGGATTCAGGCCTTCCAAAATCTCAGGAGGGAATCTCTTGAGTAATTTATCATAGTGCTGGCTATGATTACTACCAAACTCCTTTATAACCTGCATCAATTCCAGAAAGGCTTCCTCTTCATCAATTTTTAGACCTGCATCTATCATTGCCTTTATGGCATTGCGCCTAGCGGTATAGGCAAATTCTGTGATACTGTATACCGTATCATCGACGTCGAAATATATTGCCTTCAATCTTTTCTTACTCATTATAATCCTACTTTTTATATTTTATACCAAGCGTTCAAACTCTTCTATGAATCTAGCAAATAACCTATCCTCACTCAACCCAAGCTCTTCATCCTGGTCATTCCTACTAGCAGCCCGTACAAATTTATCCTCAATACCAATCCTTATAAGTGTGATCTCTGCCTCATAATTATCCAGTAGATACTCTCCTACTGCCGAACCAAAACCACCTGCTAGCGCATGATCCTCAACTGTAAAGATGATACCCCTTTGAGCCGACTCACTTATAAGATTTTTATCTAGAGGCTTAGCAAATCTCGCATTAACAACTGCCAGTTTTATGCCTTTTTCTTCCTCCAATCTTGTAGCCGCGGAGTAAACAGGCTCAACCATCCTACCGTAAGCAAGGACTGTCCCGTCCCCTCCCTCACGGAGTACTTCACCCTTACCAAGCTCTACCTCTCTCCGTTCAAATCCTTTTGGGAGAAAAGAACCAACCTTTCCTCTTGGATAGCGTATCGCCGATGGCGACTTCAAGGTAGAAGCAAAGTCAAGCAGCAATCTCATATCCTCTTCATCTGCTGGTGCCATCAATACCATATTTGGTAAATGCCTCATATAAGCAATATCAAATATACCGTGATGTGTCGGACCATCTTCACCAACAAGCCCAGCTCTATCTAGAGCAAATATTACTGGTAGATTCTCCTGCAAAGCGATATCGTGAAAAATCTGGTCATAGCTTCTTTGAAGGAATGTAGAATAGATTGCGACTATAGGCACAAACCCTACCTTTGCTAAACCTGCAGCAAAAGGTATCGCATGCGACTCTGCCATTCCAACATCAAAGAACCTATCGTTAAAGTCCTCAGCAAATTTTGCCATACCCGTTCCACCGGTCATTGCTGCAGTTATCGCTACCAGTTTATCATTCTCTCCAGCCATATCATATATGATCTCAGAAAAAGCTTCAGAATAGCTTTTCTTATGTTCTTCATGACACGTTTTAAGTATATCACCACTATCGTTATCAATTACAAATGGCGCAGAAGAGTGAAAGCTTTCTGGATCGGAGTGAGCTGGTTTAAAACCTTTGCCCTTCTCTGTTAAGACATGTAGTATTCTAGGACCAGAGAGTCTGGAAAGATTCCCCAGTTCCTCCTCCATTCCTTCTATATCATGCCCATCAAATGGTCCAAAATATCTGAATCCCATCGCCTCAAATACAGCCGCAGCTCCTGTATGGTTTTTCAATTCGCTCAAAACTTTCTCATAGAGCCAATCCATAGAATCACCAATAAGTGGTAGCTTAGAGAAGAGCTCTTTGAGTTCATTACGTAGCTTTGTAGTATTCTCCCTAGATCGAAACTCCTCTAAGTGCTTTACAAAAGCTCCAACAGTCCTGCTTATTGCCATATCATTATCATTTAGTACAACTAAAAGATCCGCACCTACTCCCCCAGCATGATTCATCGCTTCAAAGCACATGCCACCACCAAGTGATCCATCTCCAACTAATGCTACTGTACTGGAATTATCACCTCTGATCTTCTTACCAAGTGCGAGGCCTGTTGCACTAGAGATACTTGTAGATGAGTGCCCACTTATAAACAGATCATAACGACTCTCATTCGGGTTGGGAAATCCACTCATCCCATTCTTCTGGCGTAACGTAGAAAACAACTCACGCCTTCCAGAGAGAATCTTATGTGTATAGCACTGGTGCCCAACATCAAAGACTAACGAATCTTTTGAAAAGTCAAATACTCTATGTAAAGCTATAGTAAGCTCGACAATTCCGAGATTACTAGCAAGGTGTCCACCATTATTTTTGACGACATCTACAAGAAGTTTACGGATTTCTTTTGCCAATAAACTCAACTCACTAGAGCTCAGTTCTTTCAAATCACCCGGATTATTAATAATCTCTAACACCAAATTTTTCACCTATTATTTAATATAAGTAGCCAGACAAAACTGACTACTATGCTTTACTCAAGGATTACTACTTACTACTCTGGAAAACTCATCTTCAAAGTTAGGAGTAAACACTCCACTCCCTATCTTCTCACGAATTTCATCAATACTGAAAAATTTCAACTCAGCTATCTCCGAATCCTGCTTAACAAATCCTTCATCACAGGTCATTCTATAGCTATAAACATACTCTGCTTCTACAGCACTTCGCATAGAGTACTCATGAAGATACTCACACCTATCTATCTCTACCTTGATCCCTACCTCTTCCTCTATCTCACGAAGAAGTGCATTCTGTACACTCTCGCCAGCCTGAACATGCCCACCCACAGAAGTATCCCACTTACCCGGCTGGATACTTTTATCCATACTCCGGAGTTGTAGAAGCCACTCTCCCTTTGAGTTAATTATCACACAATGCACCACTGGGTGTAGTAGAAAGCTACCAGAGTGGCACTTATCTCTTGTCGCCTCACCTATAACCTTACCGCCATCATCTACTACCGGAAATATTTCCATACAAGCATTCTCTACTCACTAACATTTTCACGATAAGCAGGGAACATAGTATACCTATGCTTCTGCATTAAATTCTCAATTACCTCTGAACTGGTGTCAGCAAAATCAAGCCTATTACCAGCTAGGCCTCTACTGCCAGCAAACTCTACCTTCTCAAACTCTTCACCTATCATATTCAAGAGATTACCTATGATATTAGCAGTGTACTTATTTGCATCATGCATAGAAATAACAAGGTTATCTTCACCACTAAGAAAGGCTCTCTCAAGGTTCTTTCTATAAGCCGGATACTTCTGCACTGCAACAATAGAAATTATATAGTAGCCACCATCAGGGAATTTAGCGTCAGTTAGGATCATTTTGAGCCCATACCTATCATACGCCTTTTCTACTATCTTCCTAATTTCTGAGTTTCTCTTGTCACTATACCTCCATAAAGGTGGTCTCACAAACATAGGAACTTGCCCTGTATTATTTTCAATAGTAGTCACACACTCATAAAGATCAGCTTCAAGTGCGTTTGCAAAATCTTCTGCACTCTTATCTAAAACACCATACGCAGGTAGAGTAGCGCGAATATTGTGCCCATTATTCTGTGTCTTGTAGTCACCACCGTCATGGACACATAAGACATGCCCTCTACTTGCGACTTCTCTCAGGACAGCCTTGCCCTGCGAAGTCTCAGCTTTTTGATAGTGTATTTTGAAGAACTCATCCTCCGTAGTCAAGACAAAGAAAGCCGCCTTTATCCCTGTCTTTGAGCCATTCGCTCCATGGACAAATTTATCCAGCCCATCAAGAGTAACTACCGTCGGACTTGTTGATATGTCACCAACGTCACTCTTCTTATCAACAGCAGGTCCATCATCAAATGTCAGGGTAACTCTAAATTTATCAATCACTCTTACCACACCTTCAAGACGTAAAACATCTCCCTCGGTGTTACTAAGAATAATATCACCCCAACCGGCAATATCAAATATTTCAGAAGAGATAAAGAACCAATCATCTTTCCCTGCTTCTTTCTGTAATCTATATCTATTCCCAGCTAAGTCTATTTCTGCACTAATTTCACTAAATGGATTCTCAGTCTTAAAGCGTCCACTCAAGAATCTTTCAATTGAGAACTCTACACCAGTGGAGCCTGTCAAAATAACCACAGGAACAGCCCTTGTACCTCCTCCAACTTCCTGATTAGGAAGTTCAACAAGTCCGATAATCCTTCCACATCCCATAATTATAGAACAGGTAATAATAACCAAAACACATAAGACATGTTTTAGTTCGAGTCTATGATTTATATATTTCTTAGTATTTATTTTAGATCCCTTATAAATATAGCACAACGCATTCCACAAGGCCTAACCTTGTAATTCTTGTGGTTTTGGGAATACTATATTTCTTCCAGCCTTCTTTGCAAGGTAGAGTTGCTTATCAGCTTTCTTAATCAGGCTGTCAGCTGTATCACCTTCACTTATCTCAGCACAACCGAAGGAAACAGTAATTCTGAGTTTGTTACCCTCTACACTAAAGACTGTAGTCTCTACTGCATTTCTCATATTTTCAGCAACCACTATCGCACTCGTAAGATTTGTTTTTAGCAAAACCACTCCAAATTCTTCACCACCGTAGCGCGATATAAAATCAGCAGAACGAAGAGATACCTTTAATTTTACAGCCATAGCTTCGAGTACCCTATCACCGACGACATGACCGTAGTTGTCATTGACATCCTTGAAATGATCTATATCTGCGATAATAAGTGATAGGCTCTCGCCAGACTCACGGTATGCTTTGATACTCTTGTTAAGGAATTCATCAAAAGTAGCTCTATTCTTTATCTGAGTTAGGCTGTCTACAGTCGCCTGAACATGGAGCTTCTCAATAATCCTGTTCTGATAAGTAAGTTCATCCTGCGCAGTTTTCAGCTCATTCTTTAGAGAATTATTAGCCTTCAACACAGAGTCGACCTCTCTCACTAGTAGCTTCTGACAAGCATCTAGTCCTTTGGTCAAGTCTAAAGAATTCACAGTCGTCTTTACTCTGTTGAGTGCTGAATTAGACTTTGACGCCACTCCATCAACATTAGATACAGAGAGTGCTAGCTCTACAATCACCGTTTTCAGAGATTCTGCTGTTTTTTCCAGCTCTCTCTTCTTGAGTTCAACATCCTCAGCGCTATTTTCTTCTTTAACAATACGCTCAGACCTTTTCGCAACAACCTGCTCGACGAATTCTGGCTCTACCTCAACTTTGCCCTTCTCATGTGCTTGCGAACGGATAACGACGAAAGCAATTGAAAAACCCAGCACAAACGCACCAACCGCAACAACCAAAACCAACATCATATCCATATAAAAACCCTTTTATCAAAGTATCAGCTAACCTAATAAGTAATATGTTTAAAACGTTTATATAACTTAACAATACAGTATTACAGCTAACATTCAAACAAAAATTATCACTTTTCCCCTAATAATAACAACTAACATCTAGAACAAGTGATAAATACTTATCAAAAGGAAGAATTTAATAGTGCCTAAATTTACTTCTTCTCCCACCTAGAAAGGTTTGCTAGAGTTGACAAAGTACCCTTACCGTCAAGTATGTCACTCTTGAGCCTAGCCTCTGCTTCCATTACAGCTACCGCTTTATTTGCATACTCTAGCGCTATATCATGAGGTAACACGATTACCCCGTCATCATCACCGACGATCCAGTCTCCTGGCATTATTTTCTGTCCAGCTATCCTGATTTCGCAATTTATCTCACCATAACCTTTAGGTTCACCAGCATCAGCGCAGATAGCATTTGAAAATATTGGCAGATCTAATTCAAGAGCAGCATCAGTATCCCTAACCGCTCCATTTATTACAACACCGCTAAGACCTACCGCTTTCGAACTGAGAGTAGCGCATTCACCCCATACTGCTGGAGTACCACCACCACAATCAGTAACCACGACGCCATCTTTACCAGCAATATCTATCGCCTGTACAACCTTACTCCAATCACCACTAGCTGTCTGAACAGTAGTAGCGCGTCCAGCCATACGTAGCCCTTTACCTGGTGTCCTACAGAGGATACCCCTAAGGCTCTCTTGGTGATTCATAGCATCCGAGAGATTCGCGACAGAAGCATTTAGAAGCATTTCACGAATAGCTTCATCACCTGTACCGCGGTTGCCAAAGTTAGCCTTGATTACAACACCTTCACTTACCGCCTTTACGAGACTTTTCGCAGCGCTCTCTCCATCACCAGCTTTACTCAAAGCACCACCAGCTATAACGATACTTGCTCCAGCCTCAACCATACTTGCTGCGGTCTCGCTAGTAACTCCGCCAGCTACAGCTACAGGAACACTGACAGCCTGAGCTACACTTCTAAGAGCCTCAATAGGGTTCTTACCGTGCATCTGTTCATCAATTGGGCAGTGAACACCTATAAAATCTACCCCTAATTTTTCTACTTCAACAGCTCTAACAGCTGGGTTTTCAAGCCCAATAGTATCGCAATAAATCTTTACTCCATACTTTTTACCAGCCTCAACGCAATCTATAATTGTTGCATTACTTGCAGCAGCAAGGCAGACTACAATATTAGCTCCAGCCTTAGCAGAAGCTTCAACTTCGATTCTACCAGCATCCATCGTCTTCATATCGGCGATGATTATAGCCTGAGGAAATTCGCTACGAAGTCTAGATATCACATTGATACCTTCACTCTTGATTAGAGGAGTCCCTGCCTCCAGCCAACCTATGCCACCACAGTATACTTCTTTTGCTGCTTGTACAGCTCTATCAGCCTCTAGAAAATCTAGCGCTGCTTGCACTAGCGGAAACGGTCCATTTAACGAAGGTATGATGCTCGACATTTTTCTGACTCCCAAACAGTAACTTTATAGACATGGACTCCCTTAGCCAGCATTTCATCGGCTGTATCAGCTATATACTTAGCTATCAATTCTGAAGTCGGATTAATTTTATCAAATGGCTCTAACTCATTTAAGAACTTGTGATCTAAGGTATCCATAATACCCTTGAGTATCTTCTTTAGGTCACCGAAATCCATCAGCATCCCCACATTACCAAGCTCTTCACCACAAACTTCTAACTCTACCTTCCAATTATGCCCGTGAAGGTTTTCACACTTTCCTTGATACTCTCTAAGCTGGTGAGCTGACGAGAACCAGTCTTCAACAATCAGATGATACAATTTTATTCCTTTCGTCATTATTCATTCATTTAATTTCATTTAATTATAGTTTAAAAGGTGTAAATATCAATGGATAACCCATAGTAGTACTCACAAACGAAAAACTAACATATACTCATAAACTAACCCTTAATTTTAAGCAGTATTATATACTAAATTATACTTTTCTAACCTTTTCACAACTAGTATTTTACTTTTAAAATAACAGCAAGGCATCTACGCTTAAGTAGATACAAAACAAGAGAGGATGCAAATGCACCCTCTCTTGAAAATGATTTATCACAACATACTTCTTACATCTCAACATCTTCTATAATCTTGTCAAAGTCGACACTCCACTTCTCATAATCATCATAAGGAGCCCAAGCAGTAACCCTGTAGCTTCTTCCTCTCTTAGGCACGACATACATTCTACACCTTCTTCTGAGACCATCTTGAGTTACAGAAAAATCTACAAACAAACTATTGTCATTACGTTTTCCAAAGAAGACCCTTCCCTTGTTTATCACTCTAAACCCTGGTAGCGACCTTTCAAGGCTTGAAACAATCATATCCAGCTGGCTCTCAGTGCAAGGTAGTACCTTGTTGAGTGCCTCAACCTTGAAGACAGCCTCTTTATTTGAACTACTTACAGCTACAGACTTCAGCGCTATATTTCCACTCCAGCCTTCAGGTTTATAAAGAGAGAATCCCCAATAAATATTTGCCAGCCAATTACCTGAGATAGCGACATATGACTTCTTCTCATTAGGGTATAGAGTAAACTCTACAGGATCTTTTGAATTATTAGACATTGGATTTTCATGATACTTGGTAGCAGAAATAAAACGCATACTGAGTACCTGATCTCGCACAGCCCAAGCAAATTTATCACCAGTCACTCCACTTCCATCACCCCTTGAAGTCAGTATATACCCTGCAGGTAGCCCCACTCTGTTTACAGTAGTATCCACAGGTACCCATGTACCATTGACCCAGACCTCATTCCATGAGTGATATATACCATCGCTTCTTTGAATAAGAAGCCCTGTACAAGTTCTAGTAGGGAATCCTATAGACCTAGCTAAACTAGCAAAGAGTATAGAATGTGCTCTATGGTCACCAATACGCTTATCTAAAGTTTCTAATGAATTTACATTACTTCCTTGCCCTGGATCATACTCAATATTCTGATATACCCAACCAGCCAGCATAGCAAGCTTGCTTATAGCATTCTTCTCACCACTTGTAATATCTTTAGCTAGTCCAGAGATATCTCTATCTCTAACAATAATATCTTCTGTCTCTACAAGGTAGTCCTTCATTTTGCTAGTATTTTTTAAAGGATAAGATGTATCAAATGCCTTAGGAGCAAATTTCTTTAATTCAATTCTATCCCCTTTCAAAGAAACGTAGTCAGATTCTTTGAGGTACTGCTCCCATTCAGCCATCGGTTCAGGATTTAGCACCATAATATTGAAGTTATCCCATGCAGGCAACTGAAAATCCATCGGAATACTTGTAGCAGCAACAATTTTTGCCTCATCTCTACTTGCAACGTCCTCAGTCACAACAAAGCTTATCAGGTTATCAGCTTGCTGACGTAGTAGATCACCATTTTTATTGAATACAATTCTAGTAGGCTTGAAGTTACCTTTAGCAACTTCCGCCTCGTAGACCATCATTTCAATTCCTAATATCTTCCTATCTGTTATATTTCGAATAGTTACAGTCTCTTCAACGACACTCTTTGACGATTTATCGATTACAGATCTTGTGAAGGTGTCACCAATATCAGGATTCTGTTTTGCCAGCCAAACAGTATCTATATTAAACATCACCCCAGCTGGCACAGCAATTTTCTCTTCGCTATTTCCATTCTCATTATTCTCAGTAAAAGTAGCCATACCTTCATATATACTAATAGTTTTAGTAGTTGTCACACCATTTGAATCTGTTCTTTCTGACTCATAGAGAGCTGAGCCATCTCTCGCGTCTACAATAGACTTCGTAATAACTGATTGACTGACTCTATACCCTTGCCCTGATACCATATCAAATCTCTGATGTGTCTCGACAAGCCTAGCTGGCACTTCGTTATATACAGTCTCGCTCTTTCTAATTCGATAGCCACTACTCCTTCTCTGTCCATCCAACTCAGTAATAAAGAAGACCTTCTGATTATCAGAAAATCCAGCTCTTCTAGCTCTAGCAGACTCTGTAGGAGTTGCTTTATCCAGCAATTTCATCGGTTTTTCTAAAAACCCACCTTCCTCTGTCGAACTACATCCTGCGATAACAATAGAGCTAAGTATAATGCATAAATATTTTATCAACTTCATAAGACAGTTCTCCGTAAAGTAGGCTAATTCTTCTTATTATATTATCAGAAAAATACCAGCCGAATCAACTTGTTTCGTAATTAGATTATCCGTTGTATCGTCTTATTCAAATTCATTCTTCAACTTTTTTCGTAATTTTATAAAAAAAGTCACCTCCTACAGTGCTAAACCTTAACGACCATATACTCAGCCTAATACTTAGTAACAAGTAATTCCTCATAATATAACCCATATTCAATATTCTTAGAAGTCACCTAACATTGGCTTGCCTAACATCATGATTAACCGAAAACTTCACAACTAGAGTATCTTCAAAATATAACCTCTAAAATAAATTTGCTTAACCTACTCCATGTCTTATAATGTAATATAACAAAAGACTACAACAATAATATTTTACAATAAAGCAAAATAGTATTAGTATTACATAAAATTCACAGCCAATATAGTCATAACAATTATATTTTGCTCACATATGCAATACTATCTTAATATATTATTAACACTCACTATCTAAAAAAAAGGTGCTTATCTATGAAGCTTTCTAAAAAAATGTCAATTGGTTTTTCACTAATTCTTATTATTTTAGTATTCACCTCTGCCTTTGCATACTATAGCTTTGGAATTACCCTAAATCACATAAAATCCATCGGTAATGAAACATTACCAGTCCTCATGAATTCTGAAAAACTATCGAAGAAAGCACTTATCGCCCTAAGTACTGAGAAAGATTTCTTACTAGCTAAAAACAAGACAGAAAGACAGGAAGCGATCTCATCTTTAGATAGCGCTTCAAAAAACCTTAATGACGTTATCAATTCGACCTTTACTGCAAGTGACTCTGCAAAAGCTGAAGAACTAATCAATAAGCTACTGAATTTTGAAGAGCTATATAGACTACTTGCTGATCAACTTTCAAACCGGGATACTCTTAGTCAAGAATTATACGACATAAATAACAAACTAGTAACAGTACTAGCAGAGTACTCAAGCTACCGAGATAAAAACTACGCATTACAACAATCATCCATGCTTATTATTAATAAATTTTTAGACCAATACAAAGGAGTATTGGTAACTACATCACAGCTACTAAACAACCCTAGTCTCGATAAAAAAGCTTTGCTAAAAAGAGCCCGCAGTGAGCAGATGGAACTAAGAGAGACTGTAACTAAGATATCAAAAACTCTTCAAACGGAGGAAGACAAGAAGCTTGCCTCAGATATAAAGTCAAATATTAAAGCATCCTCTAACGCGTTAAAGAAATTTGTTAAGGTATTTACAAAGTCTCCAGATGATAAGTCAGGACAAGAAAAGGCTAAAGCTGCAGCAGTAGAGCTAGAAGAAACTATTACTCAATTAGTCAATACTTTTTCAGAATCAAAACAAAACGATATAGACACGAGTAAAAAAGCACTAAAAGAGATAAAGTCTTTAGAATATCTGCTACCACAAACACAGATTCTAAATTTGGCATATCAGATTACCCAGAACCAAGGAAACTTGAAAACATCGACAGATATTGTAAACAAAAGTTTGGATGTAGCTCAAGCACTTTCAAAGCTGACGATGAATAATGACGGCAAATCAAAGGTTCAAGGAATAATTGACAATATTAAAAAGTACCAAAAGCTCAGCAAAGAGTGGCAAGTACTGAATAATACTATAAATACAGATACAAATACCAAATTAAAAAGTACCATAGCAGAAATAACTGCAAAAGCTAATGAAACACTCGATGTTACAGAGTTAGAGACATCAGAAAAAATAGACAGTATTGGAATTAATACAAAACAAGCCATGACACTTATCATTACTACCAGTATTGTTGGCCTATTACTAGGTATAGCTGTAGCAGTAATACTTATTAGAAGTATTGTAAAGCCTGTACTCTTTGTCATCAAGGGCATGGATATTATAAGAGACAAGGTTGAGAATATTACAAATATAATGCATAACAACTTGGCTGTCAGTAACTGGGCAGAAGATCTTGTATTTATAGAAGATGATGCTGATAGAGATAAACAGTCCGCAAAATATGCAGAGCGTTCAGATGAAATCGGACAAGCTGTCAAAGCCCAACAGGACATTAGCACAACAGTACGAAAAGCAGGCGAAGCCACTAATCAGGTTATCAGTCAGGTAAATTACATTCTTGGAGAGGTGGTTACCACTGTTGCTGATGTATCAAAGAGTTCACGTCATTTAG
This sequence comes from Planctomycetota bacterium, assembly GCA_965140405.1. GTDB lineage: Bacteria > Planctomycetota > SZUA-567 > SZUA-567 > SZUA-567. The sequence goes on from OZ223208.1 coordinate 412,546, forward strand.
AGTCAGCGAGCAAAGACCTTGCTGACGGTGCAACACAACAGGCTGCAAGCCTCGAAGAAATAGCATCATCTCTTCACGAAATGAGTTCACGAGTCGATCAAAATGCAAAAGGGGCAAGTAAAGCTAGAGATCTCTCAAAAGAAGCAAATAACTCTGGTAGTACTGGAAATGAGAAGATGGGCGATCTTGTTCAAAAGATGCAGCAAATAAATTTAGCAACTGGCGAGATAACCAAAATAATCAAAACAATTGATGATATTGCATTCCAGACCAATCTACTCGCACTCAATGCTGCGGTAGAAGCAGCAAGAGCAGGTCAACACGGCAAAGGCTTTGCGGTAGTTGCAGAAGAGGTGCGTAACCTTGCTGCGAGGAGTGCTAAGGCTGCTGGAGAGACAAGTTCACTTATAGAGAATGTCGTAAAGGAGATAAAAGCGGGAGACTCTATGGTTGGTGATACAGCAGCAGTTCTTACTGAAATTGTTGAATTCTCTGGAGAGGTTACAGCTCTTTCAAGTACAGTTGCAGACGACTCTATGAGTCAAGCTTCAGGTATAACCCAGATCAACACCGCACTTACTCAAGTCGATGATATTACCCAACGAAATGCCGCTAATGCAGAAGAGACTGCTAGCTCTAGTCAAGAGCTCAATTTCTATGCAAAGAGCCTTAAAGAACTTACAGATAAGTTTATTCTCAAAGATCGCGAAGCTTTAAATATTGATAATGAGGATGATTTTGACGAAGAATATATCACGACCAACCAACAAATATCCTATGCGCAACCCAAAGCAGAAGATCAGATATCACTTTTAGATACAACCGAAATAGACGATCATAACTGGGGTCGGTAGTATAAAACTTCAATTAGTCAATTATAAGAATAGCGGGACAGCTTGATGCTGTCCCGCTATTCTTATAATTTCTATGAAATATTTTAACCTATCAAAGACATCACACCCTGTGATAGCTGATTCGCTTGTGCAAGCATTGATGTACCAGCCTGTACCATTATCTGATTCTTAGAGAACGAAGTAGATTCAACAGCCATATCAGCATCACGAATATACGACTCAGTCTTTGTAATATTCTCTATCGCAACATTCAAACTGTTGGAATTGGTCTCAAGTAAATTGTACTGCCAAGCACCGATATCCGCTCTCATAGCTGAGACATCCTCGATAGCCTGGTCAATAACTTTTAATGCATTTATTGGGTCATCACTTAAAGAAGCTTTACCACCTGAAAGAAGATCGTTGAGACATAACATACTCTCCTTATCCTTACCCCAGACAAGACCAATATCAACCGCGGTCATTGACTTTAAGCCAATTACTGTACGCTCCTGTTGTCCAGCACCTTCCCCAAGTTGGAATTGCATTCCACCTTTAAATTCATCAAGTTTTTCAGTCGTAGAGCCAGTAGCATGACAGATAAGGTTGTCTTTATCAGTAGCATCATAAACCATCTCACCTGCTCGAGCACCATATGTTCCTCTATTATAACCAACAGCAGCTATCGTTGTTGTACCTAGACCACCTTCATTAAATACTAATTTTGAGTTTGCATCAAGATTTGCAGCCACACCTTTTATCCCGCGTAAACTCATCTCGTGACCGTTTACAGTAATCCTAGCATCTGCGCCATAATCCTTATATGATTTTCCATCAAGTCCCGCATCTATAAGGTTTGTCGCACCTGTAGCATCTGAATAGTTCCAGATAGCCCCTTGCTCTTGATCAATCTCTACAAACTGAGTACTACCATACTCAGTAGAAGATAGACGAGCAGCAAGCATTGTAGAGCTGATTGAGGTAGTAACGGTAGTATTTTTACCTATATTACCAAGATTAAATGTACCATAAAGACCTGTATCGTACCCTGTCTCTTCATCAATAGTTGCAAACAATCTCACCGCTTGCGATACACCAGTGAGATCCAGTCCACTATCACTTTGAGCAACTAATGATTCATCAGATAATGATTCATCAGAGTACAAACTTACTTGACAGTCAGTGCCACTTCCCCCACTTATAACCTTGACATAAATTTCTCCAGTATCTGAAGTATTATTACCAAGATCTACACCACTTAAGAATGAACCAGCAAGAGTAAATGTATCTACTCCATCCATCTGCATAGCTGTCACAATATCAGACATATCCACGCCCTGAGCATGCTCTTTTCCTGTTACTAGGCTTGTTACATCTTCCTGCATATAGTCAAGCTGAATAACAGCAGTATGCCCTGCAATCTCTGTACCGTCTCTCTGTAGAGTCAGTACATTTGTAAGTCCTGAATTATTCACCGCTCGAGCAGTAGATGTTAGGGAAGCCCCAGCAAAGCTACCTTCAGCTACAGCCATTGTCATCTGCTGGTCTTTGTATATAGTATAATTAGAAGAGTCCTCCATCTTGAGGTATACCCTTCCCAGTCCATCGGTATTATACCCAGCAACTATCTCTCCATCAATATTCACTGGTACTTCTGCAGCCCCAATGTTTGTAACACCACCGACTCCAAAAAGACCTGCTTCCTCATTACCAACAAGCACACCTCCTGAGTCAATCATACCACTCTGCACTTCACCAGAAGCAGCAACACTTGGGCCACTCTGTACAACACTTGGACCTGAGAACCCTGACCCAGCCGGACCTGATGCTATAGTAATTGTAATCTCATCGCCATCATCAAATGAACCAAACAAACTCGCAGTTGTTCTGGTGTTATTTGCTGGGTTATAGAAAGTGTCTAGTGCGTCTTCCATAAATGGATCACGCCATGAATCATTTGAATCAAGTATTGCGCCATTGGTTGCACCAGATTTATACACATCGCCACTTGAGCTTGTATTTGCATAAGACATCAAGCCATTATTACCGTAGAGATCATTCGGATGCGCAAAGCCAAATACATGGCCAAGCTCATGCATAATCACGTCGTAAAAGTTTATATTGGTTCCGCCACCGGTACTTACTTTAGCATCAAGATTTATATTACCACCGCCAGCAGTCTGTAAATCCCAAGAGTCATTACTGTCAAATACCAACGCACCAAACTTGGTATTACTGTCACCAGCATAGCCACCAATTGCCGCCACGCCAGGATCCTTACTTGATGTCGCTTCAAGATCTGTCATACCTATACGTATTGTATTGGTATAATCAATACCAGTATCAACTACAGCACCGAGAGGATCGTCTCCATCAACACCATCATTGAGTCCACCACCACTATTATTAAAAGTAACATTAAATCCTGCATTACTGAAAGCAGCTTGCCACTCAGCTAGAGCCTGATTAATATTATACTGAATAGCAGTCAATGCATCTGCTGAAGTTCCACCAGAGATATTGAACTGGCTCGCTAGGCCTGCCGCATCGAGAACAATTGTATTTCCCGCCCCGAGCATACTAGCATCCTCAACATCGGTTACAATATCAAAGTTAATATTTCCGCCAATTTCGGCGGCATCCTTCCAGATACCATTACCTGTAAATGGCCTTGTGGCGTCGTTTGGATCGCCTAAAGAAGTTGCAGCTGGAGTCACACTATCATAACCTAAATAGATTGTCCCTTCCATACCAGAAGCTAAATTCTGATCCAAAGTAAGCTCAATCTTATCACCAGTACTAAACGCTCCAAGGTTTACAGATGCTGAGTTAAGCCGAATGTTATTCTTATCATAGGCATTTAACTGAGTGCCGCCACCTTCTACCTTGAGGGTAATCTGATTGTCAGCTAGGTCTGAAGCAAGAAGGTTTGAGAACTGCATAGTGATAACATCAGAAACATTATCATCACCAGTAGTCGTAAATGAACTAATAGAAGCAAGAGAAGGAGCTGTAAAGCTATACCCATACGATGAAGTACCCGCAGGTGTTAGAGGATCACCTTCAAATGCAACGCCAGTAATTCCACTAGAGGTAACAGCATTCCCCTCAGCATCTCTCTGGAAGAAGTCCATCGATCCTGCAGCATGGGCGTCACCCAGAACTATCCCAGCAGTATTGACCCCATACGAACTCACTTTCGCGCCAGCAGCACCAACAAAACGACTATCTCCTATAGTATGAATAGTAGCATTAGACTTTGTAGACTCTACATCACTATCATAGATAAGAGTAGCTTCCACACCTGTAGACTCCTCTGCATTATTAATGGAGCTTACCATCTCACCAATATGAGTACCACTAGCAAATGAAAAATATCTACTACCCTGATTACCTGAGACAGTAAATGCCTGATCTGCAGTCAATTCGAAATTAGAATCTAGCTGAGTCGCTGGAGCATTAACAGCACTCATCTCAAGAAAGGCTTTTTGAGCTTCATTAGTACCGGTATCGCTACTAGCATAGGAAATGTTTATTCTAAAATCATCCTTCTTGAAGATCTGAGTAATGTCTGACAAATCGTTATTTAAAAGCTTCATATCGAGAGTATTATTGATCATCACCTCACTATCTGACTCAATCTTTTTATTACCATTGAGAAGCATTTGATCAGAGAATTTAGTAGTTCGAGCAATGCGGTCTATAGTCTGAATTGACGAATCTGTTTCCGCCTGATCTGCCGCTACCTGCTCTGGAGATGTAACGCCTGAGTTTGATGAGTGAATGGCAAGCTGACGCATCTCCTTGAGGATGTTATTCATCTCGCTGAGTGCTCCTTCAGCGATACCGAGTACATTGTTAGCTTCTTGAGTGTTTTGCACAGCTCTCTTCAGCCCAACGTTTTGAGCACGTAACTGTTCGGAGATGACGAGTCCAGATGGATCATCTGCACCGTTATTGATTTTATATCCTGTAGATAATCTAGTGAGCGATTCTGACATGCTCGAATTATTAGCATTCAGCGCATTCTGCGCTGCTAATGAATTCAGGTTATTAGCAATAATCATAGGCATAATAAATCATTCTTCCATGAAAACACAACTAAAAGTCAGCATCCTTGCCAGCTTTTTACTACTTTTGCTCTATTTTAACAGCCCTACATCCAAGTACGTGCATACTCAAATACAAACCATAAGGCGTTATTAATCAACACATTAACCCTAAAAAAACTTAGAATTAACCGTTAAAAAAAGAGAGACTACTATTATTAACGGACGTTTACCGAAATAGTTTAGTCATAAATTCGCACAATATTTTCATCACACAAGGTCATTTTCAAATCAGGCCAAACATACAACACCAAACCCAAAGAACACCACATACTCTGCAAACCACGGCACAAACAATCATATACCATTAAAAACAAGTTAATAAAACATAGACTCAACAATATTTAGACTACAAATATCAGCACAAAAAAACAAAAGATACAAAAAAATCATAGCAAGGCTTTATTTTTCCAAATTGTATAGCGCTTTACAGCAAATTACCAATCTGTGAGTACTCGATTCCACCCATAACCTGAACACAATCTACCCAGATTCCTGTAATATCACAAATATTTCTCTCTTCATCATCAAAGAACAACATATCTGAGTAATCTATCCCTGTTCTCTTCTTGATAATTTCAAAATGCGCTACTTTAGAGCCAGTATAGACCAATACTTCAATGAAAAAGTCCAATATTTCAAGTTTAGCAAGAGCCTCATGCGCCCATCCCCCTGCACTAGAGCGAGACGCAATTACAAGCTGGTACTTTCTTTGATATAATTCCGTGAGTATCTTTCTGACATCAGAAAAAAGCCCTAGCCTCTCTCCTGCTTTGTCACAGAGAGTATCTCGATCAACTCTATGAAACGGTGCACCCGCCGACATATCTATCCACGTACTATCGCACCACCAGAGTGTCTGATCCAGATCAAATACAATTACTTTATACATTACCAAAACCTAACAACACGGAAATGATATTCAACACATTATCCTTTACACTATATATACTTGACTATATAATGAATAAGTATTAACAATCACGATATTTTAAAAACAGAAAGAACAAATAATGATACCTGAAAACATCTCAATATCAGCCTCACAATTTGACGATCAAGGCAAAATAGCAGATTACCTAATAAAGACATTTTCCTCAAGTATGCATAAGACAAACGAAAGAGCAATAGAGAATGGCATGCCAGCACTTGATGTTGAAGACGAGCTAAGGGCTGCTGACGACTTCTACTTTAGCAGTGTCGAGCTTATGGATTGTTGTATACTTGCAAAAAATGGAGAGAGCATAGTAGGGCTCGCCTGTGTAAACCCATATACTTCAAGCTTACAATATATATCTGTAGATCAAGAGTATCAACGTAGCGGTATAGGCAGCCGCCTACTCTCTTTAGGTAAGAAGGTACTTTCAAATAGAGGTTGTACACATATCAAGCTAGACATTCCATCAGAATATGCTACAGAAGGCACTATAAGCTTCTTTGAAAAGAACAAAGTCAGAGAGGTTTCAAGCAGTATTAGGCTTAGTGGCGGTATATTCTAAATTTTATCCGTTATTGGTTGACAATTAGTAGAATAGTACTAGAATAAACGGTACAATGTTTAAATCGTAAATTATCAAATAAATAGAGAGTAAATTCCAACTATGGGTAAATTTAGAATTGAGGGCGGCCATCCAATTTCTGGCACAATCCGCGCCTCTGGAAATAAGAATTCAGCACTCCCAGCTGTTGCCGCAACCTTACTCAGCGAAAAACCAACAAAACTTACCAATGTTCCGATGATTGGCGATGTCCTATCACTATTTACAATAATAGAAGGTATGGGCGCGGAAGTAACACTTGATAAAGAGACAAATACAGCCATTGTCGACACAAGCTCAATTTCAAAAACCGAGATAAAATCTGAACTTTGTAGAAAGCTAAGAGGAAGTATTCTACTAGCAGCTCCCCTTCTACATAGGTGTGGAGTAGTCGAGCTACCCTTCCCTGGTGGAGACAGAATAGGCAGAAGAAGAATCGACACCCACCTTCTTGCTCTTGAGAAACTAGGCGCAAAGATTGAGATAGGTTCAGGAATTACTATTTCCGCACCAAACGGTCTGACAGGCGCAAACATCCTCTTAGATGAAGCTAGCGTAACAGCTACAGAGAATACCGTAATGGCTGCAGCAGTTGCTCAAGGACGTACTGTTATTGATAATGCCGCCTGCGAACCACACGTGCAAGAGCTATGCTTACTCCTACGTTCAATGGGAGCAGATATAGAAGGAATAGGCACAAACCGTCTTACAGTTCACGGTGTACAGAGTCTGGGGGGGGGAGAATTAAAAATAGGAGCCGACTACCTTGAAGTGGCAAGCTTTATGACACTTGCAGCTATGACTGGTGGCGAACTTCTTATTACCGATGCATCACCAGAGTACCTCCCTATGATCCTACATCAATTCAAACGTATTGGTATAGTTGCTGATGTACGAGGCAAAGACCTCCTTGTCCACCGCAACCAGCCGCTAGAGATACTCAATGATTATAGAGGTGCAGTACCACGTCTTGATGATGCGCCTTGGCCTGGCTTCCCAGCAGACCTTACTAGTGTTGCTCTTGTAGGCGCAACACGGAGCACAGGTAGCGTAATAATTCACGAAAAGATGTTTGAAAGCCGTCTCTTCTTTGTAGACCAACTTATTGAGATGGGAGCACAGATCGTGCTCTGTGACCCACATAGAGCGGTAGTTATTGGTAACAGTAGACTACAGAGTGCAAATATAACAAGTCCTGATATACGTGCAGGTATGGCACTGTTAATAGCCAGCCTTTGCGCTGAGGGCACAAGTATCATTGATAATATCGAGCAGATTGACAGAGGTTATGAACGTATAGATGAACGCCTACGTCCACTCGGTGCACGCATAGAACGTATATCATAACCTTAGCAGGAACAATAATAGATGACAGAACATGAGCCGGTAATCTGCAAACGAAGCGAGCATAATATCTCTCGAAGAGATATCGATGCAGATGCGCTCAAGGTACTATACAGACTTGCCAGACACAACCATATAGCCTACCTCGTAGGTGGCGGAGTACGTGATTTACTGTTAGGTTGCACCCCAAAGGACTTCGATGTAAGTACAGATGCCAGCCCAAATCAAATTCGCAAGATGTTCAAGAACTGCTTTCTTATCGGTAGACGCTTCCGCCTTGCCCATATAAAGTATGGCACAAAAATTATAGAAACAAGCACCTTCCGTCGCCAGCCTGAAAAGCAAGACGGCGACCTACTCCAACTCAATGACAATGAATTCGGCACACCTGAAGAAGATGCCTTGAGACGCGACTTCACTATCAACGGCCTATTCTATAATGTTGAAAATTTCTGCATTATAGATTATGTTGGTGGTCTGAAAGATTTAAAGCTTAAAGTTGTGCGCTCAATAGGCGACCCTTGCATCCGCTTTCAGGAGGATCCAGTCAGAATGGTACGAGCTGTACGTTTTGCCTCAAGACTAAACTTTACAATTGAAGAGGAAACGAACAAAGCAATTACCGAATATGCTCCAGAACTACGCAAAGCTTCTGCGCCAAGAATGATAGAAGAGATCTATAAATTATTCGGTTTCAACTCTGGTGAAAAGGCTATCCGCCTACTTTACGAAACCAGCCTACTTGAAATTATCAGTCCAGAGGTGAGCGGTCATATTACAAGAAAGATGAAGGCTACAGGAGAAGAGCCACCTATCTGGAAATATCTCAAAGCACTCGACAAAGGCGACCTGATTGTTAGCGAAGTTAGCAGTGCACTTATGCTTGCTAGTATTTTCTTTCCAGCAATGTTGAGCAGGATCAACAAAACCGACTCTGCAATCACTCACAAGAGCCTATTGGAGAGCTTCAACACTATAGTTGGCCCATTCCTTGAGCGATACCAAGTTCCACGCAAAACCAAGGAACGTCTTGCCAAGATACTGACGATGCAACACCGCTTTATGGTAAAGGGTCGTAAAAGTTTCAATAAGACCCGTTTTGTCTCGCTTGAATGGTTTACAGATGCGTTAGCCCTCCACGAAATCCACCTTACAGCAATGGGGAAAGACTTCTCTAGAGCGGATGAATGGAGAAAACTTTGGGAAGAACGCCTTGAAGAAATTGAGAGCAGACGCCAAGAAGGTGGTAGTATTGGCACAGCCGAACAGAGCAAACGTAGTCGCCCCCGCAGAGGTGGCAGGAAGCGCTATAACAAGAGGAAGAAGCACACTACTTCCGAACAACCTGTTACTCAGGGAGAAAATACAACAACTGTTACCAGCAAACAGGAGGTTTCTAAGACTCAAAACACCGAGGTACTTAGAGGAATAAAACCGAAAAAACGCCCAAAGAAACGTAAGTCAAATACCAATGCAGCTATCACTGACACGCATCAAGGGCAGCCAAAGCCACTCAATCCCATGTCGATCTTACAGGAATCAGCAAGAAAAAGGGCTGAAGATCATTAAAACGATTTTGTCATTACAAGGTGATTTACTAATTTCATAATACAAAATTGCTAACTTAATTATCTTGTTATATTAGAGTTGTATTAAAAATTGTTGGCTTTGATTCTACACTTTAACTATATTCAACCCTCATAAATAATAGCATTCACGAGCTGTCATACCGTGCAAGGAGTTTTAGAAGACAAAAAACGTAAATACCATTGTTACTATGAATTGACTTTAAATATTATTGGTGGGAAATGGGAACCCATAATTCTTTACCATATTAGTAAGCATGCTATTATGAGTTATGGTGAATTAATTAATATTCCTCAAGAAGAAACAGTCTCTGTAATTATAGCTATGGATACGAAGAGAGTCACCCTAAAGCACGTCAACGAAAAAACATCTCTGAAATAGTAAGATACTTGTCGTAGTATCAAGACTTATAGAATATACATTCACCATTGGTTCTCCAATAAATTAGCCAGCAAATCCAATATTTAAGAATTTACTGGCTAATATTTAATTTAACACGCGTGACAGCACTATACAGTGCAAGCTCTTGCATTCTCCCCTCACATAATACTCTAATGAATAGAAAGAATAAAAGAACTAACCTAGCCTACAAATATAAGCCTTATAATCACTACCAAGTAGGCCGCCTTCAATTAGCCTCATCTCAACATCCATCAGAGTATCAATAAGCTCTACAGTTTCCCTATCAGATTCACTAAAACACTCATAAATTTCTGTCATTAGAGGTGCAAGAATAGTCCCGCCAAGCGGTATCTCCTCCATAATCCGAAAGTGAAAGTTTACCATCTTCTCAATATCTTCAGACCTCACAGCTTTATTCCTCTCAAGAAACTGCATATCTTCACTCTGAATAGACTCAAGTACAGCCAAGACTCCTGATTCATCCATAATTTCTCTATACTTCTGAGGGATAAGTGCAAGAAAAGCATTTACCATCATCATCTGAGACTCTGAGAATTGCAACCTATTCGGACCAACATATTCTCTAGCGACAAAAAGCCCCGACCTGCCCATTACCTTCTCTATCTCACTACCAATATGCTTTACTCCACGCAGATAGTTTAAAGAATTATCACAAGCAACAATATCAAAAGAACCTCTTGGTAACGGGTCAGTATTGAGATCCATCTGCCAGCACTCGATACCGATAAGCTTCTTATCAAGAAGATTCTCCAAAACAACAGCATCACTATCTACGACTAACACATTATCAATCTCATGGTTACTTAAAAGAATTTCAGGAAGTTTTTTAGAATAAGTACAACCAATCACAAGCGCACTGAGTTTTCTATGCGGCAACCTACTCCCCCAACGGGAAATTGCATAGTCGTAGAAATTACTATATTTATCCTCCTGCTGCCCTCTCTCCCTGAGGCTGAGTGTTTGACTAATTCTAGGAATTTTAAGCCAATTATCTATCATTTTACAATTAGCTCCCTTCGCTGTCTCCCTTTTTTTGCTGCCTTTTCCAGCAAAAGCACCCTTCACATCAGAAATCACCCGATTAAATACAGCCATAAATACAAACCTTCTAAAAAATCAAACCAATATTACCAAGTAAAACTTTAATCATTACTTGAGAAACTTCTCCATTACCTTTGCTGCCATACCACTCTCAAGGTCATTCTTTCCAAACCCCTGCTCTGCTCCAGCCTCCACCGCTCTCTCTTGGTAATCAGCAAATCCAGAGACCAACATTACTGGGATATCTTTAAGATCGTCATCAGCTTTCATTGCTTTTATAAAATTGATACCGCCCTCTTCATCATACCCAAAGACTCTATTTGGCAGAACAAGAGCAAAATCACCAGAGCGTAATTTATTCAGCCCACCCTCCATATTGAATGCACCTTCAAAACCAGCTCCAAGTGAATTAACAACCCTTTCAATTCGCGCCGTATCAGGACCGCAATGGGCGACTAGTAATACTTTTTTCATCATATTCTCCTGTCATTTCGGTTTCAAATCCATATTATTATATTTTATACATTTTACAGTCGTTAGTCACAGATTAAATATAATAAATACGAGGAATTTTATGAATCAGTTCTCTCCAAAGTTATCAATAATAATCCCTGCGCACAATGAATCAACTGCTATTACCAAGACTATCGTTTCACTAATAAATAACAATATCACTTACCCTTACGAGATAATCGTCGCATGTAACGGCTGTGCAGATGACACAGCTCGTATTGCCATGAATTACACTGGCATACGTGTAGTAGAATCAGAAAAATCTGGCATGTCATTCGGCAAAAATTTTGGAGCAAGTAAAGCTATTAACGACTTCTTTGTTTTTGTCGACGCAGACACTACCCTACCAAAGGGCGCAATAGACAGGATGATAAATAAAATTATACTCAAGACTAAAAACCCTTCAAAAGTAATAGCAACAGTAGCTGGTTCCCCTGAGAAAGGCGGAGTCGTTGTAAGGGCCTGCTTCCTGATTGCCAATTTAGCGACAAAAAGAAATAAAGTACATGCCCCAGGAGGTGTTATGCTGATGAATAGAGAGGTCTATGAAACGATCGGAGGATTTGACGAGACACTCCCACAAGGAACAAGTACAGACCTAATAATGAGAGCAAGAGAGGCTGGCGCAGAATATATCTTCATCAGTAACCCTAAAGCGACTACATCAATAAGACGTTTTGAGAAGACAGGCATAATCTGGCAGATGCTCGATTGGCGCAAGAACCACAAACACATGAATAACGGCAGGCGCAATAAGGTAGAAGACAAGGATTATAAAGCAATTCGCTAATTGGTCTATAAAACAAATCTAAAATGAAGGCCTGATATTCTCAACCTCAGTAATACTATCATCATTCACGTCAAAGAATCTAATTAATCCACTTGCGCTGATACTCCCAGAACAGAATTGCTCTATATTATTTGGTAGCATACTCTTGAAGGGCTTATGAATATGCCCACACAAGTATCTCGTCACCTTGTATTTCCCTAAAAGATGAAGAGCTTTATCAGCACCACGCAACGCCATATAATCAGGCAGAATATCATTATTCTCACCTAACAATGGGAAATGCCCAAACGCAATCTTCTGAGCAGTAGACTTTGCATATTTTTTAAAATTATTCTCCAGCTCTTTCAGCCTTTTAGCAGAGAGCTTTCCCCAACATCTGAATGGAGGGGTAGGCACAGCTCCCTCAAGATGGAAGAGTTCTAGTTCTTTTATTTTATATACCCCCTTCTCAATCTCTGTACCTAGAGATAGAGGCTTGATATACTCATTGAATGCTTTGGAAAGCTTCTTCGATCTACAGTAATGATCATGATTACCTTTGATAGTAATAATAGGAATATTTCTATCTGTGAGTGGCTTCATCATCTCTGCATATGTTTTATAGTCTTTAGTAAAAGCAAGCTGACTAATATCCCCTGTCACTACCAGAGCATCGATATCACTATTAACAAGCATCTCCACAGACTTATAGACCCTACTCATGCAGTTCTTTTTACGCCTGTAAATCACCCAGTTGAATAATCCAATAAGTTGCTTTAAAGTTCTCACCTGTAAATAAGAAGAAATAGCAGACATCAGGTGAATATCAGATATATGAGCCAATCTCATGTAGTATAACCTTTATAATAATGAACTGAGCAAACAGTTCGTTTATGTATAATTTTACTACTATACAACAAGCAAGACAATAGTCTAATAGTAAAATTCGCACCAGAAATATGACAATAGAATAAAATCAAAAACCAACCTATGTTAAAATATTGCACTATAATACACAAAAAAGAACCTCAAAAACAGAGGTTCTTTTACTAAAAAAGTCTTATTTGAGACAAACACCCTAAATATCAATACCGAAAGCAGACAATTCACCTGTCAAGTCTTCAGCACTCAAAAAGCGAATCCCACTCATTCCTACCTTTTTTGCCCCATCGATATTCTTCTGTAAATCATCAATAAATAAGCACTCCGAAGGCTCAACTCCAACAGATTCAGCAGCTGCTTTAAAAGCTCTACTGTCTGGTTTCATTACCCCGATCTGAAAACTTAATACTGGGTTAGAAAAAAATTCGCCAATCCATGGAAAATTAGTAATAATATAATCCCAATGCAGTACATCTGTATCAGAGAGTAGCCCTATAGGATACAAAGCACCCAATTTTTCAACAATACCCTTCATCCCAGCCATCTCGGTAAAGATATTACACCAGAGTTCAGCAAACTCACCAAATGAAAGCTCAATATTAAACGCCTCAACTACTTTACTATAGAACTCTTCAGGAGATATTCTCCCAGTAGAATAATCCACAAATGATTCATTGGTCGCTAGTGCTCCGATATCTGTACACCCAGCAGAAAGTATCTTATCAATTACACCCTTGCTCAGTTCTATATCTATCAACACCCTTCCGAGATCAAAAATAATTGCCTTTATCATGTTACTTCCTAAGGTCGAAGATATGACACTACTCTTCCAGCCTGTCAGACGGATGAGTAAATACCGGAGCTGGCACAATTTTAGAATTCCTTGCTGGAGTCACCGAACCAGTACCAGGATTGATATCTAGCGGTTCGAAATAACTACCACTGCTAGCAGTATTGCTTCTAGGAAACTCATCTTCCTCAATAACTATTGTACTTGTACGAGCCGGTTTTGATGCTGGCGGTATATCTATCATTTCATCCTGAGTATTAATCTCTTCAATAGTTGTCTCTTGAGGTGTTTCATGATAAGTAACAGATGTTTGCGGCTCAGCGACAGTTATAACCTCTTCTTCTGGCTCGAGATTTTCATTCGCTGCTTTCCTCGCTGCCTGTTCAGGAGAGATTTCTTTCAAATCTTTATACTCATCAATAATCTCAAATGTGCCGTCAAAATTAGCATCAATCTTAGTCACCAAAAGTTCCCCAGTTTCTGGGTCATAAGTACGAACTTTATCAACAATACCATCAAAGTTAAGATCTTCATCAATTCGTACAACTCTACCCTCCAAGTAGAACTTCCAAACATCGTCAATTCCATTATCCCTTGTAGATATAGCTTCAGAGCTGAGCATCCCGTTCCTGTAATATGTTGTTTTCTTAGTATTTACATCAACTCTCTCGCTTTTCATAGCGAGGACTTCCGGTTGAGGCTCACATCCAACGAGCATTACTACAAAGACGATAACTACGGTTAATATTGCGTATACGAATCGCATTCTGCTTATCCTTTATTATTCAAAACCTGTTAATATAATATATTATATTATTTTATCGAGTTTTTCACACCGAAAACTTAATCTTTTTCACATATGTTTGATAATAATACATTAATATCAAAAATAATTTAAACATATTGCATCATTCCATAAATACTGTATTATTTATAAGCGATTATATGATTTTAACATCTCAACCAGTTACAATATTACTGAAAAGGAAATTAAATTATGGCAACTATGTATTACGAAAAGGATGTAGATCGTTCATCACTTGAAGGCAAGACGATTGCTATCATCGGTTACGGCTCACAGGGTCATGCACACGCACAAAATCTAAGAGATTCAGGTTTCAATGTTATCGTTGCAAACCGTCCTGGCAGTGCAAATGCTAAGCTTGCTGAAGAGCATGGCTTTATAGTTCACTCAGCAGCAGAAGCTGCGAAGAAGGCTGACGTCATCATGATTCTTATGCCAGATGAAGTACAAGGTTCAGTTTACAAGAATGACATCGAGCCAAACCTAGAAGCTGGTAACATGCTAATGTTTGCTCACGGATTTAATATCCACTACGGTCAGATTACTCCACCTGCAGACGTTGACGTTGCTATGATCGCACCTAAGGGACCTGGTCACCTAGTACGTAGCGAATATGAAAAAGGCGGCGGTGTTGCTTGTCTTATCGCTATCTACCAAGATGCTACAGGTCAAGCAAAACAAAAGGCTCTTGCTTACGGTCTAGGTGTTGGTGGTGCTAGAGCGGGAATTATTGAAACAACATTTAAAGAAGAGACTGAAACAGACCTCTTCGGCGAACAAACAGTTCTTTGTGGTGGCGCAGCTGAGCTTATCAGAGCTGGTTTTGACACAATGGTTGAAGCTGGTTACCAGCCAGAGATTGCCTACTTTGAAGTTCTCCATGAACTCAAACTTATTGTTGACCTATTCTACCAAGGTGGTATCAGCTATATGAACTACTCTGTTTCAAATACAGCTGAATATGGTGGTCAGTCACGTGGTCCAAGAGTTGTTAACGAGACTTCTCGTCAGGCTATGCGTGAAGCACTTGAAGAGATCCAGAATGGTTCATTTGCTAGAGAGTACCTCTGCGAATGTATGGTAAACCAGCCTGTAATCAAGAAGCTCCGCGACCGTGACAATGCTAGTCTACTTGAGATAACTGGTAAGAAACTACGTAGCATGATGCCTTTTGTTAATCCAAAAGAGATCAAGCAGTAAGAAGATTCAGCTTAAACAAAAAAGCAATATAATTTGAAGGTAGCAGATTTATTTGGTCTGCTACCTTTTATTGTATCTACTAAGCAACCGCACTGCATCGCTTTCACCTATACTAACTGCATGACAGGATGAATCTCTATCCAACAAGTTCATTATTAACTATGACAAATTCTCCGGTTAAGTTGCGTTCTACCTAAATCTATTTTTTACAAGGTAATCTAAATGCTCGTAAAATCCCTCCTTCACCAGTTAAAGAGTTACCTTCATCTAAGAATAAATGGATATCGTGCAGAAGCGCACTAGAGCCGTTAACTCTTAGCAAAAATTCTGTCTAATATTCTTCACAATGTATTTTTCAGCGACAAACATATTAATCCTAATACCACTATCTCATAAACGAGTTAATGATTACCTTATATATTTCCTTGAATATTACAGGTAATGTTCTATAATACACTTTAGTACAATAATCCTAAACTTACAGAAGAAGATCATAAACAACAAGCACCTCAAATTTATCTTACCACTATTAGCCACCATGTTCTTTCATTTTAGACGAGGCTAAAATAATAAGAGACACTTCATTAGAAAGTGCTCGATGAGCGGTAATTTAGTTAGAGGGCTAACAAACAGTGTACAAGGTAGTATTCATAACTTTGTAAACTTCGAGCTTTCCTCAGTAAGTAAAAACAGAAATACAGTAAGTATAGATTATACTGGTAAAGCCAAGTATAATAACTAGCGCTAGAAACTAGTGCATATAACATAAATATTATTTTTTCAGTGGTTATACACAAAATATTATTGGACGAATTGTAAAACATAGGATGGGTAGAATGAGAAACTTGAAACTTAAATTTAGAGGTAAGATATTACTGATAATGATTCTGTCAATTATTATCATCTCTGGAGCTGTGCAGTTTGCAATCTATAGCGTCGTCTCCGATGTAGTACTCAAGGTAAATAAGAGCGAATTGAAGTCAAAAGCAGAAGGTGTTACTAATAATATTGATATCCAAGTCCGTATGGATCAATTTGTTACAAAATTACTGGCTGAGGGGTATCTGTTAAAAAGCGCTCTCAAAGATCCTAACTCTAATAATATTGAGGCAAGTAACAAAAAATTAAGGGAAGTTTCTGAAGAGAACAAAAAGTTTGAGGGCTTACTTGTACTCGATGCAACTGGAAAGGTTATCAGTGCAGCAGATGAGAACGTAATCGGTATAGATATGAGCCAGAGAGATTATTTTAAAACTGCTATGAAGGGAGAATCTTCAATAACTAATGTAATGAAGAGTAAGATAACGGGTGATCCCGTTTTTGTCCTTGCCCAGCCAGTTATGAATGATGGTAAGATCGTTGGAGCGCTCGCAATTGCTAATAGTATGACATATATATATAATAATATTATCAAACCTGTGACAGCAGGAGATACTGGGTATGTCTTTATGAACGATGATAAAGGCATCGTTATTGCCCATCCAGATAAGAACCTAGTACTTGATAAAGATTTCCCTAAACGCTCAACCGCTACGACAGATGTGGTAAAACATGGTGAAGGAGAGATGAGGTATTGGTGGGATCCTATCAACGATTATAAAATTTCTCAAATTAGTAAGACAGCGAATGGCTGGTATGTGGTTTTGACAGTACCTGAAAGTGAATTGCTTCATTCCCTAGACATAGTCAATATGGTCTCTTTCATAGGTGGAGCGATTCTTATTATCTTGATAAGTACCATAATATACATTGTAATAGGGACATTATCCAAGCTTATCACTGCTTTGAATGAGCTTATTATGAACCTAGCAGTTGGTAAAGTTGCAGTAATCAAAGAACACAAAACTATACGTGATAAGGCACTCAAGAGAGGTGATGAATTTACTGATATGGTCAAAGGTGTTGAGGCAATTCAGCAGTATCTGACAGAGATGTCATCTGTTGCGACAAAACTGGCACAAAAAGATCTCAACGTCTCTATAAATATTAAATGCAGTGAAGATATTCTTGGTAACTCGTTTGATCTGATGATAAAAAACTTTAACCGCGCCTTTACTCAAGTGGCGACAACTGTTGAACAGGTAGATGTAGGAGCAACTCAGGTCAGCTCGGCTAGTCAATCCCTCTCAACTGGTGCAACACAACAGGCTGCGTCGATTGAAGAGATCTCAGCATCTGTAGCCGATCTCAATAACCAAACAAGACGAAATGCTGAAAATGCTAAGACTGCCAGAGAACTGACTGTCACAGCAAATAATGATGCTCTGAACGGTCAAGCGCAGATGGCTGAATTGAGTGAGGCCATGACCAACATGTCTGGTAGAGCCTCAGAGGTACAAAAAATAATCAAGACTATCGATGATATTGCGTTCCAAACAAATTTACTCGCACTCAATGCAGCTGTAGAGGCGGCTAGAGCCGGGCAGCATGGTAAGGGTTTTGCAGTAGTTGCAGAAGAGGTGCGTAACCTAGCAGCGAGAAGTGCTAAGGCAGCAGGAGAGACAGCAGAGTTAATAGATAATGTTGTAAATGAGATAAATCATGGTAATGAGGCAACAGCAGTAACTGCAGAGTCGCTAAACAAGATCACAGCAGGAATTAGTGAATCAACAGCTATAATTGCCGAAATTGCTACTGCTGCAAACGAGCAGTCAAGCGGTATGGAGCAGATGGAGCAGGGTCTTAGACAGATCGAGGTTGTAACCCAGTCGAATACTGCTAGCTCCGAAGAGACAGCAAGTGCTAGTGAAGAGATGTCAGGGATGTCTACAGAGCTTAAGAATCTAATATCTGAGTTCAAACTTGCACCAAACTCAAGTGACGATATTGATAATGATAGGAATAAGCCAAAAGGAATTCGTCGTAAGAGAGTAAAAACAGCACTGCCTGCACCTTCTTCACGTAATGCTGATGTGATTCAACCGAGCGATGTAATAAAACTTGATGACAATGAATTTGGCAAGTTTTAGTATTTTTAAATGTGGATTAATTATATCGAGAGTTTGTAGATAACTAGCTATAAGTACTAATAGAAAAAACTATATTTTTAACTAAACGCACCGCCTTCAACGGTGCGTTTAGTTTTATCTACGACGTTAAGTGAAGTATATGTTTCATGAATACGAGCAAGAACATTAAATTTCTTTACACGATAAAGAGTTTTGACCTGTGACTTCTCTCCGTAGGTGGAATAGCGACGAAATCGATACAAACTAAAGTGTTGCGAAAATTTCAAACCAACTAATTCTTTACTCGCTATGAAATGACTCTTGGGTTGAATTGCTCTACATCCTCGACCCATTTTTGGGAAAGACAGGGTAAACGCCCTGTACTCTGGACGGTGTGCAGAAGCACGCTAGCGTCGTGAATTTTTGGTAAGAAAACGATCTAATGAATTGGCAAATCTCTGTATATCTTTATTATTATAGCTTGCGGGGCCACCAGTATCGACACCCTGCATACGTAATTCAGTCATAAAATCCCGCATTGATAACTTACTCTGAACATTATCCTCAGTCAATAACTCACCACGAGGGTCAAGTGCAACCGCACCTCTCTCAACAATTCTCGCTGCAAGAGGAATATCAGCCGTGATACCCAAATCACCCTCCATAATATTCTCCGCAATATAGTCATCAGCCACATCCGCACCAGCAGTAACCAATTTAAAGGAAAGAAGTTTATTCTCTGGAATTGACAAATAAGAATTTGCCACAATAACCAACTCAACATTGCAACGTATTGCTGCCGAATAAAGAATACTCTTAACCTCTACAGGGCATGCATCCCCATCGACCCAAATCTGCATCTCTCTCCTATCTCTTAATACCTATCCGCTAATATATCACACACCATTTTAAACGTATCGGTTTCACCGATACGTGCAAGAGTTTAATATTACATTGCACGACAAATAAGACTTGCGTTTGAGAACTGTTGTGGGTGTAGCGTACCGGCTACATGATACGAACTGCGGTACAGGGTAAATATTTAAGCAACGAATTATTACTTGCTATGACAGGATTCTAGGCGGAGTGCTGAAGCACTCTTGCTTATTCACCTGACTTAAACACCTATACATACCCTAAACCACCTGCCCTATAGCGTACTGCATAACATCAACACACTGGCACATTTCTTCCAGACTAGCTCGCTCAGTAACACCATGCACCCCATGCATACCACATCCGAGCACAGCAGAAGGCAACCCTTTTGCATTATAGATATTCGCATCCGAGCCACCCTGAGCAATTACCATCTCAGGATCCATCTGACAAGCTTCCATACCCTTAGTAAGTAACTTCACCGGTACAGAATCTTCTGAGACTCTATAAGCCGAATAACAAGTAATAACATCTACCTCAACTGTAGCCTTCTTTACGGTATCTACCTCATCACCATCAGCACCAATTCCACGCCCACCAATTCCTTTACCAACATAGACTCTAGCATCACGTACAGAGGATTCAATGCTCGTCAATGTCCTTGCAAGGTGAAATTCTAGTAATTCCTCACGATGGCTCCTGATCTCATACTCAGCATAAGCCATGTCGGGGATAACATTTATCGCTGTCCCAGAGTACATTATACCAATATTCGAAGTAGAGAATTCATCCAGCCTCTTACTAGGTAGACGACCAATAGTCTTTGCCATAACCTGTGCAGCATTGATTCTCTGCTCAGGAAAGGCTGCATGCCCACCTGTACCGTGTACAGTTATCTGTAGTGCAACCTTTGAAGGCGCTCCAACAATGATCTCATTAGGATATGAGTGATCAAGTGTAATGCAACCGTCAAGCCCTCTATAAACATTTTCATCAACATGCGAAGCACCAAGAGCCTCCTTCTCCTCACATACAGAGAAAATGAATAATAAATTGCCATGTTCGAGATTGTCTTCTTTGATTATATACGCTAGCTCTATAAGCGCCGCCACCCCAGTCTTCGCGTCACCACCTAGGATTGTAGTCCCATCTGAGCTAAACTCACCTGTCACTTCGTCATACGACGCCATAATGGGCTTACTACCGTCTTCGACAGTATCCATATGGGTCGTCAACATTAAGTTCATACCTTTACCATTAGCAGGCAGACGAACTAAAAGATTACCACAGTTTCCTCCAATTTCAGAAGCTACCGAATCCTCTTCGATTACCGCTCCCATATCCAGAGTTTCGAACTCTTTTTTAATCCAATCAGCTACTTCCCTCTCACGCCTTGATGGTGACGGAATACTCACTAGATCAAGAAATGTCTGACGCAACCTATCTTTATCGACACCCATACCAACTCCTCCAAGCCTGAACAACTTAGTCTTTAAGAATAAAACTCTGGTTAATTCAAAATAGAACCACTCATATTGCACAAATTATATTATTACAGTCCTAATTCTTTACGGAAATAATCCAGAGTAACCTTCAACCCTTCACTTCTATTGACTTTAGGCTCCCAACCAAGCACTTTTTTAGCTTTTGTAATATCAGGCTGTCTCACCTTTGGATCATTCTCTGGTAATTCTTTGAATACGATCTTACTCTTTGAGCCAGTAATCTCTATGATCTCTTTTGCAAACTCTAAAAGTGAGATTTCCTCAGGATTACCAATGTTTGTAGGATATACCTCATCAGACTTTAATAGACGGAAGATACCTTCTACAAGATCATCAACAAACTGAAAACTTCTAGTCTGGGAACCATCTCCAAATACAGTCAAATCTTCATTCTTTAGAGCTTGACACATAAAATTAGGAAGTGCTCTACCATCATTAAGCCTCATGCGAGGTCCATAAGTATTAAAAATCCTAACAATTCTAGTATCAACACCATGCTCTCTATGATAAGCCATAGTCATAGCTTCAGCAAACCTCTTAGCCTCATCATACACACCGCGCGGGCCGACAGGATTTACATTTCCCCAGTAGTCTTCTGGCTGTGGATGAATTGCTGGGTCACCATAACACTCACTTGTGGAGGCGAGCAAGAATCTAGCCTTCTTTGCTTTTGCAAGGCCTAGAGCATGCATAGTACCTATAGAGCCTACTTTCATTGTCTGAATAGGCATAGCAAGATAATCAAAAGGACTAGCTGGAGAAGCAAAGTTTAATACATAGTCAACCTTACCTGGCACAACTATTGTCTCGTAAATATTTGACTTCAAAAAATGAAACCTATTATTTACCCCTAGGTGCTCAATATTTTCCATACGCCCAGTACAGAGGTTATCCAAACAGAAGACCTTCATACCTTCATCCAAGAACCTCTCACACAGGTGACTACCTAAGAAACCAGCTCCACCAGCAATAACAACTGTCTCCATTATCTCTCCATTAATATAATATATAAATAATTTAACATTAAAATATAACTTTCTAGCACTCTATCCTGCATCGACGAAAGATCTAGCTTTAAACTCCACCCCAATATCCATAGCTACTCTTCTAGCCGCCTCAACATCTATACCTGGGACCTCTACTACACTGAGAGTAGTCTTGATACCAGCATCTCTACATAGAGTCGCAAAATTCAGCAAAGCTGGATACGCCTCTTTACCAAACCGACTGCGACATATCTTCAAATACTCATCAGGATCGGCAGAATTTAGCGATATACTCACCTCATCCACACACTCAGCAAGCTCAGAAACAATATCCCTACCAAAGTAAAGATTTGCCAACCCATTGGTGTTTAATCGTACAGGTGTCCCCTTTGACTTGACGTACTTGGCAACAGTAAGAAGCACTTCAAGCTTCATTGTTGGCTCACCATACCCACAAAATACGACCTCTTTATACTTACTGAAATCCCCCATAGCACTTATAACCTCTTCAGCATTAGGTTCCTTATTTAGTGAAATATCATGACCTTTTACGACAAATTCATTATTTCTTGCACAGAACGAACAGTCATTGGTACATTGATTAGTCAGATTGAGGTATAACGAATCCCTAATTGGATATGCAATTTTGCCAACATCATCATCAAGATCGAGATTAAGGAAATTATATGCATTACGGGTCGTAATACGAGCAATATCTTCAGTCTTGACCCCACGAAGCACTGCGAGCTCTTCTGCTATACGGATACCCTGACTAGGGACATTCCTAGCAACAGTTCTTGGCTTCGGAATAAGATACGGAGAGTCAGAATCAATAAGTAGATGCTTATCAGGGATTAATGGGATAATCTTTCTAAAAGGCACCTGCTCTTCAAAGGTAACAATACCGCTAATCCCGAGATAGATATTCATCTCCAAAGACCTCTCAAGCAATCTTGCAAGTCTCTTCTTACCTGCAATAAAACAATGCCACACCACCTCTACTCCCGAGGCAACATACGGCTCTATCATATCAAGACAGTCATCAGCACTATCCCTTGCATGCATTACTACTGGCAACTTGAGTTCTTTTGCTAGCTCAAGATGCATCTTGAAATGGGAGAACTGAATATCTCTATCAACTTTATTCCAGAACCAATCAAGCCCAGTCTCACCAATAGCGACAACTTTTTCATTTTTTGCCAGCTCTCTTAACACCTGATAGTCCCTATCGATATCGACTATCTCCTCTGTATGATTTGGGTGTATTCCGACACTAGCATAGACATTCGAGTGCTTTGCTGAGAGTTCAGCACAAATAGCGGAACTTTCAAGGCAAGTTCCGCACGTAAGCATTTCAACATCAAGTTTTTTTGCTTCACCTATAACGTCTTCTCTATCAGTATCAAATTGCTCTGCATCCATATGGCAGTGCGAGTCAAATATCTTCATCCTGTCTCCTCTGTAAATACTAATTCTCTCTTATTTTATAGTTTGTCGAAAGGATTACAAGCACTCCAGCACTTTTAGAACAAAATGATTTAAAATTTAAAATCTCAACTCCCACCAGATTTATCCAAAAGTCCTAAAAAGGAAAGCTCGATTTCTCGTAATTTATTAATATACAAGACATTCAAGAGAAAAACTCAAATATTTTAGGAGCAACAAACCATGAGTTATATTAAACTCGCCACCACTCAGTGCAAGGTCTGCAAGAGGATCAAGGATCATGATAAATTCCGTCTCCCATGGCCTGGAGAGCTAGGACATAGTATTAAAGAGGTATACTGCCCACGCTGCGCCAAGGAAGCCCTTAAAGCTATCCAGAATGGATTATATGCTCATCATGCTGACAGGCGACGCATACGTATCTCCCAGCGCCAAAGCAACTAACACAAAAAGAGTACCATAGCACCACAACTTCTTCTTATAAATCTGGACTTTCCATAAAAAGTAATATCTATATTAAATATTTACTGTTGTGAAAAAAAAATCCTCCCTTTATAATAAACTTATGAGAATAGATGATTGACGATTTTCAGTAGTCATCAAACTTCCAATAATATGAGAAGATAACTTTGAAAAAGCTAAGTCTACTAACTCTAAACTTAATCAACTCTATCGCTCTTTCAGCGATACTGATATTTGTCTTTGGCTTCATATTCTACCAGACACATACAAACGACCTTATCAGAACATTCAACCAACATAAAAAAGAGATGCTTGTTAGCTCAAAGAGTACCATTAAGAACATGGTAAACTCAACAATCCAATTTATTGAAAGTAGACACGAACAAGCAATTAAAGCTACAAATAGACAGTTAAAAAGTATTGTACTAGACTTAGAAAAATCTGGAAGCAACCTTGCAAATTATCTAGGTATTCCTACTCACTCCGAAAAATTCAAGTGGCTCTTTTGGGAGACCATGAAGCCAATTGGCAATGAGAAAAATAAGTTCGTACTTCTAATAGATACTAAAACTTTTGAAGCGATAACTCCTGAATGGATAAACACTAACGACAAACTCAATACCCCTGAAATGAAACTACAATATGATGAAAAAATAAGAAACACGGTTAAATTTGCAATGAAAAACCCAGAGGGTGGTTTCGTTACAATTAAAGGTGAGAAGATAGATGAAAACAGCTCCCATACACCCAGCCAATTATTCGTAAAATACATTCCTAGCTTTAATCTTGTGATTGGATGTGGTTCTTTCCTTAATATGGATCTAAAAGATAGTGAAAAAGAGATACTCAGTACCGTAAGTGATATTCGTTTCGGCAAGGATGAATATATATATGTAATTAATACCGAAGGGATTACTCTTTCTCATATCGACCCTAATGAAATAGGAAAAAGTTTTTCAGAGCTTAAAGATATTTCTGGGGAGTCTTTTATAAGCCGCCTTTTAGAAGAAGCAGCAAAACCTGAAGGTGGCTACCTGACCTACTTCTTTGTCAAACCAAGTAATGGAAAAGAGGTAGAAAAAATTGCATATGCAAAAGAAATAAAGAGTCTTGGGTGGATTGTTGGTAGCGGAGTTTATCTCGATAATATCGAAGCCAACTTTACAAAAAACTATGACAAGCTTCAAAACTCCATTAGAGAAAATTTACGTATTATCGCCCTAGGCGGTGCCCTTATGCTAATTGTAATAATTACAATATCAACACTACTATCCCGTAAAATAAACTCAAGTATATCTGCTTATTCTTCTGCACTTGAAAGAGCCATATTTACACGTAGCATGATCGATACATCATCAATAATGCTTCCAGAACTTGAGAAGATGAGTGTCTATACAAATAATATGCTTGCAGAGCTTATGTCTGTAGAGCGCGAACTCAAAGATCTCACCCGCACCCAAGAAGCAACAATTGCAGAGCGTACTCTAGAGCTTACAATCAAGTCAGAAGAGCTTGAACACTCCACAGAATTAGCCAGAGCTGCAAATATTGCCAAGAGTGATTTCTTGGCAAACATGTCACATGAGATTCGCACTCCTCTCAATATCATACTAGGAATGCAAGAACTTCTCCTTGATTCAAATCTCACAGATTCACAGTATAATTATCTCGATAAAGCAAACACAGCTGCAACATCCCTTCTGGGTGTTATAAGCGATATCCTTGATTTTTCAAAGATAGAAGCAGGCATGCTTGACATTGAGCATATTGAGATGAATCTTGAAGAGACACTCGGTAATTTACTATCTTTTCTAAATATTGAAGCAAATAAAAAGGAACTTGAGATCATACTTGATTATGATACAGACATCCCTAGTACAGTATACGGTGACCCTTTACGATTGCGCCAAATTCTATCCAATATATGCAGTAACTCTATCAAATTCACTGATGAAGGCACTATTATAATACGAGCAAAAATCCAGAGTTCATATGCAGATGGTCAAATAATAATGTTTACTGTAGAGGACACAGGTATCGGGATTCCACTACAAAAACAGAGAGAACTTTTCAGCCCGTTCAAGCAAGCAGATTCATCGATCACACGCAAGTTTGGCGGCACTGGTCTGGGGCTCATTATATGCAAACAACTAATTGAACTTCAAGGAGGAAGTATCGAACTCAATAGCAATATTGACAAAGGAACGACAATAAGCTTTACTCTATCATTTGAAACAGTAGACTCTAGACCAGCTTTATATTCACGTTGTAGCTTAATAAATGATCCAAAAAAGAAAGTGCTAATACTTGATAAAAATCCTCAAACTCTAAAGATTCTTAGTAGATACTTTGAGACAGCAGGCATCAAAGTTGACATTGCAAATAGTTTAGCTGAAGGCACTTCGTTCCTTACAAATACTGTGCACCCTTACCATTCTATACTTATAAACAGTAAACTAAAAGATTCCTTCGGTATTACAGCCCGCTCAGCTTTAGTTAAAAATTTTGATCTTTCGCATACAAACACAATCCTTATGACTATGGCGGCAACACCAGAATCAATTAAAGACTCAAAAAAACACGGTTTCGATGCAATCCTCTTCAAGCCGTTAACACCAACAACACTTATCAACACAGTTATAGATCCAAACAACGAAGAGTTTTCAGACTCTCAATACTACAATGAGAACTATCTTGAACATAGTAAATTCAAAGGAATTTCAATACTTATTGTAGAAGACAATGTTGTTAACCAAGAGATTGTCGAACAACTTTTAGTCAAAATGGGCTGTAGCGTAATATTAGCTGTTAACGGTATGGAAGCTATAGAGTTGGCAAAGAAGGTAAAGTTTGATCTTATCTTTATGGATATCCAGATGCCAGTTCTAGACGGTCTGAGCGCTACAATAAAAATACGAGAATTTCTCCCAGATATACCCATCATTGCGATGACAGCACATGCGATGAGTGAGGACTACCAAAAGAGTATTGATGCTGGTATGAATGATCATCTCACCAAGCCACTAAAACGGGAAAAACTATATGAGGTGATTTCAAAATATGTACTCAAAACCGAATATGCAAGAACATCTTCAACTAATGATGAAGACCAAAGTGCCTCAAACAATCAACCTCAAACTGCACAAATAGAGAAAGATGAGAATCTTGAACTACTCAAAACGATACCTCAAATTAATCTAGACTCTGGTCTTGATAACATCGGTGGTGACACAGAACTCTACGTTAGAATTCTTACTGAATATATAAACCTTGGTGAGGACGCCTTACTCCATCTGATGAGATCTTACTCAGAAGGAGATTTAGAAGCTGTAAAAATAAAAGCCCACTCAATAAAAGGCTCTTGCGGTACTATTGGTGCAATAGAAGTTATGAACATATCCCAAGAGCTAGAAAACAAGTTAAGAAAGGATATAAACGCCAACATAAGCAATGATGTAGACATACTTATACAGAAGATGTCTGACCTATTATCATCATTAAAAGAGACCTTCAGAGAACAAACTTAATCTTTATAAAATATGACCATCGGTATAGTACCGCCTCTGATTATTAGTATACGAAAAACCCGAACTATTGATGCATTATCTGATATAGTGACTCATCAAAACCAATCTTTCTATCCATACATCCCTCTCGCTGACATAGCAAGCAGCTCACAAAATCCGTATCAGACTTGAAAGCGATCCCGGATAGTGACTTATTCGGAGTCATAAGGCATGAGTCATTCAGAACGACTCCTATCTCTCGGCCATACTCTTCAAATAGAGAGAAAAGTTTCTTCTGTTCATCGACAAGCCAGACATCAACATCAGCTGATCCTGGCGCCATCGAGGCACTATTTTCAATATTAAACTCTTCTTTTAGCACCGTATTAAAATGTTTTCTAGCTCTCATAAGGAGCTTATTCTTGATTTCATCTCGCCAATACTCTATAATGGCTGAGTCATCAGGCAGTTCTATCAAATCAATCTCTACACCGCAGGTCGTAATATAAGGGTAGCATTTTTCAACGCCAGCCATATTTCTGCTCAGAGCCGAACTAACAAACTCAATGCCATCAATCATTACTATTCCATCAGAAATATCCTCGACCACACATTCTTTATATAAAATCTTTGGATTACCCACATCTTGAGACTTATTGATAAGATAATTTATTATCCCCAAGTCTTCCTCATCATCTGTATCTACACCCAACTGAGCTATCAACTTATCCCTATCCAGATCAAACTCAATATTCTCTATCACACCCATTTCTGCCCCTCTCATATTAAATACTAATTAAACAAATTATATCTTTATATATTAAAAAACCGCAAAACTAATTGCGGTTTTTTATAAAAATATTATCAAAGAGCTCTTGTATAAAAAGAGTTAATCCCAGGCAGGAGTATCTGCATTATATCCTGTATCATCATTCTGCATCTTTTCAGATACTGGATGAGAGTACCTACCGTAATTATCATCAAGTGCAGTCGTTATACCAGCATGAGGAGTCCTTTGAATACCAAGCCATCCCTTTGGAGACAAGTTAACAAATACAGAGAAATTATTGTTATCAAGGTGATTTATAGAAGCACTCACAGAGAGTTCCATAGTATCTAGGTCTCTAATAAGACCTATTCTCTGAGTCTGTATTCCACTCTCGGCACCATCATGCCAAATTTTATCTGTTCCCAAATAAGACTCACCATCGTTCCACTGGTATGAGATAGCATACTCCAAAGAATAACGACTATGCTTATTCCACAGTTGAGTTCTTAACGCAGCTGTAGTAAGGTTTGACTCATCAATATTATCTTCTGCGATTGGTCCAAAGTAAGAATTGCGCGCAAAGTTATACCCTGAGCTGTAGGTATGGGTCAAATACCCTCTAAGCTTAGTACTAAACCAATAATCCGCTCCTACAGTAGCATTACTGATTCTGTCACCTGCAAAACTATACGTCATATCACCGAAAACGCTCATGCTCTCAGTAGGATATATTGCACCATCAAGCACAAGGTCTTTAGCTATATTATTATTATTGAATTCTTTCGCCTCTTTGTCATCAAGTATAAATCCACCACTTAGTGAAAGCCTACCAAGTTTTCTTGTAGTTCCATCTTCCTTCTTTATATCAAACTGCTGATAAATATCGAAGTCTACAGCATGAGACTTCCTATAATTATCTAAATTATCTAGGTAGTATAGATCAGCACGATTGGTCACAGGTGTCTCGTTACCTATCAAACTCACTGTAGGCTCGATCATGTGGCGAACAGTATCAAAGTTTCCAAAGAATCTTGTAGAGAAATCGACACCCCAAGTTAGTGCAGCATTGAATTTTCCACTATCAGTCGTCCCATAGTTACCGTTATAGCCATCTGTATAACCCGCAAGGAATCCACCTACATGAGGTCTAATATTTACAATACCGAGATCGAATGGAGCATTAAGTTCAGTTTTATTATATACCCTTCCTATCCACGGCGTTCCTCCATCATTATTCATTCTATAATTCTGGTTTAGCAAAGTCCTGTCGTCTTGAGAAAGGCTTGTAAGCTCTTTATCAAAGCGGTGCCTTAGCAGCCCTGCCCTCATATCACTCTCAAGGTAAACTGGTAATTCGAATAACTGTAGACCAGGTAGTGATGCTCTCCACTCAGGCATATAGTCTGTTTCAGATTCGAATTCATTTATCCTACCCTGCACTATCATCTCAGTTACAAATTTATCACCAAGGTATCTAAGAGTAGCGTTTGTCTTCTCTTCCTTGAACTGACTCCACTCATTTCTAAAGTATTCCTTCTGGAAGTCTCTATCCGAGTAGTAATGCGCCTGCGCTCTAAGGTCGATTTCATCAGTTAAATTCTGGGTATGCCACCACTCAACCATATACCTATTTTTATCTCCATATAGACCTTCTTCTCGGTTATAATTCTTATTACTACTCCAGTGGTTTCCAGCAAATTCGTTATCCTCATTTGCTCTTGCTTGGTCTTCCTTATTTGTAGTATAGATCTCTTTTATCCAGTATCCACGGACGTGACCACTTCCGCCTTTTCCGATACCTTTGACACTATAGTTGAGTTCCCCACCTAGCCCATAACCTCTATTTGATCTAAAATCAGCATCAACAAATATAGTATCTAGTTGGGCAAACCTTACAATCTTATTACCTTCTTCATCATACTCAGGGTTCTTAAACTTCCATCCTAGTCTATTCAACCAGTAGTACCCTTGCTTACTATCCGAACCAGCAGTAGTCGAGTATAACGGCCAATCATACTGTAAATCATAGATGAGATATGGGAAGTAGAATATCGGAATTTTACCAATCTTTATAAAATTATGGTACGCTTCAACTTTTTCACCATTTCTAACTTGAATAGACTTTGACGCTATACTCCAATGTGGTCTAGCGTAGTTTGATGGAGAAGCTGTAACGTTTGTCGCTTCATAGTGATCTTTTGATATCATTCTCATATCTGTAGCAGTAAGATTCATACGTATCTTACCAGCATCAATCTCAGTGTTTCTTCTCGTATTATCTGTCATACTTAATCCACTTGATGCTCCGAGGGTTGGCCTTGTTACAGTCACATCCCTCTCTTCTACCGAATCAGTGGTATTGACAGTATTATCATCATTACGTATTCTGATATTTCTTGCTCTACCCTTCCAGTCTTTGATATCAAAGTATAACTGGTCGCAGTTCAGAAATGCACCTTTTGGATCCTCTACAGCAACATCACCCTCAGCATAAAGTTTATTTGTATCTGTGAAGAACACTATGTTTCTAGCTCTAATCTTTCTACCTTGTACAGTAAGTGTAGCATAGTCACGCACCAACACTGCATTACTACCAGGAAGGTAGTTGAGCGTACCGCCAGAGATATTGAAGTTTTCCCCAAAGACTTGTGAAAAGATTCCATCCCCAGCAGAAAGTGGTGTCCCATCTGATTCGTTTATGATCGAATCAATACCTTCAGCATTTGCCAGAGGTATGCAGATGCTCATGATAAGAACGACAACCCATAGGTAGATATACTTTTTTATCATAGTTACAGCAACTAGCCTTACATATTTATGATTTGAGTTTAATATTATAAAATTACAAAATGCTTGGTGATATCAGCAATAAATCTATAACTCATTGATCCACAACAAGAAAATATCATTTATTATTATATGAAGTCTGACAACCATTGTCAAAAAGCTTTTAAATAATTAACTTCATATAAGCAACCAACCCTCTAAAGTCTTAGTAAATTTTAGACATTGAGACAGAGAGGCTTACTATCTACTTGCCTATTAACTTATATTCCTTTTTAATTTTCTTAATAATTTTATTTGGGCATATACACCACATTAATTAATTATCAATAATCATTCGCAGAATAGAAGGAATGTCCCAAGAACCTGATAAAAAACATTATAAGCTTAATAACTAAATAAGCATTAAACCTAATAATAAATTGCATAAAGCAAATAAGGAATACAAAAATAATGAAGAACTATAATAAAAACCAATACAGGAGTACAATTACTGCTGTGCAAACTGGCAAATCAAAGCAAGCACTTTATTTTTCGGTACTTAGAGCAATTTCTTTAGCTTTATTTGGCCTATTAGTGATAGGTTTTTTCTCCTCCAAAGCCTTTGGAGCGGGAAATGAAGATAAAAAGGTAGTTGATTACAAATTTATCATTGCCGACATCAGGTCGGTAGAAGAGTATGAAGCTGGGCATTTCGAAAAATCCATCAATGTGCCACCAGAAAAAGTAGATAATTTTTTTAAGAATATAAATATAC
The DNA here is from genome assembly GCA_965140405.1 of Planctomycetota bacterium. Lineage (GTDB taxonomy): Bacteria > Planctomycetota > SZUA-567 > SZUA-567 > SZUA-567. The sequence goes on from OZ223208.1 coordinate 444,419, forward strand.
CTGAAGACACAATAGTACTACTTCACTGCCGAACAGGACACCGCTCAGGAATAGCCTATAAACAGGCTAAATCACTAGAAATAAAGAACATATATGATGTAGGTGGCCTACAGGAAATGAAAGTCCTCTATGCTAAATTATCTCAGGACAAAATCTTTACCGCCAACCAATTACCGACAAAAAGCTGAACAAAACACCTTCGTTGCAAGCGATATAATGCTGGAGCCTATAGATGACCTCTATAGGCTCCAGCATTTAATTGATAAAACTAAATGGAAATCCATATCAATTTATATATAATACTCTAATTGGTAACTACCCGTAGAGCTCTGAAAGTGTTCCAGAGTACTTACTAATAATTATTTCAGGAGATTTGATGAACAACATTGCATATTTATTGATCTGCTACCTTGCAGGCTCTATTCCATTTGGACTCTTGGTAGGTTTTACCAAAGGTATAGATGTCAGGAAGCACGGTAGTTTTAATATAGGTTTTACCAATGTAAAGCGTGTCTGCGGCACAAAGGTTGCTATTCCTGTTTTAATACTTGATATATTAAAGGGTCTACTACCGGTGCTATTTTTTGCGCCTCTACTTACTGAGGGTGAATACGCAGAGATATACAGGGCATGCGGTGGTATTGCTTGTGTACTTGGTCACAATTACCCAATATGGATAAAGTTCAAGGGAGGTAAAGGAGTAGCGACCGGAGCTGGTGTATTCTGTGCTCTTACCCCTATTCCCATGCTGCTAGGTACTGTGACATGGGTCATCTTAGTTAAATGTTACAAATATGTATCCCTAGGCTCACTAGTTGGCTCCTATGTCGTAGCGATATCACAAATAGCTATACATACATATCAAGGAGATATTCTAAGCGCTAAAGTTCTCCCTTCCACATTAATAATTATATTCATTACGACAGCAGTAACTATTAGACACAGAGCAAATATTTCACGCCTCCTAAAGGGCGAAGAAAACAAATTTTAATAAATATATCTTAAGCCTCAAACAAACGTAAGGAATTATACAAATAATGGAAATTCAAAATATCACAGTACTTGGAGACGGAGCGTGGGGAACAGCTCTCGCTCGCGTGGCAGTAGCCAATACTCACAAAGTAACAATGTGGGGGCACGACAAAGAATACCTTGATGAGATGAGAGCTAAGGGAGAGAACACTAAGTTCCTTCCAGGAGTACCTCTCTCACCTATGCTATCTTTTGAAAGTGACATGGCGAAGGCGGTTGAGTCAGCAGATATTATAATCAGCGCAATCCCTACAATCTTTATGCGCTCATCTTTAAAAGGCAAGAAGGGTATTATCCCTGCAAAAGCTGGTATAATATCGGTTACAAAAGGTATTGAACAAGAGACACTCATGCGCCCTACAGAGATACTTCGAGATCTTCTCGGGCATGAGAATATTGGTGTACTCGCAGGTCCTAGCCACGCTGAAGAAGTAGCCCGTGATTGCCCTACTATGGTTGTAGTTGGAGCGAATAACGAAGAATTTGCCAAGAAGGTTCAAGAGTCTCTAATGTCTCCGATGTTCAGAATTTACAGAGGTAACGACCCACTAGGAATGGAGATAGCTGGCGCACTAAAGAACGTAATGGCGCTTACCGTTGGAGCTTGTACGGCGATGAATCTTGGCGACAATCTTATCGCTGGTCTGCTGACACGAGGGCTCACAGAGATGGTTCGCCTAGGGGTAGCTTTAGGAGCAAACGCTGAGACATTTTACGGTCTTGGTGGTTTTGGTGACCTTATAGTTACCTGCTTCTCAGAACACAGTAGGAACCGCAGATTTGGTTATGAAGCCATGAAGACCAACTCTCATAAGTTTGCTTTAGAGTCTCACGATTATGTTGCTGAAGGCTACTTCACGTCAAAATCAGCGCTCGACCTAGCAAAAAAATACAATGTTGAGATGCCGATAGTTGAACAAGTCAACAAGGTCTTCTACGAAGCCCAAGATCCTCAAAAAGCAATAATTCAGCTAATGTCAAGAAAAGCTGGCACAGAGTAGTTTATTAAATAATTTGAAAGTTGATAAAATATAAAAAAGAATAAAACTTATAAATATAAAGAATAAGAGAGAAGCAATGATCGACATATTAGAGTACAGCGAGAACGAAGAAAAATTCCAGCGCATCCTAGCGAGGGGTGACTTTGATAGTGATGAAATCCGTCAGAATACTGAAGCGATAATAAAAGAAGTTCGTGAGAGAGGTGACGCTGCGCTCTGCGACTTCTCAAAAAAGTTTGACGGTGTAGAGCTTACACCTGAAAGCTTACTTGTTACGGCCGAAGAATTTAATGAAGCAAATAAAGCGGTCAGCTCAGATTTTTTGACTACTATAACCCTAGCACGTACCAATATCCGTCGCTTCCACGCCTACCAACGTCGCTCTAGCTATATACATGACGATGGAGACGGTGTCCGCTTATCGAAGAGAGTTTTACCGCTTGAGAGTGCGGGCGTATACTGCCCAGCAGGTAATGCCCCACTATTCAGCACTATGCTTATGGCTGTAGTACCAGCTCAGATAGCTGGTGTTGAAAATATTTATGCGTGTGTCTCAGCAGGCAAGGACGGCAAGGTAGATCCACACATCCTTGCGACTGCAAAGATGCTTGATCTAGCAGGTGTTTATAAGATTGGCGGAGCTCACGCAGTTGCTGCGATGGCATACGGCACAGAAACAGTGAAGAGAGTTTCAAAGATTGTAGGACCAGGCGGTCCTTACGTCAACATGGCAAAACGCCTTGTATTCGGCGCATGTGGTATAGACTCACTAGCTGGCCCTAGTGAGATTGTCGTGGTAGCAGACAAAACAGCCAAAGCACGTTACGTTGCTGCAGACCTTATGAGCCAACTTGAACACGGTAGCGGACATGAGTCTGGTGTCGTATTCACAGACAGCCGTGACTTGGCTGCGGGTATCAAGATCGAACTCGAAAAACAACTAAAGACTCTAGAACACAGTGACAAGATCAAGACAGCTCTTGAAAGGTTCGGGGCTATATATCTTTGTAAAAATCTCTATGAAGCGATAGATGGTTCAAATCTTATCGCTCCAGAACACCTAGAGATAATCGCTGCAGATGAGCAAGAGCTCCTTGGAGAGGTTACAAATGCAGGAGCAGTATTCCTCGGCAGTTACTCTTCCGAACCTGTAGGAGACTACTTCGCAGGAACAAATCATATCCTACCTACAGCTGGTACTGCCCGCTTTATGAGCAGTCTCTCTGTGTACGACTTTATAAAGGATATCTCTGTCATAAATTATAGCAAGAAACGCCTTGAGAAGACTGCTAGGCATATTATAGGTATGGCAGAACTCGAAGGTCTTACTGCCCACGCAAATGCGATCAAAGTCCGCATGGAATAAGTTCAATGCCTAATTTTATTATCAAGACCTTTGGGTGTAAAACAAACCAGTACGAGTCCGAAGGGATTCGTGAAGCACTCACATCTAAAGGCTGGAATGAGACTGAGATAGCTACTGACTCAACCATAGGAATAATTAATACCTGCTCCGTAACCTCCAGAGCAGGAGCAAGTGCTCGTAACGCCATCAACAAGCTTATCAAGACAAACCCTAATATCCGCATTATTCTTACCGGATGCGCAGTAGATATTGATGAAGAGTGGCTCAAGCAACTAAATATTGAAGCAGCCTTCAAGAATACCCAGAAGCACCTCATCTGCGACTACTTATGCGATACAGAACTTATAGGGAAGAACTCTGGTGATGGCTTCGAGTTCTCACTTAATAATTTCAAAGGACATACCAGAGCCTTTCTAAAGGTTCAGGACGGATGCGACAACTACTGTTCATACTGTATCATTCCTTATGCAAGAGGAAACCCACGTAGTAGACCCCTTAACGAGATACTTACAGAAGCTAGACAATTGTCAGAGAATGGCTACAAGGAGCTGGTTCTTACTGGTATCAATATAGGCGCATATAATAACAACAAAGCACTACTTTCAGACCTCTTGAGTGAACTCGCAAAAATCCCTGAGATAACACGTATCAGACTTGGCTCAATAGAGCCGATCTACCTTAGCGACCAATTACTTTATACAATAAGAGATAATGCTAAAATATGTGCTCATCTACACCTCCCGCTACAGAGTGGCAGTAATGCTGTATTAACAGCTATGAACAGAAAGTACACAAAAGAGGATTTTTTGGAGCGTGTAGCGAGATCACGAGAGATCCTAGACAACCCAGCCATCACTACTGACATCATTGTTGGTTTTCCGACAGAGGACGAAAATAACTTCAACGAAACCTTACAGACCATTAATGCGGTTGGATTCGCACGTAGTCACATATTTCTATTCTCACCACGAGACGGCACCCCTGCGGCAAAGATGAAGCGTCCACCGCAGAGAGAAGCAGACAAGAGAAGAAAAATACTTGAAGAAATAACAGCCGCCCAAGCAATTGATTACAGTAAGTCACTTGTTGGCTTTAGTGCAGAACAAATAATGATAGAGAAGGTCAACGAAAGCAAAGCATACGGATATTTAGAACGGTATATCAGAGCAGAGCTTGAGTTCAGTGACGATACTGATATAATAAGATCTAAAACTTACTCGGTAGATATCAAGAACTTGAAGACTCAAACAAAACAGGGAACACCTGATATAGAAAACACAGTCATTTGTCATTTAAAATAATCATAAAGACTACTTTTCGTGAAGGGCACAGTGATATTCAAGCTAATACATATTATTGATTATGGCAATATTCATAGCTTCTCCAGCAATGACTAGCGAAGCATAATAAATAATTAAAAATGTTTTTTACCAGTATGAAGACGACATAATTAAAGTGATAGAGAGTAATAATTGATATACCATAAATATATTGCATTCTTCATTTGATTAGCAACAAGATTTTGATCCTACACAACTATGGAGCAATATAAATGATGTATAAGTACATAATATTCATCGCAATACTCTGTTTAAACCTAAGCCTTGAGGGAAGGTCTGCTGAACCAACGCGACAAGACTTAGTAAATGAATTAATCCTAGAGTTTAATATTAAGAATAGCACAGACTTTGATGTTGAGAAGATTGTAGAACATATTATAAAGAATGATCCTCAGTATAAACCATATCAGGATGTATTTATAGCCTTCTTTACTAAATACCTTACATGGGAAGGAGTAAAGCCCATGTATGATGAGATTTTTTTAAAGGAGTTTTCAAGCTCAGATCTCATAAAGATAAATACCTTTCTTATTACTCCTGCCTTCAAAAGCTGGCTCGCTTCATCTGGAGATGTAGAGACTCTATCAGATCAAGAGCGAGAGGTTGTACTAGATTTTACCACCAGTGATATTGGAATTCACTTCTTCAAAGTTATACAGGAGCTCTCAAATACGAGTAATGAGTTTGTAGGTAGGGTAGTAATTCAGCACAAGAAGGAACTAGACGCTATGATGGATGCCAAGACCCAAGAACTTGTCAAGTAACAAACAATTTTAAAATAGGTGCACGTAAAACATCAAATTTACCTTTACACTAATATATAAGGAATATACCATGCAAAAATTATTACTACTAATTGCTCTACTACTAAGCATCAGTTTCACTGTAAAAGCTGACGAAGCAAGCCATAAGGAGCTTGTTGAACAACTCTTCACTGTTACAAATATGAAGGAAGGCTTCGACAACACCTGTAAAGAGGTCATTGATATGCAAGCAAAAAGCAACCCAATGATGGAACCATTTAGAGGCGTACTTACTGAATTCTTTACCAAATATATCAGTTGGGAGGCACTAAAGCCTGACATTACGAAGTTATATATGGATACCTTCACCGAAGATGAGTTACGTGATATCGTTGGCTTCTTGTCATCTCCAGTAGGTATAATGTATACTGAAAAGTCGTTTGAGATGACTCTTAAAAGTATGGAGATCGGCCAGAAAATGGTACAGGAAAACATGCCAGAGCTTCAAGCGATGATTGCAGCAGAAGCAGAAAAACTCCTCGCACAAGAGCGAGAAAAAAAACCTGCTGATCAGGCTGTAGAAACCCCAGCCACTACAAAATAGACTTAAAACAAATCTACATATTTGCTAGCTCTCAGGCATTTTGATGCTTGAGAGTTTTTTCTAAACGACAATAATTAACGAGTACATAACCATTGAACACTTAAAGTAATCTTCTAATTATTTACTATATAGGCATTTAACAACACTAAACGACAGACACAATATCTTGGTTATTTGGTGTCATCTATAAAAGCCCATATTAACTCCCCTTGCACTAACTGTTTATTCACACAAATAGTAACTCCATTTTACAAATAAATCAAAAAAAACCTCAAGACTTCCAGAATACTTCCGATAACTATAATGAGACGTTTGGGGACGATCTTGAAGTAAAACAAAGTGTATGTTATGCAGGCGACTCTTTTAGCATAATTTTTAAGAGATGCCAAAAAAGCTATAAACTGTTAACAGGCAGCATATAGCACGAAAAAATTACTGCTACATGATAATATTTCAGTAGCATTTTACGGGAGCGAAAATATGGCACTACCTACGCAAACCATTGGCGGTCTAGTCTCAGGAATGGACACAAACTCAATTATTGAACAGTTAATGTCAATTGAGAGAGTTAGTGTAAAACGTCTGGAGAACAAAAAAGCAGAGTTAGATCTCCAGCTTGAAGCTTATCAAAGTGTTAATAACCTTCTTACTGAATTTGCTACCAAGAGTAGCGCGTTAGCTGATGCCGCAATATGGAAGACCAAGAGTTCTTCTTCAAGTAATGAAGAATCACTAGGCATAAGCTCTACAGAGAACGCAGTAGAAGGTACACACCAATTCAAAGTAGCTAGACTAGCATCAAACGCCAAATACATGTCTGGTGGTTTCTCAACTATGGACGACCCTATTCTTCCAATGGGTATAGGTTCAGAGAAGGTAGCTGCCGAATATGACCTTGACACTCAAGTTGCTGATTTCAATGGCGGCAACGGTGTAAACATGGGTTGGATCACTCTAGACCAAGGTGCAAATAGCGTAAATATTGATCTTACAAATTGCAAAACTATGCTTGATGTTGTCGCAGAGCTTTCTGGTCAGGCATCTGCAGCAGGTATCAAAATTAGCGTAAATATTTATAATGAATCCAACAAGCATCTCGCTGATGAAGTTGGTATGCCTATGGGATTATCTATTACCTGCGACGTCCCAGCTGATGGCGCACTAGTTTTCTCAGACTATGACGGGTCTACAGGAAATCCTGCTAGCAGTTGTGCAACAGATCTCGGACTAACTACACTTACAGCACTTGACAACTCAGGTCTTTCAGGCGTATTCGCTGGTGACGACCTCTACGGATGGAACCTTCCAAACCCAACAAAAGACAAAGCGATTGAAGGTAGCATCACCTTAGAAAATGCACTTGGACGCTGTGTAAGAGATACTGAAGTTAAGTCACTCAATGGCGGTTCAGGAATATACCATGGTTCAATCCGAGTCAGCAACTCTAATGGTGATGTTAAAGAAGTCGACCTATCATCCTGTGAGACACTAAATGATATTACCAAGACTATCAATAATACTTACGGAGTAGGTATTGAAACATATGTAGAAAATAATGAGATCCGAGTACGTGATAAAGTTCACGGTACTGAGACCATGTATATCCAAGATGTAGGCTCAGGCAGTACTGCTACCGACCTAGGTCTTACAAACTTGACCTATGACGCTGCAGATGACATCTACATAGGCTCAGACATCAACCAAATCAACGAGCGCACCTCACTAAAGATGCTCCGTGATGGACTTGGTATCAATGACGGCGAGTGCGGAGATATATTAATCAAGAAGGATGGCAAAGAGTACAAAGCAGACCTAAGCAAAGCTCAAACCCTTGGTGATGTTAGATACGCCCTTGAAAACGCAGAGGACTCCTCTGGTAATAAAATAATGAACCTCGATGTCTCTATAGACAACAACGGCATCAAGATGGAAGCATCAGACGGCGGAGCCTTCGCTGTACGTAGTGATCCAGGTTCAGGAGATTCTAATACAACAGCACTAGACCTCGGTATCGATACAGATACAAATGAAGTTACTTCATTTACAGGCTATAAACTTGTTGGTGATCTAAACAGTGTACAGATAGAACGCTTAATGGGTACAAAAAGTTTTGACAGAAATACTTCACTCAAACAGTATGCAGGCGTCAATGCAGGTGAGCAGTTCAGTGTTACTGATAAGTATGGTAGATCTGTGACCTTTACTGCTGAAGAAGACAGCACAATTGGTGACTTCCTTGATGCTATCAATGACCCAAATGACACATGTCAAGTTCAACTCTTTATGGAGCCATCTACAAACAGCTTTACTCTAGCAGATACTAGCAATATATTCGCATGGGTAGAGGATAGTACACTTATCACTGACCTACATAATGGTACTGCGTTTAATGACTCATGGAAGATTGGTGTCTCAGACTCTACAGGAGCAGAGACCAGTTTTGACTTCCAAGGAGCCACTACAATTGGCGACGTTATAAGCATGTTCAATCAGAAGTGTGCTGATGCTGGAGTCAAGCTAGAAGCAAGCATAAACTCTGCTGGAACAGGAATAGATATCGAAGACAAGGCTGGCGGTAGCGATCCAGTACAGATCGGTGAAATTGGAGACGAAGCCCACTCAGCAGAACTATTCGGTATCGCTGGTTCAGGTATAGGTGGTATAAATGGTATTCTAAATGGAGAGATGGTTGTTACGCCAACCGCTCAAGATATGGTTGTTACAGGACTAATTGGTGCGAAGGTTGGTTTCGGTCCAGGTAATGATACAGCAGCAGGCGAACAGACAGGTTTAAAAGGCACACAGTTTATCTTTGACGGCATCAATGGTTCAGCAGGCATGAAAGGTATAATGCCTGACGGCACCAAATATAATACCCTTGACGGTATGACTGCAACTATTGGCGGTACAGATTATGCTATTGATCTATCAACTATTGCTTCTGACGATAGTATGTCAGATCTACTCAAAACTTTAAACTCTCAAATGGCTGATCAAGGTCTGGACGTAAAATTTGTACTAAATAAAGCTCAGAACGGCATAGCGATTGAGAACAATACAGGTTCGGAACTTACATTCACCAACCTCACAGGTTCTCGCACTGCTACAGACCTTGGATTCACAGGAAAGACATTCAACACTGGAGATTCAGTAAATGCAGGCGATCTAGACACACAATGGATCTCCCGTTCAACAACACTTGAAAGTCTTACTGGTGACGCTTCATTCTATGCTGGAAAGATTGGTATTACCAATACCGCAGGTCAGATGTCAGAAATTTCATTCAGTGGAGCAGTAACAATAGGTGATGTTATTGATGCGATCAATAATGATGGCGTTGGAATCACAGCAGGTATAAACTCAAGCGGCGACGGCATTGTAATCTTTGATGATGCTAATGGAGAAGGTAAACTAAGTATCAATGAAATAAACGGTGGTACGACAGCTGAAAAACTTGGTATACTTGGTAGCGGTGAATTTGAAGTAGATGGCAGCTTCGAACGTACCATAAAGGTTGGTACAAATGATGACCTTCGTACTGTTATGAATAATATTGCCTATGCAGGTATCGATGTTCAGTGCTCTATCATCAATGATGGTTCAGACTTTGCACCATACCGTCTAGCCGTAACCAGTTCAAACTCTGGTAAAGAGAGTGATCTACTTCTAGATACAAATATCGATGCATTTGACTTCAAAAAGACCTCAGATGGTAAAGACGCAGTACTACTATACGGTCAGGGCAATAGTGGCGTAAGCCCAGTTATGATGACCTCAGCAACCAATAGTAACAACTCAGCCGTTCTCGGTCTTGAGATAGATCTCAAACAGACTACAAATGACTGGGTAACAGTCTCAGTATCTCAGGAGAAAGAGCAGATATCTACAGGTATAAAAGAACTAGTTGAAGCATATAACACAATGATGGAACTTATCGACCAATTTGACGACTGGGATTCAGAAACAAACACCCCAGGAGTATTCTTTGCAGATAGTAACATACGTTCTCTTACCAATGCAATGTCAAACAGCTTCTTCACAGTCGCTGAAGCTGATGATGGGCAGATGACTATGTGGTACGATCTAGGAGTTAAGTTCAATGATGAGGGTAAACTTGAGATCGACAATTCAATCCTTAACAATAAGATCAACAACAGTTACGATGCTGTAAAGAACCTAATGTGTAAGAGTATGGACGTAGCAAGAAGCGATCTATCAGCAACAGTCAGTACGACTGACCGTGGAGTTACCGATCCAAAGAACGCTATAAATGGTAATAATGACCAGAAGGTATTTGGTAGTGGTAATGGTTTCGAGTCAACAAACGCCATGACAGACAAAGGTTATCAGTATACAGTCAATTTTGACCAGACCAGAACCCTTGATTACCTAAGTATCTACCATGTAGACACCGAAGAAATGCCTGCGGCTGAATATGCTCTTGAAAAATTCCTTGTAGAATATTTGGATGCCAATACTGGAAAGTGGGAAGAGCTACGTTCGCTAGACAATAATAAGCAGTCCATCAATACCCTTGGATTTGCAAAACCAACAGCAACCAAGGCTATCCGAATCACAGGTTATGAGAGTAATTCAGATGATAATAAGTTCAGGATTGCTGAAATCGAAGCATTTGAAGCCCAAGGTCTATCAGCTAAACAGGCAAACCTTACTGACGATCTTACAAATGGCATTGACGGCTGGTTTGCGTCTATAACTAACACGTTAAATGAACAAACACAATCTATAGATAGCCAGCTAGAAAGCCTAGAAGAGCGTATGGAACAAAAAGAACAAAATTTGATTAACACGTACGCCAACATGGAAAGTAGTTTGGCAAACATCCAAGCTCAAGGAAACTACTTCTCTCAACAAGCAGCCTCTTGGGCAAAGTAGTGCAAAACTAGAGAAAAACTATATCTAAATAAACACCTGCTGTCATAGCAGGTGTTTATTTATTATACTCAATATATATAAGAAGAACATTTTACAAAGGAGTACGTACTCAATCGCTGCACTGATTTGTAAAGACAATATTACTAACGACAAATAGTGAATTAATACGTATCGCCTGCTACCGTTGAAATTAACTAAAAAAAGAAGCTCATCCCCAACACAGGCAAACTCTTTATCTCAATATAGGGTTGGAAATTGATAAAAACAGTTAAAAGAGGCTCCCAGAAGTAGGTTTCTCAACCTCTGGCACTTCAGAATCAACCGCTACAGGCTCTTTATCCTCGACAACAGCACTTGCCTCACCTACCACGCTAGAATCGCTTACAGAGCACCCCTGCCCCTGTTTATAGAGCATAGTATCAAGCATCCACGACCTATCCGTCCACGATCCGTTTGATTCATCATCCTCTATGATTCGACAAGCCGCCACAGTCTTAGCATCGAGATTATCTATATGATGGAGTGCTAATGCTTCAGGCACAGCCGGCAATACCGGAGAACCATACTCAAACTTCCCATGATGACTAAGGATTAGGTGCTCAAGCAGATACTTCTTCTCCTCAGATATATAGCCGATCTCCCGAGCCGCATCTTCTACCATCATAGAACCTATAATAAGATGCCCGGTAAGACGGCCACGATCTGTATAATCTATCACAACACCAACAGATAGTTCGTGTATTTTACCAATGTCATGCAACATCGTACCCGCAATCAACAGATCAAGGTTTATCTTTGTAGGTGAGGCTGTTGCAAATGCCACAGCGTAACGCAGAAGAGATACTGTATGCTCAAGTAATCCACCAATATAAGCATGATGATTATTCTTAGCGGCAGGAGCACTCTTGAACTTTTTCATAATTTCAGGATTATTGAAGAAGTAATCAATTACGGCCTTGTATTCCGTATCAGCTATCATCCCAGCAAATCCCATGAATTCATTCCAAAGCTCCTCTATATCAAACCTAGTTTTTGGAATAAATAGAGAATAATCTACCTCATTTTCATCAGCAACCCTCAGTTTTTCAACCTTTACCTGAGGTTTCCCCCTATATACTTCAACTAGAGCTCTTAATTTTACTATAGACCCTACTGAAAAAGTTAAAAACAATTCTTTGCTAGCATCCCACATATTCCCATTGATAGCACCAGAAGCATCCGATATGGTAAGCCTTATGTAATTCTTCCCAGTTGCAGTTGTTTGAAAGGAAGCTTCTTTCACAGCATAGAACCCTTCCACCGAGTCCCCTTCCACAAAGTCTTTAATATTAACCTGTTGCATGCTTACCTTTCCATATACCTATGATTTGTGTCACTAATTATCCAAAATATTAAAGTCTATTATATACCTAGCCCTAGGCATTATCAAATAGAAATCAAAATATAGGAGCTCCAGAAGTATAGAGCTAAAATGACCTAATTCACAGCGCATACGATTCACAAAGGATTTTTACATATATTGTCTCACATAAAACCCATATTTTTTCACAAATGATATTGACAGAGAAGACAAAACCCATATACTTTGATTCTCAAGTGTGAGAAATCCAACACTTGTTATAGCTTTAAAAAAAAGAAAAATGTGCGCCCGTGGCCTAACTGGATATGGCATCTGACTACGAATCAGAAGATTAGGGGTTCGAATCCCTTCGGGCGTGCCAACAATTAAACCGTAAGTCTTTTTATTAAAGACTTACGGTTTTTTATATGTTTTTTACTTTACTAAAGCATATAGGTATATTACGATACTATCAGTTTACCATCATTACTTTATATAATTAAAAGGTGTCAATATGCGCTTAATATTGTTAATACTACTCTACTTAAGCCTATCATGCCTTTCTGGATGTACGATTGTAAATCTCGCGCCGCCAAAACCGGATGATGGTTTGCTACAAAGTACATTAGAAAGATACGCTGGTTCTTATAGGGAGTCAACAAATGATTAAACTACTAATACCACTATTTACTTTTTGTCTAATTTTAACCGGATGCACAACTTTAAATTCAGCCAATCAAAATACTAGCAACCAGAGTAAACTTGACAACCAAATAGATGCACTCAACACAAGTGTTGATCAACTTGACAATGAAGTCGATCAGATTGATCACGATCTAGATGTTTTAAATCAGTAGACATACAAACGTCGGCAAGTATTTACCATGTTGCAATACATGGTGCTCAACGCTGTTTATATTTCTCGGACTGCATAAAATATAAAGTCACAAACTACAAAAAAAGGACATCTCCTATACTTTCTTTATTATAAACGGATTCGTGCATCGCAGTAAAATTAATCTTTTTTTGTTCCATTATCAACATTAGAGTCTCTTGTTGTCGCTCCATATTGATCACCAATAAAGCTCTCTAAAGGACAAATTGAAAAGAATGAACATTTCTTGCATCCTGTAACATTTAAACCACTGTCTACGTTGCTAGACTACTAATGAAAGAACAAACCACATTACCTCCATCAATCTAGTTAATCAAGAAAGGACATAGAATGTCTCAAGAAAAAGAAGCGATCGCTAATGCAACAAGCATGAAGGGATATTTTTTTCTGTTGCGTGATAGTAAAAAAACTAATATTACTGTCGTTCTATCAGCTATAACTGAAGAGCCTTTTCAAGATATACAAGGCGCAAAAACAACCTCTGGATTTACAAGACAAGTAACAAAAACATATTCCAAAGTTCTTGCAGTCTATAACGATGCAGTATTGTTTTCAGTAAACGGTGGAGAAGCTTTAGTGCCATACTCATCTATTATCGAAGTACAAGTTCCTACACAGTGATAAAGACTCCTGTTTATTCGTCAATCCTTTTTAGATGTTTTAAATAATTGCATTGTAATTCCATATTAACATTAAAATTTAAAAGAGTAACCAGCAAAAACTGGTTACTCTTTTTTAACAACCTAAATTTATCACAATTAGCTCAACTGCCATTTATAATTCGCTGTATTGCTACTGAGCCGTATTGTTTATTCTCTCTCATAATCTTTACTACTATAAAACTCAGGATACAGTTTTTTTATACACTCAGGGCAGACAGTATGAGTAATGTCTATCTCTGGATGTCTAAAGATGTAGTCTTCTATTGGATGCCAAGTATTATCACTCTCCCTGACATTCTTACAATTTGAACAAATAGGCACCAAACCTTTGAATAATTGTAAATCACTAATATAGTCAGAAAGCCGCTTATTCTTCTCCCCCATCTGAGTATTTAGTACTGTAACATGGAGATGAAATTCTATCAAATCTCTAAATTTAGTCATTAGCTTTACTACTGATTCTGAGTATTTATTTTCCTTATTGTCAAGAATACAGATTGTCCCAAAAGGCTTCTTATCAGGTAACATAATAGGAAACCCCAAATATGAGATCATGTTTAATTTTATATCTGGGTTATCTTTCCATTTTGCATCCTTTAGAGCATTTGGAATACAGAGCTTCTCTCGTGTCTTTATTACATGCTCACAATATAGGCCTGATTCATTAAAGAGTTCACTCGAACCCACCTTATATGGATTTCCTTCAGTCTCACTGGAAACAAGGACTTCAATGCGTTCACCTGTTAGACGCATTATCAGAGCAGCAGGTATACCTACTATCTCAGCCAATAAATTTACTGTTTCCTGCCAATCATCAAGGGTAAAATCAGCTATCTCAGTGCTCATACTATTGTCAATCATTGTAACTCCTCTCATAAGCACTTCATAATTATGATATATTATTATTTTGATCATACCATTGCTGTTCAACCTACTGAATTATAATTTAATTGTCTAATTTTGTAAACATTATAATATTGCAGTAGATCTTTTATATAACCTATTTAAAAAGTACAACTACAAATATTTAATGTGACAACAATGTTAAAAATTATCTAATACTCTAAGCCCAACACAACATTTGAAAATTATCTTATAGAATAAAAAAACTAGTGCCCTGCCATTGACCTTGCGCTCTGTGGGTACGCATTAGTCAATAACAAGTCACTAGCAAATTTTTGTATTATAAGACTACTCACTACCCACATGCAGCCATATTTGAATAACGTTGCTCTTCATCTTTTTCAGCTTGATCTATAAGCTTCAATACTTCATCTGACAGGTTGGGCTTTCCAGCATTACTTGTAGGGTGACTCTTTGCAATATCTGAGGGCGTTTGCCCATCGCGATTATGTATCTTTGGATCCGCACCAAGGTTAAGCAACTCTTCTATAACGCTTAGAGGATAGGTCAAGTACTTTGCTTCGTATTTTGAAGTTGCTCTCTCCACTGCTAGATGAAGAGGAGTATTTCCACTACTATCCGCCTCATTTATATTACACCCGTACATTATAAGAGTATTAACTATTTTGCTGGTATTTCTATCAACATCATTTGAAGTAGCAGAAATAAGCACAGACTTATTCCCATCGGTCTTCACTGTGATTAGAGCCCCTTCTCCAAGGAAATACTCTACACCACGCACATTGTTAGCTTTTATAGCAGTAACAAGAGGCGAAGTAGTTGAGTCACGATCCATTGCATTTACGTTTGCTCCTAGCTCAACAAATCCCTTCGCTATTTGGGTATTAGTGTTTACAGCTGATTCAATTAGTAATTCATTGAGTTGCAACTGGTATAGATATGCCATAACTTCAACGTTCGGGTTTCGTGCAGCTAAAGAGACCATCTGGCTTATAGTAAACCTGTCTTCCGGTTTCAATTCATTTAATATGAGCTCAATGACCTTGACACTCGGATTATAACATAATGCAAAGAATAAAGGACGCCCACCAAATTGACGATCTTTCTTTTGCATGCCAGTATAGACCGATGGTTGGTTAATATTTGCCCCATGATCTTGTAGAACCTGTATAACCTTGGGATCAGGGTTAAACTTTGCAGCAATGTGTATAGGAGATAGTCCGTTCTCATCTACCTCGTCAACATCTACCCCCTCCCTAAGCAGATCATTGAGTTTTATAATTTCTCTATATCCTTCATACCTTGCTAATTGAAATATATTATCATATTCAATTTCACCATTATCGGCTTGAGCTCGAGAGTTTACAATCATAACAAGACAGACTAGAATAATTTTTGTAAATCTAGATATAGTGCTCATAATTCAAATCTCCATAATAAAAGGTTGCGTGCTAAATATAAATCTAGCGACTAATAATTTTATTTACTACCAAACCAAACATTCACAACACACAGCCACAAATTAATCAATTAGCCGAATTATCGGACAAATAACAAATTTATCGGACTCTATACCCTACACTTACGAAAAGAGTTGTTAACCTTTTAAAATTTCTTTAAAATTCCTGATTATTTTTCTCAATTTACCCGAAATTTTAATAAAAAAAGTCCTCCATACCGAAGCATAGAGGCCGAAAAAAACACCATAAGATATTTAGCAACAATAACTTAACTATAAATACGCAAAAATTTATCCTCTCAAAGAATAATAACTTTATTATCGGACTTTTTTTCTTCACAAAACATAGTACTATTGATGTAAAGAGCGATAAAATACCCCAACCAAAGTCCAAAAATAACATCACTTAAATAATGACGTAGAAGAACTACCCTACACAAAGCCTGAGTCAGCGCAAATGCCAGAAGCACAAATTTTAGCCACCTACTATTAAATAAGAACATCACAGATGCAGAGATAGCCATAGCTCTAATAGCATGCCCAGAAGGAGTAGAATGATAGAGATCTGTATTCTGAAACCACTGCATCCCGTATATATGATGCTCAAAGTATACAGGTGGTCTAGCCCGACCTAAAATAAATTTAATATTGTCACCGAACAATACTGCAATAAGAAGGGTTATAGCAACACAAAGAATCATTTTAGAAAAGTCATACTTATTCGTCACAAGGTATGCAATAACCAACAAGAAAGTACCAATTTCTATAGATTGGAAGGAGCAAAGTGTATTATATCCCTTTATTAAGGGGACATTTTCAAGCCTCAGTGTATTCTTTGCATACTCTGAGATATACAGATCCCCATAGAAATACAATAGTAGATAGATAATAAGAAAAGCACCAAAACTATAACAAAACCGCCCAATCCTAAATCCTCTATCCACGAGCCGTCTCCTAATACAAAAGTATTTTTTACGAATAATCACACCTCTATAAACTCCATGCTACCACGACTAAAAATTTTGTCAAGCAAACATGCAGATGACTCAACTCAGTAAACAACACCACATTAACTCTTAAAAAAAGAATCCTACTACAGTGCAACCACTCAAAATACTTAACAGCTGGTATTAATGTTACCGCGACGTAACGATCATTCTTGAGTATAAAGGTATTATTACTTTATACTTTAACTATTACGATCAGCTCCCATAAGTACAATGAATTACCGATGTCTCTCATAATACTTCTGCCTTACCCACCAAGGCGGAGTAACTGCCCACGGGCCATCCCAATCATCATAATACCTATTGCTCCTCCAATACCGACTTCTTCCTCCACCGATATAGAAATGCACACTAGGTTTTGACCTCTCTGGCTCGACATAGTACACATTATCAGAGTCATCATACTCATTTGCATCACCATAATTATATAGCACAGCGCCGTTCTCAGACGTCTTCTCACCTACATAGACCTGATCCATCTCATCATTGGTAATAGTATGTGGTTCAACATACTTTTTCAGATGATCTAGCTCTCCTTTCAACACTTCCTGATTCTTTGCAATCTCCTCAATAGCTGCAAGTATCTCATCAAGGTTTACAGGTTTATCCTCTACTATATCTTCTTTGTTGTCAGCATTCTCCTGCTCGCTTGACTTAGCTTTACTATCCATATTCAAGTCCTGATTAGTCATAGATGATTTCAATTTGTCAGTAAGCTTACTAAGCTTGGTATTGAGTTCTTCAATCTGAGAACTAAGCTCATCAATCTTCTTCTGAGCATCTTCATCTGCATACACTACAGAAGATGAACAGACAGCCAATACACATAATAAAACAAGTATTCTATACATTTCTCATCCTCCTAATATATATGAAGTTATATACTCTATTTTACCACAATACTCCTCTCGCTATTACAAAAAAACTCTCTATTTATAAAATTATATGACGACAAAACTTTATCAGAAAAGCTCGCTCTACCCCTTAATACTTCCAGCGCATTATCAACACAAACTTATTAATTTATGCTTAAAAAAATAAAGTTATTATCTATATTGCATTTGCTCATTACTTAGAGATAATGCCGGAATATAGCTGAGTGTTCGGCTAACCATATACTACAGGATACAATAAAATGAACGCACAAGCAAAGATCTCGTTAGGTCGGTTTGACGGGGCAATCTTTTCAACATTCTTTTCTTACTCAGCTGGAGTACAAATTATCCCTATCACCCTTGTTCTTATGTCAGAGGATCTTGGTTTCTCTCTCAAGGATGGAGGCTTTGCCGAAGGTACCGCACTGCAAATAGCGAGGTGGATACCTGGACTCCTTTCGGCTCTACTATGTGGGTTTATTGTTGCGAAGTACGGCAAGCGGAAGACCCTCGGAGTAGCTACAGGTCTCATATCAATAGGAATGACCCTCTGCGCGCTTGCTCCTACTTTCAAGTTCATCACCCTATCAATAATGATTGCTGGTGCAGCAAGCGGTATTATCGGAGCTCTGTCTGCATCATTTATAAGGTCTTTACACCCTACAGAGCCAGGTCGTTATATTAACTTTCTAAATTCATTCTGGTCTATAGGTACAGTCTTCACAGTCTTTATCGCAGGAGGCCTGCTACTGCTTGGGGTTTCGTGGCGAATCCTACTTCTTACGACGGGATTACTCGCTGTTATACCTACGGTTCTTTTACTTATGCCAGAATCAAAAGGGAAAGAGTACCCCGAATTTCCGATTAAAGTATCAGCCAAAGATATTCTGTCCCAGATGATAAGTATAATTAGTGACAAAAAGTTTATGCTATTCTTCTCTATCATGGCTATACATGCTGGTGGTGAGGGTATATTTATGTTTTGGAGTGCCAGCTACATACAAATAAACTTTTCAGCAAGCTCTTGGGCAGCTGGAATTGGTGCTGGGTTACTTGCAGTAGGTATGGTAATTGGTAGAACTTTTGCTGGATATTTCCTTGAACAAAGGCATTTCAAGAATGCTATAATTTATTTTGCCATTTTTGGTGTAGCAGTCTCTATTACCTTCCCGCTTATTACAGAGCTGTGGGTCATATTTGTGGTACTATTCCTAAGTGGAATAGCTACCGCTCCAATATGGCCGAGCCTTACTAGCTACTGTACAGAACGTCTAGGGCACCTAGATAATACTATGACAATGATTCTCCTCACTATCTCTGCAACACCTGGTGGAGTTATCTTCATGCTAATAGTTGGGTATATCGCTGTTGTTAAAGGCGGCTTGACAGATGCGTTCTACCTTGTCCCACTTTGTTTCTTTATTGTAGCAACACTGATATACATAGAGTCGAGACTAAAAAGTAAGTCAATCTCTCCTGATGACAACAGCTACAACCTACCAAAGTTATCTTAACCACAATTATTTACTTCTGAAATAATATAATACCGACACCTACAATAAGTATGTGTCGGTATATAAATTCTTTTTTTTATAACAACAGTTATTATTAACTATAGTAATATTGCAAACAAAGTATTCCATTCATAAAGAATAAGGCCGACAAGAATACCTTTTCTATCTTAGACACCCAAAAAAACTCATTTTGGATAAACCTTTCCCATACCATAGTTAAGACCAGCGAAGCCGTCATCTCTCAAAGCCTTCTTTATATCTTCATCCATATAAGTAAAACTTGTAATATTCCCTGTGTCCTCTCCTTCTCCGATACTCCCTATAGTAACAAATACCTCGTCGCCTATCATAGGGTAATAGTATATTGTGCCACCTACTCTAAGATTCTCTGTAGCGCTCTTACAATAGCCGTAGAAGACCTTGGGAGGCAGAATTTCACCATACGAGCACATAAGTTCAAACTCGACTTTCTTTTCTATATAATACTCCGTTTTTTCGATAATTTCTACATTTCTTACAGTAGCTACAGCCTTTAGCTTGGATTCTAGAATATACTTTTTATACACTTCCGGTGGCATTATAGCATAGCCAACTTCCGCAAGAATACCCAAACAAACAAGTACAACTGTAATTTTTGCCCATATTCTTTTTGTATTCATAAAACCTCATTTAGCCGAAAGAATTCAAAATAGTTGCATATGAAAGACATAATTACTATAAACCATGCTGTATCCCAAGTCAACTCAATATTATTTAAATAGCCCAAATATCGCAGTAACAAAGACGAGCACTATCGCAGCAGGAGCAGTAAACATAATAGCAAACCTGAATAACGTGAAATACCAAGTTTTATACTTCCCGTTACTTGATAATTCCACCTCAACAAGCTTCTTATCCATATACCAACCAACAAAGATCGCGATGAAGAACCCACAAATTGGCATAAGTTGATCCGTCAGAGTAATCGCCCAACTGAAGATATCCATCTTCTCAACATGACCTTCAAAATAGAAAGGAAGTTTGAATGAATTCAACACCCCATTACCCTGCGACAAGACAGCACCAATCAGTGTTACAGCTATACAGACAAGTATTGTTGCTTTCTTTCTATTCCATTTTAGTTCTGTAATAAGGTAGGCAATACTTGGTTCTATCATTGAAATTGATGAAGTCAGAGCAGCTACAGACAGTAACACAAAGAATATAATAGAGAAGAGCTGTCCCATAGGCATCATATTAAAGATATTGGGAAGAGTAACAAACACAAGCCCTGGACCTGCAGCTGGTTCAACCCCAAAAGCAAATACCGCTGGGAATATCGCAATACCAGCCAATAAAGCTACAAGAGTATCAGCAAGAGCAATATTTGCAACAATCGGCATCAAGTTATTTTCTTTCTTAATATATGAACCATAAGTTATCATCGTTCCAGCTCCGACTGATAGCGTAAAGAAAGAATGCCCCAGAGCCGATAACACCGCACTCAGTGACAACTTTGAAAATCTGGATTGAATAAAAACTTCAGCCCTGCCCCAGCACCATCCAGTGTCACCGCTCTTATATCAAGTATAATAAGCAAAACAAGCAATAGTGGCATAAGCAGTCTTGAATATCTTTCAATACCATCCTTGACACCTCTTAGAAGGATAAACCCTGTAGCGAACATAAAGAGTATCTGACAAGATATCGGCTTCCAGGTATTCGATGAAAACTTACCGAATGCAACACCAACCTCATCAGGACTCAACCCAACCAAACCACCAATTGCGCTCTGGTAGGCATAATACATCGCCCATCCCGCAACCACCGAATAAAATGTAAGAATAATAAAACCGATAGCTACACCCAGCCAACCATTTAAAAACCATGGGGTCTTAGGAGCTATCTGCTTATAAGCACCAATAGGATCCTTCCCAGAATTTCTACCAATGATAAAAGCAGCCAATACTAATGGGATACCAATGAAAGCAATACAAATCAGATAAATAACAACAAAAGCTGATCCTCCATGTATACCTGTCATATATGGAAACTTCCAGATATTACCCAGACCAATAGCAGATCCAACCGCAGCCAATACTACTCCCAAACTTCCTGAAAAATTATCTTTTGAATTCACTGTCAATGTTACCCTATACTATTCTAAAAAAAATCAATTATAATACCAACAAAGGTATAAAGTATATTTCAATTACCTCAGTCATCAATAGATATAGTTAAATATCCTTAAAATAAGCCCTTCCCAAAACATCCTATCGAAATTTTCTAAAAAAAGTATCTTATAAATACCCAATCAAATAATTACTCAGTAGTAACATTGGATCAGTACTCACTTGCCCAGCATACCAGACTCTATAAACAACACCTACTTATCCTCTACCTCAGATTCGCTCAGGACAATATCCAGTCATTGCACTTTTTACGCTCTCTACAAGAATAAAATCACCAAGCATACATGAAATACACCAAACTATCATTCGACAAACCATAGAATCTCTAGCAATCTACTCAAATGTAATTAAACATAACAACTACAATATTAACACATTACCAAAACAATATCGTTATTTTCATAAAAATAGCATGCATCAAATCAAAATCATATAGATATCGCTTGACTAAAATAAAAATCAGGAGCATACTAGAATAATATATTGTACTTTTACTTTATCACAAAAACAGCAAGGAGTTACAAAATGAAACTGATGCTACGTGCAAAATTCTTAATCCCAATAGTGTCTATTATATTTGTGTGCATTGCACTCTTAGGATACCAATCGTACCGAACGTCAGCTCAATTACTTGAAACCAAGATACAGAGTAATCTAGAGCAGATATCTAGCCTTATAGCCCAGCAAGCCAAGCAATGGGTTAATAGTGTTGACGCAATTGTTTCCACGCAGGGGACAAGAGATAGTATTTTAAACTTTTTAAAAAGCTCAGATAGATCCGCAAAGGAAGTTGATAGAATTAATGTGATTTTAGCAACAACCATAAAGCCTTATGCCGACTTTGATGGACTATCCCTCTGTAACGCAGAGGGGAAAGCCATAGCATCATCAACTCCTGATGTTGTCGGTCTTGATATATCCGGACGTGAGTACTTTAAGGAATGCCAGAAAACAGGTAATAATGTAATTTCAAACACCATTATAAGTAAACGAGATGGGACCTCTGTATTTGTTTGTACATCACAAATAAAGGCAGAAGGAAAAATATTGGGTTATGTCATGGCAATATTAAAGTGCAAGGATTTTTCTGAAGGCACTATCGCCCCTATAAAAATTGGTGAAAATGGCTATGCATTTATAGCTGATAAGGCAGGTATGGTTTTCGCTCATCCAAACAGTAATCTGATAATGAAGACCAACATAAATGATTATGATTGGGGTAAAATCATAACAGCTAAAAAGAATGGCTTTTTGTACTATACATTTAATGGGCAAAATAAGATGTTAGCTTATAATACAGATAAGCTTTCTGGATGGTCAGTTGCGGTATGCGCAAGTATTGATGATATTAATAATGAAGTCCTAATCGTCCGCAATACTGCTATAATTGCTGGTCTGCTCGTAGCAATTTTACTGAGTATTGTTCTGACTGTTCTACTTACTAAATTAGTAACTAATCCACTCAGTATTATTATGGATTTCATAGAGCGCACCAGTGTTGGTGATACTTCTAGTAATGCTAAATTTGCAAGCCAAATCCTCAACATGTATAAGCGTAAAGACGAAATTGGTAATATCACACGGTCTGCTGGCGGCTTGCGAAAATACGTGAATCAGAAGGCAAAGGAGGCTCAAGACATAGCCAATGGAGACTTTACAGCTAAAATTGTAATTGCCTCAGATAAAGATAACCTAGGTAAATCTTTTACAGAAATGAAGGAGCGTTTAAATCATACCCTAGCCTCTGTCTCTACTCTGGTTGAACAAGTAACAAATGGTTCAAACCAATTTGAAGCGGCGAGCCAGTCCTTATCAGCAGGAGCAACCGAGACTGCTGCTTCACTTGAAGAAATCAACAGTTCAATTTTACAGATAGGTTCACAAACAAAATTAAATGCAGAAAACGCAGGCGAGGCAAATGCTTTAGCCAATGAATCAAAAACAACTGCAGATAAGGGAAATGCAGATGTTGAACAAATGGTAGTGGCTATGGTTGATATGCAGGAATCAGGGCAACAGATTGCTAAAATTGTTAAAATGATTGACGATATTGCTTTCCAGACCAACCTGCTATCATTGAATGCAGCTGTTGAAGCTGCTAGAGCAGGACAGCACGGTAAAGGCTTTGCTGTCGTTGCTGAGGAGGTACGTAATCTAGCTGGACGCAGTGCCAAGGCAGCGCAAGAGACTGCTGAATTAGTTGAGCAGACGGTGAATAAACTCTCTAATGGAGCTAAAATTGCCAATAACACGCAAGAATCACTAGTAAAGGTTGTTGATGATGTAGTGAAAGTAGTTGATATCCTAGGTGAAATAGCTATTTCAAGCAATGAACAGGCAGAAGGTATTTCTCAAATTAGTACTGGCTTACAGCAGATAGAACATGTCACCCAAAATAATACTTCAAATGCCGAAGAAACGTCGTCTGCCGCAATTACCATGGCTTCGCAAGCTCAGCAGTTAAACAAGTTGATGTCACAATTCAAACTTGAAAGTAGTGAAAGTTCAAAAAATACGAATTCTTCTATGACAACTAAAAACACCAAAACAACCAATCATAGAATTAGCAATACGATCGATCCTAAAATGATAGAACTTGATGATTAATAATTTCCTGCCTCTATACATATTGCCTAGAGAGAAGCTTTTGATTTAATCACATGCTCCCTACCTTCAAAAAGCCTTATAAGTCATAAGAGAATGTTAACTATCTCTTATAACTTATAAGGCATTTTGAGTTTGACACCGAAGTCAATTATAATATGCCTCACATAAGGCTTATATGACAGTGAAGTCAAGGCCACGACGTTACGACATAGCCTAAAAGGCCTCTACGACCCATTAGAGAGATACCATTAACAAGAATAGAGGTGCCCCCACCCCTACCATTACCTGAATACCTTACAATCTAAAGAATACTATATGTAATGAAAAATCCCGCCTTACACGTTGTACACTTTTTTCACATATACCCTAAAAAAAATACTCTCGACAATTCCGACACCAATAATAAAAAAAGTGTCAAGCGTACATTAAGTACACCTGACACTAATTCTACAAATTGGCGGAGCGAGAGGGATTCGAACCCCCGGTGGCGCGAACCACACTGGTTTTCAAAACCAGCTCGATAAACCGGACTCCGACATCGCTCCATTTGTTACTGCCTAAATTGTAGAATTAGAGTATATTAAAATTGATATGATATGCAAGTAGATATTGGACTTTTTTTATATTTATTTTAAGATTCCTATTAATACCCTTTATTTAGTGCCTACTTGATCTTAAAACTGTATGGTATATACTGAAATACGGTATCAGAACTCACGCGTTTTCAAAAATGAATGGAGTAAAAACAATATGAAAGTACTAGTCACCGGAGGAGGTGGTTTTCTTGGCAGACATATAGTTGACAAACTCCTTAGCTCAGGTAATAGCGATATTAGAGTCCTCTCAAGAGGTAGTTACCCAGATTTGACAGAATGTGGCATAGAGGTCATAAAAGCAGACCTATCTGATAAAGACAAACTAATCAACGCTTGCGAAGGTGTTGAATCGATCTTCCACGTAGCATCAAAGACAGGAATTTCAGGAAGATTCAAAGATTACCATCAAACAAATGTAATCGGCACAAGAAACCTCCTTCAAGCAGCAGGGCTGAGAGGGGTTAAGAATTTCATCTATACAAGTACTCCCAGTGTCGTATATGGTAAAGACGAAATAATAAATGGGAAAGAAGACCTACCTTATCCCAACCACTACCTTACATATTATGCAGCGACAAAGGCTGAAGCGGAGATAATGGTTCTGTCTTACAACGGACGCGCTGGACTGCGCACCTGCTCTTTGAGACCTCACCTAATATTTGGACCAGGAGATACCAGCCTTACCCCACGTATTATAGAAAAATCGCTTTCCGGCAAACTTAGAATAGTTGGAAGTGCTAGCAATTTAGTAAGTGTAAGCTATGTAGAAAATGTTGCCGATGCGCATATATGTGCCTTAGAAAGGCTCAAAGAGAAAGACAAGAATGTTTGTGGGGAAGCATTTTTTATAAATGAAGACAAACCAGTAAACTGCTGGGAGTTTATCAATAACCTCTTAGAATCCTGCGGAGCTCCAATTGTAGATCAAAAGGTATCTAGCCGGACAGCCTATGCCATTGGTGCGTTTCTTGAACGTTTAGGATCACTTTTCTTACCCAATTGGGAACCACCTATGACAAGGTTCCTAGCACTACAACTATCCACAAGCCACTATTTTGACAATACAAAAGCAAAGACATTGCTAAGGTGGTCACCACAAGTAAGTGTCTCAGAGTCACTCAAACAAATTGGCTTTGAATACTCTAGGGGCAATATCAAGACAACAAGTAACAATATAAGTAACAGACATAAGTGGTAATCAATCTATAGGATTAGCCATTATTATAACTCCATTCACCTTTCCCTGAGCATCTCTCTTTGGTGATATATTTAGCCTAACCTTTGATTTGGTTCCATCTAGTTTCACAGTCGTAGCAACTATAGTATCTACTTGTCTTCCAGCATACGCCTCTTCTATTGCTTTGAGTAATACTTCCTCTGTACTAGAATATAACTCTTCAATAACCTTACCATACGCTTCAGAGGCTTTTATATCAGATTCAATTTCAGCCATTCTATTCCAGAGCACTACCCTTCTTTCATTATTTAGTCCCATAATTATAAGTGGTGAGTTCTCGATAATAGTAGTTAAAATCTGATAGGTTTCTACAAGATTTTCTTCAGCTTTTTTCATTTTAGTATTATCTTTAGAAAATATTGCTACCTTGTTGACCTCAGAGTTTTTATCTACAACAGGAATTACCATAGAGTCTAGCTCATACCCATTAAGTGCTTCTTCAATATGTAGCGCCTTATGAGTTACTGTTACCTGTTGGATATACTCCATCTTCTTTTGTGCTTCTTCCCTTGGGAAGACTTCATAGAGTGTCAATCCAGTGATTTCCGCTTGTGAAAAATCAATTATCTTTGATGCGGCACTATTTATTGCTTCAAATTTACCATTTGTATCAAGTAGCATAATGCTAGCAATTGTATTATCAAATACTGCCTGCATTATCATTTTATCCTCTTCTAACCTATCACTCATCTCCTTACGAGTAGTAATATCATGCAAGCAAGCCAGTAGCAAATCAGGTTCATTCGGAACAATAGTCACTTCATAGATTATACCCTGATATGAAATTTCGCCGACAAAGATACTATCCTGAGCCATAGATTTATCTAACAAACTCCTAAACTCACAAGTAGCGTCTATCTCTTTTTTCCACATTGTAGAGCAGGTTTCTTCATCCTTTGCTCCCATTTCATAGCCTGCTTTATTTGCTTTTATGACTACGCCATCATTCTGCATAAGTATCATTGGATACGGTGTAGCATCAAGCAATAATTCGTTCATATATGCTATCTGCTCCAGCCTATGTTGTTCAAGCGTCTGCTCGGTAATATCACGTATTACACCATCATAAAGGAATATATTACCAAATTCATCATGGTGTGGAACGATGACACTTTTAACCCACCTTGTATCCCCGTTCTTGTGTTTTATTCGATGTACCAGTTCATCCACTTTTTCACCTCGAGCCATCTTATTTGCTCTCTCAAGAATAAGATCTTTATCTCTAGGATGAACCATTTTAAACCATAGGTCACTATCATCCAAAAAATCCTGCTCAGAGTATCCAGTCACATCATTACAAGCACCTCCATGAATAGTCTCCACTATTTCACCATCTTTACGCCTTACACTAAAGACATAATCATTCATTAGTCCAGCAAGTCTATGATACCTGTCATCAGCTGTACCAAACTCATTTCTCTTGAGCATTTTAGCAGGAATATTTGCGATAAAACCATACTGACAAATCCTCCCTGTTTCAGGAACTTTAAAAAACTTCCCTCTATTTAAAACCCAGACTAATTTTCCATCCTCAGAATCGACACGAAGCTCTATTTCATATTCAGAGAGACTATTCAAAGCATTATTCAGTACTTCTTTCAGCCTGATCGCTTCTGACTCATTCAAAGCCATACAGAGTCGATGATTGAAAAATGCATCTTCTCCAAACGGAATCGATAATACAGAGTCAATCTTTCCAATTATTTCAGCTTTAACCGCTTTAGACTCTATATCAGCACCTACTTCTAAAGTGATAGAATAATAAACATGCCCTAGACTACCAGCAATATCTTTTAACAAATTCTGATTCGTATTCATTTTATTAATATTCATTATTCACACACCTTATTATTCGTTCTTTTCTCAATTTTAACGCTACACTTCACACTACAGTATATTTTACCACTATATCAATTTTCACGCAAGACTAGCTATACTTTTATAAATGATTATTTTTTGTGCATATTATATACAATTAAGGTGTGCTCGTGTTGGGCACACCTTAATTAAACAGATTAAACAAACTCTTCAGATGCTATTTTTTTAATTTCTCCACAGCCTCAGCTGCACTTTTAGAATCAATACTATCAATTTTTGCAGAGGCTATGGTTTCAGGCAAGAATACTTCAAAAGCATTCTGACTAGATGCTTTGATTTTAATATGTCCCGATTCAACTCCAAATAAATGTCCCCCTAGAGATTTATCTTTTGACAAGAAATGCATATGAAAACCTGATACGTTTATTCCTGCCATATAGCTTGGAAATCTGAACCCAACTAAAAATCCATCTATGCTCTTCTTCTCAAATACAACTTGATGCTTAACTACTTCTGTTAGTGGCTGGTAAGGCTTCTCTTGAGCAGGTACACTTCTGTACGAAAGCTTCTCAAACGTCCCTGTGATACAGAATAATACCGGCTTGTTTTGTTGTGGAAATAATTTATTTATCTCAGCTTTGAGATTTTCATAACCTCCAGAGAACGACAACTCTTTTTCATCTTCATCTACTAAATTTGCCACATTAGCAAACGGTACAGTAACATCTAGCGGCATTACATATACTTTTCCATCTACTCTCCCCTGATACACTACACCATCCCAGACAATCATCTCCCCAGCAAGTTTATCAAATGTACCTAATCCCATATCTCCTTTTTTAAGCAAGTCTGAAAGTCTCACAGTACCATCATACTCTCCGGCAAGAAGTGCCTGAAGGGTTGAGACTTGATATAGCGAATCAACAACACGTTCTTCACCTGCAAAAGCTCTAAAGCTCAATACAACAATAGCAATACTGAGTAGTACTTTTATACTATTTTTTTTCATGGTTATCATCCTTATTGTCCTTCATACTCCAATAACTCGCCATTACTGCTCCAGATATATTATGCCATACACTAAAGAAAGCCGCAGGTACCATTGCTTCAGGTGTTGCCGTAAAATATATTTTTGCTAAAGACGTTGCTAAACCTGAATTTTGCAGTCCAACTTCAAGTGAGAGTGTCCTACACTGTTTAGGATTAAACTTGAAAAATTTGGCAATAAAATACCCCATAGAAAGTCCAAGAGCATTATGAATAACCACCGCTAATACTGTCATACCTGCGATATCAAAAATCCTTTTTGAATTGATAGCAACCACTCCAGTAATTATTACGATTATAGCCGTCATTGATACTAAAGGCATAACCTTATTAAATACCTCAAAATGCTTCTTGAATAATTTATTAGCAATCATACCGAGTATAACAGGAAGTATGACAATCTTTACAATTGAAGCAAACATTCCTATATAATTTACGTGGAAGCTCTCACCAGCTAAAATCAGTGTAAGCATAGGAGTAAGTATTGGAGCAAAAAGAGTTGAGCAAGCAGTCATGGATACAGATAGAGCGAGATCCCCCTTGGCAATAAATGTCATAACATTACTAGCGGTTCCACCAGGGCAGGTTCCAACAAGTATCACTCCGATAGCAACCCCAGGAGGTAAATCTAGTACTTTTACGATAAGGTAAGCAATACCAGCCATCAGAATGTACTGAGAAGAAAGCCCTATCAATACCAACTTCGGCTCTTTTATAATTTCTGAAAAATCCTTTGGGGTAAGTGTAATCCCCATCCCAAACATTATTATCCCTAGTAATGGAACAATAAATGGTACCGGCCAGAGAAAATAACTTGGGATGTACAGAGCAGCTCCGGCAAATACCAGAACCAATAAAGGAAATATCAGTCTCATATATTGAACTCATTTCTTACAAGGTAAACAAAACACATAATGATAATAGCAATTAAATCATGAAAATTTACGAGAGCGTAGCAAAGGCCTACACTCTCGTAAATGATACCATATATTTAAGAAATACTCGGGAGTACAACCCTACTCTGTAGGAGGCACCAGTACCAGTCTCACTCCTAAGAAGTTGTATTGGCTCTTTTTATTCGCATAGCTCCTATATCCAACTCTACAGTGTTCAGGAAGATTACTCCATGCTCCACCACGAACGACATTATGCTTACCACCAGTAGTGACTACTGGATCAACAGCAAGCTTACCGCCGGTAAGATAACTATTTCTCACATATGTATCCTCACACCACTCAGCAAGGTTTCCAATCATATCGTAAAGTCCCCATGCATTTGGCTCAAGTTGTGCAACTTCTTTAGCAGATGTAAGAAGTTCAATACCAGTATAACCTATCTCTGGCAACCCTTCCTTACTACTTCCAGAGTAGTACGCAGTATTTGTACCAGCCCTACCGGCCCACTCCCACTGAGCCTCTGTAGGTACTTTCACATCCCAACCTTGAGGTAACTGAGCTTTAATTGCAGGTAGTATCTTTGTTTGAAGATCATTATAGCTTATATTCCAGACAGGGTAATTACCCTCTCCACTCTCCTTCTCACCAGTAAGAGCAACCCACTGCTTCATAGTAAGCTCTGTTACAGATATATAGAAAGGTTTTGAAATTTCGACTCGATGCAGATACTCCTCGCTACTACGCCCTAGCTCATCTAGCTTACTTCCCATACCAAATTTCCCAGCAGGTATCAACTTGAAGTCAATAGGAACACCGCCAACAGTAATAACTTCATCAAGCGGCAAGTTGTACTTCTCAGATGCTTTTTCCTGCATCTTCTTCGCCTCTTCTGAGTCAAAGATCCACCACTCATTCTTTTTAAGCTCATCCCTTGCAGATAGTTCTTCTTGAGTCTCTTTAGCAGTCAACTCAGCAGCTTCTCTTTTAGCTTTTTCCATCTGTTCTTGAGTTTGAGCTGTCACCATTTTATTTATAGCTTGAAGGGCTTTTTCCTCACTTTTCTGAGCATTTTCTTTTTCCTTTTCAGCCACAGCCTTAGCTTTGGTAGCAATAGCAGTCTGTTCATTTGCTCTCTTTGTCTCTGCCTCTGCTAGAGCTTTCTTTTCCATCGCTATTTTTCTCTGCTCTTCCGCAATCTTCATCTGTTCATTTGCTCTTTTACTTTCAGACATAGCCAGTAGTTTCTTCTCATTAGCAATTTTTTCTTGCTCTCTAGCAATTTCAGCTTGCCTCTTAGCCTCTTTCCTCTGCTCTTCAGCTATTTTCATCTGTTCGTTTGCACGTTTTGTCTCTGCTTGAGCAAGGAGTTTCTTCTCATTGGCGATCTTCTCCTGTTTTACAGCCTCTTTACGCTGCTCTTCTGCAATAAGAGTCTGCTTACGAGCTTCTTCTCGCTGCTCAACAGCAATAGCCTCTTGCTTCTTTGCTTCCTCGCGTTGCTCTATAGCTATAGCCTCCTGCTTTACAGCCTCTTCCCTTTGCATTATAGCTTGAGCTCTCTCGGCATAGATCCATATTGCAGCAACAACAGAGATGACAAGTATAACAACACCCAAAACAGCAACACCTCTAGTGAGTCGTTTTAGTCTTCTCTGGTGTTTCTCTCTATCATCCTTCGCTACAAGAAGTTTACGCTTTATCTCAGCGAACTCTTCAGCATCTGTTACAAGTGACAAACCTAAATCAAGATCACCCTTACTAAGGGCAACAACAGCGTACTCAACTCCAGCATTTATTTCACCCTTTTTCGCAGCAGAATTTCCACTCCATAATTCAACAGCTTGCCTAAACCCAAAGAGTGCTTTTGCATAATCATCATACACCCCAGACTTCTCAGCAACTACAAGATCCCCCTCAGCCTTATCAGACAGAGTAATAGATTCTGAATGTGACATGTACTCTCTAATAGCTTTCTGGAAGTCTTTTACACTCGGGTAGCGATCTGCCGGATTTGTAGCCATTGCTTTATAGGCAATATCTATTAATTCTCCAGTATTTTCAACCTCTCTGATAATATTCTGCGCAGCATTCAAGAGGCACTGCCTCACACTCTTGCCGGTATGAGGTCGCTTACCTGTAATAATTTCAAATAGAATAGCTCCGAGAAGGTAGATATCACTACAAAATCCCAACATTCTCCACGAACCAGCTCTAGCCATTTCAGGTGCTAGATATGCAGGAGTACCGGCTATACCGGTATTTGGTCCGACACACTCAGCTTTGGCAGTGTCATTGACAGCCAAGGCCAGTCCCCAGTCCATCACAAGCACTTCCCCAAACGCCCCTAGCATTACATTTTCAGGTTTTAAGTCTCTATGAATGACACCTCTATCATGTGCAAAGGCAATTGCGTCACAAACACGTAGAAGTATCTCAATATTTTCAGACTTGGACTTTTCACCTATTGCACTACTCCACTCGACACCTACTACCTGCTTCATGGCATAGAAGATATTTCCAGAAGAATCAACTCCAAGGTCATGCACAGGTACAATATTCGGATGATCTAAATCACCTGTCACCACCGCTTCTACAAGAAACTTTGACTTTGCTTCCTCAGTTACGACATCACTTTTAATCATCTTAAGTGCAATAGAACGGTCTATAGAACTCTGTCTAGCAGAGTAAACAACACCCATGCCTCCTTCACCTAGCTTGGAAATAAGTTCAAAATCGGAGAAAGACGAACCATTAAGACCTTGCTCATCTCCTACTCCAGCACTTCCTCCAAGCGTTGCCGATACATTTCGAGGCCTTACGTTTACGGATATACTTCCCCCGCTAAAACTAACACTTGAACCCGAGCGAGAAGTAGACTCCCCAGAAGCAAAGATATTTTGTGAACCTGTAGCTTCTGCCGTTCCCTGCTTGGCTGAATTATCAACGATGGTCTTATCATCATCCATTGTTGGCATAGCTACAGTTTTATCTGTGTCCACTTCAACAATAGTCTTATCTATGTCCACCGAAGGCATCGCAATAGTCTTATCAACATCCATCTCAACTATCGTCTTATCTATATCCACCGAAGGCATTTCGATGGTATTTTCATTGTCGACCATTGGCATTACAACTGTTTTCTCAATCTCATCTTGAGCAATCGTTTTATCAAGAGAGTCATCAAATACTGTCTGTTGCTCATAAGAGAAGCTTTGCTTTTGGATTGTTATTGTCTGAGAAGCATCCTCATTATCAGTAAGAGTGATATTTGGTAGGGTTTGAGAGTTATTTTTACTTGGTACCTTTATTGTTGCCTCAACTTCAGAATCATTAGCAAATTTAGCATCGAGAGTCTTATCCAACTCACTCTCGATATTATCCATTATTGTTTTCTCTAGATCCTTACTCTCTCTCATAACTAAATTCACCTATAATTATAATATTAACTTGATAAAAAAAGGTAACTCAACCAACCACAGCAAAAAAACTATCTTGCCACAACAGTACTTTCACGTAACAATTCTGGATCAAAAGAGACATAAGCTCTCACCTTTTCCGGATAAGCAACATCGCCTCTCTCAACTACTTTCAAGAATGCTTTCAAAACCTCAGAATCCAACTGAGTACCAGCACACTCCTCAAGAATTTCAATAGCTTTTTCGAGTGGCATACCATCTCTATATGTTCGATTACTAGTCAGAGCATCAAAGGTATCTGCGACAGCAAGTATTCTTGAGCCAATAGGAATTCTATTCCCAGCCATCCCCTTAGGATAACCCTTTCCATCCATTCTCTCATGATGACACCTTGCCACTTTTGCTACCTCTCTAATAGAAGTCATACTTCCTAGTTCAGGCATTTTCAAAATTATATCTGCGCCAACTTGTGGATGCCTCTTGATAAGTTCGAACTCTTCATCGCTAAGCTTGGTCTTACTACAAAGAACCGCTTCAGGCACCCCAATCTTTCCAACATCATGTAAGAGCCCAGCGAGCTCAACAACGATGCGTTCTTTCTCAGACAATCCCAACTCATCAGCCATCATTAAAGAGTAGCAAGTCACTCTCTCTGAATGTCCTTTTGTATACTTATCCTTCGCTTCTATTGATGCTGCTAGAGCCAGCATAGACCCAAAGAACATCTTTTCAAGACCTATATGAAGTCGAACCCTCTCAATTGCGACAGCCACTTGGTGAGCGGCAGCAGCCATTACCGCAAGTGTACTATTGTCAAAGTCACCACCATATACTCCAGTAGAGTCGGTATAAATAACACCTAGAACCTTGTCGTGCGCTGCCAATGGTACACACATAACACTTGAAACATCACCCATCATGATTGATTCAGCAATTCCGAAGCGATCATCATCCCCTGCATTCTCAGTAATAATTGACTCCCCTGTCTTTATTACATACCTGACTATAGTATTACTCGTTTTGAAAGTTTCACCAGCTTTCATGCTACTTCTATACTTACTCGCTACAGGCTCAAGGAGATTACTGCTTTCATGATACAGAATTACCGAACATCTCTCCGCCTTTGCCATTTCCAGCACAATATCTATTGCTACATTGATAATATCCTTCTCGCTTTGTGCAACGAAGAGCCTACTGGCAAGGTTACATATAGCATTTAGCCTAACAGCAAGATCATGCGGATCGATACTTATTTCATCAATATCATCAACAGGACCTTTTTCTAGATCGAATTTTTTTGCAAAGTTTACACTATCACTATTTAATTCGTCATCATCATCATCGTCAAGATCTACCGTCGGAGAGTCTTCCATGACGACCTCTTGAATAGGAATTACTTCTATACTAGTATTTCCAATATCAACAATCATATCAGGAGTAATTTCATTCTTACCGTGAATAATGCTCCCATTAACCCTTGTCCCATTACTAGATCCTAGATCTTCAATTGCTATATGATTATCTTCACTGATTTCCAGTTTACAGTGCGCTCTAGATACCAGTCCATCATTAATTGCAAATATAGATTCCGCGCCTCTACCAAAGACAATAGAATCACCCGACTTTACAATCTCGCTGACCTCACTACCATCTGATTTCTTAACGATTATTTTATAATCCATTATTTAAATCCATATAGACCAGAACATTAAAAATAGCATAAAAAACTTAGTGCATAGTATCCACTATACGCAAGCCAATTTAGATCAAGCACACACATTAAAAACATTCCTAATAATAACGATTCAATTTTAGTATAAAATTACAATATTTCAATAATATAATTTAATAATTACATATTACTTCCAAGCACGTTCAAATAATCAAATTACTTCACACAAAAACATAAACAACTCAACTATTCAAACAATTATATACAAAAGAGTCACCCAACAGTATCGGGTGACTCAAATAAGCACAAAACTACTAGACTCTACATGGCTTCTGAAGGTACAAACCCACCTACAGCAACACCCATATCTAATTCTTGTTGGACACTCACAGGTTCAGACATACCGAGGCTATTATGCCACTGCTTGAATACCGCAGAGACCTGATCTTGAAGATTATCTTTATCAATCCCTTTATTCTGCATCTGACGAGTCAAGAACGAAAGAACATCTTTGCTCGCCCTATCCCCACTATCAGATAGACCTCCAGCAATATTCTTTGCCGAAGCAATTATTTCAGGCATCATCCCATTGAGCTGAGCAACAGGGAGAGGCTTCCCTAACTCTTTATATTCCTGCACCACTCTACATACACCATTAAGTACTTCATATGAATAGGCAAGTTCCTCGTTACATTCTGCCAAACGACTAACCCCAGCAGAGAATGAATTTTCAGCAATACGCTCCGAGAAATCACCAATATTGAGCGCCAATACACGCAGAAGATCATTAGCTATAAGAGCATTACCGCGAGCCTGCACCATATTATCTATTGCCCCTTGTAAAATGTCAGCAACATCTTCAACCTCTGCTGTCATTCCACTTCCAGAGAGTGCCAACTCTCCCCCATCCATTGCAGTTACTTCAGCTACTAGCATATTTGCACCTTCAAGAGCCTGCTCACAGCTTGAGACTAGTGACGCAGTAGTCATCGTATCACCCATAGCATCTTGAATCATTTCAAATATTTCAGGAGTATCCATTCCAAGTCCAGCAAATGCATCTATAGTACTATCAAAGAGTGCCTGAACATCTTGACTAGTAATAATCTCCGAAAACGGATTCTCAACCATCATGTGATTTGATAATCCAACTGAAGCACCACCAGCATACCCGAAACCACCTGACCCACTTCCTCCGTCACCCTCGCCACCATCATCAGAACCAGAAGCATCTGCTGCGGCACCATCATCACCTTGACCACCCAGTTCTTGCCCACCAAGTTCATTAATAGTATCAAGCACTCCTTGAGTGTCACCGTTCTCAAGCCCATCTATAATATCACCGATAAGCCCCTCCAAAGCACCAGAATCACCGGGAGCATCTCCTGTAGCTCCATCACCAGCATCTGGTATACCCGGTAGATCTGGTAAAGCTGGTGTCGCAGCAGGTATTTGTGGCACAACAGGGTCACCTCCTATAGTAAAAGTAAACCCTACGATAGCATTATTCAGATAATTGCCCGAATTTTTCCCATAAAATTCCGCACTCATAGAGAGCGTATACTGAGTTCCTTCTTTAAACTCAATACTATTATTGGTAGCAATTTCATCAAGGTCAAGCATCAAGACTGTCCTTGCCGCATTGAACTCATGATTCAGGTAACATTCACCTAGTGTAATACTCATACCATCACTATCACTAATTGTAATCACCCCTGAAGTATCATGAACACAGACATGGCTCTGAAAACCAATATGAATAGCACCAGCATCACCATAAGCAGGCCCAGTTATATATGCAAGACCCGGATCAAAATACCCTATTGGCAACACTCCGTCAAAGTCAGAAATTTTATCCCGATCAAAGTACTCATCTACAACATTGACATTGCCCTTCTCTAAGTCCCAGTCACCGCCAGCGTTCTCGTTACCTGTATCATCAATACTTGCAGCCACCTCAGCTCCACTTATTTCGGCAATAGCAGAGATAAGCTCATCACCAAGCTCCCCCGCACCAGAGCCACATGAGACAAGATCTATCCTACCATCTTCAGTAATTAGCCCACCAAGAGCAGAGAAGAACTCTTGCTGCTCCAAGTCAGAGCTTAAAGATTGAGCGGAAACTTGCTCGAGCGAAGCCAGTATCAACTCACCATCAGAGTTACCATGCGTCACAATACCAATACTATCAAACTCCCTACCACCAGATAGAGCTTCAAGTTCATCTATAATATCCTGGAGATTATCGGTATCTCCATCAAATGAAACAACCAAGACTCCATCAGCTACAGCACCAATAAGATCATCTATATCACCTATATCTGTATTTACAATTATTGCTTTGAGTCCCCCTCCATCTGTACTACTACCAAGCTCTACACCGTCGAGAGCCTCCAAAGCATTATCCAGAGCAGTATCAACACTCTCACCTTGCTCAGTACTACCCGGGTCAAAATTATCAACATTGCCCCCATCAGAATCACCAGAATCGGAATCTGAATCACCACTTACTCCCACCGGGTCAGCCGCCACATCTGCAGACTCTGCTCCATCAGCATCAGCTGCAACTCCTGCCTCAGCAACAGCAGCAGCAGCAGCAACACTTCCATCAAGTACAATTCTTTCTTCCATCCGCATCAGCTTACTGATCATGACTTGCCCCTTAAAAAATCTGCAACATTTATAGATAAATATATAAACAAAAGTTACATTTATTATAACCTCTAAATCAATAATTATCCACAATTAATTATACCTTTTTGAAAGTTTTTTTACACCTCACTAGTACAATTTAGTTATCAGCACTACCCCACAAACATATTCCCAAAACAAGTCTAACAAAATACCCTTTTGATAGCACAAGAACCTGACATAATATCTATACTCAGCAAAACAAGTAATTATAAAAAAACTTAAAAAAACACCAATAACAGTAGACAATACCATAACCGTCCTGTATACTTATGTTGTTATATATTATAGGACTTAGACGCTAATTGTGGATAGACTAAAGTAACCTAATATTATTTCTAAAATAGATATGTAGACGAAACTGGGGAAAAAGTTGTCTGAAAAAAAAATACCTACCAGCAGTGAATACAAAAACAGTTCAAGCTTATCCAGCATATGCTTCATACATTTAGCACTTATTTGTTTTATATTTGTTTCAGGCTGTACAGTACCAACTGAAGAAGAAGAACTCAAGACACGCATGATAAATGCGTCTATGGACATGGAGGTCTACAACTCCATGAAGCCAGAGCTTATTCAAGGAGTCGATCTAAATAAAGCGATAAGTCTTGGCTTAACCTATAATCTAGAACTCTGGCTATCCAAGCAGGAGTTAGCTATACAAAAAGAGCTCAAGAGTGGTGCCATTGCCAACATGCTTCCAAAGCTAACCGCAGACATCAACATGGGTCTTCGTGACAGTTTCAGCGCTTCGAACTCAGTAGGACTCTTTTCAGGTCAAGAAGCACAAAACGTAACCTACTCTCATAGCGACATGAAACAACATACATACGGTGGCGTCAACCTACTTTGGAATGTCTTAGACTTTGGTGTTTCATACTACCGTGTCCGCCAACAAGGAAGTAAGACCCTTCACGCCCTTCACGAAATTAGACGTATCAAGCAGAAGCTTGCCTATGACATTTCCCAGGCATACTGGCAATGCGTCACCCTTGAAATAATTGTTGAACGCGGCAAAGCTATAAAAGCAAAAATTAACTCCGAGCTAGATTCAATAAGTGAGAGTCAAGGAAATGGTAGGATTTCAGCTTCAGTAGCAATTGAGAGACGTTACCCACTAAAGTCACAATTGATAAAACTTGATAACTATACTGAGATGTATAACACATCCAAGCTCCGCTTGGCACAATTAATGGGTCTTCCAATTGGCGCAGAATTCTCGCTAATTTACCATATTGATGACAACCCAACTCTAGATCTTGATGTTGAAGCTCTTGAAACACAAGCACTCAACCGACGCCCAGAGCTATTCCAAGAAGATCTTCAGGAAGCTATAACTCATGATGAAGCAAGAGCGACTATCCTTAGTATGCTTCCTAGCCCACAACTATTCCTAAATCCTTCTGGTGATGATAATAAGTACCTGTACTATAATTCATGGCTTTCAGCTGGTATGAATGTAACATGGAATCTCCTTGAAGTTCCCAATAAAATATTCAAGGCTAAATCAGAATACAAACGCATGGACTTTATTCGTAAAAAGCGCATGGCTCTTGCTGTAGCAATAATTACTCAGCTAAGAATTGCAGCTATTGAGTATGACTTTGCAATTACTAGATATACTCAGCTAAAGGATCTAGCTAGCGATAGCGCACAGATAACGATAAATACCCAAGAAGCCGCCAAATCAGGAAAAGGTAAAAAGAGCCTCGTTATCAATAAGGAGATTGATGCACTACGAGACTTCGCCGCTAGTATGGAGGCCTACAGCAGAGTCATGATAGCAAAGGCCAGAATATCAAACACTA
The DNA here is from genome assembly GCA_965140405.1 of Planctomycetota bacterium. Classification (GTDB taxonomy): domain Bacteria; phylum Planctomycetota; class SZUA-567; order SZUA-567; family SZUA-567. The sequence goes on from OZ223208.1 coordinate 483,976, forward strand.
TAGGCATAGACCCTACTGATAGTGGTACATTCAGTACATCACTGCCAATCAGGTCAAGCATAGACTCGCCTACAAATCAAAATATGGTCTATATAACAGACTCCACCTCGCCAGTTGTTACAGAAAAAGCAATCATCTTCGAGCCTACCTCACGCGAGGCAACAAAAGAAGAAGGAATTCAATTTATTGATGAACAGAGCCCTATCATACTTGACCAGTATAGTACTCAGCCAAAGCCAATATATTAGCATATCTAACGACCGTTTTCACTAGAGATATTAAACGATATACATATCAAATTATAAGGAGGCAATCAGATGAGATTTAAGCACTCGGTTCTCCTAAATATGAGATCAGTAATGCAGCCAAAGGTAAGGCTACTCTCAACAAAAGCGCTATCAATAATACTATTTATATCGATCATATTTCTTTCAAATTCAACAATTTCACAATGTGATGAGATCCTGATGGACGATATAAAGCTAGCTGATGAAGATATAAATGGTGACAAAGTTAGAGTCTTTCTAATTGCTAAAAATCAAGCAACCATCTCTGCTGAGATATCTGGTAGAATTATTTCATTACCATTTGTAATGGGTGAAACCTTCAACAAAGGTGATATACTTGTAGAGCTAGACTCAGAGCTCGCAGTCGCTGCAAGAGACAAAGCAGAAAAAGAGCTAGAAGCAAGCACACTTAATCTTGAAGCAATCAGAGATCTCCGCAGCAGAGAAGATGCTACTCTCGTAGAACTCATAAATGCCGAGCGAGATGAAGCTATTGCCAAAGCAGGTCTTATTCTTGCGAAGAAGAATCTCTCAATGTGTAAAATAGCTGCCCCATACGCAGGGCGTATAGTAAAGGTCGAGCGTAACGAACACGAGCTTGCCTCTTCGGGTGATCCATTGCTAAGTATCATTGATGACAACACCCTTCTTGCCCATTTTTTACTACCTATTTCAAAATTCCCAAGTACAACTATCGGTACTGAAATTACAATTACCATACCACTAATTGATAACGTGATTAAAGCAAAGATCAGTCAAATTTCTGCAACACTAGACGCCGCTAGTGGAACTTTCGAGGTAGCTGCTGATATCGACAACTCCGACAAACTTCTGAGGGCTGGAATGAGCGGTTGGTTCACCCCTAGCGAAATCAAAGAAGACTAGAGTGAACGATATGAATAAAAAAGCTACCAATAATAACAATACCATTGTGCTTGAGCAGACAGTAAGAACACTTGCGTCACTCAACTCACTGTTAATTGAAGCAAGCCAGTGCAAGAATGATAATTCTTTTATCTTCCACATTCTAAATCACACGGTCTCATATATCTATTATGACAGAGCCATACTTTTAAATGGAACGGGTAAGAAGATCCTCGGAGTTTCAGGTACATCAAAGCCAGCAACCAACACTCTACTGATAAGCAACCTAAAAAATATCTGCAAGCATTTAGTAGATCCAGAAAAGGTACAGATAATCAACGATGACTCTTTTTCTAACATACCATCACTCTGGGAAGAGTATAAAGAAAATAATTCTGGGACATCCTTACTATTAATTCCACTGCTAAACAATACCGAATCAAGTAGTTCAAAACCAAGTGCGCCATTACTCATACTTGAAAGATGGAATTCACGTCCTTGGAGAGAGAACGATATAAAAATAACCTCCCCTTTGCAGAAAGGCTACAGTGGTATTTGGCATCTGAGAAATGCTAACAGCAATAGAGTGACTATAAAAAAGAAGGGGCACAAGATACTTCTACTGCTCTTCTTAGTTGCTGCTCTTGCTTCCTTACAGGCCTACAAGATATCAGAGCGTATTGTATCACCTTGTGAAGTTGTACCGGAGAACCCTGATTCAATTACAACAGAGATAGATGGTGTTATAAAAGAAGTGCTTGTAAAACCTGGAGAAGTTGTCAATGAGGGGGACACACTTGTAGAACTCACCCCAGATATATTTCTTGAAGAGCTGACTTCCGCTGAGCAACAGGTAAAAATAACCAAATCAGAGTTTGCCAGAACAGAAGCTCAAGCTGTTACAGATATGCAAGCCCGAGGTCTACTAGTAGGACTTGAGAACCAGCTAAAAAAAGACATGACACGGCTAAGTCTTGCAAAATATAGGGTAGAAAAGAGTAAAATTCACGCTACTAAGTCTGGGGTAGTGATGATGAGCAACCCACATGATTGGGAGGGTAAACCTGTCATGACTGGCGAGAGAATCATGCTTATAATCACTCCAAGTGATAATAAGATCGAGATATACCTTCCACTTGACGACAAGATAGACTTTCCAGAAGACGCCAAGGTTAAAGTTATTCTAAATACAGATTCCGCTACTTCACGTAGCGCACACCTTACTTATTTATCAGAGCACGCTACAGTATCACCAAACGGAGTCCCATGCTTTCTTGCTGAAGCGATGTTCGATACACCAGTAGAGAATATGAGAATGGGAGTTCAAGGTACAGCGGTAATATATGGCAAGAAGGTATCACTTGGCTACTGGTTGATCAGACGTCCACTTGCAGCAATCCGAAACTTTATAGGCATATAAGGATAGGTTGATACCATATGGCGAATAAAACCCTTCCAACACTCAGAGCAGATCTAGAGTTGACTATTGCACCCAATGAGGAGGGTGGTGCGCCAATGTGGATGCTTCACGACCCGCTACATGCAACCTTTACACAGATAGACTGGATACAATTTGAAATTATCAAACGCCTAGATAAGCCCCAAACATTTGAAGAGCTTATAAGTCGGCTAAATACTGAGACAACGATACGCGAAGATGACAAAGAGATAATGTCATTTATAGAGGACCTTTTCAAGCATGGCCTAACCAGTTCATCTCTTTACAAGAGTAGTGCCCAATTAGAAGCAGAGCAAGACTCTCGAAAGCAAGGTGCGTTGAAATGGATTATCTTCCATTATCTATACTTTAGAATACCAATAATACATCCTGACAAATTTCTTGAGAGCTCTATGCCAATATTTAGAGCACTCAGTTCTAAGTTTTTCTTACTAATATACTTTTTAGTCAGCGCAATCGGCCTATTCTTTCTTAGCCAGCGTTTTGATGAGTACGTCCACACATTTACAAACTTTTTAAACCCTAAAGGAATTTTTATTTATGGTGTTTCAATTGCAGCACTAAAAATAATCCATGAATTCTCACACGCCTTTACTGCTAAATACTACGGTAACCGTGTACCAACAATGGGTCTGGCATTCATTGTACTCTGGCCTATTCCATACTGTGATGTTACAGATAGCTGGCGAATGAGTTCTAGAGAAAAACGCCTAAGAATAAGTGCTGCTGGTATTATTGCAGAACTTGTTGTTGCAGGGTTTGCTCTATTTATATGGGGTATAAGTGACGATTCACCACTAAAAAGTATGGCGTTTGTTCTGTCATCATTATCACTAATTGGCACATTACTTGTTAATCTAAATCCACTCATGAGATTTGATGGTTACTATATTTTTTCTGATCTTACAGGCATAGACAACCTTCAATCTAGAGCGTTCTCTATGACCCGTTGGTTCTACCGTAGAATTTTACTGGGCATAAATACTCCTTGTCCAGAACCAACCCTGAGCTTTAAGCGAAAATTCTTTATGATAGTATACTCTGTCAGTACTTGGATCTATCGATTCTTTTTATATACCGGTATTGCCATCGTAGTCTACTATACCTTCCCCAAGATTATCGGCATATTTATGTTCGGCACAGAGATAGTGATATTCCTAATCAAGCCATTGTATAATGAATTCACTACAGATTATAAATTAATCTCAGGTAAGAAGATAAGCCTCAGATTTGCACTATTTGTTATTGCTGTCTTCTGCCTTTTTATATGGATATCAGTACCCTTTACACGCCATACCAGCCTTCCGGCAATTACCACAGCCGAAGAGACTCAAATTTTATATAGTCCACAACCAGGTATTATTTCTAAATTAAAAATCAAACGAGGAACTGAAGTTAAGAGTGATGAGATACTTATGATTATTTCATCAAAAAAACTTATGGCTGATATAATCATTGCAGAACTTACTGTCAAGCAGTTAGCAAATGACCTCAGACAGCTCTCTTCACAGCCAAAAAATAAGGGGCTAGTACCACAAATTCAAGAGACCTACCTTAGAGCCAAGGCAGAACTCAGAGCACTTCGCAAACTTACAACTCAGAGTAATGTAAAAGCCGAATTTAGTGGTACTGTTACTGACTTCAAAGAAACTCTCAAGAATGGTGTTGCTGTTTATAAAGGTGAAGAGCTTGGTAAAATTTATAATTTGAATAGTCTCAGTATTAGAGTATACGCGACATCTAGTCAAGCAGAGGATTTAAATATTGGTGATGAACTTATATTCACTCCTAATTACTCGACCTACAAGGATTATAGTAGCAAAGTTTATATTACAAAAATACACAGAATGAGAGAAGATTTTTTACAGCATCCAGAACTTTCGTCTTTACAAGGCGGTCCAATAGATGTAAGCCCAAACAGAGATGGTAAGTTAAAAATAATGAAGAGTTACTTTGAAATTGAGTGCGACTTTAAAAAGAATGATATCGATATCCGTTTCGACCAGCCTGGCAGAGTTACATACTGGAGCAAGCCAAGATCGTACTTACAGGACTTCATAGAGCATGTCTACCAAATAATTATTAGAGAATCAGGGGTTTAGCAAGACAATATAATTATTTATCAATGAGGTAACCTCTTATTAATATATATATTCCCTAGAATAATGCTGGTAAAGCTTAAATCTACTCCATAATTTTTAAAACCCTAATACTCATAGAACTAATGCCGCAAAAAAAAGGCACACATCTAACAAATAGATATGTGCCTTGATGATTCCAACTACTATATTCTTAGTTATCCTTCAAGCTTTCTTGCAATTTCTTCTATTTCATAAGCTTCGATAACATCGCCAACTCTAATATCATCATAACCGATAATACGTAGACCACACTCAAAGCCGCTTCGTACTTCCTTTGCATCATCCTTGAAGCGCTTCAAGCCATCAATTCTACCATCATAGATTACAATACTGTCACGAATCAAGCGCACCTGACAGGTTCTGCTAATAAGTCCATCAGTAACAAAACAACCCGCAATATTACCAAGTTTACTAGAGCGGAATACTTCTCTAATCTCAACCTGACCACGAATAATTTCTTTGGATTCAGGAGGTAGCAGACCTTCAAGCGCTGCTTTCATATCCTCTATCAAGCGGTAGATAACATGGTATACCTTGATCTGAACGTTGTTAGAAGCGGCTGCAGACTTAGCAGAAGAGTCCGCCACAACATGGAAACCAAGAATAATTGCATCACTCGCATCAGCGAAGAGTACATCTGCATTCGAGATACCACCAACTGCAGCATGAATAATTCTAATGCTCACTTCATCAGTTGATAGATCAGCAAGTGTCTTCTCAAGCACTTCCAAAGAGCCTGTAACATCAGATTTGATAATAACATTTAGTTCTCGTTTATCACCTTCTTTTAAGTATGCAGTAAGATTTTCAAGTGTAACGTGCTTACGTCTACGTCTAGATAGTGTCTCTGCTCTAGCTTTCTTCTCACGCTCTTCAGCAAGTTTTCTTGCCTTGACAAGATCGTCAATAACAAATATCTTATCACCAACTTCAGGAACATTATTTAGACCTACAACAGATACTGCCTGTGAAGGTCCACCAGAATCACATGTTCCACCGGTCCAGTCATACATAAGTTTAACTTTACCATATCCATTTGATGTAAGAAGGATGTCACCTCTGTGTAGTGTACCGTCATGTATAAGTATAGTCGCAACAACACCGCGATTCTCTGTAACTTCCGACTCTATAACATACCCTACAGCTTTTCTGTCAGGATTGGCTGAAAGCTCAAGCATCTCTGATTCAAGCAAAATTCTCTCTAGCAGCTCATCGATACCATCACCAGTTTCAGCAGATACTTCGATTACTCCTGCAGATCCACCCCATTCTTCAGGTAAAAGTTCTAACTGGTTAGAAATTTCTTGTTTTACTCGTTCAGGATTTGCATTTGGCAGGTCACATTTATTTATAGCTACAACCACAGGAACACCAGCATTCTTAGCATGTGCATAGGCTTCTTTTGTCTGAGGCATCACACCATCATCTGCAGCGATAACAAGTACAGCAACATCTGTAAGATTTGCCCCACGAGCTCTCATCTGAGTAAAAGCTTCGTGCCCAGGAGTATCAAGGAAGGTTATTTTTTGACCATTCTGCTCAACAGAGTATGCTCCAATATGCTGAGTAATACCACCATGCTCACCAGACGCAACTCGTGTATCACGCACTTTATCTAGTAGCGATGTTTTACCATGGTCAACGTGTCCCATAAAGGTTATTACTGGAGGTCTTTCTGTTTGACTAGCTTCATCAGCATTCTCCTCTTCCTTCTTAATTTCATTACCTACCTGAACTTCAAGGTCATCATCCTTCTTCCATTCATATGCAATTTTGAACTCTTCAGCGATCATTGTAATGTCGTCTTCATTTACAACATCATTAACAGACATCAACTGCCCGTTCTTCATCATGAATCCCAATATAAGGTTCAGTTTTACACCAAAGGCAGCTGAAAGATCACGCATACTCATTCCGACAAAGACTTGTGGTGTTAGTGTTACTTCAGGTTGTGGCTTTTTCTGTACTCTACCACCACGCTTCCCACGTCTCCCACCGCCACTAATTCCCTGTCCTACACCAGACTGCCCAGAGCGTCCTCTTCCCTGCCTCTTTCTTCCACCAGTAGATCTAATACTTCTAGTATATTCAGAATCCATCGCAGCAAAGATTGCTGGCAACTCAGGCTTTGACATCTGCCCTTTAAAGTCAGCTCTTTTAAATTTGTGAGTAGTATGAGCGTCAGAAGCTGCTTCGGTATTATCTAGGACAACCTTGGTTTTAACAGGCTTATTTTTATTATATGTAGGTTTATTCTGTTTTGTATCTTTTGGTGGGTTCTTTTTATTCTTTTTATTGGTCTGCTTATTATAAGCCGGATTTTTTTGTACTTTTCCGTTTACAATCTTCCCGCCAACTGGTGTTGTGGTAGGAGTTGTAGTAGATCCCTTCTTTTGATGAGCTTTTTGCTCTTTCCCCTTAGTTGCATTAACACTATTTGATGAAGTAGACTGCTTTGGCTTTTCAACCTTTTTAGTTGCAGCCTCGACTTTCTCAGGAGATTTAACAACCTTTGCAGGAGTTTCTTTTTTTACTTCTTCCGTTTTTTCCGCCTTCAAAGGAGCTTCTTCAGGAGCTTTCTTGGGAGTTTCCTTAGGAGCTACTGGTGTCTTAGCAGAAGCAGCTTCCTCTTTTTTCTCATTTTGCGTCGTTGTTTTTTTTGCAGCCGATCTTCTTCTAGCCGGCACGCGTTTCTTAGGTGCTTTCGTAGTCTTTACCTTTTCCTTAGCTTCGGTGATAAGCCTTGGCATTTCACCTGAATTTTTCTCAGCCCATTGTACTGTTTCTTCACTTACAGTTGCAAGTGAATTCTTTATAGCATGCCCATTCTGGTTAGCATAATCTAGTAAGACTTGGTAGTCATTCTTCTCAAGTCCAATTTTTGCAGCGAGTTCATAAAAGCGCATCAAGTAATCCAATCTGAAATTTAAATTTTATCAATAATTTTCCGTTTTATAGCGAAGCTGTCATTGTCTCAAAAAGAAACACAAGCCATATTCAGCACAAACGAAATCCACGCAAGCAACTTCAACAGTACAAGATATACAACTTTACAGCCCACACGTAACTGTCATGCTCACCCATTTACGCCAACTTTTAAGCCTAACAATCCATATAACAGATTATTTTTCAAACACTTAAAAGTTTATCGCAAATTAACTCAGCCTTACCCCAGCCATTTAACCTCCAGAATTATTTAACTGTCATTATCTAACCAAAACATACAATAACAAAGAAGTACTCAAAACCACCTAGTACTTATAATCTTTGATTTTACACAAATACCTATTATTATCAAGCCCAAGAGCAAAAAACATCTTCTGCAAAATATTATTTTTTAGGTCTCAAATTCAGAGCAACTACTCCTCGGTCTTCTCTTCTTCAGTAGTCGCAGCACCCTCAGATTCACTAGGTGCATCCTCTGGTTTTGCTTCAGTCTCATCTGCTGATTCAGTAGGCTCTTCTTCTACCTCTTTCTCCATAAGTAGTGGCATAGATGGAGCAGATTTTTTCTTCTGTCTTTCAAGCCTAGCCTCAACTGATGCTCTCTGGTCTTTAGCAATACGTTGCTGATATCCATCCAGAGCAAACTGATAAATCTCTTCAGCCTTTTTCTCAGCGATTCCTTTTATTTTCATCAGCTCGTCAATGCCAAGCTCGACTATATCCTGGAATGATTCAAAACCAGTAAGAAGTAAATTATTTACTATCTGATCTCCAACCCCTGGAAGACTTGCGATCTCGTCATGGCCAAGTTCACGCCATTGACGGTGCTGATCAACAGTCATAATATCTAAATCCCAGCCGGTAAGCTTACTAGAAAGGCGCACATTCTGCCCTTTTCTTCCGATAGCAAGAGATAGTTGGTCATTCTCAACAAGTACTCTCGCTCTATTACGTCTGCGATCAAAGTCGATAGATTCTGCTTCAGCAGGTGACAAAGCATTTCTAATAAAGATCTCTTCATTTTCATGCCAACGTACTATATCGATTTTCTCACCGTTGAGCTCTTCAACAATATTTCTAATACGGCTACCCCTAATACCCACACACGCACCAACTGCGTCAACCCTACTATCTGATGAGTATACGGCAAGCTTTGTTCTATATCCAGGTTCACGCACAAGTCCTTTAACTTCAACAATATGCTCTGAAATTTCAGGAACTTCTAATTCAAATAATTCTTTTACAAGTGTAGGGTGCGTACGAGATAGAACGATTAGCACTTTATTACCTTTTTTACGTACCTGCACGACATAGCAGCGTAACCTCTCACCCGGTCTATAATTTTCTGACGGGATCTGCTCTTGCCTAGGTAGAATACCATCAGCTTTACCGATATTTAGAACAACAGTACCTCTTTCAACACGTGAAATAGTACCGTTGACAATGGTATCTTCCTTTTCTTGATAATCTTCAAATACGACTTCACTCTCAGCTTCTCTAATACGCTGTATCATCACCTGTTTAGCAGTCTGAGCAGCGATTCTGCCAAACTCACTAGGCTCCAATACTCGTAGAGGTCTGTCACCATCAAGCAGTATTAGGTCGCCATTTTCACGATTAATTCTGATACGCAGTTCCTCAACATCTGTATACTTTTTTCTAGCAGCAGATACTAGTGCCGCTTCAAGACTTTCAAAAAGCAACTCTCTATCGATACCCTTGTCCATATGAATACTATTAATAAGTCTTAGTAATTCTTCATTATTCATGTTTTTAATTCCACCTAATAAAACCTGTATTGACGAACGATGCTCGAAACAGGAGTACTATAAAAAATAAACGGAGCGGATCACTCTGACCCGCTCCCGTATATATAATCCAGATAAATCTGATAATTAACGGTTTGCTTCTATTAAATATATTGTTAATAGCCCTAAAAGTCAAGAGTATTCGCTTTTTTTACCTCAAAAACACTCATAATTTGCTTATTTTCACCTAATACTATCCTCCATATCTACGTTACAAGCAATTCTGATAATAATCTGACAAATTTGGTATGCTTTTTCTTATAGAATTCCTCCAACCCCTTATGATTTTGCAGAGTTTTTATTCTTTTAATTGTCCCTTCAACCAACTCCTCCCTCTCAAGAATCTTGATAGCTGCCATTAAGAGCTCTCTTTCCTCAATATGTAGGTCCTTTAAAACTTTCCTTATAGCCGATTTTGCTCGGCATTTACTGTACCAAAAATGCATAAGGTCTAATAGCAACAAGACCAACTCATCAGAGACAGTGCTATGTTTTTTAAGGCAAATCGCTACTAACTCTTCTGGGTTATCAAGCTCTTCTAAAACTGTTTTATGTGGCAAAATCAAATCTATCCGCTCGCAAAGATAGAGGAATTTAATCACGAGCTCATTTACATGCCTCCTTCTCAAACTAATATAGATTTCTCTATCAGCAAAGCCCTCTATAACACACGCTACAACATCTGAAGCAGCCTTCGATATAACAGCCGACCACTGAGTAACAATACTCGCAATTCCGAGTACACCAAGAATCCCAAGACTCTCAGAAAGCACAGAACTAATCCCTACTGCAATTGGAATTGCCAGAACAGATCTAAATAAGTTCCCGATAACAGCAGCCATTGCAAACCCTCTGACGAAGTTATGAAGAGATATATAGACTCCATTTACAGCAGATATAACCGCATAAACCACCACAGGGTCTCTGCCAGCATCAACCCCAAGAAAATTATTTAAGAATAGGTCTTTTACAAAGAATTCTAGCAACGGTACGGAAAGTCCCGTATACATCAGACTTTCAGCCACTCTCTTCTTATCAACAAACGTTCGCCACTTATAGTTCAACGATCTGTCAAATCCACCTGCGGCAAGAACAGCCTGAAAAGCGTTCCTTCCTCCAGTTATTGCAAACCAGATCACGCCACCTCCATACTTGAGTACAGGCCAATCGGCTGTAAAATAGAAGGTAAGAAATGCTGGGACAAAGCCAATTAATATTTTTATCAAGCTCTTAATATCAGTATTGAGATACTTCCACGTATACCCTAGCCCACGAACTCTGGAGCGAGTCCTCTCTTCACCAAATCGCCCACTAAGAGTATAGATATTCCCTTCCAGCCCACCGCTGGTTACATCTTCAGTTTTTTGACGAATCCATATAGTCTTTCTCTTACGCCATGCAATAAATCTATGCCAGTAGTTCTTTACACCAATACCGCCACTCAAGTACTCAATCCGCTTATATACTTGGCACCCTAAGGGAAGAGCAAGATGTTCACTAGGCGTAGAACACAGTAGTTTATTTATTGCAAAGCTATGCAGACTCTGCATAACAACGAGTCCCATCCCATAAAAGACCATCCCTCTGCCTGCAGATCCACTCCCTATTGCTGCCTCAATATGAGTTGCTGAATATCTATCTAGCAACTTCCCAATATTCTTACGAACTTTCTGGAGCCCTTCTATCACCTCACGCTGCTTCTCTATCTCCCTAGAACTTACCTCATGAATATCCTCAGACAATATTCTTTTAATATTTGTAATATCCCTCTCATTTATAGCTTTACGAAATTCATTTACCCTACCGTCCCCATACTTGATTATTCCCTCGCTTGCTAAGGTATAATCCCTAAGATTGAAAATTTCTACAGCTCCGATACCACCCTTGCTTCTATAGAATATTTCAGGTATCTCCCATGAGTACAGGTTACTAGTTAGAAGGGTCAGACGATATCCACCTGTAGTGTTATTGAAAAGTTTGATTAGATCTTTCAAATCAGAAGCGACGCTGCCTTCAGCCTGAGCAGTGGTAAGATTGATTGGGGTACTAAGACTAAGAGGCTTCAAGAATCGAAGCACTATAATCTCTGGGATAAGCTCATGAACCTGCCCATCTAGCTCTCTACGTTTAATTTGAGTAATGGAGTTATAAATAAACTCGCCAAGGTTTACCTCACTAGCTTCACAATCACCGAGAAATTCTCTATAATTTTTAGCATTTAATGTTGAAAACTTGACACCAAATTCATGCTCAACCCTACTCTTTACCTCGGAATCAAATCTTTTCAAGAGCTTAAAAATCAATTCCTGATGATATCCAGCCACAGCGTGCCCACGGCCAAGTATTTTTTCAACAGCACTAGAATTTAAAGCCTGTAAGAATGCACTCGAGCTTGTAACTCCCAACGGAGTCCACACAAGTTTTATAAATTTCTCATTATATACGACAGGCAACTCTATACCTATCTCAACTTCCACTCCAAGTATCTCTGCAGAAGAAAGGAGCTCATGAGCAACTTCTGAGCTAATATAATTGCTAAAGATAACCTGGAGCTTACGAATACCTTTTATCCAAGCATCAAGTATAAGTAAAGCTGGATTCTTCTTCCCGACTTTACTAGCATTATACACTGTATCATCAAATGAGAGTTGCGACTCATCTTCGGGTATCTCTAAAAGCTGGTGTAGCTGTAGTTGTTTACGCACAATTAGAGGCTTACCAGTATAGGTTTCTCTAAAGTCCCTAATAAGCTCAAAGCGATGCTTAATGTCATTCTTGCAACCTAGTATCTCCTTCATGATATCAACAAGTACCCTTGCTGCGTTTACCCTCAACCCTCTCTCAACAGCTGAGACATCCCGATAGAGCCTCTCTAAGGCTTTCAACCTGACTCCCAGTTCGTTAGTGTCTACAGAATTCAAAAGTAGTTCCATAGCACCAGCAATACGCAACTCTATAGTTGATGATATCTCTATAATCCCCTCAGCATGAGAACTAAAGGCAATTGAGGGTAGAACGGTATAGTCATTGGTCTTATCTTGGAGATTTCTGATCTGCTCAGAGATCAAAATATCCTCTTTGTCAAACAATGCCCTCATGTAGAAATATCCTTTAAATAAAACCCCAAACTATAATGACAACAAAACGATATGCAATAAAACAACATACGGCCTCTCCAAAGAAAGACCGTATAGTATAAAACAAGACTATTGATATTACATAGGTGCGTTATTTTTGACTCTTTTTTACAGCAGCTATAAGATCGGTCATAAAGTTTATGTAGACATTTGCTTGAGGGAAGTAATACGCTCCTGTGTATGGAAAATCCTCATTTACACTCTTTATACAAGCCAACGCCTCATCAGCCTTCTTTTCATCATTTAGGATAAAGAATTTATCTATCAAATCCAGCTTTTCATTCAGTTTTGTGTGGTTTACATAGCTATCTGCTAAATAAGCGAGATCAACTTCTTTGAGCAAACTTTCTCTAATGTTAAGGAAGTACTCTTGCTTTATGTCTTTATCAAACATAATTGCAAACCAACAGTGCAGGTTCACAGAATCAAAATAATACGGCTCTTCCATAGTACCACAGAAAGGTGAATTGAGTTCATTTGCCAGTTCAAGAACATCTTCTATATCCTGCCCACCAAAATCATCCTCAGTTACCGCACCAACTTGGTAAGTACAAATTCTCTCTCGGTGTGTCAGTTTGTCAAGGATATCGATACCCTCAAGTCTACACGATATTGGTCTACTCTCATAGCACGTACACTCATTGTCTTTTAGTAGAGGACAGACGATATTTGTCATATGAAATTCTGAGATGATTGGCTTTGAAGACACAAGAATCTTCATCTCATCTTCAGAGAACACCTCAACCATCTTTCTAAGTACACCGACCACTTCAATATATGACATATGTGGACTAATACAGCATTTACCACACTTATTACACGGCACATCAGGAGTTTTCTGATAGATTTTACTCAGTTCAGCCTGTACCTTATCCATCTTCTTACTCATCTACCACTCTCCTCACTAAGAAACCAATATCAATAATATTTAAATTCACATAATATGATCAATATATTATCGACACTCTATAGTATATTATTTAATATTTATTCCAAAGGTTTCCCTAAAGACAATAATTAATCACATAAGAAGATAATCAGGGCTCTTTAGCATAAAACTAGAACAGCTTCTCGCCAAGCCAGAGCAAGTTCTTAGCAAATTGTTCCACGACACCCATAGCCTCCGTGTCCTGAGTTACTTCACCCTTTTCTCTAGCAGTAGCCACATTCCAATAACCAGATCCTGGAACGACCATATCGTTTAGCATGAACCAATAGAGAAGTTGAGCGTATGTAAAATTCTGCCCTGCCTTCCTAGCAACAGCAAGAGGACCACCTATCTTCTTGCTAAATCTCATCTCTGATCGTCCAGCATATCCCGCTCTATCAAGTAGCGCATTCATCTCGGCAGTTGCCGAACCAAAATATACAGGCGAACCAATAACGATAATATCAGCTTCATACATCTTAGCTATAACCTCGTTACCAATATCCTTAGTTATAGCACACTTACCGTCGCCTGTCTCTCTACACTTTCCACAAGCGATACAACCACGGATATCCGTACCCCCGACCTTGATATACTCTGTTTCTACTCCACCACCTTTGAGAACATCTGTCACTACTTCTAAAAGTATCTGAGTATTGCCCCCAACTCTCGGACTACCATTAATAGCTATTGCTTTAAGTGTCATAACAAACCTTTCTTTGTACAAATAATAGATCTACAAAAGACCGACTAGATACTACAGTGGCGATTCAGGAGATGGTGTAGTATCACTCGGTATAAGTTTTACAAACGCTTCTTTATCAATTGCATACGGCAACCAATTTGCAACAAAGTCAGCACCTAGTGACTCATAGAAATCAACAGCAGTATCATTCCAGTTAAGAACCTGCAACTCAATACGCGCGCAGTCTGCATCATTGGCTATCTTGGCCAATTCTGTAAAAATTGCTTTCCCAGCTCCACACCTTCTACTTTCAGGGCTGATAAATATATCCTCGACAAACATCTTCTGCTTGCCTAGAAATGTAGTATAGTTAAAATAGTATGAAGCAAACCCAATATCACGTCCTTCAATTGAAGCTATCAAAACTTCAATATGCGGTATTTTACCGTACAGAGCACACTTTATATCGTCAAGTGTCGCGACAAATTTATCTGTCGCTCTATCATATGCAGCTAATTCCTTAACAAAGGAGTACACTATATCTGCATCAGCAAGCCTTGCTTTTCTTATTTTTACTTCACTCATACTATCCCTATCCTGCATTGATTCTGCAACTATGCTAATTTTACTTGCTTAGCAACACCAAAATTACACAAAAAATTCTTATAAATATTATACAGACATTATTTTCTTTGTAAATGTATTCTTCATATTAATTTAACATAAATTAATATCATACAGACTTTTAAATACTTATGTCTGAAAACTTTGAGAAGCAAAGGTCTCGAATATAAGGGTATCCATATGCTTGTTAAAGTAGTACATCCCAACTATCAACGATATAAGGAATGCCACTAACACTCCAATTCCGCTATAGGCAACACTGTTAAACGCCAGATAATAAGATAAGATAGTATTCAATACTAGTGCCATAAAGGTTATCAAGCCAGCCAATCTTTTCCAGTCAAAGTATAGTATTACAATAACCATTATAAGGAATAAAGCCTGAATAAATGCTGCGATAAATGCAAATCTCAGTAATACTGTCAAATACGGCGGCATATCTAGAAATTCAAGCAATTTTGGGGCGAGCAAGACAGCCATACCAGTCACTCCTCCCTGAAGTTTTAACAGACGTGAAATTGATAGCCAGAGATTACTATTTATATCTTTCTTCTTCTGCTCAATCTCATTCAAAGAAGCTCCACCTGATACAGCACCCAAAAAATCGGCATAATACTTATAGAAGCTAGTTTCAATTCTTATTAAAAATATTGTCATTGAAGGGACAATCGTCAGGTACGCCCAGAAGAAACAAGTATCATAATCAACAGGTGCATAAAATGGTCCAGGAGCAGCCTTCTTCCCTTCAGCAACCCAGTATATTATTTTGTCTACCCATAGCGCTGCGTTATAAGAAAAGCCGCACAGCATTAGCCAAGGCATATTCTTCCAATAACCCAGCACCCCGCGATCAACTCTAACTTGAGATGGGAATTCCTGATATACTCTAGAGGCAAGTAGCAAACTCAGTACAAGTAACCCAACCCCAAATCCCCATAGTACCCCTTCAAGACCATAGTATACGGCTCCAAAATATCCCAATCCCATCCCCACAAGGTATCCAATAGCAAAGACCTTCACAATCGCAGAGTAGTCCCTAGCAGCAGAAAGGAATATCATCGCTACCCAAGTTAGTGATACTGCCTGAAACAGCATAATTGCAGCAAGAGAGAGACTTATTTCCAAACCACCAATAAGGTAAAACCCTCCTGCCAAGATTGTAGAATATACAAGACACTGCTTGGCGACATATTTAAACGTAGGCAGTACCGCTGAAAAATCATTCATAAACATCTTATCAGCAAGATACCTAGTCGTAGACATATAGAATGGCCCTGTAAATACAAGTGTTCCCATATATGTATAAACTAGTATTGTGCGAAAGAGTATACTATCGCTAGGCTGAAGAATGTTTTTGCATAGAGCGCTCAGAATTCCAATACTGAGAATAGAGACCAGCCACGGTCCCGTTGAAATTATTGCTCCGTACACATACGCAGTAATCAGTGAGGTGTATGTTCCCTTACTTAGAATACTTCGAAGTTTGAACCCAATACCAGCCATTTATATTACCTATTCGAATCCCATATATTTTGTTGTAATCTTATCAGAAAGTCGACACTTTTTAGGCTGCATAAGCACCCTTTCAAAACACTTCCTGTACTCATCCCGATACTGACCCATGACTTCATTCAAGTCGTAGTATCTACAAACCCTCTCTCTCAATGCTTCACCCATATTTCTCGCTAGCTCAGGTGAATCAGCCAATTTTTTAAAAGCCAGAGCCATTGATTTAGGCGTAGAGACTGGTACTATAAAGCCACCCTTGCCGATAGCTTTATCTTCGTCACTCCTACCCTCTAGCAGTTCTTTACATGCTCCAACATTTGTAGCAACAAACGGTAATCCCGCTCCACCAGCTTCAAGTATCGCAAATGGTAACCCTTCACTGATACTTGAGATTACTCCTACATCTATCAACCCAAGCTTATCAGTGACCTTTACCCTACCAGTAAACTCTACCTCACTTGTTATACCCAGCCCTTCGACTAGCTCTTTGCATTCTTCGTAATACCCGATATCCTCATCATATGGACCCATTAACAATGCTTTAAATTTTACGCCTAATCTTTTTAGAAAGTCTAAAGACTTTATTAGAGTCTTCACATCTTTTATTGGGGCGATTCTTCCAACATACCCTATAACAAACTCATCCTGCACACCTCTTACTCTTGGCGTAATGGATAAATATTTTGATAGATCTATTCCATTTGGAATAATTTTAACCATATCAGCATCAGCACCATCAGCTACTTGGTCTCTCATATTTGCACCAAATAGTGAGTAAATCTGAGTCGCAGAGTTATAAGAAGTCCGACTTAATGAGAAAAATAAGTTGACCCACCATTCTTTAAAATGATTACTCTTTCTTGACATATCCAAAGATAGTGGGACTGACGAGTCTCCACAAATCCAATCAGCATCAAATATCTCTATGCGCCTCTCACGCGTATATATACCATGTTCACTTATCAGTAGCGGCGATTCCGTAAGTTGACTGCAAAGCGCCCCAAGAGTAGAAGCATATCCAGTGCATGCTGAATGATATACCTTTGCAGGAATTATCTTCGTTGTCAATAGTTTCATTACTGGTAAGTTAATAAACCTATACGACCAGAAGAAATCTAAAAATCCCGCCTGATCACCTGCAAAATTCTCATACAACTTAAGAGCCGCCTCCCAAGCTTTTTGAGAATATGCAAACTCCTGCATAAATTCATCTGTTGAATCAAGCTTTGAGACTATCTCATAAAGCACTTTAACATCAAGCGGTTCTCCTGCAAGAATAGATTTTTGAAAATAGTTTATATCATCCCAGTCGGTATCTGAAAGCTTCCAGCCTTTACTATTCTTCTTCTTTTTCGGAAAGTCATGAATGTATACTTCCTGAATTTCAGTAACATTTACAGGTATATCGTACTTTAACGAAAGCTTTTCATGCCTATTCGCAGCGAGATACAATATACCAAAGTTGATATCAGGCATATACTCTATTATCTGAGCAACCCAAGTCGAGACTCCCCCAGCAACATATGGATAGGTACCTTCAAGTATTAGACAGACATCACATCTCACGTATTTCTCCAGTATTAGTATTACTTCTAATATAACTAAGTATTGAGTAGACCTCTTAATGCCCTTGCCGCTGCTTCTCTACCTTCACTTCTTGGATCGGAGAATGCGATATCAGAGACGTCTGCAATATTTTTCTCAATATCTACCTTTGTCATAGCCCTAAGAGCAGCTACTCTTACTGCAAGTTTACCACTATCCAGTAGCACTCTCCAATCGATATTACTACGCTCACGAACAGTTTGTGGTAGGCTTGACCAAGTAAACAATAGATACGACAACTCTTTATCTGAAACAGTTGATAGCGCCTGAACATACTCACGGTGAAATCTACTAGCTGATATTGTAAGGCACAACTGCGCACCGGATATCTTGCTCTCAGCTTTTGATGCCAAGTATGCAAAGAACTCATTGAAATCCCCTAGGATAACATTTCTATTCACCCTTGAAAGAATCGCAGAAACCTCCCTAAGGTGATCCTCGCCAGCTATAATGAGTAATTTATACAGAGAGCCATTTACACCTTGCATTATACTTGCAGTCAATTCTTCCATAAGTTCTAACTTTGAGTATTCTGCAACCAGACCCAGCAACTGTAGTATCAACACCTCACCTTCAACATACCCCGCAGCATCAATAGCAAACAGACTGAGAGCCGAACATTCTCCTTTTAGGTATGATTGAATAATATTTGTAATTGAAGCAGGAAGACCTCTATCTCTACCATATACAACCAAACGTTTTAGGACAACCTCAGCAACCATCTGTGGAGGGTTGCTCTTTAATATTCCAACATAATCATCAAATAACTCTGGAATTAGTAGCTCACTCGCAGCTTGAGACGCAGAGTATGCTAGAACCATACGCTCTCTATTCGTTGCTTCCTTTACCACAAAATTCCATATCCTAGATACTCCAGATTTTGCAAGCTGTTCAAGTATTGCAGCAAGTACTACCTCATTCTGTGAAGAGCTCAATTTACTCTCTAAAAAGTCTTCAGCCTCTCTACTGGCAAACATTCCAATTATTCTTACACATTCAAACTTCTCAAGAACAGTACCGTTTATAAATTTACCTTCGGCAAGGCGAATTACAATCCTTGGATCCAGCCTGCCAAGCACCTTTCGGCACTCCCCAACAACCACACTACAAAACTTATCATCAATAATTATATTAAAAAGAATACTCGCAGCTTCCTCTCCATTTATTCTTGCCACAGCCAATACCGCATGTTTACGCAAAGTATCAGAATTTGTTTTATCTTGGAGTGTTCCTATCAGCGCTTTACTTGCTTTTTGAGGGTTCTTTATAGAGAGTATTCGGCACGCCTCTATCCTTACCCTATCGTCTTTATCCTCTATCAAGCATCTTGCTACCCGCTTGACTGCGAACTGTCCAGCGTCCTCATTTCCCACAATCCCCAAAGCAAGGTATCTCACTTCTACATCTTCATGATCTAAAAGATGCTCACAACTTTTAATAACAGCTCTGTGTTTTGAATTCGTAAGAACTAGTAGAGCCGCTCTCACAACATTAACTGCCGTATCATCTAACAACTTAGTCAATTGTTTTTCTACTTCGCTATCAATATCATGCCCAATAGCTTCACAAGCCTTTTGCCTAATAATTGGCTTACCAGATTTTAATAATTCGAGCATCACCTCTTTTCTTGCAGAGTTGTTTCCTTGACTTAGAGTGCCAAAAGCTGTATCTCTCAAATCATCATCATCGCTAAGAGCATAGTCCTTTAGCAATTGTAAAAATTCAGGATTACTCATACCTTCAAGAATTTTCGATAGAGCAGCAGCCTTAACATCACTCAATCTCCGAGCCTGCCTACAAAATTGTATCAGCTCATCAGGGTTACCTTCCAAGTCCCTGAGAATCTGTTTTGCCTTTACAGGACTTGCATACTGTAGTTTATTAAAAATTGTTTCAAACGGCACGCTCATTATTTACTCCCTCAGCCCAAAACGTTGCTGCACTCTCAAGAGGTTTTGGTACACCTCCTATATCCAAAGCCAGCCTAGCATCTTCACTCGCCTTAATGTAGTCATTGTTGTGCAAATATGCTTCAGCCCTCCATAGCCAGCCTTTTACATCTTTCGGACTTTCTTTTATATATAAATTAAACACTCGAATTGCTGACTCATACTGCCCCTTAGCAAGAAGAATCCTTCCTACTAGGGCAAGCATTGTACTTGATGGTTCGATTGTCAATGCATCTAGGGCATAACCCAGAGAAAGGGCAAGATACTCATCCCTCCTAGCCCCTTCTACAAGAGAGAAGAATACAAAGTCAAAGTATGTCTGAGCAAGTTCTGTAATTACAGGCACCTGCACACCACCTCTATCTTCATCTCTCAATTCTAAAATTTTCTGCTCAAGCCTCATCTCCATCTTTCCAAGTACACTTGCAGCAAAAAAGCGTACTTCTACAGAATCCATCTGTAGGGTCTCACGCAACACAGCAACTGTTTGAGGGTTCTCCATCTGAGCCAGTCCTTCGATAGCTATACGTTTTTGCACTATAGGAACATCTGCATTGAGAATATCGCTGAATGAATACAAATCTGCAGGGTTTGGGTTGAACCCCTCAGAGACCCTTGTAAAGAGCTCTCTGTACTCTTCAGGGTCAATATGTAGAGCATATTCCTCTGCTAGACCTTCTCGCCCTTTATTTACTCCAGATAGCCCTAGTATTCCAACTCCAAGTCCACCAACAATAGGCACACAAAAATTAATCAATATCGGCAGAGTACTCCCTCGTACCCTTCCCATACTCGTTCTCATCAATAATAACCCAACACCAGCTCCAGCAAAATGAGCTAGAACTCCGAAAAAATACTCTTCGTGATAGATTGAGTCAAATCCGAAAAATCCAATAAAAGCGCAGACAATCGTCAATATAATAGACAAGACCAATTTATGCACCCTTTCCGTACTCTTCAAATGCCCTCTCGAGCATATCTGCAGTAGTGAGTTCAAAGTACCTAGATTGGAGCTTAATAATCTTTTGGTGAGGAGTAAGATGTAGGGTTTCCAACGCAGTATTTACTTTCTTCAATACAACCTCCGCCCCAACAATTGGGGTCTGGGGTAAGAAGAGTACAAAAAATGCGCCTTCCTGAACATATGACATGCCATCACTCAACCTTAAAAGCGATCTGAAGCAACTCGCAATCACTCCAAGCACCCGTATATCCTTTGCAAGCGCAGCTTCAACTTTAATAAATACCAGAGTTGACACACTATCACTCCTTCTTAGAGTCAATAGTTGTCTATGCACCTGGTTTTTGAATAACCTCAAACTTTCAAGACGCAACATCTGCTCAAGTGGTGCAACTTCTCCTAGAGCAAATCTCAAATTCCAAAAATCATAAGCCTTAGTTGCTCCACGTAAAATTGCAAATGCAGTATCTTCAAGTTGCAGCCCCCACTCTATAAATGGGATATCTTTACATACTATAGCATGTGTCTGATTAACTCTAATCGACCTTCTACAGAGCGCCAAGTCTACACCATCTTCACCAGCAATTCTTGGATAATCCCTACAGTTTGCCCAACCATCAAGTGTTTCTGCTTTGAGTAGGAGCGCTGGTACTTTTACACCGTCACCGGCTTCAGGAGACTCTCTCTGCCAACCATCCTTACCCTTTATCCAATACTCCACTTCCCTCGCTTTTAAATACTTTTCACTTATCTCTACTGTATAATCACTTATCATCTGTGGCTCAAGATCATCAAATTTAATCAAACTCTTCAAAAATGAATAACTTGATTTTGACTCAGCTGCGACCTTTCCTTCAAGCTGCCTATAGCGTCCCTCAATACTAGTAACCTTACCTGTCAATGTATCAACAAGCTTCTTCCTCTCTTCAGCAAGATTTCGTGAATACTCATTCCGCTTCATACTTGAGTGTACTGCTTCACCAACAAAGTGCCCAACGGCAATATATACACATGGAGCAAGCAAAACAATTGGCTCAAAGTATATAGCATCTCTAAGAGAAGTTCCAGCAAATGTAGTAGACGTAATAAGATCCAGTCCTGCACAGATGATGCCTAAGATCAACCCAAATGGACTGGCATACTTTATTGCACCGATTAGAACAATTATCAAATATGGGCTCGGATGAATTCTATTGAAAAATGGATCTTCAGGTCTAAGCCAGAAACCTAGAGCATACAGGATAGCTATCAGTACAAACATCTCAATGTAAGGCTTTAAAGTCTTCATATTACTATTTCAATGCTCCCTCTACACCAGCAGATAATGATATACATGAAAATGGCTTGGACAGATACGTAATCCCTTTCTGATCAAATATCAACCTCTGACTATTACCTAACTCTCTTGAAGAGGCAATCATCACCCTTTGTTGATACCCTGCATCCATAGCTTTTTCATAGATGCTCATTGCTCCTGACTCTGTGAAGAACCAATCGATAATAATGAGTTTGTACTCTTGCCAATTTATACCTTCAAGTTTTTCGATCGAATTAACAACGTTAACCTCATAGTCGAATATACTCAAGATACTTTTCGCCACCTCGCAAAGCTTACTATCATCGTCGATATATAGTATCTTGTTCATTACTTATACCCTTGAGTCATACCAACTGGTGAATAAATCCTATCAAAGTCTTTAGCGAGTGAGATAGATATAGACTCCGCAACTTCGGCTAATGATTCCTCTCTTATCCATGAGAGGTTACCACTAGATGAAGCTTGCTCAGACCAAAGTACTTCACCTGTTTTTACTGATATAATCTGTACATTAAGACCTATTACAGGTTGTTCACCAGCACCATAAACATACCTGTATTCAGTCACTGCTCCAGTTATAACGGTATCAACCTCCAAGGACTCACCAATCTTCCTAGGAGCAATATACTCCCCTTCGCTTGCTTCGAGTCTTGCTCGCATTATATCCATATCAATCATATCAAGTTTTGTATATTTTCTAAATGCACTATTCATATTTCTCATTATGATTAGTCCAGCATTAGGTTCTGATGACAGATTTTCGAATGGTATAATGGCTACCGTTCCTAAGTCCACGCTTATCGCCTCTCTTGTTGCAGATCCAGACGTACTACATCCTCCCAACCCAAATGTCAAACATATTGCAATCACACAAAGACAAAGTAAAGCCGACAATTTGCTGATATTCTTCATATTTATACCCCTTCAAACGTGATAGTTTTAAAATTTATAATTAACTCCAGCCCCATAATACCAAGTTCTTCCTTCAACAAGCCCTGTCGCCAACTCAGAATCCATTGCAAACTCGCCATATACCCTAAGTTTTGCAGTTGGTATATATACAACTCTAGTATTGAAGCCATATAATTTGCCAAAATCAATATTTCTTGCAGGATCATAACCTACATATAACTCAGCCGTAGCGCCAAAATGTGAGTTAAATGCGTATGCAGCACTCAGTCCAAGTCTTTGATCAAGTTGTTCATCAGTTACAGGTATTAGTGACGTATCATCATTCCTGCCAGTATATTTCGATGCTTGTAGGCTAGCAAATAGTCCCACTTTTGAAGAAACATTATCAAAGTCTAAATACTCTCTACTAATGAAATCGCTAGGCATCTTACGGTACTCTCGTTTAAAGAAATCCCATGTGAGCCTCCCACCTCCGCTAAACTCTACACCTTCATAGCTCTCCACTTCAAATGCTGACCTTGCAGTATACCGCCAATCTACACCTGAGTATAAATTTAGTGAGAACCTACTGCTAAGCGGAAGCACAGCCTCGGCTCTCAGTCCACTGCTTCTACCGTTATTATGTGCGCCAATAGTATTATCAGCCCACGGAGTCCACAAATTTCCAAATATTTTTAGTTCCACTCCTGATCTATTTACATAGTTAACACGACCTCTAAGACCAGCTGTTACAACAGAATGCGTACTACCAAGGACTACTGCCCCATAGAGATCTATCTCAGTATTTATCCTTTGTTTTGCTTCAAATGCAACCTGCGCAACACCACAAGATATAGCTGGCTCACCATCAGTCCCTATTAGATCAAAGACACCGCCTATGACACCTATTCCAAATGATAAATCATTAGATACGGGATAATGTATACTCAAAAACATTGTGTCTATATATTCAGCTGAGCTGAATGAGTTTCTAGCACCAACCAGAAATTCAGGAACATATCGACTCGTAGTATCAGATATATACCGACTCACAGCATCCACTTCATCAGAGTTTCCAGGTACATAGCTCTTCATAACCTGTAGAGGTTTGCCAAGTGGATACGCTTTAACAGCCACAGGCAAGACTTCTTGATTATTTGTTACCCTGCCCTTTCCTAGCACAGCTCCACTAAACCCACTACTATAGTTCATATTTTCAGCAGAAAAATCATCAAGCTTTATAACGAGGTACTTCTTACTATCATCCGCTCTGACAGTAAGAACTCCCAAACAGTAAATCATCAGAAACATTAGATAGCATTTATTTATATTAATTCTCACCATATCAATCCTCAAAGCTCGGTAATTTAACATTATCGAACATGCTCTTTGTCGCTCTATTCTGGTGGAGAAGTGCGCGCTTCTCTTCTTCCATATTATTTTTGATCTCACCGACCATCAAGTCTTCTGCACCATCTATCCACTCACCTATCTCTACTTCCGAATACCCTTTGGCAAGCTGCGCGGCACTGTCATCATTGCGTTTTAGTAATACTTTTTTAAGCTCATCAATACCCTCAATAAATCTTCTGGACATCAGTTCTGCTTCAGCCACTAACCCGTTCCTTCTCGATGAATTAAAATCATTTTCAACGACAGACTCAGCAACAAGTTTTCCATACTCCGGATAGTTGTATGAGTTATACATCTCTGCTAGATTGAGTGCATACACCTCATCTTCAGATGCCAACTGAGTTGCATACTTCGCCCTTGCTAGAGCACTGTCACGACGGTTGAGATAGAAATCTATGGAAGATATAAATGACATCTCCTCTGCACCCTGCTTACCATCTTGGAAGAATCTCTTCGAAGTAAAGAAAGCCTCTCGAGACCCAACAAACCCTGCTGCACGTTTCAGTACAGCATACTCATACCACACCCTAGGATCATCCGGATTTTCTTTTAAATATGATTTATAGATTCTATGAGCTTCTGGATACTGAAAACATGCAACAAAGTATCTCGCAAGAGCCAACTTAGCATCTTTACTTTTATTATCAATATTACTAGCAACAGCAAACATTCTTCCAGCTTCTCTTACTTGGCCAACATCTAATAAACCATATCCTACCGTAATGAGATCATTCTCCTCCTTGAGTACTTTGAGCCCTTCAAGTTTCTTAGCATATGATACTGCTTCTATATTTTTTCCAAATCCTATCAATCTACTAACTATTCTCGCAACAAGTATTGCTGAATCTGGTCTCCTCTCAACAGCCTTTTCAAGTACTTTAAGTTCACCTACCAAATCACTATGCTCTACCCTTGCATCAGCCGCTCTCACCCAATCTTCAGGAGTCGAATTCTTGAATGAAGTGTAAAAATCTACAATTTTATACTGCTTTTCTTCCTCACCAAGTTTTCCGTAAACTTCTGATAAACCGATACGAACATCTTTATTCAGGCCATTGGCCTTACGATCAGCTTTCATATATGCAGAGAGCGCTTTATCATAATCTTCAAAAGAAAGATACATAAATCCTAAAAGTGAATACTGATCTTCTGTAAAACCTACAGTATCAACAACCTTCTTGAAGTACCTCTTAGCCGTATCTTCTTCACCGTTATTAAAAAATAAAGACGCAAGGTCAAGATATATTCCCGAATCAGGGTTATATAATTCAGTCAACAATTGATCAACTTCTATATAATCCTCTTTCAAAAAAGCGAACCTAATTTGGAGCACTTTAAACTCATCTATAATATTCTCTCTCTCTGAAAGAGCATCCCCAGTCAAGGTATACATATTTTTTTTAAGGTTTTTAATTACTTTATCGACAACGGCTCCCCCGGCTGACATTATTTTCATCTGTAACTTGGGGTCTTCAGCATTATAAAACTCTGTAGATACAATGTAGGCAAGCTGTAATTCTGCTTGCTCACGGTTATCCTCGCTTGTTTTCTTATCTGCAATTATGCCTTCAAGCTCCTTCTTAGCTTCGTCAAGCATTTGTGAATCCCGATATATCCCTGCAAGTAGTATCTTAGCTTCAACATCACCATGTTCAGCGTACTTCTCTATCAGTTTTAATCGATCCGCATCACGTCCCATTCTTGACAATAAATCTACCAACACATAAAACAGGTTCTCCTCTTTATCATATGTCTGACTCTTCATCACCTTGGCATATACTTCAGATGTAAGTTTCTCTAATTCTTTTTCCATGCCAAGTCTTTCGTATACTGCAAGTAATTCACCTATATCATAGTTAGTTAGTGATTTACTATCTTCAAGCACATTGTATACAGACAATTGTTCATTATACATACCAGCTTGTTTGTATATTTCTGCTGCCTCTCTTAGTAATTCTGGATCATGTGTAATTTTATAGAATTTTTGAAGTATCTTAGCTCTTACTAACAAGTCACCTTCAGCCTCAGATGCATCCAGAGCGGACCAGTATGTATCCTCATCAGTTACCAATTCTTTATCAGAAAGTACTAGATTATATAATTCTTTAGCAAGCTTGCTTGACTCTGTTGACTTACCCATCCTTGCATAAGTTTTCGACATCTCTAGCATTTCATATGGACTTAGTTCCTCCATGGCAAGGAGCCTTTTATCAATAGCCAAGGTCTGTTTATCAAGATTCAGAGTTCTGTAGATATCCCTAGCATCCCTCAACATTTGTATATCACTCGTTTTTCTATAAAAACTAACTAGCAAATTTGCATTCATCAACATCCTATTACTCTGCTGTGTATATGCCAAAGCACTCCAAAATGAGTTTTCACTAATTTCATCTATATTTCTACCAACAAGTTGAGGGTAGATTTCTGCAAAAATTTCTGCAGCTTTCTTCTTATCACCAGTCTTTTCATAGATATCCACAAGAAATAATTTATCCTCGATACTCTCACTTGCTCTTTTGATAAATTCCTTGCTACCTAGTAGTTTATTGTATAATTCTAGTACTTTCTTCTCATTTGCAAGATTTGTATATATTAATGCAGCATCCCTTACTAATCCAACATCTCCTGTCAAAGCGTAAAGTTTCTCATCAATGAGGGCTCTCTTCTCACTACGTCCATCATTAGGCAGTATTGCAAGCTCTCTCCAATATAGATCTACATTATCTGGGTACTCGATAAGCAGTTTATCAATAGCTTTAGCCAGCTCTTCCTTCTTACCAGTCCATTCAAGGAGTGTCATATAGTCATCCCAATCAGAAAACTCTGCCCCACTCATAGTTGTTATCATTTTTGCAGTTTTTATTGCGTTTTTTGCATCCTTAACTCGTATCCAAGCAGTCCGCAAAAGTCTCAAATTATCAATAGGGATATTCTTAAATGTAGCGACTTTCTCTGCATAGACTTTAATTTTAGCTATATTGTTTTTCCAAACAAAGTAATCTAAAGCTTGAAGATTACCTTCAAGAGTATTCTCTTCCTTAGCTATAGCCTCTTTAGTCTCTGCGACCCCTTTTAAATTCAACTGCCACGCTTCATACTTCTCAATATTCTTGAGTATCTCCACCCTTTCAGGACTATTATTTCCAAGAAGAGCAAGTTTATCCCTACTATACTCTACCGCTTTCTTCAACTCCCCCATTTTTACAGCAAGTTCAATCAACTTATTTAGATTGCGGTCTTTATCTTCACTAAGTAATGCAACTGCGTCCTCATACTGATAGTTACTTATATATAGGCGCGTCAACTCATCAATTATTTTTTTATTATTTCCGCCACTCTTCATGTATACCTTATAAACAGTTATTGCATTCTCAACTTGGTTTGCTGACAAATAACCATTAGCAAGCTCCTGAACTGTTTTAATGTCGGTAGGATTTTCTCTTAGTACTTCTTCTAATTTTCTAGCAGCCTGCTCAACTCTTCCAGATCTGGCGAGCAGGACACCTTGCTCCTTATCATTGGGCAAGAACACTACAACAACTATAATAATAACAATGGCAAATGAAGCTAAATGCCATATTTTAAGGTTCATCAAATCTCCATATATTACGGTTTAAGTTGATATATTTTCCGATTATTTGTAACATTATTATTCTACGCGTAATATATATCGTCTAATTATTCGCTATTATTTATTTCTTCTACCAACTACAGCCGTAAATTTTCATTACAGGCAAGTATTAAGATTCTTTATTTTGTTTAAAATATAGGATTCAAACTTTATACGCTTTTAAATACCAACCGACATACAACTACTTACGTGACTGTCATAGACTCCACACTCAATACAGACCAATACTTTACACCACACAAAACAGACTGTCATTATTTTACACCCATCAATTTTTATTAACATTCATGCTAGGAAATATACAATAAAAAAAGAGCCACTTCTCAAAGAGAAGTGGCTCTAAATCGTTTAGTTTTATAGAAATATTACCAAGCGAAGTGTGCGAATGCCTTGTTAGCTTCAGCCATACGGTGAGTATTCTCACGAGTAGTCATAGCTCCGCCCTCTTTCTTGTATGCATCCAAAATTTCATTTGCAACAAGGATCTTCATAGGCTTTCCGCTCTTTTTACGAACAGAATCTAGGAACCATCTAATAGCGAGTGACTGCTGTCTTTTAGGCTCAACCTTGATAGGAACCTGATAGTTAGCACCACCAACACGACGACTCTTAACTTCAACAATTGGTTTAATGTTATTAATAGCTGTCTTGAATACTTCTAGAGGAGTCTTGTCAGTGATCTTCTTTTCAATCTCTTGCATTGCTCCGTAGAAAATTTTCTCAGCCTTTGTCTTCTTGCCGTCATACATCAAGCAGTTGATGAATTTACTTACAAGAAGATCATTGTAGATTGGGTCTCTTTTTACTTCTGGCCCAGTTACTTCAGTATTTTTTACTGCCATTTTAAAAATTCCTTTGCTTATCTTTCTCTGAGTAGACATCGTTATCTACCTAAGATACTCACGGACACTACGACCGCGTGCCTCACAATGAGGATGCAATCTCTTCAAATTAGTAGCTATTTTGGCTATATCCAAGCAAAGCTCTGTCCAACAACTCTGCTCAATAATGGATATAATAGTTACAAATTACTATCCAGAAACATTATTACTATTTCTTTGGTGCTTTAGCACCGTACTTACTACGAGCCTGACGACGTTCATCAACACCAGAACAGTCATACACACCACGTACTACGTGATAACGAACACCCGGTAGGTCACGTACACGACCACCACGTACCATTACGATTGAGTGCTCCTGAAGGTTGTGACCTTCACCACCGATGTACACAGTTACTTCTTTTCCGTTTGTTAGACGAACACGAGCAACTTTACGTAACGCAGAGTTCGGTTTCTTAGGAGTAGTAGTCTTAACCTGAAGACATACTCCTTTACGTTGTGGGCAAGACTCGAGAACAGGAGCTTTTGACTTAGTCACAGCTTTCTTTCTTCCCTTACGCACTAACTGGTTAATTGTTGGCATTTCTAAATATTTCCTTTCAAATAAACGATATTTGTTCCTCCCCGAGGAGAGGAACTATTTAACAATCTTCTTTTTATAGAAGTTATAATACTATAATTATAATACCAATTTAATCAAGTGGTTAAATCAATATTTTTTTATAGGTTTTCTGCCTCTATGACCTATCAAGATCCGAAGTAAGATCTTCTTCTGGAGCAAATACCTCTTCTTCTCCTACAACAGCATCATCTCTTACTCTTACAGTTGCATCACGTAGACTCTTAATACCGGTACCAGCTGGTATTAATCTACCAATAAGAACATTCTCTTTCAGACCTCTTAAAGTATCTATTCTGCCACCTATAGCCGCATCAGTCAGTACCTTGGTAGTTTCCTGGAAACTAGCAGCAGCAATAACCGACTCAGAAGATAGACTAGCACGAGCAACACCCTGTAGAACAGGTTCATATTCAGCCGGAGTTCCACCAGCAGCTTGAATTCTCGCATTTTCATGTTTTAGTCTAATCTTACTAACAGTGTCTGTGATAAGGAAGCTAGTATCCCCAGGATTAACAATCTGAACCTTATTGAGCATTTGACCAACTAAAATCTCAATATGCTTATCATCGATACGTACACTCTGAGCACGGTATACCTGCTGTACTTCATTCAGTAGGTATTCCTGAAGAGCAAGCTCACCCTTAACTCGTAGAATATCGTGTGGTACGAGTGGACCATCAACAAGCGGTTCACCAGCACGTACATTATCACCATTATGGACACGGATATGCTTACCCTGAGGTACGAGGTGTTCTATCTCATTACCATTTTCATCCTTGACAATAACAATACGCTTACCACGACGTCTATCACCGATCTCAATCTCTCCACCGATTTCTGCAATAATTGCTGGATCTTTAGGTTTACGAGCTTCAAACAACTCTGTTACACGTGGTAGACCACCTGTAATATCCTGAGTACCACCACTTGCCTCACGAGGAGTACGAGCCAAAGTATGTCCTTGATTGACGACATCACCTTCCTGTACCATGATATGCGCTTTTTCAGGCATAGAGTAACAAGTAACAGTCTTACCATCAGCATCAACGATAGAGATCTGTGGGTGTAAATCACCCTTATGTTCGATAATAATCTTACGAGAAGTACCAGTTGCGTCGATCTCTTCACGCATAGTCTGCCCATCAACAATATCCTCAAATCGGATAGTACCACCCTTTTCAGTAAGGATAGGATAGTTGAACGGATCCCATTCAGCAAGAGGATCACGAGCTTTGATTTTCTGCCCATCCTGAACTTTAAGAACAGAACCACCAGGTACGTCTAACGGATCGCCAAGTTCTCTTCCTGCATCATCACAGATAACAATAGCACCGTTTCTATTAACGACTAGTCTCTCTATAATAGAATCTTTTCGTTCATTAGGTCTCTCAACAATACGGAGGTTGAGATATTTGATAGTACCGGCCATATCGGCTCTTAATTCATTATCCATACGACTCGTCGCAGCCACACCACCAATATGGAAGGTACGCATTGTTAGCTGAGTACCAGGTTCACCAATAGACTGAGCAGCGATTACACCAACGGCAAGCCCCTGTTCTACAGTTTTGCCAGTAGACAGATCCATACCATAGCACTTCGCACATACTCCATAGTCAAGTTCACAAGTCAGTGGACTTCTTACACGAACCTTACCAATATCAAGTTCTTCAATAGCCTTAGCAATCTCTCGAGTGATAAGCTCACCACTATTTACAACGACTTCACCTGTGACAGGATCCTTAATTGTTTCAGCCGATACCCTGGCAAAGATGTTATCAGCCATAGTTACTTCTACGTGTTCACCTGAGATTACCGCACCCTTTGGTAGACCGTTTGTTGTACCACAGTCATGAGCCGATACTGTGCAATCCTGTGCCACTTCTACAAGTTTACGAGTTAGGTAACCTGAGTCAGCGGTCTTAAGAGCAGTATCAGCCAGACCCTTACGAGCACCATGAGTAGACGAGAAGTATTCCAGTCCACGTAGCCCTTCACGGAAGTTCGCTTTAATTGGAGTTTCAATAATCTCACCATTTGGCTTGGTCATCATACCACGTAGACCGGCAAGCTGACGAATCTGCGTCTGCGAACCACGAGCCTTAGAGTCAAACATCGCCCAAACAGGGTTCAAGTATGGCTTACCATCACGTTCAGTATTGGCTTTAAGCTCCTTGAGTAACTCTGTAGTAACTTTTTCAGTAACGTGTGTCCAAATATCGACGATCTTATTATATCTTTCACCGCTGGTAATATCACCCATCTGGTGAGCTTCGTCAATATCAGCTACTTCGGCTTCAGCCTCTTTAATGATTCCTGCTTTAGCTTTAGGAGTAGTAAGGTCTGCTGCAGAGAACGAAACACCACTAAGAGTTGCGTAGTGGAAACCCGTCTCTTTCATACTATCAAGCAATTTTACAGTCTGTTCACGACCAAGAGCTAAGTGACAGTCACTAACCACACTATTCAGACTCTTCTTATTCATAGTCTTATTGTAGAACTTCATACCCTTTGGCAACATATCAAAGAATAAGATACGACCAACAGTAGTAGTAAGTAGACCATGTTCATCAATATAGCCATCATCAGATTCGCTCTCAACCTCAGGTAAATTTTTAGGAGGACGAACTCTAATTTTAGCACCGATAGCAATCTGCTTCTCATCATAAGCAAAGATAGCTTCTGTAAAGTCCTTGAAGATCTTTCCTTCACCATTCGCACTTTCACGAGGAAGAGTCAAATAGTAACATCCTAGTACAATATCAAGGTCAGCGGTAATAATCGGGTTACCGTGCGCAGGTGAGAAGATGTTAGCAGTTGAAAGCATTAGTAAAGATGCTTCTGTAGTCGCTTCAACTGTCAGCGGTAGGTGCACCGCCATCTGGTCACCATCAAAGTCAGCGTTGAAACCAGCACAAACTAGTGGGTGAATACGTAGAGCATCCCCTTCAACTAGTACTGGGTAGAAAGCCTGAATACCCATACGGTGAAGCGTAGGAGCACGGTTGAGCATAACTGGGTGACCTTCGATAACCTGCTCTAGTACATCCCAGATCTCTTCATCTTTACGCTCAAGCATAGTCTTAGCACTCTTGATAGTATCTGCTAGACCCTTTTCTTTGAGCTGACGAATGATAAACGGTTGGAATAGTTCAAGAGCGATCTTCTTAGGAAGACCAACCTGATTCAAACGTAGTTCAGGACCAACGATAATAACAGAACGAGCCGAGTAGTCTACACGTTTACCAAGAAGGTTTGCACGGAAACGCCCCTGCTTACCCTTGATCATATCTGTAAGACTCTTTAGAGGTCTATTACCAACCCCTTGTACAGGTCTCTTACAACGGCTATTATCGAATAACGAATCAACAGCCTGCTGTAGCATACGTTTTTCATTACGTACAATAACATTCGGAGCATTCAGATCTAGAAGCTTGCTCAGACGGTTATTTCTATAGATTACACGACGATATAGGTCGTTAAGGTCACTTGTAGCAAAGTTACCTGACTCAAGTGGAACAAGCGGACGGAGGTCTGGTGGAATTACCGGAACAACATCCATACTCATCCACATAGGATCATTACCACTCTTGATGAGCGACTGAGTAATACGTAGACGCTTTACAAGGTTCTCACGCTTGAGTTTCTGTTTGCACGTTGCAAGATCTGTTTTGAGCTCTTCTTCAAGAACAGGTAGATCGATCTTCTTAAGGAGCTCTCGTACTGATTCAGCACCCATGAGTGCAGTAAAGCTATCGCCATACTTCTCTAGTGCTTCACGATACTGCTCTTCACTGAATAGTTCACCCAACTTTAGCGGAGTGTCACCCGGTTCAGTAACGATATAGCGCTGGAAGTAGATCACCTGCTGGAGTGCTGTAGACTTAACGTCTAGCAACATTCCAAGACGAGATGGCATAGCTCTGAAGAACCATATGTGAATAACTGGCACTGATAGATTGATATGTCCCATTCTGTTACGACGCACAGAAGAGTGAGTAACCTTTACTCCACAACGGTCACAGATGATATCTCTATACTTGATACCTTTGAATTTACCACAAGAACACTCCCAGTCCCTTTCAGGCCCAAAGATTCTCTCACAAAATAGCCCATCTTTTTCAGGTCTATAAGTTCTATAGTTGATAGTTTCTGGAGTACGAACTTCTCCGTACGACCAGCTACGAATATCATTTGGACTAGCTAGTCCAACAGAAATTCTGTTATAATCATTGATTCTAGTATAATTTTGTTCGCCTGGCATTATTTCATCCTCATTTTCGCTTATTCCCGGTATTTATTGGTAATAAATTACCGGGTTAAGCAGTTTAAAAGGTTATTTAAAAGTCAACTCATCAATATTCTTATAATATGCGGTTATTCAATTTCATCCGCACGCTCAAGACGAATATTAAGACCAATACCTCGAATTTCATTACAAAGAACATCGAACGAAACAGGCATTCCTGGCTCGACATTTGTCTCACCCTTGACCATCGCTTCATATATCTTGGTACGTCCATCAACATCATCTGACTTGACGGTGAGTAATTCTTGAAGAACACTCGCCGCACCATAAGCTTCCAGAGCCCAGACTTCCATCTCACCAAATCTCTGTCCACCATTTCTGGCTTTACCACCAAGAGGCTGCTGAGTAATCAGACTGTAAGGACCAGTTGCGCGAGCGTGAATCTTCTCAGCAACAAGGTGGTGAAGTTTGAGCATATACATAAAGCCGACAGTAACAGTTTCATCAAATGTATCACCTGTTCTACCATCATACAACCTCGCTTTACCATCATGCGGCAAACCAGCTTCCTTGAGAGCATCGATAACTTCCTCTTCAGAAGCTCCATCAAATACAGGAGTAATAGCTCTAAAGCCAAGCTCATGAGCAGCCCACCCAAGGTGGATCTCAAGAATCTGCCCAACATTCATTCGTGAAGGAACACCTAGAGGATTAAGAATCATCTCCATCGGAGTACCATCTTGCAGATACGGCATATCTTCTTCAGGAAGTATTCTAGCAACTACACCCTTATTACCGTGTCTACCAGCCATCTTATCACCAACAGATAGTTTACGTTTTACTGCAACGTACACTTTTACAAGTTCTAGTACACCTGGCTTTAATTCATCACCACGCTTGAGTCTTCCAATCTCCACTTCCATTCTTGACTCTAGGAAGTCGATACGTCTATCATGCTCTAGACAGATAGTGACAGCCTCATCACGTAGCTCTGCAGGAAAATCAAGATCTACTACCAAAGAGTGCTCTTGCAGCTCAATCAGTCTCTCGAAATCACCGGTACGAGGTATACGTAAGACTTTACCAGTACGCTTATTCACTGGGTAGTCGCCAAGTAAATCGTATAGACGTTTAAACTTGAGCTTTATCTCTTCCGCCATCTTGGCATGAGTCTCGCCTTTGATCTGCGAAACATGTAGCTTTAGCGCTTTTTTCTCTTCGTCTGTACTTGGTTTTCTACGAGAGAATCTATTTACTCGAATCACATAACCATCAGTTCCAGGAGGAACAGTAAGTGAGTCATTTTTAACATCTTCACCAGCTCTACCAAAGATAGCTCGAAGAAGCTTCTCTTCAGAAGAGAATTCACTCTTGGCCTTAGGTGCAATCTTACCAACAAGAATATCACCAGGTTTTACTTTTGTACCAAGTGCAACCATACCGTGATCATCAAGATTTGAAAGAGCTGCTTCAGAGACACCAGGTATATCACGAGTAATCTCTTCACTACCTACCTTTGTCTCACGGATTTCGACGCTGAACTCTTCAATATGAACAGAAGTGAAAGTATCCTGAATAATAAGTCTCTCACTTACAATTATCGCATCCTCGAAGTTACAGCCTTCATAACTCAAGAACGAAATCCTGATATTCTTACCTAAAGCAAGTACGCCGCCATTAGTAGCAGCACCTTCAGAAAGAGGCTCACCAACGACTACTTCCTGCCCAACACGCACCATAGGTGACTGGTTGAGAGTAGTACCATCATTTAAGCCTTTATATTTATGAAGAAGGTAGGTTCTCTCACCTTCTGGTAGTTCTACTGAACTAACGCGAATCTGTAGAGAGTCAGCATAGGTAACAGTACCCGCTTCCTTCGCTCTTACGACCATACCTGAGTTTTTACAAACATCAGCCTCCATCCCTGTAGCAACTAGCGGCTTATCAGGAATAACTAGCGGCACAGCCTGCCTCTGCATGTTTGATCCCATCAACGCTCTGTTCGCATCATCATGCTCAAGGAACGGGATAAGACTTGATGAAACACCAACCAACTGATTAGGAGCAACATCTACAAGTGTCAACTGATCTTTATTACACATAACAAAGTCTTCAGCGTAACGACAGATACATCTATCAGTCAGGATATTACCCTTGGCATCTACCTTGATATCAGCCTGTCCGATCCAGTGATCCTTCTCTTGGTCAGCTCTTAGATATACCAACTCACTAGTTACTCGGCAATCTTTTACTACGTAGTACGGAGTAATTAGGTAGCCCATATCATTGATAGAAGAGAAATTAGCCAGAGAAACGATAAGACCAATGTTTGTACCTTCAGGTGTCTCTACCGGACATACACGACCATAGTGCGAACTGTGTACATCACGTACTTCAAAGCCAGCACGTTTTCTATTAAGACCACCAGGTCCAAGAGCAGAAAGTCTTCTCTCGTGTACGAGCTGTGATAATGGATTCGACTGGTCAACGACCTGTGAAAGCTCACCTCTAGCAAAGAAGTAGTCGACTGCACTTGATACAGTAGTCGCGTTGATAAGCTGATGCGGTTGAACTTCATCAATATCCTTGATAACCATCTGCTCTCGAACACCACGGCGAAGCTTATTTAGTGAATTACGTAGTTCATTTACTACGAGATCCTTGATAGTACGTACACGTCTATTCTCAAGGTGGTCGATATCATCAATAACACCTTCATCAGCACGAAGCTTCACAATGTACGAACAAATATTTGCGAAATCACTCACAGAGATAACCTCTGTAGCATCCTCTTCAACACCAAATTTACGATTCAATCTGAAACGACCAATCTCTCCAAAGCTATAACGTTTTGGATCGAAGAACCTCTCAGAGAATAGTTCCCAAGCCTTAGTAAGGTTTGCAGGTGTACCCGGACGAAGCTTCTGATATAGCTTGATTAATGCCTGTTCGTGGGTATGACTATCATCATTGATTAGAGTATTTAGCATGAGTGGATCAAGTATATTCTCAGCGCGGATAATCTCGATACTTATCTTATCTGCCCCAAGTTTGATTCCAGTCTTATTCTCTTTCTCTTGGCGCATATTTTCATTATGAGCCATTATCTGATCGCATACAGCTTCAGAAAGCCTTGCACCAGTACGGATAATAGGCTCATTGGTTGCCTCATCCATGATAGGGGTAACAAGTACTGCATTATCAAAATCAGGTGCTGTCTTAGGAGTTAAAGTAACCTCTTCAACCTGATAGAAGGCTCTTAAAATATCTGCATCAGTATCTAAGTATACCTCTTTCTGAACAACACCATCCTCATCAAGGTATTCACTAACCGCTAGAGCCCTTAGGAACATTGTAGCAGGAATCTTACCTGAACGGTCAATACGAACAGAGAGCTCATCCTTACTGGTAACTTCAACCTGAATCCAACTACCTCTTTCAGGAATGATACGACAAGCATGGAGTATTTTACCAGAAGTATGCTTTGATTTAGAGAAGTCTACACCTGGAGAACGCTGAATCTGTGTAACAATAACACGTTCCGCACCGTTGATAATGAATTCACCACCACCAATCATTAATGGCATTTCACCCATATACACCCACTCATCAACAGGCTCGGTACGATTAAGACGTACACGAATCTTCATTGGAGAGCCATAGGTCTGCTTTAGCTGTCTACACTCTTCTGGGGTATAACGAGGAGGGTTCAACTGATATTCTAAATATTCAAGACTAACCGTCCCATCATAACTTTCAATAGGGAATACTTCTCGGAAAGCGGCTTCTAGTCCATCATTTTTTCTCTCAGATGGTGGCAGATCAGCCTGCAAGAAATCAGCATAAAACTTGCGTTGTGTTTCCATCAGGTCAGGCAATGGCAGTGTTTGGAATGCCTTTCCATAATAGCGGGTATTATCCATGCTTTCAAGTCCTCAACTTACTGTAGTCTATAAGAAGTACCTCCAAATAGACTTCGTTTATACTTAAAAAAAACTACTCAAAAATTTTAAATCTAGAGCAACTCAAGTAAAATCTTCTACCAAGAGGCTTGAAGCAAAAAAACCAAATGGAATTAATCAATTTCAACTTAAAGGAGCTTCAAACTGCATGTTGACTATAAAATAACTGGTAAATCGAGCATGAGATTGTAAGATAGACAAATTTAACAAAATAAATTCGCTCTCAACGATATCTCAGAGTCAGCTCTTGCACGCCAATTATAATAGAATCAATTAGCAATAAGCAGCAAGTACTTTCAACAACTAAATTTTAAAAAAACAGAAAAAAACCAATTATTTCTCTTTTTTTGCAGAAAAAACCCGGAATATAATGATATTTTCCCCAAGTAATTAATGCATAAAAACCTTGCTGAGTTCAATATTCTTTAAACTCACAAGGATAGAAGGCTACAGATGTAACCATTTTAAGATCACTAAGATATGCAAGCAGCTTTACAAGGTATATAAATTACCTACTTAAGTCCACTACAAATTAGCAACCACTTTTTTGCTTCTAGACAACGCTCATACCTGAAAAGTATAATAATCAAAATATATACTTGGCAAGTTAATATAATAATGAGCTCAGTAATTCAAATTAAATTTCTGACTCAATTCTTCACTTAGCATTGCCATTTTCAGGGATAAGCGCTATCTAGAAATAATACTAGATAAGCGCTTAATAATTTTTTACTATCGTACTTCTATAACTATTTAAAGCTAACAGTAGCACCAGCTTCTTCAAGAGCAGCTTTGATCTTGTCAGCTTCGTCCTTCTCAATACCTTCTTTGATTGGAGCAGGCGCGCCATCAACAAGAGCCTTAGCTTCTTTAAGACCTAGACCAGTAATCTCACGAACAGCCTTGATAACATTGATCTTTGCACTTCCAGCAGAAGTTAGTTCAACAGTAACAGTTGAAGGACCTTCATCAGCAGCTTCGCCGCCTGCAGCAGGACCAGCCATAACAACAGCACCACCAGCAGCAGCTTCAATACCGTATTCTTCTTTTAGGTAATCAGATAGTTCTTTAGCTTGTAGAAGTGAAAGAGCAACAATCTTGTCGCCAATTTCCTTGATTTCTGCGCTGAATTCTTTAGTAGCTTCTTCGCTCATTTTAAATCTCCATATACTTAATCTGCGGGGTTAATCCCCATATAACATTTGAATAATAATTTAATTGGAACTTCAGTCTTGCCCAACATGGACAATAAGTTATTAAGCTGATTTTTCCAATTCTTCGATACGAGCCTTGACCTGACCGGCAAGAGTACTTGCTGGCCCAGCGATAGCTCCAGCAACGTTCTGAGCTGGCGCAAGAGCCTGCCCAACAATCATTGCCTTGAGTTCTTCCTTGTTTGGACTCTTTGATAGTATTGTCACAGCTGCTTCATCAAGGATAGTTGATTCAACCATTGCCCCGTGAATCTTGAAGTTTTCGTTAGCCTTCTTCATTTCACACATGAAGCGTGCGATAGCAACCGGATCTTCTCCGAAAGCAAACGCAGTCTGCCCACTACAAATACCACTAATTTCAGGAAGTCCCAACTCCTTGAAAGCAATATTAACCACACGATTTTTCACAAAGAGGAATTTAATTCCAGCATCTGCGAGGTCGTTACGCATCTTATTCTGCACCGCTACGTCTACACCTTCGTAACCAACAGAGACAACGTTTTCAACACCTTCAAATCTTGCTTTATATTCTTTAAGAAGTAATTGATTAACTAAATTTGGCATAACCTTTTACTCCCTTATAGTACGATTTTAATCCCAGGACCCATAGTTGTAGCAAGGGTGACATTAGTAATAAAATCACCTTTTACAGCAGCTGGTCTCAGAGATTTAATATGATTAATCGATGCGTTAACATTCTCAACAAGCTTTGCTTCATCAAAGCTAGCCTTACCGACGATCATGTGGACATTGCCCTCTTTATCGTTACGGAATTCGATCTTACCTGAAGAGAAATCAGATACTGCTTGAGCCACCTTATCTGTAACTGTTCCACTTTTTGGACTTGGCATCATACCTTTAGGACCGAGTACTTTACCTAGTTTACCAACAAAGCGCATCATTGCAGGATGACAGATAGCGAGATCAAAATCCAACCAGCCTTTCTCGATCTTTTGAACGAGATCAGCACCGCCGACTTCGATAGCACCATTAGCTGTAGCTGCTTCAGCTTCTTCACCTTCACAGAAAGCAATAACTCGAACGCTCTTACCGGTACCATTAGGTAGCGAGAAACTTCCACGTACAAGTTGATCCGCTTGTTTTGTGTCGATGTTCAGCTTTAGAGCAAGATCTACTGTCTCATCAAACTTGGCTGTAGCTGCTTTTTTAGCAACCTTTACCGCATCTTCTACAGTATGTAGCTTTTGCGGTTCCAAGCCGTCTGAGGCTTTTTCGAATCTTTTACTTAATTTTCTAGTCATTTGACAGTTGCTCCCAGACTTTATTAACCTTCAACCTCTAGACCCATGCTTCGAGCAGTACCGGCGATTATACGCACAGCATTATCCATATCACGAGCGTTGAGATCATTCTTCTTAACTTCGACAATTTCCTCTAATTGCTTACGAGAAACCTTACCTACTTTATTGCGGTTGGGCTCACCAGAGCCACTCTCAATTCCAGCTGCTTTTAATAGCAGAACTGCTGCTGGTGGACTTTTAATAATGAAATCAAAAGATCTATCTGCATAAACGCTGATTTCTACAGGACACACTGTGCCCTTTAAATCAGCAGTAGCAGCATTAAACCTTTGAACAAAGTCTCCAACTGGAACTTGATGCTGACCTAGAGCAGGACCAACAGGAGGTGCTGGTGTTGCTGACCCACCTGTAACCTGCAATTTGATGATTGCAACCACTTCTTTTTCTTTGGCCATATTAAAACTACTCCAAATACAATCGGGTTTGAAGCTAAACCCATTTTTATAAAAAAGCAATGTCCACCATTCCCAGCAAGTGCGTAAAGCTGAGCAACATTACTTGCGATCAGTAGATCAAACACTTACTCAAAGCATCAGCTCCAAGCTAAGTTCTTTCTACCTGATAAAACTCTAATTCAACAGGTGTAGAGCGACCGAAGATATGTACAATCACCCTTACAACACCCTTTTCTGGATAAACTTCTTCAACAAGACCTTCAAAGTTCTCAAATGGCCCTTCTTTAATTCTTACTTTATGCCCAGGCTCGAACTCAATCTTAGGTTTTGGTGTCTCTTTCTCATCATCAATACTGTCAAGTATGCGATTTATTTCATAATCAGGTAGAGGCACTGGTTCACGAGGGTTAGCACTAACAAAACCACTCACACCACTAGTATCATTTATAACATACCAAGCATCATCAGAAAAGTCCATTTCAATAAAAAGATATCCAGGATAAGTCTTTTGCTCAACAATTCTCTTCTTACCAGCGCGAATCTCCTGCACACTCTCTTTAGGAATAAGGACTTCACGAATCTGCTCAGTCAACCCCTTACTCTTAATTTGCTCCATCATGAGATTACGAATTTTTTCTTCTCTCTCAGGCTGAACCTTTACCGTATACCATGTACCCATTGATACCCCTTTAAAATATAAAACTAACAAGAATCACATCAAGAGCAATCAACAAACTATTATACAGTAAACACTCTATCACTCACTAAGGATTCTCGATATTTCTCAAATAACAGTAACGACTATGCAAGAATCCACTGCAAGATATTCTTAGCAAGCGCAAACTCAAGCACAGTATCGACTAAACCAATATACACAGTCAAGAAGATTACCGTAACAATAACAACATAAGTCGCACCCCAGGCCTCTGCTTTAGGATCAAACAATGGAAGAGCATCCGGCCATACAACCTTACGCAATTCAACATCAACATCGATCAAGAAGTCACTACTTTTAGCAGAGAAATAAGACAAATACACCGCAAACGCAGTAATAGCTAGAAAGATAACTACCGCACCCGCAAATGCCTGATTCATAAAGAGCGAAGAAACAGAAGCACTAGAAGCATCCTCAATAGCCAACTGCCATCTATACCAACTAAATCCTGAGTAAAGCGCTAAAATAACACCAAGAACAACAGCTCCTGCTCTTGCAACTTTACCTTGTTTTTCCTTATGCATTACCGTCCCCGCATTTCTAATCTCACTAAGACATTAACAAAGCCTTAATAAACAATCCAAACACCGACCAAACCTGACAAAAGAATCTTACCAAGCTATAAAATTTAACAAAAAAACCTCTGAAAACATACTACATAAATAGACTTATGCAGAGTGCCATTAAAAACAGCACTCTACAGTAATATATCATAACACTTTAGATTTCAAAAGCTTGGCAGGGGCGGAGGGACTTGAACCCCCAACCGCCGGTTTTGGAAACCGGAGCTCTGCCAATTGAGCCACACCCCTGCATAATACTATATTTTCCTTGACATCTCAAGACCCTATCCAAAAAAAGATATTTTCTTGATAAGCAACAAGGAATAACAAAACCCAAACTCAACCTCTCAACAACAAGCCTGGCCTTGCCAATTCAATTAAACCAATATTATTCTTCGAAGATTTGAGTAACAACGCCAGAACCTACAGTTCTACCACCTTCACGGATAGCAAAACGAAGCTGTTCTTCAAGAGCGATATTGTCAATAAGTTCGATGTTCATAGTGATGTTATCACCAGGCATTACCATTTCAACACCTTCTGGTAGGATAGCCTGACCAGTAACGTCTGTTGTACGGAAGTAGAACTGTGGACGGTAACCAGTGAAGAATGGAGTGTGACGACCACCTTCTTCTGAAGTTAGTACGTATACTTCTCCTAGGAACTTTCTAAGAGGTTTGATACTCTTAGGAGCACATAGTACCATACCACGACCAACTGCGTCTTTTTCAACACCACGAAGAAGAACACCAAGGTTATCCCCTGGAACACCTACGTCAAGTGTCTTCTGGAACATTTCAACACCAGTACATACTGTTTCTTGAGTATTACCAAGACCAACAATCTCAACCTTGTCCTGCATCTTGATTGTACCACGTTCAACACGACCTGTAACAACTGTACCACGACCCTTGATGCTGAATACGTCCTCGATAGGCATTAGGAATGGTTTGTCATCTTCGCGTTCTGGAATATCAAAGTACTCGTCCATTGTATCTAGGAGAAGCTTGATACCACTTGTTTCATCAGTTGGGTCTTCGATAGCCTTAAGTGCAGAACCCTTAACTAGTGGAAGATCATCACCTGGGAAATCGTACTTAGTTAGAAGCTCACGGATTTCCATCTCTACTAGTTCAACAAGCTCTTCTTCGCCTTCCATTAGGTCACACTTGTTTAGGAAAACAAGAACCTTTGGCACAGCAACCTGACGAGCAAGAAGAATGTGTTCACGAGTCTGAGGCATTGGACCTGATGGAGCTTCTACAACAAGGATAGCACCATCCATCTGAGCAGCACCAGTAATCATGTTCTTTACGTAATCCGCGTGACCTGGGCAGTCAACGTGAGCGTAGTGACGATTCTCTGATTCGTACTCAACGTGTGAAGTAGCGATAGTTAGAATCTTTGTAGAGTCACGACGACCCTGAGATTCTGAAGCCTTTGCAACTTCATCATAAGCGATAGCAGCACCACCGTAAAGATTAGCTGATACTGTTGTAAGAGCAGCAGTAGTTGTTGTCTTACCATGGTCAACGTGACCAATTGTACCAACGTTGATGTGTGGCTTATTCCTCTGGAAAGATTCTTTTGCCATTGGGCTTCTCCTAAAAATAATATTTTATAAATCTTAAACACTCTAATATAAAAAAGGCTTTGCAAAAACAAACTATCACACAGCCACAATTTCTCTATACATTTATATGCACTAATACCACTCAACACTATATCGAGAGAAATTCTACCTCCCAACCATTACGCACATATTTAAGACCGACAGAAAATCTTACACAAAAAGCCACAAAGTTCAATGAGAAATAC
This sequence comes from Planctomycetota bacterium, assembly GCA_965140405.1. Lineage (GTDB taxonomy): Bacteria > Planctomycetota > SZUA-567 > SZUA-567 > SZUA-567. The sequence goes on from OZ223208.1 coordinate 527,834, forward strand.
AATATTTTCTCATGTATTCTTATATTATTGTATATTTTGTATATTCATTGCTGCCACTTGCTGCTCAAATAGTTTAAAAAAACTCATATAGCATATAATATATCCCAAAAGGCCTACTTACATACTCGCAGAGGTATTTATAACCACTTAAGCAATGAACAAGCACCAAAAACTTATCAAAATGGAGCTGCTGTCGAGATTTGAACTCGAGACCTCTTCCTTACCAAGGAAGTGCTCTACCGACTGAGCTACAGCAGCAGCTTATTTGTATTGGAATGAATAATATATGCAATCATATGCAATTGTCAAGCGCTAAGGATTCTTTTTCTAAACTTTCTTAAAATGTGCATCTAATTATATGTAAATTCATTATAATTTAAGAATAACAATTATACCTCTATTTATCAATACCCCTATCATCTTTATTAAATGTAAACGTTGACTATTGTCCGAACTACATATAATTAATTATTCTAGATTTTCACAAAATATAACAATATAATTGCACCTTTCACCCATTCCTAAAATAATCTAGCTGTTCTGAAGTATAAAAAAGTCCCCTGTCCTTTGCATCACTGTTAAATAACAATCAAACTTCTCAAATAGTTCTAATTATAGCGTACTCACATAAATCATCGTCCAATCCATAAAAGACTGCGGTCTTTTTACCCCAACTATCGGTTTGATGAAATTTCACATAACAATAGTTGCTCCAGTACAATATTTGACCAATTGGCAAATAAATTTCTTTTTCTAGCATCAATCTCTATTCTGACACATCAAAAGCAAACGTCAAGTTATTTATTACTCTTTCCATATCCACTACAGGCGAGAGAAACAAGCACTGAATCAACTCATATTCATTATAAGCAACCAAACTAAAGTATGTACCAATACTACATATGCAAACAGACTTATACTACAAAGAAACAATTTTAATATAGTCTTTTATAGTATTAGATATAAAATATTATTCTGAATATCATATCTATGTGTGTAATCATCCCTTCTGCCACTGTGCTCAAGCAACCCAAAATTCCATACCAAGCAACCTTTAAAAACCACTTGCTCAGCAAGAATAGCAATGCAGTCATCATTATTATTCTAATTTACTACCCCACAAATCGCAGGAATATTATTAAGCAACAAATATTCTTCCAGCATCATATTCCTCAATTAAACAAAATAATAAAGAACCTAAACTGCAAATAAAACAGATCAAGTCTTATACAAATTGCTATCTTATAATTAAAACAATTAATTTCACTCATAAGATTAAGAGTGCTCAATATCTCATAAAATAACATCTGTATGCATTTTAGTAAAATTTCAACCATGCTTTCTAAATTCGGTCAAAGAACATAACCCTCACACTCCTGACAAACCATACTCGTAAGCAAACCTAAAAGCCCAAGCAGTACATCACATCTAATAAATTGTTACCTCAAAGTTTTTTTAACAGTAAGCAAACTTTTATATTTTCTCTATTGACATATCCCAGTATAGCCATATACTTCTAAAACACTCACCGACAAGAGTGGTTTCAAAAATGCATCTATAAACTAAAGATGCCCGCTTAGCTCAGCTGGCTAGAGCAATTGACTCTTAATCAATAGGTCCACGGTTCGAATCCGTGAGCGGGTACCAAGATATAAAGCTGTAACCCTTATATATCATAGGTTTACAGCTTTTTTATTTACAACTTTTTAAATATCTAAAATTCCGCAAAACTGTCAATATTAGGCTATTTCGCTCAATTTACCCCTTCCCTTGCCCCTTCATTTACCCCTTACAAAAACCAATAGCTGTACCTGTATTTGAATCACCTCTATTCCAAAAATCAGGTAATTGACTAACATCTTTGAGTAGCCCCCTGAAACGATACCAATAAATTGTATAATATTGTTTGTATTATTTTCAGAAAAGGAATATCATGAAGGGTAAGAAGACATCAGTTGAGCAGGCGATCAGAATTATCAGAGAAGTGGAAGTATTAAAAGGGCAAGGTAAAAGCTTACAGGAGGCGTGTCGTAAGCTAAATATCACTCAGTATACATTCTACAAATGGCAGAAAGAGTATTGTAAAATGAGCCCTGATAAAGCGAAAAAGCTTAAATCGCTCGAGAAGGAAAATGCTCAGTTAAAGAAGTTAGTAGCAAGCTTATCTCTTGATAATTCCATTTTAAAGGAAGCAGCGGAGGGAAACTTCTAAGCCCGGCTAAACGACGCAAGGTTGTTACTCATGTTCAAATAAAGTTTAATGTATCGCAGCGTCGAGCATGTAAAGTTCTAGGGCAAGCCAGATCAACTCAGAGACGTAGGTTAGTGATCAAAAGTGATGAAGAACCATTAACGAGGCGAATAGTAGAACTTGCCTGTAAATATGGAAGGTACGGCTATCGCATGATTACCGGCATGCTACGTAATGAAGGTTGGCGAGTAAATCATAAGCGTGTCGAAAGAATCTGGAGACTACAGGGTCTGAAAGTACCTAAAAGGCAGCCAAAGAAGAGTAGATTGTGGTTTAATGATGGATCATGTTACAGGCTTCGTCCAACACATAAGAATCATGTTTGGAGTTATGATTTTATATTTGATCGTACTCGTGATGGTAGGCCTATTAAGATTTTAACTGTAATCGATGAATTTAGTCGTGAATGTTTGGAGCTTAAAGTGGCGCGTAAACTAAAATCAGATGATGACTACCGAAACAAAAAATAGTATTTTAAAAGTATTTAGCGGCGAGCAGGGAAAACGCTTGGCAGCAATCCGTCTTTATGGACTATCTGTATATGCGGAAAAACTCATAACGATTGTAGGTAAAAATAGAGACTACTATGCTAAAATTGATTATGATGATTTTGTTGAAATGCTTCCTGATGATTTATGGAAAAACTTTGCATCATCGCTATCTGTTGATTACCTGATTAATATTATCAAAAAAAGTCCACAAGTATCTGGAGATATGCCAAATGATGGCTGTGCATTATAAGATAAGGATATTATGGATACTGATTCATTATTAAAATTCTTTGAAAAATTCAGCACAGCTTTTTTTTCTGCATCAATAACTCTTGGTGCGTTTTTACTATCAATGAAAACATTTATAATTCAAATTATAAAAAAAGATGCTTACGATACAAAAGAATATAACAAGAAAATTCAAGACAGATTAGGCGCCAGCTTTAAAGTGGATAAATATAAACCATTATCCAATTTAAGATGCATATTAACATGCACAATATATACTTCATTTATTACAGCAATTTTACAAGTAATCACAGCCTTATTCCCTAAACCTTTTCATATTTACATCAGTTTAACAAGCATGACAATAACATTCATTTGTGTGTTTATTGCAATAATACTTGTTTCAAATAATTTAAAGGAACTACTCAAATCAAAAAACAACTACCATCATCACAAATAATTAAAATCCAAACATTCTTACAAGCTATTTTTCTTTATCTATCATTACAAATTGCAAGTTGCCTAAACCTGTCTAAATCAATACTTTTATGCTGCTGATTTGCCTAATCCAGAGGTAAGTTAAGTGTCCCAGAATTACCTCTATAAACAATCTATCTTCCAGCAATATTGACAATTCCCCATAAATGTACTTCCTCAACTTTTCAGAAAATAACATGAGCTCTTGCATCAGTTCAACTCTACCGTTGACAATTGCGATAATATCTTCCAAATCTCTACTCCCGTAATAATCATTATCACCACGCCCTTTGACTGCCTCAAACTTTATGATTATATAATATAGATTAACACCATATGGCGCAGCATATCCTATTGCCAGAAGCAAAAAAATACACACTATTAAAATGAAACTTTGACTCCAACTAAAAAGTTAATATTATACCCTTTGTTCCAAATCTTATGATCAAATCTACCATAAACAGACACATTCTCACCAATAAGCGCTGTTACTCCTGCTCCATAGTAACCACGATTATTAGCCATACTATTCATCTCAGTAGTATAAGTGTTTGCACCAAGAGAAGCAGATGTGGTAGTATTACGTGTACCGCCCGTATCCAGATACTCATACTCCCATCCTCCCCAAACTTCAGGCAGAAAAGCCAAATTATCTGAGATCCTGCAAAGCCTGCCAATATTAACGCCAATATCTTGTACCAGAGAATTTGAACTGAAGCTTGCATAACTTACGTTTGACACTCCACTACCTGTCTCTGTAAACTCAGGATCGTTAAAGAATGTATAGCTTAGGCTGTAAGAAGGAGTCAGAAATACATCATCTGCTATCATAAAGCCATAACCGAACTTACTGTTAACATTAAGATCAATCCCTGTACGTTCTCCTTCAGTTGTTGTCCCATCCCAGATATAGCGAGTTGATTTTATTAAGTGCACACCCGTTGTTGCTGATAAGTCAACAAAGATATTATCAAAATTATATGAAGAATATCCCCCAAATCTTAAAGCATTATCGATAGAATTACCAAGATGATGATTAGTATTCGTATAGTTATAACTATACCCCAGTAATGCTCCAGCACGAAGTTCTCTATTAAAAGTGTAATCTATTCCAACTATAGTCCCGGAATTCCAGAAACTATAGCCAGTCATATGATCGACAGATCCCTGCTCGCCAAATCCACCAAAACCATTAGACCAGACAGTAATTCTGTCATGTGCATAATTATCAGGATTATCTGAGTCTAATCCTTCCTCATAGGCCTGAGCAAGTTCACTGGAATCTGCCATACCACTAACGGCAGAAGTAAAACCAACAACGCCAAATGACGACGCGAGCCCTTTCGCAATTTTTCCTGAACGAAACTTAACCATCTGATTCTCTACACTACCAACAGCAGCAGTAATAGTAGTAATAGCGGTCTGAGCGGTCTGAATTGTATCCTGTTCACCAATCGACTGTGCCGCCGCTCTAGCAGCAGCTACTCCGTCAAGATTAGAAAACTTCTCAACATACTTCTTTCCCTGTTCATTTAAATCTTTCTGTTGATCAATTAGATCCTGCCCTGCCTTTGCCGCAACACCAGACCCGCCGCCATTCTTAATTTTCTGCTCCTCTCTATTTCCTGCTACAGTAACAAGAACATCTCTCAGATTATCCGCGACTCGATAGATTCTCACATCATCATCGGTACTCAGAATATTACCTGCCTGAATATCTGCATTATCTTCATCAAAGACGCCTTCATATGTAAGACCAGCAATACCATTTACACCAAATATCTGCTCTATAGCTGTATCACTCTTACTGACAGTCAGGTTGGACACTCCCGTAAGTTTTGCATAAGATCCAACTGCAGCCTTGCTGTCCACTCCCTCATCATCGCCAAAGTCCAGAATAATTTTACAGTCATCCGTACTTGTAAGATCGACTCCTGCTGTAAAGTTCGCAGTAACTCCGGAATCAACGGTGAGTGAATTACTTCCTGAAAATACAATACCAGCAAAATTTGTCACGCCCAACCCTGACAGTTCAATATTCGAACCAGCAGCAAAGCCAGTGATACCATTAAAACTACTATTTGCACCTCCAGATATCGTCAGTTTCTTTTCAGAAGCAATTTCTAGGTTGGAAAATGATATTTCATTTAACCCATGTATTATTTCCGTATCCTCATCAATATCAAGGATACCAGCAGTAAGCACCCCAGTTGCATTCAGTGTACATGCTTCAGATATCTGAAGCTTAACCGAACTAACACCTTTAAGAGACTTATCACCTGTTCCAGAAAAATTAACGATACCACTGCCGGTCAATGTACCAAGATTAACCGCACTATCTCCTGAAGTCTCCAGTATTACGCCATTTGCGATATCTGTATTAGTAGACTGGACTAAATTTGCACCATCTGTTGCTAGAATTACATTTGCATCAATATCAAGAGTACCGACTGTCAATGCATCAGTAGAATTAACTCTACACGTCTCTCCCAACTGTAATGTCCCGATACTTCCTTTTAGTGATTTGTCACCCGAGCCGGCAAAAATAACCGAGCCGGTGCCGCTTACCGTACCGAGATCAACAGCACTGCCGCCGTTTGTCGCCAGAGTAAAGCCATTATTAACAACAGTATTCGTTGCAGTATACGCGAGTCCAGTATTAAGAGTGATATTATTACTGACAGTCATCGTCCCAACGCTGATATTCACGCCTGCATTGCCGGAAAAAGCAAGTTCGCCGCCATTAGCTGTAGTAGTTACAGCAGCCAGCGATACATTTCCTGCCTTATTATTGGTCATGGTGAAGGTGCCACTACCAAGTGACACCGAATTGAGTGTCACCGCTCCGGCTGTACCGGCAATTGTCAACCCACCTCCTGCACCAGTTGAAACTGCTCCAAGACTGACTGAGCCTGCTCCCGTTATTGTTAACGCTCCTCCTGATATTGTAGTGCTGGTATTCACAGTAACATTGTTTCCGCCGGTAGCCAGAGTCGTAGCGGCGTCAATATCCAGAGTGCTAACTGTCAGTGCAGCTGAGGTATTGACATTACATGCACCGCTTACTTGCAGAGTCCCGATGCTTCCTTTCAGCGATTTTTCACTTGTACCTCCAAAGTTTACGGTTCCTGTACCGCTTACTGTGCCGAGATCAACAGCTCTGTCGCCAGCTGTACTAAGAGTAAACCCATTATTTACAACAGTATTGGTTGCATCGTAATCAAGGCCGGCATTCAAAGTAACATTATTACTGATAGTCATCGTTCCGACACTGATATTACCATTTGAACTGCCGCCAAAGGCAAGCTCTCCGCCATTAGCAGTAGTAGTAACACTGGTAATGGCTACATTACCAGCCTTGTTATTCGTCAATGTAAATGTACCAGCACCAAGCGCAACTGAGCCAAGTGTAACTGCTCCGGCAGTACCGTCAATTGTCAGCCCGCCTCCAGCACCTGTCGTCACTGCTCCAAGATTTACTGCACCTGCACCATTACCACTTACAGTCAGTGTTCCTCCTGAAATTTCACTGCCTGTACTTACAGTGACATTATTTCCGGCGGTAGCCAGAGTTGTCGCTGCATTAATATCAAGAACATTGACTGTCAATGTACCTGTTGTATTGACAGTTGATGCACCATCAACCTGAAGTTCTGCCAAGCCGGTGCCACTCAGATACTTAGCACCAGTACCTCCAAAGGTAACCGACCCTCCTCCCGTCACTGTTCCAAGTCTAACAATACCATTACCACTGGTATTCAACGTTTTGCCGTTGAGAATATCAGTATTTGATGCCTGTATTGTATTGGTTCCATTTGTTGACAGTGTCACATCCGCATCAACATCTAGGTTTGTAACATTTAGCTGGGCTGACGCATATACTGTCCCGGTACCACTCAACTGAAGTTTATTCAGACCAGATCCTTTCAGATATTTTGTTCCGGTTCCCTGCAGGTCAATTGTTCCATCTCCACTTACCGATCCAAGATTTGCACTGCTGAAACCATTTACTGTCAGCACACCACTACTCGCTACAGTAGTATTATAATATGTTGTAATACTACTGCCATATCCTTGCAGGGTACCACCATTTGAATCAACATTGATATAATTTATTTTGTTTACTCCGCTGCCATTTTGAAATGCTATTGTATTACCAGTAAAGTATGCTGTCCCTATGCTAACAGCTCCGCCGTAGCTGGAAAAGTTAAAATTACCGCCTGAAGCTGCAAGACTATTGATAGCAATTGAGCCATAGCCGCGACCTCCATTCGTCTGGACAATAATACTTCCACCGGTGGCACTCAGGTCTCCACCAAAAACTAGTGTCTTATTATCATTAATTGTGATTCTGTTATTACCACCTGCAAGATCAACATTTCCATTCATAACGCCATTGCCATTTGTCGGATAACTGGGGTTTTCAGATAATATAATATCTACTCCAGCTCCACCAGTATAATCTCCCGATAATGTTGCCGTATTCTGATTATCCTTAAATCTCAATACCGAATAACTCCCGGCCTTTACAGAATTATCTGCCTTAGTAGTGACTCCGGAAAGATCTATATCTCCCGAGATAGTTTCAGCATAGATACTGTTGCAATCCAGAATAACCGTGCTTCCTTCCTTAATCGCAGCTGTAGTAGACATTCCAAAATCAATTTCATTTACATCTACGTGAGAACCAAGTTTCAACCATAATCCTTCCCCTGTTGACCAATCATTTTCAGCTGAACCTGCAATAATTTTATTGATCGTCAAATCTCCATTACTAGCTCTAAGATGGATCTTAATCCCGCTATTACCGGTGACATTCAATGTTCCATGACCGTCAGAACCAAGAGACAGAGTATTTAATGTCACACTATTATTATCTACTTCTAGAATATAGTCACCCTCTCCATTGCCATAGTATCCTACTTCACCTGTATCAGCGAGTATTTCATATATGTGATTTGCACCGCCGGTAATATCCAAGAAGGAATCTGCCTGCGATTCTGCAGAAAACAGCAAGGCTATAATCGTAATAAGTACTGCAGCCGCACCTCTGATTCTATATACTAGACCAATATACACTTATATCTCCTACCCGCTTTGCCAACACTAAATAAATATGGATTTAAAGTAGATTGCTTATGTATTATTCTATGACGAGCATATTTTAGTCTATTGCATTGATTGTGTAAATTCCCCAAACAGGGGTATTTTGGGCAATGTCAGAGATTTTATTTAGGCGGGGATTAACTCCAGAGTACAAGTTTATTTTGTTATATACTTTTCAATGTACACTTTTTTCGTCAAATTTGTACTGTTAGAAGTTTTCAGCAGTACTCACCTTTGAAAAAGAAGATATTATTTATTTTTATCATAAATTTTCTTAGAACAATTTGTATTCAAGCAAACTGCGAGGCAGATTAATACCATAACATGAATTGAAAGATATCATGTTAGTATAACTTGATACCTGCTGAAAATAATTAACTCACAATACGCTTTCAAAATAAGTGAGTAAATTGCATGACGAATAATATCAATCATTAGCAAATATAATGTATAAATGCAAAACAGAATGATACTCATCAGGTTAAGGAATAATCTTATGTATTATCTGGGATAACTCGGCAGTATGGATAGGCTTATTCAAGAACATAGTCAGTCCTTTTGCAACTCTTTCCGGTATTTTATTTTCACCGATTTGCCCTGAAAGCATGATCACTTTTAATTCAGGAGCAAAACAGCGGATTTGTTCAAATAGCTCCGCTCCACTCATATCAGGCATTATCATATCAATAATAGCCAGATCATACAAATTATCTTCACGGCTCATTAATTCCAGTGCTTCAGTTCCATTTGAGCATTGTACAACATCATAGCCCAGATAATCCAAGAAGAAACATGTGTTTACCCGGAAATTTTCGTCGTCATCAACAAAGAGAATGCGACCGCTACCAGATACTATCGTATGCACTCCATACTCATTTGCTACAGGAAAATCTGCTAGAGGCATGTAAAATGAAAATGAGGTACATTCCTCACTGCTATCGACTAAAATATGACCGTTCATAGATTCGATCAAAGCAAATGCCATTGATAAGCCCAATCCAGAATTTTCATTATCCTTCTTTGTTGTAAAGAAAGGATCAAATATCCTGCCAATAACTGTTTCAGGAATAGTCTCTCCATTATTTGAAATACGCAACAGAGCATATTCGGAATCTGCTAAACTGATATTATACCCGGAGGGTAATACAGAGTCTGAATCTATAATATCAGTACTGATTACAATCTCCGGTTTTTCACACTTTGCCAGTGCATAGGCAGCATTAATACATACGTTTAGAATCAAGGCCTGAAATCTTGAATAGTCAGTCCATATAAAGACATTATCTGCGTTAAACTGCGTTGATATTATTATCCTACTGTCGACCGCATGTCGCACTAATTCAAGGGATGTCCGTACCACATCCTGCAAATCTACACTATGATTTGATGTCTCATTCTGTCGTGAAAAAGCCATAAGCTGCTTTATAAGACTTGTTGCATGTGCTCCAGCTTTAACAATATTCTCTGCAGCAACTCTTTCTTGTCCAGAAAGCTTTTTATTTAGTGAAAAATACTCCGCACCGCTGATTATGCTTGCCAAAATATTATTAAAATCATGAGTAATGCCTCCGACAAGGAGACCTAAAGAACGCATTTTATCAACAATCTGCAAATGCTTTTTAAGCTCATCTTCACGTTTCTGCTGTTGTACTATTTCAGTAACATCATGCATGGCTCCAATAACAAGATTTGAATCCTTATCAAAACTGAAAAATATAGTGTTTATGTATTTTAAAATACCATCTAAAGAAATAATCCGGACAATCAAAGAACCAGAACTGTCTTCTGAATCAGAGAGTAATGTTGTGTAATATGCAAGATAGCGATCTCTATCTTCATGGTGAATTCGCTCCAGAAAAGTATCAATAGAATTAATCGCTCCATCGGAAATACCTAAAATTGCCTGAGCCCCTTCTGATGCCCAGAATGAGTACGAATCTAAATATATCTCTACGTGACCGAACTTCCCAATTTTTTCTGCTATATTTGCACGAAATATGGTTTTTTTCAGATTTTGCTGCAATTCTTCTTTATGTTTATTCTCTGCAATTTCATTTGTGATATCACGTGAAATACCTATTCCTCTTACAGGCTCTCCAATTGTATTATATTCATAGCGATAATCATTACTCATATACATTACACTGCCATCACTTATGACAATTCGGTATGAACAATGAAAATCCTGATAAGATGCTCCTCCAGAGTTTTCAAGAGAACTGTTAAATTTACCAATAATATATTCTCTATCATCTGGATGAATTAACTTGAGATATTCTTCAAAACTTATATGACATACTTTTCGGTCAAGCTTGAGGATTTCATATGCCTCATCAGAAAGCCAGAATGAGTTAGTCTCGATATCATGTTTCCATCGTAGTATTTTTGAAAACTTGTTGGTAATCTCAACGACTTTTTCATTTTCAAAATATAACTCCAGCCTTTTATGCAACATATCATTTTCTTGAGAAGTTTGCAGCAAATCATTTTCAAGACCTTGAATTACGTTGTCTTGAGCTTTAATTTTATTTTCAAGCGCAATAATATGCTTTTTTAAAATAAATAAGTCTTTGTCAGGTATGGACAATTCATGAACCTTTCAACAAGTCGTATTCTCACACCAATATTTATGAAAGCAGTCATATTACATTAGATTATTACTATTTGCAAAGTTTACAATTTCAGCAATTGAATGCAAATCCAGTTTTGTAAACAGATTTTTCCGATGCATAAGAACAGTGCTCAACTTTATACCCAGTTTCTCTGCTATCTGTGGACTTCTGCTTCCATTAGCAATGAGATGAAACACTTCCTTCTCTCTCTTTGTCAAGCTTCTGTATAGCCTAAAAGAGTCATCAGATGATTCCTCTATACGAATTCTCTCTTCCTCAAGCTCATGAGCTTTCTCAATTGCAGAAATTATCTGTTTTATAAAAACAGGTTTCTCAATAAAATCAATTGCTCCTGCCTTCATGGCCTGAGCACACTTCTTTACATTTGCGTGTCCACTTAAGAACACAATTTTCAGTGGCACCTTCAGCTCGTTGAGTTTTTTCTGCAGTGTAAGCCCATCCATTTCAGGCATACTAATATCCAAGATGATACAACCTCGAATTTTTTCATCTAATTTCGATAAAAACTCAATAGGAGAGGCATACTTTTTTACCAAATACCCCATAGCTGAAAGCTGAAGTGAGAGATTATGACAAAAAGATCTATCATCGTCAATTATATGTATTACGCGTTTTTTATCTGTCTTCATAATATCTTATAATCAATCATTTTCTTTCAATGACATAATGAACACTAAACCTATCAAGTACTACAATTAATTTCAATAGTTATTTCTTTTCAATATAATAACTCCACAAAGTATTATACTCAAATATACCTCATACTCATTGAGTTGTCAACCAGGCTAATTATAAAGCACCAAACCTCATAAATATCCTGCTCAATGAAATGCATTGCCCTGAAACAACATTGGTCTAGCCCCCTGAAACGATACCGATAAATTGTATAATATTGTTGGTATTATTTTCAGGAAAGGAATATCATGAAGGGTAAGAAGACATCAACAGAACAAGCAATCAGAATTCTCAGGGAAATAGAAGTGCTTAAAGGGCAAAGACAAGGTCTTCAAGAAGCATGTCGTAAACTAAATCTATCATACCAACCCATTTGCTATATTTTACTTGCAAAAGCTCATTATGTAAGGGTACGATTGTACAATTGAATATAGGCAGAACAATTAATACCAAGCTATACAAGGTTAATACTATGGATTACAGGTGAACTTAAAAATAAAGTAGATGTGATTTGGGCTGAGGGGAATTGCTAACCCAATGACGGTGATTAAGCAGTTTACTTATCTGCTTTTTATCAAGGGGCTTGATGACAGACAAAATGAACTAGATAGCAATGATGCATTGATTGGCACAGTAAGACAGTGACCAAATGGATTTTGTCTCGCAGGTTGTTAATTATATTATAGATAATTGGCTGATTAAAAAAGAATTACTACATGCTTAGGAAGGTACGTATCATTTATTTCATCCCAGCTTATTTCTACAGCTGGCTGATTATCATCATTTAACGTATTACCGGTATAATCTCTACTATCATGGTCTGGTATCAATGCTCGATACTACTCATTTGTTACCTCATACTTACCCATATAAAACGGCTTAGTTATACGTACCTTATGCACTGGCTTTTCATCACTACCACCAGTATCACTACCCATCATAAACTCACCTGCAGGAATAAGCATAAATTCCATAGCGACTCCATTGATAATTACGCTCTTCTCTACTGGTAATCCAAGAAAGTGAGCTGTTTCAGTCTGCCTCTTCTTAGCCTCACTGCTGCTAAAACATATGGAAAAGGCACTTCTGTTCACGGCGTTTTTATGTTCAAGCTCTATTATCGATCAAGTAGCTTGTTTTTGTTACTTATAGCCAAGTAATATAATCGTTCACATTTTTATCACTTTGAGGTTTGTTGTGCTCTTTTGGTACACCAATAACACAACCGTCGATTGCGTACTCACCGACTTTTAATTTTAATAATTTCATGAAACGCTTATTCTTTGACATCATTGCGGTAGCTGAAATAAGCTGAAATCCTAACTTATTTGCAGTTGCAGATAACCACATATTCTGCATTGCATGAGCTATTGATTGCTTAGCAACATTTGGGAAGCCTTTTTTTTCAGCAATAATAATATAATATGCGCCGTCAGTCAGGCCAGGAATACCATTTTGTGCAAGATTAGTTATGCGAGTTTCAAACGATTTCATTCGTTTTTTAAGAAATGGAGCAAAAAGTAAGACAATGTGTAGGATACGAGCTCGATTTCTAATTTGTGATAATAGCAACTCTTGTGCACAATCCCTTGTTTCCGTATTTAGAGAAAGTACTCTAATCGTACGAATGTTTCTTAAAGAAATCCCTGTCGCTCCAGCAAAAGGTGCGTATAATGCTGACTCAAGGATATCAATCATTGTTTTATTGTCAGGGATTTCATTTGAAAATATTCGTGTAGTTCGCCTTGAATGGACAATTGAATTGAATACTTTTAAAAATGAGCTGTTACCGTTCATGCGTTCTCTCTTCTGCAATCTTTAGATTGTGAATATGCTGGTTTTAATGTTCTTGATTATGCTTGATTTGCGAATACTACCGATTAATAGATAGCAAAATTATACTGCTTAAAGATTAGTGTTCAATATAAATTACTAGATTACTGCGGTTTTAATACAATAAAGAAGGAACCAAAGCTTCACTTAGATAGTGAAGCAATAGATAATGTTTAAATATTTTAAGTGGGTGGGAAAACTAATGGTTTGCCGCAATGATCAGTTTGAGAAGGGATTATAAGGTCTCTTTTTACTATAATTAGTTTAATTCTACATGGCTAAGTATGCTAAATAGGAGGAGTTAATGGGAAGGGATGCAAGCGCATTATTGTTAGATTTTGATGGACCGGTTTGTAAAGTATTTAGTACGATTTCTGCTAGTAATGTCGCAAAAAAGCTAATAATTTACGCATCTTCACATTTTAATATATCTAAAGAGTTTATTGAGGATTCAGATCCTCTACAAGTATTAATAAAGATTGAGCAAAATGCTGCTAATGCTAATATTGTGAGAAAATGCGATGATTATCTTACGGCTTTAGAGTCGCAGGCTGTTGTTGGGGCATCACTAAGAGATGGTATACGAGAAATCATAGAATTATTTGATAACAATATTGCAATAGTGACAAATAATTCGGCCAAATCCGCAAAGGATTTTATAGTAAAACTTAAACTTAAAATTCCGGTTATTATCGGTAGACCGTTTGGAAGACCAAGCTTAATGAAACCGAATACATACATTTTAGATCATGCATTACAACAGCTGAAAAGAACTAATGATGAATGTATTATGATTGGTGATTCGGTTACTGATATTGAGGTTGCCCAGAAAGCAAAAGTATTTTCTATCGCTTTTGCAAATTATGAGGGCAAGTATAGACGTTTACAGAATAGTCTGCCGGATTTTATAAGTTGTGATCTAAATGAGATACTCAGGTATATTTTAACATTAAAGAAAACTAATTAATTTCGCTAGTACCTTCTTTTCGATTCTATTAGATAGTACTTAATCTTTGCAGGCTTATCTCTATTGTAAGTGTGTTTTTATATTTGGGAATATTATTCCTTACCTTGTGATGGATAAGTAACAGGTTTCATGATTATTCTAGTTAATAGAGTTAGGTCTTTCTTCAAGTTTGAACTGATTGACAAGTGCTTCCAGATGCGCTGATTGATTTGACATCATATCGGCTACACTGGCAGTTTCTTCTGCTTGCGCAGTATTGGTGTGAGCAAGGGCATCAATGTTTGAGATACTTTTATTAATACTGGAAAGGCTGTCGGCTTGATTACTAGTTGAGCTTGCAATTTTATTGATTAAATTTGACACTATGGTGATGCTTTCCGTTATTCTTGAAAACGAATCTGAGGATAATTCTGCAATCATGACACCATTTTCAATCTTTTGACTTGATTTGGTGAGCAGATCCTCGGTTTCAAGTACTGCCTTAGCGCTTCGTGAAGCCAATGAACGCACTTCTTCTGCAACAATTGCAAATCCTTTACCATGAACTCCTGCTCTGGCGGCTTCTACTGCAGCATTTAGAGCAAGAAGATTTGTCTGGAAGGCAATATCATCTATCGTCTTTATAATGTATTTGATCTCTTTTGAAGATTCTTGTATTTCTTGCATGGCGTTGGTCATTTTTATAATATTCTTATTGCCACCTTGGGCTATTTCTGAAGATTGCTCTGCAAGTATGCTGGCTCTAGAGGCATTTTGGGCACTTGTTTTGGTCTGAGAGCTGGTGTCTTTTATTGACACCGCAATATCACCAGTGTGTTTTGCACTCTCTGTGGCGCTATGTGAAAGGTTGTGACTGGCATTGCCTATTTGTACCGATACTGTATGTACCTCAGAAGATATATCGCTTACAGAATTTAGCGTTGAATTTACATCATGTATTAATTTGTTTATTGATTTTCCTAGTTCATCATTTTCGGATTTTACTCTTGTATTTGTTCTCCAGTCTCCGCTGGCAAGTTGTTTACATATAGTTGCAAAATTCTGGTAATCTTCTATAACTGTGCAAATAGAGTTTGAAAGTTTTCCGACCTCATCATTCCTTTTTGTCGACAAAAGGTTGCAAGCCCTAAGATCTCCTTTCTCTGCAAGTCTTTCGAGTCTGATAGTTGCAGCTTGAATTGGCTTGAATATGCTTTGGGATATCAAGTACAGGCATATAAATGATAGCAGGATGGCAATACTTATAACAAGGATACCCTCCTTGATAAATTTGTTGGTTGTTATTTTCGTGATATGGCTAATATTGCTTCTGAGATCAGCTGCTAGGCGCGAACTTGTGCTTTTCATCTTGTTGCTGTTGGATATAATTGCTTCTTTCTGCTCTTTGAGTGAGGTGTCGATAGATAGCACCACAGCACTACCTATTTCTTCTTCGTCACTGATTACTGCCTTCTTGGTGCTGTTTACTTTAGTAAATGCGGTCAAATTTGTTGCAAGTTCATTTATCGATTGGGGTATTTCTCCTAGTAATTCCTTAATAACAGGGTTGCCCTCATTTGAAAACTCTGTTATTATCTCGTCATCATTACCAATGATATATGCAAGTATAATGTCATCGTCCCTACATATTTCTTGGCAATACTCATTGAGCACTTCGTAATCAAAATTATTGATAGGATCTTCGGCAAGCCTTGCAAGAAGGGTTGTAAGTGAGTTGAGTTTTTGGTTGAGACGTCTGGCTGCTGAGTTTGTCTGGGTGGCTGCTATCTCATTACCGATCTTTTCTTGCTCTGAGATTATAAGTTTTGCATTATTTGAAATTTCATTTAATAGAAGTTTGGAAGAAGTTGTCTGGGCATACCACATTAGCCCTGTAATGCTGAGCATTGAAAGGATAAATATTGATATCGTGCTGAGTATAAGTTTTGTTCTCAGTAGCATGTTGCTCTTCCTGTTGTGTTGTTATTTTAGTAGTTTTATAGAACTTATTTGATCTCTTTTGCATCGATTGCAATAAAGTTTTTTGATGTTATTTGTTTGCCCTCTTCGCTGAGTACAAAGTCGATAAATGCTAAAACATCTGTAGACCCTGTGCTGTTATAGACAAGGTGATAGGTGACTGCCATTGGATACTCGCCGGAGCGAACCGTCTTAACGGTTGGCTTAACTCCTGAAATATTAAGAGCCGTGCCGTACTTTTTCTTATATGAATTGAGACCCATAAACGAAATTGCACCATGGGTTACTTTGATAAAGTTCCCTAGTTTATCTGGAGAGTCCAGTATGGTAGCGTTTGTTGAAAAATCCACTTTCGTGTTTGGTGTGACGTTTACGGTTTCAGTTACGTTTCCTGATTTGTCAACATATTGCTGGAGTGTGCATTCCTTAAATACAGTATTGTTTCCAGTCTCTACTTTGTTGGTGTCCATGTATCCAATTTTTATAGGGATATCTTTACCTCCGAGTTCTTTCCAGTTGGTGATCTTGCCAGTAAAGATTTTGCTCAATTCCGGAAGGGATAATTCATTTATTCCGGAGTCTGGATTGACGACAACTACTAATGGGTCTTTTGCAAAGGCGATACACTTCCAGTTTTCAGATTTTTTAGGGTCTATTTTAAACTTTTTAGCAAGTTTTGAAGCTGGTTTGCAGGTAAAGGCAAAGTCAATCTTGCCGTCTGCAAATAGCAACAGAGCTTTTTTATTACCCGTTTTACTTGGTTTTATTTTTGCCTGTTTGTAATTCTTGCAGAGTTCATTCATAAGGATTGCTTCAGTTTTACAACCCGCAGCTTTGAGTTTTTTTTCACCTGCATTAGTTGAAATTATTGTCAGGAAAGCGAGAATAACTAATAACCATAAATGATTTTTCATTGCTATCTCCTTAAATTATAAAATATTTAAGTTGCGTTTGTAATTTTATTAACTCATATCGTGCTTTTTTTGTCAAGAATAATAACATTCTGTGAAAAAAAAATATACTGTTGTATCCATGTTTTGAAATTTGCATATAAAATATATAGTGGGCTTATGGTGATTAATCTTGGGTTCAAATTCTAAGTGCAACACTTGAAAATTTTATCCAGCTTGCTTGAATACAACTTCAAAACTTTTATATTCATGACATTTTATTTTTAGTGCTTTTTTATAAGCTTGCTTAAACCGCTATACTTTTAAATCACAATTACGCCGAATCTCTCCGTAAGTAGTAGACCAAGTATCTCTGCAATATAACTGTAGCTCTTATTATTTTGTAATAGCGTTTTAATAACCTTACAATTACACTACGGTAAGGTGCGATATCTCTTTTTCATGTGCTATCCTTGAGTATAAGAAGTAGATGATTTTGGGAATCATATATCGACCATTTTGCTATTTTTGTTTTACCTCATATATTGCACTTAGAACTTGAACCCAAGTAAAGAGTAAAGATCGGATAATCACAAATGTACAAGCTAGCTATTTAATATTGGTTCAAGGGAACTTAACTTGACTTGATCCATTGATAAGCTAATATATCCCAATGATTAACAAGTACAAAAAGCGTTCAAAAATTTCAGAGGCTAAATTCAGAGAAATTGTAAGGCTTTTCGCTCTGGATATAGAAGCTACAAAAATAGCTATCCTTACTGGAATTTCTAGGCGCTCTATTAACAAAATTTTTACTCAAATTCGTCAACGAATTACTGAATATTCAGAGAGTCAAAGCCCCTTTGAATCCGGCGAAATAGAAATTGACGAAAGCTACTTTAGTGCTCTCAGAGTACGAGGGGTTAGAGGTCGTGGCGCACACGGCAAACACATAGTCTTTGGACTAATCAAACGTGACGGCAAGGTCTATACCCAAGTTGTCAAAACCTGCTCTGCAAGCGAATTAATCCCTATAATAAGAGGGGGGGGGGTAAAGTACCAACTGACTCTGTAGTTTATACTGATGGCTTTAAAACCTATGATGGATTAGTTAACTTTGAATTTAAAAAGCACCATAGAATTAAACATGGTGAAAATGAATTTGCCAAAGGCCATAATCATATAAACGGTATTGAAAATTTCTGGGCTATAGCTAAAACCAGATTGAATAAATTTCGTGGTATTAGTAAAGCAATATTTTATTTGCACTTAAAAGAGTGCGAGTTTCGTTTTAATAACAGGGATCAAGATATCTATAAATTAATCTTGAAAATTATAAGAAAGAATCCATTATAGATATTAGGGAAGTTAAGTTCCCTTGAACCTTCTTTTATATTAATGCAGAAACGTTTTTAGATCTCTTACATCAATTAAAAGAACATAGACAGCATACAGTTAAGGTTAAGAAGATGATTGAGAGAATTAGAACAAACCGCATTACGTCTAAAAAAGCGATAACATTAAAATCAAACCAACAATCACAAATACAAGGGTTTGAGCAGTAACAACTAAGCCTATCATTCCCTTACCATAATTTCTTAAAATGTGGAAGGGGTAAAGTTATTGATTTGAAAATATCTATAAATGTTTTACAATATGCACCGCCATCATAAGTGCTTTAATATATTAGCCCAATTGAATATAAGAGAACGCATGAGATAATAATTTAGAAAAAAGTTAGAAATCCTCTGCAATTTCTATGTCAATGCAATATATAGCAATCAGAGTTTTCACTTAAAAGATCAGAATCTAAATTTTCTGTAAATATCTCGTCACTTGACTTAAGTTGAAATTTATTAACCAGAGAAGATAAATAGGAAGCATAATTGGACATTTCTTCTGAAGCACTAGCGGTTTCTTCAGAATTTGCCGAATTTTTTTGAGTGACTAAACTTATTTGCTCTAGTCCTATGTTAATTTGAGAAATTCCTTTAGCTTGCTCACTTGATGATACTGCTATTTTTGAAATAATACTATTTGTATTAAGTATATCTTCATTAATTTTTTCTAACTTATCACTAGTTTTAGCACAATTAACTACCCCTTCTTGTATTTGCATACTTGAATTTTCTATTAAAGATGTCGTTTCTGCAGCCGCCGTTGCCGATCTCACTGCAAGATTACGAACCTCCTCAGCAACAACAGCAAATCCCATGCCATGTTGACCAGCACGAGCAGCCTCAACAGCAGCATTTAAAGCCAATAAATTTGTTTGAAATGCAATATTATCAATAGTTTTTATTATATTCTTCATACGTTCAGCACTTAAAGATATTTGCACCATAGATTCGCTCATGACTTCCATTTGTTTTTTACCAGCATTTGCTTCAGAGCTTGCATTTTCTACCAATACTTTCGCCTCAATTGCACTACTAGCATTTGCATTAGTTTGTTCCACAATGATATTCATTGAAGAAGAAATTTCTTCTAATGATGCAGCCTGCTCTGTTGCTCCATGAGATAAAGATTGAGATGAGCCTGCAACTTCAACTGAACTAGTGTTTACTTTAACTGTAGTATCACTGATATTAGATAATGTATCATTTACCTGATCAATTACAATATTTGTTGCTTCTCCTGACTGTCTTACAGCTTGAATGATTTCAATTTCAGCTTTACACATATTGCCAATTTCATCACATCTACTTGCATAACTACGAATAGCTTCAATATTAAGTTGAGACATTTCATTGTTTGCACTAACCGACCAATCACCAACAGCTAATTTGTTTTTCATTAAATAGGCCATATCTTGTACTGTAATGGCTAAAATACTCAAGCTATCTCTAACAAAATTAATTGGCTTAGTAATAGAAATAATCAATAATAGAGCTGCGAGGATGCCTAGAACAATACCAATACAACCTGAGAGCATAATAATATATGTAGCATCTTCAGTTCTACTTTGAATTCTAATGATCTCCTCTTTAGAAACACCTTCAAACTTACTTGCCGAAAGAACAGCTGAATTCTTAATTTCATTCAATGCTATTTTAATTGATGGCAGTGTTTTCTCTACGACAATATTATTTAAAGTTTCCCACATATTAAACATTTTACTATACTGTAAAAGTAGACCATTTGCCTTTATCGCAAGCATCTTATCTTTTTCGATATTAGAGACTTTAATTAACTCGCTAGCAAGTGTTTGACAGTGACTAATTAAAGCTTTTACCTCGTTAAAATCCTCGCTACTATTTGATACTTGACAATTCAAGATCAAAGCTCTTATTTCTGGAATTTTAACTGCTAATACTTTTAATTTTTTAAGTGCCTGTTCATTAATATCAATAGCTTCAACTTTTTCAGAAATAAACATCTGAGTATATGCAATCAGTTGTTTCACAATTTTTTGTATTCTTACCTCATAGCTTTTAAGAGTAGCAACGTCTGGCTTTCCCTTATTTTTTTCTGCAATGAAATTACTGATTTGATTTGAATAATCATCACTTAATCTCAATATATTTGATATATTATTTTTTTCATCTCTATCTTTTGCAAATGAGATCATCTTATCACAGTTTACTTGAATCGCTATTACTAAATTACTAAAACGAGATACGTCTTTCTTGTTATGACGAGTAGTATCGTATTGAAATACTGTACCTTTGATAATTGTTTGAAGAAGTAAGCTATTAATTTCATTTATTAGTGCTAATTTTTCTGAATCCGCAATGTACTTATTATCCTTATCTGTATAATAATCATTAATCTCTTTTGTTAAACTCATACCAAGTTTAGACATATTTTGACGCATTATATCGTCTTCTGATAATTGAGAATCAAGTTCTTCAAAGTCAGCTTCAAATTTAGTACATCTATTGAGCAACTCTGTCGAACTCGAAATATTACCTGAATTATCAATGCCAAGTTCAGACATTTTATTAAAAAGTCCAATGTTACTCTTCAAGAACTCTTTTATCTTTTCAGAAGCTTTTAGACAACGTTTCTTTGCATCATCATTACTGTTTAAAAAATAATCGTTTTGAAGTGCTAATGTCTCCAAAGACGCAATAGCCTCATTCTCGGAATTAATAAGTTGATTAAGATGAAATTTGCCGATCATATTAACCTGCTTATTTATTATATTAAAATTACTATAGGCTACAATACTAACAGCTGCCATGATAACAAGTGTAAGACCAAAACCAAGACATAATTTAGCAGAAATTTTCATAATTATTTACTATAGCTACAATAATAGACAATAGCACTCCATAACGATAAAATAATTTTTACTTCACCAAACAGCATTACGCCGAAAGATTTTCTTTAATTCCTTCTGCAATTGACTGCAAGATCAAATAGCAAGATGCTGAACCAGCATCAAGCACACCCCTAGATCTTTCACCCAATCGTGCAGCTCTTCCAAGTTTTGCAACCATATCTATAGTTGAGTCACGCCCTTTTTTTGCAGCATCAACCATCATATCTAATGCAGCAGAAAAATCCAAACCTTGAGCAACAGCTTCCTTAAAAGCAATTGAAGCTGGAGCAAGACAATCATATAGAGTCTTATCACCCAATTGTGCACCAGCAAGCGACGAGATACCAGTAGTTGCACATTCAAGCATATTTGAGAACACAGCAGCATCAATATCATCCTTGTCTGCACAGCTTTTTGCCATCTTTCTAAAAAAAGTCCCATATATTGGTCCCATAGAACCACCAATTTCAGTAAGTAAAATTCTCCCTAAAGTATTCAAGGCATGGTGGAGACTCACACTTTCTCCGTTCAACCTATCCTTACACATGGTAAAACCTTTATTCATATTTATACCATGATCACCATCTCCAATAGCTCCATCAATTTCACTCAAATAAACTTTATTTTCTTGTATAACTTTTATCAAGTTGTACACAATTACTCCACCTTCATTATTTTTAAATGAATCCATCGTTCTATCCTCATTATAATATATAGTTATAGTTCATACTCTTAGATAACTCTGTATTTATTATCATACTCCATTATGCATTGTATTTTATCACCTGATGGGCAATCAATATACTTTAACCCAAGCCAAGTATCTACTATTTTTTTAGCTAGTTCAATACCTATAACTCTAGCTCCAAGAGTTATAATATGGGCATCATTACTCAAAGCAGCGCGTTCCGCAGAAAATACATCATGACACTGAGCAGCACGTATTCCTGGAACTTTATTCGCACTCATTGCCATACCGATACCTGTTCCACAAAAGAGCAAACCTCGTTCAGCTTCTTTAGAAAGTATTTTCTGAGCCACCATATTCGCTATATCTGGATATAGAATTGGCTCCGTATTATATACCCCACAATCAATTATTGTATACCTCTCTTTCAAATGCTCTTTGATCTGTTCTTTAAATTCAAAAGCAGCGTCATCGCATCCAATTACTATTTTAGTCATTATATATTTCCGTTAAAGCATAGGGTTAATGTTAAAAAAGCACAATCACCTAGTATATCTTTGTCATACTCTCTCAACATAAAAAGCAAAAATATGCGCAAGTAATTACTTGTTTCGCTCAAACTGAGTTATGCCCATTGACTCACACTCCATATCAATAAGAGTCTTCATCTCATCATCCAATTTCATAACACTCAAGGTAACACCAACCATTTCTAAAGAGGTAAAATAGTTTCCAACATATTGATGATATACAGTTATACCTTTTTCCATTAAAAGCTCTTCTACCTTGTTATAGAATATATAAAGTTCCATAACAGGCGTTGCTCCAAGTCCTGAAACAATAACAGCTACCTCATCGCCATCAACAAAGGGTTTATCAGGTAGAATAGCATTAACTGCTTCTTCCGCCATCTCATCAGCTGTTTTCAATTTTTCAACTTTGATTCCAGGCTCACCATGATGTCCAATGCCAACTTCCATTGTACCATCTTCAATAACAAAATTAGGTTTGCCGTTTGCTGGTAAGGTACAAGGAGCAAGCCCAATACCAATACTTCTAGTATTGTCAACAGCTCTCTGACTAATCTCGATTACTTCCTCAAGAGAAGCACCTGTTGCTGCTTTTGCGCCGCCAATCTTCCACATAAAGATTTCTCCAGCGACCCCTCGACGTTTTGCTATTTCTTCTTTTGGTGCAGATGGGACATCATCATTTGCAACTACCGTTTTAACATTAATGCCATCCTCTTCAGCTAATTCAATAGCCATTTTCACATTCATATTATCGCCAGCATAGTTTCCATACAAACATGCCACACCATTACCAGAATCAGCCTCAGTCATAGCATTATAAAAACTTTTAGCAGTTGGCGATGAAAATAACTCTCCCACTGCGACCGCGTCTACAAGATTTTTCCCGATATAACCAATAAACGCAGGTTTGTGCCCTGAGCCGCCGCCAGTAACAATCCCAACTTTACCTTTAATTGGAGTTTCTTTATATTTTAAGACTCTATCATCACCAGTTGGCACTAAAATATCTTTATGAGCTTTAATAAAACCTTTAAGCATATCTTCAACTACCATATCTGGTATATTTATAATTCTTTGCATTATGTTTCCTTTATAATAATGTGTAGTAAATTATGACAATTATTTTTGTCATTATCATAAATAATTAAGGCTTTGTCTACGAGCCAATATTCGAATAAGGTCCTTATCTTTTCAATATTATAATTGAATAGATTGGCGTAAATTCTAAACTATTGTATATTAATTAGGCAGGCAATGATTTATTAGTAAATATACCACCAATGATACAGGTTACAAATAACTATTCCTCATCAGCGATAACAAGCTGTATTCCTTCTTTCCTAAATTGCTCTTGTTGTTCCTTAGAAATCCCGGAATCCGTAATAACAGCGTGAATATCAGACAAACCACAAATAACACCAAATGAGGTTTTACCTATTTTAGTAGAATCAATAATAAGAAAAACTTTTTCAGCTGACTTTATCATCGCTTTCTTAATACTCAAATCATTCAAACCTGGCGTTGTTACACCTGACTCAAAAGAAAAACCTACTGCCGCAAGAAATAATTTATCTGCATGAATTTTACTAAAAAAGTCTGAGGAGAGGTCGCCACCTAATGATAAAGTTGGTGCTCTAAACCCTCCCCCAGGCATTTGTATTTCGATTGATGGTATTGAGCCAAGTAAAAGTGCAATATTTAAAGAATTAGTAACAACCGCTAGGTTAATTTTTCCGATAAGATTCTTAGCCATTTCTGTTGTTGTGGATCCTGCATCAAGTATTATTGAATCCCCGTTATTTACAAGAGACGCTGCTTTTTTCCCAATCATCGACTTCATTACCATATTTTCTTTATGTTCTAATGATAATGTACGGACTTGCTCAGACACATTTTTAAGAATAGCTCCACCATGTACCTTAACAATCAATCCTTTGTTTTCAAGTATTGCTAAATCTTGCCTGATAGTTGGTTCAGTGACATTAAAAGTCTTACTTAAAAATGAGACCTTCGCTTGTCCCTCTTCCCGTAAAAGTAAAAATATTTTACTTTGCCTTGGATTCAATATCATTACCTACACCTTTCATGAAATTTAATTTATCAAAATATCTTTTATTGTAGCGAAAAAGTATAATTACTCGCAGGATTATACAGCATTCATTTATTATGAAAATAAAGATACATAATAGTAATATTGATAATCCTAATAAACACTTAACTATATAGTAAGACCGTGTATTCTGCAATAAAAAAGTATATTCTGACTATTTGATCATTATGGTATAATTAAGACTTTTATTGACTCCTTAGCATTTTGTGCTTGTTCAAGAGCAGCATGAAAATCTTCAAGAGCAAACTTATGAGTCACAATTCCATCAACTGTAACTTTTTTATTAGCAAGCAACTCAATTGCAACTGGATACATTTTAGGACTAAGATGACCACCAATAATTCTCAGTTCTTTCTTTTCTCCAATTACCGTCCAGTCTACAGTTGTATCTCCACTAAAGACAGAAAACTCAACAAAACGACCACGTTTACGAAGTATATTAAGACCTGTTTTTACAACAATTGGATTTCCTGTAACTTCAATAAAGACATCGCAACCATAACCACCTGTCATAGCATCAACTTCCTTTTTTACATCAACCTTTTGTGGGTTTAAGGTAATATCTGCACCAAGTTTTTTTGCCAATTCCAAACGTTCTTCACTTATATCAATTACAATAAGTTTATATGGGTTTTTCAATGCTGCTGCCTGAATAGCAAACAAGCCAATTGGACCAGCACCAGCAATTACTACAGTATCTTTTAAGCTGATATCGCCACATTCGACAGCATGTGAAGCACAAGCCAAAGGTTCAATTGCAGCAGCTTCTTCAAGAGATAATGATTCAGGGATTTTATATACAAGTGCACCTGCTGGATAGCGCAAATACTCCGCCATAGCACCTTCAGCAACTTCTGATTGAAATCCATATATATTATGAACATTACAGAGATGATGAAGTCCTTCTTGGCAGTAAAGGCATTCCCAACATGGAATAATTTGCTCCGAAATAGTACGATCACCTATTTTAAGATTATATTTCTCTGCGGCTCCTTCGCCAAGCTCAACAACTTCACCCCAAAATTCATGCCCAGGAGTAACTGGAGCAATCATCCAAGGCGCAGTGTTCTCATCTCCCCAATCCGCAACAGCACCATGAAAAGCATGAACATCACTACCACATATACCACATGCTTTAACTTTAACAATAACTTCTCCCGCTCTAGCTCTTGGGCTTGGCTTATGTTCAAGGCGGTAATCTCCAGGGCCATATGCAGTCACAGCTAGCATTTCTTTTGGAATATCTACTGACATTTTAACTCCTTCTAATATATATTTTTATTATTTAGCACGACACATTTACACTATTATTATCTATTATATTATAATTTAAGCTTTTGGTGCTCTTGTTCTAATTCCTTGGAATAGAATAGCAGCTAACAGAATAAATCCAAATACAGCATCCTGTAAGAATGGATTAACTCCACTCAATGTGAGAAGATTTTCAATTATCTGCAAAAGTAAAGCTCCACCCAATGCACCAACTATTGAGCCACGCCCACCGGTAAGCACAACGCCTCCTAGAACGGCTGCGGCTAAAGCTTGCATTATATTGCCTTCACCCATGCCATTAGTACAAGACAACTGTCGACCTGCTGTAAGCATACCTCCAAAGGCTGCAAAAAAACCAGATATCATAAATGCAGTTAATTGTATTTTCTTTGTGTTAATACCACCGATAAATGCCGCTTCAGGATTACTTCCTGTCGCCAATAACTTTCTACCAAAGGGTCTATATCTAGTTATAAAATATAATATCCCAAGAACAATTATAAGTATGAAAATTGACACAGAAAAATGCCTACCAAAGACTCTAGCGCTTCCAAGATACATGAATGATTTTGGTAAACCATATAATCCTTCTGGTATTAAGAATTTCACCACACCCCTTAAGAATAGCAGCATAGAAAGACCAACAAGAAAATCACTTACACCAAGTTTAATAGAAAAGTATCCGTTAATATACCCAATAAGGACACCAATACCTAGACATATAAAAATAGCTAAAAATGGAGGTAAAAATGGAAACCACTTTAAAACTATTAAATTTGCAAGTATTGGAGCAAGAGCAAATGTAGACTCCATACTTAAATCAAGCCTGCCCAACATCAATAAAAAAGACAAACCAAATACCAACATTGCCATAGGTACAACATGACTAAAGATATTCAATATATTTAGGGTACTTGAAAAACTCGGTTCAATAAAGCAACCAGTCAAAAAGATTACGATTAAAAGTACCCAGACGATATAATCAGTTAAAGCAGTATTAATATGCTTAATTAAATTTTTACTATTCAATTTTGTACCCCCTGTACGGCTTTATAGATTTCGCTCTCGTCGAAATCAGTTCGTGAAAATTCAGCGCATATCCTGCCTCCAAGAACAACAAGGATACGATCGCATACAATGTTAAGCTCCTCAATACTACTAGAATTTACGACAATTCCATTTTGTTTTTTATCTCCAATTAAGTTTGTACGCAGAAGTCTTAGGATCTCATATTTAGCTCCAACGTCAATTCCTTTTGTTGGCTCATCAAGAACCAACACCCTTGGTAGAGTAGCCGCAAGCCTTGCAAGCACAACCTTCTGTTGATTACCACCGCTAAGAGTCATTATTTTATTATAGGGGTTAGTCACTTTAATATTATAGGCATCTTTAAAACTATCATAAGTTGCAACTTCATCTTTACGACGAATGCTCCTACTACTTTTATTTCTACTAATATTCTCCTTCAACAGTCTATCCCAAATACCTGCATTCATATTATCTAAAATTGTCATATCTTTGAATGCACCTTCATGTATTCTATCATTGGTCAAATAGACCATTCCATTTTCTAGCGCCTTACTTGGTGTTGGATCCTTAAACTCTGAACCTTCAATCTCTATTTCACCTTTATCCAAAGTTATAATTCCAAATAGTGATCTAAAAAGTTGAATTACTCCAGACTCAACGAGTCCAGTAATTCCTAAAATCTCTCCAGGGCGCAATGAAAAGCTTATGTCTTCAAAGTACGGTTTTTTACATAGCCCTTTTACTTCAAGTAGTGGCTTTTCTTCTTTAGGAGTCAATTCTGGAATATACTGATCTTCAGAAAAATGCGGTTTTATTACACTTTCTCCGACAATTAAATCAGCCAACTCGGATTCATTAAAATTACTCACATCACCTGTTATTATTAGTTTGCCATCTCTAAATACTGTTACTTTATCACAAATTTCTGTTATTTCCGGTATTCTGTGAGTAATAAGAACAATTGCTTTTTTATGTTTAACCTTGTTTAAATATTCAAAGAGTATATCTGTCTTTGCTTTTCTTAATGCTGATGTGACTTCGTCTAGTAAAACAATATCGCTATCAAATAAATCTGTAACGAGGGCTGTATACACTAAATGTCGATCTTCCATCGATACATCACATACTTTAGTTGTTGGAAGAAAATCAAAAGAAAAAGTGTCTAGTGTGTCCTTAACTTTTTTCCTCATCAAAGACCTATCCATCATTAGAACATTCTTCATTAATGGAGCTGCAAGATAAAAATTTTCCTCTATTGTTAGATCAAGCGCAAATGGAGGCTCTTGAGGTACAAGATAAATACCATTTTTACGTGCCTCAATTGGATTAAAATTATTAAGATCCAACTCTACTTCTTTACCTTCTTTTTCAATATAAGCTCTACCTGAATCGGCCACAGTTCTACCATACATAATACTGACAAAGGTTGACTTTCCTGCACCATTCTTACCCACAAGACCATGAATTTCACCTTTATTAAGTTCAACATTGACATCATCAAGAGCGATGAGTCCGGGATATGTCTTTACAATATTTTCGAATCTAATCGTAGGTATTTTCTTATTCAAAGTTTTATCCTTTTTATGTTACTGAAATTGTGCCTTACAATAACAAATGACGATGATATTTATTTTGTAAGGCACGTTAGTACATAATTAATATGCTGCAATAATAATTCTTACTATTTATCCCAAGGCCACTTTTTATCACGAAGATACGGCCAGAAGTTTCCCCAAAGAAGCTTTGAATCTGCTGGATAATCGCCAGGTACAGTCATAGTTGAACTTGTTTTATACCAAACACCGTCCCAACTACCACCTGGAGTTTTGCCTTCAACTACTTGTACAGGAGCCCATACAGGCTTAGCACCCTTCTCAAGTTCTTCCTTAGTAAATTGGTCTGGAGCGATCTGCATAATTAGTGGCATCTTGACATTTTTGTATAACACATCACCAGCCTTGGCAATACCAGCTTCACCATTTTTAGCAATATCTACCATAAGGCGAGCCACAACTACACCTTCACCCCAGGCAGGTTGTATTGTAATTGAATCAATTTTCTTTTGACGAATCATTTCTAGCCCAGCACTTGTTGCATCAATACCAACCATCGGAATATGCTTCTCATTGTCCCAAGTATACGCCATCCCTGCTGCTTCTAGAGCAGGCCAAATACCAGCAAGAGACATTGTGTCGTCATGAGTATAAGTACCAATAATCTTATTTCCGTATTTTGTAATCATATCCGACATACGCTCATATGACACATCAGGTTTAAACTTACCTTCAACCTGAACAACTTCAAGACCTTCAGTTTTTTCACAAATAGGGTCAATCACTGAGCGGAATCCACGACCGCGGTCTTGTGCAATTGAAGTACTTAGCTCTCCAGTCATTTCAATAATAACACCGCCTGCAGCTGCCCAATCTTTAGGATCTTTGCCATATCTTTTCTCAAAAAGCGATATAAGTGATTTCGCACATTGCTGTCCAGCCAGAAAGTTATCAAATGCTACAAATGTATGCTTACCACCAAGAACAGTAACATTATTAGTAATAACCGGAATATCCATTTCATTATAGCGAAGAACAGGACCAACTATTTTTGAATCAATTGTGCAATACACACCGAAATCAGGCTCCATTGCTAGAAGTGTCTCCATTAATTTCACCTGCGTGTCTGGAT
The DNA here is from genome assembly GCA_965140405.1 of Planctomycetota bacterium. GTDB lineage: Bacteria > Planctomycetota > SZUA-567 > SZUA-567 > SZUA-567. The sequence continues at coordinate 557,928 of OZ223208.1, forward strand.
TGCTTGAGCCTTTAAGATCACGCTTGAAAGTAAACCCATCTACCTTTCCCAAGCGGTCTAATTCAAATACAATACCATCTTGAACAGTTTGAAAAAATATGTCGTCAAGTCCCCATGCAACCTCTGCGATTTGAAGATGCTTCCCTTTTAGGTTTTCTTCAGCTCTCAGACTTGGAACAACCAACATTGAAACAACAAGTAGAAGCCCAAAAATCTTTTTCCTACAAAACATACAAAAACTCCTTTAATTAAAACACAACATAAAATTACACACAAGAAGTAGGCACACACCTACCATCACTAAACATTAATATTCAACCTCATTATATAAAATTTAAGTATCAGTAATTTCATTAATAATTTAGACCTCAGCCTCGCAATTTAACGTCGAATATACAGCATCATACTATTAGCAACAACACCCACAAAACACCAGCTCTCTTTCTATTTTCAACCTTATATTTTTTATTTTTTTCTTTTTTCTTTCTTTATTTTTCTTTTTACGGTAATATTCTTAGATTACCACACAAATAGTCGTAAGCAACTATATTATTTATTTATTTTTTAATTTTTAACCATAATTAACATATAGAAAAAACTATAACCCCATAAAATAGCTTGTATTTTTTCTATTTTTTTCTTTTTTCTTGCTTATGGTTTTTTTCAGTGTATATTGAAATTAACTGATATTTAATACTATGCACTTAACAGTATGGTTGTGTTTTGTGACTTTTGTTAAACAAAAGTCCTATTGACTAAGAAATAATTATCTACGAGTAATAACAAAAGACGAAATTACGAGACTACAAAAAAACGAAATCGATATCATCGATTTTATTTTTACACTTTAAACAATAGTTTGTAACTTATTACATAAATTCATGTTATACAATCTCTTATAACTTAAACAAATTAGAGATTATTTAAATCAAATACTGAAAAGGAGAATGCGATGGGACATGAAGTAACGATTTTTACAGGACAATGGGCTGATTTGCCTCTTGAAGAAGTGGCTAAAATCATGGGGGAATTTGGCTATGATGGGCTTGAGTTAGCTTGCTGGGGGGATCACTTTGACCCAATTTTAGGATCTGAAAGTACTGCTTACTGTGAGGATAAAATTGCTTTGTTGGCTAAATATAATTTAAAGTTACAAAGCCTTTCAACCCACGTTGCAGGACAACTTGTCGGGGATAATTATGATGAAAGACACAATAGTTTTGCCCCTCCTGAACTTAGTGGTAATAAAGTAGGCATGAGAGAGTGGGCAATTAAACATATGAAGTGTGCTGCAAAATCAGCTGCCAATCTTGGAATACCAATTGTTAACGGTTTTTTTGGCAGTCCTATTTGGAGTATTTTGTATTCATTTCCACCATGCACGCCAAATCAAGTAGAGAATGGATTTAAATTAATCGCAGAACGCTGGATACCTATTCTTGATGTATTTAAAGATCAAGGTGTTAAGTATGCATTTGAAGTGCATCCTGCAGAGATTGCTTTTGATATAGCATCTGCGACACGTCTCCTAGAAACTCTTAATTATCATGAAGCATTTGGGTTTAACTATGATCCTTCTCACTTCGCATACCAAGGTGTTAATTATATTTTATTTTTAAATACTTTTAAAGACCTCATATTAAATGTGCACATTAAAGATGTTTGGTGGGGACATGGGGACGGAACAGTTGGAGTTTACGGTGGGCACACAAATTTTGGGGACGCTCGTAGATACTGGGATTTTCGCTCTCCAGGTAGAGGCGATATAAAATTTGAAGATATAATGGTAACACTCAATACTATCGCGTATGACGGACCATTATCTATAGAATGGGAAGATTCTCATATGGATAGATTACATGGAGCTAAAGAAGCTCTAAATTTTGTTCGCAAACTTGACTTTCCACCTTCAACAATTGATTTTGATGCAGCATATGCAAAATAATTCTACCCGTCATAATGAGTACAGTGAAAAGTGACTTATCTAGATAACAAAATAATATAACAACAATATTTTAAACTTACTGATGCCGGAATGGATAAATACATCATTCCGGCTTTTACACGCCCTAACGCCACTCAACATTTAAAACCAAGCAAACACTCAGAAAAAATACTGTAACAAAGGAATCCATAAGTATAAAAGTCACAGAATTACAGAAATAGTTCTCAGATCTCTTAGATCTACTCGAAAGCTTGGTCGACTTACAATATGCACCATCATCATATGTACTTGAATATTTCAGCTCAGTAGAATATAAAAGAACTCATGAAATAGTGATTTATAACGGTTAGAGTACCTCTACAATTTCTATATCAATGCACATATTTTGTGCGAGTCATAGGCATCATAATTTAAACTTATTCGATATTGTCCCTTTACAGTCAGTCTTTATATAGAAAAGACTACCACCTAGCTCACTATCATCATCATTTTCAATACAGCCGACCATAGAAGCAGATGTAATCATTAGATAGTCTAAATTTTGTCCCACAAAAGCACAACTAGTTGGACGCTTGGCTGGCACTTCTATTTTTTCAAGTAACTCACCTGTTGGCGACAACTTTATAACAGCCCAACCATCCCACAAGGCAACCCATAGATTACCATCTTCATCCAAGGTCAATCCATCAGGAGTACCCCATTCTGTAGGAACAGTAAAAATGACATTTTGATTACTTGTTAGCCCAGTACGAATATCATAATTATACTTGCTTACAGTACCACGAGAGGAGTCAGCGAAGAAGAAAGTGGTCTCTGTGTCATTCCAGCCTAAACCATTCGAAGTAATTACATCTCTCTCCAACATTATCGGAGAATCATCTCCAGTAGAATAAGTATACAGTTTTCCAAAAGGAGTTCCTTCCGGGATATCTATGTCTAGCCCTTGGACACGTGTCATCTCATCAGCTAAGTCGAGAGTACCACATATAAAGCGACCACGGGTATCACATTTACCATCATTAAAGCGAACCCATTTAGGGTCATCTGCTGTTGTTGTTAATAGTTCAAGACTTTCTGTCTGCCAGTTAAATACCGAAAACGATATACCATGCGCAACAATAAGTAAATCAGGATTGTCAGTAAGTGCGACTGCGCCAATCTCAAATGGAAGTATACGGGAAGTAATAGACTTATCACTCCAATCAAGGCGATGTATAAGCTTACCAATGATGTCTATCCAATACAGATAATTGCTCGATGCATCCCAAATAGGGCATTCACCTAGCACACTATCGTACTTTTTAAAAATTTTAGCATTCATGCAACTCCCTTACTCTTCTTAAGCCTTGCTAGAACAATGATACATACAATAATAACACCTGTAACAATCTGTCTAATTCCAATTGACACGCCGAGAATATTCAACAAATTTATTATCAAATATAACAGAACTGATGCGCAAACCAAGCCCAGTACATTTGCTTTTCCACCAGCAATTTCAGTTCCACCTATAACAACGACCGCTACTGAAATTAACATATACTCGGCGCCCATACTAAGCGATGCACCGCCTGAGAAAGATGCGAGTAAGCATCCTGTTAAAGCAGCCAACATTGCGCTAATAATGTATGCCTCGCAACGAACTTTAGAGGTGTTGATCTTGACCAACTTCGCAGCCCAATCATTCTGTCCTATAGCAGAGAGCTTCCTTCCCCATTCCATTTTCTCAGTGAGTAGATACGCAATAAATGCAATCGCAAATGAAAAGATAACAAATACCGGAAGACCCAAAAATTTGATATGAGTCGCTTTTTCTAAAAGTACTGGAGGTTTTAAAAACAAGCCATAACTAATGACAATAGCAAACGACTGGTAGACAAAGTTTGCAGCCATAGTCGCGATAATAGGTGGAATACGTACAAAACGAATAAGTGAATAATTGCAAAATCCGAGCACTGCACCAACGAGCAATGCTACTACTATTCCTGGACCAATCATCGCAGAACTCTCGTTCATGATCTTCATTGCGATTATACCTGACAACGATATTACAGTTGGAATAGATAAATCTATATTACCTGTGCCTGATGTAATAACCAGCATTTGCCCTATTCCACACAAGATATAAAATGCAGAAAAAGTAAGTGTTGTCACCATAATATTAAATATGGAGCCAGTTATTATCCAGATTATTATTGAGATAATAATTATTCCAATAAGTGACCAGAGCCAATACTTATTTTTAAGATAATTCAGAATCATTTTTCTTTCCTAATTGCATAAATCGACTACAAAATAAAACTAGAATAATCATAGCACCCTGACCACCAGCTTGCCACTGAGGAGCAATTCGTAAAAAAGATAATAACGTACAAATTAGCGTCATTGTCATACCACCCAATACTGCACCCAGAGGGTTGACTTTTCCACCAGCAAATGACCCTCCACCTATAATTACTCCAGCTACAGAGAGTAGAGTATAGTTATTGGAAATATTTGCGTCTGCAGAGGTAGTTATTCCAACAAGGGCAAACCCTGATAAAATTCCTAATACTCCAATTAGCATATAAGCTAGCATACGATAAAAAACAACAGACCAACCAGAATGACTAATTGATTTTACATTTCCTCCAATGCCTCTTATTATCAGACCTGTCTTTGTCTTGAATAGAAATAGATATAAGACCAAACCTACAAAAATGGATATCAATAGTGGTGCTGGGATATATGGTGTCTTATATGACATTATAGCTCTTAGCCACGCTGGAGCATATCCACCCGGTACTGGTTGAATAGTCACCGCGATACCTGTCCATATAAATGACATTCCAATTGTGATAACAATTGCTGGTAATTGCTTTACATATATGAGAGCTCCAATACCACTGTAAAACAATATAAATGCAATAAAAATTATAATTGCTAGTAATGGAGAAACCGGTAAAATTGTAGCAGTAACACAAGTACACAACCCTATAAAATTACCCAACGAGAAGTCAATGTCACCTAAGATAATTGCAAACATTTGAGCCATCACTGCCAAGGTTATTGGTGTAGCTAGATTGAATAAAATTCTAATACCATTATATGATAACACCCTTGGGTTAATTGCAATTATCGGAATAAATATCAATAAAATTGCAAATAACGGCATAAATTTACTTAAATTTTTAACATTTTTCATATTTTATATTTTCACAAAAGAGTTACTAAGAATATTTTTCTCTGATATTTCATCACCATTTAATACGGCGACAACTTCACCTTCTAGAAAGACGTAGACTCTATCACACAGATATAGCTCATCAATTTCTGTACTGTACCACATAAAGCTTCTTCCCTTGGTAGCCTCTTTTTTAATCAATGAGTAAATATCACGTTTTGTTCCAACATCAACTCCTCGAGTAGGGTCATCCATAAGAACTATTGTAGAGTCTGATTCTAATGCTCTTGCAAAGAGTATTTTTTGTTGATTTCCACCACTCAAACTTAGAATATTATTTTTAAGATTATTTGTTTTAAGATCTGTTATTTTCTTCCATCTTTCAGAGACTCTATTTTCTTTTTTTGCATTAATTATAACATTATTCTTTATCTTTTTGAGCACGTTGATAGATGCGTTATTTTCGATTGACCAGAGTGGGAATATACCATCTTTTTTTCTATCTCCAGCTACAAAAACACAGTCGCTATCAATATTATAATCATTTGACTTGAACAGTAATTGATAGAGAAACTCTGTCTGTCCCTGTCCTGCCAGCCCAGCAAGTCCAACAACTTCTCCTTCTGCCAATTTTATTTTCAGTATGTTGTCTTTATCTTGCTTTGATGTGATTAAATAACGACCAGATTTGCTATCCACAGTTGCATCACTTTTTTTCACAATCTTTTCATCTGTAGCCGTTGACAGCACTTCCATTTGCCCCATTTTATCTATGATATCATGTTTACTAACATCACTTGCCATAACACGCTCAATAACCTCTCCATCGCGCATTATGGCTATATCATCAGAACAAGCAAGGACCTCATCCAATCGATGTGAAATAAATATAGTCGAGACACCTTTCTCTTTTACAGAGTTAATATAGTCAAGCAACTGTTGCGAGCTTGTGCTATCAAGAGCAGAAGTTGGTTCATCAAGAATAAGAATCTTTACCTCTCTAGAATACTCAAGGAATCCTCTGGCGATTTCAATCATTTGCTTCTGACTCAGATTCAATTCTTCCACAGGAGAATTAACATTGATATGATTATTTGGAAAGATCTCTTCTAACTTTTCTTTAATACACGCAGCTACTGTTTTTTTCCATGAAAAAGAAGGCAACCCTCTTAAATCATAGACGATATTTTCAGTTACAGTCAAATTTTCACATAGACTAAGTTCTTGAAATACGCAATAAACCCCTTCACTTCTCGCACCGGCAGTTGTGTATCCTGATTTATACTTATGACCATTGATGCTAATATCCCCACTATCAGATTGCAGTATACCGGAAAGTATATTCATCAACGTTGATTTTCCAGCACCATTATGCCCAACTAACCCCAAGCATTTTCCTTTATGTATTTCTAGATCTACATTTTTAAGCGCGTAGAATCCTGAAAACGATTTAGTAATATTCTTTAAAGTAAGAAGGGTTTTTGAATTGATATTACTATTGTGCATAAGTACTTTCTTTAAAATATTATTATAACAATTAATTATACTGAAGACATGAGATTGATACTGTATCAATCAATATCAATCACATTATTTTTAAATACAACAACAATTTTATTGAGCAATTAATCTTGATGCTTTTCTACAGAGATTGAGTTACAGTCAGTTCAATCATAACAAATTGAGTTAATATATGAATAGCACTATTTCAACGACCTGACTAATCAAATGACCTAAACTTTATTATATAAAAAAGCATCAAGACATAACATTGATAACTATATATTCTCACTAAAATGAATAATATATTGTTATATCTAGCAATACTTACTCAGTTGGATTTGCTGGCAATGGTTTTCCTGCTTTATATGCACTAATTACATCTTGAACCCATTTTTGTGGATAGTCAACCATTGCTACTGTACCAGGTGTCATTGAAGCAAGCTGTTTATCAAGTTGCGGTTGTAGAATTGATAAAACATATGGAAGCTTCATCATTTTAGGAACTTCTTTACCATTTAGAATTTCGATAGCTGTCCAGAATGCAATCTGTGATGATGAAGGATTACTTGCAATTGACATTGTTGTATAACCATCTTTCTCATGCAATTCTTGCCATATCTTCAACTCATCATAGCGATTACCCATGATTACAACTGGAATCTCCCTACCTGCTGCTTCAAAGGCTTTTACAGCTCCATAGCCATCACCACCTTGTGTAACAACAGCGTCTATTTTTGGTAGAGAAGGAAGAATACCAGCTACTTCTTTCTGTGAAATTGTTTGCGTCCAATTTCCATAAACAGTTCCGACTTTCTTTATATTTGAGAATTCATCAAAGCCTTTTTGTATACCACTATGAATCTCATTATCAGCAGCATTACCCGCGATACCACGTATTTCCAGAACATTTATCTCCTGATCTTTAAATCTTTTCTTTAGATACGATACCCCAGCGTATCCCATTTCTTGATAATCACCAATCAATCTCCACGAATCCTCATAATTTACAGGATTATCAAATGAGACCACGACGATTCCTGAATCTCTTGCATCTTTAATTGCACCATTTAGTGCTGTCTCTGAAGCAGCATTAATTACAATAGCGTCATATCCTTGCAAGATTAGGTTTTGAATATCTGCAATCTGAGCTGCAGGTGTATTCTCACTTGCAGAGAAAGCTGGTGCTTCTTCAATGAGACCTTGTTTTTCTGCTTCCTTAGCAACTTTTTTCCAGCTCTTAATATTTTGCTGCCTGAACGTATTTCCAGCATAACTATTACTAAAAGCTATACGATATTTCTTCGCGGCATAAGCAGAATTACTAGAGGAAACTACTAAACTAATTACAAATGACATAACACAAAGCAATAAAACTTTTTTCATCTCTTACTCCTTAAATTACAAATAAATTACACTCTAGATAATTACACCAATTACACCCAAGAATAAAAACCTAAACAAGAACTATCAAATGATTCAATAAAAATAATTAACTAAACGAGAGACATATTGGGCTTGAGGTAAGATAAATAGAATCAAGTCAGACACTCTGCTCCGAAACACTAGACAACTACCCGACTAGTAACCCAATACTAATATTATATTTCATTGCTCGTCTTAAGCGAATTAATCTACCAATATTTTTTTATAAAAGCATGATAAAATCAAACACATATGTGCTACATATTAGTTACGCAACACATAAACAATAGCACATATTAACCGCCAAACATTTCCGTATCATTCTAAAACAATCTTATTTAAACGCTTCGTACTATCAGGTATTTTAGTACAGACACAAACACATTAAAGCGTATTTCAGAAAGAATCTCGTGATAGTTTCTATTTTATCTTAGTTAAAAATACAGACTATATTTTCTACATGAAAGTATCTCAGTAGAAAGATGATTAAATTAATCAGAAATTTTTATATCCTTAAATAAGATGTTATAATTTTGTTATGATTTATTTGATTTTATTTAACCCAAAAAAAATACAAAATTAAAATCCGAGCGTATAAAATATTGAAAAAGATCCTCTACTTCCAAACTTAGTATTGAAATAATCTTTTGAAAAGCGTTAATGCTACCATTAAAGTTTTATAAAAGTGCGCCTTGATTCACACAAAAGAATCAAAGTAAAGCAGTATATTTTGTAATCTAAATAGCCCAGATAGCCTTGAGTCAACGTGTGAAAGCAATAAGATTTATTAAAGTATTCACTGGATGAAATGGCGGTATAATGCTTCCACAGAACGCCTTTTCAGAAGATATTACCAAGGTAGAAATGAAAAGCTACAAAAGCTCTAGATGTGATCCATTACGAGCATGATACCTCATAGGCAGCATAGACAGAGAATGAAAAAACGCATCATACGTCGGTTTATTAAGTTTGAAGGGCGAAGTACCACAACACAAAAACAAGAAATACCGGACTACTTTGAAAAGTCACCTTCGCAAGACTCAACCCAAATCAGCACAATATTCCGTAGGCATACCTTAACAAAAAAATTTCTATGAACTCCATTTAATAATTTCACACATGAAATAGCAATTGAAAACGCATTCCATGCATTTTCGCCCAACTGGCATAAAGATTTCTACACTCTACCCCTACTCGGCTACTAAAGCATAAATCACAAATGGACACCCAAAAATAATCAATATCAAGCAAAAAGTGCCTAAAGCAAATAAGCCGAACAACTTAGATACATATATGAACGCTAACGGACAAAATACGAATATCAGTTATATTGTACAGAGAACCTTTTATATGAGATAAAATATGCACTGTCAAAGACTGTGTTTCTAAAGATAAAAATAACCTAAACTATAATGATATAAATAAATAAAAGATACAGGAAGCGAATACACCATTAAGTACTTAATCAACAACCAATTAAAAACTACATATGCCCCACCCAAAAAAAAAATAGAATACTTACTCAAATTCGTCAAAAAATAGTGAAATATTCAAAATGACAAAATCCTTTTGAAGTTAACGAAATTGAAGTTGCTAAAAGCTACTTTGGTGTTCGCGAAGTATGTGTAATTGGAGAGATAGAATGACTTGAATCTACCATTGATCAGACCAAAAGCAGAGTTTTCTTAGAGCATATTCATAGATCAATTTTTGAAATAGAAAACAGTATAATATAATGATATAACTATTAAGACTGTGCCTACTGTAAAAATAGGCACAGTCTTAATTATTGTCTCAATTGTTTAGGCATCTTATTGTGTAATAGTAATTGAAATTTGCCCACCCAATGTTTTTAGTGTGTTAATATCACCTGTAATGATTTTCCCAAGTGGTATGCCTGGTGAGGCCATTTTAGGTTGGTTATCTGTACTTACTGGAGTTTGTCCAAAGAAAATACAAAAGGCGTTTCCCGGAGGCCAATAGGCTATTTCCCCAACTTTATAGAGATCACGCTGCTCATTAATATGTGGGATGCTACCTGAGATACTTCCATAGTATTCATCGCCCCATGAAGTCATAGATATTTTTGCTGGAAGGCAACTGAAAAAAGCATCTGCTGATTCATTATTATAAAGTTCAGCTTTATACTCGTACCCTTCAATCTTTATAATGATCGTCTTCATGTTAACTCCTTTTTATTTCTTAATAATAAATAATAATTTATTCTAATAAGTAGTAAGCAGTATTAAAATAAATTTGCTTACTGGTAAAATACTAAAGGAAAGATGGCTGTTCCTTATTGTACTCCATATACTAAATCTGGTAAAAACAGTGAAATCTTTGGTATAAACGTTATTAGTGCAAGTGATACTATTAGCATTACCCAAAAAGGTATTATTTCCCGTATAAATTCTTTTACAGGTACTCCAATGATTGTGCAGGTTGTGAACATAACGGTGCCTAAAGGTGGAGTAAGAGTTCCGATTGCACCATTAAGAATAAATACAATGCCAAAATGCACTAAATTAATATCCATTACTTTCGCAGCCGCAACGAGCAAGGGTGAAATAACAATTAAAATTGCATTTCCTTCGATAAACATGCCAGCAATAATAAGTACTACATTGATTGCGGCGAGGAAGAGCCATTTATTGTCAAAAGTACTTGCAATAAAATTTGAGCAATTCTGGGGGAGTTGCTCCCAAGTTAAAAATTTTGAAAACCCATATGATACCGCGATAATAAAAAGTACATTTGCTGAGGCTAGAACAGATTCAATTATCCCTCTACTGATAGTAGTTACGGTGAGCTTTTTATAGACAAAGGCTCCGATTATTAAGGAGAAAAGTACAGCAATTGCTCCAGCTTCAGTGGGAGTAAATACCCCAAAACGAATTCCTACAATAATGATAACTGGGAGTATAAAAGCTATAAGTGCATCTCTAATTCCAAATAAAGTCTCTTTTACAGTTGCCCTTCTATCATTTTCTGGAGCATAGCCACGCTTACCTGAGATCCAACTAACCAAGATCATCATCATTACACACATTAAAAAGCCAGGGATCACTCCAGCAAGAAAGAGCCTTCCTATAGAAACATTATTAATATAACCATAAATAATTAGAGCAATACCTGGAGGAATAATCGGAGTGATTAGAGATGAGGCCGCTGTTACTGCTGCAGAGAAACCTTTTGAATACCCCTTTTCAAGCATAAATGGCACAACAAGTTTAGAATTCATGGCAGCATCAGCGATATTTGATCCTGACAAGCCTCCCATCAAAGTACTTAATACAACATTGACTTGCGCAATGCCACCTCTCATGTGACCGGTCAATATACTGCTGAAATTTAATAATCGAGTACTTATGCCTGAGTGATTCATAAAAATACCAGCCATAATAAAAAATGGTATCGCAAGAAGGGCGTACGAACTAAGTCCTTCACTTATTCTCTGTACTATAATCATCAAAGGCAGGTAAGAGAAAAATACAAAATAACATAGTGTACTCATAAATATAGAAATCCCTACCGGAAGCTCTAGGATTAGAAGTACAAATAAAACTATAATTGGAATCGCAACATTCATTTCAGTATACCCTTAATAATAATTAATCAATCTTTTCATAAAATTTTGGCCCAGAGAAACTGCATCTAATAACGTGATAGAGTGTAAATATTGAGCCTAGGGGTATACCAAGATATATATAGCGATATGGTATACGTAATATTGATGTCAGACGATCGCTGGAAAATACTGACAATTTTAAACCGAGGTAAATTATTACCATTAATGCTATTGATGTTAATGCAGGAATAAGTATTTTTTTAAAAATAGATTTTATTGTTGGGGGTAAAGTGTTTAGAAGGAACTCAATACTGACAATTTCATTCCTTCTCGCTAAAATACTCAACCCAAAAAAAGTCAACCAAACAAATAGTCCCAAAGACAACTCTTCAGTCCAAGCACTAGGGGAATTGAGAATGTAGCGTGTAAAAACACCCCAGATTGATATCGCAACAACCAAGAACATTGCAATACCAGAAATTACAGTGTCTAGTCTGCCTATATAATCCAATGTTTTAATTGTTTTTTTCCAGATTTGTTTGTTCATATTTCCTCAAATATAAGCTAAGCTTTATTGTAGCCCTGTATTATTAAATATTTACTGCTACAAAAAAAGTTTATTTGTAGCAGTAAACCTACGATTATTTAAGATAGATTTAGCTGTATCCCTTATAAACTATCCAAGACTTGAAGGGTGTTTTCGTAAAGATTTGGAGACCATTCAGGGAAATTACCCTTCATGACTTTACGAGCGTTTTCCTGATAAGGCTTCATGTCAACTTTAATAACCTCTACGCCTTCAGCAACCATTTTATCAATATAGCTTTGCTCTGTCTCTTTGATAAGCTTTGTACCGTATGCAGACACTTCTTTAGAAGTCGAGTTTAGCAGTTCTTGTTGTTCGGGAGTAAGTGTATCGTAAAAAGCTTTTCCCATAACCCATGGATGAATAAACACAGTATGATTTGTCATTATCAGATACTTTAGAGGCTCATAGAATTTGCCACCATATAGTGTTCCTGGAGGGTTTTCAATACCTTCGACAATTCCCTGACTTATTGCAGTATATGCTTCTGAAAGTGGCATAGGGGTTGGTACAGCACCGACAGACTCAGCCCAGTAACCTGCAATTTTAGTATTCTGCACTCTAATTTTAACACCATTCATTTCTGACGGATTAGTTACTTTTTTGTCTGTCATTAGCTGCCTTGTACCGTAGTACATATCAGGGCAAATCATATGCAGGCCTTTTTCATCAAGCTTACCGATTAGTGTCTTAATTTTTGGAGTGTTAAGAAACTTGATTTTTTGATCCGCAGAGGTTCCAATATAGGGTGAATTAATAACTCCGAGATCAGGAACTAGATCTGCTAGTGAACCATAACTAGTTGCGGTAATGATTGGTGCACCCATTTGCGCTTGAGCTCTTACGTCTTCCTGTCCACCAAGTTGGCCACTTGGAAAAGTTGTCATAGTCATAGTACCATTTGATTTTTCCTCTAGTATTTTAGCCCAATATTTCATGGCTAAATCTATCGGCTCACCAGGCTGATTAGGATATGAAACCATAATTTCGATCTTATCAGCTGCAATAACTGGACTAATAAATGTTTCACTAATCAATGTAAACACAACTAGCACTACAAATAATGTAATTCTTAGCATAATACAATTCTCCCTAATAAACACAAAAACCACAAACAATTAATTCACAAACATCACCGACAATTAATTCTTAATATATAAAATAAAAGCGACATTTAATTATTATAATGTATTTACTCGATAAATATTGTAACAACCAAAGTAAATTTTATATACTTAACAAAGCTACAAAAGTAAAACTATTCATAAAATTCAATATTAATAATATAGCACACCCAAAATATGTAGCAATATAGTCTCATGTTAAATTTATATCTATAAAATATTCAAATAAAAATCAAAGAATATTGCTTGGCATGCTTAGAAAAAACTAACCTAAATCTAAATTTAATAAAAAAAGACTTCCTTGATTTATATGCAAGAATTGTTTATGACTCATATATTAACGGCAGTATTTGATTTTATATGGGTAGCACTATATTTATAATATCTTGTAGCATCAAGAGAAGATTTTAATATCATTATTATTTTGACAATTTCATTTAAAATAATCTTGACGTTTAATCTCATAGCTTCTGCATCATATATTATATGTGCGTGTTTTCATATATCAGTAAAACTTTATTTTACTAATAGCGAAAAAAACCATGCATCAAAATTACTTAATTTTAACGCTTGTATGTAAGTATTATAAGTTACTTTTTATGAATTTTTAGATTTAAATAGCTCCGAAGTGATTCCATAAACAATAAGACACAAGCAAAAATCCAAACACAATAGATGTAACATGTATTACAAGTTCAGTATATCATGGATTATTTCTTAGTCAAACTTAATTTTAACTTTTTAGTACCGGTATTTATAATGGGCTAACAAAATAGGGCCCTTATTTTAGGTGGTATATAAGATAAAATTAAACCATACAAAATACAAGAATTTATTATTTAGAAAAATGACACTGCTAAAAATTTAGCGACAAACCTGAGCTTGATACAGTTTGTGGTGACATAGAAATAGCAGACACCTGATAAAAAGAATCTCTATGAATCACTCAATTTACACAATCAATTATAACCACCTCTTGCCCCTCCACTTACCCTTTACAAATTATGACTAATTTCCAACTACTTTATTCGAATAGGGTTTACACGTTATATATGCTATATTCTTAATCAATAGGGCGACGGTTCGAATCCGTGAGCGGGCACCAAGATAAAAAGCTGTAAACCTTATATACCAGAGGTTTACAGCTTTTTTATTTACAACTTCTTAAATATCTAAAATTCCGCAAAACTGTCAATATTAGGCTATTTCGCTCAATTTACCCCTTCACTTGCCCCTTCATTTACCCCTTACAAAAACCAATAGGTTTTCCACATCCTGTACCTATATTTGAGTCACCGCTACTCCACAAATCAGGTAATTGACTAACAGCTGACATCTTGTCTTCCATAAGAATATGAGTATAAAAGTTCATAGTCAAATCTATGCTACTATGACGCATCAGTTTCTGGGCTATTTGGGGCTGAACTCCACTCCGAGCAAGTAAAATACAGAAGGTATGTCTCAGGCTATGAAAATCAGCCTTACCCAGATCGTTTTGGTACTCAAACTCAACTGCTTCAAGATCAACATTGATCATCTTTAACCCTGCTTCCCATCGCATACCACTAAATGCTTTAGCGTAAAAAAATAAATATAACTAATGTAACAGTGAAATGTTAGATATTTATAGCTCAACTATAAGTAGAGATGTCAAACTTCATAATAATTTAGTAACCTAGTAGTATGCCCGCAGCAGAATTAGCTACCTTTAAAATGCCAGGTTTGTAATTCAGAATAAAGAATACAAACAATCATAACACAATCTCAAAAAGTCATATTTTTTTGCACATTACAAATCAGTTCATACCATAACAATACAAACCCATCAAATCCACATTATTTTAGAGTATTTTCGGTGGCACTGAAACAAGATAAAACCGAAAATCATTACAAGCAACATCTTACAACAGCACACCATATACTGATGGGAAACCAAGAAATTTAAAGCCATAATTTCCTATATATATCAGTCTAATTGCTTAGCAGATAAAATCTGCGAACTTCTAAATTTCCACTTGCCATCTTTATCCTTTCGTAAGATTTGCAGAGCATCTATCTCTACGCTCTTTACCTCTGGGTTGTCACTATGTGGTATATTCTGCTGGACTACTCGTATTACGATAAAGTCACCTGTCTGTCCTACAAGTTTTGCAGAGATGATCTTGAAATCCATATCCATATTGAGCATCGATTCAGCTACCCCTTTGAGTTCTGCTTTATAACTTGGTGAGGTATTATCTAGTCTCTCGATCACCTGCCCTAAGTTCTTACTCTTTGTCGCTGAGAGATACTCTTTATACACTGTAAACGCATCCTTATACTCATCTGCATGCACTACTGTAACAGCCGTAACCATAATCAGTAGTATAAATACCATCTTCTTCATATTGATCTTACTCCATTTTTATTTAGTAGGTTATGATTTAGAAAACAATCTTTATCCCAGCACTGAACCCAGCATTATACCCTTTGTGCCAGATCTTGTGGTCGTAACGTCCGAAGACAGAGACGTTGTCATTTACTAAAGCGGTAATACCCGCACCCCAGTAGCCTCTATAGGTCTCAAGGCTTGACATTGATGTCGAGTAACTACTGCCGCCGATAGAGGTAGAAGTAGTTGAGCTGCGATTGCCTCCAGTATGGAGGTACTCTACCTCCAGACCGCCCCAGACTTCTGGAAGGAAGGCAAGTTTACCACTCACCCTGAATAACTTACCAAACTTCACACCTGTGTCCTGTAGTAGGGAGTTCGAGTTGAAGCTCTTGTAAGATAAGTTACCTGCTCCTGCCCCAGTCTCTGTGTAGTCTGGATCATAGAATAGTGTATACCCATGGCTGTAGCTCGGTGTAAAATCAATATCATAAGGAAGATTGAAGGTATAGCCTATACTGCCGTTGATATTGAAGTCAAGTCCTGTGCGTTCACCTTTAGCAGTCAGGCCATTGGTAATAAGCTTTCTGTTTGACTCAATAATGTGTATACCCATTGATGGCGAAATATCTACAAAGAAGTTATCCCAGTTGTATGAAGCATATCCCCCAAGACGGAGTACATTATCAATAGAGTCACCGCTGTCCTCATAGAGATTGGCTCTATTATATGAGTAACCAATAGAACTTGAACCCAAGTATGATTATGAAGGAGTAAATAACGAAAAAGAAAATAATATCTGTGCCACCTATATTATAAAGTCGCAACAATCGTAAAATAGTATATCTAAATAATATTATTATGCATTTTTTAACGACTTTAATAAAGTATACTGTAGTAATATATAGTATTATTTACGGATGATTTATTAGAGGAACTTGGACTCAAATTATATTATTATGAACCTAAATTAAAACATCATTAATAGTATTAATTGAAGCATATTACTATTAATGTACTTTATTTTAAAGAATTTAATATCAGTAGTAGTTTGTTTTTGTGGTAATTTTTAGTATTTATTTTATGTCAGGAGAGATTAATGATTAAACGTTATTTTCTGTTTTGTTTACTAGTACTTGTAGGTATTAGTCTAAGCACATCTATTAACGCAGCCGAAAAAGAAAAAATTGGCTTCATTGTTAAGCAGCCAGAAGAACCATGGTTTCAGCTTGAATGGAAATTTGCTGAAGAAGCAGCAGCAGAAAAAGGATTTGAACTAATTAAGATCAGTGGTCTCGATGGATCTAAAGTTCTAGCTGCGATTGATAATCTTGCAACAATTGGAGCCAAAGGTTTCGTTATTTGTACTCCAGATGCTAAACTTGGCCCAGCAATAATGATGCGTGCAAAGAAGCACGGCATGAAAGTTATCGCTGTTGATGACCGTTTCATGAAGGGTGGAAAACCTATGGAAGAAGTTAAATACTTAGGTATTTCTGCGTATAAAATTGGCGAAAAATGTGGCGAAGAAGCAATAAAGGAAATGAAAAATCGTGGCTGGAAAGAATCAGAAACAGCTGTATGTATTGTTACATTTGACGAGCTAGATACAGCCCGTGACCGCACTGATGGTGAGTATGCTGCTATTGTTGCTGCTGGATTCCCAAAGGATCAAATTTTCAAAGCGACTCAAAAGACTTCAGATGTTCCTGGCGCATTTGATGGTGCAAACGTTCTACTAACACAGCAAACAGGTTTCAAGAATTGGATTGTGACAGGGATGAATGACAGCGCAACTATCGGCGGAGTAAGAGCAATGGAAGGTCGTGGTTTCAAAGCTGCTAATATAATTGGCATCGGCATCAATGGAACTGACTGTATTACAGAATTCAAGAAATCAGAACCAACTGGATTCTATGGTTCTATGCTTCTTTCAGCTAAGCAGCATGGTTATGATACAGCATCTATGTTGTATGAGTGGATAGCAAACGGCACAGAGCCTCCTGCAGACACCAGAACTGTTGGTGTATTTATCACTCGTGATACTTGGGAAAAGACCTATAAAGAACAGGGACTTTAAGAATAATGCAAACATCAGACTACCTAAAATTTGAAGGTATCGGTAAAGTATTCCCAGGAGTAAAGGCTCTTGATAATATTACCTTCGGTGCCAAAGAAGGCTCTGTACACGGATTGATTGGTGAGAATGGCGCAGGTAAGTCAACATTACTGAAAATTCTCTCTGGTGCACACCAGCCAAATTCAGGTAAAATAATAATTAATGGTATAGATGTAAAGTTTGCCAATGCTTCAGCCGCTATTGCGGCTGGAGTGGCGGTTATATACCAAGAGTTACAGTTAGTTCCAGAGTTAACAGTAGCAGAAAATATCTTTCTGGGACATCTTCCAGCTAATAATTTAGGTTGGGTAAACAAAAAAGAGCTACTAAAAAAGGCGATGTTTGAACTCGAGAGAATCGGGGAAAAAATTTCACCAAATACCAGGCTCATTAAGTTATCAATTGCACAAAGGCAAATGGTTGAAATAGCCAAAGCTCTATCAAAAGGTGCACAAATAATTGCATTTGATGAACCTACAAGCTCATTATCTGAAAAAGAAACTCAACAGCTTTTTAAAATCATTGCAGATCTAAAAAGCCAAGGAAAGGTCGTCTTCTATGTATCACACAGAATGGAAGAAATATTCAAGGTCTGCGATGCAGTAACGGTATTCCGTGATGGTCAACATGTACGCACTGAGTATAATATGAATAATGTAGACAATGATAGCCTAGTTAAATGGATGGTAGGTAGAGAATTAAATGACATCTACAATTATCGCTCACGCCAAATCGGAGCAGAACTCATCAACGTTCAAAACTTGACTGGACCTGGTATTTCTTCTCCTATATCTTTCAAAGTTAATAAAAATGAAATTATTGGTTTTTTTGGTCTTGTTGGCGCAGGCAGGACTGAACTGATGAGAGTGATATTTGGGGCAGAGAAATCAACTGGTGGCGACATTACGCTTAATGGAAAAAGATATCACTCATCACGTCCTTCACAAGCAATTAAAAATAGAATTGCCTATGTTCCTGAAGATAGAAAACAAGATGGTATCTTGCCAATAGCTACAGTTGAAGAGAATATAAATGTAACGTCTCGGCCAATTCATAGTAGTGGGAGATTTTGGATTAACAATAAATGGGAACATAAAAATGCGCTTGAGCAGATTAAATCACTAAGAGTAAAGACACCTTCAGCAAAGCAGTTAATGAAGAATTTATCAGGTGGTAACCAACAAAAAGCTATTCTCGGTCGCTGGTTATCTGAAAAAGTAGATTTACTCCTTTTTGATGAACCAACTCGCGGTATTGATGTTGGAGCAAAGAGTGAAATTTATGATATCACTTATAAACTAGCTGAAGAGGGAACTGGAATTATTGTTGTTTCCAGTGACCTTCCAGAGATACTTGGTATCTGTGACAGAATTATTGTTATGCGTGAAGGTAAAATTTCCGGAGAACTTACACGTGAAAAAGCATCTCCAGCCGCAATACTCAAACTAGCTCTTCCAGTTGAAGACTAAGTAAAACTAAAACTAAATTACTTCATTTTCAGCTAATTGAAGTATAAAATAATATTAAATAATAAGTAACTTATATGTTAGAAAGGTGTTTAATGAGTTCACAAGCTGAATATTCTGATTCAATGAGGCAACGTTCAGGAGCGCTCGGATGGATTTGGGAAGAGGCAGGTATGCTAATTGTCCTTGTTGGCCTATTTGCTCTCTGCTCAATTTTAGTTCCAAACTTCTTTACAGGTATCAACATGTGGTCACTTGCACTTGCTGTATCACAAGTCGGTATGGTTGCATGCACAATGCTCTTCTGTCTCGCCTCAGGTGATTTCGACATGTCTGTTGGCTCTATTATTGCCTGCTCTGGTGTTGTATGTGCAGTTATCATGGAGTATACAGGGAGTATTTTTCTTGGGATTTCAGGAGGTTTGCTACTAGGTCTCGTTGTAGGTATAGCAAATGGAATTATTATTGCTGTATTAGGAATCAATGCACTTATTACGACATTAGCAACAATGCAGATTGTTAGAGGTGCAGGATATATTTTCTCAAATGGTCGTTCAGTCGGTATTTATCTGGATGGCTTTTTCGCTCTGGGAAATAACGATTTCATAGGTATTCCAATTCCAGTATGGATAAGCCTAATATGCTTTATTATCTTCGGAACTCTACTGGCAAAGACGACCTTTGGTCGAAATACCTTGGCAATTGGTGGCAATAAAGAAGCTGCATATTTGGCTGGAATTAATGTAAAGCTTACACAGGTTATAATTTTCTCCATGCAAGGTCTTATTGCTGCATTTGCTGGTATAGTCCTAGCATCTAGAGTCACAAGTGGCCAACCAATGACTTCTCAGGGTTTTGAGCTTGAAGTTATCAGTGCCTGTGTACTTGGTGGTGTAGCTATGACTGGTGGTGTAGGTCGTATTTCATTTGTTATTGCGGGTGTACTTATCATGGGTATTATTCAAAATTCAATGAATCTTATGAATGTTGATTCATTCTATCAGTACCTTGCACGTGGTCTAATCCTACTTATTGCCGTAATATTTGATAGATTTAAAAATAAGAATAGAGTTTCATAATAAGCAGTTACTGTATTTTAAAAAACTGATCTACACTTGAGTGCAGATCAGTTATTTTATAACTAAAGCTATATTTTATATAATTTTCTATAGACCTTTGGAGGATAGCCATTGATCTGTTTGAAAGACCTAGAAAAATAAAATGGATTCGCCCAGCCACAGATTAAAGCAATATCCTTTATTTTTAAGGAAGTGGAAATAAGCATCTGACTGGCTCTTTGAATTTTTATATGAATATAAAAATCCACTGGAGAATGCCCGGTCTGCTCTTTAAATATTTCCGAAAACCTACTAACAGATAACTCTGCATAATCAGCCATTTCAGTAAGAGTCATTTGCTCAGAAATATTATCTTTCATATAGGCAATCAACTCCTGTATTCTTTTATGTCCATACGGCTTCGACTCTGAAAATGATTCATACAAGCAGTACATGCCCAAAAGATGCCATATACTATAATGCAAATAACTAAGAGTAGAATTAGTCATACATAAAGAAATATGGTTCAGTAGATCACGAAACAAACTAATAGACAACTCCCTCATAGGTCCAACCTTAGAAGAGTAGTCCTTTTCAACAATTCGGTCTAAAAATGATCTTGCCATATCTCCTTCAAAATGCAACCAATAAATACGCCACCCATTCTTACTTCCATACTGATGAGCAACGCCAGCAGGCAGAACGAAGAATTCTCCTTCACAGACAGAGTATTCATCAAGACCAATTTTATACCAGCCATTTCCGGAAATACAATGTATAAGAATATGGCTTGAACTGCCTGTTGGACGATCAACAAAGTGGTCAGAAGCGAAAGGATAATACCCAATATCTGTAGCATAAAGCAATCTGTATATTGGATCGTCAGTTACCATATTGATTTGATCGGGTGTCAGGCGAAATAATAATTGTCCCTCAAACCCTTCTTTTTTCTTCATAGTTATAAGTGGCTACCTTTTATCGTATAATATTATATGTAAAAAGTATCATTATGCATTTTTTAAGCAATTATATCAAGTATAATACACTAAGATCTTATATTTTTATAAAGACGTCAATAAAATTTTCAGCTCTTTAGAAGAAAGGTATCACACTATGTCTGAAGTAACAGTTAAAGTAAGGAAAATTATTATCCCGACATATCAGGTAGAAAAACCTGAGCAAAATCCATTTTTTCTCGAGAAGCGAGTATTTCAGGGAAGTTCAGGTAAAACCTAC
This sequence comes from Planctomycetota bacterium, assembly GCA_965140405.1. Classification (GTDB taxonomy): domain Bacteria; phylum Planctomycetota; class SZUA-567; order SZUA-567; family SZUA-567. The sequence goes on from OZ223208.1 coordinate 579,489, forward strand.
CCACTCCCATTTTATAACCGTATCAGCGAGCAAAAAGTTGATAAAGAATGGGAAGCTATATATATAGAAAATGAGTTCATTGAGGTTATGATTCTACCGCAACTTGGTGGGCGTATTCATGCTGCTAGAGACAAATCAAACGGCTATGACTTTGTCTACCGTCAAGATGTAATTAAACCCGCTCTTGTTGGTCTTGCAGGACCATGGATATCTGGTGGCATCGAATTTAACTGGCCACAGCACCACCGCCCTGCAACCTATATGCCGACAGCGTACGATATCGAAAAGCTAAGTGATGGCTCGGTAGTAGTCTGGCTTTCAGACCACGATCCTATGCAGCATATGAAGGGTATGCACGGTATTTGTCTTAGACCTGATAAATCATATATTGAATTAAAGGTCAGAGTATACAACCGTACCGAATATACTCAAACATTCCTATGGTGGACAAATATCGCAACCCAAGTACACGAGAGATACCAGTCATTCTTTCCGACAGATGTCACAATGGTTGCAGATCACGCTAAACGTGCTCTAAGCACCTTCCCACTTTGCTCAGACAGCTACTATGGTGTTGATTATCAAAAGAGAGCTGAAGAAGGAACACCAGAGCATGAGATCCCGTCAAAATTTATTCCCCCTCATTGCTTGAGCTCAAAATCAGAAGTTCTTTATAAAGCAAATGACCTTTCATGGTATGCTAATATTCCAGTGCCAACATCATATATGTGTATTGGTTCTGAAGGTAATTTCTGTGGTGGCTACGACCATGCAGTACACGCTGGAATTGTACATATTGCCAATCACCATATATCACCCGGAAAAAAGCAATGGACATGGGGAAACCATGAGTTTGGCTACGCATGGGATCGCAACCTTAGCGACAGCAATGAACCGTATATCGAATTGATGGCAGGCGTATATACAGACAATCAACCAGATTTTTCATACTTGATGCCTGGAGAAACCAAGACCTGGTCACAATATATCTACCCATTTAGCAATATTGGAACAGCTAAATATGCGGATAAAGACTTCTCAATAAATATGGAACAGAAAAATGAAGTAATAATACTTGGGGTTGCTGCAACTGCTAAACATGATAAAATTACTATAACCTTGACATGTGGAGAAGAAACACTATATCAAATCAACACAGCTATTTCTCCTCAAAATCCATTTACAGTAAAGCTGGATAAATCAGGAGATGCCACTGAAAATCTGCTTAAACTAACAATTACTGATAAAAATGGTAAAAATACCGTCTTACATGCACCAGATAATATTGACAACTCTGTTACACTTGAATCAGCGACCGAGCCGTTACCTCCTGAGGAGATAACGTCAGGTGATGAGCTATACATAACTGGTCTTCATCTTGAGCAGTACAGACATGCCACCCGTTCACCAGAAGCATACTGGCAAGAAGCATTAAAACGTGATCCACTTGATTCACGCTGTAATAACGCTTTGGGACTTAGATTTTTAAAGAAAGGACTTTTTGAACAAGCTGAAGCCTACTTCCGTAAAGCAATTAAACGATTAACAATTAGAAATCCAAACCCAGCTGATGGCGAATCATATTATAATCTTGGAGTTACACTTAGATTATTAGGAAAAAACAAAGAAGCCTATGATGCCATATACAAGGCCACATGGAACATGGCTTGGCGTTCTCCAGCATACCATGCTCTTGCTGAGCTTGATTGTCAAGAACATGAATGGGAGCAAGCTTTAGAACATTTAGAGTACTCTTTGAAATATAATACAGACAATCTTAGGGCTAAAAATCTGCAAGTAATGGTATTGAAAAAACTTGGCCAAACTGATAATTCAGAAAGAGTATTATCTGAAATCCAGAGACTTGATTCACTCGATATATGGTCTAGATACTTATCAGATAAACCATGTCTAGCAGACAGTCAGGCAAGAATTGATTTTGCAATAGATCTAATGCGCTCAGGCTTTTATAATGAAGCTATAGACATACTTCTTTCTACAAATGCAGAAGAGGTAAGCGGTACAGGTCCGACACTGCTCTACTTAGCTGCATGGCTTGAAGAAAAACAAGGGAATAGTTCCCAAGCAGATAAGCTTTATAAACAGGCAAAAAATTGTGACAAGAGTTACTGTTTTCCGTCAAGGCTTGAAGAGATGCAAGCACTTGAAGCTGCGCTTAACTTTGATGCTACTGACGCTAGAGCAGCATATTACCTCGGTAATCTCTACTACGATCGTAAGCGTCATGAAGATGCTATTAAATGCTGGTTTACCGCTGTAGAATATGAACCGAAAAATGAAATTGCTTGGCGTAATCTTGGCCTTGGTGCTTATAACAGCCTCCATGATGAGAAACTTGCTTTGGACTCATTTGAAAAAGCTGTTAGCCTCAATCCAGCAGATCCAAGACTGCTTTATGAGCGGGACTTGTTATATAAGCGACTAGGGATAAAGCTTGAACAACGCCTAAAAGCATTACAAGAACAATCACATATATTAGCGACAAATGATGAACTGTTACTCGAATATTGTAACTTACTAAATCAATTAGGCCTACCTGAAGAGGCAGCAAAAAACTTATATTCACACAAGTTCCAACCTTGGGAAGGCGGCGAAGGTATGGCTCTAGGAACTCATGTAAAACTAAACCTTCTACTAGGACAAAAAGCAATTGCTAATAACAGATCAGAAGAAGCATGCGACTATCTAACAAAAGCCCTAACATCTCCTGAAAATCTTGGAGAAGCAAAGCACCTCCTTGCCAATCAATCAGATATACACTATTGGCTAGGTGTCGCACTTTCAAATATTGGTGATGACAATAATGCCCAAAAGCACTGGCAGTTGGCAGCTAATACCAAAGGAGACTTCCAGACAATGGAGGTAAGGCAATTCTCAGAAATGACCTATTACTCTGCACTGTCAATGCTAAAACTCGGCAAAACCAACGAAGCAGCCGAGTTACTAATTTCATTAAAAGAATATGCAGATAAATTAATGAATCAAAAAGCTAAGATTGATTATTTTGCTACGAGTCTACCAAACCTACTGCTATTTGACGAAGACCTAGATGAAAGACAACAAGTCAGAGCTAAATTTATTAAAGCTCAAGCATATTATGGGCTTGGCGATAAAGACCATGCAAAAGAGCTATGCCAGCAGATTATTCAGAAAAATCCAAGCCATGATTTTGCTGGCTACTTTCTACGTATGATGGAACAAAACGAAAATATGGAGAGTTTTTAGATAAAACCAGAATAACCTATTAACATTAAATAAAGCACCACACAACAATAAAGTACCATCATAAGCAGAATGCTTGACGGTACTTTATTGTTGTGAAACGTTAAGCTTTTTCTGAACATAGACCACAATTTCCTCCACTTCGCTGAATTCAGCAGCTTCCTTTAGAATTGCATTATCTATGATAGGTTTGCAACGTTTTTTAAAGTTGAGCATTCTCTTTTTATAGTGCCCGGAGTTTTTGACTTTATCAGGGCTCATTTTCAATATTCTTTTACACTTATAAAGAATAATAAGCTTGCGACATGCCTCATGTAGGTATGATTCTTGCTTCGTGAATACTTCCTAAAATCACCCAAAAGCCTATATAGATTTTGGTACCATTTCAGTGGGTTAAACCAGTTAAGCATACCTTAGTGAGTATCAAGATAACTTTATCATCTATAAACTAAAGTATAATGAACCGTTATCCATAAATAATGTAGAATATTTAGAGTCTTGCAGTGACCTAGAAATGGTGGACACCTGATAAAAAGAATATATATGAATTACACATTTACATATTCAATTATAGCTACCGCTTGCCCACCTCTTGCCCCTCCACTTGCCCTTTACAAATTATGACTAATTTCCAATTTCTTTATTCGAATAGGGTTTACACGTTATATATGCTGCATTCTTAATCAATAGGACGACGTTTCGAATCAATGAGCTTACCAAACAATGAAACGTACTGCTTCATTCCAGTACGTTTTTTCTTTTATACCAATACCTTACAACATTCAACGAACCATCCCTACCAAAAAAAATCCTTGGCATTCCAGTATAATTGAAGTATTTTTTGAGGTATCGTTAATTCTAGACAAAAGGAAGCGGTAATGCCACTATCAGATATGAAGATTTGAAATCTTAAGAAGAAAAACAAAGCATATAAGGTTGCTGATTCAGAAGGATTATATGTCATTGTTTAAAACAGGAAACAGGCTCTAAGAAATGACTTACAGCTTCAACCATATGAGAAAACAATCAGCGTCGACAAGTGCTTAACAGTATTGCTAAAAATCGAAAAGATGAAGCAAAAGAACTCCTAGTAATTGGTATTGCCACTAGTGCTAAAAAGCACGAGAAAGAGTAAGCAGTAGTAAAACTAACAGAGATTACTTTTGAGAATATCACTAGAGAATGGCATACCAAAAGTCTTCCAATATAGGTAGAGAGCAACCATAAGAAAATTCTATCATCCCTTTGAACCGCAGTACTAACCATACGAAAGCAGCGTATAAAATACTCATTTAAAAAAAACAAGATCTTGTACGACTTACTGAAATAGACAAGAAGATACTATCTAAAAAAGCTAGTTTATTATTATGTTTGAAATATACCTATGTATCTCATTAAGATCACAACTTATAAAATCCGGTAGACTGTTCTGTAAACGTTTATACTTACTTTCATAATTAGCATAAGCTATAGAAAAGATTCTCGCTTTCTGGGCAACCTCAATATCAGTAACCGAATCTCCAATCATAATGCAATCATCATTAGACTTTTTCAGCTGTTGTAATGCATAATCTAGAATGTATGTATTTGGTTTCATTAAACTTGGTCTTCCAAACGGTCTACCGACAAAAATCGGAATTTTAATTCTAAGTTTTGAAAAAAAATCCCTTGCGCATTTCGCTGAATTATTTGTTACTATCGCAATATTATTGTCAAATAATTCTATGATTTTTTGTATACCATCTCTTAATGATGCACCATCAACAGCCTGCGACTCTAAGCCCGTAAGGTAATCATCACATTTTCTGACAATATTATCATTAGTTGTATTTCGCTCAATCTTTATTAACACTTGTAGAGGATCTGAATCAGCAATTAATTCTTTTGATATATTAAAATGTGAATATGCATAAAATACTAACTTTTTTGCAACATCACTAGCAGAAATACTACTAAATACTTTACAAACCGGTCCATCAAAATCTAATAATAATGCGCATGCGTTTCTTCTCATCAACACCTCCTATTTCGTTAACTTAGCCCATACAGAATTAAAGAAATTTATATGTAAAAAAAGTATTACGATCCCTTTCGCCAAAATGATCTTTACAGCAAGTCATTGGTATTATCACCTCCCACCTTCTTCAATAGATTAAACCTGCAGTGACTTAATAATATATATAACACACAAATCAACAAGGAAATTCATATCTTCAGTACCATCTAATAATTTCATGCATAACTATTCTATTCGATAAACAGACAAAGGCAGTGGTAGAATATTTTGCAAGGCCCTTTCAGACACACACGGAGTATATTGATGATTTATAAAGAGTCCTCTAACTATGTATGAATGCATAAAAAGAGCTCAAAGTATAAATACCTTTGAGCTCTATGATTATCACTAGTGATGTTATGTAACATTATTTCAAAGCTAGATTTAAATATTAGTTAACCTTATTAACAACACTACCTGCAATAAATGCTTTCAAATTATCAACAGCAATATTCATCAGGCGTGCTCTTGCTTCGAGTGGAGCCCATGCAATATGTGGAGTAATATAACAGTTCTTGGCCGTCAACAATACGTTATCAGCTTTAATTGGCTCTGTTGATACAACATCTATACCAGCTGCAGCTACCTTACCACTATTTAGTGCTTCTGCAAGATCTTCTTCAACAATCAACGGACCACGTGAAGTATTGATAATAATAACTCCATCCTTCATCTTTGCAATACTGTTTTTGTTGATCATACCCTCCGTTGATTCAAATAGTGGGCAGTGTAACGAGATAACATCAGAGTTTGCAAGTACCTCATCAAGATCAGCATACCTCAAATTATCTGACTCTAGGTCTTTATTTTGATAAGCATCATAGGCAAGAACCTTCATACCAAACGCTTGAGCAATCTTGGCGGTATTCTGACCGATACGACCAAAACCAATAATACCCATTGTCTTGTCTGCAAGCTCTATAAGCGGGAAGTTCCAATAACAGAAGTCTTGACAAACAGTCCAGTCACCATTAAATACCGTCTGGCTATGGCTTTCAATATGATGACATATGTTTAATAAATGGGCAAATACAAACTGTGCAACAGCAGTAGTTCCATAGGTTGGTATATTGCAAACAGGAATATCCTTTTCTGCTGCTGCTGCGGTATCAACAACATTGAAACCTGTAGCAAGAACACCGATATATTTAATTGACGGACAAGCAGAAATAATTTCCTTGGTAATAAGAGTTTTGTTTGTAATAACAGCATCAGCATTACCTATGCGGCTAATTACATCTTCCTTATTTGTCCTATCGTAACAAATGAGTTCACCCAATTCAGAGAATCCATCCCACGTCAGGTCTCCCGGATTTAATGTATAACCATCTAAAACAATAATTTTCATTATTTATACTCCTATAATATTTAAATTTTTTGCAATTTAAGCTCTATATGATAATCAAAGGTAACACTACAACATGCTAAAGTGTCTAAATATGAATAAATCTGAATATAAACACGACAATAGAACTGCACCGCTTAATGTGAATACCCACCCATAACATCTTTTAGAGCAGGATAAAGTTTTTTATATACATCATATGTTTTTAGGTACATATTTCTAATTTCTTCTTTTTCAGGATATATTGCATCACCAGTAGATTTTAATTGAGGGAGTGCTTGATCAGTTGGACTTGAGTATAATCCCCCAGCAATCCCTCCAAGCAATGCAGCACCAAGTGCCGCGGCATCAGCATACGAGGTTGTACTATATGGAAGGTTTAAAACACTAGATTTAATTTGGTTCCAATAGCTGCTCTTTGTACCATTACCCACAGCAACAATATCACGAATAGTTACATCAAAACACTCCTCGCCATATTCTAATAACTGTCTAAGTACATACGCCCCTGACTCATACACAGACTGCATGAGGTCAATCTTGTCTGACTGCACGGTTATACCGTACCAGACTCCTACCGCTTTACTATCCCATATTGGCGAACGCTCACCAGACAAATATGGCAAAAATGCTACGCCATTAGCGCCAGGTGTAGCTGAAGCGATTGCGGTATTCATATCCTCTACAGTTGCGAATTCATTAAAAATATTGTTTTTTAACCAATCAAGAGCTGCGCCCATAAACGAGTTTGCGCCATGGGCCAGCCAATTACCATTTATAATATGTTTTCTATTCATAAATACTGGATCAAATTGAGGTTTATCATGAATAAAAGTAAGAACTCCCGATGTTCCAACCGATTCAAAAACTTCTGCCTTATCTCTAATACCAAGGGCAAAAGTAGCACAAGCCGTATCAGCAGCTCCAAGTGCAACAGGTGTACCTTGTTTTATACCAGTTTCAATACTTATATCTTTTTTTACAACTCCAATTTTTTCAAAAGGAGATTTTATACTAGCTATCTTACTCTCAGGGACATTGGCATAGCTAAGTAAATCACAATCCCAACGGTTATCATTAGAATCAAGTTTAAAAACTCCACTGTAGGAAGCTTGAGTCCAATCCACTCCCGTCTTGCCCGTAAACTGTGCAACAATAAAACTATTAAGCATTCCCGCATACTCTGTAGCCTCCCATATTTCAGCTTCATTCTCTTGTAGCCATATCAAGTTTGAAACGCTACAAGATGCTATAGCTGCTCTATTTCCAAGAAGCTTGGAATATTTTTCAGAATCAACCGCCAATGAATTCAGGTATCGTTTCACAGAACTGTCCGCACGGATATCCATATATGTAATACCACAACGTAATGGTTTGTATTCTTTATCCATAAGTACTGTAGTTGGGCAGGTTGATGAAACGCCAATACTTAATATATCAATATTAGTAGTAGCAATTAATTTCTTGATTGCTACTACAATACTTTTCCAATATAATTCCAAATCAATCTCTGCATAACCGCGCTGTGCTCTTATTAACACAACAGACACTTGCTCTTTGGCTATAATACCTCCATCAAGAGTAAAAGCAACTACTTTTATGTTTGTTGTACCAGCATCAATGCCGATTATTGCTTTAGTCTTCATGGTTTAATAACTACCTTTATCGCGTCACCACTCTCAGCCAGCGCTAAAGCATCATTGAATTTTTCCAACTTAAAAGTATGAGTAACCAATGGCAGTACATCTATTGCGCCACATTCTACTAATTCTAAGCACTTTTTAAACCCACTACGTTTTAGAGACGCAGAACCAACAACGCATAACTCATTATAATGAATTAGATTTACATCAACCTCTGGCATAGCGCCTTTTGCAAACCCAGCAAACATACTAACTCTAGCGCCTTTTTTGCAAATCTGCAAACTCTGATTGACAACTCTTGGATTGCCAATTGCAAGAATTACCACATCAGCACCAAGCCCCTCAGTATTTGCACATACAATATCCGGTAGTGATTCGTTGATAGGGTCAACCAAGATATCCGCACCAAACTTAGTAGCAGCCTCACGGCGACTCTTTGTTGGTTCGCTAACAATTACTTTAGTAGCTCCTTGAGCTTTTGCGAGCATTACATGCATCAATCCAATTGGACCAGCACCAATTACAACTACTGTATCTCCAAAGCCGATATTTAGTTTTGTCTGACCTTCCTGAACACAAGCAAGTGGCTCAACTAGTGCTCCAGCTTCCCATGATGTTTCAGGCTTGAGTTTGAGTACGTTACCGCTAGTTACGAATGCTGCAGGAATTTTCAGATATTCCGCGAAACAACCGGAGTACTCATATCCAATAGCTTTTCTGTTCAAGCAGACATTCTCCATATCATTCAAACAATAGCAACACTCTCCACAAGGCAATACAGGATCAATAATCACACGGTCACCGATTGCAAATGCTGTAACATCTTTACCAATTCGTACAACCTCACCAGAGACTTCGTGTCCAATAATTGCTGGCATCATAATACCTTTGGTCTTTGAACCATTGATTATTCTACTATCAGTACCACATATTGCTGCAGCTTTGACCTTTATCAGCATCTCATTCTCAGCAATTTCTGGATCAGGGACATCTTTATATTCGACACAATCAACCTTTGTAAATACAGCAGCTTTCATATTATCTCCTAAACTTATTTAGCATTGTCCGCATAGATTTTCATAGCAGCTTCAACATTAGCATCTTCTAGAATCATTGCTCTGAATGCCATTGTAGCAGCTGTTGGGAATTTATCTTGCCAGATACATCTGCCGTATGTAACACCAGCCAAACCAATAGCAAGAGCATCCTGTGTCATCTGGAAGTAAGACTTAAGATCATTACCACCAGCGCCACCTGCTAGACATACTTTTGCTGGGCAAGAATCAACAACTTTCTGAAAACTTTCAGCAGAACCACTCCAAAGAGTCTTAATCACGTCAACACCAAGTTCAGCACCAGCACGCACAGCATATGCAAGGGCATCTGTATTTGAAGGATCTTTGATCATTGAGCCTTTAGGATAGATATGAGCAACCAGAGGCATGCCCATCTTTTCAGCTTCCTTACTAATCATACCAAGATGAGTTAACTGCTGAGCCTGTTCAGGCCCACCAACGATCATACCAACAGAGATAGCATCGGCACCACATCTTAAAGCTTCTTCAACATCAGCTACAGGCGCATCGTAGTGTGGGTGATAGTTTATTGAATATGTTGTAGACTTCATAATTAATGCCACTTCACCAGCATACTTAGGGAATACATTTGTAGCAATACCTTTTTGTAAAGTAACAGCATTTGGTCTGCCTTTGATAACAGTCTCAAGTGTTTTATCAATGTTCTCTAATCCTGGCAATACACCTCTAGTAATTGGGTGATCAAGAGTTATTGCAAAAAGTCTACCAGACTTCTTATCAAACAATCTAGACATCCTAATCTGTTTACCTGCGTTCATTTTTTCTCCTTTTAAGAATTTCTTTTTAAAAATCATATAAATTTATAACGAATTTATTTCATTATGTCACATCAATATATTAATACAACATCAAGTCAACCAAAGACGTAGCAATTTGTGGTATTGCAGCAAAGATCACTAAGAAAACAGCAATAATCACATAGAACGGCCACGATGCTTTAACAATTGTCTCTATTTTCAATTTAGATACTAATGATGTTGCGAATAGGCATACCCCTACTGGCGGTGTACTTAGACCAACAGAAAGAGCCATAACCATAAACACAACAAAATGAATTGGGTTGATTCCAATAACTAACGCTGTCGGCATTAGTACAGGTGTGAGCAATAGTATTGCTGCAGTAATATCAAGGAACATTCCTATGACAATAAAGATAAGTCCCATTATTAGTAATACGACAAGGCTATTAGTTGAAATACTAAGTAAGAATACGCTTACCTTATCTGGGAGTTGATCAATAGCAAAGATATATGTAGCAACTGAAGCAACCATAGCAATGAATAAAATTGTTCCCGAAGTTACTCCTGCAGTTATCATGAGTCTAGGAAATTGTTTCCAAGTCAAACCTTTATAAACATATATTGAAAGAAACAATGTATAGACCACAGCAAGTCCCGCAGCTTCTGTCGGCGTAACAAAGCCACAGAATATCCCTGATAGTATAATAAGCGGCGATAAAAGTGCCGGTATCGCATTAAAGATAATTTTTGCAATCTCACGGTAACTTCGTATTACGACTTTACCATATCCATTACGTCTAGCAATAATATAGTTTGTCAGCATGAACAATAACGAGAGCAACACGGCAGGCCCAATTCCACCTGCCAAACAAGCACTAACAGACTGTTCAGCAACAACAGAAGCAATAACCATTAAAATACTCGGTGGTACAATTGATGACAGAGTTGAAGTTATCATAGTAATTGCAGCAGCATACGGTCTTGGATAACCTTCTTCTGTCATTGCTTTTATTTCAATAGGCCCCAAGCTACCAACATCAGCAACAGATGACCCCGATATCCCCCCAAAAATAAAACTTGCAATAATATTCACATGTCCAAGTGCTCCTCTCCATCTTCCAACATACGAATTAGCAGCACTAAAAATCCTACTAGCAATCCCTCCCTTCTCCATAATTAAACCAGCAAGTACAAACAGAGGCACAGCTACAAGCAAAAAGCTATTCATTGAAGAGTACATAAATCTTGAGACAACATGCAGTGGTAGTCCATAAAAGTATAATGTTGAAATTACGGATAAACCAAGAGCTATTGCTAAAGGAACTCCGACAAGACTTAACAAGAAAAATAACCCTAGTAAACACAAACTCATAGTTTATTCTCCTCAAACTCTTCAGCCGAAACATCAGTGGTAATTAATTTTTTAGTATTTGAATCCAGGAAGTAACTTTGGAATATAGCGATAATTGACAATAAAGAACAAAGACCCAAAGGCAAGGTAACATAAAACATAGGAATTCCCAAAGAAGGCGAGCTTTCCAAACTACAATACTGCCTATGTGTCATACCACAGTTATAATACATAACAATTACAAAAAAGGTTAAGCAGCTAATTAGATATATAAATCCCTGAACCTTTCTAAAAAACTTTTTATATGGGAGCATATCAAAAATAAAGGTAACCCTTGCATGCTCAACACTCCTAAAGCCAACAGCCATACCAAAATTTACTGTCCAAATAAAGAAGTTTCGTGTTAATTCTTCAGTCCAAGGAATTGAACTATTTATCAGTCGACTCAAAACCTGAAGACATACCACTACCAACATCCCTAGAATACTTATAAATATAATGCCATCAACTACGCACCATATTATGCTTTTCTTTCTCATATCAACACAACCCTACTAATAGAACCATTACTCAGGTAGCACAGTTATCATACTACCCAAGTAATAGTTTAAAATATTATCTTCCCAAAAATTCCTGCGATTTTTTAATAAATTCAGCACCTATCATTTCTTCAAATTTTGGGTATTGTTTTACAGCTTCGGTTTGAAAAGCTGCCATTTCTTCAGGAGAGAGCCTATTTACCTTCATCCCATGTGAAGCTAATTCTTTTACGATTTTTGACTCTTGTTCAATATCAGATTTATTCTTGTAGTCTGCTGCTGCAAGAGCAGCTTTTTTCACAGCTTTTTGTAGTTCAGGAGTTAGTTTATTCCAAACATCTTTATTAAAAGCAAGAATAAATGAATCTGCAATGTGATTGGTCATTGAAAGATAAGTCTGCACTTCGTAGAACTTATTTGATAATGGTACTTCTACTGGATTTTCTTGACCATCAATTATTTTAAGCTGTAAAGCAGTATAAACCTCTTTAAAATTCATCGGAGTTGGGTTTGCACCTAATGCGCCAAAAAAATCAACCCATAATTTATTATTAGGAACACGTAATTTCATTCCTTCAAAATCACTAGGCTTGGTAATTGGCTTACTTGAGCTAGTAACGTTCCTATAAGTTCTAATAGCTAAAGCCAATCCTTTAATATTTAAACGATCAAGAGAATCTAATAGTTCTTGCCCAGGAGCACCATTTAGGTACTTAATAAACTCATCATAGTTTGCAAATAGATATGGCAAACTAACAGCATTCATTTTTGGCTCAAATGAAGCGTAAACAGATGAAGAAAGCACAAGCGCATCTATAGAGCCATCTTCAAGCATGTTTATTGCGGAATTTTGATCACCTGAAAAAAGTATGCCGTTTGGATAAATCATTACTTCAACTTCATTATTGGTCTCTTCAGCAACTTGCTTAGCAAAGTACTCTGCCATTCCTCCAACAGATGACTTAATCGGATCAGGTATAGCTAAGTTAATTTTTATTTCCGAAGAATAACTAACCTGTTGAACCGCCACAAACACAAATAACATTACAATCAGATTTAAATACTTTTTCACCTTTTTATCTCCTATGCTAAAACAAAATAAACGAACTAAACACGTACAAACGATCCACACTTTGACTATACACCACAATTGAACATTATTCAAATAAAAAATAAATTTTATGAAACTTAATTTACAAAAAACATGCAAATAATTATTATTTATATACTTATAATCATACAATATACTAGTAATTCTATTGTATATTTAATCAATAAGCAATTTAGCATAAAAATTATTATTATATATTGACTAAATCAGAAGAATACTTTTAAATATATTATGATTGACATGAAAATTTATTCCATATATATGTAGAGCGTAATATTAATATCTATATATATTATGACTTATACTGAATAAAATAATATTTTGGCCAATAATAAGAAGGAATCATATGTACATTAATGAAGAAATAAACTTTAATATTCGAGTAAAAAGAGAGCTTAGTAAGCTTAGCAAAAAAGAAAAAGCCATATGCGATTACATTAAAATACACAGCAAAGATGTTATTCATATGGCAATCAGTGAACTTGCAGAGTTCAGTAATGCTAGTGAGGCATCACTTGTTAGATTATCCAAAAAACTTGGATACAAAGGATTTCAAGCGATGAAAATAAATATTGCTCAAGATATTATTGATCCATCCAAACAGATTAGCGAAGTCCTTACAGAAGCAGACAATATCCCAAACGTTGTTACAAAAGTTTTTCACAGTAATATTCAAGCACTAAAAGATACATTGCTCGTCTTGGATAAGAAAAGTGTTGAGGAAGCTATTGAGTTACTAATTAAAGCTAAGAATATTTTCTTTGTAGGAATTGGTGGGTCAAATATTATAGCACAAGATGCTCAACATAAATTCATGAGAATTGGGTTTATGGCTTTATCATTCTCAGATACAACGATGCAAACGATTTTTGCTACTAATTTACAAGAGAATGATGTTGTAATACCTATTTCTCACTCAGGAGCATCTAGAGATACTATAGAAATAGTCAAGCAATCAAAGAGCTCTGGAGCCAAAATAATATCCATTACGGATTACTGCCGATGCCCTCTTTTAAAGTATAGCGACATATCATTATTCACATCTTCTAGCGAAACAGCCTTCAAAACAGAAGCACTTTCATCAAGAATAGCAGAGCTTACTATTATCGATGCACTTTTTATTGGCTGCGCCTATAAACAACATGACAAGGCACTGACTAATATGAAGAAAACGCGCGAAGCTCTAGACTCAAAAAAAATATAGCTTTATTGTTGTGCAGTAACACTAGGGTATGTGGCAGCAAAATTATTGATCTTGTAAATTCTAAGATTTTTAATTCAGAATAAAGTAAAAAAACAGCCTCATCGCAATCTCAAGAATGTCTCTCTTTGAACTTCAATCACTTATTGCTATAAGAAAGTAATAAAGAAAGAATCACCTATTCCTGTCATTACAAATCAGTTCAACCTAGAGCATATAGCCCCACCAAATCCGCGTCATTTGATGGCATTTGCGATGGCATCAAGACCAACACATTAAATCTAAAACAATACGACAAAAGAATTACATAAACATTTACATATCTTGAGAGTCAACCAAACTCAATACACACACTTCGTTATCATTAAAATAATATACCTACCCTTTATTAAATGAATAAATTCACCACAAGTAAATACAAGCTAAGCTATTTTACATTTTTTAAAACAGGAGATAGGTTCTAAAGAATTAATTATGAAAATTAAGTCATTAAATAATAAATGCATAACTAACAACAATAATGAAATTCCGACTAAATGGACGCGTTCCAGTGAGAATCTAAGTTTTGAGAGGAGTTATTTTATTACCTAGCGATATGGACACAATTATACTAAATGGAGAATCAAATGAATTGATAGAAAAATTATACTAGATAACACAAAAATGCCTACAGGACATTGGGACTCATGGTTTAAAAAGAATACCTTTATTGCCTTAGCCACCACTCCCAATGATCAAGGTGAATACGCTACTCAGATGCGCTTAAAATATTATCCGTAAAATTACCCTCAGAGACACCACTCGTTGAAAATAAATAATCTATGGTCTTCTTGAATATGAAACTTGCAATAAAACTAAATATTGTCTTCCCAATAGCTCTTATTGATAATTCTAAACTTGTAGATGCTGAATAAAATATGCGCCCACTACCATAATAAAAAACAACTTAACAAGATTCAACAAGATAAAATACTTTGTATTATTTTACTCAAATCTGTACTTTTATAAGGTTTTCTAATATAACCACAAAGACCGGCTTTTTTCATTCCTTCAACATCCTCATCACGAGTAAATCCAGAAGCTAAAACAACACGAACGTCAGAATCAATTTCCTTAAGTGCTTTAAAACAATCACTACCATTCATTACTGGCATAATCATATCAAGAAGCACCAAATCAATATCATTATGATTATTAGCAAATATCTCAAGCCCCTCTTTTCCATTCTCAGCAACAACCACATTGTAACCAAGATTTTCTAAAATAGCTGAAGCAGTTTTACGCATTATCAACTCATCATCAACTACAAGTATTTTACCGCACCCAGAAACAAGCTGGGGCTCTTCTGATGAAGGATATTTTGTATCATTAATAGTCAAAGGTAAGAAAATATGAAAGACTGTCCCTACTCCAACTTCACTATGAACGCTGATTGCTCCCTGATGCTGTTGAACAGCTCCATAGACAACAGCCAAGCCTAGCCCAGTCCCTTTACCATCAAGTTTAGTTGTAAAGAATGGTTCAAAAATATGTTGTAAATCCTGAACATTAATTCCGTATCCCGTATCACTAAATTTAATTTCGATATATTTTCCTGGTTTAATATTAAACAAACTTGATTTACAATATGCACTATCCAACTCTATAACGCTAGTAAAAATATGGATCAATCCGCCTTCAGGCATAGCATGTGAAGAGTTGATACCAAGATTTAGAAAGATCGCTTGAAGTTGTGAAATATCACCAAGTATAACTCTCTCTTCAGCTGTAAATTCATATTCAATTTTAATGCGACGGTCAATAGTATTCTCGAGTAATGAAATTGTCTCTAGGAGGGTATCATGCACATTAATTTCTGAAGAACCAATCTTTTGCTTGCGAGCAAAAGCAAGTATTTTTTTTATCAACTCAGTAGCACGGTCTGCTGCCTCGAGAATCATTTTATTATATTGCCTATATTTTGGATCACCGTCAGGACACATTTCAATTAGTTCTGCGGCTCCAATAATACCACCAAGTATATTATTGAAGTCATGCGCTATACCACCAGCAAGCTGCCCGATAGCATCCATCTTTTGAGACTGACGAAGTTGCTCCTGTAGCGCATATTCATTAGAGACATCTCGAAAAACTAATACGACACCAATGATCACTCCATCATCATTTTTAATTGGAGCAGCAGAATCAGATATTTGACACTCTGAAGAATCATTACTAATTAAAATTTTATGATTAGTAAGCTCAACAATTTCTCCAGTTTTTAACACTTTTTCTATTGGATTAACCTGAGGTTTACGAGTCAAAGCATTAACAATATTATAAATATCAACAAGTCGCCTTCCATTTACTTCTTCAAATGAATATCCACACAACTTTTCAGCTATAGGGTTCATCCTAGTTATTCTACCATTGATATCAGTTGCAATTACAGCATCACCAATAGAGTTCAGAGTGACCCGCAATTTTTTTTCTGCTTCCTTGCGTTCAAAGACTTCAACATTAAGATCACTAATTTGTTGCCGAATAGCAGAACGCATAATATCAAAACTTCGTGCAAGCGTTCCAACCTCATCTCCTGTATCAAGATCAATTTTTTCTTCTAAATTTCCTTTTGCAATTTCAGTTGTAATCTTTGTTAATGTAAGTATTGGCTTTGTCAGTTTTGTAATAACAAATGCGAGAACTATCAACATCACTGTAGTTCCTATCGATAAGATAAGAATAAGGATATTATGTGACTTTCGCGCACTTGCATATTTTATATCTAACGGTACTGTATAACAAATAATCCAGCCCCATGGTGCAAATTTCTTATAGATATACCACCTTTTCTTTCCTGAGTTAGTAAAAACAAAATCGCCACTATCTTCAGAAAAAAGTTCATTAGAATCTTCCAATAGCTGCAGAAAATTATCATCACTTCCCAAAAGTGGTTGCATTACTATCGTATTATCTATATTAAGAATAAAAGGATATACTGTTGGATTTTGTTCACTGTAATAGGTCTCTTTTAAACTTGCTATCACATTACGCTTAAAATCTTTAGAATATGCTTCAACCATCCCTGTCATCTGTAGACGTTCATTCGCTTTGCTAAGTGCACTATAAATCACACCCATTTTCTCTGCATAAACAGCGTCCTGACTTTGATCTATAACCTCTGTAATATGCTTATCAGCAACAAGAAGAATACATATATATGTAATTAAGCAGACTGTAATTATCAAAGACAACAACTTGGATGTTATCGATTTGAGTATCATTTTTATCTGATTCTTTCTATAAGTTGACAAATTATGGAAATGTTTTATAAATTAACAAATACATGCTATTTAGCTTAAAAACTTAATATATCTATTACATCTTATATCACGGTACTATAAATTGGTTGAATAAAATGCCCGCATATTTCTCTTCTTATTTTTATATTCATTATAGTACAACTTTATGCTATTCTTGTCAAATAATTCATAAAAACTTGGCTACTTCATATCTATTCTGTTACTGCTATGCAGTAAATTTTCACCATATAACTCTATCTATAACCTATCAGACAACAACTACCAAATGCTAGAATCCGATAAAATCCTAAGATAGTGGCTTTCTTAGTAGTACTTAATATATGAAATACAATTAGCCTCACTTATAAATTACTCATATTATGAATAAAATAAAATAGTGCTATCTAAAGACGACCTACCCCTCTACAGAACTTATTATCGTAAAACTTTTAACTTAGAGTTTAGCAACACACAATATTATTTGTTTTCGACTAATTATTTACTTGACAGCATTTTATTATTATGAGTTAATAATAATTATAGACTAATTCTTTTTGTGCTACAACATTTAATTTAAATTTTAAGTTCCACCTGCTGTGAGGTTACAAATTATGAATAATAAATTAGTCCATAACTCCCTGCCAAGAATGCTAAACCTAGCTCATATAGATGTTATAAGTGCATCCCAAATACAACAGCAAGTATAAATAGTTTTTATATAAATCTTTAATGCATTTTGTACATTATTCTTATTTAAAGAGGATTCTTTAATCGCAACGCAAAACTACATATCAAAATAATCCTGAAGTCGAGATAAACAAAAATATATCGAAACAAAAAGGACATCACAAATACAAAAATTATATAAGCAGGAGTATTATACCTGCTGCTTTTACCTGAGTAGCCGTAGTTAATACTAGACCTAGTAAACGTTAAAGTGAAAAGGGAAACCCATAATTACGTTTAATAGTAAGTGAACTTTTACACAACTATAAAAATGGAAAAGCGACGAATACTATTAAAATTTTTGATCTCAATGCACAGCTAGATACTTATGAGGATACAATTGAAAATATGTATTCAACCTTTGATCTTGGAAACGAAGTATAATGGAATTAGCGTTTAGCTTGCTAAAGAAATTATCTGCATTCACCATACAGACATGCTGGAATTTTTCTGAGGTATCGTTAATCTAAGAGGACAGGTCATACCAGTTATAGATATAAGGCGTATATTATTAATGACGCGAGAGACTACGATGAAAAAACCTGCAATACTGCATTAAATATTACCACTATACAACTTGGACTTGTGGTAGCTACTGTCACTGAAGTCGTGAGAATAGAACCTACACCGATATCATCTCCTCCAAGAGTTCCAATGCACATTCTGCTAGGTATATAAAAGTGATGGGTAAAATTAGAGAAGATATCATAATATTGCCTGATGGTGAAACGACTTTGTAAAGAGGAAACAATACGATTTGAGCAACAAGAGATTTTGCTCGGTATCTTTTGGTTAATTTCTTTGTATTCTAAAATGGAGATCAACATGAAAATTAAAACAAAATTATTTTTAGGATTTGGAATTATTATAGTTCTTCTGATTGCTATGGGAGTTGGTGGATTATATGGTCTAACCGAACTATCAAGCGGTATAAATAGTGTAGATAGATATATGAAGATGACAGGGGAAATTGCAACAGGTAGAAATGGCGTAGGAAACATGGAAGCGGCTTCTCTAAGAATGATGGTATACAACAATAAAGAGTATTATGATAAAGCAACAAATAGACGTGATCAAGCTATATTAGGATTTAAAAATGCTCAAAACTTAATGAAGAACCAGAGCAATAGAGATGAATCTGTAGATGTTCAAAAGCGTGTAAATAGCTATTATGAATCAATAGACGGGTGGTGGAAATTACGTTTAGAAAGAGATGTATTGACTAAGCAATTAGACAAAGATGCTGAGGATATTGTCCAATTGCTTACGGGGCTTATTGATAGTGGCAGAAGTAATGCTGAGGAGAGAGCAAAAGAAAACAATGGCAACATAAGCCTTGATAGGTTTAATAGAAATACGATTTATGTTGGAGCAAGAAACGCTCTATATAGAGCGCTAATAGCCCAAGGAAGGGTAAGAAAAGCTATTTTAAAAGATCAAATAATTGAAGCCGCTAAAGTATGGGAGGGTGAAATTAACACTGGAGTAGAACGTTTGCAAAATGCCTATGAAATCGCATCTGAGACTAATAAAGATATTATTATTAAAGCTCAAACGGCTATGAAAAATTATGATAGCATTAGGGAAAAATTTGTTACGCTAGGACTAGAGATGGCTCAAAAAAGTGCTGAAATGAGGACAAGCAGGAATGACACAATGCCAATTGTTAGAAATATCAGAGATTCTGTATCCGCAAGATCTGAAACTGCTGTTAGCTATGCAATTAGTGACGCAGATAAGATGATAACAATAATTACTATTCTAATGATTTTTGCGATCGCTCTTGGATGTATTACAGCATTGACCCTTACAAGAGCAATTGTAAAACCTGTAATGGCTGTTTTGGCAGGAGCAGAAAAGGTGGCTGTTGGAGACCTTGATATACACCTCAATGAAGGTAAGGATGAAATGGGCATGATGGGAGAGGGATTAAATAAAATGATTGGTCAACTCCAGCATCGTGCAGTCCTAGCAAAACAAATTGCTTCAGGTAATTTACTTGTAGATGTTGATATTGCATCAAATAAAGACGAATTTGGAAATGCCTTTGCAGAGATGGTTGACAATTTAAACGAAATCATGGGAAATGTTATTGACGCAACAACTCAAGTTGCTGCTGGGGCATCACAAGTTAGTAGCGCTTCGCAAGCTCTATCACAAGGAGCTACAGAGTCTGCTGCATCCTTAGAAGAGATCACAGCTTCTATGACCCAACTTGGAGGGCAGACGGCTGCAAATGCAGAGAATGCAACCCAAGTAAACCAACTTGCAGCAGAGGCAGCAAAAGTTACTACTGCTGGACAAGAAAAGATGAACCAAATGACTAAATCAATGGTAAAAATCAGTTCAAATGCAGAGCAAACAAGTAAGGTAATTAAGACTATTGATGATATTGCATTCCAAACGAACCTACTCGCGCTAAATGCGGCTGTAGAAGCGGCAAGAGCCGGCATACATGGTAAAGGGTTTGCAGTAGTTGCAGAAGAGGTTAGAAACCTAGCAGCTCGTAGTGCAAAAGCAGCAGCTGAAACAACCGAGCTTATAGAAAACAGTAATAAAGAGATACAAGATGGTGTCGTCATCTCTGAACAAACAGCAGAAGCACTAAATGAAATTGCTGTTAATATATCTAAGACATCTGATCTCGTTGGTGAAATTGCTGCTGCATCAAGTGAACAAGCACAAGGTATCTCACAGATAAATACCGGTCTAGTACAAGTTGATACAGTAACTCAACATAATACAGCAAATGCAGAAGAGACGGCAAGCGCAGCAGAGGAGATGTCAGCGCAAGCTGCTATGCTACAAAACCTTGTTAGCAGGTTTAAACTTAAGAAGCAGTATGCAAGTACTGTAAACAAAGAAATACCCCATAAATCGCAACCAGCTGATCTTGACTTTATGAACGATAATCGCCATGCGGAAATAGTAAGTCCAAATGAACAAATAGCTCTTGATGATAGTGAGTTTGGCAAGTTTTAAATAACCACAAATGTCATTTATTTTATTTGCCCTATTAACCAATGTTAGTAGGGCAAATACAAACAGCAGGAGCTCATGCAAAAACAGTAGCCACTTTTTCTTAGCCGTTCAAAACCTAAACTTTAGCCAAATCCCAAGTTGCTAAACTACTATCAGCATACTTAGTGATCCTCAACATAAGCAATAAAGTCATTGAGTGGGAGTGGGCGACTATAATAATATCCCTGAATACAATTACAGCCTATAGACTTAAGATAGTCAACATGCTCTTTTGTTTCAGCTCCTTCTGTAATAACTTTCAAGTTTAGGGCTTTAGTTATATTTGTTATAACTCTAGCCATTTCTCCCTTATCTGCATGAGGGTAATCCTTAATGAAGCTTCTATCGATTTTGATTTTGTCTACCTTGAGTACTTTTAGGTAGCTAAGGGAAGAGAAACCTGTACCAAAGTCATCTAAGGCAACACTAACACCTAACGATTTAAATTCAGCAAGTTTATCATTTATAACATTAATATCATCCACAAATATAGATTCAGTAATTTCTATTTCAAAATTATCAAGATCGAGATCATATTCCTCAGATTTCCTAGTGAACTCTGACACCAAATTATTATCCTTAAACTGTAAAGGTGAGATATTTATCGACACAGTAAATTCTTGAGAAAAAAGCCTTTTTATTTCAGAAATATCCTTGAATACCTGACCGATTAACCAGTACCCTATGTCTGTAATTAACCCTGAACTCTCCGCAATAGGTATAAATACGGCAGGTGAGACGGTGCCCAGTTCAGGGCTATTCCAACGCATTAGAGCTTCAGCGCCTACAATCTTGCTATTGGTCGAATCTACCTGCGGCTGATAGTATACGGATAGTTCATTATTAATTATAGCAGAGCGAAGAAGCTGGTTCATCCTCTCTTTCTCTTTTAACTCTCTCTTTAAATCAGAACTGTAGTACAGGTACGATGTACCCTTTTGTTTGCGTATGTGCTCAAGAGCAATGTAAGCATTATTTATCAGCTCACTAGCTGTTTTGCTGTTATCTGGATAAACCGATATCCCTGACTTAATATCAAAAAATAACATTTTATCATTAACGTTGTAAGATTGCTGACTATTTGTAAGAAATTTTGTCAAGAATTTATCAATATCTACACCCACATCAGAAGAACAGATGCCAAGTACAAACAAACTCTTACTGATCTGTGCAATAAAATCATCAGGTGCCAAAATACTTTTAATGCTTGTAATAAAGTTATTAATTAATTGTTGTTGATTATGACTTTCACTAAGAAGAAGGGTACTGAAATTAGTAATCGAAAAACATATTACTGTAAGCTTCTTATCAGTAGACTTTATGCTTTTATCAATTAACACCTTGAGTAAGTTTTCATTAGGTAAATTTGTTTCTGGATTATAATTTTTAAAAAGTGTGGCATTCTTTTGCACTTCTTTTATGGCTGTCAGATCTGAAAAAACACCTATATACTTCTCAACAAAATTCGAACTCTTCTTATAAACAGCAAAAATACTAAGCTTTTTGGGGTATAGTATCTTATCCTTCTTTCTATCCCATAACTCTCCGTGCCAATACCCTGTCGTATTGATACTATCCCACATATCTTTGTAGAATGACTCTGATTGTTTGCCAGATTTGAAGTGACTAGTCTTGAGTCCAAGTACTTCACTCTGCGTATAACCTGTTATCTTTTCAAATGATTTGTTTACATATGTTATTCTAGTATTACTGTCTGTTATTACAACCGCGTCATTTGTCTCCGTAGCAATTCTGATTGCTATGTCAAGCTCACTCCTACTCTTAATATAATAGTGGTAAAGGACAACAAAAACAAAGAGCAGAATGCATATACCTGCAAGTATCAGTATGTCCACTAATTTCACCCCAAACAAAAAATTACGCTGGGTGAATGGTAAGTGTTTTGCATTAAAACTTGAGATGATTACCCATGAGTATTTATTACTATTCATTGCTCTAATATTTTTTAGAGGATAAATCTTTAAGAAAATGCTAACGACCCCATCTTTTTCAAATGATCCCGAATTTGCTGAGTTTATAAGCTTCCAAAATTCAGGATTATCATGGCTAACATTATTATAATCCATATCTTCAAACATAAAGCCAAAAGTATAATCACTATTACTGCTATAAAGATAGTATCCATCGTCATTTACAAGAGAAGTATCTATAAATCCATAGTCTTGATCACCAAGCTGGTGTGAAAACTCATTTAAAATGTCTTCACAGAGATAGTTGAGTACTAGAATTCCTTTAAATACATTCCACTTATTATAAAGTGGAGTTGCAATTCTGATAACAGGTTTCAAGGGATATTCTATTACATCTCGCTCAATGTTTAAATCCATAGGAGAAACATAGATGCTCATTTTATCTAATTTTATGGTGTCTTGAAAATATGAACTATTTTTTTTACTTTGAAGAAGTTCTGGGGAAACAAGAGTCGTTATGCCATTTGAATAATCAACCCTTATCGTTTCCATGCCAGCCTGATTGATAAGCTCTATCCAGTCAAATTCCTTTGTACTACTCTGAAATCGTAATAAAAGCTGTTCGACTTCATAAAAATTCTTTGGCGTTGAGGAGTTTAAGTAGGCAGTAAATTCGCCAGAATTCTTAAGAAACGAAATAGTGGAATTTAGATCCTTAAAAACCTCTTCTATTGAAATTGAAAGTGATTTCAAATGCTGCTTTTCAACTTCAACGAGAAGTTCTTTATTTTTTGCTAGCTCCCTGCTATCAAGAAATAAATTTATGAAGAGAAAGAGAGCAATAACTGGCAAAGCAATGAGTACATAGCTTCTTAAAATACATTTTATATTTAAATCACCTTTCCAGTCTGTCTTATTCATAATTCATATTTCCAGTATACAGGGTATTATTATAATAAATTCTAATTTACTATAATATCATACCCAATATTTTACAGCCGTGCAAGAATATTATGTATTGTAAATATAGCTGCAACTAGTTAGTATTTTTTATATATAGTTACACTAAAATAACCTCACACCTGAAAGTAATTTTATGTTACGCCCCCTTGGATAATAGTAATAAAATTAATACTTTTCTTGGTATATATGACATGGCGTGCTACATGTGTTCTACAATTGAACCATGATTAACGGTATGACAAGAAGGCTTATAAAGTCACATGCTAGACCTGAATTTAACTTCAAGCTGCTTCAGTTATATTACTATCATGTAGAGAATTAGACCACAATTAAATTGTCTCAAATATATCCGAAACGAAAAGCTCTCAATCGTTAGATAACCGTATATTTATCCTTATGCTTTATACATTGGTCAAGAGAGTCTCTCTTTAATTTCAGAACTAATTGAAGAAGAAATAAAGCCCTTTTCCTCAAGGTTATCAAGCTCTCTATACTCTCCCACTCGTACCACCCTCTTCAGTAGACTCTCAATATCTATATCTATACTTGACTCGTCATCGTTCTGAAGCTCTTTGCAAGCAACCTTTGCTCTCTCATGCATTGCGCCAAAGTATTCTACACACTCGCCGTATGTTTTCGGATTTGTATGTGTAAACTCCAACCAACACTCTTCCAGCATATCAAGCACATTCCCAGCGGCCATGAATATTGCTAGATCCTTCTCAATATTATAAATTTGACTATCAAACCCTTTGTGCAGTCTACTGTCCCTAAATAGTTTTTTCAGACTCGATAATTTATTAATGAAAACACTTCGCTCTGGTTTCAATAGCTTATCATACTCAGCAAAAGACAAGCCAGCATTCTCAGATATTTCCGTCAGCTGCCTTTCACAAATACCTAGTAATTTATTATATGTTCTAGAAGATATAAAACCGCTATCAAAAAGCCTTGCGTAGGTCTTTCTGGTAACAGTTACTGATTCAATCCAAAAGTAATTTGAGTCTTCTGTGTCAGTATCATTTATTATTTCTGCAATCCTCCCTTTGTAAGCTTTTTGCATTTTTTGGACGCTATTTTCTGCAAAGACACCGATCTTCCCAACACTCTTTAGCTCAAGTAGCCCAGTCCTTAGTACATGAAGCTGTGCAAGCTTTTTCTGAGCAATTTTGAAAGCTTCAGGCTTATCAACACCTAGCTTACCCATCAACCACTTTACCGTGGTTCCCTGAACAAGTAAGGTAAACAAGACGATCCCAAGAGTAAGACCAACAAAAATCTCTCTATTAACGAAGTTTTCATCAAGACTGAGTACCAGTGCTATAGGCACCGCCCCTCTGAGCCCTCCCCAGAACATAATAACCTGATATTTCCAACTTATCTTATCAGCCTTTCTGATCGCACCAACAATAGGGCATAAACCAAATACAACAACTGCTCTTGAAACAAGGACAGCTATTATCGCCCCACCAACATAGCTCAACAAATTACTATTATAACCGAACTGCCATATCAACCCATCCTCTGAGAAACCAAGTAATAAAAAGATAAAGCTATTGGCAATGAATGAAGCAAACTCCCAAAAGCTATCCACATAATCCTTGAGTTGTGTATTGAAATGGCTGGCTCCATAATAGCTAATGACGATACCAGCACCAAGTACAGACATTACCCCAGAAGATTCAAATCCTTTATCAGCTACAATATAGGCTGCGTAGGCAGCAATAGTCATCAAAGCAATCTGCACCATCGGTTGACTCTTGGCTTTTGATATACAAAAAGAAAGTATTGCCCCTATAACAGCACCAACTATTATCCCTGAAAAAAAGACAGTAAGAAAACTTCCCGCACTCTCAAAACCGGTAACAAGGGTTATTGCTGCTCCAGTCAATATTATTTTTTTGATCACTGTAAACATAACAATTGCTGTTGCATCATTACATATACTCTCACAGTCAACCAACATTGTCAACCTCTTAGGCGCACCTATGTCCTTGAACAGTGCAATAACGGCGACAGGATCCGTTGCTGATATTAGCGCCCCAAAAAGCATTGCATAGCTGATATCAAGCGGAGTAAAGTAATAGACCAATCCGCCAGTAACAAATGTTGAAACGACCAACCCCGGCACAGCCAGTGTCAACGTTGGAAATAGATTCCGCAGCAACTCCCGTGGATTTATTTGAATTGAAGCTTCGAATATTAAAGCAGGTAGCAAAACCAATAGAATCAGATCTGGGGTGAGCTTTACTGCAGAAGTATCAAAATTGATTCTTTCAAAGAGATCTGACACAACGATACCAATTACCACCAAACCAATTGTATAGGGAAAATTTATCTTCTTTAGAAGAACGGATGATACCGTAGCAATAAAGAGAAGTAATAACAAAACATCCAAGTATTCCAGCATAGTAACTTACCTTTAGTTATCGTATTTAATAGAAATTATTTCTACTTACAGAGATTCGCGTTTATTATTTATAACCAAACGCCACATTATATTAATACCTTGTGAGGTATCATTCATATAAATAAAACCCAGCATAGCAATTTATTGGGACATCATCGGCAATTTTTAGAGCCTGACTTGCTACCAATTATAACGTTATTATTCTATCCTATTTCACTCGAAAAACAACAGCTTAACACCCACGAAACCACATAAATAAATAAAACAACTCTTAATTATTTCTATTAAAGCATTTACTCAAAGGAATGCTTCTAAAGCACCAAGTTCATCATTCAAAATTGTTCTAATTACTACCATAACCGACACAATATGTAGCCAGCTAACACTCAACAACAACAACCACATTATTACCCTAAAGACCACCAAAAGAAGTATCAAAAGATCTACTTGTTGAAATAGTGAAACCATCTTCCAGATAGAGTCGTTACCATGATACCAGAATTATGTGCGGCTCTAGCTTCGCATTTTATTAACTAGCACTAATAATATATCGCATCTATTATCTATCACAAATAGTAAGAACCAAACATAAGTAGGTCTTAAGGGCATAACATAATATATTAGATCACTATAGACACTACTCAACTTATACACACTATCATCATTTAGCTCATGTAGTTAGTATTATACCGTATCATGACATTGCATATCAAGAAAAGCAAGTTGATTTATGATTGACAAAAATACTCGCTCATGTAATATAAAGTTGTTTTCTATAAATATGCACTAGACTGTCAGTCCCAAAAAGCCCTTACTCATAAAATTGATATCCAATATATATGCTCTATTTCAGAAAGAAAATCCTCATGATAAGACTCACGCTGATAACACTACTCATAAGCCTCACCTTGACATGCCATGCTTATGAAACTAGCTCAAAAATTATTACTACTGAAAAAGGTCAGACAACTATCCCCTGCCCCAATGGATACTTCTTCCTCCCTGATATACCTGAAAGTGAAATAAATGTCGACAACTACGATACTAGTGAGCATTATGACTACGTATTATCTAGGATTGTAGACATTAAAATAAATCCTGACAATTATGACTCAATAAAGTTACTACTTGTTGGGGTTTCAACGACTAAAGAGATCTCGCAAAGTGAGTTTGATATACAAAAAGCAAGCATCAAAGAAAGAATAAAATCTTCTATATCACGACAAAAGAACAAAAGTACTGATGAACGTTCAGACGAAATAAACATCACGGAGTACACACCTTTTGCTGAGACGGATAATTGCTTATGTTACTCCCGCCATATAACTTATAAACAAGCACCAGCACAGCAAAAAGAAAATGAATTCACTTCCACAGCATTTATTATGCTGCCCGACTCTATATTATTTGTTAGATTTGTAACCTATAATCCCAGAGAAAGCAACCAACAAGAACTTCTTAATTATATAAAGACAGTGTTTGATGCTAACGAAGTCACGACAAAGACTACTAATAAAATCTCAGAATCAAGTGGTCTGAAAAATACAGAGACATTTCATCAGCCCGCAACTGCCGACCAACATAACATTGATTATTCATTTGAGTATCCGTCATCTTGGGAATTACGTACAAACCAAACAAATGAAAATACACTTATGATAGCGAATAATTCACAATCTTGTAACCCTGTTTTAACATTTATAGTTGAAGATTACAAGCTCCCACTACCTCAAGATGAAATAACTAATTTCAATAAAATTGAGCAACGTCGTATTGCAGCAACAATACTTTATGATAAAATGGCTAAGGGAGATAATGATAATTATAAATCACTATCGAAAAAAAGTACACTTACAAAACATGGTAGATACCCACTACTTACAATAGAAGAGTGCGCAATACTTGATTTTAAAGCAGAACAGGACATCTACTCTCACAGTAAATCATACTACCTTATTATAGACTCTCGTTTACTCCTATTTCTTCTTTCCGTTCATCAATACAACTTACCAGAAGTTATAGAGGAGGCTGATAGAGTATTCAATGAAGCTTTACCAGAAGTGGATCAGTTTTTTAAAAATGTTAAAATAAATAGTTACTAATATAAAACAGAATGCATGCAGTGCAAATTTTATTTAAACTTAATAAGCTATCAATCTACAATCAAAAAGCAGAAAGCTAATAATGAAAAATATATTATTCTATACCGCTCTACTCATATTACTACTTACTTCAAAGCTCGCATTCTCAGCAGATACCTCTGAACTACCGAGTGCTTACGATCTTCTATACTCATTTAATAACTCTTCAAAAACATCTATAATCGCCCCATCAAAGAAGACTTATAACTACGGGATAGCAATTAAACATCCAAAAGATTGGGAGGTTTCAAAATTGCAGCATGAGGGAAGAATTGGCTTAATAGTCCCCCCTTATCGTTCATCAAATTATCCTTTTAGTTTTATAGAAATTATTATTACTGATGAGAAGATGCCTGCAGGACCAGCTTCTGAACGGTTTTACTCTTCTCAGAGTACAATGAAACATACGAATTATAACATTATTTCATATAAACGCAGTACTCTCAATGGACACCCAGCAGTTGACCTGGTGGTGACTGCGCATGATAAAAAGATCGCCCAAAATTTATTCATAATTTCACATATTACAACGGTCTTTATAGACAACTACTCAATCACATTCAATTTCTTAGTTAGCTCTGATGATACCGCAGAAGGCAAAAGTGTGACAAATAAATTTATAGCTACTATTCTTCCTGTTTTTAAAGCAATAGTTGCTTCAGCCAGCATTACAAAGCAGGGTTCACGAACTACTCCTGAGCCCGACTCTATGGCAACAAAATCCTCACTTGATACTTTCTCCACACCGAATAGTAAAGCAATTGCCAAAGAGCTTGAGGGCATGCTCAAGACATTTAGCATCCCTCCATCAAAGACTTCGTTTGGCTTGGGCTATTCATTCAAGTACCCTAAAAGCTGGAAAGGAATTGTAACAAATACTGGGAACGTCGGCGGGTTCATCATATGTCCCTTAACGCCACCACTCTTCCCAATAAGTACGGTCATAATAATGATGAGCAATTCCACTGATACAGCCAAAAAGTATCACATTAACAAAGATAGCGATATTTGCAACAACATCGCCGATTATATTTATGCTAATAATCGAACCCAAAGCGTCGAAGATGCAGATGCGACAAACAATATTACTGAGGAAATGATTATCAGCAAAGAAAAGATACAAATGGGCGGTTATCCCGCTATAGTTTTCACAACTCAAGAAAAACCCCATGATGATAAGATTGGAGACTGTATAATTATGGGCAAGGAGTACAAAATCATCACCAACGAACTTATTCTTATGATCTCATATACAGCAACTATTGCGTATAAGTCAGACGAAGACATCATCGTTGGTAAAGAGTTCTTTTATGATATGGCTCAGATATATGACTATCTTCTTCCAGAGATAAAATTTACAAAGTAGCTATTATTCAC
The DNA here is from genome assembly GCA_965140405.1 of Planctomycetota bacterium. Taxonomy (GTDB): domain Bacteria; phylum Planctomycetota; class SZUA-567; order SZUA-567; family SZUA-567. The sequence goes on from OZ223208.1 coordinate 609,665, forward strand.
TTACAGTAGGCAATACTAAACTTTTAAGAAGCACTGTTGAAAAGATAGTTGTCTGAAATTACATAAATGACTACATAAATAATCCCTGTACATAGCATTAATTACAGGGATTACTTATAGGGGCAATCCCTCACTCCGCAACAGGCAGTAAACTGCTATTTCTAATAACAATACTTGGAGGAAGGTGAATATTAATACTCTCTCTATGCTGGGGACTTTTCAGAGCAACCATAATGATTTTTATGCTCAACCTTGCCATCTCTTCTAGTGGCTGGTGTATACTTGAGATTTTGTTAATCTTTGCGATAAAGGTATCATCAAAACCCACAACAGCGATATCCTCAGGTACCTTTATATCATGCTCCATTGCAATCTGTATAAAATCGTATGCTGCTGGGTCATTAAAGCAAAACACGGCTGTAAAATCAAGTTTTGCAGTAGTGAGAAAATACTGACAAATATCCTCTCTTATCTGATATCGACTTACAGAATTATCATTAATTTCTATAAAACCGACATCCTCAGCGTTCATTCCTTGCATATACAGCTCTTGAATAAAGCCACTAAACTTAATATCGGTCTTTTGCCCTAAGCAACAGAATCTTGTATGCCCTTGTTTTAGAAGGTGCTTCGCTACTAGCGCTCCGCCTAATTGGTGATCAAGAGAGACACTATCAATCGTTTCGACCGGCATTGTTACAGCAACAGTTGGGATATTCAAGGACTTTATTTTTTGCACGCTATAATCTGAGGCCGGGACATAGATGATACCATCAACCTGCCGAGAAGAAAAAATATCCATATTTTCTACCTCTGTAATGGGATTGAAGTTACAGTTATGCAGCAAGAGACTATAGCCACTACTTCTTGCCTGTTTTTCAATTTCACCAATCAAGTCAATAAAGTATGGATTATAAATATCACAGAGGCTGACCCCAATGATTTTTGAGTTATTATTCTTGAGTGTTTGGGCTGCTTTATTTGGAAAAGTGATAGCACATCTATTTTTGAGACATCATTATCAATTTGTAATTCATGACTAACCAGCAAATATGTCATTACAACTCTATCCTATTTTAATCCAAAAAACAACAGCTTAACACACATGCAACTACATAATGGAATAAAACAACTCATAATTATTCAATTATAACAATTATACAAACAAACCTTAATACAATAACAAACTCTGCTCTCTATATTACTCTATTTACGACTACAATCGACATAATATGTAGCCAACCAGCATCCAACCACAACAACCACATTATTATCCTAAGAACCGCCGAAAGCAGTACGATAAAACATGTACTTAATATGTGAAACAATCAAACAGAGTAAGCTGTGGCTTCAGTATCATGGTTATTAACAAGTATTACTTACTATTATATTCGCTGCAACAAACAATATGTATTATACCATCATAGTAAAATCACTGAATCTCTGTCTCTCTATTTACGATACAACTGCATACCTGATGTTACTCACCTCTGGCGATCCTATTCCATACCAATGCATACCAAAATAACGACTTAGTTTACGATTAAAAAAGACACTAAATAAAGATTTATCTAGTGATCACTGACAAATTTCAACAACAAGGACTATCAACTTCCTCCTTAATTACTGTTGAAAATAATGGTCATATCACTATAATTTCTTTATCTCTAGAATTTTTAAAGTCTACTCTTAAAGGACTGCTAATGCATATTACAATTGTTAAAAATAATAAACTTATCAGGTCTATTTTATTTCTGATTTCCCTTATGTTTGCAATAAATACGACGGTTTGCATGGCCCAAGAAGTAGACGGCAAAGCATACTTGAATAAAATAGACGGAATAGGTGTTATCGCTATTCGTCTAAATATCGCCAAAGGAAATTACCTTTACCACACAGATTTGGGAGACCCTAAGGCAAATGAAATGCCTTTAAAGATTACCCTTTCAAATGACACCTACAAAATCAAATCCTTTGCGACAAGTAAACCAATTTTAAAAACCCAAGAGTTATTCTCCGAACCAGGCAAGACAATAAAAGTCAATGCTCACACAGGTACAGCTTATATATACCTAATATTAAGCAAGAACAACAAGCCTTCACCAACCAACTCCTCAGTTCAAAACGCACAGAATTTAGAGGTATACCTGAGTGGTCAGATGTGCAATACCCAACGATGCCTGCAACTATCTTTAACATTACCTGTTGATACAGAACTAGAATCAACAGATGTAAAAAAGATATTCGAGCTAATGCCTAACATGTCTGAATTTTCTAAACCTCCACTTAGTTGGAGTAAACCTTCGATGCAAAAAAATAGTGCTCTTGATCCAACCATTGCAAATATGAGTAGCTCATGCAAGTTTAAAAATCTGCTAAATCAATCTATGAATACTAAGGCAGTCTCTCAAGAAATCCCTTCTCTGCTGAAAGACACCCAGCAAAATACTACCGAACTCCCAAAATTCCATATAAAACATCACACCGCAAAGTATGGACTTATTGTCTGGCTTGGCATTGCGATAGTAGCGGGGATACTACTAAATTTCATGCCCTGCGTTCTACCAGTGATTTCATTGAAGCTTATGGGGTTTGTCAATCAAGCACACGAAAGCCGTAAAAGACTAATTCTACTAAGTATTTGTTTTTCAGCAGGAATACTAACAGTCTTTTTTGCACTTGCACTCGCCGCTGTTTTCTTTGGGCTACAATGGGGTGAACAATTTCAAAGCGAACTCTTCAATATAATTCTTGTTTGTCTGGTATTTTCATTCGCTTTGAGCTTTTTTGGTATTTATGAAATACAAGTACCAGAATTTGCGGGGAAACTGCAAAAAGACGGAGTCCTCCCTAGAGAGGGATATCTTGGTACATACTGCACTGGTATTCTTGCTACGCTTATGGCAACACCCTGTAGTGGCCCTTTCCTAGGGGCTACAATAAGCTGGGCTCTTACTCAGACTGCATTCACAGTAATAGCAGTATTTCTCTGTCTTGGTTTTGGAATGGCGCTACCATACTTTTTGCTAAGTATGAGTAGCAGGCTAAGAAAATTTCTACCAAAACCTGGAGGCTGGATGCTAACATTCAGAGTAAGCATGGGCTTCGTACTCCTCCTTACTGTTATATATTTGATGATATTTATAAAAACTCAAAATCTTGTTTCTACTTGTGCTCTACTGGTCTTTATTGCTTTCTCCTGTTGGATATTTGGCAAATATGGATCTATTATTCACAGAAAAAGAATACGCTGGCTTGCTCGACTATCCTCTATTGCTATTATATTTTTAGGAACCTATCTCTCATTCTATGTATTTAAACCTTTTCTTTCTAAGGGCTCTAATACTGCACAATATACACAAGGTTCTTTAGAATCAGAACACAACGCTAACAAAAAATTTGAGACAATACGGCATCCATTTGATTTCACGGCTTTTCGTAATGACCTATCGAGCGGGAAAAATGTATTGGTAAAATTCACTGCAGACTGGTGCCCAAACTGCCAATATAACAGTCACTATGTTTTTTCTAATGAAGAGGTTCTAGATGATCTCAAAAACAAAAATGTTGTATTTTATGAAGCAGATATGACAGATGACACCCCGCAGACAAGAATGATTCGTGACCTACTCAAATCTATCGGGGGTTCAGCTATCCCGTATGTCGGCATATTCCCTGCTGATGCACCAGAATCCCCATACGTACTTCCAGATATACTTACAGTGTCAGAAGTTATCAACACACTTAACAAGTTGCCAAATAATTAAAGCAGACTTAATTCTCTATTTATGAAGTAACAGAGACTGAGCTACTACCTCTAACAATAATACTTGGAGAGAGTTTGATATTAACGCTTTCCCTTGCTTGAGGGCTCTCCAATTCATCCATAATGATTTTTATACTCAGCCTTGCCATCTCTTCTAACGGTTGGTGAATGCTAGATATTTTATTAATTTTTGCTATAAAGGTATCATCAAAGCCCACAACAGCAATATCTCCAGGAACCTTTATCCCATGCTCTGTTGCTATTTGTATAAAATCGTATGCAGCAGGATCATTAAAGCAAAACATCGCAGTAAAATCAAATTTTGCATTAGAATTAAAATATTTACAAATATCATCTCTTATCTGATATCGACTTACAGAATCATCCTTTATCTCTATAAAATCGACACTATCTCCATTCATTCCTTGCAAATATAGCTCTTGAATAAAACCACTAAACTTTATATCGGTCTTTTGCCCTAAGCAACAGAATCTTGTATGCCCTTGTTTTAGAAGGTGCTTCGCTACTAGCGCTCCGCCTAATTGGTGATCAAGAGAGACACTATCAATCGTTTCGACCGGCATTGTTACAGCAACAGTTGGGATATTCAAGGACTTTATTTTTTGCACGCTATAATCTGAGGCCGGGACATAGATGATACCATCAACCTGTCGAGAAGAAAAAATATCCATATTTTCTACCTCTGTAATGGGATTGAAGTTACAGTTATGCAGCAAGAGACTATAGCCACTACTTCTTGCCTGTTTTTCAATTTCACCAATCAAGTCAATAAAGTATGGATTATAAATATCACAGAGGCTGACCCCAATGATTTTTGAGTTATTATTCTTGAGTGTTTGGGCTGCTTTATTTGGAGAATAATTCAACTCAATTATAGACTCCTTGACCCTCTTTCTGACTTCATCTTTCACATTTGGGTGATTGTTTATTACACGCGAAACCGTTGCTTGCGAAACATTAGCATGTTTTGCAATATCATTCATTGTTGGTTTTCTCATCACGCCCTCTCATCTTTTACAATAATCTGTATGCTTTATCTTACCATATAAATTCCTACTATTCAATAAGTGCCATCAAAAAACTGCATAAACAACCTAATATTCAGAATTTTATTCAACACTGTATTTATTTAATATAGAAGCAGTTACAGTAATAATCTCTTAAAAAATCACTAAATATAAATAAAATAGAATTTTAGCTGCTCTTAAAACTTGACTAAGGTTGATTTATGGTGTAATTTATGAATATATCATTGAATACGTATTCAATATTTATTCACGGGAAGATTTTGGAGATTGTAATGAAAAAAGTAATTGCAGCACTCGTCGTTGTAGCACTTATCGTAATATACGTCCTAAGTGGCTCAAAAGCTGAAAAGTCGAAGATTACTGTCTGGACTCAAGAGTCAGCAGATGTACCTGCTGGTAAAATGTTCGAAGAGAGGGTAAACAGTTATAATAAAGCCCATCCTGATAAGATACAGGTAGAGATAGCAAACATAACAAGAGCTGGAGCTGGATCTGGATATATTGATAGGTTAAACGCCTCTATAACAGCTGGAGACATGCCAGATATATTTACACTTGATGGCCCAGATGTTGCAGCATATGCTGAATCAGGTGTTATAGGGCGAGTAGACAATATTCTGTCACCAGGTTTTAAAGAAGGCTTCACTAGTGCCATGATTGATCAAGGCACAATTGATGGAAAGCTTTATGCTTTAGGATACCAAGATTCTGGTGTCGTTATAATGTACAATGAAGAGATGATTGACGCTCTTCCTGCTGACATAAAAGCACTGGTTCCAACATCTACAGAAGACTGGACCTGGGCGGAATTTGTTACTCTTGCAGAGAAAATTGATGATTTTGCTAAGACAACAGACAACCCAGCATTTGCAAACTACGAAGTAGCTGTAAGCCTACTCCTACCTGACATCAGAAAAGGTGCATACGAACTGGGAACATATTACTTCACACCCCTTCTCTGGGGAGCAGGCGGAAAGCTTATCGCTGAAGACGGCGTTACTGTTGAAGGTGTATTAAACAGTTCGAAAAATGTAGAGGCTCTTGCAGAGTATGCGAGACTATTTAAACAGCCAGTAGCAGGTGCTGAAGAGTCAGATAAGGCATTCAATAGTGGCAAGACAGCTCTCGCTGTAGCTGGTTTCTGGTACATCACCGACTTAGTTGAAAACTACCCAAATTTGAAGTTTAGGTCACTAAGATATCCAAAGATGAGCGAAGACTATGATGGACTATATACTCCGTCAGGAAGTTGGGCTTTTGTTAGAAGTGCTGGAATCAAGGATGAGGAAAAACTTGAACAAGTCGCAGATGTCTTAGAATGGCTAACAAACGATGACGCTGCAGAACTATACTATAAAAAGGGCAACGCTATTCCAGGTCGTAAAGCCAAAGTAGGTATTATCAATACTTCGACAGATAACAAATACTATAACGAAGCATGGGAAGTTCTAAAGTACCAAGTAAGTAATACCAACAAATCAAGACCGGTGTCACCGGGATATCCATACCTTTCAGAAACCTTTGCTAAAGATATCATTTTAAGAATTGCCCAAAACAAAGTAACAGACAAGCCAACTATCAAGCAATATCTTGATGATGCTACAGCCAAAATATCTAAAGAAATGAAAAAGTTCTCAAAGTAACAATAATATAAAACACTAACCTCATGGCGATAGGTATAGAACGAGCCTACCGCCATGAATTAATCTAACCTACTATAATTGAATACATACCATATATTTCAATGACTAAAGCGAGGCAAAAGTGTGAATACAAAAACTAAATACAATATGAATGTAGTCAGGACTGCCTACGAATTCCTAACACCTGCACTGATACTGGCGTTCTTATTTATTATTCTACCAATAATCCTAGCATTTACTTATGGGTTTACCGATTACTATCTACTCAAGCCTGATGCAAAGTCTTTTATCGGATTTGATAACTTTATAAGGATGCTATCAGACAAGACCTTACATAAATGCTTTTTCAACACCGTAGAATTCGTTGTGCTTGTCGTTCCATTACAGCTATCAATGGCTCTTGGTTTAGCTCTAATAGTAAATAAACGGTTCAAGGGTAATGGGTTCTTTAGAACTGCGTTCTTCTCTCCATCAGTCTTATCATTAGTTGTAATTTCTATTCTCTGGTTTGTAATGCTAGATCCAAATTCAGGTCTTATAAACTCGTTTTTAGCGCTACTGGGAATTTCTAATCAACCATTTCTAACAAGCCAAACTCAAGCTATGCCAACCATAGTTATTCTATCAGCTTGGTCAGGCTGTGGATATCAGATGCTTATCTTTTTATCAGGACTTAAAAACATTGATGAAAGCATGTATGAGGCAGCTGGTATTGACGGTGCAAACAAACTAATGCAGTTTATATATATTACAATACCTTCACTAAAACCTATAGTGATGTTCCTAGTAATATCAACAACTATTCAAGCATTCAAACTTATTGTTCAACCAATGGTGATGACCGGCGGTGGACCAGAGTATAGTACAATGACAATCTTACAATACATCTATGAGTACGGATACCGTCACAGAAATATTGGTTATGCTTCTGCCGTAACGATTGTTTTCACAATATTCCTCATTATTATTTCTCTTCTTATAAAAAGAGCCTTCAAGGAGGAACCAAACTCATGAGACCATGGAATAAGATTAAAAAGATACTATTTTACGGCTTTATAACGCTAATCGCTCTACAATTTATACTGCCTTTAGTATGGATGATTCTATCATCATTCAAAATAGATGAAACAATATATAATGACGTAAGAACTATTTTTGCCTTTGTACCAAGATTTAGCGACTTAACCTTTAAATCATATAAAGAGCTATTCAATTATTATAACATACTAAACAATATGCTTAATAGCTTTATATACGCATCGATCACAGTCGTTTTGAGTCTTACTGTAAATTCAATTGCTGGATATGCACTTGCAAAATTCAAGTTCCCATTTAGAAATGCAATTTTACTACTCATAATAGCTCTTATGATTGTGCCAGTTGAGGCAACAATTTTACCACTATTCCTAGTAGTTCATAATATGGGACTAATCGGTACAATAGTGGGTTACATCTTACCATTTATCGTGAATGTAATGAATATCTTCTTATTCAGACAGCACTTTATGATGTTCCCTAGTGAGCTTGCAGAAGCAGCAAAAATTGACGGCCTTAGTGATTGGGGTGTATTTATCAAGATTGTCGTACCATCAAGTGTAAGTATGTATGTGACTGTTGGAATTATTACATTCCTTGTCTCATGGAATGATTTCTTGTGGCCGGTAATGTCTATTACTGACTCTGACCGTATGCCTATTCAGGTAGCGCTCAATGCACTATTTGCAGATACGTACAATATCTTTACAAGCCACAGAATGGCAGCACTAACAATTGCAACAATACCAGTTGTAGCAATCTATGCAGTATTCCAAAAATATATAGTACAAGGTGCTACTAGAAGCGGTATAAAATAACTTATAAGGAAGAAAATGAACCAACTAGACGTAGCGAATGATTACATTCGAAAAAACAGCAGCAAAGTTAAATGCAAGCCAACCTATCACTTCTCCCCACCTATCGGTTGGATGAACGATCCAAATGGCTTCTGTTTTCATAAAGGTGAATATCATTTATTTTATCAGCTCAACCCTTATGATGTTGTATGGTCCAATATTCATTGGGGACATGCAGTATCCTCTGATCTTCTCAATTGGAAGCATAAACCGGTTGCGATGGCCTGCGATACACCTCAAGATATTAACGGCTGTTTTTCAGGTAGTGCTATAGAAAAGGATGATGAACTTTACCTCATGTACACAGGTCACATAGACCATAACCTTGACCCAGTCAAGACTGAAGACAAGATAATCCAACAGCAGTGTCTTGCAAAATATCATGAGGATGGCACTGTAGTAAAGAGTTTGAATAATCCTGTTATTAGTATGAATATGCTCAATAATAACTATCAAGTACGAGATTTTAGAGATCCAAAGATATATTGTAAAGATGGAGAGTACTACTGTGTTCTTGCTGCGCGAAATACGGATGATAGAGGATCTATCCTCCTATACAAATCAAAAGATCTTGAAGAGTGGCACTTTGTCTCTGACATATACAGGAGACCAGTAGAAGACAATTTGATGTTTGAATGCCCAGATCTATTTACAGTTGATGGCAAAGATGTTTTAGTTATATCACTTATGCCATGTACTCCAGAGTATGAAGGAATAATTCATAATCAAGTTCAATATATTATTGGAAAGATGAATTACGAAAATGGGCTATTTGAAGAAGAGAGCAGAGGTATCATTGATAACGGTAGTAATTACTACGCTCCTCAAACGACTCTTGATAAGAATGGTAACCGCATTATTATAGGTTGGATTTGTGAATGGTCCAACAAAAACAGCAAATTTGTTAAGGAGTACGGCTACAATGGCATAATGACAATGCCAAGGAAGATCAATATTACTTCAGGAGAACTAAAACAAATTCCTGCCACAAATATGGAAGAATATGAACAAGAGGTCTACGCAGTAGAAGACACCCAAATAGATGGTAAATATACATTCACTGAACAGCTAATTAGTCAACATATTCATATGCAGTTTAGTAGCTTCAAAACTACATTCACTATACAAGTATTAGGTAGTGAATCGAAAGGGATGTCATTTACTTTCAATCCGGTTGATAATTATATTAACGCCTATTCAAACTATACGCTTAAAGTAGACAAAGATGTTCCTTGCGCATTTAACAATAAAGTTCAAATTGATATCTACATTGACAATAATTGCGTTGAACTATATGTAAATGGTAAAGCCTTTACCTTTCTCTGTTACGATTTTGATAAGGGTAAAGATATCACAATAAGTACGGAAAATAGTCTTAAAATAGATTTACTCAAACAAATGAAGATATCCAACGTTGTCATAGCGTAACTCATGTTTGAGTTCGTTGTACATTATAATTTACAAGTTACACTTTAATCAGTTGACCTGAAAAGGAGAATAACAGATGGCTGGAGTAAAACTTAACAACATATGGAAGATCTATGACAATGGTTATGAAGCAGTAAAGAACTTCAACCTTGAGATTGAAAATGGCGAGCTCTTAGTCTTAGTAGGACCTTCAGGCTGCGGCAAATCAACAACCCTAAGAATGGTAGCTGGACTTGAAGAGCACTCAAAAGGTGATATTATTATTGGTAAAAAGAATGTCAACAATGTTGCTCCAAAGGATCGCGATATCGCGATGGTATTCCAAAACTATGCACTCTACCCCCACATGACTGTCTATAAAAATATGTCATTTGGTTTGAAACTTAGAAAATTCTCTCAAGCAGAGATTGATAAAAGAGTTACAAATGCCTCAAAGATCCTAGGCCTTGATGAGTTACTAGACCGCAAACCATCCCAACTATCAGGTGGACAACGCCAGCGTGTAGCTATGGGACGAGCAATTGTCAGAGAGCCAGAAGCATTCCTCTTTGACGAACCACTGTCAAATCTTGATGCAAAAATGAGAGTAGAGATGCGTAAAGAGATTCTTATGCTTCACGAACGTATTGACACAACTATGATCTACGTTACACACGATCAAATTGAAGCAATGACCCTTGGAGACAGAATTTGCGTAATGAACGTTGGAGTAATTGAGCAAGTAGGCGAGCCACGAATAGTATTCGACTACCCTGCATCACTCTTTGTTGCCCGTTTTATTGGTACTCCACCTATGAACCTACTAGAAGGAAAACTTGTCAAAAATGGTAGAGAACTCGGTTTCCGTAGCACTGACTTTGAGTGTAAGCTACCAGAGCATATGCAAAGTCTACTACAAGATCAAAAAACCGATATCGATGTAGTTCTAGGAATTAGACCAAAGTCACTAACTATCAAAGACGCTATGGATGCAAATAAAAGCTATGATGGTTTTATTTCTGGCAAACCTGGTATTTCAGAGATGCTTGGAGAAGAGATCCTTACACATGTCAAATGTGGAGCGCATGACTTCATTGCTAGTGTTGAACCAAAGTATGAAGAAGCTCTTGAGAGTGACTCTGTTGAATTTGCAATTAATATGGAATTAGCTCATATCTTTGATAAGGACTCAGGTAGAAATCTAACCATACCAAGTGATGTAAGAGAGAACACAACTCTTTGGAGCAAGCGAGTGCGTGAAAGAAGTATGCGCCGACGTAAAAATCGTGAAACCGTTGAGGCGTAAGTATTCACCTTCATAGTATTACAAATAATCAAAACTGCCTTGCAAAGCATAAACTTTGCAAGGCAGTACTATTATAAATAAAGAGACTAGACTTGTCATCTATCTTCATACACCGAACGTAATGCTTGAATTAAATCTCCAAGTTCCTTAACAAGGCTGTTGACTTCCTCGCTTATGTCCACTTCTTGATTTACTCTAAGCACCATTTCAAGCTTATTCGCAGCCTCTGAAGCTTTAACAGCTCCTATTGTTCCGCACGTACCCTTGAGAGAATGAGCAACTTTCCTTACAGTACTCATATCTTTCGTCTCATATGCACGTTCCAGTGACTGCAACGCCTCTCCACCGATATCTATATACTTCAGATAAATATCATTAAGCAGTACTTTACTACCACCAGTATTCAATAAAGCCTCTTCAATATCAAGCTGAGAAATCCGGCTTAATTTACTCCAGACCTGATCAGCCTCAAGGTCATCATTAATATATCTGTCAGTATGTATGTCCTTTGTATCAAGTACCGCTGAAGCCGTATTAATTTCAACATCTAGTGCCTGACTATAGCTTTCAGCTTTATTATTAGGACTTACCACATATTTACTAATAGCCTCATAGAGTTTCTCAATCTGGATTGGCTTAGTCAAGTGTTCATTCATACCAACAGCAAGGCTCCTCTCATAATCCTCACTCATCGCATTAGCTGTCATCGCTATTATTGGCGTCTCAGTATCATATTCTCTAATAGCTTTTGTTGCGTCAAGTCCATTCATCTCTGGCATCTGGATATCCATGAGTATGATGTCATACCTCTCTTTTTTTGTTGCAAGTACAGCTTCCTTACCATTGCTAGCGGTAAAGACCTTACATCCCGCACTTACAAGTAGGTCTTCAATAATCTCAAGATTTATAACATTATCTTCTACAACTAAAACCGAAGAATTATCAAATTTTTGCATCTGTTTGTCACCTGCATGAATTAATGCTGCTGGTGATATGGTGCTATCGTGTGGATTATCAATAATTCGAAGCAATCTTCTTGGAGAGATCGGCTCTGCCAAAATACTATCAAATCCTGCAATTCTTGCTGATTTGGAGAGTCCAACAGTTATCTCATCTGTAATAAGAACAAAGTTTGTATTAGAGACTTGATAATTACTCCTAATATGCTGTAATATTTCATTGGCTGATGCTTTAGAAAGACTATTACTAATAAGTAATATATGATAGCTTGACTCAGATGCAGATTCATTATTTAGTAGAGTGCAGGTATCATCAAGTGAAGAGGCTATATCTACAATAATTCCAGCATCTTCAAGGTATCTCTTTATTATGCCCCGACAAATGGGATTATCATTTATAACTAAAACTCTCTTTCCCCTATTTTTTGCAGCGATAGTATACGCAGGAATATTACTATGTCCGACACGACTGAAAGGGATTGTAAAGCTGATGGTAGTACCTTTATTAACAACACTATCAAGCTCTATATTACCACCGAGGAGCTCAACAAGTTGTTTACTTATAATTAGTCCAAGTCCAGTACCCCCAAACTCCCTAGCTATAGAAGTATTAGCCTGAATAAATGGACTAAAGAGGTTTTTCTGCACAGATTCGGGTATACCAATACCAAAATCTTGAATCTTGAACTCAACCCACAGAGTGCCCTTTTCATTTTTTTGAGATTTTGCATAAACAATAATTTCCCCTGGTGGAGAAAATTTTATAGCATTACTGCAAATATTTGACAAAATCTGTTTAAGTCTTAGTGGATCGCCAATAACACAATCTGGTATATTAATATCATAATCCAAAATTAGCTTTATGTCATTCTTGGTTGCCTCAAAATGCAAGAATGATAGCAGATTATTTAATAAACTCTCAATATCAAGCTCTACTCTTTCAATATTAAGTTTTCCTGCCTCTATCTTTGATATATCCAAGATATCATTTATTAAGTCCAGCAATGATAGTGCAGCCTGATTGGCTTTTTCGAGATAATTGTGTTGAACCTTAGTTATAGTTGAGTTCAGTATAAGCCTTTGCATACCAAGAATAATATTCATCGGAGTGCGAATCTCATGTGACATATTAGCAAGAAAATTACTTTTAGCCTTATTTGCTGAATCAGCGAGTATCATCGAACTCTCCAGCTGCTTGGATTTAGTTTGGAGCTCTTGCGTTCTTATCGATACTTTTTCCTCCAAGTGAGCAGCTAAATCCCTTAGTTCATACTCAGCTTTTAATAGTTCAAGAATGATTGAATTAGTACTATTTTTGATTTCTTCCAGCTCAATTATTCTAAAACTCTTTGTATCTAATAAAGAGTGATTCTGAGCAGTATCTTTAATATTATCTGTAAAAATACGAATGTAAGACTTTATTTTAAAGTATAATACTGTTGATAAAGCCAATATGAATGCTATTGTAAATATCAAAATATAGACAAGCTTAATATAATCACGTCTTAGCGATGCTCTCATTTCATCATTCTTTACAGCTAGTATTGAATCGAAATCAGCAAGATATAGAGAGCTAGTTACAAACCATTTTAAATCTTTTATCTCCTTAATATATGCTAATTTATCATATAAAACTTTTGAATTCACTCGAGGCCACGAATAATTAAGAAAACCACCTATAGGATTTGATCTAGCAACAGCAATAGATTCTTTGGTAATATTAAGTCCACTTCCATCTCTATAATCGTAAATAAATTGCCCTACTAATTTTTGATCAGGGTGTGCCAGCATGATTCCACTTTCTGAAAAGACATAGACATATATATCATTGTCTACTCCTAATGCTCCAATATAAGTAAGTATTTCTTTTTGAGAACTCTCCTCGATATCGTCATCATAGTATGCACTCCCCAGAATGATATTAAGACTAGGAACATAAAGAGCAAAACACTTATTCCTAATAATAGATGTCTCTAGTAAATCATTACTAAATACAGAATCAAAATAGAAACCTTTGCTAGATCCCTTGGTTTGAGTTATTATAGACTGTAATTTTGCAGACATATTCTGATCATTAATATTAATTTTATTAGAACTTATATTTGCACTTTGAATAACCTGAAGTGGAAAAATGACTTGGTTCTTCCCAAGATCAATAGCAAAAGGGAATGGGGCGACGCGACCAGAACTATCACTGATTTCTTGGGATTCCATAGCAGCAATTACAGTTAGTTGGCTCTCTTCTTGGTCATTAGTATTTTTTGCCAGTAGTTGACATAACTTCTCTAACTGAAGAGTTTTGTCTCTTAGTATTTTGCTAGTTTCAGAATTAACCTTTCTTCTACCAATACTTATAATATTTATGCTGGTGTCTACCAGTTTGCTCAAATCTTTTTTTGATATCTCCATAAGTTCAGACTTATCTTTTTTAAACTCCAACACTGAACTTTCATGATGAAAGTTGTACATAAATACAGCAAAAACTGTTACTAATGCAATTGATAGCATAGTAAGAATAATAAAAGTCAAAGTAGGAATTCTCAAGCTCAATCTTTTCAAAACATAACCTCTCTACTTATACCAACAATCATTGGTAGAACTAAATGTCTATTATAAGATGATTTTCTTTTTTTCTCTACAGAAAAAGGCATATATTAGATTAAAAGAATACTACAATACCAATAGAATATAGCAATTAAAGACTACCTTAGTAAGCTTCAATTTATACTAAGCTATCATACTATATTTTTACTTACACTAATTCATTACAAAATTACTGCTAAAACTTTCCAAACTCAGAATCATCAAGCATGATTTTATCATCAGTCTTCACAACAGCTACGTTGAGCATTGCATAACTTTCAAAATTACCTCTTTGACTTTTAACCTTATTCTCCCTTACTACGTGAGTTTCATTCTTAACAAGCTTAAACTCTCCAGCCAGCTTAATAAGAAATCAAACAATACTCAACATACCTTCACTTGATCTTGCTGTTTACTTAGCACTTGCTGCATTTAAGTGTGCAATAAACAATATCACCTTAAAGCCAACATCAATTTGTGAGATACCCTCAACCTGAGCATTTTATGCGTGAGCTAGCTCCCCAATCAAGTCAGTAGACTTGCTGATAACTTTAGCTAGTTCATTAAAAGACTCAGAAATTACACCACTATCCTTGTACCGCCACCAATCTCATTTACCATATTCTCAATAAGTTAAACAGTTTCGAGTTGTGGATGACATTCTATTGTATTTGTAAAAATTCTGTTCGTTTCCCAGCTTCTCCATTGTCTTTGCTACCAAGATAATCTATGATGTATGGATTTCCAACTAGCATAACCACATAATCTTTATTTGATTTAATCTATAAATCTACCGGATCTGTTATTTTTTTACTTCTAATGCCATCTCATTTTTAAAATCATCCATCACAATAGAACTTGAAAATGAATAACTGACATACTGCACAGATACAACACCAAATATTATTGCTATAATAATTGGCAATAACAGTATGAACTGATATCAGAATATTTTCACAAGTAATACATAAAAATTGCTACCTTTCTCAAAAGAAAAAGGTAGCAAAATAACGCACAAATTAATTGCATTCGCAATTACTTCATCAATGAAGGCAAGAACAATGATATTTGCGGGATATAAGTAACCAACATCAACACAATAAGGCTAACCAGTAAGAAAGGTAAAATTGCCTTTGAAATTTGCCCTAAAGAAATTTTGCCGATACCAGCTGTAACAAAAAGACATACCCCAACAGGTGGTGTTGTAAGCCCGATCATAAGGTTAAGTACAGCAATAATTGCAAAGTGTATAGGATCTACGCCGACACTTGTTGCTACTTTCAATAATACTGGGAACAGAATAACAAGTGCGGCTATTGTCTCCATGAATGTACCAACAAATAATAGTAATATATTAATTAGTAACAACAGGAGGTATTTATTTTGGGTAATTTCCAGCATATGATTTGCAAGCATTGTAGGAATTCTCTCTGAGGTCAGAATCCACCCAAACAGATTTGCCATTCCAACAAGAACCATCAAGCTTGCAGTAGTAATAGCAGTATCAAGTAAGATCTTAGGAAGCATTTTAACTTTAAGATCTTTATAAACAAATATACCTACACAGAGTGCATATATACACGCCACAATAGAAGCTTCAGTAGGAGTAAAGATTCCACCCACAATACCGTAAAGGATGATAAAGGTCATAAACAATGCAAAGAATGCGCCTATAAACTCCTTAATAATTACATTAAAACTTGGTTTTACACCTTTAGGGTGCTTCTTTTTTACAGATATATAATATGAAACCATCAAAAAACCAACGCCTAGAAGTATACCTGGAATTGCACCAGCAATAAACAACTTTGCCACAGACAAGCCAGTAAGCGTACCAGCAATAATCATAGGAAGACTAGGAGGAATTATTGGACCGATAGTAGAGCTAGCAGCAGTTACAGCACATGCAAATGGCGCATCGTAGCCTTCCTTCTTCATTGCAGGGATTAGTACCGCCCCAAGGCTAGCACTGTCAGCCACAGCTGTTCCACTGATACCAGCAAATATCATAGAGGCAACAATATTAGCAAGCCCCAAACCACCACGTATGTGCCCAATAACTGCATTTGAAAAGCCTACAACCCGTTCTGTTATGCCGCCATTATTCATTAAATTACCAGCCAAGATAAACCCAGGAACACAGAGTAGAACAAAGACATCTATACCTGAATATATAAACTGAGCAGAGGCTACCAGCGGTAAATCTGCAAAAATAAGATATGCAACAGAAGAAAGCCCAAGGCAGAACGCAATTGGCAAACCAACAACCAAGCCAACAGCAAAGATTGAAAATAATAATACAACACCACTCATTGCACGCTCTCCTTATGTTCCAGATGATCCGTAATTATAGAATACACCTCTAAAATACCGTAAAACCCTATAGTTCCCATCATTATCGTTATGCTGATGAATATAGAATCCATAGTTAAAAATCGTAGTGTAGGAGCTGTCTGTGTTGCACCGTTCTCAACAAATTCTAGTGAAACATATGCAACAAGAAATGCAAAAATCATAGAAACAACACTAACAGACAAGCGCACATAAAAGAGCATTCGCCCTTTACAATAGTGATCAATAATCCCCAAAGAGACAAACGCTTTTCTTTCCAAAGCTAGCCCACTTGCAAAAGCACTAGTATAGATAAAGAATATCCTTGATGCTTCTTCAGTCCAAGCTGGAGCTTGAGGCAAAAAGAAACGAGCAAATACCTGAATGATTACAGTAAACATCATGCAGACCAACGAAACAACGGTAGCAAATGCTAATATATTATCAAAAAGCATCTTACATTTTTTTAAAAATTCCATAAAGACCTCTACAAATGTTAAGTTCAAAGAAAGGCAAATATTGATCTAAATAGCGCGTTTTAACATGTGATACTGAACCATATCCAAGCTACTTAATTTTGGTGCACAGAATAAATATGCCTAAAATACCCTGTACACCTTCAATCGATATAATACCAACACTTATTTAATGTTAATAATTTCCTGGTAAACAGCGTTCTGTTCAGGAGTAAAACTATCCTTAACGACCTGTTCAGCAATCTTCTGGAATCCAGACTTATCAACAGTCACAAACTTCATACCTTTACCTTCTAGGAATTTCTTATATTCAGCTTCTTCAGCAACAAGATTTTCAATAGCATGCTCACTTACAATTTTACCAGCTTCGATGATTGCGTCTTGATATTCCTTTGGAAGCTTCTGGAACGTTCTCTCACTCATGATAACATAGATCCAACCAGTAACATGCTCTGTCTGGTTTACATAATCCTGTACTTCATAGAAGCTTGCACTCTTAATAAGAGCTAGAGGATTTTCCTGACCTTCAATAGTACCTTGCTGAAGGCTTGTGAATACTTCGCTAAATGCCATAGGCGTTGGTTTTGCACCAAGCGCTTCCCAGAATGAAACAAATATAGGAACATTTGGTACACGTAAAATCATACCTTTCAAATCTTCAGGAGTCTTGATTGGACGGTTACTAGTCAAGTTACGTGGTCCACGACCAAATGTTGCTACTGGACGCACTTTAACCTTATCAATAATCTGCTCTGCAATCTTAGCATTTGCTGGACTGCTTATGATCTTCTTTAGGTGGTCAAGGTCACGTACTGCATAAGGAGCAGCTAGAAGTGCAGCAAGTGGAGCCCAGTTCTGCATTGATTCACCAGAGATAGTGAAGTCTGCAGTACCCATCTGCATACCACGGATAAGATCCATTTCCTTACCAAGCTGAGAATTTGGGAAGACCTGTATCTCCACATTACCATCAGTCTTTTCTTTAACAATTTCAGCAAATTCCAATGCTGACTTATGCCAAGGGTTCTCTTCGTTAGCTAGGTGACCAAGCTTTAGAACATACTCAGCATCCTTAGCTTGAGCGAAGTTAATAGTCAATACAGCACACATTATTACGAAAATAGCAATTCTTTTCATTTCCATCTCCTATAAACAAAAAAACAACAAAACAAGCATATACAAAATATTAGCTATGCAAACAAATTTCAACAACCTCAATATTGGTCATTTAATCAATATAAATAACATTAAACTTAATCCAAATTACCAAATATGGTTGACTTATTTCTACCCGCAATATTTGTGAAATTAAATATTACTTAGATACTTTTTAAGGGTTTTTCTAATGGCACCCTTATCAGCACATAACTCTAAGAATAATCCCTCAACCTTTTCACCCAAATTATACTCGTAAAGATCGATCCCAAAGTATTCACTATTACTCAAAAGCGGTTTAATCTTACTTATTGAAGACTCATCAGCGCCAATTGAGATGCCACTTAATTGCTTACGTAGTCCATCCAAGTTTGGATCAGGACTAATCTCCATCACATTACCCGCATCATCAACTCCTAAAAGATATCGCAACCATCCAGCAAACTGTAGAGGAATAAATGTCAAAAAGCTTAAATCCTTCTCTCCACGCTCAATGTATGCCTTGAGTGTTTCACCAAAGCGTACAGGTATTTTCTTTGATGTATCTGTAGCGATCCTCTGAGGGGTATCTGGAACAAATGGATTGGGTAGACGAACCTTTACAACTTCATCTATAAAATCTTTTGCCGAAAGAATACCCGGATTTACAACAACTGGTAACCCTTCAACATATCCTACTTGTTCGATGAATTTCACCAAATCAGAATCACCCATTTCATCTGAAATAGTATCATACCCAAGAAGACAACCATACACAGCCAACACCGTATGCAAAGGATTGAGACAGGTACAAACCTTCATTTTTTCGATTTTGTCAATTGTCTCACGGTCAGCAAACAATACACCCGCATCTTCTAGCCTATCTCTACCATTAGTAAATTTGTCTTCGATAGCCAAGTACTGTGATTCTTCCGCATTTACAAACGGTGCTACATATGAGTTCTTCTCAGTCTTTACAGGAGTAATATTCTCTACTCCATCTTTACGAAGTACCTCTTCAATTATTTCTGATGGGCGGGGAGTTATCTTATCAATCATGCTCCAAGTAAAATAGATCTTACTCTCATCATTCAAATAAGCCAAAAATTCTTTTGAAACAAATCCTAACTTCTCCCATGCCTCTGCAAATTCAATTATGGCTTCTTTTAGTAGCGTGCCGTTATGGCTACAATTATCCATGCTTACGAGAGTTACTGGGGCAGCGTTTGAAGTATAACGCATATATAATAGTTTTGCAATCATTCCTACAAGACTAGCCTGCTCCACACCATAATTTTCTATTCCAGCTTTTACCCAAGGGTAGTACTCACCAGTATTATCCTTGATAGCATAACCTTTTTCTGTAATAGTCATTGATATCATCTGCAAGGTTGGAGCACAAAAGACATCAACTAAACGTGCATAATCAATTGAAGGCTTTATACTTTCAGTGATACTCGCGACGACCTCTTTCTCACAGCCTCCATCTTTTTTCAGTGTCACAGCAATGGCAAGATTATCAAATGGCAGGCATGACCTATCGATAATTTCCTCATCAAAGGATTCACACATAATAATACCTGTATCTGCTTTTCCTTCATTCAGAAGTTTCTGCTGTAGAACAGCAGGAAAAACTCTAAAGATATTTCCTGCACCAAAATGTAGCCACTTAGGATTTTGAGTTGTATTCTTGATTACTTTTTGTATATCGTATGTAGGTAGCTTATACTCTTTTTCAAGCCACACTTCCTTATTTTCAAGACCACTCAAGCATAATTTCAATGTCATTGTTTTCCCTTTAGCAACAAAGGCTTTATAATTGCCTGCCTTAATAGCAGTCATAAATCAAGCCAAATGCCTCTACTAATCAAAAGATATAATATTCTTCCCAAAACCAAGTTTTCCAGCATATTGTTCTTCAATAACCTTGGCAGCATCCTCAAATGAGTACACGCAATTAACAATTCCTTCCGGATACAATTGCTTACTTGCAAACCAGTCAATAACTTTTGCGAACTGTTTATTACTCAGTCTAGAACCCGCAATCGTCAATTCTTTTCTAGTTATTTCAAACTGATTAATTTCAGACATTTCTTTAGAGAAACCCAGAACTCCAATTCTTCCACCAATAGCAGCACACTCAAGAAGAGACATAAACATACTTGGTACGCATGCAGCATCAATAACAACAGTAAACCCATCACCACCTGTTATCCTCATGCTCTCTTCATACAAATCTACTTCTTTTGTATTGATTATATTGTCTGCTCCAAGTTCTTTTGCTTTTTCCAAGTTTTCAGCAGCAATATCAGCAACAGTGACTACTGCTCCCATCATCTTTGCCGTCATCATTACAACAGAACCAATTACACCCGAACCGACAACTAGAACTCTGTCGTCTTTTTTAACATCTACCCTACTGGTAACATTCGCACCAATTGTAAATGGCTCGACAAGTATAGCTGTCTCCCAACTCATATCCTGAGGGACTTTATACGCCCAAGATTCTTTGGCAACGAATTTTGAGCAGAAGCCACCATCACGGTGTACCCCAAGTACCTCTAGCTTACTACATGTATTGATATGCCCACGTTTACATGCATCACACTCTCCACAATTTATCGCTGGATTTAAAACAATGTGGTCTCCAGCTTTAAAATTTGCCACTTTATCACCAACTGCTTCCACAATACCAGCTATTTCATGCCCAATTATACGTGGATATATAGCAAATGGGTTATGACCTGAGTAAATATGTATATCAGAACCACAAACGCCTACCCTCTTCACGCCGACCAATAACTCATCCTCACCAAAAGTTGTTGGGTCTTCTTTTTCAAGACAATCCATTTTAAATGGCTCTGTTACCTGCAATATCTTCATTAACTATTCCTTCAGTATCTATTTTATTAAATTTTTATCTCATGTCGTCCATACTTTTTTCAAGGTGCTCTTTTACCAACGCACCAGTTCTTTTTACATCTCTAGCTTCAAGAGCGTCAAGAATTGCTTCATGCTCACTGATAGTATCTTGTGAACGCTCCGTACTTATATAAAAGTCAACAGAATCAGTACACACCCAGAAGTCGACAAGGCTTCTGGTTATCAATGAAAACATAGAAATCATTGTTTTGTTTTTACTCAACCGCATAAGTTCCATATGAAAGAAGATATCCAGCTCGCCACCTCTGCCACCATTTTCAATTTCAGCAATAAAATCTTGGTGAATCTTATTCAACTGTTCCAACTCTTTTGGGGTTATCTTCTCAGCTGCCATCTCAGCGCCATGTGTCTCAAGAATTCTTCTCGCTTCAAAGAGCTCAACAAAGTCAGGCTTTTCAGAAAAATCAAGAATATTTGTAACAAGTCCAATAAGTATTTTACTATATATATTGGCAATATAAGTTCCTGATTGTGGTTTAGTCTCAATTACGCCATAAAGCTCAAGGCGTTTAAAAGCACTTTTCAACTGCTGCTTTGTCACGCTGAATGCTTTCTGAAGAACATTCTCAGGCGGCAACTGCTCACCTGGCTGCAACTCTCCAGACTTCAACAATTCCAAAATTTGTACCAAGATAAGGTCCGCAGGTGATGGATTAACAATCGTTTTAAACTTCATAATTCATTCTCACTTATACGCTGTAGTCAATTTTCAACCCTACTATTTCTGCCCGAACTCACAGAATAATATACCCTTTTCCAACCCTCTAATCTCTGCCAATCCTTTCATTCTACCTAAACATGAGTACCCAGGGTTTTCTACAGGTGGCTTCTCCATATCATCAAGCATTAAAACACCATGATCAGGTCTAAAACTAATTTGCCAATCAGCTCTTCCAAGCTCAAGCCTTTTCTTTTCTTCATTTAACAGTGCTTTTACAACCCCGCACATATTAACAGACCCCTCAAGGTGACGAGCCTCGTGGAAGTTACCTTCTTCATCACATTGAGTGCTTCTCAGGTGAACAGCATGAATTCTATCACCGTAGCGCTCAATAATACCAGTAAGATCATTGTCTAGCCTTGCTGAGTATGATCCTGTACACAGACAGATACCATTCGCAGGAGAATCCACCATCTGCAGAATATCCTTGATATCCTCTTCACATGACACAATTCTTGAAAGCCCAAGTATCGAGTATGGAGGATCATCAGGGTGAACAGCCAACACCACGCCTGCTTCTTCTGCAACAGGGATAACCTCTTCTAAGAACAACTTATAGTTTTCCTTGAGGACCTCACGAGTGATCGAATCATACTTTGCGAGCATCTTACGCATATCTTCAATACTCAAACCCAGCTTACATCCAGGGAAGACATCAATGACTCTTTTACAGAAAATCTCTCTCTCTTCTGCATCCATAGATTCATAGAATGCTTTTGCTTTAACCTTTATTGATTCTGGGTAATCATCCTCTGCCCCTTGACGCTTTAGGAAGTAAATTTCAAAAGCAGCAAAACGCGCCATGTCAAAACGCAAACACTCTGTACCGTCATCAAGCTTATACTTCAAATCAGTACGTACCCAATCAAGTACAGGCATAAAGTTATAAATAACGACCCTCAAACCTTCTTTTCCAAGATTCCTAAGGCTGACTTTATAATTTTCTAAATGCTGCTTATAATCCCCGCTACGAGTCTTAATCTCTTCTGAAACTGGTAGACTTTCGATAGCATCCCAAGAAAGACCAAACTCAGTAAGCATCTCTTTTCTCTTAGCAATTTCTTCACATGACCAGATATCACCATACGGGATATGGTGCAAGGACGTAAACACACCTGTAGCACCAACCTGCACTATATCTCTCAAAGTTACGGTATCATTTGGTCCAAACCAACGAAACCCTTCTTTCAGTTTCAGATTATTCATTTCAATTTCTTCCTATTAACGCAATCAATATATTCACATATGCCAACTAATACACTAGTGCACTAGTAACTTAGATACACAGTTACCTTAAATATATCCCAATATACTTCTTATGCAACTTTTAGTTTAAAAAAAAATAAAAAAAACATAATTCTGTATATCACCTAATATTTAACACGTATAATTACATATAAATAAACAATAACTTTGTTTAAATACCCTACATATATAATAAAGCACTCTACACTTACAATTATTTTAGCCATTCATACTACTTATGATATATAATGTAGTCACTATATCTTACTACCAATTATCAATTATAACCCAATAGACTATAAACGATACAAACTTGGGCTCCACATTCTTATTAATGATTTTACTTATTTCTTTTAATGTTATAGAAATGCTCCACTTCTTGACACTTTGTTGAAATATATTGTCGAGCAAGTAGATTTATATAAATACCTAAAAATTAATAACTTGCCTAATAAAGACATAATTTCAATCTTTCACAAGCATAATGACAGATAAAATAATTCAACAATTATGAAAATAGATATTGACATTTCTTTTACCAAATAACATAATAATTATATCATTTAAACAAAACAGGAGATGTGATGATTACTAAAGAAGTCGATTACGCAATACGCGCTCTACTTTATCTAGCTCAAAACAATGGAGAATCTTCACGTCTATCAGCAGCTATAGTAGCCGAAAAAATGCATATCCCATACCGCTTCCTACGAAATATCATTAGAGTGCTGGCTGACGAAGGTTTTGTTGAAAGCAAACGAGGAAATGGTGGTGGGCTTAGCCTGGCAAAATCACCCGAGGAGTTCTCACTTTATGACGTTGTCAAAGCAATGAACCCACGTAGCTGCACACTCAACTCGTGTTTAATTGCTAAGGGTGAGTGCCTCCGTGACAATATCTGCCCTGTTCACCAGAAGCTTACTGAAGTACAACAACTAATTGATAACAACCTTAAAGATATTAAATTTAATACACTAATACAAACTTAAAAAGACGTATATTTTTTACCCCTAAATGACACTATTTTAATAGCATTAGACATTTTGTAAAGGAGAAACAAACATGGTTCAGTGCAACTCTGCAGACAAGTGCTTTCAAAACTTTTTAGAGTCAAAGAGCGAGTACAATACAGCTTTTGACAGGTTCAAGGATCAAGAGGTAAAATGTGGATACGGCGAATTAGGCGTGTGTTGCCGTCTCTGCTCAAATGGCCCGTGTCGTATCACTCCAGATTCACCAAAGGGTGTATGTGGTGCTACTGCAGACAGCATTGTTGCGCGTAACTTTCTAAGATCAGTTGCAGCAGGATCTGCATGTTATCTCCATGTAATCGAAGCTACTGCTCACAGACTAAAATCAATATCAACTGGAAAATCCCCTCTAAAGCTTCGCTCAGAAAAATCTCTAAAAGAGCTTGCAACAGTATTTGGCATTGAAGAGAGCGACACGATGGCTGCTGCTGGAGCGGTTGCAGACCGTATCTTGAGAGACCTTTACAATCCTCGTTTTGAACCAATGGAACTTGTCAAGAAATTGGCACACGACAAACGCATTGAAAACTGGGAAAAACTAGGCATCATGCCAGGTGGAGCAAAGTCAGAAGTATTTGATGCTCTGGTTAAGACTAGTACCAATTTAAATACTGACCCAGTTGACCAACTACTACACTGCCTCAAGCTAGGCATATGCACAGGACTATATGGACTTACACTTACAAACAAACTAAATGACATCATAATGGGCGACCCTGAGATTCGCATTGCTAGCACTGGCTTCTCAATAGTAGATCCTGAGTACGTAAATATCGGAGTAACTGGGCATAGCCACTCTGTATTTGCTGGTATAATACAACTATTAGAATCTGATGAAGGGCAACAGATAGGTATCAAAGCAGGTGCCAAAGGTATCCGCCTAGTAGGGTTGACTTGCGTTGGGCAGGATATGCAGTCTCGTGCTGCTGCTGCAGGAGCTGAGAGTGTTTTTGTAGGCCAAGCTGGTAATAACTTTACTCAAGAAGGTCTTCTCGCTACCGGTGCAATCGATCTTGTAGCAAGTGAATTCAACTGCACCTTCTCAGGCATTGAACCAATTGCAGAAAAACTCAATATCAAACTAATCTGCCTTGATGATGTCTGCAAACAAAGCACAGCAGAGTTACTTAGCGATGAATTCGGAAAAGAGAAAGAACTAGCACTACAGGTTGCGAATATGGCCGCAGATCAATATGCCAGCAGACGAGCAACAGCGAAGATTGACATTCCTGTACACGGTTACGATGATGTCGTTACTGGTATCAGTGAAACCAATCTTATCGATGTACTTGGAGGCTCACTTGAACCTCTTATCGATTTGATCAAAGATGGCACGATCAAGGGTGTAGCAGGTATACTAGGCTGCTCAAACCTTGCAGCAGGTGGTCACGATATGACAACAGTAGCTCTTACAGAAGAATTAATCAAGCGCGATATCCTTGTCCTTTCAGCAGGCTGTACTACTGGTGGACTCTGTAACAATGGTTTCTGTTCTTGTTCAGCAAGCGAAAAAGCAGGACCTGGTCTAAAAGCTGTCTGCGAAAAACTCAATATTCCACCAGTACTCAACTTTGGACCTTGCCTTGCTATTGGTAGAATTGAAGTCGTTGTAAATGCTCTTGCAGAAGCTATGGGGGTAGATATTCCTCAACTCCCTGTAGTAATCTCAGCACCACAATGGCTTGAAGAACAAGCACTAGCCGACGGCTGTTTTGGTCTAGCTCTTGGTCTGACCCTACACTTGGCACAATGCCCACCAATTCTTGGATCTTCAATTGTCACCAAAGTGCTGACAGAAGATCTTGTACAACTTACAGGCGGTCGAGTCGTAGTAGAACCAGATGCAGTTAAAGCAGCAGATATCATGGAGCAAGTTATTGCTGACAAGCTCCTCGAACTAGGCGTATCGCCTGCGGCAAATACTGTGGAGGTATAATAATGAAGAAAAAAATTATAGACCGAAGTAAGTGCATAGGATGTAAGAATTGTGAGTTAGCATGCATTGAAGCACATACAGAAGGAGGTAAAGCTGGTGCATACCTTCCAGGGATCCAGAAGAGTGTACGCTCTCGCAACAAAATTGAACTCGATAACACTGGGCAACGTTTCCCACAGTTATGCCGTCACTGTGATGACCCTGCCTGCGTTGAAGCTTGCATGAGCGGCGCACTACAGAAACAAGCTGATGGACTGGTTATTTGCGACACAGAAAAGTGCGTCGGTTGCTATATGTGTGTTATGAGCTGTGCTTATGGTAACGCCCGCCCAAGTATGGGCGAGGAACGTATTATGATAAAGTGTGATGGCTGTACAGATAAAGAATGCATGGCCTGCGCAGAGGTCTGCCCGACTGGTTGTATCACGGTAGTGGACGGTGATGAAGCTATCGAATATATTGAGGAGGATAAATCATGCACTATGTGATAGTTGGAAGTAGCGCAGCTGGCACCGCGGCAGCTAGGTCAATTAGAAAATCTGATAGCAGCGGCAAAATAACCATACTTACAGAAGATGATGCCTTCTTCTCCCGTTGCCAACTCCACCTACTGGCCTCAGGAAGACGTTCACACCAACAGGCAAATTTCTTGCCAGATGAATGGGCTACGAAAGAGTCTATAGACATCCAGTGGAATAAGAAGGTCGCATCAGTAAATCCAGATACTCATACAGTTTCCACAGCAGATGGTGATAGTATTTCTTATGATCGCCTTCTAATCGCAACAGGTTCACGTAGCTGGACTCCACCTATTGATGGTATAGATGGAGAGCTTTCTTTCAGCCTTAGAACTTTGGATGATGCAGATAGAATTCTTGCTGTTTTACCATTTGTTAAGAGTATCAGCATAATTGGGGCAGGTTTAGTTGGTACAGAATTGGCTGCAGAGCTCGCTAAGGCAGGTAAGGTGGTAAATATTATTGAGTTTGCGGATCATCCCCTACCGATGCAACTCGAAGAATCCACAGGTGCACGCTGCGCATTTCTAATGCAAGAAGCAGGCATAAACCTTTTTTGTGGTAGAAAGGTTGTGAGTGTTAGGAGAAAAGAGAATGACTCACCAGAAGCGGTGGTACTTGATGATGGTCAAAGCATTGAATGTGATATGATTGTATCAGCTGCCGGCGTACGTCCAAACATCGAATGGCTTGCTGACTCAGGCATAGCAACAGAGCCTAAAGGCATCTTAATTAATGAATTTGGGCAGACCAATATTAATGATATTTTTGCTGCAGGTGATGTAACGATTATGGAAGACGTTCTGCTACGCTCTGTTATGCCAAGCCCAATCTGGCCAACAGCAATACACCAAGGTCGAATTGCAGGTAAAAACATGGCAGGTGGTAATGAATCACTTACTCACAATACAGGATTCCGCTCTTCAGTACGCTTGCTCGACACCAACATTGTATCTATCGGTCCTGTCAATAACCCCGATCCTTCTTGGGAAAAGCAGGAGGTTCTATATACCAATAGCCGTGGCGAATCATGTCTAAAATTACTATATCTTGATGATAACAAGTTACGTGCAGTAATACTCTGGGGAGAGATTACCGATGCTGGCGTTTATGCAGATGCAATAATAAACAACCGAACACTCCCTGAACTTGATTTTGTTGGTAGTCTCGACGGCGCAAAGTTTGGACAAGAAGAACGTAACATCATGTAATTATCAACAATTCACGCAAGAAGAATATCTGCCTTAACAGAAAGAGAGCTCAGTTATTATTGTAATAACTGAGCTCTCTGTTTTGCTGTAATAAATTAAAATGTCGTAAAAATCTGCTAAAGCGACACATAATAATGAATAAATTAATTAAGTCACAACACTACTACATCTAAAGTCTCTATTTATTTTTACTTAGGTCCTAACACTTTTGCAAATCGATCAGTAATAGCATGATCAAGGATTATTTTTTGCCTAACCCCAAGATTGGTCCTATTATTAGTAACCTTATTAATAAGTAGCTCAGTTGCAAGAACCGCAATATCTCCTGTAGGCTGTTTTATTGCTGATACTGGTGCCTGAAGAAAGTCGAACCACTTATTGTCATCGTAGGCAATTATTAGGAGGTCATCTGGAATATTTATCCCCATCTCCTCAGCTTGAGAAAGGAGCTCAAAGCAAATATTACTTGATGCACAGAGTATACCGTCCTTTTTGGGTGATCTGAGTAAAAACTCTTTATATAGGTCATCATTACTATCGGTGAGTGATTTATACTCTCTTGTTAGGCAACAATGCTCATGATAAATTCCCGCTTCATGGAGTGCTGCTTCAAAACCTTTTTGACGCTCTCTTGTTGTGTAATTGGTGTCATTAAAACCAATATAACCAAGATTTTTAGCTCCGTAAGTTATCAGAAGTTTTGTTGCTTCATAAGCACTTTTAAAATTATCTATACCTACAAAATCAAAGTTACCAATATCCAAGTCACGATCTATAAGCACTAGAGGGATGTTACTATCATCCCAAAACGAGAGCGTTGCTTGACAGTTCGTTGGGGCAATAATTGCCCCATCAATATTTTTTTGCAAAAACATTTCCAAGCATTGGCGTTCTTTTTTCTCATCTTCAGATGATTCTGAGAAGAGTAAATTATAACCATTTTCTAAAGCTATATCAGTAACATCTCTAACAACCTCATTAAAAAAATCAACACGTATATCAGAGATTATAAACCCTATGGTTTTTTCACTAGGTTTTTTCTGAGTATTTTCAGATGCAGCATAACCAAGCTCCTTAATGGTATCCTTTACTATTCGTCTAGTATTTTCGTCCACATGTCGTGTTTTATTAATTACGTGTGAGACAGTAGTAATAGAAAATCCGGATTTCTGGGCTATATCCTGTAGAGTAACCTTCTTTTTTTGAGCCATTTAATGTCTTCCTATGGGATAGACTACTATTATTATGGAAACCATACATATTAAGAGCAGAAATCCCAATAAAAATTTGCGCAAACAAAACGATATTTTTTTACTCATTTAAACAGTATTATAGACATCTCTATAGCAAAATCAAGCATTGAATGGTATTTATAGAAATAAATACGACACAAAACCTAAAACGCTACACACCAATCACTACATAATCATCAATGCTATTTTTTGCTCAAAATTACTGAGTATAACTACTAAATTAATAGTATTTAAATTTTATTTGCATTCGATAAATAATTTAATAACAGATTAAGAATACACTTAAAATACTACTAGACAAGTTATTTTTTGCATATTGCGCAAATTTATTAATATTTTTTGCGCAAATAAACTTGACTAGCAACAATCATGTTGTAATCTAAAGACATGACAACTGATAATTGAAACTGTATTAGATGTTCTGTTTTTTTGTTTTTTTTGTTTTTTTTGTTTTGGAGATATTTCTATGTTAAAAAAATTGGCTTTGTTGTGTGCTCTATTTGCTCTATGTCTAGCTCTTCCAGTTGCAAATGCAGAAGATAAGGACGGCAAACTCACCATCGGTGTTTCATTTCAAGAAATGAACAACCCTTACTTCGTAGTTATGAATGAAGCAGCAGAAGATATTGCTAAACAGGTTGGGGCTGACCTAATCGTTACAGATGCTCGCCATGATGTAAGTAAACAGATCAGTGATATTGAAGACATGATTCAGAAAGGTATCGATATTCTTATCCTAAACCCAACAGATTCAGTTGGTGTTCAGGGTGCAGTTGAAACAGCTACAGAAGCAGGTGTTGTTGTAGTATGTGTTGATGCTCAGGCAGAAGGTCCTATCGACTCATTCGTAGGTTCTAAGAACTATGATGCTGGTCTATTTGCTGGTGAATACCTAGTTAAATTATTAGGCGGCAAGGGTGAAGTTGCTATTCTTGACGGTATCCCAGTTGTGCCTATTCTTGAAAGAGTAAAAGGTTTCAAAGCAGCTGTAGCAAAAGCTCCAGGAATCAAAATTGTTAACGTTCAAAATGGTAAACAAGAAAGAAGTGTTGCACTAACTGTAGTTGAAAACATGATCCAGGCTAACCCAGAACTAGACGGTATCTTCAGTGTTAATGATACTGGTGCATATGGCGCTCTAGCAGCTATTGAAGCTTCAGGTAAAGATATCGCTCTTGTAAGTGTTGATGGTGCTCCAGAAGCTATCAAATACATCCTTGAAGGCGGCGCTTTCAAAGCAACAAGTGCTCAGTACCCACGTGACCAGATCCGCATAGGTCTTGCAATTGCTCTTGCAAAATACTGGGGTGCACACATTCCAAAGTCTATTCCAGTTGACGTTGAATTGATCACAAAGGACAACGCTGCAGGCTTTAGCTGGTAAATCTGTATCAAAATGAATTTGAAGTAAATCTTTACAAATAATATTAGAGGTCTTATTTATCAATATCAAATTTGACCTCTAATATTTTTTTTATCACTAGAGTTACTATAGCTATGCAACTTCATATTTGAAGATTTAGAGGATTAAAAATGAATGACAATTGTCTCCTTGAGCTTAAACAAGTCTCAAAGACTTTCAGTGGAGTAAAAGCCCTACAAGGTGTTGACCTTAAAATAAGAGCTGGGAAAATTCACGCATTAGCAGGTGAGAATGGTGCTGGAAAATCAACTCTTATGAAAATCATTATGGGTGTATATCAACCCGATGCACATACAGGTGAAATGCGTTTTGAAGGAGAAGTAATACAACACGCATCACCACAACATGCACAAGATCTAGGTATCGGAATTATCTATCAGGAGTTTAGCCTGATACCGCATATGACAGTATATGAAAATATCTTTCTCGGTAGAGAATTAAGAAAGAAGACTGGTCTTCTTGATAAAAAAGCAATGCGAACAAAAGCCATAAAATTACTAAACGGCTTAAATATGGATATCAATCCAGATCTAAAAGTATTTGAGCTCAGTATTGCTCAGCAACAATTTGTAGAAATTGCCAAAGCGATCAGCCTCAAAGTAAAAATATTGATCTTAGACGAACCAACAGCGCCACTTACGCCTGTTGAGGTAGAGAGCTTATTTGTTCTAATGCGAAATCTAAGAAGCAAAGGTGTGGGCATGGTATTCATATCCCACCACCTTGAAGAAATATTCGAAATAGCTGATGAGATGACCTGTCTACGCGATGGACAAACTGTCGGTTACAAAGAGATTAAAGACTTAGATATGACTGAGCTGATACGTATGATGGTTGGTCGCGATGTATCCCAAACGTTCCCAATTAATGATGTTCCCGTCGACTACAACTCAGAACCACTACTAAGCGTAAAATCAATTCAGCGTGCAAATTACATGCCGAAGGTCTCTTTCGATCTATATCCTGGGGAAATACTCGGAATCGCTGGTCTTGTCGGTGCAGGTCGAAGTGAATTAGTAAGAGCTATCACCGGGGCAGATAGTACAAAAGAAAAAGTTCTCGAAATTAATGGCGAATCGGTAACAATCAAAAGTCCGAAAGATGCCTTAGACCTTGGGATTGGTCTACTACCTGAAGACAGAAAGAACCAAGGATTGATCCTTGATTTTAGTGTTGAATATAATGTTGTTATTAATACGCTACAATCTTCACTAAATAACCTTCGCACAATTAAAAGAAGCTCTTTATCGCAGAGGACAAAGGTACAGATTGACGCACTAAAAATTAAAACACCTTCAGAAAGAACCGTTGTCAAGCAACTTTCTGGTGGAAACCAACAAAAAGTTGTTATAGGAAAGTGGCTTAGTACTAAATGTAAAATCCTTATCTTTGACGAACCGACAAGAGGAATCGATGTAGGAGCAAAAGCGGAAATTTATGATCTCATGCGAGGTCTGACAAAGAAAGGGATGGGCATTATCATGATCTCCTCCGAACTACCTGAGGTAGTTGGTATTAGTGACAGGGTTATGGTAATGCGAAAAGATGATATTGTTGCGACATTAAAAGATGACGAAATTACGCCTGACAGAATTATGGAATATGCTGCTGGCACTAAAGGAGGAAATAATGCAGAATAATGAAGTACAGAGTAGAGCTAGTGTGAATAGGGCGAAGATGTCACACTATATTACTTCAAGACCGGAACTACTATCTTTGTGCGGCTTTATAATTTTATGTATTGTGATGACATTGGTATCTGATAATTTCTTGACAATGGATAATTTGACAAATATTGCACGTCAGGTTTCAATCAACGCAATTATAGCTTCTGGCCTAACTTTGGTTATTTTGACTGGTGGTATTGACCTTTCAGTTGGTGCTGTTATGGCACTTAGTGGAACATTTGTAGCTGGTGCAATGATATATGGCATGTCCCCTATTGTATCAGTAATGATAGGTTTAGCGATAGGTATTTGTGCAGGCTTCATAAATGGTTTCCTGGTTGCGTATCTACACATGCCTTCATTTATCGTAACACTTGCAATGATGGAAGTTCCGCGCGGCATAGCCCTTCTATACACAGGTGGATACCCTCTAAGTGGTCTTCCAAAATCATTTGCAATACTAGGGCGCGGTAGCATATTTGGACTACAGACACCTATCTTAGTAATGATTATTGTGTACATTGCAGTATATATCGTATTAAATCATCTACCATTTGGGAGATATGTTTACGCTATCGGTGGTAACGAAGAGGCTGTACGTCTCTCAGGTATAAAAGTACCAAGATATAAAATGCTTGTATATGCAATAAGTGGTCTGACTGCCTCAATAAGTGGTGTTGTGCTTTCAAGTAGGCTAATGAGTGGACAGCCTAACTCTGGTGTTGGGTTCGAACTAGATGCAATTGCTGCGGTTATTCTTGGTGGAACCGACATCGCTGGTGGTAAGGGACATATCGTCGGTACGCTTATAGGTGCATTGATACTAGGTGTGCTTAATAATGGTCTTAACCTGCTTGGGGTTTCTCCATATTCTCAGAAGGTTCTCAAAGGCGCAATCATTATCTTAGCAATCTACATCAGCTCATCAAGGCAGAAAAAGCAAGGTTAGAGAAGCAAAAATCATAACTGTTGAACATATAGTTTATTAGAAAAATTATATTTTATCATATTTCGTATTATTATAAAAAAGGATAGTATCATGAGTAATTTACCAGATAAAATGAAAGCAGTAATTTGTCATGGCCCAAAGGACTATAAATTAGAAGAAATCGCTAGACCTGTAGCTGGTGTAAATGAGCTAGTTATCAAGGTTGTCGGCAGTGGTATCTGTGCAGGAGATGTTAAAGCAGCCGCAGGAGCACAGATGTTCTGGGGAGGGGAAGATCCATGGCTCAAGGCTCCAGTTGTTCCTGGTCATGAGTTTTTTGGTGAAGTAGTAGAAATTGGTGAAGGTGCTGCAGAGCATCACGGTGTTGCTATGGGAGACTTGATCCTCTGTGAACAGATTCTACCTTGTAACAAGTGCCGTTTCTGTAAAAGTGGTAAGTATTGGATGTGTGAAGTTCACAATATTTTTGGTTTCCAGAAAGATGTTGCAGAAGGCGGAATGTCCGAATATATGCGCTTCCCAGCAAACTCAATTGTGCACAAGATCCCTGCTGACTTAACTTTAAAAGAAGCAGCCCTCGTAGAACCTATGGCATGTGCAATTCACACAGTACGTCGTGGTGATATTGACCTTGACGATGTAGTTGTTCTTGCAGGTGCTGGACCACTTGGTCTATGTATGATTCAGGCAATAGCATTAAAAACTCCAAAGAAACTTATTGTATTAGACGCGGATGACAGTAGACTAGAGTTATCAAAAAAGCTAGGAGCTGATATAGTGATGAACCCAACAAAGGTTGACGCTATAAAAGAGATAAAGGCTATGACTGATGGTTACGGTTGTGATGTATATATTGAAGCTACAGGATCCCCAGTAGGAGTCACTCAGGGACTAGAGATGATTAGAAAACTTGGACGTTTTGTTGAGTTCAGCGTATTTGGTAAAGAGACTACAGTTGACTGGTCAGTGATTGGTGATAGAAAAGAACTAGATCTACGTGGAGCACACTTAGGACCGTATTCTTACCCTATCGCTATCGACTTGTTCCAGAGAAAATTGATTAGTGCGGAAGAGATAGTAACGCATGAATTCCCTTTAAGTGATTTTGAAAAAGCATTTGCAATTGCTTCAACAACAGAATCAATAAAGGTAGTTCTTGTTCCGTAGTATAATTAATTTTGGAAAAAAGTAGCCAACTCTGGGATTTAAACGCAAAAACGGACAAGATAATGGGCTTAGAACCTTACCCATACCAAAGATCACCTGTATAGATAGATGTTTGAAGGTACTGTTTTATGCCCATAGAGACAAAATGGAAGTTGTAGTTGGAAAATCCCACCTGACGACAATATTAAGCTCTTTGGTGGTGCAACCAAATAAGATTTATGGTTGCAAATATTCTCTGATATGACAAACTTACCAGTTGAAACAATATAAGAAGAGATTGAGACTACTTTAGGTGATGTATTACTTGCAGCACTCGGAGTAGGCTTGATCGGTGTTCCAGCATATTTAGAGCATTGGTTTACTCTTAAAGACAGAGCTACCCCAGACGCAAAAAATGTTGCTGTTTATAATAAACTATTTACAGAGTATGGAAAATCTATACCCAGACAAAAGATGTTATGGCAAGGCTTGGAAAGTAACACTCCTCCCTAGTCATTTTAAGACTAAATTTTACCTATATAGTGATAATTTCACAATATTTTTATAAATGCACACAGTATATAAGAGGATTTAACAATGAGTAACTTAACTGGTAAAAAGATTGTAGTAACAGGAGCCACTAGTGGCATTGGTAGAGCAATTGTCGATGAACTACTCAAGGTAGGCGCATATGTATATGGCGTTGGATTTGGTCAAGACATAATAGATGAACTAAATGCACTTGAGAATTGCGAAGCGGTAGAATTAGATGTTACTAGTGAGGAAGCAGTAGAAAGCTATGCCGCAACCTTACCAAGTGTTGACGGCCTAGTCAACAGTGCAGGAATCGCCATTCTTGAACCTGTACTAAGCTTCAAAAAAGAGAGCCTTGAGAAGGTCTTGGCAGTAAATCTTATCGGTGGCCTTCTAATGGGTCGTGAGATTGCTAAAATAATGATTAAAAATAATGTTGCAGGATCAATAGTCAACCTATCTTCTCAAGCATCAATCATTGGCTTAAGAGATCACCTAAGTTACTGCTCATCAAAGGGCGCAATTGACTCAGCAACCATGGTAATGTGCATGGAGCTTGGTGAGTATAATATCCGAGTAAATGCAGTAAATCCAACAGTTACAATGACATCAATGGGAAGAATGGCGTGGTCAGACCCAGCCAAGAGCGGGCCTGTCCTCAAAGCGATGCCACTAGGACGTTTTGCAGAACCTGAAGAAATTGCAAAACCAGTTCTATTCCTTCTTAGCGACGATTCTTCAATGATTTCTGGTGTTGCACTACCTGTTGATGGTGGATATACTATTCAGTAGTATTGTTTTTGTGCAAATATTATTTTAGGAGACTAATTTGAAAGCATTTATTTTAGAGAAAAAAGGTGTACTAGCTACACGCGATATCGATATTCAAGAGAGTGTTGGACCTGATGATGTAAAGATAGCACCAAAAAGTATTGGTATTTGTGGTAGCGATATACATTACTATCAGCATGGTAACATTGGTGACTTTGTTGTAAATGAACCGATGGTTCTAGGTCATGAAGCTAGTGGTGAAATTATTGAAGTTGGTTCCAACGTCAAAGATCTCAAAGTTGGGGACAGAGTCTGCATGGAACCAGGAATCCCTGAAGCAGGAAGTAGAGCTGTATTTGAAGGGCATTACAACCTTGACCCTGCTGTCCGTTTCTGGGCAACCCCGCCAATCCATGGCTGTATGCGTGAAACCGTAGTTCACCCAGCATCACTAACATTTAAGCTACCAGAGAATGTGAGTTATGACGAAGGTGTACTTGTAGAACCTCTATCTATCGGTATCTATTCTGCACAAAAAGCTTGTATAAAACCAGGTGACGTTGCAGTTGTACTTGGCGCTGGTACTATAGGCCTAGTTACTGCACTTGCTGCTCTTGGTGCAGGATGTTCACAGGTAATTATCTGTGACTACAAGCAAGGTAAGCTTGATTTTGTAAACAAGCACTACTCAGATTTGATGATACGCACCGTAAACCCAGCAAATGAAGATCCTCTAGCAGTAGTTGCTGAAATTACTGGAAATTGGGGCGCTGATATACTCTTTGAAGCAAGTGGATCTCCAGCAGCTATTCTTTCTTGTATGGATTATGTTTGCCCTGCCGGTACTGTTGTATTTGTTGGCATGCCTCCAGAGTCAGCAGCACCAGTAGACATTGTTAAAGCTCAGGTTAAAGAGATTACAATGAAGACAATATTCAGATATGCAAATGTCTATGATAGAGCAATTAGAAGCATTGCTAGCGGTTCAGTCAATGTCAAGCCACTAGTAACAGCAAGGTACACATTTGATAAAGCAGTTGAAGCATATGACTTCGCTTCTACGACACCTGATGACCAAGTTAAAATCATCATCGAAATGTAATCAGAAACACACATAAATAACACTATAAACCTAAAAGCACTCTATAATCTTAAGTTATAGAGTGCTTTTAGGTTTATAGTGTTAAATCTCACATTAATAGATTTAAAAGAATGCTTGTTAATCCAAAAAATAATCAAATAAGACCTCGACTACCCTATAATATAGCCAGCATTGACGACCGCCTCCTTGACAGACTCAAAATCACTCTTACCATCTTCAAAAGTAACAGTCAACTCTTTTTGCTCAAGATCAACCTCAGCCTCAGCTACACCTTGAACACTTAATGCTGCCTTTTCCACACTCATCTTACAATGATTACAACTCATTCCTTCTACAGTAATTTTTTCAGTCATTGTATTCTCCTTTGCTATATCTCGATTATTATCCATTATTTTAACACTTTCCCCATCAGTATATTCTTCTAATTTAAACTTTTTAAGACTCAATGAATTTGATACCACAGAGACCGAGCTAAACGCCATTGCCGCTCCAGCAATAATAGGATTCAAAAAACCTAGAGCAGCAACTGGTATACCTATTGAGTTATAAAAGAATGCCCAGAACAAATTCTGCCTTATCTTACTCATTGTCTTGCGTGAAAGTTGAATTGCTGCAGCTATCTCCCTCAAGTCACCACGCATAAGGGTAATATCTGCTGATTCCATAGCAATATCCGACCCTTCACCCATAGCGATACCGGTATCAGCAATGGCTAGAGCTGGGGCATCATTGATGCCATCTCCTACCATCGCTACAATTTTACCAGCAGCCTGAAGCTTTTTAACTTCAACAGCCTTCCCCTCTGGCAGTACCTCTGCAAGTACATTATCAACACCAGCTGCTCGAGCTATTGCTTTGGCTGTACACTGGTTATCACCAGTTATCATGTACACTTCCAGACCCATTGCTTTGAGAGTTGCGATTCCACTGCGTGAAGTCTCCTTGATACTATCAGAAATAGCGAACAAGGCCAAGGTCTCCTCCTCATTTGCCAAAGTTACTACTGTATGCCCCTGCTCTTCAAGCTCGGCCTTCCTCTCTACAAGTTCAACAACTGGTATCTTGTTTTCAACAAGGTAAGGCTCTGTACCAATATGGTACTTAGTCCCTGCGATAGTACCGGTAATACCCTTACCAGCTACAGCACTAAAGCCAGTAGTATCCTTGAGAGAACAACCATCCCTATGAGCCGCTTTGACAATAGCCTGCGCCAAAGGGTGCTCAGAGTTACTCTCAAGGCTTGCTACAATACTGAGCAACTCTTGAATCACTTCAGGGGATTCAGAGCCACCTAAAGGCAGGATCTTCTGAAGGTCAGGTCGTCCCTGCGTAATAGTCCCAGTCTTATCAAGAACAACGGCAGTAACTTTACCTGTCAACTGCAAGACTTCGCCATTTTTAATAAGAATACCTCGCCCAGCACCAATCCCTGTTCCGACCATAATAGCTGTAGGGGTCGCTAGCCCAAGCGAGCATGGGCAGGCAATAACCAACACCGCCACAGCAGCGATGACCG
This sequence comes from Planctomycetota bacterium, assembly GCA_965140405.1. Lineage (GTDB taxonomy): Bacteria > Planctomycetota > SZUA-567 > SZUA-567 > SZUA-567. Next base: position 648,177 of record OZ223208.1, read on the forward strand.
CCGAAGTTAGTGAACCTATTACCAGCCACCAGATAATAAAGGTAAGTAAAGCAATACCGAGAACTATCGGCACAAATATAGCTGCAACCTTATCAGCCAATTTCTGAATGGGTGCTTTTGAGCCTTGAGCTTCTTCAACAATAGCAATTATCCTTGAGAGCACCGAGTCACGACCAATATGCTCTGCCTCAAACTTTACAGATCCATAACTATTGATTGATCCACTAACTAACATATCACCACACTGCTTTTCTACCGGCATACTTTCACCAGTAATCATACTTTCATCTACAGCAGTATTTCCGCTAAGTATAACACCATCAACAGGCACCCTCTCGCCAGGTTTGATATGCACAATATCGCCAACAAGCACATCACTCACAGGCACAATGACAACTTCTCCATCACGCTCAACACTCGCTGTTTTTGGCTGTAATCCCATCAACTTCTTGATGGCCTCTGAGGTTCGTCCCTTGGCATTCGCTTCCAAATACTTACCTAAAAGAACGAGTGTAATAATAATTGCCGAAGCTTCGAAATATAGACCGCCGCTAGCAATATCCATATACCCAGCAGTAAATCCATTAAAAATACTGAATATATACGCTGAAGAAGTTCCAAGGACTACCAACACATCCATCCCTAGACTTAGGGCAACAAGGTTCCTCCATGCACCTCTATAAAAACTCCATCCAACCCAGAACTGCACAGGAGTAGCTAGTGCAAATTGCAAATATGGATTATGTAAAAACATGAGTGACTGAATTTTAAATAACCCTGCAAACATAGCCAGCAGTAGAGGGATGCTAAAAATAATCGCGATGATCGTCTTTACCTTCAAATCATGCAATTCATTCCTCTTGAGTTCAGCTTGCTCATCATCTATACCCTCACTTGCTACAGACGCAGTATACCCTGCATCAGCGACACTACCTATAATGCTGCTCACCCCTACTATGTCAGGATCAAAACTTACAGTTGCTTTATCGGTGGCAAGGTTTACTGTGGCCATATCTACCCCATGGAGCTTCTTTATAGCTTTTTCAACATGTGAAACACAAGCCGCACAGGTCATGCCTTGTATATTAAATTGAATAATATCCATATAGCCTCCTTTTCATGCAGCTTTGAAATAACTATTATCATTAGTCTACCTAGTCTGATACTACACCATATAGTATATATGTCAATAATACAAAGAAACTACTCCTAACCAACCACTTACCATTTTATCAATATAGTGTCATATTTATTATCACTCATTAATTTTATAATGTACCTAAGCAATGTCGTTAGTTTATAAAATATCTTAAAGATTACAAATAAATAGAAACGCCCTGGTTTTAATCAGGGCGTTTCTATTTACTTCTTACTATTAGAAGTATGATTCCTCACAAATGAACTCAGAAAATCATATTGAAAAGGTAGACATAACTTATAAAAATAGTTTTAACGAGAAGATAACTGTCAATGCATACATAGCAACAGTCAAGTGCTTATGGTTACCTGTCAATAGATTCAACAAGACGTACGAGATAAACCCTACAGCAATACCGTCAGCAATACTATAAGTAAGAGGGATAAGTACTATAGTAAGGAAAGCAGGTATCGCCTCAGTATAATCGTGAAAGTCAATCTCAATAATAGGAGCCATCATAAAGAGCCCAACCAGTATTAGAGCAGCAGCAGTTGAAGCACTTGGAATAATGAGGAAGAAAGGACTAATAAAGAGTGCCACTAAAAATAGACCAGAAATAACCAGAGCAGTAAAACCAGTCTTTCCACCAGCACTAACTCCAGAAGCACTCTCAATATAAGCAGTAACTGTAGATGTACCAAGTACAGCACCACATATTGTAGCCAACGAATCACTTAGTAGAGCTTGTTTGATTGCAGGAAGCTTGCCGTTTTTCTCTAAGAGCCCAGCTTTTGATGATACCCCGATCAATGAACCAATAGTATCGAAGACATCTACAAAGAGGAATGTTATCAACAGAGCTAACATATCTAGAGTAAATACGCTACTCCACTCAAATTGGAAGAAGATAGGCGTAATAGATGGAGGAGTAGTAATAATGCTACCTTCAGGCAACTTTGTCACACCTAGGAAAAGTGCGGCAATCGTTGAAATAATAATACCTAGAAGAATTGCAGCAGGTATCCTCCAGATAAGCATAACACTTGTGACAAAGAGTCCAATCAAAGTAACAATAACAGTATGACTGTGGAGATCACCAAGCTTTACCAATGTTGAAGCATTATCTACAACAATACCAGATGACTGTAGTCCAATAAAGGTAATAAACAAACCAATTCCTACAGAGATAGCATACTTTAAAGATGTTGGTATCGCATTAAATATCAGTTCTCTAATATTTAGTAACGACATAATCGCAAAGATTATACCTTCAATAAATACTGCTGTAAGCGCAAACTGCCAAGTATAGCCGAGAGTAAGACACACTGTATATGTAAAGAACGCTAATAACCCAATTCCTGGAGCAAGAGCAACTGGTAGCTTAGCAATAATTGCCATAAATGCTGTACCTAGACAAGCTCCTATAGCAGTTGCAGTAAATACCGCACCCTTGTCCATACCTGTAGCAGAAAGCATATCAGGTGCAAGCGCTAGTACATAAACCATAGTGACAAACGTAGTCAAACCAGCCAATGTCTCTGTGCGAAAATTTGTCTTATGCTTGTCAAACTCGAAGTATGTTCTCAGAAAATTAATCATGATCCCTCCCGATCTCTAAATATTGCGAAAATGTGCAAAAATGCCTTACAAAATTGAAGTCTAAATTATATGACTTTTAAAGATAACTTCAATCACTATAGTATAACAATTATTACATTTTATATGGTAAATCCCATACTTTATACATGATTTTAATCATAATCCCAAAACGCATGCGCAAAAACTCTGTAAATTAATAAAATATAAAACAGTCGCACGCACAAGAACCCTGTGCCATGCGACCTTAATTTAAAATCTAAACTACTTATGAAGCCAAAGGCTACCTAACTTACCTACCGTACAGATAATTATCTATCTTTCCTAAGGCATCTTTGTCATACAGATCAACATCAAGCCCTGGGATATACTTACATGCCTCTACAACTGCTGGCATATAGTCACCATGAATACCAACACAGTGATGAATGTATGGACCTTCAACAAGCTTTCTCTCAAGAGAGAGCCAGTCTTCTACTTCAATCCAAACATACGTTCCCTTAATGTATGGACCTTCAACACCCTTGGCTTTACCAGCTAGTAGTTTATACTCGCCGTGATCACCATCAAAACGTAGTATTGTCATATCCCCACCCTTGATCTCAGCGAGTACTGCCCCAGCACACTTTCCTGGCAATGCAAAAGGTCTTCCAAGAACAGGCTTATCTTTAGCTAGTGAGAGTGGATACGGGCCACAGTGCTGTAAAAGCTCGGCATTATCATTTTCAGGGTGGCGTACAGTCCAGTCAGCAAAGTATGGAGCAGTTTCACCCATAGCCGCAGCTTGAGCAATAATAGCTGATATTGCTCCATGAATGTCTGTCTCACAGGCTACAGGTATGCCTAAATCAGTAAGGATTGAGTTACACACGCAAGGCATAATAGATAGCTCACTCTGAAGAGCGTCCCAACACTGTATAGCAATTGAGTTACAGCCATTATCACGAGCAGCACCTTCCATAGCTACCTTTAACGCAGCTACAAGTCTTACCTCATCTGGGTTGACATCAACAACCATATTCTCATTCATGAAGTCAATAGTATCAGAGACCTCTTTACTGGTAATATCTGCATTAAGGATCTTAACTTTAGACACAATATCTGAAAGAGTAATCGGATAAATTTGGATACCAAATTTCTCGAGTAGTTCACCCTCATTGCACATAACAGTCCAAAAACCTGCTGGACGTGGAGCAATCTGGAGTACACGTGTAGACTTGAGCTCTTTAACAATATTAGTAGCCGCTACAAAGGTCTTAACACCTCTCTCAAAGCTAACATCCTCAAGTCTATCATTTGGAAGGTATGTAAATGGTAGATTGAATCTTCTAAGTACCTTACCTGTAGCAAATAGTCCACACTGCGAATCGCGTAATCTTGAACCATCAGGCATAGGCATCTCATCTCGAGGTCCCCAGAGTAAGATAGGAAGTTTCAACTCAGCTGCCACCTTACATACCAAATCCTCAGTACCAAAGTTACAATGAGGGAAGAAAAGACAGCTTACCCCTTCACTTCTAAATTTAGCGACAACTTTAGCAACATCACTTTCAGAATGTAGCAGACCTTCGTCATTCACATCTTCGATATCAACATAGTCGACACCCAACTCTTTGAGTTTTTTGTATGTTTTATTCTTATAACTGTGCGCATCTTCCTTACTAAAGATAAATCTTCTTGTAGGGGCTACACCCATCTTAACAGTGTATTTATACATAATGTACCTACTCCAATTTCTAATTTATAAAATTATATTACTTAGCAACTAGTGCTTTAGCGTTCATCTTCTTCTGAATTTGATCAAAGACAACAGCAGCAATAATAACTAAACCTTTAATTACATTCTGCCAGAATTCTGACACGCCGAGCATAACTAGACCATCATTCAGGATACCAATAACGAATGCACCAACTATTGTTCCACCTATAGTACCAATACCACCAGAGAGAGACGTACCACCGAGTACAGCAGCAGCGATAGCATTCATCTCATAGCTCTCACCTGTAGCAGGGTGTGAAGCAACCAATTGTGAAGAGATCACCAAGCCAACCAGAGCAGCGCAGAAACCAGAGAACATATAAACAATAATAGTTACTTTCTTTACCTGCACACCAGATAGAGCTGCTGCTTTTGCATTACCACCAATTGCATAGATATGTCTGCCTAGCGGTGTCTTCTTCGCAACATATACCGCGATTCCTGCTAATATTATCATCAGCCATATCGATACTGGTATACCGATAATTCTTCCAGCTCCAAGATAAGGAAATCCTGTATTGCCCAACTCAGCAGTACCTTGCAGATTTGGGAATGTTGCACCACCAGAACGAAGATTTGCTAAACCTCTAGCAATATACATCATACCGAGTGTACCAATAAATGGCGCTACATTTAGCTTTGTTATTAATATGCCGTTCAGGTATCCAATAAACGTACCTATTGCAAGTACAGCAAGAATGATCGCCCATATATTTAGATACATAACGCTACCACCAGGTAGAGCTAATCCTTCATATATCAAGCCACCAGCTATCATACCACATAGTCCGACAATTCCACCTACAGACAGGTCGATCCCAGCAGTAAGAATAACGAATGTCATACCTAGCGCAAGAATAGCTGTTACGGCAACGTGCTTACCAACTGTCACAAGATTGAGCGGGTTTAAAAAATTAATATTCCTTGTCACCTCTAAGAGGACAGTTATTACTACAGTCAGGACAACGAGAGCGATCACAGTACGCATCTTCATAATCCACAGACTCAATTTTAAATTCTTATTTTGCATTTCTACTCCCAGAATAAATATAGCCAGCAAGTACCCTTACTTTAGCTCATTAGTAACAATAATAATATCCTAACCTACCTTTGTCGTTCTATGCCCTATAGCAGAAGCATCGATAAGTTTTTCTTCTGTAATATTTCCCCGGGTCAACTCTTTGGTCTTCCTACCCTTTGACAATACAATCACTCTGTCACATACACCTTGTATCTCTTTAATTTCAGAAGATACAAAGAGCACCCCGAGCCCTTCTTTAGCAAATTCATCCATCAACCGGAATACCTCACCCTTTGCTCCTACATCAATACCTCTAGTAGGTTCATCCATCAGCAGAACCTTGGGTTCAGTCAGCAGACACTTACCAATAACAACCTTCTGCTGGTTTCCACCACTTAGAGAAGAGACAGGAACACTTGCGCTAGGTGCTTTGATACTCATCTTATCGAACATCTTCTTAATAGAGGTTTTTTCAATGCTCTTCATGATATGGAATTTACTTGTTACGAGTCTCCACAATCCTGCAAGGGTCATATTATGACCAACAGATAGAATTGGGATTAGTCCTTCTCTTTGCCTATCTTCTGGCACAAGCACGACACCAGCTTTAATTCTCTCTTCTATATCTTCTTTGAGCAGCATCTTACCATTGAGTTTTATCTCACCCTCATAATCGGTATTTACACCCATTATAGCTTCAAGAACTTCTGAACGACCTGCCCCTAAAAGCCCATAAAGCCCCAAAATTTCACCTTTTTTAAGGTCAAATGAAATATCCTTCAAGTCTTCTCTTTCATTTGAGAACCGACAAGAAAGATTCCTAACACTCAGTACAACCTCTTCGGATTCAGGTGCATCTCTTTGCGGGAATACATCGCCCCAATTCTTACCAGCCATACTTCTAACGATCCACTGCAAGGTCACCTCTTCCATCTCTTTGATCGTAACCAGCTCACCATCACGTAAGACAGTAATGTTATCTCCAATTTCGATAAGTTCTTCGAGCTTATGTGAGATGTAAATTACCGCCACACCCTGGCTCTTGAGATCATTGATAATTCTGAATAACACAGCTACTTCAGCTGTACTAAGAGCCGAGGTAGGCTCATCCATAATAAGCACAGACATCTCATTACGAATTGATTTTGCAATTTCTATAATTTGTTGTTGACCAACCTTGAGGTTTGACACTAGCTCACTTGGATTTATATCCTGTTCAAGGCGAGAAAGTAGCTTTGCCGCTTCTAACTCTTGCTGCTTAACATCAATTACCCCGCCAGACTTCATTATCTCACAGTTGAGAAAGATGTTATCAGCCACAGTCAAGTTTGGGCAGAGATTTAGCTCTTGGTGAATAATTCTTATCCCAAGCTTCTCGGCATCTTCTGTAGTCTCTAGCTTTAGTTCTTTACCCTTCCAGAACAGAGTCCCTTCAGAAAGGAACTCAATACCAGCCATTATCTTCATCAATGTTGACTTACCAGCACCGTTCTCACCCACCAGCACATTGACTTTACCCGGGTATATCTTGAAGTCTACCCCCTTAAGAGCAACCGTACCAGGATATCTTTTTGTAATACCCTCAGCTCTATATAACACACCTTCTGGTAATGGCTGGTGCACAGCTGTATCTCTTTGCATTATAAATCCCCTTTTAACTTCAGCACTACAGGTGTGATAAGAACTTTACCCTTCTTGCTGTAGGTGAAGGCACCAACAAATTCCACCTCTTTACCCTCAAGGTCTGCTTTATTAAAACCCTTGACAACATTATTCTTTATATAGTTATTAATCTCTTTAGACACTTTTGCAAATTCTATCTGATTCTGATAGTTATTGAAGTCAAAGAATGGTAGAGAGTCTCTTACCACACTTTTCTTTATAATTGGTCCTATCTGCATTCTTACCTTGTTCTTACCGGAGAGATCCTCTATGTCCAGCTCAAGATACCCAGCAGAAGACTTAATATTCACGCTTGAAATTTTAGCCGTACCCTTGATGATGAAGTTATAAGGAGAGAGACTATTGCCTCTTCTACCATACTTTTCACCGAAAGCTTTAGAATCTTTTTTAAGTTCACTAAATGCTTGGTTAATATCAAGAGCATTCTTCTCAAATTCAGGAGTAATTTTGGTACCCCAAATACTTGCGATATAATCCTTAATATTTTTTCCACCAGTATTATTGTCAGCAATTTTTTTATTTTCCAGTTCCTTTAGGTCTTCTGGAGTCATAGTTACTGCAGTTGACAATGCAACAACCAAGTACACGACAGCCATCAATCCAAGTACTATTTTAAAAGACATTCTAACCTTCCTTATTAATGATTAGATTCATTTATACTTAATTCAGTTATTAATTTAATAAAAATCCTTGCTCACATATAGCTATTAAAAATGGTTTACTTTAAAGAAAATAACAACTACAAACCATCATTAATCAATTCGATCCATATATAAGCAAGGAATATAGTTTATTTATGCTAAACACACACTTACTACTAGAATTACTTTTGAAAATTGAACTACTACTTTAGCATGAATGACTCAAGAGAATCAGCATTAGATTCATCAATAAGAACACAGTCAGTTAGCTGCTTCTCTGGAAGACCAGTTGAACCAGTTGCGATGTAAAGCTCAGCCTGATTTACAGCCATTTGTGCGTTTACAGCACAAGTTTGAAGAACAGTAGCCTTGATATCACCAGCAAGGATTGAGTCTCTTACATCATTACTTCCATCAAATCCAACAACGATAACGTCGCCCATTTTAGCAGCATTTAGAGCAGCCATGGCACCCATAGCCATTGTATCATTACCACAAATAACACCCTTGATATTTGGATGAGCCTGAATAATAGTTTCCATCTTCTCGTAGCCTTCAGTCTGCGACCAGTTTGCGCTCTGACGAGCAACAAGCTTTAGACCTGGGTACTGATCAATAACTTCGTGAAAGCCTTGAGAGCGGATACCTGCATTTGTATCTGATTCTTTACCTACTAGCTCAACGTATTCGCCTTCTTCACCCATTAGCTCAACAAAAGCTTCCCCACCAAGTACAGCACCTTGATAGTTATTTGATACGATCTGACTTACAGCAAGATCTGGAACATTGATCTCTCTATCAATCAAGAATACAGGGATACCAGCTGCCTTTGCCTTCTTTACAGCTGCAACAGTTGCATCTGCACCTGCGTTATCACAGATAATAGCCTTAGCACCACTTGCGATAGCTGTTTCAAACGCCTGATCCTGCTTATTAGCATCATCATCATGAGATAGAAGAAGAGTAGTAAACCCAGCATCCTCTGCAGCTTTACCAGCAACAACCGCTTCAGTCTTGAAGAATGGATTATCATGCGATGGAGTAATAACAACGATAAGCCCTTTACTATCTGCCGCATTTAGCGACGTAGCAGAGATAAGAACTAAAGCAACAAGAGCCATAAGAAAAGTTTTCATAGTTAATTCCTTTATCAAAAAAAAAATACAACAAAACAGTATGAGCAAGGACAATTGCTACCAAACACCATAACAGGCAAACTCAAAATCCCTGCTGCTCACAAAAATAATCAATAAGAACAATAAAACACTATATCGACTACCAGCCTACAGCCTCAACTAGAGACACCGTATTAAAACCCGCTTACTAACCCCTGCCTTACACATAAACATACAACACCAAATAACTACTGAAAATCTACTAAGATTACACGTTCAGCATTTAATTTTATCTTGAAAATCCAGTGAGGCATTATTGGGCTCCAGCGCTACTCTATAATTTTGTGAACAATTACTCTAGATCTATTTCGCCCCTCACCTTTCTTAAGAATACCCCATACATTCTGTTTGTCAACTTAATTAATTAATATTTTATAAATTAATTAAACAACATCAGACCTAAAACAGAACATATACTCTTATCTAATTCCCCACACACTTAAACACTACTTATGCATTACATTTAATGTATATAAAACCTTACTTTTTATTGACCAATCCAGAGCTAAACTGCGACACACTTTGACAACACAACTATAAAAATAATCAAAAATATAACTCCATCTATTAAATATATTTATTAAATTAATTTAATAAATATATTGACTAAGATCTATTAAGTGATAAACTAGATATATATAAATTTCTAACTATTAAATTTAACAAACATCATAAGGAATAAGAAATGAATAGCCTAACAGCACTACAAAACAAAGCTACTGATATTAGGATCAGACTGATTGAAATGATCAGCAAAGCAAACACCGGCCATACTGGTGGCGCACTATCATCAGTAGATATACTTGTTTCCCTCTTTTATCATACGATGAAGATAGATGCTGCTGAACCAAATCTTAAAGAAAGAGACCGCTTCCTTCTCAGTAAAGGACACTCTGTAGAGCCATATCTATGCATTCTTTCTGATCTAGGCTTCTTCCCTGATCAAGAACTAGACACCTTCTCAAGTTATAAATCACGTTTGATTGGACACCCAACAAGAAAGGTGCCAGGAATTGAGATGAACACAGGCGCCCTCGGACACGCACTATCTGTTGGAGTAGGCATGGCGATTGCAGCAAAGAAACTAGGAGAGTCGCACCGAGTATTCACACTTATGGGTGACGGCGAACAAGCAGAAGGCTCTATATGGGAAGCAGCCATGGCTGGTAGTCACTACAAACTTGGAAATCTTGTCGGTATTGTGGATAGAAACTACCTTCAAATCAGTGGAAACACCGAAGATGTTATGTCATTAGATTCACTTGAAGACAAATGGTCAAGCTTTGGCTGGAACACACTCAATGTTGATGGTAATTCGATAGAAGATATTTGCAAAACCTTGGATAGTATCAATTACGCTGGCGACAAACCAACAGCAATTATCGCACGTACAACCAAGGGTAAAGGTGTATCATTCATGGAAAACAATCCTAAGTGGCACCACGGAGTTGCAAAAGGCGAGGAGTTCAAAACTGCAATCAATGACCTGAAAGCAGCTTACATCTAGTATAAAGCAATCACTATCGAAGAACATTAATATTAATAATAAATTCAACCAAAGGAGCAAAATATAATGTCAAATTCAAAGCCTTGCCGCAAGGTATTCACAGAAACAATCCTTGAGCTTGCCAAGAAGAACCCAGATATCATCGTACTAGCAACAGATTCTCGAGGCTCTGTTACCTTGAATGAGTATGCAGAAACACTCCCTGAGCAATTTGTGGAAGTTGGTATTGCTGAGCAAAATATGATTGGTATCTCAGCGGGTCTAGCATGCGGCGGACTAAAACCATTCGCCTGCGCACCTGCTTGTTTTATCTCAGCACGAAGCTTCGAACAGGTAAAGGTAGACCTTGCATATAGTAATACTAATGTAAAGCTTATCGGTATCAGTGGCGGCGTAAGCTACGGCGCACTTGGGACATCTCACCACTCACTTCAAGACATTGCTATGATGCGAGCAACAGCAGGAATGACCGTAGTTCTTCCATGTGATAACACCCAGACCAAGCAACTCACTGAAGCTCTAGTCAACTACGAGGGTCCTGTATATGTAAGAATGGGTCGTGGTGCAGTTGAAGATGTATACGAAACAGAAGTACCATTTACTATCGGAAAAGCAAATACCATTGCCGAAGGTAACGACCTAACAATCATCGCAACTGGCGAAACGGTTATCATTGCGAAAAGAGCAGCAAAAGAACTTGCCAAAGAAGGTATTGAAGCTAGAGTACTCGATATGCACACCCTAAAGCCTCTTGATACTGACGCCATAATAAAAGCAGCAAAAGAGACTGGCAAAGTCATAACTATTGAAGAACACTACAAATTTGCTGGCCTTGGAGGAGCAGTTGCTGAGATACTTGCCGAGCAAAATCCGACCCCTATGCGTCTACTCGGAATAGCAGATGAACAGACAGTCACTGGTAATTCTGCCGAAGTGTTTAAACATTATGGACTTACAGTAGAAAATCTTTGCAAAAACGCAAAAGACTTACTCGGAAAGTAATAAGACAACCAACAAGAGACAACTTAAATATGGAGCACTTGAATTATCATGTACATACTTTCAGTAGACCAGAGCACCTCATCAACAAAAGCAGTTCTTATAGATGATACCTGTAGAGTGCAAGGTAGAGTAAATAAAGACCACACACAATATTATCCTACTCCTGGCTGGGTAGAGCATGATCCAGAAGAGATATTTCAAAACCTTCTCGATGCAACTTCTACGCTAATACAGACCAAAGGAATAAAATGGGAGGATATTGACGCACTATCAATAACCAACCAGAGAGAGACTGTCGTTGTATGGGATAAGACAACTGGCAAGCCTGTTTATAATGCAATTGTTTGGCAATGTGCTAGAGCAAAAGAGATATGTGACAATTTAGATTGTGAAGAGACCAGAGATGCTGTCCGTAGTTCTACCGGGCTAATGCTCTCGCCATACTTCTCAGCAGCAAAGATAACCTGGGTCTTAGATAATGTAGATGGAGCAAGAGCTAAAGCTGAAAAGGGTGATCTTCTTGCTGGGACGATGGAGAGCTGGTTAGTGTGGAAACTCACCAACGGCAAGGTTCACGCTACAGACTATTCAAATGCTTCTAGAACCTCATTACTTAATTTGAGTACACTTGACTGGGATACTGATATCTGTAAAATATTCAATGTTCCTACAAGTATGTTGGCAGAAATAAAATACTCCGATGTAATTTGGGGCGAGACTGATTTCAATGGAATATCAACAAAACAGATTCCAATTGCAGGTATTCTTGGAGATTCTCACGCAGCACTGTATGCTCAACAATGCTTTGAGCCAGGAATGGCAAAATCGACCTACGGTACAGGTTCATCAATAATGATGAATGTTGGAATGTCACGTGTAAAAGATGTTGAAGGACTGGTAAGCTCTATAGGTTGGGGCACACAGAATGAAGTCGCTTATGTCCTAGAAGGTAATATCAACTGTACCGGAGCTACAATAAAGTGGCTTGTTGATAATATGCAAATCCTTAGTAGCCCAGCAGAAGCGGAGGCACATGCTAACAAAGTTCCTGATACTGGCGGTGTATATTTAGTACCTGCATTCAGTGGCTTATCAGCACCATATTGGGACACTGATGTTCGAGCAATGATTGATGGTATGAGCTTCAGCACTACGAGATCTCATATAATTAGAGCTGGGCTTGAGGCGATAGTATACCAGATAACAGATATTGTCGAGCTTATGACAGCAGGAGCAGGCATTCACCTTAGTTACTTACGTACTGACGGTGGGCCGACAAAAAACAAATTCCTGATGCAGTTCCAATCTGACATATTATCCAGCACTGTTGTACCAGCTATGACAGAAGAGCTCTCTGCACTCGGAGTTGCTATGCTTGGCGGATTAGCAGTTGGAATATGGAAAGAGCGTAGTGAATTTGATAAATTCTTTAATGCAAATGACTGTTTTACACCTAGCATTTCTAGTGAAGAACGTGAAAAGCTGTACAGTGGTTGGAAGAGTGCGGTAGCAAAAGCGAGAAAAAAATAACTAGGCATCACAAAAGCATATTCAATTTTAAGTTTTAATAAATATGATTTAGTATGGGAATTATTATGCGTGCAAAAGACATCGCCCAACAACTAGGCTTATCAGCAGCGACAGTATCGCTAGTACTGAATAATAAACCTGGAATCAGCACGAATACACGTCAACGCATACTAAACGCAATAGCTGAGAGTGATTTCAACCCGCATAAATTCCCTAGTGCTAACATACCGACTCCAAATACCCGTAATATTTGCTTCCTCGTTTTTAAACGTGCAGAAGACGATGTCATAGAGGACAGTCAATTCCTCTCTACCGTCATTGAGGGCCTCGGAAAAGAAGCAATAGAACACAACTTCAGTATGAGCATCTCATATATAAATAATCATGCAATTGATGATATCGGCCCTATTCTTGACTCGGTGAAGAACGGTAGCATAAGTGGTATCCTAATACTTGGTACAGAGATGAGCGACGTAGAACTTGAAAAGGTTGCAAAGATGTCAAGTGATCTTCCTGTCGTTATTCTTGACCGCTATAGCAGCGAGCATATCGACACTATATCCCTTGACAACACAATTGCTGTACGAAAAGCGACGGAGCATCTTATTGAGAGTGGACACACCGATATCGGCTTCATTAATAGTACCTTCTGGCTCCATAATTTTGAAGAGCGTCTAGATGGTATGAAGTTGGCTCTGAGCAAGCACTCTCTCAGTTTTAATAAAAACCATTATTGTGAGCTTACACCGACAATTGATGGTAGCAAGAATGATATGATCAATTATCTAAACACTAGCAAGTCCCTTCCAACAGCCTTTATTGCAGCCAACGATATTGTTGCAATTGGCGCTTCAAGCGGACTCAAAGAAGCTGGCTACAAGATCCCTGAAGATATTTCGATAATAGGTTTCGATGACCTACCATATAGCTCAATCATAGAGCCACCACTATCAACAGTACGAGTTCAGAAGGAACGTATGGGTAGGCTTGCGATATCCAGACTGATATCTAGGATTGAAAGCACAGTTCCTGAGAGAATAATGACCCGAATTCGCTCTGAACTGGTCCTAAGAGGTAGTACTAAATAGTTACACCATAATTTACACATAGTCTGAGAAATAAATAAATTACACCAAACTAATTATATGTAAACTCGTCTATCAATCCCCTTACATACATGTATTATAATAAATATTAAAAGCAGCTTACAACTTATTCAAAACATTGTTCTAATGTTTTGTAAAAACGATTTCTTCCTAAAAGGCTTACCCAAGACTGTCAAAGCGCCCATATCTAATAATTCCTGCTTCTTCGTTCCGCCTAAATACCCAGAGACAAAGATAACTTTTGCATTTTTATCGATCAACTTCATCTTCTCAAATGCCGCTTTACCATCCATAACAGGCATTTGCAAATCCATAATAACTCCACTAATAGTATTAAAATGCTCCGAATATTTGGCAACCCCTATTTCTCCATTCTCTGCCTCAATAACTGTATACCCGTGTTCTAATAACATTTGCCTATAGATAATTCTCATCATTGGTTCATCATCAACAATCAGCACACTACCATGCTTGTTATTTTCTCTATATACCTTCCTTGGTTCAGGTTCGCTCTTCTGATTAATCTCTACTGGCGAACCGATCAACTGAGAAGGTGATGTAGGGCAAACTAAGGGTAAGACGAGGCAGAATGTGGTTCCGACTCCTACCTCACTGTCGACATATACCGCCCCTTCATGTGAAACAATAGTATCCGCAATAGTCGACAAGCCAAGTCCTGTCCCTTTGCCTTCGCTCTTTGTAGTATAGAAAGGCTCAAATACTTTGGCGATATCTGATGGGTCTATTCCCTTCCCATTATCGCTAATTTCCAATTTAATATAACTCTTTCCTTGAATGAGATTCCCACAATATTGAGTTGCCTCACAGTTTTTATCATCAAATTTATCAACACCAATAATTATCCTTGCATCATGAGTATCTACCATAGCATCCATGGCATTGATAACAAGATTTAGTATTGAGTTTTGGATCTCAGAGAAGTCCCCATTTATATATGAACCCTCAATTAAATTACAAACGTTAACATCAACTTTACTACCCATGCTATGCTGCATAATAATCAAAGTACTATCGATGATTTCTCGCAAATTAATGAGTTCATACTCATCTTTATTCTTTCTGGAAAACCGTAATAAATGCTTAGTCAGTTCACTAGCATTATCACAAGCATTTTTTAAGTTTTTACAATAGAGATTTGCTTTTACATCGCTATTATCAATCCTCATCTCCAATAATTCAATCATCCCAAACATACCATTAAGCATATTATTAAAGTCATGTGCAATCCCTCCGGAAAGCAGTCCAATTGACTCCATTTTTGATGCCTGAATTTGCCTAACTTGCCTCTCATGCTCTTCAGTAACATCTATAACGATACCGTAAGATCTGCTTACTTTAAAGTCATTATCATACTCAAAGTTATAGTAACTCCTAAAAAATCTAACCCGTTTACGACTATCAGGCTTTAATGAAAATTCTAAAATGCAACCTTTTTCTTTGTTCGTCATTGCTTCCCTTACAATACTCTCCATTTCTTCATAACAATCAGGATTAATCTTGTCGTATATTATCTCAATATTACCCGATACGAAATCAGGCGCACCATCTAAAAATATCTTTGAGAAATTCTTATCCCCTGTCACGACACCCGCATCGACATCATACTCCCAAAAGAACACCCTTGCTAGGTCATAAACTTGCTGCAGTCTTTTATTGCTGATACTTATTATTTTACTCTGTGTCTCTAACTCTTCTTGAATCACTTCATTTTCTGTAACATCAACAATAACACCACGAATATCTTCTACGTCCCCTTCTGAATTTATATTATAAGCCTTACCACTGCATATAATCCAGCGACAAATACCGTCATCACCTTTAAAAGCTTCCTTGATAGAAAATGTTCCATCCTGCTTTAACAAATCTTTATTTAACACTTCAAGTAATGCTGTAGGATTTGAGAGTCTAGGTAAAATATCATCAAAGACAAAATAACGTTCTTTCTCTTCAATATGTAATAAATCACTAAAGTCCCTACCAGCTACCAAAGCTCTATTCTTAAGATTGAATTCCCAAGTAGCGATCTTTGCCACACCTAGGATAAGCTTCATATCTTCAGCATTTCTTTTAAGTAACTTATTTACTTTCTGTATGCTTTCGTGCTTCAACACCTCATCATTTATATCTCTAAAGATAATAACTACTTCTTCGATCTCTGCATGCTTATTAATTATAGGATTTGCATTGAGAGTAATAAGTGTCTCTACTCCATCCATCCCAACTACAATTATATCAGAGTTAAACGTAAGACTCTCCTGCGTCTCTAGTACTGTCTTTATTGGAGAAGCGACAAACTCCCTGCTATCACTATTGATCAGCCTAAAAGTACTTGCAAAATCTTCTCCGACAATATCAGCGCTTTTGCAACTGAGCATTAATTCAGCAACATTATTTATAAAAACAATCTTACCATCTACAGTAGTAATAAGAACACCCACCCCAACACTTCTTAGAGCCCCATCTAATTTTTCTACTGCGCCCTCAGCTCTTTCTAAAACATCTTTAATGCGATTCTTTATAGAATCTATTTTTAATGCAATTTCATGTTGTTCAGCACTCACAAAACACTTTCCCATATCACATACAGTGTCATCATCACTTTCTAGCCTATCCAAAAGCTCATTAAAACTCTTGAAACACCCGAGCAAAAGCCTTCGAAGAGTCCTAGCAACAAATACAAGAAATATAAGTATCAAGACTGCCGGAATTACTGCGAGGGACAGTGCTTTAGAGAACAACTGGTATGGAGTAAGTAATTTGCTTGCTGCTGCAAATACAGTATTCTGTCCATAAACATCAGAATCACCTCTAAGTAAAGCTATAGAGTACACTACTCCAGCCTTATTGACTCTGATATTGTTTATAACGCTATTCGAACTAGTCACAAAATAGTCGCTGGGCTTGAGTTGAGGGTAGTCACTACTCTCTCCATTTATAAACACCAATCCATCCAAAGGATCATCAACGACAACCCAGAGCGCATTAGTCTCAAAAAGAGCAGACCACTTTTTATCAGAAAGAACTTTATTCATCAGAGCTTGAGAAAGTGCGGTATTTGAAATGGTTGCCTCTGCCTTACTATGATTAGTTCTATAATTCTCTAGCAGTGTTGTAAAGACTGCATCTAGGGACTTCACAGCATTAGTTGACTTACCTTTGGCTATCTCTGTTTGAGCGGATTCTTCATATATATACAACCCTGCAATCAAGGCAACTGACAGCACTGTAAATAATGCTATTACTATTAATTTCAGAACTTTGCAAATCGTCATGTTTTATACCCCTTTACCGCACTAGCCTCATATAATCGTCACTCATAGCATTTATCAAGCACCTTATATTTATCTATACTTATTCAAACATATTATTACATTTATTACATAAATTATCAACACAAAAGTCCAGATTTAAACCTATAGCTATAAATAGCTTATTCTTATTTAATCCTCAAAATCATACATATTTGAATATAACCCAATAATTCCCAACTACAATTTTAAATGCTATGTAATGACAATAACTATTACTGCTAAAATTTACACAACTCAAACCACTATCAACTTATATCGGATATAACCCCAAAAACTAGAATGAATTAAAGATCACCGATATCCTACCGTAATATGAAATATAAGTAGAGTTACAGTTAAATATTTACCAAGCTCAATATGACGAGCAATCCGACTACATACATATAACTAGGCCAATAATATGAATCAGAAACCACTATCTAAAATCAAACTTCTGAAGGAGATACAGGTAGCCCAAGAATCTCCTTCTGGCGTGATGATGGTCTATACTTGTTATGAAGCGATACCAAATGGTGGATTCTGCATACTCTCAGCAACACCTTGTAAAGACGGGAAGATCCATCTCAAACGTTCTTCTTATATCAATACATCAAAAGATACAGACATCAATCTGCCAACAATGTTCTTCCCAACCTTGATAGATGCAATAAATGCATACCCACTTGAGAGCATTACTAGCTGCAACGTAGGCTAGAGAGATAAATCCTTTTTATATAGCAAGTTATGATATAATCCCCCCTTTCAAATTATCAGAGAAACTAGCTTAAATTTCACCTATTTTATCAATAATATTCAGGATAAATAAAATAACTCTTGACTGAAGTTTATTTATAGGTTAAATCATATATTATCAATATTGATAACCTTAAGTGAGGTAAAGTTAGCAAATTTTGCATATTCTCATTTTGCTACCTTTTATTATTTGCCCTCTCCTAATAATTCCAATATCATGATATTTCTTTTTTCCCAAATAAACCTTATATTAGCATATATTTCCGTACTGCTTGAATATTAATTGCTAACTATTATCATACTATGTAATGAGGGCGACAGGCACTTATCCCAATTAACTTTTTCATAACCTATAACAACTCAAACCAGATCAACAAGGCGTAGTAATGTCAGAAGACTTATATATTATAGATGGTCATGCGCAGATTTACCGTGCTTTCTATGCGGTAGAAGGATTACGCTCCCCTACTGGTGAGCCTGTGAATGCAATATTTCAATTTACCCGTATGCTTATGCATCTAATCAAAGAAGAGCAACCTAGCAGAATAATTGCTGTATTTGACGCACCGGGAAAAAATTTCAGGCACGATCTCTTTCCAGAATATAAGAAAAATCGCAAACCAGCTCCAGATGAACTGAAGGTACAAATCCCTCAAGTTATGGATATTGTAAAAGACTTCAATATTCCCGTTATTTCAATTGAGGGTTATGAAGCAGATGATATCATCGGTGTTATTGCCAATGAAGCTACTAAAGCTGGACTGAACAGTACCATTGTTTCAGGTGACAAAGACCTTGCACAACTTCTAAACAGCCATGTTCGCTTATTTGACCCAAGAAAAAATAAATACACAACAGAGAGTGACTTTTACGATGAAAACGGCTTTACTCCTGATAAGCTTGTAGATCTAATGGGACTTTGGGGCGATACAGCAGATAATATTCCTGGGGTAGCTGGCATTGGAAAGAAGATTGGCAGAGAGCTGATACAGAAGTATAAAAGCCTAGAAAATCTCTTAGACCGAGCTAGTGAGATAAAAGGTAAACGTGGAGAGACTTTATTAAATAGCAAAGATGTCGCATTGCTTTCAAAGAGGCTAGCAACACTATCACTGGATGCCACGGTTGATTTCGACTTAAATGAAGCATTTATCAAAAAACCGAACTATGAAGCGTTACGCGCAAAGTTTGTTAATTATGGCTTTAAAGTACTTCTTAGTGAATTAGAGCACCAAGATCCCGCTCCAAAAGAAATACGAGACTACCAGTTGATTGACACCCCTGAAAAGTTTGCAGCTCTCTATACCGAACTTTCTAATATCACTCACTTCTCACTAGATACTGAGACGACAGGTCTCGATCCGATGCAAGCAGATCTTGTCGGTATCAGTCTAAGTTTTGCCGAGCGTAGTGCATTTTACCTACCATTTATGGGAAATGATGGTGAGAGTATCCTTAGTAAAACAGAACTTGGTAGACTGAAGCCAATTCTTGAGAACCCAAATATTACAAAGAGTGGACAAAACCTCAAGTACGACGTACTTATTCTCAAGAGGTGCGGCATAGATGTTAAAGGAATTTCATTCGATACCTTGATAGGTAGCTCACTACTTGAAGGGCATATTAGAGGGCATGATCTGGACTCACTTGCAGCTAGGCACCTTGGCATTGAGAAGATACCTACAAAAGACCTTATAGGTTCTGCTAGTAAAGAGATCACCATGGACAAGGCTGGAGTAGAAAGAGTCTCTGAGTATGCGTGTGAAGATGCTGATGTTACACTACGCCTTGAGAAGCTCTTCAAATCACGCCTAAACGAACAAGAGCTAGAGCTTATGAAAAATATCGAGCTTCCACTATCGTTAGTCCTTACAAAGATGCAAGCAAAAGGAATCAGAGTAGATGGCGATCTTCTCAAAAAGCAGAGTCAAGAGTTGGAATTAGTACTAAATACCATAACCGAAAGAATATATGAGATAGCTGGCAGAGAGTTCAATATTGCAAGCCCTAAGCAACTTTCAGTTATAATGTTTGAAGAGCTAAAGTATCCTGTTATCAAGAAAACCAAGACCGGCTACAGTACTGATGAAGGAGTGCTCAAAGAACTTGCTAGCCAAGAATACGAACTACCAGAGCTACTCCTAGAATACCGTCAGTATAGCAAGTTAAAGAGCACCTACCTTGATGCACTACCAAAAATGATTAACCCAAATACAGGTAGAATCCATACAACATTTTCACAGACAACAACAACGACAGGTCGTTTAGCATCAAGCAATCCGAACCTCCAGAATATTCCTATCCGTTCAGAAAAAGGTAAAGCAATACGGGCAGCGTTCATACCAGCAGATGGCTGGCAGATGCTAGCTGCAGATTATTCACAAGTTGAGCTAAGGATGCTTGCCCACTTCTCTGAAGACACAGTTCTTACAGAAGCATTCAAGAATAATGAAGATATTCACAAGGTCGTTGCAGCCGAGATAAATAATATCCCACTAGAAGAAGTAAGTTCGCAAGAGCGCTACGCAGCAAAAGCTATCAACTTCGGAATAATATATGGTCAGACAGCCCACGGGCTCTCTCAGACTACAGGCATGAACCGCTTTACAGCCCAACAATTCATTGATAGCTACTTTGAGCAGTTCCCAAATATCAAGGACTTCTTGGAATCAACTATCGCTCAAGCTCACAAGGATGGAGGAGTTCGTACAATGTACGGACGCTGGCGAGCCCTACCAGAACTGAAATCTAGCAAGAAAGTGGATAGAGAACGGGGAGAGCGTGAGGCTGTAAATACACTTATACAAGGCTCCTCGGCAGATCTTATAAAGATAGCGATGCTCAATGTTGACGCAGCCCTGCAAGATGAAGGATTGAACTCTAGCATGCTACTGCAGATTCACGATGAACTTGTGTTTGAATCAGATCCTAAAGATATGAAAAGCCTTGAAGAACTCGTACGTAGAGAAATGGAAGGGGCTATCAGCCTTAGTGTACCACTCAAAGTAGATATTGGCACAGGAAGTAACTGGCTCGCTCTCAAGTAGAGCATGGATATATACCAAGATATAGGATTAGTCTATGTTTTTAGATCAACCAGTATTTGCCCTACTACCACTGGTCTTTTTCTACTATCTCTGCCCAATTTATATTGGGTATTATATAGGTAGGTGCAGTAAATCTGCAAGTAATATAATATTGCCACTCGTAGTTATTGGACTGTTTTACATACTAAAGCCATCTGCTGTTGGTAACCTAAATTATATTATAACTATCATTGTGCCTGTTATTTTTTTACAACTAACCGGTTATGTATTTGGAAGTATAAAGAAGCGACACTTTATAAAGAGAGAGTTGCCATATATTATCGGTATAACTGGACTGCCATGTAGCGGCAAAAGTGAGGCTAGCACCATCTTTGGCAAACTAGGAGCAAAAGTACTTGATATTGATAAACTCGGTCATACCTGC
This sequence comes from Planctomycetota bacterium, assembly GCA_965140405.1. Classification (GTDB taxonomy): domain Bacteria; phylum Planctomycetota; class SZUA-567; order SZUA-567; family SZUA-567. The sequence goes on from OZ223208.1 coordinate 669,870, forward strand.
TTAGCCGACAAAGACTTAATAGCAGAACTAGCAGAAACTTTTGGCGAAGAAATACTTACAGACAAGGGTGAAATAGACAGGAGTGAATTAGGCAAATTAGTTTTTAATGATCCTAAAAATCTTAAAAAACTCGAGCAAATTATACATCCAGAAATGATATCCAAAGTAGAGGAAACCATTAGATATCTAGAACCTGAAGCTGTCTTGGTTTTAGATGCAGCAATTCTCCAACACATGGGACTTGATAAAATATGTAATAGAGTATTTGTAACATCTAGCGATACCAGCACACGCATATCTAGAGCTTCTGAAAGAGGCTGGGATATTGATGAACTATTTAGACGAGACGAGGCGGTAAAAAAAGACTTGTCATATAGAGACATTACGATGATTGAAAATAATAATAGTAAAGAACAATTCATAAAAAATATAGAAAGCATTTGGAAGGAAATACGCGATGAGCGATGAAGAAAACACGCCAACAAAAGAAACAACAGGAAGCAAGAAAGTTGCTAAAAAAGTAACCAAAAAGAAGGCGACCAAGAAAAAAGTTTCAAAAAAGAAGGTAAGCAAAAAGGTCAATAGTAAAGGTACCCCATCTGAAGATGCGAGTACCCAAGATACTAGCGTTACAACTACTTCTGTAAAAGAGGTAGCAATTCAACAAGAACAAACAGCTACTCCATCTGATCAACCACGCCCTCTTACCCCAGAGAGTATTCTTGCTTCACAAAAGGCAAAAGCTCCAAACGCAGTTAAAGCTCCAGAGACAAATGAAGCTACAACTGCTACTAAGACAAAGGAAGCCGTCGCCCCTGCCCAGAAAACTGAGCAACGCCCACGCAATAATCCTTCACAACACCGCACAAGAACCTTCAGCAATAACAACAACAATAACAATAATAATAGACACCGCACTGGTGACCAACAACGTAACAATAAATTCCAGAATAATAGTAACAATAATCAAAATAGTAACAACAATAATCAACGTAAACGTGAAGGCTATAGCAATACCCCCCGCACCCAAAAATTTAGCAATAACAATATGCCAAAATATAACACCACAGTTGCTAATACCACTCCTCAAGAGCAGAGTACTAACAACGAAAAGCATGAAGTATACGAGCAAGTAAAACAGTCAGAACTACACATTACCTCACTTAAAGACATGACGGTTGCTGAACTTCGCGCCCTAGCAAAACAGGATAAGCTAGAAGGCATTGCCGGTATGGTCAAACAAGAGCTCATCTTTGCAATTATCAAGAATAAAGTAAACCAGAACGGTTTGCTCTACGGAGAAGGTGTTCTAGAGGTTCTACCAGACGGCTACGGCTTCTTGCGTAGTCCAAAGTTTAACTATACTCCATGCCCAGATGATATCTATATATCACCTAGCCAGATTCGACGTTTTGGTATGCGTAGTGGTCATACAGTATCAGGTCAAATACGACCTCCAAAGGATAGTGAAAACTACTTTGCTCTACTACGTGTTGAAGCTATTAACATGGAAGAACCAGATAAGATCAAAGACAAGATTCCATTTGAAGATCTGACACCAATCTTCCCTGAAGAGCGCTTAATAATGGAGACAACAAGTGACGAACTTTCCGGCAGGGTTATAGACCTCGTTATGCCAATAGGTAAGGGACAGAGAGCACTTATTGTTGCTCCACCTCGTACAGGTAAGACTGTTCTAATGCAGAATATTGCCAATGCGATAACCAAGAACAATCCTGAGGTTATCCTCATGGTGCTGCTAATTGACGAACGCCCAGAAGAAGTTACAGATATGCAACGCTCTGTAGACGGAGAAGTAATCAGCAGTACCTTTGATGAGCCAGCAAGTAGACACGTCCAAGTAAGCCAGATGATGATTGAAAAAGCAAAGCGTCTGGTAGAATATGGTAAAGATGTAGTCATCCTTCTTGACTCTATCACTAGACTTGGTAGAGCGTATAACACTGAAGCCCCTCATTCAGGCAGGATCCTCTCAGGTGGTGTCGATGCCCAAGCACTCCAGAAACCAAAGCGCTTCTTTGGTGCTGCTAGAAATATCGAAAACGGCGGTAGCTTGACAATTATTGGCACAGCCCTCACCGATACAGGTAGCAGAATGGATGAAGTTATCTTTGAAGAGTTTAAAGGTACAGGTAATGCAGAAGTTCACCTAGACCGCCGACTTGTAAACCGACGACTCTACCCTGCAATAGATGTCAACATCTCAGGTACACGTAAAGAAGACAGAATAGTTCATCCAGATGAACTAAACCGTATCTGGCAGGTAAGAAAGTATCTCAACGATCTCAACCCTGTAGATGCCATGGAGTTCTTGCAGACAAAGCTTAAAAAGAGCAAGACCAACCTTGAATTTTTGATGACTATCAACCCAAATCAATAATAGTAATGATCTGGTATTATAGTATTGCCGAGGTGTATAATTAATTTTTCAGACACTTGAGGTATAAGTATTGAAATCAGCTAACATTAAACATATACTTTACACTTACATAATACTGGTAAAATATTAATCTAGTCTGTCCTTTGGGTATTGGTACTCCCCTCCTTCCACCAAGCCCATTGGATAGGCTTTTATAAAATAAAAAAATGCTTGTTTCAAATAAGGCTCTGCAATAAAATGCAGAGCTTTATTTGAAACAAGCACTTTTTAGTATAGTAAGATTTAAACCTGACTCTAGCCTACCGTTCAACTTTATTTATAGAATCACCTCGACCAGATCCTTGAATTCTTCCGATAGATTCCAGCCATTCTGAAAGTGAAATACCACTCTCTTTCTCATTGAGTGCAGTCTTTGATGGGTATATAGAGTACATTTCCCTGTACTTTGCAGGAGTAATATTAGGCATCAAAATATTAGCACCACAGCTAAGTCCTTGAATTCTACCGTCCACACCATTTAGAGTTGCCAGAGCAGTGGTACTAGGTATATTTGATTTAGGACAGACCAATCTTGCCAGAGCAACAACTCTACAAGCCATATCAACACTTCCCGGCACAACCCTCTGAAGTGATACATCATCATACAATGGAGTACCAGGAGATGGGATATACGGTCCAATCCCAATCATATCTAGATCGAGTTCCTTGAACATCATTATATCATTTACAACATCATTATATGTCTGCCCAGGTATTCCGACCATAGCACCGCTACCTACTTCATACCCTATCTCTCTCATCCTCTTCAACATTCCAAACCTATTACTCACCTTATCTCCAAGGTTTGGGTGAATCTTCTCATACAAAGCTTGATTTGTGGTTTCGAATCTTAGTAAGAATCTATCTGCCCCAGCCTCAAACCACTCCAAAAGCTCATCATCAGTCCTCTCGCCTACTGACAAGGTGACAGCAAGTCCTGTTTCATCCTTGATTCGCTTTAGGAGAGTTGTCATCCACTCAGTATCAATTCCCCAATCTTCACCAGACTGGAGGACCATTGTTCCATACTTTAGCTCTACTATATTTCTTGCGCATTCTAATATTTCATCATGACTCATACGATATCTACTAATATCTGAGCAATTCACACCAATTCCACAGTATTGGCAATCTCTAGCGCAATAATTAGAAAACTCAACCAATCCTCTCAGATGAACCTCATCACCAACGAATTCATATCTAACACGATCTGCAATTCGATATAATTCATTTATAATTTCAGGACTATCAGCATGAATCCAATCGGCTATTTCTGTCCTTGAAATATCCATAAACCCGCCTCCACTCTCTAGTAAATACCGACATAATTTCAGGTATTTACTACTCTTAAAAAAAAGAGGGAGAATAACATCCCTCTTCATCATTAAAATAACCTCTACAGCTTATTAGTTATGCCCACCGCACATACCAGAGCCACATGCTCCCCCGGCAAACCCAGGGCATCCCCCTTGGGCACAAGAAGGCATATCCTGTGAAGGTACATGAGTCGCAAAGACACTCAACTGCTTCTCGACATCTTTATCACCACAAAACTCACATAATGGCAACTCTCCATGCGGGACAATTGTCTCGAAACCTTTACCACACTTCTTACAAATAAACTCATATAACGGCATACCACCACTCCTTATCATATGATATCAATCACAAAAATACATTACTCTCATATATTAAATGAGTTACAAAAACGACCACATACAACTCATATTAATAACTACTCGCTAATTATAAAGCCTCACACTAGAAGTTCAATACTTAGTGTTATTATTAGAGCCCAATCATTCTAAATTGAGTTAGAAAATAAACTTAACGTATGCAGTATAGTTGCATACCAAGATCGAAGCAATCATCAAATATATTTAAATACTATATCAGAGCCAATATTCGTAATATACTACTCATTTATATAGTAAATGCTAAAAATGTGTTGGATAGTCTATTCATTATTTTATACTAATAGTAATAATTTGCATCAACAGAGTTAATAATTTATGAAACAAACTAGGTATACACTTTGCATACTTTGGTCTAATAATTCCTAACTACGACATTACACACCATTATTCCGGCACATTTTGCCGATAATTCTCAATAAAATTCTTCAACAATAACCGTAAAACATTATAAACTTTTTTACTGTAATGAGTTGTCTAAATGGTCGATATGAAAAGGTAACTGGTACGTTTATTGAGTACGTGTAACTGTCAAATATCGGTGAGAAATGGATTACTCACAATTTGTCAGTAACACTAAAATCATATAATATGATAGAAATAAGGATATACTATGTCAAGCTTCCGCACACTCAACATCGGTATGACAGCCCTGTTTGCACAAAAGACAGCGCTTGATACTACTGGTCAGAATATTGCTAATGCTGCTACTCCCGGATATGCACGCCAACGTGTAAATATGGAAGCCAACAGACCTCAAGTATACTCTTATGGTGCAGTTGGTACTGGTGTAGATGTAAGACAGATCGAACACCTGACCGATGAATTTCTAGAAGCTCAGGTACGCACAGCAGTTTCTGACAAAGGAATGCTTGATGTCTATCAATCAGGTTACTCTAATATAGAGGTATACTTTAATGAGCTCAGCGACAATGATATTTCATCCGCCTTCAATAATTTCTGGAAGTCAATGCAAGACTGGAACAACAATGTAGAAGACGGATCTACAAGAAACAATGTCTTAGCCAATGCCGCAACACTCTGCGATACCTTCCAGTCTACTAGAGACAAACTATATCAATACCGTTATCAAACAAATAATGCCGTCGTTGACTCTGTAAATAGTGTAAACACTATGATTAACGAGATTGCTGATCTAAATGCCAGCATCATGAAGATTGAAGCAGCAGGAGCAACTGGTGTTATTGCCAATGATCTACGTGACCAACGCACTCAATTAGCAAAAGAACTCTCTAAAATTATGGATGTATCTGTGAATGAAGAGAAAAATGGTGCACTCGTCGTAGCTCAAAAGGGCAGAATGCTAGTATATCAAGACAAAGCATTTGAGCTAACAACGGAAAAAGTACAGAACAACGGCATGCTGATTGACAAGGTCGTTTTTGCAGCAGATCATGAAGAAGTAAGGATAGAAAGTGGAAAGCTCTACGGGCAAACTCAAATGCGTGATGAGATCTGTTTAAGTTTTGAAGAGCAGGTAGACCAACTAGCAGGTGAATTTATCTGGGAATATAACCGTATACACAGCCAAGGTGTTGGCCTTACAGCCTATGATTCAGTTACCGCAACAAATGCCGTCATCGACCCTACAGCAACACTAGATCAGCTTGCTTACAACTTTACACCAGTAGACGGTACCTTTGAAATCAAGGATGGTAGCTTTGAACTCAAGGTTTTTGACAGTGAGAGTGGACAAGCAACAACAGTAAATATTGATATAAACCTAACAAATGTAGAAAACGACCAAAAAACCATCTTGGCAGAGACAGAGCCAATTGAGGTCTCACCAGGAGTTTGGCGAGTAGTTCAACCAGAGACATCACTACTTGGCGAGATCCAGAAACAACTTGATAGTGTCGCTCCAAACACCTTCAAGGTTGAACTTGATTATAGCAACCAGTTAAAGATCACTTCTAACGCAGACGGCGTAAAAATTGGTTTTGGAAGAGACACCTCGGGTGTTCTTGCTGCTCTAGGCATAAACACAGTATTTAATGGCTACAATGCTGAGACAATGTCAGTCAATAAAATTATCAGTGATAACCCAGAGTACCTTGCAGGTGCAAGTGAATTTGTAGAAGGTAATCAGGATAACGTTAAAAAACTTTTAGACTTAAGATCAGCGCATGTAATGGCCAATGACACATCAACCTTCGAAGATTTTTATGAAGGCATTATTGGTTCTCTAGGTATAGAAGCATCGCGAGTAAACTCACTCCAGAGGACTCAGACAGATATTGTTGTTAGAGTTGAAAATCAAAGAGAAGACCTTTCGGGGGTAAACCTTGATGAAGAAATGACAAAGATGATGCAGTTCCAGAAGAGCTACCAAGCAGCAGCCAAGTTCATAACGACAGCCGACTCAATGCTTGACACATTAATGAACATGGTACAATAAATAGTCATAATATACCAAAACAATAGTTTATATGAATACAATTAACATATATATACTTAAGAAAAGAGAATAAAATGCGTACAACCTTGCAAATTCAAAGTAATACAACTCTGAATAATATTTTAAAAGATTACCAAGGAGTATTCAACGTTCAAAACCAGATGGCAACAGGGCAGAGAGTAAACAATCCCTCTGATGACCCACTTGCTACCAATGAAGGTATGCGACTAGACAGTATGATTAGCAAGGTCAACCAATATAATAGGAATATTATAACTGGGAGCTCGTTTTTAGGCCTTTCCGACGGCGTAATTAACAATATGAACAAACTTCTCACCAAAGCTAAATCATTGACTACTGCTTCAGCGAATGAAATCACAACACATGAAATGCAACAGGCAAATGCAGTTGAAATACAGAGTATTTTGAGTGAGATAATATCCCTTGCCAATGCAGAAGAAGCTGGTAGATATCTATTTGGCGGCACACAAACTCAGAACGCACCATACGAAGTTGTTGGTTCACGCTATGTATATTACAAAGGCAATGAAGAAAACATCAATGTACAGGTAGACTCTGCAACCTTTATGCCTATAAATACTACTGGTGAAGATGTATTCGGTTCTATGACCTCTACTCTATCTAGTGCAGATCTTTCTCCAGACGTTACATTTGGTAAGACCTACTCAACACGCCTAGACGATCTTAATAACGGTCTTGGTGTTCCAGAAGGCTCCATCAATATCAAGTATTCAGCATTCCCAGATAATGGTCTAAACATCGACCTATCTGGTTGTGATACTATAGAAGATGTTGCAAAAGCTGTAGAAGTAGCAACAAGGGAAGCCTCAAAGGAAGAGTGGAATCCAGACAACAGAGCTGGAGCGCCATACTCTTACCTTGCAAAGAGATATATTAAAGTTGAAGTCAACCCTGATAGGAATGGTATCCAACTTATCGAGACTGATGATGTTTGGGAAGCTACTAAGAATGTTCCTGAGCACAGACCACCTGACTATCCAGGATTTACAAATCCATCTTTACTTTCAGTATCAGATGTTGCTGGAGGCATGACAGCTTCTAGGCTAGGTATTGTAGGGACAATCAAATATTCAGCAGACCCACTAGAAACTCAACAGGTTATTCCACAAGCCTTAGTAGGCAAAGATATTGACCCAAAAGTTAGCTCTGTAACCCTTCTTGCAGATTTGGAAGGCTATGTTGACTCACCATTCACTATAACCAATGGTGCCCTACCAGAGAAGGTAGGTATTCTTGAAGTCAATGATACCAGCAATAACTTCCGTGATTGGACCCTAAATGGTCTGACCAAAGGTGTTAACACAGACAAAGATGGTGAATTATACATCAAGACAGAAGAGACCTATACTGGATCTGGCGAGTACTATATTAATATTTATAAAGGTTCAAGCTACCTGTCTGAAGATCTTGTTGCTCAGGGTCTTTATAAAGCTGGAATGATAGATCTTGAAGAAAAGAACAGTTCTGGCATCAATGGTACTGTAGGTATGCCAACGACACCTATGCCAATAGCACCTACTACTATCAAAGGTGTATTCAATGAATCTTTCACTTCGACAATCAGTGTTCCCGCATACGAAAAAGAACTGAATGATCTAAGCTATCATGATGTTATATCAGAGTTCAGATTGAGAGGTATGTCCCCTGGTAGAGACCCGCAAAGTATGGGTTCAGACACCACAGATTCAGATGGAAACTTCAATCTTGAAGTATTAGCTGATTATAGTGCTGTGATAAATCAAGAAGCTAATAATTACCTTACAGATGTACAGATAGATTACTCTGGCCTTCCAAATGGCGTTGAAAACTTTGATTTTGTTTCAGACGGCACCAATATCTTCGTTTATGAAGCAGGTGCAGCACAAATACCAGCAAACTTAATGGCAACAGGTACAGCGACGATACCAGGTGGAGCTAATTTTGATTTTGTCGCAAATACAGCCAGTTTTCCAGAGATGACCGACAGTGCATTCACTGCAACTGTAAAGTTACCTCTAGCTGCTGGTACCGACGTAGTCCGCGTTGAAGAAACGCTAACAGTAAATGTTTATAATGGCAGCATAAACCCAAGATCGCTTATTGCAACAGGAGAGCTACCACAAGGTCAGAGCAGAGGCACTATAGACCTACAAGGGGTTGGAAATTTCGACTATCTTGCTGGTTCTGTTTATGTTGATTGGAATGATAATATCGACCCAACCACAGGCTCTGTTTACGATGACCCTGCATCACTTTCACCACAAACACAACTCAAGTACAATATGAAGGCAACGTTTGCTACAGTAGAGGATCTTACTAATGCAGTCAACATGTCCAATACATACACAACAGCCAAAGTTTCTGATGATGGTAATGGAATTGATATCGTCTCACAACTTGCAGGTGCTCATATGATTGTTACTGAGAACATCCCGCTAGCCAATCACTACAATGACTACGGTCAGCTAGGGGATATAAATCTTACAAGTGTCATAAACAACTTTAATACAGATTATGATGGCAAGATTTACACAAATATCTCTACTACAAAGATGGAAGAGGTCACTGTACCAGTTAGTGCAAACAATCCATGTACAATTTATGAAACAGCAGTAGAGTTCTACAATGATAACCCACAAGACAGTGAGTTCGATATAGATAGCAATCTTGTAGGTGTTGCAAAAATACAGGCCGCATACGATTCGACTGCTGACAAATGGTACAAACTTGACAACGTTTCAGGTGATTGGAACGAAGTAACATACCCTGAAGACGGTAGAATCAGTATAAACCAGAGTAATCACTCAGGTCTTGAGGGGACTGTAGTTTTAAATAATATACGTATTCCAGAGTCTCCATACGAGACTAGCAGTTATTTTGACCCAGCAGCTGCGTCTGGAGAGAAGCATCTTGAAGATGCGATTGTTATTGATACTAGAAGTTTCAAATTCGCTGGAACTGCTGACGCTGAGGGTGTTGTTTATGACCAGCTAGAATCAGCATCTTTTACTAATGCAATCACTGGGGTGAATACTGATAATGACGGAAATATCCATGCAACCGTTGGTTACGACGTATCAGGTGATACAAGCGGCTTGCTAAACCAATTGAATATCACTGGAGTTATAGATAGTGATGGTGTTGCACCTACAGTGCCTGTTACAGTAGGTAATACAGATATTGATGGCAAGCTTTACTCAGTGACATCTTACTCCGTTACAGGTCAGAACGCTACAACCTATCCACAGATGCAACAATTAGAGATCCGTAGCGTTACAAGAGGCGTAGACTCTGCACCTGACAGTAAAATTTATGTAGAAATAGACGCAGCAGGACGTACTGTAAACTTTTATAATAATTCTGCAAAAAACCCTACAGACCTAGTAGCGTCATCTTCAATCCCAGCAGGTGCTGGACCGCATACAATCTCTATTACGCCAATATCAGGAAATTATAGTTTAAAAGGAAACGTAACTATCCCAGATACTGCGACAGCACCACTTACAGATGAGTCACTAGTTATCGATCTCACAAAAACGAGTGTCGCGCTTTATAATAACAGCTCACTAACAACAGATTCAATAGTTGCTGCAGGTAATAGTGATGCTAACGGTAAGGTTGACTTTACAAGTTACAATAACTCAAATATAGGTGGTAGTGTGTCCTTCCCTATACCTGATGACGGAGTACTTAGACCGACGTATTCTGAAGATATCTCAATCAATACAAGAGAGAGAGAGGTAATTCTCTACTCTGACGAAGGTTATTCACAGCGTGTAGCCCAAGGATCACTAGACAATTTTGCAGGTGGCTCAGTCAGCCTACAAGATTTGAATGAGAGCAACCTTGGCGGCATTCTAAACTTCAACAATGTCGTTGCAAGTACAGACACAAATTCTCAAGTACAGGATTTGATAGTAGATGGTGTTAAAATTGGTGCAAACACAAATGCTAACGGCATGCTCTATATGGCAGTAGCAGAGACAGCTCCTGGTAGTGGTACATATACAGCAACGCTTTACGACAGCAACGACCCTGCTGGTACTGCTGTAGCCAGTGGCTCTGTAGATATGACAACAGGTATTGTAAACTTAGCAGAGGTTGGTGGTAGTGGAATTACAGGTTCTGCAAAAATAGGCAACCCTCCTAGCTGGTTCCCAATCGAACAAAATACTGCAGGAGATTTGATCCATATAGATGTAAATGGTCAAGATCCTGATCTACTGATTTCCCAACCTCTTGGTCTACAGAATTCAGGACATCATAGAGAAGAGAATATTTTCACCACACTCAATGATGTACTTGACGGTATGAATAATGATGATGTAGATGCACTCCACAATTTGATAGATAAATTTAAGATAGACCATGACAGAGTGCTTACGTCACAGGCAGAAATTGGAACACGTGCAGCTAGGCTAGAGATGCTTGAATACAGACATGATGATGAAGTTTTAAACTTCACCAAAATTAGAGCCTCACGAATCGAACTAGACTACTCTAAGGCAATTGTAGAGTACCAAGCTGCGCAAAATGTATTTGATGCTGCTCTAAAAACAACAGCTCAACTAGTCCCAATGAGCCTTGTCGATTACGTATAACATCCACAAGAATATATTATGATAATAAGCAAGGTGTATAGGTGTTCCTATGCACCTTGCTTATTATCATAATATATTCTCCACACATAACAAATTCAATTATCACCGAAATGTTAGAATTTAATAAAAAGAAAGATTGAATACTACAAAAAATATGTTAATATTCATGTAATAATTATTGCTCTGTGAGTAGAGGAAAGTCAGAATATACTGTTTCAGCATAACAAGGAAAACACATATGAAGATAAGATGGAAAATCATTATCCCAGTAGCAGCAATTGTACTAATTTGCTCTATGACAGCAGCAATTCTTTCCGAAAATATGATTACTAATAACATAGCAGAAAGCTTAAAGATCGAACTTGAGACCTCTGCAAAGTCAATTGCATTACTATTTAACAACTACTTTTCTGAAAGTGAAAAACTTGCCTACACCTGTGCAAATAATCAACAAGCTGTTGATTTTCTAACTAAGTATGATGGAGAAAAAGTCAATACAGATAAGAGTATTGCAGATAAAATAAAGTCTGATAAAGATATTATCTCATATTGCCACCGCCTAGGAGGTATTGCCAAAGAGTACAATTTAGTTGCATTATATCTTCTAAATAAAGACGGCGGTATAATTAGTGGACAGACAGTAGACAAGGTTGGAGGATTTAGAGGTGATAGAGCCTACTTCAAGAAAATGGTTTCTGAGAAGAAAACCGTCACATCAAAGGTACTCAAAAGCAGAACTTCTGGAAACCTGACAATCGTTATATGTACACCAGTATTCAATGACTCACAAGAACTAATCGGTGGTATATTGATAGCTTTCGACTATATAACTTTTTACAATGAAGTCGCAAGCTTTATGTCAAACATTGACGAAGAATACCCATTTATTTTCAATAAAGACAAACATCTTTTAGCCCATCCAGTCAAAGATCTAGTTGACAAATATGCTGTAGATGCCCCTGCTCCGTTCTCTTTCCTTGACTCACTAATAGAGCAGAGAAATGGTATTATTGAATACGAATTCCCTGAAGGTTCAGGTACTCAGAAGATTACAGCATTGGCTGAGCTAAAAAATAGTGATTGGATTATTGGTTTTTCAGGAAATAAAGAGCTCCGCTTTGCTTCTGCAAAAAGAATCTCTAGAACCATCTTACTAGCAGCACTTGCCTCAGTAATAATTATGAGTCTTACAGTATTCCTAGTGATCAAGTTCTTGATAGAACGACCTGTCAATGTTCTTGTTGATCACCTTAATGAGTACTGCCAAGGAAATGTTAAGCTTATCGAAAAACACATCCCAGTACTTAAAAAAGTACGAAAGAGTAAGGATGAATTTGGTGAAATGACTAGAGCTGTCGGTAAGTTTAGGGAGTATATTGTCAAGAATATTGCGGTTGCTTCTGAAATAGCATCGGGAAATCTCTGTGTAGATATAAGTATTAATTCAAAAAATGATATGTTTGGTAATGAATTTAGCAAAATGACTAACGAGCTAAACTCAGCGTTTAGCGAGTTAGATAAATTCACCCGTGAGGTATCTGATAGAGTACAGATGGTAAGCGCTGCCAGCATCGAATTATCAAATGAAGCAATGGAGCAAGAAGCAGCGCTCACAGAAATATCAGCAAGTGTTTCAATGATGGGTGAAAAAGCTGAAGACAACTCAACCAATGCAACGACAGCCAGCCAGATAACTTCAGAAGCAAATTCAGCAGCATTAAAGGGCAACTCACTCATGGAAGACCTATCCAAAGCCATGACAGTTATTTCTACTAGAGCAGAAGACACTCAAAAGGTAGTAAAAAGTATCGATGACATTGCCTTTCAGACCAATCTTCTCGCACTCAACGCTGCAGTAGAGTCAGCTAGAGCTGGTGTACATGGTAAAGGTTTTGCTGTTGTAGCACAAGAGGTCAAAAACTTAGCGATGCGCTCAGCTGATGCAGCAGGAGAAACAGCAGAGCTGATCGAACGCATGATCTCCGAAGTAAAAGAAGGAAATCAAATTGCTGTAAGTACAGCAAGCATTCTAGAAGACATTACGTCTAGGATAAAAGACGCAACAGATATTGTTAATAAGATTGATGTTGCCTCAAAAGAGCAGGTAAGCTCGGTTGGTGAAGTAAATATCGGCATCAGTAGTCTAGAGCGTATCACGGTAGAAAACACAGTAAGTGCTAAAAAAACAGCAGAAGCTAGCCAAGAGATGAACGAGGAAGCAGTAAACCTTCAAAATATTGTATCACATTTCAAGCATACTAACACCACCAAGGATCCAGCAAAGCAAAGTACAAATACCCATCCAAAGCAAATTTCGACAAACAAGTAATCTACTGCTTTTATTGGTATTTTAAAATGGGAAACGTCTCATTAATTGAGGCGTTTCCTCTCTTAAAATATGCCAAAGCAATATATAGCATAAACAGATTACTTCTCGTTAATCATCACAAATCCAAATTATAAGAACTCTTTCATCATTTCTATACTTAATTTATACGATTTCTTATCTTTAGAAATAACCTCGATTGCTTTTGTATCAAGGAGTTTTTTTATACTTCTACTCAAGGTCTCAGGGATTGTCGAAAGCTCTGAAGCAAGCTCAATCTTGCTCCGACCCAGACGAAAGACATTATTTTCATCTTTATTCTTCCAAAGGTAAGTAGCCAGCCTCTGAGTAACATCTTTTAAAGAGAGGTTCTCAATCATTTTTAAAAACTTTTTTGTTCTCAACGATATTACAGCCAGCATTTCCAAGAGTATTTCAGGGTTTTCACAGGCAAAATCAAGAAACTCTCCACCATCAACATAACAGACTTCAGCATCACTATATGCTCTAGCAGATGCTGGATATGATCCACCTTGAAATAGTGGTATTTCTGCACAAAGCTCCCCTACACCGAGTAGGTGCATTACTTGCTCTTTTCCATTCCTATTTGAGCAAAATACCTCTATCTCCCCACTACCTATAACATACATGCCGTCAGTTCTTTCACCCTGATTGAATAACACTACCCCTTCCCTCAGCTTTTTATACTTCGACATCCCAGCTATTTTCTCTTTACACTCATCATTAAGTCCAGCAAATACAGGTGCATTAGATATTATTTCAAAAGAATTCATACTTACAATTCCCTATTGTAACTCCAAATTAGATTATTAGTTTACATACTGCCAACGAACCTATATAATACTTAATATCCGATTAAATTGCCAACACAAATTATTGTATGAAAGAGCAAGTGAGAATGGTATGAGTGAAGAGAAGATAAATTCTGTAGATATTGTCATCCCTATTTACAATGAAGAAGGCAATATTGAATTAATGATGAAGAGGTTACGGAGTATGTCTGAAAATCATAAAGACATATGTTTTAAATACATCTTTATAAATGACGGAAGCTCAGATGATTCTCTCTCTCTTCTCAAGGAATTGGCTAAATCGGATAAAGCTGTACAGGTCGTAAACTTTTCTAGAAATTTCGGACATCAAGCAGCAGTCACAGCTGGAATAGACTTATCTACTGCAGATGCAGTTGTACTTATTGATGCAGATCTTCAAGATCCACCAGAATTAATATCAACTATGATCACAGAGCTTGAATCAGGATACGATGTCATCTACGCACAACGAATCTCTCGTAAAGGTGAGACATGGCATAAACGCCTCTCGGCAAAATGCTTCTATTACATTTTTGACAAGTTGACCAGTATTACAATTCCTCGTGACACTGGAGACTTTAGGATAATGAGGAGAAATGTCGTAGAAGAGGTCAAATCTATGAAAGAACGCCACCGTTTTATTAGAGGTATGGTTGCATGGTGTGGCTTCAGGACAAAACCTTTAAAGTACCATAGAGATGCTCGTCATGCTGGAGACACAGGATATCCATATAGAAAAATGATAGCCTTTTCACTTAATGCGATATTCTCCTTCTCAAGTGCACCAATAAAGTTTGTCAACTACATGGGTTTATTTTCAGTAATCCTCAGCTTTCTTGGCTTGATGCGCTTAGTTATACTATGGTTAGTATATGAAGAGTATGACCGCTACGAAGCAGGTCTTATTGCAACTCTTATCGCAGTACTATTTATGGGTGGCGTTCAGCTTATGTCACTAGGAATTCTTGGAGAGTATATAGGAAAGATATTTGAGCAGCAGAAAGAACGCCCAATATACATTGTATCTGATAAACTCAACTTTATAGAAAATGACACGACTAAAAATGCCTAAAAAAATAATGTAGCCTCTTTTATGAGAAGCCACATTATTAATTTCACTATAGCCAAGAACTACTTCCCACTGTCCTTCCTCGGTACGATTTTTACTGAGTCAAATCCATAATACGACCCAATTCCATAATCAACATCTGTAGGAGCTTTTAACAACTTAGGCCTATATTTGAACTTCTCCACTACAAAATCCTTAGGTGTTACACTAGACTCTTGTAACTCTTTCACCCTTCTATTATACTCCCTCATCTCAATTCTAAAACCTGGTATTGTATAAGCAAGGTCATAAATAGCTTTTGGAGGATTATTAATCAGTAAGAATGCGACGATAACCAGCCCAAATAAAGCACTCTTCATTGAAAGAAGGTTCCTTGTAATACTCATAAACTTAATCTCAGCAAATGAGTAAACTTTTTGAAGAGTTGGAGCAACGAATGACATCAGTGGTATTATCCCAAGGATAAAGATAATATACCACACGACCATCAACCTCTGTACTGGCCGGTTACCTGTAGCATAGTAGTGAATTGCGACTGTGCTATAGAGCATCAAGAGAAGGGTCAAGGAATAGACAACAGCCAACTTTTTTACAGAAACAGTATCAGATATGGTACTCCTCATTTTATTAAATAGAGGTAAAAATAAGAAAATACTACCCCAAATATATGGATCCACTATCGCTTGCAATACAGCCTGAGTACCGCTGAGACCTCCCCATAAGAGAGAGTATCCAAACTGCCCTGCTTGAGGATAAAATTCCATCCTAGCAGAGTTACCTTTTGAAATAACGGTCAATCCAAGACCAACTAAAGCGATAACTAATGTCACAAAGTAGATCCAATTTACCTTTGAGATCCATAACATATAGGCAAAAAAACCGAACATAACCAATACATTCATTATGACAAACGCTTCATTGATACCACTAGTAAAAAGAATCATTATGCAGAGTATAGGTTGCATTATTACTACATTATTACTTCTATAGCTATACAGTAGTAACGCTAAAAACGACAAAAATACTGCCGCCGGCAAAAGGTATGTAATTCCTCCAATATTCCAGTAAATTGACTCATCAAGTGTAGAAAAGCCCCTAAAAAGCCCAGAGATAACTACTAAACTCGCGACTATTACTCCAGAATTATTTAGCACTCCCCTGAAGATCTCCTTTAAGAAGAAATATATCCCAGAAAAGAGTAATATAATAAATAACAACAGACCAGCATAATATGGAATAACAATAATATCAGAGAGCTTATACCATACCGTTGCTACCAAAGCTTGAATATATCTCCCGCCCCATCCTTGGAACATTTGTGCCATTGCGCCCCAAATCGAATTTTTCCTCGCTGCAACAGCAAAGGCATAATCATCCGTTGTTGGGGCAGCAACAAAGACAAAACTAATTAATAGAGCCAGAACTGCCAAATGTACGAAGACATATACCATTGTCATTTTTTTTGACATATCGCTTTTTTCCTTTATAATCACACATTATCATCACTTTTGCGAGCAACAGAATTTAATTAACTCTAATAATATCATTATATTATAATCATCCACAATTTCAATATAGATATCATTTAGACATATTTATTACCGTATTTGACTTTAGTCAAGGTAATAAAATCAGAGAAATGATAGTATATAGGTATAAGAGTCATAAAAATAAATTGAAAATTATAATATATTAAGCTAATCTCACTAAGGAGAATACTATGAGTAAAAAGAACAAAATCATTATTGATGAAGATAAATGTGTAGGTTGTGGTAAATGCGTAAACGCTTGTGTCGGAAGTGCACTTGAGCTGATTGATGGCAAGGCAAAGCTTACACGTGAAGATTACTGCGACGGGCTAGGAGTATGTATTGGCGAATGTCCCTTCGATGCGATTACCTTTCAAGAGGTTGACGTCACAGAAGAGCGACCAACTCAAAGTCAGCCAGCGCACACACCGCCAACAGGTGGTTGTCCATCAGCAATGGCAAAAAATCTCAAACCTCAAGCTCACTCTGGCTGCCCAGGAACAGCACCTAAAAAAATACAAAAAGAGAAAGACGAGCTTGGTGGCGGAGCAAGCGCATTAAATGCTTGGCCAATCCAACTACACCTTATTAGGCCAGAATCAGAGCAATTCACTGGCAAGGATATTTTGATTGCAGCAAGCTGTACAGCATTCTCATGCGGAACCTTCCATAGAGATCTGTTAGACGGCAAAGGGCTTGTTATTGCATGTCCTAAACTAGACAAACTTGAAGGTTATGCTGAAAAACTAGAACACTTCTTCAAGTTTTCTAAAGCACGTAGTATTACAGTAGCAAGAATGGAAGTACCTTGCTGTAGTGGGCTTACAAACTTGGTATCGACTGCTCGTGATAAAGCTGGTAGCCCTCAAGGTATCCGCGAAGTAACTATCAGTCTTAACGGCAAAGTAATATCAGACATCACGATCTAAATGATCGTTTACATACACAACAAGATGAGAGGCAATGATAAATCATTGCCTCTCATCTATATATCTACTTCTAATATACTCGGTACTATACACCTCTTTGGTAACGAGATAGAAGCTCACCACTAGTCTGATTTGTTGTAGGAACATAACCATCAAGCGGAATAAGTTTTGCGTCAATTGAATCAAGGAACCACTCAAGTTGTGGGAAGAACATAGCTTCTAGTTCTGCCGCAGGAGTGATCCAGTTACGACATCCGAGAACAGCAGGAGGCGCATCAAGGTAGTCGAAGGCAAGCTGAGAGATATTCGATGCAACGTTGTGCATGTATGAACCACGCTCACAAGACTGCTGAGCAAGTAGTACCTTACCTGTCTTCTTGATAGACTCAATAACCTTGGTATAATCTAGAGGATTGATCCAAAGTAGGTCTATTACTTCAGCACTCACACCATACTTCTCTTCGAGTTCATCAGCAACTTTTAGCGCATCATAAAGGATAGGGCCGATAGTAACTATGGTCATATCAGTACCAGCACGACGAACTACAGGCTGTCCCTCTTCTGCTTCATAGTATCCTTCAGGCACACCACTCTCTACAAACATTTCACCCATATCGTAAATACTCTGACTTTCAAAGAAGATTACAGGGTCAGTACCAGATAGAGCTAAGTTCATTATACCCTTAGCATCATATGGAGTCACAGGGAATGCTGCTTTTAGTCCAGGAATATGATTTACGATAGCAGACCAGTCCTGCGAGTGCTGCGCACCATACTTAACACCAACACTAATACGTAGAGTAACTGGCATCTTTAGGATTCCTGCACTCATAGACTGCCATTTAGATAACTGGTTGAATATTTCATCTCCCGCACGTCCCATGAAATCACAGTACATAAGCTCAGCAACCACACGACCACCTTCAAGAGCGTAGCCTACTGCACTACCAACAATCGCTGCTTCAGAGATCGGTGAGTTAAAGAGACGGTGGTATGGAAGAGCTTCAGTCATACCACGGTATGCTGCAAATGCTCCACCCCAGTCACGGTTTTCTTCACCAAATGCAACCATAGTTGGATCAATATAAAAGCGGTGCATCATTGCATCAAAGATCGCGTCACGGATGTTATATAGCTTCATCTTAGGCACAGCTTTACCATCTTTGAATGCGTAGCGTTCTTTGGCAGCATTCTGCTGTACGCGGAAGTTTTCACTCATTGGGTGGTTGACCTCTGGTTCACGATCATCAAGCTTTTCAACCTTCTGATTACTGAACATAAGATCTGCAATCACTTCAGAGTTGATTGGAAGACGAGGAGAGACATCTATATCAATTGCCTTCTTGAACATTTCAAATATGATTTCGCCCATATTTTCTTTTATAGCGTCCATCTCAGAATCAGATGATATTCCAGCACCAATAATTTTCTTGCGGTATGCTGGTATAGCGTCAGCTTCTAAGAAGCGATCCTGCTCTTCTTTTGAACGGTAGCTAGATGCATCTGAAGGACTGTGACCACTTTGACGGTAGGTAACAGTATCCATCAGAACTGGCCCTTTACCACTCTCTAGAATTTCTTTCTTACGCCTCATAGCATCGATCACAGCTAAAGGATCATAACCATTTACGCGTTCAGAGTGCATCTGTTCAGGGTTTACACCAGAACCAACTCTAGCAAGGAATTCGTAAGACATAGTTTCACCACGAGTCTGTCCACCCATACCATACTGATTATTGAAACAGTTGAATAATATCGGCAAACCACCACCTAAAGCCTGATCCCAAAGTTTACGGTACTGATCCATTGACGCAAACCAGATACCTTCCCATACAGGGCCACAACCAAATGAAGCATCACCAATATTACAAACAACAATACCAGGCTTACGGTTTACTCTCTTATATAGAGCCGCACCAGGTGATACTGGGCCTGAACCACCAACAATAGCATTGTTTGGATAAATTCCGAATGGCGTAAAGAAGGCGTGCATAGAGCCACCAAAACCACGGTTGAAACCTGTCTCACGAGCAAACATTTCAGCATACGCACCGTAAACAAGGAATTTAACTGCTAGCTCCTTAACACTTCCAGTATGTCCAGCTTCAACAACTTTTAGTGTTGCTCCATCCCATAGATTCTTCATAATAGCCATCAGTTCATCATCAGTAAGCTTCTCAATTGCAGATAGACCTTTAGCCATGATTTCACTGTGCGAACGGTGCGAACCATAGATATGGTCGTCAACACCGAGAATATACGCCTGACCAACCGCTGCAGCTTCCTGTCCCATAGATAGGTGAGCAGGACCAGCATGGTTGTATGCTACCTCCCTATAAGAACCTTCCTTCTTTAGGCAGTCAATACAGTTTTCAAACTCACGAATAAGGCTCATATCACGGTAGATACGGGTAAAATCTTCGTTAGAGAAGTTTCCCTTCTCATCTGCGATACTCTTATTGTACTGACAAACATCTATGTCGTTAAAACTAATCTTACCCGGCTTGAATAGTTCTTCTGGGTAGATCTCTAAATTTTGAACCATTATAATATCTCCTAATTATCACGTCTTATGCGTGAGCGATTGCGATCATCAAAGCTTCTGAAATTGTTGGGTGTGGGAATATAGTAGACTTTATAGAATCAATTGTCATCTCATTTTCAACCATCATCACAGCACTGTGAATTATCTCACCACACGGACCACCAATCATATGAACTCCTAGAATCTGTCCATACTCTTCACCTATTAGAACCTTTACCTGCCCAGATTCATTTGGGTAGTCAACAGTGAAGCGCCCAGCTACAGCCATAGGTACAGCAGACTTCTTATAAGCAATACCCTTCTCTTTGAGCTGCTCTTCTGTGTAACCAACCCCAGCAACCTCAGGAGCAGTGTATACAACACCTGGTACAGCAGAGTAACGCATAATATCATCTACGCCGAACATATTATTAACAGCAACAAACCCTTCACGGCTAGCAGCATGAGCAAGAAGACAACGCCCAGTAACGTCTCCACATGCCCAAATTCCAGCAACATTTGTCTGACCGAAATCATCACATTTGATACCTGTGCGGCTATAAACAACACCAGCTTGATCCAAACCAAGACCTTCCAATACAGGTACTCGACCTGTAGACATCAATATCTTCTCACCAGAGACAGTCTTTTCTGCACCTTCTTTATCAACATAAGTTACCATATCATCAGATATTTTAGAAACGCTTGACTCCATACAGAAGTTTACGCCTTGTTTCTTCATGTCCTGCATAAGGCGTTTAGCCATTTCACCATCAATTGCTCCACCGATCTTTGGAAGCATTTCAATAACAGTAACCTCAGCACCAACAGTATTGAAGAATGAAGCAAACTCTAGACCAATCACTCCACCACCGATGACGACAAGTGACGCAGGAATAGTATCAAGTTCTAGTATACCTGTGCTGTCAATAACGTTTGCAGAGTCAGCCCCAGGAATAGGAGGTGTCGCAGGCTTACCACCAGTAGCAATAAGTATGTTTGCACCTTCATATACTTCACCATTTGCTTTAATCTTACCTTTTTCAAGGATTGTTGCTTTAGCATTTACTACTTCCACCTTTGCACGCTTTAGCATACCTTCAACACCAGAACGCAGATCAGACACGACCTTACTACGTCTTGCAGCTAGCGCCTTCATGTCAAATTCAATACCAGAAGCTTTGATGCCAAGACCGCCACCCTCTTTAGCTTCATGATATAGATGTGCACTCTTAAGCATTGTCTTTGTAGGGATACATCCTGTGTTAAGACATGTGCCGCCAATACTTCCCATTTCAAACAGTACAACTTTTTTGCCCATACCACCTGCGTGAGCAGCTGCTTCATACCCGCCAGGTCCTGAGCCAATCACCATTAGATCGTACATGAATTCTCCTATAATTTTATTATCAACTAAATTTTGTCTTAATTTTTGAATATGAGCGCCTAGAGTTATATCCCTGCAAGCTCACCAATATTTTCAATGTTTGCTTTTACTTTCTGTAGGAATTTAGCTCCCGGAGCACCATCAATCACTTGGTGATCAATCGTCAGTGAAAGGCCTATGAAGTCTTTGAATACGACTTCACCATTCTCACGTACTGGACGTAAAACTGGAGAGCAGACACCGAGAATTGCTACCTGCGGCGCGTTGAGTACAGGTGTAAATGTCTCGATGCCAAACGCTCCTAAATTTGAGACAGTAAATGATCCACCCTCAAGGTAATCTGGGTTGATTGTTCCATCCATAGCAGCAAAAGCACGCTCTTTGACCTTCTGTGATAATTCTTTTAGAGTTAATTCCTCAGAGCCAGCAATTACTGGTACAAGTAGACCTTTATCAGTATCACAAGCAAAAGCGATATTGACTTCTTCAGAGCGATATACCTTACCGTTAATGAATTCGCAATTTATTTCAGGCATCTCTTCCAACGCCTTTATAACAGCGAAGAGTATCAAGTCGCCAACTGTAATATTTACATATCCAGCTTCACCCGCACCAGCTTTAAGTCTTCCTCTTGCAGCAAGTAAGTTTGTAGCATCAGCACTACCATTGAGAGTGAGCTGTGCATGATCTTTTAACGAGCCAGCCATTCTTGAAGCAATAACCTTACGTACATTACTCTGCTCTTCTCCCTTACGTAGGTCTGTACTGCGGATAGAGCCACCTTTAGCTGTTGGTCTTAGTTCCCATCCATCTGCAAGCATCTTGGTAGCAAGGTCTGTACGTTGAGTGCCAGTAAAGCGAGCTCTAATCACATCACTTTCAGAAATTCTGCCATGCACACCTGAGCCAGTAATATTTGAAGTATCAACATTAAATCTTGCTGCATATTTCTTTGCACGCGGTGATAATGTTGGTGCAGCTGGAGCAACTACAGACACAGCTACAGGCGCCACTGGAGCTACACTTAGTTCACCTGTTGCAACAGAAGCAACTGGTGCAGAGCTTTGAGCGACAGGAGCCGCTGTTGGAGCAGGCTTAGCACTCGCAACTTCTTCGATTACAGGACGAAATTGCTCTATGTCTTCGCCTTTTTCACCAATAACACCGATATTTACAAGTACCGGAGCGAGCTCACCTTCACCATAGAAATACCCGAGTACTTCACCAGTAGCTGGAGCTTCAACAACGAAGGACGCCTTGTCTGTCTCAATCTCAGCAATAACGTCACCTTCAGTTACGTTTTCGCCGACCTTCTTATTCCATGCCACGATAATGCATTCTTCAACGCTATTACCCTGTTTTGGCATTAAAATTGGGGTTGCCATTCTTATTTACCTTTTACATATATGATTAAAAATATCTAATATTAAAAATTCTCTAACAGGTATGCTTCAGCTTCTAGACTCCAGAGCATATTATTCTTATCGCAGATATCAGCTAGAGCGCCAAATCTTTCGTCATCAGCAGCCTTACTTCTGAAGTCAACAAGAGCAGTCATATCCATAGTTGCGTGGGTATAAACCAACTTCTTTCCACCTGGAATATTTGGTAAGTTTAGAGTTGTCTCTACGACACTGTTCAGCCCACCAACATGCGTAATCATTGCAACTGGGTCAATAAGTCCTTTACTCATCATTTCAAGGCTCTCACGCATATCATCTGTGTTACCACCACTAGTACCTACGACCTTGTTGAAATTATAATGAACATTATAGAAATTCATCTCTGCTTTAAACTCAGTATCAGTAGGACCAGCAAAGAAGTTTAGACATCCATCACGAGCAAGGATAGCATCACCCTGCTCTATAACAGATCTTACCGGAGCGAAGACAAATACATCGTCATACCCGGTACCGCCTGATAGCTCCATCAACTTCGCTACTGCATCTTCACACTTTGTATTTACATATATAAGCTCAATACCGTTCTTCTTAGCTTCTTCAACAGTAAAGATACTTGCAGCTCTTGCGAGTCTAGCTTCATCTATATCAGTTACAACTAATAGTCCCGGCTTTCGGTCACAGTGAATTGCATAATCAATAGCACCAAGTCCCATAGGACCTACACCAGCAAGGATCGCAGTCTTACCACCTTCTGCAATACCCATATTGTGAATATATGTACCAGCAGGAACATGATAGTTTGCATGGAATGCGCCAACAATACAACTCTGAGGCTCAGAAAGACTTGCAGGGAAGTAGCCTTCTCCATCATAGTGTAACAGGCAGTCATTATTTAATATATCTCGGTGAATAATTACGTATGTCGCACTACCACCAAGATAATGGAAGGAATACCCAGGAGCATCAAGTTTATCTTTATAAGGGATAGCAGGTTGGATTGAGAATTTCTGACCGACATTCCAGTCATCTTTCCACTTACTACCGACTTCAATAATCTCACCACAGAATTCATGTCCAATAACGACTGGATTCTCAGCACAATCATCCGGAACACGTTTATGATCTGCACCTTGCTTTGCAGCTTTGAAAGACGACATACAGATACTATCAGATATTACTTTTGCAAGTATCTCATCATCTTGAATTGGAGGTAACTCGAACTCTTCCAATCTAAGATCACCCTTGCCATACAGTCTAACGGCTTTTGTCTTCATCAAAATCTCCTTAGTATATATTAAATTTTAACTCAAAATTTACAAAACTTCTACGGCTTCAATTTTTAGTCCCAACTCCTGACTATATGCATCTCTATCTTCTTCTGAAAGACCAGTATCAGTAATACAGAGGTCAAACTTATCCAGATTATTCGTTATCACAAATGAATTCTTCCCAAACTTCGTATGATCAGCAAGAAGAAATACTTTGTTTGCAGCTTCAACAGCGAGTTCTTTAGTAAATGCTTCTGAAGGATCAGTAGTGTTCAATCCCTTTGAAGTAATCCCAATTGTACCCATAAAAGCCTTATCCAGATGCACTCCATCTATCAACGGTCTTGACAAGGCTCCAACCATAGTCCTACTCTTTAGCCTCAAATCACCACCAGTCAATATAACTCTTGGACCCTCACTATTTGAAAGTTCTACAGCAGCAGTAAGTGAG
The DNA here is from genome assembly GCA_965140405.1 of Planctomycetota bacterium. Lineage (GTDB taxonomy): Bacteria > Planctomycetota > SZUA-567 > SZUA-567 > SZUA-567. The sequence goes on from OZ223208.1 coordinate 694,764, forward strand.
TTAGTAACAACGATTAACGACTTATCATGCTTGATAAGTTTTGCTAACTCTAAGACAGTACTTCCACCATCAAGATAAATAGCATCTTCTTTCTCTATGAAGCTAGCGGCATACTCAGCTATCTTCTTTTTCTCGGCAAGGAGTGTTTCAACCTTCTCTTCAAAGTTCATTTCTGAGCCTGCTTGCTCGTTACCATCAACAAGCATTGCCCCTCCATGCACTCTTTTGAGATAACCATCAACCTCCAGCTTACTCAAATCACGCCTTACTGTTGCAGCCGAAGCAGAGAGTTCGTTGCATAATGTTTCAACCTTTACAAGCCCTTCATTTTTAAGAGCTTTGAGAATTTTTCGATGCCTCTCAGGAGCCAACTCTTTTGACTTTATTTCTTCATGGCTACTCATTGCGCTCCTAACAGTTCTTTACTTATAATTAAAATCACTACTACTTCATTTCCTGTCCACCAGTAACATTGATACCCTGACCTGTCATGTAAGACGCACCATCAGATGCCATAAACACAACGACGTTACCAACATCATCATAGGTACATCCACGCTTCATAGGTACTTGATCGATATACTTCTGACGTACTTCTTCCTCTGTGATTCCCAACTTTTTAGCATATTGAGAGTACAGTGAATTTACCCATAGCGGACTGTCAAGCATATTTCCAGGACAGATGCTATTTACTCTCACGCCATATTCAGCCAGATCGAGCGCAATACTCTGAGTTAGTCCAATACCGCCAAATTTACCTGCGGCATATGCTGAGTTTTTGAAGCTTCCCTTTTTTCCAGACTTGGAGTTGATCTGAATAATTGCGCCCTTACCAGCTTTTTTCATAACAATTGCTGCTTGTTTTGCAAAATTGAAGTAACCAATCAAATTAACTTCAATTACCTTTGCCCACTTTGCTGCATCAGCTTCAGTAATCTCTTCAGCGATAAGGATTGCAGCATTTGCGATAGCAATATCTACTCTACCAAATTTTTCCACAGCTGTTTTAACGAGGTTTGCACATTCATCTTCTTTTGTTACATCAACCTTTACACCGATAGCTTCGCCACCAAATTCTTCAGAGATCTCTTTAGCAGTATTCTTTACAGCATCTTCCTGAATATCACCTAGAACAACCTTACAACCCTCACGAAGCAATCTTTCACAAAGAGCTCTACCTAACCCCTGAGCCGCACCAGTAACAACCGCTACTCTGTCTTGAATAGAATATACACTCATTATCAATCATCCTTTAAAATTAAAAGTAAATAGTATTATTTTACAGCAGCAATAACTGCGTCAAGATTTGAAAAATCTTTTAAGCTCCCAAGCTTTTCTTTCGCACCAACTGGATCAACAGCAGCTTCGCCCAACTGTGCATAAAATTTATTCATTGAGCTGTAGTCTGTTCCAAACATCTCAGCCGCCCAATCACTCATCATCCCCTTACTAGCAACAAGCTCAAGAATTGTATGCCCGTATACAGCGTAAGCACCAGACATAAAGTCACCAACAAAAGGAGCCAATTCAGGAGCAGAGAAATCATCAACGAATGGCTGTCCATAATTATTCATCTCAGTGCCGACGACAAACAACATATCATGCCTCCTTCCAGCCTCTACAATATCATTAAGAGCTGCAACCTTTGCCTTTTTAACTGCTTCATCAGCAAAGTTCCAGTTTCTCTCTGGAATTATCGCAATAGATCTAATCCCAACAGAGACCATATACTCTACAAGCTCTGTAGCATCTTTCTCGCCGTTAGACGAGCCATCTAGCCAAGCCCAACAAGGCAGAGCTTTCATCTCTCGAACCATATCCATCATTGACTTTAGCGGTGGGAATGTAGAACTGTCAGGCTGTTTATAACCAACACCGCCACGCTTCATTAACTTTGCTCTTATAGTGTTACGTAGAGTCGCAGAATCATCAATCATACTTGCTACTTCTTCAACAGTCATACCAAGCCTCTCACTCCAGTATGTATGAAGCTCTACACCTGAGTACATAGACTTACTTTTCAGTTCTAGTGCCTCAATTAAATGCCTCTCAGTAACGTTTCCAGCAGGGGTCAAAGATTCAACATCACCCACATAGTCTAGCACCATCGGAGCAAGTGTACTTTCAAGCCTAGATAGTAACTGTATATTTCTCTCTCTCACACCAGTACGCATCTGAGTCAATACTTTTTCGGCATTACTACCAGCTTCAGGAAGTTTGGTAAAACCAACCCCCATAGCGTAAAGAACACCACTCTCACCCGGTGAGTTGATATCACGGTCAGCATAATCCTCAACAAAGACTCTTGCCTCTAGCGAAGCAATTGTGCGAAGCTTTAAAATATCTCCGACCTCAAACACCTCTTCCATAGCATCAAGCACATCAAAGTCTACTGTACCAGCAACCTCTACCCCAGCACGTTTTGCCCTATATAGCACTTCGGTTGGTGAGATACCTTCAATATTAAATGAGTAGAATGTATGCAAGTGTGTATTTACTGCTTTGATATCACTTGCCATAAATTCAGCATCCTTTATTACGCTTTTCAGCTCATTTATTCTTGTACTCTTATCAAAGTCAGACAGTCTATCACTCATAATAATGCATATCCTTTACTCTCGTGCTCTCGCTTAACCACTCAGAAACAATCATACTCCCCAATCAAAATCGATCACAACTATAGAATACCACCCAAAGTAACGCTAGTCAAGCAATTTATTGATTTTTTTTGATTATTAATCGCAATATACCCTTAATTCGCTCAACACCGATCACGTATAATCATATACTGAAAATAAAGGGTAATAATAATGCCACTACCCTGGTGGTAATGGCATTGTTCTAATAATTTATTAAAATTTACTATTTATTAGTAATAACTAACAACTTCTCCTACGAACAAATTCTTGCCTAACTTTATACACTTGCATTCCACCAATCTTCCCGCTGAGTCTTTCGATAACCATCTTTGCTCCAAACTCACCGAGCAACCTTGTATTGATCGACATAGTCGAAATCTGAGGTGTAAAAGGATGGCCGTAATCAAGAGTATCACCCGGCGCAAGTAGTCGCACGTCCTTATATATGCTTAACCCAAGACTTTTTAGACCTGCCACAACAAATAATGCCAGATAGTCATCATAAACAAATATAGCTCTCGGGAAAGAACTCTTTTCAAAAGACTTCAAAAGCTCTACAACGCCATCTAATAATGGTTCTTTTATATAATATACAGCATTTTGAACATTAGAGCAGCCAACCTCTAACAAAGCTTTTTGAAAACCATACGCTCTGTCATCAATTATGCTGGTCATATTACCCTTTTCATATCCTAGGAACACTGCATTGTCTGCTGATTCCCCCTCCAAAAGAATTTTTCCCCCTTCATACGCCCCTTGAAAGTCATCCACACACACAGTACAAAATTTCCCCTGCAGAATACTTCTATTAATAATAACAACTGGCACACCCTTGCTTTCCATGCTACTAAATATTTCTTCATCAACATAGTGAATAGAACATACAGCCAGCGGTGAAAGATCAGACAATTTCTTCTTGATCAATTCAGAGCTTTCATTAAATGATATCGGCAGGAGTATTGGGGTAAGGCCTTCTCCAACAATATTTGCCTCAAACTCTACCAGTATCTCATTTATAAATCCTAGTACATGCTTCCACTCTTTATCTATTGTATAAAGGACAGCCACAGTGTTACAACGATTACTATACAACGGACTTTTATACCCCATTGATTTTGCTACATCAAGCACCTTATTTTTTACTAATTCAGAGATTCTCCCCTTCCCGGAGAGCACAAGAGATACTGTAGATACAGAGACCCCTGCTACCTCTGCAATTTTCTTCATAGACATACCTGCTCCTTATTGATCAACTATTTTATCAATAATACGCAGCATGCACCTACAAATCAATAAAAATATGGTATTCGCAAGTTAATTCATTAATTTTGATAAATAATTTGACCAAGCACCATATGTATAGTAAATTAATTTATATATACTGCTTACAAAAAACCGCTGAATACAAAACCAAGGACTATAGAGAATGAACAGTAGAGAGAGAATCATAGCAACCATAGAACATAGAGAGCCAGATAGAGTTCCCCTAGACTTTGGAGCTACCCCAAGCTCAGGATTTTCAGCAATTGCCTATACCAATCTTTATAAATACCTTGGGATAACCGGACAAACTAAGGTTTACGATGTAGTCCAACAACTAGCAGAACCTGAAGAATGGTGCTTGGATGGATTTGGTATTGATGTAATAGATATCGCTAGAGCCATACACACCAAAGAGACTGACTGGAAAGCAAGCAGACTTCCTGATGGTAGCGCCAGCTACGTACCTTCTTGGTTCGATCCTGTAAGAGCTGAAAACGGTGAATATCAAGTATTCGATAATGAAGGTGACATGATTGCAAGAATGCCAGAAGGTGCAACATTCTATGACCAAACATATTTCCCATATATCGACGACTATCCAGACAGCTATGCCGATCTACCCAGAGCTATGCAGAAAGTTCTCTGGTCATACCTTGCTCAAAGCCCTTGGCAAGATGCAGGCAGGCCAAACTTTTGGGAAGACCTCAGAGCAACCTGCATAGAACTAAGATCAACAACAGACAGAGCATTATTTATGGGTATTGGTTGTAATCTTTTCGAATGGGGTACCTTTCTCAGAAGAATTGATAATTTCCTAATGGATATCATTTCAGAACCAGAAGAGGTCGAAGCCCTACTAGATGCCCTACTATCAATACACCTGCAGACACTAAAAAAGGCCTGCACTTATCTTGGTGATATTATAGATATATTCCGCTTTGGAGACGACCTCGGCATGAGCACCGGTCCATTTATGTCACCTGATACCTATAGAAATCTATTCAAGCCAAGACACAAACAGCTGGTTACATATTTAAAAGAGCATAGTACAGCCAAAGCTTTCTTGCACTCTTGTGGGTCGATATACAAGCTACTTCCAGACTTGATAGATGTTGGCTACGACATAATCAATCCAATACAAACAAACTGCACCGACATGGAGCCAAGAACATTAAAAAAGGAGTTCGGCAGTAGCATAACCTTCTGGGGAGCAGGAGCAGATACCAGCAGTATTCTAAATCACTCCACTACAGAAGTTGTACGGCAACATGTTCTAGAGCGTTTAGAAATATTCTCTCCTGGAGGCGGCTACGTCTTCAATACTATTCACAACATAATGCCAGACGTACCTCCAGAAAATATTATAGCGATGATCAAAGCTCTGAACGAATTCAACGGAATAAGTGATTCTAATTTACTCAACTCCAAATAAAATATATTCAGACGCACTTCATCATAAATAAACAGGGTGTAGCAAAAAGCTACACCCTGCAGAGATAATACCTCGCAAAACAGCGAAAAGCTCTAATCGAGTCCAGCCTTTAATTTTGCCCAATACTTTTCATAAATAGGTAACGCATCCCCAACATAATCCGTAAATACTGAAAGACCTAAATCTTGTTGCGTAGGATTAATCACATTATTCTCTTTAAGCTCTTTATCGAGAAGATCAAAAGTTTTGACATTTGGAGTAGAATAATAATACTTCTCAACAACCATCTTATTGATCTCAGGCCGGAGGAGAAAGTCGATAAATTTGTAGGCATTATCCACATTCTTAGAACCCTTGGGTATCGCAAGACAGTCAATCCATAGCGACACACCCTCCTTAGGGTATATTGCTTCAAGTCCTGGTACAGTAGCACTGAGCTGTAATGCTATGCCATTATATATCAAACCGACAACAGCATCTCCATTTTCAAATGCAGACTGTAAAGTATCAAATTTTACATCCTGCAACCTAGGCTTTAGTCTCCTAAGCCACTCATAAGCCTCTTTTATTTCATCAATATTGTGTGTATTAATAGAATACCCAAGGGCGTATAAAGCTACGCTAAAGACATCACGCAGGTCATCATACATTACAATCTTACCGGCAAATTCAGGCTTTAGTAAGTCATTCCAGCTCGTAATGGTAGCAGAATCGATATAATTTGAATTTACCAACATCAAAGTGGAGCCCCAACAATATGGAATAGCATAATCAGGGTTACTTCCTAGTCTATTCTTATCAAGGTACTTATAATTACTTAATTTACCCTTATCCAGCTTCCTGAGCATCCCGTCCTCAACCATCATGCTCACAAAATATCCAGACGGTACGACTATATCATACCCATTACCAGAGGTAACAGAGACCATATCATACATTGCCTCATTAGACTCATATGTAGAGTATATAACCCTTATCCCCGTCTCTTTAGTAAATTTATCCAATACTTCCTGCGGCATGTAATCCGACCAATTATAAACATAGAGCACACTCTCGGCAGCCTTGGCAGGCATTGAGAATACGCACACTAGGCAGAGCATTATAACTAATAATGTTATTATTTTCATCTTAGCTCTTCCTCAACTAATCAACATAATCGTAATATTTATAAATATAATTATACTCACAAAGAGTAGTCCACTCAAGGAATTTACCTCCTGTTTTGAACAAAATTAGCCATATGACAAATTTTAACCAAACGCCTATGAATGTAATAAATTGAAATATATAGCACAAATGCAGGCTCCTGAAAACAGGTCGCCTGCATTATAAAAAAAAACTACTCCAAACAATATGACGAAATGTACAACTAATTTCTAATCACGTAACTCCATAGAGATCATACTAAATTGATCTTTTAGACGCCCTATATTGAGTGGTTTGATACTTGGCAGCTCCATGCTAACTAAATCTTTAAGCCCAGACGAACTACTCTTCATCACAGCAAGAAGACCAGAAGCAAGTTGAGTCGTCCTCCACGTATCCATAACGATAACAAGCTGGCTCTCAATTTCACGCTTACTAGACTCTAGACTTACAAGGTAGTCGCTCAAGTATTGTCCATACGCACCAGCAGCTGTATATACTTCAGCCTGAGCTCTCAAATTATTTTTTAGCATAGCAAGGTTCGCTGGATTTTCTTGATTCTTGGCAATTAATGCCTTAGTATCCTTTGAAGCGATTTGCGCCCGCACCCTATATTCATTAATTTTCGGTAGATAGTCATTCTTAATTTTATCAATTTCTACTTCATGAGATAGTTTTAATGCTTCAACCAATACAGCATACATTCCATAGTACTTTTTAATAGTATTGATATAATCTTGATTTGATTCTGCCAACTCTTCCAAAATACCTACAAGTTGTTTAATATTGTAGAAAATACTATTGAGCGTAATAAAGCTATCTCCAGATACCATTACCACAAGGCTATATACCTGATCATCAGAAAGTTTTATGCCGCTACGTTCAAGTAATTCACTCTTTATAGTCGCAAGAATATTTTTCTGTCTCACCTTTAAATCTGCAATCTCTGCTTCAGATGCTGCAATTTTAGATTTATAATCCTCTACTGTATTTTTCCACACTTTATCGACGCCCTCTACTTTCACAGGAGCGACAACCATCTTCTCTCTTAATGCAATAATATCTGTATTCTTCTCACGAATTTCCTCTTCAAGATCAGCATACTCCTGCTTTCTATCAGAGACATTCGACACCTCAAGAACTTCAAGAACCTCAGTAAGCATCTTATCAATCTTTTTACGGTTTGAGTCTCTATCCTCACCAAATAACGAATCAGCCGGCAAAGAATCCTGCTTTTGTAGCTTCTGAGCAATCTCATCCAAATCAATATTTATCTCATCCCATAATTCTGCCCTATCTGGGTATCCTGTAGAACCATCTTCAGATTCGTCACTACTAAATGCTTCAGCAACCCTACCCCATAACTCTGCAGCAGAACTACCAACACGACTTGTCATAGATTCACTCTTTTTTTTTTCCATTTGTGGAACAGGAGGAGCCCCCGGGGTTTCAGAATCATTTGAATCTTTTTCATTCGCACCAGGAATAGCTAGACTATCATCACCAAAGGTACCTTCCTTCATTTCCTCAGGTTCATTATCATCATCTGTAGCCCAGTTCCATGCCTCCACAGACTTATCACCGACCTCTTTGCCTACTTCGACACTTTTTTCTTTTACAATACGCCCACCCTTTACCGCAGCATCTGATACTTTATCCCATATATTTACTACAGAATCAGAAATACTTTCATCACTATCGTCACTCGCAAAAGAGACTCCACTTATACTAGTCATCCCAACAAGCACGACAGCAAGTGTTGTGATCCTCACACTATCTATAAAATTCATAAATTTATTTTTCCTAATAGCCATAACTACGATCCTCTCAAAAATAAAATCAATTAAATGGCACAAAAAGATATACTATCACTAATTTTACTCAGCCAACTTTCATTGTAAACAAAAAAAAGAGGGATAGAAAATCATGAACTATTCACCTGCGAATAACACTGCTACTCACTGAATATAAATTTATCAAAATAAATCCTACTATCCCTGCCAATCCTGCTCAAACTTTGCGGTAACACGTATCATATCGATTATACTGATTCAATATTTCTAATAACCAATAATAATATTATGACCAACATAACATGCATTACCAACTACATATCACGCCCTATGTTAATGGTGTCCTTCTTATTTTCTTGCAAAAATTAAATACTACGGTACGATTATTAAATAAAATGAAACAACAAAACAGTTACAAGTAAACGTTATTGCGATACCTTAAAAAGTCCTTTCAAGATATTATGTACGCGTCCACAATCTATTTTTTTAAGATAATGACAAATTTAAACTTTTATTAACTATATTGCTTTTCCTAGTTACTAAGGAGAATATATGCTGAAATCTAGTTGTGGATCATTTACAAATAACACTGCAATCCCCCTAAAGAACTCCTATGAAAAGGCATCATAAATCAAGGACGAGCTATATACTACCATCAAGGAACTCATTATTTCATAAACGACAATATTCGGCATCTTTTCTAGGGATTAAGCAATTATAATGACTCAAAATAAAAACAGAAACAATTTAAAGCTTGGTATCACTCTTGCCGCCTTAGCATCTATATCAATAGCATGCATGAATGCATTTGCTAAGGAACTCGGCACCTCTGTATCAACACCAGTATTGGTTCTATTCCGCTTCTTATTTAGTTTTATATGTATTATTCCCTGGGTTGTAAAAGATAAGAATTTTTCCTTCAAAGTGGACAAACCTCTTCACTTTGCAATTAGAATATCCTCTGCTCTCCTTGCTATGGTATGTATTTTTACTGCTTTAAGACGAACGTCACTAACCTCTGTACTATTACTATCCAGTACGACACCCCTCTTTATCCCAATTTTAGCAGCAATCTTTTTCAAGATAAAAACCCACACATCAATATATTTAGCAATTGCGCTTGGTTTTGTTGGTGTTGCTATCGTTCTACACCCAGCCGAAGATATTTCAATTAACAGTGGAGAGTTACTTGCGACTACAGCAGGCATACTTGCAGCAGTAGCTTTACTTGAAGTGAGAATACTTAGTAAGACAAATACTACACTTCAGATACTATTCTATTATTATGGCGTGAGTGCTCTTGTTACACTTATAGCATCACTCTTTCAATGGAGTTGGCCAGAAAATTACTATCACTGGCTAATGATATTGTTTGTTGGAATTACTGGAACGATCTATCAGATTAGCATTACAATCGCTATTTCTAACGCTCCGTCTAGAATTGTCACTCCTTTAGCGTTCAGTAGTGTTATATGGGGAGGGAGTATTGAGTACTTTATCTGGCATCAGAAGCCGAGCTTATATGCAATAATAGGATTTACTATTATAATCATTAGCATACTCTTGGTTGTACATTTTGGGAATAAATATATAGTTTTGAAGCGATAGCCCTTGCTACTCATAGCTTAGAAGTTCAATTATTTAAACACACAAGACCACAAGCCACAGGTTCTCTTATCATTAAAAAAAATAGCAGGCGTGAAGGTTCATCAAGCCTTCACGCCTGCTACGTACCACACACACTGCATTTTTCATCATGTTTACTTCATTTTGCTACTTATGGTGCATTATTTACTGCTATTCATTAGCACTCTTCGCTACCAGAGATTATCTCTCTGTAATAATAGTAACTATCCTTTGGTATACGCCTCATATCCTGATAATCACAGTAGATTACCCCGAAGCGTCTGGTATATCCCCATGCCCACTCAAAGTTATCTATAAACGACCACGCATAGTATCCTTTTAGATTCACTCCTTCATTTACTAGTTTTCCTACTTGTTCAAAATGGTTTGCATAGTACTCAACACGCTCTGGATCATGACATCTAGTTTCATCTTCATTAAGAGTATCATAACAAGCACAACCATTCTCAGTAATATATAGTGGTATGTCACCATAATTTCTCTGAACCTGTTTAACAAGACGGTATAGTCCAGTTGGCACAATATCCCATCCCATAGCTGTTTTAATTTTTGCCGTAGGAACGAATCTAAACTTTTCTGGTGTATCTGCATCAAAAGTCACAGCATCTTCAAAGTAGTAATTGATTCCAAGGAAGTCTATCTTTTCCGAAATAATATCCATGTCACCGCGCTCAATAGGCAGTTCAATTCCTAAAGCAAGAAGGTGCCTCTCAGGATATTTTGCTTTAAAAATAGGATCAGTAAACATATAGAAGCCTTTATCCGCACCTCTATCTGCTGCTTCAGCATCAAGTTCTCCTGGATTAGCCGCACGAGGATATGAAAGATTCAAGACAGTACCAATCTGCCCCTGGCACTTCATCGCTCTAAACTTCTTCACACCTAATCCATGTGCAAGATTAAGGTGATGGACAGCCATATATGCTTCCTTCTGATTTTTGTGCCCCGGAGCATGCTCACCGAATTCATAACTAACATACGACGAACAGAACGGCTCATTGAGAGTAACCCACATCTTGACCTTGTCGCCTAAATTACGCAGGCAACTCTCCGCATAGGTCTCAAACGCATAAGCAACCTCACGATTGGTCCAGCCACCTATATCCTGCAAGTACTGAGGTAGATCCCAGTGATACATTGTCACATTCGGCTCTATGCCATTTGCCAATAGTTCATCAATTAGTCTATGATAGTAGTCAAAACCCGCAATATTTTCTTTATCCATTGACTCAGGGAAGATACGAGGCCAAGCAATAGAGAATCTATAGGACTTTACTCCAAGTTCTTTCATTAGCTGAACATCTTCTTTGTAGCGATTGAACTGATCACTAGCTCTATCACCATTATGACCGTGCTTTACACCTTTTTTAGCAAATGTATCCCAGATACACTCTCCCTTTTCCCCAGTTCCTCGACCTTCAACCTGGTAGCTTGCCGTAGCAACACCCCAGATAAAGTCATCACTAACTTTATACATAATAAAACCTTTCATAATTTTTTGGTATCAGCTAATTCACACCTAAAAATATTGTCTATCTATAAATGGTTACACCTAACGAATCTTCCTTCATCAACCTCTACCGCCTCAGGGAATACCTCAAGACAAATATCAGTTGCTTTCAAACATCTAGGAGCAAAAGGACATCCCTTACTCTCAGGGGTCCATTGCTGAATTTCAGAGCGTCCTTTTTCTTTTAGCTCTGCGACTGTCTCTCTTTCAGGATCAGGAGCGGCAGAAATAAGGAGCTGAGTATATGGATGAGCTGGATGCTGTACTACTTTATTAACCTCGCCCCACTCGACCATGTGTCCACAATATAGTACGATGATTCGATCAGAGAAGTATCTGGCTGTAGCAATATCGTGAGTTATATATAGGAACGATTTCTTATTTTCAAGTTTCATCTTATTGAGCAGGTTTAACACTCCAAGCCTTATTGATACGTCAAGCATTGATGTAGGCTCATCAGCAAATATTACATCTGCACCGATTGCAAGCACCTTACCGATAAACGCTCTCTGCTTCTGTCCTCCTGAAAGCTGGTGCGGGTACTTTTTCTTCTGCTCAGCCGCGGGTACAAGCCCGACCGTATCCAATATTTCATTGATCTTCATATCCAAGTCTGCTTTATTCTTATAGCCATGATAGAGCTTGAGCGGACGTGAAAGAATGTACTCAATGCTATGCAAAGGATTTAATGACGAGAAGGGATCTTGAAATATCATCTGAACCTTTTCTCGATACTTTTTATAATCAGCCTTTGTCTCAAAGTTATGAACATCCATATCCTGATATGTCATGCTTCCAGATGTAGGCTCATGCACCCTCATTGCTATTCTACATAAAGTAGATTTCCCACAACCCGACTCACCAACCACAGCCAAAGACTCACCTTCATACATTGTAAATGAAACATCATTTAGCGCTCTAAGTGTGCTACTGCCAGCAAAAAAACCACCACTCTTCTGCACCTGAAAATCCATTACAATATTCTTAGCTTCAAAGATCGGCTTAAGTAAAGTTTTACTACTCATAATTAAACCTTCCCTTCTATCAGCTGGTTATGACAACAGACAAAGTTATGTTTATTATCCCCTGCTTGCGGTTCATACCTTCTGCATTCACCAGTAACATTAAAACACCTATCTTGGAATCTACAACCTTTAGGCAGCATTGACAAACTTACTGGAGAGCCTTCAATACCTTCCATATATTTAATCTCACCTTGAAGCGATGGGAAAGAATTTTTTAGCCCATAAGTATACGGATGCCTAGGGCTCTTCAATATCTGCTCAGATGGAGCCATCTCTACAATTTTCCCAGCGTACATCACCGCAACAGTATCGCAGAACTCCATCATTAAGCTTAGGTCATGAGTAATAAAGAGAATAGAAAATTTAAACCTTTCTTTTAACTCATATATTTTCTGTAAAATTTCTCGTTGCACCACAGTGTCAAGAGCAGTAGTAGGTTCATCAAGAATCAGAAGTTTTGGATTTAGTGCCAATGCCATCGCGATAATAGCTCTCTGCCTCATACCACCAGAGAACTGGTGTGGATAGTCTCTAAGACGATCTGGACTTATATCAACAATCTTCATAAGCTCGGCCGATCGCTCATATGCCTCTTTCTTGCTCTTTGCAATTCCATGATACTTGAAAATTTCATAAAACTGTTTATCAAGACGTACAACTGGATTGAGACAGTTCATCGCACTCTGAAAGACCATACTCATCTCTTCCCAACGAAACTTTCTCAACTCTTCAGTATCTAAGCTGATCACGTCAGTACCGTCAAGTTTGATCTCTCCTTCTGAAATTATAGCAGGCGGTCTATGAAGTCTCATAAGTGAGTAAGCAATAGTTGACTTTCCACATCCAGATTCACCAGCAAGCCCTAGTATCTCTTCGGGGTTTATTGTAAAGCTTACATCATCAACTGCTCTCACGCTTCCGTCCATTGTTATATAATCAACCGAAAGGTTATTGACCTCTAATAATGGTTTCATCTAAACCTTTCCTTTCTTTATCATTCTGTAATAGTTAGACATGATTTTGTGGACTTTTAGCTTTGGATTTGAAATTTCATCAATAGAGAAATTGATTAGCGTCAATCCAGCACCTAGAAGTACCAATCCAAGACAAGGACCAAGAAGCTCCCACCAAGCCCCTACTCTAAATGTTGCAGAACTCTGAGCATTGAAGAGCATGATGCCCCATGTAGTTGACAAAGGATCACCAAATCCAAGATACTCCAAAGTCGCTTCAGCCATAATAGCATATATAACTGTTCCAACAAAAAGACTACTCAAGATCGACATCATATTAGGCATAACTTCAAAGAAAAGTCTTCTGAATTTTGTTTCTCCAAGAGTTTCAGATGCATAAACAAACTCTCGAGTTCTAATACTCATTGTCTGGCTTCTAATAACTCTCGCCCCCCAAGCCCAAGAGGTAAGCCCAATTATCAAACCAATATATATTGGTGATATCTTCCCCATCATAGCAGCCATAACTAAAATTAAAGGTATATTCGGTATAACCATTACAATATTAATTAGAGTAGCGATTATATTATCTACAACACCTCCAAAGTATCCAGCACAAGTACCAATAACCATAGCAAGTACAAGCGTTATCGAAGCAGCGATTACTCCAACGACTATTGAAGTCCTTCCTCCATACAAAGTTTGAGAGAATACGTCACGACCGAGTTGTGTAGTACCCAAGATATGCTCCATCGTCGGTGCTTCATGAGAAGCAGCAAGTCTAGCAACAGGGTCATGAGATGTAAGCATTGGAGCTGCCGCACAACTTATAAATATAATTAGTAATATTGCTGACCCTATCGTAAACTTCAAATTTTGTCTCAAAAACATCCCTAAACCATTCATCTTACTCATCTTACTTTCCCTGCTTTCTTAGTCTTGGATCAAGGAAGAATACAACAACATCTGCGAAGAAATTCATTGAAAGAACAAGAGTAGTTATAAGAAGTAATAATCCCTGAATTAATGGATAGTCTCTAGCAGCCAACGCTTGAAACATTAACTGACCGAGGCCAGGATAGTTGAATACCATTTCAATTACTATTGAACCACCGAAAATATATCCCATACACATTGCAAATGAAGTCACAAGTGGAAGTAGAGCGTTTCTCGCACCATAAGCAAACATGACCTTACGATCAGGAACTCCCTTACCCCATCCCATTACAATATAATCTTCACCAAGCTGGTTAATCATGTTTGCTCTCATAACCATTATATTACCCAGACTAGTTATAATAATCGCAGTAGCAGGTAGAACCGCATAGTAGAGTACACTTTTTATAAACGGCCAATTAAACCCTGGCGTGAGCTCCCAATTAAATGCATCATAGGAACCACCAGTAGGAAACAAATCTAACTGACGAGCGAATATCATTGATAATGCTAATGCTGTTACAATTGCTGGAATATTTGCTAATATCTGCCCTGTAATAGTCACAACACTATCGAAAACGCCACCTCTATTCCAGGCGACAAAGATTCCTAAAAACGTAGTAATTATATAAGAGATAACAACAGATGAACCGACTAGAAATAGCGTCCAAGGTAGATAATCAAAAATAGTACTAACTACCGGAGCTGGATAATATTTCAGAGATACACCCCAATCACCATTTAGCATACTCCAGATATAGTCTAAATAACTCTTCCATAATGGCTGATCAACAAATCCAAAAAGCTTTTCAATAGCTTTTACTGTTTCAGCACTTATGTTTCCTCCACTAGAGTATAGTGATGCAATATAAGACTGAACAGGATCACCCGGCATCATTCGAGGCAAAAAGAAGTTTATGGTAATAGCGGCAAAGAAAGCTATCAGATAGAATCCTAGCCGCTGTAAAAAATATTTCATACAGTTCCTCATTCCTAAGAATCAAATTATTGTGTTTTATTCTAACTAGCATGTGGGATATATTTTTAATTACAAGTTTATATTTCACTATTAATCACAATGATATATAACATTGAGAAATTTCAATTTATGGAATAGCTTTATTACTTTAGTATAATTGCCATAGGACATTAACCATCAATAAGAAAATAAGTTTCATTATAGTTCTTTAGTTAATACCACCTGCGTATTAAATCACGTTCATTATTGAGTAATTCAGATCAACGCAACTAATACGCAGATATATGTATTATAAATTTTTTATCATACTACTTTACAGGTTTGAGATGCATTAGGTGGTACAATCTATTACTTACATGCGCTAAAGCTGGATCGATATAAGGGTCATTTTCATTCGCCCAACCAGTAAAGCGAGATGTATTGTATACAAACCAGTTTCCATTATAGTAGAGAGGAATATGCGGAACATTCTTAGCGTAGTACACTTCAATCTGACCAACTATTTCCTTTTGCTCTTCCTCATTTGTCGCTAGTTTCAATTTTGAGATAAGTGCATCACGTTCAGGGTTTTCATCTTTGGTAAGATTTGATGACCACCAAACATTACTGTAGAAGTATGGCTTAGTCATTGTCTGTTCGTAGAACTTATATATTGTTGGCAATAAGTTATTACCGCAGAACTGCGCATCGAAGTCACCTGTTGTCCAAGCCTCAACATATGCATTAACTTCTGGAGTTACAACACTTGCATTTATACCAGCATGACGTAATCCCTCAACAGCGATCTGGCAGTTATTTACCCAGTCAGTCCAACCACTTGGCACTTGAATATCAAATTTAATAGGAGTTCCGTCAGGATTTTCGACATAGCCGTCATGATCAACATCTTTAAATCCTGCATCTGCAAGAATTTTCTTCGCCTTTTTAATATCAAAGGTATAGAATTCTGACCATATTTGATCTGCCTCTGCATTTCTCCATCCCCAAAGTGAAGGAGGAAGACCAGTTGCAGGGTTGTCACCTTTAACATAACCATATGCACCAATATTCATCATATCTTCACGGTTCATTGATAGAGAGAAAGCTTTTCTAAACTCTACATTTTTAAAAGCTTTTTGATTATTCTCATTCTTTGTCTGCATATTCATTGCAATACGAACACCATCACGTGATGGGAACCAATACTTTTTAGTATCACTTCCATCTACGTAGATCTTTTCAATTTCAGGAATAAATATATGAGCCCAATCTATCTTACCTGACATTAGCATATCATATGCAGCATCATTAGAGTTATACTGTGGCCACACCATCTGATCAACTTTGAGCTTATCTGCTTGCCAATAGTTTGGGTTTCTTCCCATAATGAATACTTGTGGAGAGAAGCGTACTACCTCTGTAAGCGGACCAGTACCTACTGGTGTTTCTACTACTTCTTTTGATGGGTCATCGACTTTTGACCAGATATGTTCTGGAACCATCCATACTTCATTGAATAATGGACTTTTTCCAAAGGCATTCTTTTCAGACATAACAAACTCTACAGTATAGTCATCAATCTTCCTAACA
Source organism: Planctomycetota bacterium (assembly GCA_965140405.1). Lineage (GTDB taxonomy): Bacteria > Planctomycetota > SZUA-567 > SZUA-567 > SZUA-567. The sequence goes on from OZ223208.1 coordinate 711,656, forward strand.
CTTTTGAGCTTACCAGTCTTACCCCACATACCATTGTTATCAGTTGCAGGATATTTTTTGTAGTTCTCATATGTGAAGACAACATCATCAGCATTAAAGTCTTCACCATCGCTCCACTTTACACCTTTTCTCAATTTAACAATAACAGTCTGAATATCATCTTTAAGTGTTATTTCTTCAGCAAGCCAAGGAATTTCCTCATTGTTTAGTCCATTATAAATTACGAGTGGTTCATAAACAAAACCTTTAAATGCTTCAAGTACATTCAAAAATGGGTTAAAGTTTCTATTCCACCCGGATACAGACTGCTGAAGCACAGTAAGAGTTGCAGGAGCCGCATTTGCCTTATTCTCCCTCACAACCCCAAATCCAAGTGCGCAGACACACATAAGCACCAACAAAACCACACGCTTAATCATAATTAATCCTCCACAAACAAAATAAACATAATGTACAACACGGTAATGATTATAGAAACACAAACATAAATTTTCGACATAAGCACTGTGAACGCGCGACCATGGCGCTATAAAAATTATTCTCTCGCCTTTGCAGAACTACACATATTTACAAAATTTATACACACTTAATTATCTTTGAGAGCTTTTAGTCAAGATGATGAACGCGCGACCATTGGTTACCAAAAAAAAACCGACTTCATAGTAGGACTATACCACAGCGATATTACTAAGCAAATAAATTTTTAGTATTTTTAGGAATTAAATAAGCAATATCCTATAAGTAGTGTAATCTAAATAGAATACAATAAATAGTAAATCAATAAAAAAGAACGCGCGTCCATTCTGTCTTCAGTTGCAATAATAAATTAGTAATTTATTCACTTTTGAAAGCATTTATTACTTAATAATACCTATCACTTCACGGAAAATAATACCTTGACAGAAAAAAAACACCGTGCTACCATTAATATAATCTTAATTTTATTATATCTAATACTACGAATACTTAATAACTTTTCATGCTTATTTAGAAAAGGTGCTATTTGATGGATACAAACCATATTTCACACAATTCTAAAAATAGTAATAATACCCAAGAAGAGACGGTTGAGATTATACATAATCTAGAACAGAACTATTTGGAATATCAAAGCATCTTTGACTTCATGCCAGATGGTAGTGCTATTCATGAAGTAATCCGCGATGATTCAGGCGATATAGTTGACTGCAAATTCATTATGGTAAATAATGCATTTGAGAAGCATACAGGAGTACCACGAGAAAAATTCATTGGCAAGTTAGCATCCGAAATTTCTCCAATGACCAAAGAGAAGATTGATATGTTTTGCCAAGTTGTTAATAATAAAAAAAATCTCCGATTTATCGATTCTTCAATTATACCAAATAAATACTTTGATGTTTCTGCTTTCAGTTTAGGAGAAGCTAAATTTGCAACTATATTTAGAGACATCACAGAAAAAATACAGCTCGAAGCCGAGTTCCAAGATAGCGAAGATAAATATCAAACACTTATTAATAATCTCCCACAAAAAATATTTTTTAAAGACTGCAACTCAGCATATATTTCATGTAATACCAGTTATGCAAAAGATCTAAAAATTGATGTTAATAACATAATGGGGAAGACAGACTACGATTTCTTTCCACCGCACTTAGCAGAAAAATATATTAATGATGACAAAATAATAATCAAATCTGGAATATCTCAAGAAATGATAGAAAGCTACATACTGCGTGGGAAAAAATTTACCATCAAGACAGTAAAGACACCTATAAGTGATTCTACTGGTAAAGCAATTGGCATAATTGGCATATTTTGGGACATCACCGAAGAAAATGAGTCCGCAATCGCTCTTAAAAAAAGCGAAGAGAGGTATCGCAGATTGATTGATAATGCTCCAGAGGCAATTTGCATAATCGATACTAAAGACAATGCTCGCTATATAGATGGAAATGCTAATCTTGAAAAACTTCTAGGTCTTCCGTTAAATGAAATTTTAAAATCAAATTTTCGAAAATTCAGTCCTGAAAAACAATCAAATGGTCGTTTATCAGAAGAGCTTTGGTTTGAGTATTTAAAAAAGGCATTAAGCGGTGACCAGATAATATTTGAATGGGATACTTTAAACTATAAAGACAAGAGTATTGTCCCGTGTGAAGTTCGCCTTGTTAAACTTGATGAATCTAATGACAACCTTCTCAGAGGGAGCATAATTGATATTTCAGAGCGCAAAAATATAGACGACAAACTAAGGTTCTCTGAGAAACTACAAGCTGTTGGACAGCTAGCTGGTGGTATTGCTCACGACTTCAATAATCAACTAGGAGGCATAATGGGTTATGCCGATTTATTATACCAAAAACTTGAGGATAACACCTTAAAGACATACGCAAGCGGCATATTAACATGCGCAGAGAGTGCAGCAAAACTAACCCAGCAGCTATTAACCTTCAGCCGCAAAGGCAAGTATTTTTCTGTTGAATTAGATATACATAAAGTTATTTCTGAGGTAGCCTCTCTCTTATACCACAGTATCAATAAAAATATAAAAATCATAAAAACACTTACTGCTACTGATTCCACAGTTACAGGCGACCCAACACTAATCCAGAATGCATTGCTCAATATCGCCCTTAATGCACGTGATTCAATGCCTAAAGGCGGAACACTTACTTTTGCCACTGAGTTGACAAGTCTTTCAGAAGAGTATTGCAATAGTCATGCCAACGGCATATCTGCAGGAGATTACTTACAGATATCCATCAGCGACACCGGATCTGGTATGAGCAAAAATGTATGCGAACACATATTTGAGCCATTCTTTACAACAAAGGAACTCGGCAAAGGAACAGGTATGGGGCTAGCAAGTGTCTATGGTACAATAAAGAGTCATGGTGGAACAATCAATGTTTACAGTGAAGTAGGTCGAGGAACTGTCTTCCGCATATTTCTCCCAGCAATATACAGCTCACCCGCACAGCCATGTAATAAGAAACCACGCCCTTATATAGTTAAAAATGCCACCATACTTCTTGTTGATGATGAAATCACAATGAGACGAATTGCAACAGAGATGCTTCTAGATGTTGGTTACAAAGTTCATACTTGTGAGAATGGTATTGAGGCAATAGGTTATTTCGAGTCAGAGTGGAAAGACATAGATGCCGTAATACTTGACATGATAATGCCCAATATCAGCGGCAGAGATACTTTTAAAGCACTCAAAAAGATCGACCCAAATGTCAAAGTTCTTATTTCTTCTGGCTACACCATCAACGGTGAAGCCCAAGAAGTTCTTGATGATGGTGCTATTGACTTTGTAGGCAAACCTTTTAGACAACATGAGCTATTAGAAAAAATAGCCGCAATTCTAGCCTAATATTTAGTAGAGAAAATTTGTTGCTAACATTACTAGATACGCAATATATAGTCAAAATCGTCAAAGATAATATCATTACTTCCCTGACAGCTACAAAAAATATAAATCTAGCATACTCCCAGCACCAAGAGCACTCTCTAGGGATCTCATAAACGCACTAGTAATTAGATGCTATCCAGCCTGTCTTGTATATCAGAACTAACTAATTATTAAAACTTAATATGAACATTAAAAATATTTTTCTTCGTACTATCTCTTTTTAAAGAGGAGTATCAACCCAACAAGAGTGTAATTTATCGGTGTAATATAATAAATCACTCTAAGAGTATTGTAGTGCGAAGCAAGCTCTCCAGTAAACCATGAAAACAAAGAAAAAGATGCCGTTCCCGAAATAGTTAAAAGCACAAGAACCACAGTCTTGTTATGAGGACGAAGTCTCTCAACACCATAGCTTTGGAGAAATGGCCAGAGCGGAGCAATAAATAATCCCGCAATTATCAGGACAAAATACAGTGTAATCAGTGAGCTTACAAATGTGATAATACTGGTAACTAGTGCTGCGGCAAAAGCAAAGCCAACGATAAAGTACTTGATTTTATCTTGCCTAACAAAGTAACCACTCATAAACCTTGAGACAATCATACCGACAGCGAAGCACCCTACCGCAAACCCACCAGCCTCAGCTGTAGCTCCAAACTCAAGCTGGACATAACTCGCCGTCCAGAACGAAATAGTCATTTCAGCACCTACAGATAAAGCCAAAATAATGATAAAAACCCAAAAGCTTGAATCTTTTATAAGATTAATTTTCATTTTGGAGACATCTTTGATACTAGCTTTGCCGTTACTTTCAGGAAACTCATGCCCATCACGATGGGGTAATAATATCAGCACTACAGGTAAGACTATAACTCCACCTACTAATAGCACAATACTTCTCCATGAGAAACCCTGACCAAGGAGATATCCCGTAAGTAAGACAGTAAGCAGCATCCCACCCGACCAGAATGAATTAGCTATTGCAATATATTTTCCTGAGTCATCAGGGTGCAGATCATGTGCAACTGCAGGAGCAACACCAAGTATAATACCACCACCAACACCCGCCAACATCATATACACTACATACATCTCATATGATCGTGCAAAAGAAACTGCAATTAGCCCAAGTAATAGAATGACCAATCCGCCAGCAAAAGCTCGCCTCTTACCAAAACTGCTTACAAGATAACTACATGAAAAAGTTGCTATTGCAGTAGCGAGCCCTGTCGCCACAGAGATCATACCACCTTTTGCAAATCCTCCTTCAGCCAGAGAGAATCCAAGCTGATTAGAAACAGCTAAGAGGATAATCGGCATCACTTGCAAGGAAAATGCATGAGAGAACATCCCAGAGAATACAGCCCAATCATACCGCCCAACCGTCAATTTTCTTTTTTGCATAATAGACCATTACAATGAAATAGAGAAACCTAAGAGCGTACACCGGCACAAACCGACATACGCTCTTAGATTGTTGCAGATTATGCAGTAAATTTTCTCTCAAAGCAATCCAAATAACCGATTATTTATAAATATGCGCAAGATAACAAAAGTTACTATATTGCGAACAGGGGCTAAAAAAAATGCTACAACACTCAGCCTAAAAATCATTTACTGCAACTTTATTTTTAGCTAAAATACTATTACTCAAACGCTCCACTTCTCCCCTACTTTTTAGCGTCATATTATTTTTTGCCATTACTCCATCTTCAAGCTTATACTTCATCGATCTATTATTAGTCACGCTACATCCTTCTACTCTCTCCCCCTTCTTACCATCGACGAGACTTATCCATGGTGGTCCTTCCTTGGCTCCATAGTTTAGAGGCAGAACGAGATTGTCATCAATAAGACAATCTATGCCTCCCATAACAACTATCCCATGCCAGTGATCAGTAATAACCTTGTTTCTAATTATCTTCCAATTTTTATAAGGGCCATCAAAACAACCAATCCCCTGAAAATCACCTAAAAGTTTTCTATTCCTATCAACACTCTGGACAATTACATTATTCTTTAAAATTACATTTTCATAAAAGCTCTTCCCACCTGTAAGAAACGCTTGGAAACCATCATCATGATTGTCATCAACTTTATAGCTACCACAAACAAAATTGTTTTCAAATACTAGGTTCGACCCATTACCCCTCATGCCATCAGAGCAAAATTGGATTATATCATTTCCAATTACTATTGAATTGTCTCCAGTTATACCAATTCCCAGTGCAACGCCCTCAACCTTACAATCCCTTATGACAACATTATTCCCAAAGATTGATATCCCGGAAGCAGCCCTCCTCTTCCACGTAGCCGCACTCCACCCCCATGAGTCACCCACATTTTTGATTTCACAATTTCTGATAATAATATCACTCGCTTCTCCGTGATGACTATGCCCTTTTATATCTACTATACTTGCCGTACTTCCAACTACTCCTTGATTTGCAAACTCAAGTCCCTCAAGATAAATAAAGCTCCCACTCTCAATCTCTATATTACTAATAACAGGCCTACTACTAGCGCCTGACTTTATAGTAAGAAACTTCCCCTCTCCCATATAGAACCCACCCTTACCAGTTCTTACGCTACCATGATCTCCACTAAAGAGTATTATTTCGTCCCCACCTTTTACAGGTGCATCGGGATTTACAATTACCTTCTCTGACCCTTTTTTATATGGAGTCTCTTTATAACGATAATGTTGAATTAGATTTTGCTCGAATACCTCTTGTAAGGTACTCCACGGAGCTTCTAGGCTTCCATCATTACTCATAGAACCGACTGCAGGATCAACATAGAATGTTTTTCCTGTCACTACAGGTATATAATCAGCTCTTGCGTACAACGTAGTAGGAAAAGAGAATTCTTCATTCCATTCAAATGTATTTTTTTGTGCAGCAACTGGAGAGGACATATTAGAGCTACCAGCAAAATCAATATACTCACTTTCACCCCAAGAGATAACCAGCATACTGAGCAGGTAGATAACAACACTAAAGAATATAAATATAGCAAAGTTTTTCATTATACTCCCTACAAACAAATTAATATAGTTAAGATATGAAACATATAAGTATCTTCCCATAATAATTTTTTCTGTCAACAATTATATATTAAATGCAACTCCTTAACTTAACACTAGATCACTTTATACAACCTTGCGCAAAAACTAATTAAACCTATACTGTATACTTATTACCATTGAAAAAGGATGAGACAAAATGGCATTTAAAGAAAGACTAAACTCAGTTCTAGCTGAATACCGAGATGCATTTGAACTCTTGAATAGTACAGCAATTTCAGAATTTTCTAAAGAGATTTTAAACTCAAATAGAGTTTTTATAGTTGCAGCCGGACGCACCAGATGTGTAACAGAGATGTTCGCCATGCGACTATCCCAAGCAGGCATTACCACTTACATGGTTGGGGAAGTTACTACTCCTGTAGCCAGAAAAGATGATCTCCTTATCGCTGCTTCTGGTAGCGGAGAGACAAAGAGTGTTTTAACACTTGTAGAGAGAGCAAAAGAGGGTGGTGTTAAAATATTTTCACTGACAAATTCGAGCGAATCGAGACTTTCAAAAATATCAGATATGACACTGCTGACACCCAAAAAACCTATTAATTCCAAACAAATTCTTGGAAGCTTTAGTGAGACCTGTTTACTACTAATACTTGACCAAGCTATTGAATGTATATTAAAAGACTCTGGCAAGACAGAGGATGACTTAGCAAGCAACCATGCTAACATAGAATAATATTATTTGATAAAATAAAAGCAGGCACACTTCTCAGAGTGTGCCTGCTTTGTAATTATAATAAGATGCTATCTACTTCTTAGTTCTTCTAACGATCTTCTTCTTAACACCTTTAGGCTTCCTCATCTTTAATAGATACTCCAAGCTATCTAGAAGAGCATGACAACTAGCATCAATAATATTCTCAGAGACGCCTACGGTACCCCAGTATATGCCGTTATACTCAGACTGCACAACAACCCTGACCTTTGCTTCAGTTGCTGCGAGTGGGTTGACAATATGTACTTTATAGTCAACAAGATTGAGTTTATCAACTTGAGAAAAATCTACAATGAGCGCCTTTTTAAGTGCTTTGAATAGAGCATCTACCGGTCCATCCACACCTTCACTCACAGTATGATAATGCTTTGTTCCTACAGTAGTTTTTATAGAAGCTTCAGAGATCGACTTACCAGTAGTGTCAACCTCACTCAGCACCCTATAGGAATCAATATTAAAACGTTTCTTATGGGTACCGCATACCTTATCTACCATGAGAGTAAAGCTTGCCTGAGCCGCTTCGTAAGCATACCCCTTGTTTTCCATCTCCATAACTTTATCAAGAAGACTCTTCATGAGTTTGGGATCATCATTTATAGCCTTGATACCAAGGCTCTTGAGGTTACTTCTACCAGATAGTTCAGATATAAGTATTCTTCTCTCATTACCAACGCTCTCAGGAGATACATGCTCATACGTCCTCTTATTACGTGCAAGAGCTGAAGCGTGAACACCCGCTTTATGTGCAAACGCACTCATACCTACATACGGCATATTATTCTGTGGCATCATGTTCGCAACTTCATATATATACCGACTAAACTCGGTCAAATCTTTCAAGTTCCTCGATTTTAAAGCTTTGAACTTTGTTTTGAGATTGATATTCGCTATCACCTCGATAAGGTTGGCATTACCACACCTCTCACCAATACCGTTTATTGTTCCCTGTACCTGCGTTGCACCAAGCATAACCGCTGTCACACTATTAGCCGTAGCCACACCACCATCATTGTGAGCATGTATAGCTATGTCAATATTTGAGAATTTATCACAAACAACAGATATGACATCATCAAGTTGGTGAGGCAAGCAACCACCATTGGTATCACAAAGAACCAACGTTGACGCCCCACCATTGGCCGCAGCCTCTAGGCACATCAATGCATACTCTGGATTATCAAAGTACCCATCAAAGAAGTGTTCAGCATCAAAGATCACTTTACTACATTTTTTTGTAAGATATTTCACTGATGACTCGATCATCTCTAGGTTGGTGTCTTTTGATACTCTCAAAGCATCTCTAACATGTAGATCCCATGACTTTCCAAAGATAGTAATAACATCTGTCTTGGCCTCTACAAGCTTCAAAATATTCGGGTCTGTTGCAGGTGTATTCTTTGCATGCCTAGTAGAGCCGAACGCGGCAATCTGTGCATTCTTTAGCTTGAGGTTTTTAACTTCTTGGAAGTATTCCATATCTTTAGGGTTTGATCCTGGCCAACCGCCTTCAATATAATCTACTCCAAATTTATCGAGCTCAGTGGTAATATTGAGTTTATCACCAACAGAAAAACTTACCCCCTCACCTTGTGCCCCGTCACGCAGAGTCGTATCATATATTTCAATTATTTTTTTAGCCATTAAAGCTATCTCCTAAAAATATCATAACTACTAAAAAACAATAAACCTTCTACTTCATTATGCCAGTACTACCGATTTCCTACCAGAAGCATCTGCGTCGGCAATCAATCTTATGCCAAAAACACGTAACTATAAATGGTAGAAACACTTCCACTAATAACTATATACAACTAAATAATACCTAAAGAGATAATTGATGTCAACCCTAGATGCTCAAGAAGTCTTGGTATTTATATGTAATATCACCATTTCAAGCATCCTTCCAAATAAATTCTATAGAGCACATACTATTCTGCTCAAAAACTAGTCTAGACTGGACATTACCATATTACAACCCTTCAACAAGAACACAACCCTTGTATACCTCACAATATAACTTCTAAACAGGAAATAACTTGTATTATTGTTGACAGTGCAACCACGAATACAGAAAATCGATACAACTAGTAGATAAATTTAATGATAACATTTCTGGTGTAAGGCGGTATAATACACTATATATGTATGCATATTACATAAAGAGACTTACCACGATAGGAGTATAATCATGAAGATTGTAGTACTTGATGGCTACACACTCAATCCAGGAGATTTGACTTGGAAAGGTTTTGCCGATCTTGGAGAGTTCACATGTTATGATAGAACCAACCCAGAAGATGTGGTTAGACGCATTGGTGATGCAGAAGCCGTCATTACAAACAAGACCATACTTTCTGCAGAAGTTATCATAGCCTGCCCATCTATCAAGTATATTGGCACTCTCTCTACAGGGTATAATACAGTAGATACTGGAGTCGCTGCTGAAAGAGGCATCCCTGTATGTAATATTCCAGCATACAGCACTCCATCTGTGGCACAATTAGTATTTGCCCACCTCTTAAATATCTGTCATCATGTTGAAAGCCACAGCCAGGGTGTATTTGAGGGAGAGTGGACTCGTAGCATAGACTTCTGCTACTGGAACACACCTCTTATAGAGCTAGCTGATAAAACCATTGGGATTATTGGTTTAGGAAGTATTGGTCAAGCGACAGCAAGAATCGCTCAAGCCTATGGCATGAAGGTGCTAGCATTCAGTAGACACCCTAAACATGAACTAGAAAGTGAGACCTTACAGTACGTTGAATTCGATGAATTACTTGCAAATTCTGATGTGATATCCCTACATTGCCCACTATTTGAATCAACTGAAGGCATTATCAACAAAGAGAGTATTGCCAAGATGAAGGACGGGGTAATAATTATCAACACTTCACGAGGGGCACTGGTTGTTGAAAAAGATCTTGCTGATGCACTAAACAGTGGTAAAGTTGGAGCTGCCGGTCTTGACGTCGTATCAACAGAGCCTATCAACGCAGATAACCCACTTCTACAAGCAAAGAACTGTTTTATCACCCCTCATATCGCCTGGGCACCACTTGAAGCGAGGGAACGCCTAATGAACATAGCTATAGACAATCTCCAAACCTTCATCAACGGCAATATTAAAAATAAAGTCAACTGATTTTGTGCATATTATGTTAGAATAAATACTTTTATATAGAGTGCAAATTAATACCCTATATAAATCAAAAAGAGCTCGAATTTCGACACATGTCTTTGATCTCAATGCAACATTCTACTAAATTTTTATTCGCCTACCTTTATTTCAAATAATATTAAGAAGAGACACAACCTTACAGCGTTACTAACCACAATTACGCCTACGAGTTCAAGGCTGAGGCAGAAGTACTTCCAAACCTGATCCCATAATCTTCACCTACTACTTTAATATACCCTCCCCTGCTCCAAAAATTCCAAAAAATCACCCACACTCTTGTAATATTTACCAAAATATGATAAAAATAGATATAAAATTATCATTAAATCATATACATTAACTATATAGGAGATAGCACAATGGCTAAACGCCCAGTATGTTTGATCATCCGTGATGGATGGGGTCTAAACGAAAGAACAGACGGTAATGCAATCGCAGCCGCAGACACATGTGTCACAGATATGCTCAAAGCAAAATACCCATGGACTAAACTCGATGCCTGTGGCGAGCCAGTAGGTCTACCAGATGGCTACCAAGGTAGCTCAGAAGTAGGTCATATGAATATGGGTGCAGGACGTATCGTTATCCAAGAACTCAAGCGCATTGACGACGGCCTATCAAGCGGAGAACTATTCGAAGCAGACAGATGGGTAGAGCTTGTTAAGAATTGGAAAGACAACAACAGCCAACTCCACCTAATGGGTCTTCTTCAGGACGAAGGGGTACACGCCCATCAAGAACACCTATTCAAGATAATGAAGCGTGCAAGAAGTGAAAATCCAGAGGGTAAAATAGTTATCCACCCATTCCTTGATGGACGAGACACGCCTCCACGCAGCACAATGGAATACGTTGCAAAGCTCGAAAAAGTAATGGCAGAGGTAGGCGGTTGCACAATAGGTACAGCAATGGGACGCTACTACGCAATGGACAGATCTCGCGATTGGGCTCTGACCTCAAAAGCTTATAACTGCATAGTATCCTGTAAAGGCAAGACCAGCCCATCAATTGATGAAGTAGTAGAGTCATCATACGCCAATGATAAGACACCTGATGGTGATGAAATGGTTGATGAATACATCTTCCCACACGTTATTGAAGGCTACGAAGGCGTAAAAGACGGTGACTGCGTATTCCACACAAATTACCGCCAGGATAGAGCAATCCAGCTAACGCTTGCATTTATCGATGACACATACGAAGGCGAACGCGACGAACGTCCAAGTGTAACCTACCTCGGCTTCACTAGATACTTTGACGAATTCAAAGAATACCTCATGGGGCCTCTAGGTGGCGGTGGCGGCATGGAAGGTCTTCTCGGTGAAGTTATATCGAAAGCAGGCATGAAGCAGCTTAGAATTGCCGAGACACAGAAATTCCGACACGTAACAAGCTTCTTCAATGGCAAATCAACGACCCCATTCGAAGGAGAAGAACAGGTTGAGGTTTCAGGTCGATATGATCCATCATCATTTGCGGTACACCCAGAGATGGAAGCATTCCTTGTTACGGATAAAATCTTACAGTATATTAATGAAGACCCTTACCAGTTTGATTTCATTGCGGTAAACTACGCAAACTGCGATATGGTTGGGCACACAGGTAGCTTTGACGCAGCAAAAAGAGCGACAGCACTTGTTGACAAAAATGTTGGTTCTCTAGTAGATGTATTACTGGACTACGACTTCAAGATTCTTATCACAGCCGACCACGGTAATTCTGACCAAATGATAGACTACGAGACAGGCAAGGTCAAGACCAGCCACACAATGAACCTAGTAGAATGCATCTACGTAGCAAACGACGCAGAAGGCACTAAAATGATCGAGCGAGGAAAATTGAGTGACATAGCCGTAACAATAGTAGACCTCCTCGGCCTAGAAAAACCAGAAGCAATGACTGCAGAAAACATCATCATTAAATAGCCTTTACAGCACAAGGTATTTGTAATAGTGGCGAATTGTCTGTTTCGAAGCAGACAATTCGCCCATAACATATCTTAAGCAACTATTTCATTAGAAAAGCTTATTAGGGCATCTATATGCGTATACTCATAGATACATTAGAAGAAATTCCTTACAAGTTATTTCCTGGCAAATCAAGGCTAAGATCTGACATTGAGTTTATCTTGTGTAATGAAGACGAGTGCGACCTATTTATTGTTTTTGATACAATTAATAATGTTCCCAAAACTTTTATGTATCTAAAGGGTTGCTCATGGTTACTAGCATATGAGCCTCCTGTTGACATACATGCCTACCTTAAAGACGGCTACAAAAACTTTGATCTAGTCCAAAGCGAGTGGACCGATATTGATGAATCAATTGTGGACCGAGTCATTAGAGAAAAATATCCACTATTTTGGGAATTTGAAAAGACGTTTACCAAGCTAGAATCAATCTCGATAAGTGACTGTACCAAAAAGCAGGATCGACTTAGCGGCATTATTAGCTCTGCAAACACTCTGCCTGGCCATAAAATAAGGCAAAAATTTATCAACTTTATAAAGGGTGGATTCAAATTCCAAGTGCAACACTTGAGCAAAAGAAGAAATAGTAAGGTGGTCGATATATAGTTTGCCAAAACCTTTCAATTTCTTCAACTCAAGATATAATGGTCCGTTAAATTTGAACAAGTGATTAAGGTAGATTATTTCGATATTTCTGTATAGAAAGAATAATTCATGAGAAAAAGTTATACAGCTGAATTTAAAGCAAAAGTTGCCCTGCAAGCAATCAAAAGTGATCGACCTGTAGCTGAGTTGGCAACTAAGTTTGAGGTCAAGCCAACTCAAATTAGGCTTTGGAAGAAAACAATGCTTGAGGAAATGCCTGGCATTTTCTTTGATAAGCGCAAAAGAAAAACCGTTAATGATGAGGATGAAAAGGCAAAACTATATGAACAAATCGGTCGCCTCAAAATAGAGAACGATTGGCTTTAAAAAAAATCTGAGGAGTTCATCAATTGAGATGAAGAGAAAGATGATCAAGCCAAATAAATCTAAATTGTCAGTTACTAAACAGTGCGAGCTTCTGGAAATTTCACGATCTGCATATTATTATAATTCTCTACCAGAGGACGAGGAGGAATTAAAAATAAAGCGGATGATAGACAGGATTTTCATTGAGCATCCATTTAAAGGATCTCACAGGATTGTTGATGATTTAAAAGCTGCTGGAGTTGAAATTGGACGTGATAAAGTTAGGTGTATAATGCGAAAAATGAGCATAGAAGCTATTTATCCCAAGAAACGTTTAAATACTAAAAACAAGGCTCATAGGACATATCCGTACTTGCTTGGATGCATGGAAATAACGACAGTAGATCAGGTTTGGGTAAATGACATAAGCTATATACCTCTACGCTATGGTAAGTCCTATTTGACCGCCGTAATGGACTGGTATAGCCGGTATGTTCTGTCTCATGGGAGTTATCAATGGATATGGATTCTAGTTTTTGTATAGCAGCCTTAAAAGAGGCTCTTGAGATGTCTACACCAATAGTCTTTAATTCTGATCAAGGTAGACAGCTTACGAGCAATAATTTTACTGAAGTTCTAAAGGATAATAGAATCTGGATCAGCATGTCTGGTCGTGGTAGAGCGTTTGACAATATTATGATTGAGAGATTGTGGCGTACACTAAAGTACGAAGAGGTTTACCTTACAAAGTATGATAATTTCTTTAGCGCATATGAGGCTATAGAGAAATACTTTGATTTTTATAATAACAAAAGGAGGCTGCAGTGACATAGAAATGGTAGACACCTACCTTTAACCTTCTAAACCACTATTTCATGTTTCTTCTCATACTCTACCGGGCTAAGATATCCTAAATACTGATGACGTCTACGTTTGTTATAGAATATCTCAATTGAAATAGTTAAGACTTTATCTGACATTTAACCGATAAATAGAGTATAAGAATAGTTGCTGCTATATAGAGGGCGAAGCCCGAACGAAAGCAGCAACTATTCTTGAAAAATGAAAGAAATGTCAGATGACTACAGATCAAAAGATTATCAAAAACAAACTTGGTGTTTTAGAACTTGCAAAACAACTTGGTAATGTATCACAGGCTTGTCATGTTATGGGATACTCCAGAGACAGTTTCTACCGCTTCAAACAGCGGTATGAGAAAGGCGAAGAAAAAGCTCTTATGGATATCAAACGGGAAGACAAGCCACAGCCTAAAAATAGATTAGATCCCTGGAATTGAAAAGAAGATCGTTGCTATATAGCTATTGAGCAACCAGCATTTGGACAACAAAGAGTTTCTAATCAGTTACGCAAAGAAAGTATTTTTGTTTCTCCAGGTGGTATTAGATCAGTATGGATGCGTCACGATCTTGAAACGTTCAAAAAACGTCTGATCGCACTGGAAAAAAAGTTGCAGCTGAAGGAATTATACTCACAGAAGCACAGCTGGCAGCACTTGAAAAAAGAAGGAAGATGAGCAAGCACATGGTGTAATTGAGACAGAGCATCCGGGATATCTTGGTTCGCAAGATACCTTTTACGTTGGTACAATTAAAGGTGTAGGTAGAATTTACCAGCAAGCATTTATAGATACTTATTCACGAGTTACTTTTGCTAAATTGCATGATAGCAAGACAGCTATTGTAGCTGCTGATATATTAAATGATCGTGTCTTACCATTTTTTGAGCAGCATGAAGTACCACTGTTAGAAATACTTACTGATCAAGGAACTGAGTACTGTGGAAAGCGTGAACACCATGAATATCAGTTATACTTAACAATTGAAGATATTGACCACACCAAAACCAAAGTACGCAATCCTCAAACCAACGGCATCTGTGAACGGCTTCATAAAACGATGCTTAATGAATTTTATAATGTTGCATTTAGAAAAAAGTATATTACAATATTGAGGAACTTCAAAAAGACTTGGATGAATGGCTCAAGGATTATAATGAAGAGCGTCCTCATAGCGGAGCAAGATGCTATGGTAAAACCCCTATGCAAACATTTGAAGACTCAAAAGAGCTGGCAAGATCTAAGCAATTAGACTTAATCAAACCGACAGTTACACCTGAAGAAGTTATAGTTGAAATAGATGAGTAATTTTTATGTGTCTGTCAGATAAAATAGTGACGACTACACTTAAAGGTACGCTCTGCTTTAAGTTCTAAGCATTCTCTGTTATATTCATCAATAACGGTTAAATCTTAATTATTCTGCCATCACGTGTTCTCTCGAAATAAAGTCGTAGCTCCATATATGATTCTTATGGGTAGATCTCAGGCGATCACATGAACCATTTGTAAACCACAGTCTACTATTTTTGGACTGTTTCTTTTGTATTTTTAAACCTTGTTGTCGCCAAATTCTCTCAATACGCTTATGATTTACTCGCTTACCTTCATTGTGTAACAGACCAGTAATCATACGGTAGCAATATCTATCTACTATGTTTCAATGATTCTCTTAGTAAGTGACTCTTTATCACTCTTAACAACTAGCTTTCGTCACTGAGTTGATCTGGATTGACCTAATACCTTACATGCCCGGCGTTGTGATTTACTCTGAATGTGACTTACAACTTTTCGCCGCCTCGCCGGGCTTAGAGATTAAAGGTGGTTGTCCACCAAATCTAGGTCACTGCAAGTTTTTTGAGCTGGGCATTTTCTTTCTCAAGAGCCTTTAACTTTTTCGCATTATCTGGACTCATATTCCTATACTCTTTTTGCCATTTGTAAAAAGTATAAGTAGTAAGATTGAGCTTTCTACACGCTTCTTGTAAACTTTGCCCCTCTCCCTTAAGTACATCGATCTCTCTTAGCTTTCTAATTGCCTGCTCTGCTGGTGTTTTTTACCCTTCATGGTATTCCTTTCCTAAAAATATGACCAAATATATTATACATTTTATTGACAATATTTATATCTAATTATTTGTGTATAAAAAAGGTTGGTTGAAATATATCTATACATTTGTATAATTAGTTCTTGATTTTTATTTTACAAATATTAGGTTTGTTATAATTATGAAGATTGGTTATATTAGAGTTAGCACTGTCAAATAAAATATTGCTCGTCAAAAAGAATCACTCTCGGAAATGGATAAATTATTTATTGATTATGCTTCAGGAAAAGATGTCGAAAGAAAAGAATTCCAAAATCTTCTCGAGTTTATTCGTGAAGGTGATGTACAACATGTTCATAGTATGGACTGATTGGCTCGCAATCTCGATGATCTACGGAGTATTATAATTAAACTAATCAATCATGGAATCAATATTCATTTTATAAAAGAATCTCTTACCTTTACCGGTAATGATGATTCTCCTATGTCAAAACTCCTGCTCTCTATGATGGGAGCATTTGCTGAATTTGAACTCGAGCTACGTCGTGAACGACAAAAAGAGGGAATAGCTGCTGCAAAAAAACGTGGTGCATATAAGAATGTTGGCAGAAAGAAAGCTCTTAACGATGAGCAAATAATGAATATTAGGTACAGAATTGAATTAGGAGAAAGCAAATTACAATTAGCAAAAGATTATGGTATCTCTAGGCAAACATTATATAATAGTATTTAATTTGTCGTTATCTTTACATACAATAGTATATTGCGTAATACTGCAATTTCTTTGATGGAACTAAAATGAGCATAAAGGTAATAATTGATAATTATAAATCGCATGAAAGCAACTATACTGAGCGTACTGATATAGAGTTTATAAGCTGTGAAGAAAAAGAATGTGATATATATATCGTTATTGATTATATTAGGATAAATAAGCCTATTCATACAAAATGTCGTGATGGCGGATTTTGGATAGTCCCTTATGAACCTCCTGTAGAGTGTTATCAGTATTTTACAGAGAGTTATAAATACTTCGATCTAGTAAATACCCATTTTGCTAATTTAGAGAGTGAAGTTGAGAAAAAGGTTATAAGGGATCGATACCCTATAATGCCATTTATCAAGTTAGATAATAGCACAGCAGATAAAACTAATAATATACGCCAGCAAAAACAGAACCGAGTTAGTGCCGTTATCAGCTCTGCAGCAAATTTACAGGGTCATAAAATTCGCACTAATTTTATGACCTATTTGATAGAAAACAAATTTGATTTTGACCGTTTTGGTGCTGGAATAAACTGGATTCCCAATAAAGCAGATGCATTATTGCCTTATAAGTACTCTATTGGGATGGAAAATTCTTCAATTCCATTTTATTGTACTGAGAAAATAGCTGATTGTTTTTCCTGCTTGACAATGCCGGTATATTGGGGGTGCCCAAACATAACAGAGTATTTTCCGGAAGAATCAATGATATTAATTGATGAGAATGACTTTAAACTATCACTGGAAATAATTGAAGAAGCTGTTAGAAATAATCACTATAATAAAAACTATGATGCTATCGTTTATGCTAGAGAAAGGTTATTTAAAGAGCATACAATATATCCTTACATTTGTCGTTTAATCGATAAATACTACAATCCTACCTCAGAGCCAAAGGCTCATTATTTTCCTGGTAGATTATCACCAAAAGAACACAAATTATCATATAAACTAAAAAAGTCTTTAGGGGTATATTATATTAAGAATTTATTGAGGAGCAGAAAGCTTCATCGCAAAGTAAAAAGGTAAAAATTTATCTGCTACTCAGTTTTTTTAGTTATTAAAACTTTAATGGAGAACAACAATCACAAATATAACTGTCAGGCTTAGTCATCCATTTATTGGTTATGATTTTTTTAATCAAACACCGTTTCACAAAGGTATTTGGAATGACATACATTTTACACAAGATGAGGTTTCTGAATGTGACTTACTACTTTGTTTATCATCACCTCATAAGGATATAACGGTAAAATGTTCAGAAACATGGCTACTCTCACTAGAGCCACCAGCTCAGATGCGGCGGTGGGAACGAGCTTCTTACATATATTTTGATAGAATATTTGCTACGTGGAGCGATTTGCCCAATAAGTGTCAGCCATGTGTTAACTGGTTTCCAAAATTATCATATGAAGAACTATTAGAACTAAAACCTCCTAAAAAAGACTTAGAGATATCATGGGTAACAAGTAATAATTCTGATTTATATGGACATAAGTTGCGTTTGAGCTTTATAAAGTATTTAAAAGATAAAGGCTTTCCATTTAATCTATATGGTAGAGGATTTACCCCAATAATAGACAAAAAAGACGGAATTTTGCCCTATAAATATTCTATTGCTATTGAAAATTTTCAGATTAAAGAGTATTGGACAGAGAAGATTGCGGATTGCTTTCTTTGCTGGACCATCCCGTTTTACTGGGGTGCACCAAATATCGATAAATATTTTCCTGATGGATCATATATATTAATAGATCCTAAACGTCCCAAGTGGTCACTGGACAAAATTAGCGACATAATTAGTAGTAATTATTATGCTGAAAATCTAGAATTTATAAGAGAAGCCCGTGAGCTTGTATTGAATAAGTATCAATTATTTCCTTATATGAGCAAACAAATTGATTACGCTAAAATTAAATCTAAAAATAAAAGAGAGTATTATATCCCAAAAGTACTTCATCCTCGAGAAGTCGGAGGTATTGCAAAATTACGCTATAAGTTTGATTATTTTCTTTCAAAACATTTTAATCGATAGTAAGGCAAGACAATGTATTCAGATATTTTAGTTTCTATAATAATGCCAGTATATAATGTAGAAAAGTACATAGGAGAAGCAATAGAAAGTGTACTTAACCAAAGCCACAGCAACCTTGAGCTAATTGTTATTGATGACTGTACACCAGATAAAAGCATGGAGATAGCTAAAACATATACAGATTCGCGGATAGTATTTTGTAAAAATCCTAAGAATTTGGGACTGGCTCAGACAAGAAATACAGGTATGAGAGTTTCAAAGGGCAAGTATATAGCAATGCTTGATTCAGATGACATTGCCACTCCAGATAGAATTGGAAAGCAGGTTGCATATTTAGAAAAGCATATAGATGTTGGAATTTGTGGCACAGGATACAAACTTTTCGGCAATAATGAAAAGACTCCAAAACAGAAGTTTATTGGAACTGAAGAGCTAAAGACCTTATTTGCATTTTTTCCAGGATTTCACTGTACAACAATTATGTTGAGAAGTAGCCTAGTATTTGACAATAATCTATTCTATTGGGAAGATAAGGACTGGATCTGTGAGGATTATGATATCTGTATGCGTGGTATTGAACTATCTGGGATACACGTTATCCAAGACTGTCTATACCTATACAGAAAGCATGACTCTCAATTAACAACCAATGACATTGGTTATAAACAAAAAACCGCAGAGCTATCAGGAGCGTATATCTCCAAAAAACTTGGTAATATTTTAAACGATGAAGAACTGAAGACCTATATTGACATGGCCTCAGAGACTAATCTTGGAATGACCAAGGAATATTTCGATTTAATTACAAATATTTGCAATCGACTTATAGTAACAAATAACTCAGACAAAGTATTCATAAAAGACATTTTTAATCCTGGTGTATCATTGCGTTGGTATCGAGGGTGTAAACCATACATCAAGAACAATCAAATATCAAGAAAAGAACTTTCTAGTAATAATATGTATGGTTATTTACCTATATTTAAACGTATAAAACTCACTTTGCTTATTATAAAGAATTATTTTATACTTTAAGTAAACAACGCTAATAAATATAAATGGATCATACTTCTCTATTAGGTAGATTCAAATTCCAAGTGCAACACTTGAGTTAAAACAGAAAATAGTAAGGTGGTCGATATATAGTTCGCCAAAACCATCTATTTCTATCACTCAAGTAGAGCATATGAAAGAGAAATACCACCACCTTACTTATGAAGATCGTACAATTATCAAAGTGTTATTGCAAGAGAATAAAACCTATTCTTACATAGCTAGAGTTGTTGGAGTGCATAGGTGCACCATAAGCAGAGAAATACAGCGCAATAGTGGTAAACGTGGATATAGAAACAAGCAGGCTCAAAGAAAAGCGATGAAACGCAGAGCAATACCCAGAATGAAAAAGCTTGACGAGTATGTCAAAAGGTTTATTATCAAGAAACTACGACAGGATTTTTCTCCTGAGCAAATCTCTGGTATTAGCAAGAAACTCCTTGGGTTTACCATCTCTCATGAGAGTATTTATCAATTAATTGTTGAGGACAAAAAGCATGGAGGAAAACTATATCTGCACCTTAGAATTAATGGCAAGCGTAAACAGAAGAGACGGTGCAGAAGTACTGATAATAGAGGAATAATCAAGAATGCTATTAGTATAGACAAACGCCCTGGAGACATCGAGAGACGCAAGAGAATAGGTGACTGGGAAGCAGATCTAGTAAGTGGGGCAAATCATAAAGGATACCTTGTAACTTTGCTTGAGCGCAAGAAGGTTTGGGTTCGTTAGAAATAAAAGCAGTGAACTTGTGAAGGCTGAAATAATTCGCTTACTGAGAAGCTTTAAAGTTTGTACGATTACTTATGATAATGGTAAGGAATTTTCAGGTCATGGTGATGTGAATGAAGTGTTAAAGTGTAAGAGTTATTTCTGTCATCCGTACAGTGCCTGGGAGCGTGGTAGCAACGAGAATACAAACGGTTTACTAAGGCAGTATTTCCCTAAAGATCGAGAGCTACTGAATGTAACTCAAAAAAGACTCGAAGCAATAGAGAAATTGGTTAACAGTCGACAAAGAAAGAGATTGGGATTTAAAAGCCCGCTTGAAGTATACAAACGGGCTTCATAAAAAGCGCAAGTGTTGCACTTAGAATTTGAATCCAAGTTATATTTAGTCAATATAAGCGATAAGAATGGTGTCAAAAACTCTACGGTCCCTCCTTAGTTTTCTAATTTTAAACTTGTAGCCTAACCCTAAACTATCAATCAGTGGCTTAATATTAATATAATCATTGTAGTGATGATATATTGAAATTAGCAACACTGGAGTATGCTTTTTAATTGTTTCAATGGCACCGTTTATCGCTCCTGTCTCTGCCCCTTCAATATCCATTTTAATCAAACCAACATTTAACTTATCTTCATTTACAAGATCATCAATCTTAATAACTTCTACCTCTTGTAACTCATACTTATATTTAGGATATTGTTGATTGTCTAATAAAGCAGCTTTATCACTGCTAAGAACACAAACAGTAGGGTCGCAATTTGAATCCTTTTCTTTATAAAACCTTGAAATACAACTTGACTCACCGACGCCCTTTTTAATAGGCTTTACTATATCATCCAATTTGTTATCTACAACAGTTTTTTTTAATGCGTTAAAAGTATCGTCAACAGGCTCAAAAGCATAAATTTGCTTTGGTGAATATTCACGAAGGGCTAATGCTGTATCACCCCAGTTTGCACCACAATCTAGAAATACCGTTTCTTTTAAATTATTAACAATATTTTTCGCCAAAAACTCTAATCCATACCCACATTCGAATATATATTCTTCCAATATAAGATTTTTGCTTATGTTATATTGCTCTCTTAGCTTTTTAGCATAATCCATATTATCAATATTTAATATATTCCCTACATCTTTATACTTCTCGCAATAATATGTAGGATATATAGCATTGACTGCTGGAAAAGCTTTTGCAAATTGTATGATTGTCTCGGTATTATCATCTACAATATCGAGACTTTCTTTATCCATACTTGTCTTTAGCTCATTCATACTAGTTACAAACTCTTGAGAATTCTCAATATATTTTTCGATAAATGAAGAGTCACAACAAGATCGTGGTTGAGAAAACCGCTTATAATCATACCCAAGTTTAATTCCAAGTCGAATTCTTCGGATTTTATTATAAATCTTATCTGGTACTATATTGCTCACCCATTTAAACGGTTTCATTTTTACTCCTTGATTAATCTGATAATAATAGTAAATAATAATTTACCGATAATTTTGGTTCTACTTTTTCTGCTAGTATGTTTTGTGTTAAAAACGATGATATGATTTTCATCACATCACAATGGCCTAGTAGAGCAATTGTGGATGAGATTACTTCTTATTTTAGTATTCAGAAAGTTAATAATTATCATGGTATAGCATATTAGAGAACATCATTTTCTATGTAAATAACGCCAAATATTTCTTCATTTCATTAGAAGCCAACCCTTAGTAAAAATTCTAAACTTTCTCTTTAGAAAAGACAAAATAAAAAAGCACGCACTTCTTTAAAAATAATTTTCTAATAAATAATCGTATGTTGTTTTGGGAACAATGTCTATTAATTCTTTTTTTTGTTTATCTTTAATACATTGGCGTACTCTGGATGCACTTATCGGCGTACCATCAAACTCTTTTCTTGGAATAACAACAACCTCAATACCATATTTAGGTAATATCTGTAACATTTGATCATTATACTGTGATGTAACAACACATAACGGCTCATCACCTACAAATCTTTTGGTAATATTTGCATATGGCGCAAGATATTTTCCAAAAACATCAAGGTCAAGAGAAGCATCAATTTTCTCTTTTTTCTCTTCCTTCTGAAAATATGATTTAAATGTAATGTTTGAAATAATAAATTGTCCACTCGGAACAACTATTACATTTTCCAGATCTTTTACGCCTTTTTTTACTAACTCAATACGATCAGAAAATGGAAAGTATGATTTGTCTTCCTCAAGTATAAAAACAATGAGTTCATCTACTGTATTAGCAGCCCACTCTATCAAATATCTGTGTCCATGCGTAAATGGATTACAGTTCATAACTATTGAACCTGTAGTTTTATTGTCTTTACCAAAATTAAAATCATTTAAAAATTGCTGGTACTGTATTAGCATTGGAGATGATCCCAAATTTATATTATCATTGCGTTTGTTATTAAACTTTACAATATTGCTCTCATTTATGCAAATACCTTTCCTAGATAATGGATTATCATTATCTTTGTTTTGTGCTAAATCACAAATAATTCCTCTTTTAGAAAATAAGAACTCGTATAATTGCTCTGAAACTATACGGTTACCTATATGATTAAAATGTAAATAATCCCAAAACACTTCTTCTCCTACTTTTCTCCTTTTAATATTTACATCACAATGTATATAGTTATACGATTCAAAATATTTTGGATTAAACGTAAAGTTTTCACGAGAAACAAATGAAAAGTTATTGCTAAGAAATAGTCCTCCCAAAATAACAATATCACCTTTTTTAAAATTAATACCATTAATTTTTTTATAAAAATCAAAAAAGCATGTTACTCCAGAATAATTTTTAACAAGATACATATTATTTTTATTACTATTTATCTTTCTTTGCAAATAACTAGCAATAGTATATTTATCTTCGCACCCTGATCCTAATACTCTAGAATTTCCAAAAATATATATTACAAAATCATATGATTCTGGTTTGTTAGTTGTTACTCTATTCATCCCATTATTTTCAAAATGAATATATTTACTATTATTTTCGCTTTGATGTATCATATTATGATACGACTCTACATCATTCGATATTTCTGCCCAGAGTAATTTCTTATGTTTTAATGATAATTCTGTATTATGAGGGTTAGCAATAATATGCTTTTCTAATAACGTAGGCTTATCCTGATCAAAGACTTGATCAAACGATGAGACAACCATCGTTGCATTACTGGTTATGATCTTGTAATAAACACATGAGAAGATATAATCCTCAAACTCTCTTTCATTAGGCAAAGAATGCAGCACTATCTCTGCAAGCTTAACTATATCTGACCAATTATTTAAAGGTGTAGAGAATAAGTTATTATATTCTTTATAAACGAACTCAGCTTCTTGTGGTTCAGTTTTACAAAAACTTTTTTTAATACCGTAATAATCCAGGTATAAATTCTGTTTATACTTATCATATTTTTGCCAAGAAATAAGTTGTTTATTATAATTGATTAAAAAATTAGTAGAAGATTTACTTATATCTTCTCTTGTTAATGACACTATATCAGAATAGTTAACAATAGTAGACGTAATCACATCTAATTCTAGAATTGCACTATAACACTGAAGATCTTGCCAAGTATAAATCTCTTTTGGTGCCAACTGACAAGTACTTATAAATTTTTCACAAAAATAATTTATTTTGGCAGCTACAGTAACCAATAAGGAAAAATTCATTGCAGATAGTTGCATAGCTTCTCTTTTTGTTACCGTCAAATAAATTGATACATTACTTTTAATCTGGCATACAAAACTTTTGGTTTTCATAATACTTCTCGACGTCACAATAACGGCATCAATTTCTGCGACATTATCGCTAACAACTATATCTGCTGGTATGTTTTGTGTTTTGCAAAATTTACCAAAAGCTGAATTATCTTGTCTCATGTAATTAATAGTAATATCTGGTCTATTTAGTGTTAAAAACGATGATATGATTTTCATCATATCACAATGGCCTAGTAGAGCAATTGTGGAGTTTACCGGAATGCGTTCAAATCTTAAACTATTATTAGGAGAGATTATTTTATTTTTACAGCTTATTAATAATAAATAATAATAAAAAGTCCTGAGAACTTTTAACATAACTGCATATATTGATTTCATAATGAGATTACTTCTTATTTTAGTATTCATAAAGTTAATAATTATCATGGTATTGCAGTGACCTAGATTTGGTGGACAACCACCTTTAACCTTTATGCCACATTGCTATGCTTTTGCTCATACTCTTCTGGGCTGAGATAACCCAAATATTGATGACGTCTATGTACCAGAACAACTCCTTTTTAGCTTCCTCAATACTACCATATACCCTTCCTCTAATCAACTCATTTTTAAGCTTCTTAAAGAAGTTCTCTTGAACTGCATTACTCCAAGGATCTCCTTTAGGACTCATGCTACTTTCTGTACCGTGTGATAATAGAAAATCTTATGTCTCATAACTGCTGAATTGAGTCCCTCTATCACTATGAAATAATACATACCCATTAATCATTCTTTGCTCAAGCGCCTCCTCCAGTGATTGGCATACAAATGTAGAGTTTGGGTATGTACCAACCGACCATCCAACTACTTTTCTAGAGAATAAATCCATAACTACACAAAGGTATAAGCAACCCTCTTTTGTCTTGATCTGAGTTATATCTCCATACTATTTGAGGTTGATTTCAGAAGTATTGTAATTCATATTCAATCTATTTCTAGGATACTCAAACATGTTACTTTCATCATCAGAAACATGCCTATATTTATTCTTTGTACTACTAAATAACTCATTGTCATACATCATTTTACGCAAAGTCTCTTTCGAGCATGATATCTCTGGGATTTCATAAACAAAATCCTCCTGAATCTTTCTGTAACCATAAATACTATTACTTCTCTCTTCTGCTTTGTCGCAGATGGCTTTCTATTTAGATGCTTATAATAACCACTTTTACTTACCTTGAGAACCTTACACATTCTCACTATTGGATAATGATTCTTGTGAGATAAATCCAGGCGAACTTCACAGGCTCTCCTTTGCAAAGAACGCCGCTGTTTTTTTTAATATTTCATTTTCCTCTTTTAATACCTTCATCTCTTTTCTGAGTTTTGCCAGTTCTATTGCTTCTGGTGTAAAAACTGAAACAGATGGATTCTTCAGATTTCCGTTAAACTTCAAAACCCATTCTCTGATAGAAACTGTAGATACTCCTATTTGCTTCACAGCTTGAGAGTATGAATAACCCTGATTAATAACAAATTTTACCGTTTCATCTTTGAATTCCAGTGAATACTTCCTTTGTTTTGCCATAATGAACTCCTTTCGATTTATTATAACTATCCTTAAATCGGTTGTCCATCAAATCTATGTCACTGCATATAGCATAGTTAGAGAGCATCATTTTCTATGCAAATAACGCCAAAGATCTCTCCACTTCATCTGTAACCAACCCTTAGTAAAAATTCTAAGCTTTCTCTTTAGAAAAGAGGTATAAAGTATATATGAAGCATGTAACCTGCTTACACCTCCATTTGTCGGCATTATGCTATCAATATATGCCTTTTGTTCAGGTGAAATCGTATCTGTTATTTCACCAAAAAGTGTAAAAAATTTCTTTGCTTTTGGATAATCAAATACAGAGGAATATGTACTATTCTTCACCTCTTTTGGTACATCTTTAGTACTGAAATTACTGCGATCTGGTCTTTCCCCATATAAAAAGAAAGGGATACTCATTTCTACTGAATATGGTGCATAAGATCCATATGTATTAGAAGTTGCATATTTAAAATTTTTCAATATAGCATAATAATTTTCTATAAAATTATAGTTGTGTATATTTCCAGCAGTATATACATTAAATCCATTTTCTAAAAAAATTTTATGCCGTCCTAACTTTATGTCAATCCAATACATACAAACACTTATGGGTTGGTACTTATCTGGAAGTGACTTTAAATCAGAAATATATTTATCAATATCAAAATTTATAGTGTTATTCTTGTCTTTTGAAGTAATATTGTGTGCAGGAAAAGCAAGAGTCCCTGTTGCCTTTCTGTCTTTTTCTATTCCCAAGTATTTACGGCAAAATAGAAAAGGTGATTGAATTTGATATGCCGGCACTGTTTTATTTGAATTCTTTTTATAATAATTGACGCGGTCTGGGGAAAAAAAGAAAACACTGGGCATATTGATTTCAATATTAGCTTTTGAAACAGCTTCATATGGATCTATACCATGATCCATATGAGAGTAAATTGGTAAAAATTTTGGATAGTACGCAAACTTTCTCAACCATTTTCCATGACTATAATCATCTACCGTAACATCCCTAGGTTTCTTATAATCTTTTGGTTCTTCACAAGCTTTTAAAAGCTCTTCTTCTGTCATTACTTTCATAAATACACTACATTTCTAAATTATTATATACTATACTATTTGGTACTTACTCCACTCACTTTTATCAAGTTTGACGCTACCATATGATGATGAACAACCCCATACATTATCTTTTACCCATTCTCCGTTTTCAATTCTCCACACTCGAGGCGAACGGAATGAATCAGCAATAGTATCAAATTCTTCTTCCGTCATATCTACATATTTCAACCATCTCTGCAGATCTTTTTGAGGTTTAACATGATCATATTTCTTAACATATTCAATACCTTTTTCGCGTGAAATATATCCTGATCTAATATCTTTTGACGCATGATCAGAAGCTCTGCTGTAACCAAATTTAATAAATTTCATATAATCGTGAATACCATTTTCATGCATATCATCAAGATTAGACATTGTCCTGTATGTTCTTTCAAACGGTTCTTGAGCAAACTCAAATCCAAAATTTTCTTGCATCTCCTTAGCATGTTTATTAGGATTCCAGTTAAAGAAATTTCCAATATAAATACCTGTCGTTTGACTGAGTCTAATATCTTCATCAGAAGGCATCTGCAACCATGGAAGATCCTTAACAGTCAAATTTTCTGATTGTTTTGTAATATCTTCAATTGTGTATCCACGCATATCATGTTCAAATACTGTTCGTTTGTTATACTGTACATAATCATCAGAAGAGAACATACCTGCAACAGACCAGGTGATTTCTCCCCATATAACGAGAGGGATGTTAAATTTAACTGCTATTTGCATTGGGAAAATTTTAATCCCTGCATGTGCATGCCAATTCATGTCTCCCATCACCTTGAAGCAGGTTTTATTTAGGTCTACTAAATTTTTTACACCTGGACCAAACACAATATGATCAACATTAAATACTTCGCGCATTCTATCAAGATTTCTTTGCCCCTCTGGGAGATAATTATTACCATGGTAAGTTACCAGTAACGGTTTCATCCCATATTCTATGCATTTTGCAGTCTGATAATAACTATCCTTGCCTCCACTGACAGGTATTACACAATCATAGTTAGATTCTGACAGAGCAGCTTTCTCTTTAATCAAATTATGAAAAACCTTTTCTCGCTGTTTCCAGATAGAATCATCCATATTATTGAATTCATCTTGAAGAATACAAGCGTTACAGACTCCATCATCATCAAAACAATTATTAACAGAAATATTTGGATATACACAATTTGTACAGTATTCTATTTTATTCATTCTATTTTTCTCTTTCCTGATTTTTACAGAGTTTAATTTTTAGGCTCTATCTTGATCTACCTTATATCTAGATTTATGGTATATCCTGTAATGATTATATCTTATTTCCGAAGAATAATTAGCTTTAGAAATCTTTGCGATAAAGACATTCTACATAATCTCCATCAAGACCATGAAATAAATCAAAATGCTTAAACAATTGTGTCCATTTATTAGAAATTGGATATTTAGAAGCAGGGATTCTTTCAAAACCACGATTAATCACACCACTTCGATCCATATTATTATGCCAGATATACTCAGTAACGACACGGTCACTCACTTTGAAATATTGCTCCAGTGCTTGAAATGGAATCTCAGAAAAACTAAAAGTATTAAATAGAATATGTACCGAATTGTCAGGAAGCTTAGCATACTCCTCAGGTAGTAGGAAGACAATATCATATTCCTTGGTTATACGACTAAAGTTATCCTCACCTCTCCCGGGAAGGCGTACTTTTTTGTTTGGAAATGCACAAGACAAATAATACGCAGAAATTACAAGGCTTTCAGGTAAATCAACGTTAATATATATTCCATTTTGAATCTTATCTAATAAATATGATGCCATTCCACCAAAACCACCACCGATTTCGCAAAAAACATTCCTCCTGTTTTTACGCCCCAATTTCAGTAGATTAGTTGCTCCTGCATGATGCCTACACGCCTTGGGCGCAATCATTACTCCATCAATCATATATCCCCATGGATTACCAATACTAGGAGTCTTCAGCACTTCCGTTGGCTGATTGTAAATCTCCCGCCAAATACGGTAATTACGGCATACACCATTAGCGAAGCGTTCGAGTCGATCACTTTCTTTACTCTCAAGTTGTGAGTAAGTTGCATATTCCTTAACTATAGCACCTAGATTGTTTCGCCAGAAGTTTTTAAGTATCTCTGCAGCTTCATCAGATGATCCTTTTTTTATAATATCATAATACTTTTGACGCTCTAGAATATAGTTATCCCATTCTCCCTTTGCGTCACACTTTTCACCACAGGTATTTCGATACATCTCTTGCACAGCTTCAACTATTTGTTGCTCGAATGCGGGGGCTGACTCCCCTAGTTTTGGTAAAAGTCCAGTCGTAAGGTTTTTATCATCGATTAATGCCTCAGTATTTAAGTCCATATTATCTCCAAACAATTTTTAAAATAGAAATTAAACAAGCGGTCAGACAAATTAGAGAGAATCTATCTTTTGGTCAATGAATGAAACAATGCGTTTAGAAGCAAGTTGATCTAAATCCCCTACTGCTCTTTTATGCATAACGAATAATTCATCTTTATCGTCGCGAAAAGACATGACATTATCTGCCAAAGCTCCATAATTGCCTAGGCTGACCTGACCAAAACAACAATAATGCCGATCTGTGCCCTATACCGGTACCACCTAGTTTACAATGATATCACCTCTATCTTTTGTTATTACCTCTGATAGTGACAAGCAAATCGCAAATTTTCTATTTATAGAGGTCGCCATTATTATAAATGATCATTTTCCAATGATAACTCTAACGGTTCTCTTACATTATAACCGCTCTCGTATAACTCATTCTTCAATGTATATACACTATTCTCGCTATGTTGAAAAATATTAGCAGCAGCTATTGCGTTAACATTAGTCTTATTTAAAACAGTTGAAAAATCTTCCCAACTACCTGCACCTCCCATTGCAATAACAGGAATATCAAGAGAATCCACTACAAAATTAATTAACTCAATGTCAAACCCTTTACCCGAGCCATCATTATCCATGGAATTTATAAGTATTTCTCCAACATTATTTTCTTGCAACTCTAGTAAATGGTCAATTAATTTCAAATCTGTTTGTAATCTACCGCTTTTAAAAACCTTATACACACCATCTACTTTTCTAACATCGACAGATGCAACAATAGCTTGTGAACCAAATTCTTTTGCACACTCTCTGATAAATTCTGGTGATTCTATAGCCATTTTATTGATTGTAACTTTATCTGCACCTAAAAAGAGTCTTTGCTCAACATCTTTTATGCTTCGAATACCACCACCAAATGTAAGTGGCATATTGCATTGTTTTGCAATTAAACCAACAATATCTTCTATTGTGCTAAATTCATCGTGCCCAAGGTCTTCTCTAACCAAAGTATAGTATGGTTTTTTTGAAATATCAATATATATAATTTCATCACATGACCAACTGCTCAACCTTTTTACCGCAGCTGTTGGTGTTCCTAAAATTTGATATCGGTTGAAATTTCTACTTTGAACAATTCGACCATTAAGTAATAAAATGACCGGGATAATCCTTGTATGCAGCATATTTTACCTTTTTTATAATAGAAAATGTAAACTATTTAATTTCAATATCAATAAAGTTTTTTAATAATAGCTTTCCATAATACTGACTTTTTTCTGGATGAAATTGGACTCCATGAATATTTCCTTTAGAAAAAGAAGCAAGGAAATTTATCCCTGCATAATTAGAAATTCCACAATCAAGATTATGATCTTCAATAGTTTGCATGTAATAGCTGTGAACAAAATAAAAAGTAGCTTTATCCGGAATTCCAGCATATAAGTTATTATTTGGAGTATTAATTAAAGAATTCCACCCAATATGTGGAATTTTATATAATTTATTATTTGTTTCAAATCTTATAACCTCACTTTTAATATACCCAATACCTTCAAAGCGCCCAAATTCATTTCCCCATTCAGCCATAATTTGCATTCCAACACAGATTCCTAAAAATGGTTTATTTTTAGCAATATAATCTTGTATACTTTCTAATAAATTAAGTTCCTTGAGCTTTCTCATAGTTTTAGCGAATGCTCCCACTCCAGGAAGTATAACGTGCGTACAACTAGCAATTTCATTATTATTAGTAACTCTTATTATTTCATCATTGTTAATAATACTATTCAAGGTATTTACTACAGATGCAAAGTTACCACAACCATAGTCAACAACTCCAACAACCCTTTGTTTATTCATAGCTAACCTATAATCGTTTCAAGTATATTAATTATTCTTTTGCTTGCAAATTTATCTACCAAGCCTGAAATACACGATCTCATTTCCATTAATTTAAATTTATTCGCATTATAATACTCTAAGCTTTCTGCAACCTCTGTATAAGTTTCTTCATTAATTATCCCAAAATTATGACTCCCGCCGCTGTTTATTATTTCATCCGGTGTCGCAGACATATGCTCTGGATACTCATAAACTAAGAGTGTAGGAAGTCCCACATAAGCAGCTTCCATTACAGAGACACCTCCAGTTAATATCATAAGATTGCAATTTCGTGCAAGATCCCATATGTTATTATGAGCTCTCGCTATAACAATATTTTGATTTCGGTTTTTAAAAATAGTTTCGATCAAATGATCACAAGAATGCTGATATGCATCACCAAGCATCAGCCAAAATGTACAATGTATATTTAAATTTGCCAAAACCTTTAATAATTCATGTGTCTTGTTTAACGCATCTGCGCCTCCCATGGATATACCAATTTGGAGGCTTTCATTACTTAAATTATGCAAGAACTCTTCATCTCTAATTCTAACTATTTCATTGCGAATTATTGTATATTCAAGTCCGGAATAAACTAATATCGAATTGTTTAATTCTGGTGCTTTACCTCTGGTAAATAAGATATCAATTTTATCCATATAATCAAATACTGGCGATATAGAAATAACCTTTGTTGCGCATTTTTTAATTGTCTCAAATACGTCTTTATGAATTGAAATTAAATCGAAAATTACGATGTCAGAGTTTTCGCGCTTGATGATGTCAGCTACTTTTTGATCATTATCTACACAATAAACTTCTTCGAAACAAGACAATAAATATGATAGTTCTTTAGGAAGTAATGCTATAAATCTAACTTTATGGCCTGAATTTATTACTTCTTGAGCAAAAGCCTTTGCTCTATAGATATGCCCCATTCCGACATCAATACCTCCCCTACAGATAATATTAATCTTCATCAATTATTGCCTCTAAAGTGAACGGTTCATGCTTCTTTATGGTATTTTTGGTTTTTTTACCTATTACATAATCATATTGATCTGCACCCATTGGCCCTTCTGGCCTAACGACTAGGATATCATTCGCAGATATTACCTCTCCCGCAGCAATATTTCTTGCAGCATATAACGCTCTACGCGCTCTTTTTCGTGTAAAAATTTCGCCCGCTGTTACTTTAACAGCATGTTGTTCTAAAGCCTTGGTTGCGCTACGCAATTTCTCTATATATAACTTAAAACCATTAGGTAGTACTGCATATTTATGATCTAATCCACGAGCAGCACGATCATAAGTATAATGCTTTTCAAACCAAGTAGCACCAATTGACAGTGCGAGTAATGCAGCTTCATATCCTTGAGTATGATCAGAAAATCCTAATGGGAAACCAAACTTTTTTAATGATTCGAGGAAGTATAATCGGGTCTCCTCCAATGATGCTGGATATGATGAGACACAATGCATCAAGACTAAATCAGTATTATGCTTTGTGATAACCTCTACTGCTTTTTCTATTTCCTCTATATCAGACATTCCAGTAGACAAGATAACTTTTTTATCCGTACGAGCAACCTTGTCTAGAAATTGATAGTTATTTAGGTCGCAAGATGCTAGTTTTACATATTTTACGCCAAGCTCACATACTAAGTTAAGAGATGCTTCATCAAAAACGGATGCAGTAAAAGGAATATTTATGGAATTGCAATATATTGCAAGTTCAGAATATTGACTATCCTCAAAGGCGGTCTGGTGTCTTAATGAAATTACATCTTTTATGTCATATCCACCATATTCATATTCACCAGGTAGATATAGCCCCCACGGGTTGATTATTTGGACCTTATAAGAGTCTGCTCCACAATCCGAAGCAATCCTAGCCATCTCCTTTGCTAAGTCCAAACTACCATTATGATTGGTTCCACACTCTGCAATAATATGAATATTCGTATTTTTGTTATCCATTCTTTTAATTTTTTACCATATTTGCAAAGTGACTAAAAGAATTGGTGATTATTTCTTTCAATTCTGGCCAATGTTGCTTTCTATTCTCTTTGATAATGTTTTCAAGATCCCCTAGGTTATTGAGACGGTTATTTATTTCCTGAATGATATTGTCATTAGCCATATTAATATCCCAGTCCCCAATTCCTACAGTTTCAAGCAGACTGCTTGCTCTCTGGTCATAGCTAATATTAATTACAGGTATATCTAAAGCTAAGCATGGCATACAAGAATGAAGTCTAAACGTAACAACAAGTTTAGTTGATTTCAAAAGACTTAGGTAAGTATATATATCTTCTGTATAAAGGAATTCAATATCATCAAAAGCTAATGTCGCTGGTATATCTCTATGATCATGACATAGGAATTTTATTTTTTTATACCCTTTTCCCTTTAAGACATTAATAATTTCAGCTATATCTTCACGTAATTTGTATTGCCAAGCAATAGGAATACTCATTAAATCTGGGTGACGTAATGATATTATTGCATCTGAGTCTGACTTTGCTCGTGATAGAGATTCGGATGAAAATGCTTCATCTGTAAATAGGGTTGGGCATCCTCCCATTGTATTTTCACATCCAATACTTGTTAGATATTCAGAAGTAGCGACATCACGAGGTAAAGAAAAATCTGCTTTATCATTAATAAGTCGAATTTTATCATCGCTCATAACATCGGTTCTATCAACCAACGTTTTGTGCTTATTATAGATTTTGCCGCGTGACATACTAAATAACACTAAAGGTTTATCCATTGCCTTTAATGCTACAGGATCAATATCAAGCATATTATTCTCATATAAATTTCCTCCGCCAACAATCACACCATCGCCGTATTGATTTATTTCATATACATTTGATGCCGAGAACCCTGCCTTATTTGAGACTTCAAATCTCTTGGTTGCAGATAAGGATACAATATTGTATCCTTCTGGAAAACTTTTTGATAAGAAATGATTCATTGTATAATAAATTAGTTCATTACCAATATTAAATCCCTTGGGTCTAAGTGAGTATAAATTAATCATATTTGCCTTTTTTAAATTTTCGCCTGAAATATATTAATTAGTGTATAAATATCAGCATCAAGTAAACTTGGGTAATTAATAAGCTTATCTGATATTTTCTTATAATCTATTTCTGAGTCAATAGTTAAGTGCAGTTCAGGGTTAAAAATATCCTTTTTATAATACTTTGACAGTTTAAATTTATACAAATTATCATAAAAATATGTTGTTATGTGTTCGCAATACTTTGAAGAGTTGTTGATATATTTATAATTGTCTATAAAGGTTTGACATTTTATTGATTCTACACTTATACCATATGGAAAGTGCCTAGGAAGTAAATTAGTTAAAAAATCAGGTCTCTCATCTTCGATTATTTTGATGCATTCTTGTATAATATTTGGTTGAATAAATGGACTATCTCCATTTATTCTAAAAAAATAATCTACATCGTAGGATTTAATTGCTTTAACAGTTCGCTCTGCAATATTTAATAAACATCCTCTTACACAACAAATATTATTCTTAGTCGCGGTATCTTCTAAAATATCATCTTCTTTTTGATCAGAAGTGACCAAAATAACTTTAATATTACCACCAATATTTTCAAGTTTTGAGAAGATATTCTCGATTATGCTTTTATTTCCCAAAGGCATTAATACCTTACCGGGTAACCTTGATGAACTCATTCGAGCATAAACATATAATCCAAAATTCATAATAATAATTTCATAATTTATTTCGATACATTTCTGTATTGTTTTGGAATTCAAGTTTTAAATCCTAAAGAACAATATATAGATACAGAACTTTAGAAATTTTAACAGATGAAAATACTTTATAATACATTAACAATATATACTATGACTATAAAGTCAAGATTTTTAGTTCTAGTACTTTTTCCTGTATTAAACGTCATGTTACAGTGACCTAGATTTGGTGGACAACCGATTTAAGGATAGTTATAATAAATCAAAAGGAGTCCATCATGGCAAAACAAAAGAAGTACTCACAAGAATTCAAAAAAGAAGCAGTAAAACTCGCTGCCAATCAAGGGCATTCATATTCTCTCATGCAGCTAGAGAAACGGGTGCTTCAACAGCAACAATAAGAGATTGGGTTTTGAGGATTAATGGAAACCCGAGAAATCCAACTACTCCAGCTCTTACACCAGAAGCCATAGAACTGACAAAACTTAGAAAAGAGATGAAGATATTATAAGAGGAACATGAAATATTAAAACAAAA
This sequence comes from Planctomycetota bacterium, assembly GCA_965140405.1. Lineage (GTDB taxonomy): Bacteria > Planctomycetota > SZUA-567 > SZUA-567 > SZUA-567. The sequence continues at coordinate 747,421 of OZ223208.1, forward strand.
GCATTTGCTGTAGAGACAAAAGTATACGAAGACATAACAACTTCATCTCCTGGCTGCAAGCCAAGCAAAAGAGCGCACATCTCAAGCGAACCAGTACATGAATGAGTCAGTAAAGTCTTTTTACATCCTATATTATCATCGAGCCATTTATGGCATTTTTGTGTATAATCCACGTCTCCACAGATAGCCTTACGATCTACTGCATCAACAATATACTCCATTTCTTTATCAAGAATAAATGGTTTATCAAAGAACACCATCTTCTCTTTCTCTTCTTTTCCATTTCAGCTTAATTAACAACTACCTCAAACTACTTATAATCTCAAACTGAATGCAAAATACACATCAATTAGTGCTACTTTTTCACATCATTAGCAACACAACTATACAATTCTTTATAAACGCAAACAACAATGTTATACAGTATTGCATTGTACGTTACTAGGCCTTCTTTTCCTGCAAGTCTTTCTTTGGCAATCGATTCTAGTATTGCATATTCATTAGACTCAAGCTCGCTTATCCGCTTTATTATTTCCTCTTTTTCATAATCTTTTAACAGCTTTTCTTTTAGTTTTCGTTTATCCTCTACATTCCAATTATTCTTGATTGCTTCAATGAAATAACCGCCAAGACTCGACTTAATATTACCTATTTCATACTGCTTAAGAACATAGTTCATCTTCTTTGTTATTTCAAATTCATCTACCGATTTTATAAGTACTACCACTATATTATAATCTAAGGTGGTCGGGTTTGTCAAGACAAAATATACGGTTGTTTAAGTTCTTTTCAAGGTGGATACCTTTTGCAGGGATGGAGTGAAGGGCGTAGCCCGTAGCGGAATTCTTGCAAAAACAACTACTTCTAGGCAGCTCCATCTTTAAACCTATTACCACTAAAATATACCTCACTCGGTGTACTTTTATTCAAACTCGTGTGTTTCCTTTTGTTGTTGTAAAAGTCAAAGTATTTCTCTATAGCCTCACATGCACTAAAGAAGTTATCATACTCTGTAAGATAAACCTCCTCATACTTCACTGTACGCCATAACCTCTCAATCATAATATTGTCAAATGCTCTACCACGACCAGACATGCTGACCCAAATCTGACTGTCCTTTAGAACTTCTATAATCTTATTACTTGTATATTGGCTGCCTTGATCTGTATTGAAACCAAAGGTGTTGATACTTCTAGAGCCTCTTTCAACGCTGTTATACAAAAGCTTGATCCCATATCCATCGATAACTCCCATGACAAAACATACCGACTATACCAGTCTATAACAGCAGTCAAATAAGACTTGCCATAGCGTAGCTTATATCGCTTGCCCAAACCTGATCTACTGTTGATATTTCCATACCTTACGAGAACCCTTAAATGGGCGTTCAATGAATATTCTGTCTATCATCCGCTTTATATTTAATTCCTCCTCGTCTTCTGGTAGCGGGTTGTAATAATATGCAGAACGTGAAATTTCAAGAAGCTCGCACTGTCTAGCAACTGACAGTTTTGATTTATTTGGCTCAATTATCTTTCTTTTCATCTCAACCTATGAACTCTCAAAATTTTTTTTGAGCCAATCATTCTCTATCTTGAGACGACCGATTTGCTCATACGATTTTTCCTTTTCATCCTCATCATTGACGGCTTTCCTTTTGCGTTTATAAGAGAAAATGCTGGGCATTTCTTCAAGCATTATTTTCTTCCAGAGCCTAATTTGAGTAGGCTTAACCTCAAACTTAGTTGCCAACTCTGCAACAGATCGATCACTTTTGATGGCTTGTAGAGCCACTTTAGCTTTAAATTCAGCAGTATAACTTTTCCTCGTGAATTATCCTTTCTTTATAAAAATATAGGAATAATCCACCTTAATCGCCTGTCCAAATTTACCCTACCATTATACTGAATTGATGGCGCAGATTATAAGATTGACAATAAGGTTTTTTGTGGTTAAAAGATATGCTAAATAGTTTGGTGAAAAGTAATGAGTTGCAGTGACATAGAAATGGTAGACACCTACCTTTAACCTTCTAAGCCACTATTTCATGTTTATTTTCATACCCTACCGGACTAAGATATCCTAAATGGTGATGACGTCTACGTTTGTTATAGAATATCTCAATATACCAAAACACTTCTGACTTTGCTTTTTCAATATCTTTATAAACTCTACCTCAGGTAGATTCAAATTCCAAGTGCAACACTTGAGTTAAAACAGAAAATAGTAAGGTGGTCGATATATAGTTCGCCAAAACCATCTATTTCTATCACTCAAGTAGAGCATATGAAAGAGAAATACCACCACCTTACTTATGAAGATCGTACAATTATCAAAGTGTTATTGCAAGAGAATAAAACCTATTCTTACATAGCTAGAGTTGTTGGAGTGCATAGGTGCACCATAAGCAGAGAAATACAGCGCAATAGTGGTAAACGTGGATATAGAAACAAGCAGGCTCAAAGAAAAGCGATGAAACGCAGAGCAATACCCAGAATGAAAAAGCTTGACGAGTATGTCAAAAGGTTTATTATCAAGAAACTACGACAGGATTTTTCTCCTGAGCAAATCTCTGGTATTAGCAAGAAACTCCTTGGGTTTACCATCTCTCATGAGAGTATTTATCAATTAATTGTTGAGGACAAAAAGCATGGAGGAAAACTATATCTGCACCTTAGAATTAATGGCAAGCGTAAACAGAAGAGACGGTGCAGAAGTACTGATAATAGAGGAATAATCAAGAATGCTATTAGTATAGACAAACGCCCTGGAGACATCGAGAGACGCAAGAGAATAGGTGACTGGGAAGCAGATCTAGTAAGTGGGGCAAATCATAAAGGATACCTTGTAACTTTGCTTGAGCGCAAGAAGGTTTGGGTTCGTTAGAAATAAAAGCAGTGAACTTGTGAAGGCTGAAATAATTCGCTTACTGAGAAGCTTTAAAGTTTGTACGATTACTTATGATAATGGTAAGGAATTTTCAGGTCATGGTGATGTGAATGAAGTGTTAAAGTGTAAGAGTTATTTCTGTCATCCGTACAGTGCCTGGGAGCGTGGTAGCAACGAGAATACAAACGGTTTACTAAGGCAGTATTTCCCTAAAGATCGAGAGCTACTGAATGTAACTCAAAAAAGACTCGAAGCAATAGAGAAATTGGTTAACAGTCGACAAAGAAAGAGATTGGGATTTAAAAGCCCGCTTGAAGTATACAAACGGGCTTCATAAAAAGCGCAAGTGTTGCACTTAGAACTTGAATCCAAGTTGAATGAATTCATGTTTAAGTTTTTGGAAAAAGTTTTCCTGAACAGCGTTACTCCAAGGGACTCCTCTCAAACTCATGCTACTTTCCATACTATTTAATAATAGGTAGTCCTAGAATTCATCACTGCTATATTGGCTACCTCTATCGCTGTGGTACAGTAAATACCCTAATTGACTACGTTGCTCAATAGCATTCTATAATGCTTTGCAGGTTAGAGCAGAATTTATATAAGTACTCATAGACCTGCCTACAATTTTCCTAGAGAATAAATCCATAACTACCGCTAAATATATCCAACCCTTTATAGTCCTGATATAGGTAATATCACCGATCCATTTCAAGTTCTTAATTGAAGCATTATAATTTCTATTAAGCTTATTCTTTGGGTATTCAAATACCTTATAATTATCTGGCTTTGGATAACGATGTCTCTTTTTTATACCGCTAAACAGGTTGTTTTCACGCACTACTTTACGCACTGTCTCACGTGAACATGGAACCTCTGGGAGCTCTTTTTAGAAGTCTCCATGAACCTTTCTATAGCCATATGCCTTTAGATCTCTTATGAAATACCCGTGCATGAAAGTCCATTGCTGCCCGTTTTGTACTTGAAAATGATCCTCATGTATTGCTCAGATATTTGTAATATCCACTTCTACTAACTTTGAGAACCTTACACATCCTCAGTACTGAATACTCAGTTCTATGAGAATAAATCCAGGCGAACTTTACTGGCTCTCTTTTGCAAAGAACGCTGTCTCTTTTTTTTTAAGATCTCTACCTCTTCATTTATTCGCTTATTTTCCTTGTGCATTCTTGCCATCTCCTGACCTGTAGGAGTCATAACAGAACCACCAGGATTGCCCGATTTTGCTTGGAATTCTAACACCCAACCTCTTATGCTGACTGTTGATGCACCAATATCTCTCGCAACTTATGAATACGAATATCCTTGCTCAGTGACAAACTTAACTGCTTCTTCTTTAAATTCCTGTGAATACTTCTTTTGCTTTGCCATGGTAAACTCCTCATAAATGATTGTACACTCTTTCAATTAGGTGTCCACCATTTCTATGTCACTGCACATATCACTGCAAGTGCATTGCTAAAGGCAAAGCTCATAAGAGATATGAATTTGGCAATAAGGCGTCATATGCGACAACGTCTAAGAGTAGTTTTATTCCTGGAGCATTGAGTTTTCGTAATAAGTTTGACGGGGACACGCTTTTACCCACTGGAGTAGCCCCCTGAAACGGTACCAATATTTTGTATAATATTGAAGGTACTATTTTTAGGAAAGGAATACTATGAAGGGCAAGAAAGCATCAGTTGATCAGGCAATTAAAATACTAAGAGAAGTAGAGGTTTTAAAGGGACAAGGTCTGAGTTTACAAGAATCATGTAGGAAACTAGATATTACAACATACACTTTCTATAAGTGGCAAAAAGAATATAGTAAAATGAGCCCTGATAAAGCTAAGAAATTTAAAGCTCTTGAAAAAGAGAATGCCCAGCTTAAGAAATTGGTCGCTAATCTCTCTTTAGACAATGCTATTTTAAAGAAAGCAGCAGAGGGAAACTTCTAAGCCCAGCGAAGCGACGTAAGGTAGTAAATCATGTTCAAAAGAAGCTAAAAGTATCGCAACACAGGGCATGTAAAGTACTAGGGCAACCCAGATCTACTCAACGACGTAAGTTAGCTGTTAGAGATAATGAAGAGCCACTTACTAAAAGAATCATTGAGCTTGCATGTATAAATATAGTAGGCATGGATATAGAATGATTACTGAAATGCTACGCAACGAAGGCTGGAAGGTTAATCATAAGCGTGTAGCAAGAATCTGGAAGCAGCAAGGACTAAAAGTCCCTAAAAAAACAGACAAAGAAGAGAAAACTATGGTTTGACGACGGCTCGAGCTCTCGTCATAAACCAACTCACAAGAACCCCCGGCAAGAATACGCCATTGGGAATGTGATTCTTATAAGTATTTTTGATAGAATTTTCTCAACATGGCCAGATTTTCCTAACAAATCACAACCATGTACCCATTGGTTTCCTGAATTCAACTATGGTGAGCTCAGCTTATTAGCACCTACCCCAAAAAGCAAGAAACTATTATGGGTGACAAGCATTAATTCGGATTTAAAAGGACACCAACTACGAATTAAACTGCTTAAACTCATCCCGTGAGAAGATAACGATTCTATCAACGTCAGGGTAGTTCTCTAGGATTGTCTTTGTGAACATTTTCCCAAACGACCCAGTCCCACCAGTAATAAGTAATGATTTTCCTTTTAACATACCATCCTCTTCAATATTTTAATATAATTCTACCACATTATTAAAAGCAAACAATAAAGAAAGCTCACAGAGCAAGCGAAAATGACCGCACAAGCCTCAACCACATACTAATTTACGTATATGTATTTTAAGTAATTATATGTAAATTAATAAGGCTTATTAGAGATAACTTACTTTTTTCTTTCACAAAAACTCGACCAAATTATTATAAAATACCATCCTGATACCTTACTCTAATCCAACCTCGAGCTCCACCCACTCACCACTTCCCCTTGAAACGTGATATCTATCTCTGCGACCAACTAAGGGTTTAACAATTTTCCCTGCAATTTTAACAACCAACCCTTTATTTATGCCAGAAAACTCAATAAACCCTTCGGAATACAGCCTTATTTTAGCCTTAATTCCAGATTCATTCCTCTGAAAATCCTTTACTGCACTAGTACAACCTTTGATATAAAGCCCTGTACTTGGCTTGTCCGTCAATACTATTTCTGCTCTATCCCCTTTATTAAGCGATACATACAAGCTGCCATCAAAGTGATTGTAGCCTATAATATTCCGACTTTTCGCAATATCAACATTCTTGTCTTCATTGTCAAGCCTTACAGTATTTAGTCCTGTATAATTTTCAATATAATAGTTACCACTATCGTCTATCCCTGTCCGAGCACTCAAAAAACCCGTAATACTCCGAGTATATTCACCTACATGTATCCAACAAAGCTCTTGAGTCTTACACCAATCATAAATTTGAACAAGAGAGCGCAGCCCAGCCTGCCTTTCACCTAAATAATAGTGATAGTAGACATCCACAGGCAAATATCTTGGCTTTTTAGAATTCTCAAAGGTATCAATTACTCTAACAAACCCTCCAAAATTATCAATCCAGCCATCTGTATACAAATATTCATTCCCAGCAGGAGCATAGTACTGCCTATACTTTCCTACCTGTACCGTTAGAGGGCATATATGACAAATCCCTTGATATAGCTCATCGATACGAGCATTTCCACCATTCATGTTTTGAAACCCTGCGCTATCAAGAGCAGCAAGAGAAGCCTCGGTAGCTTCGCAATCTCCAGACCAGAGAAGTAGCTCAATATCTTTATCTTCAGGTAAAACCAGTTCTTTAATCATCTCCATAGAACCAACCGTCTCCATGACAGGATCAAAGGTATACCCAGGTATATCAAATCCCAAAACACCTCTACTCCAGACCATTGGATGTGCGTAAGTATGTGAAGCAGCCTGCACAATAGGCATCTTCATGATTTCCTCAAGTTCATTTATAAACCTCTGACCGAGTGAGCCTTCCTCAGTAAGACGGTATGCGACAATACTTGCTGATACCGGAAAATCATATTTAGCCAGTAGCTCCTCTCTAATAATCTTTGTACACGGCACAGGAGAACCTGGAAAATCAAGTGTTAAATTTGACGAGCCATCACCATCAATATGTATAAAAGCTGACCGAAGCCCAAATGATGTTGTAACGTCAGGCTTGAGCGTCTTATTAAGACCAAGCACATCACTAAAGAAGACAAAAGGGTCTAAATCCCAAAGAATCCCCCATACAGGATCTTCGACATACTGAGCAATCATCTCAATGTCACTAATAAATGCACCCTTAGGTCCTACAGCCACAACCACAGCCTCCGAACCCTCAACGTCACTCCTCGATACATTCATCCACGACTTAACTTTTTTATTAACAATGCGAAAATCTCTATAGGTAGGAATATTAACAGCATCTTCCACTTCAAACCCAAAAGCATCAGTTTTAATCTTGGTATAATCTACAACAAATGGGTTCTCAAGGTAATCAACATCCCCCTCCTCAAGCCCCATCTTATTCAGCAAGACCTTACTCTCTTTATCATACCCACCACCTTCAAGATTTTCAGTAATCCCTACGCCATTCATAAGAATTACCTTCACCCCTGAATCCAAAGCATCATATAAAAACTCAAAATAACTGGCTCCATCTTCAAGCTTGTTATCAGATAGCCAAACGACAACACCTCTATATTTACTTACATCCGGATAATGATTATCTGAGACATTATGATATTCAACTACCATCCCCAACCTATTTAGAGGCATCTCAAGAAGTAGGTGTGCGTTTGACTCCAGAAAACTATCATCTTTCGAGTCATACAAAGCAAGAATCAATCTATTATCATCAGCAGCAATCCCTCTGCTCGAGTGCATTACTGAAAATATTCCAACCAACAAACAAATAATAGCTAATTCCAACTTTAACATCATAGTACACATTCCTAATTGATAATGAATACAAAGTAATACTTCAAGCTAGAGAATGATCTTGCGCGCCTCATAGCTTCCGCTTATAATATATAACTATATATATTATATATACAACCTTGGAAAATTTAAATGCTTAATATCTTAATTACCAGACTTTTATTATTTCTCTTATCTTTCATCTTATTTTTTTGTAGGGTTGGGCAATGCTCTGACACGCATAAAGTCAACTCATACGCTTACATCCTACAGGCAGAAGAATTATCAGAAGATAAACAAGAAGCCGCTGAAATACTACGAGACTGTAACCGGAAGCTTATTACCATCGATCCATTCTTTACCACCAACGAAAGATGGAGCAAACAAGACATTTCAAGAATTAGATCAGGAATGAACGGTCGGATTGTTATTGCGTATATATCCATTGGGGAGGCAGAAAGCTATAGAGGATACTGGAAGAAGAGCTGGAACAAACCTAAGACTGCACCTTCATTTATCAGAGAAGAAAATCCAGATTGGCCAGGAAACTATAAAGTCAGCTACTGGGACATCAATTGGCAAAATATAATTATTGATGAGATAGAAAAAATAGTTAGCGCAGGTTTTGATGGGGTTTTTCTAGATATTGTAGATGGGTTTGAGTATTTTGAATATGCTGGCGAAGACGGGTATATTGATAATAGAATAAATGAAGAAACTGGTGCGAGCTACCGCTCAGATATGATTGAATTTGTACGTACAATCCGCAATAAGCTCGATAGCCACTCTGATAAAGACTACCTTATTATTCCTCAGAATGGCACGCAACTTCTTGAATCTCCAATATACCAAGAGCTCATATCAATGCAAGCGGTAGAGGATTTATTTACAAATGGCAATAAACTCCAAAGCAACGTTCATAGTGCCTATATTCTTAATTTTCTTGACTCGCTTGTTAATCAAGGAAAGAATGTTCTACTTACCGAGTACCCGACAGAGAAGAAGTACATAAAGGTATCTAAAAATGCCGCAAAGTCTCACGGATTTACACTATTAATCACATCACGTAGTCTGGACAAGCTAGGAGAGAGCTTTGGAAGCGACTAAAAAAGTTTCCCTTCAAATTGTTTTTTTATTCCTTTTAATTGCATAAAACAATATAATAAAATAACCTTGACAAAAACAAGAAACTGTAGTATTTTTTATAGATAGTCTTTATTCTTTTACTATAGACCTTAATAGCAACACAGCTATTCGTTATTTATATATAATAAGGAGCAACCATGAGCAGTAACATTGATCAACTCAAGCAAAACATTGATGACATGATGGACGAAGATGATGAATCCATTGCCAATATGTACCTCACTTTCAAACTAGCTAGTGAAGAATATGGCATCGGCATCATGCATGTTACAGAGATTGTTGGACTCCAGAATATTACAGAAGTCCCTGATATGCCGGGATTTGTTAAGGGTGTTGTAAACCTTCGTGGACAAGTTATCCCTGTTATTGACGTACGTCTTCGCTTCCATATGGAGCCTAAGGATTATGATGAACGCACATGTATTATAGTTCTCAGCATCAGAGATGTCCAGATCGGACTTGTTGTTGATACTGTAAACGAGGTGCTAACAATTGATGAAAAACTGATATCGCCTCCACCAAAAGTTGCTGCAGCAAATTCTGCTCAATACATAAAAGGGCTTGGTAAGGTAAACGAAGAGGTAAAGATTCTTCTTAGTGGCGAAAAACTTCTTTTTGAAGAAGAACTAGCAACTCTAAAATAAAACACCTCTGCTTCTTATCATTACAATTCAATACATTTTAAACCAACATATGAAAGTACTATACTTCATACGTTGGTTTTTTATTATAAAAGCCACACATATTATAGATAAATTCCTATTATTTTTAAAAACAAATCTATACTAGAATATTCCCAACCAAACTAAGGATAAGCAACATTAACTCTTAATATAATTAACAAATATTATAAATCAATGAAATTGAAATATTAAACATATATCCCTAACTAATATCCTTACCCAACACCTCTGTTAAAATTAGAGATAAAACAACATAAGTACTTTAAAATAAATAAATTAAATCCAAGAAGCGTCTAAAAATTTTACCCCAAATATACTCAACTTTAATCGTATACTTGCTATCAATGATAGTAAAAAAAAAAGAACTAGTCGAAAAGTTACGAAATTTAGTTGCATAACAACAAGTCTGTGGTATAGTCAAGTTATGCGAGGACAAAAATTAAAAGACATAAAGTCATTCAACCGCAAACAAGTTTTAAATAAAGTTCGCAGTGTTGAATCGACAACAGTAGCTGAGATATCTAAAGCAACTGGAATGAGTCGCACCATAATTAGCAACTCACTCCAACATTTTAGTGATGTAGGCTTGGTAGAAAAGACCGGTAAGGGAGAATCTACAAATGAGGGGGGTAAGAAGCCTTTATTGTATTCACTAGTAAGTGACTACAGGCTTTTTGCAATATCTCATGAGAATATTGACCATGTATACTCAGTTATTGCAGATTTGAACGGAACTATTCTTGCTGAACGTAAGGGGAGCATAGATTCAACAATAACAGCAGAATGTTTTATCGATATTATTATTAGTCAGTACACAGATATGCTTGGTGAATTGGGTTATGAATTTGCTAACTTACATAGTATTGTAATAGCGACCAACTGCATTAGTAACATTAATGAGGGCTTGACGGTACTTCCTCAGCACTTTATACATTGGACTGACCACATTAACTTTAAAGAGCAGATTTGCAGCAAACCGGAAATCAGTGAAAATACTGCATTTTATACTGATAATGTAATTCGTTTTCAAACTCTAGCTGAAGAACACAGTGGCAAAGCTATAGGATACAAAAACGCTGTAGTTTTAGAAGTACGACTTGGGCTTGTCGCTGGTAATGTTATTAATGGCGAGATCTACCGCGGGGATAACTTTCTTGCTGGTGAGATAGGCCACATGACGGTAGATTTAAATGATGATTACCTATGCCATTGCGGAAATTACGGTTGCTTAGAGAATAAAATTTCTAAGCGCCGACTTTTGCATAGAGGTCGGGAAGTTGTTGATAACTACCCAAACTCAAAGATTGCAGACAAAGTCCGTGGTGACACACTTGACGCAGAAGAGCTTTTTATTGCTGCAGATGCATCTGATGAGCTAGCTTGCTACCTTATCGACGAGGCAGCAAAATGGTTTGCCCTAGGTATTTCAAATATAATTCTCAATATCAACCCTGAGATAATTATTATACAAGGCGATTATGAATTCGGAAGCGGCTACTTCAACACCAAGCTTCAAGAATGCCTAAATAAAGGAATAATTGCAAAAATGGGGCTTACTCCAAAAATAGAATACTCGGATTTAGGACATCAACGCTGCGTTATTGGAGCGGCCTACTTCCTCCGCGAGATCTTTTTTAACGAGAAGCACTAAAAATCTACATTTTTCATCTTGTGCCAATTTGGCATAAAGATTTTTGTTTGTACTTCATTTTTTGGTTGTCATGTTTGAAAGGAATTACTATGAAACTCAAGGCTCTTCTAGCTGTATTTGTTCTATCAATGTTTGTTAGCTTCACAGCAAATGCAAAAGACGTTGTTATTGGATTGTCACTAGATACTCTTAAGGAAGCACGCTGGCAGAAAGACCGTGACATGTTTGTTGCAGAAGCTAAAAAACTTGGCGCTAAAGTTCTCGTACAATCAGCTAACAGTGACGATACTCGTCAGATCAAAGATGTAAAATCACTTATCACAAATGGTGTAGATTGTATTGTCATCGTTCCTCATGACGGTGCTGCTATGGCAGAAGGCGTTCGCCTTGCTGAAGAAGCAGGCATTCCTGTTATCTCATATGACCGTCTAATCACAGGCGCAGATGTTACAGTTTACCTAACATTTGACAACATCAACGTTGGTGAAGAACAAGCTAAGTATCTAGTAGACGCTATCGGCGGTAAGGGCAAAATCGTTCGTATCTACGGTGCACCTACAGATAACAATGCTAAAATGTTCAAACAAGGCCAAGACAACATTCTTCAGCCGCTAATTGACAGTGGTGCTATCGAAGTGATTCACGAAGACTGGGCAACAGACTGGAACCCAAGCAACGCAAAGAAAATCATGAACGCAGCTCTAACAAAGAGTAAAGATTTCGTAGCTGTTCTTGCTTCAAATGACGGTACTGCAGGTGGTGCTATCCAGGCTCTTAAAGAAGCAGGTCTAGACGGTAAAGTTGTTGTTACAGGTCAGGATGCAGACGAAGTTGCTTGCCAACGTATCGTTAATGGTACTCAGTCTATGACTATCTACAAGCCAATCGCAAAGCTTGCTACAGCAGCAGCTCAACTTGCTGTTAAACTTGCTAAGGGCGAACCTATCACTGCTACAAGCACTATTGATAATGGTTACACTGATGTTGCTGCTGTATTCCTACCAGTTATCCCAGTTACAAAGGACAACATGATGGAAACAGTTATCGCAGACAAATTCCACTCTAAGAAGGCTGTATACGGAGAGTAATTAATGGCTAAGGAAAACGGTAAAAAAATTCTGGAAGTAAAGAATCTTACCAAACGATTTCCTGGAGTTATTGCTCTTAAAGATGTAACGTTCGATCTCGCGCAGGGGGAGATACACTCCCTCTGCGGTGAGAACGGCGCAGGAAAATCAACTCTAATCAAGACATTATCAGGTATCTGGCCATACGGCAGTTATGAGGGTGATGTTGTTCTAGAGGGTGAGACAGCAAAGTTCCAGGGTATTTATGACTCAGAGAAAGCAGGAATTGGTGTAATTTACCAAGAACTTGCTCTAATACCTGAGATGACAGTAGCTGAGAATATCTTTCTTGGTAAAGAACACGAACACAAATCTGGCATTTTAATCGACTGGGCTAAGATTCACGGCGAAGTAAATGCTTTACTAAATAAATACAATCTCGATCTTGATCCTGAAGCGGTTGTTGAAGATCTTGGTGTTGGTCAACAACAACTTGTTGAAATTGTTAAAGCATTATCAAAGAACTCAAGAGTTCTTCTTCTAGATGAGCCAACAGCGGCTTTGACAGAGAAAGAAGTTGATATCCTTCTTGATATTGTTCTCAAGCTCAGAGATGAACATGGAGTAACATGTGTATATATTTCACACAAGCTTGATGAAGTCTTTAGAATCTCGGATCGAATTACAGTACTGCGTGATGGGCAATCTATTGGTACATTTATAGCAAAAGACACCAACAAAGATGAAATCATCACAAACATGGTTGGCAGAACAATTGATGACTTCTTCCCACGCCGCAAATCTGAGGTTAGAAAACCACTTCTTGAGGTTAATAATCTCAGCGTACGTGAAAAAGCAAAGAAAAAAGATCTAGTCAAGAATATTTCATTCGAAGTAAGAGGGGGAGAAGTTCTTGGAATTGGCGGACTTATGGGTGCAGGGCGTACTGAACTTCTTATGCACATATTTGGTGGTTTTGGAGAACGCACTGAAGGTAGTGTCAAGCTAAGTGGAAAAGATCTTAAAGGAAACACTGCTGGTGACTCAATCAACCGTGGACTAATGATGGTAAGTGAAGACCGTAAAAGATATGGTCTTGTACTTGAACAACCGATCGGCTTCAATCTATCGCTATCATGCATCAAGACACTCAGTGGCAGATTGTTGATAAATGACAGTAGAGAGCACACTAGAAACCAAGAGTTTTTTGACTCTCTAGGTGTAAAAGCACCAAACCAAGAGACATTAGTAAGCACGCTCTCAGGTGGTAACCAGCAAAAGGTTGTACTCGGTAAATCACTAATGACAGAGCCATCAGTTGTCTTCCTTGACGAACCAACTCGTGGTATCGATGTAGGTGCAAAAGTAGAGATTTACGAACTCATCAATAAGTTGACAGAAGAAGGTAAGGCTGTAGTATTGATCTCTAGTGAATTACCTGAGCTCATGGGTATGAGCGACCGCATTATCATGCTAAGTGAAGGTGAGATTGGTGGAGAATTTGAAGGAGAGGAAGCGACTCAGGAAAACTTGATGAAAGCTGCTATCTCCAATACAAGCGACCACACAGCATCCAATGATATTTAATATCTTGGATCTAATCGATTTATTATCTAATTGAGACAATTGTATTTGGTAGAGGTTGACCAAAACACGAGAGACACAGATTGCATAAGTTTTACTTGTAGTGTGATCGAGCCTCTACAGAATTTTATTTAAAGGATTAATATTATGATCAGTAGATCAGCGCAGCGTAGTATTTATATGGGAATTGCACTGGTGATTATTTCAGCATTCTTTGTGATTCACCCAGATGGAAAGATGTTTCTAAGCCCACAGAACCTTTCAAATCTTTCGATCGAACTCGCTATTACGGCAACGCTTGCACTCGCTATGTTCCTAGTTCTTCTATTAGGAATGATTGACCTTTCAGTCGGTAGTGGTGTTGGTATGCTTGGTGGTATTGCCGCAGTACTCATAATGAAGCCGTGGTATATCTTTGGCGGCGAAGTAGGCTCTATGAACGGTTGGCCTGCATGGCTTGCTCTACTTACAACACTAGCATTTGCACTAATCGTATGGGCAGGTATAGGATGGGTTATTGCCGTTCAGAAAGTACCTGCATTTATGATGACTCTAGCCGGTCTCCTCATTTTTAACGGCGTACACTGGCTAGTAATTCACAACTCAACAGTTCCAGTAGTAGCTGGTGGCTCCGAAAACATTCTTTCTATTCTTACCACTTACTACTTCCCTGCTTGGGCTGGTTTTATAATCTTCGGCATAATTACAGTAACAATGATAGTTTCAGCTATAAACAACCGTAACCGCCGTAAAAAGTACGGTATTGAAGTAGAAGATGGTATTCTTACTTTACTAAAATTGGTTCTAACACTACAATGCCTATTTTTTATTGTCGAAATAATGAACCAGTTTAAAGGACTTCCTCTATCACTAGTTATTCTTGGCGTCGTTGGTATGCTTATCTATACCATGACAACGAAGACGCCTATGGGGCGTTACCTTTATGCAATTGGTGGTAATGAAGACGCAACAAGACTTTCTGGTGTTCCAGTTGAGAAAGTTGTAGTATTTGCATATATCTGTGTAGGTGCGATTGTAGCTCTTACAGGGTTTATGCAGACAGCATATGGTGGTTATTCAACAACTACAGTTGGTAAGTTAATGGAACTTGATGCAGTTGCTGCCTGTGTTATCGGTGGTACAAGTCTTCAAGGTGGTCGTGGTACAGTTACCGGTGTATTATTTGGTGCAATCATCATGGCAACACTTCTTAATGGTATGACACTATTATCTGTGTCACCAGAACTCAAGCTTATCACACGTGGTGGAGTACTTGTATTTGCAGTATGGGCGGATATTTACCTAGCACGCAAACAAGGCAAGGCTGTTTAACTTTAATAAGGAATTACTATGAATCTAAAAATTCTTCTATCTCTATTAGTTTTGGTAATGCTTGTTGTAAACATCAAATTTTTCTCGGTGACAACAGGTGAATCAAAGTTAAAAAAGAAAGATGCTGTTGTTATCGGATTATCACTAGATACTCTAAAGGAAGCCCGTTGGCAGAAAGATAGAGATATCTTCGTTGAAAATGCTGAAAAACTCGGAGCAAAAGTACTTGTTCAATCTGCTAACAGTGATGACACTACTCAGATCAAGGATATCAAGTCTCTTATAACTAATGGTGTAGGCTGTATTGTCATTGTTCCTCACGATGGAGCTGCGATGGCAGAGGCTGTACGACTAGCAAAGAAGGCTGGCATTCCTGTTATATCCTACGACCGCTTAATTACTGGGGCTGATATTGACTACTACCTATCGTTTGATAATATCAAAGTAGGAGAAGAACAAGCTAAGTATTTGGTTAAAGCTATTGGCGGTAAAGGAAAGATTGTCCGCATCTATGGTGCTCCAACCGACAACAACGCAAAGATGTTCAAGCAAGGTCAAGACAACATTCTTCAGCCACTAATTGACAAAGGTGATATCAAGGTTGTACATGAAGACTGGGCTACCGACTGGAATCCAAGCAACGCCAAAAAGATCATGAATGCCGCTCTTACAAAGAGCAAAGATTTTGCAGGTGTTCTTGCTTCAAATGACGGCACCGCTGGTGGAGCAATTCAAGCTCTAAAAGAGGCCGGCTTAGACGGCAAGGTTATTGTCACAGGTCAGGATGCAGACGAAGTTGCTTGTCAGCGTATCGTTAACGGCACTCAGGCTATGACTGTATACAAGCCTATCACAAAGCTAGCAAGAAAAGCAGCGATCTTAGCTGTAAAACTAGCTAAAGGAAAACCATTCTCATCTACTGGTAGTATTGATAACGGCTTCAAGAAGGTTCCTACAATTTATCTACCTGTTATCACAGTAACTAAAGAGAATATGGACAAGACTGTAATCAAAGATGGTTTCCACTCTAAGGAAGCTATTTACGGAAAGTAGTATTTGCAAAAATCATCTAATATCAAAACAACACATAATAATAAAAAAGCTCTATCTCGTACAATTGAGATAGAGCTTTTTTATTTCAATATAATGTAACATAGAAGATTAAGCATATCCCTCAGGATTATTACTCTGCCAGCGCCATGAATCTTCACACATACGGTTAATATCATACTCAGCCTTCCAGCCAAGTTCTTTTTCAGCTTTTGAACTATCAGCATAACACTTCGGCACATCACCAGAGCGGCGAGGCATCAGCTTATACGGAATTTCCTTACCGCAAGCCTTACTGAACGCCGCTACAACCTCCAAAACACTGTTCCCCTGACCTGTACCAAGATTCCAAGCGCAACATCCAGGATTATCCTTAATAAGCTTATCCACAGCCTTAACATGCCCCTTAGCAAGATCTACAACGTGAATATAATCTCTTACCCCTGTACCGTCGACAGTATCGTAGTCATCACCAAATACCCCTAGCTGCTCAAGCCTTCCAACAGCTACCTGAGTTATATAAGGCATTAAATTATTAGGAATACCATTAGGATCCTCACCAATCCTCCCAGACTCATGAGCTCCAACTGGATTAAAGTAACGCAGTAAAGCAATATTCATAGATTCATCAGCCCCAGCAACATCACGAAGTATCTGCTCTATATAGAGCTTTGTTCTACCGTAAGGATTGGTGGCACTTAATGGAAAATCTTCAAGGATTGGAACACTAGCAGGATCACCGTATACAGTAGCAGAAGAACTAAATACAAGATTATGACACTTAAACTCACGCATCAACTTGCAAAGGTTGAGCGTACTCATAATATTATTATCATAATACTCTAACGGTTTCTGAGTAGACTCCCCTACTGCCTTGTAACCAGCAAAATGAATCGCCGCGTCAAAGTTATGCTTTTCAAAGACACCCTTTAAAGAGTCATAGTCAAGCATATCAACTTCATAAAATGTATGATCTTGCCCTGTAATTTCTTTTACTCTAGTAAGCGCCTCTTCCTTACTATTGTAAAGATTATCTACAACAACGATATCATAACCAGCTGCTTGTAATTCAATAATGGTATGTGTACCTATATACCCTGCACCACCTGTAACAAGAATACTCATAAATAAATCCTTTATACCAAAAGTCAATTTAAACTAATCTAAGAACTCTTATAATATCCCATTTCAATCAAAAGCGCAAGTCGAATATTAAATTCTACTTGCGCCAAAGTGCTACAATAATAATCACAAAATCGTTATTTACAATTTTCTTCAATTAGTTCTGAAATTTTAGCAGCATTCACCTCATCTAATTCATCAATTACAAGATCAGCGTATTCAGAGAGTGTCTCTTTGTCAAATGTTCCAGTAATACCAATAGCTACCATTCCGGCACTCTTAGCTGCTTGCAGTCCGTGAAGGCTATCTTCAATCACGGCAGATTTAATCGCCGGAACCCCTAGCTTTTTTGCAGCCAGCAAGAAGACCTCTGGATTGGGTTTTCCTTCACGAACATCATCAGCACTGATAAAATCCTGTAGCATCTCACCATTAGGCATTAGATCGACTAAAAGCTGAATATTTTCAGAAGGAGCAGACGAGCCAACCCCAGTTCTGAAGCCATTCTGATTGAGGTCGTTTATTAACTTTGTAACACCTTTATGCTCCTGGAAATCCTCTCGAAATTTCTCTCTATAGTACTCATCCTTTTTTGTAAACCACTCATCAATCTCATCCTTGCTAAGTTTCGTATCATTGTCGTTACAAAGCTGCTTTGCGAACGAATCACAAGTCTGTCCAAAATGATTACCAAACTTTATCCGATCTATCTCGAAGCCATACTTCTTACTTGTAACCTTCCAAGACTGATAGTGCAACTCCCAACTATCGATCAGAACTCCATCCATATCAAAAATTACCGCTTTAGTATCCATTGCATTTCCTTTAAAATTATAATATTATAAATATAATGAATAAACTATAGTAAATTATAGATACAAATCAAGTAGAGTATTAAATATGACCTTTAGCCGAATTTTTATGTATATTGAGGAGTAACAATGGATTTTAGCGGAAGAACATATGTCGTCTTTGGAGTGGCCAATAAGAAGAGTGTAGCTTACCATATATGCCAAGAGATCATTGATGGAGGTGGTGAGGTTATCTGTTCCATCAAGGATGAATCGATGAGAAAACTTGTAGAAAAAATTCTACCTGAAGCCTCACTATTCATATGCGATGTAGAAAATGAAAATGACATAGCCAAGGCAGCAACCGAGGTTCAGAGCCACACAACGTCAATCCACGGTATGGTTCACTCTATAGCTTTTGCAAATTACTCTGAAGGTCTGAAGCCGTTCCACGAGACAATTAAAAAAGATTTTCTACAGGCAGTAGACATATCCTGCTTCTCACTCATATCGCTTTCAAATGCGTTAAAAGATCTATTTTCTGATGATGCTTCAGTAATTACTATATCTATTTCATCCACACGAACAACCTCACAAAATTATGGTTACATGGCACCAATAAAAGCAGCATTAGACTCATCTGTAGCATTTCTGGCAAAAAGTTTTTCTCAGTTCAGTAAAGTAAGGTTCAACTCAGTCAACCCAGGCTTACTCAAAACCTCTGCTTCAGCAGGTATCCCAGGCTACATAGATAGTTATCTATTTGCTGAACAACTGACGCTACGTAAGCAAAACCTAAGTACTCCCGAAGTAGCGAGTACTGCAGCTTTTCTCTTACATCCAAGCTCAAGCGGTATAAATGCCCAGAACATTATTATTGATGCCGGGATGGGAGTCAATTCATTTGATGAAGAAGTAGTAAAGAAATCTACACATTAGTCCAGTGACAATTTATCCATTATTCTCTATTATATTTATCTTTTTTCCTTGTTTAACAGTGGTACATACGATAATATAAAGACTTATGTAAGTGATAGCTTAAGCTTTAGTATTGATTTGCGAATTCGCATTACGTTAGCTAGATATCTAAATTTAGATGCTCAATCATAATTTACAAAAATTTAAGGAGATGTTTCAATGACAGAAATCAAGATGGCTCGTCGTCCAGCAACACTTAACAAAGTCGAGATCAGTGAAAAACTTTCGCACCTAAAGGAAGTTCTCAAGAGTAGGAAAAAAGCGGGTTTATACCTAACTCAAGAAGGTTCAATGCGCTGGCTTACAGGCGTAAGGCACCAGATCGTCGATATCGCTCCAAATGACGGTTCACCTGTATGTGCTCTGTGTATGGTTAAGGGAAACAAGTTTGAAATAACCCTTGTTTCAGCTCCGTTTGAAATGGACAGAATCAAAGATGAAGTCCCTCCAATGTTCAAAGACAATAAAGAGGTAAAAATCAAATTTGCTCTTACAGCCCCTAAGATGGGCGCAAGCATTGTCAAGCCAGCTGACGCTATTTATGCTAGCGTTGTTGACCAAGTATGCCGTCCACTTATTGGTGACATAAAGGGGAATCAATTCAAGAAGTACACATGGACAGCGAGCATGCAAACACTAGCTATTGCCAGAGCTGCTTATGAAATCGCACCAGGTATGAACGGCTCAGAAGTCCGTCAAATAATGATGAAGCATATGGTAGACCTAGGGGTAGAAACAAACATGCTTCTTGTTGCTCTTAAGAAACAAGAAGGACACCTACACCCACTTTATAACGACAAGTATAAGATCACCTCAAACAGTATGCTAAAACTTGTATCAGCAGGAAGACTTGGTGACACAATAGTATCAGCTACCCAAATGGTTCGCTTTGGTAAGATAACCAAGAAAGAGGCTGCCCACTACGCAGCTCTTCAACAGGCAGTAGTAGAATATGCCGACCTATACAGAAATGGCGCAAATGAACATGATATCTATCTAGAGTGCGGTAAACGTTTCAATAAGGTTGGTCGTGACTTCGGTCTTAAAGGCTTTGGTAAGAGTGCATACCTTCACCACCTTGGCGGCCCTACTAGCCCATTAGGAAACCGTGATTACTGTCTAGACAAGACAAGTTCAAACACCTGTTTTCCTGGAATGTCATTCGCTATCAACCCTGTAGAATGCTTTACATTGACTAAAGTAGAAATCCAAGGAATAGTAAACACTGAAGGCGCTCCAACAATGCTTGACTACTCACTTTACACTCCAGAAGATATGCTGGAATTCAAAGAAGTTACTGCAAGTGGTGGAACAACAGCTAAAATAGCAGAGATTATTGTACGCTAACAACTAGTATTATTATACATTAAATTAAAGCGGCGACCATACAATTGGTCACCGCTTTATTATTTGTCAATTACTAAAGTATCACAGGGCAAATAGAGCATTAATATATCTATCAGTCAAGCCTTACTAGTGGTGACAATGGTTCAAGCTCCCTAATCGCTCTCCTACAGTCTTCCTGTTCATCTGTATAGGCATTGTCGTTGGTATGCTCTCTGATGTAATATATCTGCAAAATTCTATGCACATGATATATGTGCTTACCTGCAAGTTCTAGTACAGCAAGGAAGAAAGCCTGATCAGCAGAGCTGCTCCACCAATACCCTGTACGAGGATCTAACATATAGCTTTTCGGAACATGTTTATAAATTTCACTTCTGAATGTTTTTAGATGCCCGGTAACCCATGGAGCTTTTCGGATAGAGTTATCCTGAATTGTCTTATCAGCGATTCTCCTCGTCTGCCCAACTTGTTTCTTATCCGAGCTAATCCAAGTATTGAATGTAACCCAAACATCTTTATTACTATATACTTTAGCAAGAAACCCAAGAGCATCTTCATCCGCAAGCCAATCATCCCCATCCAGCTGCATAGAAATACTCCCTGCAGGAGCCCGAGAAAAAGCCGTATGAAGGTTGTAGCATATATTCATATTCTTCTCATTACGTATATACTCAACATTATGATCAGGATGGGTGTCTAGCCAATTTTGAATAAGCTCTGGTGTACTATCAGTCGAAGCATCATCAATAAATATATGCTTTACACGCTCTCTTGGCAGTCGTTGATTATATACAGAATCCAGACACTTTAATGTAGCCTCACCAGAGTTATACTGAGCCGACACAACAAAGAAGGTCAATTCGGTATCTTGACTAACTGCAAGAAACTGAAATACTTCCCAAATTCTCCGCCATCTATTAAGGAGCAACTTCCCTACCATCTTTATTTTCATCTCAGAAACACCCCTTTTCAATCTTCATACCATTAGAGAAGTATATTATCTATTCTTCAATTAATAAATCAAGCTATTATGCAGAATAACACAACACATAAAATCCAAAGTAAATATACATGTTATAAATAGCATTCAAAAGACCCGATATTTTATCTTTTTTGAGTAGATTTATTACCCATAAATTGTCGATAAGATTATTGTATGATCTGTATTCGAGAATTTTTTCTAACCTAGCAGAGGTAATAACATGAAGAAATACCTATATTTTACGCTATTTTCAGTTATATTGATCACATTAAATGGCTGCACAACTCAATGTCCAACAAACACATGCAAAGCAACACCAGACAAAGAGAAGAACCTATCAGACTACTGGGCGTTTTATAATGCCAAGGATCCTTGTGAAGGCGGAAGAACCTGTTCCGTCGAAGAAAAGCGCGCATACACGCTACTTGGATACAAAGCCGCAAAAAGCCGAGGACTTGTTCCTATTGACCCAGAAACAGGTCTGACTGCAATTGAAACACCTATAAAACTACATGCAAAGGGTGCACCATATAAATGTCCAGAAGGTACCTGTAGCGCGACAGTACCTTGCCCTACCGGTAGCTTACAGGAAGTCTGCGCTGCACCAACTTTTTCTACAGGACCTTCACTACATAGTGAAACAGGGTATCTACTTACAGCTTTCGACACTACAGTAGGTCCTAGATTTGTACTTCTAAAGGCAGACGAAGAATTTGAACCAGGGGTAACATTTGCAGAAGCAGCAGGCACCTACGAAAGCGTAGGCAAAGAAATTGCTGAAGGTAAGGGAAATATAGCCGTATTCTTGACAGCTTTTCCACTAGTTGAGACAGATGATAGGCTTACAGCTCGTCTACCAAATGATTTTGATGTAGAACACATTAAATCAGTTGCAGAAAAACACGGTAAAAAAGGTCAAATACTATTTCGCAAATGGAACTAATATCTAAATAAAACTGTAAATAATCAAAATTTATAATATAATCGAGGATAGATATATATCTATCCTCGATTATATTTATAGGCAGTATTTTAAAAAGTTGATAATACCTCTTAAAAAGTTTTACAATTTGAGTATAATCACTATGTTTGGATTTTAAAATATTAACCTAAAGAGATAGAGGAGATAGTATGAGTGTTACAGCAGTGATAGGTATGCAATGGGGAGATGAAGGCAAGGGAAAGATTGTTGATGCAATTGGCGAAAAGACCGAAGTCGTAGCTCGCTGCCAAGGTGGTGGAAATGCTGGACACACAGTCGTAATTGGCGACGAAATATTCAAACTTCACCTGATCCCAAGTGGTATCCTAAGAAAAGATGCTGTAGCAGTCATTGGTAACGGCGTAGTTCTCGATCCAACAAAGATCATGCAGGAAATCGAAGGACTTAATAATAGAGGGATCAAGACAGAAGGCCGTCTATTCATTAGTGACCGTGCTCACGTTGTATTCCCTTTCCACAAAGTTCTTGACGGACTGCGAGAAAGTGCAAGAGGCGCAGCAAATCTTGGTACAACAAAGCAAGGTATCGGACCTACATATTGTGATAAAGCTGCTCGTTGCGGCATACGCGGACATCAGCTACAAGATCCTAGCGAATTCCTCGCCCTTCTAAAAGGACGCATCGCTGATGTCAATAAGCATATAGAGTTCATGGGTGGCGAGACACTCAACGAACAAGAAATTATAGATGAAGTAGTTCCTGCCGTAGACAAGCTGCGCCCATACATCACAGACACTATTGCATACCTTCAAGCAGCACTGAAAGCTGACAAAAAGATCCTTCTCGAAGGTGCACAAGGCGCAATGCTTGATATTGATTTCGGCACGTACCCATATGTCACTAGCTCGAATACAACAACAGGTGGCTGCTCTACAGGCAGTGGTATCCCACCATGGAAGATCAAAGAAGTTCACGGAGTTATCAAGGCCTTTACTACACGTGTTGGAACAGGGCCATTCCCTACTGAGCTCGAGGGTGAAGCCATGACAAAACTCGGCGGTACAGGTTCCAATCATTGGGACGAATTCGGCACAACGACCGGTAGAGCTCGTCGTTGTGGCTGGCTAGATCTAGTTGTTACTAAATACTCTGCAGAGATCAACGGCGTCACAGACCTACACATCACAAAGCTTGATATTATGTCACAGTTTGACGAAATAAAGATATGTGTTGCTTACGATCTTGACGGAGAGACAATTACTACTTACCCTGCTTCACTCGATAAGATTGAGCGCTGCAAACCAATATATGAAACTATCCAAGGGTGGCACTCAGACATCACCGGTTGCAAATCTATTGCAGATCTTCCAGAAGGAGCAAAAAAGTACATCAAGCTTATCTCTGAACATTGTGGTGCCAAGGTTACATCGGCAAGCTTTGGACCAGCTAGAGAGCACACACTTTTTTAACAAGTAATTATTAGTACCAAAATAGAGCTTACTCTATGAAAAGATATGGAGATACATAATCATGGCGATCAAACTCTACAATGCAGAATGGGTCAAAGATACCTTTGAAGAAATGGCAGAGAGCATCAGCACTGAAAAGCTCCAAGGCAAAGGCCTTGCACTAATAGGCATACAGACTAGAGGTGCAGAGATGGCTGATCGCTTGACTACCATCTTAAAACGTAAAGGTCTTGAACCAGAGGTTGGCTATTTAGATCCTACCATGTTCAGAGATGACCTTCATACTGGTGCAGGGTTAAAAGCAGTCAAAGAGACAGCGATCAACTTTGATATAGAGGACAAAGCTGTCATTCTTATTGATGATGTACTTCTTACCGGAAGAAGCGTTAGAGCTGCTATTGAGGGGCTTCTTCATTATGGTCGCCCAGCTTGTGTACGCTTATGTGTTCTAATTGATAGAGGTGGCAGAGAGATACCTATCCAGCCAGACATAATCGGAGCACATATCGATGTTCCCAAAGGAAACTGGGTTCGAATCAAACTAAGAGGCACAGACGAACGTGAGGATGCTGTCTATATTAAAGAGGAAAATGAGTTAGAGCCATAACATATAAAACTCTGCATTGAGGAATGTAGTTGTTAAGATTTATCAAATATACCAAGTAGAATACTGAGGAGATGATTCATGCAATGGACGAGAAAACACCTTTTAGGCTTAGAGGATCTATCGTATGACGAATTAATGCATATTCTAGAGACAACTGATAGCCTAAAGCAGGTCTCTACCAGATCGGTAAAAAAGGTTCCAGCTCTTTCAGGACGTACTGTAGTAAATATGTTCTACGAGCCTTCTACCCGCACGAGCCTCTCATTTACTCTTGCACAGCGACGTATTAGTGCAGATGTTTTATCTTTTAGCAAGAGTGGCTCATCGGTAAGTAAGGGTGAAACTCTAATTGATACAGCAAAGAATATAGAAGCGATGGGAGTAGATATAATGGTACTCCGCCACAATGCTTCAGGGGCAGCAAAACTACTTAGTGAGAATGTCGGTTGTGGAGTAGTAAATGCTGGAGACGGCCAACATGAACACCCAACCCAGGCTCTTCTTGACATATACACAATGAGAGAAGTGATGCAGAGCCGTGACGACCTTCCGAATGACTTCTCAGACATAACCATAGCTATTGTAGGTGATATTGCTCACAGCCGTGTTGCACGTAGCAATATTTGGGGGCTGACTACCCTTGGCGCAAAGGTACTTGTAGTCGGGCCGTCAACAATGATCCCACCAGAGATTGAACGCATGGGAGTAGAGGTATGCTATGATATGGACGAAGCAATAAAGAGATCGCACTTTATCAACATGCTACGCATACAATTTGAAAGGCAGAACGGTGTCTGCCCATTCCCAAGTATCAGAGAGTACTCAAGGCTCTTCGGTCTTAGTCAAGAGCGCCTGAACAGACTAGGTAGAAATGATCTTGTAATAATGCACCCAGGACCGGTCAACCGTGGAATTGAACTCACCCCAGATGTTGCAGATGGAGAGCAAAGTGTGATTCTTCAGCAGGTTGAAAATGGGGTCGCAGTACGTATGGCTGTACTCTACCTAATCAATGGCGCACTAGGCTGCCCTACCCTAGAACATGAATTAACCAAATAAATCATTCTAAATAATAAGGATGTTATTATGAATACCCGACTGACCATGATTTGCTTTATACTATTCTTCTGCCTCCAAACATGTCTATACGCAGAAGAAACAGTAACTCCTTCAACAGATATATTACAACCGGAGACAAACGGGGAAGCAAAAATTCCAAAGTCGGTTCAAGGCGATTGGGAGTATACCCCTCCAGCGCTATCAGAAGACCCTTCTGGTATGGAGACACCAGACCCAGCCGAGGCAGAGTCTGCACCACGTCTACCAGCAGTATTCCTTCCCCGCAGAGTATTCCCTGACAACATTAGACAGCCAAGTGGCGCCGAGCTACTATACCCAGCTGACAAACCTCTAGTATACAGGCTATTAAGTTCACTAGATAGAGCCCAAGCACTGCCACCAGTACCAGGTCTCGCAAAGACATTTATTGCACCTTGGGGTTCGATAGATGGAGGGCTTGCAACAGCAGCAAAAGTATACCAATATTTACGAAGTTTGAAAGGCCTCAAGACCATAGTCTTACTTTCACGAGCCCACCGCAGACCTCTTATTGGTTGTAGTGCTTCTGTGTGGCCTGAGGGTGGATACGCGACACCTATCGGCATAACACCTATTAATGCCCTTGGATCCCAAAAACTACTAAAGAATAAACTATTTGGTTTTGACCACGAAGCTCACATGAATGAACTCTCAATTGAGACCCATGTACTTCTCATTCAGTACTTTCTTCCAAACGTCCAGATTGTCCCAGTCCTAATCAATCCACGCAACAAAGAAGAGTTAGAAAGCATTTCAAATAGCCTTGCAGGACTTCTTTCTGGTAAGAGTACAGTAATGATCGGAATCAGTAATTTGTCATACGGTATACCAACGGCTGAACAAACTGGAAGCCTAGACCTAAAGACAATATCCTCTATCAGCACAATGGATCTAAATGTTATCAACAATACAGGCAAGAAGAGAGCAGAAGGCCTACCACCTGAAGCCGGAGTTCTTGAAAGCCCACCAACAATTATGACAACCATCCTCACCTCGTTACTTCTCGAAGAAGACACAATAACTTGGTTAGGCTACAATAAGAACCGTCAAATACCTGGACGCCCACTGATGACTGGCTATGTAGCGGGGGCGATCTCTGAACGAGCTGCGGTAGACTGGAACGACTCACAGATAGCTGCTATAATGCAAAGAGAGACAGGTAGACTCTCAACCAAGGCAGTAAAAGAGATGCTACAGGTTGCCCGTGACTCACTGGAATCTGCAGCTGCCATGGCACGCTATGATACACCATATCCAGTAAACGCGGAGTTACTCAAGAAGAGAGCCCTGTTTGTAACAGCATATACGCCTAACGGCAAGGTACTTGCTTCTATGGGAAGTACTGGTACTGCGGCTAGAATATGTAATGCCGTGAGTGAAGCAGCCCGTATGTGTGCAGTCGGTGAAGATCCCCAACAGAGTCATAGACTGACTTCTGACCAAGCATACGAAGCAGAGGTCGTTGTTTCCATCTTCAAGGATTTCAAAACAATAGGCAGATGGGACGAGGTCAAGACTGGTATGGGGGTAGTTGTCGCTAGAGGAGGAAGTAGATCACTCGTACTGCCTATAACAGCAAGGAGAAATAATTGGGGCGTAGAGGAGATGCTTTCATTTGCATGTAGACAAGCAGGACTGAGACCTGATGCATACCGCTCAGACAAGATAGATATCTTCACCTTCTATACAGACGACTATATCAGCCCAAGCAGAGATAAAAAACTACCAACAAAACCACAAGGGCAAGTGGACAACGCCACTACCCCAATGAAAGAAGTAGAGCAAAAATGAAGATATACTGCTACTCCATCGCACATGAGAAGAGTAATGTAGCCCTACGTGAAAGCGTAGCCCTAGATGGTCATGATTCTGCCCAATTATCTGAAGCGTTACTGCTAACAGGGGTAACCGAGTCACTAACACTAAGTACCTGCAATCGTACAGAGATATTCGTTGTTACCAAAGAATCTGACATTCCAGACTTTGCAGACTATATTTCAGACATAACAGGGGCAGACAGAGATCTTATCGAAAAGAGTGCTGTCATTTACCACGGTAGAGATGTTATTGAGCACCTCTTTATGCTGGGCAGTGGTCTGAAGTCTATGGTTATTGGAGAGACAGAGATTCTTGGGCAGTTAAAGAGTGCTTATGCTAATGCACTGTCACTCAATAGTACAGGAAAAATCCTTAACCGCACCTTACAGAAAACCTTTACCCTCGCAAAGCATATACGTAGTGGTACAGATATTGGGAAATTCAGGGTATCTGTAGCAAGTATAGCTGTCGAAGAGATTGTAAAACTTAGAGAAAATATCGATGAACTCAACATTTATGTCTGGGGAACAGGTGAAGTAGGAAGAGCGACAGTAAAAGCTCTCGAAGCAAACGGAGCTAAGCCAGGCATAATACTTAGTAGAAACCCTGAGAAATTCATCGAGAACCCGCCTGCTAAGGGCTGGGTAACCATAAATAGTAACACCCATGAGGATGTTATCTCTGATGCAGATATATTTATTGCATGTACAGGTGCTCCTCACACAGTAATACTTCCTAAACACCTATCAAAGATATACAAGCCTTTACTCCTTGTAGACCTTGCAGTTCCACGGGATATTTCTCCGAAAGTAAGATATCTTAAAGGAGTCACACTAATAGATATGGACGGTATCGGCGATATTTCCCAGAAGAACCTCTCAGCCAGAGAAGGTGCAAAAGAACAACTTACTCCAATTCTTAGAGAAGAAGCCGAAAAGTTCTATGCGTGCTTACTCGCTAGCGACTCGCAGAGCTGTATTGCCAAGTGGAGACAGGAAGCGCATGAAATACTTGCAAACGAACTAGAAAATTTGCTATCAGAGACAACAGACATACCAGATGAATTCCGTGAAAAATTCAACAAACTAGGTAGACGTCTGATGCACCGAATGCTTCATTGGCCAAGTATAGCCCTCAACAGAGCAATCAGTAGCAATCTACCCTGCGCAGATTATTTCAAAGAATTAGAATCAGAGATAAACCTTGAGTTTACTAAAGATGAAATATATAATACAAATCTTGATATTGACAACAAATCAACTAAATAGAAAGAATCATATGAAAAAGATAAGAAGCACAACAATACTATCAGTTAAAAAGAATGGTAAGATTGCTATTGGAGGAGACGGCCAGGTAAGTCTCGGCAATACTGTTATAAAAGGTACTGCAAAAAAGATCCGGTCACTTGCAGGAGGCAAGGTTTTATGTGGTTTTGCAGGTTCCACTGCAGATGCATTTGCACTATTAGAAAAGTTTGAACAGAAACTTGACGAGTACAACTGTAATATCCTACGCTCAGCTATAGAGATGGCAAAGCTCTGGCGTACAGACAGAGTTCTTAGAAGGCTTGAAAGTATGATGATAGTTGTAGATAAGGAGAATCAACTGCTTCTAGGTGGTAGCGGAGATGTAATAGAGCCAGATGACGGGGTACTTGCTATCGGTTCTGGTGGACAGTATGCTGCTGCTGCTGCCAAAGCACTCATAAGAAATACCGACATGTCTGCAGAAGACATCGTAAGAGAGTCACTAACCCTTGCAGGTGAGATCTGTGTATATACTAACGGCACACACATAATCGAGGTTTTGTAAATCATATATTTTTTGGGTTACAAATAAACATATAAAACTATAACAGGGAGATCGGCTTACGATCTCCCTGTTATAGTTTGACTGCATTATCTAGTATAGTAACAAAGCAACCCACAATTACTCCACCTTCATAACATCCTCAGCATTATAACTACTCCTTACAAAGTGTGAGGCCGCAACACTCATAAATCCCATATTTTTTAGATCATTCTCAAGTTTTACAAACTCTTCAGGAGGCATATAATACACCACAGGTAGATTTCTCTCACTTATAGGTGCGAGATATTGCCCTACAGTAATAATATCCACTTTTGCTTCTCTCAAAGCTTTGGCTGCTAAAATAATCTCATCGTAGGTCTCGCCAAGCCCAACCATCATACCACTCTTGGTTAAAACCGTAGGGTACTTACTCTTTACATACTCTAATTGGTCAATACTTCTTTGAAATACAGCCTCAGGCCTGACAGTAGGATAAAGCCTAGGAACAGTTTCAATATTATGATTGTATACATCAGGTAAAGAACTAGCAGATACATCCCAGGCCTTAATGTCTCCTGCAAAATCTGGAACAAGTATTTCAACCGTAACCTCGGGATTCATAGCTCTAATCTCAAGCACGGTTTTCATAAAATGCTCTGCGCCACCATCAGCCAAATCATCCCTAGTGACTGATGTAATCACAGCATGCTTTAGATCCAGCCTTTTTACAGCCTTGGCTACTCTCATAGGTTCGTCAGCGTCTAGTGGCTCAGGTTTATCACGTCCGACAGCACAGAAGCCACACCTACGCGTACAGTTATCACCCATCATAATGAATGTTGCTCTACGCTTACTATAGCACTCAGACCTATTTGGGCACTTTGCGCTACTGCACACAGTCTTCAAGTCTAAATCAACCAGACAACCTTCAACGCTTCTAAGCTTCTCGTTATCATGTTCTAATCTAATACTAAGCCACTCAGGTCTAGGATTTTTCTTCGACATCTCTTCTCCCACGATCATACAATCTGTTCATTTCACAAATATACCCTACGTCAAGATTCTCAAACTGCTCGGAAGTCATCCTCCACCTCCAGTTTCCTTCGCCTACTCCAGGCCTATTCATCCTTGCTTCATTTCCAAGGCCTAGAATATCCTGTACAGGGAAGACGGCAACATCGGCAGCTGAAGCCATCGCAAGCTTTATAAGATCCCAGTGAATATTACCACCATCTATACCAATATACCTTCTGCAAAGATCCCTCTCCCGCTGAATAGTATCCCAGTCCATATGCTGGTAATCAATACCTTCGGCTTTATACCAGCCCTGCGAAGTATCATTATCATGAGTTCCTGTATAAACCACACAGTTCTTATCATATGAGTGAGGTCTATACATATTTGCCCCATCACAAAAAGCAAATTGAAGTATTTTCATTCCCGGCAAATTGATATCATCCCTCAACGCCTCGACTTCAGGAGTAATAACTCCAAGATCTTCAGCAATGAATGGAAGTTCATTCTCGATCTCTCCCTCAAATTCTTTTTGTACCACTGAGAAGAAACCTTTTCCTGGACCAGCTACCCATTTACCATTCTTTGCAGTCTCTTCACCACTCTTTACCTGCCAGTAAGCTTCAAACCCTCTAAAGTGATCAATTCTCACAATATCAGTCAGAAGTAGATTCGCCCTAATCCTTCTCATCCACCACTTATAGCCATCAGCCTCCATAAGCTTCCACTTATAAATTGGATTCCCCCAAAGCTGACCATCTTCACAAAAGTAATCAGGTGGAGCTCCAGCCATAAGCAAGGCCTCACCAGTCTCTGGGTCAACTTCGAAGAATTCCCTTTCCGCCCAAACATCAGCACTATCATGAGCAGTATAAATAGGTAGATCCCCTATTATCAGGATTCCTTTATCATTTGCTTTTTTCTTTATACCAGCCCACTGCTTACTAAAGATATACTGCAACCAAGATTCTAGCTCTATCTCAACAGCAAAATCCTCTCTAGCTTTGGCAATAGCCTTCTCTTCATACAAGGAGAGGTCTTTGTCATCCCACTCCCACCAGGCTTTTTCGCCATTTTTAGATTTTATAGCGACAAATAACGCAAAGTCTTCCAACCAATCAGAATTATCCCGTTTATACTTTTCAAACTCACGATCAACCTCCAAGAACTTACTTTTATTTCGGGTAAAATTATCGAAAGCTATTTTAAATCGTTTAATTTTAAACTCTCTAACAGCTTTATAATCCACTCTAGATACTGATTCAGACTTATAACCTATAGCATCAGTTTCAGTAAGAAAACCCTCCTCAACCAATAACTCCAGAGAGATAAGAAAAGTATTACCTGCAAATGACGACAGTGCCTGGTAGGGGCTACCAGAAGAATTAATCGGACCTAGCGGTAGCATCTGCCAATACTTCAAGTCTGCTTTGTCAAGATAATCGACAAAACGAGTGGCACTATCCCCTAGATCTCCAATTCCTCCTCCACCAGGTAGTGATGACGGATGTAGCAATACTCCCGCCCCTCTATCTAAAGCCATAACTTAACCCCTTACGTAACCTAATCAATTTAAATAATGATAACTAAACATACCATTATATTATGCTATACCTAAAAAGTACAGAGTTTAATTATACCTATACCCTCGGAAACACAATAAATAAAACAACTTCTAACTTTTATAAAACAAACGCCACACTTAAAATTAAGCGTGGCGAATTAATAAATTCCTAAATAATAGCAAAAACTCCTCACCTAGTCTCTGCTTCTAACCTTCGCTATCAACCTAAGTATTTCAAGGTACAACCAAACTAGTGTCACAATCATAGCAAATGCGCCATACCATGACATGTATTTTGGTGCCCTGCGTGCGACTCCACTCTCGATAACTTGAAAATCAAATATAAGCGACAAGCTTGCAATAATACATATAAAAACACTCACTCCAATTCCAATAACTCCATTACCATTTACTTCAGGTATCTGGATACCCCAAATACCTAGTATAATATTTACTAAATACATCAGCATGATTGCAATCATTGATGACATAACCACTGCGCGTAACTTAGCCGTAGGTTTTATTATCTTTGCTGTATAGAGCAGTAACATGACAAAGAATATAATAAATGTTGTCGCAGCAGCCTGAATAACAATACCTTGATAAGAAGCTTCAAAGGTAGCTGATATTCCACCTAAAAATAGCCCTTCACAAAAAGCATAAGGTAGAGCAAGTATGGGAGCCGCCCTCATTTTAAAAATAATAATCAGAGCCAAAACAAACCCACCTATAGCGCCGCCAAACATATATTGACTTACCGCCCTAGTCGCCATCGCAGCTGCGTATGGGTTATTATCTGCATATGAAAAGTTACTAAAAAATATTGTCCATGGGATCAATGCTGCACCAATTACAACAAGAATCATAATAATTGCTCTGATAGCTGTACCTTCAGCTGTCATGGTATCTTCACCTGCACTAAATGCAGCATCAGCAAATTTTTTCTCACTCATTGCTGGGCTACCTGAAATCAACGCCATTTGTTTCTCCTAATAAATATTATAAATTATCTTACACAGCCCTTTTTACGTCGCTTCTTATCCTCATACATTTTTACGTCTGCATCTTTTACAAAGTCATCAAAATTTTTATGCTTTTCAAGATCGTACTCCACCCCTCCATATGAGAAATCGACTCCAACACCATTATATCGTCCCGCATAGTCAGCGTTAAGGCCAGCTCTTACTCTTTCAATTATGAGATTACCATCGACAAGACCTGTTCCAGTGAAAGCAACAATAAACTCATCACCTCCTATCCTGCAGACGATATCAGATTCTCTTACCTCGCATTTCAGTCTATCTGCTACAATCCTTATAAGTTCATCACCAGAATTATGCCCACAAGTGTCATTTACAGTTTTGAGATTGTTAACATCGATGACAAAGAGTGTGACCACGCCTTTTGTTCTACCTATCTTTCTTATTTCATACTTTAGAAATAGCATTCCGAAACGTCTATTATACAATGAGGTCAGCGGATCATAAGCAGCTGCAGACTTTATTGCATTCTCAAGAATCTTCTGCTTTACTAAGCTCATAGAATATAGCGAAGCAATAAGAAAAAATATAATCTCCAACCAAATTACTGGAATTATATTAGTAACCACAAATGAGTCAAGTGTATCCCAGTAAGAGTCCAAATGTGTCAATGAGATAAGGGTCAAATCACTTTCATCATGCTCGGTAGACTCTATAACATTACTCTTTACCAGCCCGTATTTACTATTACTACCAGAAGCTGTCGCATCTGCTCGAAAAGTTACCTTTGCAAAAAGATTACTATCTCTTGCATACACCCCGTCTTGGAGTCGAAATACCTCTTGGCTTGTCAACTTGAAGGTTTCACGAAACGCCTCAGCCGCATCAAATCCAAGCAAACTTTTTGAAACATTCTTTCCAGACCACTCTAGATACGCTAGAGGATCGCCATATCCATTTAGTATAAAATATTTATCCCCTGCCGAATTATTACCTTGCTTGAGAATATGAGTAGTATCATATAGTAGCTCAGAGCCCAGAAAATTCAAGACAATTATACCTTCCAAAATTCCTCTATTATAGACAGGAGTCGCAATTCTAAGAACAAGTTTATACGGCAGCTCGACCTTACCATTCTCCACATTCAAGTCAAGCTGAGATATGTATGCTATATTTGTTGAGAGGTTAATAGCCTCCTGAAAGTATTGTCTATCAGATTTATCCTGTAAAAGATCTTCAGACACAACTTGCGGCGAGCGACCTTCCACTCTATTTACTCGTACCTTCTCCATACCATCACTATTAATAAAGCGAGCTTGGTCATAAGAGTCGCTGTTCTTTATAAACCTATAGAGGATTGCCTCGATGTTCTTCAAATTACTGATAACATCGCCTTTTGTTTCATGATCAACGACATCACTAAGAAAGAAGATATCATTCAATGAAGACTTGATATTCATACTCAACATAAGCCTTATACTATCAAGTTCATCAGAGACTTCCTTTCTATTTTTTTTTTCTGCATCAACTTTCTGGACATAACCTATAATTGCAAGAATTAATATAAGAAAAACATTTAGAACTATAAATGTAATGCCGAAGAATCTCGACCTCATATGCCTATTTTCAGACATTGAGAGAGTCTCTTTAACAAAAGATTCCTGATCTATTAGTTCATCAGATGTCTTCATAATCACCCTCACACATAGGTGTTCAACAAAACATAAATTAAATAATACGAACACCCAATAACTTCGCACTTAGTTCTGGTGCGTTTTTGCTAAAAGCGCCAAAGCATTGAGCGCAGCAGCTGCGGCAGGAGAGCCGCCTCTAGGAGAAGTATTTGCAATATACTCATGGTCTGATTTGATTAATTCTAATTTGGACTCTCGCGCCCCAACAAACCCAACTGGTAGACCTACAACTAGCGCTGGTTTGACATTCATTTTAAGTAATTGCCAAATAGCGGTTGGAGCATTACCGATGACTACAATTGCTCCATCTAATTTATCTTCTAGACTCATCATAGCTGCAGCAGCCCTTGTACACATTTTTTCCTTAGCCAATTCTACAATCTCTGGCTCACCGATCGAACAGATAATCTCCGAGTCAACCTTTGTCATTGCAGTTTTGAGCATGTTTACATCACAAATTATAGGTTTTCCAGACTTTATCGCATCTATACCTTTCTTGACTGCTCCACTAGAAAACCTCAAGGTATTTGCAAACGAATAATCCGCTGTCGCATGTATAATTCTTCTTGCCACTACCTTTTCTCTCACCGACATATTAGATATAGTTCGTAGTTTTCCATCAATTATATGATGGCTAAGGGTCTCAATATTCCTACCCAATTCTGGCAAGAGATCCTTGTCAGTATATTTTGAAGTGATAGTCTCCCAAATCATGTCTTCAAGTACAAGGTCAGAGGTATAATCATTAACTATCTCTACCCCCACATCCATATTAGTATCTAAAAATTTATTTATACACTCATTAATCGCCATCAACATTTCATTATCTTGAGGGATACTAAGTGGTATAATAATTACATCCTTTATACCATCTTCAGAGACTCTTGCTAACTGAGTAAAAATTTCAGTCTGATTAGCTGTAACACCTACAATATCAACATCTAGCACACGAGTATTTAAATTACTAATTAACTCATTAAAATTAGTTCTATCTTCTTTTTCACCAGTTACTACAATTGCTCTCTTACTCATTACTTTTCCTTATCATATTGTTGCACTATTATTTCAATTATGCATATTATAGCTTATTTCACAAAAAAACTATAGCAAAAACATCCATATTTACTAATTATTAGTTTACATTAATATCCATAAAAATTAAACTCGAAAGCATCATTATTATGTTTACCAAATCCTTACAATATAAATAATAGAGTATCATATGTGAAAAGCTGTTTGACATAGCTATAATAATCCATACGCTATAAAGTTTGAGAATACTAACTAACCCACTAATAATAGGCTGATTATGTCAAAAAAAGCAGATAACAGCGGCTCATCCATAGATAAGCCGGTCAAGAAGAAGAAAAAAGAGAGCGCTTGGGAATTTACTCGCTCTATGATAATCCTACTGGGAATAGTCGTAATTATAAAATGGTTTGTTTGTGACATCTTTTTCATCCCTTCAGGGAGTATGGAACAAACACTTCATGGACACCCTGAAAATGGTGACCGTATTTTCTGCACAAAACTCAACTACCTATGGCGCAACCCAGAACGCTGGGAAGTCTTTGTTTTCAAATTCCCTTATCAACAGACCCCACAAGGAGATTCATCACCATACAAAGGAGAACACTTTATAAAGCGTTGCGTAGGACTCCCAGGTGAGTCAATAGCTCTATCTGGTGGAGACGTCTTCATCAGTAAAAACAAGAATAAGGCAAAAAGAGCGGTTAAAAGCAACGGTATTCAAGATAAAATATGGATGCCTGTATACAGTGAAAGTTTTAAAGATTTAAGCATTGATGAGTTAGGCTACTACTGGACGATCCAACCCAAAGACTCAAACTCTATACAGATAATAAACAATTCGCTTACTACGGATGAGAACAACAAAGAGATCGAACTATCCTTCAAACCTCACACAAGATTTGGAGCTCTGGCAGGAATACCTGACAGATATGTAAGAAGGCAAGTTGTCGAATTTTCCTGCCCAGTAATAGGCTGTTCTGGTAAAGTCAGAAAGACCGTTTCATCACCAAAGATGACAGCACGTTGCCCAATATGTGGAGAATACCTCCAAGAGTCTGACGTTATCAGCTATGACTACCGAACTGGCTACCCTGCCAATTACCAAGCCGCATTTGACGAAGTATCAAAGGTTGCCGATCCACAATACCGTGGAGAATGGTGGCACTTTGTGCCAGACCTCTCATTTAGTAGTAAACTCACGCTTTTATCACCAGAATCCAGTCTAAAGTGTTCAGTAATTTCAAATAAGACCTCATACTCCGCACTCTTTACAAATTCAAATGTTAAAGTATATAAAAACGGTGAGCTACTCAAAGAGACTGCGATTAGTATCAATCAAGGCGAGAGCAATAGTATACAGTTCTACCATCTGGATGGTCAACTTCGGGCATATCTTGATGGGGAAGAGATTATAAACATTACTGCAGACCCAGAAGAATTGACGTCAAGCATAAAATCTCCAAAGAACACAAATGTCAAACTCTCCATATCAGGAGCGCTCTCTCTTTCTGACATAAGTATTTCAAGAGACATATATTACTATAATTACAATGACAATCGAGGCTTCTTTACCCTCCCAGATAATGGATATATGGCATTAGGAGACAATTGTCCATCTTCAAACGATTCAAGATTCTGGGGACCAGTTCCTCAGGCAAATCTTGAAGGTACGGCGCAATTTATCTGGTGGCCACTGCATGCAATTAAAATGCTCCACTAAAATAGCCAACAATTATTATATAAAATATCTCAAATAAATAGATAAAATTAGTTTTCTACTTGCATCACTAAATTATTGGGATATACTCTTTGAACTAGTATTTATTTTTCGGTGCAGAAGACAGGTGTTTTCTGCACCGACTATTTAATCTTCAGATAACAACTTGAGAGGGGGTGATACATTTGTTACGTCTCGATTTAAAACCAGGTGAGTCTCTTGATAAGGCACTACGTCGCTTCAAGAAACTTTGTAACCGTGAAGGTCTTACACGCGATATGCGTCGTACGACTTGTTTCGAAAAACCGAGTGAGGCTAATAAGCGAATCAAGCGTGAGCAAGAACGTGCTCGTGCTAAACTTTCTCGTCAAGGCGACAAACGCAAAGTTAAGGCTAGAAAAATGCGTCAAAAAGCACTTAAGTCTGCCAAAGTTAGTAAGCACGGAGATAGCGAAAGCTCAAATTCTGATGCTTAAACTTGAGCTCATGCTTAAAAACAGTCCTTTTGAGGCGTTCTGCTATGCAGAACGCCTCAAATCATTAATTATATTTATAATTGTATTGGAAAGCAGAATTGCTATAATACCAAGAAGATGAATAATTACTAATGAAATACTAAAATTCTAATAATAAATATGTTTTAAAATATGAGGATCAAACGAATGAAAAATATATGGGTACTCTCTTTTGCACTAATCATGGCAATAACATTATTTTCTGGGTGTGAACAACCAACAACTATGTCAGATGACACAAAAGCAACTGAAAGTAAAGATAACGAAGAAGGAGTTTCTGAAGATGGCGTAACTGAAGAAGGTCCAAATGCAATGTCGTTCTGGTCACCTGAGAGAACAAAACTTAGAGTGGTAGTAAGCATTCCACCTCAAAAATACTTTGTAGAACAAATTGGTGGAGCAAATGTTGAAGTAATTAGCCTACTTGAAGAAGGTGATGAGTTTCTTACCTCAACACCTTCTGATGCAAAACTCGCTGCACTTGCGGAGGCAGACCTATACTTTATGATTGGTGCACCGTTTGAGACAAGTATCAGTATGCCATCTACAGTTGTTGGTGTTGACACAAGAAAAGACGTCAATTTAAAACCATACTCATCTCATACTGAGTATTTAAATGCATCAAAGAACAACAAAAATGACCCTTTCTTCTGGCTTTCTCCAACAATGGTTATCCAGAGTTCATCTTCAATGTACCTAAATCTTCGTGATCGCATTAGTGGAGACCGAGAGACTGTTCGTACAAACTACACACACTTTGTACGAGACCTGAACAACCTTGAAGGTGATATACATAGAGTCTTACTAAATGCGGTAAATAGTGAGGTCTATACCGATTATCCGGTACTTGGATATTTTGGCATAACCTTCAATATCAAACAGAAGCAATTTGACTCAAAAAAGGGAGGCGATATCAATACACTTGCTCGTAGCGCAATCAAAGAAGATGTCCATACTATATTCTTTGGACCATACCTACCAGAAGGTATCAAAGGTAACCTAGAAGATCTTATCAACGGTACTGTCTCTGCAATTAACCCTCTACAAGAGAGCTATGCTAACAACCTCTTACAGATAGCTGAGGCGATAGCATCAGGAAGCAGTAAAGCTCAGTAACCGTATATTAAGTTGCAAAAATCAACAGTTTGAAAAACACAAAAAGTATTTTGGAGATAAAGAGTTATGCCACTTCTGGAAATTCGTGGATTACAAAAAACATATAATGGTAGACGTGTTGTCGACGGTGTTGACTTCCATGTTGGTCACTCAGAAATTGTAGGACTTCTGGGACCAAACGGGGCGGGAAAGACTACAACATTTAGAATGTTGATGGGAATGGTAAAGGCAGAGGCAGGCGATGTCAAATGTGCTGGTGAAGATATATCAAACCTCCCGATGTACAAGAGAGCTCGACGCGGTATGGGCTATCTTTCTCAAGAGCCCAGTATCTTCAGACACCTTTCAGTAGAAGACAACATCATGGCTATTCTTGAGACGCAGAACATCACACGCGGTGAGAGACAGCAGAGACTTACCGAGCTAGTTGCAGACTTAGGTCTATCCAGAGTAGCCTCAAGCAAAGCCAATACCCTTTCAGGTGGTGAACGTAGACGTCTTGAGATT
The DNA here is from genome assembly GCA_965140405.1 of Planctomycetota bacterium. Lineage (GTDB taxonomy): Bacteria > Planctomycetota > SZUA-567 > SZUA-567 > SZUA-567. The sequence goes on from OZ223208.1 coordinate 786,831, forward strand.
GCAAGGGCACTTGTTACAAACCCAGATATTCTTATGCTTGACGAACCATTTGCAGGTGTAGACCCAAAAGCCTGCGCAGATATCCAAAAAATCATCTCATCACTCAGAGTCAGAGGAATGAGTATTCTCATTACCGACCACAACGTATTCGAAACTTTTGCTATCTCTGATAGAGTTTATATCATTCATGACGGCAAAGTACTCAAACACGGTTCTCCAGAAGACCTCATCAATGACAAACAAGCACAGCGCTTATACCTTGGTGACAAGTTTGATGACATGGGGGATGCCTTCCAACGTCTCCGTAGCCAGATTGCTGAGAAGAGCCATAGTAGTCCTGCTCCACGCATCGGGCGTACAACGCGTATTATCCGTCTTGAAGAGGCAGAACACAGACGCAAAATGTCAAAAGAATACTTTGATCAAGAGACTAAGACCAAAGCAAACCTTGCTAAAACTTTACCGCCAGTATCTGGATCAAAACCAACACCGCCCCCTTCGCAACTTGAAGGAGACGGCATAGTAATTGATCCAAAATTAACCGAAGAATCACCAGCAAAAAAGCAAAAGGTTGTAATCCCTAGAACCAGAGAAAAGCCAGTATCACCACCACAACCACCTGAGGAAAGTGACAAATAAGCACCAATCCACTTATTTATAGTATTTTTTAATTATTAGAGCCAGAGCAATTGCTCTGGCTCTAATAATTTCCTCCACTATTTACAATAACATCAATATACTGTACATTATAATTGAAATAAAATGTATACATCGCTATAACAAAAAAGGCATGGAGTTGAAATTGACCGATAAGGATATAAAGTACAGTGAGTTTCTAGCTAATAATAATATAAATAAACAACTCAAGGACAAGTCACTAAGTGGCGGTATATGGATAATGGCCGGACAAGCTGGTGGGCACTCTCTGCGCATGCTCTCAATTATTATCCTAGCAAGAATACTAACCCCCTCAGACTATGGCCTGATTGCTATGGTTGCAGTTCTGACAAACTTTATACAAATGTTCAAGGATATTGGGCTGAATGTCGCTACCGTCCAGAGTAAGGAAATTACCCACGCGGAGGTGAGCAACCTTTTCTGGTTCAATACAGGCATAAGCACTGTGCTTGGAATCATTGTTGCAGCCTGCGCCCCAGTTGTCACATGGTTCTATGGAAGAGAAGAACTGTTGTATATCACCCTTACTCTCGCTATTACCTTCCCCGTCTCAGGCCTTATAATCCAGCATATAGCCTTACTACAGAGACAGCTCCGCTACAAACAGATCTCAATAATCCAGATACTTAGCATCATAATAGGTATAATATCAGCAATAGCTGCAGCATACGCTGGTTTAGGTTATTGGTCACTGGTTATTATGGAGCTGAGCGGCGTCTTAAGCACCTCTCTGCTTGCTATATGGTTCTGCCGATGGATTCCTAGCCTTCCTGACAGAAACACCAAGACAGCTCACTTTTTAAAGTTTGGTGGCTACCTGACTGGTAGTAACTTCTGTGAATATTTTTCAAACAACCTTGATAAACTCATTATTGGCAAAACCCTCAATCCTGCAATATTAGGGCAATACACCAAAGCATTCGACCTATCACTTCTACCACTTAGAAAAATATCCTACCCCTTGAATAATCTTGCTATTGCCACTCTAAGCAAACTTCAAGACGAACCTAAGAGATATAGACATTACTATACTTTTGCGCAGGAAACGCTTGTAATAGCAATTGTTCCATTCTTTGCTCTCGGCTTTGCATGTAGCGAAAGCCTATTCAAATTATTCCTTGGAAACCAATGGAATGCCGCTGCGCCCATCTTTTCATGGTTTTGCCTACTATCACTTGCTACTGCCTGCACCAGCTCTACACGTTGGTTATTCCTAAGCCAAGGCAGAGCAAAAGAATTCCTGTACTTCACCTTACTCTCAGCGTTTATATCAGCCATCTCATTTTTTATTGGTATCAGATACGGGATAATGGGTATTACTATAGGCTATACTTTGGCGACAATATTTATCCGTACACCTCTAGTAATTTATATCAGTTCACGCTCAGGAGCAGTAGGAGTTATGGATCAAGTACGTTGCTTTACTCCTACCTTGCTACTCTCAGGAATAATGGCAGCAATAATTATTATTACACAGCAATTGCTTGAGACTGATTCAGATATTTTGAGAGTGCTTATTGCAATAGGAGTATACATCATATGCTTTATGACAGCATTTATCATTAATAAGAGATGGCGGGAACGCATTAGTAAGCTTGCAGAATTATTCTTCAATAAAGCTGGTATGAATATCCCAAAGGTTTTTGATATAAAGAAGAACTGATCCTAGGGTGCTATTTTCGGTTAAATGTATGTATTCCAACAGTACCCAATACGCTACAACGCTCCTCGATTGCTTGGAGGAGATCTAAGTCAACTCCAGCCTCACCAAGCATCTTATCACACGCTGCAAACCTAGCCAGCCTCTTTCGCTGCCTCTCACGAGCATACTCTTCATCAATACTCTTACGGGAGTAGTAACGCCACTCACACCCAGATGCAAGCATCAGCTCTCTAGCCATCTGGTCCCCTACTCTTTCATCACTGAAGATAGCGCTCTCTAGCTTTGCTGCAGCAAGGTGGATTTCAGGAAGATATTTCTCGCGTTCACTCCTATAGAATTCTGAGAATATTCCTTCCTCATAATTACTAGAGTCTCCAATATCCACAATCTGAAAGTCTCTCTCTTCCTGTAGATATTTTCCAGCACTGCTAGACCTTATAATGTTCTGATCATACCTCATCTTCCTCAGAAGCATATCAACAAAGATAGGTAGCTCTTGCCATCCCCTTCCAACATTTTCATGATCGATTAAGGTGACAATCACTCCATCCTCGACACCATTATTTACTACATCATCACGAAGTACAGAGAGGTAATGTGTTGCCTGCTTGTCAGCTCTCCCCCTTGCTATTTGAGGCGAATACAGGTTGCCGTCTCTAGAACGAACCCCAAAAGCAGCCTTACTGCTCCCACCACCAGAGACAACTAACGTATTAGGGATAAGTTCTTCGCAAAGCTCTATAAGGTCGGTAGAGTTTTTATCTGCAAAATTCCCATCATAGCAATACGCCATCTCTTCAAGTCCGACCTTACCGCTCAATTTTTTATTTACGGCAAATGCCACTACTCCATCACCGACAATTACCGGACGTTTATTTCCGCTAATTACAGGTATAGTAGCATTTCTAAAGCCACTCTCATCAACAAAGAAGTATTCAATCCCCTCACTAGCAAGAACCTCTTCATTTCCCGACGAGTAGGCAAGTTCGGTAAGTAGTATTCCCTTAAGCTTTGCCCCTTCTGAGAAACGCTCGTACTCACTGACAGCAGCCCGTACCTCTGCTCTAGCCGAAGCCTCCACACCCTCTAATACTGGTAGTATCCCATTACCAGCATTTGAAAATATTACTTCTAAATTCCCTAGAGCCGCTAGGTTGAAGATCGCTTTGAGTGGTCTATATAGGTATCTCTGGACATGCCAATACTTGAGGTCCTTGAATTTATTTTTATAATAGTTTGAGAGCTCAGTACCACCATCTATTTTTTCCCCTACAGACTGAGCAACCTCTATCTGCCAATCTATATAATCAGCAAAGCGTAGCATCAAAGAGGGATTTTCTAGCATTCCAGCTAGAATAGGTGAAAGACTAAGGGTAAAGCCATAATCAATACGCTCATTCTCCAGCCCTTCAAATACTCTAAGAAGAGGATATAGTGAACCTGCAAGATATTCAAATAGAAAACGCTCCTCAATAGAGCGCTCAAACCCTAGCGGAATATAAGCATGAAATACCGGTATAAATGACGCTTTAGCACTCCCCAAGACGCACTCCTAATATTGATAATTACTGGAATAACACCAACCTAGTATGACTTCATTATTCTCTGCTTCTGTCTATCAAAGTCCTTCTTTTTTAGGCTCTCTCTCTTATCATATACCGCCTTACCACGCCCAAGGCCAATAAGTAATTTACAACGCCCATCCTTAAAGTATAGCTTTAGTGGGATGATTGTCTGCCCTTTGATCTCAGAAGCCATCCCTAGCTTCCTTATCTCTCTTTTATGAGCTAGGAGTTTTCTTGTATGCACAGGGTGATGATTTTGCCTATTTGCCATATTGTACTCAGAGATATTCATCCCAAGAAGGAACATCTCATCATTAATCACCCGAATATAACTATCCGCAAAGGATATTCTACCATCTCTAAGACTCTTTACCTCACTACCTTGCAAGACGATACCACATTCGAGTTTTTCCAAAATTTCATAGTCAAAAGTAGCCTTTTTATTTGTAGCCACAGTCTTTATGCCAGCAGAGGCAGCTGTTTCCTTCGCATTTGTGTTACTCTTACTTTTTTTAGCCATTTCTACCCTCTGATTTATAGTAAATTCATATTGTCAATAATATGCATCATCATAGATAAGTCAAGTCCAAGTATCACAACAACATCTTGACACAGCCGCCATTATCACTATATTTTATCCTAAACTATAGTCTTTTATTAGTTAAATCAAATATTAATCAGGAGGAATTATGGCAGGTCATTCGCATTGGGCAGGAATCAAACACAAAAAAGCAGCTAACGATGCCAAAAAGGGTAAAATATTCTCACGCATCGCCAAGCTTATGTCAGTAGCGGTCAAAGAAGGAGGCGGTGGCAATCCAGATGATAACCCTCGCTTGCGTCTAATCTTAGAGAAAGCTCGCCAAGCAAACATGCCGAAAGACAATATCAAACGTGCCATTGATAAAGCTCTTGATAGTGGCAACGGCTACATCCCTATGACCTTTGAAAGCTACGGTCCTGGCGGCAGTGCAATAATTGCTGAATGTTTGACAGACAACACAATGAGAACCGGTCCAGAAGTTCGTCACTTGATGGAAAAATCCGGAGCAAAGCTCGGTAAAGAAGGTTCAGTAGCATATATGTTCCAACGCAAGGGTGTATTTGTTATTGCAAAAGATCAGACTGATGAAGAAACACTTATGGAAGTCGCTCTTGACGCTGGAGCAGATGATATAGAGGTAGAAGATGATTGTTTTACTGTATATACTAGCGTTGTAGACTTTATTGGGGTAGGTGAAGCTCTCGAAAAAGCTAAAATTGAGACCCAAGAGAGCGAACTCAAACTAATACCTGAGAACACAGTATCAGTTGATATCGATGATGCTAGAAAAATTTTGAGCATAATTGAAAAAATCGAAGATCATGAAGATGTTCAAAGTGTCTACTGCAACTACGATATAACAGATGAGATTGCAGCTCAACTAGAAGCTGAGTAAGATGTTACGCTGAAATTACATGTAATAAATAATACCACCCTTGATATTTCATGGATGGTATTATTTATTATTAAGATATTGCGCATATTCCATATCCTGCACAGAGATAACTTTGCACAATATCCCAATAAATATAGTATATACCAAGCAAGTTCCCTCTTGTAATTATCTCAAATATAGGTAGTATTTCTATGTCGCAGTATTTCTATGATTTTACATGAAATACTAATATTAGTGACAATTAGAGTTGTGAAGTACTTTTTATACTTAATAATTATCAATAAACAGCAAAATTGTAATGAAAAGGAAATGATGAGTTCTAATAAAAATCCAAATAAAAAGGGTAAGAATGGTGGCGGAGGCACACCCGGCAGACAGATGATTCTCTGGCTTGGGGTATTTTTGGCTGTAGCCTTTTTAATATCTAGCTTTAGCGACATAGGCAAACTAACTGGAAAAACTGAAGATATTACCTATGACGAGTTCCTAAAACAAGTAACAGGTAGTAGCGCCAAACCAAAAATTAAGTCTATTATAATCCAGACAAAGAGTGGTGAGATAAGCGGCGAATATGTTACTACTGGCCTACCTTCAGGCTCGTTTCAAGGTTTTAAGGTACAAGGTCCTCCAGCAGAAACCATGAATCTTGACTTCAATAAAATGCTAGAAGATAGTGGCATACAAGTAATCTACCAAGCCCCTAGCGCATTTACAGAAGCTATCCTTTATCTACTCCCAATAATACTGTTTGGTTTACTATTCTATATGCTTATAGCACGCCAGATGAAAGGCTCAGGAGGCAGTCCATTCAGTTTCGGCAAGAGCAAGGCTGTAAGAGTAGAGCCGAATGGTAAGCACAAGAAGACCTTCAAGGATGTTGCAGGTGTTGACGAAGCACGTGAAGAGGTAAAAGAGGTCGTAGACTTCCTCCGTAGCCCACAAAAGGCAGAACGCTTAGGTGGTAGGCTTCCTAGAGGTGTGCTACTTATTGGACCTCCAGGAACTGGTAAGACACTCCTAGCCAAAGCGATCGCTGGCGAAGCAGACGTACCATTTTTTAGCATCAGCGGTTCTGATTTCGTTGAGATGTTTGTAGGTGTAGGTGCTAGCCGAGTAAGAGACCTGTTTGAACAAGCAAAAGCAAACAGCCCTTGTATCATCTTCCTAGATGAGGTTGATGCCGTAGGTAGAAAACGTGCCAATGACCAACCAGGATCAGGCCAAGAAGCAGCGCAGACACTCAACGCGATACTTGTTGAAATGGACGGTTTCACTTCAGATGACAAAGTTATCGTTATGGCTGCAACAAACCGTGTAGACGTTCTTGACCCAGCTCTTTTACGTCCAGGACGTTTCGACAGACGCATCCATGTCGACCTACCTGATATCAAAGGACGTGAGGAAATTCTCAAAGTACACGTCAAAAATGTAAAACTTGGCGACGATGTTGACCTGTCAGTAGTTGCTCGTGCAACACCGACATTCAGTGGTGCAGAACTTGAAAATATTGTAAACGAAGCAGCACTACTTGCAGCATTCACCGACCTTGACAAAGTAAATATGGCATGCTTTGAAGAAGCTCGTGACAAGGTCAGATTTGGTAAAGAAAAGAAGACGAGAGTAATGCATGATGATGATAGGCGAGATACAGCCTACCACGAAGCTGGACACGCACTACTAATGCATAAGCTTCCACATGTTACTCCTCTTCATAAAGTTAGTATTATCCCTAGAGGTAGAGCGCTTGGTGTTACAATGCAGTTACCTGAGCGTGATGAATATAGCTCTAGCAAGAAGAAACTTATTGGAGAGATTGTAATACGTGTAGGTGGTAGAGCAGCTGAAGAACTATTCCTTGATGATATCAGTAACGGCGCTTCAAACGACATAGAACAGGCAACTACTTATGCAAAAGCAATGATCTGCGAATGGGGTATGTCAGAGAAGCTCGGTATGGTAAATTATAGTGACCGCCACTTGTCACAGAACACCTTTGGTGAAGGTCGTGAGTACTCTGAGACAACAGCAGAGCTCATCGATACCGAGGTACGTACTCTCATATCTAACTGCTACCAGAAAGCATTAGACGAACTCAAGAATAGTAAAGATGAGGTTGACTTGATTGTCCAAGCTCTCATGGAATTTGAAGTACTTGGCAGAGAAGAATTCGAAAAGCTACTTTCTGAACGCAGTCTTGATAATATACGCACAGAAAGAGAAGCTTCTAAGAAACGCGATCGCTATATTCCTGATTCAGAAGAGAGTAAAGATGATGACGGAGCCCTTCCTCCACCACTTCCAGATGAAGATCAGGACAAAGAAGAAACTGCAGAAGCAGCAATGCTAAAAGAAGCAACAGACGGTGCCCAACCTTCTACTCAGGAAGCTCTAGAAGAAACTGCTGAACAAGACAGATCATCTGAAGAACCAAAGAAATAACTAGCAATTATTACAATTTAATTTATACAAAAATCCCTGCGAATAATACCCCGCAGGGATTTTTTGTACAGAGTTTTCAGCACAGCACTACTCTTCACATGACTTCAACTCGATTGCGGCCTTTATCTTTGGCACAATAAAGCGCTGCATCCGCTCTCTCCATAATAGTCCTTACCTCATCACCATCGGTGTAGGTAGCCACTCCAAAACTTGCCGTCTTCTTCCCAACAATTTCAAAGTTATTATTTTCAATTTTACATTTAATATTATTGGCAAGATTAACAGCACCATCTAGACCTGTATGAGGGCATAAAACAAGAAACTCTTCTCCACCCCAACGCCCAATCAGATCAGTCTTCCGGCATGAGTTCTTTATAATATTAGCAAATTCCTTCAAAGTTTTATCGCCAACTTGATGACCATGCTCATCATTAACAGTCTTAAATTTATCAATATCAATTAATATAACAGAAAAAAAAGTATTATACCTCTTGGCTCTACAACATTCTTTCTCAAACTCCTGATCAAGCATCAATCTATTACCGACCCTAGTCAATTGATCAGTAACAGCTAAAATTTCTAATTCCTTTGTACGCTCTTCTACGATACTCTCAAGCTCTTCATTCCATTTTACAAGCTTAGCGTATTGCTGTTCAAGTTCGAGTTCATTATCGTATGCCTCTATTGCGCCACTAACAGTCAAAAGAATATCCTGATTAACCCAAGGTTTTTCAATGAATCGATATAAATTTGCTTCATTAATAACCCGCTTTATGCCACGAAGGTTACTCTGCCCCGTAAGCATGATATTCTTCACTCTTGGAAGTCTGTTATGTATCTCTATCAAGAGATCGTCACCACCCATCCCCGGCATGACATAGTCAACAATAACTGCTTTTAATACAGTCTCATCTGCCTCAAAGTCGGCCAATACTTCAAGAGCCTCTTCCGCACTCTGAGCAACCTCAACAATTTGGATATTATCAAGATTGTTTGTCAATAAGCTCCGCAAAGCTTGTAAGACTATCTTCTCATCATCAACACAAAGAATAGCGTTATTACTCATAAACACCCGTTTCATATATTTGAAATTAAATTATCTACTACTATAACACAACTACACATACCTACTAAGCCTGCCTCGAATTAAAGACTTCCAGCCCGCTACTAATTGCTTCTAGCAACTCTTTCCTGTCCCAAGGTTTAGGAAGGCAATAATGCAGTCCTGCTTCTGTATCAATGTGCCTAACAACACTCTCTTCAACCTGACCTGAAAGAAGTATATTTACTGTATTGCTCGTAAGCTCATGAGCTTTAATTAAGAATTCATCTCCTTTCATCCCTGGCATCAACCAGTCAGACAGTATCAACATAATCTTATAACCATCCTTGAGTAGATCACTGATGACCTCTAGCCCCTCACTAGCGCTCTCAGCTGTCTCAATAACATACTTATTGCCAAACTCACATAGAAGAATTTCTTTTAGCACGGCCAATACAATGACTTCATCATCTACGCAAAGCAGTACCCCTTTATCTTGATCCATCTCTTTCCTTACTAACATACGGTAACTTTACAGTAAAAGTGGTACCAATCCCAACCTCACTTTCAAGCTCGATAGTTCCATTATGTTTTTCTATAATTTTTTTAACTATGTCAAGTCCCAACCCAGTTCCTTCCCCGACACCTTTAGTCGTAAAAAACGGGTCATATAACTTGCTCTGAATATCATCAGGAATTCCACATCCAGTATCACTAATTGAAACCACAGCACAGTCATTTTCCTCGCTAAGCTTTATACCTAATTGCCCCACACCATCCATAGCTTGAATTGCATTATGTATAAGATTGGTCCAGACCTGCCCAAGCTCATCAGGGTAACAGGACAAAAGTGAAATACTTTCATAATCCCTCACCAGCTCGATACCTTGCTTTATAAGATGCTGATATAACGTCAATACAGCTTCAATATTATCCTTTAAATTCACTTCACACACATCACCATTTTCACCACTTCTCGAAAATGATTTTAGAGCAAAAATTACTTTAGAAGCGCGAGAAACCGCATTTCCTATATTATTTGTATTCATAGCAATTGAGTAAACATTGTACGCCGTTTCAAAAATAAACTCAGCTTTAGGATGTTTGAGTATCGGAAGAAAGCTCTGCATTCCATTTCTTATACCCATCTGCAACATTATATCAGCAAAATATCTAGAGTTTTCAATATTCATAGAATCCAACTCTTTGATCAACGGTTTGATAATCCTCCTTGCATCCTTACTTGTCAGAACAGCACTATAATTTGACGAGCTATCTAGAAGGCGAATAAACACATCTTTTTCATCTTCATTGACAAGGTCATAAACCTTTGGAAGGTTATTGATAGCTCTATTTAGTGAATAAGATATATTTTCACCGCTTGATTTTATCGCCCCAAGTGGCGTATTGATATCATGAGCAATGCCAGCAACCAGTTGCCCCAGAGCAACCATTTTTTCAGCCTGCACAAGTTGCACCTGAGCTATTTTCAACTCATGTAGAGCCCCTTCTGTCTGTTTCTTTGCAGCCCGAAGTTTCCTATTCCAAAGAATGGTTATAAAAAGAAGCAATAGCAGACCTACAACTATTCTCCAGAACAGAGTATAATCTACTACCTTATTAACTGTTACAGCCATCCATTTATTTAGTATTCGCTTATGATCATCCTCACTAATACTATCAAGAGCTTTCTGCATGATATTATATAACACTGGGTCGTCATTTCTAATGCCCATTGTATTTACACTTAATCCTGGCAAGGTTCCAGATACCTTGAGTCCGTCTATTCCTCCAGAACTAAGCGCGTACTGAACTGAAACAGAAGAATCAATATAGGCAAACGCTTCGCCATCACTAACCATCTTCAATCCCGAAAAGATATTATCTGCTTCTAATATATTAATCTCAGGATACTTAATTTTTAATTCCTCAATAAACGAATACCCAGAAACGAGAGCAAATGTCTTATCTAACTTATCACCTATATCTTCAACCATAAACTCATCATTCCTAGTTACAATAACAGTAGGAAATTCCATGAAAGGTGACGAAAAATTCATGTAGTCTTTACGAGACTCTGTCTCCATTGCTATAGTAACAATATCGCTATCTCTTGTTCTTATTGCATCAAGAGTCTCATTCCAACTTTTCGTCCTTTTAAGGTTAAAAGTAGTACCAAGTCTCTCTGAGAATAATTCTATATAATCTGCTGTTATCCCTATATGTTCACCATCATCATTTATACTTTCAAATGGCATCCAATTTGGATCTACAACGTATGTTATACTTCCCTTCTCATCGAGATAACGTCGCTCATCTTGAGTGAGCGAAATACTGGGGTCGTTATGATTACCTTGATTTATTCCACCAAACCACTTGGCACGTATACTCTGTCTTTCTTGTCCTGAAATAGAATTTAGTCCTTTGTTTATGATTGTGACTAGTTCAGGCCTATCATTACGCAACTGATAGTGTAGCTTTAATGGTTCATCAAATGCTATAGGTGCTTCAATCATTCTTTCAAGCCCAAGCATATCTGCAACATAAAAGGCAGTTTGATCTAAAATAGTAAAGTCTACTTCTTCAGAGACCACAGCCCTGATTAGATCATCAATAGAATCATAATACGTAATTTCAGCATCATCACATTTTTTTTCTAGAAGATCCTTGAAAAAATTTCCTCTTTGTAGAGCAACTCTCTTGCCAAAAAGATCACCAACCTGACTAATATTTTTAGGGTTACCTTTCTTAACAATAATTAGAGGTAACAACTGCATGTATGAATCAGAGCTATTGTAATATTTCTCTCTAACTGAGGTATTTGAAGCACTAATTAATCCATCAAACTCTCTGTTTTCAGCTCGATTTTGTGCTTCATACCAATTCATCAAAGTAATATCAATATTAAGTCCTGTGCGTTCAGAAATCAATTTAGTGAGATCGACATCATACCCCTCAACCTCACCATTACTATCATACATAAGAAACGGAGCAAATGATTCACCTCCAACCAAATGAACAACAGGGTATTCTGATATAAAGTCTTTTTCTTCTTGAGTCAATACAATAGGTGTATTTGAGACATTACTCTCTCCAAACCACTTCTTGCTGATTCTTTCAAAGTCACTACGATCGATATTTCTGGATGCTTTATTGAGAATAGATATAAGTTCAGGTGAATTTTTATGTGCAAAAAAATAAAGATTCATAGTGCTATCTTTGTTGTACTCTAGAAATCCTCCAGAAGTTTTTATATTACGCATTCCCAATCTATTTTTAATAAATTCTGTAGGAACATCCCCATTTATTAACACATCTGCATCTCCCTTAGAGAGAGCATACAGCATTTCTTCAGTACTATCTAGCTCTAGGAGATTTACTTCTGGATAATGCTTCTTAAGAAACTTTGTGACGTTCCATCCTTTACCAACTGCCGCAGTTTTACCAAACACATCTTCAATTCGGTAAACCTCTGGATCACCTTTACGAATAAAGAAGTATGACTGAAAAGTTGCATAAGGATATGAGAAGATTCCTACTTCTTCCCTTTCTTTACTCTTTGTCAAAGTGTGTAATAAATCGAGCCCACCTTTATTGAAGAGTTCCTCCAGTTCAAACCACGTACGTCTACTGACATATTCAACTCCTAGTCCTGCATTAGCAGCTAAAATATTTAACAAATCAATACTATAACCTCTAGGCTCAGATCCTACGGTAAAATCATATGGCATAAAATTAGACCCATTACTAACCTTTATTACTGGATGTGAGGCAATATAATCCACTTCTTCAGGAGTAAGAGGTAAAGAAGACAAATTCTGCCAACCTTGATTATTGTAAGGCCATTTTTCTCTAATTTCAGACATCTCTTCAGCAGAAACAGCATCAATAGCTTTGTCAAAAATTTGTCTAAGTATGGGGTAGTCTTTCCTAACTCCTACATACAAATTAATTGAATCCAACTTCTTTTCAGGAAGCTGAATAGTCGTCAGAAACCTTGTATTGATAATCTTATTGTATTGAGTGACATATGAGAATAGTAGCGGATTACCAATAATTGCATCCAGCATATTATCATTCAGTTTCTGCAGAAGCTGGAATGATTGAGGATATTCAACAAATTCAACACCAAGAGCTGCTAATTTACTAGCCACTATTTCGCCAAATCCACCCTGTACCCCGACATTCTTCCCGACGAGATCTTCAATAGATTTGATGGTTGTATTACTTTTATTCACATATATCCCAAGAGTCCCCTTTAGATATGGTTTAGTATATAATGTATACTCCTCTCTCTCAGCAGTTTTATATATAGCAGGAAGCACATCAATTTCATGACTTTCAAGTTTACTAAGTAATTCACCCCAAGTATATCCATTGACAAAATTAATTTCCAAACCTGCCTTTTTAGCAAGGAGTTTAATGAAGTCTATGGATAGCCCTCTAGGCTTTCCATATTGACTAAAATCAAACGGTGGCCAATCCATTTCATTACCAACAGTTATTGCTGGATGTTTATTTATAAACTCCAGCTCTTCATTATTAAGCTTTATCTCTGCCGCATGCAATGTGTTAACACACAACGCCATAATAATCGTTAATAACACAATGTAGGCTATATAATAATATTTCATTATACTCTTTCATCACATTAACTGCTGATAGTATTACCTGCTATTAGTCACATTTCATTACAACTTATAGGTGCTAGCTTAAAAATATTATAACATATATTGATTTTTATGTGTATATTTTTTTAAACTATTACATGATACTCACACCATTAATTAACTGAGCAGACACTAGTGATCATATCGCCAAAATACATTCATTTATGCATATACTAAAGTTGGCTTATTCTACATTGATTTAATATTTATGCACACTCACCCTTTAAGTGACAAATGCCTAACCGACCGACAAGATCGTTTTAGACTTTGTCAATAAAACAGTATTTAGAACGCAGTAACAACACATGCATAACTTCCATAGCTGAGATTTCTGAGCTCTACTCAAATACACAACTATAAAGATTAAAGCTCTTTAATAGCCTCCCAAGTATCTCCGTCTACAGGGATACCATTCTTCAAATTCTCTCGCCGTGTATTCACAGCCCTCTCTCCAGGATATAAAATATCTCTATCTTCATCAGCCTTTTCTGAATTCTTAATTGTTTCAAGCACTTCATTTATTATACTATCAATACATTCAACACTATTCATCTTGGTTGGGTCTATTGCAATAAATACCTGCGACACGCTATATTCATTTTCTGTTCCACACGTTTTACCTACCCCAGTTGTCGTATTACCTCCCGAGAGCACTGCTGCAAATAGATCAAAAGCAATTGACAACCCAGACCCTTTCCAAAATCCAGCGGGCAAGATCCTCATAGTATTGGCGATCTCCGAAGCGTCTTTTGTTAAATTCCCTTGGCTATCATATCCACCAGCTACAGGCAGTTCTTGCCCTTTTTGTTTGTACTCACCTATTTTTCCATATGAGAACTGAGCCATTGCACAGTCGACGACCACGTGCTCTTGGTTACTTCGAGGAATAGCTATTACAAACGGATTATTTCCAATATTAGCCTTCTTACTACCCCAAGCTGGCATATTTTGCATAGTATTTGTCCAGCAGAGACCGATCAAACCTGCATTTGCTGCTTGCCAACCATATGTACCACCTCTCATCCAATGATTAGTATTTCCTACAGCAACAAGGCCTATCACATTCTTTTTTGCTAACTCAATAGCTCTATCCATAGCGCTTTGAGCTGTAGTATTCCCCATTGAAAGATTGCCATTCCACCTTTCAAATCCGCCCATGCTCATCTCTACTGAAGGCTCAGCATATGGTTTGATGAAACCTTTATCTATATACGAGACAACTCTTTGAAAACGATATACTCCATGAGTATAAACTCCATCGAGGCTATTCTCTGTTAATAACGTAGCGCTTCTGCTAGCAACGTTCTGACTAAATCCCTTTGAGATAAGGATTCTCTCAAATTCAGCTTTCATATCCTCATACCGTACTCTAATCATTTTGTTTTCCTTCCTTAAGGAATTATATAATTCCACCCTATTAATACCCCAAATCACTGACTAATTCTAATTATACAAATCATATTTTCACTTATATATAACAGATTACATTATAAAAAATTTTCAAAATACTAAATCAAATTATAAAAATTACCCTTATTATTACGATACATTAGTCTAAAACAACAAGAAAACATATAATTACAACCATATATATCATTGATAACTGAAGCCAAGGTATCATTCTACAGGATTATAGTATATAAAATTTAATTATGATTGTTTGATAAAAAGCTCAATGAATGGCAGTGAAGAAAGTTCTTTGACAATGTAAGTGCTATCTTAGATTAAGATTGGATATACCAGCAATGTAAGAATATTGAACCCACTGATGCTACTTTCAGGTATTGTATTAATAATTGCGCTATACACTCAATTGCGTTGTTGCTAATATATGATATATTCATTTGATAACCATAAACGTTTTTTTGTTAAAAGTCACTGCCAAATACCGCATCTAAAATACGCTGACGAGTCTTCTCACTAATACTAGGTTTATGATTGAGTACTAATGAAACAATAGCTTATTATAGTCCCAATTGCTTTGCTATGTCTTTTGCATGCATAATATTTTTCCACCCAGAATAAAGTTTTTTTTCACATCAATGTTTTTGTTTAAATGATTTCTCCTGAGGGAAAAGAATTTAGAAACCTTGCTCCCAGATCTGCCAAAGCAATCGAAGAGACAGCATAGCTTATTGATATAGTTGTAAATGAGATCAAGAAGGGAAATAGTATTGCAACAGCAACTGACAGAATTCTTGATAGTGTTGCTTTAGAAATTAATAAGGCTACAGATATTATACTCAGTAGAACAGGCTAACGGAGTTGCGCAGATTAATATCGGGCTTGAATAGATTGATGCTGTTACAATGCAGAACACAGCCAATGCTGAAGAGATGAAAGGATAAACAAGTGAGCGTCAAGATCTTATCAATAGGTTTGAGTTAAAGGGAGTATCTCAAATGGAGCTATACTATGAAGAGTGCGATTAGGATAACGACAAATACTACGATGTTGATATTACTGCTATTTAGCACAATTACTATACACTATGAAAACATCTTACAATTTTACTTCACTCCAATGTCTCTAGACCTTGAAGTGAAGTAAAAACTAATAAAAACACTTATACGCATAACAGTTAATTTAATACATCTTCTACATAACTTCGCCAGTCTCCAATATCTGTAATCTCATTACCAATACTTGCCACCTCTGCCTCAGCAATAAATCCAGCTACACGATCTCCATTATCTAAAAGTATCTTACCAATACCTAGAGGTGCGGGGATCAAATTTACAAACTTACCAAATGATTCTATAGAGAGTCTAAAAATTTCTAAATATATTGAAGCACCTTTCTTTGCATCATGTATAAGACCTGGCTTGGCGATACCGCCATCCTCGAATGCAAACATTCTATACTCACTCGCACTCCTTGCTGCACCCACAAAGTTTGCTCCAAGCTCAATCAATTGCGAATTTAAAGGATACCCATTCAAATGCGCCCCACATACAGCCAGGTCAACTGTAGCGTCTTTATCAGCAGGAGAATAATTACTTGGAGTAAACTTACTAACACCCAATGTCATCCCTGATGCATGATGTAGTATATCAGCAATCTTGAGCAACTTTCTATCATGACCAGCAAATGACACAAGGGTCACCCCAAATGGAACTCTTGATGTGATTGCAGTAGGCACCGCAACTGCTGCATAATCAAAAAGGTTCATGTAGTTTGTATAGAACCCAAGATTAGTATTAAACTCAATAGGATTTTCATTTACTTCGGAAATTTTATAGCATGTACCTGACGTAGGGGTCAACAAACAATCAATACTGCACATTATTTCATCAGCAGCATTTTTGTACCCCTGCATCTTATACATAGCCTCAAATACTTCGGGTGCTGTAATGTTCAGACCAGACTCAATTATCAAAGCAGTCGTATCTAATACGCTTTCCTTGTGATTCTTGATAAACTCTCCAACAGCCACGTACCTTTCATTGACCCACGGTCCTGAATATAGTAAATTCGCAGCATCAATAAATGGTTGAAAATCTATTTCTACCATCCGACCACCACATTGTTTTGCTAAATCTATACTATTTCTAAATGCCTCTTCATACTCATCATCACCAAAGAACTTAAGCTGTTCCATACGAGGCACACCAAAGCTCCACTCCTCTGGTATTGTACATACATCACCGAGTTCCCTAGCATAACAATCCCCACGGTCATACTTACTTGCCTCTTTCAGTACAACAGCAGCATCATTACTATCTAGAGCAAATATAGAGACACAGTCAAGACTCTTACATGCAGGTACTACCCCAGAACAGCTAAGTAATCCTTTTGACGGTTTGAGACCGATCAAGTTATTGAAAGATGCTGGCACGCGCCCTGATCCAGCTGTATCAGTACCTAGAGCAAAGCTACAACACCCAGAGGCAACAGCAACAGCCGAGCCACTACTAGACCCTCCAGAAATATACTCAGAGTTGAAACTATTTGGACAAGCACCATATGGAGATCTAGTTCCAACAAGTCCTGTCGCAAACTGATCTAGATTGGTTTTTGCCAGAGGTATTGCACCAGTACTGATTAGTTGTTCAACAACAAAGGCAGATTTTTCAGGCATGTACGAGTAGTCAGGACATCCTGCAGTAGTTACAACACCTGAGAGATCTATATTATCTTTTATTACAAATGGGATTCCATACAGAGGAAGAGTCTCAGGAGAACCACCTTCAATCCTTTTTATATATTTGTCAATCTCTGCGCGTGAAAGTTTACTAATCCAAACTTCATCTGGTTGGTCTTCCATCCTCTCAAGAGCATAATCTATTACTTCAGAGACATTTATTCTTCCCTCAGTATATCCTTTTAATAAGGATGAAATCTGCATATTTATCATATTTACACCTTCTATTATGCAAACGGCCTGATACTACAGACAACCTGCCCCTGCCCTATTGTATCACCGCTCTTATTAAACACTTGAACAACCTCACCATTACACGGAGTAGTAACGCCTATCTCTGTCTTCATACTCTCAAGAACGACGACTTCATCGCCCTCATTAACAGTATCACCAATCTCCACATTGTACTTCCAGACACAACCAGAGACAGAAGCAGTAATAGGCACAGCACCAGCAATAACATCGCACTCATCACCTCTCTCTTCAGAAGTAGCCTCCTCAAAGGTCAACAAATTATTATCTACCCAGTACTGATACTCTTTTGCAAATGCATTTTGCTGTTTACTCTTAAAGCTATCGATACTCTCTTTGTTTTCATCTAAGAAACGAGAATACTCCGTGATATTAAATTTTGTCTTTTCAATTTTGAGAGAAAACCTTCCCTTCAAAAAATCACGACGCATATCTAGTAGCTCATCACCAGAAATTGGATAGAAGCGAATTTGGTCAAAGCAACGTAGTAGCCACGGTTTGCCTTTTTCAAATTCAGCGGTTACATGGTAACGGTTCCACATCTGGACAGTCCGCCCAACAAACTGATACCCTCCAGGACCCTCCATACCGTACACACACATATATGCCCCCCCAATTCCTACCGCATTCTCAGGAGTCCATGTTCGAGCTGGATTATACTTTGTTGTTACTAATCTATGTCTAGGATCTACAGGGGTTGCTACCGGAGCACCAAGATACACATCACCAAGCCCCATTACAATATAGCTAGCATTATAAAGTATTTCTTGCACATCTTCTATCGATTCTAGACCATTTATACGCCTAATAAACTCAATATTACTAGGACACCATGGAGCATCTTTCCTTACAGAAGAGGTATACTTTTCAATCGCAAGACGGGTCTGCGGATCGTCCCAACTAAGCGGTAAATGCACTATACGCGACTCAACCTCTTCAGGACAGTTTTCTCTCATTTCAACTATCAATGATTCAATCGTACTTAAAAGTTTATCTCGACTAAGAAGACTAGGATCAAAATGAATCTGAAGAGATCTAATACCAGGTGTAATATCAATAACACCAGAAAGATCGAGTTCCTCAAACTTTAAAGTCCATGCATGAACTTTAAAGCGTAGCTGTAGATCAAGCTCTAACGAACCAAATTCTATAAGAAGGTACCTATCTCCAGCCGAACGACATACGATTCGCTCTCCTTCTTCTTCATTCCAAGTCTTTATAATTGCTGGCGTATCTGCAATACAAGTGCTATTCAAAGAAGGTTTAGCAATACCTCTATCAATTAAATCATCATTGGACTTACTCAGACTTTGAGCCTCTTCTATCGTGATAGGTATAAACTTTACTCTATCACCTGCACGCAACTGCCCCACCTTCCATAGCTCAGCATCAACTACAGTTACTGGACAAACAAAACCTCCCAAGCTCGGCCCATCAGGACCAAGTATAACAGGCATATCACCTGTAAAGTCAATTGCCCCGATAGCATATGCATTATCATGAATATTTGAAGGATGTAGCCCAGCCTCTCCGCCATCAGCCCTAGCCCACTCCGGCTTTGGACCTATCAACCTTACTCCAGTACGAGAAGAATTAAAATGAACCTTCCACTCGGTTGCAAGTAACATCTCAATATCATTGTCAGTAAAGAAATCTGGCGCTCCATGTGGCCCGTACATAACTCCAATTTCCCATTCATTCGAAATTGGTAGATGAAGATTAGTATTCCACTCTGTACCCTTCCACGACTCTACCTTATCATTTCCGATATGGAGTACATCTCCTGCTTTTAGTGCTCGACCACCATGACCACCAAATCTCCCAAGAGTAAACGTCGATCTACTGCCCATATATTCAGGCACAGCAAATCCTCCCCGAACTGCAAGGTATGCGCGTTGTCCCTTAATAAAATCTCCAATACTAATGGTATCACCCTTACTCACAGCAAATGCTACTTGAGAGTCTACTGTCTCTCCATTAATATTTACATCGACTTCCGCTCCTGCTACAGCACAGACAGCATCTATATTGAATTTATATATGCCTCCTGAAAGTGTCAACTCCAGAGCAGTAGCTGATTCTTCGTTCCCTACTAACTTATTTGCCATCCTAAAATGCAATGAGTCCATTGGGCCAGAAGGTGGCACACCTACGCCCCAATACCCAACCCTTCCAGGAAAATCTTGCACAGTTGTCTGAGTACCTGGTGAGACCACATCGATAGTACTAGCTACATATTCAAGTGTATTAAGCATCCTTGTAAAGACATCACCCTTGATAAATATCTCATTCTTAAGTATCTGTCCTAATAGTTCAAGGTTTGTCTCAAAACCAGCAATAGAGGTCTCATCAAGAGCCTTTACAGAATTACCAATAGCCTCATCTCTATCAGCTCCCTTTACTATAATCTTTGCTAGTAGCGGATCATAGTATGAGCTTACCTCTGTGCCGGTTTCTATCCACTTATCTATACGAATATTTTCAGGAAAGATTGCTGAGGTAATAATTCCACTTGATGGTTGATAACTCTTTGCTGGATCCTCTGCGTAAACTCTCATCTCTATAGCAGAGCCACTAGGAGTCAATTCACCAACGCCTTCTGTCGGATCTTCTCCAGCTGCGAGTTCAATCATCCAACGGACAAGATCGATACCAAACACCTCTTCTGTGATACCGTGCTCAACTTGGAGCCTAGTATTAACCTCTAAGAAGTAGAACTCTTCACTATCAGTGTCATATATAAATTCAACCGTCCCTGCTGAGCGATACGCCACCATTTCGCCAAGTTTTTTCGCTGCTAGGTGCAGTTCGCTCCTGACTTTTTCAGAAATGTTCGGCGCTGGAGTCTCTTCTATCACCTTCTGATTACGCCGCTGAACAGAACAATCACGTTCACCAAGAACGACAACATCTCCCTTCCCATTACCAAATATCTGTACCTCTATATGACGAGATATCTTTATATACTTCTCTAGAAATACCCCATCATCATTAAAATTATTTTTACCAAGCATCTTAATACTATCAAAAGCGTCTTGTAACTCCGTAGAATCCTCACAAATACGCATACCGATTCCACCACCACCAGCAGTACTCTTGAGCATAATAGGATACCCTACTCTGTCAGCCTCTACTATAGCTTCATCAATATTAGTAAGCAGTTCACTCCCAGGAATAAGCCCAACACCTGCTTTCTCTGCAAGTATTCTTGCTCTATGCTTTAGCCCAAAATCAAGCACATGACTATCTTCTGGCCCAATAAATTCTACACCTAGTTCAGTACACGCCCTGCTAAATTCAACATTCTCACTGAGAAATCCATACCCAGGGTGCACAGCCTCTACATCATATTCCTTAATAACTTCTAAAATTTTCTTAGTATTTAGATAACTATCTTTTGCTGAAGCGCCACCAACATTGACAGCATAGTCTGCCATTGCAACATGTTCAGAATCGACATCTGCATCAGAGTAAATTGCGATAGACTCTATTCCCATCTCTTTTAGTGAGCGCATTATTCGACAAGCAATCTCACCTCTGTTGGCAACAAGCACTTTAGAAAACATGCTACACACCTTCTTTCCAAATAGACATCCTAACCGGAGTCGGATTATAAGCATTACACGGATTATTTAGCTGCGGACAGTTCGATACAGCGACAATTACATCCATCTCTGCGATCATTTCTACATACTTGCCGGGAGCAGACACCCCATCAGAGAAGTTTGAGCCACCTTCAGGATTTACCGGGACATTCATAAAGAAATTTATATTGCAGACCTGTTCACGTTTATCCAGACCACTCCCCCAATCTAGGATACCCTGTAAGAAGACATCACGACAACTATGCATATACCTCTTATCATGACCATACCTTGCAGTATTACTTTCACAAGAGCAAGCACTTCCAAGTGTATCATGACGACCGCAGGTATCAGCGCTCACACGCATCATTACATTATTTTCATTGGACCGTATCTCAGTTCCTTGCATTATATATACGTTACCCTGCATACGCATTGTATTATTTGCATGATAGCGTTCTTCAATATTATTTGCATTGATAAATATTGTATCAGCAGCTTGATTACCTTCAACATCAGTAATTCTAAGGGTCTCGCCCTTCTTCACGACTCTCATCCAATATTCACCAGCTGGCACATCTTCGTTAATATTTGCATTATCTTCTGTTAAAATGCTCTCTTTTAGTGTAGTCATCTTTATATCCTCTAAGTATCTTTAAAGTATCTATGAGCTTAAATTATTGGAGTTATTCTTATATATAGTAATTCGCCGAATTAATGAAGCCTCTCTCATTCTCCGGACAGTACATTCTACAAGGATCATCTTCTGCAGCTGGATCAACCTTATAAATAGTTACGCCGATAGGTTTCCTCAAATATTCAGTAGAAGGATTAAGCGGATGCATTCCTGTATCAAAGACAAGTAAGGTATCCATTTCAGCTCTTAGATCCACATAGCTTCCCGCTGGTGAAAAGTTTTCAACAAAACCAAGGCATCCATCTTCATCAACAGCAACCTTGGTGAAAAAGTTGACTACATTTGTAAAGTCACGCTTTGTCATTCCATGTTTTGCAAGCTCTATCATTAGTGAGTCATAGCCATTTCTAAAGAAGTCGTTATGCCCTTCTTGATATGTTAAAAAATTATCCTTCTTAGCAATTTCGTCTCTGTATGTCACACCACAAATAACATCGTGCCAACCCAGTGATTCATCAACAATACTCATAAGTATTCTTCCAGTATCAGAGTAAATACAGGCATTCTTGAATAGATTACTAATATGTTGAATTTTTAAAGTATCTCCCATATTATAGCGTTCAGTAAAGTTATCAGCGTTATAGAATAGAGCAGAAGCATTACCACCACCCTCTATATCTGTTAGCCTCACAGCATTGCTTCTTCTTATAATGTGAGAGAAGTTCCATCCTCCAGTAACAGTTGTTTGATATAGTATTTTATCTTGAGATATTGAGTTCATTTTTATTTCCTTACTCTGTTATAATATTTGTTCTAAGAGGCGGAAGCACCGCATCTGCAAAGGTTATCTGACCCATACTACTCTTGCTAGTCTTACACGCCTGACTCAGTAGGGTATAAAGTCTCCCCACCTCACCCTGAACCAACCAAATTTCCATATTCTTGCCATCTTCTAGCATTACCTGAAAGGTTGAAATAACCTCATCAAGCCAGTCTCTGCGTAGCGCAATAAGCTTACTTGCACATTCATCTACAGAGGCATCATATGATATTGTCAACGTTGCCGCCATTACACGTGACAGATCTTGTTGTTTATAGTTTAGTAGTTCCTTCTTAACAAGATCAGCGATCAACATTGATCTATTATCCATACCATGATTCTTTGCCATACCGTCAAGCTCGTCACAAAGATCACTTGGCATTGTAATGCTGAAACGTTTATATGTCTGCTTCTTCTTCAACATCGCTAAATCCTTATTAATCATCAGCAATCATTTTAAAGACCTTGAATTCATCTTTTGAATCTTCAACAGTTGGATGAATCAAATGCTCTAGATGTATTTTAGTGCTCAAGAATTCTGGCGACAAAAACTGCGCAGGTGAACGAGGACGCTCTACAGGCACTTCGACTATTTCCTGCACCTCTCCTGGGTTGGCTTTTAGTACCAGTACTCGGTCTGACAGATAGATTGCCTCTTCCAGATCATGAGTAATAAAGATAATAGTAATATCAATATTCTCCCAAATATGGAGAAGGTACTCCTGCATCTTTGCTCTTGTCTGAGCATCAAGCGCACCGAACGGTTCATCCATAAGCAGAACTTTTGGT
Organism: Planctomycetota bacterium; assembly: GCA_965140405.1. GTDB lineage: Bacteria > Planctomycetota > SZUA-567 > SZUA-567 > SZUA-567. The sequence continues at coordinate 810,553 of OZ223208.1, forward strand.
TTATTTGCTAGTGCTCTAGCAATCGCCACACGTTGCTGCATTCCACCAGATAGTTGGGCTGGAAAATGATTTGCATATTCTTTGAGCCCTACAATATCTAGCCACTGCAGTGCTGTTCGCTCACTTTCAAATCTTCCCATACTTCCAGATTCCAAGCCAAACATCACATTCTTCTTTACCGTAAGCCATGGGAATAAGGTATACTTTTGAAATACCATCCCCCTATCAGCTCCTGGTTCTTTTACAGGGTATTTATCAAGAAGGATTAGACCATCTGTCATCTCCTCAAGGCAAGCGAGTATTCTGATAAGTGTAGACTTCCCACATCCAGATGGGCCGATAATTGACATAAACTCTCGCTTATGCACCTTGAAGGAAACATCTTTTAGAATCTGCTGCATCCCACTATCAGTAGGGAACTCTTTACATATATCATTGATCTCTAATACAACAGGCTGCTTCTTCAAGTTTGCATAATATTGCTTCACCTCTGGTGATTGTTCTTTATAGCTAGGTAAGGTCATATTGCTTATTATGTCGTTCATTTTTCTCCCCCGTCATTTGCGATAGGTCTATTTCTCTTACGACTCCAGATAGAATGCTTCCCTTCTTCCCAAGCAAATAAAGACTTACCAAGCAGCCCCAACAAGATATCCGTTCCCAAACCAATAAATCCAAGCACTAAAATCGCAGCGTATACATTCTCAAACATCCTATATTTTGCCTGCTGATTGATAAACCAACTTATACCAGTGCTTGTTCCTACTACCTCAGCAACGATCAAATATGTCCATGCCCAGCCAAGAAGGATACGCATATCCATAAACAGTTTAGGCATACAGGCAGGTATCACTACTTTAAATAACAACCTTGGCGTTTTTGCTCCCAATGTCTGAGCCGCCTCAATCATGCTGTACTCTACCGTTCTTGTAGTATTAGCGATAACCAATACCTGCTGGAAAAATGTACCAATAATAATAATAGCAACCTTTGGCGCATCATTGATTCCAAGTATAGCAACCGCTAGTGCCCCAAATACCGGTGCAGGAAAGTATCTGAAGAATTCCACAAATGGTTCTGTTAACTTTGAAAAAAACCTGAACACACCACAGAGTATTCCTAGCGGCACCCCAATAATGGATGACAAAAAGAATCCCCAAAATACAACCTCTACACTATGCAAAACACTCTCGTGAAACCAAGGTTCTCCATTTCGTTGGGGTGGAGTCACGAATGCATAATAGAATGCGAGTCCAACTTTGTGAGGTGGTGGGAAGTATACTGGGTTTACCCTTTTACCAACCATAACCTTCTCACCTTGAGATATAAGTTTTTCGTTCTCTAGTCTGAATGTCTCGGTATCTACCCTATCACCCATATCAAAATATATGCTATCCCCTACATCATCAATTCGAACCTCAGGATGCCAGAGAGTAGGTATATAACTAATAGCCGCCCAGATAAACAATGGCAGGACAAAGGATATAACCGTCAGACCCCGTACCCTACTCTTTGGCAGATCTTTGATAAATACAAACCACTTATCAGAATTTTTCATTTCAAATCCTTGTACTAAAATTTTTCGGTATGCTGGTAACCACACGACAACAGTCACAATCTGGAAACCAGCAAAACCATTCTCATAAACAATATTCAGTTAGTACAAACTATTTGACTGATTTAGTAAATGAAGGATCTATACAACGCTTGATCTTTACTGGAGCCTCATATACTTTATTATCTACAAAAAAGTTATCAACAGTTGCAGACGAACCATAAATTGAGTCAAGCCCATCACCAACCTCTAATACTTTGAGCGCTTCGTCCTTAGTCAACATTCTAGTTCCAGCAAGAAACGGCTCATACTCTTCAGGGGTCAGCCCAACCCTTGCTGATAGAATCTTGAGTGCTTCTTCTTTATTAGCTGGGTCAGCCATATAATCAATTACGTCATACCACGCTGCTACAACCTTCTCCCAATCAGCCTTGCGCTTCAAAATACTTCCTGGAGCTACAGCTAGTGTATCGTAGATAAGTCCTGGTGAATCTGCTGTTGTATAAATTGCAGTAGACCCCTCAAGTGCTTTTAATGCCATACCAGAGTGAGGCTGCCACGCGACAATTGCATCTACATCACCAGAAGCAAGTACCTGAGCGGCCTGATGAGTCGGCATATTTACTAGCTCAACATCACTCTCAGTCATGCCATTATCTTGCAGAGCTTTGATCAGTAGTGAATGGCTAAGGAAACCTATCTCAACACCAACCTTCTTGCCTTTTAGATCTTTAATACTATTAATTCCTGGTCGAGCAACAATCTTATCATTACCATTACTATAATCATTTACCAAGATCATGATATTACGCGCACCAGTTGCATTTAGCACAACAGAATCACCATTTGCTACACATACAGCATCAGCCTTACCAGCAGCAAAGGCATCCATTGAGGCAACATACTCAAACCAGAGTAACTCGACATCTACACCATGCTTTTCAAAAAAACCTTTTTCTTTTGCAATATCCCACGCTACCCAACCCGGCCAGTCACTATATGCAATCTTTAGCGGCTCAGCTGCATGCACTTTAATGTTAGAGAGGACTATAAACGCTAGTGTAAACAGAACAAGCTTCAAATACTTTCCAAGATTCATCTTTATTTCTCCTTAAAAACCAAATCAGTGTTATCAAAACCAAAACTAGTAACACTGAACAGGATATCAAAGAGTGTTCCAATTTAAAATTTAAATCATCTAAAGGAATACCAAGTACATAGTAATCACTACAATTCCTTATATATTATTATACATTCACAAAATTGACTCTAACCACCAATCCCTCAAATTATGCACACTATAGATAAATATGAGATCAGACAACCCTGGCGATCAGTATAACTTTTTTGTCAATTATTACATATACGAAGTATTGATACTACAATTTAGTCGAAAACCTCATTAGAAACACCTACATACTTTCTAAAAATAGCCCGACCTTATAATAATCCATGAATGCAAGAGTTCAAATTTAATAAGTGTATAATTGATACAATCAACGGAAAGCACATGAAATTCCGCTACAAATATATAAGATGGACTCTACTGGCCTTCTAATGACTCCAGCTACTAATAGCAGGAGTAATGAGTTTTTATACGGTAGAGCTATCTATGAAGGATATCAGCTTTGAGGGTAAGAACCAGACAGAACTCATGAAAGCTGTAATAGCTGGCGAGCCTGTTGAGAAACTCGAAAAATAATTGAAGAGAATGAGCACGGTCGATTTGTTTACGACCCATATTTTGAGCCATATCGAGATAGACAGTACAGTCTTGGCAACACAGCCCAGCACTACGCCCTTCTAAAGCGCAGAGCCTCCTCTGTTTTAAAGCTTTAGAAGTTGATATGCGGATCAAAGCACCTACCAATATTATTACCACACCAACTTTTTTCATCTCACCTATCCCCCACACTTCAATACCCAATAATATTATCACTTATGAACATATACTATTAACCTTTTATAGCAACATAAAATACATTATTGAGAGGTAGCCAGATACCGCAAAACTAATAACGTTACTGGCGATAACGACTATCATAGAATACACACACTCCATAAAAAGGAATATACAACTACACACATATTACCAACGATCTAGTTTTAAAATAATAGCATTTCAAAAAACATTACTTGACAAAAAGCAAAACTGTGCCATAATGTGAAATTCTACTTGGAGAAAAGCTGAGAAGAAGCTCTCTCATGCTGGTAATATGTCACTAAGGGTATTAGTACACATAGGAATGAATAGACAACTCATAAGCAAACTGAGGGCTAATCCTAATTTCAATAGAGATCTTGGCTGTGTAGTATACTTTGTTGTAGCCAGTATCTTTGAGAAAGCAAATAATGATGCTGAATTCACTAAAACCCTTCTAGCAGCGACTGCTAGAACTATAGGTGATCAATCATGTTGAGAGTGGAAATTACTCAAATATCAGCAGTAATGCTATTGCCAGCTCTGTGAGCTCTAGTCTTCGTAATTCTGTCCAGTCATCGGTACAATAATCAGTACAGAATTCAGTAACCAAGGCTGCAACGCAAGCAGCATCTACTAGTGGTGGCGGAAGTAGCTCAAACACACAATAATGAAAGGGAAAACATGAAAACCTTATTTGAAAAAACCAAACTAGGAAAACTTTTAATAAAAAATAGATTTGTTAGAAGTGCTACCTGGGAAAACATGACAACAGAAGACGGGCACCTTACTGCTGAGCTTATTAAAATTTATGATGAATTAGCCAAAAATGATGTGGGTTTAATTATAACTGGCTACGCCAATGTTGTTAAAGAAGAGCAGCCTAATCACGGGATGATGGGAATTTATAATGACTCTTTTATCAATGAATATCAGGAACTGACCAAATTAGTACATAGTTATAATTCAAAAATTGTAATGCAAATTGCATATGGTGGAACCAAAACTACATATAATCTTGGGGAAAGAATTATCTACGCTCCCAGTGAAGTAGCTGAAAGAAGTACAAATGTTACTGGTAAAGCAATGACAATAGAGGAGATAAAATACATCGAAGATGCTTTTGCAGATGCCGCAGCAAGAGTTCAGCAATCTGGCTTTGATGGTGTCGAAATACATGCAGCTCATACCTACCTGATCAATCAGTTTTTGAGCCCTTATTACAATAAAAGAACTGACGAGTATGGAGGAAACCTTGAAAATCGTATGAGATTTTTAACTGAGATATATCGTAAAACCCGAGAAAAAGTGGGCAATGATTTTACTATAATAATAAAACTTACTTCCAGTGAATTTTTTGATAACGGTCTAAGCTTTGATGAAACAAGAATAATTTCCAAGAAACTCGAAGCTCTTGGAGTAGATGCTCTAGATATAACAGGCAATATCCATGGTAAAGCCAGAACCATGATTGGTCAGGAATTTGATAATTATAAACTCCAAAGCGAAGGGTATTTTTCTGAATATGCCAAAGTAATAAGCAAAGAAGTTAGCATACCTGTTATCACTGTTGGGGGTTTTAAAGATATTGATGTAATGGAAAATATACTAAACGAGAGCAATATAAATTTCTTTGGTTTATCAAGACCGCTACTTGCAGAGCCTGATTTAATTAAAAGATGGAAATCAGGTGATAAAAGAAAAGCTACATGTATAAGCTGTTCAAAATGCAGAACAGATAAAGGTAATTATTGCGTCATTTTTAACAAATAAAAGCTTTATACATACCATTTTAACATTTCTGATAGGTTGCAAGTTAAAACTCCGGTCTTGCAACCTTTCAATAATTACAATTATACTAACGAATGTCAGGGGCGGTACTAGTATAATTGACAGTTATTAAATATTAATCAATATAGACTATCATGCTATTGCCAGTCAAAGTAAAAGGCATGCACTACCTAACGATGAGATTTCAATCTACCAAAATACGATAAAGATACTAGAGCCATCCAACATTACCTCGCTCTCACTGGTGATCAAGGTAACGCTGTGATCCCATATAAAGATCTAGCAGCACATGTCTTTCACTTCCATGCATTAAGTGGACAATTTGTTACTAACCTAGCGGGCTCGGATGTCTCCATAGCTGCAACAACTATAGCTACACAAAGTCGTGACATTCCACTCGGCACTATTGAAACGAGTGAGCAAGATAATCTACTAAGATTTACAGATCAACGTCAAATATTTGCTAAACCTAAAAACTTAATAATAATTGCTGGTAAAAAAAGCGGAAAGCTTCGTCTCGATGATATAGGCAAGGGCGAAGACATCTTTGAGCATAATGAATAGAAAAATTGTCAAAGATGGGAGCCAAATTCCTCTAGTTATCAGCACCTACTTCTGACTAATGGCAAGTACCGTACTTGTACTCTTTGGTATACCGTGTATGTACATGATCCTCGGCGACCTAGAGATTATAGAAAAGATGGATAAAGAATAAACTATTACCAACCTCGACAATATAGCAAATAGACTACACATACAAGCAAGAAGCCCTATATACACTAGGTATACAGGGCTTAAATAATTGGCATTCCCAAGGGGATTCGAACCCCTGTTTACAGACTGAGAATCTGTCGTCCTAGACCAGGCTAGACGATGGGAACATATTAATCTTTACGACTTGCTAATATTACGCTATTTTGATTTCTTGTCAAATACTTATCTTATTTTTTCTTTCTAAAGAAATAAAAGCAGACTCAGAGCCATCACTGCCATGCCACCAACCAACCCATAAATACAGAGATGGTGCTCTGCATACTTCTCCGCAGTTGGCAGAAGTTCATCAAGAGAAATAAAGACCATAATACCAGCAACACCAGCAAAAAGCACTCCAAATAGTACAGGTGAAAAAAACTGCAAAAATACAAAATACCCAAGCAGCGCCCCAATCGGCTCAGAAAGTCCAGAAGCGAATGAGTAGATGAATGCCTTCTTCTTACTCCCTGTAGCATAATAGATAGGTACTGAAACAGCGATACCTTCTGGTATATTATGGATCGCTATAGCCAATGCGATTGCGACACCAGCAGCCGGATCTTGTAGTGCCCCTGCAAATGTCGCAAGACCTTCTGGGAAATTATGTATACCGATCGCTAGCGCCGACATAAGTCCCATCCGCATCAAGCGCTTGGACTTATGCTCGCTTCTACTGGCAGAAGCAGTCATTTCCCTTGCATCATGCATCTCATGAGGATTTTCAATAGAAGGTACAAGCTTATCTATAAGAGCAATAACCAGCATTCCTCCAAAGAAAGACCCAACAGTCACCCAAGTTCCTAACTTCACTCCATACACATCCTCCGCTGTTAGAGCTGCAAGTGATTTTTGAAGAATTTCAACAAATGAAACATAGATCATTACTCCAGCACTAAATCCTAAGGAGACAGAAAGAAATTTAGTATTGGTCTTCTTTGCAAAGAATGCTAGAGCACTACCAATACCTGTAGATAACCCAGCAAAAATTACCAGTCCGAACGCAAACAAGACATTTTCTTCATACATTATACAACTCCCAATTTTATAATAATTAGATACTATAATATACTACATGATACTTGGAGTAACAGCCGCCTCATCAAATGTCATAATATCAGTCAAAACCGCAACTGCACTATCAAGCAGATTCATACACACAGCGGCTCCAGTTCCCTCACCCAGTCTAAAGTCAAGATCCAGTAAAGGATCAAGCCCCAAATGTTCCAGCATCTTTATGTGACCTATCTCTACACTCTTATGAGCTGAGATCATGTACTCTTTACAAGCAGGTACAAGGGTTGCAGCAATAAGAGCTCCCGCAGTAGAGATAAATCCATCAATAACTACCGGCTTCTTACAAGCAGCCGCTCCGATAATAATACCTGCTATACCACCTATTTCAAATCCTCCAACCTTCGCTAGCACATCCAGTCCATCAGACATATCAGGCTTATGCAGATCTATTGCTCGCTGTATCACCTCTGCCTTCTTAATAAGTGCCTCATTATCAATCCCAGTTCCGCGCCCGGTAACCTCTTCTACACTGAGCCCAGTAAGTACAGAACATATCGCACTTGATGGTGTCGTATTACCAATTCCCATATCACCTGTAGCAAAGACATCGTAAAGATCTGCATTATCCATGACAATTTCAATACCACCTTCTATTGCCCTTACAGCTTCCTCACGTGACATAGCTGGCTCTACAGCAAAATTCTTTGTTCCGAAGCCAACCTTCTTATCTATCATCTTATCACTTATTGCTGAGAAGTCTGCATCTACTCCAAAGTCAGCGACCAAGACATCAGTATTTGACACAGCAGCAAGCGCATTTATGCTTGCACCCTTATTAACAAAGTTCTTGACCATCTCTATACTAACCTCTTTGGGAAAGGCACTCACCCCTTCAGCAACAACACCGTGGTCGCCTGCACAAGTAACCACTACACGTCTGCCTACCGGTGGCTTCATCTCTGAGGTAATACCTGCAAGATTTAGCGCAAGATCTTGAAGCTTACCAAGTGACCAATGCGGTATAGCCAACTGATCAAGCCTATCTTTAGCACACGTCCTTACAGCTTCATTCTGCGGAGAAATTTTATTTATTGTCTCTTCTAGCAATCCCATTATCTTCCTTTACATCTATATAATCAATTATAACTCTACGCCCTCACTAAAAACAACCTATCAAGCAATCTACACAGATACTCAGTCGTCGTTTCAAACAGGTGGGCATTATCAAAAATTTCTTCTTCACTTTGGACAAACTCTCCACCATTTACAAGTGCATTAGGGGACTTATTCAAATTATTCTTTACTGAATTTATGCTATATTCAGGATGAAACTGTACCCCTAATACATGCCCATTATATTCGAATGCTTGACACTCACACCCTTCAGACTTAGCAAGTAACCTTACTGACTCAGGTAGCACACACCTATCCTCATGCCACTCAAACATTCTAAATGACTCAGGCAAGACACTAAAAATACTATCCTCTGCTACATCTTTCAACTTCTCTATTTCAATAAATCCAACCTCTTTATGTTTATTTTTTACAACCGTACCACCTAACACATCAGTGATTAATTGAGCACCCAAACATATCCCGATTAGTGGTAATCTATTTCTGATAATATCAGCCAACCACTCTTTCTCAGTAACCAGCCAAGGATACTCATCAACATCATGAACATGCATATTTCCACCCATAACAGCAACCATAGCAATATCTTCTATTGATGGTAGCTTATCACCATCATAGATTCTGATATACTCAACTACTATATTATTTTTCTCAGACCATACGTGTATATTCGCAGCCTCTTCCAATGGCTCATGAACGATAACGTGTATTTTTCTTCCCATAATTTCCATATATCTAATAAATAAACAACTTGAAATACCACTCGTTTGACTTAAGTCAAGGAACTTAAATCTAAAAAATGATATTATAAGATTATAAGCTTAAACCAAAAAAGAGACAACATGAAAATAGTTTTAACAAACAACAAAAACAAAATGTTATAGCAGCCTATTTAATTTAGTATTATTTTTTATTCATAGTACAATGACAGTATACAGGTTACTTTTGTAGCACTCTGTCTTATACTTTTTCAAAAAGGAGCAGTCATGTTTTGCTATCAATGTGAACAAACAGTTAATTGCCAAGGATGTCAAGGAAACCAAGGAGTATGTGGAAAGCCAGCAGCAGTAGCAGACCTCCAAGATGTTCTCAATGAAGTAACCAAAGGAGTAGCTTGGCTCGAGTCAAAAGCGAATAGCGGAGATATCACAGTAAGTCGCTACTTAGTAGATGCCCTCTTTACGACAGTAACAAATGTAAATTTTGATGAGTCAAAAGTGAACGAACTCATTCAGGCAGGTAAAGATCTCAGAAACCGCCTATCAAGTGGTATTGATACAGCCGGCATTACAGGTGCTGAGTTTGAGATATCAAATGATGCTTCAGTCAACGCAAAGAACGCAGCAGCTATCTCAATAACCAAGAGACAAGAGAAATTCGGTGCTACTGTAACAGGTCTACAAGAAATTATCTTCTACGGACTCAAAGGTGCAGCAGCCTACCTGCACCACAGCAGAATGCTGGGTTCAGAAGACGTAAAAATATATGCAAAGCTTATTGAGATTCTAGCCTTCTTAGCAACAGAGCCAGACTCAGTAGATGACCTGCTAGGTAATGCTATGGCAGCAGGCGAACTAAACTACCAAGCAATGGAGCTACTCGACAAAGCTAATACTACAAGTTATGGCCATCCAGAGCCTACAGAGGTACTTATTACTGCAACAGCAGGTAAGTGTATTCTAGTATCAGGTCATGATCTCAAGGATCTTAAAGACCTACTAGAGCAGACAGAAGGCAAGGGTGTGAATATTTATACTCATGGCGAGATGCTTCCATCACTTGCTTACCCAGAGCTCAAGAAGTATCCTCACCTAGTAGGTAACTACGGAGGCGCATGGCAGGATCAGCAGAAGGAATTTGCAGCTTTCCCTGGTTCTATTCTAATGACTACCAACTGCATCCAGAAGCCAACTCCAGCCTACAATGACAGAATTTTTACAACAGGACTTGTAGCCTTCCCAGATGTCAAGCATATTGGAGAGGACAAAGACTTCACACCTGTTATTGAATCAGCACTCGCTGCAGATGGTTTTACAAGTACAGAACCAGCCAAGAAGATCCTTGTCGGGTTCGGTCACAATGCACTAGCAGCAGCCGCACCAGCAGTCGTTGAAGCTGTAAAGAGTGGTGCTGTAAAACACTTCTTCTTAATCGGCGGTTGTGATGGAGCGAAGAGTGGTAGAAATTACTACACCGAACTCGCAGAGCAGGTTCCTAATGACAGTATTATTCTTACCCTTGCTTGTGGTAAGTTCAGATTCAACAAAATGGACTTCGGTACAGTTGCAGGGCTACCCCGTCTGCTTGATATTGGACAGTGTAATGATTCATATTCTGCTGTTCAGTGCGCCTTGATGCTTGCAGAAGCCTTTGAATGTGGAGTAAATGAGCTACCACTATCTATTATTCTCAGCTGGTATGAGCAGAAAGCTGTTGCAGTCCTTCTCAGCCTCCTCTTCCTCGGCGTAAAGAATATCAAACTCGGACCAACACTTCCTGCATTTGTCTCACCAGAAGCGCTCCAAGTACTAGTAGACACCTTCGGTATAGCTCCTACGACTACAGCAGAGGCAGACATTGCAGCAGCACTAGCCTAATGTTTCACAAATTATCATTCTACAATAGCTTATAAATTCCGCCCACCTGCAGAACAACAGGTGGGCGGTATCATACACATACAAGGACGATATTACGCAGAACCCCTTCCATTTAAAGGAGTTCCACAATTACTATCCAAATAATATTGAAACAAAAGGATTGCATTTTATATCATTTATGCTATCATTAATAATGTATATTTTGATAGTTTTAATGCGCACTAGGATTTAACACAATAATGAAAATAAAAACAAGATACGCCCGTAGAAAGAAAATTTCTAACTACCTCTTTTTTGGTATTGCCCTTCTTATGCTTTCACTCTTCTTCTTTAGAAGCACTGCTTGGTCTCTCACGGCAGTATTTATTTCTATTGGACTGCTAGGACTGAGCGTTACAATCAATCGTTGCCCAAGTTGTAAAGCCAGAATCAAAAATGATGAATATACAACCTGTGAATCTTGCGGTTGTGAATTAAAGTAAGATATAATAGATTATTCTATTTCAAGGTAGCTCATATTGGGCTACCTTGTTTTATAGAATGAGAGAGTATGTCGAAGGCACAAAATAAGAAGCTATTTATTGCAATTACGATAGTCATGATAAGTAGGCATTCTACGCTCATCACTTACTGATACCGGAGCATCGCTTCCGTTAATCAGCAAAGACTTCCCTGAGAATACTTATTTGCACCCATAGGTTCCATTTCATTTGGTATATTCTACCAACACTTTCTCATATGGCCTTACTCTCTTGGCTTTTTAATGATTTTATATATTACCCAATTAGGCAGCTCACTCTATATAGGCTGAGATATTAAGTTAGAAAATAAATTTTCAGACGATATATAACCGAACTATAAAAAAGTCTTGAATCAATCACCTACTCCATCGGCCTTACAAAATCAGCAAAGTAATTATCATAGTTATACTTTGGATTATTTAAGACATACTCACTGATCACCTGCTCAACATTATCCTTATTTACCTCAAGTCCTGCCACAAAGAATTGCCTATACTTCCTTGGCAAACCCTCAACATCAATCTTTTTATTCTTCGCGGCATATGCTAAAGAGAGCCCTATTCCAGCTTGATATTTTGCATCACTATATACTGTGGCCACTGCCTCACCATCGCGGATTGCCTCAAGCATTTCACTTATCCCATCTACCCCGACAACCTTTATCTTTCCAACAAGGTCATTCTTTCGAAGGTAATCAAGAGCACCTAGCGCCATATTATCATTTGCCGACCAGATACCTACAACATCAGGATGCATTTCCAGTAGCTTCTCAACTTTCTCAAATGCAAGCCCTCTTCCCCAGTCGGCTCTCTCTGAACCGACAATTTCAACGTCAGGATACTTCTCTAGAACATGGTGCAACCCCTTAGATCTCCATATTGACGACGAATTACCTTGAATTCCATCGAGTGCTATAATCTTGCCACGTCCTCCTATAGACTTTATCAACTCTTCAGCCACATACTCCCCCGCTCTCTGCGGATCTGTTGAAATATGACTTACCCAGTATTTATAATTCCAGACCTTTACTCCATCTGGTTTGCTCCACCAAGAAACCCAGTAGACTCCTTCTTTTTCCAATATTTCAGCTACTCTACCAGCAACTTCTGCATCATTAGCATCTACAAAGAAGACAATATTTCCTTTAGTTTTAACCGCCATCTCCCTAATATCTGCTATCTGCTTATAGCTCTTACCCTCACTTGTAAGGGCAATACAGCACAAATTCCTCTTTTTTGCAAAGAGCTTTCCTCCAATAAAGTATTTTGCTGGATACTCTCTCCTCATAGTTCTAATAGAAACACAAGCCATACAATCATCCGCAATTAAAGCACCATGATAAAGCAGGATAAAACCAACTAAAACCCAGGAGAATCGTCTAGCACTCATAAATAATATCCTTTAGCAAAAAAAACATTCCTAATATTATAGCATATATCAAAATGCAAAATAATACTAGGAATGTTTTTAAAATAGAGATTTTTATTTATCGTATTTACGATAGCTGTTTACCATCAGACATCAATCAGTTACATTCAACCAACCGCCATCTGCAGCGTAGTTTGATCCCAATGTATAGCTCGCGCATTCAGAAGCTAGGAATAGATATGTGTATGCCAGCTCTTCAGTAGTACCAAAGCGCTTGATTGGTGCCTTTTCTGCAGCAATATTATCTAGGAATTCATCTACAGTCTTTCCTTGTTGCTCACCGAGAATAGCTGCTGTTTTACGCCAATCAGGTGTCATGATCAGACCAGGGCTGATAGAGTTAACCCTAATATTATCCCCAACAACTTCATTAGAGAGACACTTACTAAGCATAACAAGCGCAGCTTTAGTAACATTATAAATAGGCTCATATCCGAGTGGCTGCTTGGCGCATATACTTGCCGTATTTATAATAGCACCACCGCCTCGTTTCTGCATATAAGGGATAAACGCTCTTGCTGTACGAATAGCTGCCATCACATGAAGATCCCATACTTGGTACCACTTCTCATCCGGAGCATTCATAACTGTCTCTTCAGTCCCTACTCCAGCGTTATTTATAAGTATGTCAATACCACCAAACTCCTCTTCAATTCTAACTCTGGCACTCTCAATTTCATCAGGCTTGGTGACATCGACAGAGATGCCGATAGTTTTTACGCCAAATTCTTCAGCAATCTTTTTCGCTTCATCCTCAACACGCTCTTTGTTTCTAGCTCCAATAGCCACCTCAGCACCTTCGGCTGCAAATGCTCTAGCAACACCCAGCCCAATACCGACGCTACCACCTGTAATAAATACCTGTTTACCTTTTAATTTCAAATCCATATTTACTCCATCCATACTTTAAAATGCCAAAAACAAAAAAAACGCTCCCAAACAATTTGTAATCTCTAATATTACTTCTAAGAATATCTCTAAGAATTATCGATAAATACTATCCTGCTTGAAGAAATTTGATATTGAGTACAGCCCTGCTCCTCGAACACCTCGTTCCATTCCAAAGTCAGAGAAACATATTTTTGCATCCCTATTCATCGAAAGAAGCGCCATACTATCGACCTTCTTTTTTACTGCATTCACAAAGCTCTCACCAGCCTGATTGTATATCCCCTGTATGATTATTAACTCAGGATCACTAACCATTATCAGATTATTAATTCCTCTTGCAAAGTATGTTGTAAGCTTATCCATTATCTCTAAAGCCAACGTATCAGAGAACTCTACTGCAGTAAAAAGCTTCTCAACCGATAAGTCACCAACTGTGAAAAGAACCGAATCGGGAAAGTACTCTCTTCCACGCTCTATCAACCTACGAATATTTCTCCAAGACATCTCAGCTTCAAAGCACCCTCTTCCGCCACATATACACTTACAGCCGTCATAAGTATTCACAATACAGTGTCCAATTTCACCCGCTATATTCTGACTACCATGACTTATTTTACCGTCAATAATTATGCCACTACCAACACCTTCTTCTAGTGCATCAATGATAGCAAAATTATTTACCCCTACAGCTTTTCCTTCAATCATTTCAACAAATGCTTGATACCTATTTACATTGTCAATATATACCGGAACCTCTCTACCTACTTTATTTTCTATTGCTACTTTGAAGTCAAGATCACTTCCCCAAGACAGGAAATGCGGTGAGTGCCTCAATACACCCTTTTCTGGGTCAGAAATACCCGGAAGGGCAACCACAATCGAATTTACAGGTATCCCACTATGACTTTTATAGCTCAATAGTTCCTCAATATGACAAACAAGGATATCTAAGACTTCAGTAAAACTAACGCCATCCCAGAGCGTAACAAACTCAGAGTGAGTAATCTCACCTTTAAAGTTCAGCATAGCCGAATTCACAAAATCAGGCCCCAAATGTAGTGAAATAACACACGAATAATCCTCATTAAACTTGTATAGCACAGGACGCTTACCACCCTCTTCAGTAGAAAGCCCTTTTCCAGCTACCTTTACCAGCCCTACTTGTATATAATGATCGATCACCTTCTTAATAGTAGGCTTACTTAGCATAACCTCATGTGCAAGCTCAGCAATCGAAATCTCAGCTGATTTTCTAAACTTGTCCAAAATTGCAACTCTATTACTTTGTTTTAGCGACCTACTACTATTTTCATTCTTCATCATAGTTTTACTCTACACCAATAATCGCCTTTGTCAAGTTTTTAAATCAGTTTTAATAACCATTTTAATATCAGCACCCTAAATTTAAAGCTCAGTACAGAAGTCCTGCACTGAGCTCATTAAACTCAAAATTATCAACTCTTAAACACAGACAGCTCGTATCTTTTTTACATAAGGAAACAGATTCTTGCCTGGGCAAGCCGTACTCTTTAATTCCCTATGCCCATACAGTTTACTAGCAGGAATTCCATATCCAGCCATTAGCCCTCTACACAACTGCTCAAGCGTAGCCACCTGAGCTCCTGTAGGCTTCTGTATTTCGAAATTACCCAAGCACATAATGCCTATATTATGACTATTATTATTCTTAGAATGAGCCCCTTGATACTTTATATCCCTACCTTGCCATATCCTTCCAGCCCTGTCTACTATATAATGATACGCGATATCACCTGCCTTAAGAGTTCTGAAGTGAGTTTTCTGAATCTTATATATTTCCTTTTCAACATCTGGTGCTTTTATTGAAAAATTTGGCTTTGGATTACCTTCATGATGCACTGTAATTCTCTCGACACCATTCATCAATTTCATTCTGCTTGGTATTATACTCTTAGCATTCCACTTAGTCCTCGAATATGCCTGTATTTTGCCATTATTATACGTATGAGGCTTGCTTCTTATTTCGTCTAATACGACTTCATTTCTCGAAGCACTTCTACTAGTACGAGGCCTATACGAATTAACTTTACAAGCTTCTGGCTGCTCCCTATGTGGGAAAGGGCCACCAGAAAGAAGATCTCCGCTATAAATTTCTCTCTTGTATTCTGAGGACATTTTACTACTGCCACCGCTACTAGCACATCCAGCAAGTCCGCCAACAGCCAATACTGAACCACAAATTTTTAGAAAATCTCGTCTATTCATTTAATTATACAATCCATATAGTGTTAGAAAAAGTCATAATACGTTCTAATCTATCGACAATCTTTTTTTTTTACCCCTGCTCTATTTCCTATTTCTGATAGTAGTTGATATATTTGACTAAAAGTGAATTCTAGCACTTATCGTGCAAATTCTAATTATATTACAACAGTTAATTAGATATATATCAATTAATAGACTGCAAATTACGGAATAAACGCGAGTTTTACTACACCCGAAATAGTTAATATAAACACAAGTATTCACCTAGCATTCTAACTGTTTAAAATGATATTCAAAATATCCTCTCAAATCATATTGTAATTCCCTCCTATTCACCTATATTTATTGACGGAAGTTAGGCTTGAGTCTGTCTTTCGTTAGCCATATGTTTGAATTTAAAATATTTACTGATAATCCCAAAAAGTAGTGAAGGTACCGAATGTCTATTAAAATGCTCTGCAAAGCCCTATTGCTGATGATGATTCTTTTCTCTTTTGGCTGCGGTGAAGAAGACACTGTTATACCGAGTAAGATTACACTTATGTCTGATTCTTGCACTACAGCTGGCATCAACAGTACTGTAAAGGCCAAGGTTTTTGTAACTGGAAAGCTAAAAAACGATCCTGATAGCTCATCATCCACTCCAGCTCCAAGTATTGATATTGAATGGAAAGTTGTTAGGAAACCCGCCGGTACTACTCCTACTATCACTCCTATCAACACAAAAACAGATGCAGGTGGTATTGCAAGTATTGAGCTCAGTGGCATTACAGAAGCTGGAGTATATATTGTTGAGGCAAGTTCACCTACATATCCTCAGCTAACTTCACAAAGGATTACTGTACTAGGAGGTATTTCAATAACAGGTAATGATCAGGACGGCTGGTCAAATGGTGTTCTAGAGCATCCAATCGTATTTTCTGCAATGGCCAATGGTGGCAAACCAATGAAAGATGTCAAGTTCTCTTTTGACATGCGTAAAGCACCCAAAGGTACAAAATTATTTGTAAATTCCGGAATTACTAACGCTGACGGCACTACCTCACTCGGTGTTAAATTGGGAAGCAAACAAGGAGCAGGTGAGATTGGTGTTAGCATTGTAAGTGCACCTTGGACATTTGAAGATGTAGTACCAACACTAAAGATAAAATTCTTCACGCTAGACCTATGGAGTGTAATTTTCGGAGTTGCGGGTGGTCTTGCTATGTTTATATATGGAATGCGCCTAATGAGTGACGGCTTATCACTCATAGCTGGTGACAAACTAAAAGGACTTCTCAACTTCCTAACTAGTAACCGTTTTGCAGCTGTTGGAATTGGCGCACTGGTTACAGGTTTTATTCAGAGTTCAAGTGCATGTACTGTTATGGTAATAGGTTTTGTCAATGCAGGGCTTATGAGCTTGGAACAAGCTATCGGTGTAGTTATGGGTGCAAACATCGGTACTACTATTACAGCCCAGATGTTATCATTCAAGCTTACCTCACTCGCTCCAATAGCAGTAAGTCTAGGTGTACTACTAGCAGTGACAGCAAAGAAGAGCAACACCAAGTTTGTAGCTCAAATTATGATAGGTTTTGGTCTACTATTCTTTGGCATGCAGATGATGTCTGGACCACTAAAGGCTTTAAAGGACGCCGCAAGCGTCAAGAGCATATTTGACAATTTGAGCTGTGTTCCTGATGCGTCAGGTTTCATACCACTTATGCCTTTCTTCAAGGCAATTTTAGCCGGTACATTACTCACAGTAATTGTCCAGAGTTCGAGTGCATCAATTGGGCTACTACTCGCTCTAGCTGGTGCTGGTCTCTTGGATGTATATGCAGGATTCGGTATTTTACTCGGTACAAATATAGGTACAACAATCACAGCAATTTTAGCATCTATCGGCTCAACAAAGACGGCAAAACGCACAGCATGCGCTCACGTAATATTCAATATAGCGGGCACAGCTGTAATGATAGCACTTCTGAATGTTCAATACAACTCTAGACCGATATTCCTTGAATTAGTCGCAGATTTCACTGCTGGGGATCCATTCACAGGCGAAAATCTACCTAGATTCCTTGCTAATGCTCATACAATTTTTAATATCGGTTGTACAGTAGCGTTTATATGGTTCTTATCACCACTTGCTAGCCTTACCCGTTATATTATACCAGTTAGCAAAGGAAAAGCAGATATACAAGATCGAAGCCGCAAAGTTCTCGATCCACACCTGCTAGCTACCCCTGCTATTGCTCTTGAGCAGGCATGGTACGAGATCTCAATCATGATAGGTAAGGGGCGTAAAGCAATAGTAACCAGTTCAGAGTCGGTATTTAATATGGTTCACAACCAAAGCATAAGCGACCCGAACAGCAAAAAGAAGAATGATGAAGAAGAATTTAAAGCTATTTCTTCTGAGGTAAACCAACTTGAGAAGGATGTAGACAATCTCCAGACAGCAGTTACAGATTATATTACAAATATTTCACAAGAAGTACTGACACGTGAACAAGGTAGAGCGATTCCAAGGCTTCTACACTCAGTAAACGATGCAGAACGAATAGGCGACCACTCGATTCACATTCTCCGTCTATCACGTAGAATCCGTAAAAGAGATTTAGACTTTACTCCAGAAGCAAATGCAGAATTAAAAGAGGTTCTCGAATTGGTTGTAGAACTCTTCAAATTGACTGACGATAGATTACGAGTAGTTTATAAAGCAGCAGGCACAGGAGACATCTCACCAGATAAAAAGCGCAAGGACTTTGAAATTGCCACAGAGGTTGCGCAAGCACTCAAAGTGAAGACAAATAAATTCCGTAAAACACATGTAACCCGCCATGAGAGTGGTAACTGCGATATAAGTTCAGGTGTAATATACCTTGATATGCTACAAAACTTGAACCGCACAGGTGGTCATTTATTCAACATTATCCAAGCTGTAAATAACAGCTAAGTAGTATTATATACAAGATATCTAGTTAATATTTAAGATTGCCTCGCTAATAACCATCGAGGCAACCTTACAATATAACACTTTATTATATAGTAAGATATAAAATTAAATTAGCTACACACTACAAAAATAAAAAAATATTGAGCAAATACCCTTTAATATCCGGTATATTATCAAGTTATACTTTCAAAGACGCCAAAGAATACTTGCATAGACGCTTTAAAGTGATATAATATAGATGTTGGCTCATTGGTAGAAAACTGTCCCGGGGCGGGGAAGCAACGTAGACAAACGCCTATCATGAGCATACTAAAGGACACCCTTGCATCACGCAGGTGTCCTTTAGTTTTGGTCTTTACCCAGCAGAAGATGCAGTTCACATTATTTATTGTTATGGCTTATTCGTTTACATGCTCTCAATAGAGGGAGAAGGCAATGCCCTCTCCCTCTATATTTATCAATAAATACTAGCTAGTATTTCTAACATACTAGTTATATATTTTCGATATCTAATCCCAGCCCACCACTCACTGCCTGCTCAAGTTTCTCTTTGCTCGACATCACACATATAGGAGCTTTAACAAAAACATCCCTAGCAAATATCTTCTCAGCGGCGGCGATTATATCTTCCTTAGTCAATCCTAAAAGTCTGGTTCTAAACTCAAGCCTAGATTTATACGTAGATCCAGAGCGCAAGTGGTTGATTGCAGTACCAACAACAAGAGACGGTCTAAACGGAACATCAAAGTTTTTTATCGTACCGATAATGGCCTGCTCAATTCCATCAACAGATAGATCCATATCATTCTTGATATAATCGAGAATATTATCATACGTCTCCAAAGTCTCTACAATACAAGGGTCTCTATAACTAGCCAGAGAGTACACCCCTGATATAGCTTGGGACGACGCTTTACAGCCATACGCTCCACGCTTTGCTCTGACTTCATTCCAGAGATACCCATAAGAGAGATTTTGTGAAATCAGCGATAGTGCTGGTGCATGAGGCGACACTGCCGTCACCCCTGGTAAAGCTCTAGCAACAAAAGCCACATCAGCTGGAACAGCGAGACCGATGCTTTTACGATTCATATTGATATTAAATTTAGGAGAACTAAAGAAGCCACCCTTCTTAAAACCATTACTTCCGATAGTACTCATAAGATCGGTATACCACGCTGTGATCATCTTTCTTGAGTCCTCAGATCCAGCGATACTTACGTCAAATCTAGCGCTATCCAAGATCTTAGTTCTAATAGCTTCAAGTTTGGAAATTATCATATCAGCATCAAAATTTTCCACCAACTTATCCAAAAGCCTGATAGGTGAGATTCCACCAATTATCTCACTCAAATACACATTCCTAGATATCTCTTTACCAGCATAAGCAGCTGCAACGACATGACCTTGAGAGACTAGCGCTGCTTTTCTTCCAATACGTGACTGTAAAATAATGTCTTTTAGACGGTCTTTATCACAAAGATCTGATTCGAGCAACCTCTCTCTAAGCACTCCCAACATCTGAGTAAGTTTCCGATCCACACCCTTAACAACATAATTTAAATACGGTACCACACTATCATATGAGTCTATACGCCCTGATACCGTTACAGACGTACCAATGCCAGAACAACAGCCGACCTCTTTCTGTGCAAATTCAGCATAATCAAGTCCACCTGCACCTACCTTGGAGATAACCTCCGAAAATATTGGCAAGTACTCTAACATCTCATCATCAAAGTCTGATAAATCTAATGATATACTGACATAATTTATTCCACCCGTATATATCTTGTTATCGAGTAATTTTCCACCGCCAATATCGACGGTATCCGTATCAAATACCGGAGGTAACTTACTTACATCACTACTTGAGAGCTTTGGCAGAGTTGCCAGAGCTTCTGGAGTATTTGGAGCCTGCTGCATTGCATCTAGTTCTTTTGCTTCATTAGCAATTTCATTAAGCTCTTCAGAAGAAAGCCCTGCTTTGATTTCAGCCATCTTCTTCTCAAACTCAACATCACTCTTGGAGTTATACTCTGCATCAGGGTAAAAGGTCAGTATGAGACGGTGCTTATTTCCAATAATCTTCTCTTCAATTAACTTTTCAAAAAACTTCTCATCACCTTCATACTCCTCCATAAGTACTTCGAGGTTCTTTCTCAGATTCAGGTTGTATGTAGGCTCATCATCATAAATCCATGAACGGTACACCCTATCCATGAGACGGAGCGGATATTGAGAAGGGATATCCAGAGCAGACATCTCAAGATGATGGAACGCCGCCTCTATCATCGTCTTATCGACGCCATTCTTTATCTGTGCATTGCAACTTTCAAGTACAACATCAAGGAATTTCTGAGCCTTATCATCACCTGTACCCTTTATACCAACAGTAAAGAAGGTGTCACGCTGATAATCTGCATAGCCAGAACTTGTAAGATCCTCTCCAAGTTTTGAATCGACAATTGCCTTACGTAGCGGTGCACCTGCATTACCAAGAAGGTAGTCCTCAAGCACATTCATAGCTAGACTCTTGACCGCATCCTTTGATTCACCAGTACTCCAAGCCAAAGTAATAGCGCTATTCTTTTCTAAAGTATCACCCTCACTTGCAGGATATGGTACTCTCTCACTCCTTGGCTCATCCCAAGAATTCAGTGGCTTGATAGAGGTATCGATCTCTATCTTATCGTATCCAGAGAGATACTCGTTATTGAGAAACTCAAGATGCTTCTCTGTATCTATATTACCATAAATAAAGATATACGAATTTGCCGGATGGTAATAATTCTTATGAAAAGCAACAAAGTCCTCGTAAGTAAGCTCAGGAATAATAGCAGGGTCACCACCAGAATCCTTTCCATACTCATTACTTTCAAACAACTTTGCAGACTCTTCTTTATCTATTACCCCATCAAGATCTGAGTATGCACCCTTCATCTCATTATAAACGATACCCTTTATTATCAGATCACTACTAGTGTTACCAGATTCTTTAAAATCAAAATGGTGGCCTTCTTGTTTGAAGTGCTTTTCACTTATTACAGGTTTGAATGCAGCATCACAATAAACACTGGCAATATTAAAGAAGTCCTTTTCATTCATGCTAGCGCATGGGTATACTGTCTTATCAGGATAAGTCATGGCATTTAAAAATGTCGCGAGTGAGGTCTTTAGTAACTCTACGAATGGATCTTTTACCGGATACTTCTTAGACCCACAAAGTACAGTATGCTCAAGGATATGTGGTAGCCCTGTATCATCCTTTGGAGGGGTACGAAATGCAACAGAGAAGAGATTCTCTTTGTCATCACATAGAAGATGGATAAGTCTCGCACCACTCTTTACATGAACTAATTCAATAGCTATGGAGCGTACATCTTCAACATCTTTTACACTCTTAACCACAAACCCATGAAGCTCATCTCCAACCTTCAATTTATTTACAACCATTCTTACTCCTTTATTAATTTATAAGTATACTATAATAGTTCTAAAGTATACACTTCACCACCCTATTATCCAGTCTATTGTCTATCATTACACACCAAAAGTAATATTTATCGATACTAATATGATAGTATACTTCTCAGACACCAAGGAAAAATCTTCAACCGCCTTCTGTGATAATTATCAAAATAAACTCTATTGACACAATTAATCTTATACTTAGTATTTCATTTATTAAATTTGTAGTGTAGGTATTACACCATATTTAACTCAAATTTTATTCTGAGGGGAAAAATTATGAAACTCAAAGCAGCCTTTTTATTTGTTGCACCAGAAGCAAATTACCAGACAGACAGATCAGTTATTGACACTCCTGCTGTCGAGCTAATATCTGTAGGCGCAGCAAATTACGCTCAAGCAGTAATTGCGGCAAAGGAACTTGTAGAAGACGGCGTAGCAGCAATAGAACTATGTGCTGGTTTTGGTAACAAAGGTACAGCTATGATTTCTGAAGCCGTAGGCGATAAAGCAGCTGTAGGCGTAGTAAGATTTGACAACCACCCAGGTCTAGATTTCAAATCAGGTGATAGTATCTTCAACTAAGACAGACTATTTAAATATTAGCAAACATACCATATAATGGTTGGGACAGAGTGATTTCTCTCCCAACCATTTTTTTAAATTACCAACACCATAAGAACAATACAAAAACACACCTTAATAAAGCACTAATAGATAATTTAAAATCTATTTAATGATAATATTTAAAAAATCAATCTCAACATAACATTCTCATAAATATATACTTAACATATAAATAATAAAAGACAACATATATAAACCAAATAATAAACCAATTATTAGATATTTTATTGTTGAATAACGCCCTAAATAGCATATACTAAACATCATATTGATAATAAACTATCGATATTAATAGCACGTATACTTTAGCAAAACAAAATAACGTTTTACAACGGCAATACTGCTTGCTTACAAAATACAACATTACCCCTAAGGAGATAGACAATGGCTACATTTACACTTCCGCGCTTTATTCATTTTGGACTTGGCTGCCTAGAAGAACTAAAAAACCTCAAAGGTACTAAAGCTGTAATTATTACCGGTGGTAGCTCTATGAAGAGAGGTGGTTTTATCGAAAAGACTGCTGCCTACCTCAAAGAAGCTGGCATCGAATCAGCAGTATTCGAAGGAGTAGAACCAGACCCATCAATAGAAACAGTTCAACGTGGTGTTGAGTTCTTCAACCAAGAAAAACCTGATATTATTATTGGCCTTGGTGGCTGTTCTGCTATAGATGCTGGTAAAGCGATGTGGGTTTTCTATGAATACCCAGACGCTAAATTTGAAGACATCACACCACCATTCTCTATCAAACCACTCCGTAATAAAGCGCAGTTTATTGCTATCCCTTCAACTAGCGGTACAGGTACCGAAGTAACCTGTGCATCAGTGATTACTGATCACAAAAAAGGTGTAAAATACCCGATTGTATCGTATGAAATCACACCTGATATTGCAATTGTTGATGGCGAGCTATGCGTAAGCATGCCAGATCATGTAACGGCAAATACTGGACTTGATGCTTTGGCTCATGGTGTTGAAGCGTACGTTACAGCTCTAGCTTCTTCATTTTCTGACACTATGGTTCATGACTCTGTACGCATGATATTTGAGAACCTCCCTAAAGCCTATAAAAACGGTGAGGATCGTCAAGCTCGTCAGGCTATGCATGAAGCATCTTGTATGGCTGGCATGGCATTCAGTAATGCAATTTTAGGAATCATCCACTCAATGGCCCACCAGGTTGGCGGCATGTTTGGCATTCCTCATGGCTGCGCCAATGCAATTCTTATGCCCAATGCTATTCGGTATAACAGCAAAGTTACCGACAAATACGGCAAACTCGCCAAATTACTCGGCACTGAAGGGGCAGAAGGGCTTGCTAGTGCTATTGAAAAACTACGTGATGAAGTCAATGTCCCTGCTACTTTCAAAGAGTATGGCATTAACGAAGCAACATGGAAAGAGAAACTTGACGAGGTAACAGCCAATGCTATAGCTGACCCATGTACAGGAACCAACCCTCGCCAACCAGTAGGAGATGATATCAAGAGAATTCTTGACTATTGTTTCAGAGGCGAAGTAGTCGACTTTTAGTCAAGTTATAAACAATTTGCATACAAATTTACTAATAAATATATAAAACATGTAGAACTGCTGAGGAAGGAAGAATTACGGAGCAGCATGCCTACATGTTTTTTATTTATAGTTAGTCTTACTATATACTTCTAACACCACTGCGTAAGCAATGGTGTTATTCATTTTCAGGATTTTTTATATATTACAAATATACTGCTCTTAAATACATAATAGTTTTACAAATCTCAAAATCATCACTACTTAATTATTATAACTCTACTGAAAGATTTATAATACATCTGCAATAGGCTTTCAAGCTGCTTTTATACTGTTGAGTATATCAAAAACCGAATTAAGCCCAATGTACACCAAAAAAAATTGCTCCCACCACTCATAGCCTCATTTATTTATAAAGCACCACTTAATCGCATTAAATTATCTTAAACTTGATCCCTTCTAACTTTACAACCGCAGACACCTACCAAAATATCCTATAAATACCAGCAAAAAAAAAATAAAGTATTTT
Source organism: Planctomycetota bacterium (assembly GCA_965140405.1). Taxonomy (GTDB): domain Bacteria; phylum Planctomycetota; class SZUA-567; order SZUA-567; family SZUA-567. The sequence goes on from OZ223208.1 coordinate 835,488, forward strand.
TTTACTGAATATTTGAATAATTTATCGATATATAGTATAATAAATAAAGAATTACCTAATTAACTATAATATGGAAAGAGAATTATGCATACTGATGACAACTCCAGGTATCAAGGAAAATCATTGTCTGAACGGACAAAGATTGCCCCAGTGCCTACATTAAGAAGGCTCCCAAAGTACCTAGAGTACTTGAGAAATATTCGAGTCGCAGCAGATGCGCATATATCTTGTACCCAGATAGCTGGAGCACTCGACCTAGTCCCAACACAGGTGCGCAAAGATCTCGCGACCACAGGTATTGTAGGGAAGCCCAAGAAAGGCTATCCTGTATATGCACTTATTCAGGCTATAGAGAATTTTTTAGGGTGGAACGCACCTCAAGATGCTTTTCTTATCGGCTCTGGAGCACTAGGTACAGCTATTCTTGGTTACGAAGGCTTCCGTAATAACGGTCTGAATATTGTTGCAGCATTTGACAATGACTCTGTAAAGATCGGGACTAAAATCCGCGGTGTAGAGGTAATGTCTTTAGAGAAATTACCAGAGCTTGCCAAACGTATGAATATTCAAATTGGGGTAATGACCATGCCTCCTCAATATGCTCAACAAATAGCAGACCTACTTGTGAGTGGAGGAATCAAGGCGATCTGGAACTTCACACCATCACTAGTTGTCGTAGATGACGACATCATTCTTGAAAACGCCCAACTTGCTTCAAGCTTTGCCGTCCTCAGTAGCCGCTTACGCGGTAAAGACGCACGTCCTTACCAACATAATGACAAGTAATAATAGCATTTGCTAGTTCCTTCTTCAACATTCTAATTTAAATGGAGATAAAGATTCTTATCTCCATTTATTTTCCATACAAGTCACCTAACAATCCTTTACCTATTTTATCGATAAACTTTTCCTAGACAAAAAAAGAATATGCAACTATAATAATTTTAGTTGTTCTATTTACTCATAAAGATGAAATACGGAGGCTAAAAATGCTAGGGTTTACTTACGTAGGCAACGAACTATATTGTGAAGGAGTAGCGGTTAAAGATATTATTGAAGAGGTCAGCACCCCTGCTTACATCTACTCAAAGTCAGCCTTTTTATCCAAGTATACCTCAATAAAACAAGCCTTCTCAGAGATTGTTGATACGACAATATGCTACTCAGTAAAGAGCTGCTCAAATATAAGCATACTAGAAATACTCGCGAAAGCAGGTTGCGGCTTCGATGTAGTATCAGGTGGAGAATTATACAGAGTAATTACCGCAGGTGGTGACCCCAAAAAAGTAGCCTTCGCAGGAGTTGCTAAGACAGATGCAGAGATAAGGTACGCACTAGAGAATGAAATAATGCTCTTCAACTGTGAGAGCGAAGAAGAGGTTGCTAATATTGATAGAATCGCAAATGAGATGGATAGGGTTGCACCAATATCGCTCCGTATCAATCCAGATGTTGATGCTAAGACCCATGCAAAGACAACAACAGGCAAAAAGGAGAACAAGTTCGGCATAGACTTCGCCAGAGCAATGCAGTTAGTATCACGCTTTTCACACTATAAGAGTTCAATACTCAAAGGCATCGACATACACCTTGGTAGCCCAGTGAAGAGTGTAGACGCCTATAGAGAAGGTGTTGATAAAGTGATTGACTTTGCAACAACCTGCCCTGATACAATTGAATACTTCGATATTGGCGGCGGCTTCGACCTACTCTATAATGATGAAGAAGTCCCAAGCTTCAGAGAATACGCAGAAGTAATAGGAACACTGGTAAAAGCAGCAGGCAAAAAGCTAATAATAGAACCAGGCAGATCTATATCAGGAAATTCTGGAGTCCTTGTTGGTGAAGTACAGTATACGAAGAGCAACGGAGTAAAGCACTTCGCTATGATTGATGCGGGGCTCAATGATCTTATTAGACCTGCGATGTATGACGCCTACCACTATATCTGGCCGGTATCAACAGATGAAACTCCAGACAGCGAACTTTTCCCTGAGCTTCTCGGTGGTGGGCTATACACAGAGCAAGATGTAGTCGGTCCAATATGTGAATCCTCAGATGTATTCTGCAAAGATAGAGAGCTACCAGACCTCCTCCGTGGCGACAAAGTAGCAATCTTCTCAGCTGGCGCTTACGGCTTCAGCATGTCGAGCAATTATAATTCACGCCCACGTGCAGTAGAGGTTTTGGTTGACGGAGACACCCACAGAGTAATCCGTCAGCGAGAAACATGGGAAGACCTAATCGCCAAAGAGCTAAATAGCTAAAGTTCAAAATTTCACAATCTACTATTAAGTGGTGAACAATAAATACCCTTTTTTAAAAAAGGCTTGCTACCACCAGCAAACCTTTTTAAATATCTCTATTAATTAACACACCTAATACCATAAAACTTAATCTAAACACATTAGCGAATATAGGGCTAAATAAAATAGCAAAGACTCTCTACATACCTACACTATTCTTCCTCTCCAGCTCTATAAGTATGATCATACCCAAAGTAAGCGACAGCTCAACAGCACCACGTTTAACCCAAGATACGGGGTCATACCACTGGTCACAATCCTTAGTTGTATAGGATTTAGTACTGGTTATAAATTGATCTCTGGCAAGACCGTGACTAGTAACTTCATATTCCATAACGAACTACAAACCTTTTGAGTAGACTATTGTTACATCATAAGTCCTTCCATTGTAAAAACGTATAGACATACCAGCATCTACAGAGTCCAATTCGTCGTTATTAAGTTTTCTCGACTTGTCCATTTTAAGATCTCCATCATCATATAAAAGTTTTCGTTCACACAACAACTATCAATAGTGATCCAAATTTTTTTTAAATAATTTCAAGAGTTGCAAATAATTCTCACACCAATATAGATGCATATACAATCTAAATGTTTAAAGAAAACCCAAAATAATAACTTTTAGAGCTATATATTATCCATTCATCATATAAGATGACTACTTACAAATGATTCTCTTCGTACCAAAGTACTCTCTAAATCTCCATGAGATATCATAGCAACCATCTCTGCCAACCTTCCCGAGCTGCTTTAAAAGTTGATCCGGGCTGTCTACCTCAACTCCATCAATCTTATAGATAATGCTACCAGCTGATAAGAAAGATTGAGCAGGACTATCCGGTCTTACTTCACCAATTATCACGCCCTTAGTATCCTTCTCATACCCTAATTGTTCTGCTATCTTTGGAGTAATAGCAGATATTTGCACGACACCAAGATTTTCAAGAAGCTCCATACTCCTATTAGCCACAACAATCTCTTCAGGAAGTGATTCTATTGTGATACGTACCTTCTCAAGCTTACCCTTGCGATAAAACTCCAAGTTTCTCTCTTCATTAGGATTGGTTGTAGCAACCAAGGTGCTAAGTTCCTTATCATCACTAATAACCCTTGAGCCATACTTCACAATAATATCACCACTCCTCAGCCCTGCTTTTGATGCGGGGGTCTGATCAAAGACCTTTGTTACAAGTGCACCCTTGGCAGACTTGAGACCAAAAGCATCAGCAATATCGTTATCAACTGCCCGCAAAGTCGCCCCGAGATAACTTGCAGCAATAGTCTTGTGAGAGATGATCCCCTGCATAATAGTACGAGCAAGATTGATTGGAATAGAGAAGTTCAACCCTTCCGAATTGTTATTTGATGCCGAATTTATCCCAATAACCTCACCCCGAAGATTTACCAAAGGCCCTCCAGAGTTTCCGGGATTTATAGGCGCATCTATCTGGATAAAGTCAGCGATACTTAAGCTACCCACGCGTGTTCTACCTTTAGCTGAGATAATTCCAGCAGTTACTGTAGATTCCAGCCCAAACGGATTACCAATAGCCAACACCCAATGCCCAACCTTACTGCTCTCAGAGTCACCCATCTTAGCAATAGTTATATTTGGTGCCTGTATGCGGATCACTGCAATATCAGATTCAGGGTTCTCCCCAATTATTTCTGCAGTAAACTCCCTTCCATCAAATAGCCGAACAACAACAGTATCCGCACCTGCTATCACATGTGCGTTTGTGAGGATATACCCCTTCTTATCAATCAACACACCAGACCCTTGGCTTCTACCGACTACGCCACTACTCTCAGCCTGAATATTGACAACTGCTGGTCTTATCTTTTCAGCAACAATTGCAAACGCTTTATTCATAATACTTGCTTGATCTAAAATAGCTTCCTCTTCAGGGGTAAAACCATTTTCGTCTGAGAAACCAACCGCACAGTAATTCCCAGCCACAAACAAGCATACAGCTAAAGCCAGAATATTAAAATATCTTAGTTTTATACCTACTATACTCTTCACTATCACCTCCAAAGGAATATTGGTCCATACCAAAGAAAAAAAGCTATCCAGATATGTATTGTACTATCTAATTTTATTTCCTTCTAATAGCGTACCCAATGATCACCAGTAACTACATCACAAAGCATATAATAAATCTCACCAAATAGAGTTCTGAATAGATTACTGCATATCAGCTTTAGCCCTAAGCGCTTCTCTCAACTCATCCGCATTAATAGACGCACACCCTACATGACCAACCACAACACCCGCAGCAACATTTGCAACCCTTGCTGCATCCTCCATACTTCCACCAGCTCCTAGAGCAAGTGCATATGTAGCAATCACAGTATCACCTGCACCGGTGACATCGTATACCTCTTGAGCACGAGTCGCAATTTTGAGAGGCTCTTCACCACGCCTACAAAGACACATACCCTCTTCCCCAAGTGTCACAAGTATATCGCACTCCAGTTTTTCTCCAAGTCGCCTACCCAACTCTTCTCCTGAAAGTCTCTCATGTACACCGAGCATCTCAGTAGCCTCTTTGCGATTTGGAGTTATTAACGACACGCCTCTATACATATCCTTGTTTTGCGGCCTAGGATCAACAATAACAGGCTTTCCAGAAGCACGGAGCTCATCCATCAGCTGACTATCAACCATGCCTTTAGCATAGTCACTTACTATTACGACATCGGCTTTCACAAGGAGATGTTCAAGCTCACCACTCCTGATCTTTTTATCGGTATCAGTTAGTTCCAGCTTATCACTCTTATCTGCTTTAAATGGATACTCCCAATCAACTCGTAACATCTGCTGTTGTCCAGCAACCATGCGAGCTTTGCGTACGGTACACGGCAGGGCTGGTAAAAATAGCGCTTGAATATCAAGGTCAGCGCACATCTCTCCAAGACGCATACCATCATCATCTAGTTCATTACCACACATTCCTCCAAGAGAAAAAAGCTCGGTATTACCCTGTAATGAAGTAATATTAGCAGCCACATTTGCTGCACCACCAACCCTCTCAAACTCCTTCTCAACCCTCAATATTGGTACTGGGGCTTCAGGAGAGATTCTATCGACAGATCCCAGAATGTAGTGATCAAGCATAGCATCACCGATAACGAGTACGTTTACACCAACAATCTTATCGACAAGCGGCACAAGTTTTGCACATTCAGGCATTTTATATTTTCTCCATCTTTTTAACAATTATAAATAATAAAACTTTAATATCTATTCAACTGATATTATACTTATTTTCTCTAATAACACAACAGAGGCAGAGCTGATAATTACCAGTTCTGCCTCATATTTTATAATCAGTGATTCTACCAAATATCTAACTATTTACTAGCTTCACGATAACCGTGAGTAAAGTGAGAGGAGTATAGCTTCGACTCTCCACCCATCTTTGCGATAGCCTTACCTACTATTATAATAGAAGTCCTATTATAACCACTCTTTTCTACAAGCTCAGGAAGATCTTTTAGAGTAGAGACGATCTTGTCTTCATCTTTCCATGACGCATGATATATAAACGCAGCTGGGCAGTCATCACCATAATATTCCTTAAGAGTTTCACACACCTCTCTAGGTTTATGAGCAGAGAGATAAATACACAGAGTAGCACCAGTACGAGCAAAATTCGCCAACTCCTGACCTGCTGGTAGAGGAGTCCTACCAGAGGTACGGGTAAGCACTACAGACTGAGAAATCTCAGGGGCAGTAAGCTCAGTACAAAGCGTCGCTGCTGCTGCTTGAAAAGCACCTATACCAGGCACCAGTTCATACTCAATCCCAATCTCATCAAGCTCCCTCATCTGTTCAGCAATTGCGCCGTACAGTGAAGGATCCCCTGTATGAAGCCTTATTACATCTACACCTTTTTCAGCATACTCTTTGATTGTAGCGGTGGTCTCTTCAAGCGACATCTTCGCTGAGTCAAATACTGCACAATCTTTAGGAAGGATTTCAAGAAGTGCAGGATTAACCAAACTCCCAGCCCAGATACAGCACTTTGCATTCTCTAATAGACGCAATGCTTTGACAGTCAAATAATCAGGATTGCCCGGCCCTGCTCCGGTAAAATAGACCTTCATTCTATTCCTCTCTCAAAAGAATTATTTAGAGCCCATAATTATACCAATGCAAAACCAAAAGCCTATACCTTTTGAAGATTTAAAATTGGACAAACTACACCATGTACTCTGCAGTTGAAACAACCTTGGCAAACACCGCTCCAATTGCGGCCAAGAAAGCACTTTGAACCTGAACCGCAGGTACAACTGTACCATTATATTCCAGATCACACGTTGCGCAAGCATCGGAAATAAGTGTAGAAGTGTAACCACGCTCAAATGCAGAACGTACAGTAGTATCTATACACATATGCGTCATTGCTCCACAGATTACCAGTTCCTTGACCCCTAATTTTTCGAGTTCGTTTTCGAGTGTTGTTCCTTGAAATGAACTAGGAAATGCTTTCTGTACTACAGTCTCACCCTTAGTAGGCTTCACTGCATCATTAATCTCACATCCAATAGTACCAGGGATAAAGAAGGTAGCCCCTTCTCTACTGGAGAGATGCTGAATGTGAATTATAGGTTTTCCGTCAGCCCTAAATTTTGCTATCACTTTCGCAGCATTACTAGCCGCCTCATCAATACCAACAAGTTCCATTGCCCCACCAACAAAGTAGTCATTCTGCATATCTATTACAATAAGACACTCACTCATAATTTCCTCCTCAAAACTAACGACCTAGCACGGTGCGAATCAATGCTTTATAATTTAATTTATTATAAACCCACGCCTCAAAGAAATATTTCCTACATAACCACTTATACTCTAGCACACTAGCATTTGCTGCCCTTAGGTAGCAGACTTTACTTAGAAGTTTCTTAGGAATTTTATCTTGATATAGTTTAATAACATTCTCAAATATCTGCTCTCTTGCATGTGCCACCCGGCGAACCTTATGAGGAGCTGATATACCAGCTGAATGTATACGATACTTTGTCAATGCCTGAGGTATAAAGAAGAACTCTCCCTCTTCTGCAAATCTTACCCACATATCCCAGTCATCAGCGACCATATCATGAAGCGGTCTAAAACCACCGATTCTCACCAATGTCTCTCTATCAACAACAGCAGATGACATATTTATCCAATTTGTAAGTAACAATTCATGCAACAAGAACCCTTCTACTGGCATCCTTTTAGAATTCAGCTTATCCTGAAAAAGTTCTCCTGTATCATCTCCTTCTGCATCAATAATAATAGCATCGGAATGAATACATAAAGACCTTGCACCTACCTCAGCAATCTTCTCTTTGAAACATTCAAGCTTCTCAGGTAGCCATATATCATCACTATCCAAAAACGCAACATACTTACCCGTCATCTTTTCAAGAGCAAGCCGCCTAGTATAACAATTACCCATATTTTCTTGGTTTTGATAAACCTTTATGCGGTGGTCTTTATTTGCATAATTATTTGCGATAGAAAGAGTTTTATCGCTAGAGCCATCATCAAGAACAATCACTTCATAGTCCTTATATGTTTGGGACAGTATACTTTCAAGCGCAAGCTGGATATAATTCTCAGCATTATACGCTGGCATCATTATTGAGAAGAAAGGATATCCCATAGTATCAACCCCCAAGCTATCAAAACCGGTAAGAATACATTAGCAATTGACAAACCGCTAGTTACTGACAATAATTATAATATAATTATACGATAAATCTAGGAAAATGTAATAACAGACATTATAAGGAAACAACAAATGGATCTACAAACTAAAGCTAAAGATCAACTCCATCAATTCTGGAATGAGAGAACAAAGAAATATGGTAATAATTTCGAGGTTGTAGGATGGACAGAAGAGTCACAGCGTAAACGATTTATTGCACTCAGCCAATTAGGAGAATTTGAGGGCTCAAGCCTTATGGATGTTGGTTGCGGACGAGGAGATCTTCTAAAGTTCCTAACCTCAGCAGGAATAAATGTTGATTATACTGGTTACGATCTGAACAATGAGATGATAAAATTTTGCCACAACCTCTATCCAGCTATAGCGGAAAATTTCCAAGTTTTTGACATACTGGAATCTACACCTCCTAGAAGATTTGATTACGCCACCTGTATAGGGGTACTAAATCAAGTAACCTCACCTGAAAGCCCAGAGTTTGCTTCAAGCTTTATAGAACGCCTATACTCACTAGTCGACAAAGCAGTAGCAGTATCAATCACCTCCATACACGCTCCACGCAAGACCTCAGATACCTTCTACTTCGACCCAGCAGACATGGCCTCACGTATTAGCAAGTTTACAACAAAGTTCAAGATAGACCACAGCTACCTAAAGAACGATTTCACCATTTTCTTATACAAAGATAATTAATCTGATAAAACCTCATAACAAGAATAAAGGTAGTCTCTCCAGCAAGAGGCTACCCAACTACCCAAAAAATACGCTGTATGAACACTGAGCCAACCGCTTCCCCCTGAAACGTCATATAAACTAAATAGTTATACAAATGTAGCCAACGTTCATACAGCCTGCGTTATAAATTTCGTAGTACAAACTCAAATCAATTCTTATATAAACCTGCCCCAATAACAATACTATCATCACCAGCATATACGACATAGCTCTCTTTTCTGCGGAGCTCTCTAGCTACTGGATCGAGTCCAACCCCTTCTATCCAGCCGCCACCAAGCTCTGCTGCAGATCGAGCAGCTCTTACAAAATCATCATCCCCTAACGTTCCGACCTTACTTGGCTCAGCCCAATCAGCCAAGCACTCACCAGTAGTGGCGTACGCAAAGATATACATGCGACCTGCAACAAACTGACTATCAGGGCTCATAAAGTCATCCAAAGCTCGCCTTGTACCATTTCTCTTCAAATAGTCTTTTGCCCTTTTAGTGAATATCACAATATCCATATAGTTCGGGTTTGAATAATTTATGCGATGAAGCCCATCCTCTCGATTTCCTCCAAGAGTCAAATTTTGAGCTATTCTCTTCTGAGTTACTTCATCAGAGGAAGAGTCATAAAGCTTGATATTTTTATGATCTCTCACAACTTCAACATAAGACTCCTCGGTATACTTCCTCGTCTGATCTCTATCGCTCGCACATCCTCCGAAGCCAACAGTAATTATACCACAACACAAAATACCCAAAAAATACCGCATTATCCCACAATCCCCTTCTAAAACAAGTACGATACTATTAATTACTTATAGAGTCGGTTTCCTTTCATTTTTTTCAAATACTCTACCTAATAAATTACTAATAATACAACAATTTCCTATACATTGCCCACTACAATTCATAGAATATACCTAGTTGATATCCATCTTGAGCTATTCAGTCATTATTAAAAATCTCAAAATTTAAGGTAAGATAATACTATGAAAAAGACAATCCTATTATTAATAGTCGCGACAATATTTATCTCTGGCTGTAGTGACACTTCTACTGATAGCACTTCACCAAAAGTTTCTACTGAGAAAGAATTGGTTGGCAAGGTAGATGAAGAAGCGGCGGAACTCGGCTTCCCTGATAGATTTATTTCAAAAAATGAAGAGAGTGTTGATTGGTCTGAGGCTTCATCAGAACGAGTTTCTGGCATGAATGTAAAAGTGTATGACACAGGTGTTACTCTAGAAGTCTGTGGTGGCGTAAATTGCGACATGTAATAATCAAAAAACGCTAATATAGTAGTACCACAAGGATTATTAAAAATTCCACCTTTCTAAATAACGTTTATATTATAGTAAATTATTGTTTTAGCGAATATGCTAAAGACAGTGGCTGCTCACATGATATGAGCAGCCACTGTCTTTAATATAACTTATTCGATCAAAGAGGCGCAGTCTTACTCTGACAACAACCTTTTAGCATCTTCATCGCTAGCGAGGATAGTAAATATCTGAGAGACTCCCAATAAATCAAAAACATCTTGCACGCTCTCAGTTGGACTAATAAGTACAATATTACCAGAACATTCTTGTGCCTGAGCCATTGCACCAATAAATACACCTGCTCCAGCAGAAGAGATATACTCTACACCACTCAAGTTTACCCCAATCTTCACAATACCTTCCTCTAAAAGCCCTTGCAATAGATCATCTAAATGCTCGAAAGTATGTGCATCTAAAAATCCTTCAAGGCGAACCATCGCTATATTTTCACCCTTACTTAATACCTCAATTTCTAGTTCTGCCATTATTACTCACCCCTCTCATACTTTTTATCAATACTTTCGTCTATTTTTTTAATCATACATAATTCATTTTTGATACCTTTAATATAATTATAGTGGATTTCATCCATTATCTGCCTGATCAAATAGATTCCATACCCATTCTTTTGACCATTTTTTACTGCATCTTGTATATTTTCAGTCTCGAGTGATGTTGTATCGAACTTCTTACCCTCATCAGTAATCTTTACTTTGAAAAGGCTACCCTCTACCCATACCACAACATGGACATATCCAGTATCTGGTAGTCCGTCATATGCATGCTCCATCACATTCGCAACTGCTTCATCTACAGCAAGAGTCAACTTTCCAACTATAAGTCTATCACTGAAAAACTCCGTAGCTGCTTTACGCACCATCTTCCTAATTTCAGCAAGATTTTTGGTATCGCATAAAGTAGTCATTTCTTCTTCATAGCGTATCTCACTCATATTACTCCGTATTCCTTTCTATAAAACCCTAAAGGTCAATATGGTAATATCATCATGTTGCTCAGATTTCCCTTGGTGACTCTCTACTTCTTCTATTAATTTTTGCACGAAATCCTCGCTATTTAGCTCGGAATTCTCCCTAATAAAGTCATAAAACCTCTGCTCGCTAAACTCATCTCTATTTGTATCTCTTGACTCTATTATGCCATCTGTATACAGTATTACCCTATCACCTTTTTGCAACTGTACTTTTTTCTCTTTTAGCGTTTTACCGAACATCTCTCCTTTATCAAATCCTAGTGCTATTCCATTAGGATTTACTAGATCTATTTCACCATTAGAGTGATGCAGAACCATAGGATTATGCCCAGCTGAGGAACAAAGTATGCTATGATTTTCGCAATCCAATATAATATAAAGCGCGGTAACAAACATCCCCCGCTTGATATCAGCAGAAACCATAGTATTTGTTGCTATAAGAGTTTCAGCTGAAGACAAGTTATTCTTTGCTGCAAACCGCAAAATAGTTCTTGTAGTTGCCATTACCATACTTCCAGGCACACCCTTACCAGATACATCTGCAACAACCAATCCATAATGCGTATCATCAATAGGGAAGAAATCATAATAATCGCCCCCAACCTCTTTTGCTGGCTGATATGCGGCAAAGATATCAATACCATTTATTTCAGGAAGCTTCGGTGGAAGTAACTTGAGTTGGATTTCTCGAGCCATATCCAGTTCATTTTCCATCCTTAGAGCTTTTTTCTCATTATCTGAAGCATCTTTTAGAATTCTAGTAATTCTATCAAACTCACTAGCAATCAGCCCTATTTCATCTGTAGAATAACTAGCCGTCTTATGAGTTAGATCTCCTGAAGCCACAATATCCATATCATTTATAAGGAGTCTAACAGGTCTTGTAATTATTGAACCTACCACCAAGCTAGTAATAATTGAAAGAATAATAGCAATGATGGCAGCAAATGCAAAGATGCTGAAGGTCTTCTTCATTCTTTCAACTATCTGCGATGCTCTCACAGCAATAATTGCTCTACCTACTTCATTATTTTGGTTATCATAGATCGGTATATCAAAGATCAGTGACTGGACTTCCTTACCATTTTTATTAATATCAGAGTGCATAGCACCCGAAAATTTCACTATCCCGCCATAGACAATACATGGCGTTTGGGGCGTATTAAACCTGATTACCTTATCTCCAATAGTACACTGTGAAATATCAGCGTAATTATCGATCCAGTTGCTCTTAACAATAGGCAATACACCTTCTTGTCCTTCTTCTAATTCGTTGCTCATCTCAGATCTTGCAAGAAGTAATAATTTCTCATTATACGACTTACCGGTAATGCCAGGATTCAAATAACGCTCTAAGACATCATCTTTTCCTACTAAGATATACGCGGCCAATGTCTGAGATTCATGCAAAACTCCATCAATAGATCTATAGGAGATTATTTTATTTAGTAAGCCTCCGGTTCTTGAAGCATAGAGAGTTTTCTGACTCATTCTATAGCTTGCCGTTGAATGCTTAGGTAGCTTGGATTTATCAAAAGATGCCACACGCTTTAAAAAATCGCTTGTTGTAGTCAATCCCAGATCTACAGGCCAAGGTTTATAAGAATTTATTGTTCCCGCATTAAAAAAAGTCCTGTTTGACTTTTCTATAATCATAGAACCAAAGTCTGATAATAAGGTTACTTGAGCAAGTCCGCTCTTGAGTATTTCATTAGCAATCGACTCAGAGGATGTCCTCGCAATAAATACAGTAAAAAGCGATATAACGCCTATAAATACAATGATAATAGGTAAGGCAAACTTTAGAGCAAGCCCCATGCCCTTCTTTTTCTTTCTATCTCTATCATGTTGGTTCACGCTACTCAATATGCCAAGCACTCGCGTATCATTACTACCTAATGTTTTTTTCGGTGTACGGATATAGTTACTTCTGGTATGCATAGGCCTCCTACCAGTAACACTATCAGAAAAGGCATCACCACTATTATTAGGTATCTTAATTGGCTTCATCCTTATAATTACCCATACTATCACTTTATGAAGTTAACAACAAAATGCTTCTATTTTTCTCTTTGTATGCTCACAAATGACATAAGACCTTAAGTAATATACAAATAATATACATTACCTACTGATTACTTATTAATATTTTACCTTATTATAAAGTTTTACGCCACCATAAAGTACAAGAATAAGTAGTAAATGCCATTAAAAATATACGCAAATCAAATAATCAACCAGTCATATCCCCAAAACACACGCTTTTTCGACAATATACACCACAAAATATACTAAAAAAATGCGTTGAATGTCAATATATTGACACCCAACGCACAAAAACACAAACAAAACACTCCAATGTCTAAGTATACCACCGTGATCTACTAAGAACAAACATCATATCTCAATTCAGCTCTACCCCAAATAGCTCACTTTCAATCATACTCAGAGCCCTAGCGTCTTCGCCATGATCAAGTAGTACATTAACAACCTTCATTGTTGCTGAACTAATAACACCATTACTTTCATTAGCTCTTCTAACCGCGATCTTCTTCCCAGAAGTACGATACTTTGGCATCGATATATCAACCGCAGCAATAACTTTATTATTAAAACTTGCGCTTATACTCTTATTTTCAGGCTCAATCTTCTGCATTTCGAACTCATCGATAGAAAGTTCTGCATCACTTGGTATAAGTATCTGCCCACCATCAATATAGCCAGAGCTCTGGGTATTTAGAGATCTCATTATCTCTGCACTCTCTTGCATAGCTGAATCTAGACGCCCCATATTACTCTCTATATTGCTATAAACATCGGCAACGCCAGAGCTTATAGGTATCACTCTATCATAGTCTACCTCAGAGTCGAGTTCAGTCCCCTGCATAGAGAGTATGCCTTCACTTTCATTACCAACTGATTGAAATGAAACCTCTCTAGTCGACCAAATTTCGCTACTCTCGTTCGTTAACTGTTTAGCATTTTCAACCATTGTAATTGAGCAGAATAATCCAGCTGCAGCGATGACTACAGGCAGAGCAACTATTTTCTTAAATCTTATCATATCTTTCTCCTATTGTGTAATATGATTTTAAAACCTCTTAATTTAACCCCTATGTACACTATCGGTAAAAGTTGATGCAAAACTCCACTCATATTCGATAAAAATTGGTTTTTTTTAACTTTTAATCTTATGGAAGTTGTTGCTCTTTAAAGTATCTTGAATATACTCATATATATAGAGTTAACAAACGAGGGGGCAAAAGATATTCCTTTTTTTGTTGGAGTTCAATTCCTTACTTAGGGATAGCTATTAATAGGTATACTCCTCGTATAGAAATAAGTAGTTTATTTACCAAAGGTAGGATTAAATGCAGAACGAATCGATATTAAGAAAAGAAGATACACTATTTCTCATAATAGATATCCAAGAGCGACTTCTTCCAGCAGTTAGTGAGAGCGAAGAGGTAGAGAAGTACTCAACAATTCTCGCGCAAGCAGCCAAGATATTAAACATTCCCCTGATAATAAGTGAGCAGTACCCCAAGGGGCTCGGCTCAACAATCAGCAGTATCCTTGAGGCAATGCCTGAGAATACCAAGGTAATTGAGAAGTATAGCTTTTCCTGCATGAAGAATGATGAACTTGCTAGAGAACTCAAAGCTAGTCGGGCATCACAAGTAGTTATCAGTGGTATAGAGTCACATATCTGTGTAGCCCAAACTGCGCTGGATCTTGCAAGCATAGGGATTCAGGTTCAGATTTTACAAGACGGAGTAAGCAGTCGAAATCCAGCAAATAAGTCAAATGCTCTATCGAGAATGTCTAGAGCTGGAATTACTATTAGCAACACAGAGAGTGCACTTTTTGAACTACTTGGATACGCCAAAGGCGACGAATTCAAAGCGATCTCAAAATTAATCAAATAAGCTAATAACAAGGTGGAAACAGAGTATGAAGATAGAAATAGAATGCAAACTACACCTTGACAACCCTGAAAAGGTAAAGGAATTGCTTACCCAACTCGGTGCCGAAGACATGGGAGAGGTATATGAAAAGAACTGGGTCTTCGAAAAGGACGGTAATCTTAGAGAGAGTAGAACACTGCTCCGCTTGAGAATGCATGATGATGAAACCGCCGGGATTGTTACACACAAGACACCAGCTACAGAAGGTAGGTTTAAAAGTAGGCATGAAACCGAGACCGTTGTAGAAAATGCGGCAAATATGCGATTAATTTTTGAGAGTTTGGGTTACACTGTAGATTGGTACTACGAAAAGAAGAGGCACACTTATAAATATGACGGCATGTCTATTGTTCTAGACACTACACCAGAGCTAGGTGTTTTTATTGAGATAGAAGGCAGTAACGACGAAGAAATAGAGATTTTACTCGGTAAAATTGAATTAGATATCAATGATAATATCATGGAAAGCTACCCAGCAATTTGGCGTAAGAATTGCCAAAAGCAAGGTCGTGCGTTTTGTGATTGGAAATTTTAACAATAGATAATATATATAGAGTATATTCAGATAAAGAACAGAAGGAATAGTATGACACTAATTGAACTAGCACGTGCTGGAAAAACAGATAAGCGCATGGAAGCAGCTGCAAAGGCAGAAAAAGTTGACATTGAAGTGATTCGCAAGGGCGTAGCTGATGGTACAAAGGTTATCCCGTGGGCAGAAGGTCATGATCTGATAAATCCTTGCGCTGTAGGAGACGGACTAAGTTGCAAAGTGAATGCCAACTTCGGTACCTCACCTGACAGGGTTGAGATAAAGGAAGAGCTAGAAAAGATGCAAGCCGCTGTTAATGCTAAAGCTGACGCGGTTATGGATCTATCAACTGGCGGCAACCTCCGTGAGATCCGTAAAGAGGTAAGAGATACCTGCCCGATCTCCCTTGGCTCAGTCCCTATGTACGAAGCAGGTCACATGACCCTTGCCCGTGGTGATACATTCAAAAATATGACCGCGAAAGACATGCTTGAAGGTGTCAGACTACATGTACAAGACGGCGTAGATTTCATTACTGTACACTGTGGTATTACTCAGAGAGCAATAGAATATCTAAAAGAAAAACCGCGCCTATGCGGTGTCGTAAGCAGAGGTGGCTCAATGCTAGCTAGATGGATGGTTGCAAACAAAACGGAAAATCCACTCTACACACACTTTGATGAGGTTATTGCTATGTGCAAGGAGAAAGACTGCACACTATCACTAGGTGATGCTCTCAGACCAGGAGCACTTGCAGATGCAGGTGACAGAGCACAAATAGAAGAACTATACACACTCGGTGAACTCGCAGATAGAGCAAGATCTGCAGGAGTTCAGGTAATTATTGAAGGGCCTGGACACGTTCCATTCAATCAGATTCAGAGCCAGATGCAGATGGAGAAGAAGGCATGCGGCGGCGCTCCATTCTATGTTCTAGGGCCACTAGTTACAGATATTGCGCCAGGGTATGACCACATTGCTTGCGCTATTGGCGGCACATTAGCAGCAACTTCAGGTGCAAACTTCCTCTGCTATGTTACTCCAGCAGAGCACCTCAGACTACCAAACCCTCAAGACGTACACGAGGGAGTTATTGCTTCTAGAATTGCTGCTCATGCAGCAGATATTGCTAACGGTATACCAGGAGCAAGAGACTGGGATGACGAGATGAGTAGAGCTAGAAAAGCTCAGAATTGGGATAGGATGTACGAGCTATCAATAGACCCAAAGAAGGCTCGATCATCAAGATCGGAAGTTATGCCAAACGAAGAAGATGTCTGCTCAATGTGTGGTGACTTCTGCGCGCTACGAGGTGAAGACTACTTATAAACTATTCAGTAGCACCTATTATATTTCAAATACACTAAAAAGGAATCAAGCCGTGGCATTAGTCGGTAACTTTTCTCCAATTGGAGACAAATCTGTAAGTCATAGAATCGCACTATTTGCTATCCTTGCTAAGGGAGTATGCAGAGTATCAAACTTCTCTACAGGCGAGGATTGCTTATCAAGCCTTGAAGCCTTTGAGGCGCTCGGAGGAAAGGTCATACGCTCCACCGACATAAATGAGATTCTAATAACTGGACTAGAGGGAAACAATAAACCCAATGGTATTACAGAGATTGACTGTGGAAACTCTGGTACAACAATTCGATTCCTTATGGGTATCCTTGCAGGACTTAGCACGGGTATATTTAGACTCACAGGTGATGAGTACCTCAGCAAACGCCCTATGGAGCGTATTGCAAGCCCGTTAAGAAGCATGGGAGCAGAGATAACGACAACTGCAGACCATCCTCCAGTAGACATTACAGCTTCCCCACTTCACGGTATTGATTTCACACTACCTGTAGCAAGCGCACAGTTAAAGAGCGCAGTCTTACTTGCGGCTCTAAATGGTAATGGTGTGACAAGGGTGATAGAACCCATCCCGTCGAGAGACCATACAGAGCTAATGCTCAAGTCATTCGGTGCTGATATTTCAAATATAGACGGAGTAATCATCATAGTTCCAAGTGAACTCAACCTTCCTGAAACTTTTTATGTTCCCAGCGACCCATCTTCAGCAGCATTCCTCCTTACAGCTGCGGCACTTATTGAAGGTAGTGATGTTACTGCCAAAGGTATCTTGCTAAACCCTACCCGCACCCACTTCTTAGAAATATTGAAGCGCATGGGAGCTGATGTAGAAATTACAGAACAAGGTAGTATACCTGAACCATGGGGAGATATAAGAATTAAGTACAACGGTAGGTTGAAAGCTGCAGATATATCAGAAGAAGAAGTTCCACTACTTGTAGATGAAATACCCATTCTTTCACTTGCTGCTTCACTAGCTAATGGCGTCTCTACCTACAAAGGGCTCTCTGAACTTAGAGTAAAAGAGACCGATAGAGTAGAAGCAGTTCAGGAAGAACTGGGCTCATACGGCACAAATATTTCAGTGCTTGCTGGCAGAGAGAATGATTCACTTATCATTGAAGGAGTAGAGCGCCTTACACCTTCAATGAATGCGGTTGACTCACGAGGAGACCATAGAATGTCAATGACGCTACGTTTAGCACATGTCATTTCAGGATCAAATACAGAGATAATAAAAGAATCTTGTGCTGCCGTTTCATATCCTGACTTTCAATCAGACCTATCTCGTCTGAACAACTAAGAAACACCTATATCTTTTAAGCCTACTCCCTCCATAAAATAATTACGGAGCCCTAAGTGAGGCGGGTTGACCTGAAAAACTTTCTTGAATTCACTAATGATAAAAATTACAACATATTGAATCACCTGTCAAGCAGGTGGTTTAATGTATAACAAGCTTTTGTATTTAATCTACTATAGCTCTAAAACAAAAGATGTGCAACTAAAATAGTCGCACATCTTTTTAAATTTAAATAGTCATCTAATACTTTAATGGCAGAATCTAGCCTTCATACTTTCCAAGAAGTAACGAAACATTATGCCCACCAAATCCAAGTGAATTAGACATAGCATACTTCACTTCACGTTTTCTAGCAACATTTGGAGTAACATCTAGATCACATTCAGGATCAGGAGTTTCGTAATTAATAGTAGGTGGAATCATACCATCCCTCATAGCCAATGCACAGAATCCAAATTCAACACCACCAGCGGCTCCAAGCATATGCCCCGTACAACTCTTCGTAGAGCTAACAGATACATTCTTAGACCCAGCTTCACCAAGGGCAAGCTTTATACCAGCTGTCTCAGACTTGTCATTTAGTGGAGTCGAAGTACCATGAGCATTAATATAGTCAATATCTTCAGGAGATGCTCCAGCCTGATCCATAGCAATCTTCATAGCTCTAGCAATACCATCACCATTCTCACTCGGCGCTGTAATGTGGGAGGCATCATCAGTAAAACCATACCCAACAACCTCACCATATATTTTAGCACCACGAGCTTTAGCATGCTCAAGTTCCTCAAGCATAACAGCACCAGCACCCTCACCCATCACAAAGCCGTCTCTATCTTTATCAAACGGACGACACGCTTTTTGTGGGTCATCATTTCTAGTCGATAGAGCCTTCATGCTTGAGAAACCACCAAGCCCCATAATACCTATACCTGCCTCACTTCCACCAGCCAAAACAATATCTGCATCACCTACTTGAATATGCCTAAACGCAAGACCAATAGCATGCGATCCAGAAGCGCAAGCTGTCACAGGAGCATAGTTCAAACCTTTAAAACCTAGCTCAATTGCAACCTGACCACAGCCAGCATTTACCATAAGTAGTGGTACGCTAAATGGAGATATCCTCTTTGCTGCCTTACGAGGCTTATCGCCTTCACCATCGCCATAATTATCAAGGTACTTTCTGAGCTGTTGTTCAACAGACAATATACCACCAATTCCACTTGCAAATACAGAACCACAGCGGTTTAGATCGACTTTTTCGAGATCCAACCCTGCGTCTTCTTTTGCCATTTGAGCAGCAGCAACAGTAAAGTGCACAAACTTATCAATTCTTTTAGCTTCCCTTGGATTCATAAACTTATTGATATCAAAATCTTTTACCTGACACCCAAAGTGTACACTAAATCCTTCATGATCTATACTATCATCAAAGGTAGCTGCACCATTTACACCCTTTAGGACTGCGTCCCAACTCTCTTGTGTTCCCACACCTACAGGAGTAACCAGCCCGACCCCAGTAACGACAACTCTACGAAGTTCAATAGTTTTAGCCATGTTTATATTCTTTATCTCTCAGTATTATTCGAGAAATTCCTTCTTCTTTTGAATCAATATATTTAAGACATTTACCAAAAGTACTAAAAAGGCACCTCTAGTATATTAAATTTCGGGCATGCGCAGTGACTGCGCATGCGCCGTAATCGCACAAATACTTCTTAAAGAACCTGCTCTATACAAGTAATTTATATGTATATTATTTAGCTAGTACTTTTTCGATGAAGTCAACAATATCACCTACAGTTACAGGAGGCTCACCATCTTCTGGAACATCAATATCAAATTCATCTTCGAATTCCATTGTAAGCTCTGCGATATCAAGACTATCTGCGTTTAGGTCATCTGCGAAAGATGTTTCTAAAGTTACAGAATCACGTTCAGCCTGAAGTTGATCACAAATAATATCAATTACTTTTCCTTCAATTTCTTTTCTATCCATTTTTTTTCCTTTTAATATAAAAAACAGGTTATAAAAATCATTTCAAACATAATATTTATGCGGAATTATACATAAATTATCTTATATGTCCAGTACAACATAAATCTTTTGCACAACTTTTATATTTCTTCTGAGCCTTTACTCAAAATAACAATAAACAACAATATACAGCAAAAAGCTGTTACATTATCATACCACCGTCAACCTGTAAGACTTGGCCTGTGATGTAAGCAGACTCATCACTACTCAAGAAGTTTACAGCTTTCGCTACATCTTCAGGTTCACCTAATTGTTTGAGTGGAATAAATCCAAGCATCATATCTTTTGCTTTATCTGTCATCTCGTCCGTCATTGCAGTACGAATAAAACCAGGAGCAACTGCATTACAACGAATATTTCTGCTACTATATTCCTTTGCTGTAGTCTTTGTTAAAGCTATCACACCACCCTTAGAGGCAGAGTAATTTGCCTGACCAGGGTTACCCATTAGACCAACAACTGAGGCTATATTTACTATAGTACCACTGCGTTGTTTAGCCATCACCTTTGCCACAGCCTGAGTACAAAGGAAGGTCCCCTTTAGGTTAATATTAAGAACAAAGTCCCAGTCTTCCTCTTTCATGCGCATCATCAGCGTATCACGAGTTACACCTGCATTGTTTACAAGAGTATCAATAGAGCCAAATTCCTCTTTAGCTTCCTCAACAGCCGCTTTGATTGCCTTACTATCTGTCACATTCACAGCCTTACCAGTAGCCTTGATGCCAAACTCATCAGAAAGTTTCTTAGCTGTCTCAAGTGCAGCCTCTTCCATCACATCCCAGATAATAATATTCTGACCTTCAGAAGCCAATTTTTTACAAATAGCTTCTCCGATACCTCTCGCACCACCTGTTACTATTGCATTTTTACTCATATTTATTTTCCATTCTCATAATTGAAAACACTTAATAAGACGAACAACAATCCCAACATGATAACTACTTTGAACAACAAACAAATAGTATAGACTAATACCAAACAATGAGATTATTACTGCTAGAACTTAATTATATATGTAATCACTACTGTTCTTGAAGTGCTTCAATAACAGTAAGAGAGTTGACACTTGTTACATCACAGCCTTTATCAATCCTCTTCATTAGTCCCTGACATACTCGCCCAGGCCCACACTCATAGTACATCTTATTACCAAGTTTAGAAGCAAGCTGCATACTCTGAGTCCAACGCACAGGAGAGACTAGCTGTCTTGCAAGCGACTCTCTAATTTCTACTGGATTTGTAAGTACTTTTGCATCAGCATTATTTATAAAAGTACCTTCAAACTCTCTGATAGTTATATCTTTAAGAACTTGAGCAAGTCCTTCTTTTGCAGGCTCCATTATCGGAGAGTGAAAAGCCGCACTGACATTTAGGGCTATCGCTCTCTTTGCGCCAGCCTCTTTTGCAAGCACCATTGCTCTTTCAACACCAGCCTTCTCACCAGAAATCACAAGCTGCCCAGGGCAATTATAATTTGCCGCCACAACAACTCCCGCTTCAGATGCATCCTCACATACTCTTTCAACAAGTACATCATCAAGACCTAACACAGAAGCCATACCACTGTCTTTACCTGCTCCAGCTGCTTCCATGAGCTCACCACGTTTACGTACCAGTGTAAGGGCGTCAGCAAAGTCTATTGCACCTAGAGCTACCAGCGCCGTATACTCACCGAGTGAAAGCCCCGCTGCACCAGTAACCTCAACATTACACCTCTCTCTAAGAGTCTCAAATAGTGCTAGAGAGGAAACCAAGAGTGCCGGTTGGCAGTTCTCTGTTTTTGCTAGCTCTTGTTCTTCTCCACTAAAAACCAATTCAGAAAGGCTAAAGCCAAGAATCTCATCAGCCTCTTCAAAGAGACTTTTCGCATAACCACCAGCATCAAAACACTCTTTAGCCATACCTATTACTTGAGCGCCCTGACCAGGAAATAGAAAGAATCCACTAATATTCATAACCTCGCCCCTAAATTAAAGTACCCCAACTACCCAACCAAAATATCCACAAATATCAACCACCCAAAATAAGACACTCACCACTTCAGAGCTACTACCATTTTACCAAAGCACTTGCCCAAGTTAGACCACCACCAAATGTAACAAGACTGAGCAGATCACCTCTCTTGATAACACCCTGTCTATTTGCCTCATCCAGAGCTATCGGAATTGTCGCCGCACTAGTATTTCCATACTTATCAAGATTCATAAATATCTTATCAAGCGGTATCCCTAATCGCTTCGCAGCACTCTCAATAATTCGTGCATTCATCTGATGCGGAATAATCATATCTATATCTTCTTTTTCATATCCACACCTCTCGAGCGACTCAAAAACCATACGAACAATTTTAGACACGGCCTGCTTGAATACTGCACGCCCGTGAATAACCATATAGTTCAGCCTCTTTTCAAGCATCTCAGGACTAGGTGGATTTAGACTTCCGCCCCCCGGCAGAATCAGCATATCCGCCTCTTTACCGTCTGAAGCAATATGCGTATCGATTATTTTACTGATTGAGTCATCATCAGTTGCTGTGAGTACCGCAGCCCCCGCTCCATCACCAAAGAGAATGCAAGTACCTCTATCGGTGTAATCGGTAAACCTTGTCAGCACTTCAGCACCCAGAACAAGAACATTATTCATCACACCACTAGCAATCTGAGTACTAGCCATTGACAATCCATATATAAACCCACTACAAGCAGCTGCTAAGTCAAACGCAGGAATATTCCTCGCGCCTATCCCATGTTGGACTCGACAAGCCGTCGATGGAAATATCGTATCTGGAGTAACAGTTGCTACAATAATAAGATCAATATCTTCTGGTGTCATCCCAGCATTTTCAATAGCTCTTTGTGCAGCAATAATACAGAGATCACTTGTAGCCTGGTCAGCAGCAGCAACGCGTCGCTCACGCATCCCAGTACGCTGAACGATCCACTCATCATTCGTATCGACCATCTTTGTAAGATCAGCATTTGTCAATCTCTTCTCAGGAAGATATGACCCAGTACCTGCAATTTTCACCTGTCTCAAACGTGGTAATTCCATTTATTACTCCTATACCTACACTACTTGTTTTCTTCGATTTTTTCCTGCAAAGCCAAGGTTTGCTCTCTAATAAGCCTTGTCAAATCAACATCGACACACTGCTTAGCATTTTTAAGAGCGTTATACACCCCTAATGGTTTTGCAGACCCATGCCCAATAAGACATATTCCATTGATTCCTAGTAACGGCATTCCACCATACGTGCTCGAATCCCCTTTTGCAAAAGCGACTCTAAATGCAGGCTTGGCAATATACGCCCCAAGCTTCGCAAATATCCCCGCACCCATAATGGCAGATTTTATCCAGCCACTAGTAGCACGAACAACACCTTCAGCACACTTGAGCATAGCATTACCAACAAAGCCGTCACAAACAATCACATCGCATGAACCATTCCACATGTCGCAGCCTTCAACATTACCTATGAAATTGACAGGCGCTTTCTCTAACAGTTCAAAAGCTTCATTTACAAGCGTATTACCCTTCCCACGCTCTTCCCCGACATTCAAAATTCCGACTCTTGGATTACTAACACCTAGAACCTCACTAGAATATATTGAAGCCATAATGCCATAATCTGCGAGATGCTTAGGCTTGCAGTTTACACTCGCGCCCATATCACAGACCATACAGAATGAGTCTCCACTAGGTATGGTTACAGAGATACCACTTCTCCTTACACCTTTAACGTGTCTAAGACCTAGGGTTGCAGCCCCAACAGTAGCAGTAGTATTACCCATAGAGATAATAGCATCTACGTTACCTTCTTTCAAGGCCTGCACAAGGCGATTTATCGAGCTATCCTTCTTCTTCTTGATAACTTCGAACTTGTCACCCATATCAACTACTTCAGTACAATGAAGAATCTCTATCTGTTCATTATCATCGCTGAGTCCATACTTTGCAAGTTCACCGAGAATAACATCCCGATTCCCCACCAAAACTACAATCACGCCTTTATTATCTTTAATCCAGTCAGCGACGCCGAGCACAATTGGTGTGCACCCGTTATCACTACCCATAGCATCAATTCCTAGACGCATATATTCTTATCCCAATCATCCTCTAACGCTACCCACAGCAGACACATCCCGCCTAGACAGCTCGGCATATTTACTCTATGCCACTAATAGATTTACAATTAAAGTTGATTAAATTATTATTAAAAACCGCACTAAATACATCTTGTATATAGTGCGGCATAAATCTACTTGTTTAGAACGCTTCCACTTCGATTTTCTTTACACCTTTGTAATAACCGCAAGTGCCGCATACTCTGTGAGGTAGCTTCGCAGAACTACAACGAGGACATTCAGAGCTTACAGCTGCGCTCATAGCGTGATGAGAACGTCTTTGACGCTTCTTCATCTTACTCAGTTTATGACGTGGTACTGCCATTGTGATAACTCCTTAATTAACATTAAACTATTTATTTTATATTACCTAAAAAGAATTCATTAACGACGTTAAAAATCCTCAATAACACAATACTGTGAAATATGAATTAAAAGTATACATATTCCTGCCCTCATTACAAGGACATAGCGCCAATATCTTATAAATTTAAAGATATACCACGATAAGTCAATATATTTTTTGCTTTTATAAAGAACATGACGGCGTTCCTGTCTTATTCTCACTATTTAGGACATCAAAACTTAGCTTTTTTATCTCTGCTTCAGCCCAAGCAGTCAGTTTTTCCCTGTTAATCTTAGCATTATGCCGAATATCTACAGGAAAATCACTATAGAATAAGACCTGCTCAACTTTAGCCGTATTTTCATCACTACTAGCGAGTTTTAACAACTCATTTGCAAGTTTTCTCTTACCAAGATCATCAAGTTGGCTTGTTGGTTCAATCACAATAACCGGTGTTTTATCACCAACTCCACCTACTCCTACAAGCGCACTCCTCGCAACTAGCTTATGTTGATTGAATATCGCTTCACAACAAACTGTATAGAGAGTTCCACTAGCAGTCTCAACCCGATGAGCCTTTCTACCACAGAACCAAATTCTACCCTTTGAATCTTGATAACCTAAATCACCAATCCTATGAACAACAGAATCTCCATCCTTGATCTTTGCAAGAGCGGTCATCTCAGGACGCTCATAATACCTTTTAGTAACATTACGACCTTTTACAGTTATCTCACCTACCTGTCCTTGAGGAAGGAGAAGTGAATCGTCCCAGGTCGATATAACCTCATCTGTCAGACTGATTATCCGCACCTCAACCCCGTCAGCCGGACGCCCGACACAGAAGCCCTTACCTGATATAGTAGCCGAAGCTGTCTCAGCCAGCACCTCACTCCCACGCATATCACACGCCGGTAGACTCTCAGTAGCGCCATACGGAGTATGGGTCTCAGCTCCTGCAGGCAGAATATGACGCAAAAGCCTTTCATGGGTTTCAGGAGGCACTGGTGCACCAGCCATCAGAACTTTTCGCAAACTTGGAAGTTTTATATCATTCTCGACACAGTACTTACTCACCCTACCCCAGAGCGCAGGAGAGCCAAAGGTAAAGGTACATCCCTGCTTATTGATCGCCTCAATAATCTTCTTTGGATCAACCTTTGCCGGAGCTGTCGGATCCATATCCGGCACTACAGCAGTCATTCCAAGCCCAACAGAAAAAAGCGCAAACAATGGGAAGGTAGGCAGATCAATATCCTCAGCACCAATCTCATAAGTATCACGAATTATCCTACACTGCTCAACAAACATCCCATGCTCATACTCTACTCCCTTAGCTGGACCAGTACTCCCAGTAGTAAAGAGTATTGCTGCTAGTTCATCCTCCTTGGTAGAAACAACATCAAAGCTAGAACCAACAAAGCGCATTTCATCTAGGGTCTTCCCACTCCAGAGCCAACGCCTTCCTTCAGTTACAGCATATTTTATAGATTTGAAGTATTTACGCTTTATAGTACGCATAAGGTGAGCAAGTTCAATCCCGATCATAGCTTCCGGTCGCACCGACTCAATACAGTGCAGAAGTCTCTCAACCCCCATACCCGGATCGATCAATACAGGCACAGCACCCACTTTGAATAACGCAAAGACAACAGCAAAAAAATCAAGGCTCGGACGGAGCATCACAAGGGTCTTCGTTCCTCGTGTAATCCCATAGCTATCAAACCCCGCAGCATACTCACTACTTAGCTTGGAAAGTTCAGAAAAGGTCATATGGGTATAAGAGACATGCCCTTTTTTATCACGAGAGTGAGGAAAGACAACCGCTCTCTTCTGAGGGTATATTGTAGCCATCTCTTCAAGCTGTAGTGCAATATTACAGATCTTACCACCTTCCACTATTCATCTCCTCCAAAGCATCTATAGAGATCTCAGTATGTGATATTTCTGGACTTTCATCAGGGTAATCAATTCGCTGGTGCGCACCACGACTCTCTTGACGTCTAAAAGCCGACTCAGCAATAAGCCCGGCAACAGTCAACATATTCTGGATTTCAAAACCACCTCTAGCCTGAAATTGTTCACTAAATACATACTTCCCCCAAAAAGCAATTGTCTTGCGGGCTTCATTAAGCTTCTTCTCATCTCTAAAGACTCCAAGCTGTCTCCAAGTAAGCGCCTTGAGCGACTGGAGCATATCAGATAGATTTAGTGGTGTAAGCCTTGCAGATTCATTTCCACGCTCGACTCTTAGTGGAGAGTATTGGAGTTCGGTATAGGTTATTGCTTTCTTACCAGCACGGTGACCGAATACGAGTCCTTCAAGTAGGGAGTTTGATGCCAGTCTATTCGCTCCCTGCACACCAGTAGAAGCCACCTCACCAGCAGCTAAAAGTCGCTTTATATTTGTTTCCCCATCAAGATTTGTCTTTACCCCACCCATAAAATAATGGACAGCTGGACGCACTGGTATAAGGTCGTTTACAATATCAATACCATACATAGAGCAGATACGGCCAATATTTGGAAAACGGTTATGAATCATCTCTTCACCAAGATGACGAAGATCTAGAAAAATTTCACCCTCTGTAGCACTACTATGCAGTTCTTTAAATATTGACTGACTCACAATATCACGAGGAGCAAGCTCACCACGTTCATCATACTTCTGCATGAACCGTTCACCATCCTGATTTATAAGGTATGCCCCTTCCCCCCGCACCGATTCACTGATAAGAAATCTCGGCGCACCAGCAAGGTACAAGGTAGTCGGATGAAACTGCACAAACTCCATATCACGCAGTATCGCACCAGCTCTGAAAGCCTGAGCCATTCCATCGCCAGTCGCACACGCTGGATTTGTCGTCTCTCTAAATATCTGCCCACTACCACCTGAAGCAAGAATAGTAGCATGAGATTTTATCGACAGCATTCTTCCGTAGTTGCTATCTTGGATCACAGCACCATGACAAACTCCATTTTCATGGAGTAGATCAATAACGAAGTGATTATCATATATCTGAATATTTTTATTCTCTTTGACTTTACTAGACAAAAACTCTTGAAGAAGTCTCCCTGTAGCGTCACCATCACAGTGCATGATACGACGAGCACTATGTGCCCCTTCCATTGTGAAGTGTATCTCCCCCTCTTCTTTATCAAATTCCATACCCATATCTATAAGTTCTTGACAACGCAAAGCTCCATCACTGACAAGCAACTCAACTGCATCTTTTTCACAAAGACCTTGCCCAGCGATAAGGGTATCTTCGACATGGCTTTCAAAACTGTCGTCACGTGATAAAACAGCAGCAATGCCACCTTGGGCATAGTTGGTTGCTGTCTCGTTGATTTCTTCTTTTGAAATGAGCACTACACGTCGGTCTTTAGCAGCTGCAAGAGCAGCAGATAATCCTGCGATACCACTACCGATTACAAGTACAGGCGCCCAGAGTTCTGGTACGCTTCCTAGGTCTAGATCAACTAAGTATCTAGCATATTTATGAGACATTATATAGGGCTTTCATATTTATATAGAAATAGTTACCATATATATTGTAACTTTTCCTAAATCAAAGACAAGAGCCAATACTAATACTTTAATCAAGCGAAATCTCTTAGCGCGCTTCTGTGCACCGTCCATTTGTCCTTAGATGCAGTGAGGTCTGAGCTGGCGAAGAGCGAGGTGTCATGGACGTTTTGTTTATTGCAATGCCCTCTGGGTGCTTTTTTCAAAAGTAAATCAAGGTAAAGCAGAATCCTGCCATAACGAGTTTGGAATACGGTGGTTAGAAATTTCCCCATCACGCAGTTCGTATCGGTACAGCTGATACCCAAACTGTTACTTTAAAACACCCTGGTTGTAATTACTCATAATCACAACGCACTAAATGCCACACAACAATAATTAAGCAACATACAGACGGCCCAAAGTCCCCGAAACAACAAACTCTACAAATAACACACATAGTCCCAAAACGAAATATTTGCTTTGTACTATCACAACTAAATGTAAATTTCGCCCTTTTGTGTCTTATGATTACTTTACGTAGCTGTGAGTACATAAGCACTCGAACTGCGCTCCTTTCTAACATTGTTTATTTCCCGTGAATTAGTGCAGTGGCTTCGCCAATGCGAAGCACCATAAATCAATCGCACGTACTCCAGCCATCCCTTATTAACTCTTTGTTCAGCCTTCGGCTTCACTACGACATACCTTTGGAAAAGGTAGTCCACACGTCCATGGTAATCTCACTTTCACCAGCTCAGGTACTCCTAACATCTATGGAGAAATGGACGGCGTGCAGAAGCACGCTAAAAGATCCCATAATACTATAATATATACTGCTGTCACTTGCTGCTTCAACGCAATAACACAACTTCATCTAATCTTTTTTACTAAAGTTTAAAAATATCAAAAAATAACTGTAAAAAATAGACAATTACTATTGATTCAGTAAAAAAACAGATTATACTAGTAACATGTATTACAAGTTAATGAGATAATTTAATGTTTATATAATTTATATGTTTTAATACTTTTTATAAGGAATAAAAAAATGTCAATATCAACTAGAATAAGGAGGTATAGTGCAACCTCAAGAGATTTTTTTGCACACCATGAGAAATATGTGAAGAATATCGAAAAGAAACAAAAAGAGAATATTTTATCTATTGATGAGCAAAAAACCTACACAAACGTAGAGTTTATTGTGCATTGCATAAAAGTATCCCGTAGCCTTACAGGCATACTTTCTAGTGATGTATTAGACAAAATGTGTCAAGCACTGAATAAATATTTCTCAATTGATGTAACTGAACCAGACTATACAGAGTCACTTAATACTGATAAAGAGCTATGGTTGACTGCACTCGAAGCCTACCAAAGTAGTAATCTTGCAGCTGATGGTACTAAGATAAGTTCTCGTTATAAAATTAATAAAAACAGTAAAAGACAAGAAGCCGACTCAAAAAGAATATCAGCTGCTTATATGGCAAAAAAATCTCATAGGATAGCCAGAGAGAATACACGTTCATATTCACGTTCTGGGTTATTCTGGTTTGCTTGTTCATTAATATTGTCAGTAGCATTAGTCGTTTTTCTTGCAAAATCACTAAATTTAGCCGACATGATGCTTGCGTTCAAAACCTTTAACAGTGCATCATTCTATTATATTGTTGGCGCAAAGATTTGCATTGTTGCACTATTAGTGATACTTACTTCACTATTTTTACGGATATTTAACACAGAACCCCGTAATGCAACAAATACAACAAGTGAAAGACGATAAGATTGACTACTTCCTAAAGCTAGTTTTCCGAAATAAAAGATATATTGAAAAAACTATGCTTGTAAAAGGAAGGTAGAAAACAACTGTATTATTTTTAACATCATGATTAAAAAATGTAGCTACAGCCGCGATAGTGACTGTAGCTACAAAAATTTACTGGCATCTATAACATCGTGCCCCTATCTCTTTCCCTTTAACTCCTCCAAGTCTTTGTCGACCTGTCGCCAAAGATCATCCAAGCGCTTTGGTGAGACCTTACACCCTGTCCCTACCTCCTGAGCAAAGACAGACACAGCATACTCCTCAAGCATCCAGCGATAATCAACAAGTGCCTCTGAGCTTCCGCCCTTCTTCTGAATTTCAGCAAATGCACCCAGGCACTTATCCCAGAGTGGATTTATATCCCTAGCTCTAATACGATCCTTCTTGACCGCGCCTTCGAGCTTCTTAATACGCATACGCATCCCAGCAATATACCTCGGAACATCTGGCAGATGCACTACTCCCGCATCCCTCACAAAGCCAACATAGATCAACCTAGATACCTGCGCATAAATTTCATCCAAAGCATCCTTCTTCATAGCGTTCGGATTCATCCCCTCAATCTCACGCATAAAGTCTACCACATCTATAAGAGCATCCTTAATAGCAAGACCGAGCTTATATACAACCTCGTATAGCTTTGTTCTTAGTACCTCACAAAAAGCCTCAAACTCACTAGCCGTCTCTGGCAGCTGCTTCTGAAGCGATAGCAGATAGACTACCCCAGCCATAAGCGCATCCTGTTGCAGCTTTTCCTTACCGCCACCTATAGCCGCATAATACATATATGCTGTCTCACTTATCGGTAGACTCTTGATAATCTTCCTACACTGCACATCCAGTATATTCATCGCCAAACGGCAAACTCCGCGCTTTGACACCCGCTTAGCCTGCTCTATAGAAAGATATACTTCCAGCGATACCGTCTTGACATTATCCTTTAGCCCAAGGTATCCTACCGCTCCTCCAGCAAGCCCTACTTTATCAAGTAAGGTAAAGTTCCATGAGCAGACATTTTTATTCTCATACTTATCTTTTGCAGCAGACTCAAAGTTGCTCTTACTCTTACCAGAGCATTCATCTTGAATCGCTCCAAGGTCACGCCCCTGTACTACTACCTTGTTCTGCGAATCAACCACTATAAAGTTCATTTTAAGAAACGGTGTCAATTCACCAATACGAAAATCACTTGCAGAAATACGTTGATTAAACTCTACATTTATCAACTCAGCAAGAGTCTCAGCAAAGCTCTTCTCACCACGCACAATTTTATTGCGCAACACCTCAACACTCTGCGGTATCGGGTTGAGATCACGCCTCATGCTACGAGGCAGACTACGCACCATTCCCGCAATCTTCTCACCAAGCAGACCTTCAACCAACCAGTCAAAAGGCTCCGGAGTAAGACTTGGCAGTACCCCGAGCGGCACTCGGCAACTCACGCCATCATCCTTATCCGACGGATCAAACTTATAAGACAGCGGAAATTCAAAACCACACGCCGACATCTTATCAGGAAATAGACTCTTACTAAGTCCAGAACGATTCTCAAGAAGGACATCCTCCTCCTTCATGAAGAGCTTCCAACTCTTGCGTTCCTTCTCTTTATAGGCAAATTTCTGAAGATTCTTCTCTGTATATATATTCTTAGGAAGCCTCTCATCATAGAATTTGTATAGCGCAAGATCATCAACGAGTAATTCATTACTCCTGATCTTGTCCTGTTCATCAATTACACTCTGAATAAGCTTGCAGTTATCACGGTAGAACCGCACACGTGTACGCAACTTCATCGCCACCAGACCATCCTGAATAAACATCTCACGAGACTTTACCGGATCGATAGAGCCATAATGCACCCGCCTCTTCTCAATCACCGGCAGACCATACAGCGTCGCATTCATATACGCACGTATACATCCACCCTTCTCGTCAAAGAATGGTTCAGAGTAACTCCTCTTTAGTAGATGCGGCGCAGCATCCTCAAGCCACTCAGGCTTGATCTTGGCAACCGTTCTAGCAAAGTGCCTACTCGTCTGCACAATTTCCGCAGAGACTATCCACTCTGCCTTCTCACCAGCGACACCCGATCCCGGCCAGATATGATAACGCGTCTCCTTGGCTCCTCGGTACTCCTTATCATCCTCATGATACTTACCACACCGACTAAGTAACCCACGCAGTAACGCCCTGTGAAGGTTCTCCTCAGGAATATCATTATTACCGAGCTTTTTCTTCTCAATATACCGAGGTTCTTTCTTAGCTACCCCGTACTTATTCATCTCCTGCTCAAGCTGCGCTCTCGTGTTGAACCACTCACGCAAGCGGAGATAACTCAGAAAGTTATCATGACAGAACTTATTATATTTATTATTACTCCCAGCCTTATCCCTCTCCTCCTCAAGAGTCTTCCAGAGATGTAGCCAAGAGGTGAAGTCCGAATATTTATCCCTATATCTATTGTGCGCCCTATCTGCTTCTTCCTGCTTCTCAACTGGACGAAGTCTCGGATCCTGCACAGAAAGAGCCGAAACAATAGTCAGCATCTTATCCAGGCATCCATAATCTACAGCTGTTAGTAGCATCTTACCAAAACGTGGCTCGATAGGCAGACGGGCTATCCGCTTACCCTCCTGCGTAATATCACCCTTCTCAGTAGTAGCCCCAATCTCCTCAAGCTCAGAATATCCAGCTCTGACAAGATTGAGTGGAGGAGGTTCAATAAACGGAAAATCCTCAACCTTCCCAAGACGGAGCAGGTTCATCTGGAGAATCACACCCGCCAGCGACGACCTCTTAATCTCCGGATCGGTAAACGCCTCACGCCCTGCAAAGTCTTCCTCACTATATAGACGTAGACATATACCCGGTCCAATACGCCCACAACGCCCAGCACGCTGAGACGCACTAGCCTGTGATATCGGTTCAGACTGCAAACTCTCAACACCACTCCTACTATTAAATCTCTTTATACGAGCGTGACCAGCATCTATCACATACCTGATACGTGGCACTGTCACCGAGGTCTCCGCAACATTGGTGGAGACAATTATCCTCTTCTTAGCTGCCGGAGCGAATACCCTCTGCTGTTCAGCTGGAGTAAGTCGACCATAAAGAGGCAGCACTTCCACACCAGCGAGTCGGCGTCGCTCAAGATGATTTACCGTCTCCCGAATTTCCTGCTCACCACTGAGAAAGACCAAGGTATCCCCTGCTCCAAATTCACGTATCAACGCTTCATACGCTCTGCCAATCTGGACAGATAGCAGAGTGTTCTCGTTCTCAATCGGCTGATAAATTATATCTACCGGATGCGTCCTACCCTCAACAATCAGACTCTCAGCACCACCAAAGTACTCAGCAAACCTCTCAACCTCAAGCGTCGCCGAACTCACAATCACCTTCAAATCTGGTCTTCTAGGTAGCAGGCGTTTAAGGTATCCAAGTATAAAGTCAATATTCAAAGACCTCTCATGCGCTTCATCAATAATAAGAGTGTCGTACGCCAACAGATCAGGATCAGCCCTAGTCTCAGCAAGTAGTATCCCATCAGTCATAAACTTGACAAAGCTCTCACGCTTCACCCGCTCATCAAACCGCACCTGATACCCAACCGCCTCACCAAGCTTCGATCCAAGTTCATCCGCCACACGCCCACCAACACTTATAGCTGCCACACGCCTAGGCTGAGTACACCCGATAAGTCCATTAATCCCCCGCCCAAGCTCCAGACAAATCTTCGGTAACTGCGTAGTCTTACCCGACCCAGTCTCACCAGCGATTATTACGACTTGGTTATTACTAATTGCCTCTTTGATAATATCTTTAGATTCAACTATCGGCAGATCATCAGGGTATACAATCTCCGGTACATTGTCTTTACGCCACTTGAGAAACTCTTTTGACTCCGCAATCTTCTTCTCAAAGTCAAAGCTACTCTTCCCCCGCCGTTTACGCCCAAGCTGATGCACAATACGCGCCGCATCCACCCCGAAGCAGGAGCGAGCTTCATCTTGCAGTTTTCTCTTATCTATATTATTAGCCATTTATTTCCCAAACGAATTGCAAACTACAACTCAACATCAAGTCAAAAATCAAACTAAACGGAACCTAGGCTCCTACGCTACAATCAGAACCCTATGATAAAGCAACACAGGAAAATTACACAAGTAATTTTCACACTATCTCAACGGAAATCACAATTGCGCAGGTGCACAATTTTTCCCTAGATACAGGTAGTCCTGAACTGGTGAAGAACTACCTGTGAGCTCTTCTTTTTACGCAAAAAGCTAGTCGCGTTATTATGAGCTAGCGAAGAATAAAGCGAGTTTAACCATAAACACCCAGACTACACGCTATCTCTATGCAAAACCACTCACCGACCCCACAAATCAACCCAACCAAATACCAAACCCAACCCAAAACTCTATCTAAACATTATAAACACTCGCAAGCCAAAGTCCAGTAGCCAACTTTAACTGGAAATATTACCTCAAACTTATCCGCCATTCCCAATTTTTCTTACCTACACCGACCAAAAGTAGTCTGCAAAGCACCCAAAACTATCTCTTATATTCACCTCTAAATTATTCTATAATAATTCTAGCAATATTCTGTGAAATCCGGTACGATCAAGCAGACTTGTATCAGACAACATCAACATCTATACTAGGATTGAGGATCATAATGTGTGATAAAGATAAACCAGCAACTGAGGAAGAAAAGAAAGATGCGTGCATAGGCTGTAAGTACTGTGTCAGTAAATGGTCAAAGATCTTTCACGCCATTCAATATATAGGCACAGGTTTTCTTTTTAGTTTCATTGCCCTATACTTACTACAAGCTTATGCCCCAAAAATACTCAATATTGAAACCGTTACAGTCAATAAAGGTAGCAGTCTTCCAACTTTACTTAATTCATACCAAGCAATCATAACATCATATTATAATACAATATGCGTATTCTTTGGGATTTTTGCACTACTAAGTATAAGTTCATTTATGTTAAATAAATACGGTGCTGAAAAAGTTGACAAAGAGTATGAAAAAGCCAGGACTATTACTGAGAACTATAAAGAACAGCTTGATAAGCAAATTAGTAATTTCGAAATCAAAATTTCTGATGCCCTTCAAGAAATAAAAGATGATGCAGAACGGGAACGTAGAATCAGTCAGACGCTTTCAGACGCCTATAATGAATATTCTAAAAAGACACCTGAGGGTTATAATTCAGCTATTAGTATTTCTGATTCGATAATTAGTCAATACGGCAACATCCCATCGGCATACTTCCTTAAAGGAAATGCCCAATATAATAAACGAAATTATGAAGAGTCAATTAAATGCTACGACAAAGCTATTAAAATCAATCCTGAAGACAACAAAGCATACACTAACAAAGGAAGTGCTCTAAATGCACTCAACAAACACGAAGAAGCAATTGAATGCTACGACAAAGCTATTAAAATCAATCCTGAAGACAACAAAGCATACACTAACAAAGGAAGTGCTCTAAATGCACTCAACAAACACGAAGAAGCAATTGAATGCTACGACAAAGCTATTAAAATTAATCCTGAAGACGACAAAGCATACTTTAACAAAGGAAACGCTCTAAATGCACTCAACAAACACGAAGAAGCAATTGAATGCTACGACAAAGCTATTGAAATTAATCCTGAAGACGACAAAGCATACTTTAACAAAGGAAACGCTCTAAATGCACTCAACAAACACGGAAAAGCAATTGAATGCTACGACAAAGCTATTGAAATCAATCCTGAAGACGACACCGCATACTTTAACAAAGGAAACGCTCTAAATGCACTCAACAAACACGAAAAAGCAATTGAATGCTACGACAAAGCTATTAAAATTAATCCTGAAGACGACAAAGCATACTTTAACAAAGGAAACGCTCTAAATGCACTCAACAAACACGAAAAAGCAATTGAATGCTACGACAAAGCTATTGAAATCAATCCTGAAGACAACAAAGCATACACTAACAAAGGAAACTCTCTAAATGCACTCAACAAACACGAAAAAGCAATTGAATGCTACGACAAAGCTATTGAAATCAATCCTGAAGACGACACCGCATACTTTAACAAAGGAAACGCTCTAAATGCACTCAACAAACACGAAAAAGCAATTGAATGCTACGACAAAGCTATTGAAATTAATCCTGAAGACGACACCGCATACTTTAACAAAGGAAACTCTCTAAATGCACTCAACAAACACGAAAAAGCAATTGAATGCTACGACAAAGCTATTGAAATTAATCCAAGTATTCAAATAGACTACAATATGACATGCCTATACTCACTATGGCATACATCAAAAACAGATATTAAAAATAAGCCTATCAATTGCTTAGAAAAGTGTAAAGAGCACCTAATTTTAGCGATGCAATCAGGAGAACTCAGTAAATTAGGAATTTCTCACATTAAAAACGATCACGACCTGGAAAACGTAAAAGATTTAAACTGGTTCAACGATATCATGCGAGAAACATTCGGAAAAGATGAATGGGACAATTACAAAGAAGAACCAAACAAAAAAACTGAGTAATAGGCAACGGTGACTTCTATTCAAATTTGACTCACACTAAAATTATCAAACATGCATCACGCCAAACAATATCCAACAACGTATCGGCTCCGCCGATAAGAACCGCGCTACCGTTAATACTCTAACCACCGCATCCGCCACTCGCGATGATAAAATTCTTCCTCATTTTCTACGCACAATCGTCGACCTATCTTTGAAAAAGATAGACAAAACGTCCATAACACCTAGCTCTTCGCCAGCTCAAACCTCACAGCATCTAAGGACAAATGGACAGCGTACAGAAGCACCCTAATCGCTGGATAAAATTTTACATATTAGTTAGTACCCGACAGTAGCACTGTCAGCAGGCATGATTATACTGCAACGCCAGCTAGTCGCTAGCCATTACATTTTGGACTTCCTGAGTGAGAATGGCAACTCTATATGGTTTCTTTATAAAACTTCTCAAACCTAAAGCCTTCATATCTTCAACATCAGCATCCTTAGTAAACCCAGAAGCAAGTATTACCTTCACATCCGGTTTGATCGCCCTTATTTCATTAAAAGCATCCATTCCATTCATAACAGGCATTATCATATCAAGCAATACAATATCTATCTCATCACTCTTTTCCCTAAAGATTGAAACCGCCTCCTGCCCATTACTAGCAGTCAAAACATTATATCCATGCTCATTAAGAATCGCTTTGGCTGTAAACCTCATCACATCTTCATCATCAACAACTAGTACACATCCACTCCCATTTATACTCTGCTCTGAAGAGGAAGTTTGCACAGCCTCAAGGTCCTCCCTCACAGGGAGTAAAATCCGAAAACTCGCACCCTTACCTGCTTCACTATAGACACTAATCGCTCCATTATGCTGCTGAATTGTACCATAAGCAGCAGATAAGCCCAATCCCGTACCCTGCCCCTGCTCCTTAGTAGTAAAGAAAGGTTCAAAAATCTTACTGATCGTCGCCGCATCAATACCAACACCATTATCTAAAAACTCAATCTCAATAAATCTCCCAGGTTTCAACTTAAACGCGCTAGAGTCACAATACGCTTTATCAAGTTCAACAATTGATGTACTAACTCTCAACTCTCCACCATTAGGCATCGCATGTGATGCATTTACTCCAAGATTCATAAACGCACTTTGAAGGAGTGATGGGTCCCCAATAATTTCGCACCTCTCCTCACTAAAGCTTTCAACTATAATAATCCTCTTATCAAATGTCCTCCTCAGTAGAGCTATTGCGTCGTGTAGACAATGCTGAATATCTATTACTATTGAAACTGACGGCTGCTTACGTGAAAATGCCAAAAGTTGATTTGTCAGTTCACCAGCCCTCTCAGCTGCAGAAAGGATTACGTTATTCAACTCTATCGCGTCAGGATTTCCAGCGATATGCCTAACCAACAACTCAGAACTACCTATAATGCCACAGAGCATGTTATTAAAATCATGCGCCACTCCCCCAGCAAGCTGTCCAATAGCTTGCATCTTTTCAGCCTGCCTAAGCTTCGCTTGGGTATTCTTGAGTGCAGTAATATCTCTAACGATAGAACACCTTGTATTCTTACCATTATAAATATAATTGCGTGCTTGCACCTCAATAAAGACTTCATGACCATCCTTATGAATACCAGGAACTTCATAAATGCCTTCAAAACCATTAGCAACTTTCTCACGTACTATTTTCTCATTTTCCTTTGAGAACATTATATCAAAGGAATACTTATTAATAAGCTCATCATGACTGTATCCAAATATGTCACAAAAACCCTTATTTATTTCAAGTAATACTCCATCTTGATGAATAACGACCCCTTCGGTATTCAGATCTGAAAGCAACCTATAACGCTCTTCGCTTTTTTTCAGCTTTTCAGTTATTCCAATATACCTACTTATATCCTGTATGGTTCCTAGTAATTTATCTGCGTTCTTCTCTTCCTCTGTTCCAGCGCGACACTGAATACTAACATGCGTTGCTTTACTACTCCCATCTTTTAAACAGAATTCTCCTGAAAAAGGCACCCCACTTTTGCGTAACACTTCATATTGACGCAGAAAATTATCCCGCTCATCATCATGAATCTGCTGGCAAAAAAGCTCGAGAGTCGGAGTGGTACTAGACTTATCAATCCCAAAGATACCAAAAACCTCAGCTGACCAAAACATTTCATCACAATCAATGAGATTTTCCCAATGCCCCAAAAGAGCAAGTTTCTCTGCCTCCTCAAGTCTCGTAGAACTGACAACCAACTCAACTGTTCTCTTTGCCACCTGCACCTTTAGCTGCCAATTCCAAGCTATAAAGATAGCAATCAAGATGACAACTGGTATGAAGTAATATAGTAACTTTATATAATCAAACCTTGCCTCTACAGTTAGTGGAATCCACCTCCTATAAATATCATTTTTTTCATTCAATGGTATCTCATTTATTGCCTTCTGAACAATTGAACGAAGAATAGGCCAGTCTTTTCGTACTCCCACCCCCAAGTCATAGCTATACTCTGTATCCCCAACAACTTTTATTGCATTGTTACCCATTTTTGATAATTCATATCCGACTGCAATAAAGTTCCCAACAAAGATATCAGCATCACCTTTAATAATTTTCTTTATACCACTCGCAATGTCTGGGACAAGCACAAGCTCTATTTCAGGATGATCCTTTCTTAAAAAATCCTCCGTTGCATATCCTTGAACTACCGATACTTTCATCCCTTTCAACTCACCCAAACTCCCGATATATCCCGCTCCAGCTCCTGCAAACATTTTTATAGGGGATATCAAATAGCTCTCCGTAAAGTCAAGAAACGCTCCACGCTCCTGCGTGTACGTTACAGCAGTGATCATATCGATCTCACCCGTTTTTGCTTTTTCTATAATCTGTTGCCAACTACTATCTCTATCTATTTCAAATTTTACCCCAAGATACGACTCGATAGTTCTCAAATAGTCGATTGAAAGCCCTGAAAAGGTTCCTTCCGAACTCCTAGATTCAATAGGAGCCCAAAATGGATCACTACCAACTCGGATCACCGGATGCGAAGCAAGCCAGCTCCTCTCCTTATGAGTAAGATCCATGGTAAGAAGCCTATATCTTGGAGAAGCTTGTTTCAGCAACCACTTTTCCTGTAAATCCCGAATATCCTCAAATGTAAAGGCCGCTAATGCCTTTGTAAGAATATTATAAAATACTTGCCAA
The DNA here is from genome assembly GCA_965140405.1 of Planctomycetota bacterium. GTDB lineage: Bacteria > Planctomycetota > SZUA-567 > SZUA-567 > SZUA-567. Next base: position 875,340 of record OZ223208.1, read on the forward strand.
TCCTTTTTAACCAATAAACTTTGTGACATCCCCTTATTCGTAACTTGGACCAACTCAATATTTTTTATAGAATTCCTATCAAGGTAGTAACTAATTGAACCAGCAAGATCATAAATTGCATCAACCTCTCCATTTAATAAAAGATTTATCAATTCGTATGAAGTATTCCCATAAACAAACTCACAAGGCTTTAAAATATCCAAGCTTGGGTTAGACTCATTCCAACCCTTCATTATTGCTACTCTTTTACCATGAACACCCGACATCCCTTCAAGGGAAATTTCACTATCAATTTTTGAAAACAAACCATATGGCATAAAGACAATATCACGTGTTTTATAGTAGTCATTTTCATATTCAGGAAAATCTATCGTATCAAATGAGGAAATAAAGGGTCTATCCTTATTCTTTATACTTTCAACAATTTCAGAGTATTCTACAATCTCATATTTAAAATCAACACCCAGCATTGATTCAATACGCGAACATATATCGGCAAGTATACCAACAAGCTCACCATTCGCACTTACAAATGAGTATGGGTAATCAACATAAGTCACTAATAATGGGATTGTTTTATGCTCTTTGAGCCATGCCTCTTCCTCGTGACTCAGTTCAAGAGTTTTATCGGCACATGTCGCAGGTACAGGAAATACCAGATAGAATGCAAAGGCTAAAGCTAGCACACATACAAATGACTTTGTAAAATTCCTAGCTACTTGTCTATACATAAAACACCACATTATATACTCCACCTTACCAATAAGCATGCAACCTTAAAAAAATATGCTAAATACCACCAATTTATAATACTCCATAGGCATTATAAATCATCACTATATTTTTTACTATTTAAAAATAAAAGAACTACTTAGAAACAAAGATCAAAAACTTTTAACTAGTATAAAAACAAGTAAAATACATATGTAGCATTAGAACTTCCCAATAAATTACCTTAAAAAGCCAAGCGTTGCTTTATTTTATGATTTACTTACTAAGAAAATATCAAAACTATATACAGGTATACCTGATATAGAAACGCTCACTTTCACCTTTAATTTTATTACCAACGCAAATCCCCCTATATTTCTTGCAAATAATCTTTTTTTATAAAAAAGAAAGATTTCACTAATGTCTGATAATTAAAACCCGTAAATACAGTCATGGGGCGAGTAGATCTTTGCACAAAAGCATAGATTTATTCGTAAAACGCAGCAAAACGATCAACTTACGATCAGAAGTAAAGTATGAAGTTGAAGTAACATTTTTATAGTAATTGGGGTTACTATAAAAGAAATGTAAATAATGAAATATTGTTATTCTGTAAGTTATTATTGGATCTAGCACCCATGGGAGGGTCTATTATGTTCAGTGGAATTAATCAAAGCGGTATGTTCTCAAATGCAAGTTTTTCTAATTATTATGATCGCCTAGCAAAGACGGGCAGAACGAACAGCCCAGCTAGCGCACAAGCAACTGAGGAAACTCAGGAGCTTTCAGCACGTGATGCTTTCGTCAAGGCTCTAAAAGAAAGGGGAATGAGCGACGAGAAAATCGCCGGACTACCAGAGAGCTTCTGGAAGAAAGCAGAGAAAAAAGCTGAAAACAACAAGAATTTTAATTTTGGTGATGACAAAGAGCTAAGCAAACTTGCTGACTTCCTCGCTAAAAAAGCTGACGTCGTAAAGAGCAGCACAACTGACGAAGCAACAACAGGTGACAGCGCAAATATCTCTCAAGAAGCAAAAGATGCCGCAGCTGCCGCAACTGCAGAAGAAGAAGCAGAAGAGAGCGATATCGTTACAGTTGATACAGAAGAAGAGACTGACACAGAAGGAACAGGCTCAACTGGATTCGCAAGTATCTTCGAAGAATTCCAAGATAAACTCAACAAAGTACTTCTTGAAGGTTTAGGTCTAGGAAATCTTTCAGAAATGGCTGCAAACTCTTCATTCATGTCATACTCAGCTAGTTTTGAGATCAGTTATCAGTCAATGGTAGCGGTCGCAGGTGAAAACGGCATGACAATGCAGGAAACCAGCTTCTCCATGAAGGGCACATTCGAGTTCATGAGCATGGGACAAATGAATCGTCCATGGACTGTTGAAGAAGCTATAAAAGCATTCCAACTACACTCTGGCAAGGATGAAGGCACAGATGAAGTTGATGCGAATGATCCATTTGCCGCACTAAAGGATTACTTCTCACCAGAGAAGACTGCCAACAGAATACTAGACTTCTCTCTAGGGTTCTTCGGCAACAGTAGTGCCTTCAAAGAAGGTGGCGACACAGAGGAGTCAAGAGGAAGCTTTGCCGAAATGATCGGTGCTGCTATCCAAAAAGGTTTCGACCAAGCTCTTGGCACTCTAGGTGCTCTTCCTAAAGAGACTTCAGATGAGGTTGACGATACACATAAACGTGTATTTGACGGACTAGACAACTTTGTAAAGACTGGTTCTAAAGACGGCAAAGAAGCACAACCATACTCTAGTTTCCAAGCTTACAGTAGCGTGTTCGAGATGAACTATTCATCAACAACAACGTACTTCAGCGCAGATGAAACAGCTGACGCACTAGAAGGTCTCTACAACAAGTACTTCAACAAAGGCTACGGCAATGCTGCACAGACACAGATACCAACAGAGCAAAGCCCAGAGGTAGCAGATGAACAAGAGCAAGATGAAGAAGTAAATGTTTCACCAATTGACATCTCTGCTTAATTATAAATCTTGTATCATGTAGTACCCGACGTGTTGTAAGGTATGCAATGTACTGAGCAAGACGTCCCCTCCCGAGTCAGACTACTCTCCCCCAGGAGTAGTCTGCCATTTTTTTATAGCAACCCTACATATTTATTAACAACGCAAATCACCAGACCTCCTACGACAACTACAACAGAGTATACTTCTTGATAAATAAATAACGAACACCCATAGCTATGAGTGCTCGTTATTAGGTTTAAACCCACCAATACTACTCTATGGATTGAAGGTACCTTATACTAATTGTGATATCATACTAGACGGATTAAGAGCACTCGACATATTTGAACTTGCTTGATTCATATACTGTTGAATTTGATTTATGAATTGATTGTTAGAACTACTTGCTTTGTCCTCTGAATCATAATTAGAACCACCAACCATATCTATAAGTATCTGCAAGTTCTCAGTCATAATTGAACCCACAATTGCCTCTTCGCTACCGTCTTTCTCTTTTTTCATCTTAATAAGTGCAGCAGCCAATTCCTTAGCACTTACAACACCATCTTTATTAGTGTCCCACTCATCAAACTCTTCTTCGCTATTATCACCACCAACGCCTCCGACATCCTGCATTCCACCAATCATCGTACTCTGCATAGCTTCATTAGCTTGTTGCATTTCATCAGAAGTAACTTCGCCATCGCTATCAGCGTCCATAATCTGAAACATACTCTCAAGCATATCACCAGAGATACTCTCCATACCTGGTAGACCTACGCTCTGAGAATCATCCTCAAGCGATGAATTAAAGGTACTTAATTCATCTAAAGTTATTCCACCGCTAGAATCACTATCCACAAGACTAAATAGGTTTTCTATATCCTCTGCAGTTGGCTGAGCGCTAGTAGCCATGTTATTACTTTGCACAGCATAGCTACTTACTACTGAAGAAATGTTCATCTATAACTCCTTTTACTATAAAACTACAAATTCTTAAAAGTTTTTCATCAAAACACTAATCTAACTAAGCAGTCAAATATTTATACGAGTGATTAAAGAATTAAATTACAAGATATTTCTCATTTATTCAAAATTTTAAGAACTATTTTAGTAACTTTTTATGTAAACTTTAATCTAGCCAATAGCTAAACTTGACAATTTTATGGCGGTATAATGTCTTATTGATTATAAGACCTAGACAATTATATGCGCAAAACCTTATAATAGCGACTTATTACTAACGAACTAAATAATTTCCACTGTAGTATTCTAAAATACTACATAAGACAATACCAATCGAGCACATATCATAAATATACGTACTAATTCTTTAGGTGTCCCTTATCTAAAACATAGTCAATATTTATCTTTATAGCGCAGAATACATACCCTCATACACAATAATTCTCGTACAAAATACTCATATATAAACCAAAAAAAAGGACGACCGAAGCCGTCCCAAAGAATATACTACTGTATCGAAGCTGACTCTATACTTTCACAGCCTTACCAATCTTGACTCCACGATACTTACGCTTGATAGGAGTCACAACACTCTTTACAAACTCATCCACCTGCTCAGGCGAACGTCCAACATAAAGAGAAGGCTCAAGCATACCCGGCAGATCTTTCGCAATCGAAGCAAACACCTCATCATTCAACATACGCTCGATAAGATCATTGTCCTTACCCTTCTGCTTTACTTCAGCCGCAGCCGCTTGTGAGTGCACACGGATCTGCTCATGCAGCTCCTGCCTGTCCCCACCACGCTTCACCGCTTCCATTAGTATGTTCTCAGTAGCCATGAAAGGCAGCTCTGCTCTGATATTCTTATCAATTACTTTAGGATAAACCACCAAGCCATCAGCAACATTTGCACAAAGCTCAAGCACCGCATCAACAGCAAGAAAAGCCTGAGGAAGAGTAAGACGACGGTTTGCAGAGTCATCCAGAGTACGCTCCATCCACTGAGTAGACTGAGTCATATACCCATTGATCGGCATAGACATCACAAAACGAGCAAGGCTACAAATTCTCTCACTCCTCATTGGATTACGCTTGTACGCCATAGCAGACGAACCGATCTGCTTCTTCTCAAACGGCTCTTCAATCTCTTTACGACTAGCGAGTAGACGAATATCAGTAGCAAACTTACACGCACTCTCAGCAATAGTTGCAAGATCTGCAAGGATCTGCGAATCAAGCTTACGAGTATACGTTTGGCCACATACATCAAGAAGCTTCTTGAATCCCATCTTCTTTGCGATAGCATTATTAAGCTTGTTTACCTTGGAGTGATCCCCATTGAACAACTCAAGATAGCTCGCCTGAGTACCTGTTGTCCCTACTGCCCCACGCAGAGGTAGAGTCTCAATACGGTGCTCAAGCTCTTTAAGGTCTAGCGCAAAGTCCTGAGCCCAAAGAGTTGCACGTTTACCAACAGTTGTAGGCTGAGCAGGCTGAAAATGAGTAAATCCAAGAGTAGGTAGCTTCTTATACTTCTTCGAGAAATCCCCAAGCTTACCGATTACAGCCGCAAGCTTGCCTGCAACCATCTTCATAGCGTCACGAAGTATAATAAGGTCTGCATTATCAGTCACATAGCAGCTAGTAGCACCGAGGTGGATGATTGGAGCAGCTTTGGGAGCGGCTAGACCAAACCCATATACATGAGCCATCACATCATGACGACACTCTTTTTCTCGCTGATTGATAGCATCCCAATCAATATTCTTGAGACCCTTCTTCATTGCATTGATCTGAACCTTTGTAATCTTTAGACCGAGCTCCTGCTCACTCTCAGCAAGAGCAATCCAGAGCTGTCTCCATGTCTCAATTCGAGTACGAGGTGAGAACATCTTACTCATCTCTTCACTCGCATATCTTGAAGTAAGCGGGTTACTATAAGTGTCATTTAGATCCATCAATTTCTCCTCTTCATAGAATTATCATGTTTATAAAATACGTTCATCTATTAAGCATTATATATAAACCTAAATGATAATAAATAGGTCTAACGAAAAACAACCAATTTTCCCTGTTATTACAGTATTATTCCAGTAGTAATTATCATTAGATCAAAAATTATCAGATACTACGTAATCTCTTATTGTATACCGTAGAATATAAATTATAATATAAGTAGGAAGAGATCACAACATACAAGGAACAGCCCATGAATATTTCAAAGACAATAATACTCGGCGACACACTGACCTTGAGGGAGTGGAAGGCAGCGGAAGAGTTTAAAAACTCTGAGGCAGTCATACTACTACACGGCATTGAGAGCCATAGTGAATGGTTTATTGAGATTGGAGAAGGACTATCAAAGCATGGCTATTCTGTACTCGCTTATGACAGAGCCGGTTGGGGCTTGAGTGAAGGCATCCGTGGCCACGTGCAGTCATACAACCATATCTTAAAACAACTCACCACGATATGTGCTTCCTTGAGAAATAACCATACCAAAATTCACCTTGTTGGCATGTCATGGGGTGGCATGTTTGCCCTCTATGCGATACTGCGCCGTAGAATTTTCTTCGACTCCCTCTGTATGATTGCTCCAGGTATATTTCCTAAAGCATCACTTTCTCCAAAGACCAAGATGCGGGTTACCACTGCAATTATCAGCCGAAATTTTGAAAGTTCTTTCCCATTACAGCTAAAATTAGAGGATTTCACTCAAAGCCCAAAGCACCAAGAGTACATTATCAACGATCCTCTAAGAAATACCGTGATCACTGCACGTACAGTTTTCGAAACACTCAAGATGCAACAGTTCTGCAAAGAGACAGTTAGCTTAAGAAGACTCCCACCAACAACCTTACTGCTTGGCTCAAAAGACAAAATTATCAAGAACTCTCCAACAAAGAAGCTCTTGAAATCGCAAGATATTACAATAGATAAATTTCATGCAAAGAAGCACTCACTAATATTCGAAGACCCTGAGCGAACTATAGAAGCACTTGTTGCCAACTTCAAAAAAGCTACATTGCCTAAGAGCAAGACAGCACTCAAGGTTCTCGTAATGGGGGCAGGAGCAGTAGGGAGCATTGTAGGAGGCTACCTTGCTATTGGAGGCTGTGACGTCACCTTGGTAGGTCGCCAGAAACATATAGAGGCTATCAATAGAGATGGACTCTGTATAGATCTATTCGGTGTCCAGAGGAGAGGGATCAAAAAAGGTCTACATGGTGTTGAAAGTGTAGCCGAACTCACTGAAGACTTTGACCTAGTGATTATCTCAGTAAAGAGCTTTGATACTCCAACAATTCTAGAAGAATTAAGACCTGTTATAACCAAAGAGACCAGCATTCTTAGCCTCCAAAACGGTGTAAGTAATGAACAACTAATTCACCAAGCCTACCCTGAGAACACAATTCTCGCAGGGATAATCTGTATGAATCTTAACTTTGCCCGCCCTGGTCACATTGAGTGTACCGACGATAAAGGAGGTATAGCTATAGGACTATACTCAGGCAGTAATGATAAGGCTCTCAAAATTGTCAACGAAATAAGAAACTCAGGCTTACAGGTTGATTATTCTCCAAATGACGCAACCAGAATCAAGTGGTCAAAGATGCTTCTCAATATCTCGTCAAACGTATTAAATGCCATTACTGGTAAATCATATAAAGAAATTCTCTCTGACAAGTTCTACGGTGCACTTGCAGTAAATGCAATAAAAGAAACCTTCAGCATAATGAAGAAGGAAGGCATATCACCTATCAAGCTCCCAGGTTATAATGTAGAAGCACTTGCCCAATTATGCAAAGCACCAAACTTCATAACAAGGCAGGTACTTATCAAACTAGCCGACGATAGCGAGAATACCGTTACTTCGATGCAACAAGACCTCAACAAACTCAAGATAAACCCGTCTAATTCGACAAGAACGAGGACGACAGAAATATCGGAGCTTAATGGAAAGATTGTAGAACTAGGCAAGAAGCACAATATCCCTACACCTGCAAATTCAGAGCTATGTGACATGATAGAATCTCACTCTACAAAGGTGTAAGATTTACATAAAATATCAACATGAATGCATAATATAGATTGGGTAAAATAATTACGTTGATATTATAATTGGCGCACAAGATGCATACTCTGTGCGCCAATTAAATTATCATACTTTCCAAACAGCTCTACTACACACTACGCAAAATCTTTGCAGCTTCCACCATATTCTTCAAACTTGCAATAGTCTCTTCCCAATCCCTCGTTTTCAAACCACAATCAGGATTTACCCAGAGTCGCTCTTTAGGAATATAACTACAAGCTTTTTTCAACAAGTCTACCATCTCATCTACAGTAGGTACTCTTGGACTATGTATATCCCAGACCCCTGGCCCTATTTCATTAGGATATTCAAAGTCCCTAAATGAGTCTAAAAGCTCCATCCTACTGCGACTGGACTCAATACTAATTACATCCGCATCCATCTCAGCAATAGAGCGAATTATCGCATTGAACTCACTATAGCACATATGAGTATGTATCTGCGTCGAATCGCCTACAACACTCGTAGACAGCCTAAATGCTTCAACAGCCCACTTGAGGTAGCTATCACGATCTCTATGCTTTATCGGCATACCCTCACTTAGAGCAGCTTCATCTATTTGAATTATATTGATACCTGCTTTTTCAAGATCAAGAACTTCATCACGAATTGCTAGAGCTAACTGCTTACAGACTTCCTCCCTTGTTAGGTCATCTCGGACAAAGCTCCAACAGAGTATTGTCACTGGACCTGTAAGCATACCTTTAAGAGGCTTCTTGGTAAGCAACTGTGCATATGACATCCAATCCACAGTCATTGGCTCTGGTCTAGAAACATCACCAAAAATAACCGGCGGTTTTACGCAACGACTACCATAGCTCTGTACCCAGCCATTACTAGTAAAGCAGAATCCCTTAAGTTGTTGCCCAAAATATTCTACCATATCATTACGTTCTGGCTCACCATGCACTAAAACATCAAGCCCAAGCTCTTCTTGGAAGCGAACAACGTGTTGTATTTCTTCTTTAAGAAATTCATTATACTCATCTTCACTAATTTCACCTTTGAGTTTTGCTCGGCGATTTTTTCGAATATCCTTGGTCTGAGGGAATGAACCAATAGTAGTAGTAGGAAATTCCGGTAGCTGCAACCAACTCTGGTGCTCTTTTCGCTTAACATAACTACTACTACGATTGAGCATCTCAGGAACAATATTCTTCACACTCTCTTGGACGTGGATATCATTGACAAGCTCACTCTGCTGACGTGAGAGTATAGCGTCCTTGTTAGCTCTCAACACATCACTCTCAGATACAGCCGTTACTTCTGCGGCTAATTGACTAATTTCGCTACACTTCTGCACTGCAAAAGCGAGCCAATTCTTTATCTCTGGTGCAAGGTCATTCTCATTACTTAGGTCTACCGGACAATGTATTAATGAACAACTTGAGCCAACCCAAAGCCTACTGTCACCGAGTTTATCACAAAGTGGTTTTAGGAAAGCTATAACTTTAGTAAAATCTGTCTTCCAAATATTACGTCCATCCACAACACCAGCAGATAGAATCATTGTCTCAGGTAATTGCTCGACTACATAATCAAGTTGCTCTCTGCCACGCACTAGGTCGATATGTAGTCCACCACACCCAGAATTTACTGCGAGATCAAGATTGTCATCCAGACTTTCAAAGTAGGTAGCGAGTAGTATCTTACTAGACCCTGCGGCAGTATTGAGCTTTTTATAAATTTCAACAAATTTATCCCTAGCCTGCGACGATAAGTCAGCGCAAAGAATTGGCTCATCAAGCTGTATCCACTCACATGTCTTGCTCAACTCAGCGATCAATTGCATATAGACATCTATTACTTCATCAAGCTTCTCCCAGACATCATAGCCATCGATACCCTTACTGAGTGACAGATAGGTTATAGGCCCGACAAGCACAGGTTTTGGAGTAAACCCAAACTCTACAGCCTCTTTAGTTTCATCAATAATTTTACTGGAAAGCAAACATGGCTTAGTTGTACTGCTTATCTCTGGTACAATAAAGTGATAATTAGTATTGAACCATTTAGTCATCTCCATTGCCGGAATATTCTTCTGAGCGTCCCCCCTAGCAAGCTTAAAATATGCTTCTAGATCAAATATTTCAGGCAAATCAAATCGAGCTGGAATGATTCCCAGAGCAACACTCATATCTAGTATTTGATCATAGAATGAGAAGTCTCCAGTACTAACAAAGCTCAACCCTGCTTCTTTCTGGAGTTGCCAATGTCGCTTACGAAGATCTGCAGCTGTCTGCTGTAATTCAGCTTCAGTGCAGCGACCCTTCCAATAGGTCTCAAGTGCGCGTTTAAGCTCTCGCTTTGCGCCTATACGAGGAAATCCAAGTACGTGGGTGTTCATGTTGTTACTCCTTCTTGCAGTATTTCAAAAGACAAAAAAGTAACGACAGTTCGAGATGTTTCAGGTATACAATTAACCACATACTACTATAAAGAAGTAGTAAAAAGCATACGTCATCAGTCTAATCGCGAGACAGTCGTACATCTACCACTTTAGGTCGTCTCCTGGCTTCTGACCTTCTGACTCTAGCCTTCCCACAATCTATATTGCAGTGACTAGTGCCTAGTCTCGTCAGTTACAGTGGCGCGTCCGCTACGGATTTTAACCGTATTCCGTTTCCTAAGTTGGTATCAAAAAATGTTTACACCAGTAAACAACATAACTATATGCTATTTTTTATTTGAAGTAAAGAGTATTTTTGTCTATAGACCAAGTTTGATAATCATATGAATTACTATTTATACGATATACTACTATATTTAGCCTCACAATATATATATTAAAATCATATGGCCATAAAAACATAAATTATCATTTTGTTTATTTAGTAATTTCTAATATAATCCAAAATATATAGTGACATACAGGTCACAAATAATTAACAGCAAAATAATACCATGAATAGAAAGAATAATAAAATATGCCAGAAAAAGTTAAAGCTTTCAAAGCAGCCTTTCCACATACGATACCAGTATTGACAGGTTTTGCATTTTTAGGTGCTGCGTACGGACTTTTAATGAACAGTAAGGGGTATGGCATTGAGTGGTCTGTCCCTATTAGCCTACTTGCTTTTGCTGGTTCCGCACAATACGTAGCGATAGGATTACTAACAACAGTTTTTGATCCGCTTTACGCACTATTACTTGCCTCAATGATCAATGCGAGGCACCTGTTTTACGGTATTTCAATGCTGGAAAAATATAAAAACACTGGCAAGTTTAAGTACTATCTGATTTTTGGATTATGTGATGAGACGTTCTCTATTATTCACTCAACAAAAGCACCAAGCGGAGTAGACAATAATTTATTCATGTTTTTTATCACCATACTAAACCACTCATATTGGGTTATCGGTACCTTTATCGGAGGACTACTAGGCTACTTAGTATCTTTCAACACTAAAGGGCTAGACTTTGTGCTGACCTCATTATTTATCGCAATTTTCATCAAGCAGTGGAAGAGTAAAGAAAACCAAAAAGCCTCTCTAATAGGAATCTTTTCTTCTATGACTTGTTTACTAATCTTCGGCCCTTCAAACTTTATCATTCCATCAATGATATTGATTATCCTAACACTGACACTGCTACAAAAACAACTGACAAAGGACGAACAAGAATCATGTTAAACTCTACAGAATCATTTCTAGTTATCTTGATGATAATTGCCAGCACCTTTATTACTAGATTTCTACCCTTTATTCTATTCTCAAAGAAGAGTAACTCTAAATACTTGAGTTATCTCGGTAGCGTCCTGCCATACGCATCAATAGGCCTACTTGTTGTTTACTGCCTTAAAAATATCGATCTAACGACAACGCCGTATGCCATACCCGAGTTCATTGCAGTAGCCAGCATCATTATACTGCACTACTGGAAAGAGAATATTCTTTTAAGTATTGGTATGAGCACCGCAATTTATATGTTACTCGTTCAATATGCGATAGTATAATCCAAAACACAAAACACTTTATTGTTAATGACAATTTACCTATACAAATTGACAATTTTAGCATCTATCACAATGACGAATGTGCAATAACGTACTATGCAATTAATAATACAAAGTATATAATCCTGAAAATCACGAAGGGATCAATACTATGGACATACTGCTTTTTATAATATACTGTATTATCGTTACCTCAACGCCAGGCCCAACAAACCTTATTATTTTATCTACAGTCCACAATTTTGGAGTTAAAAAAGGTGTTGAGTTTGCTTTTGGTGCATGGGTTGCTTTTATTATACTACTTGCCTCATCAGTTACACTAAACTCTATTTTTGCTGCTGCCCTACCTAAAATTATCCTAACTATGCAGCTTATTGGAAGCGGCTATATTTTGTACTTAGCATATAAAATCTATAAAATGGATTCATCTACATGTAGTACCGCTACTTATATGTCATTCAGATCTGGATTTTTAATGCAATTTATCAACCCAAAAGTTATCATATTTACAATGACGGTTATTCCAAATTTTGTAATGCCTTACTACACATCGTATTCTACACTACTAGTATTTGCCGTTATCATTATTATGATTTGCTTTATGGCATTGTCTACTTGGATATTATTCGGAACACTTCTTAAGTCTTTCTTTCAAAAACACCAAAAACCTGCTAATATTGTCATGTCCATATTTTTAGTGTACTCTGCTATTAGCATCTCAGGAATAACTAATTATATAATGAGGTAAACACATGGAAAACTTTATATATAAGAACAAATCAGAGATTACAGCGCTATCAGCAAGGATGGAAAAATTCAGCTACAAGAAGCATTCTCATGAAGAATATTCTATTGGCGTAACCTTGCACGGTATCCAAGAGTATCACTTGGATGGCTCACTACAATCTTCATACAAGAGTGGCGTAATGCTGTTCCATCCAGAACAAACACACGACGGAAAAGCTCATGACATTAAAGATGGCTTAAATTATGTAATGCTGTATATAAAACCTGAGTTATTTTTAGAAGCCTTAGGGAAGAAGGAAATTGTAAAATTTTCATCTCCTATCGTTTACAACCAAAAACTAGCTCAAGATATTTTAAATCTTTCTAGTGCAGTTTTAAATCAAAATGCTGATGCTTTATGCAATGAATTACTTATCAGTCTTGTAGATAATTTTACTTCGGAAAACCTTTACTCCAATTTCAAACATGACAGTCACTTCATAGCAAAAGCCAAAGAGATGATATACTATGAAATCGACAATGTATTAAAACTCGACGATATTTGCAAAGAAGTTAACATGACCAAATTCCAATTTATTAGAGCCTTCAAGGAGAGCACAGGGCTTCCACCATACCAATACTTTATAAACTCTAAAGTTATCCATGCAAAAAAATATCTCGAAAAAACCCGAGATATTTATGCAACCATTGTAGAATTTGGTTTCGTCGATCTGTCCCATCTCAATAAACACTTCAAGAAGATTTACGGAGTAACTGCATATGAATACCTATCACACTTAGACTAAATATGACTGAAAAACACCATAAAATTAAGCGTAAAATACTGGCATATATATAAATATATTCTCTCTGCTACTTTTCAAAAACCTTTTTCACTGCTGAAAGAAGAGCTGGTGGGCGTACTGGTTTTTTTATAATTACTATATCATCTTCCAAATTTGATCGCTCAGTTATCATGTCATAGCTATACCCTGACATGCAGATTGCTTTGACACCTGGTTTTTTTTCTCTTAGTGCGTTAATAAGTTTAAAGCCTGATATTTCTGGCATTATGACATCGGATAAAACTAATGAAATAGAATCAATATTATTATCAAATATCTCCATAGCTTCGATTGGATTACTGCTTTGTAGAACGGTATACCCTGCAGCTTCAAGAACAGTTGATACATATAATAAAACACCACTCTCATCTTCAACAACTAGAATAGTTTCGTTACTTGTTATAAACGGTTCTTCTTTTTCAAAAACCCTTTCAGTATTTACTTCACTTTTCTTGACAGTTTCTGGTAAGCAAATATTAAAACTCGTCCCCTTATTTATTTCACTTGTAACCTCAATTGTACCACCACAATCATTGATTACACTATAAACCATAGCTAATCCTAGACCAGTTCCTTTACCTAATGGTTTCGTGGTGAAGAATGGTTCGTATATTCGCTTTAACGTATCTTCATCCATTCCATGCCCAGTATCCGAAACTATTATACGAATATATGAGCCGAACAAGCTACTGCCATCACCTTGTATCACTTCCTTATCCCAACTGCCGTTCTCTGTTGTAATACTTATTTTTCCTCCACGGGGCATTGCATCTCTTGCGTTGGCGCAGAGGTTGACAAGGACATCGCCAAGCTGACCTTTATCAATTTCAATTAGTATAGGATTACTAGTAAAAGTTGTTGTTAGCTGAATGTCTTCACCAATAATTCTACTTAACATTGCTTGCAAATCACTAATGACTTCATTTACATCAACCACAGTAAGTAAAATATCTTCATGTCTACAATAAGTCAACAATTGACGCGTTAAATCAGCTGCTCTCTCCCCAGCCTTTATAACTTCACGCAACATTTTTGAATGTTTTGGAGATTCTTGAATAGGTGAAAAGTATAGAACTAGCTCAGAAAAACCATTAATAACAGCAAGTTGATTATTGAATTCATGCGCAATCCCACCAGCTAATAACCCTATAGCTCGCATCTTCTCGCTATGCCTAAATTGCTTTTCCATTCTGCGTTGCTCAGTAACGTCAACACCATAAATATTTATATAATTTTCATCAATAATAGGACGCAGAAAAATAGAGTATATTGTTTGCCCACAGTCAACTTCTTGAGAACGTAATTCTTTATATTTATAGCAATCTTTTACTATAATTAAAAATGAGGCATTTAATATCATGCCGTCTGCCTCACACATAAAGGATAGTAACTCTTCACTTGCCCTATTATGATATAAAACCTCTCCAGTAGTAGAGACTCTCAATACAGGATAGGGGTTTTCACTTGGAAACAGGGATAGTTTATTAATTTCATCTTGAGAATCATCTTTTTCCATCAAGTTACTAAAGCTATGAATTCTGAATGATTCACCTTTAAGATTAACAGTTTTAATTCCACATAATACATGAATTTGTTTGTTTTCAGTTTGCAGATAATTTTCAAATGGTATACATTTCTTTGAAAAATTATCCTCTTGCTGAGCAGTGCTATCATCCTTAAAATAATAATTTATCGGCTGCCCAACAATTTCTTTTTTAGGTTGTCTTATTATTTCTTCCGCTATATCGTTAACAAACACAACACGACCCGTGTCAATATTCTCAACAATTATGCCAATATATACAGATTCGCAGATCGTGCTTAATATAGGATCTACAATCTTATCGTTATTTTTAGAATCGTTGTTTCTATTTTTAAGTGCAACTCCAATTAAAGAAGCTACCTTTTCAAAAAAAAGAATATCCGGCAAACACAATTTGTTACTACCTGCGTCAGCAAATTGCAATAAGCCAATACTTTTTTTACCAGATACAATTGGAATTGACGTTAATGAATTATATTTAGCTGTAACAGAGTTAGAACTTAAATAAAAATTCATATCACTATATTTATAATTTTTAATAAAACTTTGAAAGTTATTAGACCAAAAACTACCTTGTTCTGTAAAATTATCGGCAAGTTCTCCTGTTTTCTCTGATGGTGCTAGATCACACAAAGAATACAGAGAGATTTGTGATGACAAAGACTTATTCTCAATATCATTATTTATTATACTTACCTTAGTTACACTTTCTTCATCGCAATCATATTCTAGGTAGTATGAGTTTATACTATTGTTACTTTTTAAGAGCATTACTACTGAAGAAAAACCCGTATATGACTTGAATTCCTTAAGAATTCTTTGAATTGAATCCTTTATATTTTGTAAATCTTTGAGATGCTCAATAACCGAAAAAGTCAGGGATTGCTGACGAATAATCTCCTCTCTCTGTATTGTACTAACAATAGCTTTAGATAAAAGAGAATCCATCATTCTATCTTTTATGATATAATCTCTTGCTCCTAATTGTATTGCTTCCATTCCAGTCACATCATCATTCAATCCAACGAAAACAATTATAGGAACATCAGGCAAAAATCGTTGTGCAGCAATTAAGGTATCAATTCCAGTACTTGCCGACAGATCTAAATCAAGCAAAACAATATCACAGCTTTTTTCTGAAAGATAACTCTCTGCATCGTTAAGTGAAAAGACATGGGATATTTTATATGAACCAATGCTACCCAACTCGCAAGAGTGTCGCCATAAATACGAATCACTATCTTTATCTTCAATAAGCAAAACTTCAATTGGCTTTTCACTAGTCATAGTATTTAAACCTTCTTCATTTAACTTCATATCTGAGTTTATTGTTATTGACTATTGCTCACTACATAATAAGTATACCACATTTTTTAGATATTAATACTCTATTACAGGTATTTTTTAAAAAAAATATCTTGAACTGAAAGACTACTGTTGTACTATCAAATATAAATAAGTGTATCTAAATAATTATAACCACAACGATAATATACTTAACATCATGGTCAAGTATCTCAGGTATAAAGACATATGGTTTGAAGAGAGTGATCACCTAAATTTATAAACGACACAATACCCTTATAGTATGATTTGATTGAGTGTAATCACGATATATGCAAAATAACAAAAGCAATGATCCCTAGGAAAAAATTTGGTTATAATGCTGATTCAGGTTTAGAGATTGACGTTCTCAAATCAGCTGATTTAATGGAAGCACCAATGCTAATTAGGCCTTCGCACACGGCAAGAACCGAGGCTACATTCCGATAGATTACTTATTACGAAAAGACTAGCCTGGCAAAGAAGAAAATCTCCCAGAAGTAGTCAGAGGCGACCCATTATAGGTACGTGGATTCAAGTTCTCTTGTCATGAAACATTATTAAAATACAGTAGATTGCATACAAAAATAAAAAAATAATTTGACTAAACTCAAATCAACTTGTATGATGAGTATATATCATATAAGTTAAGACTGGAGGAATATGAAAAGAATAAGGCTATCAGAACAAGTAATTGATGAAATTGAAAAAATGATCCTTAAAGAAAACTTTAAGGATGGTGATAAATTTTACTCTGAAAATGAGCTTACAAAGAAATTGGATGTTAGTCGAACTTCAGTCCGTGAAGCGATAAGAATTCTTGAGATATCTGGGAAACTCAAGGTATACCATGGCAAAGGTATATATATACGTAATCCCTTAGAGAAGGGTATAAATGAATTTGCAAATTGGCTAAAAAACAATGAATCTTCTCTATTAGAACACTTTGAATTACGTTTGATAATAGAAACAAAAGCAGCTGCATATTCAGCAAAAAACATACAAGATACTGAGATTGCAAAACTCAAAAAAAATATGGAACAATTTAAAGAATGTACGAAGCTTGGAAAACTTGAGTGCTTAATAAATCTTGATAGAGAGTTTCACCATATATTAGCAAAATCAACAAAGAACAGAACCTATTATACTTTAATGAAAGCGATGACTAATACGCTACAGGAAGGCTGGGTATCAAGCTTAAGCATCCCAAATAGAAGTACTAAAACAATAAAGGAACATCAAAAAATATACTCCGCGATAAGCTCCCATGATTCAAAAAAAGCAGAAAAAGCGATGACAGAGCATCTTGAAAATGCGCTAGATGATATTATATTATACTTAGCCAATAATTAATTATAAATGAAATATTAAGGACAAAGATGAGCGTTAAAATAACCACCCTTGTTGAAAACAAAAGAGGCGAACATCTCGGCCTACGCAATGAGCATGGATTATCATTTTATATTGAAAAGGATGGTATAAGCTATATATTTGACACTGGTGAGTCAGATGCTTTTCTTAGTAATGCATTCAAACTTGGAATAAACCCATTTGATGTTGACAAAATAATATTAAGCCATGGCCATTATGACCACAGTGGTGGAGTGAGATATTTTTTCAACAAAAAAGACCCAGTACAAAATGTTGAATTTGTATTACACGAAAATTTTTTTGACCTCAAATACGCTATCAATGGCGCACAAACAGAATTCCTTGGAAATAATTTTACTGAGGCAGACATTATTAAAAACAACTGCACTACAAATACCATATCCCAAGATATGGAAAGAATTGGTGATGGCGTATATGTTATTAGTAATTTTATACGTAACAGTTCTGAAGAGATAATTAAGCCTCGCTTCAAGTTACTAAAAGATAATGAACTTATACCGGATAATTTTAATGACGAAATAATGCTTGCGGTAGAATCATCCAAAGGTTGGATTTTAATTGTCGGATGTGCACATCCTGGTATTATGAATATGATCCACACATTTCAAGAACGACTTGCGGGTCAGTTATACGCAATATTAGGAGGTACGCATTTAGTTGAAGCAAACGAATCATGTCTAGTCTCAACAACTAAATTTTTTAATGACCTCAGCTGCAATATCATTGGTGTATCACATTGCACAGGTAGCATTGCAGAAGATCATTTATCCACTAACCCACGATTTTTTCATAATTCTACTGGTAGTTGTATTATAGTCAAATAAAAGTATTACTTTTTGTATCGTTCTAGTATACAGGTACAGTTTATATTAGTTATTCGTAAGGCTTCATAATAGGTCTCTGCTCTCTGATTTCAACAACACTCGATAAACGCACTTACTCAATGTGGCTTACTGCCACTACAAGTGCACACATACTTAGAGTGAATATGCTGCTTGTATTTTCAAGAGGAAGTCCTAATTGAAGTCAAATTTTAATCCATAGAAGGAGACAAAAGATGACAAGTGCGTTGGGGTTATTTGGTATTATTTTTGTGGCCATAGTTGGAATGATAATACTCATTTCAAAATGCAAATGGCACCCATTTATTGTGCTGCTTCTTGCAGCATACTTTGTGGGAACTTTTTCTGGCTTGCCAGTAGAAAAAACCATTGACACAATCAAGAAAGGATTTGGAGGAATCTTAGGTAATATTGGTATCGTTATTATTGCTGGTACAATAATAGGAACAATCCTAGAAAAAACTGGCGCAGCTTTAACCATGGCAAATTCTATTCTTGCCTTAGTTGGTAAGAAACGTGCTCCATTAACAATGAGCCTTACAGGCTATGTTACAAGTATTCCAGTATTCTGCGATTCAGGTTTTGTCGTTCTTTCACCGATCAACCGTGCACTTGCAGAGAAATCTGGAATCTCTCTTGCAGTAATGGCTACTGCTTTAAGTTCAGGCTTATACGCGACTCACTGCCTCGTTCCTCCAACTCCAGGGCCAATCATTATGGCTGGGACCCTTCATGCTGACCTAGGTCTTGTTATCCTTACAGGTCTTCTAGTCTCAATTCCAGTAATGCTAGCTGGTCTTCTCTACGCTACAAAAGTTGCCTCACGTTACCATATAGATGCCAATCCTGAGGTAGATCTCGAGACACTTTTACAAAAATACGGAAAACTTCCTAATGCAGTACACAGTTTTTCACCCATTGTTCTACCGATTATTCTTATTGCTTTCAAATCAATTGCTGATTTCCCTGCACAATTTTTCGGTACAGGAGCATTAAAAGATATTTGTGATTTTGTAGGTAATCCTGTTACAGCTCTACTTTTAGGTGTATTTTTAGCCTTAACTCTAATTCCTAGGAGTGAGAAGAAAGAGAGCTTAAATTGGGTTTCAGAAGGTATTAAGCATTCTGCATCAATTCTAGCTATTACAGGTGCTGGTGGTGCATTTGGTTTGATTCTGCGTGAGCTACCTTTAGCAGATGCATTAAGTAGTTCTTTGCTGCATTTAAATCTTGGATTATTAATTCCATTTATCATTGCGATGCTACTAAAGACAGCGATGGGAGCTTCAACAGTAGCAATGATCATCACATCTGCAATGATCGCTCCACTACTTGCACAAATGGGACTAACTTCCGAGATGGCCAAGGTATTAGTAGTTCTAGCGATTGGCGCTGGCTCAATGACAGTATCACATGCTAACGACAGTTACTTCTGGGTTGTTTCTCAGTTTTCAGATATGGACACATCTACTGCGTACAAGTGTCAAACCGGTGTAACCTTTGTTCAAGGTATAGTTGCAATGGTTATTATTCAGATTGTCGCTACAGTTGTACTATAATTCAAAAATAACTTTTTAAAGAGCAGATACTTCGATCTTGTATTTGCTCTTTTTACTTATAAATTCAAGGTAAAAATAACATGCATTCAATAAAGCTATTTTTTTATACTCGTTTTGCATTCAATGCACTAGTTAGTGAAGAATACCTCAAGGCAATTAAGTACTTTACAAAAATTAAAAAAATAAACCCTAAACAAAAAGGCATAGACTATAACTTAGGTTTATGTTACTTGGGTAATAAAGACTTTACTAATTCTGAAGACTCACTACTTTCTACTCTTGATATAGAGAGCTGTAATACCGAGTTGTATAAGACACTTGGGGATTTGTATTATCTATGGGGTAAGCAAGACCAGACGTTAACATATTACTGCGAGTATAGTAAGCGCACAGACCCAAAGGTTGTTGGAAATTGGCTAAATGTCAGAATAGCTCTACTAAAAGCCTCGAATGATATGAAAAAAATTCATATTGCAAATCAGTCTCTTGAAGATGGGATAATATGTATGAAACAGAAAGCCTACAAAAAAGCGGAACAAGCCTTTAACACGGCGACAACAATAGATCCAAGTAATTATCAAGCCTTCAATAATTTTGGAGTGTTAATACTGCGTCAATATAACAATCTAGAAAAGGCTCTATACTATTTTAACAAGGCAACAGATCTCAATCCGTCACCAATGTACCGAGCAAATTTAATACGGATAAAAAAACAAATACAAGAAACTATTTGCTAATAATAAGTATGTAATAAAATACCGTAAGACGGTGCCCACCATTTTACATCCCTGCAAAGCTCAGTAACATTTAAATTGTGCACACCTACAATAACTATATTTTACTACATAAAGCAAATACCCAGCTATTACGCTAGGCATTTGGAAATCTTTAGTAATAGTGGTAGCTACTACTTTATAAGAAATACATACTAAAATTTCCCTCTTTCTCCAGTATATATTACGTCATATCAAAACTTCTACTAAACTGCTTCTCGTTTAAGCTTTCTACCAAAACAATCAAGCCATATTATAAATACAATCATAATCCCTTGGAACAAAAGTTGATAATATGAGTCAACGTTGATCATATTCATTCCATTCTGTAGTACAGCAAACACTAGTAGACCGATAAATGACTGTGGTGCCCCTCCTATACCCCCTGCAAATGATGTTCCACCAACAACAACCCCACAATTGACTAGTAAAGCGGTATTATCACCAAATGTAGAATTACCTGAGTTCAACATTGACGATAGCATAACACCACCCAATGCAGCAATTATACCACTATAAACAAAAGTCAGTGCTTTTGTTCTTAATACATTTATACCTGAGTACTCTGCAACATTATAATCGCCACCGATAGCATAACAATTTCTACCAAACGAAGTATATCTTAATATCCAAAATGTTAAGGCGAATACAATAAACATAACTAAAACTATGCAATGTAGATGATTAAATATTTTATAGTTCGACAACAAAACAAAATTTGGGTTTTCACAACATACTGGGTGAGCATCTGTCAATTGCTGCGCAACGCCAGTAAGTAGTATTCCCATACCTAGTGTAATAATAAATGGTTCTTTCTTTTGATATACTGATAAATATGCGTTAATTGCACCTACCACTGCCCCTACAAGGAGTGCACATATGATAGCGATTATCATTGGAACATTTGCATTCAATAATTGGATTACTACAATACCGGACACAACCATCACTCCACCAATAGATAGGTCACACCCACCAGCGACTAATACTAGTGTAATCCCAAAAGCTAAAATGATCAATACAGACCCAGATTTCAAGAGACTTGTTAAATTATATGACGAATAAAAGTTTGTTTTAAAAAATATCATAGCCGTAAACATCACAATTATTGCTAAAAAGGCTTTCTGCCTTGTTACTATGCTTAACATACTTTTGCCAAAATAGTGTTTCTTCATTAATATTTCTCCTATTGTTACTTGCGATTATCTAGACATATAGCAGCTATTAATATAAATCCTCTAAAGATGTATTGCATATATACTGAAACACCAAGTAAGTTCATACAATTAGAGAGTAATATTACCAACAGTGTTCCTACTACAGTACGTAGTACACTCCCTTTTCCGCCGTCAAGGGTTGTGCCTCCTACAACTACAGCCAAAA
Organism: Planctomycetota bacterium; assembly: GCA_965140405.1. Taxonomy (GTDB): domain Bacteria; phylum Planctomycetota; class SZUA-567; order SZUA-567; family SZUA-567. The sequence goes on from OZ223208.1 coordinate 897,448, forward strand.
TTGCATTCGTTTCATATCCCAAACCAATAACAGGAGATGCTGTAGTCACTCTAGAAATTAATACTAGAGATCCAACAGCAGCCATAAGACCAGAAATCGCATATATAAAAATAATACTGCGATTAACTTCTAACCCACATAACTTTGCAGCTGTCTTATTTCCACCTGTCAACCGCATCACTCTTCCAATATATGATTTATTTTGAAGAATATATAATATTAATAAAGATACAAGAAATATAATAAATGAAACTGGTAAGAAACCAACACTACCTGAACCAATTACCTCGAAGACAGTAGTATCTCTTTTAGACCACGTAATGTGATGTGTTGATCCCCCACTTAGTATTAATGCTATCGCTCCATAAACGACACTCATTCCATAAGTTATGAATAACGCCTCAGCCTGTGTTAGAGCCCCACTAGTCAATAACAGTACGCTATTAGCTACTCCGCATAAAGCGCCTATTATAAGACCGATAAATAATGCTGGTACTTGTCCAACTACATCAATTAGAGGAACAGTAGCCACTGCCACAATAGAAATAATACCAGCAACAGATAAATCAATAAAACCACCAATAATAACAAAAGTCATTCCAAGTGAGACCATTATTAAAGGTCCAAATTGCCGCATAACATTCATCATATTTCCAACCGATAAAAATACCGGTTCAACGCTTGCAGTAACAATAATTAGAATACCTATTGCAACCAAGATCAAGTATTCTTGAAATATTAAATTACAAAAATTTCTAAACTTACATCCTTGCGTCACAGTATTATTCCTTTCTACTAAAATCAAGTGCTTTTTCAATTATCTGATCTGCGGTAAATCTTAGAGGATCAAATTCACCAGTTATTCTTCCCTCACAAATTGTTAATATACGATTACTCATATTCAACACTTCAGGAAGTTCCGAAGAAATCAATATTACTGAGCCGCCATTCTCGACGATCTTCTTCATTAACAAATATATTTCGAATTTTGCCCCAACATCTATCCCCCGAGTTGGTTCATCAAGTATCAACACCCGAGGTTTTAATTCTAACCACCTACCTACAATACATTTTTGCTGATTTCCTCCAGACAATGACTCTACTTCAGTTTTTATAGAGGGTGTTTTAATGGCTAAAGACTTAACATGCCGCCTAGCAACTTCAGACTCAGTGGATGATCTAATAAATCCAAACCGACACATTTTATCTAAAATAGCCATAGATATATTTTCTTCTACCGAAAACTTCAACACTAAACCTTGAAGTTTTCTATCCTCAGGTACTAGGGCAATTCCAGCTCTTTTTGCCTCGCTTGGCCTTCGAATCTTTATATTTTTTCCATCAATCTTTAATATATGTCCTTTAGCTTTATCAGCCCCAAATATGGCTCTGACAATTTCAGTTCTACCAGCACCTACAAGACCCACAAGACCCAATATTTCACCTTTTTTAAGAGTAAAAGAGATGTCCTTCAACTTTAGCGTATTAATTGCTTGCACTTCCATTAATGTTTCACCAACGCAATTAGGTCGTTCAGGATACTCATTCTCAATTGTTCTGCCAACCATCTTTGTTATCATTTCACCTCTAGTTAAATCACTAATTGATTTTGTATCAATTACACAACCATCTCTTATTATTGTTACGGTATCGCAAAAATCAAAAATTTCATCTAGCTTATGGCTTATGTATATAACAGATATTCCGCGCTCTCTTAAATGATGAATAATTGTCACCAATTCTTTCATTTCATCAGAAGTAAGACTACTACTTGGCTCATCCATTATGATAAGTTTTGAATCAAATGATAATGCTTTTGAAATTTCAATCATTTGTTTTTCTGATACACTCAACTCTGATACAAGCTTATAGGTATCTATTTTACACCCAATACTATCTAATAAGTATTTGGCTTTTCTATGTACATTACTCATCCCACCTAATTCGCCAAATCTTCCTAAAAATATATTCTCACCAACACTCATTGTATTAACTAAATTCAATTCCTGATATATAATAGAAAGACCTCTTTTCATCGATTCTATAGGAGTTGTATTTTCTATGACTTCATTATCAAAAGTTATCGTCCCTGAGTCTTTTGTATAGACTCCGCTCAATATCTTCATAAGGGTTGATTTACCAGCCCCGTTCTCCCCAACAATACCGTGTACCGTCCCCCGCATAATTTCAATATTAACACTATTTAAAGCCTTTACCCCAGGAAAGCATTTACTGACATTTTTAATTCCAAGAATAACTCCTTTTTCATACATATGCATTTATAACACCCCTAATATAGCACCTATATAAATTTATTAAAAACAATTAAAACACAGCTCGTTTTAATGAAATCACTAAAACGAGCTTGCTAGGTTATGCTTTACCATTCAGGAGAAGTAAACTCATCAATATTATCAAGACTAACAATATCTAATGGAATAAAATTAGTTTTAACGACTATTTTATTGTTCAATACATCCCGAGCCAGCGCCATTGATTTCTTTGACATATTTGTGAAGTTTTGCATTATAGTAACACTCTGATCTCCACTTTTTACTTGTTCAAAACCAGCTCTAGATCCGTCTACTGCTACTAAGAATACATCTTTAACTCCTGCGCCTTTTAAAGCCTGAATAACACCCGTAGCACCATTATCCCAATGGCAAAATATTCCGTCAATTTTTGATCCTTCTTTAATTAACATATCTTCCGCAATCGCCATAGCTTGATCAGTAGCCCACTGCTGAGTCGCCTTGTAATCGATTACATTTATATCCATGCCTACTAGAGCATTGTTAAATCCATCATGACGCTTATTCTGAGCATCATGCCCGGCCTGACCACCTATTTCAACAATGTTTGCTCCATCTGGAAACTTCTCAATAAACGCAGCAGCTGCAGCCTCACCTGCTTGGTTATCATTTACTCCTACAAAAAAGTCTCTGATATCTTGCTTGTTTTCTGGTAAATCAGAAGAGAACATTGCAACAACAACGCCTTCTTCTTTTGCAGCTTGTAATGCTGGTATTATTGCATTTTTATCATTTGGATTAATAAAAATAACTTTAACACCTTGTGCTATTGCGTTTTCCACATTTTGTGAATTTACCTGTGCATCCCCTTTGGAATCAAGCACAAGGACATCAAAGCCATAGTCTTTTCCATACTTCTGAAATTCTTTTGCTGCAAATGCTTGTGACTCATTTGCCATATTTTGAGCAATAAATGCAACCTTATCAAGAGGCTCATCACCATATGCTGATGAAGAACTAAACCCTACTATTTCTCCTAATATTAGTCCAATAACCATGATTACCACCACCATTTCAAAACGTTTCATTTCACATCCTCCAATAAATTACACAACAAATTAACAATATCTACTTGGATATGTATTTATACAAAAGATTTTACTCTATACTCCAATAACAAATAGTCACTTACGACTAAGTCGTCATTTACTAGTAGTAATACATTCCAAAAGATCCAACACACTATATTTATTACACAATATTATTTCTAACCCAACAACTCAATCGCTCCAGTAATTCCCGATAGTGAACCTAATTTTGCCTCATGAAAATATACAGGATACTCATTAATATTATTATATTCGCCGAATAATTGTTTCACCCTGCCAAATAACTTATCTCCCATAGATAACAAGCCCCCGCTAAGTACAAAACAATTTATATTCAACACCATATAAACATTATACAACCACATTGCCATATAACGAGCCATCTGCTCTAAAGCTTGTACAGCAAGTAAATCCCCCATTTCATATGCTATATTAATATGCTCACATGTTATATACTCTTTACCACCTGCAAGTTCTGCTAAAATCGTCTCATTTCCATTATCAATCCAATCAATAACGCTATTAACAATCATCTTACCAGAACATAATGAATTAAAACATCCGGAGTTATTACACCCACACTTTACATTATCTGCGCATTTATCACTGGTTAGCATATGCCCGCTTTCACCAGACCACCCGTAACTTCCTCTAAAAATTTTACCCTCAATAATTATTGCCGAAGATATTCCAGTGCTTACAGGGCAGTATACAAAACTATCATAATCCCTGCCTACTCCATATCTATACTCCGCTAATGCCCCAGCTTGAGAATCATTACCTATTACAATACTAATATCTCTTCCCAATCTACTTTGAAAGTAATCTCTCAAAGCAAAATCTTTAATTAATGGAAGACTACCTGTTTGTACAATGTACCCTTTATTAAAATTTACGTACGACGGTATACCAATTCCAATTCCTGCTACATCTGACAGTACTATGTTATTATCAATAAGTAATGACTTTATCTCACTAAGTACTCCATCAAAGAAAATTTTCGGCTCAAGTGAGGGATCGGATTCTTTCTTTCTATCAATTATAAGCTGTTTATTTTCCGTAAATAATCCATATGCTGTCTTTGTACCCCCAATATCAATACCGATAAGATATTTCATTCTACTTCCTGCTATCACAATTTCACCTTTCATCTTTCATTAATTTCATCACGACAGGATCGCATGATGAAATACCACAATTTTTTAACTGTATGATCTTATCTTTAAACTGTGGCAAATATGCCTCATGTGATACTAATAACTCATCAAGAATCAACCTTGCCTCTTTACCACTTTCAATAAGTGGATTAATAGTAAAAGCTTCCAAAGCAACTCCGTAGTCTCCTGTAATAGCAGCATCTATAACGCACTCCTCCATCGCTTTCATTAACTGAAGCAAGCCTTTTTGAGATGACTTTAATGCTCCACATGCAATCGGCTCTGCACCATTTGCTGAAAGAATAGAAGATACTTCAATTATTGAATCAGGTTCTAGACAAGATATTGCACCATTATTCTGAGTACATACAACCATATGAATTCGTTTATTATTTTGTATTGCGCTAATACACTCACATGCTGCGTTACTATAATATGCGCCTCCACGAGTTTCCAGTTGAGGTGGCTTGATTTTTAGTCCAGGATCTTTATACAACTCGAAAAGTTCTTTTTCAACAGCATACATCTGCTCAGCTCTAGTACCTCCTTGATTAAATTCCTCCAATGAATGCTCAAGCATTTCTTTACTCATATAGTAGTACCTATGATATCCACAGGGTATCGAATTTATTGATCGTAACATTTCAAGCGGAAAATCTTCTTTGTAAATATTAGCTGGTGTACCATTCTCATCATCATTTAGGTGATCAATTATTTGTCCCGTAAGTTCATCACCACTCTCATCAAAGACCTTGTGCCAGTGAAAATGATTTATACCTACAAAGCGAAAATTCAAATCATTTAGTTCCTTATCAATAATTGCTGGCTCTTTCATCATTGATATTTCAGGAACATTACATAACCCAATACACCTTTTCCAACCGAAATGCTTGATTATTGCTTCTGTAATAATTCCACTAGGGTTTGTAAAATTAATAAGCCAAGCATCCGGACATAGCTCTTTCATATCAGCTACAATTTCCCCAATTACAGGTATGGTTCTAAATGCTTTTAGAATTCCACCAGCGCCATTTGTTTCTTGACCAAGCATTCCATGAAGTAATGGTATTCTCTCATCTTTTATTCGTGCTTGAAGCAACCCTACTCGAAATTGCGTAGTGACAAAATCTGCGCCTACCAGCGCTTCTTTTCTATTCAAGGTTGTAGTTACCTTAACACTATATTTAGAATCATCCCACATTCGTTGAGCCATAGCACCAATGATATCTAGTTTTTCTTTACCAGCTTCAATATCAACAAGCCACATTTCTTTTATAGGTAGTTCATCATACCTTTTGATAAATCCCTCAATAAGCTCAGGAGTATAGCTACTTCCCCCACCAATAGTGACTATCTTAATTGCCTTTTTCATAACGCTTCATCCTTTTCACAAGAATACAATTTAAAGCTGCAGTAATATTTTTTAATACTCACATAGTCTAAACAACAAGTATATCCGGCCTCAATATTGAAACCCCATTACCCAAATCTACTTCAATCATTGGCCAAACATCGGATTGAGTAATTACCTCTGCACCGCTCTCAGTTACAATAAAAGTATCTTCAAGCTTCACCCCAGCAATTGACGGGTTCCAAGTAAAGGGTTGGTTGAGTTGAATTACCTTATTCATATCTGGAGTAGCAATATACTCTCTATTCATATACCCTGTTGCCCCTCCTTGATGAAGTAATTGCCATTCATCTTTATAACCTACTTCAGCATATTTATTTATTCCACTTTTAAGAACATTAGCTACTGTATTTCCAACAGTTGTATTCTTAATAAACTCTGCTTCTATTTTTAAGACTTTATTGCGCTTTATTAGAAGTTCTGCATCAAGCTCGCCAAAATGAACAAACCTAGTAAGATTTGCAACTAAACCATTCTTACGCCCACAGATAACTACCATTGCATATTTCTCAATTTTCTTATCGGTAGGTATTGGGTGCCTATACTTAAAAATTCTTTCATCAGAAGCAACAAGAGCAACCATCGGATCAATACCATGTTTCATTGCTTTATATACTAAATTTGCACATACTTCATGCTCTGAATCTCCAACTTTAATTTCTAAGCAAGTATTTTCAACAGCCTCTGTACATTGTAAGGCCAAATCTTTATAACGATCCAACTCACATGGTAACAATGATACTCTTAACTCTTGTAGCTTTTCATAAATATTAGTAGCACCAATAAAATCGGTATCACTACCCAAGCTTCCACCTTGAAGCACATTATTTACGATACATACCACTCCATCTTGCCACCATTCATATTCAAGAGCTTCAAATCCTAGCCCTTGTATTTCTTCATCAAAAATTCTGAATTTTTCAACTTTATTTGTAATACAATACTTTTTTTCCTTAGTAATCAATAAGTCAACAAAACCTTCTTCAGTTGATCTTACTATATAATTTTCTTTCCCCCCAGTAATCCAAGAAAAGGTATCTCTTCTTCGAAGAAGTACGCCATCTAATTTATTTTCCTCCATAAATTTTCTTAGCAAATCATCTTTAGCCGCTACTTCATAGCCCATTATTTTCCTCCAATTACTACTAATTATCTATTAACATAAAAGCATATTTTATTCTGCTCAGAGTAAGTATCCCAGATACTCTGATTGATACTGCATAATAGTATCGAGTGTCTTTTCAGCTGCATGTAAATTATTGACAGTGGGGTCAACCAATAAAGCTTGCATAACCAATTCTTTTGATTTCAAGAGCACAGCCTCTACAGTTAAATTAAGACATCCAACCCTATTATTAAGAAGCCCAGCGAAACCAATAGGTATTGAAATACTTTTTACCGGATGTACTCCATCTTTATCAATTGTAGCTGGCACCTCAACAAAAATATTATTAGGTAAGGATGCAATGATCCCATTATTAGGTATATTCACTGCTAATTCTTCGTGCCCAGAATTTTTAACGATACCTTCAATAATTGGAATAACTCTCCAATATTCTCTTGGCAATGTTCCCATTTTTAAACGTTGACTTGTATGCTGTTTTACTAGGCAAGTCTTTCTATAGTTATTATAAAAATCTAAGACACCTTGATGATCAACAACATCCTGAGCCCACTGTATATATTCGCTAAAATGGCTATCAGAGGTTATTGGTAAATAACCAAATAGCCTTATCATTTCAAGAATCAAACTATGCTCAGGTTTATTATTAAAATATGCGAATGCATTATTTCTAATATCTGGATATGCATCACGCCCAGTTTCAGAATAAGTAGCTTCAACTAAAATACTGAAATGATTCAAACCACCAGCCTTTACAGACAGTTTTTCAAATGGGACATTCAACAAACAAGGCAAATGCTCTAGTAACGAAGCAATCTCGTGACATACACCTATTACTTTTAACTCGGGGTATTTTGCCTGTATTGCCATATTAATTGAAGTCAAAGGATTGCTAAGATTAAAAACATAACTATCAGGACATAGCTCATGAATTGCCCCACAAATCTCAAGTATTGGAGGGATAATTCTTAGCGCATGAAATAGACCTCCAGGCCCTCCATTCTCGCCATATACCTGTTTAATCCCAAACTGAAGCGGAATATGCCAATCTTGCTCCCACAATTCATACCTATTACCTACTTCAATAGATATTATACAAAATGTTGCATTTATCAGAGCATCAGTGATTGATGTAGTAGAAGCAATCTCATAATTCAATTTGTAATCGATTACATATTGTCTTGTAATTTTCTCTACTTTACATAGTGCCTCTTGATTTATATCATACAGCACAATAATACTACCTTCCAGGGATTTACTTTTAAATATGTCTCCTAACGCTCCCAAACCAAACATTGCACTTCCCGCCCCAATGAGAACAATTTTATTTTTCATTAAAAACACCTTTCAAAAGTATTAATAAACGAATAATATCAGTTTATTACTGTCGAGCCTCTTATAATCAAATTATAGTTCAAAATTGTTTTTTCCGGAACCTTACATTTATTTTCAATTTTCATCAGCAATATATCCATAGCCTTACATCCCATTTTATATGTAGGCTGGGAAATTGTAGTCAACTCAGGTTCACACATTTGAGAAAAACTAACATTATCAAACCCAACCATAGCAATATCATCTGGAACTCTCAGGCCACTCTTCTGGAATTTTTTCATAGCTCCTATAGCCATTGGATCTGATATACTAAAGACCGCTGTAGGAGGAGTATTCATCTGAAGAAATTGCTCGGCACATGCCATCCCACTTCGATATCCATAATCACCGAATTTTACTAGCGACATGTCAAACTTGATTTTAGCATTTTGAAGAGCTTTTACATATCCTTCTTGCCTTTGAGCAGCAGAAAAATATCCACCTTTTGAACTGATTAGTCCAATTCTCTCATGACCTAAAGAAATTAAATGTGAAACAGCATCAAAAGCAGCAGAAGAATTATCAATTGTAACATATGGAACACCCTGAGCTTCTACATACTCACTACATTGAACAATTGAATAACTTTGACCAAATTTAGACAACTCATCATTTGTCATTTCCTGTGACATCAAGATTGCCCCATCAGCCAATTTATATTTTAACAAATTCAAAAAATTCAATTCCAAATTTTTGTCTGAATTTGTGCTACATACCATAACCGTAAATCCATTCTTCTTGGCTACAGAAGTAATTCCACTTACTGTTTTTGCATAAAATGGGTTTGAAATATTAGGCAATAGAACTAGAATTACTTCTGTTGTCTTGCGTCTTAAATTCCTACCTATCATGTTAGGACTATAATTCAAGTCAGCTATTGCTTTTTCAACCTTTTCTCTAGTCTTATCTACAACCCTACCACTATTATTGATCACCCTTGATACTGTCGCAACTGAAACACCCGCAACTTTTGCAACCTGCTGTATTGTTGGCATATTTCTCCTTTACATGTAATGCATTACATTTAATCCAGTAGTTTGCCCCATATTAAATAATATATTGCTAGAAATTTGCATGAAATATTAAAAGATAAATGGTTAGCCGAGCAATGTAACGGATTACATTTATTACTCTACAACAATAAATCTCTTATGCAACTATAATTTTATTTAAAGCTTGAATTAAAGCAAAAATAGTGTCACAAATCGGAACAATCTGTCAAACAAGCGGTTCGCTAAAGGCTACAATCTCCTTATCACTTGAAAAGTCTCGCTACCACTTCGTTTAAGCTATTATTGCTTTTGACTCTTTTCTACCCTCTGCTAGAAATACCATTTATCAAATTCATACTTAAAGCTTATATATGTATCGAAAATCAACAAAACACTCTTACCATCAAGATACTCCATAAACTGAAGCACACTAAACATTGATAGAATACTTAATAACAGGTGAACATAAACACATATCACACGCCCCGCAATTGTATCAAATCCTTTATACTATATATACACTTATGATAAATATTATTTTTATAGTGTAGAACTCTTAATTACTATGTTAAAAAATTTTGTCTCTAACAAGATATTGCGGTATATTGGATTTCATATGAATTCATACCACAATTCATTTTTTTTAAGATTATGCTATTATTTTTGAGTAAATATATTTTATTATAGGTGTAAGCAGTTAAACACGTTAGTTACAAAACCACTGCTCTAAATTGTCATGCTACTAAAATAATTATCTCTTGTTAAGTTGCATAAGCTCAATTATGATGATAAAATCATTATATATAATAAGTATATTATGTTTCATAATTGTAAACCTTTATTGTTATTGAAAGTAAAAAATTCCTATATAATTTTATAAACTGATGAAATAAATATAACATTTTTAAGGTGTTAAGTTAAATATGTAAATGACTCTTTCTATCCTGAAATTTAACACTAAATAGCATTATATGCGACATAAATTAATAATTTTTTTACAGTGTTTGCCTTTATCTATTCTATATAAGAATACCTGTCAAAAAATTTTATTGCCGGCGTGTTACTCGTTACAAAAATCAATTATATATTTATCACGAATTTGTCATATTCAAAGGTAATTACTGATACTGTTAATGGCTTATAAAATATGTAAAAGCAAGTTAAAACATGTCAGTAATGAATATTGTGTTTAATAACCCTGTGTATTATTTTATTAGGAATAAGTTGTACGGTTTATTCGAAAAGGAATCTATGATGAAGCACTGTATTGTATTTATTATTAGTTTGCTATTTGTTCTTTCTAAATGCTCTTCGATACTAAATGCTGGCGATGTGCAAAATCAACAGTATGTCAGTTCAAAAGCTCCTCCAATTGATGCGATGACGGAAGTCAGACGAGATGTTAATGGCAAATTACCAGCGTATATCGTGGTGGATGATGGTGTAGAATATAAAGTTCCTTTTACTCCAACAACTAATTTTCCGCCTGAAGGTTATAAAGGTGATTTTTATGTTGATGAATTTACTGATGCAAAAATCCGTGAATTATGGAAGGTATATAGTTCAAAAGGAACTGCCTTTGCTGAGGAGGGTATTAATGCAGCAAAATCTCGTGGCTTGAGGAATGAATTTAGGGTTACAGGTACAGTAGATAAATTTGGGAAAATCGATCCCAATTCTGAGGTAGATCTATCACAAATTCGTCGCCCGAAATATTTTGGTTCTAAGCCATATGCTGAAAACATTGCCAAACTTGATCCAGAGAGTTATGTGGTAGAAGTTGAGGTTCCTGCTTCTTTGAATGAAATCCAATTTATGAATGTTCCGGAAGGTTCTACCCATAAACTTCGAGGTTGGTATATAAAAGGTAGTGGTGTAAAAGATGCTAGTGGCAAAAAGGTTCGAGTTTTGGTGGTTATAGTCTCAGGACGTACTATAGAGATAACTGCAATTCAAAGCCCATATGATAAACTCTATGACTATAACACAGTAACCAAGAAGTATGAGCAGATAAAATATCCAAATGCAACTACCGAGCAATATGGAATACGTCAGTGGCGAGATTATCACTACCAGCTAGTGAAAGCAGGTTTTGATGTCTTAAATCTTGATAAGCGCGGCCATGGTATATCGGGAGGATATAATGCAAGTAATACTGTGCAACAGGCTCGTGATATTTTTAGAGCCCTTGATGCGTTTGCAAGTGGAGAAAAATTAAAGGTACAGACAGCAGATGGCAAGACACTTACTGGGAAAGCGGCCTCTGAGGCTCTCTGGGATGGGGAAAATGATGCTAAAAAATTCCCAATATTTTTAGCAGGCACATCACAAGGCTCAATGGTTGTTGGGCATGCTATGCATTTTAATTTTATAGCTGATACTGATTTTGACTTACCGATACCGGAAGAACGTAAGCCATTTGGATATAATATCAAAGGTGGAATTCTGCTTGCTGAGTTTGTCAAAGGCCCAGGCTATACTTCCAGTTCTCGTTTAATGGTAGAGGCTGCCCTTAGAGAGTATTATCATGTTGCATATATTAATAGTGGAGAAATTATGAGAGATATCGGTAAATGGCCGGCTGTATTTATCGCTCGTGGATTATGGTGCTTCTCTGGCTCTCTTGAAGGTACATTAGACTTATATCAAAGAGTAAAAGGATTAAAAGAACTGGTTGTTTTAAGGGGACCACATTCAGAGAATGAATTCGGAGCAGAGAATATCAAATTTTTGCAGGAAAGAATGATTAATTTCTGTAAAGAGGTTATGCGAGGAGCAAAATCCATATCAGGTGCTGCTCAATTTAATAATCTGCGCGAACTAGTTGAATCTTCACCAGCTCATTGGGAAGCGTCCATGGATCCTAATCTTCCATTTCCTCTTCCTTAAATAATATATTCTAAAATATTATCTTTGAAATATACAAATATGCTATTAATGGTCACATTTAAAAAAATAAAGATCCCGCCGTATTGTTTATTTAATGAGTTCCGTGTCATTTTTTTGATACGGAACTCATTGTATTTATCAATATTAACACTCTGTCTACTGGCAATCCCCCACCCGGCAATATAGTTTCGTATATACCAAGCTTATACGGCATAAATTATAGGGTATACTAACTATTGTCAAAATAAACATAATTAAATGACTAGTTATAAATTAGAGAGGATTGAACAGCTAGAAACACTAAGTATATCAAACAAAAGAATAGGATGTTATGTATAACAACTAGCGGAACAAGGAGTAATCAAGTCAACAGACATCGTCGTCCTTATTGCTCTAGCTTAGTTTGTAAAATCTGAAATTAGCAGGATTATTAAACCTAAATACTTTTCAGTCTCAGAATTGGAGAGGCTTACAAGATAATGCTTGAGCTTTGATAAAGAGATTGACTAGACCCTGTTTTTATACGTCATGAGCTTGAAAACCGCAAAATTAATGCCGATGGAGGTAAAACAATATCTGATTGTACAACAATAGCTGTATCGGCATGCCAGACGATTATTCACGCTGAAAGATTGGTTGAACAGTAAAAAAATAGATCGCTAGAAGAAATACCACAAATTAACCGGAAGTGAAAAAGCACTCGCTTACCGCCTAGCCCTTGAAACAAGTCTACGACACAATGAGATACTCACCCTAAAACTCTATGACCTCGAACTCGTCAACATGTCTGTAACAGGCAGAGACGCCAACGCAAAAAAATAACAAGACCGATACCCTTCCGCTACGCCCAGAGCTGACAACAGCCCTGCAAGCATACTTCACCGATCACCCTGCCCTGCCAAGTGCACAGGCGTTTATAAATATGCAGCCAAAGACTGGCGCACCCATGCTGAAACGCGACCTAGAGCCAGCCGGAATCGAATATGAAAACGAGTACGGGAAAGCAGACTTCCACGCTTTACGTCATACCTTTTGCTCACTACTAGCCCGTAGTGGTGTACAACCACAGACAGCGCAGCGTCTAATGAGGCACAGCGATATCAACCTCACGATGAAGCATTACACACATATCCTCTTAGATGACAAGAGGATGGCAGTTTCATCTCTACCTAGAATCAATATTGAAGAAAAAGTTGCAGAAGCAACGGGAACTGAGGACGCCGCAAATTTAGGCAGAATACAGACACCAGAACTCTGCCCAAATTCTGCCTATTTTCTGCCTAATTGCACGGATTCGACTGATACCCCACAGGCAGAATTTGGACAGAGTCGGGAAAACACACCAAGCCAGAAAAGATTAGTAAAGCCAGTGTTAAACAGCGCAAACCCTATAAAAACAAGGGTCAACGACACATTAAATGCCATTGACCCAAGTGATACAAATTGGTGGGCAAGACGGGACTTGAACCCGTACGAGAGTTATCTCAAGGGATTTTAAATCCCTTGCGTCTGCCGATTCCGCCACTCGCCCAAATCAAATTAATACTTTTAACAGATGAAGAATTATAGCCTTTTCAATATTCTTCTGCAAGTAGTTATTCACAGTTTTTATTACTCACGATCAATAATTCCTAATTATGTGACAATAATACACCTTCCACTCCTACGCACAACATCATGACATCATGAGTGTTACATGCAAACGAGAGCACAAATATCAGAAAAATAACACATTTATGTATTTTATCCTTGAAATCCAACGTATAAACACCATACTTATTTTGCCTTTTTATATATTCATTGGTACTACAGTTACCAAATTAGAATCCGAACATATTATAATAAAAAGAGTTGTACATTTTTTATGCGAAATACTTGACTATTCCTGTGTGTGATTTTTTGAGTTTTTTTGTGCTTCAATAATTTTAAATATGATATAGAGTAATAACAAGAAAACTTGAGCATTGCTTTTTAAATAATCTTATGAAACCAACTCAGTATATCTGTTCAGTCAAAATCAACAGATAGATAGGAGACAAAGAAAAATGGCAAAGAAAAAGACCTCTAAGAAGACAGCCAAGAAAACCACAAAAAAAGCCGGAACAACGGCCTCAAAGAAGGTGACAAAAAAAATGCCTACAAAAGCAGATAAGAAGGTAGCCTCAAAGAAAGCGACCTCTAAGAAAAAGAGTTCAAAAAAGATTATCTCAAAAGCACCACTAGTTGCAGATACCGTAGTAGCTGAAGATGCTGAAGATACTGAAGAAGTGATAATTCCAATCAAACTTGAAGGGGAAGACCTAAAGAAAGAAATCAAAGAGCTGGAAAATGCTGACATTGGTAAAAAGCCTCCTCTTCCAATAAAGAAACCAGGACGAGGAGGCACTCGTAGAGTAAAACCAAAACACGTTGTTACCGCTAGAAAAGCTGGTCCTGGTCTTAAATTTGCACCTGGTGTTATGCTTTCTGGCGCGAAGAAAAAGGAAGACACACAACAACAAAAAGCAGAACCACAAGAATTTAGAAGAATGACACCAGAAGAACTTGTTGTAACCCGCAAAAAGCTTATCGATCTTCGAGAGGGCATTCTTGAAAATATGCGCAAAGAGCTAGCTGACTATCGTCAAAGAGCATCTTCTAGTTCAGCAGACCCCATTGATCAGGCTGCAGATGCATACGATGATGATGTTACTTTTGAAATTGCCGCAAATAACGATCAAGAGCTAGAGCAGATTGATGCTGCGTTAGAAAAGATTGAAAAAGGAACTTATGGGCTATGTGAAGCTTGTAGTGTCACAATTTCTCCATCGCGCCTCAAAATTCTTCCTTTTGCAACTCGCTGCGTAGAATGTCGTGAGAGCTACGAAAAAACTAGGGTTAAAAAAGACTCCGCTGTTTCGTGGGCATTTATCGATGGTGAAGAAACAGAAACAGATGGCTAATTAATCAATTAACCAGTTATTTTAAGATATATAATTTATAATCCCTGCATATTGTCTTATGCAGGGATTATAAATTATATATAAAAAGCAAAGATAATGATAAAGAACATCTAAAGCAACACTTCTCCCTCATAAACAATAACAGCCGGGCCCTCTAGATAAATATTTCTATTACCTTCCTCACCTACTGTATACGAAATATTCAACGTATCACCACTACGAGTAATCACAGCAACAGGAGGAGTTATACCATATTCAACACCAGCAACAATAGCCGCAGCAACAGAGCCTGTTCCACAAGCCAGAGTCTCACCTTCCACCCCACGCTCATACGTACGTATAGCGACCTCATCACCAACTTTTGAAATAAAGTTAACATTTGTCCCAGTAGGTTCAAATTCCTTATGATATCTTATAGCTGCCCCAAGCTTCATGATATCTAAGTCCTCAATATCAGCTACAGCAATAACCGCATGTGGCACACCAGTATTTATAGAGTAAACATCAACCTCAATACCTGCGACATCTAGTTCCTTAATTTTTTTAAGAGATGGCGTATCAGTAAGCTTTACCCTTGCCCTAGATTCACCAGAAATGTTTACCGAGATAGGCCCAGCAATCGTTCTAAAAACAAATTCAGAATCAAAGATATTTAAACTTTTAGCAAATAGGCCAAAGCACCGTGCCCCATTGCCACACATTTCAGCAGATGTCCCATCCGCATTGAAAAAATCCCACTTAGCATCATACTCAGCATCATCTTCAAGAAAGATCATCCCATCTGCTCCAATAGAGACAGCCCTAGGACAGAGCTTTGCTGCTAGCTCACTCTTGATAGTATCCGATACAAGGCCAGCTCTATTATCAATCATAATAAAGTCATTTCCAGCACCTTGCATCTTTACAAATTTCAAAAGCATATCTTACTCCTCAACCTGTAAAATTAATCAGCAAAATGAATCTGACCATATAGACCACTTCTAGAGTTATCTCCAAAGGTATCAGCCCATTGAACTACTTCAAACCCTGGTCCTGCCTTTTCACTTACGTCTTCTTCTTCAACAGTCTCACCAAGTTCCTGCTCTGCAAGATCACCAATATTTGTACGAGAAACCCGTACCTTCCCACTCAAAATATCCGGCACCTCTTCCGTTTTGAAAGGGTTCTCACGTACAGCACTAGCCTGATAGTCGTTCCTACAAATATTAAATCCCCATTTGCTACCATTATTTGGTACTGATGACAGCCCAAGAGCTTGATAAGGAATAAATGCCTCAACAGTATAGTATGAAGAATGACTCTCAACAGCAACTTCCCAATTAGGATTCCAAGCTAGCCCCATAGCATTAGATCTATCAAGCATCACTCCTTTAGTATTCACTGCAAACTGAAAATAGTCCCTACCGTTATTTTTTGGATCTATAAAGATTTCAATGCTTTCATCTCTATGTACAGGGTCATCATGATTTTTAGCTTGCGTTACTATCTGCTCAGGTTTATCCGCAGCAGCTCTTGCAAGTACGTATATACCTCTATTATCATAGCTGACCTTGGCCTCAAAAGGCTGTTTTGGCTCACCACCAGTGGCTAATACGGTAAACCCTTCAAGCGACGGAATGCTACTCCAAGTCTTTTCTTTCATAGCACCATCAATTACTATAGCATCTTCGACATTCCATCTCTTTATATCAGCATACTTGCGTTTACTCAAAATTAACGGCTGACTAGCAGATCCTACCCCTTGAATATTTACTTTCAGAACAGGCAGCGACGCGTCAGCACCCTTGGTAAGCGGCTTAACCTTAAATACGGCCTTACCCTCATAACCACTATCAAGCCCAAATTTCACAGCCGCAGGTTCTACTACATATGCAGAGTCGTATGGTATATCCCACATCAGCTCACCCTTGATATTCTCAGGTGAAGCATTGGCAAGAACAAATGAAATATCATTTGATTTATTTGGATTATCAACAGCCTTTGCCGCCTGCGTAGCAATAGTTATGACTTCACGTTGCAGACTCAGAGCTGACAAAGCATCAGTTAGGATATCCATCTTTTCAATTGCTGGCTCCCCACCAGTACTCAGCCCTTCTTTATTAATTGTTACAATATCAAGTACTTCAGAGTTATCTAAAGCTACAGCCTTCCACTCCAGAGAGTTACTATCAGCACTCAAAACAGCGACGTGCGGTCTAGAGGCTACTGCAGCTCTATACTCTCTACCAACAGGTAAGCCTTTACCTGTACTTATCCCACCAGTTACAATATAGCGTACAGGCTTACTCCCAGCCGCTTGAATAGGCAGGGTTCTCTGATAATAATCCCCACCGCCACTAACAACGAGATCAACGCCTCCTGACTCGAGAATAGTACCAAATGCCTCTACAGCTCTTGCATATATACGTTGTGCAGCAAATAAAGGCTCTCCTAGCACAAGGACTCGCCACATATCAGGGTTCGCGGCAAGATCTTCTGTCAACCATCCCAGCACCTCTGCACGCTCAGCAGGTTTTTTCAAACTATCCATATCTATAAAGCATATATGAACGCTTCCTATACTTCTGCTCCAATACTTCAGTCCACCTCCTCTTCCAGCCTCTATAGGGAGTATCGCTCTATCTTCTGGCAACATTAACAAAGGACTAGTGGGAGTCAGAGGTTGAATAGGGGTAAAGAATGAAGTATCCCAAGTTGATATTTTTTCATCAAGGGGGAACGAGCCGCCAGTAAGTATAGTTGCGACAGGGGCAAAGGTCAGTAGCTTTCTAGCGGCCATACTGAGCAATTCTTCTCTACCCTTTCCACCACCTAAGAATCCAATAGTTGTTACAGTGTTATCTTGTGGGTGTTTTAAAGAAATTAACGAACTAGTAAAGTCATCTAAAAGGACTTCAAATTTTTGATCCGGAATACTTTTATCAATCAGAGGAGTTAAATTAATTTTATGCTGTTTACTACTCCTGCCATAGCGCCTAACCATCTTTTCTTTTGACCCGACAACTTTCAAACCAGCAATCGCAGCGACATTAGTACGCATGTATACCGCTTCTTCATCTTGATCAGACCCCTCAATAATATATGGCCCAGATATAAGCCTAGGATCACGTATTACATCTTCTGGGAGCAACTCAGGCATTTCCTCACAAGCTGAAAAAGCAACAACAGCCATCAAAATCATAGTTACGATATATTTTTGCTTCATGTCTACTCCATAATAAATGGCAAGCATTCTTTTATATATTATAAATTAAAAAATCAATTATACAGATTTTCATCATACACCTCTAGTATTATCGGAAATTATCCTATATTTCCGCAAGAATAATCTCATCAAAAAATATTTTTTGATAGAAATCCTATACGGTGAGGAGGTTAACATAAAAACGATTAAAATTCTAATTTTAATGTTGACCTTTCAGGCCAGAAATAGATAATTACGAAGTTGCTTATCCGAATGTTGTTGGGCAGACACAGGTAAACATTACACTTTGTGTCAACATCTGATGAGTCGAGAAGAGGTTGGGATGATTATAAACGGCAGATCTTATCGGACGCCGTATAGTGATTTTATATGAGTTGGGGGATTTACGTGGGATTTGAGGATGATGCAGATAGACCTGATTTGAAGAAGTTATTCTTCTCAAATACCCATCAGGGCAAACTCGGCAAGATAGGTGACCAAACCTTCTACACCATCCGCTACGAAGCGGGCAAACCAATCGCATTCCCATTCAAAAAAGCACCCTTCAGTGCACTTTTAAACATTGTTAGCACTGTCTCAAAAGAGCATATTGAGCAAATAGCTAAAGAGTTACTCAATCAAGGCTTAGCGTGCGCTATCTGTAATGGAGAACAAGCCGAAGAGGTCTCAAATATTATTGATGATACTATTGATAAATTTGGTTCATCAGACGATCAACATACCCCTTACTCCTCACCTTGTGAAGAAGGAATAGACGAGGCTCTCCAATATTTTGCTCTACCTACTGGCATTACAAATATTAGCCTTATCATAACTATTGGTACTGACAATGACCATGGTAACACCATTGAAACTATCAATAACTTGAGTAATGCTGGTGTTGAATATGAGATGACCGAAGATTTAGATGCATTCGAGGATCTTTTCGAGGTTGATATCGCAGCGCGATACTTTGAATATGTAGAAGTAGATGAAAATAAGTATTTGACCCCAATCTACCTCAAAGAACAAGTTATACAGAACTAACCTCCCAATTTTACACCACACACAACGAAAAGAAGTATTCAAACGCCTGCACCTTGCAGACGTTTTGCTATTTTGTCTTATAATAAAAACACTACAAAACAGCCTCATAATATAAACAAACTCAACCTTCTCTATTGCAAGTATTAAAATAACCTATAAAATATAGTGACTTATTAAAAATAAAAGAGCTAAACCGAATTTAAAATACTATATAGAAAGCTTCATACATGAAAATAATCAATAAAATACTAGGGAAAAACACCTCAAATTCACTAACCCCAAAAGAGATAGTAAGAAAACTTGATGAATACATCATAGGCCAAGATGAAGGTAAAAAAGCTGTTGCTGTAGCTATACGTAATAGATGGAGACGCAAACAAATTGAAGAAGGTATGCGTAAGGAAGTAATGCCTAGAAATATCCTTATGATCGGCCCTACAGGTGTTGGTAAGACAGAGATAGCTAGAAGGCTTGCAGATCTTGTAGACGCACCTTTTGTGAAAGTAGAAGCTAGTAAGTATACAGAAGTAGGATACCACGGCAGAGACGTTGAGAGCATGATTAGAGACCTTGCAAAGGTCTCTGTCAATGAGTTTAGAAACCGTGAGATTGAGAGGGTAAAGGGAGAAGCTGCTCTCCATGCAGAGGAACGTATACTAGACCTTATGCTTCCAGAGCCAACGTACTCTGGAGACGAAGAAGAAATGAGAAAGTCAAAGGAACGCTGGGAACGCACAAGGGGAAAACTAAGAGACCGCCTGCGTAGTGGAGATTTGGAAGAGAAGCCTGTAGAGATAGCTGCTCAAGATAAGGCACCTGTATCTGGGGTAATTGGAGCAATAGGTGGTGATGATATGATGGGACTTGAGATGCAGGATATGATCTCAAGCTTGATGCCAGGCAAGAAGAAGCAACGCAGAGTTCCAGTCCAGGAAGCCCTTAGAATCTTTACCCAAGAAGAAGCAGAAAAGCTTATCGATGAAGAAGCTATCAACAAGATGGGAATCGAGAGAGCTGAGCAAGAAGGACTTGTGTTTATTGATGAAATAGACAAGATCATAGGTACAGGAAAAGAGAGCGGCCCAGATGTTAGTAGAGAGGGTGTACAGAGAGACCTCTTGCCTATAGTTGAAGGATGCACGGTATCTACAAAGTTCGGTGGAGTCAAGACAGATCATATATTATTTATTGCTGCTGGTGCATTCCACGGCAAGAAACCTTCTGATCTTATCCCTGAGCTCCAAGGTCGTTTCCCTATCAGAGTCGAACTGCAATCACTTACAAAAGAGGATTTCGAAAGAATACTTACACACCCAAAGAACGCACTTACCAAGCAGTATGAGCTACTTCTTGAAACAGAGGGAGTAACTGTGGAATTCTCTAAAGATTCACTTCCACACATAGCGGAGCTCACAGCCAAGGTAAACCAAAATACAGATGATATCGGTGCTAGACGCTTGCATACAGTCATGGAGAAGATTTTTGAAGAGGTCTCATTCAATGCCCCAGACATGAAGGACGAGAAGTTTGTAGTGACCCCAGAAATAATCGACCAAAAGCTTTCAGATATTACCGAAGACGAGGATCTATCACGCTTCATACTTTAGTAATTTTTGATGGTCAATACACATAACTTTATAATAGGAAACAACACATAGCATGTCAAAACACAAGAAGCCGCCACTAAATATTCAGGTCACCACACTATGGGAGTACCCTTCCCAGCACTATGGTGAAGACATGCAGGGTAACTCTAACTATATCGGAGCAACACCGAGCTATATCATCTGGAATCTTCTCAAGAGATATACAAAAGAGAACCAACTCGTTATCGACCCTATGTGCGGCAGTGGCACAACAATAGATGTAGCCGAAGACTTGCAACGCAAAGCTAGAGGTTTCGATCTAAACCCACAGAGAGACGACATTACCCAATGTGATTCTCGAAAATTGCCACTTGAGAATGAGACTGTAGATTTTGCATTTATTGATCCACCATATTCTACTCATATAGACTACTCAGACGACCCACGTTGTATTGGAAAACTCAGCGCACAAGAGAGTGGTTATTATAAATCCATGGAAGAAGTAATTAAAGAGCTACATAGAGTCATGAAGTATGACAGATACATGGCTCTCTATGTCTCTGATTCATTTATAAACAAGGGCAAGAAATTCATGCCGATAGGCTTTGAGTTATTTAATATACTACAGAAGTACTTCAAAGCTATCGATATCATCTCTGTGGTAAGGCATAACAAAACACTAGAGATGGGCAACTACCGCAAAGCTGCAGAGGAAGAAAATTTTTTCCTACGTGGTTTCAATTACCTTTTTATAATGCACAAAGAGCCAAAGAAGGTAGTAAAGCCACAAAAGCGCAACTCACGTAACAGACACTCTAGGAAGCGACGACGCCCGCCTTCTAGTAAGTAGCATTACCAAGTTAAGTATCAAATAAATCGCCATATGGAGAACACATGTCAGATAGTACACTAGGCTTACTTATAGGCGGGGTAGCGCCCGCATTGCTGTTGGGATTTTTCTTTGTCTTTCAAAAGTTAGCGACGAGAAAAGGTATTGGTCCTGGTGAATATCTCATGGTACTTGGGCTAACAGGTTCAGCTATTGGAGGTATACTGATATTCACCGGCAAGCCGGTTGAATTCACTGCAATAGGCAGTGTATGGACAGTACTAAGTAGTGCTTGCTGGGGAATATCAATGGCTGGTTTAGCATACTCCATATTCAAATATAACACACCAATGAGCAAACTAAACCCTATTCTGAACACCAATACTCTTACCGCTGTTATTTTGAGTATAGTAATACTTGGAGAATGGCATGAGATCAATGTGTATAAAGTTCTTGTAGGGGCAGTCCTCATTATTATAGGCGCAATTACTGTATCCCGAGCGTAACAGCAGAGTAAGTATATACTGGTGCATATTTTCTAGCCATATAATTATTGCTTGACAAAATAGTACTAAGGTAAAGATATTATAATAATTGATTGGAGTAAAGATGTCGAAGAATGCAATTGGAATCATCATAGGCGGTGTAATGCCTGCGGTACTTTTAGGTCTTTTCAGCCTTTTTCAAAAAATGGGAGCAAGAGAAGGGGTTGGTCCTGAAGTATTCCTCCTAATCGGCGGACTTGTAATCGCTGCAATCGGCGGCACATTTGCCTTCACAAGTAAATTAGGAAGGTTTACTTTGCAGGGAGTAATCTGGTCTATCATAAGTGGAGCATGCTGGGCGATAGCGACTGCATGTGTATCATATGCACTATTTTACTATAATACACCCATGAGCAAGCTTGCCCCTGTGTTTAACAGCAATACACTTACAACCATAGTGCTCAGTATGCTCCTCTTCGGAGAATGGAAAGAACTAAGCGTAGTCAAGGTACTCTCTGGAGCGGTACTTATTATCATTGGAGCTATTATTGTTTCTCAAGCATAATCCAAATAACTCACATAATTTATCCAATTATTTGAGAGAGATACTCACAATATAATCTTTTTTAACTTTTGCTAGCTCTCTAACATTTAACCATTGATTATTTAAATACCTGAAAATATCCAACTATTCATCCCAATGAAGAAATCCCTTCGGAGTCCTAATACTTATTCTAATATCAAATAAGCCAAGCCCTTCACAGAATTTTCTCTCTTCAACAGTCATGCTAGTAGCCCTATCAATTTTAATATATTTCCCATTTACAACCTTTAACAAAAGCTCTCGATTATCAACAATCATAACAAATTTCCCCTCTGGACCTCCTGAGAAAGTTCCACGATAAACTTTTTCAGATTTATCAGAAAAATCCGATGAAGTCAGAGTTGCTCTACCATGCCCAGCCACCATACTTCCAACATTCCAGAAAGTCATCACCACTGTTGTAGTATTAAACACAACACAATCTGCGACCATTCGCATTGGCTCTACTTTTCCAAGTATTTTATCGATTTTAGAGACTATGATTAGATCTTTTAAAGCTTGAGCCAGTTCACTATCAACTCTGGCAGCATTTGCCAACATTTCATCCTTATCAAGGGCAGGCTCTATTACTATCAATTTCCCATTCTCATCCAATGCTTTTGTCATGCCTGCTATCTCAATAACATTACTTGTTGATATCTTCTGCATTTCTCTGATATACTCATCAGGACTTAAACGTTTTTCTTCTAGCGCAATTGCTAAAGCCTGCATCTTTCTGCTTTCCGCCTCACTCTGAACCGCTGCTGCCTGCATTCTATCCTTATGCCAATTTCTGACATATTCATCCTGCTCGCTCTTTGATCTTCTATGAATCAGTCCATCTTTACCAACAAACATATCGCGAGGGAGCTCTTTCTCTTTACCGTCCTTATCAATATATCTCTGCTTTGGAGGTTGGAGTAGATATTTATCCTTATACTGCTGATCTCTATACTTATCCAGATCATGCTGAAGGCTTTTATCAATATACTCTTGATGAAGGTGCTCTGCAGCTACACCTCCAACTATAGATCCACCTGGAATAATCGACCCAAGAACAGCCGCAGAAGAGACCATCCCTCTCTTTATAAGATCTGAAAATACCTCCATTACTGCCGCATCCATATCACCTTCAACGGCATGACCAGAAGCCTTGGCAATCAGAGAGCCAATATCAATTGTTTCGAGTAATGGTCCGGCCTTATCAAGTATAGTTTCAAGCCTTCCTGCAGATTTCAACTTTAGCTTTTTAAGATACTCGGAGTCCGAATACTTCTCGTATGCCCCTTTACCTTTTAAAGCATTAGAAAGCTCTTCAAGTGTCTGCGTAGTCTTTGCTGACGTTGCTTGTTTACCTACCTCTAAAGCCACATCATCACTGTCAGAGGCAGCAATACTTTTCGACATGCATAACATTACAAAGAGCATAGTAATAAATAATCTATTCATACTCACTCTCCTCTATCACCTTGCGTATCGCATCATCAAAATTTAGTAAATACACCATATCTAGTTTTGATTTATCACTTGGTGAGAATATCATAACAATAAATTGAGCTTTATTCTCTCCAGAAAGGATGACAATTCTACCTCCATTATTAGTCTCAATATACCCTTTCGGTCGCAGAGATTGTATATATCCACTCTTGAAATCCATCATCAATTTTAATGTTTTTTCCAGCTCAGGGTTATTACTTCTTAGTAGCTCCTTATCTTTTTCAAGACATCTAATAAGTAGGCTACTTACAGAGTTAGCTACAACCTTGTCTGAATAATATTCCCCTACATTTAGTATATAGCTCAAAAATTTCATCCCAGCAAACCCCATCTGCTCCTTATTCAGTGTTGGATTCTCATTTACCAGTGCAATAGTCCGAAAGATCGTGTATTGCATTGTCATTACCGCACTAGTCGTATTGGTGCAGACTGCTACAGGAGGAAAGGACTCGATTCTCCACGGGGGGATGATATTATCAACTTGTAATATTTCATTTAAATACATAAATGCTCCATCGAACAAGTACACTTCACTTATCTGTGCAACGTCTAAGACAATATTATTCTCCCAAACGGTTACCAGAGCTGTATCGCTCCAAGGGTGATAAAAAGCGATCAACTGTGCCCTACCCATTTCGCCTATAGGGACGATAATAGACTCATCAAGTAGTCTCCTCCAGCCATTAATAATTGGATCTGTCCCCAAGACCTCGTTATAATTATCAAATTGCTCTCTAGCAAATGATGTGTAGAAATTCTCCAGTGCTTCATCTGAAGATGTTGGAGCGAGACTCTGGAATAATAATGCATTTTTAATTGCGCTATTAATATCCAGCTCTACTCCCGGATACAACCAACTCAACACAAAGTTCTCACAAACCGCACATAAGCTCCCAAGGTCGGTTCCCTTACTCACAAAGACGATACTTCTTACCTTCTCCCCATCCCAGAGCAACACATAGTTATATATTGTACTTACCCCATCAACCTCTGCTAAGCTGTTTGAACGTAGTGTAAGGGTAGCTCCGGTATCCCGCCATACCCATTTTTCAGGAGAACTCTTTGTATTGAGCTTTTCCATCCAGATAGCCATAATACTTCTTGCTGACTCTTTATCAGATACCTCTACATCATCCCAAGATACAAGTGCTAGTATTTCCTCCAAATACTGTGAACGATATACACAAGCATTGTAGTTATCATCAACATCCTCAGAAGCTCTCTCCCACATGGAATCAACCAGAACCCCGTGGTTATTCACCTCCCTAGCATAAGAGACATGAGCTACAAGAAACCACAGAAATCCTAAGATTATGACATATCTAGTAATCATTCTCATCCCTTACTCCTTATTTAAGGTTTTTCTTATATCGTACTACGCAAAAGTAGAGTAGGCAAGAAATATTCTCGGTAATGTTGTAAAATTAATTAATGACTGCAAAAAATATAGAGCGTGCCCAAAATGGCACGCCCTATATAATTCAAGAAAACAACTATATTATTTATTACTCTGTTTGTCAGGGAAAATATTACTTACAAGAACGATCAAAATGAATGATATAACAAATCCCGGAACCATTTCATATATATCAAAGATACCACCACTCATGTTCTTCCAAAGTATAACAATCAACCCACCTGCAACAATACCTGTAATTGCACCAGCAGAGCTTATCTTCTTATAATAGAAGCTCAGAAGTATAGCTGGCCCAAATGCAGCACCAAAGCCAGCCCATGCATAAGATACAAGCCCCATCACCTCAGTACCACCATCCAAAGCAATGTACAGAGCAACAGCTGCAAGCACAACAACAGATAGTCGTCCAATAATCAATAATTCTTTTTCAGAAGCATCACGCCTGAAGAAGGTTCGATAAATATCTTCAGTAATAGCTGATGTACATACAAGGAGCTGAGAATCTGCAGTACTCATAATTGCGGCTAAGATTGCAGCCAGACATATACCAGCAGGTATAGGTGTAAAAAGTGTTTGCATCATAGTCATAAATACACGTTCTTTATCAGCTAGTGGCTCGATACCATCTAGGTTGAAGTATGCAATACCGATTATACCTATTGAGATCGCAGCAAGCATTGAGATTCCTGACCAAGCCACAGCAATACGCCTTGCTCTTGGAATGCTATCAATAGAATCAATCGCCATAAACCTTACAAGAATATGAGGCATACCCATATAGCCAAGCCCCCAAGCGAGTGAATTAATAATACTCATACCTGATAAAGAGCTTCCATCTAGATTTTTAAATAGTTTCAAATAGTTTGGATTGGCACTCGATACAACATTAAACATCTCATTCCAGCCACCAATAACATTTATAGCTAGCATCGGAACAATAACCAGAGCACCTATCATTAGTATACCTTGAATTGCATCAGTCCAACATACAGCAATGAAACCACCAACAGATACATACACAATAATTGCAAGTGTACCAATTACAACAGAAGTAGAATAATCAATACCAAATACAGTTTCAAAAAGCTTGCCGCTTGCTACCAGACCTGATGCAGTATATAACAGGAAAAATACGATTATAATTATTGCTGTTACCAAGCGCAGAGCAATCTTACCACTTGGGAAGCGTTTTTCAAAGTACTCAGAAACAGTCATAGCTCCTAGGCGTTCACTCTCAACACGTAGAGGCTTGGCAATAATAAGCCAGTTCAAGTAGCTACCTACAAGTAGACCAATACCTATCCAGAGTTCACCAAGTCCAGCTGCAAAGACAGCACCAGGTAGACCTAAAAGTAACCAACCACTCATATCAGACGCACCAGCACTTAACGCAGAAACAAAAGCGCCCATTTTACGTCCACCAAGCAGATAATCTTCAAGCCCATCTGTCTTTGTGTATCCATATACTCCCACGCCTATCATCATTAGTACATACAAGATAAATACTACAGCAATAATCATTACTTCTCCTCATTAATTGTTCATAAATTTAGTTATTTCTATTCCTATCCAATTACTTCATCCCAAATTTTCTTAGCTTGTACTTCCCAAGTTATATTTTTCACTCTCTCTCGTTGCATATCCTTGCTAGGAGGATTCTTTCTAAGTTCAACAATATCCTTAGCAAATTCTTCCGACGTTTCACAACTTTTTATAGTCTCAGTGTAGCTATTCAGCTCATAAAATGGAGTACTAACGACCCCCTTACCGACAGCAAGATACTCCTTGGTCTTTACTGGGTTACACACCTCTATCCAGTCATTTCTACACCAAGTCATAATAAGTACGTCAGCAGCAGCCATATATCCTGCTACTTTTTCATAAGGTCTACGCCCCATAAGATAAACATTCTCAAGATCCGCACACCACTCCTCACCAAAGGCAACACTGCCGACCATGATAAAATTCCACTCAGGGAGCTTCTTGGCAACCTCATAGAAAAAATCAGGATCGAATACTCCATGATCCATACCGCCAACATAGACCGCTCTAGGATGAGAAATATTTTTTACATCTTCAGGTTCATCTTGAGAATCCCCTGCTCTAGAGAAATAGTCATAATCCACTCCATGCTCGATGTAAAGCGCCTTTTTGCACTCAGACTCTTCACGTTCGATTAGTAGTGATGAACAGAATACCGTAAAGTCAGAGTCCTCTTTTAGTTTTTTATCAATACTCCTAATATACTCTACATCAACTCCAGCATAATTTTCATAACGATCAGTACGCTGATAAATTTGCTTAAAATGAGGTATTGAACCAAGAACATCTATCGATGTAGGACAACCAATCCAGATAAGAGGACGCTTGATTCCTGCACGTTTTAGAGCAATCTTTACTTGTAGTGAAAGAAAACTCTTCCCAAGTGGCAATCTCGAACTTCCCGGAATATTCACAGGCGAGAATACATAGAAGTTATCTCTTACCTTTGTCAACCCACGCAAAAAGCTTTTAGCTTTGCGTTTAATACGTGTAAAAAACATCTTCCCTTCGCTCGGACTTGGTATCTTCATACCTAGAGAATTGACGTAGAGCACAGGGACTTCTTTTGAAAACTCCCTCATTATCTGTAGATCAAAGTGTGTTCTATTGTGATACCACCAATCGACCTGTCCAAAGCACAGTACCCCATCAAACGCAGTATTTATTGTGTCCATCATCTACCCTCATCAATAAATAAACAAATGCGCTCAACCAACTCCTTTGAAGCCTTCTCATTTGAAATCGCCCCTACGAGTTCACTCCTGTTATCAAGGTAAGCATGAAGCTCTTCTGTAGAATTTGCAACATAAATACCTTCCATACTCCCGAAATTCTTCGCCGTTGCCAACTGATGATCATTTCGGTGCTCATTCAGATCAGCCCGCCTCGGCATAATTATTAACGGAACGCCATTCTCTCTTGCTGATAAAATAACACCCATCCCTGCGTGAGCAACGATAACTTCTGCCTCATTGCAGTACTCTGCGAATTCACTAGCTTTACAAGATTCGTAGGATTGTAAATTTACCGGTATATAATCACCACCACTACCAATCTGAGCAATAACCTCACATGTGGAGCAACCACTCCAAGTATCAACACTTTTGATAAGTCTATCAAAAGCTAGCTGAGTCCCTACTGCTACAAATATCATAACACCTTCCCCGCATATTCAGGCTTCGATTTATCACTTCCTTTACAGGAAAGATGCTCCCACTGCGTAAGCCATAAATGTGCAAACTTTCCAGCAACACGCCCACTCATAGAGAGTTCTTCGCTGTTTGCAATACTATCAACCCAGATACACTTTGCACCTATAAGCCTACCAAATAAAATTGCCAATAATCCAGGTAGCGCACCAGTGGAGATCACAACATCTGGTTTAATGCTAATAACTGTATATAGCATTTGCAAACAAGCATAAGGTATCTGAGACTTCTTCCACCTATTTACATCCTTGACTGTAATGAATGGATATCCTATAACGCCTTCACGATAATCGCTCTTTGTCGAAACATATATAGTCCTATATCTATCAAAGACACGTTCTAAACGCCTCAACTGCATCCAATGCCCGCCTGATGATGCTACAGCAAGAACTACCTTTCTCTTATCACTACTCTTCGCTGCCCATGCTTTACCAAATTTAATCAACGCCCAAAAGTGTTTTTTAAACGCTGGCAGATATCTCTTACCCTTTAAAAGAACACCACTACCAAACCCAATACTCTTTATTACACATTCACCAAGCAAGAGTAACCAAGCAATAATTGCACAAAATACCCCATTATGCTTACGCTGTAGACGCACAAGAGCTTGAGAGAGCATCAACTTCCTTGTATAATGTATCGCATTACCACTAGCTCCTCCCAAATGGATAATCTCTCCTACAGGAGAGAATACTACTCTATACCCTCCAGTTTTAAATCTCCTACACCAATCAGTCTCTTCACCATAGAAGAAGAAATCTTCATCCAGCATTCCAATCTTTGAAATTGCCTCGGAACGTACAAGGATATAGCACCCTGTGATAGCGTCAACTTCACGCTCAGTGTCACGATTCCAACCGTGCATCCGTTCACGTTTTATGAACTTAGATTCAGGGAATAATCCTCCAAGCCCACTACTTAGTATTGCAATATTAAGGAGTGAAGGCCACATAAAGCAGGTCTCTTGCGTAGTCATATCACTATTTAATACTCGGCACCCCATCATTCCTGTATCTGAATTACTAACCATATACTCTACTGATTTACTGAGCACATCACCAAGCACAATTGTATCAGAGTTCAAAAGCAAATAGTACTCACCATTTGCAACTTCAAAACCTTGATTATTCGCTGCAGCAAACCCTCTATTGTCATGATTCTCAACAACTTTTACTTTGGCAAACTCATTTTTGACCATTTCAACTGAACCATCATGAGAGTTATTATCAACAATAATAACCTCATACTCATACTTGGGTGCATTAGCAAATATTGAGTTCAAGCAATCTCTCAAGATACTCTTAGTATTGAAACTAACAATAATAATAGAAAGCTTGATCATTATATCCACCCACCGTTTGAGCCAGGACCACTACTATCAGGAAGCATCCAACCACTTGTATCACGCTTTTTAGGCTTGACCTCATTATAGCCCTTACGTTGCTCATTTTGGTGTGGTTTTGTCTCCGCACCAACAATAGGAGAGAGGCCGAGGCTTGCTGCAATTCCAAGAGATAGATAAAATAACACCGAGGCCTGACCAAAAGCTGAAAGAGAAAAGAATATCGAGCACTGCATGAATAAAGCAACCCAAATATTCCAAGTTACAAACCTCTCGCCAAAGTCATTCTTTGCTTCCCTAGTTCTCTTCTGTAGTAAGTACATCAAGTATCCTATCAAGCCTATAAAGAGAACAAGTGTCACAAAGCCGCCACGTACTGCTTGTAAAATAAATTCATTGGTAACATCACCTAATCCCCTTCCCCAAGGATCTGTAGACTTTACTCCCATGAAGAACCAATCTGTAACATTTGTAAAAAACCCGTTAATGAGCCTATACCTGTGATCACCTGTCGAACCACCAACCACATTGATTCTAGATATTAGATGCCAAACCGGAGCTTTCATATACACATGAAGAGCAATAATTGAGATGATTACCCCAGAAACAATGTGAAAAATCATCTTGCGGACAAAATAGAAACACCATCCAAACATACCAGCCATTACCCCTAGTACCGGTGTACTTGAAGCGGTTGCTGCAACAATGACCAATGCACAAGCAGTACCAGTAATTGCAATCTTGCGGTGCCAACCTTGCTTATCATAGAGTGTTGCCATAAATGGAATCGCAACACCCCAGAAGTAACCAGCGATAAGTGGATGAGAGAATGCCCCACCACACCGAAGCCTACCATTACGCACCCAAGTAATAAACTCTACACCACCAAATATAGAGAAATAGTTCCTACCTGTCACCCATTCTATTGCAAAGAAGACCGACAAAGGCAGAGCAACAATCGAAAGTTGCCTACCAAATTGTTTCACATCATCTATGTTTTGTATGAAGACTCTAGCCATGAAATAGAATCCACAGGTGGTAAACGCTTCACCCAACTGGTATATCACAGCCTCCCTATTCCCCCATTGAATGCTATATATAAACCCTCTAGCGAAGAGCCACATCAATAATATAAGATCTGGTTTACTAAATTTCAGAACTTTATGCTCCCCACGAATAAAGATCCTCATCCATGTAGTCAGAATAATTAGCCTCGAAAATGGAAAGTCCAACCCTCCAATATTCAATCTTTGCGCATTTGACACAAAACACAAGATAATCAGCATTGGCAAGAAGACCCATTTTTTATTTAGCAGTAATATCATAAAGGCGCATGTGATAAACACAAATGCGCCTAAAGGATGAATCACTGTTGAATTGTAGTTCCAAACATCTTTAAACATTACTATCCTCTATAATAAGATAATACATATCCCCTACCCCTCTCATTATAATTTAACATCAATCACCTCGATAGAGTCACTCTCGCTATCATCATCAAGATGCTCTTCCACAATTTTATTTGCCTTGAGACTTGCTTCAGATTCATTACTATGCCTAGAACCCGTCATATGCTCCCCACGCCTTCTAACTTCACGAGTACGCCCTTCACGCAAAAGTAACCTTGAAATGAAGCCGTTCTTATGCTTTCCACCACCACCGTATTCTTCTAGCAGATCTTTATAATATCCACTCTCAGGGTACACGACAGCTCTATTCATTACAATACCAATATTAGCAGCAATTGATTTCACTCCACTCAACGCTCTAAGCATCTCGAAGAATGTAACTCCTTCAGCCTCAATCACTAGTAGGGTAGCATCACAAAATCTTGACATCATCTCAGCATCGGCTGATAGAAGTACCGGTGGAGTATCATAGATTATTATATCATACACTCCAGCAATCTCTTTATAATGCTCAGCCCAATCAGCTTTTGTAGGTAGTAAGTTCTCGCCTTTGATATTACCAGCTCTAATTCTATCAGGCAACTTATTCTCAGGGTCAGCCGGAATAATGCATTCTTTGATCGGTACAGAATCACGGAGTATATCAATAAAACCAAGGCGATCCAACCCACCGTATCGAGCATCAGGTTTGAAAATATTTGCTTCCACAAGAAGTGTTTTAACCCCAATGTGAGACAACTCATTACAAAGTAATATAGATAACTCTGTAGACCCGCCACCAGCTTTTGCTGATGTAAACTCGAAATGTGTCAAATTATCCTTTTTAGCTTTTGCATTTATAGTCAATGCAAGTCTTCTCAATTGGTCTCGAGCTAGATCTTTATACTTCTCATCACCATGCTCCAAGATGCAGCCAAGAGGAGGGTTACTTACCGCAAGGAAGACATCACTAGGGGTCATAACCCATGGATTGAATGCATCTAATAAACACGGCACACCAATACCAAATAGCATTCCAATAAAGAATAATGCCACAAAAACCTTTAGCCTGTTCTTATTATCCGGTAGCTCTGGATACCTCGCTATAGATCGTATTTTTATAGCACCAGG
Source organism: Planctomycetota bacterium (assembly GCA_965140405.1). Classification (GTDB taxonomy): domain Bacteria; phylum Planctomycetota; class SZUA-567; order SZUA-567; family SZUA-567. The sequence goes on from OZ223208.1 coordinate 930,437, forward strand.
AGCATTCTCTTCAGTATCAAACATATCAAGCTTATTATCAATACTGACCAACTGCTCCCTGATTCTTTCCATCTCAATATTAATACTTTGAGCTTGATCATATAAAGAATTATACCTCTGCATTCTTTCTTTCATCTGATCCATCTTACCTGTCAGCTCTTCTTCAAGTTGAGCAGCTTCTGTAGCTGTGGATTTTGCTTGTTCAAGTCTTGCAGCAAGCTGTCTTCTAATCTTACCCATCCCATCATCTATGATCTTCTGACGTAAATCAGTATACTCTTTCTCTCTCATCTCTAGCTCTTTTTGCAAGCGCTGACGTTTAGGATGGTTAGGTTTCATATTATTGACTACAGACTGTAAAGATACCTTCTGTTCAAGAAGAGCTGAATATGTTGCATTGAGGAGTTCGTTCTTTTCAGCCTCCAATTCAGCCATCTTCCTTATATCATTATCATCATAAGAATTTATTGTCTTCTCAAGTGCACCATATGCAGCTTTGGCTTTTGCAGAAGCAATACCAGCATCATATACGGCACCATGCAATGCATCTACCTGCTGCCTGAAAGGATCCTGTTCGTTATTTACATCGGTCGCTGTAATACCCATACCTTCAGCAATTTTAGCTTTTCTTGCTGATAAATCTCTCATCTTTGAGTACAGTTCTCGTCTTCGCCTAGTAAGATTTGCGATCCGATCATCTTTACCCTCTACGCCCTCTCCATTTACTCTTTCGATATACGCCTTTGCTACTGCATTCACAGTTTCGGCAAGACCATTAGGGCTATCTCCCATCAATGAGATACCTACCATATTTGATTTATCAAGACGTGTAATAACCAGAGCATTCTTGAGATTATCCAAAGCGATACTAGGACCGCCCTTCTTCCAAAAAAAGAGCTTACCTTTCCACCCTGTGACCTCATTCCACATTGAAGCAGTATCACCTAGTGACAACAATGCCGTATTCAAGACATTATAGCTATACATCATATATATCTGGTTCTCAACGAATGATTGATAGTTATATATCTCTGAGCTGGAGTCAGCTTGCAAATTTGAGGTTTGATGTGAAGAGATAAAAATAAGCGCCTTTGCCTCATACAGCGGTTTTGTATACCACGCAGCGACAACAGCAACTATTGAAAAGATTGCTATAGTTAGAGAAGCTGATAATATATGCCTTTTAAAACTTTTAAAAGGCTGTAGAGGTCTAACAAAACCCAAACTTGTTTTCGCCATTTTATTCCTTACCCAAACTTAAATTCTAAAAAAACTCTTAAATAACATCAGCTAGTTATAACTACTTCCCACACGTTTACTTACCTCCTCAATGAAGCGCATCAGATCAACCTCACGATGAGCAATAACCCTATATATTGACCACTCATGTTCTTCGCCACTCAATCTCGAAAACAGGTCTTCGCCCAACATTCTAAAGTAATTGGCTTTTATACTGACACCATCATAAAACCAAAATGCAAACCAACGGGATTCCGCTCCATTTTTTAACTCCATGACAGTTATCGGAAATTTCATACCTTTTTGTGCAGTAAAATTCAAACTTATTTTTTTAACAATCTTCCAACCAGCTCCAGTAAGACAATATTCCGGCGGGTGCAAGTTATGTCTATTCCCTCCTGAAAAGTTATAAAAAAACTCTATAGGAAGGGTATAATCGCTAGTATACACCTTCAAAACTGCCTCAGAGCCACCTAGTAGATCCTTGGTATTCTCAGACAGCGGGTATATCTCACCATTCCAGACGCCAAACTTTAATGGTAGCTCTGCAAATAATGTAAGATCACCTTTATTCATCTCTACATCATTATCAGCAGCATCTAGGTACCCCTGCCACAGCAGACCTCCTCCGGACATAATAAGCAGTAGCAAGGTTACAATTTTCCAACTCCTATTACTTACAGTAGCCGCACAAACACTTCGATTAACTCTAAAATACTTCTTAGCATATAAGTATCCAGCAAGCAATATAAGAGTAATGAGCAAACGAACTCCAAACAAAATACCCCAATTCTGCTCACCATTTATTCCAAATACATCACTAATAATCATTGGTATTTTTGGAAAACTCATAAGCAATATCAAGAAAAGCGGTATTTCGATAGAAAATCTCTTTAGTCCGAAGTATACCACACCCAAGCCAAAGAGACCTGATACAAAACCCAAGCCTTGAATTGAAACAAAGCCAAGTTTTGTAACTATAATTGCCCAGCAAAGTCCAAGCACGAGTATGGTAAAACCGACATAAGCATCCCTGCCCCGTTTCCCACCTGACTTCGCAGCTATCCGAATATCTGAATACGAAGCAAGTACAAATGAGACTACCGCAATCACAGCAAAGACCCACGCATATCTATTATATGGATTCCACTCACTTCCAATCCAGCTTATTAGGCTCTCATAAAAAAATGGAAAGAATATTACACCTAGTAATAACATAGTAATAGTTAACTGCAAAAAAAGCTCGGTTCGGTCAAAGATGGTAGTACTCGCAACAATTTTACACACTTGCCAAAAGAGAAACAGTGCCAAGGCAAAAGCGGCAACACCGATAAATTGATGTGCAAAAGTATCCTCAGTCAACCCTTTCCCCGCATGAAGACTTGCAAGCATCAAAGCACTTACTCGCAGTCCATTGGCAAAGACAGCAATAGGCAAGGCAATAACTACAGCAATAAATTTCTGCCCAAGTGACAGTCCTCCCCAAACTCCTACTAGTACAATTGCAGCCGCCAACATTTGCTGCATGGTCTGCGAACCACTGCAAGCGGTATCAACATTGAACCTAAAAGTACCTACGACAAGACTGGTTCCTTCCCTAAACACGTCGTAACCACATATACCGACCACAATCTCTGAGATAGTAGTCGAGATTACCCGCAGGGGCATTGCTATAAAATCATTTATCCAAGCATCAAAGGCAATCAAAAGGACAGCTGCCCCTAAGATACTTATCAATATGCTATCCCATGACTTTTTATTTTTCGCAGCCATCGCTTACACTCCCAAAATAATAGCCGACACAGAAGCCGGCTATTATAAAAAGCAAAGATAACACCATGAACAACATATGACTAATTTAGTTCATTCAGTCTCTTCTTTGCCGCCTCTATCAATTTTTCAGTACTTCTTTTTGACACCTTGATCTTCTCATACATTGCCTTTGCTTCTGAGATATTCTTCTTACCAGCCCAAGCATCACCCAGCTGGAGATACAGACTAGGTTCAAGCCTCAACAATACCGGGTCCATTCTCAGGAGATCAATTGTCTTATCATACATCTTATACTTATTGTACGCCTCAGCACAAGTATCAAGAATCATAGTATCATCTGGATATAGTTTTTTAGCCTTCTCTACCTCTTTTAGAATTTCCGTTTCATCAACATTTTCAACTTGGAGACTTGCCCATATATAATTATTCAACAAGTGCAACTCATCAGGAGCTAACTCCAGCCCTTTACGATACAATATTTGAGCAATAGAATACTTTTCCTTCATCTTCAGCCATTATCCCGAGTACGAGAAGTAACTTTGCTGAGAGTTTAAATTTATCAATGTTACTTTCTATATATTTAATGTAATCATCTGAACTGTCACCATGCTTGATCATCAACTCGATAACTCTAAACTCAACTTTAGCCGAGGTAACATACGGTAAAAGTTTATCTATCGCCTCTTTACTCCTACCCAGAGCCACAAGTACCTGCGATTCGAGAATGAGTTTATCACTACCAGCAATACTTTTACTTTGCTTGAGCACCTTATATGCCTGTTCTGGCTCATTCAACTGTAGCAGCAAAGCGACCCTAGCATGTTCAAAAGAACCATTATCCTTGACAGCGTCTGCCCCAATACTTGCTACCGCCTCAGCCTCTTTTATTCTTTCAAGCGCCACAAGTATATCAATTTTCTGCTGCAAAAATAACGGATACATTGGTTTAATTCTCAAGCATTTATCAATAATATCTAAGGCTTTTTTACCTTCTCCTTGATTGAGCAAGCTCCTGGTCAATAAGAACAGGGCATCAATATTATCAGGATACACCCGCAATATATCATTAAGCATTAGTTCAGCAGAGGCATTATTCCCTTCAACTATATCCACATTAGCTACCACCAACTTGGCTCTAACCAAGCTAGGCACCAAATTCAAGGCTTGTGTTGCATACATTTTTGCCGGTTCAAACTGATCATGCTTTAGTAAGATAGATGCGAGTTCAACATAAGCTCTTATTAATTTAGGGTTATCATCAATAGCTTTTTTAAATTGCAGAGACGCCTCACCCTCTCTCCCTTTTAATGCCAAAAGGAGACCATACTCTACCCTCCACTGACCTGTATTCTCTTCACCATCGTTGAGTTCACCAAAGACTTCAAGTGCTTCATCATGCTTTCCAAGGCCATACAAAGCTCTAGCTTTGTACGAATTATCGATATTATTATCATCTACGATATCCAGCACCCCTCCGAACATTTGTAGTTGTAGCATTGCTTCAGCCATTACGCTATTAAGCCTTGCCTTATAAGTCGGTTCTATGCCTTTCGCCAGCAACTCTTCAAATACTTTTAGAGCTGCCTGAGCATCACCTTCTTTTAGTTTGAGTTCTGCTCTACCAAGCATGATATCATCGCTACTACCATACTTTTTTTCTAAAACTTTCTGCGCCCCATTACTCACCTCAGGGAATCCCGCTCGATATGCGACATCTCTTAGCATAATAAGTGTATTTTTTGATATCATCCTGTTATTATGCATTCTTCTAATAAGCTCAAAACTTGCAAGGTATTTTTCGTCATCTGCAAGAGCTTTTACCAAATGTTCAAGTAAAAAACTTCCGCTACCAATTGTCTTATTTTGTTTGGCTGCTAGTGAATAATACATGATTGCGCTTGCATAATTACCAGAATCACTCTCCTCTTGAGCATTGGTAATCATGGTCATAGCGTTTCTTCCTAAAATATCAGTAGCAGATTCTAGATACTTCTTCGCTGTTTTATCACCGTCAAGTTTTGCGATAAAATAATGCTCGTAATCTCTTTCTCCCTCATAAAATCTATCACTACCTGAGGCGTAGAGTAGAAGTTCTTTAAGTCCCTTTTCATCTTTCTGCATATATAGTATTGGCGCCAGAAATATCCTTGCTTGGTGAGCAATGGTATTGCTACCTAAAGGTGACATCTCTGAGTCAAACAGATCATGCAGTTTACTAAGCTCTATAAGAAACCCTTCGCTATCCTTGGAGTCTTCTTCAGCAATTCTATTAAAATCCTGAGCTAGATATTCACTGAATAATGATATCTCAAAGATATTCTGCTCATCTTTATTCAATATATCCTTAGTTCTAGTGCTCAATCTTGAAAGTAAACGCTCATGTGAAGGATCATTTTTTAATTTCTCTATTACCTCTTCTGGCGCAGAAATATTACTTGCGGCGAATCTACTCGGATGGCTTATACTCTCTAATATTGGTTTTGCCTCAGCCATCTTATTGTTTGCTATTAATATAATTGCATGTGAAAGTAATACATAATCTGACTTACCATTTTCAGTTATATAGTTTTCAAAAAGTTTTTTTTCTTTTCCAAGCTCCCCATCAACAGCGTAAAGATTTGCTAAAATTATTTCGCCACCAGTTCCTAGGTATCCTGCCTGCTCAGCCTGCTCAAGGGTCTGCTGTGCATCTTTAGATCTGCGTAGTTCGAGTAGGTTTCTTGCATTGTATTCATAAATCACCTGATTTGGATCATTCTCAATCAGCCAATTGAAAAATTCTTCGGCCTTTTCATACTTTTCCATCTGAAAGTAATATAGTGCATAAAGCTTTTTTCTGAGAGCTTGGTCTTTTATCTCATTTATTAAGGTGATAGTCCTTTCCCTCTGTTCAAGTTTTGGTAAAACAGAGGTAGATATAAGTGTAAAAAGCACCTTAGGATCTTTGTAGCCGCTGTCCCACACTTTCTGTAGCAACTTATTTGCTTCAGCCTTCTTTCCTGCTTTTATTGCTGCAGTAGCAGTCTTTCTCAGTAAAGGAATGTTCTCCGGATCTTTATTGCTTGCAGCCTTCAACGAACGGTAGGCTTTAAAATCTTCACCCATACCAGCATACTTCAAGTATTCCCGCATCAGTTCGTCTTTAGACTTATTTACTCCATACTGAGAATAATCCCCTCTGCCAGTAAACTTATAATATACTAACAAGGCAATCGCAATAACACCAAGCATAATAATTACGGCTGCGACCCGTTTGATAATAACATGCTTCTGCATAATAAATATTTCCTGTTACAATAAAAATACGCCAACAATCAGACACATATCCGGTTGCATCTTAGTGCGCATTCTTGCCAACAATAACGACAAGGACAGTTCTTAAAATAATTTCTAAATCCAAGACGATGCTCCACTCTCTAATATACTGGACATCACAATCTACCCTTCTTTTCATTTTACTTATATTCTCAGTCTCACCCCTATAGCCATTTACCTGCGCAAGACCGGTTATCCCTGGCTTAACTTTATGCCTCATCATATAACCAGCAATCAAACCTCGATACTCTTCATTATGTGCAACTGCATGCGGTCTTGGGCCGACCACACTCATCCTGCCTTGCAGAACATTTATAAACTGTGGAAGTTCATCCAGAGAGGTCTTTCTAATAAATTTCCCAATAGGTGTAAACCTCTTATCATCAACCTTTGCTTGTTGAATATTTCCGCCATCCTCACATACAGTCATAGAGCGGAATTTCCATATTTTTATTACATCTCCGTTTATCCCATAACGTTTCTGCGAAAATATAATCGGACCTTTGCTGGTAGCCTTCACTAACACAGCGACAACAGACAAAGCAGGTACCAAAATAGGCATAAGAGCTAGAGTAACAACAATATCTTCAACCCTCTTTATAAAGGTATTAATCCCTTTAAATGGTGTCTCGAAGATCTCAATTAACGGAATTTTCCCGTATGAAGAGAGATCCCCCTGTATCATCTCGAAGACAAATGAGTCCGGTACAATATAAACCGACACCGTAGTATTGGCGAGTTTCTTCAGAATTTCTAAAATCCTTTTCTCTGCTTTAAAAGGAAGTGTAACAAATAGTACATCAAGCTTTCCATCCGCTGCATCCTCAACCATATCATCAAAACTTCCAAGAAGTTTTAGCTCTTCAAATGGAACTTCAGGTAGCCTTTCAATTGTTCTATCGTCATATACGCCATTTATTACAACGCCTTGGCTATACCCATCATCTTTTATCTGTTTTGTAAGATCAAAAGCAAAGCTATTCATTCCAGCGATAGCAACCTTTATTTTATTTCTTCCATACCTCTGCATCTTTTTGATCAAATAGTGCCATATATAATCAATAAAATACAGCATGAAGGTTGAGCTAGCGAACCACATTGTTAGAATGACACGCGAGTGGGATGCGGTATTTTTTCTCAAAAATGCCAAAAATAGTGTCAGCATAAAAGCCAAGAACCAACAACTTATTAGCTTTACCCTAGCCCCACGCAATGGCGGTTTCAGGTATTGATTAAATAACCCAAAGTAATTACCTAGAAATATAAATAAGAATGACGCAGAGAAACCTGATATTGCATACTGATCGCTCCAAGTATCATCATATACCCAGGCACTTACCGCCAGAAGCACAGTTATAACAACAAAGTCTATTACAGGAAGAATGACTGCAATTTTAGTATTTTTTGAAAAGTAGAACTCTCTATTTGGCATAAACGTCCGTACCATTTCCAGTTTTGTGATATGAGAACAATTAAGGCAACAAAATATTCATATCTGACTATACATTATTTTACACTACACAGCAATGCCAAACACTAAAAATCACATAATATTAAACTCTATTTACCAATTAATTTCTAAATTCGTGCATTACTTATCTCACACCACCTCTCAAATGCCCCGTTTTACCCATAAAGCAATACATAATATTAAAGTTTTTCCCTATAACTACCGACTATTTATTATATTGAAAGATTAATATTGATTGACATATTATAATATACAAAGTATAATATATATTAGAAAAAGTTAATATTAAAAGTGCCATAGTTTACAGTCCGTATTTGCACTTTAAAGATGTAAAATGATTAAATTATGGCTTACTTATAACCATGGAGTGTATTATGAAAAAGATAAAAACACTATTACTTGCCTTTGCTATTATATCTATTGCAAGTCTAAGTAGCAATGCTCATGCAGGTAGTTATACATTTAATATTATCGATCTTGGAACTGTTGGTAATGATACAGCTAGTTATGCAAGATCGATTAATAACTCGACAACAATTGTAGGTGACTCAGTATCTTCAGGTGGAGATTCTAGAGGATTTGTCTGGTCACAATGGCAGAATAACGCACAGATGCAGAGTTTAAGTAACGGTAAACACAATACAAATGCCACAGCCATAGACAGTAGTGGAGTAATCCTTGGAGGCACAGACAAGAGAAACAGATCAGAAGCTGGAACATGGAGATCATATTCCCCAACAAATGGTATGCAAAACCTTGGCAATACCACCATTGCTTATAACATTAATGACAACGGACAAATTTTAGCATCCAATGGTAATGCCAGCCAGACTAAAATATACAGTATTTGGGGTGGGCACAACCCTGTCAAGGTCGGAGGCAATATGGACATCAAGTATGCCTCAGATATAAATAACAGTGGCCATGTAATTGGCGAGACAGCACTAGGCACTCCATATATTTGGGATATGTATAACAACCGTACAGAAAAGATCTCATCAATCACTGGTAGCGCAACTGATATCAATGATTCAGGCTCTGTAGTAGGAACAAAACGTGGAGATATAGCAGCTAATGGGCAGGTCATTGACAACGGTGAATCACAAGCTTATATCTACGAGAACGGGACAGTTGTAGAGCTTGGTTATGTCGGAGCAGGAACAAACTCTGAAGCATACGCAATTAATGAAGAAGGTCTAGTTGTTGGCTCATCAAACAATAATGCCTTTCTCTGGGACGCAGATAATGGTATGTTGAACTTGAACGATCTTCTACCTGATGGTAGCGACTGGACAAACCTTTCAGTTGCCAGTGACATCAATGATCTAGGACAAATCGTTGGCTGGGGTACAATCAACGGAGAGACACATAGTTTCCTAATTTCAGAGATAGTTGCAGCCCCTGAACCAAAGCTCATCTTTATTATCCTTCTAACAATGGGTGTTGTACTCTTTAGGTTGCTTCAAGGAGTAAGCTCAAAATCCTAAAAACTCATAGACCTTTAATAGTATTCTCAAGTCGATATGCTTTAAAGCATATCGACTTTTTTTATATAGTTAAAATATAATAAATGCTCTATTATATTATTAATCATTCAAGTTTTTATTCATAGATTGTCGATATTAGAAAATATAGAATAATTTATACATATTTAATTTAATATCATTATGAAAGAGTAAAGATGAGATTCAAACAGTTTATTAAACTACATATGGCATTTAATATATCCTTACTTGCTGCTTGCTTTCTTGGTTTTCTACTACTAAGCTCGTGTAAAGATAATGATTCATCACTATCATCACTTGATAATGAAAAATTAAAACATAGCGATACAGGAGTAACCTCGGCAACGTTTCAGGAAAAAAGCAAGACAAAGAAAAATGATAAGAAACGAGAGGAGCTCTTCAACGAAGTTGATAGCTTAAATTCAGCATCAAAAGATCCAAATAATCCTGATCAACCAGGCATAAAGGTATTTGAAGGTCGTGAACAAGCACCAAACCCAGCGGACACTCAAAAAATTGATGAAGAGCTCACAAAACTTCGTGAAAAGTATAATCCAACATACAGAATAACTAGAGGCGACACAATTGAAATTGCTATACCATTCGAACCAGATAGCAGGCAGGTTGTGAATATCCGTCCAGATGGTACCCTTGGGTACTTATACGGTGTTGAAGTAATGGCAGAAGGCTTGACCTACCCAGAGCTTAAAGACAAAATCGAAGCACAACTAGCAGAGTACTATATAAAACCTAAAGTTGATATCAACGGTAAGACCTTCTCTGGTAGCCAAGTCTACATCATGGGTCCAATCAAGTCACCTGGTGGCCATATTATTCAGAATAACACAAAACTACTAGACTTCTTATCTATGGCAGGTGTACTCAGCCAGCTTCCAAGTGCGAACTTACTATCATATCGTAACTCTCAGACCAATGATGTTGTTGACCTTACAAATTCATATATGATGAGAGATGGAAAGATACTACCAATCGATTTCGAACGCTTACTACTAAAGAGAGAGATGAAGTATAATATTTATGTAAGAGCAAACGACTTCTTGTTCTTCCCAAGTTCTTACCTTTCTGATATCAGCAAGACTGTCTATGTAATAGGCGCAGTATCTACTCCACGTACATACCAATATACCACTTCAACTACATTCATGTCTGCAATTGCAGCTGCTGGTGGAGTTGACAAATATAGAGCAGATAGAAACCATATTACAATTATTAGAAAGAGCTCTGATAAGATTATCAATGTAAACTATATCAAAGTTATAAACGGTGAAGAACCTGACATAATGCTAGAAGACAGAGATATCATCTATATACCAGAACGTGGTCTATATGCTGCTTCACGCTGGACAACAACAGTTATAAACGAAATTATAGCACCTCTACAAGCTATAATCCAAGCAAGCTCTACAAGCAAAGCAATCAATATGCAAGACTGGAATCCAACATCAGGCTTCGGTCCTACAGACGGATGGATGAAGGAATAATAACATGACAGATAATATTAACAACCCAAAGAGAGATTGGAGTCACTCAGAATTTACAGACGAGTCGTTGAAGAAAAGATTAGAGCTATGCTCCAAACCTGAAGGAGAATCAGGACTAGAGCTAGCCCACAAAATGAATCAAGAACACAGTAGTCTCGTATCATGGGCTCTTGATATGTATCTCAAAGATTTAGATTTTTCAAACAAAAAAGCACTCGATATAGGATGCGGTGGTGGGGCAACTCTAAAAGCACTACACAGACGTTTTGAAACTTTAGAACTTTGCGGTATCGACTATTCTTCAGATATGGTTGAGCTCGCGAGTAAGGAGACATCAGGTTTTGCGAGTATACGTGAAGGGAGTGTGCTCAACCTACCGTATATGGAATGTGAATTTGACCTAGTTACCGCAGTAGAGACAGCCTACTTCTGGCCAGATATTGTAGAATCATTTAAAGGAGTACTCAAAACCCTAAAGACTAACGGTAAATTTTTCATAATACATGAGATGTATGATGACAGAGATAATACTGAATACGCTGAACGAAACAACAGAATTACCACACTCTCTTCACTAAATCTATTCACACCAGAAGGACTAGAAGAGAAGCTAATCGAAGCTGGCTTTAAAAAGGTTACCTATAGCACTCTACCCGAGAATAACTGGATCTGCTACTCTTCAACTAAGTAACTAACAAATGACACCAGTACATATTAGTATAGACTAAAATTTTCCATAGATTGAGGACATGCTGTATGCATGTCCTCAATCTATTAAATACTATTATCTAAAATATCCTACACCCGTTCGACTAACTGAAGTTCATTACCTTCTGGATCCTGAAAATTCCTAATATTCCCACCACCAACCGCAGATTTAATTTCACAAGTCCACACAACACCTCTAGACTCTAAAACACCACATGCTTTAGCAATACTACCGACTCTGAAAGCTATATGGCTCACACCTTCAGCAAAATAATCTCTTACCGGTCTCTCTGCTCCATCAGTAGGCATTGCCTCGATAAATGTACCATCAGGACTCTTAAGAAGCTTTGGACCATTTTCAACCGCTGCAACCACTTCATACTCAAGAACGTCACAATACCATTTACAAGTTTTTTCAAAATCTTTGAATACAATTGCAGGATGGTCCATCCCCATAATTACTTGCTCTATACTACCTTCTTTCCATATATTACGACTACTTAGTCAACGTAAAAATCCGGCTGCCAAGAATATCCTGGCACCCTTCTTTTTTACTATATTTTAAAAACGTATCCTTAGCATACCAAATGCTACATACGCACGCATGCTCTTGGTATAGCTTTACGCTCATACTCAATACGTTTTCCGTTTCTGAACGCCTGCTCGATCCATAGTATAGGAGCATGTTCCTCACAGAACCTTACCCCTGTCTTTGTATCGATCACTCTACAAGGCTTATTACAATCCTTGTGGGAGCAAGTTTGCCCAGATTCGACAAATAGTAGGTTGATAGCAGTAGTATTTTCCATCTCTCCATCCTTGGATATAATTTTTCTCACAGTAAGTCTACCCCTATATTATATAGTCCGATAACAATTTTTGTCAACATTAATTTACTAAACAGTTACATTCTTACATTACTATAAACGGCACTCAAGATCACTTATTTAGATTAATATATCACCCACATTCGTATAAAACATATATAGCAGTATAAACTCTATCAAGCAATCATATTACAGCAATACATAAGCTTATATTTTCTTCTAAATACAGCACAAATTATTCTCTAGATATCGAAGCTAGTATAAAAAAGTGCAGGTAGCTCATAGCTACCTGCACACAAAAACCATACTATATAGAAAATATTATCCCTGATCGACCATCTTTCTCGCTTCTGCAAGTATTTCAGCAGCAGCATCTTCATACTCTTTCATAAGCTTCTCTTCATCAGCCAGAGCAGACTTACTTGCAAGTTCAAAGTAATATCTGAACTTTGGCTCTGTTCCAGATGGCCGTAGAAGTATCCAGCTCTTATCAGCGAATATAACTTTTAGCCCATCTATTACATTAATACTAGCAATCTCCTTATCAACACTGCCAATCTTTATCATATCACCTACTTTATAAAGCTTTGTCTGGAGTGTCTCTACTACATTAATTTTGTACTCCTGCCACTCTTCGATACTCACACCCTTCACATCCGCCCCAGCCTTATTAGGGTAGAAGTAGCCATACTTTTCACGTAGCTCATTATATTGCTCAGAAATATTTTTTTCACTATTCTTCATAGACTCAAGTGCTAGCAATAAGCCTGCCAATGCACACTTCTCAAGTGTATGTCCTGTACAGGTAATTCCGTCAGATTCCTCAAAAGCGAGTACCACTTTACCCTGGCTTAGTGGCTCTCTAAAGTTCTTAAAGCCTACAGCCATCTCAAAGATCTCTTTTCCTTCAATTTTAGCTATTTCAAGAGCAAAATCACTAGATGGAGCAGTACTTGCTATACCGCCATCTATTCCTCTATCAAGTAGGCTTGCATATGCAATTGCACCAAAACGGTTCATATCTATATCCATTTGAGCATCTGCAAAACGTATTCTATCCGCATCCGGATCAAGCGCAACTGCGAGTGAGTATTTCTTACCCATACTCTTTAGCACATCAATAAGAGGGGCTTGATTTGCAGCGCATGGTTCTGGCTTTACTCCATGAAAACTATAGTCAGTATCAGTATTTATTTTTTTAAGAGCTCCTGCTGTAGTAAGTTCAGCAACTAAATCGTCACCTAATATAGCCTCAATATACCCCCTAGAGGAACCATGCATGAAGTCAACAACAAATGCAAAGTCATTCTTGATATTCCTTAGCCATTCCCGCAACTTTTTTAGATCAAAGACAGTACTCTTATTCAATACAAAATCAGTAAAGATCTTCTTAGCATCGATTACTTGGCATAAATCCGCTGGCGGAGTAGTAGTCGCAGAGGTAAACTCTGCTCCTTGCATATATGCATTTGATTTTTCTTCAATAATACAAGTAAGTTCAGGCCCAGCAGGCCCTCCATCAGCTGGATTAAATTTAATTCCAGCATAATCCATCGGATTATGCGAAGGAGTGAAGTTTATAGATCCCGCAGCATTAAGTTCAGTTACCAACGCAGATCCTACACCAGTAGGGCATTCCCCAGCAGAAAAGATTTTAATTCCAGCACTTGCCAATTCTTTTTCTGCAATAGCAATAAATTCATCACCCATGTATCTGTTATCACGGAATACCACAATCCCGTGCTTTTGCACTTCAGAAAAATCAGAGTACCCGTTTACCTCCAAGAATTTATCTGTCTGCATCATCTCAACTATGCCGCGCACAACCTTTGCGACATTTAACATAGTAAAGTCTTCACCAATAATCCCTCTCCAACCAGAAGTACCAAAGACAACAGTAGTAGGAGTTGTAGATTCACTAGCTTTTGCTCCTTGATGTGCTCGAATAGTATCAATAATACACCTGCAAGCCATTACTGTATTTTTTGAGGTACCTTTTAGGTTATAATAGCACCCAAGAGTATTTGCTACCTCCCAGTAATGCCCATTACTGATCGCTTTCTCTAACCCAATTACGACATCCTTATCCTTCACACTCTCTTCTACAGCCTTAGATAACCCTTCGTTGAATTCGTTACTGGTCATTTTCATTCCTTTTATGTGTTTTTGAAATATATGTAGTTATTAATAGAAAAAGCGTAAAAGCATAGTACGATACAATATCAGTTAATAAAACTATCTATTCTTCACGTCCCAATTTTTCTAACAAGTTGAGCCTATCAGTCTGAGCCTTTTCATATAACTCTGTAAGCTCTGCAACCTTTATAAGCTGCTCTTTGGTGAATGCTTCCTTCTCTGCAATAATTCTTTCCAGAATATCTTCCTTAGATTTCAACTCTTTCCTGAGTCTCTTCACCTCGCTCTCAGCATATGTAGCCCCCAAAAGCCCTCTCTCTTGTTCTTTAGCTCTATACTCACCAATTAGAGATCTTGCCTTCATCAACTCCCATCCCAACTCTTTGTTACTATTTTTTAGCTCTTCTAAATGACTATCACGCTCATGAGACTTCCTAAGCTCTACACCCAATCTCCTATGCTCTATCTGCTCTTCCTTCAGAGCCTTTTGCAAATCCTCTATCTCACTTGCAACTCTATCCGCAAGCTCTGCCTTCTCCTGGAGCATCTCAATCGTACCAGCCAAGCCTTTTAAACTTTCAAATTTTTCGCTTAAATCTTCATTCTCCTTATTGAGAACCAAGATTCTCTTTTCATCTTTTCTTATTTCACTTTTAAGTTCTTCGATTTCCTGATACAAGCCACCTACAATATCTTCATCTTTTTGTAACTCACAAACCCTATCAAGGAGGATAGTATTCTCCTTTTTCAGCTCTTCTGCTTCCCACTGCACTGTTTTGAGTGTATCAGATGTTTCATGCAAACGATTCTGTACCTCTTGCGCATTACTCGCAATGGCGTCCTTCTCTTGAAGAACAACATTTTTAAAGTCATGGTACTCTACCCTCAGTTCGTCTAGCTCCTTACTCAAAGAATCTACCTTCATATCTTTTTCAAGAATCTCCAGTTGCATCCGATTCTTGAGTTCTACCTCACTATTTTTCAACGAAGTGATCTCTTCTTTTTGAGCAAGCATCTGATTTCTAAGTCCTTTTGCAACCTCCTTTTCTGAGGAAATATCAAGCTCAAGTTGAGCGACCTGATCTTCAAATGCTCCCAACTCCATGACCCGCTCTAACGCTAGGTCTTTTACAGAAGACTCCTGCTCAAGCTTCCACTCACATTCCTTAAGCATTTTCTCAGACTCAGCAAGACGGTTCTGAACAGCTTCAGTCTTATTTGTATAAGACTCCATTATGGTGTCCTTCTCACTTCTAAGTTTCTCAGCCTCTTCCTTGGTTTTCAGTAGCTCTTCTTCAAGAGCCACAACCTTCTCTTCATTACCAAGTAGCTCTTTAATTTTAGCTTCAAACTCTTTACACTGCCCGGCATACTTCCTCTCTAACTCTTCTCTCTGCTTGCCCAGTTCATTAATAGTCTGCTTATAGACACTGACCCTCTCTTTTATAGCGATGAGAAGCTCTTCTTTTTCAGAAACATCACCCTCCTGCTTCTTTGTCTGTTCAAGAAGTCTGGAATTCTCTATTTCTTTAGACTCAAGCTCAACCTTTAAAGCTGCGATTTGATCTTGCAATAATGATTTCTGCTTACTCTCATCAGCTATAATCTTTTCAAGCTCTATGGTCTTTTCATTAACCAGTTCGTTTTCTCTAATCTGGCCTTCTTTAAGCAATTCTTCCAGCTTGGCTCTCTCTTGCTCGATCTTCTCCAACTCAACCAAAGCACCCTTGACTTCCCTAAGCTCACCTTCTGCAAACTCCCTAGCACTTCTCTCACGCTCAATGCCAACATGCTCTGCTTCTATTAACGCCGACTGCCCAGCTTCTAACTCCTCACACCTCTCTTCAAGGGTACTAATAACCTGATTCAGGTTATTCACCATTTTCTCACTCTTTTCAAGCCTTTGAGACAGCTCAACCGAATGCGCCTCAGCTTTTCTCTGGGTTTCTAGTGATGCGGCCTCTTTCTGCAAGGCAACATCTCTAGCCTCAACAGCACATTTAGAACGTTCATCAGCTATTCTCGCACTCTCTAACGCGGCATCACGCTGTCTATTAGCCTCGTTAGCAGACTTCTGCGACTCCTTAGCACTATCATATGCGACTCTTGCTTCTTCTCGATCTCTCTTTGATATTTCAAGAGCTTCCTGCGCCTCTTTAAGGTGAGCATTACCCCTCTTCTCACTAGCTTCAAGCCTAGCTCCCAAATCATTGCGACTCTGCTCTAATTCTTCTATAACACTCTTTAATTGGTTAACGTCTTCGTTCAATTTATTAACAACTGCGTCTTTCTCAGACACTATACGCTTCAAGTCATCTGTATCACGAGCCAAGCTATCTTTTTCCTCGATAACCTTTGACAAACTCTCATCTAAAGCTATTTCACTCTTATGCTCACTTTGCAAAGCACTTACAACTTTTGCCTTACTCTCTTCTATCTCTCTGGACTGCTCAATATTTTTCTTCTTCAATTCTTCTACTTTTTCCCTTACCTTTGCAGCTTCTTCTTTTGCAAGATTAGCTTCTTCTTTTAAAGCCTGTGCCTCTTGCTGGGCTTTTAGTGCGGCCTCTTTACTACTCTCAGATTCACTACGTGCTTTTAACAGCGCATCTCTATGTCTCATTATTTCTTCTTGAAGAGTCTTCTCATTGTTCAAGTTCTGAGTATCATGTTCTGCAGAATTAGCAATACGCTCTTGTTCTTTTAAAACTTCTGCCCTTTGTTGAGAAATAACCTCCCTCTTACCTTCATATTTTTCACAAATCTCTTGAATTTCTTTTATATTTATAACTCCATCCCTATATATTTTCTCTACAGGAATTTTTCTTACATCCGCCTCTATCCCCTCATTTCCACCATCTAAAACCACCACCAGAGGTATCCCCTTGATATTTTTACTCATATAATTTACAAGCGAAGTCCCATCATAGTGCGGTAAGTTTGGAGCAAGCAGGACTGCGGAGAAGTCTTCTACTTCCAGCCTGTGATCGGCGTCTGCAATACTAGTAACTAGGTTTATATGAAGGTTTTTATACTCAGAATATAGAAACTCAGAATATATCCTACTCATACCTTTTTTACAGTCTTCAACTAGCAAAATTCTATAACTTACTTCCCCCATATTATCTCCAGCAGAATTAGAACATCTCAAGGTTAATTTTTTAAACGTATTGAAGTATTATATTTGAGCAATATACTTTCAATTATATTAGATATTATTTTACAACAGTTAATTTTTTTGTCAATGTTGATTTTAGAGGTCATAATTATATCTTAGAATTATTTACTCACAATAAAGAGATTATCATATGGGATATGTTGGTAGAGGTGGAGAAAAACTCGAATGGGCATTAGATGAATTTTCTGTGTCGGTAGAGGGGCTTATCTGTTGTGATTTGGGTAGCAATGTTGGAGGCTTTGTAGATTGTCTACTCCAACATGGAGCCAGCAAGGTCTACTCGGTAGACACCTCTTACGGAACACTTGCCTGGACACTTCGTAACGATGAGCGTGTTGTTGTCATGGAGAGAACTAATGCCTTACATGTTGAGATACCAGAGGATGTCGATCTGGTTACATGCGATGTAGGATGGACAAAACAGGAGAAAATCCTACCAAAAGCCCAGTCACTACTAAAACCTGATGGGAAAATTCTCAGCTTACTCAAACCTCAATATGAGGCATTCAGAGAAGAGATGGAGAAGGGAAGAAAGGGTCGAGTAAGAGAAGAATCTTTAGATGCTATCCTTTCCAGAGTCAAGGAAAGTGCCATAAAAACCGGTCTAAAACTGAGTGGCCCATCACGAGCTCCATTTCTAGGCGGCAAAGGAAAAAACCCTGAGTTTTATTTTCTTTTAGAATCCTAGAAAGTTTATCTTGACTAAAAAATAGATATCCTGTAATGTACCAAATGTTGCGCTTTGCTAATTTGCATAATACGATTTGTAAACACACTAGGTTTAATCTTGAATAGGTGATATAACTCAATGCTGACTGAAAAAGTATCACAAAAGATCTCCACCCTATCTTCAGACCTTGCGGTAGCAATATCTTTAGACGATCCACAAGCATGGCAAGAACTCTCTGCACTATGTAATGATATCAATTTCGACTTGATATCTGAAGCTGAGTTTATTCTTTCTGATATTGCAGCCCGTGCTAAAGACATATTTACGCACTTGTATGAAGCTACAAATGCGAATACTGACACCGCAGTCTCACACCTAAAAAATCTTATTTCTATACTCAGTAATGCAGTAGATAATCAGACATACGATCAGGCTCTAGCTCGAGAAGTTGTAGCAAATACTGACCTTTACCTTTCAGATCTTGAAAACCTTAGCAAATCAACCAACGCAGAACCAATGATTGAGATTGATGAAGAATTTATGCAAGAGATTGAAGGTAGAATAGATAGACTTGAGACTATACTTTTCAAAGTACTACAAGACGGCTGTAATGACGCAGAAGAGTGCCGTGGCATATTCAGAGAGTTTCATACCCTAAAGGGAGAAGCAGGTATCCTTGGTTTGACAGTACTGAGCGGTTTCTGGCACTCTGTAGAAGAGGTTATTCAAGATGCACGCTCAGGAAACCTTTACTTTACTAGAGAGTCTATTGATTCTCTACTGCAAATGGTAAAATTTGGTAGAGACCTCCTTAGAAATGGCAAACTTGATGATACCCAGAAAGCTGAATCTCAAGAAACACTGGCTCAGTTGAATTCAATTATAAACAGCATAACTGGGGGCAATCTCACTCTTGGTTCACCGCCACCAAGTCTTGAGCCAATAGACTTTTCCGATGATTCGCCAAAAGCCATAATTGTTGAAGATAAAAACTTCTCATTCGAAGAGAATATTGATAAAATTGAGGATGAGGACGAAGATCTAACATTCAATCATCCTGACGAAGATGTTGAAGACGACTTCTTTACAATGGAGCCAGACAATGAATCAATAGAAGAAGAGAACGAGGTTACATATAATGAAGCTAACCCGGAAGCTGACATTCCTGAAGTCGAAACTTCGGTTGAAACACCAATGACAAAGACTCCCGATCCAATAATTGTTGAAAAGCCTGTTGTAAAAGAGCAAACAAAGCCTCCAGAACAACCAAAACCTGCACAAACGGGACAAGAAACAGCGTCATTTTCTCCAGAGCCTGTAGCAGATAAAGAATTACCCAGACCAGTTGAAGAAAAGGATGTTGAAAGCTACTCTCTGCGCAATGTCCAGATTGAGGTCAAAAAACTTGATGCACTGCTCGATATAGTCAGCGAAGTATCGCTTATTGGCTCACACCTATCTAGTAACCTTGATTTAAGTAAGATCCCTTCTGTTTCTGGAGATCTACAGGAATTGATGCGCTTTTGCCGAACCTTGAATGATATGGCAAGCTCTTTTAGAATGACACCTATTGCCCCACTCTTCCACCGAATCCATCGAGCAGCGACAGATGCAGCCAGAGCAATGAACAAACAGGTAGACCTAATTCTTGAAGGACAAGACACCAAGGTCGACCGTATTGTTATAGAACGACTCAGCTCAGCTCTTATCCATCTTGTGCGCAACTCAGTAGGACATGGGATAGAGCCTTCGGGCAAGAGAAGAGAAGCTAATAAATCCCCAGTAGGCAAGGTTATGCTGAGCGCACGCCAAACAGGCGCAGATATCATTATAGAACTCAGCGATGACGGCTCAGGTCTCAATACCGACAAAATCAAAGAAAAGGCCATCAATATTGGGTGTATCCCAGCCGACAACAACCTCAAGGAATCAGAAATTATAGACCTTATATTCTCCAGCGGATTTTCTACTTCAGACTCTGTAGACGGAATATCAGGTAGAGGTGTTGGCATGTCAATTGTCAAAGAATCTATGGACTCACTCCGAGGTCGTATTGAGGTCGATAATAAACCGGGAGAAGGAGTAACATTCAGACTCCGCTTCCCAGTAGCACTAGCTGCTGTAGAAGCACTCCTAGTCACCCTTGGTGAGAATATCATAGCTATTCCTGTTCAGTCTGTGAGGGAGACCTTCAAACTTGAACCTGATCAACTTTCGACTATTGAAGGCAGAGGGAATATGGTAAATGTTAGAGGAGTTATAGTCCCTCTAATAAAGATGTCAGATTTCCTAGGTATAGAAGGTCGAGAAAATTTTGAAGGAGGAGTATTAATCCTTGTTGACGAAGGTGACAAGCTTGCAACAATCCTAGTTGACACTGTAATGGAGACTAGACAGG
Source organism: Planctomycetota bacterium (assembly GCA_965140405.1). Classification (GTDB taxonomy): domain Bacteria; phylum Planctomycetota; class SZUA-567; order SZUA-567; family SZUA-567. The sequence continues at coordinate 951,159 of OZ223208.1, forward strand.
TTGTCATAAGACAACTTGAAGGACAACTTAGAGATATCCCAGAGATTACCGGTTGTGCACTACTGAGCGACCGCCAAATAGCTTTAGTATTAGACACTAGGCGTGTAATAGAAAACTCATACATTGCATCAGGAACAGCATACTCTGATGCTGGAGCAGTAAAAGTAGCATCGGAAAGAAAGGTCGAAGTCGTCACTATCGGCTCAAACGCAGTAGGAATTATTGACTTCATAGTAAGAGCTAGAAAAGCAGACGGCAGCATCAAGAATCATAAATTTGCTATAAATGCTTTCAAGACACGTGAATTTGTCCCTGCAACCCAACTCACTCCAGTTCCAGATATGCCTAAAGGCTTTGCAGGCATGCTACTGCTCCGTGACGAGACAATTCCAGTAATGTCTCTAGATATACTACTAGGCCTACCTTACAACGGAGAGCGTTCAGAAGAGTTTGAAAATATTATTATTATCTGTGAATTCTCAGGCGTAACAGTCGGTTTTATTGTTACCGAAGTAAATAGTGTCAGTTATATTTCTTGGAATGACATCGCCCCTCCTCCTCACGGTGGGCCACTAGTTACATTAAACCACGTCATAGGTACGATTCTAATCTCAGCTATTGAAAACGTGGTTCATCACCAACATAATGAGAATAGCGATCCAAATGAGGTGGCTTTTTTACTGGATTTCGAACAAATCGTACAACAGGTAATTACTCTGTATGATGATATTGGTGACAGCCTCTCGGAGATAACACTACGCAAGGACATCACTAAAATTCTATTGGTTGAAGACTCACCACTTATCAGAAAAGAGACTGCAAGAGCTCTTGAAGAGAATAATATACAAGTACTACAGGCAAGTGATGGCTTGGAAGCTCAGAGTATTTTAGAGCAACTATACAAGCAATCTCGAAATGACCAAAAGAGCATTTTCAACTACTTAGACCTGATATTATCAGATATAGAGATGCCACAAATGGACGGATACAGCCTTACCCAGTTTGTTAAGAACCACCCTGATTTACGTCTTTTACCTGTATTACTCCATAGCTCACTTACCAATGATTCTATTGTTGCTCGTGCAAAAGAGGTACATGCTGATGGTTTTGTACCTAAGTGCGACCCACAAAAGCTTGTAGAACATCTTAGAAAATACATCTAAATCCCTAAAATAACAGTGTATTTCTAAAAATAGAAGTTAGAAACAACAAACTTTGAGCTTACTTTTTATGAATATCTCTTAAATAATAATATAGCAGCGTTTATCGAGCAAATCTTTTCGGCTAAAGTTGCATAAAATTCTATATAAACCCTTGCATTACCCACGCTTTATACATATAGTTACTACTCACATTACTTTATAGTAACCATGCACAGAAGCAGGTTACAGTGAATTTCTAGCTGTAAGTCCTTCTGTTTATACATCTTAAGGAAACCTATGAGTGCGACTAACACTCCGCTGGGAAATATTCGTAATATCGGGATCATTGCTCACATTGATGCCGGGAAGACGACTACTACCGAGCGAATTCTATATTATTCTGGCAAAGAGCACCGCATGGGCGAAGTCCATGAAGGTACTGCCATTATGGACTATATGCAGGACGAGCAGGAGCGTGGAATCACCATAACCTCTGCTGCCACAACCTTTTTTTGGAAAAAACATCAAGTAAACCTGATTGACACTCCAGGACACGTAGACTTCACTGCAGAGGTAGAGAGAAGCTTACGAGTACTTGACGGCGCAGTTGCTGTCTTCTGTGGAGTTGGTGGCGTTGAGGCTCAATCTGAGACTGTCTGGAGACAGGCAGACCGCTATCACGTCCCAAACCTTGCATTTATCAACAAACTCGACAGATCAGGAGCAGAGGTAGATCATGTACTTGACGAGATGCGTGAAAGACTCCTTGCCAACCCTCTACAACTCCAGCTTCCAGTTGGAATAGAGGATGATTTCATCGGTGTAATTGACCTCATAACAATGCAACAGATTACCTATAACGATGAAAATGGTGACAACATAACGATAGGTGATATCGGTGAAGAATATATGGATGATGCTGAGCTACACCACCTGCACCTAGTAGAGACTGTTGCCGAGTCAGACGAAGCACTTATGGAGAAGTACCTAGAAAACGATGAGTTAAGTATCGAAGATATTAAAGCAGGCATCCGAAAACTTACCCTAGAACGCAAGATCACCCCTGTACTCTTAGGTTCATCACTACGAAATAAAGGCGTACAACCACTATTGGATGCAATTGTCGACTACCTTCCATCTCCAAAAGATGTCCCAGAGATGACAGGTCACGATCCTAAGGATCACAAAAAGATTTTTACATGCAAGCCTCTACGCAAAGAACCATTCTGCGCTCTTGCATTCAAGATTACAGATGACCAGCACGGGCCACTAACCTTCCTCCGCATATATTCTGGAGAATTGAATGAAGGAGAACGTGTTATCGTCAGCTCTAGCGGTCGAAAAGAACGTGCAAGTCGAATCTGGAGAATGCACGCAGATCACAGAGACCGCGAGAAGTCGGTAGGTCCCGGAGAGATTGTAGGTGTTAGTGGATTCAAATTTGCCTCTACAGGTGACACAATCTGTAGTGAAGGTGCACAGCTTATCGAGCTCGAACCTCCAAAATTCCCATCTACGGTTATCAGCATGGCTATAGAACCAAGAAGTAATGATGATCGCGATAAACTGATGGAAGTACTTGAGAAGCTTTCAAGAGAAGATCCAACTTTCAATTATAGAACAGATGAAGAGACTGGTCAGCTAATTCTTTCAGGTATGGGAGAACTACACCTGGATATTATCTCTACTCGTATTACGCGTGACTATAAGGTCGCTTGCAATACTGGTAATCCAAGAGTAACTTACAGAGAAGCAGTTGTTGGTACTGGCAGTGGCAGTGGCGAATTTGAACAATCAATGGGCGGCAAGGAGCACTATGCAAGAGTAGATCTTACTGTTAAGAGAATCTCTACCAGTGATCCTGAACTTGAGATATCAGCGTCAGAGATGTCTATCAACCCACACTCACATCCAGCTATTGAAGAAGGATTTGAAGGTGGCTGTATCTCTGGTCCACTAGGCGGTTACCCTATAATACATGTAAAAGCTGAAGTAACTGGTGGAGCAACTAGAGAAGGGTGTGAGAGTGAAGTTGCCTTTACTGCAGCTACAGAAGCAGCAATGAGAGACGCCATTAATAAAGCAGGAGCAGAACTCCTTGAGCCTATAATGACTCTAGAAGTAACTACGCCTGACGAATTTATGGGAGGCATTATTCACGATCTCAATGGACGTCGTTGTGAAGTTCAGGAGATCGGTGATAGAGGAAACCTCAAGGTTGTACATGCCAAAGCCCCACTTGCAGAGATGTTTGGCTACGCAACAGTAGTCAGAGGCCTTTCAACTGGCAGGGCAAGCTATAGCATGGAACCAAGCTCTTTTGCACCAGTTCCACGTAAGAAGTGGCAAGAAATACTTGGCTACAACCCAGAATAAAAAGAATACCTACTCTAAAAAGAGTATAATATTATAAAGGAGAAGTTTATGCATATCACCAAGAGATTAGTAGCGGTATTCATATTATCAGCTATCTTACTAATTGGTTGCGCTCCTGTGAAGCCTACGACGAGCAATGTCTCTGAATTACCAGAAGCAAGTATTGCCAAAGTAGAAGCAAAAGAAGCTTTAAAAGAGTGGCAGACGCTTCTTGAAAATGGTCAGAATCTTGAATTTATTCAGGCATGCATGCCAAATGAAGTTTATGAAATGTCGATTGACGAAAGTGGTAATCTGAACCCAGAGGTATTAGCCAAGTTAAGAGCTTATGCACCAAAAGTAGTAAATGCTCTAAATGAAGCACAATATATCGAGCCGGAGATTGTTGGTGATGCTGTTGTATTTAAATATAATGATATTCACACATCTGGTGGATTTTTTAAAGAGGATAAAATTTATCTTAGCAAAAAGAACGGTCGTTGGTTCTTTAATGGACCCATTGTCCAAAATGCCTCTAGCATGTAGTTAGATAGTAAATAATTTTGTATTGTTTATATATTAATTGTAGTTAATAATTATTTTAATTAGGAGAAATCGAAAATGGCTAAAGAATCATTCCAAAGAAACAAGCCACACATCAACGTTGGTACAATTGGTCACGTTGACCATGGTAAGACAACAACTACTGCTGCTCTTACAACAGTATCAGCTAATCTTTACGGTGGTGCTGCTATCGCTTATGATGAAGTTGCAAAGGCTTCAGAATCTCAGGGTCGTCGTGACTCTACAAAGATTCTAACTATCGCTACTTCACACGTTGAGTACGAATCAGAGAATCGTCACTACGCTCACGTTGACTGCCCAGGTCACGCGGATTACGTAAAGAACATGATTACTGGTGCTGCTCAGATGGATGGTGCTATCCTTGTTGTAGAAGCTCCATCAGGTCCAATGCCTCAGACTCGTGAACACATTCTTCTTGCTCGTCAGGTTGCTGTGCCAAAGGTTCTTGTTTTCCTAAACAAGTGTGACCTAATGGAAGGCGAAGAAGAACTTGTTGAACTAGTAGAGATGGAAATTCGTGAGCTTCTAACTAAGTACGACTTCCCAGGTGATGATCTTCCACTAGTTAAGGGTTCTGCTCTTAAGGCTATCGAAGACCCAACTGATGAAACAAGTGGTATCAAGCTTCTTCTAGATACAATGGACGAGTACTTTGATATTCCAGAACGCGAAGATGACAAACCATTCCTAATGCCTATCGAGGACGTATTCAGCATCAAGGGTCGTGGTACAGTTGTTACAGGTCGTGTTGAACGTGGTACAATCAAGATGCAGGATAAGGTTGAGATTGTTGGTCTTGGTAATACTCAAGAAACAGTATGTACTGGTGTTGAAATGTTCCAGAAGACACTTGACGTAGGTGTTCCAGGGGATAACCTTGGTGTTCTTCTTCGTGGTGTTGAAAAAGACGCAGTTGGTCGTGGTATGGTACTATGTGCTCCTAAGAGTATCAAGCCTCTTAGAAAGTTCCTCGGAGAAGTATACGTACTAACTTCAGAAGAAGGTGGTCGTCACACTCCATTCTTCACTGGTTACCGTCCACAGTTCTACTTCCGTACAACAGACGTTACTGGTCAGGCTATCCTACCAGAAGGTGTTGAAATGGTAATGCCTGGTGATAACATCACTATGAACATCGAACTTATTGACAATATCGCTCTTGAAGAACAGCTTCGTTTTGCTATCCGTGAAGGTGGTAGAACTGTAGGTTCTGGCGTTGTTACTCAAATCTTCGAAGAATAATATTGGAATCAATTTTATCTTATCCTGCGAGGTAGATACCTTAGATATTTACCTTGCAGTGTAATACCGCAGATGGTGTTGCACTTAAATTAACCGTCTCTAGTCAAAACTGGGATTACCAAGAAGTAATAACTGACAACTACAGACACAATACTAGGAGAAATAATATGGCGGAAAAGATTCGCATCCGCATGAAGGCTTACGATCACGATATCCTTGATTCATGGAGCAAGAAGATTGTAGAAGCTGCAAAGAGTACTGGCGCACGTGTAGCAGGACCAATTCCTCTACCTACTCGTATTGAAAAATACTGTGTTCTACGTGGTCCACACGTAAACAAGAAGAGTCGTGAACAGTTTGAAATCCGTACCCACAAGCGTGTCGTTTACATCACTGAGTTCTCACCATCTACTATCGATGTAATCAGCAAAGTAATTCCACCACGTGGTGTCGACCTCAATGTAAAACAATTCTCAAACTAAGAGTAATTTTGAATTGCATTGAATATTGTTATTTAGTATCAAAAGTTACAAGCATACTAAATACCTATTTAAATATTATATTAACGCTGATTTTGTTCAGCAAAGGAGGCAAATATGTGGCGAGGAATTCTAGGTAAGAAATTAGGAATGACTCAATTCTTCACAGAAGACGGCAAGCGCATGGGTGTTACCGTTATTGAAGCTGGTCCTTGTCCAGTACTTCAAGTGAAGACTACAGAGACAGACGGCTACGATGCTATTCAGCTTGGCTTCGATGAGAAGAAAGAGAAGAACAGCACCAAGGCTATCATTGGTCACTGTAAGAAGACAGATAACAAACCAATGCGCTTTATTCGCGAGATCCGTCTAAGCGAAGGCAAGCCTGAGATCGAAGCTGGTCAGATGATCACTCTTGAAGGCTGGGAAGATGTTAAGGAAGTTCAAGTAACAAGTAAGAGCAAGGGTAAAGGTTTTGCAGGTGTTATGAAACGTTACCACTTTGGTGGGCTGTGTACAACACACGGTGTAAAGACCAATCACCGTCACGGTGGTTCTATTGGTTCACTTACTCCATCTCGTACAGAGAAGAATACTGAGATGCCAGGTCACATGGGTGACAAATGGGTTACTCAAAAAGGTCTAAATGTAGCGCAGATCATTCTTGAGAAGAACCTCATTTTAGTTCGCGGTTCAGTACCAGGTGCAAATGGCGCGCATGTTATTATTCGCCCAGCTCAGCCATACGTTGTGAAATAAGCATTGTATTTTTGATATTTACAAAGCATTATAAACCTCTACCTAATAGGTAGAGGTTTATAATATTATATTTATCGGATAAATGAAATTAATAGACATAGCCTTTAAATATAGGTATTATATATACTATATTTGCTAAAATCTAAACAAAGGAGTGCTAAATATGAATCAAATTATTTCACCCTGCGGATTAAATTGTTCAACATGTCAAGTTTACAAAGATAATGTAACCCCAGAATTACAGGAATCCTTATCAGCAGGAACATCTTTTCCTAAGGAGGAAATCTCATGCGATGGCTGCAAAGATGGCAATGTATGCATCTCACTAAAACTTCAGGGGAAGGAATGTGAGACCCTCAACTGCTCTACCGAGAAAGGTGTTACTTACTGCTTTGAGTGCAATGAATTCCCATGCGAACGCCTTATGCCTACTGCTAATGGAGCAAATATCTATCCACACAACACCAAACTATACAACCTTTGCATAATGCAGAGAATTGGTGTGCAAGAATGGTGTAAGATCTCTGAAGATATTAAAAACAAGTATTTCACTACAGAATTTGAAATTGGTAAAGGTGCTATCGATCCAAAGTAGCGATAGCAAAAGCTATTTTCAAAAAAAACATTTTTAGTTTTATATATCAAAACCTCAAATATATTAGAGAACTTTAATAGTATTAAATTATTCCCAATCGCAAAGCAGTCACATATGTAATAATGATAACGTTAAATAACCATCACGAGCTTCTTTTTACCAATAGTGCACCTCCAACAATAGCGGTAAAGGGCGCAACCGCAACGAGCCCAAAGCTTCCAACTAATGTCTTCAATACTTCAGCAGCTACATATATAAAATTAAATGTTGCATCAAGAGGTATACCCTGAGCCATAAATGCCATTAGAAGTGTTATATAACCGCCTGAGTAAGCGAGAAGTAGAGTTGTAGTCATTGTTCCAACAACAGATCGACCAACTCTTATACCGCAAAGAATCAACTCCCGTCTAGATATCTCTGGATTTTCAGCAACGACCTCTCTCATACTTACTGCTACATCCATAGCTAGGTCCATAACTGCCCCTGATGATGCAATAAAAACACCCGCCATAAAGACACGAGACAAATTTAGATGACTAAATCCAGCATAGAGTAAAGTCTCCGCAAATGGCATAACCGCACCATGAACATGAAATGCCGTTGTAAAATATATCGCCAAAATACAGCTAGATAGTACACCTAAGAAAGCTCCTAGAAACGCTGTCAAACCTGCTCTATTAACCCCTGCAACTAAGAAAATAATTACAAAGGATAGCATTGCTACCAAACCTAAAGCTAACCAAACAGGATCAGCCCCAAGTAATAGCTGAGGTACAAGTATTCTCCATATAGCCATACCTGTAAATGCAAAAGAGAGTAGTGCCTTTAAGCCAGTAAGACCGCCAAATAGTATTAATAATCCTGCAAACAAAATAAGTAGAAGTAATTCAAGACCGAGTCTATAGTGAGCCTGCGGATTTACAAATATGATCTCATCACCCTCACCAATGGTCAAAATAACATAAGCCACATCACCAACCTTGAAAATCTTATCCCTATCCATCTGTCCCATCAACTGATTATGAGCATCCACCTCTTTCCCTGCAAACTTACCATCATTAATTTTCAGTACAAGCTCCTGCTCACCCTTCCTAATCAATCCATAATCTGATATTTCAGAATCATCTACAGCTATGACAGTTCCTGTACATCTTACCGCATCATCATCGCGTGCAAGATCATACTTATTTGGGATAAAATATAGCCCAATTGTTATAAGTGCAAAAACAATTACTATCACCAATTCGTGTTTCTTTTGTCTTTTCATTATCTGCCTATATTAAAATATCGTGGACATGCAAATGATCGCAAGCCCACGATAAATTTGGATAAAATTTTCTATTAATTCATAACGGCCATTATCTTCTTTGCAATGTCTATATTATCATAGCTACCATTGAATGCGGTACAGTCAGCACCAATAGCTGAAGTAGATACCGGTACCCCAGTATGCTTATATGATGTCCATGCAAGTCCAGCTTTTTGGTTTAACAAGTGGGTAATAGTTACAGAAAGCGGTTCATAGTTACCATATATTAGATACTGCTCTTTATTCTCTTTCCAGCTATTGTCCATGCTGCGGTCAAAAGCTTCTTTCAGCTGAGCAACTTCAAAATCAGCAAGTACAGTTGGATCAGACTTTTTGTCACCTGAGAATTTCAAACCGAATGTTTTTGTAATAAGCTCTTTCATCTGATCGAAAGTACCATTAGCCTTTTTAAAATCCTGAAGTGTTTCATCTGTGAATTTCTGGAATGATTCTTTCTGAGCACCAAGAACTGCATAATTTGAACCATACTTAGTACCAGCAAAACCTAGTGTAAGCCCACCACACTCATGGTCACCAGTAACTACGATAAGTGTGTCGTCTGGATGCTTCTTATAAAAATCCAGAGCAACCTTTACAGAATTATCAAATGATTGAGTATTCAAAATAGCAGATGTACCATCATTAGCATGACATGCCCAGTCAATCTTTCCACCTTCAACCATAAGGAAGAACCCTTTATCATTATCAAGAAGCTCTATAGCTTTCTTTGTAAACTCAGGAAGGGTGATATCCTTTTCTGTCATGTCCATAACATATGGAAGTGCTTTACCATCTTGCAACCAACTATTCCAAGCAATAACTTTGCCATCTGTTGGTTTTAGAGCCATAAAATCTGCTTTATTATCAATAACACTATAACCCTTATCTTTCGCCTTCTGAAGTGCATCACCTTGAGGGTTCTTTGACTTCTTTCCAGTAGGATCTTTGAGACCACCACCCGCAAACAGATCAAAGTTTGAATCAGCAATAGCACAATCGATCTCATGGTACATATTTCTAGTTTTTACATGTGCATAAAATGCAGCAGGAGTCGCATGGTCTATCGACACACTTGACACTATACCGACCTTCTTGCCTTGATCTCTAGCCATTTCTGCAATAGACTTCACAGGTTTGAGCTCTGGATCAACTCCAATGTAATTGATATTTGTCTTTACCCCAGTAGCTATAGCTGTAGCAGATGCAGCTGATCCTGTAATAAATCTATCATTTGCAAATGTCGTGGTAATACCTTGAGCAGGTAATTTATCGATAGTTAATTTTTCACCCAAGAATGCCCCAGTAGCAGCACGCTGTGGTAGCCCCATTCCATCACCAATAAATAGAAAAACATACTTTGCTTTTTTACCCTGCTCAGCTGCATGACTACTAAAACCCAGAGCTCCAAACAACGCACAGGCGACCAACACTCCAATCATCTTGAACTTATTATACTTCATAATTTCCCTCTCCTAAAAGTAATATTCAAACAGTATAGTATTCATCTTTCTTGCTACATGTCATAACTATACTGCTTCTTAGTAATATCCTCAAGTTAGGATAATATTTACTTTTATTAGCAAATAATTAGAAAGGGTACGATAAAATTAAGCTACTTAAATTTATTTTAATAACTCTCACGTAAAACAAAAGAGATAGGAAGACCCTATCTCTTTATTAACAAACAGTATTACATTGTATTACCATCATGAATATGGAGATCTTGACCTTGAAGGATACCCAGGTAAATACAAGCTCACAGCGCGCTTTATCTTCTCGTGAATAATACTCCCACCTTCACCAAGTTCAAAGAATCTTTCATTTATTAGATTTTGAAGTACTTCAATATGACTATTATCATTAAGAGTTATTGCTTCCTCCATATCAAGGTACAACTGTGGATGCGCATTTGAAGCTCCTGTAATAAATCCTATGCCCCCCTTCTCTACACTCTCAGCAATTCTACTATCATAGCCACATAGATATTTTTTACTGCAATTTAGAAGACTTGAATCTCTATTACCGTCTTTGAAGTATAATTTTGGTAACTTCTTCAAAACCGATTTATTAAGAGTGTTTGTTGAGCACCTAGGACTATTGGAAATAATCATACTCATATTCCCGAGATCAGCGACCTCATATAATTCTTTATAATACCTTTCTAAAGCAGAATCAGCAATACCTACAGGAGCAAGTGGTGGCAATGCAAAAACACTATCTGCACCAAGTTCCTCTGCAATATGCACCTTCTCCTTAGCCTCTTTTAGTGATAAGGATGTGACATTATAAGAAATAAAACCTGGAAAATACCTTGCAGCTGCAACAAGTAATTCAAACCTTTCCTTATTCGTTAGTAAATAAAACTCCCCAGCATACCCACCTAGAAATATTCTAGAGACCCCTATTTCATGCAAATACTGTAAATGCTCTACAAAAGCCCCTTGATCAATACTCCCATCCTTCGAAAATGGAGTTGCAATATCGAGCAACAGGCCCTTCAAACCGACCCTAGTATACTCTCCTCCAAGTAAAGACCCAAACTTAACAAATAGTGGCTCAGACATACTTTCTAAGGTCAATCGGTAATCACTTTCGCAATATAGGTGAATATCTGCTGAATTCTTAGTAGCTGCTCCATACGCTTCAAACTCTCTGATATTACTGTGAAGGAACGTAGCAATAGCCTTCTCTTTATCATAGTTTTTATCTTCTAGGTCTCTCCCCAACCGAGTCTGAAGTTGTGTCTGCCAGTCTGAATCGATAAAAATACTGAAATCAATATACTTCTCAAATTCTTTATATGTACTTACCTCTCCATCAAGAATAACATATTTTTTAGGAGTAAAAATTTCTGTTTTATCAGCTACCCCTGTGCCTCTATTATAGACCGGCTTTTCTATAGAAAGCCCCTTACCTAACATTTCAAAATGCTCGGCTAAAAGCTCCATCTCATTTGCATCTGGGTGAGCACCATAAATATTTAATGAGGCTCGGACTCTCCTTGATATCTTATAATCATCAAGTCTAACGATAGAAGCATCCCCAAGTACTTCTACTAATTCCTTAGAAAAAGATGATTTACCTGTCCCACCAGGGCCACCTATTACAATAAGTACAGTGCCCAAAGACTTTTGATACTCAGACGTTATTATTGAGTAAATTACATTTACAACATCAGCTCTTACCCTATCCTTCTTACTACACCGGATATGAACTTTCTGTCTATGCATACCTTTCTCCCTAAGAACTTGCAATATATTCAACTACAACATCTAATTAATCCATAGATGTAAAAATAGAGTAGGTATTCAATAAACGAATACCTACCCTATAATTTAACTATTTATCAATTTTAAGCAACTATTTAATCAACAAGGGCAGCCATCTCTTTAAAATTACCCTTGAGTGACTGGTATAATTTTTTATACATAGGATGCAACTTGCTATAAACTTTTGCAACCTCTGGATTGGTATCAGTTGTACTAGTAACTTTTATAACAGCCTCACACGCCTCAGGCACACTATTCCATGCTCCAGCACCAACACCACCCAAAATCATCGCACCATACGCACTTCCAGCCGTTGAGCTGGTAAGAGCGGTAGTACAGCCATAGATATCAGCCTGCATCTGAGCCCACATAGGTGATCTAGCACCACCTCCCGACAAGCGTATCTGGGTACTCTCAACTCCTAGCTCTCTCATTATTTCAACAGTATCATGCATTGCATAAGTCGCTCCTTCCATTACCGCTCTAGCCATAGAGGCCTTAGTATGACGAGGGGTAAGCCCTATAAAACAACCTCTAGCATATGGGTCGTTGTGTGGTGAACGCTCTCCTGTAAGGTAAGGCAAGAAGTACAGTCCTTCACATCCCGGTGCAATCTTCTGAGCATCAGCAACAAGAAGTTCATATGGATCACAACCTAGCTCTTTAGCCTTTGCGATCTCTTCTCCACCCAGAGTATTCCTAAACCACTGGAAAGATCCCCCTGCAGCTAGGATACAACTCATCATGTGCCACTTTCCTGGTACAGCATGGCAGAATGTATGCACTCGACCTTGAGGGTCTGTCTGCACTTCATCAGCATGAGCAAAGACCACACCTGAGGTACCCATCATTGCTGAAATAATACCTGTCTTTACAATACCATTACCAACCGCTCCGGCTGCTTGGTCACCACCTCCACCTGCAACAGGCGTACCTTCAGGAATACCCATCATATCTGCAACCTGCTTTGACACCTTACCACTTACTTCTTGGCTCTCATATACCTTTGGAAGGTTTGCAATATCAATATCAAGCTTTCCTAGTAGCTCCGTACTCCAGCATCTATTCTTAACATCAAGAAGAAGTGTTCCAGACGCATCTGATACTTCTGTAGCATACTCACCAGTAAGCATATAGCGAATATAGTCTTTAGGCAGAAGCATCATATCTATTTTTTCATATATTGCAGGCTCATTATTTCTAACCCAAAGAATCTTAGGGGCTGTAAATCCAGTCAATGCCGGATTTGAAACCATACCTAAAAGTTTAGAGAGCCCACCAGCTTTTTCTGTAATCTCTTCGCATTCTTTTACAGTCCTCTGGTCATTCCACAGTAGGGCTTTTCTCAAGACATTACCGCTTTTATCGAGACAAACAAGTCCGTGCATCTGACCGGACAACCCTATACCTATAACTTCACTCCCATTGACACCTGCTTTTTCAATAGCCAAACGCGTAGATTTTACTGCTGCATCCCACCAATCTTTTGGTTCTTGTTCACTCCAACCAGGTTTTGGTGAGTAGCAAGGGTATTCAACTGTAACATCAGCCAGAATCTTACCGCTCTCATCACACAAAATTGTCTTCGTACCACTTGTACCATTATCAATCCCAAGAATATACCCCATTTCAAACCTTTCTGCATATATATTTTAAAATCATAAAATTACTAATTATAGCTATATTTCTCCTTGCATTATACCACATATATTTTGCTATTCTACTACAAAACCAAGATATTTTTTGTTGTTTCGTAACCACTGTACTAAATTAGCTAATGTCTAGGGTTTATATTGCTCTAAAAATTGTATTCCTAAAGATATAATAAATTTTTCAAAAATTGAAGTGCAAAAAACATCTATATATGTAAAATATTAGTCAATGGGGTAATTCCCAACTATACAGTATGATATGCACTAATACCTGTAATGTGATAAGGAAATACTGCTCAAATGGAAGATAATAACCAATCACTCAGTATAGAAACACCACATCCAGAATCCCATGAATGCTTATTCGAGGCAGCTGCAATAGAAGCCCACCGCCATAAATGGCTTGAATCTGAAAAAGCCGGCTATGATTTGGGTGATAATGCAATAGCAAGTTGGTATTCTAATTTTTGGCGTGGATTCTGCAGAGAGTGCTATATTGAACACTTAGGAGGCAAAACCTTCTGGACTGAGCTTGACAGTGGAGACTTTGGACTTCTCAAGCATCAGTTCCACGACAATATGAAACTTGTCGAACAGATAGTCGATATATTCAAACGTGGTGGTGAAAACCTCGACGTGGTGAATTTTGCGCTCAAAAATGAGTTAGATATTCAAGAAGTCCTCGACCTTCTTAAAGTACTAGATATTAATGCCAGACGCATCGCACCTGCAGTAGAGATAAGTAAGCTCCAATTTGTTGAAGGCATCAGATCCAGCCATAGAGCGCGTGCTTTGATTGTCGATGATGTGGAGAGCACTTGCATGGTTATTGCGGGAATTATCGAACAGACAGGGATAGAGACATTCTCTGTATTTACTGGTGAAGATGCACTTGAAGAAGTGCAACGAAAACAATACGACTTATTTATTGTTGACCTACTTCTTCCTGGTAAACATGGGGCAGAGGTAGCTTGGTATCTTAAACGTCATGGGGTAAAAGCGCCTATCATTGCTATATGTGCATCTCTTGACTTATGGACCGCAGACGACCTCACAGATTGCGGTTTTACTCATATTCTACCCAAACCGGTAGATAGTGAGATACTAAAAGATATAGCACAAAAGGTCTACAATGACATTGAGTCCAACAGATAGTTATAGACTTTTTACCTACATACCATACATTATCCACAGTTGAGACTATAAGGAAAGACATACTCATATGTACAACTTTACTGATACAACCGTCCTCGTAACAGGGGGCACACGCTCAATAGGTAGAGCAATAAGTGAACTATTCATCAATGCCGGAGCAAAAGTAATCGCAACATACGTAGGAAACACTAAGGCTGCAGATAAGTTTAAAGAAGAGCTTAATTCTGATAGACTATTTTTAGAAAAGTTTGATGTAGCTGACTACAAGGCTGTAGAATTATTTTTTTCAACATTTGCAGAGAAGTACGGTACACTCGAAGTGCTCATAAACAATTCAGGCATAAGGCGTGATTCAGTACTCGCGATGATGAATCCAGACGACTTCAATAAGGTTATAGATGTAAATCTAGGTGGTGTATTCAATATGTGCAAATTCGCAGTAAAAGAAATGCTGCTCAATAAATACGGACGAATTATCAATATGACAAGCCCTTCTGGTAAGTTTGGCTTTGAAGGTCAGGCTAATTATGGAGCCAGCAAAGCAGGAATGGTCGCACTCAGCCGTAGCCTTAGCAAGGAAGTAGCAAAGCGCAAAATTACTGTAAATTGCGTATCACCAGGTTTTATTGATACTGATCTCATCAGTGACCTACCAGACAATCTGATAAAAGAGTATAAATCAAGCATTCCAGTAAAGCATTTTGGTGCACCAGAGGACGTAGCTCATGCTGTTGCGTTCTTAGCAATGCGGGAATCAAGCTATATAACAGGCTCTACTTTAGAAGTTACAGGTGGGCTATAAGGGCAAAACAAACTAATTCTTCATAATAAAATAGAGCGTAAGTACGCTCTATTTTATTATATAAACATCCAAAGGTTATTTTTTAGTATACTCTACATAAACGGTTCGATTTCTCGCCCCATCAAACTCAGCAAAATATATAGACTGCCAAGTTCCCAGTAGCATTCTGCCATCTTGAATAATAATCTGCTCAGACACACCAACCAATGAACATAATACATGGCTATGCGAATTCCCCTCACCATGAGTATAATATGGCTGATTTGCAGGGACAAGTTTCTTCATATTTGCAACCCAATCCCTACATACATCAGGATCTGCGTTCTCATTGATAGTGATACCACCAGTTGTATGAGGACAAAATATTGTAATCACTCCATTTTCAGCTTCGAGATCTTTTATAGCCTCACGCACCTCTTTATCAATATTTATCAGTTGCAATGGACTAGTTGTCCTAACACCAAAAGAAACCGCCATACCGTATTACTCCTTATTTAAAGACTACCTTATCTTTCCCAGAATTTTTGGCTTCATATAAGCGCTTATCAGCTAGCTCATATATTTTATCAAAACTCATATCATCATTATTAAGATCACACATGCCTGATATTCCATAGCTAATCGTCACTTCAATTTCCCCCTTATCTGTCTTTACCGATAAGAAATTGAGCTCACATCTAATTCTTTCTACCAATAATGCGGCCATGCTCTTCTTGGTTTCAGCAAGGAGTATTACAAACTCCTCTCCGCCCCATCTGCACAAGAAATCACTCCCACGAATTTTCTTTCTCAAGTTATCCGCAATGGATTTTATTACTTCATCCCCTACCCCGTGCCCATACTTGTCATTTACATTTTTGAAATTATCAATATCTAAAATTACAAAGCTCAAATCTCTACCATACCGTAAAGATCTTTTAAATTCTAAATTGCTCTTTTCAATAAAGTACCGTCTATTCCACAACGAAGTTAAAGGGTCCGTCATCGACATTTCAAACAACTGTTCCCTGAGAAGCTTATTTTCGACATGTACATTAATTCTTAGCAACACTTCCTGAAAAAAGAATGGTTTGATAATATAGTCATTACCACCAACTTCAAAGGCTTTTAGAATGTCATCCTGCTGACTTTTGGCTGTAATAAAAATTATTGGTATATTAGCGATTTCACTATCATTTCGTATTTCTTTACATGCCTCATATCCATCCATAACTGGCATCATAATATCAAGAAGGATCAGATCAGGCTTTTCTTTCTTCGCAACCTCTATACCTTCAACACCATTTGTCGCGGTTAGAACATCGTACCCATTTTTTATAAGGAAATTCTTTAGAATAACTATATTATTTGGCACATCATCTACGATGAGTACAGTTCTTTTTCTGTCTAATATTTCATTCATACTTATCTCTAAATGGAAACAAGCCTCATATCTAAGCTGACTTATTTCAGTACTATCAAAAACTTAGATTATAACGCAAGCAGACAAAACATAACTTATGTAATATTTTGCCTTGTATAAAATTTGAAAAAAACTCAACATCTAAATTTTCTTTACATATTTAATGCTATAACTCAATGATATCATATCTATACAAAAAATAAAGGAAAAAATATCTATCTAATCCAAAGCACTATGTGTCTTTACACTCAATCTTGTTCTAGCCACAAAACTCACAAAACACTCATTTTACCAAGAAGTCAACTAATACCAAAAATATTATATATAAACGAAAAATTATGTAACCTTATAAAAGATTTGTTTCTCTATATTATGGGCGTTTTATACCGTTTTTATGTAAATAGACACTCCGTATTTAAATCATAAGACCAAAAAAACATCCACTTCTACCGAATCTGCCTGTATCTCTCTAAAGTAAAACCTACAGAGCGGACGATAAGTTTTTGTAAACAACATCAAGAAGATGAAAATTAATCACTAGAGGAGATTTCTTTATGCCACGCAAAAGCGTTAAAATCCAGAGTAAAATTGATGCAACCAATGAAAAACGAAACCTTATTGACAGCCTTGAGCTTCTACGAGGAAATACCACGGTAAAGGATAAACTAACAAAAAATAGTGATGATTTCACAACAACATCTTCTACAGAACAAAACAGCTCTACAATGTTCAAATCTATGGAATTAGAGTTAAGAAGGTTACAGTCTTCAAACATTCTTCTAGAGAGCGACCTAAAAAAGATGGAGCAAAAAGCCTTAGACGCTATCGCTGAATCAGGACATATCCGTCACCAACTAGATATCGCTCGTGACAATACCTCAGCCAATGAGACGCGCTATTATGCAGAAGAGCGCCAAGCAATCCTAGATGAACTACGCCACTCCCGTTATACACACAGCATGCTTACCGAAGCAATTAATGATAGTCAGAACGAAATCACTCGTCTAACAAAGACCATCGAAAAACTCACGTTAAAGCTTCTTTCAGCCTAAGAATCATAACAAATCTAGTAATATCAACATTGTCACTTGATTATTCAAGGGGCAATGTTTTTGTTTTACGAAGAGTTATTTCAGGTTGCAAACCACATGTTTTTCCTTAAAATAGATCCTTACTTTAATTATTGTCATTTGTAATCATTTTTTGACTGCTGTCACTATTCTGATTATTATATTTGTGAAAGACCTATTTATGGAAAGCGCTAAAAGGATTGTAATAGTACTATCCGCACTAGATATGAGTGGCCCAGCTTTTGCGGCTCTTAATCTTATCCCTAGTATATTATCTAGCGGCAAATCTGTAATGGTTGTAGGTCTCGAAGGTGGGGAGCGAGAGGATCTATTTAAAGAATTAGGTTGCGAAGTAAGAATATTTCCAAAATTAGGGGTTCCCCTTCTTGGTCGAAAAGCCATGGATGAAATCAAAAAATTCAACCCCGACATAATTCACGCCCAATCACTCAACACTGTTAAAAAGATTCTCGGCACTGTCAGTCATATCGGCTGCCCACTAGTCGTCACAGTCAACAGAATAGACATTAGTGATATAGAAGACATTAGTATCTTCCAAGATGCTAATATTATAGCTCTTTCAGATGCGATAAAAGAGCGACTCATAAATAGAGATGGTTTTTCACAAGATCAGGTTTGTGTAATTCCAAATGGTATAGATCTTAAGCACTTCCCATTTAATGACGAACTAGAAAGTTCAGAGAGCGCTATCAAACTGCACAACCTCCCAGTCATTGGCACATATGGAACACTTCTTGAGTCCAAGGGTCAGCGAGACTTCCTGCAAGCCATTTCAAAACTTAAAGAGAGAGGGATTGACGCAGAATTCCTGATAATGGGTCATGGACCAGACAAGCCAAAGCTTAGAGAGATAGCAGAAGAGCTGGGTATTGCCCACCGACTCACATTCTCAGCCAGCACCATAATTGATTCAAAAAATATCAGCAGTATCGATATATTTGTAGAGCCTACCAGACAGGAAGGTTTTGGAATGTCGGTATTACAAGCCATGGCGAGTGGAGTACCTGTAGTAGCATGTGGCGTAGGTGGGATTTACTCTCTTATAGAAGATGGCGAAAACGGAATACTTGTTACGTCGGGAGACACCGAGGCTATGTGTGATGCAATCTGTCGACTACTAAATGATAGTACCCTAAGATGCAAGCTAATACGTAACGCTAGAACAAAGGTTGAACAAGAATTCAGTTCAAAAAAGGTCTGCTCTGTACTCCTAGAGTATTATGATGAAATTCTTAATCAATAACCTACACAATATTATAGACATATAAAAAGCCCAACCTAACTTTATGAAGGTTGGGCTTTATGATAACAAGTAATGTCTCTACTTATGGGTAACCAAATAAACTTCAAGCCCATCATCACATTTATCACTTGCGACAAATTTAAATGATTTATTCATTGGCAGTAATACTGCCGCACCTTGACTTACATGATATTCTACACCATCAGTTATAAGCATACCACTACCCTTTACAGAGATAGCCAAAACCCAAGAAGTCGGTTTCAACTCATACTCACTACTTATCTCCAAGACTTCAACATGGAAGCAGTCATCATAACCCTCACCAACAACAGTACTCAGCGTTCCTCCATCCTGTGATGCAATCTCTTTTCTAGATAAGAAGTATCTATCATGGAGTGATTCAAGAGTATTCTCTTCATAATGAAAACAGTCGAGGGCAGTATCTTGATCAAGTCCACCCCAACGCTCACGTTCACTAAATATCACAGATCCGCATGTTAGTTCTGGCTGTATGATGAGGTCTGTTGGCTCCTGAACCTCAAGTAGAAATACCCCTGGACCTATAGCATGCGCTAGACCACCCGGTAAAAACCAGACATCTCCCGGCTTTACAGGAACTTTGTGAAAATAACTTTCTAATTTTTCAAAGTCCTCTTCATCAACAGCTTCAGATACCTTCTTTTTTGTGACACCTTCTTTAAAACCTAAGAGCAGGTATGGCTCTTCTCCATCGATAACTCTAGACCCAAGAATGATCCAACACTCAGTCTTACCATAAATACTATCAAAGTGTTTTTTAGCAAACTTCCTGTCTGGATGAACCTGCAAACTTAAGCGCATAGCTGAGTCCAAAAACTTGCATAAAACAGGAAAACCCTCAGCAGCCTTCTCATCACTACCAAAGAGCACCTCAGAAAATTCCGGTAGTAAATCAGCAAAATATGGGCCCACACTCCCATCAGCCAACTTGATTCTAGACAAGCCTTCATCTTCAGGATGATCAGGTCCATTATTTGCTCTCGTAGTACTAGCAATCCAAGCCTCAGGAAAGTCACAATCCACCTCTGTCTCTTCTCCCATCAACCTATCAATTAATGCCCCACCAGTATAACACCTATACGACCTGGCATGCTCAAAAAAGAGTGGCTTACCTGCTAAATCTTCCTTCTTTATATTACTCAATTAATTCTCCTTTTAAAATGACCTCTTTTGCCTTCCACTTATCACCCAACTGCTGTTGTTGAAATATTAACTCCACTGTCTTTCGTGCCATCTCTTCAAATGGTTGCATTACAGTTATAATTGGGTATTTATTATTTGTTGCTATTCCATCTATCCCATAGACCATTTCCAATTTATTACATTTCTCTATAAGACTTAGTGCAGTATGATCATTGACACAAACATATGCTCTCTTACTACGGTCTCCTTTGTGATTCAAAAGCATTTCAGCAATATAATCAGAGTCAGACTCATTCTTATCACTCACAAATAAATCATACACATATGAATTGGCTTCACACCATTCAATAAATGCAACCTTTCTACTTTCAGTACTATCACCAACAATCCCTGCAAGAGACAGGAATGTATAGACTTCTGCTGACCTCTCCCTAGCATGCTCCAAAATTCTTACTAATGCATCCTTATTATCCAACCCAACAAAATCAGCATACTTCCCAGGTAACACCCTATCAAAAAACACGATATTTGCGCCCAAAGCTCGCAACCTTGCACAGACAGAGGTTAACTCAGAACATCCACTTGCCCAAATAATGATATTATTGATACCCTTCTGCATCAACTCAAGCATTACTTTATCATCATCTTCAGGCTTCTTGTTGATCTTCAAAATCATCATAGTATAACGCTCAGCAAGAGCACTCTCAAGGGCAGAAATAAAAGTTAGCCCAAACCCATCAATATCCGGGCATATTATTGCCACTGCCTTTATTGATCCAGAGTAGCCGCTAATTCTATTTGAAATATGTGTCCCGGAACCTTGAATCCGCTTGAGTAACCCTGTCTTCTCCAAAGCATCATAAGCTTGCCTAACAGTATCTCTTGACACGCCGACACGATCAGCCATCTCTCTCTCACTAGGTAATTTTTCACCAAGCTTATACTCTCCATGGAGTATTTTTTCTGATATCTCTTCTGATATCCTCTGAGCTTTAGTCTTTTTATCTTTATAATCCATTGCAATTACACTTTATGCAACATAATCCTCATAAAGAGCTCTACTTTCTAACAGCATAAATAATAATGACTTTACAAAAATTGGTATGCTTTCTATATACCTTTTACCACCCTAATTCACTTTAGTCAAATTAATTCTCGTAAAATCATCTAATACGACAATGTAAATCGCATAAAATTTGCCCCATATAAACTACTTTTACAAATTTAATTGCTGAATTAAATATTGATACCAGCGTCATTTTGACTAAACTTGCATAGATTATAATATGAATTGGTTAAATCCTAAAAAATACTGATATTTTCAGGGCTATGCCGATACTACCAAGACAAACAAGTTGAACATTTTAAAGAGTGGAGCTATACTAGCATGAAAACAGATGAAATCCGTAAGCAATACCTAAACTTCTTCCAGAGCAAAGGCGCAAAGCTCTGTACTTCAGATTCACTAGTTCCTGCCAATGACCCAACCCTGCTATTTACTGGTGCAGGCATGAACCAATTCAAGGATTACTTCCTTGGTATAGGCAAGATGGATTTTCGTTCCGCAACCAGCTCTCAAAAGTGTATACGTACAGGCGATATTATGAATGTTGGTGTTACCCCTTGCCATCATACTTTCTTCGAAATGCTAGGTAATTTTTCATTTGGTGATTATTTCAAAGAAGAGGCTATCGAATGGGCATGGGAATTTCTCACAAGTGTGATGAAGATTGATGAAAATCGTCTAGAAGTATCTGTCCACCATACAGACACTGAGGCAGCTCAGATCTGGGAGAAAAAAATTGGCCTCACCAAGAAAAAGATCAATCCTTTAGGTGACCACGATAATTTCTGGCCAGCAGATGCTCCAAAACTTGGACCAAATGGACCGTGCGGTCCATGCAGTGAAATCTTCTATGATAGAGGTCCAGAGTACGGAGAAGACCAAGGTATTACGGGTGAAAATAGACGTTGGGTGGAGATCTGGAATCTTGTATTCACACAATTTGACAGACAGAATGATGGTAGCTTGTTAGAGCTACCACAGAGAAACATAGATACAGGGATGGGGCTAGAACGCATGGCTAGTTGCATGCAGAATACCGCAACCAACATGGATATTGACATCTTTGTTCCACTTGTACAGGCAGTAGCAGATATCTCTGAGAAAAAATACGGAGCAAGTGATACTGACGACAGACTCATGCGCAGAATCGCAGATCACGCTAGAGCAGTAGCATTCTGTATTTCAGATGGAGTTATGCCTAGTAACACACATAGAGGCTATGTGCTTAAGAGACTACTAAGAAGAGCTGCAATTGATGGGCGTGGTCTCGGTATTAAGAGAGCATTCCTAAATGACCTTGTACCAATCATTGCAGATGTTATGGGCACAGCCTACCCAGAACTTATCACACAGTCCTCGCAGATCAAAGAGACTGTTCTAAACGAAGAGGATAAATTCCTCTCGACCCTTGAAAAGGGTCTTACTATGATTGATATGGCAGTAAGCAAGACCAAGAAAGACCAACTATCGACCTTCTCAGGTACGGCAGCATTCGAACTATACGATACTTATGGTTTCCCATACGAGCTTACCGAAGAAGTAGTTAAAAAAGCTGGTTTCGATGTTGACCGTGAAGGCTTTGACGAAGCAATGACCCGAGCAAAAGAAACTGCTCGCGCAGGCGCCAAGATGAAGGGTGATGTCTTTAGCAAAGGCCCTCTTACTGAGGTTAAAAAGCTTACCAGTGAAACAATCTTTACAGGGTATGAGTCACCAGCTCTTGATGGAGCAAAAGTAATTGCTATTATAAAAGGGGAAAATCTTATAGATAGTGCGAGTGCTGGTGATGAGATCAGCATTATACTTGATAAAACCTCATTCTACGGAGAATCAGGAGGTCAGGTTGGCGATACAGGCTCTATTGTCGGCTTAGGCAATCTAGAAATAAGTATCGAGGATACCGAGAAGGTAGACGGTATATTTGTCCACATAGGTAGAGTTGAATCAGGTGAAATCAAAAAGAATGAAGAAGTTAGTTGCAGAGTTGATGAACAACGCAGACAAGATATCTGCCGTAACCATACAGCAACACACCTACTCCATAAAGCCCTACAGGAAATTCTGGGTGAAGGAGCAGTCCAAAAGGGTAGTTACGTATCTCCAGATAAACTACGTTTCGACTTCCAGCATAATAAAGCACTTACTCTAGATGAACGCAGACGAGTAAATGAGCTTGTCAACTCATACATTCTTGAAGCTAGTGACGTTGAGACAACAGTTACAAGTATTGATGAAGCAAGAAAAGCTGGAGCAACAGCATTGTTTGGTGAGAAGTACGGAGACACTGTAAGAATGGTAAAGATTGGCAACTATTCTACAGAATTATGCGGCGGTACGCATATCAGTAACACCTCACTAATCGGTTCATTCGGCGGTGTAAACCACGAAGCAGTTGGCGCTGGTATAAGACGTATTGAGGCAGTTACTGGACACTACGCTCACCGAATGATGAGAAAACTTTCAGCTATCCTTATGAATATGAGTACAGATCTAAAGGTTGGTATTGATGATCTTGAAGACAAGATAAAGTCTATGCTTGAGAATGAGAAAGATCTTAAAAAAGAATTAGCCGCTCTAAAAAGTGATATGGTGAGGGGTAGTTTATCAGATATCGAACCTGTAGCATTAGGAGACATATCATATGTAGCGGTAAACGCTGGAGCAGTTATGGGTAAGGATCTGGCGATAGCAGCCGACACTGTCAAAAAGAAACTAGGCAGTAGTGGTGTAGCAGTAATCGCCGGAACAGACGGCACCAAGGTAGGCCTTGTCGTTACAGTAGGTTCAGACCTAGCCCCAAAAAGGCTGAAAGCTGGAGATCTTGTCAAAGAGCTCGCTCCAATAGTAGGCGGAGGCGGTGGCGGACGCCCTGACATGGCTCAAGCAGGCGGTAAAAACCCAGAGAAGCTTGATGAAATGCTTGCTGCTGTTGCCCAGACAATAACCAAGCTACTAAAGTAATCAGAATACAGTTATTATTTAAAAAGAGCTTATGACTAGGTCATAAGCTCTTTTTAAATAATAACACTACAACCATCTACAAAGCAATATAAAGCCCAAGCCCACACTCATAATGATCCTCATTACCAATTATAACAATTACAGTATTCCTGCCAAATACCCAAATCTCTATTGACTAAAATAATTTAAAGAGTATATTAATAATGTGTGTTAGTTTTATTTGTGTAATATCAGATCATAATATACCATAACCGATAGTTCTTCATCCTACAGGAGAGTTGCAGAGTGATAGATATAGATACTGCTTCAGCTAACCAAGAGGAAATAGACAATAATTGCAATTATGGCAGCTTTGATAATAACGGCACTGTTCAAGAAATAGCAAGCTATATCTATAAGTATAAATTTTGGATTAAATTTTCTTCCATCTTTTCAATTATACTAGGTATAATTTTATGCCTATCCATTGTTGGCATCGTTATTGGTTGGCTTCCTATATGGCTAGGCATGATTTTACGAAGTAGCATTAATAGCTTTGAAAAAGCTTACGTTGAAGGAGAGACTTTAGAACTCGAATGTGGCATCATAGAGATTAATAGATACTTTAAGATCAATGGGATATTACACCTTTTTTTCCTGCTAATATGGTTTGTATTTATTATCGTAAGAATAGGATCATAGTAGTTGATTAAACAGTTAGTTTATATTTTATGACAATAAAGCCTACCTGATTACAAGGAAACAGCGCCATGAATACTAACTATTCAAACTCGAGCAACTATAGCTCTAATAATTCATGCGATCACTTAGACTCTAGCACAATAGTGAGAAGAGTAACGCATCTATTAATAAAAGGTAAAGGTTGGCTTAAAATATTTGGAATTTTACTGTTAATTTCAGGCGTGGGTGCAGTATTGGAATCATTTGTCTTTTTTTCTGAATCCTCCAATGGCACGACCATTTCTGGAACTGAAATTATTTTAGGAATCTTGCTTCTAAAAGCTTATTCAGCAATAATAAGAACAGAAAAAACAGAAAGTATTGAGGATATTAGAGACACCTTCAGGTCAATTGGCATATATTTTGTAATAAATGGAATATCCTTATTACTGTTTTGCGGGCTTATTTTACTTGGATCTTTGGCCATTGTTAGTTTGCTTTTACTACAATAAACTCCTTTTAATATAATTACAGGTAAATTTAGTACATGGACAACAACGGATTTGACTCAGATTTTGAACCAGGCACTGAAGCTCTGATTGAAGAGAACCAAGGTGATGGAGACAATATTATCCCTCGTAATGATGACGATGAGGTAGGAGTTGTCGGTGAGTATGATCAAGACAGCACAGAGGATATCGAACTAGTATCCCCATCCAGCTATAGCAACTGCATATCAGAATTCCCTCTCTCAAAAGAGCTAAAAGAACTAGCAGAGAAACGGATCAAAACACTTATCCAACTTGACAGACTTGAAGCCAAACGTATTGAATTCAAAGAGAGTGGAGAGCTTGATGCGAACATTACAGTAGAACTTAATAAACAAAGTAATGAGTACAGAATGCTGCCTGAAAAAGAAGCACTAAAAAATCGCTTTGAAATATTCCAGCAAAAAATTAAAGATGCTAAAGAAGCTCAGAAAAAAGCAAAAGAGGCTGCAGTAATTGAAGGCAAGCAAAATGCGGAAATAGTAATATCTCCAAAAATGCAGACCGTATGGCAATTTGCTAGTGAGCAATACAAAAAACTATTTGAGCGTTCAGAGCAGTCTTCAGAAATATTCGCTGCCACAGAAAAATATCTAAAAGGTGAACCCTTATACAATATGCTAATTGCATCAGGCTACACCGCAGAGAAGCTATTCTCCCTCTCTGTATACTGCCTTGCCTTAGAGAGCTGGGCTCAGACACTCAAGCAACTCAAAAAATCTGAGCAGCAAAGTATCAAGAAGACTTCCACACAAAAGACCGGCATATTCAAGCGCATGAGTAAAGATATGCAAGAGTCAATTGCAAAGTCTGAGGATATTAGTAATTACTGCACCAGCACCATATCAATCATTACCAAAGAGATCAAGGGTCTAGAAAAAACTATGGTAGAAGAGTTCTGGAAGTGCTATGAATTCTGCTCTTGCCTATTGGTTGGAAAGAAATTAGATAAAAAACGAGAACCAATTATTCGTGTCTTTATCCGCTACGGATTACTTGGCCATGCTCCATGGTTTATCTCTCCAATGATTTCAAAAACATTGATAAAAAACTGTATTGAGGATGTCAAAAGGGAGCTTCCGCCATCACAAAAGACAGACAAAATACTTTATGCTGATGAATACCTCGAACATACAGTTGCGAATACTATTACCGGCTCGATCGACGAAGACCTAGAGCTGACAGGCAGAAACACGCCAGAATGGCAGGCAGATAAAGCAGCAAGAAGGATCTCCTATAGTAAAAATAGAGCATTTGTATTGAAAGAAATCCGCTCAGAGTTGATTGATAAAATCCGGGCTCTTAGAGCACTTCAACAAGAAGAGGAGATCAGAGCAAGCAAAATGATCAAGACTGCTCAGAATTACAAAAAGCAGAGATCAGTACTGGCTCAATCAATTCAAAAATGCAAGGTAGAATCTGCAAGATATGAACGAATTATTCATAAGATTGATAATGTTGAAATCCCTGGTTTGAAAGATAAAGCTCAGAATGCTAAAGAAAAACTTGACAGTAGTGGCGTGAAGAGAGGTGTTTTTACTATAGCAAGAAAAGAAGCAGCAGCTATTCACAGAGTCTGTAGGTTATGCGCTAGACTAAAAGATCCATTTATTCCTTTCATACTCAGAGACTCATATAGCGTACGCCCAGAAATCCTAAACTCACGAGCAGAAATGAAAAAGATACTCGATCATATTGAGTATGCAGATAAACACATCTTCCACGAAGTCCTCGTGGCATCTAAAAAGGAGAGTTCCAGAATTGATATACGAGTAGCTCCTGTAGTATTGATCACCCCTAGCTGTGGATTTATGGGATACTCTTGGAATCCACGTGGAGGTGTTGAGGCAGGAAAGATGGTAGTCCCTGGATACTGCCCAAGAGCTAATATCAAGGAACGTATGGTCTACAATATGATTTCAGATTTTAGATGGGATACCAGCAAAGCTGAAGCAGGTATAGACCTTCTTACCAGCGACACCCTAGTTGCAGCTTACTCAGCATGTAGATGGAACTACCGCAAGAAGAAGAAAGAGAATAGAGAAAAAGCACTCATCTTCAATGAGCAGAATGACCGTGCTAACTGGCGAAGACATTATGAATTATTCTTTATGAGTGCAAACGACTCAGGGCGAAAGCTTTATTACAAAAATTACGAAGTATACGAGATGGTTATGAAGTACATAGGTCTACCTGAGGGTATGGAGCGTCTAAGAAGATAATTCAACACAGACAGTAATCTCTTATAACCACACATCATAACCTTTATAATGCCATATTATAAATCTTGATTCCATCTGCAGCATCCAGCACTTTAATTGCTCCCCTAGGCATAAGGCCAAAGCACATCTCAGCCATACTTGGTATCTTACTCTTATCAAAAAACTCATATTCGCTCAATTTAGTCTTCAACCCTAATGAAGCAAACCAATTCTTCAAGAAAGTAATTGCAGAAGTGATCTTTTCTTCATCACTTCCTGTAGTGATACCGCACACCTTCTCGGCAAAACGCACAAATCTTGGAATATTATATGTGTATACATATTCCATCCATGCAGGAGTCAGTATAGCCAACCCTTCACCATGCGCTATATCCCAGAGAGCACTAAGTTCATGCTCCAACCCATGACACGCCCAGTCTTGAGCCCTGCCAACTCCAAGGCTATTGTTATGAGCAACCATCCCAGCAAGCATTAGTTCTGCCCTAAAGTTATAATCAGTAGGATTTTTTATAGCAAGGGGAGCATTCTCAAGTATAGTACACATTGTTGCTTCACAAAGTCTATCAGTCAGGTCTACATGCTCGGTATTAGTAAAATACCTTTCCATAACATGTGAAAGCATATCAGCAGCTCCACAAGCTGTCTGAAATGATGGTAAAGTCGTTGAAAGTTCAGGATTGAGAATTGCAAACTTCGGTATTATTGCTTGCCCTTTGGCAGAGATTTTACGCTTATTCTCCGCATCTGAGATTACCGTACCATGACTTGATTCACTCCCTGCTGCAGGAATAGTCAATACCACACCTACAGGCAAACTCTTTACAACAGTCTTTTTATTGAGAAAGAATTCATCCCATATATCAACATCGGCAACACTCCCAAGAGCTATTGCTTTTGCACTATCAATGACAGATCCACCGCCAACAGCCAGCACAAATTCAACATCATTTTCTTTACAGAGGTCTACCCCTTGAAGAACTAGCGAAAGTTTAGGGTTTGGCTGAACTCCACCCAACTCCATAAACTCTACCCCTGCTTTATTTAGCGACTCGACGATTCTACTATAAAGCCCTGAGTCCTTGATACTACCACCACCATAATGGAGAAGTATTTTTTTTGCATACCTTGCGACTTCTTGCCCTACATTATCTTCAGTCCCAGCTCCAAATATAATCTTTGTCGGCACTTGATAAACAAAATTATCCATACTACCTCCATATACTATTTAAAAATATTGGAGCTTACTAGAATAAACCAGCAAGCTCCAAATAACTATGAAATTATATATTATAGTGCTAATTTATAAATTGCGATGATATCCTCAACTGTAAATTCTTTAATGCCACCCCAAATTCCTTCATCAATACAAGCTTTTGCCATACTCTCAATCACAGCTTCATCAAAGAAATCATAGTCACTTAGTTTTGTCTTTAGTCCAAGCTTCGAATACCAATTCCTTAGATACTCTACAGCCAAATCGACTTTTTCTTCGTCACTCCCCTGAGTAATACCACATACTTTTTCAGCAAAACGAACAAATCTAGGCATATTGACTGTAGAACAATACTTTATCCAAGCAGGGAATATAATAGCTAACCCTTCACCATGAGCGACATCATATACAGCACTGAGTTCATGCTCCATACCATGGCTCATCCAGTCTTGAACACGCCCAATCCCCAAGCTATTATTGTGAGCAATAGTACCACATAACATGATTTCAGCACGATAGTCGTAGTTATCAGGATTTTCAATTACTAGTAAAGCATTATCAATGATGCATGTCATTGTAGCCTCACACATCCTATCGGTCAGATCTACATGTTCTGTATTTGTAAAATACCTCTCCATAATATGCGCTATCATATCAGATGCTCCGCATGCAGTATGAAAGGCAGGTAGAGTTTTAGTCAGTTCAGGGTTCAAAATAGCAAACTTTGGAAGTATAGCTGGTCCCCTTGCTGGCAATTTACGTTGTGTCTCTTCGTTAGAAATCACAGTACCCCTACTGCACTCACTCCCTGCAGCCGGAATTGTCAACACAACTCCTACCGGAAGAGATTCCTCAACTGGAACTTTATTAAGGTAGAACTCCTCCCATACGTCTTTGTCTGATAATGCACCAAAGGCAATAGCCTTAGCGCTATCAATCACAGAACCACCTCCAACAGCCAGAACCAGATCAATACCTTGGGTTTTGCAAATATCTATACCCTTGCGAACCAAAGACAACCTCGGATTAGGTTCTACACCACCAAGTTCCACAAACTCAATTCCATCTTTGTTCAATGACTCTACAATCTTATCATACAAACCAGATCTCTTGATACTGCCACCACCGTAATGTAGAAGTACCTTCTTGCCAAATCGCTTCACTTCTGCTCCTACCTGAGTTTCAGTATCTTTACCAAAGATTACTTTTACAGGCATATAATATTCAAAATTTTCCATGACCCCTCCTAGAGGATAACGAATAAAAAAATAAAATGTACACACAACCACCTTAAAAATGATAACATATTCCAAATATTTGTTCAAGTAAGTAGAGCAAAACATATAAAATGAATTTCTCACCTGAAGAAGATTATTTCCGGCTCTTCTTGACACATTAGCCATTACATGTTATCCTTTAATAGTTAGAATATTCGAATAGTTATAATGAAGAGAATAGGAGCATAAATTGGCAAAAGAAAAGATCAGGCAGGAACGCATAGAGAAGCTCAATAAGCTTAAAGAATTAGGTGTTGACCCCTTCGGTTCGAAGGTAGAAATCACTGGCAATATTGAGCACGTACGTAGCCTTTGTCCGGATGGTGAAGTAGAGCTTGAAGACGCTCCTGTAGTCACAATTGCGGGTAGAGCTGTCGCAGTGCGTAATATGGGTAAAAGTGTCTGGATTGATATTAGAGATATCTCAGGCAAGGTTCAAATCAACCTGCTTCAGAAGAGAATTGAGAACTTTGATCAGACAAAACTGCTAGACATTGGTGACTTCCTTGAAGTTACTGGACCAATAATGAAGAGTAGACGTGGCGAACTAACCATCTTTGCTAGCTCATTCCGCTTTATCTGCAAAAGTATTGAGCCACTACCAGCCAAGTTCAAAGGGCTAAAAGATGTAGAAATCCGCTACCGCAGACGCTATCTAGACCTTGCGGCGAATGATGAAGCGAGAGACAACTTCGTCAAACGTAGTAAGATTATTTCATACATACGAAGCTTCCTCGATCAAAAGAACTTCCTTGAAGTAGAGACTCCTATGCTTCAGAGCATATATGGTGGAGCTGCTGCTAGACCATTTGTAACGCACCACAATGCGTTAGATATGGATCTATTTATGCGTATCTCTCCAGAGACTTATTTGAAACGTCTCTTGGTTGGCGGTATGGACAGAGTATACGAGATCAACCGTAGTTTCCGTAATGAGGGAATTGATACCTCACACAACCCAGAATTCACCATGATAGAGATCTACCAGTCATACGGAGATTTTCATGATATGATGGATCTTACAGAGAATCTTGTCAGCTCATGTGCGGAAAAAATACTTGGCGACACCAAGATTACCTTTGGAAAACATGAGATCGACCTAAAAGCTCCATGGCCAAGAAAACGCATGAGTGAACTAATTAGCGAATATGGTGAAGCTGATAGTGAAGACGAAGAGTCTATGAGAGCTCGCCTGATGAAGGCAGGATTTGATAGAGAAGATGTCCAAAAGCTCGGTAAAGACAAATTAATGGCTGAAATTATGGACGAAATAGTAGAGCCACAGCTCATCCAACCAACCTTTGTTACACACTACCCAGTAAGCCTAAACCCACTCTGTAAACGTAATACAGAGAATCCAGAACTAACCGATAGGTTTGAGGTAATCGTTGCAGGTATGGAGTTAGGAAATGCTTTTTCAGAGCTTAACGACCCAATTGATCAGCTAGAGAGATTTGAATCTCAAGTTACCCCTTCTGATTCTGATGAAGAGGGTTACTGTAATGCTATCGATTACGACTATGTATCAGCACTGGAAGTAGGTATGCCCCCTGCAGGTGGTCTTGGTATCGGTATTGACAGATTAGTAATGCTTATCACTGGTCAGACCAGCATCAGAGAGGTGGTACTCTTCCCGACTATGAAGCCAAGAACTGTAGAAGAACAGATAGCTCTTGAAGCAGAAGACGATGAAGAGGATACTGACGAAACCAAGGAGTAAACGATGAGTGTAGACCAGAATGAGATTGATGCGTTATTGAGCAGTGGTGGTCACATAGAAGAGAATAAGGAGAAAGAAGATATCTCCGTAGACGATCTAGTAGCCAAAACACTTGCTGAAGAAGATAAAAGTGAGGTTGCGACATCAAAACATAAAACCCAAGTTGCAAGTAAAACAATACCTGCACCTCAACCAGATACCTCAGCGCTAAGCACAGGTAACTCAGAAGAACAAGCTCGCGCAGCACAAAAGATTTTATTCGAGGTCTTCAGTAACATTCCAGACAAGAAGGATCGTTCACGCCTACTCAACTGGGCAAACGATGCATTCATTAAATCGAAATTCTTCTAAGAAGTACTCTTAGAAGAATTTCGTAAATATCATAGCAATGAAAGGCCTGACACAAAATGAGCTTTCCACAGAGACGTATGCGTCGTTTACGTTCAAATAATGCTATTCGTAGCCTCCTAAAAGAGACAACCCTTACACCTAATGACTTTATTATGCCTTTATTTCTAGTAGAAGGCAGTGGCATATGTGAAGAGATTTCAGCTATGCCGGGGCAGTTTCACTATTCAATAGATATGCTCAGTGGCATTATCAAAGATATTTGTCAAGCAGGTATTAAGGCAGTCCTACTATTTGGTAGTACCTCTGCAAAAGACCCTGCGGGCAGTAGCGCATGGAATGATTCTGGAATTACTCAACAAGGTATTAGAACTGTCAGAGAACTTGCACCAGAATTACTAATAATTACCGACACTTGCCTATGTGCATATACAGATCATGGACACTGCGGCGTTATTACAGGCCAAGACATTGACAATGACATCAGCCTTGAAAATCTCAGCAAGACTGCTCTCTCACATGCCGCTGCTGGCGCAGACTTTGTCGCGCCGTCTGATATGATGGACGGCAGGATACTAGCAATTCGAGAGAGTCTTGATGAAGCAGGCTATCAAAACACTGGCATCATTTCATATAGTACAAAGTTCGCCTCTGCTTTCTACGGCCCATTCAGAGAGGCCGCAGACAGTGCCCCGCAGTTTGGTGACCGTAGAAGTTACCAGATGCAACCAGCCAACTCTAGAGAAGCCTTACAGGAGAGTCTTCT
Source organism: Planctomycetota bacterium (assembly GCA_965140405.1). Taxonomy (GTDB): domain Bacteria; phylum Planctomycetota; class SZUA-567; order SZUA-567; family SZUA-567. Next base: position 984,202 of record OZ223208.1, read on the forward strand.
AGATGAAGAAGAGGGAGCTGACATGTTAATGGTAAAACCAGCTCTAGCATACCTAGACATCATAAAAGAGATTAAAAACAATACACTACTGCCACTCGTCTGCTACAATGTGAGCGGAGAGTACTCTATGGTCAAGGCAGCTGCTCAAAATGACTGGATAGATGAGAAGAGCGTAGTGCTCGAAACCCTACTAGGCATGAAGAGAGCTGGAGCAGACCTTATTATTACCTACCATGCACTTGATGCCGCAAGGTGGATTAAAGAAGAAGTATAATGACAAAATCTACTCTTAGTATACAATCTCCGGCAAAGATAAACCTATTCTTAGAGATTACCGAAAAAAGGAGTGATGGTTTTCATAATCTTGAATCTGTGTTTCAGACCATTCCCCTATACGATACACTTTCTGTTGAAGCAGCCGAAGAACTGTCATTAGAAGTAGACAATCCTAATATTCCGACTGATATCAACAATCTAGTTTTACAAGCAGCAGAGCAATTAAGAAAAGAGTCAGGTGTCACTGATGGTGGACACTTCAAGCTACATAAAAAGATTCCAAACACTGGCGGGCTTGGAGGAGGCTCAAGCAATGCAGCGTCGACTCTCATCCTTCTAAACAAACTATGGGGGCTAAATCTTACAAAAAATGAACTTGCAAAAATAGGTAGTAAAATTGGCTCAGATGTTGCATTTTTTATATACGGCGGTGTCTGTCATTGCCAAGGTAGAGGCGAACTTGTCACCCCTCTCCCTGAGATTGCTCCGTTACCTGTAAATATTTTTGCTCCAGAATGGGGAATTTCCACCCCAATGGCATTTTCCCATCTCAATCCAAAACGTTTCAATATGATAAAAGTATCAAATTTCATTGATACAATCATAAATAATATAAATGATTTGTATAAAATTTACAATGAAAGCTTCAACCATTTTGAAGAGACAGTATTCAAAATAGAGCCCAGACAAAGAAGCCTTCAGGAAACTCTTATATCTAATGGCCTTCTCGCAAGAATGAGTGGGAGTGGATCATGCATATGGGCATTCAACCCTGATAAGGTTGCCACAGACTCAATAAGTCTGAAAGATTGCAGAGTTTTAATATAGTCAATATATATTAGCTTTGAATTAAATCCTTGCCTGCTCAAAATACATCTGTTACAATACCCCTATCATTTACAACAACTCTTACATAAAGCAGATACAATGACTCATAAAAAAAACAAGCACAACATACATACTAAACAGACATCTTACAAAAGACCCACAAGCCTAGGTCGAGAGCCAGGAGAGCTTGTTGATTATGATATAGACAACACAAAAGAAGCCCAGATATTCCATACATCATATAACACCGATGAATTTTTTCGCAAAGTTATAGATAGTGTGGACAATATCAAATCATCACTAATTCCAAATCGAACAAATTGGATACAGGTAAACGGCTACGACATCGATGTAATTGAATCAATAGGCAGGCAGTTCAACATTCACCCTCTAGTATTAGAAGATATAAATGAAAGGGTTGAACGACCAAAGATACAGTCAACAAAAGAGTACTGCTTTATAACAATGAATGTCTACATTTTCAATGAGGAAAACGTCAAGATTGTTCAGAGCCGTTTCAGTCTACTGCTACTTGAAGATCTCTTAATTACCTTCCATGAAAGTACCTCAGACCATTTTGCTCCGGTACTCAGCAGACTTGAACAAGGTATTGGCAAAGCGCGTCAAAACAGCTCTGACTACCTAGCTTATCAATTACTAGACTGTATTATCGACCAAATATTCAACACATTACAGATACTTGGTGAGAAGATTGACTCGCTTGAGAGAGATCTAGCAAATTTTGAAAAGGACAATATCCTTGCATTAATCCATAAAATAAAACATCAACTTATTATTATGAGACGTGGCATCTGGCCACTCAGAGAACTATTCAGCTCTTTAGTACGCGAAGGAGATGAGCAACACCACTTTTCTGAGAGTTGCACCCCTTTTCTGAGAGACCTATACGACCACGCTTTACAAGCAGCAGAAATTAACGAATCATTACGTGACGAAACGATAAGTCTACTAGATCTCTACCTCAATAGCATTGCAAACAACCTTAATCAGGTCATGAAGATTCTTAGTATCATAGGTACGATATTTTTACCTCTCACTTTTATTACCAGTCTCTACGGAATGAACTTCACAAACATGCCAGAGATAAATTCTCCTTATGGGTATCCTACAATTATCGTAGTAATGCTTGGCATTGCAGGTTTCATGCTCTACTATTTCAAGAAAAAGAAGTGGCTATAGGTTATCCAACCTACAGCCACAACGCTCAATTTATATTATTGTATAATTAAAAGATATTCTTTAGTACAATACCATTGGCTGTAGCCCAGCCATTTTTATTGTAAAAGTCTATAGCAGCTGTATTGTCCATATCAGCCCATAGCTGCATTCTCTTTGCTCCAGCCTCATCTCTAGCCCAGCGCTCTAACTCTACCAGCAATTTTTTACCTACACCACGCCCTCTGTGTTTAGATGAGACGACGACATCCTCTACCCAGACCGATATACCACCCATAGCAGTTGATAAAACTACCTGCCCAGTACACATCCCAACAACCATACCGCCATACTCAGCAACTATTACGCATACTTTATTAGCTGGGGCCTCCAGTAGTAACTCAAGACCATCCCTGTGTTTTCCGGCATCAAAATCGAAGTCTTCTTCAAGAGCGGTCAATTCTTCAAGTAACCCGACAAGATCCTCAATATCATTTTTTTCTCCACGCCTATATGTATACATAAATAACCTCACATTAGTCATAAGTAATAATACAGCTACACCCATCCATGATTTTTCATAGTGCTATACACTCGGTCTACTGCAATCAAAGTACACGCAAGATCAAGATTTAAGTTATCATTTTTAACTGTATTCCACGCTAGCTCAAGATTTTTACCAATAGAATTTTCAATTGTAGAGTAAACATCCCTATGGGTCAACTTACTAGTAGCTGTTGGATGGGTGTACTCTTCACAAGATGCGATTACACCACCAGCATTTGCAATAATATCAGGCACCAACTCAACACCTTTACCAACAAGAACCTTTAATGCCTCAGGTGTTGTAGGAAAGTTTGCCCCTTCAATTATATATCTAGCTTTTATAATCTCTGCCTCTTTTACAGTTATAGAATCATTTATTGCAGCAGGAATCATAACATCACACTCCACACCAAAGAACTCTAGTTCTGAAATATTCTCTTCGTCAAACCCTTTAACACTCCCAGTCTTCTTGACGTGTTCGGATAATTTATCAACATCTATACCTTTTGGGTTACCAATAAACCCATCTTTATCAGCCACAGCAACAATAATTGCTCCTTCATCTACTAAGAACTTTGCAGCATTTGAGCCAACATTTCCAAATCCATGAATAGCTACTTTGATACCATGTAGGTCTTTATTTTCTCGAACAAAACAAAGCTTTGTGACATAGTATACACCATACCCTGTAGCTTCACTGCGCCCAGGTAGCCATCCTGGCACACCTTCAGGCTTACCAGTAACAGAAGCTGGATTTTTTGTTTCATCATAAATCACAACCATCTCTGACGGACCTGTACCTACATCTGGAGCAGGTACATATCTTGTCTTACTAAGCATCCCTCTATAATGATGCGCATACTCACGCATAATCGAACGCTTTACCCCTCTTTCAAACTCAGGGTCATATCCACTCTTATTCATCATGCGGTACGCTTCATCCATATCAAAGCGAATTCCAGTCTTCGCGCCACCCAATTCCAACTCAACAAGTGCTGTTTTTAGAGTCATTAGCCGAGCAAGCTCCATTGTCTCACCAGCATTGACATCAGAAGAAATTCTTATTCCTCCTTTATATATTCCTCTAGCTCTATTGTGAAATGCAGTGCATCCCCATACACTTACCGGATATCCCCCAATATTTGGATGCAATCTATATACATGTAAGTCCTGAGGATCTATTAAATTCTCAATCTTTTTACTATCAATTCCTAAAATTTCTCCCACGCCCCTTATATTCATCATAGACCTTGAAGAGACATCACTATAACGGAAAAAACTACTCACACCTGTATTCAAACTCATAATATTCCTTTCATACACCAACAATACAAAAGATTTTGCAAAAAAAAATAACCAGGAAAGCATATTACCTTCCTAGTCAAAATTTAAAGAGCCTCTATTCATTTACTTAACGTCCATTTCGGCTTGCATATTCCTAATTTTTTTTGGAATATAAAATGATGTAAACTAATTAATAGAGGCTCTCTAAATATATAAGTTACTACGACTACTTTGCTTTCTATCACTTATTGAAAAGGTGTTAACCTATTGCGTCATGTCCTGTTTCACCAGTTCTAATTCGATAGCACTCTTCTAATTTACTAACAAAGATTTTTCCATCTCCGACATTACCTGTTTTTGCGCCTGCAACAATCGCATCAATAGTCTTCTGCACAAAGTCTTCATTTACGCCAATTTCGATACGAACTTTCTTGAGAAGGTTCACTTCAATATCCACACCTCTATATGATTCTGTATAACCACCCTGCTGACCACACCCTAGTGCATTTGTCACTGACATTTTTCTGACATCAGCTTCCCAGAGCTTCTGCTTTACGTCATTCAGTCTTTCAGGCTGAATATATGCAACGATTAGTCTCATTTTATTCTCCAATTTTAGTTTGTTATATAAAATATAACCTGAGTATTGATATTAAGTGAGCAATATTCACACTCAGGTTTTAGTCTCATGATAATTACAGATTATCAATTCTTATTCATTAGCAAAGATCTGGAATCCACTGTAAGCTTCTGCCCCATGTTCTGTAATATCAAGACCCTTGAGCTCTTCATCACGGTGAGCACGTAGACCTATAGTATACTTGATTACTGTAAAGAGAATAAATCCAGTACCAAACGCCCAAACAAAACCAGCACCTATACCAATACACTGAGCTTTTAGTGCAGCAAAGAATGACGCAGAATCTGTGATATTTGTACTGAAGAAGCAGTACGCCAAAGTACCCCAAGCACCACATACCCCGTGAACACTTACAGCACCTACAGGATCATCAACTTTGAGAGTTCTGTCGACAAACATAACACTAAGTACAACCAAGATACCAGCAACAACACCGATTGCAGCAGCACCCCAGACAGTTATACAATCAACAGCAGTACAAACAGCAACCATACCAGCAAGGAAACCATTTATAGTCATTGACGCATCAGGCTTCTTAACAATCAACCAAACGGTTAATAACGCACCAATTGCACCAGTTGCTCCAGCAATATTTGTCATAACAGCGATACGAGCTAGGTTACCATCAAATGTAGTAGTCGAGCCTGGATTGAACCCAAACCAACCAAACCACAGAATCAACGCACCTAGAGCAGCAAGAGGCAGGTTGTGACCAGGGAAAGCTCTAGCTTTACCGTCAGGTCCGTACTTACCAATACGCGGACCTAGAACTATAGCACCAGCAAGTGCGAGCCAGCCACCGATAGAGTGTACAACAGTAGAACCAGCAAAGTCATAGAATCCAACATCTTCAAGCCAACCACCACTATCAAGCAAGCTACCCCATGCCCAGTTACCATATACAGGATATATTACTGCACAAATTACGATACTATAAGCAATATACCCAATAAATTTAGTTCTTTCAGCCATAGCACCTGACACGATAGTAGCTGTAGTTGCTGCGAATACACATTGGAATAGCCAGAAAGCAAATCCCCAATCAGTCATATCTGTCTGACCCAAGAAGTATAGTGGTTCATCCCCGGCAAACATTATGTGATACCCAACAGCAAGATATGCGCAAGTACCAAAACAGAAGTCTAGTACATTCTTCATTATAATATTTACGGAGTTCTTTGCCCTTGTAAAACCTGCTTCAACACACATAAACCCAGCCTGCATCATAAAGACAAGGAACGCAGCAATGCATGTCCAGAGCACATTACCTCTGTACTGAAGAATCTCGATATCAGTTAAGTAGCGGTAAATTGTGACCTCTTCACCTCCAACTTCAACAGTCTCTTCGATTGGCGAAGTTTCATCAACGTAAGACCCAGACACTGGAAGCTCTGCTTTAATTTCTTCCTGTGTTTTTCCCTGGAAAAGCTCTTCATCATATTGACCAATTACCGTAATAATATTATCTGGCTCTGCAGCACGCACAACTTCCCCACAATACAGAACAAACGTCAGCGCCAGTAGCACTCCCATCATTCTCTTCATAATCAACCCTCTCTCTCTCTCTCTTCCTAAAAAAGCGATACTTTCGAACTATAGTAACTTTAACCAAGTTCAAATTGCATCATAATAAATAGCAATCACACACAGACAGTCAATCATCGTTCCAGTATGGCATTTTCTATTTTAAACAACAATCAAACACAACTTTCTAATAGCAATTATTACGTAATTTACAGTCTTTTTGTATTTTTCTATCCAATTTTATATTATTAAAGATTATTACTACTATATTACATCTACCAATTTTAAGCTATATGACAATTTCGTCACACAGCCCAAAATTGAAGTATTTTCATACATAAATGTATGATATACAAGATTTAAACATCGGATCATAACTACTTATACAAAAAAGCACATAATAACATATTTTTATGCTACTAAAATTAACTACAATTTAGAATTAATCTATTAACACTATTATTAACAGCATATTTTAGCTAATAATAAATAATTGAACCTAACACTAGATAATATTTAATGCTATAAAATATCTTCATTTGTGGATTACTCCATAAAACTACAATTACGTACTATTCCAACTCCATCAAAGACAGCATTGAAAGTATTTACGACATTTATGTATATACTTCTCTTGAGTAAGTACTCGATGAGTGTGAAATTAACTTCATATACAAATTTTATAACCTAATCTGGTTTTACATATTATATAGCTTTACTGAAATAATAACTCTATCTACATAGGTCACACAATTTCATTTCTGTTTCTGGCACACCAATTGTGAATAACAACATATCTACACAATCCATAAATTGCGTTATGTTTTAAAGATGCGTGATTATTGGTAACCAGAAATAAAATTTAAGAGCCTCGATACTAGACTTTAATGGTAAAGCCAAATTGAGAGACTTAAACGAGAGAGTATAAATTATACAGGAGAGAGAGAAATGCCAGTAAAGGGTGGACAGAAGGGTGGAATGTACAGACCGTTCTCAGACGCAGATGTTAAAACTTTGGACGAAGCAGTCAGAGATCTACTTGAGACTTCAGGAACACGAGTATACTCAAAAACGACTCTAGACACTTTCCAAAAAGCAGGGCTTCCAATCGAAGATGGTAACCTAGTAAAAATTCCTCGCTCATGCTTGGATGATTGTATTGCTTCTGCACCATCAAAAGTTGTACTATGTGGACGAGATCCTGAGAATGATCTAACACTTGAAGCAAGCAATTGCTACCTAGGCACCGGCGGTACTGCAATCAACGTACTCGACTTAGACACAGCAGAACGTAGACCGTCGGTCAACAATGATGTAGCAATGATGGCAAGAGTAATGGACGCCCTCGACTATATCAGCTTCTTTGTTATCAATGTCTTCCCAAATGACATCAAAGGTAACGACCAAGTAGATGTAAACAGATTTTACCATGCTTTCAAAAATACCAGCAAGCACGTAATGGGCGGAATCTATGGAGACCAAGGACTAAAGAATGTTATCAAAATGGCAGCAGACATTGCGGGTGGAATGGATGCACTAAGAGCTAGACCATTTGTATCATTCATTACACTTATTATTAGTCCATTCAAGATAGATGATATTTATGGTGAATTTACAGCACACGTTGCACAGCAGGGTCTACCAGTAGTTGTTCCTACAGAGCCACTCTGTGGTAATACATCACCAATAACGATGGCATCAAACGTCGTAATGCATATGGCAGAAACACTATCAGGAGTAGTTCAAACTCAGCTCATAAATAAAGGTACCCCTACAATCTGTGGTAGCGTTGGTACTATCACAGACTTACGTACTATGGGTCACCTATCAGGTGCTATAGAGAGAGCAATGATCAACTCTGGTGTATCTCAGCTCGCACAGTACTACAAACTACCATACTACTCTACATCAGGTATGACAGATTCAAAGGCAGTAGATGCACAGGCTGGATATGAGTCAGGTATGGGTAGCCTACTTACAGCTATGAGCGGTGCAAACTACATTCACGATGCTGCCGGACTTATGGAATTCGATCTTACCGCGTCATACGAAAAGCTCGTTATCGACAATGAAATTCTTTCAAGAACAGCTAGAGTTCTCAGAGGTATTGAAGTTGACGAAGAGAGAATTGCACTGGATCTAATGAAAGAAGTTGGACCAGCAGGACACTACCTCGGCCAGGATCACACTATCGACTATATGTATGAAGAGTTCGCAGATACAGACCCAGCAGCATGTGATAGAGACGACAGAGACAAGTGGGAAGCAAATGGTAGTAAAGATGCATTTGCCAGAGCGCATGATAAGGCTCTAAAGATTCTTGCAGAGCACAAACCTCTAGGCATTGATGAAGAAATCGACAGCAAAATTCGTGCAGATTTCCCTGACATCAAAGATGTAGAGATTTATACCGAAAAATAAAAACAACAATAAATTAAAAGTTTTACCCTAAATTGATACACCAGTAGTAATCACAAAACATAACGGTTCGCCCAAGCTGTTCTCTAACTTGGGCGAAACACTACAGAGTGTGGCAAGTCGCCGCAGAAGCCGTTATAAAACTAAATCTTTCTTCTAGTTGTAGTAAGTATTACCACAAGAGGAAAGCAAGCCATTATCAGCAATATAGGAGTTTCTTATGTGTGGAATTGCAGGAATAATGCTCAAGTCGCCGGAGGATATCGGTAGCAAAATGGTAAGCATGTTGGATGGTTTACAGCACAGAGGTCCAGATTCAACAGGATTTGCTCTATATAGAGAATCATTAGAAGATAGATTTGTAATTCGAATCCTTCTCAAGTGCTCAAGCTCTTCAATAGAAGGTAAAAATCGTGCACGAAAAGTTGCAACCATTATCAACGGCTTTGGTGTAGAAATTCTATCTGAAGAATTTAACAAGGAGCATTACAGAATAGAAATACCCCAAATTGAATCTGTAAAAGAGTTGAGTTATACAATTGAAAATCAAGCTGGAGTAGAAATATTGAGTATTGGCTCTGCTCTTGAAATTATAAAAGACGTAGGAGGCTCTCTTGAAATAGATGAGCGCTACAAAATATCTGGCTTTACTGGCACGCACTGCATAGGACACGTTCGCCTCGCGACTGAGAGTGTTGTAGATGCTAGCCGTGCTCATCCATTCTGGGCATACGGATTTTCTGATGTTGCGATAGTACATAACGGCCAGATAACTAATTACTTCAAGATGAAGCGCCGTTTAGAGAAACGTGGCTATGAATTTAGAACTGACAATGACTCAGAACTAGTAGCGGTTTACCTCGCTGACAAACTAGATAGAGGTATGTCACTTGAAGAAGTACTAGAACGCTCTGTAGATGAGCTGGACGGAACATTCTCCTTCTTAGTCAGCACAAAGGACGGTATGGGGTTTGCTAAGGATCACCTTGCAGCTAAACCAATGGTTGTACTTGAAACCGACGATATCGTAGCGGTCGCCTCGGAAGAAGTTGCACTAAACCGCCTCTTCCCCGGCGTTGGACTAGAGACTTACGAACCTTTCCCAGGAGCATTTAAGACATGGCAACGATCAACGCTGAGCTTGGTATAACAAAATTAAATAAGGAGATTCGTGACCTTATTAAAAACCAAGAAAAAGAGATAACAATTGAGAACCCTGACGCTCAACACCTAATAAGTGTCGGCATGATAGGTTCAGCAAAGATAAAGATTGAAGGTAGCGCGGGATATTTCTGCGGTGGTCTATCAGATGGTATAAATTTATTCATCCGTAATAACGCTGGATGGGGTGTTGCAGACAACATTCTCTCAGGAGAAGTTGTTGTTGGCAAAAATGCTGGAGCTATTGCAGGAGTTGGTATGCGTGGCGGAAAGCTTATTGTTCGAGGCAATATAGGCTCCAGAGCAGGTGCTATGATGAAGGACGGCTGGATACTTGCAGGAGGCAAAGCAAACTTCATGGCAGGCTACATGATGATGGGCGGAAAGCTTGTTATCTGTGGAGACAGTGGACCAAGTATTGGGCAGAACATTATAAATGGTGCTGTATACTGTGGCGGTGAGATTGAATCAGTAGGTGATGATGCCAAAATAGTAGAAACTCCTGAAGAAGAGTACAAGGAAATCGTAGCGCTTCTTGAAGAAGCCGGACTACCAATACCAGAAAAATTTCAGAAGATCATTCCAATTGGATTGGATCTACACTACAAAAAGTATGAAGGAAATGGCAAAAGAGTTAAGGTAACCTCGCCACTAGGAGCAATGTGGCCAAAACGTATCACAGATGACATAGCAACAAAGGCTGAGCTTGGTAGATATCGAGTACGTGGTTTTGGTGCATCAAGACACATTCCTACCTTTGATGATATTGCCTTTAGAATTTCACCAGAAAAGATTGCCGAGCAGAGCGACATGCTCGACCGCTGTAAACTTGAGACAATCCTTGGAAACAAGTATGCAACAAACCCACTCAAGTTGTCCATGCCTATTGTTATTGCACCGATGAGCTTTGGAGCTCTATCCAAGCCTTGCAAGATTGCTTTAGCCAAAGCCTCAAAGCTTGCAGGTATTGCTATTAATAATGGTGAAGGTGGCATGATGCCAGAAGAACGCGAAGCATGTGACAAGATGATATATCAGTGTTTATCAGGACGTTACGGCTTCTCTGTACACGACATGCTCAAAGCAGATGCAGTAGAGATTTATATTTCCCAAGGAGCGAAACCTGGTCTAGGTGGACAACTTATGGGTAAGAAGGTCACCCCAGAGATTGCCAAGATTAGAGGTCTTCCACAAGGAATTGATATTCGCTCACCAAGTCGTCACCCAGACGTTCTTGGAGCAGATGATCTTATTATAAAGATCGAAGAATTTAGAGAAGTAACAGAGGGTCGAGTACCTATCAGCTTAAAAATAGGCGCAGGAAGACTGAATAACGACATCAAGATTGCTCTAAAGGACACTGTTGATTTTGTTGAGATTGACGGAATGGAGGGTGGAACTGGAGCATCCTCTGCAGTGGTTACAGACAATGTAGGTATACCTTCTCTTGCAGCTATCATTCAAGCAATAGACGGTCTTGAAGAGATAGGGTGTGGCGGACAGTTACAGATTGTCCAGATGGGTGGCATAAGAGATGGAGTTGATGCAGCCAAAGCTATTGCGCTTGGAGCAACAGCAGTAGGCGTAGGTACAGCAACACTTGTATCACTAGGCTGTACAGGTTGCATGACCTGCCACACAGGTAAGTGTCCACGAGGTATTGCCACACAAGATGAAGAGTTGGTTAAAAAACTAGATATCGATATAGCGGCAGAAAGATGCGCATCATTTCTTAAGAGTATGGGTTCAGAGATGGCAGCAATATCTCTTGCCTGTGGTGTCCCAACAGTACATGGACTTGGTAAAGAGCATCTTGTCGCACTTACTCCACAAGCTGCAGAAATTACAGGTCTGCCATTAGCTCGTGAAGGCGACGCTATACTATAAATAGTAACTTCACTGCGCAACTAATATTTGAAATAGAGGAAGAAAAATGAACTCAAATCTATCAACAACGAATGAGATACCACACCCATATCCACGCTATATTCGTGATGAAATTAATATAATGTCCTCAAACCCAACAGAGGCTGAACTACTTGAAGGATTGGAAAGGAAGCTCAAAACCAGGCGTAGTAGAGCAAAGCCACTAGGTTCACTCCCATTCCTCGGAGACCTAGTATTTCTACCTGCAAACTTGACACGCCTTGTAATAGACCCATACAGAGAAGCTTGCAACACAAAGGTCGTAATAGGAGCAGAAACCGCCAAGCCACTACATCTTAGTGGTCCTGTAGTTATTGGAGATGTTACAGGTAGTAGGTTACAGCCAGAGGAAATGGCTGCAATTGCACTAGGTTCATATAGAGCAGACATCGCTCTTAGATTACACTCCAAAGATCCTGCACCACATAAAGCAAAGGTAATTCGAGTAGTATCATATCCTATAGATGAAGCGATGCCAGATACTGCAGACGCTATAGAACTCCAACCAGAACCTGGGATGAGACTAGATCCAAGTAAGCTTATTGAAACGATTCAACGTATCAAAGAGGTATACCAAGGGATACCAGTTGGTCTGTCAATTTGCGCGCAAAATCTACAGACAGCATTACCAAAAGCGATAGAGGTTGGAATTGACTTCATCAGCCTATACTGCATGATTTCACAGAATGACGATGAACCATGGGCAGATGAGAGTGGTACTCCAATGATTGCTTTACTTACTGAGACTATGGAGCTAATTAGAGAACTAAACGCTGAAGAAGACATCGACATACTATACTTTGGTTGCATACAGTGTGGCGGTGACTTAGCAAAGGTGATGTCACTAGGAGCAAAAGCAGCTATTTTAGGCAAGAGCGCTCTTATTGCTGTTCAAGCGGCTGGTGGTGAGAGCGACGCACCTGAATACCTTGAGAGATACCTTACTGCAATATTTCAGGAGACTGCGATACTTGCCAGATGTTGTGGTAAGACTGACATCAACAACTTAGAACCAGAAGACCTACGCGCCTTTACAATTGAAACCGCACGAGCAACAGGCATTCGCCTAGTTGGCAAAGACAGAAAGTTCAGAATGTAATATTTACGAAGCTATTCTATCAAAGAGAGAGAGAGAGAGAGAGAGAGAGAGAGGAACACCAATGAGTACAGCAACGAACGAAGATTTAAAATTAAGAGAATTAAAAAAGAAGCTGGAAGCAGATAGTATAAAATATATTTTAGTACAGTTTGTTGATATTCACGGTTCAGCAAAGGTAAAGATGGTGCCAGTAGCATATGTTGACAATATGTATTATGACGGTGCAGGCTTTGCAGGTGGAGCAGTCTGGGGTAGTGGCCAGCTTGCTAATTCTCCAGATTTGATGTGTAGAATTGACCCTGACTCCTATGTAGCTATCCCTTATCAGGAAGGTATTGCCCGTGTTGCAGGCGACCTATATGTAGATGGTGAACCACACCCATACTGCCCACGACAAAATCTAAAACGTATGCTCAAAGAGCTTTCAGATCTTGGATTTACTCTTAATGCTGGAATGGAACCAGAATTCTTCTTGGTAAATAGAAAAGAAGATGGTTCTATAGAGATAGCAGATGAGCAAAAGATTGACACCCTCAAGAAAGCGTGCTACGATTACAAAGGTATTTCACAAATGATGCCAGTCCTCACAGACATCAATGAGTGCATGCAAAAAATTGGCTGGGGAAACTACCAGACAGACCATGAAGATGCAAATGGTCAGTATGAGATTAACTATGACTATTCTGATGCTCTTACAACTGCTGACCGACATACATTTATCAAAATGATGACCAGCCAATTAGCTCTAAAACATGGCTATATTGCCACACATATGCCAAAGCCATTTGCAGATAAAACTGGTTCTGGTGCTCACCTACACTTCAGTATGGCTGATTCAGATGGCAAGAATATCTTTGCCAGAAAAGATGGCTCTAATGATCCTAAGGGGCTAGGTCAGTCTGATATTGCATATCACTTTGTAGGTGGTATCCTAAAACATGCAAAAGCTCTATGTGCAGTGACCAACCCAACAGTAAACTGCTATAAACGCTTGCAAATTGGCTCTGGTTTCTTGACAGGTAGTCGCTCAGGTTTCACTTGGACACCAGCTTTCATTACCTATGGCGACAACAACCGCACCCAGATGGTACGTTGTCCAGCACCGGGACGTTTTGAAGACAGATCATTCTCTGCAGCAAACAACCCATACCTAGCATTTGCAGCATATCTAGGAGCTGGTCTTGACGGCATAAAGAATAAGATTGATCCAGGTGTACCAATGACTGGTATAAACCTATACGACCTACCAAATGAAGAGATGAGAAAGCTTGAGATTCTCCCACAATCACTGAGCGAAGCTATCAAAGAACTACAAAAGGATGAAGTTGTTCAGGAAAGTCTCGGACCTATTGCCAGTGAATTTATCAAAATCAAGGGTAATGAATGGGATGAATACCATAAGGCCGTTTCAGCTTGGGAGATTGAGAACTATCTAACAATGTTCTAGAATACGACTCCACACACAGAGGCAAACACGAGAGAGAGATAGTTGTGCTGATATAATTGGCACAACTATTTTCAGCTATTATCACACAAAACCAAAAAGGTGTTTAAACTCACTATAATTTCATTATAATATCAGTATACTAATACATAGTTAAAGAGTGAGGGCACGAATAAATGAAGCGATTTAGAGGTATTTCTTTTATTGAGTTATTAGTTATTATAGCTATTGCTACGGTTCTTGTAGTACTTCTTTCAGCGCAGCTATTCAAAGCACGTAGTGACGCCTTGAACTCCTCATGTATTGACAAACTAGGAAAAATCGGGAAATCCCTCAACAAGTATAACAAATCATTTTATAGTGGCAATGCCCCAGAAATAATCAAATTAACACCAGAGCAAGAGATGTCACCAGAGGCAACGCTAATCCCACTTATTGCCTTAGTTAGAGCGGGCTTCATAAAGAGCGCAGATGAGGTCACCTGCCCTGTTGGAGGTGGAGATCCTGTTGCTGAATTCTCAGCCGACCCAAACGCACCAAAAAACCTACTATATTATGCCCAGAAAAAGGATCTCAAGTTTTCAGATTTGACACTCAGAAATCGTGAAGGCGAGGTTATGAGCTCCTATCTATTTACCTTCAAGTACCAAAAATTGAGTCATAAGAATAGAGTTATTCTTGGTGACGCTGCTGTTGCAGACGGAAGAATCTCTCTGGGGTATTCTCAGAATCATGGTGATTATGTTAAAAATGGTAAGTTTATTTATGTTGGCGGTGCAAATGCATTATTTGCAGATGGACACGTCAAGAGTTCAAGGGATGACTATACTGTAGACGGCGCAACTGACAACAATGACCTCTGGCTTAGTGAAACTGCAGGTATTGATCCAAGCTTCCAACGCCTCAGTTCTGACCTCATAAACGAGACAACAAAGACGAGTAAACTTACTGTAATCGGCGGAGTTCCACCGGTTAGTGAGTAGACTTTCTATCAACGATTCTATATTGAATAGCCTCAGATAGATGCTCGATTTTAATAGTCTCAGCACCAGCGAGATCAGCTATAGTGCGAGCCACCTTTAGTACTCTAGTATACGCTCTAGCAGATAGCCCTAATTTATTTATAGCACTCTTCAAAATCCCCTCACACTCACTACTCAATTCACAAAACTCTTCGATATCGTTTGAATTCATAGCAGAATTTGTTCTAGTATTTCGACTTTTGAACCTATCATACTGCCTATTTCTTGCGTTATTAACACGCCTAGCGATTACTTCAGAAGTCTCCCCAGTCCTAGGGCCACGCAGCTCATCATACTGAACGACAGGAGCTTCAACATGGATATCTATTCTGTCTAATAAAGGACCGGATAATTTATTCATATACCTCTCTATCATCATATCAGAACACTTACAAGCCTTCTTCCTATCGCCTCTCTTTCCGCATGGACACATATTCATTGAAACAACAAGCATAAACTCTGCTGGATACTTTGATGATTGAGCTGCACGGGATATTGTAACTTTACCATCCTCAAGCGGTTGGCGTAAAGTCTCTAAAATACTTCTAGGAAATTCCGGGGCTTCATCTAAAAAAAGCACACCTCTATGAGCAAGGGATATCTCACCAGGCCTAGGTACTGTTCCACCGCCAATTATTCCAGCTACACTTGCACTATGATGCGGTGAACGGAAAGGGCGTTTCTTTATTAACCCTGTATTACCTTCTAATGCTCCAGCCACAGAATAGATCTTTGTCACTTCAAGAGACTCCGAGAAGCTTAATTCCGGTAAAATCGTTGGTAATCTCTGAGCACTCATAGTCTTTCCTGATCCTGGAGGGCCCATAACTAAGATATTATGCCCGCCTGCTGCCGCCACCTCCATTGCTCGCTTAATATGTTCCTGCCCTCTCACATCAGAGAAGCACATAGGCATCATCTCTACCTCATCCCCTACCTCACCTTCAAGATCATCAAGGCTCTCAGGAATAAATTCACCCGCTAAGAAACCGACAGCCTCTTCAATATTTTTCACAGGAATAATATCTATATCATCCTTCAAGGCTGCGGCTTCAAGAGCATTACAACTAGGTACGATTATACCCTTGTACCCATTCTGTTTTGCAGTAATTGCCGCGGCAAGTACACCTCTCACTCCACGAAGCTCTCCAGTTAAAGCAAGCTCACCAAGTATCAAGTACTCATGGGCATCACTTGCAATCAACTGCTTGGAGGCAAGCATTATCCCTAAAGCTATAGGAAGATCATAAACCGCTCCTTCCTTTTTAAGTTCCGCTGGAGCCAAATTTACAATCATCTTCTTCTGAGGAAACGAGTAGTTATTGTTTTTTAATGCCGACTGTACCCTCTCTGCCGCTTCCTGCACCGCTTTATCAGGCAGCCCAACCATACGTAACCCAATCATACCAGCGCCAACATCCAGTTCCACCTCGACAGGTATAGCATCAATACCTACAATCGCTATTGAGAACAATTTCGCTAACATCTTTTTCCTCTTGAGAGATAAACGACTAAGTAAAACTAATCACATCAGACGGTTCACTACGAGGAGCAACCATCAATTTGAAATTTTTCCTAGATTTTGCAAGTACATCCACATGACATTTCAGGGCTTTTTCTGGAGAATTATTCTCATTACTGAGATGCGCAAGCATCACTGTTTTGAGCCTCTCTCCTTGGCTATTTAGAAGTAGATATGCTGCTTCCTCGTTTGAGATATGTCCAGCCTTTGAACTAATTCTTTGTTTTAAGTGATAAGGGTATGCTCCATTTGTAAGCATCTCAGGGTCATAGTTACTCTCAAGGATCACAGCATCGAGATTTGATATTTCTTTTTCAAGCTTATAGAATACATGACCCAGATCAGTCAAGACACCACACCTCACACCATCATGTTCAACAACAAGAGCGACAGAATCAATTGCGTCATGAGGCGTTGGAATAGTATTCAACGTAAAGCCTGCTATCTTTATATCCTCAGAAGTCTTGAATAGCCTGTACTCGAAGTTGCTCCCTAATCTCTTTAAACAGTGTTCATATGTTGCTTTTGTGGTGTATATTGGCACAGAATACTTCCGTGCAATGACCCCCGCACTTTTTGAATGATCTGAGTGGCTATGGGTCAGTACAATACCTCTAATTTTCGAGCTATCGCCTCCAACCTTTTTTATCGCACCCTCTATTGCTTTGCCACTTATCCCAGCATCTACCAAGATTGCATCATCCTCTGATTCAAAGAAGACCGCATTACCCGAAGAGCCACTTGCAAGTGTCCAGACCCGATACTTACCCATTAACCTCTCTCTCAGCCATCAGCTTTTTTCTAACCTTATAAAAAAATGGAAAATAATCTCCAGATCCATAATCAGGAAATGTCCAATCAAGCGCAACAAACTTTCCTGCTTTATATAATAGGGTAACCTCAGCAAATACTCCATCTGCAATATAGATACGATGCGCAAAGTTCTTACAACTAGCCAGTACAAGTTTTTCAGGAGCCAAATAACCTGGGTCAATATTTACCGGTCTGGTAAATCCATTCCCAAGCTCTCCGGCAAGTCTAATTTCTAGATCATTCGCTTCCAACTTCATCTGAACAAGATCTTCTCTGGCAAACTTCTGTGGAAAGGCCATAAATGCTCTTATTATTTTATCTCCAGCCTCGTTTTTATAATATTCCGAATAATTAAATGGTATTTTTCCAGAGTAAATATCCGGATCACCCCAAAGGTCAATAATTCGTTCTCTAGCAATTTCAAGCGCTCTCTCATCAGAAGCAAGAATTCCAGTAATAAATCTCACTGGTTGCGGTAATTTAATATTTGCCATAACACGTTCCGTTTCAATTTTTTTCGTAAATTTCAATATATTGATTTTATATAAAACGCCACCAAAATCAGCACCTTTTTATAAAGTTTATGAAAATATCTCATTTATAATCTATTAATCTGACTATCCTCTTGTCAATTTCCACAAAATCATCATAATTATTTATAAATGTGAATATATTAGTTGAACGAGGTTTTATTAATTTTGATAGGTTGGGGGCAAGGTAGAGTGAGTAAATTCATCTTTATTACAGGCGGGGTAGTATCTTCTCTTGGTAAAGGATTAACGTCAGCATCGATAGGACTTCTGCTCAGAAGTCGTGGTTTAAACATTAGGATGCAGAAGCTCGACCCATATATCAATGTTGACCCAGGAACAATGAACCCATTCCAACATGGTGAAGTATTTGTTACCAATGACGGTGCAGAGACGGATCTAGATCTTGGCCACTACGAACGCTTTACTAATCGCAATATGAGCCAAAGTTCAAATATTACTACTGGCAGAATCTACCTTGACGTTATCAATCGTGAGCGCAGAGGTGAGTTCCTTGGAGGAACAGTTCAGGTTGTTCCCCATATAACCAATGCAATCAAAGATTCATTTATTAAACTTGAAGCTCCTGATGTTGATGTAATTCTTATCGAATTAGGTGGTACTGTTGGCGATATAGAAGGACTCCCTTACATTGAAGCCTTCCGTCAATTCTCTCTCGAACGAGACAGAGGTGACGTTATGTTTATCCACCTCACCCTTATTCCATTCCTAAAAGCTTCAGGAGAGATAAAGACCAAGCCTACTCAACATTCGGTTCAAAAACTCCGTGAATATGGTATTCAACCTGATATGCTTGTATGCAGAACAGAGGTCTCTGTAGGTCGTGATGAGTGTAAAAAGATTGCCCTGTTCTGCAATGTACACAGTGATGAGGTAATAATTGAGAAGGATGTTGACCATACTATTTACGAAGTGCCACTGATGCTCGAGAGACAAGGTGTTGCGAACAAAGTTTGCGAATACTTCAATCTTACTGATAGAGAGCCAGATCTTACGGACTGGAAAGCAATGGTCGAGACAGTTATCCACTTTAAAAAGCGGGTAGAGGTCGCAGTAGTCGGAAAATATACATCTCTTACAGACAGCTACAAATCTGTATACGAAGCACTAGCCCACGCTGGTATTGCTATTGGTTCAGATGTAGTCTTCAGAAAAGTAGAAGCAGAAGACATTGAGACAAACGGCGCAGCAGAGATGCTCAACGGTGTAGGCGGCGTCCTAATTCCAGGTGGCTTTGGCAGGCGTGGTACAGAAGGCAAGCTAGAAGCTATCAAATGGGCTAGAGAAAACGATATCCCATTCCTTGGTCTTTGTCTTGGTTTGCAGTGTGCAGTAATAGAGTATGCGAGAAATGTCTGCAACCAGAAAGACGCGATAAGTGCTGAATGGATCGAAGAAGGCGAGATAGAAACACTCGATAATGTATTTATTGGTCTGATGGATTCTCAGCAAAAAGTTACAATAAAAGGTGGCTCTATGAGATTAGGCGCTTGCGACTGTGATCTTCTGGAAGGCAGCAATGCTAGAGAGATATACGAACGTGAATCAGTACGTGAAAGACACCGCCACCGTTACGAAGTAAATCCAGCTAAGACAGAAATTCTTGAAAAGAACGGATTGGTTATATCAGGAAGAAACCCAGACAGTGGTTTAGTAGAGATTATCGAACTTCCAGAGCATCCATTCTTTATAGCGACTCAAGCTCATCCAGAGTTCAAGAGTCGTCCGACAAAAGCCCACCCATTATTCAAAGGATTTATTACAGCATCATTCAATCTTGCTGGAAAAGACTTGTAATTGTTTTAGGTTTTATGGATGCTAATTATAATTTATGGATTAGACTTAAAAATTTTGAGTCTAATCCATTTTTTTTTATACACTCAACAATTCAAGTTCATAATGCCCAAACTCAGAAACGATAGACTTATTCTTTCCTCTACTTTTTGCCTTATATAAATTATTATCAGCATTCATAATTATTTTATCTACCAATAATTTATCAATTCCATAAGATACTACTTCCTTATAATCAACATTAACAATACCTATAGAAGCTGTTATATACTGACTAACAGTGGAAGACTTATGTTCTATCATGTGATTTTCTATATTATTACAAATATTTGGTATTCTTCTATCGCCCCAACCGTCTACTATAATAGTAAATATAAACTCTTCTCCTCCAAACCTATAAACCCTATCAAAGCCAAAGCTTTGCAAGGTCTGAGCAACCTGTTTCAAAACTTTATCTCCAGCAAGGTGCCCATATGTATCATTATACAATTTAAAACAGTCAATATCCAATATCCCTACTACCATATGGCCATTAACAGAGATTTTTGCCAAATCCTCTTCAAACAATGTATGTAGTGCTTTTCTATTATATACATTTGTCAACTGATCAATTTCTGAATTTGCCTTCTCAATACAGATAGACCTAAACTGCAGTCTCAGCAAGACATCAAACTTGTAATAAACTACCAGCAATACAGAATACACTATAAGTGCATAGACGAGGGACATGTATGCATGAACATCGAGAATATAACTGCACATCGCTAGGCCAATAACGACAATTCCACCGGTTAAAGCTTTATGCTCTACGTTTAAAAAAGGTACAATTAACATGAAAAATACAGAAATCATCTGCGATGCTGGAGTGAAATAACCAACCTTCCCTACCCAACAATAAGTATCTACAGTAGCAAAGAGTGCAATGATTATATTGGATATGAATAGAATTCTCTGTGCCAATTTTGCAGAAAAATATCGAAAAATAATTGTTACTCCAATAGCAACCGTCAATATTGCGACTCTAATATGAAATACCTGCGACATAACTACATTAAGGCCATTCAGATAGGTGTCAGTGATTGTCATACACACCAAGCATACTGTGACCAGAATACCTATTGCTATAATAAAAATTCGTGTTTTTTCAAACAACCATTCTATATATTGATCCTCAATATAACTTTCAAAAAAGTATTGAGAAGGAAAAATTTTGACCACAGCAGCCCTTTTGTAAATCACAAATAAACAAATATAAAATTGCTTATAACACTCTCTTATATATGTTACTCAGCAACAACTACTTATCAAATTATATTTATACCAATTATTGAATAATATAACTAAATTACTCTAATGAAGTCGAAAAGCGCCTGCTTATACGTGATTTTTGAGACATATAGCCTTTAAGTGCCTTTTGTTATAAAAACTACAGCCATTTTTACTAGATTTTTTGGTAATTTATGACGATAATAGTGGTGATACGTATCACACATTCAATACATGACATGATTACGAACAGACGACCTTATTGAAATAACAACTGATATACAGGAGAGTTACCTATGAGAATGGTTCTTAAGCAAATTTCATTCATTATATTTTTTGCAGGTGTTCTAGTGCTGACTGGATGCACAACAAATTGTATTGACGGCGACTGCTCTACAAATCCAGAGCGACGTCCAGTAGATGACCCAAGTGCCCAGTATCCATATTCAGCAAATATTGGCTCACAGGTAGAAGTCCGCAAAAATGTTCAATTTGGTGATATTCCAGCGCCTCAAGAATTTACTCTCGACAAACAAAAGACTAAGACATTCCAAGGTAGTACAATGCGCTTTGGAACACTAGTATATGCAGGAATATGGAATGTCTGGGAGACAAATCAATGGTATCTAAATGCTATGGATGAAGCAGGATGGAAGTTAATTAATAGCAAATTTGAAAATGACTATCTTGTTAAGAATTACTTCAAGAAACAGAGTGAGATGGCAGCAATTGAGATAGCTGACAACAATGATGGTCTAACTATTGTAACCATTCTACTCAATGATGACGAACAAGAGATGCAACTAAAGGAAAAATTGGCTAATCAAGGAAAGCTAATGAACTAATTTAGTTTCAACCAAGGCTATTTGACATATATACTCTTCATAATTAATACAATTTATTAAACGCCCTCTCAGCGTTAAAGCTGTGAGGGCGTTTAATATAGCAATACATACCAAATAATAGAATAGTTTTTAACGCACAAAAGGCAGAAGCAAGCCTATTTATTCTTACGGCTCATTTCAAGAATAAGAGTAACCTCAGACACTGACATTCTTGTCTTGCGAGCAATATCATTTATGTCAAATCCCTGTGCATGAAGCTTACTAATTTTAGCTCCGACCGTATCCTGCCATACGCCACTATCTTTATTAGGTGCTAAAGGTTTTGCCTCACTTACATCTTTAATAGCATTCTTCTGAGTTTTCTGTTCAACTGATTGCTCAGTATTTTTTAATTGCGCTTGCTCAACCCTTATCTCAGCAGAATCAACAACACTCGTTTCCGGAGCTTCTCTAAAAGAGACCACCTTACCATTATTTTGAGATGTCAGAGCTTCTTCCCTTTCAACAAGGTCTTCAAGCCTTTTTATAGCCTTGTCTGCATCACGAACAAGCTTATTTAGCACCCTTATCTTGGTGTCTGACTGAGCATTTATCTCCCTGCTAGTCTCTACAAGCTCAACCAATATTTTATCCGCTTGACTACGAATATTTGGTCCATTCTTAATAGCCTTGGTCTCTTGTTTTACAAGCGCAGCTCTCTCACTCCTAATCTTTCTGATAATTCTTGGCATGATAGCCATTACCAGAATAACGACACCGAAAGCCATCGCCTCACTCCATCCAAAACCAGAGCTGCTACCACTACTTTCATCTGAAAATATAAAGCCTAGCTGAACGAGCATCGTTATGCGTCTCCATTTATACCAATTTTCTCTAAGATTCCAGCAATCTCATCCATAGAGTTGTATTTTATTGTTATACTTCCTACACCTGCTCTGTCATTAATAGAGACTCTCGCTCCAAAGTGAGAGCATAGCTGGTCCTCAAGGCTCATAATATTCCTATCACGCTCAACAGGAGTCTTTGGTTTACTCAGTTTGGGAGATGTCATACGCTTTACCATCTGCTCAACCTCTTGTACTGGTATACTCTCTTCAGCAATTCTCTTTGCCAGATCTATCTGCGATAATGGATCGCTAAGTCCAAGTAGTGTTCTTCCATGAGCAGCCGATATCACCTCTTCAGCAACCATATTCTTAACCTCCAACGGCAGGTTTAGAAGTCTCAAGGTATTACTTACCTTGGCCCTACTTATTCCCAATCTATCACCAATTTCATTATGAGTCAATCCCTCCTCTTTCTGAAGTAACTCATACGCAACCGCTGTCTCTATAGAATTTAGATCATCACGCTGTAAATTTTCAACCAGAGCAAGCTCTCTCATCTTACTATCACTAGTCTCAAGAATGCAGGCTGGTGCTTCCTCCCATCCAAGTAGGGTCATTGCTCTAAGTCTTCTCTCACCAGCAATCAACTCAAAAGATTTTTCACCAATTTTTCTAACAACAATCGGCTGCACGAGTCCCTGCTCCCTGATAGAATCAGCAAGTTCTTGGAGTTTTTCCTGATTGAAGTAGCTACGAGGTTGCCAATTAGAGGCCCTAATATCTGCGATTTTAATCTTCTTAATCCCAGTATCTGCAACATCCTGTGGAGACTCTTCTACACTCTGATAAGGATTTACTTCATTTCCACCTTGCGGTATAAGTCCCTTTAGTCCTCGTCCCAATGCTTTCTTCCTAGCCATTCTGCTCATCTATCTTTCTATCAGTTTTCAACACGATCCAATATACATAATATACGTTCAACCCCAATTATAATACGAGGAATTTATAAACTAATTATACACCCTACCTCAAATAATTTTCAAGAGATCTTTCCACATTACTGATTGCATTATCCATAATTCTCACAATTTTATCATTATGAAGATCAGGCATTATTTCACACATCTTCTCCAGCAGCCTTCTTTCAGACATGATTTTATAACTACCAAATGAATGTAGTTCATAACTCCACTGCATAGGGATTAACAAAAAATCAGCCATACATCTCGCATCACTATAGCTAATAGTAGTTTTTGGATCTTTCAACATAGAATCGACGAGAGACTCTGTAGCCGGCATCTCCAACTCAAGATTGTGGACTAATTCAGGGTATTTACTTAAGTTACCATTTTTTATAGCATCATAAAAGACATAATAAATATCAATTTTATCACTATCACGCACCAATTTTAAAAAGGTCAGAACAGTATCATCAGTTAAACTATCAGAAATATCTTTAGCATTATGAAATCTTGTAGAAGTGAGAATACACTCCCTTGCCACTGAAGGCAAATCATTCAACCAATCCATCTCCAGTAGAACATTATAGCCACACTTTCCATGATTTACTGATTCAGCATCTTTGAATGTCCCAAACTTTTGTAACTGCCGATACCGCCCAATATCATGAAACAACCCACATACTTCAGCAAGTATGATCTCACTCTCAGAAAATCCATTATACTCAGCGATCAACTTGGCATTACCAGCAACACGTTTACTATGCTCAACCTTCAACAACGACATAGCATCTAAAGCTCCGTCCTTCTCAAATGATGTGACATATTCATTATACACTCTAAAGAGTTCATCTCTCATAACTCTATCTATCATAAATCCTCATCATTCCAGCAAACAACTGTTTTCAGAAATCCTCGAACTATTTCTGAAATTTTTCAAAGCTACAAGGCGAACTATCTCTTCTCATATAGACAGGTTCGACCTCTAGTGAATCAATAGCCGAATCAATATTCTGAAGAGCAAGCAGACCAACACAGTTTGCAGGTGCTGCTTTTATAGAATTTTCAAAGACAATAAGTCCCTTATACTCTTCAAAATCTTCCTCAAACTTCTCAATACCGCTACCAAGAATAGTATGAACAGAATAGTTCTGAATCATTTTCTTTACAAGCTCAGGTTCAAGTGCAATATCATCGACTAATGCTCTCACTTTACCATCGGTGATCTCATACACCGCAGTGTAAAGTTCATCACTTCTCGCATACTGCATTGGGACAACAATTCCGCTCTTACATTCACTAGCAATTACCATTGCCCCAAGACTTGAAACCGGAATAACTTTGATCCCAGCAGCAAAAGCAAGAGACTTCCCAGCGATTACCCCTACCCGTGTTCCGGTATAACTACCTGGGCCAATACTCACAGCAACGGCGTCAAGCTCAGAGAGCTTGACGCCAGATTTTATAAGTACATTATCAATCGCAGGCAAGAGCAACCTTCCATGCTTCATTCCATCAGAGAGTATCTCTTCAGCGAGAACTCCCCTCACAGAATCAACAACAGCCACTCCTCCAAACCTTGCCGAAGTCTCTATCGCCAAGACGATCTTACTATCACTCATTGATACTATTTCCTCTTTTTATTCTTAAGATACTCGTCAATTCCAGCTGCAGCCTCTTTACCAGCTCCCATAGCAAGGATTACAGTTGCAGCACCTGTAACAATATCTCCTCCCGCAAATACACCATCAATATTGGTCATTTGTTTTTCATCTACGTTAATATTACCTCTAGGAGACAACTCGAGTTCAGGCCACTTACGTGTAAGAATAGGGTTCGGTCCTTGTCCAATAGCAACAATAACCTCTTCTACCTTTATAGTATATTCGCTTCCTTCTTTAGGTATTGGCTTTCTTCTACCAGAACTATCTTCGCTTCCAAGTCTCATTACTTGGCAACGAATCTCTTTTACCCAACCTTTATCATTTCCGATTATCTCTAGCGGAGCTGTAAGTTCTTTAAGAATCACACCCTCTTCAAGAGCATGCTCTATCTCTTCCAGCCTAGCAGGCATCTCATTGCGACCACGTCTGTACAATATATATACATTATCAGCTCCCAATCTAAGAGCCGAACGAGCAGAGTCCATAGCAACATTACCACCGCCGATAACAGCAACATTCTTTTTACGAAGAACTGGAGTATCATAATCTTCAAGATACGCCTTCATAAGATTTATTCTAGTAAGGAACTCATTTGATGAATAGACTCCATTAAGATTTTCACCAGGAATATCCATAAAGTAAGGCAGACCAGCACCAGAGCCAATGAATACTGCATCAAAGCCACTCTCAAGGAGTCCAGGGACACCAATAGTCGCACCGATTGGCATATCAAATCTAAATGTAATTCCAAGTTGTTCAAGAAAACTACACTCACGCTTTACTATTGCCTTTGGAAGACGAAACTCAGGTATTCCATACGCGAGCACACCGCCAGCAGTATGAAGAGCTTCAAAGATAGTAACATCATGCCCCATACGAGCTAAATCAGCACTTGCCGCAAGCCCAGCAGGACCAGCACCCACAACTGCCACTTTAAACCCGCTCTTTTCTACAGATTCAGGCATCTCCTTAATCCCAAGACTGGCTTCTGTATCAGCAGCAAACCTTTCAAGTCGCCCTATAGCTACCGGTTCACCCTTTATACCTAGGACGCACTTGGCCTCACACTGGCTTTCCTGTGGACATACTCTACCACAAACAGCCGGAAGATTATTATTCTCTTTGATCTTCCTTGCCGCCGCTACAAAATCCCCATCAGCGATATTTTTTATAAATGCTGGAATATCAATTCCTACAGGACATCCTGCCATACACATAGGCTTTTTACACTGGATACACCTTGAAGCCTCAGTCATAGCCATCTCCTGAGTATACCCAAGAGCAACTTCATCAAAATTATGCCTTCTTACATCTGGATCTTGAGTAGGCATATCGACACGACTAATCTTATTTTTCAACTTTTCATCTTCTGCATCTTGATAATCTGAGTGTAGCGCTCTCTCAGTGTCGGTATATGTATTAAGACGTTTGAACATTAGATCAAAGTTTACATCATGAGCGTCAAACTCTGGCCCATCAACACAGGTGAATTTTGTCTCACCGGCAATTTCCACTCTACAGCCACCACACATACCGGTCCCATCCACCATTATAGAATTCAGAGAGACTATTGTCTTTATCCCATACTCCCTTGTGAGATCAGCAACAACCTTCATCATGATTGGAGGTCCAATAGCTATAACTCTATCTATTTTCTCACCTGAGTCTATCAATCTTTGCAGAACTGTAGTTACAAAACCCTTCTCTCCATAACTGCCGTCATCTGTCACAGGGAAGAACTCGTCCGAGGTTGCGCGTGAATGCTCTTCCCAGAATATGAACTCTTTACTTCTACCACCAGAGATACTGTAAATTTTATTTCCAGCTTCTTTGAGAGCTTTTTGAATAGGTGCAACCGGAGCAATACCAAGACCACCACCGATACACACAACAGTTCCAAAATTCTTTATCTCACTCTCATGCCCAAGTGGGCCAACAATGTCTAAGAATCGCTCACCTTCATCAAGTTTATCTATCTTAGCAGAAGCCACACCAACAATTTGGACAACCATGGTAATGGTTCCAGCTTTTACATTGTAATCAGCAATTGTAAGTGGTACTCGCTCAGCTTTTTCAGAAGCTCTTACGACAACAAATTGACCTGCTTTACAAAAACCACTGATTGCTGGACAATATACCACAAACTCCTTGATTGTAGGAGTGATACTGACCTTCTTAAGTATTTTATTCTGATCCTTATCAGCAATATCAGTAACACTATAAGTGTTACTCTCATTTCCATGGCAAGCACCGCCGCCTTCTCCATGAATGTGTTCACTACTCATTACCACTCCTTCCATTCCTATTTTTTAACTAAACACCCCGCTATCTCCCAAAAGCGAGTGTATTTCCATAAGCTTATATATTTTATGTATTAACTACCCCTAGTCAAGCTGTTTAATACGCCCTCATATGATATAAGGTTTTTATAAACTAACCCTTACTACTCAGGGGTAGCAAGGGTTAGAAAATACTATTTTGATAAACCGACTAGTTCTTCTCTATGTCCTCTAAAAATTCCTCTCTTACTTCTTCTTTTTGAATTCATCAACTGGATTAGACGACCCATCTACCTCACCTACTTTACAAGCTTTTACATTCCAGACTTCTTCTGCATACTGATGTATCGTTCTATCAGAAGAGAACTTACCAGATGTCGCGATATTGAGAATAGACATCTTTGCCCAGCGGTCTTGATCTTTATAGGCAGCTTCAACCTCTTCTTGTGCCTTGATATACGGAGCAAGGTCTGCCATAAGCATATAATAGTCACCATTCTCAAAGATTGATTCACGAATAGGCTCAAAGATACCCGGTTCATTAATACTAAAGTGACCTGAGAACAAGAGATCCACAGCTTCTTTTACTTCATCATTTGCTTGATAGTACTTATAAGGGTCATACCCCTTCTCTTTAAGAGCTTCAACTTCATGAGCCTTTAGACCGAAGATGAAGGCATTCTCCTCTCCAGCTTCTTCAACAATCTCAACATTAGCCCCGTCAAGTGTACCTATAGTAATAGCTCCATTCATCATAAACTTCATATTACCAGTACCGGAAGCTTCAGTTCCAGCAGTAGAGATCTGTTCACTAACCTCTGTAGCTGGTATAATTTTCTCAGCCGCAGAAACTCTATAGTTAGGCAAGAAGAAGACATTCAACTTGTCTTTTGTTTTAGGGTCATTACTTACTACTGCAGCGATATTATTAATAAGTTTGATGATAAGTTTTGCCATAAAGTAACCAGGAGCCGCCTTAGCGCCGAACAAGAAAGTCCTAGGCTCAATATCATGCCCCTTACGTATGCGATTATACAGCACAATAATATGCAGAGCATTAAGTAGCTGCCTCTTATACTCATGGA
The DNA here is from genome assembly GCA_965140405.1 of Planctomycetota bacterium. Classification (GTDB taxonomy): domain Bacteria; phylum Planctomycetota; class SZUA-567; order SZUA-567; family SZUA-567. The sequence goes on from OZ223208.1 coordinate 1,013,151, forward strand.
GCCTCTTTACCTGAGTGTCAAATATTGTGTTTGGATTGATCTCAAATCCATATAAATCTTTTGCCCAAGCAACAAAAGTAGCCTTAGCCTCTTTTTTAACAGCAATAAATTTAGCCCTAAACTCCTTATCATCTGCCAAAGGAACCAACTTCCTGAGCTCATCAAGATTTGTAATCCAACCATCACCGATAGTCTCAGTAATTAATTTTGCAAGTGGTGGATTTGACTTCAAAAGGAATCTTCTCTGAGTCACGCCGTTGGTTTTGTTATTAAAACGCTCAGGATACATCTGAGCAAAATCAGGTACGAGAAACTCTTTTAGCAGTTCTGTATGAAGAGCGGCCACACCATTTACAGAGTGGCTACCAACAATAGCGAGCTGAGCCATACGAATCATTTTGGTCTCACCTTCTTGAATAAGGCTCATCCTACTAAGTCTTGCATTATCACCTGGATACTTTGTTGACACCTCTTGAAGGAATTTTGCATTAATACCATAAATAATCTGCAAGTGACGTGGGAGAAGTTTTTCAAACATAGGTACGCCCCATTTCTCTAACGCTTCAGGCATTAGAGTATGGTTTGTATAGCCCATAGTCTTTACAGTAATATCCCAAGCAGCATCCCATTCTAGATCATGCTCATCAAGAAGTATCCTCATTAGCTCAGCAACAGCAATTGATGGGTGTGTATCATTCATCTGAATAGCAGCCATATTAGGTAGTTCTTCAATAGGCTTGCCAGTATTTTTAAAACGCCTGAGGATATCATGAAGCGAACAACATACAAAGAAGTACTGTTGCTTTAGACGTAGCTCTTTACCAAGGTAGAAGCAATCATTTGGATACAGAACCTTTGTGAGATTTTCTGCACCAAACTTACTACTAACAGAAGCAATATACTCGCCCTGATTGAAGTCTTCAAGGTTGAACTCTTCCGCAGCCTTACTTCTCCATAGGCGTAAAGTATTTACAGTCTTACCACCATAACCAACTATAGGCATATCATGTGGCACACCAATAATTTTATTAGTGTCCACCCAATACTTCTTGCCGTCATATCCATCATGCACTCTACCACCAAAATTAACATCAACAGCGATATCAGAGTGTATAATCTCCCAAGGGTCGCCATCTCTAAGCCATTCATCAGGCTGCTCGACTTGGTAGCCGTTCTCAATCTCTTGCCTAAAGATACCATAGTCATAACGCAAACCATATCCAAAAGCCGGCAGATCTAGAGTAGCCATCGAATCAAGGAAGCAGGCCGCAAGCCTACCCAGACCACCATTACCAAGACCAGCATCATTCTCTTCTTCGCGAAGTTCTTCCAGAGAAATGCCCATCTCACCAAGTGCTTTTTCTAGCTCCTCCTCTATCTGGAGATTGATAATATTATTACCCAGAGCTCTCCCCATCAAGAATTCCATTGATAGGTAATACACTCTCTTAACATTTTGATCATGGTGGGTCTGCTGAGTCTTTAACCACCTGTCTATCAGTCTATCTCTCACAGTCAAAGCAAGAGCTTGGTATTTATCCTGCTCGGTAGCAGTATAGTGATCATTACTCAGAGTATACTTTAAGTGTTCAGCAAAACCTCTTGCCAAGGATTCGGCATCTTCACCTTGCCTGCTACAGATCATTTTTTTATCATCAGCCATCTGTGTTTCTCCTAATCATTTACAAAACGATAATATGTCAGCTCAATGAGTATGATATTTCATAACCATTTTTGGTAAGCTAATATTTACATATTGTCCTGTATTTTCCACAAAATTGCAAGTTGTTTTTATGTTAGCATGATCGAAAGCCCAGACCTTGGTTGGTGAATGTTACTAAATACTTAATATTATTTTAACTTTTAACATGCTTCAAAAATTCACCTAATGATATATGTACCTCTATAGTATTTAAATATCCTCATATCTAATATCAACCTCTACACCGTACTACTAGCACTACTTGGGTAAAAAAATTGGTATAACTTGATTTTCAAGTTATACCAATTAATCACGACTAGTATAGTAAACTAAATTAGTGATTACGAATGCGCAATCACTGCAAAAGTTCATTATCTCTAATAAAGAGACAGCATCTACTACATAATAACCTTGTTCAAAGGAAGCTCAATAATACCTTCTGCGCCACTAGCCTTAAGAGCAGGAATCAGATCACGAACCTGCAACTCATCAGCGATAGTTTCAACTGCAACCCAAGCAGGATCTGCTAAGTGGTTTACAGTAGGAGATGTCAACGCAGGTAGATTTTTCAAAACTTCATCAAGTCTATCCTGAGGTACATTCATTTTTAGAAGAACCTTTTCTTTTGCATCAAGTGCGCCTTTAAGCATCAAACAAAGAGCATCGATTTTAGGTTTTTTCCACGAGTCTTTATAGGCATTCTTATTAGCAATAATAACTGTCACAGACTCCTGGATAGTCTCAATAATTCGTAGTTTATTTGCGACAAGGCTACTCCCAGTCTCAGTCACATCAACAATAGCATCAGCAAGGTGTGGTACCTTTACTTCAGTAGCACCATGAGAGAATTCAACTGTAACATTTACACCCTTCTCATCAAAGAACCTCTTTGTAAGCCCAACCACTTCAGTACTAATAACCTTACCTTCTAGATCTTTTGCACACCTATATTGACTATCTTCTGGAACAGCCAACACCCATCTAACAGGCTTACGAGTTGCCTTTGCGTATACAAGTTTCTCAAGTACTTCAACTTCAGACTCATTCTCAAGTACCCAATCGAGCCCTGTAATGGCTACATCCATAGCCCCTCTATCAACATAACGACTCATCTCTTGAGGTCTAGCAAGCATTGCGCTAATCTCTGGGTCATTACAAGTAGGGTAATAACTACGTGAACGAATATTAAAATCCCAGCCAGCGTTTTTGAGTAGTGCGAATGTTGAATCTTGTAGGCTTCCTTTAGGTAGCCCTATCATTAGTTCAGGCATTTTTTTTCCAATCTTTTTTCAATCTATCTATCTATTTTCAGTAATTTTTTTATATTTAAATATGTTTAACTTTTAGTTGTTCTTTTTTTTGTCGTCTTCTTTTTTGCAACCTTCTTTACAGGAGAATCTTCCACGTGACTCCCCATCACTGCTTCAAGTTCAAGATAATGCAAAAGTTCTAAGGATTCGTCATGTTCTAGTTTAGCAAACGACTTTTGAAGATGGGTTTTTTCACCAGACTTCGGTATCAGCTTATATTTTTTCGCCACCTCTAGAGCTTCCGCAGATACAGGCAGAGTCATAGTAGGGTGATACGAAAAGAGTATCATATTTACCTGGTTCTTTGGCAGACTCAAATCTAATTCGTTCAAAGCCTTCCTTGCGTCAGTAACCTTCATATCTATACAAAAGTCAAGGGATAATGTACCCTTCTTATCAAACAGCCTATTTAGCATATCTTTGACGCGCATAGCCACTTTATCAGAATCAGGCATTGGATCCATTGCTCTAGCAATTTCAACCCATCTTGAAACCCGACATTCATTCCAGTCAATAAATTTTTTCTGAATGCCCTCGATCCCTTTCATTGCTTTTACAGGATCTCGTCCATCACTAGCTATAGCAAATATCAGCCTTAAAAATGCTGACATAGTTTTTGGATATTTTTTCTCTTTTCGATAATCTTTTAGAATATCTGCTGGGGATTTTGCTGAAGCACCTGCCGGCATAGTATCTCCTAGAATAATTAGTAATTTATAAAGATCGCCTTACCAGGCTTTCCACTGTTGCGACAAGAACAAACCAGAGCACACCCGCAATGTTTTGCTTCCAAATGACCTAAGAAACCATCTCAAGGCATAGTAGCATTACTGCAATCGAGTTTGACCCAAATAATGTCATGTCTGCCCCACAAATTACGACAAAACACCAAACTTCACTTTCAAGAAGTGAGTTTAGATATCAGATGGTAGTACATTATACCCCGATTGTCAACAATCTTTTACTCTCATTTTTAATTATTGTATATATTGTATATTTATATATTACCACATTTACAGCACTTCCTTTTAAATTTATAAACTTACAAACCTGAACAACACATAAACAAAGATCATATAATCATAATTTAATACTTCAATCTACCTTTTACCCGACTGCTAAAGAATATTTTTACAGACGAAGCGATATTGGCATTATCTTGCTAAAACCTATTATTTATAGGCATTATTAGAGCTTTACTAACCCGTACTTTATGGTTAGCAAAATATATTTATCTAAAATATATTTTTCATATTGACTTAAGATATTAATTGAGTATTATTAGTCCCGTCGTTGAAAGAACAGTGACAAAAATTTGGCCGAGTGGCGCAACTGGTTAGCGTACAAGACTGTCGATCTTGAGGTTGCGGGTTCGAGTCCCGTCTCGGTCGCCAAATTAAAGAAGTTATTTAGGTTTTCCTAAATAACTTCTTTTTTTTATCCCCCTCCATACACTTCATTTTTGGTAAATCCTCTGGAAATCCGATCACTTATCAGCATAATACTCTAATAATAATTATTATGTTTAATATAAAGTAATCATCAATTGATATAACTGATATAATGAATACAGAAAGAGAGAGTCATGTCTGAGACGAATAACTTTGAAATGTCAAAGCACTACAACCCTCAACAAGTTGAGGACAAATGGTACGCAGCATGGGAGCAAGCACACTGCTTCAGCTCACAGGTAGACAAGGACAAGAAACCATACACCATTGTTATTCCACCTCCTAATGTCACTGGAAAACTCCATATGGGGCATGCCCTTAATAACACTCTTCAAGATATCCTAATCCGAGCGAAACGCATGCAGGGAGAGAACTCTCTCTGGCAGCCAGGTACAGACCATGCAGGTATTGCCACGCAGAATGTTGTAGAGAGAGACCTAAAGAAAGACGGCATGCACCGTGATGATCTAGGAAGAGAAAAATTTATCGAGCGTGTCTGGGAGTGGAAAGAAGAGTACGGCTCAGCCATTCTTAATCAGCTAAAAAAGCTTGGTTCATCTTGCGACTGGGATCGTGAACGCTTTACAATGGATGAAGGTCTAAGCAAGGCAGTACGCACTGTCTTTGTTAGACTTTATAAAGAAGGCCTTATTTATAAAGGTCGTCGACTTATCAACTGGTGTCCAAAAGACCATACAGCGCTCGCGGATGATGAAGTAGAACATGAAGATAAAGACGGTAACCTATGGCACATAAAGTATCCGCTAAAGGACAGCACAAAGACCCTTATCGTTGCAACGACAAGACCTGAGACAATGCTAGGAGATACAGCTGTTGCAGTTCATCCAGATGACGAACGCTACAAAGACCTCATCGGTAGCTTTGTTGTACTCCCAATCATTGGTAGAGAGATTCCAATCGTAGCAGACGACTTTGTTGATCCAAAATTCGGTACAGGCTGTGTAAAGGTAACCCCTGCCCACGACGCAAATGACTATGAGTGTGGACTTAGGAACAACCTTGAACAGATCATAGTAATCGGACCAGACGGAACTATGACCAAGGAAGCAGGTAAATACCAAGGACTTGAAAGATTCCGTTGCCGCGAAAAACTTCTCGAAGAATTGGACGAAAAGAATCTTCTGGAAAAGATAGAAGAACACCCTCACTCTGTAGGTCACTGCTACAGATGCAATACTGTTATCGAACCATACCTATCTGAGCAATGGTTTGTAAAGATGAAGCCTCTAGCAGAAAAAGCTATTGCTGCTACAGAGGCAGGCAAGGTGCGTTTCCACCCACAAAGGTGGGAAAGTGTCTACATGTCATGGTTGACAGATGTGCGTGACTGGTGTATCAGTAGACAAATCTGGTGGGGACACAGAATACCCGTTTGGTACTGTGAAGATTGTGGAGCAGAGAATGTTGAAGAAGTTGACCCAACAGAATGTTCAAAGTGTAAATCTACCAACTTAAGGCAAGAGGATGACGTACTCGACACCTGGTTCAGTTCAGCCCTATGGCCATTCTCAACACTAGGTTGGCCAGAAGAGACCGAAGATCTCAAGTACTACTACCCTACCAACACCCTTGTTACTGATAGAGGTATCATCTATTTCTGGGTTGCACGCATGGTAATGATGGGACTCCATTTTATGAAGGATGTACCTTTCTCTGATGTCTATATTCACGGCACCATTCTCGATGAATTTGGCGCAAAGATGTCAAAGTCAAAGGGCAACGGTATAGACCCAATTATCATGATCGAAGGCGGAACCCAGCAGAGACTTGGTAAAGAGTTCCAGTGTGACGGTTATGGTGCAGACGCAGTCCGTTATACACTTACTGCACTTACCACAGAAGGTCAAGATGTTAAGCTCAGCCCAACCCGTTTTGATATGGGTAGAAACTTTATCAATAAAGTATGGAATGCCTCAAGATTTGTAATGATGAATCTTGCTGATTTAGAACTAGACACCGATGAAATAAAGAGTGAAGAGCTTCGCTTCGAAGACCGCTGGATTCTTTCAAGACTCAACAGCGTTATTGAAGACACCACCAGCGCCATCGATAGTTTCAGATTTATCGACATAACCAAGACAATCTACGACTTCACTTGGAGAGACTACTGTGACTGGTACGTTGAAATGGTAAAGTCTCGTATCAAGAGTGGTGGCAGAGAGGCAGTTGTTGCTGGTAGAGTTTTAGCATGGGTACTTGATAATCTTCTCAAGCTCCTACACCCAGTCGCTCCTTTCTTCACAGAAGAAGTCTGGGCAGAACTTGGTAAAATTACACCAAACCGTGGACTAAGAGCAAATGCACCCAAAGCTGGAGACTTCCTAATGCTTGAAAGCTGGCCGATAGTGGCTGAAGAACTCCGTAATACTGAGATCGAAAACTCAATGAATAGAGTGCAAAATGTTGTACGTGCAATCAGAAATATCCGTGCAAAGTTCAATATTCCTCATAATGACAAAGTGCCAGCAGTTATCAGTGCTGCAAATATCGAATTTGTTGAGTCTATTGAGAGTTGTGTTGATCAGATCTGCTTGCAGGCCGTAGCTGAAAATATCCAGCTAGGGGTAAATCTAGCCAAGCCAGAACTCGCCGCTGCTGAAATTCTTGAAGGAGCGCAAGTATTTGTCCCACTATCAGAATTCATGGATGTTGAATTTGAGAAGGTACGTGTTGCCAAGGAATTAGCAGTAAAAGAAAAATCTCTAACAGCTCTAAAGAGCAAACTTCATAATGAAGGCTTTATATCCAAGGCTCCACCTGAGGTTGTCGAAAGAGAGAAAGCAAGAAAACTCGAGCTAACCAGACAGATCCAAGAACTAAAAGAGCTTGCAACCAGTCTAGAAAGCGAAAAATAGTTTTTTTTCTTTACAAATTTTACGATAAAAGCTACCCTTTATATAGTGGCTGATCCGGCCTTTTATCAGCTTATTAGGGTAGATTTTTATCTATTATATCAATAAATCATACAATTTTTGTATTTTTTATCAGGAGAAATAAGATGCGCACCTTTGTACGGTTTCTAAATTTTGTTGTGGTATTTCTTGTTTCAGGAGTAATATATTGGCACGAGTTTTACAATACCACCTTTACACCACAATGGGACAAGTTCATAGATGCTAACGGCATCTACATCCTTCTCTTTGTATCGACTCTATTAGTAGTGCTAAATATCTATACCATACTCCATACAATCAAGCAGATGCGCAGACGTAAACGCGCTATAGAGATTGAAAATGATAACGGTATAAACTCCATATCAATTGATGCCGTCCAGAAGAGATTATCTGAAATGCTTGCAACAACAAACGATATTATACACCCAAAGCTATACCTTGAACTAGGCCACAAAAACAAGCCGCTCCGCTGTGAAGTATCGTTCGGCCTAAAGTGCACCCATAATATCACCGGCAGAACAGATGAGATCAAATCTCAGATCACTAATGCTTTCAACAATCTGATTCCAAACTCAGCCGGAATTATGATCAAAGCAAGCATTATCGATATTGAGGGAGATGGCTCTGTGATCAAGACCGAGAAGGACACTGTATTCAGCGGCCCAGTCTACCCAAATGACGAAGCAGAGAATGAAGAAAAGGAATTGAGTTGAACCAAGAGATAGAGACAGATCTCGAAGCATATAACTTCGAGCTTCCTCAAGAGAACATTGCACAGTTTCCTGCTGACAGGCGTGATAATTCACGCCTGCTCTTTATTGAAGGGAAGAGTGCACCAGAGCACAAGCGCTTCAGCGACCTACCAAGCCTCCTTAAAAGTGGCGATTTAATTATAAGAAATGACACCAAGGTCATACCAGCCAGACTTATAGGTAAACGCAGCGGAGGAGGCAAGACTGAGGCTCTCTTAATGCACCCAGCTGCACGTAGTGAAGACGGAGATTACACTGAAGAAGCAGGAAGAGTTTGCTGGGTATGCCTTGCAAAACCCTGTAACCACCTAAAGGCTGGCAAGGTTGTCACTTTTGGAGACGGTAGTATCGAAGGTAGAGTAGAAAAGATGCTCGGCGGCGGCAGGGTTATCTTCTCCTTCAATATCGATCAAGACAACTTCATGAATACTGTAGACAATATTGGCGAACTCCCACTCCCTCCTTATATCGATAGAGAGAAAGACGGAATAACTATAGATGACAAAGAGCGTTACCAGACTACCTTCGCAAGGGAAGCAGGAGCAGTAGCTGCACCTACAGCAGGACTCCACTTCACACCTGAAGTCGACCTAGAGCTAGAGAAGAAAGGTATCCAAATTGCCACCCTCACACTCCACGTTGGACCAGGAACATTCCGCCCTATAATCGCTGAAGATATACGTGAGCACCGGATGGACGGTGAATACTACGAGGTAACAGAGGAAACCGCAAAGCTTATCAATGAAACCAAAGCCAACGGCGGCAGAGTTATCGCAGTAGGTACTACCTCAACAAGGACGCTTGAGACGGTGACAGACGATAAAGGAGTGACCCATGCAGGGAACGGCTGGGCAGATCTCTTTATCAGACCAGGGTACAAGTTCAAAGTCATAGATGGTTTGATTACCAACTTCCACCTCCCAAAGTCCAGCTTGATGGTTCTAGTATCAGCTCTAATGGGAAGAGAGCGTATGCTAGGCGTGTACAAAGACGCTGTAAAAGAGGGATACCGCTTCTACTCATACGGAGACGCAATGGTGTTAATTCCCAACCCCTAACGAAAAAAAGTAAGAAGGAACAACTATGGCTATAAAAAAAAGCACCGTGAGCGAATACAGAAAGCGTGTCTGCGCAGCCATGAACTATATAGATGCGAACATCGACCGCAATCCGACTCTTGAGGAGATAGCCAGAGAAGCCACCTTCTCACCCTTTCACTTTCATAGAATATTCAAAGCTGTAGTCGGTGAGACGGTATCAGAATTCACGAGAAGGCTTCGACTTGAAAAAGCCGCCTGCCGACTCTGCTCAAAAGCCGATGTAGACATCACTAAGCTTGCTCTTGATTACGGCTTTTCAAGCTCTCAAAACTTCGCCAAAGCTTTTCGCAAACATTTTGACATGTCACCCTCTGAATACCACAATAGCAAGATAGGAAACAAGGATAGCAACAACGAAAACGCTTTATCCCTTAGTGCCTGCTATAATACCTCTGTGTTCGATGATTCACTCATTTCAGAAAGGACAAACACTATGAACGCAGAAGTAATGACACTACCAGATTATAATGTAGCCTATGTTAGAAAGCTTGGAGCATACACCAAAGAGGTATGCGGTCAAGCAATCGAAGAGATTATCGATTGGGCAGGCCCTAGAGGATACCTGATAAATGGTCAAGTAATGGGTATCTACTGGGATGACCCAGACGTGACCCCACCAGAGAGATGCCGAACCGATGCCTGCGTCACGATTCCGGACGGCACACCTAGTGATGACAAAGCAGGAATCAACATCCAGACGATCACCGGAGGAGAGTACGCTGTATGCCACATAGAGATGCTACCAAATGATTTCCAAGGTGCCTGGAAAGACGCCTTCAAATGGTTGGTGACCAACGGCTACGAATGTGCAGACCGACCATGCTTTGAAATGTACCATAATGACCCAAAGACCCATCCAGAAGGAAAATGTATCTTTGATATCTGCATCCCACTCAAATAACAAAACCATCTAACAACTTTAATAATTCGAACACACCAAGTACACAGCAAGGATACCCTTGCTGTGTACTTTTTCAACTATAAATGAATTAATAATATTTAATTAACGTGAGCATGAACTCATAACGCATATTAGCAATAACATTATTAACTTATGAATGGAGTGTATCTATGAACATCCGAATTTTCGCATTAATGATACTAGCTCTGCTCACAATATCTTCTGCTCATGCTGAAAGCTACACCTTCACCGATAGTACATCATTCACAACAGTTGATTATGTAAGTGGCTCGCATAATCCAGCGCCTGTTACCACCAGAACTCAGAGTATTTCTGGCACAACAGGTGTAATACCTGACCTAAATGTATCCCTAAATGGTATTTATTCTGTAGGTCTAATGGATATGACATACGTACTTGTTGGACCAAATAATACAGGTGTTGTCCTAACATCAAATGCAGGAAATTTTTCTGGAGGAATAAGTAGCTACACGCTTAGCATGTTAATGCTACTTTTACGTTTGATGACGAAGCAGCCAGTAAAATATGGTATGAGGAATCGTCTTTTATGGTATGGCACCATGCTAATCCTGCAGGAATTTACCAGACATCTGCATATCTAAATGCTCCAGACTGGTGGTATTATGCAGAACCTGGCTATACTCATGCCCTCGGTTGGGATTGGCATGGCTTTGATTATAATCCTGAGGATATTGCCGTACGCAATACTGTTGAAGATGGTATCTTCCCCGGAGTTGATTTCGCAGAAACAAACTTGCTTTCTGCATTTAATGACATTTCAGCAAATGGAGAGTGGAGATTACTTGCATATGATAATGTAGAAAACGTCCGCCCCACTGTAACACAAGTATCAGGCGGCTGGACATTAGATATAACAACCACTCCCGGATCCGGCGCAGTACCAGAACCAGCAGAATGGATGCTAATCGGACTCTGCGCATGTGGAATCATCATATTAAAGTTCAGAGTAAAGCACCAAGCAACACAAGTATAAATACACCAAATAATTCCGGTACTATATATAATTGGACGATAGAGAGCGACAACTTGCTCCTATCGTTTTATTATTATAACTTTATTTTCATCAAACCACCCAAACATCCCAAAATAATTTACCTGAAAGAATATCTCCCTTCTGAGCGTATAAGATAATATACAACAATAAACAGCAAAAATTCCAAAGATAAGGATGATACAATGAAAATAAAAGTACTAGCTCTACTAATACTCACACTATTTATCACACTTTCCGCTCACGCAGAGAGCTATAACTTCAGTGACAATACCGCTTTTACAACCGCTGACTACGTGGAAAATAGTGGTACTCCCGCAGCAGTCCTCAGTAATTCACTAAATATTTCAGGAACAACAGGACAAATTTCCGACCTAAATGTCACACTTTCAGGTATCTACTCCACAGCACTCATAGACATGACCTTTGTCCTTGTAGGGCCAAATAATACTGGTATTGTACTAGCTTCACACGCTGGTGGCGGCTCAGCTGGCTGGACACACTCTCCTGCCATTCTTAATAATGTCGACCTTACCTTTGATGATAGTGCAAGCTCAGAGATTGGCGTATCAACTGGTGTATATGATGCACTTAGAAAAAGTGTGGTATCCGGTAGCTACCAGACCTCCGCGTACTTAGAAGTACCACAGTGGCATCAACAGTATACAGCCCAAGTAGCTCTAATGAACCCAGCAGCATCAGGAATATTTGGAGGAGTTGATTTTGCAGAGACCAATCTGCTCTCCGCCTTCAATGACATCTCAGCAAACGGCACTTGGAATCTACTAGCCTATGACAATCTCTCATACAACCAAACAACCGTAAACGGCTGGTCATTAAGCATAACGACCTCTCCTGTCACCGCTGGAGCAGTGCCAGAACCAGCAGAATGGCTACTAATCGGACTCTGCGCATGTGGTATAATTATGCTAAAATACAGACCACACAAATCAGGATTGAAAGTATCAAGATAAATCCCTAATTAAATATGACTATTATTAAGAAAAGACCAGAGCGTGATTCGCTCTGGTCTTTTCAATTATATATCTACTGTATCACTCAATAACCATATAATAATTAAAAGTTTAGATGATTATCTCAATATAGAACTTTATGGTAAAAATTGGTGGAGAGACGGGGATTCGAACCCCGGGTAGACTTTCACCTACACACGCTTTCCAAGCGAGCCCGATCGACCGCTCCGGCACCTCTCCACTACATCTTAAGTATTGTAAGATTTAGCTTGAAATAGTCAATATCAAAACCACTCCAACTTATCAATAACACAAAATATCATAATCAAAGGTATAAATACAGAGTCAGAACACAGCTCTTAATCTATATAGTAAAAGTGCTGTTACCCTTTGAAAGCCTTTCAGTCGAATCAGAAAAATTCTCAATAACATTTTTCTAGACATTCTCAAAACAAGTTACAAAGCAACTATAGATTATATTGTTATAAGTACTAATAAGCTATAACATAAAGCACCTACTGAACAAATCAACCATGATTGTCTCATTTCATACTCCAAAGCAACACATAAACTACATAATAGTAACTAACCTCATCTTTTACCGAAAAAAACTGGTATTCCTAGAAAAAGCGTCCTCTCACCACTTGAATCTAAAAGTTTACTGACTATAATTCAACAGGTTTACACATAATTTTTAAATTCTATAAATAATATAGCTTATATATAATATAAAGACAAATATAAAAAAGAGGAGAAAAACTAGTGAGCTACGGACTACCAAAAGCAGATGGGTTATATGATCCACGAAACGAGCATGACGCATGTGGCGTTGGTTTCTGTGCTAATATCAAAGGTGAAAAGAGTCATGATATTATCCAGAAAGGTATTGAAATTCTATGCAACCTAACACACCGCGGTGCTGTCGGTTCTGATCCTGACACCGGTGACGGTGCAGGTCTACTATTTCAAATGCCAGACAAATTCTTTAGAGACATTGCGAGCGACCTACACTTCAACCTTCCAGAACTAGGAAAGTACGGAGTTGGTTTTCTTTTTATGCCGACAGATCCAGGTGTTAGAGAAGAGTGCAAAGAAAAAATTGAACAAGCAGCTCTAGACAACAACTGCCGAATCCTACACTGGCGTGAAGTCCCTGTCGTTCGCGACGCAGTTGGTGTTACAGCTCAAGCATCTTGTCCAGAATTTTATCAAGTATTTATTCAAGCACCTGAAGACGGCATCGGACTTGAAGACTACGAAAGACTTCTCTTCAAAGTCAGAAGAAAAGCTGAAAATGACATAGTAGCACTAGGTGGTCAGGCAAAAGAGATGTTCCATGCCGCAAGCTTCTCAGCAATCACAGTCTGCTACAAGGGTATGATGCTTGCAGCTCAGGTATCAAAGTTTTACCCAGACCTAAATGACCCACGCATGGACTCAGCACTCTGTGTTGTTCACCAGCGCTACAGTACAAATACCTTCCCTACTTGGGATCTTGCTCAGCCATTCCGCATGATGTGCCATAATGGTGAGATCAACACACTCAAAGGCAATGTCAACAATATGAAGGCGCGCCACTCAGCTCTAAAGAGTGAATACTACGGAGATAGCCTCAAGGATATCCTCCCAGTTATTCATAACGAAGAAGGTTCAGACTCAGCTTGTTTTGACAACATGCTTGAGTTCCTATTCATGAACGGTAGAAGTCTAACCCATTCAATGATGATGATGGTTCCAGAAGCATGGGGAAAGAAGTGCCATATGGGCCATGATAGAAGAGCATTCTTTGAGTACCACTCAATGATGATGGAGCCATGGGACGGTCCAGCAGCACTTGTCGGTACAGACGGCACACGCATCTGTGTCACACTTGACAGAAACGGCCTCCGCCCAGTACGTTACGAAATTACAGAAGACGGCTTTATTGTTGGTGCTTCTGAGATCGGTGTACTTGAGCTTGATGAATCAACAGTAGTTGAAAAAGGTCGCCTTGCTCCTGGCACTGTTCTTCTGATCGATACAGAACGCAAAAGAGTTCTACACGACGAAGAGGTAAAGGCTGAGATATGCCGCCAAAAACCATACCGTCGTTGGGTTGCAGCGAACAGAATCGAACTAAGAGGACTATTCGACGGCAACGCAGTTGTAGAAGCAAACGAAGAAGTACTATTTGAAAGACAGACAGCTCACGGCTACACACGTGAAGATGTTGACAATATTATTGCTCCTATGTTTTTGACAGGCGCAGAGCCAATCGGCTCTATGGGTGACGATTCACCTCTAGCTGTTCTTTCAGACAAACCACAGCTCCTATTCAACTACTTCAAGCAGTTATTTGCTCAGGTTACAAACCCAGCTATAGACCCAATCCGTGAAAAGCTGGTAATGTCACTCACAACTTATCTCGGCCCATGCCGTAACCTACTAGAAGAGACCCCTGAACATGCCCGCATGCTCAAGTTGAACTCTCCTATTATTACAAATGACGACCTAGACCGCATCCGCAGCCTTGGAGCTTCAGAGTTCCCAAGTGTAACCCTCGACATTGTCTTCCCAACAAACGAAGGCGCTAGGGGCATGGAAAAAGCGATGGACAAACTCTGCATAGAAGCAGAGAAAGAGGTAATGAACGGCAAGACTGTTATTATTCTAAGTGATAAGACTATGTCTGCTGAACTTGCAACAATCCCATCGCTTCTTGCGGTGGCAGCAATAAACCACCACCTAGTAGTCAAGGGACTAAGAACCAGTGTAAATATCATTCTTGAATCAGGTGAGCCAAGAGAAGTAGAGCACTTTGCTCTACTATTTGGCTACGGTGTTAGCGCAATCAACCCATACCTTGCACTTGAAACTATTGCAAAACGCATCTCAGAAGGAAACCTTCCTAAGAAGATGTATGTACAGGACGGCGTAGAAAATTATATTGGTGCTATAGAGAAAGGTCTCTTAAAGATCTTCTCTAAGATGGGTATTTCAACACTACGTAGCTACCGTGACGCACAGATCTTCGAAATCTTAGGTCTAAACACAGATTTTGTAGCAAAGTACTTCAACAACACTCCAAGTCGCATCGGTGGTCTTGGTATTGAAGAGGTTGCAAAAGAGACCCTTCTACGCCATGAAAAAGCCTACCCAGTGAGAGCAGGTAGTGTAAAGGTTCTTGAAAGTGGTGGTCGCTATAGCCTACGCCGTGATGGTGAGAGGCACCTCTGGACTCCAGATGCGATACGCTTCTTACAAGAGTCAACACGTGAGGTAAACCAAGAGAAGTACGACAAATTTAAAGAACAGATCAACAACCAGCTCCATAAACACTGTACTCTTCGTAGTCTATTTGACTTTGACGATTCACTCACACCAATCAGCATCGACGAAGTAGAACCAGTTGAGAGCATCATGAAGCGTTTTGTTACAGGTGCGATGAGTTTCGGTTCTATCAGCCGTGAAGCCCATGAATCAATGGCAATTGCTATGAACAGGGTCGGTGGTCGTTCAAATAGCGGAGAAGGTGGTGAAGACAGCAAACGTTACATCCCACTAGAGAATGGCGATAGTCGTTGCTCTATGACCAAGCAGGTCGCTTCAGGCCGCTTCGGTGTTACAGCTGAGTATCTAAACAACTGTAAAGAGATCCAGATCAAGATCTCTCAGGGTGCAAAACCAGGTGAAGGTGGCCACCTACCTGGACACAAAGTAAACGTTGAGATTGCAGGCGTACGCCACTCAACTCCGGGTATATCACTAATCAGCCCACCGCCACACCATGATATCTATTCTATTGAGGATCTAGCTCAGCTAATCTTTGATCTAAAGAATATCAACCCACAAGCAGACATCAATGTCAAACTAGTATCTGAGGTTGGCGTTGGTACGATTGCGGCAGGTGTATCCAAGGGTCACGCAGATGCGATTCTTATCTCTGGTGCAGACGGCGGTACTGGTGCTGCTCCAATGAGTTCTATCAAATATACTGGTATCCCTTGGGAACTTGGTCTATCAGAGACCCAACAGGTTCTAGTAAAGAACGACCTAAGAGGCAGAGTAAAGCTTCAAGCAGATGGTCAGATGCGTACAGGTCGTGATGTTGTAATCTCAGCCTTACTTGGTGCTGAAGAGTACGGCTTCGCTACAACCTCTCTAGTAGTACTAGGATGTGTGATGATGCGTAAGTGTCAAAAGAATACTTGCCCAGTCGGTGTTGCAACACAGGATCCAAGGCTTCGCAAGCGCTTCCACGGTAGCCCAGATTACCTAGTAAACTTCTTCAAGTTTGCTGCTCAAGAGGTTAGAGAGCTCATGGCTAGCCTCGGATACAAGAAGATGGAAGACATGATCGGACAAGCACATAGGCTCAAGATAAGAGACGGCATAGATCACTGGAAGGCAAAGACTCTAGATTTCAGCAAGGTGTTCTACACTCCAGAAGAAGCTAAGACTAATGCTATCCGTAAGATACAGAATCAAGAACACGGACTCGAAGACGTTCTTGACAGAAAACTTATCGCTAGCTGTAAAGATGCAATTGAGAATGAAGCGAAGGTAAGTGCTGATTTTGTGATAAAGAATATTGACCGTACTGCTACAGCAATGCTTGCTGGTGAGATTGCAAAACGTTACGGTCACAAAGCTCTACCAGAAGACACAATCACTCTGAACTTTACCGGTTCAGCAGGGCAAAGTTTTGGTGCTTTTGCAACTTATGGTATGACTATAAACCTTACAGGTGATGTAAATGACTACCTTGGTAAGGGTTTATCTGGTGGTAAAATTATCCTTAAGACGCCAGAAGAATGTAAGCTAGAAGCACAAGACAACACAATAGTTGGTAATGTATGTTTCTACGGAGCGACTTGTGGTAAATCATTCATCAACGGCTTGGCTGGTGAACGTTTTGCGATCAGAAATTCTGGTGTAGAAGTTGTTGTAGAAGGTGTTGGAAACCACGGCTGTGAGTACATGACAGGCGGTAGAGTTATATGTCTAGGTTCAACAGGCATCAACTTCGCTGCAGGTATGTCAGGTGGTATAGCTTATGTTTACGATCCACTACAGGACTTTGATCTAAAGTGTAACCTTGAGATGGTCGACCTAGATCCACTAATCGACTGTTCTGACGACGACATCTCATATGTACGTAGTATGATAGAGCAGCATATTGAATATACAGGTAGTAAGAAAGCTATCTGGATGCTTGAGAACTGGGAGTCAGTACTACAACTGTTTGTAAGAGTAATGCCGATGGAGTATAGACGCCTACTCGGACAGATGGTCAAAGAAGAGAAGCATGGCTCACGTAGAACCAAAGACGAAGTTATTCGCAACGCATAATCGATGTTTGAATAACGAGTTAATTTATAATAAAGATAATACATAAGGATATAAATATGGGACGCGAAACAGCATTTATAGAGATAGAGCGCTCAAAGCAGCCAAAGAAAACGGTTGAAGAACGCGTTAAGAACTACCTAGAAATCTACAAAGAGATGGGTGAAGACGAGATGCGTGAGCAGGCAAGTCGTTGTATGGATTGCGGCACACCTTTCTGCCACTCATTTGGTTGCCCACTCGGCAACTGTGTACCAGAGTGGAATGATCTTGTATACCAAGGACGTTGGAAAGAAGCCGCAGAGCTTCTGCATGCAACCAATAACTTCCCAGAGTTTACCGGCAGACTATGCCCTGCTCTCTGCGAAGCAGCTTGTACCCTCAATCTTGATACCGATCCAGTAAACATCAAGCTTAACGAACTCACTATTATAGAAAAAGCTTGGGATGAAGGATGGATTAAACCAGAAAACACCATACTTGAAACAGGCAAGAGCATCGCAGTAATTGGCTCTGGGCCTGCAGGTCTAGCTTGTGCACAGCAACTTGTACGAGCAGGTCATGAGGTTACAGTATTTGAGAAAAATGCTCAACCAGGCGGTGTACTCCGTTACGGAATTCCTGATTTCAAACTTGAGAAGAGATTCATCGATAGAAGAATCGAGCAGATGTGGGAAGAAGGCGTTGACTTTGAATGCTCTGCAACTATAGGTAAGGATATCTCAGCAGATTACTTGAAACGTAGCTTTGATGCTGTGTGCCTATGTGTCGGTGCAGAACAAGCACGTGACCTCCCAATTGAAGGGCGTGAACTATCAGGCATCCATCAGGCAATGGAGTACTTAGTTCAGCAGAATAAACTCGTCTCAGGAGAGATAGAAGCTGATGAAAATACAATCAACGCAAAGGACAAGCGAGTTGTCGTTATCGGTGGTGGTGATACAGGTGCTGACTGTCTAGGTACAGCTATCAGACAAGGTGCAAAGCATGTCACTCAGATAGAAATCATGCCAATACCGCCAAAGGATGCAGACCCAATGCGCCCTTGGCCACAGTACCCAATGATCTACCGTACAAATGCTAGTCACGAAGAGGGTGGTGAACGCCATTGGAACGTGATGAGTAAGAAGTTTGAAGGTGAAAACGGTAAGGTCACAAAGATCCACTGTGTGAAGGTTGAATGGAATGACGGAGCACCTAAGGAGGTAGAAGGTAGCGAATTTATCCTTGAGGCTGATCTAGTACTTCTAGCTATGGGATTTGTAAAGCCAGTATCAAACGGCCTACTAGATGAACTCGGCGTAGAATATGATGCACGTGGCAATGTTGTTGCTGACGAAGAACAGCGTACTAACGTTGACGGAGTATATGTTGGTGGAGACACCAATACAGGCGCATGGCTTGTAGTACACTCTATAGCAGCAGGACGTAGAATTGCAGCAACAGTAGACAAAGATCTAATGGGCAGCACCTCACTACCAGTTCCACCAGCACGTGAAAAACGTTAATAAGGTAACTTGACCTTATGATTGACACTAAAGAGCGAGAGACACATGTCTCTCGCTCTTTTATTTTGAATCTTTATTAACGGCAAAACTAATTATGCTTCTGAGCCAACATCTCACGAGCCTGCTCTCTGGTTGTATTAGTAGCAGCTTTACCGTTGATCATCTGAGCAATTTCTTCTACTCTTTCATCAAGTGTCAGCGTCTTAACCTTAGCGACAGTTCTCCCACTCTTTGTCGCCTTTGACACCTGCAAGTGGTTATCTGCATAAGCCGCAATCTGTGGTAAATGGGTAATAACAATAACCTGTCTATCCCTAGACAACTCATAAAGCTTCCTTCCCAATACATCACCAAGACGCCCACCGACACCAGTATCAATCTCATCAAATAGTAGTGTATCTGGAGCGTGTACAGACGCAAGAGCTGATTTGATTGCAAGCATCGCTCGTGACGCTTCACCACCTGATGCTGTCTCAGCGATACTTGATGGAGCTTCACCAACATTGGGTGTAATCATAAAGTTGATCTCTTCAAAGCCATGGCTAGTAGAATTAGTAAGAATCTCTTTTACAGTAGCATCCTTTTTAACCAGACTAGAAATATCCACAGAAAAGTCAGCATCTTCCATGCCAAGATTTTTCAATTCTTTACTAATAACCTGAGCCAACTTCTTTCCAGCTTTCCTTCTGCTTGCTGTAATCTTGGCAGCCTGCTTTATAAGTTCTGGTGCAAGCTCAGCCAGTTCCATCTCAAGCTCTTCAGTACTCACCTCCCAAAGAGATAGCTCTTCAAGCCTCTTTTCAAGTACCTGTTTCTCTACAAGTATCAATTCTAATAAATTACCCTCACCTCCGCCACACTCTAACAGGCGAACCAAGCCTTTCATCTCTTCCGCTCTATCAATAAGGTTGTCAAGTTCAGATGCAGAGTAATCACTGCCATCACTCGCACCTCTATATGCCCTAGCAGCATCTTCAAGTAGTGAACATGCACTATCCAGCACCTCATTAGCATTAGCAATAGTTGGTGAAATATCCTCATATTTACGAGCCGAACGCAGTATTTGGGACAGCTTTCCAATAACAGCATCATCACCTTCGTATATAAAGTCAGCAGCTTCTTCAGCAATCTCTCTAATATTTTCCGCTTCAGAGATCATCTCAATTTTATCTTCTATATTACTATCATGCTCGGGATCAGGATTGAACGCTGCTATCTTACTGAGCTTATATTCATTTCTTTCTAGCTCCAGCTTATGCTTGCCTATGTCTGTATTACTACTGTTTATTCTTTTGAGTATTTGAGATGCTTTACTATATATTTTTGAATACTCCATAGTATCTACTACACCATACCTATCAAGTAACTCTCTCTGATACCCAGGCTCTACCAATTTTGTATGCTCATTCTGAGCAGCAATATCAAGAAGAGCATCAGCAAGAATATTCGCTGAAGCGGTGGTAACTGGTTTTCCCGCCACAAGCATTCTGCTTGCCTTACTCCTTGAAAGTCGTCTTTCAAATATCAGGCCTTCATCTGCTGAGGGATCTACCCCAATTTCAGAAGTAAGCAGATCTCTAGCAACTGATTGCAATGGCGAAAACACCGCGCTTACATTCGCAGTATCCTCGCCAGAACGTAGTAACTCGGCATTTGCTCTTGCTCCAAGAGCCAAGCCGATAGCTGCAGCTACAAGGCTCTTACCTGCTCCAGTCTCTCCAGAGATGACATTCAACCCTCCAGAAAATGCCATAACAGCCTCATCAAAAATAACAATATTCTTTAAGTACAACTCTTCCAACATCTCATTTGCTCACAATATATTAGACACTGTAAAACACCAAAAGTAACCTCACAAAACTTAATATCCCACCTCAAAACATACAGCACAAAGCTTTGTATCCTAAGTATATACAAGAAATATATTATCTATAGCTCTATTGCTATGAGTTAAAAATACTCTCATCATTATACTTTTTAACTCCTTGTATTCCACTATCAAATAGTTATTTTTGTTAATCAACCATATAGCACGATTATGACAAAAATGAAAGACTACGAACGTTGAAAATTAAAACTTTAGCTTTTTTTATAGAATTCCTAATAAAGTTGACAAATTTAAATATGTTAGCCATAATACTCAAAAGCTATAATTTACAGTGTTTTTAATGAAATACTGCTTTATGTTTACTATTATTAGCACAATAAGTCTATTCAAATGTAAAGTGTAACAATATTTTTACTTGTATAAAATTTATTTCAATGTATATTTATCTCAAGTTGTGACTTATGCTAAATAATTGTGAATAATTTTGTAAGTCACATATTTAAGCATATTCTTAAGGAGCTGCCGGCGTATGCGAATAATTAATGATACCCTGCTCAATCGAAACGGGCAAAAGTTTTAAAAATTTAGGAAAGAGAATGAAGCATACTGTAAAAAACTCAGGAAGTGAGGGTAACGAAGGACTGACCCCAACTAAGCCAAATGACCCACCGTCATCTGATTTAATAGACACCTTACCTGCTACAGTCGAGGATATTGACGATTCTTGCTCGAGTTGCACTCTAGAGTTCAATAATCGTTGCAAACTTGTTATTAAAGATATCGATTACAGCCATGATACCTACCACAATGGCTCTACAATAACCGACACCGTAGAAATATCTCATTCCGATACTATCCGCCTTGGAAAAAACCGTATAGAACTAAGTTGCGTACCTGAAGCAGACCATCCCAACCCTAAACAATCACTAATTAATTTACAAGGCAGCTATAGCAAAAACCGTCATATTGATAATGCTTTATACACACACAAGTTCAACAGAACCAAAGGTCCTATTGCGGACACCAATGATGTAAAAATTGACATCACAAAACTAGCAGAGAGATTCAACTCTATCTGCACTCTTGCAAGTAGACTTTTTGCAGCCCAGAATGAACAGGAAATTGTCAAATGTGCACTGAATGTTGTCTTTGAACTTGCGCAACCCCTCCGTTGTGCAGTTGTGTTTATTCATCAGAACAACCAACTTCTAGATCTTGTTGGCAGCAGACATTCTGATGAAGACACTTCTGACGAGGTGTTCCCAGTGAGCGCTAATATCATTAGACATGTTATCAATACAGAAGACTCAGTAATTATTGATAGTAAACATGCTTTTATGGAGGGCGCTATTAGTGGTAATACAACCCCATCAAGAATTATGTGCGTACCACTTCATAGAAGAGGAGGAAGTTTAGGGGTCATATATACCGAAACAGTTGGAATGTATAATGATGAATCAGACCATAATACCCTTGCTGTTCTTGCTTCCGCTGGACACCAGATAGGAGAAGCTGTAGAAAAGACCCGACTACACGCAGGCCTTGAGAAAGTATTCCATGGTTCTATGCTTGCACTTGCAGCCTCTATAGAGGCCAAAGACAAATACACCAAAGGTCATTCAGAGAGAGTAACATGTTATGCTCTTATGATTGCTGATGAACTAAAGCTTTCTGAAGAGGAGCGTACAGTTGTGGAGCTTGCAGGTCTACTCCATGATGTTGGCAAGATTGGTGTTCCTGAATCTGTACTATGCAGTACTGGTGAGTTGAGCCCAGAAGAATTCGACTTTATCAAGCAGCATCCACAAGCCGGCGCAGATATTATTCTAAAAATGCCAGAGCTAAAAGGAATGGCCTCGGTAAAAGATGTTGCTATGGCAACAAAGTATCATCATGAAAAATTCTCAGGTGGAGGCTATCCTACCGGCATTTCTGGCAATAAAATCCCTCTAGCAGCTAGAATCCTCGCAGTTGCAGATACTTTTGATGCAATTACCAGTAACCGCACCTACAGGAATGGTCAACCAGGAAAGATAGCTATAAAAATACTTGGAGAGGTTTCTGGAACTCAGATTGATCCAGAAGTATTTACTGCATTTAAGAATGTATATAATAGAGGCGATCTAGCACACCCAGAGCGTGTCCGCACTCATATTGATTTTGACTCTAAGATTCTTAGCGAGAGTACGGTCGCGTCCAACTCTATTTTGAGATAAAACCACAAACGTCAGGAATTTGAAGTGATAATAGCCGGAATAGATGAAGCGGGATTAGGTCCAAATCTCGGACCATTGGTTGTCTCTACGTCTGGATTCTGGCTTGATGATGACCTGTATGATATTGAGAATACCTCTCTTTGGGAGGTATTCTCAGCTTTTACTACTGGCAAAAGAACCAGAGGCGACAAGCGTCTCCTTATAGCTGACAGCAAAATCGCCTATAAAGTGAAAGGGATGGAGGGTCTTAGAGACACTGTACTAAACTTTATAAAAATACTCCACCCTAATATCCGTATTACTAATTTAACAGAGCTACTATGCCTTCTTGGTATGGAAGCCCACCTTGATACCATATCAGATACTTACTGGTATAAAAATTCATTTTCAAAAGATCTAAAAGACAACCGTCTATTACTTTCAGATGAAACCTATAGAGATATTTCAGTCCATAAAGTAAGCCCTGTATTGTTCCGCACCAAAATTCTTACTGCAAGAAAAATAAATGATATGTATTCGCGCGGACTCAATAAATCAGAAGTTCTTCTTTCACAGAGTGGGGAGCATATCAAACATCTCATAGATAGCTACCCTGATGAAAAGATTAAGATCACTGTAGACAAACAAGGTGGCAAGACCTATTATGCACCATACTTGATCGACCTGCTAGATGGAGCTTGGGTTGACGTTATCAGAGAAGGAG
Organism: Planctomycetota bacterium; assembly: GCA_965140405.1. Classification (GTDB taxonomy): domain Bacteria; phylum Planctomycetota; class SZUA-567; order SZUA-567; family SZUA-567. The sequence continues at coordinate 1,036,872 of OZ223208.1, forward strand.
CAGATTCTTCACTATACAGAGTGGGAGCAAATATACATATAGAATTCCTACCAAAGGCAGACCAAAAGGAATTCACCGTCTCTCTAGCAAGTATTATATCAAAATTTCTACGTGAAATACTGATGGATGATTTCAACAATTTCTTTGCTGCATTACTTCCAGAGCTAAAACCAACCGCAGGATACCCAACTGATGCCAAAAGATTTATCAAAGAAATATCAGACATTCTCGATCAGAAAAAAATTGAAATAAGCAGTATCTGGCGAGAGAGGTAGAGAACAGTATGGCTAAGAACTCATTCAATGAACTCTGGATAGATGGTTTCAACCTCTTTTATAAGTGGGAGAAGACGCGCCACCTATTTGGCAGAAATTGCGATATAAAAATTGCTACCGAAGAAGGAATTAGACAGCTAGCTATCCATTTAGGTAAAAAACGTAGCCGGAGTATACTTTTCATGGACGGAGGCCTTGAGAGAGCAAGTATAACCCTCCACGGTCTACGTATAAGGTACCCAGGTAGTGGAAATAAAGCTGATGCCTTACTTCAAGAGTACGCTAGAGGAAAAACTACAAATAAACGCATACTAGCGGTCACCTCTGACCGCTCACTAGCAGCCACTCTCAGAAGAAACCGAATACAGATAATTGATAGCGAGAAATTTATTAAGGATTTTTTAGTTGGTCGGAAGAGTGCATATAATTATAATGAAGAAAAGCCAGAGATAACTAGCGCCCAAGAAGTTGAAGAATGGCTTGAAATTTTTTCTGATGATGATGACTAAAATTCAGACGCCATACCTTAATTTAAGGATACGCTATGCAAAAACCAGCTATACTAATATCACTTGCCTTGTTGATGCTTTTTTCTTTTGCAGCTTCCTCTGCACATTCAAAAGAGCAGAAGTATAAAGTTCTTGCGACGACATTTCCTATGTACCTCCTGACTAAGAATATCATTAATGGAAGTAATGACATATCACTCGAACTACTTATACCCGCAGAATTAGGTTGCCCGCACGACTATGCTCTATCACCCAAAGACATGCGTAAGCTTTCAAAAGCCGACATTCTTATCGTAAACGGTCTTGGCCTAGAAGAATTTCTCGGTGCTCCTCTTGAAAGAGCAAACAAAGACATCAGGGTAATCAATAGCTCAGACGGCATTACCGGTATACTTCACTTTACAAAAGAGGAACAAGAACCAGAGGCAAGCAACCATGTAGAGCATTCTGATTTAAATCCCCATATATTTGCAAGCCCTGATATGAGTAGCGAGCTTGTTAGTAGCATTGCAAATAAACTATCAGTGATAATACCACAGTACTCAGCTTTATTCGAGACCAATGCAAAAAAATATGCTGACAAAATGAAATTCTTGTCAGACGAACTTATAAAGCTACAAACAACCTTAAAAAATAACCGAATAATCCAGCCACACGGAATCTTTGATTACATTGCTAGAAAAGCAAACCTTGAGATAGTCGCTACTCTCCAACCACATGGTGAAGATCCCTCAGCGTCAAAAATAATCCAACTTATCGACACTATCAAATCAAAGGATGTCGGGGCAATTATAATTGAACCACAGTATCCTAGTAAAGTAGCAAGAATCCTTTCAAGTGAGGCTGGGATACCACTAATAGAATTAGATCCAGTTGCGTCTGGAGCTATGAGTTCTCCAGATGACCTATTCTTCATTAAAATGAAGCAGAATATTGATAAGCTAAAAGAAACCCTAAAGGTGAAGACTAAATGAGTGCAAGCCATACAGATGATGCAAATATAATACAATTCCAAGATATCAATGTATCTATAAATAAGACCGATATTCTAAAGAGAGTAACAGCAAGGGTGCCTAAAGGAAGCTGGACGGCAATTGTCGGTCCAAACGGAGCAGGTAAGACTACGCTACTACTCACTCTACTGGGTCAAGTACCATACCAAGGTAAGATCCTCAAGCATAGCCAATTCAATAGCTCGGAACTTTCTATAGGTTATGTCCCGCAGAACCTAAATTTTGACAGGAATCTACCACTAACAGTCCTAGAGTTCATGGCAATTGGGCATCAAAGACTACCCATTTCTTTAGGTGTCAGAAAGAAATACAAAGAGGAGGCAGTTGAATTATTAAAATCTGTGCAAGCAGATAACTTACTCTACCATAAACTCGGAGATCTCTCTGGAGGCGAACTTAAAAGAGTACTTCTCGCCCTAGCACTTGGACAAGAACCTGAGCTTTTAATCCTTGATGAAGTCTCCTCAGGTGTAGATGTAAGTGGCTCGCGAGTATTTTGCGAACTACTCGACGACCTTAGAAGAAAGCACAAATTCACCCAGCTATCAGTAAACCATGACTTATCTACCGTTACCCACCACGCGACACATGTCATTTGTTTGAAGCAGAGTGTTATTAGTGAAGGTGTACCTAACGAGACCCTTTCAACAGAAACACTTACCAAGTTATTTGGTATACACATGGGGCTGGTCAACAAGAACGCACTCTCTAGTAGAAGAGCTAGTTGTGATGGTTCATGCTGTAAAAAGGAGACCGATAAAAATGCTTAGTCTAGATATCGTCTATAGTATCATTGGAAAGCTTATTCCATTAGAGTCAATGCAGCTAAAATTCATGCAACAAGCCATGCTTGGATTGCTATTACTTGCCCCTATGACTGCCTCTATGGGAGTACAGGTTGTGAACTTCCGCATGGCATTCTTTGCAGATGCTATTAGCCATTCGGCATTTGCTGGTGTTGCTCTAGGTATTTTATTATCAATCAGCCCACACCTTAGCATGCCAATCTTCGGCGTACTCGTAGGTATAGGTATAATGCTCACAAAAAGGCGGAGCACCCTTTCAAGCGATACTATTATCGGGGTATTCTTCTCAGCAGCCATAGCTTTCGGTCTGGCTGTTGTCAGCAGAAATCAAGACATAGCCAGAAACATGCAACAATTCCTCTATGGAGATATTCTAACAATCAGTGAGTTCGACCTATGGACAATGATACTGCTGTTTATAGTTCTTCTTGGTTTTCAAATAATAGGTTATAACAAGATGCTTTATATTGGTATGAACCAAACCCTCGCCAAAGCACACAAGATACAAGTAGGGGTATACCAGTATACCTTTGCCGTACTTCTCGCTCTGGTTGTAATATTTTCGGTATGGGCAGTGGGCGTGCTACTGGTTACAGCTCTACTGATAGTGCCAGCAGCAGCTTCACGAAACTTCTCAAAAAGTGCAGGAGCAATGCTCTGGTGGTCTATACTAATCAGCCTCAGCTCATCAATAGCAGGTTTGATAATATCAGCTCAAGACTGGGCAAACACTGCTACAGGAGCAACAATCATCCTTGTTGCTTTTGCATGGTTTCTAGTGAGTCTGGTTTACAACCTTGCCACAGATGGAAAAAGTTCTCATAAATAGCAGATGTAATAACTTACCCCACAAACTTTGGCTTGGAAAGATCGCTAGGTATAACAAGTATAAATGAAGACAAGTAGAGAAATTGAAACATTTCAAAGGAAGTATGACAGTATTACAACAGCAAGTAATTTCATTGCAGATTACACCTAAAGAGAATACTTTCCTTCTATAACATCTGCCTTGAAGGTGTATAGTTCTATCCCACCATTTTTCCATGCATCATATGCCAACCCTGCTTTCTGTGCACAGCAGTTCCCCCAGAACTCATCAACACTCCATCCTGTTTCAGTAGCAACCTGTGGCAAAAAACAACCGCTACCATACTGACTGACGATATATATCCCATCTTCACCTAGTATAATACCCTCAGGGTTATCACATTTAATAAGTGGAGATAGTACAGAAATATCAATATCGACTTCAGCCAATTCTTCCTCTGATATCCTCCTACCACTGAATCTAGGATCCTCGAGTGCAGAAGCTCGTGCATAAACAGCCAGAGTTTTATATAGTGGTTCTTCCGATACAAAACACCCAATACACCCACGCAACTGACCATGAGTTTTCAAAGTTACAAAACACCCCGATTTAGAATCTAGTCCAATATAGGTTCTAAGAATTGAATATTCACCACCAACGACAGCAGCCCGCAGTGCCGAGGATACAATAGTGATCATTGACTTCTTCTGCTCTAGAGAATAGCTCATAGCAACCCTCTCATAATTAGATATACAGAGAATTAATAGGACATCATAATAATAAAATATATGATATGAATTACTCGGTGATTTCTACAATATCGCCAACAATTTTTAATCTACCCTTAGAGAAGAGCTTTATTGCTTCAGGATAAGCAATGCGTTCTTCCTGCATCACCCGCTCGCCAATATCATCAGCACTATCTGTATCGTATACGGGACAGCTCCTCTGAATAATAATAGGGCCTGCATCATATTTATTATTGACAAAGTGGACACTACAACCAGAAAGCTTGACACCAGCTTCTTTTACCGCCTGGTGAACATGGTGACCAAACATTCCTTTGCCACAGAATGAAGGTATCAGCGCAGGATGTACATTCATAACCTTTCCGACATACTTATCAGGAACATTATAAAAACACATAAATCCACACAAGCACACTAAATCAACATCTCTAGGTATCAGTATCTGGTTTATAGCCTCTGACATAGCTGTCCAATCAGGTACTCCACCAGCAAAATACAATTTAGATTCAACGACCTCTGTATGAACACCTCTCTTCTTGGCTCTTTCGATCCCACGCACACCATTTTTAGAAGATATCACAATATCGACCTCTGCCTCAAGGTATCCTTTTTCAATCTTCTCAAATATATTCTCCAGGGTACTCCCGCTTCCAGAGAGAAGAACCGCTATTTTAATAGGTTTATCCAATATCAACGCCTTTTTCATACATATAGTCTTATATAACTTCTTATTTTACAAATACATTTTTTGGGGCTTAGTGCCCTTCAACTTTAAGTTTTTCCTTAGCAAGCTTTTGCATCTCTTTATTCTTCTTTTTTGAGGCTATATATTCTAATAGATCGATACCAAACCTTCTCTCTTCATTCTGTTGTTCTGAGAAGTGATAGCCAATATAGTATAAATCTCCCATTTCAAGAGTTTTATCTGCAACAAGCATCTTCTTGAGTTCCTTTGCTCCATTTTCTTGGAGTAGCTGCAAAAAGTGCTCAAGACAGTAATCTGACTGCCTAAACGATCTTGCGGTATCCTTCTTACTCGTCTTCAATTTTGCAGTTGCCAGAGTATAACGAATCTCTGAGGTCAGGAGCTCTGTGTGATCAAGTATTTTTAGGGTGTCTCGTACCTTCTCCCAATCATGATCAGCCCTTGCTTTCTCAGCTATAGAAATCAATTCGCACTGTAATACATCACCCCGTAAGTGCCTTAATGCCATTTTATACAACTGATAATGCTCATCACCCTTATTATATAGCTCTAGCATACGAGTAATCATCTCTATTGCTTTATCAGATTTAATCCTATTATCATGGCTTTCAAGTATACTAACCATTTCAAAAGCTTCCGATTTATTCTTTACTTGATCAATATGCCTGAGTATTACCACCACAGCAGACGGCATTTTACGTAATGCATCAGCAACGGCAGCCCTCAATTTCATATTTTTAGCCCCGAGAAGAACAAGCAAAGACTCTGCGTTTGTAATAGAGTCCAACCCGCTTAGAGCTTTTACCGCATATATTTTCACACCAATATGCTTATTCTCTAGCAGCTGCCTAATCTTCCCATTATCAGCTCTTCTTGGTTTTAACTTTGAAAGCACTGCAACAGCATGCCTAACCAGCTCATCATAATCATCCTCTTCAAGCACAGGAAGCACTGCTTCAAAGACATCTTGATGCCTAGTACCCACATACTCGAACCTTGCCAAACTCTGCAGAGTATGTCTACGCACCTGCACAGAGTTCTTATTAGAAAGGTATGGCAATAGTTTTGGTTTTACCTGAACCTGCCCAATAATTCCTAGAGATATAATAATAGCAGATAGAGCCGCCTGGTTAGTACTGATTCTCTTATCATGTAGCGAATCTACAAGTTTATCTCGCAAATCCCCCTGTTCTTTAGTATTATATTCTCCAATAACTCCTCTCAGTGCATGTACTGCATTTCTAATGCACTCATTATCACCACAGAAGAATACTTCGATGAGAAAGTTATGAGCTTTAGATGTTCGTATTTTTGGTGCTACCGTCACTATACTTCTTTGAACCTCAGGAGGCAACTTTTTAAAGTTACTCTCTAAAAATTTTACAGTAGGATTGCCAATACTTATAATTACTTTTAGAGTAAGTTCTTCAGTTGTATCATCCTTTTCAAGATTTTCAACCAGATACCTCAAGGTTTTCTCTTGTGGATTATCAGCAAATGCAGCGAGAACAGCTCTTCTAACATGTGGATTTCCCGAGCCTGAAAGCAATTCACCGAGTTGACTTATTATTGCATTGTCACCAGTCTTGATTGCCCCAAGCACTCGTATAGCTGCCATTTGCAATTCAACGTCTCTCTCATTGAGCAGCCCACAAACTGCGTTGAGAGTTGAGTCTGTCCCCATCACCTACCTCTTTCATTATTATTAAGTATATAACTATGCAAATACCAACCATGATTATACAAATGCATAGCTTAAAATTGTATTAGAATACAGTTAATAAGCTTTGCAGAGCAGCACTTCTTAATATGCCCATTTCTATCTAATAACTCAATTGTAGCAATATTACAGAACCACAATAATACCTATTTGTATTTTTTACCAGCAAAAAAGAACTTCTTTATAAAATTTTCTGCTTAAAACAGATACTATGCAATAAAATCCAGTTTATATTTTATTCTACTCCCATACCACGTCAACAATTATTTTGTTTTCTTATACATACCGTACAAAGCATTCTCTCTTTAAACTATTTACATCTAACACCTTGTATATATATTAGATAAAGCAGTAAAAATCTTTCGTAGAAATATTATTGCTAGTAATGCAGATGAAGATGATTATAATATTTACATTATCCATATTACTCCAGCCACACAGGGACACCTATGCTTTCTTTAATGCTACGTTACGTAATATGCTTTATAGCAGTCATAACTATGTTAGGCTGTGGTGGTGACTCTGATGCAGACATCGAACAGACGCAAAAAAAACTCGGAATAATACACCAAGCTATAAAAAAATTCAAATCAGAAGAGTATTTTGGGAAAGCTCCGAGCAGCTTACAAGATCTGTATAAATACGAGACCACTTACTATAATATTCCTCAACAGCCCAATACTCTCGAAAACTCAGATACTTCCCCTTCAAACTTTGTCGAGTCTAGTGAATCCTATAGCCTAATCCCTTCCCGTAGAGTATTTCTCAAAAGTGGATTAAGCAAAGATGAAGAAGATGAAATACTTGCTGAAAATGCTTTTATTACAGATTTCGGTTTCCTACCAGACTACAAGCTATTCTTGCCACAAAACACTATAATTGCTTGGGACAACCCGGGCAACTTTAATGGCGGAGGAAATGTACTCTTTGAAGATGGCAAGGTAAAATTCTTAAAGTCGACTCCTGAGGAGTATGAACGCCTAACCACAGCCCTCTTAACCCAAACAGACAGAGACTTTGTGAGAGATATTTGTATTCGCAACAATACAGACTGCTCCCTAATCAACCTTGAAAAATCTCCTTCAAATTAAAAATACTATTCTTATAACCTAAACTGTATCAATTTTCGATTTTTAAAAAATAACAAATCTTTTCAATAAAAATGCTGACATATTTCAAAAAAAAGCTACAATATGATAAAGATATCGTTACTAAGAGCGATATTAACGATAGGCGAAAATATACAATTCAATATTTTAATGATGGATACTTAAGGATTTTATAGAAATTATAGTGAGAGGACTTATAATGAAAATTTATAAATTACTACTTATTGCTGTTGCCTGCACCATTGCAGTCAGTCCAGCATTTGCTACAAATTATCAAGTTGGCGATGAGATACCATTTGTAGAAGGTCAACCAGCGCCACAACCAGCGCCACAATACGCATGGTGTCTTGAAAAACGCAAAGCTGTACTTCAGACAATAAAAGAGAAGGTTCTTGTTCGCGAAGGTTCATGGTACTATGAATCAGTCCAACCTGTCTACCAATCAAAGATGGAAAAGATTATGGTTGAGCCTGAGCAGAAGAAAGCAGTTCTTGTCTCTCCACCTCAATACCGCACAGTAACTGAAGAGAAGATTGTTCACCCTGCCTCTGTCGAATACAAGACTATTCCTGCACAGTATAGATGGGTTGAAGAAGAAGTAGAAGTTGTACCGGAACGCAATGAACAGGTATTTATTCCAGCTCAGTACGAGACCTACACCGAAAAAATTCTTGTACGCCCTGCAACTACGGTTCGAGAAGAAGTTCCTGGCTGCGACGAAGACGGCAGTAAGATAGACTGTTACTCTTCACGTACAATTCCAGCTGAATACGATACAATTACAAAGAAAAGACTTGTTACTCCAGCTAGAACTGAGTCAAAAAGAGTACCGGCTGAGAAGAAGGTTATGAGAATCCGTAAAGTTGTCAGCCCAGCAAGAGTTGAAAAAGTTGAGATTCCCGCTCAAACAGAAACAATCAGTAGGCAAGTTATGGTAACACCAGCAAAATACCGCTATGAAACTATTCCGCCAAAATACAAGACAGTAGAACGCAAAGTGATGACACAGCCTGAAGGCAGAAAACGCATCAACATTCCACCAAAGTATGAGGAAGTTACTAGAATGCGCGTTATAAAGCCAGAAAGACTTGTCTGGGTTCTAAATTATAGAGGTGAAAAGAGCAAACAAGCAATAGATGCTTGCCCTATACCAGTATCCCGTCGTAATGGCACATCTGAAAGATACGAAGAGGTTATTGATGTAGACATGGGAACAAGCTCTAATCAGTAACTCGAGACTTCCTAGCAAGATAGAGATTGATTTCTCTTTTTTATATATAGTCTTAATGTGTAGGTCTAGTATGCTAGACCTACACATTTTCAACAATAAGCATGAATTGTAAATAATAGAAAGATAATTATGTCAAAGAAAAAAGCCCACGAAATCTACGCTACTGAACGACTAAATTGCGCCCAAAGTCTACTCAAAGGGCATAAAGAAGCTTTTTCAGTAACTGATGAAAAAATAGATAAATTCCTTGCCTTTGGTAGTGGCAGAGCAGAAGAAAATATGTGCGGAGCTCTGTATGCTGCGCTGGAACTAGCCCCAACAAAAGAGACAAAAGACGCGCTCAAAGCTGCATTTATTGAACATACAGGATCTTCAAAATGCCGAGAAATCCGTAAAGCGGGGGAGACAAGTTGCGTTGATTGTGTTCGAATTGCTAGCGAACTACTTGAGAACACAATCCAAAGCACTTTTTAAAGCATATTCACTCAAGCAGATTATTTTAAACAATATTATACCTTAATATTTATAGGCTAAAGTTTAAAAAAATTGAAACAAGAGCTAAATACATAGTAAGTACTAGTTATAGCAATCGCTATAGCTAGTACTCAAAAAATTAATCAATTAGGAAATACTGATGCATTTACTTGATCTAGTCTTACTCGTAATCATTGCAGGATGGGCTATTGTAGGAGCGTTCGCTGGAATAGTACCACAGCTTAACACATTACTCTCCATACTCATAGGAGCATTAGGTGCGTGGATATTCTACCCCATCATTTCCTACAAGATTGAAGGATTAATAGAGAGTCCAGAGATATCTGTCATCCTTGCGCCAATACTGCTATTTATTATTATAGGTTTAATCTCAAAGATATTAATAAACTTATTCTGTAAAGTCGTCTTTTCAGAAGAGACCTACAAGAGTGGCTGGATTTTGGGAGGCTCCTTTGGTATGCTAAAAGGAATTATTGTAGGCGGAATAATTGTCTACTTTTTAGGACAGTACGGCAAGCCAGAGCTTATGCAAGATTCTATAAGCTTCAAGCGATACTACAGTGCTAGTAAGTGGGTAGTAGACGCAAGTAATGAATATGGTATTAGCAATAAATTTGCCGCAGCTGGCAACTATTTACAAGAAAAAATCCTTCCGCCAAAAGATAACCGGGAGGAATCTATTGAATCAGCAGCCACTGACTTTTATAATAATAAACTAACTGGCTACTTTAAAAAAGATTTTTTTAAGAGCGCTAGCGAGTTCTTCTCTTCAAAAGATAGCGATGAATAAGCCTCAAAAGCTTAGAGTATATTTTTTATTAACAATTGACGATAAGGCAATATCAGCAAATGATATATAACAAAATAAAAGAACGACTATATAATGGGAACAAGGTTTTTAGTTTTGAATTCTTTCCACCACGTACTAAAAATGGAGAGAAATTACTAAAGAGTACTTTAGATCAGCTATCACAGATGCAACCAGATTTCGTATCTGTAACCTATGGTGCTGGAGGAAGTACCAGAGAGAAGACCGAAAAAATAGTACTAGAAATTTCAAATAAATACAATCTTGAAGTTATGCCACATTTAACATGTATGGGGCATAGCCATCAAGATATTAGGAATATGCTGAAAAAATACCAAGACAATGGCATAACAAATATCCTAGCGCTTCGCGGAGACCTTCCTAAAGAAGATTCTCCATGGCAATTAGTAGAAGGTGGACCTGAACATGCTATAGACATAGTAGAAATTGCCAGTGAATTTGAAAACCTTACTATTGGTGTTGCAGGATTTCCTGAAAAGCATCCAGAAGCAGAGAGCCTTGATAAAGATATCTCATATCTTAAAGCAAAAGTTGATGCTGGAGCTGACTTTGTTGTCTCACAGCTATTCTTTAAGAATGACCTATACTTTGATTATGTTGCGAAAGCCCGTAGAGCAGGCGTAACTATTCCCATTCTTCCGGGCATAATGCCTGTTACAAAGTTGGAGCAACTTGAAAGATTTAGAGAAATCTGTGGCTGCTATATTCCTCATGAACTAGAGGATTCGCTCCGCAAGGAAGAAGATCCAAAGTATATTGAAGAGATAGGGCTTGCGTATTGTGCAGCGCAGTGTTCAGATCTTCTCAGCCGTGGCGCCCCTGGTATTCACCTCTATACCTTAAACCAGTCCCGCTCTTGTATTACAATCAGAGCAGCACTTCAAGCTTTAGGATACTGGAGTGAGAACAGATAGTTCGATTTATTGCAACGAAAGGTGAGATTATTATTGCAAAGTTGCTAGTTTTGTTTTTAATATATTATTGTAAATATTACAATTAATACCCTAAAGGATGGATGTTTTCAGATGCTAGGATTTGTAGAAAAGACCGGTAACTTTATTATCACCTTTTTCCGAGATATTGGAAATATTGTCATACTGTTTTTTGCTGTACTCAGATCCATCAGAAGATCAAGACCTCCATTCAAGGAGCTGGTAAAGCAAGGGTATTTTATTGGAGTTGAGAGCACACCTGTCATACTTACAACCGGAGCTTTTGTCGGTATGGTACTTGCATATGAAGCATATGGACAGCTCTCCCGTCTAGGAGTCACTAGTTGGATCGGTCCTCTTGTCACCAATTCATTAGTTTTACAGCTCGGTCCGGTACTATCAGGAGTCATGCTTGCAGGACGAGTTGGCTCAGCAATGACCGCAGAAATAGGAACAATGGCTGTTACTGAGCAGATAGATGCCCTGAGAACAATGGGAGTCGATCCAGTCAGCTACCTTATAGCACCAAGAGTACTGATGGCGACAATTCTCTCTCCTATACTTACTGGATTTGCTATCGTAATAGGTGTTTTTGCTGGCTACAGCCTTTGTATATATGGTTTTGGAGTGAACGCCCACGACATGTGGGTTCATACAAAAGAATTTCTTGTGCCACTAGACTTTTTTCAAGGACTAAGCAAAGCCTCAGCTTTTGGTTGTGTAATGTCATTAATCTGCTGCTATAAAGGTATTACAACACGTGGAGGAGCAGAAGGAGTTGGTAAGTCAACAACATCTTCAAATGTGCAGACATGTATTGCCATTCTCATTCTTAACTTACTAATGACAATGGTTATTTCACTATTCTATTAGCCCAACGAGGTAGCAGGAACCTTATATTATGGACAATATTGCAGACGACTTCTTGGTTATCAAAGATGCATACAAAGCATTTGGCAACCTCAAGGTACTAAATGGTATTAGCATAAATATTAAGCGCGGCGAAACCTTGAGCATTATTGGCCAATCTGGTGTTGGAAAGAGCGTAACACTACGACTCATGGTTGGTCTTATAAAACCAGACAGTGGAAGTTGCCATTTCTGCGGCGATGATATTAGCAAAATGTCTGAGTTAGAGATAAATGAAATGCGCAAGAAATTTTCAATGTTATTTCAAAGCGGAGCATTATTTGATAGCATGACTATTGGACAGAATATAGCATTTCCAGCAATACTTAGGGGCATCAAAGATCACTCAAAACTTATCCACATCATTGAAGAAAAACTTTATCAAGTAGGACTTGGAAAAAACATGTTCCCTGATATGCCATCCAAGATGCCATCAATGGTATCTGGTGGTCAAAGAAAACGCATAGCACTCGCTAGAGCACTTGCCGAAGATCCAGAGGTCATTCTATACGATGAGCCAACAACCGGTCTGGATCCCATAATGAGTGACGCTGTATCTGATCTTATTATATCTACCCGCAACCAACTAAAAAGTAAAAACCTAACAAGTATCATTGTTACCCATGATATGCATGTAGCCTTCAAAACCTCTGATAGAATAATAATGCTCAATGCTGGAAAGATCGTAGGAGAGGGAACGCCTGAATACTTTATGGATATCGAGAAACGGGTGGATATATCAAATATGACAGAACATGAACTTATGATCAGGCAGTTTGTCAAAGGCGAGGCAGACGGTCCTATCCAAGCAGTACAGTAACAACTATAATATATTAATATTTACCATATACTAAGTAGGAGTAGGATAGTGGAAAAAGAATCGAGCAAACTAGCGCTTATATTAGGAACATTTGTCTTCCTCGGTATTATCATTGTTATGGGTATGATTGTATTCATGACAGGTGGAGCTTCGTTTCTTGATAACACCTACAAAGTAATTGTTCATATTGACAATATTGGCGACCTCAAGACAGGTGCACCAGTCAAAATAGGCGGTGTGAAGATTGGTAAGGTTGAAGGCATCTCAATTGCAAAAAATAGTATTGAGGTAATTGCAGGTATCTTCACAAATTACGATATCCGTACAGATTCAGAGGCTTCTATAGCAACGGCAGGTCTAGTTGGAGATTCTTTCTTGGAACTAACAAGAGGTAAATCAAAAACAAATATTAGAAAATCCCTTACAGTTGCAAATGCTCAAGAAATCAAAGGATCCACCCAAGCAGGCATGGCAGAGCTCCTCGGTCAAGTACAGAGCATTGGTTCCGAAGTTGAATCTTTGGTAAAAAACATCAATAAAGTCATAGGTGACTCAGGATTTCAAACCAACGTAGAAGAGACTATGTCAAATGTCAATAAAGCAACTCACCAAGCTGAGCTCTTATTAGAATCTCTGCGAGGAGAACTTAAATCTGTAGGGGAGGCTGTTGACAATGTGGTCAAGATTACATCTTCTGCTGGTGACACAATAAAGACTATCGATAACTTTGTTGACAAGACTATAGGGCAGCCGGAGAAGATAGAGAATATAAATAAGACGATTGATAGCATAAGTGAACTGACAGCTTCACTTGCAGCAAATAAAGATCTCATTACTACCACAATTACAAATATTAGTGATACGACTGGTAATTTAGCAAATATTACAAATAGTATCAATCCAAATGAAGGGATTCTCAGGCTTCTCAGTGACGAACAAGCTGGTAATGATATAATGGATACACTTAAGCAAGTTCAAAGAGCAGCCAAGTCTCTTGCAACTATAGGACTGACAGATCTTCTAGCAGACAAATTAGCTGCCGACAAGATATTTGAGATATGGCAAAAAGAGCATAAATTCTCTGATGCAAATGAGATGTCAATAAAGTGGAAGGAGTGGATGGCTTACCAGAAACGTGTTAATGCAAGTATCATGAGCCAAAGCGGTACTACCTCTCAAACAACAGTTGTTCGCCGCAGACGAGGGTTTCCACTAAAGAGTAATACAACAGCAGCAAATACTATGTTACCTGCATATGGAGGCAACTAGAAATGCCAAGCGGTGCAAGCAATAATCCAGATAGACAACTCAGTCTAATCATAGGAACTATCGCCATAGTGATATTTGCACTGCTAGCTATTGCCCTCTCTCTTAGTACTAGGCAAGACCTTCTAGATACTCGAGAAGACTACTACGTTGTTTCATACTACACCAATATTGGACTTCTTCAAAAAGGAGCTCCAGTCAAATACGGTGGCGTACAGATAGGTCGTGTCACTAGTGTAGACCTTATGAAGGATCAAAGAATCAGGGTAGAGAGCGACATTACAATGCCAAACCCTATACCAACAAATAGCATGTTATCAGTAGCAGCAACTACTGTTAGTGGCGATACATTCCTCAACCTAATCCTTGGTGACTCCTCGACCAACCTTGTACATGCAGACACCCCTGATGACGCGCCAGTAGTCAAAGGTTTAAACTTTATCGACATCAGTAGCCTCGGCTCCATATTTACAGATATGAAAGACATTACAACAACGCTATACTCTAATATATCAAGACTCTTCAGCAAAGACTCATTTACACTTACTCAAGCCAAAGAAGCCTTTAATATGGTTCCTACCCTCCGCAAAAGTTTTGCAGAGTTGAATAAAGAAATAGATAATATTAAACCAAAGATAACAGAGGTAACAGCTCAAATCCTGAAGATTAAGAAAGAAACAGAATGCTGCACAAAAGAACTGTTCTCCATACTACCTCTAGAAAAAATTAAATCAGATATAGCAACCATTGGAAAATCTTTCAACCAAATTAATGATGTTATCAGTGCTGTCACCAAGAGCGAATCATTTTCAAAGGTAAAGGATGACCTCTCAACTATCAACACCTGGGCTGACTCTCTAAAGATTGCCGACAATAGTATTATCGGTATACTCTTAAGTGATGATTGTGGTGGAGCCAAACAAACTATAAAGCTGGTAGGTGAATCAGTAAAGACCGCCGAAGATTTTTCATTATTCAAAAAGCTAGGCTTCTATCTCGATGGACGAGAACTCCTAGCAAATTTTGAAGAAAGAACACACGCTGAGTACTTACCAGCTTCATCATATATGTATAGGTGGTCTATATTTTCATTTGAGAGGTATCTACATGATTGCGACCTTCCATCAGGAGCAAAGTGTTGCCCTCCAAATTTAAGATAGCCTATAATAACCATCATAAAACCCTAATAGAAAATGAGTACCCTATGAACACGATAAAATATCTCTTTTTCCTACTATCAACAGTAATACTCTTTGGGTGTAGCACAAGTGAGAGTATTGATACTACACCTATCAAAAACTCTATAATGTCTATGAAAGAGTTTAGTAGAAATAACGACCTAACTGTTGTGAATGCTTCTGGAGGGTACTTATTCACTAAAACTGGTGTCAGACTACATATCTATCCTCATGTAAAATACCTCAGATATAATGGACAGACTATAGAAATTCCAGATGCACCTTTTGTGGCAGATGGTGAGTTATTCTTACCATTAACCCTGATTGCCAGTCTTCCTGAATCTTTTATAGCGAAGAAGACACTTATGAGTGATACATTTATCATTATCGATGCAGGACATGGTGGAGAAGATACAGGAGCAATCTCCGGTACAGTTTTAGAGAAGGATATAGCTTTAGACATATCAAGGCGACTCCAACGAAATCTTGGAGCAGCCGGTATTGCGTCAAAGCTCACGCGTGAAGGTGATTACTTTATCACTCTTGATGAGCGAAGTAGAATTGCCAACAGGCATCCAGGCGCAATCTTTATCTCTATACATGTAAATGCCGAAACTTCTGGGAGTGCAGAGGGAATTGAGACATACTTCTTAAGCTCTAAAATTTCTGATAACCAAAGGGCGGAGTGGGCTGCTACTGAGTATGATTTCAACACAGCTAATGGAGCACTTGACCCTCAGACAGAAATAAGGGCAGCTCGTAAAATTAGTAAAGATATTCGTAATCGTAGCAAGATACTCGCAGAGTCTGTACAGAGCAGTCTTATTAATAATATAAAAGAGGAAGATAGAGGTGTAAAGCAGGCTAATTTTTCAGTTCTTAGAGAGAGTTTCTTCGGGCCAGCAATACTAATTGAGACTGGGTTTATTTCGCATGATTTCACTAAAAAGAAGCTTATTCAACCTGAATATAGACAAAAGATCGCAGATAGTATTTCAGCTGGTATAATTAATTTCACTTCAAAACAATAATTAATTTGCCCAAATATCACTTTAACGACCTTTGATTATGGCTGACATTACTACTAATTATCTACTTATCGTCAGTTATAATCTTTGACATATTCATCATTTCAAAGATTTTGAGATTCTTTTCACAGGCATTGACCACTGACATTTTTTTACCGTGTTCATTCAAGTTCTGATAGGTAGATAATATAGCACTAATACCTATTGAGCCAATAATACCGATTCCCTCAAGATCAACTGTTAGCTCACCATCGACCTCTGTCTCAAGTTTCAGCAAGTCATTCCTAAATTTTTCCGCATTTTTACCAGTGATTTCAGGATACTTTGTATTGACTTTAAATATTTCCATCCCTAAATTCCTTTTATAATGTGATTTTCATATTTTAGTAATTTTTTCTCGATTGTCAATATGTTACATTTATCACATAAGGACTGAGGATGATACTTATGCAGCTCCTTCTATTAAAGTGAGCCTTCCACTTACTACAACCCTATTTCTACCATTATTCTTAGCAAGATAAAGTGCTTTATCTGCTTCATCCACCAGTTCATTAGGAGAAATCATCTCACGGCCGAATCCAGCCACTCCAAAACTAGCAGTAATTCCAAACTTTCCACCTTCAGAGGTAATAAAGACTTCATCTTCTATAGAGATACGTATTCTCTCAGCTAACGCTTCAGCTCCAACAATACTCGTACTAGGCATAAGTATCGCAAGTTCCTCGCCACCATACCTGCATACGATATCAGATTCTCTGGCAGAGCTAGAGACTATTTCAGCAACTCTCTTAAGTACTTCATCCCCCATCAAGTGCCCCCAAGTATCATTTACCTTCTTGAAGTAATCAATATCAATAAGAGCAAATGACAATCTATCCTCACCAAGTAATACACTCTCATAATCCTTCTGAAGAGCCTCTATAAGGTATCTCTTATTATAAAGATTTGTCAACCCATCCTTGATAGCTAATTCATAGATACTTTGACTGTATAACGCCTTGCTTATATGCGCAGAAACCGTGCTAAGTATGGATTTTTGACGTTCTACGAAATCTAGTGAATTACCCGAAAAACCTAATTTTACTACACCAAGTATATCTTCATCAGAGACTAGTTGAACCATAAGGTACTTCATTTGCTGGGTAGCGCATGAGAGCACAGGTTGTTTATAATACATTGCTTCTTCAATATTTTCAAATTCAATATATACAGAAGATAAAGCATTCTGAACAATCCCTTCAACAAGCTCTTTGAAAGTATGGCTCTTCTCACTGCACTCAAAGAGTGTCACCCGCAATCCTCCAAGAGAAATTTCTTTATAGATCAGTCCACCATTAATTGTTATATTCCCATCAACATATTCAAGAACAAGGTTCTGAGCATCAAAAAGTTCAGGATCCATAATATTAGACTTATTAAGATTCTGAACAACCTGCTTCAAGTTATTACCAGAGAAACTAAGGCAGAGTTCAGAGAATTCTGAGAGTTGGTAGTACGTATGAGGTAGAATTATACCGTCAGAGTTTGTAAATATGGTCAACTCTCTTGCGGTATTATCTCTTCTGAGCAATCTTGCCACACTTCCCATAAAACAGCCAAATGATTTGCTACTAGCTGCGGCACTGGCAATGTCTGAGTGGGTAACCAGATCATTAATTTTCTGCTCTAGTGCAGTTTTTTCATTTAATAGAGATACATTATTCTGTTTAATCGTTCGTGATAATCGGTGCATCATCTCATGTTTAATGAGCATTCCAGCAATAAATAAAGCTGCTAATAATGAGATAAATGCCACGCACAGAGAAGCTCCTTGAGGTAGAGAGAACAATACCAGCTCAAACGAGAGTGTTAAAAGTAGCAATGATATTGTCAATCCCAAACCCAGAAAAACAATACTAAGATAACTCCTAACATTTACTACTTTTTTCGAAATTCCAGTATTGCAGAGAGTTCCATCTACTACATCCTTGAGTCCAGTGATACCTGAAATAGCAGCATTTATGTATTGATACATATTTCCACCTATATTCCGAATAAATAATAAGAGAACCCAAACTCTAGGCTCTCTTACAATATCGTCATATATATGGATAAAATCCACAAATAATCAGCGTTTCACTGGAAAACTCAGTGTAAACGTCGAACCGATTCCGACGTGACTATCGACCTCAACACTTCCGTCATGGAGTAAAGCAATATGTTTTACAATTGCTAAGCCCAAACCAGTACCACCTTCAGTCCTGCTTCTAGCCTTATCAGTTCGATAAAATCTTTCAAATATCCTTTCCTGACACTCTTTTGCAATCCCAATACCTTGATCTCTAATAGATATTTTAACAAAGGCTTTATCGTATTTCACATCGATCCATACTTCGCTTCCAATCTCACTATATCGAGCAGCATTTGTCAAAAGATTTATGACTGCCTGCTCAAGTAGGTGTGGGTGACAGACAATCTCATCCTCACCTTTATAGGAGTAATTTAATTTGACGCCTCGCTTATTGAATAGTTCACTAGTCAAGGCCACCGAACTAGATATAATAATTCCTAATGGCAACCTCTCCTTCACCATCTCTTTACCACTATCAAGCCTCGATAATACCAAGAGATCATCGATAATTTGAGCCATCCTTCTAGACTGTTCAGAAATGATATTTAAGAATCTCTTTGAACTCTCCTTATCATCAACTGCCCCATCAAGTAAGGTCTCAACAAATCCCACAATTGATGTTATTGGAGTTCTTAGTTCATGGGAAACATTTGCCACAAAGTCCTGCCTAGTCCTCTCAAGGCGTAATATCTGAGTAAGGTCATGAAACACCAGTAGTACCCCTGCCTCAGCCTTTAGCAGCACAACCCTCATAAGAACATTTCTTCCCGATGGAATAAGCTCAAGCATAGACTCCTGCTCTGGTTCTCCATCTTCTAGGCATGACTCAACAACTCTACAAACCTCCGGTACACGAATACTTGCATGGAGTAAGGTCCCAGGAGTCAGCCCTTCATATATTTCAAATATTCTCTCCGCAGATGAATTTGCATACATGATATAAGCTTCGTTATCTAGCGCAATCACACCTTCACTCATACTCTCAAGCACTAAATTCTTCTCAATACGCTCTTTATCTAGGGCGGCAATTCTGTCACTTATCTCACTAGAGATATAGTTGAGAGTCTTTATTGTCTTACTAACTTCTGTAATTGACGAATCCTCAATTTTTACATCGAATTCATTCCTTCCAAACCTTTCAGCACCTTCCTTCATCCTCTCTAGTGATCGAGCAACACTTCTAGAGAGTATATAAGCAATCACCACTCCACATATCAGAGATAGGATTCCTATTTTGATCATTTCAAAGATAAAAGCATTCTTTCTATCCTTTATTTTTGCTAGCGGATAGCTGGTTCTTATTACTCCAATAACATCACCATTAAGACGCAATGGTATTGCAACATATAGCATAGAAACTTTGAGTTCATTACTATACCTCAAACTCGAAGAAGCCTTACCGTAGAGAGCAGACTTTACTTCTGGTCTAGAACCATGGTTTTCCATGATTTTCTCATCCTTCTTACTATCAAACTCCACTACCCCTTCAGTAGAGATAATCGTAATACGAATATTCTCTCCCTCAGCAAATTTTTCGAATAGTGGTATAATTTCATTAGGACGTTGCTCATTATATAGCAGCTGGTAATTAGCAACTAATAAATCACCAAAACGCAAAATTTCATTTTGTTTATCCTCTATATAGTCTTCTTCAAACTGCTCAACGATAAAGGTAGCTCCTACAGTATCCATAATAATTAGTACAACCACAAACGGTATAAGCATCACCCACAAGAATCTTCTGGTTCTCATGCATCCTCCCGAAAACGATACCCTACTCCTCGAACAGTCTCTATTAGAGATCCTGCAGAGCCAAGCTTCTTTCTAAGCCCAACAATCTGCACATCCACCGCTCTATCAGTAACAACCGCATCCTGCCCTCGCACCGCATCGATTATCTGGTTACGAGTAAAGACCCACCCTGGTCTTTCAGAAAGGTATCTGACCAGCCTATACTCAGTATCTGTAAGATCTATCTTCTTATTACTGATAAGCACTTGATGCTTTTTGGGATTGATCGACAGTTCGCCTCGTACAATTATCTTACTATCGTCTACTTCTTCTGCCACATCTCCCCTACGCATTACAGCCTTAATACGCGCAATAAGAACCTTTGGGCTGAACGGCTTTACCATATAGTCGTCTGCACCCATCTCAAGTCCAACGACAATATCTGTCTCTTCCCCTTTTGCTGTAAGCATAATAATAGGAATTTCAGGCTTTGTGGCTTTAATCTTCCTGCAAACTTCCAGACCATCCATCCCCGGTAGCATTAAATCCAGGAGGACAATATCTGGTATATGTTTCAAAGCAAACTCCAGACCTTCTTCTCCATTACTTGCTGCTTCTACTGCCCATCCAGCTTTGATCAAGTTGTATGCAACCAACTCTTGGATATTCTCATCATCTTCGACCATCAGGATATTATACTTCACCATTTCGTCACTCTCTATCTAACAATTAGTTGTAAAAGCCCGAACAATACTTTCTTAATAATCTAATATTAGCCATAATTCCATCAATACTCAAGTTAGGTTATTATTAGGATAAATAAATAGAAAGCATTTTACTGCTAAAATCCCAAGTACTTCAGATCACTCTCATTCACAATCACTTTTTTCGATGATATACAGTTCAAATCAAATCCTTGTAGCAACTCATTAAGATCAATCTCCACACCAAACTCGCATAGCCCGCAACTCCATCCAAGCCAGCCAAGCACAACTTTCGGACTAACGCCCTTCTCCCTTAAACAACTTATTCTGCTATCCCCATGCCTCTTTGCAAGCCTCCTACCATCACTGCCTACAACAAGTGGTAAATGTAAAAAATCTGGTATGCTATAACCCAAGGCCTTATAAAGCTCTATCTGCCTAAATGTACTATTTATTAGATCAGCAGCTCTAATAACTTCAGTTACCCCTGTCGCATTGTCATCGACTACGCAAGCCAACTGATACGAAATACTAATTTTCTTGCTATTATTTTGCCTTGCTACAACAAAATCCCCACTCGTCATATCAAGATTTACTGTCTGGTCACCGTAAAAATTATCATGATAAGTAACTTCTGAAGTTTCACCAATATTGAACCTCCAAGCCAGTCTACTTTTGTCATAATCAATATCATCAATATCGTTTCCTCGGCAGGTATTAGGGTAGACCAAGTCTTCTCCAGCATGCGGAGCAGACTGAGCAGCTTGAATATCAGCTCTAGAGCAAAAACACGGATAAAGCAAGCCAGACCTGTATAATCTTGAAAATTCGGAACAGTATAGATCATTGCGTTGGCTCTGCACAACTATTTTATCATCCCAATCCAACCCAAGCCACCTCAAGTCCTCATATGCCTGTTCAACCTTCTTGATCTTAACCCTTGGATGATCCAAGTCCTCCATTCTCATCAAAACCTTACCTCCCAGGCTTCTAGCTCTCAACCAAGTAATCAGAAAGGTTCTAGCATTGCCAATATGTAGAGCTCCAGTTGGACTTGGCGCAAATCTTGTAATGTATTTATCATTCATATTATGATTCCACATACTTATGATATACAATAATAATTATAAAAAAAGCAAACCAGTAAATAAAAATATCTTGACTTATCCAGAATATCGTTAAAATATTACTGATAAGTACTATATCTTATTGGAATAAATCAATGCTATAATTATATACACTTTATTTAATTTTACAAATAGGAGAAACGAATGGCTAAAAAAACAATCAAAGATATTGATGTTGCAGGCAAAAAGGTTCTTATGCGTGTTGACTTCAATGTACCACTCAAGGACGGTATCGTCGGTGACGATACACGTATCGTAGCAGCACTCCCATCAATAAAAGAGGTTATTGCAAAAGGTGGCAAACTAATCCTAGTCAGCCACTGCGGACGTCCTAAAGGTGAGCCAAAGCCTGAGTTCTCTCTAAAGCCTGCAGCTATGAAGCTTGCAGAGTTACTCGGCCAACCAGTCTCTCTAGCTCCTGATTGCGTTGGAGAAGAGGTAGAGAAAATGGTTGCTGAACTAAAAGAAGGCGAAGTTATCCTTCTAGAAAATGTACGCTTCCACAAAGAAGAAGAACTTCTTGACAAGTATGAAAAACAGGATGATGCAACCAAAGCAGCAATCGATAAGTTTGTTAAAGAGCTTGCTTCACTAGGTGATGTTTATGTCAACGACGCCTTCGGTACTGCTCACCGCGCACACGCTTCTACACAGGGAGTTACTAAGTACCTATCTCCATGCGTAGCTGGCTACCTAATGGAGAAAGAAGTTAAGTACTTCGGAGATACTCTAGCTGCTCCAGAAAAGCCTTTCGTAGCAATCCTTGGTGGTGCTAAAGTTTCAGATAAGATCATGGTTATCGATAATCTAATGGACAAAGTAAACACTATCATCATCGGTGGTGCTATGGCTTACACTATGCTCAAAGCTAAGGGCGAGAGTATTGGTATATCAATGGTTGAAGAAGACAAGCTTGATGTTGCTACAAGCATCATCAAGAAGGGTGAAGAGAAGGGTGTTGCAGTTCTCCTTCCTATTGACCACGTATGCGCTAAGGAATTCGGTGTTGACGAACCAGACGGTACATTTGACACTATACCAGATGATATGATGGGGCTTGATATTGGGCCTAAATCAATAGCTCTATTCAAAGAAGCTGTTGACTCTGCTAAGACTGTAGTATGGAACGGTCCAATGGGAGTATTTGAAAAGCCTGCATTCGCTACAGGTACATTTGCTATTGCTGACGCAGTTGCTGAAAACACTGCTTGTGTAAGCATTATCGGTGGTGGTGACTCAGTAAGTGCTGTTAAGAAATCAGGCCTTGCAGATAAGATGACTCACATCTCTACAGGTGGTGGAGCTAGTCTTGAGTTCCTTGAAGGCAAAACACTTCCAGGTGTTGCGGCTCTTGACGAAGCATAAGCTTTAAAAATAACTATATAGTATAAAAATGAGCGACGGCATATTTACCGTCGCTCATTTTTATACTTATTAATCAGCAACAATCAATCGTTAGAAACATTATTCACTATTCCTCTAGCTTTGTATAATTCATAGCTCTTCAACTTTGTACTATGATCAAAATCGCACTTTGAGTCTATTTCAATCGCTTTTTTAGCCTGCACCTCAGCTGCTTCATAATCACCATTATCACTCAGGTATTTTGCAAAGGTATAGGGATATTTAGCATTATGCGGATATAAATTCTGCGCTGCACCATAAAGAGCGACAATCTCATTCTTCCTCTCAATAGGGTAGTACATAGCTAGTACCCTTGCCAGTGCACCCCTATATTCACTCGAATTAGGTCTTGCCTTTATTGCTTTATTAATTCCGACAATTACGCCATCAATGATGTCCTTATCTACGCCACCATCACTGAGCGAATACAGCTGAAGGAGTAGATTTGCCCTCTCAATATGTAGTTCTGCATTACTATCTGAAAGTAAGATAGCTCTATCAAATGCAGTAATGGCTCTCTCAATCTGTTCAATATTTTTGTATCTCCCTGCATTCGTCATTGCCACACTTTCAGCAGTAGCAGCAACAAGCCCTTCCCAGACTACCCAGGTACCCCAAATAATACCAATCAGCAACATAATATACGCCAAAGCATTCCTTGCTCGCGACCGGAAACTTAACATTCCCCAAGATCTCTGCCTAGCCAGTAACAGACCTATCATCACCCAAAAAAAACCACTGAGTGCTGGATGAAATAGATAATCTCCTGATACAGAATATAACAACAATGCAATTAGAGACAACCTGGTGTAGAAGACAATACCTTCATAATCTATCCCACTACTCATCATCCAGAATCTCTTGAATGCAAAAAAACCTAGTACGGGTAATAAAACTAAATTGACTATAAAATGTACAACTAATGGTATAATCGATACACCTCTAGCATAAAAGCTCTCTGGACTTGAAGTCAGCTCTCGAATAAAGTACTCAAGTCCCATATGCTCTGACAATCCTATCAGAACAAATGCATACGACACTACAAAACCTGCAATTACCAGATACGCCCCAGCACTCTCAAACCGAGCAGCATCAAAATCAACCTCTCTATGCTCCCTTCTTTCAGCACTACCAGAGAAAAGTAATACCCCAAGAAGGGTAACAAAGGCGCAGAATAAAGCAACTCCTCCATCAGCGAGTATCTCAAGATATAAGTTACCAGCCCTTCCAAGAGAGCTGCCAAAGGGGGATTTATATATTGAATGAACCTCTGTGAAATTATCCAGTCCCCAGCCAAATATTGGGGCATCTAGAAATGCCTGCCAAGCTGCTGACATTGTAAATGAACATTCATAAACTCTATAATATATATATCCCTTCAAGTACCCCAGCTCGCTAGTGTTTGGTGCTAGAATAACCATAGCAACAACCAAGCATAGGGTGACTAGAAATCCAATACCTATAAGGTACTCAGCATTCTTATATCTCTCAAAGCCATACCTTACTCGCAGCACCTCTATCTCAACATACCAAAGCATAACAAACACAACTTCAGCAATCACACTCCCCGTAACTAACCAAATACCTATGGCAAGCACCGCACCCATGAAACTCAGCATTCCAACGCCACCCAAAACAAGTAAAACTCTCTTAATCCAAGACTCATTTGTACGAGCAACCTTGAAGAGAACTACTACTTCAAATATCTTCCCAAGCAATACTCCATACCAACTCCCAGAGATTACAATTCCCATAAGCCCCATGATAAGGGCAATATCAAAGACTATACCATCTTGGTTCTTCTTTTTTATACCAAAGAAAAAGAATGTAACAAGCAACGAAAATGCACATAAGGCTGTATCGCTCCCAAAACCACCGCCAACCCAACCATCTTCAAGCCTATCAATAAAGGCTTGAGCGACAATCATACCCTTTGAGCGGATGCTGTTTTTAAAAGCTGCTGAGTCACTAGCTATTGACTGAAGATAATCAAGTGCATATATCTTCTGATAGAGTGAATACACACCTACAACCACTACAGAAGAAGCTATCGTGGATGCATATAGTCGAAAAACATTCCTCTCCCTAGCTGTAAGTAAGACAGCAATAAATATCAAGATATCAGAAATCCAGACAAAGCCCATACCTTTCGCAGAATAACCGTAGTTGAACAAAGTAGCATTCAAAACAGAGAACAATACAAACACTACTGCAAGTACAATCGCGGCTATTATCTTTGGGGGAGGCAGTATCAAACCATTACAAAGTAATCTGCTGAGAACTGCAGACAACATAGAAGCCAATGAAAGAGCTCCAAAGATATAGGTTTGCGGGCTGGACGCGGCCGCACCAGCACTCAGAGCACGCATTATAATATATAGTGTGCAGAGTGCACACGATATCATAAAGAGAGAATCAGAACCCTTTGTATTTTTACGAGTAGAATCTCTCACCTAGCCCATACTCTCCACAATTACCATCAACCTATCCATAGCCTCTGCTCTTGAATAGACACCTAACTTCTCACCCTTTGCAAAGAGCAAGACACCACTGCCACTACCAGCTACTCCAATATCAGCTCCTTCAGCTTCCCCAGGACCGTTTACTTCACAACCCATTACCGCCACTTTTATAGGTAACTTAATTCCCTCAAGTCTCTGCTTTACCTCTCTAGCAAGCCCAGCCATATCACTGATTCGACAACGCCCGCACGTAGGGCAAGAGATAATTTCTACCCCGTCTCTTAAAATTCCCGCCGCTCTCAGAAGCCTCTTACCAGCAATGACCTCACGAACCGGTTCACCAGTAAATGACAGTCGTATAGTGTCACCAATACCGTCAGCAAGCAGTCCGCCAATACCGATGGCACTCTTGAGCATAGCATCTTCTTCTACACCAGCCTCAGTTACACCTATATGAAGTGGATAATCACACCTAGCAGCAATTTCACGATTTACTCTGATAGTAGATAATGCATCTGAGATCTTTGCAGATATTACAATATCAGAAAAACCATAATCTTCAAACCTGCTCGCATATTCCAAGGCCTCCTCAACAACAGCCTCTTCCATACCTCTAGAATCATCCTTATTCTTATGCTTTACAGAGCCACCATTTACACCTATTCTAATTGGAACACCTGCCTTTTTAGCAACATCAAGTATCTGGTTAATTGCTTCCCAATTCTCCATATTACCAGGGTTTATGCGTATTTTTGCTGCTCCTGCATCAATAGCAGCGACAGCAATCCTCGCATCAAAATGAATATCTCCAACAACAGGAATTGGGACTAATTTTACATACTTCCTGAAAATATGCGACATCTTTTAGGGACGGTATCGCAACTCTTACAATATCACACCCCTCGCCTGCTGCTTGGTAAATCTGCTCGATAGTACCGTCTATATCACCTGCTGGTTTAGAAGTCATGGTCTGTACACTTACAGCAGAACTCCCACCGATCAAGACTCCTCCCACAGACACCTGTCTTGAATATCTTCTCAAAGCAGTATAATCCATAATTTCCTCTTTATCTTATCCTGACGAATATATATACTTATCCAATATATACTTACTCATAGAACTCATTTTATTTCAATAAGTAATTATACTTTCAACAGGGACAAATAGGAAGAGAATAAAGCCATATGAACATAGATAAAAATCAAATTTCAGAGTCAGAGCAAATTATTGAAGAACAAGGTGTTCTCTGGAAACAACCAATCACTGGCTACAAGATTGTTAGCTGTATAAGTGGTAACGAAGATTACGGAGTATTCGTTGCTCACGATACTAGGCTCGATAGAAATGTGATTATAAAAACCCTTACAGCAGATCTTGAGAACAACGAAGATGCTATAGAGCGCTTCTTTAATGAAGCAAGACAAGTTGCACGTATAAAGCATAATAACATCGCTAGAGGTTTGGATGTTGGTAGATCTGGCAAGCTATTTTACTTTATAATGGAGTACTTGAAAGGGGAATCTCTTGAGGAAAAACTTACCAGACTACAAAATGGCAGGCTTAGAGAGGTTGACTCACTCACTATTGTTGAGGGGGTAGCCAATGCTCTTGATCAGATATTAAAGAATGGTTTAGTCCATAGAGACCTCAAGCCGTCAAATGTTTTTCTTACAAATGACGGCGAAGTAAAAATTACCGATCTAGGTATAGCCAAGGATGTCGCATATGCGAGTACAGCAGACCAACTAAGACGCTCACCAGACTATGTATCTCCAGAACAAGCGTCAGAAGAGGTAAACATAGATATCAGGTCAGACCTCTATTCTCTAGGATGCATATGGTACCGAATGGTTTTAGGAACGCCGCCCTTTACCTCTGAAACACCAGATATAATTCTGAGAAAACACATCAGCGATGATCCTGACTCTGTGACTGAGGTAGACCCACGTATCTCACCAGCAACCTCACAGCTAATAAACTGGCTTCTCACCAAAGATAGGGATCGCCGCCCAAAATCACCGCACCAATTCCTCTCAAAGCTCATGACCCACCCAATTATCAAACTCAAGCAAGAAAAAGAAATAAATAGTGAAGACTAATTTCAAAATCAATTACACCTCATTAAATAGTAAAGATAGTTCATTAGGCAACAGCTTTTAGCAAGCTATCTTTACTATGGAACATTTCAAAAATCTTATTAATACCTAATGCTTCTTCAAAGACACCTTTTAGCCCATCTGGAAGCCGGCCTTTTATACGATCTGCTAAAGATTGCCGAACAACATCTGATGATGCTTCTCCTATTGTCGTAGTTATATAGATAGTACTTTCTTTATCGTCATCATCTTCATTGCTTATTGAATCTTTGCTTTCAAATAAATGTTCCATCTTTTTTGATTCATCTATTTCACTATCAGTATCGATCTTAATATTAGCTTTATTTGCTATCTTTTGCATTAATTTATCACCTAATAGCTCTATATCAGACTTAGATTCCTCTTCATTCAATTTTTCTAACTTCTCTTCTTCTCTTTCTGCTTCTGCTACGACTTTTCCATCACTTTCATCAGGTTCTTGAATGTATCTTTCCTCTTCTTTTCTTATAGCCTCAGTACTGTCTACTTCACTGAGTGCCTCATTAATAAGATTTAACACATCTCCTACCTTCTTAGCCTCTGTAATTGTAAGCATTTGAGTAGATGCAGTAAGTTTTCCATCTTCATTCACTTCAATATCAACAGGAGTTGTAATATTCTCCTCCTCCACAAGGTACTGATTAATACCTTCGCTTAAATTTAATTCAACAATATTCAGATCTTTTGCAACCTTCTCATCAGCTTCAGGAGAGATAACCTCAAAATCTACACCTTTTTTATAGTCAAATGTAACCTTGACCTCATGATCAAAATCTATTGCATCAGCATGTTCAGCTTCATGTTCTTCAAGGATTGTCTTCGCGAAAGTAGCAGTATATTCCTGATGATCTAGAACCTCTCCTTCGAAGAACTCTTTCGCCACATCTTTCATCGTAGCAGATAACTCTTTCCCCACCCCATTTTTAGCTACATCAACTTCAACCTCACCCTTGACATTTACTCTTGCTTCAAAGAATTCAATTCTAAATTCAGGAGGCACCTCAAATGTTTGCTTTTCATCAGGGTGCTCCACAAAATATTTATCAAGGCCCGGGTACATCCTGTTTAGCTGATCTCCTCTATATGCTTTAGGATCATTGTATAATAATGCATTATGGAAAAGATTATCACTCACATGCTTCTTTATTGTCCGAGAATACTCTACACTTAAATCACTTTTTATACCTTTACTACCAAGTGTAAAGCTTCCCGATATTTCCGAGCTTTTATACTCTGTACTACTATTCAACGTGTCTACAATATTTGGCGAATTATTTATCAATCCCTTTACAAAGTCTAATTTTTCATCTAGAATTCCGTCTTCAGTTCGGATACTATCAATTGAAGCTCCTAGCTGATTCTCAATAAACGCCACAGCCAGACCATCAGTAATTTTAAAATCTTCCGCTATTTGTGCTTCAGACAACTCTGCATAAGCCATTTCATCTAGAGTCATACTTGTTAGCTTTGCTTTCAATTCTATCCCTGCATCAGTCTGTTTATTCAATGCTTCTTGAATCACGATCGCACGTTTTTCTGCAAGCTTACCCTCTTTTGTTGCCTTTACCAATATCGAACCATCCTCGGAAAGCGATATATCAAAGTCTTCGTCATCACCAATATCAACGTTATTCTCTTCGAGAATACCATCAATTATACTATTAATCTCACTACGTTGTTTCATTATCCGATCACTGAGTGTAGAGAGTATACCTTCAGCATCTTGGCTCTTATCCATAATACCTAGAACTTGACGTAAATCGCTTATACTATTTACAATAGGGTTTTCTGGCATAATGTTTTCAGGCACTCCTTCTTCAGACGTACTTTGAGTAACCAAGCCTATTTGAGGTAAAGTATCTTCTATTTTGGTTTTATTCGTTATTGCAGAATTACTATCAGCGAGATCAGGGTTACCACTTGAATTATTATTGACTACTGGTTGATTTTTTACCCCTTCTTGATAAGCATAAATTGCGTCATCCGATACTTCTATTGTGTCTACTGGTTGGGAGTATTCAGAAGTTACCAAACTATGATCATTGAGACACTCAGCTAGAAGTACTTTCAACTCTTCATCATCATTTAGTACCTCAGCTATCTCATCTTTATTCTTAATATCGCCTATTACCTCTATGTTACCCTCGTTGTCAAAATCAAGTGCAATAGCACCCTTCCCTTGAACTTTGATATCATTATTATCAATAACAAACGCAACCATCTCAAAAAGTTTTTGCTGAACTGACTTATCCTCATTTTTACTAATTACAGAAACGATATCCCTTTGTAACGAAGCCGAACCAACCTGTTCAATCATGACAAAATCCTTCCATGGTAAAAGCCAGCGAATTCATCCTTATTATCGCGACTTTGAGCATTTATTATTATGAATTAATTGTATAAATATACACACATATATATTAACGGAAATAATGAGCATAACTTTAATACTAACATCCTAATTTATACCAATCTATCCATAATGTAATAACAAAGGCTGACTCTGCAATGCAGAGTCAGCCTTTGTTATTACATTATCACGATTTTGTTTATTCTGTTACCATTCCAGTAACATCATAAGAGTCACCAACAACTGCTCTTCTATTTTCAATAACAACATCTTCTTCTACCATTGGTTCAAACCCACGGTCTTCTGTAATAGTAACTCTCTCACTAACATCATATTCTGCCGGTTCTCTTCCCTGCTCGAGTACCTGAGTATTCGGTGAAATATATGTACCATTATATAAGCTAAGTCTCTTGACATCCATAATACTGTAATTTGATTGTCTATCCGGAGTAATACTACCACTTACACGAACATGTTTACCGACAAAGTCATCAAGATCATAATATAAAGAGCGTAGAAGATAAATCGTATCACCACCCTTCACTATTCTGTACCCAGCTGTGCGACCATTTACATATCCGATATATTCTAACCATCCAGTAGCATCATACCCCATGCTTCCCGGAGGTGGGCCAGGCTTGAAGTCTTTGGCCATCTCTGCACGGTACGCAGCCTCATACTTCTTATTCTCCTGACTTCTTCTATAAGCTTGCTCTTTCTGCTCAGCCGCTTCCCGCTCGATTCTAGCCAACTGATCTTCAACACTATTCATAATATTACTCGCAGCATTTCTTCGTGCATTGCGAGCATTTCTTTCAGCTTCTGCTCGCGCTTTGATCTTGGCTATGATTGGATTATTTCTACTCTGCTTGATAATATCATCTGCAGCAGTCTTGAGTTTATTCCCATACTCATCTTCAGGATCATTATCAGCTTTTGCCACAGAAGCAGGAGACGCGGATTCTTTTACTCCACCTTCATAACTCACATACTTATAAAATACCCAGGCTTTTGCACTTGCAGGCGGTCTAATTCTCACCCATTGCCCTCTAATACCTGTAATAAATACAGAATCACCAGAGCTTACTTGACCGACTACTGTGCTTCCCGGCCATGGTCGTGCTCTCAAGTTTACATTATTACCACGTACTTCACGTACAAGCCCTTGTTCAGGGATATCAGTTGGAAGTTCACCACTCAGATACTTCTGGTTTATATAACAATACTCACCCGCAGGATATGCGATCTTTACCCAATCTCCAACCTTTTCATATACAGTTACAGGTGTATCTATATCAGCTGTAAGAACTATCTCATACTTTGTACTCTGTCCCGCACGGATGTTTACTCTTCCGCCAGTTATTTTTCCTTCTACACCACCAAGGTCAATACTAGCAGCAGAGACACCTCCTTGAGAAGCGTTATCATATACAGGTGCTGGTGTCAAGACATCGACCTCTTCGTTAATGAGCGTATCATCTTGAACAACAGGCAGAGCCAATTCAGACTCTACAACTGGAGCTGGAGGAGGAGGTGTCAAATCTGTAGTCTCCGTTGAAATAATTTCATCTGTAGCTACGACAGATGATGGAGGAGGTGGTGGTGGTGGTAATTCTAGTCCACCATCTGCAGATGGAGGAGGTGGTGGTAGCAGAAAATCATCGTCTGCACTCCAGCCTAACCCCGTCGAAAAACATGATATAGCAACAACAAAAAGTACTTTTGAAAAGAAACGCATAATTTTCAACTCCCAAGATTCTATACTCTATTACTAGGTTTATGGCAAATAGCATCATTACTACACAACTACTACCATATCTTTATATTCCAAATGATATCCCCAAAACACACCTTTTCAGTACAACTATATTATGTAGGATAATCCTGATAATCCTATGAAAAAACTTGCAACAATAAGCGGAAAGTTTACATAAAAATAAAAGATAATGCGCAATTGGTACAATTATACCATTATATCGACACTTTTTATTAATATCATTATAAATTATACGAGAAAAAATATAATTTTAACATGTAGAAAATAAATTTTTTGTTATAATATTGTTATATAGGCAAAGAGTGCTATAAGGAGTCCTTATTATGAGATGCTGGTTTTGCGAAGAAGAAGCTAGAGGTGTTTGTGCTGCGTGTGGCAGAGGGGTTTGTTACTCACATGCGCATGTACATGACGACATGACAATAGCTAAGAGTGATACATCTACTGGCTATACGAGCTATTATAGTGTAAAAAATTCTCTGAAGTGTGAAGATTGCAGACTCGAATGGGTACACCACCAACCAGGAGATGACTTCGCTCAGAAGTAACGGGTACAACTCGGAAAGAAGTGATAGCGATGAATACAACAAAAGACACAATGACATTAAAGACTATGAATCGGCTCAAAGATATACCGACCAAGCCTACTCAAGAAAGGGACACCCCTTCTGTGAGCAAGGATATATACGTCCTTTGTGATGGAGCTATCAAAAAGCCTAATACTACAGAAAGTAGTGTATTGTCACTCAGCTCTACTCTAGCTACAGCTGACAAAAAAAGAGTTACTAATAGCTCTAAGAAGCTCTCAAAAAAAGCGAAAAGCCGCCATACAAGTCATCAACTTTCAAGAGTTGATCACACACCGCTATCACAGATAACCTCAAAGAAGGCAGTAATTTGGCTTCAAAAACTTGATGAGAACAAACTTGCAGTACAGTGGAATGTTCCAAATAACATCCAGCGTAATTGCCAAGATCTTCTACTTGCAGGTGATAAATCAAGCTTTGTTCTCAGACTATATCAGAATGTCTCAGTTGGCAACTCTGAGTGGAAGACCTCACAACGTACCCTTGAATACCCAATCAATATTTTAAAGCGCAAGTGTTACATCAATCTTGAGAATAAGGGTGGTGGAAAGTTCACCGCCGAAATAGGTGTAAGATCTTCGAATGGTCGTTACATCTTTATCGCACGCTCTCTCAAGCGCTCAACTGCTCTATACAATCCAGAGCCACAAGAGAACCGGGTTGAGTACAAAAAGAGCACGAGAAACCTTGGTAAACAAGTTGTTAGAACACCAAAACTGTTCAAAAGCACTGGAAAAATCTCACAATTGCCCCCGTCAAAAGCTGATCTTGCAAATAGGGATATCATTGCTGAGTCACAAGTAAGCGGACTATACACAGACTTTCTAAGAGAAGGGCCAAAGGTTCTTAGGCGTATAAATGAGAACATTGCCCCAAGTAGCGTTAGAGCAAGAGAAGAATTTCTTTTAGCATTAAAAGCAGTAGAAAGCAGACAAGCACCAGAAAAATCCACAAGGCGCACAGAGCTCAAGTCAAAGAGATTGGACGTTAAAAAGCTCCTAGAGGAGAGATACCAAAAATCACCTATAACAAGCCCAATCGAAAAATCTGGAGGCTATATCCCTGAGCACCTTGGTAAGCAGGAGATAAACGCAACAGGAGTAATGGTTGCCTCTATGCTAAATACCGCAGGTACTGTTGCCATTGACGTCTTTAAAAAAGGTGAGAACAAGAACCTCCGTGGGGTAGGTCGAGAAATAGTAAAGGTACAGTCTAAGAAAGCCTTAGCTAAAGCACTGAAGAAATCTGGAATTCGTGAAAAGTCAGAGCTTATTCTCAGTGGCAAGCTTGAACCAGGCAGAAGGGTCCGTGTTGGTGGCCTACTCATCAATACAGAAGCAGACGGTTCATTCTATGTCTCATGCTCTATCAAGAACGGCAAACTACACGTTCCCGTCGAAGAAA
Source organism: Planctomycetota bacterium (assembly GCA_965140405.1). GTDB lineage: Bacteria > Planctomycetota > SZUA-567 > SZUA-567 > SZUA-567. The sequence continues at coordinate 1,071,047 of OZ223208.1, forward strand.
TAGACGCTATCATCGTAGAATAATCAACAATAAACAAGAATATAGTTTTACTTAGTGGCTCTATACTTTAATAGTGCCACCAACTCTCTAATAGTCCAATTCATCCCCTGAAATACTTCCAAACCTCTCTCTAGTACCCGACTATAATAATACCCCTCACCCCGACCCTCTTCAAAGAATAGCGCGCCAGCAGAGTACAGGAGACACTTTCCTGCATAATAATTTACCACATGATTTTCAGGGTATAAATCCAACCCTTTACTTACTTGCGCATACAGCTCATTTGTCAAATCACTGACACTACTTACGCTATACCTCTCAAGCCTACCAATATATTCTTGCTCTTCTACAGAGTAGTCTTCTTCTATAGACTTAGTATTATCAAGCCCCGCACAGAGCATACTGACTACAACCTCATTGCCATTAGGAGTAGCCCCAAACTTCTTTAACACCTCACCTAAGAGCTTATCTTGAGCCTTAGAATCCATGCCTTCATTGTTATCTATCAAATAGTCAAACATCAATTCAAGCTCTGCAAGTTCAAAGTTTAGCTGCTCAAAAAAATCAATGTAATTTTTTAGTATAAATGAATAATACTCACCTCTAACCTCACCTATACCAAACCCTGGGTGTAACTTACTATACGCCATTGCCCTAGCTGCAAAATAATGCATCACCGGACTACGAGGATACCTCTTCAACCCTTCACATATCATACGGTAGCAGTATACAATCCTTATAGGATTACGCACCTTCGTGTACACCTCTTCAATATAGCGGCAAAGCACCTCTTCAACCATATCATCATTATGCGTGTATTTTTTTACTTTTACCCAGTCATCTCTCGCACCACCTTCAGCAATTTCCGGAATGATCTCTACGAAATACTCAAGACTTCTTCCAAAGTTAGCAACTGTATCATAAGCTCTACTTTCAAGCCTCTCTCTCCACCTACTCTGCTCAACCTCATCATTGACAATAGCCTCTACAGCTATGATAAGATTATCAAGACCCCCAGCACAGTACCCTATACAGCTACCGACTACCTCTTCTCCTACCTCAGGAGCATACTCAACAACAGGTTTGAAATTCGAAAAAGCGTAGCTGATCTTAATACTTGATACTGAGTCAGACACCATCAAAATACTTTTAGCAGCAGCTTGAACAAAGCTATCCCCTCTATCAACGACAACATTATCAGAAAAGTCATTACCCTCAATCAACTCAAAAGTACTCTCATCACCTTGATACGGTCTGACAATTATCTCCAAAGACGGAAACTTATTTGAAAGTCCAACAACCATATCGACAAGGTATCTACTATTTGAATTATGCCAACTAGCTGCAGGGGCAATAAGCAATGCCCTTCCCTCAACTGCTGAGTTCTCAACCATTCTTATATTGTAGTCGAGGTTGAAGTCTCCTCCAGATATCAGACAAAGCTCACTCTTCCCACGCGCCACACTCGCAGGATAAGTATCTGTTATCATCTCTTCGCAAGATGCTTGAGGTATCTCGTTTAGTCTCGCATTTGGACAGAAGAAATAATCAGCCACATCACTCATCACACCTATAAGCCAATTATTCAGGACCGAATTTGTATCATCACCCGCAAGAACACCAAGATTGCGAGAGAATACTACCACCTTCGACTTATCAGGAATGTCTATATGGTTGGCTACCTCAGGAAGATCTATCAATAAGAATATATCAATGCTACTTAGAGTTGAGACATCCTCAAATGTTATATTATACCCTGAACATATTTCAGAGTCGAATCCCTCAACAAGACCAACGCTATCTTCAAAGAACAAGAAAAAACCCATTATAGCCTGCTTCATTAACAGCAACTTCTAGCTCACTCAGACTACCCATATTCGCCTTATACCGAGTATAAAGTCTTGAGTTACCAAATACAATTGCCACAGAGATAGCGTCTTCTGCCCCCAAATCACTCTGCAAATCCTCAAGCGTGCCTATTCTTCCCTGTGCACAACCACCTCTCATCTACTCTCCAGTCAATATTAGTTATCAAAAAATCTTACCAATTTTACAAATCACTTATCAGATCGCAACAAATTTATGATTTCTTCCTTCTTTACCAAAAAATAAAATCCTCCAGCAATAATATATATATAGCCACTCTCTGACTATTCAGACAGTGGCTATATATTCTAAAACACCATACCCTACAAATAAGGCAGGATTGCTCCAGAGTAATTTCGGGGGTAACTCCGGAGCAATATTTGGGGTATGAAACTCTTTACACACTGAGACTACGCTGCGTCCTCAGACGTTACCTTCTTCTCAAGCGATAAACCATCATCGACATTTGCATATAACTTCTCATTAACTAGTGCCTCAATTTCAGCTTTCAATTCCGGATCACCCTTTAAAAACAGAGCAGCTTTTTCACGTCCCTGCCCCAGACGGGTCTTCCCATAACTGAGCCACGAGCCACTCTTCTTTATGACATCATGCTCAACTCCAAGGTCCAATATCTCACCCTCTCTATTAATCCCTTTACTAAATAGTATTTCAAAGTGTGCAATCTTGAAAGGGGCAGCCATCTTATTCTTCACAACCTTGACCTTGATCTCATTACCTATGACATCCTCACCACTCTTTGCAGAACCACACCTACGAATATCAAGACGTAGAGACGAATAAAACTTCAAAGCATTACCACCAGTCGTAGTCTCAGGAGAACCAAACATCACACCAATCTTCATACGTATCTGATTTATGAATAGCACTGTAGTATTTGTCTTCTTTACTATACCGGTTAATTTTCTAAGACCCTGACTCATGAGACGAGCCTGGAGACCGACATGCGAGTCACCCATCTCACCATCAATTTCAGCCTGCGGTGTAAGAGCAGCTACTGAGTCAATCACAATAAGATCAACACCACCAGACCGAGTAAGTAGTTCAGCAATCTCTAAAGCTTGCTCACCACTATCAGGCTGACTAACAAGCAACTCATCTAGGTTGACACCTAGGTTTCTAGCATAGTTCGGGTCGAGTGCGTGTTCAGCATCAACAAAAGCTGCGACTCCACCAGTCTTCTGAGCGCACGCAATTGCATGTAGAGCAAGTGTCGTCTTACCAGATGATTCTGGACCGTAGAACTCAACAATACGCCCTTTAGGTATTCCACCAATTCCAGTTGCAGCGTCGAGAGTCATACTACCAGTACTTATTGTTTCACAATCTACAATAGTATCGGCTCCCAGCCTTCTAAGTGATTCCACACCGAACTGTTTATGGATATTATCCAGAGCATGCTGTAGTGCTTTTGCTTTACCTTCTTCAGTATCAAATATTTTTGTAGTCTTTTTTGAGCTTTTCATTTTATTCCTCCATATGTTATCTATAGTATATTTTAAATTCTGACAACACTATAACAACAAGTGTACCAAAAAAACCATAATATATAACATCTTACAAATAAATAAGTTAACAGCTAAACCCAATCTACTCACCACACAACTAAAAAATCAAATATACATATTTGACATCATTTATACACATAGTAATAACTATACATGCACATACAACCTCCAATAGAACTGTACAAAATTAAACAAAAATTTTAAAAATTTTAAAATTGATAAATAAATATCATAGCCAAACGAAAGAAAACCACTATAATTAGACATGTAATATCAAGATAATACGCATAATACATTATACATTTTAATTTTTTATATAAAACGAAAGGGGCAACTCCCATGACAATGCCTTCAATGGATTTAAGCACAAACGCCAAAGACTTTATAGACGATGACTTACTTGAAAAGCTTTCAAAACAAAAGCCAGCTGACAACAAGTATATTAAAGATATCGTTGACAAAAGCATAGCCAAGGTTGCACTCTCAGTAGAAGAGACTGCTGCCCTACTCTCAGCTGATGAAGAAGGTACAGAGATCATGTTCTCTGCAGCAAAAACCCTCAAAGAGAATGTCTATGGAAACCGCATAGTGCTCTTCGCCCCTCTCTATATTGGTAACAAATGTATTAATGACTGCTCATACTGTGGCTTTAAATGCTCAAATAGAGATATCACCAGACGTACCCTCAGCCATGAGGAACTCAGACAACAAGTTGTCGCTCTCGAAAAACAAGGACATAAACGCCTAATCCTAGTCTACGGCGAACACCCAGACTACGATGCAGATTTTATTGCCTCTACAGTAAAGACGGTATATGAAACCAAAAGCGCACCACACGGTGAAATTAGACGTGTAAATATCAATGCCGCACCACTCGACATAGAAGGCTACAAGATAGTCAAAAACTCAGGCATTGGTACATACCAGATATTTCAAGAGACCTACCACAAGAAGACCTATGCTGACTGCCACCCAATGGGCACCAGAAAAGGCGACTATCTGTGGCGTCTTGACGGTCTTGACAGAGCTATGGAAGCAGGTATTGATGATGTTGGTATCGGTGCACTATTCGGGCTTTATAACTGGAAGTTCGAAGTCCTAGGACTTGTCAGCCACGCAGTACACCTCAATTCAAAGTACGGAGTCGGTCCACATACTATTAGCTTCCCACGTATGCGCCCTGCTTGTGGAGTAAATATTGATGAAACCACATTTGTTAATGACACAGAATTTATCAAACTTATAGCAGCTCTACGTCTTGCAGTACCTTATACAGGTCTTATCTGTACAGCTAGAGAGTCTAGTGAGATGAGAAGAATAGCTACAGGCTTCGGAGTATCACAGATTGATGCTGGTAGCAGAATAGAACTAGGCGGTTATACCGAAGTAGGTGATGCTCAAGTAATGGAGAAAGAACAGTTCTCACTAGGTGACGTGAGAAGTCTTGACGAAGTTATTAGAGAGCTTATTGAAACCGATTACCTTCCAAGCTTCTGTACATCATGCTACAGGTCAGGCAGAACAGGCGAACACTTCATGGAGTTTGCAGTACCAGGATTTATCAAACGTTTCTGTACACCAAATGCTCTATGCACACTAGAGGAGTACGTTCTAGATTATGGTAGCCCAGAAACCCAAAAAGCAGCAGATAGCTTAATCGCCAAAGAATTAGCAGCAATGGAAGACGGTGAGATGAAGACAAATGTCACCGAACGCCTAAACGCTATCAAAACAGATAACCAGAGAGATGTTTATTTCTAGAGCATTCATCAATATCTAAATGTATTTGACATTAAATATTCCGCCTTCATATAATATTATATGAAGGCGGTAACATTAGACAAAACTAATAATCCAAAGCCCAAGGATACCTAAAAATGATTTTATTCATAGTTCTACCAGCTCTACTAGGCATCACATTCTTTATTCCATGGACTTTGGGAAAGATGTTCACATTACAACGCACTACACCACTATACATATTCTTTGGCATACTGACAGCCATTATTCCTTTAGTAATCTGGGCAAACTTCACTATAGCCAACAAGTTATCAGACCTTGCATTCCTTGCTACATGCACATGGGTAGGCTTTCTACTCTACCTCTTCATACTACTAGTATTATATCATATCTTAAAAATATTTCTCCCTCTGCCACCATTCAAATCTGGAGTAATAATTTTAGCAGTCACCGTATTCATCATGGTATACTCAACAGTAAACGCCTTCACACTAAATACCAAGGAAATCCAGATACCAATTAAGGGACTAAAGCACAAAGTAAAGATTGCCTTAGCTTCCGATATGCATATAAATACCTACCGCAATAAATCATACATACTAAATATGATCAATAAAATAAACGAATTTCATCCAGACTTCACAGTCTTTGCTGGAGACATAGCTGACAGTAACGCCGCACTTGAAGAAGATACTTTCTCACTATTCAAGCGCTTAACAAATCCCTCATACTTCGTACTAGGAAATCATGATATATATTTAGATACAGCAAAGCTGATAAAATTAATGACATCTTCAGGTGTATCATTTATGCAGAATGATATTATTGAAAGAGACGGGATACAACTCATTGGACTTGACTATATGAACGCAGACAAGGACTCAAGAAGTCCACATAGAGTTGAATCAAAGGAGACCATAAAGAGTATCATGCCTCAGCTACACCTTAGCAAAGACCTCCCAAAAATTATTATAAACCACCGTCCAAACGGTCTGGAATATATTACAAAGTATGATGTTGACCTAGTGCTAGCTGGGCACACCCACGGCGGAGGTCAGATATTCCCAATCACCATAATCAGCCCATACATGAATCTTAATGAATATATAAGTGGCTTGTACCAAGTAAAGGACACCCTCCTCTACGTCTCAGAAGGAGTCGGTACCTTCTTCGTCCCTATGCGCCTCGGCACCAAGAACGAACTGACACTAATAACACTAACCACAGCAAAATAAATTATTCAAATATGATACCAGCACAACCAACCGCTTGCTCAAGTTCATCAGAAACCGCTTGGTAATACCCTAACAGCTGCCCTTTAACATCGGGAAGGAGAGCGCCAAGCATATAGATACATCCAGTACCACAAATATGATACTTATCTCCATGAGCCTCAAGACTCCCAAGCGCACCAAGAGCATCACCTTTAATAACCTTATTCAAATACTGCCTATCAGCTACCTCTGTCTCAGATATAAACCCGACATCAAGATCCCTATCATCCCCAAAACGCCTACCAATATGCGAGAGATCTGCACTAGCGATCACCGTAACCCTTGTATCATCAGCTATACTAGTAATAGCCGAAATCATACTTGCAATCTGCTCGTCCTCATTAATTATTGCTGGATTCTTTATATACTCATCCATCTCTCCTACTAGAATAGGCACGATGCGGACTCCAGGCCATATATGTTCAAGCCATACCGCCTGAAGTTCGATAGAGTGCTCACTACGGTGCAGAAATATATCCTCTTTGAAGTCTGCAACCGAGGAGGTAGCTGAAAGAATGCCCTGAGTAATCTCTTTATGGCACTTCGCAACTCCTCCAGTCAGCTCAAAATCTTTATCACACACAGCAAATCTATTCTTCATACTATTATGCGCCGTACCAAGTATTACAACCACATCAGGTTTATTATAGTGCTTTAATAGTTCACTATATACCTGACCATAACACTTGCCAGCACGAGCGAAATCCATATGAGGTGCAATCACTCCACGCGGTGCCCGCCTCATGACATTCCCTACCCGCCCTTCCATCTCTGGCTTCGGGGCATTCTCGATAATCTCATCAAGTTCACGACGCAGCACATCTACATCGCTAGAGTAGACACTTCCAGAGCATGCTGACTCTCTAAGGAGATTGGTAGTAAATTCACTTAGTAAGTTATTATATAAATCTTTAAAGTTATGATTATCCAGGAATTTTGCTCCATCTAGATCTGAAACAAGATCCTCGATATCAGCTATCCTGACCTCATCCTCACTATCTTTCTCAAACTCCTCTCGAAGAGCTAGAAGTGATTTCGTACCATCCATCCTGGTAATAAAATACATTGAGCTCGCACTAACCATAAGCTGAGCCTCACTCATCCCAGACTTGTCATATAGGATATATACCGCACCTTCAGAACTATCAATCCCAAGTGTCCCATCCGCATCCTTATAAGGAAATGCATCAACATCCAACCTAACTTTAGGCAATACTTCTAGCATATATATCTCCAAAATTATTAAGGTATGAACAAGAATTATTCTTTCACAAGAGCACAGGTAAAGGCCACACGCACAGCAAGTTTTCCACCTACCTTTATACTTCCTTTCAGATAATACGCTGAAGAGACCTGATCTTCAAATTCAACAGAGATATCAAGCTTATCACCAGGTCTAACCATAGTCTTGAACCGAGCATCGCGTATTCGAGTCACAACAGGACTTCCAACCAACTCATTCATCTCTTCTTTAATTCTCTGCCCCATCAATACCGCACCAGCCTGAAACACAATCTCACAGAGTATCACACCTGGCGTAATAGGATTTCCGGGATAATGTCCTTGAAATATCTGTTCAAATAGAGGTGAAGAGCTATCAATAGTATACTCAGCAGAGAGAGATTCACCACTCATCTCTACAATAGTATCCAGCAACAAAATCGGGTCTCTATGCGGGATAATTCCAGCTATTTCTTCTTTATTCAGCATCTCTATTCCTTTATTGTTAATAATAATCCACTCCAAAGTTTACCCATGTACAGGTATGTCTGTATTATACAAAATTATTGAATAAAATCCACTTTGGTATTTACTTCACAATTATAATTATGATAATCAATAAAATTGATCTAACTTAATAGTATAATTGAATTAAAAGGAAACCACATGAATCTAATCATTCTAGGCCCTCCAGGGGCAGGAAAAGGTACACAAGCAAAGTACATTGTCGAAACATTCTCAATTCCACAAATCTCAACCGGCGATATGCTCAGAGGCGCAATAAAAGCAGGAACAGAGCTAGGTCTAGCTGCTAAAAAGATTATGGATGAAGGCGGACTTGTAAACGATGACATTATTATTGGTCTTGTAAAAGAACGTATTCAGGCAGACGACTGCAAGAATGGCTTCCTATTTGATGGTTTCCCACGTACAGTAGTCCAAGCCGAAGCAGTAAAAGCCGCAGGCATCAAGATCGACGGCATTGTAGATATAAGCGTACCAGATGATGTCCTTGTAGGTAGATTGTCAGGTAGACGCATCCATGTCGCTTCAGGAAGGACTTACCACCTAGAGTTCAACCCACCAAAAGTAGAAGGCAAGGATGACATTACTGGTGAAGATCTTATACACCGTGATGATGATAAAGAAGCGACAATTCGTAAGAGGCTAGAAGCTTACCACGCGCAAACAGCAGCAGTAAGCGACTACTACAACAAACTTATTACAGATGGCGAAACAGACGCTCCAAAGTTTGTTTCAGTTGATGGTACAAAGGCTATTGATAGTATCAAAGACGAGATCATCACAGGTCTTAAAAATCTATAATCATGGATAATATTGCAGTAATAACCCTCTGTAATGAGGGAGTCAGCATTGCCAAACAGATCACCGCCAAACTAGGTGGTGATCTGTTTGTACATAATATTGTTGATATAGAAGATTTGAAAGCAAAAAGATTTGATAGAGTCATATCCCTTACTGAAGAGATCTTTTCCAAGTATCAGGGTCTTATTTATATAATGCCTAGCGGTGTAGTAACAAGAGCTGTTGCTCCACTAGTAAAGAGTAAGTTTACCGACCCTGCAGTAGTTGTCATGGACATTCTTGGCAGATATGCTATCAGCTTCCTGAGTGGCCACGAAGGCGGCGCAAATGGCCTAGCAATAAAGATCGGTAATATCACAGGGGCAGAACCTATTATTACTACCACTACAGAAGTAGTTAAACAGTACACAATGGGTATTGGGTGTAAAAAAGGCATTGCTGAAGAAGCTGTGCTCGAAATATTCAAAGAAGCTGTAATGCAAGCTGGCATCACAAAAAACGACATTCGCTACATAGCCACAATTGACATCAAATCTAACGAGAAGGGTCTTCTAGCTGCCGCAAAGACCTTAGAAATACCCCTACGCATAATAAGTAGTAGTGAAATAAATAATACATGTTTTAATTTTGACAGTTCAGAATTTGTCCAAAAAAGTATCGGAGTAAGTGCTGTGGCAGAACCTGCGGCCCTACTTTCTGGAAGGAGAACAAAATTAGTACTCAAAAGAATATGCAAAAACGGTGTGACAGCAGCGATAGCCAAGGAGTGCTCCGAGTAGTCGGCTTTGGCCCTGGCTCTATAGAAGACCGCACCCACAGAGCCGAGACAGCAATCCTAGGCTCAGAATATATTGTAGGTTATGGACCATATTTGAAGCGCATTGAGGACCTTCTTGAAGGAAAGAAACAGTATGTTTCTGGTATGAAGAAGGAGAGAGAGCGTGTTCTCGAAGCTGTAGAGCTTGCAGAAAATGGACACTCAGTAGCACTAGTAAGCTCTGGAGACGCTGGCATATACGGTATGGCTGGCCTGGCGATACAGATTAGAGGTGAGCGCCAGAGTACTTTTCCAGTTGAAATTATTCCAGGTGTCACCGCAGCCTGCACTGCAGCCGCAAAGCTTGGCGCACCACTAATGCTTGATTACGCCACAATCAGCCTTAGCAACCTTTTGGTAGAGTGGGACGTTATAGAAAAACGCCTGCACGCTGCATTATCCGGAGACTTTGCACTTGCAGTATACAACCCAAAGAGTAACACTAGAACCGAACCTTTTGATAACCTTTGTAAAATTGCGAAAGAATACCTTCCAGATACTACCCCTGTAGGGATAGCCACTGCGCTAGGCCAACCAGACGAATTTGTAGAGATAGTAACACTCGGAGAGCTTCCAACTGCGACTGTAACCATGAAGAGCATTCTTATTATTGGCAACTCTACCAGTTGCCTTGATAGTGGTTTCTTTATTACCCCTAGAGGATACTAAGATCTTCTTGTATAGCGGTGTATTTTATTAATAAGTGAGTCACCTATAAAGTAGGTGACTCACTTATTAATAAAATCTCTTGATACTTTTATATTAACTACAAGCCAGCACTATACTTTTCCAAGATACCCTTCCGCTGCTTTCTGGTACATCTTATAATACTTACCTTTTAGTGCAAGCAGTTCATCGTGACTTCCAGACTCTTGTATCGTACTCCCAGCAAGAACCAATATCTTCTCAGCTCGTTCAACAGTAGACAGCCTATGTGCAATAACAATAGTAGTTCTATCCTCACATATCTTCTCAAGAGCTGTCTGAATAAGCCTCTCATGGTAGATATCAAGCGATGATGTAGGCTCATCCATTATTAGAATTGTTGGATCAGACAGCACAGCTCTAGTAATCGCAATAATCTGCCTCTGACCAAGTGACAAGCCATCCCCACCCTCGAGCACCTTGGTACTATACCCTTCAGGAAGAGCAGCCATAGAGATATGCGTTCCAAGGTTCTTTGCGACCGCAATAACTTCAGAATCGCTCAACTGTGGCGAAGCAAATTTAAGATTCTCCATAACTGTACCAGTAAAGAGATACCCCTGTTGCGGAACAAATCCCATCTTCCTGTGCAAAGCAACACTACTCAACTGGCGAAGATCATACCCGTCAATACACACACTACCACTCACCGGATCATACAACCTAGCCATAAGTGAAGCAATCGTAGTCTTACCTGCCCCTGTCTCACCTACTATGGCTACAGTCTGTTTGGCAGGGATATGCAGATTGATATCTTTCAAGATCATATCCTGATCATCAGTATACCTGAATGACATATTTTTTAGCTCTATCTCACCACGAAGGCTCTCTAATAGTATTGGATCAGCTGGTTCCTTGACATCCGGTTCCATATCCATAATCTCAAACACCCTCTCAGCAGCAGCAGAGGCAGCAAAGGTCATACCATATATCTCAGTCACCAAGCGGAGCGGATGGAGCACAGCATTCATATATAGCACATACTGAGTCACATCACCGGCAGTAATAATACTCGCACTACCAGTGCGCTCTGAGTACCCTATCAACCAGAATGAAAAACCGATAACCAGTGTCATATTTAACATACCAATAAAATCGAGTGAAGGCATAAACAAGCCTTGAAGTCTAGCTACACGAATATTTAGTCGTCTATTCTCACTATTAAGCTCTTCAAACTTATCAAAATTTTCATCCTCACGCGAGAACGCATGAACAACTCTAATCCCCCTAACCGTCTCAGTAATATTAGCTACAATCTTACTATTCTGTTTACTAGCCTGGCGATTTGCCCGCCTCATATGCTTTCTATAATAAGAAGTCATAAAGGCAAAAATTGGTGAAATGATAACTAGCGGCAGAAGCATCATCAGATTGATACGTGCAATTTGAATTATTGCAAAGGTAAATGTAGTCACAAAAATAGCCGTCATCATCAATGGATAGGTAAGAAAATCACCAATTCTTGACAAGTCTGAAGAGTTTCTAGTTACCAACCACCCTACTTTATGGGTATCATAAAATGATTTAGAAAGCGTCTGAAGCTTCTCAAAAAACGCTCTCCTCAATGACAGTGTCGCTCTATTTGTTGCATAGGTAGTCATAACCCATTGCAAACCGCCACACGCCCTACTTATTGCTCCGTAAACCAAGAACGGCATTGTAAGAGCCCAGACACTTCCCCCAACAATATCAATATTATCAATCAACTTACCAGATTGCTTTATCAACTCCATCTCAGCCCATACGCATACAGAGCAGAGTACTATCCCTAGTATCACCAACATCTTATACTTACCAAGATATCCAAAGCACCTTATAAGGTCTCTAGCAGATAGTTCTGGCCTATCATCATTTGAATCTTTCTGTTCAGAGGTCATATTTCTAACCATTATGCTCCTCCTTCTGCAGAAGTAGTATTCTATTCATAACACTATCTTTACTTCTCAATTCCCTAGCTGACCCAGACTCAACTATTTTCCCATCAGATAACACTAAAACCTTGTCAGCATTCTCAATACTACTATATCTATGTGCAATAATAATCTTCGTTATATCATGCGGCAAAGCATCCAAACCCTTTTGAATACCATACTCTGTCTGAATATCGAGTGAGCTTGTCGCATCATCAAGAATCAAGAACCTTGGATGGCGCAGCACAGCCCTAGCGATAGCAAGCCTCTGCCTCTGCCCTCCTGACAAGGTCATTCCACGTTCACCAATTATTGTATCATATCCTTCAGGTAATTTAGTAATAAATTGATGAGCTCCGGCCAGCACTGCAGCAGCTACAATGTCATCACTACTCGCATTCAAATCCCCATATGAGATGTTCTCTCGAACAGATGCAGAGAAGAGGAAGGTATCCTGAAATACCAGAGCAAACTCTTCACGCAATTGACTTAGAGGAATATTACGAATATCTTTACCACCTATAGTTATTACCCCAGAACTTGGATCATAAAATCTGCATATAAGCATTGCTAGGGTACTTTTACCAGATCCAGTCTCACCAACAAGCGCCAAAGTTTCGCCTTCATTGATTGTAAAACTTATATTATCTAGAGCTGAAGATCTATCAGTATAGCCAAATGATACATTCTCCACCCTCATCTCACCTTTAGGAACTCCCATAGTACAGAATAGATCTACATCTTTTTTTGAATTGCACCCTACCATACTCTTCAGATTACCAACATCAGGCAAAAATACTTCAGTACTAAATAATCCACCTAACCTATTTGCTGATACAGTAAACTTCGACCACCCATCAACAATACGAGAGAATACTCTCATTCTCAGCATCAGAGCATTCTGTAGAACAAACAAGACTAAGAGGTTATCCGAGCTAAACGTTCGGTTATGCTGGTGAAGATATATCCCTACTCCCAAGACAGCTGGCACTCCGAGCATAACGCCCCATAGAAATGACTGATTTAACAGACTCCATAAAATTCTAGACTCTACCGTCGCATCATGATACTTCCTAGCAGCATAGTTAAACTTCTCCCTCTCCTCTTTCTGTCTACCGAAAGACCTTATAAGTAGATGCCCTTCCATATTCTCAGAGAAGACGCCAACCATAAATTCCAAGCTCTTTCTAGCTCTAAGATATACTGGATACCCATACTTTATAAAGAGAAATAGTGCTGTAGTAGATAGAAGTATAATCAATAGCGATACTACTCCAGCCTGCCAAGCAATACTGAATATATAGATATATATACTAATAAAACCCGTAATGCTCATAAAAGCAAGAAAGAAAGGTCTAGCAAAGAAGTCAGAGACAGCGTTTACGTCTTCAATAATATTGGCAATAAATCTTCCGCTATGCGCCTGATCGTGATAGCTAAATGAGAGAGCCTGTACATGAGCGAAGATCTTATTACGCAGAACATACAGCGCACCCTGCCCAAGCTTGGCTTGAAGTACCCCTTTTATATATCCAGATATCCATTTTAATAGAGCCATAACTGGTATTATTATAGAGAAGAAGAAGATTCTATTCTCTATAGTTATCACACTTTCAAGATTTATACCAAAAATACTCAGTTTATTCCCATCAAGGGAGGCAACCAATAATTGCAAAGCTTTTGGTATAACAAGATCAAGAAGATTGAATACAGTCACAGACACAAGTATAGCAAAGACTAGCCATGCTCTACCCTCAAGACAGATTCGTACAACCTGCTTTATATAACTACTTCTTTTCTCTTCAATATTTCGTAGCGAACCAACTTTAATATTCAATTATCAGCCCTTCGTCTTCCACCATCTTTTTATCGCTCTCAGGAGTAACACCACTAGTAGTCAGGTAGTCCCCAGTCATAAATGCATTTGCTCCGTATACAAACATCTCCCTCATACGGTCACCAAGAACTGTCGGTCTGCCACCGCAGACACGCACGGTAGTCTTGGGTAGCATTAAGCGGTACATAGCTATAATTCTAAGTGCTTCCTCAGAAGGAAGTGGAGGTTGGTTTGCAAGTGGAGTACCTGGATGAGCATGCAAGAAATTTAAAGGCACACTATCCACACCGAGCTCCCTCAACACCAGAGCAAGGTCTGCTCTATCCTCCCAGCTCTCACCCAACCCGAACAACCCACCGCTACAGACTTTTAGTCCCACACCTAAGGCATTCTTTACCGTCTCTACTCTTTCAAGCCAATCATGCGTCTTACAAACCTCAGGATAAAAGCCTTGAGAGGTCTCAAGATTGTGATGATACCGATCTAGACCAGCATCTCTTAACTGAGTCAACTGCTCAACACTCATCCTGCCAAAAGAGGCACAAGGAAGGGGCATAGTGCTATCTTTAGCAATATCCTCTATCCCCTCACAAACATGTTCGAGATCCTTACCTTTTACAGTTATCCCACTAGTTACGATACCATAGTTCTTTGCTGAATAACCTGCAGCCTTCTTTGCATTAGTGAGTATTTCATCGTTACCCCTAAAGCCAAAGAGAGTGACTTCAGATTTATTATGAGCACTCTGAGAGCAGAATGTACAATCCTCAGGACAACATCCGCACCTAGCATTCATAATAATGCATAAAGAAATTTTATTCTCAAATGTACGGGTTCTCAGAGAATTTGCCAATCCTTTTATTTGCTCATTTGAGAGATTCTCAACAGCCCAAATTGCTTCTTCTTTTGAACAACCATTATCAATTGCAGATTGTTCTATAATTTGATAATCCATATACGCCTTTACTTTCTAAAAATAATATCGACCTATAATTATACTCTTATAAAAACCAAATGCAAACCTTCGACCCACAGTAATACACAAACGATCAAAAGCCTCTTACTCTTTATGTAAAAAAAGCAGTATTATGATATTCTTTTAAAATCAATTTTAAAAACTGGATTTTAAAAGCTCAAACTATATAATTTACTCCAATACCAAATTATAATGTATAGTCTAGAGGAGTACGACCTTGCAGCTAAAAACCATACTATTATCACTAATAATGCTATTCACCATATCCCTGATAGGGCAAAACCAATGGCAGGCGACAAGTGACTCGATTGTCAACAAATACGGCTCACTCCCAAAGGGAGTAATCTTAGAGGGTTCTGCTATTGGCTTCGAGCGTATTGAAACAATCAAATACAGACTTTCAGACAACACCTTTATTCTAAACCAGACAACATACTACCCATGCCCTATCCCCCGCACACAGGTCGCTTCAGTTCTACTAGCGCTATCTAAAGATGACCGCATGGGAGTCTCTATTGTAAATAATAAAGTCCTAAGCTACGGAGCTCTAAACCCAGCAGGCGAGACTTCAAAATCTTTAGTAGATGCAGACCGGATTCTAGCATCCATTATCTTTGGATGGAATAAGAACTTAGAAGGAATACAACTACCAAACAATTACTCCCCAAAGACAACCAAAAGGCGTGAAATACCTGCAGTCTCTGTCAATAAGTTCAAAGGATACGAATTCTCACTTGTCGACAATGTATACTACTTGCAGAGCATGAAAATGGTCAATCTTTTACTACCTATAGGGCCAGGTTCAGCAACTGATGGAGGATACCTATCAGGTGAAAACATGGAACTATTATCCCCAAGTGATCTAGACAACCTTGATGAAATAAGGAATAATTCCAGAGCATATATAGATATTCCGCAGATCACAAAGGCTGCAAAAATAGGTGAATTCGCCTCATTTGCTAGGTATCTCAGAAATAGTGGCAACCTAGACCTCGCAGCCTTAGCCAAGCATGTCACCCGCTCACACTAACCTCCAGCAAATCCTTAAAAACTTATTATTCCCTTGAAAACCCAGTGTTTTCGGGGAATATTTATTCATACAAATAGACTTAATCAAATTAAAACCAGATACTTTATAGTTGATATACCGCCAAACCAGACTATAATCATCTTAATTAATTTACTATATAACCAAAGATAAAGGCAAAGAATGAAGATAATCAATACAATTGAAGAGATGCAAGCCGAGGGGTTAGATATTATCAGACAGAACCTAGTTCATGGTTTTGTTCCAACAATGGGCGCACTCCATGATGGTCACCTATCACTTATAGAGGCAGCAAGGGAGGATTGTGATGTAGTTACTGTCAGCATCTTTCTAAATCCTACACAATTTGATAATGAGGACGACCTTGAAAATTATCCAAAGACCTTTGAAGATGATATTGAAAAAGCCGAAGCAGCAGGAGCAGATATAATCTTTGCACCAACTCCAGAGATGATGTACTCAAAGAACCGCGATACAGTAGTAATGGTTGATAAACTTGCCAACCACCTCTGCGGCCTTTCAAGAGGTAGAGGACACTTTATCGGAGTCTGTACAGTCGTTACCAAGCTTCTCAATATCACCAGAGCAGAGTATGCATACTTTGGACAGAAAGATGCCCAACAAGCCCTTATCATACAGCGCATGATTATAGATCTCAATATCCCTACTAAGATGAAGATCTGCCCAATCGTTAGAGAAGAGAACGGGCTAGCTATGAGTAGTAGAAATAAACGCATCAAACCAGAACAGCTGGAAGAAGCTCTCTCACTACAAAAAGCACTTCTCCTAGGGGAAAAGATGATTGAAGATGGTGAGACAAAATCATCAGAAATCATCTGCAAGATGGTCGAAATTATTATAGAAAGCGGAAATGTTGAAGTAGACTATATGGATATAGTCTCTCCAGAGACACTTGAAGACGTAGAAGAAATCGAAGATCTAGTACTTATTGCCGGAGCAATAATTCTTGAAGGTGACCTTCGCCTAATAGATAACGTACTCGCTGCCCCCACAAAGTAGATTACAGATAAAATATGGCAAGAGCAAGATATCTACCAAATCAGCTTGTGACCTTCGAGGTAAAGCGCAATCGTGGCATACGAACAATAGAAGGTTACCTGGCCTCACGGCTCTATATCAATGATATTAGAGCCAAAGCTCTCATCGTGCAAGGTAGCGTCAAGGTTGATGGTAAAGAGCTAGAGTTAAGCAGTATAATTGACCTAAAGGCTGGAAGTATAGTTGAGATAACCTTCCCAAATTCATGGCCGCCATACATGCAGCCAACTGAGATGGATCTAGACATCATCTACGAAGATGACGAGCTTATTGCATTAAATAAACCTGCTGGCAGAGTCGTCCACCCCTCAAGTGGACACCTCACTGGAGAGACCTTGCAAAATGGTATCCTGCATAGGTACAAAGACTCAAACTACCATGACAAAATGATCTCACCAGCCCACAGACTTGACAGATACACTACCGGAGTGATCGTCTACTCACGTACCCAATCAGCTTACAAAGAGCTTACCGGATACTTTAGAGAGAACCAGACCCATAAAAACTATCTCGCAATAACAGATGGTCTAGCAGACTGGGCTGAAATAGAGGTAAATGCACCGCTAGGGATTGATCCAGAAGATAGAACACTTAGGCGAGTTCCCCCTAATGACGCTAGAGAGGGGAGCAAAGAAGCTATTACAAAATTCCGTGTTATAGAGAGCGGTAATAATTGGAGCCTGATAGAAGCGATTCCAATCACAGGGAGATCACACCAGATCAGAGCTCATCTCAAGCACCTAGGACTACCCATTCTCTGTGATCACGAGTATAACCCAGACGGACGCAAGCTCAAAAGCTTGTCATTTCAAGCATTACATGCCAGAGAGCTGAAAATAAAACACCCAAGAACCCAAAAACTGCTAACTCTTCAAGCCGAACTACCCCTAGCCTTTGCGAATGCTCTCTTGGAGTTAAAAAACGCCGAAAATAACGAATAAAACATCCTAACTATATCGAAATTCATAATAGACAAATTACCCTTTCTTCTATATAATGTATATAATATTTAATTAATAGCAAATACACATTTGGGAGAAGAACAATAGACACACAATTCGATACTATCATAATAGGCTCAGGGCTAGGCGGCATGACAGCTGCAAATAGACTCGCACGCTTTGGCCGCAAAGTGCTACTAGTAGAGCAACATTTTATGCTCGGAGGACTTGCCGCATACTTCAAAAGAAAAGGGCACATTTTTGATGTATCCCTCCATGGCTTTCCATACGGCATGGTCAAGACCTGCAGAAAATACTGGAGCAAAGATATTGCAAATAAAATTGTTCAGTTAAAACGTGTTGTCTTCGACAACCCTCAATTCCACCTTGAAACCACCTTCGATACTGCAGATTTCAAGTCAAAGCTTATAGATTTTTTCAAAATACCCACAGAGACAGTAGATTCGTTTTTTACCACACTTGCACAGATGAACTTCTACGATGATCAGTCGATGACCACGAGGGAGCTCTTCGAACAATTTTTCCCAGGACGTAAAGATGTTGTACGCTTCCTTATGGAGCCAATCACCTACGCAAATGGCTCAACCCTAGACGAACCAGCAATTACCTATGGTATCGTATTTTCTAACTTTATGAACAAAGGTGTATATACCTTTGAAGGCGGTACAGACCTCTTCATAGATATGTTAAAAGAAGAACTAGAAAAGAACGGCGTAGAGATTAGACTTAGTAGCAAAGTTGATAAAATAATAATGAAAGACGGCAAAGCTGCTGGTGTAATTGTAAACGGCGAAGAGCTTACCGCCAAGACAGTCATAAGCAATGCTAGTTTGTCAAAAACAGTTACTGACATGCTCGGTAAAGATAATCTACCAGCAAAATTTGTTGAGCAGACACACGAGATGAGAATATCAAACTCCTCTACCCAGGTATATTTTGGAATCAAAGAAGGTGAGAATATTGAAGATATTGGAGATTTGATATTCACATCTACCCACGATGAGTTCAATGCTGAGCGTCTATGCGCAAAGGACGTCACTAGTCGCACCTTCTCAATCTACTACCCCCGCACACGCCCAGACGCCGCTCCTAAGTATACAGTAGTTGCCTCCATGAACGCTAAGTACGAAGACTGGAAAGACATGAGCGACAAAGAGTACAAAGAAGCCAAAGACGCTCTCTGTAAAGAGACACTGGAATACCTTGAGAAGTATCTACCAGGTGTTACTAAAAAGATTGACTATATGGAAGCAGCCACCCCTCGCACCTTTGCCCACTATACCGGACACATAGGCGGGGCGTCTTTTGGCACCAAGTTTGAAGGCCTCAAGATAAGTGAAGGGCTTCCAAAAGTTGCTAAAGGTGTCTACCATACAGGAAGTTGTGCTATAATTATGAGCGGCTGGCTTGGAGCAGCAAACTACGGAGTAATCGTTGCTAATCAGGTTGAGGACTACCTATACAAGTCAGAAAGCGAAGGTAATTAATGCTAGAAGCCGCAGTCTTACCTAGAAGAGCATACGCCAGGATATCAATATCATTAGTACTCTTTATACTATATATCCTCACCATCTCAACTCCATCTTTTGCTGGAGTTGTAGAAGAAGTCTTCGCCAAAGACCGCAACCTCCTAGCTATTTCAAGGTATAACAACCTTTCAAAGACAGACACGCAAGTGCAAGATATACTAGCAAGCATAAACCCTCAGACACCCACCACGACCCCAGTACTTTCACTACTTTCTGAAGAGATATTGGTAGATGGGATAAAAGATATTGATGCAGACAATTGGGCAGAAGCACTCTATTTCAGCCAACCACTAGAAAAGACAAATGACTGGGTTTATGCTTTCCATATCCACAGCCCTGAGAGCTATACAGTAGCCCTTCTAGGCACAGGAAAAATCAGACAAGAACAGACAGTGGACGGTATTACTAGGTATAGAAAAACTGATGATTTCAGTTCTGATGTTTACTATCTTGCGTACGGCGACAATAACCTTGCGATAATGAGCAAGAATTCTTCCGCGGTAAAACTTGCAATGAACCTTTATAATGATCCAGAGACAAATAAGCTCGGGCTTATTACAGATTCAGATTCAGATTACAATCTTACTTTACACTTAAACCGTTACTTCCTTGCAAACTCTCGAGTCCTGCCTAACTTTTTTACCATGTTACATAATGACATTCTTAGAGACCTTGCTGGTACAACTGCTAAATCAGACAATATATTAAATCTAATTCTTAATGATTTAGAGGCATCACTAAAAAGTCTAGTCAGTGAGATTGCAATTATCGACATAAAAGCATATCTAAGCAAAAAAAATATCAAAATAAAATCAAATGTTGATATACAGTATGGTGGTAGCTTACACTACGCACTTTCTGCCTATGCTATTGATGGAGCTTCCTTCTCAAACCGTATACCTGCAAATTCTATAATGCTGAGCGAGCTAAGATTGTGGCCAGAGGAATATATGCAGATAATAGAAGGTATTGGCAATCTAGGTATTTCTCTAAATACAGCAACAATAGATCAAGCAACTATTAAAAAGGCCAACACCATACTCACTACATTCCAAGAGGCAAACCCTCTATATTCACAACAAGGTATACTTGTACCGGATTCAGAGACAAACCTCTATGGGCCTGTTACAGTATCAGTTATAGGATTTTCTGATAGTAGTAAACTTCCCGCACTGTTTGAAGACAGCACTAGTCTACTTAGTAATGGAGAGTACTCTGAATTTTTAGCAGAGAAGGGTATCAAAATTGAGTTACAATCTGAAGTAATAGGCACATCTTCAGCAAACACCAGCATTAGTGAGACTGAACTGTCGATACGCAGTACTTACTTTACCCTTCCAGATGCATTTCTCAGCAAGCAGTATGTACTATCTACTATAGTTGGCAATCACCTTATCACAGTAATACCTCTAGCTCCACTAAATCAATCACAATATTATAACACCAGAGATTTCTGCTTAAAAGCACTAGAAGCCACTGTTTTGGCGGTGAAAAGCCCTGAAAATTCTCAAGGTTCACAACTAATAAAGGCCGCAACTTCATATACCACAGCAAACACCTTGTTCAGCCTTACATTGAACCCACTGCGTTATATTCAAGTTGCCATGCAGTCACAAGCGATATGGCCATCGCCATCTCCGCCAAACCGTCTCCCAATACCTTGGGGAGAATTCTCTGAGCACTTCAATTCTTTAGATGCGAGTACTCCTCCTATGAATGTGACAGTAACATCAAACGGCACAAGCCTTTCTGTAGACTTTGTAATTCCAAAGACCACATTTACAGATATCGCTCAGTCATTACTATCACTTACACCTGATGGAGGCTTCTAGCTTGATATACCTACGATCGGTGCTTCTAGCTCTTTGCATTATTCTATCTTTCCATGCATCTTTTGCAAATGCTGGTAAGCCTGAAAAGCATTTTTTACTTCTAAATAATAATAAGATTATTGCAGGGGAAATAATAACCTTTGATGACGGATTTTTGTACTTCAAGCAGACAACAAGAATTCTCAAGATCTCTCCAGCCCATTTCAAAGGAATTTTCAACTCGAGTAAAGATGCTGAAGTAGCTATTACAAAGCTAGACACCCTTAATGCATCAGGAGACAGTGTTCCAAAAATTAAACTAGACGTAACATACAAACAAGCAAAAAAACTTATCCACAGTGAAACATCTGATGAAGAGCTTGAAAAATTGCTCCAAGAAGTACAAGTAAAACTTACAGACCCAACTCACATATTAGATAAGGATGTATACAAGAAGTTATCGCTACTCTCAGCGTTATCTTCACACCAAGATCTCGACAAGCGCCTTCCAATAATTTTGAACGAATGTATAAATGAAAAAAGCCTGAAAGATGTTTCTGCGAAGGTGAGAGAAGAGATAGAAGTACGAGTTGAAATGCTATACTATTTGATAGACCACCCATATATTAATAAAGATAAAGACAGTTATTAAATATCCACTTTTTACAAGAGGTAGAACAATGACAAATAAAGAGCGCCCATATTTAGGCATTATGTTTGAGTGTTGCAATGTTTACGCAAGAATTTATCAGAACAAAGCTGGCACTCATTATGCTGGACACTGCCCAAAGTGTCTAAAGAGCATCAAAATAAAGATAGGTGAAGGTGGCTCAGGAGACAGATTCTTCAAGGCTCACTAAGAAATGAATTAAATTAGTATTTTTATATACGGTTATTACTTAATAAAGAGAGAAGAAGCATAATGGCAGAGTGGAAGGTCAATAAAAGTCAACGAGTCTGCGCAGTAAGTGAAAAAGTCTTTGAAGTTGGAGACACCTTCTTTTCTGCGCTAAAAGAAGAGGGTGAATCCTTTGTCCGCTATGATTACTCAGAGGAGGCATGGGCAAACCTCGATAAGAATGACATCTTTTCATTCTGGAAGTCACATATACAAAGTAACGCCCAACATAAGCGGAGCAGACTGAAGATAGACTCAGAGGCATTCTACACGTTTTTCAGTAGCTTACAAAACCGTGAAGAAGGAGCAAATGAAGTATTTAAATACCTACTAGCACTAATCCTGATTAGAAAACGTCTTCTCCGGCTTGAAGAGATAGAGAAGTCGCCAGATGGCGAAGCATTGATCATCTTTGATACTCGGACAAAGAACGAATTAAGAATCGAAGTCCCAGAAGTTACTGATGCAGCTATTAAGGATGCAAAGGAAGAGCTTGAACAAATTTTTGAATGCAGTACTGACGATGTATAGCAACAAACGTTAACAAACATTATTTCACATAGAGAGGTAGTAACAATGAATTATATTTTTAAACACATAGCGCTTTTTATTACACTTTTAGCAATTACTATTCTACATAGTTTCAGTGCTCAAGCTTACGAATATTCATCAGTACCTAAAGGAATAACACTTGAGGGTAGAGCAGACGGCATAGGCTTGATCAATGATATAAAGTACAACAAGAGTAGCAACACATTTATTATCAATGATCACTTAAAACTGAAGAATCCAATAAAAGCAAAAGAATTTTCCTATATGATTGATGCCCTGCAATCAGACAAACAGTTCGGTATCTCAGTAATTGGCGGGACAAAAGCTATCTATTTCGGTGCATGGTCTAGTGAAGGTGCAGGTCACTCCATATCTTCAAAGCTCTTTGCCGCTGATGAATTCTTTAGAGGAGTGGTATTTGGTATTCCAAGCCTATATAAGATGTACAAACTCCCTGGAAGATACGTTCCACAAAAACCCTTTAACAGAGAATTCTATACAGCAGTATGGTTCAACCTTAGACATTTCCGCTATACTCTTAAGGGAAACCAATACAAATATAAGGGTTGTAATATACAGGTGAAACTTTTAGCTGTTGAAAATAACGACGAGATCAAAGCAGGAGACGGTGGCTATAAACTTGATCCAGCTGGTGAGACACATGAAGAAGACCGCAATAATGTTGCCAATATCAAGAAAAATGCCAAAGGATATCTCAATATAAAGGTAGCTCGCCCAATGGTAGAGTATGGCAAAGCAGCAGCTATAATTCGCCTTCTAATTGATCAATCTATAAATCTTGACAAATTAAAAGATGAATTAAAATAATCTTGATACTTTTTGTTTGACGCAAAGCCAACCAATTAATATCATTTTATTATGGGTACTATTATTTTAACCATCTCAAATGAGATCATAGTAATACAACCCCTCAACCAAGGAGAAGACATGAAAGTATTTCTAATAATGGGTAGCATACTTACTGTAACGTTCTGTACTCTTAGTGGATGTGGTTCCCAACTTGGAGGGCCAATCTATGAAGATCAAAGAGCATCAGTACAAAATCAAAATACCAAAGAAAATATGGAACAATATATTCAACCAAGCGCATCTGTTTATAAGTAGTGCTCAACGATTAATCTATTAATATAATGAGGTAGACAGGATATCCTGCCTACCTCATTATATTAATAGATTAATCAACCCAAAGCACTTAAAACTTACCGAAATCAGAATCATCCAATTTAATTTGTTCATTTGGCGTAACAACAGCGGCCACTCCACTCATATTTGGAGACTCATAAATTGGGCGTTTCTTCCTTTTTACAGGCGATCTTGTATTAGACTTATCTTCTTTCAATTTAAATTCTAATATTGTCTGATTAAGTTGAGTTGCCATCTGGCTCATCTCTTCACTTGCTGCAGCAGTCTCCTCCGCACTTGCGGTATTCTGTTGTGTCACTGCATCTATCTGATCAATTCCTAGGTTAATTTGTGATATCCCCTGAGCTTGTTCATTGGATGCTTCTGCTATCTCAGCCACAAGGACTGTAGCTTGACTGATCTGTTCTGCTATTGCATTTAATGCCTTTGCAGTTGATTCAGCCATAATATTTCCCGCATTTACTTCTTTAACCACATTATCAATAAGCTCTGCCGTCTCTCCAGCTGCTTTTGCAGATCTTGCTGCAAGGCTTCTCACCTCCTCAGCAACGACAGCAAAGCCTTTTCCATGTTGCCCTGCTCTTGCAGCTTCAACTGCAGCATTTAGAGCGAGAAGATTTGTTTGGAAGGCTATATCATCAATAGTTTTTACTACCTTCTTAGTATCTTCAGCTCTATTAGTTATTCCTCCAATAGCCTGAGCAAGTTCTTGCATTTGACTCTGTCCTCGTATTGCGGCTGAATTTGCATCTTGCGTCAAAGTACTCGCTTCTGTTGCATTTTGCGCATTTTCATTCGTTCTAGAGCCCATCTCAGTCAGCGACGCCGAGACTTCTTCAATAGATGCGGCCTGCGATGCCGCTCCAGTTGAGAGAGCCTGACTAGCAAGACTTACCTGCTGTACACCTGAATCTATCTCATTTATAACTCTAGCGATATCACTCAGAGTGCTATTTACTGCATTTATCATTGAATTTAATGACTTATTCATAACATCTTTATCAGACTTCACATCAACTTTTTGACACCAGTCTCTATTTGAAAGCTTCTTTGATACCTCTGCAACTTTTTCAAAGTCAATTATAATTCTGTTGCTTGCGTCTGCCAGATCACCAATTTCGTCTTTTCTTAATAGCAATTCTGGAGCAATACTTATAGTGGTATCACCGTCATTAACGATATTCATAAGTGCGTCTTTAATTCCATTAAGACCTTTGAGTATTCCTTTAATAATATAGAAAGCCAAAAGACCTAGTATAACTATATATGCAATACCTGAAATCACAATATATATAGTGTATGACTCCATCTCATCAGTAATATTACCTTCTATCTGACCAACATGTGCTAAGACCTCATCAATATATACTCCAGTCCCAATAAATATATCTGTTCCTTCTATCGGCATTGAATAGCTTACCTTTGGAGCAGGGACAGTCTCTCCTTTTTTAGGAAACCAATACTCCACATATCCCCCGCCATTTTTTGCAACCTTAGCAAGCTCTCTGATAAATTCCTTTCCATTACTATCTTTGGTAGATATAAAATTGCCACTTATTTTGGCATCACCTTTCATCCCAGGAGAGTTTATTCTATTGCCGTCATAGTCATAAAGAAAAAAGTACCCGCTGTTATCTTCAAATAACTTCACTCGATCTGTTTGTTCAATCAAGATTTTAATCTTTTCATCTACATCTGTAACATTCGCTAATGCATCATTTAATAAACCAACCTCCATCAAAATAAGTGCTTTAATTTTACTCTTTTCAGCATCAGTGACCTCTTCTAAAAATTGCGGTATAATGACTCTTTTCTCTACGGTGTTATTCACATATAGCACAAGAGCAATCATTAACGCCATACCAATAATAGCAATTACAGGCAGCATTATGATCTTCCATTTGATCTTCATATTGTTCCTCCACAACACACTTACGAAAAATTACGTCACTATTATAATTCAATTTCACTTTTTTGTCACTTTGTTTCGATAATATTATCTTTTCATCTTTTACTATTATTATAATTTGATTTATACAATTGTCCTTCTTATAAAAAAACATACTCATATAAAATAATAACTAGTACTAAATTAAACCTATAACCAAAATACTATATATAAAATGATTCTAAAAGATATAGACTTAAAACAAAGAGCTAGACTATTAATATTAGCCTAGCTCTTTGTTTAAAGATTATGCTATTGCCTAAGTCCTAGAATTTTCCAAACTCACTATCCTCCAATTTTATTTGTTCATTTGGAGTTACAACAGCAGCGGTATCACTATTTCTAGGTTTTTCCATGGCTACTCTTGCTCTTTTCTTAGATGGCTTTCTAGATTTCATATTCTCACTATTTTTTAGCTTGAACTTCATGATAGCCTCATTTAGTTGCGACGCCAAACTACTCATATGCGCACTCGCAGCGGCGGTCTCTTCAGCGCTCGCAGTATTTTGCTGAGTAACAGCATCAATTTGATCCAGTCCCAGATTGACCTGTGTCACCCCTTGCGCTTGATCATTGGATGCTACCGCTATTTCTGCAACAAGCCCAGTTGCCTTACTTATCTGTTCGGCAATTTCATTTAGAGCCCCTGCGGTTGTTTCAGCCATATCATTTCCACTCTTAACTTCACGAACCACATTATCAATGAGTTCAGCAGTTTCCCCAGCAGCCTTTGCAGATCTAGCAGCTAGGTTTCTCACTTCTTCAGCAACTACCGCAAAGCCCTTCCCATGCTGCCCAGCTCTTGCTGCTTCAACTGCGGCATTTAGTGCGAGTAGATTTGTCTGGAAAGCAATATCATCGATAGTCTTCACAACCTTCTTTGTCTCTTCGGCTCTGACTGTTATGCCACCGATAGCTTCAGCTAGTTCATGCATCTGAGTTTGCCCACCTAGTGCAGCTTTATTCGCAGACTGAGTTAGATTACTAGCCTCTGAGGCATTCTGAGCATTCTGGTTTGTCCTTACACTCATTTCAGCTAATGAAGCAGAAATTTCTTCAATAGATGCAGCCTGAGAGGTTGCTCCATCTGATAATGCATGGCTCGCTAAGCTTACCTGATGAGCACCAGAATCTAGGTCACTAACCACTCCCACAATTTCATGCAGTGTAGAATTTACCTCTTCAATCATATCCTTTAAAGAATGATTCATAACATCCTTATCAGACTTTATAGTAACCTCCTGACACCAATCTCTATTAGACAAACTTTTTGATATTTCAGCTACTTTCTCAAAATCATCAATGATCATTTTACCTGCCAAAGCAAGCTCACCAATCTCATCCTTTCTCGCCAGTAGTGCCGGATCCACTTGACTACCAGTATCTCCTTCTTCCACAATATGCAAAAGCTCTTTTTTGACACCCATAAGCCCTTTGAGGATTCCTCTAATTATAAAGTAAGCAAATATGCCTAGTACCAATATATATATAATTGCCACGCCATATATATAGGCACTATATGATGCTGACTTTTCTGCTATATCACCTTTAATTTTATTTGAATGCGCAATAACAGAATCCATATACACGCCTGTTCCAATTACATAATCAGTTCCTTTTATAGGCATTACATAACTAAGCTTAGGTGATGGCTCTGTCTCTCCCTTCTTTGGAAACCAGTATTCTACAAATCCACCGCCGCTCTTACCAGCGTCAACGATACCTTTTATAAGCTCATACCCATTACTATCTTTGAGCTTGAGAAAATTACCACTTGTCTTAGCATCACCAGCAACTCCTGGAACATTAATCCTATTACCCTGAGTATCATATACAAAGAAATATCCACTCTTATCATCAAAAAAACTTACATGATCAGTGTGATCAATTATAAGTTTTATAATTTCGTCTTTATCCGTTGTCTGAGAAATGACATCTTCTATAGCACTAACCCCACCCTGTACCACGGCCTTCAGCCTAGCCTTTTCTGCGCCAATGATTTCTGTTTGAAATTGAGGAATCACCACACTATTTTCAACAAAAAAATTGATGTACAGCACACACGCCATCATCACTGCAGTACCTAATACTGCAATCGCTGGCAATAGAATTATCTTCCATTTAATTTTCAACCCAATACCCTCCGTTAAAATAAAAAAGCTGGCACAATCTTGTAACTAATTGCACTATAATGCAATTCTCACAAAAATGCAACACAAAAACCTATTTCAATAGATGCTACGCAGAATTTTACTAAAAATACCACATGACACAAAAATACAATCATTTCTATCCAACGATGTACCTTCCTTGACTAACAATAGGCCAACAGATATAATAATTCAGTAATATATTAAATTTTAAAAATGCAAAAAGCTATAATTATAGAAAGCAACCTATATGTTTGACTCGAGAGTAAGAGTAGCACTTACTGGTATTGCAGGAGGAGGAAAGACCGTCTTTCTTTCTTCGCTTATAGCCCAGCTTTCAGAATTTGATAGTGCTTCATTCAAGCCTAGAGGAGATGTATGTATTCATGATTTCCGTGAACTACAAATCAGAAATAAAAACTGGAAGCAATTTAAATTTGACACATACAGAGAGTGCTTAGCTAGAGGTATATGGCCTCAGAAAACAGTCGCTTCAGCAAAATACCTCTGTGATTATGCACGTTCAGATTGGGAAAGGTCTTTCTCTTTTAATAGGCTATATAGACAAAGTCTAGAGTTTTTTGACTTTCCTGGTGAGCGTATATCAGACGCAGCAATAGCTGCATACAAAGACTACTCAGACTGGTCTGAACATATCCTATTACACTTTACCGACCACCATGAGTACAGTCATCATTTAGAAAATTATCTAACATCTATACAGTCAGTTAGTATACTTAATACAATCGAAGTCATAAATCAATATAGGCTGCTTCTTGCTCGTTTAATAATCGACTATAAGCCACTTATCTCTCCATCTACATTTTTATTATCCGCAGATGGTAATGTAGCAAAGCCGGCAGCAGCCGAAGAGATCGCAACTCATCAGCACTGTGGGTTACGCGAAGGTTGTGAGTTTGCTCCACTTCCAAGAAGTATACTCGAAAAGCATCCAGAAATCCTTTCAGATATGCAGGACGCCTATAAAGATTACCGACAGAATATAGCCCTCCCACTCTTCGATGAGATTTCACAAGCAAACTGCCTTGTAGTACTCATAGATATCCCCTCACTCTTAGCTGGAGGGGTAGATAGATATAATGACAACCGCCAGATACTTCTTGACCTATTTGATACTATCCGTTCAGATACAGGAATCGGAAAACTACTAAAACAGTTCTTAAGTTTTTTTACAGGTGGCTTAGAACGTGTTGCTTTTGTAGCAACCAAAATGGACATGGTAGATAAGAAGGATATTGAAAATGGGAAATTGCGAGGACTACTAAAACTTATGACACAGAGAGCTCGCAGAGCCCTACCTGACATCGAGTTTGACTGGTTTACCTGTAGTGCGTGCTACTCAACAAAAAACTCAGATAAGCCAAATCACCTTATAGGAAAACTCCATCTAAACAACCCTGATAACCAGTGGATTGAATACCCAGTACCAGAACTACCAGACATTTGGCCAGAGAGTTGGGACTATCACGACTATCCATTCTATAGCATACTTCCAGATGCCCCAAGAAATATGCAGATACCACCCAACCAAACCGGTCTTGAACGTATCTTTGATTTTATTACAGGAGGAAAAGAGCGATGAGCAAAGAAGAAAGCCTACCACTTGGAGACCCAACAGCTCGTGCCTTCCTCGCTGGTGACAAGATACAAAACACAAAAGAAAAAACACTTACAAAGACTCAGACAGATAAAAGGCTAAGAGAAGGCGATACAGGGTTAGGCACACCTAATCCTACAGCTCAACTTGATAATATACGAATACTATCTAATGCTGAACAGGACCTATTATTAGAAGAGACAGACCAAGAACTTGAAGAACGTTTCTACCAAAAACTCAAGTCACTCAGATCCTCAGGTTTACGTATCCCTCCTTCAATATACCGAGTAGGTCTGTGGCTACTCTTACTATGTAGTGGAGTTCTAGGACTCTTTATTATTTCAGAAGCCGCGAGTCTATATCAGAATATAAAAAGCCTGCCACTTATCTGGCAGTACATAGCCAGTGGAGCTGGTCTGGTTTTTATACTATTGATTGCTCTTGTTGTCATAAAATTATTCCTCCAGCTTTTTGGTCTAAAGCGCTCACCTCAGATCAATATTCAAGCCTTATCAATCCTAGAAGAAAGGAATGACTTGAGAGAACTTGCTCAAAGGCATGCCCAAGAAGCTAGGCTAGAGCTTACCACCTATTTAAATGACTACCCATTAGACAACCATCCACTACTCTATAGTATTGGCATAAATACCGCAACAATTAGTGAACTTGAATCTGCTAGATCAGACCTACTCAATAGCCCACATCCAATATCAGCCCCAGATTGGTTAGAGCTGTTCAAAGAACGCTTCCAGAGGCCGATAGACAGAGTTGCAAAACAACGCATCAAGCGCTATGCAGGCAAGGTTGCACTTGGAACAGCAGCGTCACCTATCGGAATAGTTGACCAAGTTGTTGTATTATATGGCTCACTAGCTATGATTAAGGATATATTATCTCTGTATAATGTTAGACCAGCATTTGCTCAGAGTGCAGTCGTCTTATCTAGAGCTATTATGCAAGCATACCTTAGTGGAATGCTTGGTTCAGCCACAGAGAGTGGAGTTGACACCCTTAGTGACTCTTACGAAGAATGGACGGGCGAACTCTTTGCTGGATCACTTACAGGTTCGCTAAAAGCAGTATTTTCAAAGACAGCAGAAGCTGGACTCAACGGCTTTCTTCTTTGGAGACTTGGCAAAGCAACGATAGCACATGTACAAATGCTTGAAGACAAGAAGATCAAAAATACCAAATAAAACAAATGAAAGGTTATATGATATGGGATTAATGGGAGCAATTATCGGTGGCGGTATCGGAGGATTTATCGGCGGACCGATTGGCGCAATAATTGGAGCAGTACTAGGAGGAGGCGTGACTTCTTCTGCATATAAAGGCAACACAACACAGAGAAATCAGGTTGCGTTCTTTGTCTGTTTCTTCTCGTGCCTAGCCAAGCTTGCCAAAGCAGACGGTACAGTATCACAAGAAGAGATATATTTTGTAGAAGAACTTATGGACAATCATTTCAGGCTTGATCCTCAGACCAAGGATTTGGCTAAGAAGGTATTTCTTGAGGCCAAGGATAACAATACACCAGCATCAGAGTATATACAGCAGTTCGGACAGATTGTCAATTATGACCGTGAACTCTGCATGATGTTGGTTGGAACACTTGTCGAACTCTCACAAAGGGATGGTGTCTTCTCACCAGAAGAACAAGCTATAGTAGAAGAAGCCAAGCGCCTACTCCATCTCAGCGATTCCAGTTCACATAGCTCATCAGGAGGTAGTAGCAACTCGTATACTTCTAGCTCCAGTAATGAACTTAGCGAAGCCTATGAACTTCTTGACTGTAGTAGTGATGCAAGTGATAGTGAAATAAAGCGAAAGTACAGAGAAAAGTGTGCAGAGTTCCACCCAGATAAGCTTCAAAGCAAAGGCCTTCCAGATGAGTTCATGCAGTTTGCAACAGAGCAAATGACAAAAATCAACAAAGCATACGACACAATAACCAAGAGTAGAAAAAATCGCTAATAATAAAAATGGGATGCTTATATAAGCATCCCATTTTTATACTAATCAGTATTCAAAAACTATTACGATTAACTTGCTTTCTTAATCGCACCAAACTTACAAGCCGTTATGCACTTACCGCACTGTATGCAGTCACTCTCTAAAAACTCACCACCTTTATGGTCTGCAGGATTATGCCCAAATGAACAAACCTTGGTACACGCACCACACTCTTTACACGAGTCAGAAACGGTATACTTCTTATTTGCCACACCCTTTACAGTCTTACCAACAGTTCCTACCGGACATACCGAGCACCAGAATCTGCTGTTATATACAAATCCACCTACTAATGCAATAATACTAGAACCAAACATACTCCACCAGAAAGCACTTGAAACAGCGTCGAGAGTGATACCATCCTGATAAACTCCAAATAGTGAGTACCCCATCTTGCCCATAAATATTGCAAGAAATGTCCATCTAAAAATTGGGTGAAGAAAGAACCTTGATATATTTCTCTTTGGCGTTACCTTGCTAAACATACTTTCAAGGAACAACCCTCTTGGACAAAGGTTACCACAAAACCACCTACCATTTATAAATGCAAAGATCATTCCGCCACCGATCATAGGTATTACTAATAACCCAATCAACGGATACTTCCAACCTAGGGATAGTACGACTATAAAACATACAACTAATAACCACCTCAAATATTTCATTCTACAACATCCTTATTAAAATTAATTTACTTATTCTTATACTTCAAACCATATTTAATTGCATCAACCGGACATTTCGATAAGCAACGAGCGCAGCTATAGCAGTCCGGCTTGATAGCCTTCTCATCAATAATTGCCTGACACGCATCTGACGGGCATGCTGCAGCACACTTTCCACACTTGATGCACACATCTTTATTGATTCGCACTTTAAAAATACTTACCTGCTCAAATATCCAAGATACAAATCCCATCGGACAAACGAAGTGACAGAAAGGTCTATATATAAAGATTCCACCTATAAGCGATACAAGCACACATATAACTACCCCTATAGCCGCAAAGTTCAAATCAAACATATTGAATGGATTTATATAGTGAAATATTGTCACACCTTTTAAATCACCAACCACACCGAATAACACAAGGATAAACACTACAAACAAGATCCCTCTAACTGTGTTTGAAATCCAGAAAGGGATCTTTATCTTCTTCAAGCCTCCAATCCATGGGATTGAGTTTGCCAATTCTTGTAGCGCCCCAAAAGGACACGCCCAGCCACAAATCAGTTTATTCACCAATACGACAAATAAAACAATCATTAGTGTAGGAGCAACTGTTTTTTCCAGTATATCAGGATAAAGCCCTGCATATGCTTTAAAAAGTTTTACAATGCCTTCCATAGGACTAGGTGATTTGCCTAGCCAGAAGCTAGCAATAATCGTTAACACCAGTACAACATAGTAAGGTAACCTGTTATAGTGTAATGTTTTACCATCCTCACTTCTCCCCCAAATCAGCAGAAAGAAAGCCCCAAAAACACAGAGTCCAAGCATAATAAACTGTTTAAATACTGCAGGTTTATGAGAAAGAATATGTTTTACTGCTTCATCAAACTTCTCTTGAGTTACATTATAGGCTGAAACCTTTTTCTCTTTATCAATCCCACCACTAACTCCCATCTCACTAGCCAGATAGTCAGGTGTTACTCCAAGAGTCTTTGCAACATTCTTCACTGGCATTTCAAGCGATACAGCAGTAGCAAGATCACTACTGCCCTCCTGCTGTGAGACTGCAAGCCCGACAAGAGAGAAAACTAGAAATATTGCTAATGAAATTATTATCCATAATACCCGTTGCCGACTCATAGTATCTCCTTTAAGTGTTAGTATATTACAATACCTTTGATAAAGTCTTTACCAACTCTTCCAAAGCACCTTCATCCATCTTACCATTTTCTTTCATGCTCTCCATACATTCACAAAGATTACCACGAATCATGACAGATAATGTACCCTTCATAGCGCCAGATACCGCCATCATCTGAGTAAGAATGTCCGTACATCCTCGCTCATCCTCAACCATCTTCTTTATACCTTTGAGCTGCCCTTCAATCCTACTTATTCTCTTAAGGACATTTCCCTTATTTCGCTCTTTCTCACTGTCAGCACTCATTGTCACTCCTATCTAAATATACCCTACGGGGGTATGGTAACCGCAAACCATGCCTATGTCAATACTTTTCTAAAAATATTGACATAACAGCTATAAATTCATAAAAGTTATGTAATCACATTTATCTGTATTTGTCAAATCAATAAACTTGGAAATTACAATGAAAATTATAACAGTAGATTCTAGCAACATTGACTCAGAACATATTTGTTGTGCCATATCTGAAAAAAAGGGTGAGAATTGCGTAGGAAGTAAGAAAGCTTGGTTACGGGCAAGGTTTGAAGATGGACTTGTTTTTAAGAAACTTGACGCTAGAGGAAAGGTTTTTATAGAGTACATGCCTGCAGAGAAATGCTTTTCACCTGTTGATGCCAAGAGTTATATGTTTATTAACTGCCTTTGGGTCTCAGGTAAGTTCAAGTCCCAAGGACTTGCAAACCGGCTTCTTGATGAGTGCATAAAGGATGCGAAGAAGAAAAAGAAGTTAGGGCTTGTAGCGTTAGGATCTAAGAAAAAGCTGCACTTTTTAACCGATCCAGAGTATCTAAAGTATAAAGGTTTTAAAATTGCTGACACAGCTAGTCCAAATTTTGAATTACTCTACCTACCATTCAAAAATACTGCACCAATACCTACATTCAAAGATAGCGTTAAAGATGGCGAAATACCACATAAAGGAATCAACATTTACTACTCAAATGGCTGTCCTCATACAGACAAGTATATACCACTGCAAAGAAAGATACTTGAAGAGCGTTCTGTAGCGCACCAAATCATACACCTTACTACACCAGAAGAAGCTCAAAAAGCTCCCACCCCTTGCACAATTTTCAGCTTATTTATTGATGGTAAGTTTATCACTAGTGAAATTCTCACAGAGAAGCGACTAAATAAATTTTTGGATGACAATGGCTATAAGTAGCATTGCAAATATTATTAATTATAAACTCCCATATAATTAATAATATAAATATCTACTCCCCTACTTTTATTGCAATAAAAGCAGCTCCAGATGCAGCTTCTTCTGAAACTATTGACATCTCACATTTCTTACCGAAGACATCCTCAATTATCTTTAACATCGCTGGATTGAGCCTTATCGCATTACCTGTTGCAACCAGTTCATCCCATCCCCCAACTAGATCTGATTTTGGCAACATACTTGCTAATTCTTCAACAATACCGCTTAAAAATCCATATATCATATTCCCGGCAGTCAGATTTCCTTCATCAATACCTATAATTCTACCCGACTGGCTACCCACTCCACTCCTAGTCCCAGAGAAAGTAGTAATAACAGAGAGTCCTCCACCACAACTTGCTGACGTCACACCTAGCAAACTCTTCATTCTATCATAGAGCACGTCTCTCTCAATCTCAACATGCCCAAGCTTTGTGATAACATCCAAAAAGAATTTTGCAAGATATTCATACGACCAACCACCACAGAGTGTCGCTCCAACCCAAATATAATCCCCGCCTGGCAGTGGTCTAGTCTCCATACCATTTTCGGTATATATATTGCTAGCAGGTATAGTTATCTGGCCACTAGTACCTATATTAATCACGGCCATATTCTGCTCAGCCTGTGTTGCACCAAAATAGCTTGCCTGATTATCGCCCACCGGAACCCAAACCTTTGCTTCTGAATGTAGCAGAGTCTTCTCAGCAATCTCTGGCAATACACAGCCAAGAACCTTACCACTCTTCACCACTTCTGGAAGCATCTCTACAGGGATTTCTAACCTACTGAGCATCTCGTCATACCATTTATTATGAGAGATATCAAATATACCCCAACTAGCTGCATTTGAATAATCTGTGCAAATCCTACCTGTAAGCACTGCTGCTAAATAATCAGCAATAGAAAGTGCCTTATACGAAGTAATATCACTCTTATTTGCAGAATTTTTGAGTAACCAAGCCAACGTAGCACCACCAAACCCACCCGCTAGCCTACACCCAGTCGTATCTTCATACTTTTCAGGTAGTCTTGCTGATACTTCGTCTAATACTCCAGTCGTTTCAGACCTTCGATCTCTCCAAGTATATAGAGGAGTCATAGGGTGAAGTTCACTATCAACCAATACCACACCATGCATCTGTCCAGTTATAGCAACTCCAGATACATCGCTCGCTTCAACATCTGCCTTTATGATCAACTCTTTTATGAGCTTGAGTGTTTTATCTACTATCGCTCCAGCATCCTGCTCGAAACAAGCCGGATCACTGCTCACTATCAGAGTATCATTCTTTTCAGAAGAAATACACTCCACTTCATAGGTCTTCGAATTTACAAGAAGCGCACACAAGTTAGTAGTGCCCAGATCCACACCGATAGTATACTTCATACAAGCCTCACATTTTTAGTAGATTATAAGATAAAATAAGTAAGCAAGCCAACTACATCATATATTTTAATATTACATCTTAAAATTGGGTTTTTCAACAACTTTTTTGTTTTTTTTACTTTTTTTTACCAAATTAATCAAAAAACACTTACATTTCAATTACATTTAAAAAATATTAATATTTCTACTAAAAACTACTTACTTGCGAATAATTCGCTAATCCTTAAAATTAATCACTATATAATATCGTAGATTTATTTAATTATGCAAAGAAAGGCAGAGCTAATGATTACTGGAATGCACCACGCAGCTATGCGTACATACGATTTTGATAAAGCAGTCAGGTTTTACGAGGAAGGCCTCGGACTAAAGCCTTGCTTCAAGTCAGGGGAAGGCGATAAAAGAATGATTCTTTTTCCTGTTGGCACAAGCTATATTGAGATATTTGCAGATGGCGCAGAGAAGCCACATGGAGCTATCGAGCATTTTGCCCTTTCAAGTGATGATGTAGATAGTGATTTTGCCAAAGCCATAGCGGCTGGAGCCACAGAAGAACGCTCTCCAGTAGATATAAAGGTTCCAGGTACCTTTGGAGGTGAGCTAGACCTCAGAGTTGCTTTTGTTATCTCTCCTACTGGTGAAATGATAGAATTTTTTATGCAGCGTTAACATATACAGCATATGATCATTAAAATATAGCTATACAGAAGACACAAATAACAACACAGATGCATATACACAAAATTTATCATATGTCCTACAAATCATTGCAAAAAACGAATATAAACAAACATAATGCGAAATTATTTTGTTTAAAATTTGCATAAGAGAAATTATGTGATATTGTATATACATAATTAACTTTAAAAATGAAGTGTTGTTGTGCCCTGGTGAGGGTAAATTGTGTGAAAATCAAGTTTGTTTTTAAACCCTGAGCTTATTGTGGAGCTCAGGGTTTATTTTTTATTTCAGCTCCCCGTACAAAGTCTATATTTCCAAGAAGGATTTAAAAACATATTAGACATTTATATTTTAGGACGAAACATTAGAGATTAGATTTATTTTTTTTATTGATTTTTTTAATAGAAAAAATTTGCATAAGCACTAAAAGCATGATAATCTATATTTGTTACTGCTTACGGTTTAGGATTTTTTTAAATACCGTGAGCCTAGCAAAGGGGGGCATCTTATGAATGCAGAGCTACCACCAGAATACTACCACCTTGTAGCCTAGTGCTCTTTGACGACGGCATACTTATCGGTTGCACAGGAATTCACAATCCACCATAAAGCACTGAGCGCGAAATGCGTTACAATGTCGCAAGAGACCGACACTAGATACTACAAGGTAAGTGTGATTCATTTGTTACCAATGTACTAATTATTTATTTTATGTAAATTTAGAATTTTCATTTCATATTTGATTTAGGCATAGAGAGCCTATAAAAAATTATTTCTATAACATTTAGTACTTTTTTATATTGAATAATAATCAAGAAGTGTTTTGTTTTAGTATTTTTATTAACATAAGTAATTACTATATTTTTACAAGATCTTTATAGGCTCTCGCCAACTATTTTAGGACGTTTTATTTTTTCTGAATATACAGTTGGCGCATATTATAAGGAGACAACATATATGGTTGAAGAATCTCCACCTGAACAAATTTGCCTCAGATATAGTGCTCTTTGACGACAGAACAACTTGATTTATGCTTGGAGTTCTAAGAACTCTGAAATGAGCATTAAGCGCGAAAAACGCATAAGCTCTGCAAAAGTCGACACTATGTTCTGAGGTGGTATAAGATTTTTTTTGCATCAAACTCTTGGATGCGAGAAGCAAGGAGGTTACTTTCTGTTTTGATCGCACTGAGAAACTTATTATAGATTTTATGAATTAAAGAGTTTCATTTAACAATGAAAAGCACCCCGAGCGATCAAGGCGCCCGGGGTTTTATTTATGCACAAATCAAATAAAACTATTATAACCTACTGACAGATAAGACATTATTATTACTCACCCGATTTAACCTCTAGGATGAAATTCATGATATGCATTGAATTTCCTCTTGTCATGCACATGAGTATATATCTCAGTAGTTGACAGATCCGCATGCCCAAGCAGCATCTGAACAGCTCTAAGGTTTGCCCCTCCCTCAAGGAGATGTGTTGCAAAGCTGTGACGCAAAAGATGAGGGTATACATTCTTTGTTATTCCAGCTTTTACAGCCAGTCTCTTTACCAAAAGAAAGATATTCACCCTATCTAACTTCCTACCTGTGCGAGAAAGGAATAAATACGGTGACTCAACCTTTGCTAGACTTCCTCTAGCCTCTGCCAAGTATTTAGAGATTGTACCTGCAGCAGTCCTGGTAATTGGCGTCATTCTCTCCTTGCCACCCTTACCTTTTAGCCTTACATACCTCTCTTTTAAATTTATATCTACCAGTCTCACCCCACATATCTCAGATACTCTCGCCCCTGTAGCGTAAAAGAACTCCATTATAGCCCTATTCCTATCAGGTAGAGGACCTACTCCAACCTCAGCTCTCAGCAACATACTTACCTCACTGGGGGACAACTCATGCGGAAGATGCTTGAATAATTTGGGTTGATCTAAAAAATCAGTTGGATTCACACTTATTATTTTCTCAATAGCTAAATATCTGAAATACATCCTGCTAGCAACGATAGCCCTAGCTCTAGAACTAGGCGCAAGACCTCTTCTAGCCAGCTCCTGAGCAAAATTCACCACATCAGCCCCATCTACCTCACCAGGCGATGCAATACCAGCAGATTCAAAGTAATCACCCATATTGCCCAAGTCTCGCCTGTATGCAATGATAGTATTATCAGCCAATCCACACTCAACACGCAGGTAAGCTAGAAATTCAGATACAAATGGAAAATCCCTACTAATCTCCAACCCCAATCCTCCTTACAAGTACTAGTGAGTCTACCCTTATACCTTCACATCGCCCTATTGCATCCATACCTTCAGCAGTCTTGGCTTTCACGCTCACACATACTGGATCAATGCCAATTATATCAGCGATATTCTTGGCAATATCTCTTTTATATTCTGACAATTTCGGTGTCTGAGCCTGCACTGTCGAATCAACATTTACTATCTCATACCCCTGAGTTGCTACAATCTCACAAGCTTTTCTCAGAAAGTCTTCAGATCTTCTATTTCTATTCTCTTCTAGATTATCTGGAAAGAGTTCACCAATATCACCAGCAGCAACAGCTCCTAGCAGTGCATCTGTAATAGCATGGATAAGGGTATCACCATCCGAGTGCGCTTCTATAGCCACTTGAGCAGGTATCTCTATTCCACCTAACAAAATCCTCTCACCCTTGATATACCTATGCTGATCACAGCCAAATCCAACTTTAAACATTCTATCCCCTATAATCTGATCTTATAGCATAACAACAAACCTTCCTTTATATTAGTTTCCCAAACATTTAATTCTATTTCAGACTCTTTTCTTTTTTTTAAAACCAACTTTTCTTGCATTTTTTTTATTTTTTTCTAAAGTTTCTACTTTAGCGTCATCTCTTTATGCAAAAACAAGTTACATCTAATTTTAATTAAAAAAAATAGCCGAAATGCCAATAAGTTACTATTATTTTAAAAAAATAATTTGCAATTAGAAAGATCCTAATATAGACTAAAGGTATAGAGATTAAATTTCTCTTTTGAGCAAGAGGCTCATTAACAGCACGGAAGCTGGACTTGACAAGGATGTCACGGAGCTTGAGATCGGGAAAACTCTCAAACCCTATCCGTTTCTGATAATTTATTGGTCTTACTATTTGTGGGGACACAAACCTGTAACCCAGTACAATCATCAGCCATTCAAATCAACGCCAAATTCCATAAAAACTTAATTTCACGTATTGGTGTGTATTGTCCTCATTTATTGAGTTGCATTACAAGCCTATTTTACCAAGAGAGCTATTCTCTAAAGCCTAAGCACCGATTTACACATGGCTTAAAAGGAGTTCTCTTGAAAATAACAAAATACGTGAACGAAACACTAAAAGTTGACTAGATGGGTACTACCCACTAGACGTGGAAACACGGACATAGATCGACATTACAGGACTTACTTTGCAACGAAAGAAGGCGAGGAAGCTCTTTATAGGCAGAGAGTCATCCTCAGAAATACCTGAGTTCTTATTTATCTTAAGGCAGATATATAAGGCTCGCAGGAGGTAGACACTACAGAGAATTAAGGCGCTCAACAGTGCATACCTCCAACACAACAACCACAGGTATAAGCAAGATAATACCTTTATAAATAAAGATTTATATTCGGAGTAGAGCTAAATATTAACAATAATTCATCGAAAGTTTTATAAGGAAGGAAATATAGCTTATGGCTTACCAAAAAAATATCCCGTCCTTATATCGCGGTTGGATGGACCGCAAGGACGGGATGCCACCGAGTTCGAGATCGGGAATCCCTCGGTATTTTCTTATCGGCATCAATAGTCCTAGCTTTAGAAAAAAATAATTTTTCTGGATATTTAAGCAGTTATTAAGCGATAAAACAAACTTTTTTTATATTAACAGAACAATCATACTATAAATTAAGCCATATAAACAAGGTCTATATCATTTTCTACAATATAAAGGATGACAATATTACTGAATAAACCAGTTACAAACGTCTAGCGTACGTAGGTCTTAACCGACCGTCATGGATGACAACACGCCACTCTACCCACTGGGGACAGTGATTAGAGCTTTAAGATCGGAAATACTTCACGGAGGAAGCAAAATGAGTAGCTATACATCATCGTATGGACTAAGCACACAACTTGGTGCCCAAGCAGTCCAACGAACTAATACAATCAATTCAATCAGCAAGGATCTCAACAGTACGCTTCAGCAACTAAGTACTGGCTATAAGTTCACCTCACCTTCAGAGGATCCATCAGGTTGTTCAGAGCTCACCCGTCTTCAATCACGAATTTACGGGGTAGAAGCAGCCATTTCAAATAATCAATACTCTTTCAATGCGCTTTCAGGCATAGACTCAGCCCAAAGTGCAATTCTAAACACCATCATGGATATGCGCAGCCAAGTTCTAGATGCAGCCAACGAGAATGATCCAGATATCCAGCAAGCTCTTCTAGCTGGAGTATCAGCAGCAATCAGTGCTATAAATGTGTACTCAAGTTCAGTTGATGTAGGTGGAAAGAAGGTTCTCGCAGGTGAAGGCGATTTTGATATGAGCCCAGCATCAGGTGTTATAACAGTTGATGATTCGTACATCCGCTCATCGCTTGACAACAGTTACCTCTCACTCAGCTTTAATAAAGATAATGCCGCGGAACAAGCTGTTGTATCTGGTGTATTGAATCTCCCAGATAGTGGAGCAGGTGAGACTGAATCGATCTTCGACGTGACTACTAGTTCCGGTACCCGCAGAGTTCAGATAAATGCCACCACACCAATCGATAATTATGCAAAGGCAGACGCACTATCAGCTATGAACCAACAGTTAGCCGATATTGGTGTCTATGCTGAGCTAGATAATGATGGCACACAACTATCTTTTCTATCAAAATCTTACGGAGATAGTGCATCGATATCCTATGAACATGTCAGCGGAGTTAACATTCTAACAGGTGTAACATCTTCATCTGACACAGGTGTGACAGGTACTGTCATGGTCAACGGTAAGAACTATGACATAAAAGGAAGGTATAATAACAAAGGTTCAGAAAGTGCGAAAATTAGTGGTGAATACACAGATACTATC
Organism: Planctomycetota bacterium; assembly: GCA_965140405.1. Classification (GTDB taxonomy): domain Bacteria; phylum Planctomycetota; class SZUA-567; order SZUA-567; family SZUA-567. The sequence continues at coordinate 1,113,250 of OZ223208.1, forward strand.
ACTACTGATGCCACAATAAACCTTACTACTACAAACGGTACCATCAGCTATGCTTTTGGTGCAGGAGATACTGTTAGTGGAAACCTGACGGCAATGAATACAGCCTTCGCGACTATCGGTGCAGAAGCATCTATATCATCAGGTGAGCTTGTCTTCAAGACTATCAACCGTGGAAATTCTGAAGCGATACTATTTTCAAACACAGGTACAGATCAAATATTTGATGACGGTTTAAACTTCACAAATACCGGCAAAGATTACGAGAACAATGATGGGCTCAAGACCTATGTTGCAACCACAGAATTGCAAGCTGAACTAGCTCTGGATTCAGACAAAGTGACTAAGGACCTCGTTAATAATGTTGCACTCGAAGACCAGCACTTCAGCTTTCAGCCTGAAGGAGGCGTACACTTCCACATTTCAGACGGCACTTCAAATCTAGACTCTATAAACTATGGATTCAGAGACCTTTCATCATCTGGGCTAGATTTAGAAAAGATTGTTGACAACTCATCTGAGTTCTACATGCTCGATAATCCTAATGAAGCCCTAAAATTTCTTGACTCGGTAATATCAATGGTGAGATCAGAGTGGACTGGACTAGGTTCATTTATGAAGAATAATCTTGAAGGGCAGACCAGTAATCTCCAAGAGCAGCTCGTATCTCTTGCTGAACAACGCTCAACAATAGCGGATGTAGATGAGGCGTATGCAACTACAAGGATTACAAAATTGCAATTACTCCAACAAGCCAATATCTCAGCGATCACTGTTGCTGGCTCATCTGCAAAAGCGATGGCAGCCTTACTTCCAAGTGGTTAACAGAAAGATATACGAGCAACTAAAATAAAATTACAGTAAAATTAAGGAGAAAATAATGGTCATCAACTCAACTAACAATACACTAGATTGCCTTTCAGCACTTATTCAAGATACTAGAGTCCAAGAGAGAATACGCTCACGTAAAACTAAAAAAAGCAATATTATAAATTTTCCAAACCAACAAATTCTTGAGCAAGAAGTAGCAAGAGCAAATTTCGCCTCTATCCACACAGACCAAATCACTGCAGACTTTACCTCAAGACAGTACTTTACCCTTCTTCTTGTAGCTGGCAGTAGATCACTCCACAGAGCTAGGGTTCTCAGCGCAACACACTAAGAAGCACAGTAATAGATATATAATTTTTTGTACTGGATAGTAAAGGAGAATAGATGCTGTAAAAAAACTCTTATCCTGAAGGAGTCAAAAAACTCAGGAAAAAAATGTACTGGTGCCGCCAAGAGATCGGGGATGAACTCTACTCAGCGCCAGCCAAGTTGTACTCTCTACCTATGGAGAGTAGAGAGGTTGAAAGCGGGAATGGATACCGCTTTTCATGGAAGAAAACTAGGATACTACTTATAAAATTGAAACTATGAGTATCCGCAACATGGAGGAACAACAATGGGTATACTAAATGTAAACGCTGGCCTATCTGGAAGTATGACACAATCACTAAATACTATTTCAAACGTGAATAGACTTGCCAATGACTCTATTGCTAGAATCAATTCAGGTCTAAAGTTCAATCACATTTCAGACGCTCCAGCCCAAATTTTAAAAGCTCAAGATTTGCAGTCAGATATCGAATCAAACACCAAGGGTATTGATAACAACAACTATGTACTCGGACAATTTGATGGTATAATGACAGCTCAAGATCAGATTACATCTCACCTTACTGATATGGCATCTATCATGGATTCATATACCAATGAAACTGATGCTAATGCAAAATCAGTTCTTGCAGAAGAATACAAAGCTCTCGCATTAGGCGCACAGTCAATTGCTGAAAACAGTAAGTTTGACGATCACGCAGTCCTTGATGGTGGTTTTACATCAAGTCAAAAAGCTTTTGGCACCGGTGGATCTTTTGATGTTGTCTTTACAGACAGTTCTCTAACAGGACTCAGTCTCAGTGGAACTGGCGACATTACCGCAGACGATGCAACCAAGCTAACAGCAGCGATTACTGCTATGGGAAAAAACAGTGCAACAATATCGGGAAACCGTAAAGTATTTGAAAGTGCAAACTCAATCATGGCAAGCTCAAACACCGGTTGGTCTCAATCATATAATGATTTAATAAAGGTAAATGACGCAGAGGAATCCGCACTCCTCACCTCACTGAGCAACCAAGCAGCAGCAGCAAACGCCGCAATGTCGTACCAATCTCAATTCTACGGGATTAGTAGTGGTTCAAGCTTTATGGCATAACTTAGGCTGAGGAGGGCGATAATTATTAGCCCCACAAGCATTTACAATTCACAAAAACAAGGAGAAATATAATGACTGTGAATATTACACAAAATGCTCTCGGCTCAAAACTTGAAAGTGATTCATCTCGTTCTACAGGAACAAAGCAGACACCGGCCAAGGCTCCTGAGCAAAAAGCTCTGAATAAGCTATCCAGTGGTGTCTCACTACCTGAGAAAAGTCTTAGTAATCAGAATTCTGAAAGCTACATACAAGACACTAGCGAAGTCAGCGAAAAGGCTGTTAGCAGAAGTATCTCTAACGACACAAACTTTTCTGAGATTACAGCTATGCAAGATGAGGTCGCAAAACTCGACAGCCTACAGACCTCACTTGAAAGTGTCTCAAAGGATATCTGGGGAATAGATGAGCAGGTCACTGCAGCTCAAAAAATCTCTCAAGATTCAAAGCAAGAGGTATCAACTGATCTATCTGCGGAAGCTTCAAATGCAGCAAAGTCTGTAGCCATGCCAGAAATTGATACCGCACCATACGAAGCAATGAGAGAAGAGATGCAACAAGTAGTAAATATGCACCTAGAGGGCATCGACGAAACAGGTAAGCAACTACTCAATTATCTTTCAGATTTTAGGGATAAGTTCTTATCGGAAATTGATATCAATACAGAAAAACTTGGTAATTCAAAGGAAGGCAGCAAATCTTCTCTATCATCTCTAAAAGGAGATGTAGCGCTATCATCAGAAGAAGCTTCAGAGATATTATCCAAGGCAAAAGAAGAGGTAGCATCACTTCAAGTATCAACAGAGATGCACCGCAGTAATGTTCTCAATGACATTGGAAAAGCAATAAACTCAGCAACCAATGAACTTGAGAAACCAGACACGAATCAAAGCATTAAGAATTCAGTACAGGAGGTTTCAAAAATTCTCCAGAGCAACCCGAGTGCTATCACAAGTGCTTCACAGATAGATACAACACAGGTTGCTAGCTTACTGCTCTAAAGTAGCAAAGAAATACTAGTAATAAACGGAGTGAATCAAGTCTGATCCACTCCGTTTTATAATTAATACAATTGCGTGTTAATATTATAAGGTATAGGCTACCTACCCATCCAACCTCCATCTACTAACATTACATGACCAGTTACATAATCTGATGCAGCAGAAGACAAGAAGACGATAGGTCCCTTGAAATCTTCAGGATTTCCCCAGCGACCAGCAGGAATACGACCAAGAATAGAAGCACTACGCTCTGGATCATCTTGTAAAGCCTGAGTATTATCTGTAGCAATATACCCTGGAGCGATAGCGTTAACCTGTACGCCTTTACCTGCCCACTCATTTGAAAGGGCCATTGTTAGCTGACCAATACCACCCTTACTTGCAGCATATCCAGGAACTGTAATACCACCTTGGAAGGTAAGTAGCGAAGCAGTAAAGATAATTTTACCACTTCCACGCTCTATCATATCACGCCCAAACTCACGAGAAAGTATGAATTGAGAGTTGAGATTTACCTCCATCACTTCATCCCAGAATTCGTCAGGATGCTCAGATGCTGGCAAGCGTTTGATCATTCCCGCATTATTGACAAGGATATCAGGTGTACCGGACGCATCCTTTACCTTCTTGATGAACTCATTTACAGCTGCTCTATCGGCAAAATCGCAAGCATAGCCAGAAAATTTCCTGCCTAATGCAGTTACAGCCTTCTCTATCTCACTGCCACTCTCTTCAAGTGTAGCAGACACACCAATGATATCTGCACCAGCTTCTGCAAGACCAATAGCCATACCCATGCCAATACCGCGTTTACAACCTGTCACAAGTGCAGTCTTTCCCTCAAGACTAAAAGTACTTAAAACGCTCATTCTTTCTCCTTCAAACTTATACTTGTATAGATAACCAACAACATAAATAGTAATATACTACCATATATTTTTATTTACACTACTAACTACACTTTACAACACTCTTCATAGCTTGTGGATTGCTTAGAGTTGATTCAAAGACCTCACCAATCTCTTCAAGTGTCTTTACTTCTGTAATAATATCACTCAAATCAATTTTATCACCACCGATCAGATCGATAGCTTTGTCAAAGTCTTCAGGCTCATAGACACGCACACCAACAAGTTCAAGTTCTCTCCAAAAGAATCTAAATAAATCTACCTCTCTCTTTTCAGCGCATATAGCGACCATTACAATTCTACCACGGGTTGCTGCAACTTGAGTCATAAAGTCGATACCAGGCTGCGAACCAGAGACTTCAAATACGACTTCAGCTCCTTTACCCTTAGTCGCTTCATTTACATACTTGACAGCGTCATCGTTGATTGGGTTTACCGTTTCCATACCAAGTTTTTTTGCAATTCCTAGCCTATAGTCACTTATTTCAGATATTATCACTCTAGCACCAGCCTGTTTTGCAACGAGTGCGACAAGGATACCTATAGGCCCTCCGCCTATTACAACAACATCATCACCCTCTTTTACTCTAGACATACGTACATCATGACAAGCAACCGCTAAAGGCTCGATTAAAGCTGCAGTTTCAAGATTTATATCATCAGGGAGCTTATGAATTGTAAAAGCTGGCACATTCCAGTACTCTTGGAACCCACCAATAGTATCAATACCCATAAACTTCAAATTATGACATATATGGCTATGTCCTGCTTGACACGCAGGGCAATCTCCACATGGATCTAACGGACGAACTGTCACCTTATCACCTACTGATATATCAGTAACATTGCTACCAATTTTTGAGACAGTACCAGAGATTTCATGACCAATTGCTTGAGGCAAGGTTAGTCGTTGCGCCATAGCCCCTTGGTAAATATGTAGATCTGTTCCGCAAATACCACAGTAAGCTACTTGTATCTGGACCTCACCTGCAGCAGGCATAACTTCTTCAACCTCTGAGTACTCAAAATTCCTTTCACCAGTAAACAGACTAGCTTTCATTCTATTTCTCCTTAATGAACTCCCAAATAGAGACTTCCGATCATATGATTATTACTTAATTATACTTAAAACTCTGTTTCACACTATAGTACAGAAAAAAAATTTTACCCAATTTTTACATTGAGTAGTAATTTCTAAAATACCTATAAACCGAAGCTGTGCGGCGCATTAATTCTAGTTTTATCTTAGTAGTGCAATCCCTTTCAGTTCCAATAAACTTCTTTATACTCTTCTACCACATACTACAGCAAAAGAGTATAAATCCATGTTACAGTATTCTTACAAGAACACCTATAATTTAAGCCCCTGCCATGATCTCTACACTATCAGAGTCTCTAATAACGTCACCTAACTCTGTGGATATAAAGATTATAGAAGATTCTTCTCTTGATAGTCTGATAATAAATTTCTGCTCCTGAGCCTTTGCTCCAAGATCTATCCCGCATGACGGTTCAACTACCATTAGTAATGATGGGTCTGATGCTATAGAACAAGCAAGATTGATCATCTGTTGATCTTCATTACTGAGATCACTTATCTTCTGATCCAGTGACGAACAGCTTATCGAGAAGAGCTTTAGATACTCTTGTACATATAACGCCTGCTCTTTACGCTCAACAAACGTAAACCAATCTCTCTTGATTTGTAGTGCAGATATAATACTCTCTATTACTGAAAGATCACTAGACGTCGTCTCTACGTTTTTCTCTTCAGTATATTGCTCAAGTTTGCTATTAAATGCAAAACGTGGATTCTTTATAACTACAGCTTTTTGAGTCAGGGTCGTATTCTTACCACCTGATTTCGTTATTGAAAATGAAAAATCATTGATTTCAGAACTTCCCGAACATAGAAGACCAGCAAGTTCAACTACCTCGCCAGTGTGAATTTTAATACTATACGGTCCTATTTCTCCTATTCCAGCCAAATTTTCTGCAGAATCAAGCTCTTCATTTACTTCAGGGGCTACAACCTCAGAATCTTGATTGTCTTTACCAGTTATTTTACTGAGAAGCTCCTGCATTGGCAGTTCTTCTACAGGCCACATCCCTATACTTTCACCATCACGCAATACTGTAATTTTATCACATATATCATAGACTTGATCTAAAAAGTGAGTTATAAGTACTATTGAGTACCCTTTTTCTTTGAGCTTTCTCAACTGTACAAACAGTGATTCAGCCTCTTCCTTATTTAGACTTGATGTTGGCTCATCCAGAATTATAACCTTTGCATCAAGTTCTAGAGCTCTCGCTATAGCAATCATCTGCTGTACAGCGATAGAGTAGTCACCAAGCTCCTTAGTCACATCTATATTCAGATCGAATCTTTGTAGAATCTCAGTAGACCTTCTATTGATCTCTTTCCACTTAATTATCCCCATCGTCTTTGGCTGTCTCTCCATGAAGATATTTTCAGCCACAGTTAGGTTCGTGAGCAGGTTTACTTCCTGATACACGGCAGTAATTCCACACTTCTCAGACTCTTGTGGAGAATACACCTCAAATGGCTTGCCCTCAAAGGTGATACTACCGCTATCTTTTGGGTATACTCCAGTAAGAATTCTGGCAACTGTTGATTTACCAGAGCCATTACCACCAAGTAATGCATGGACTTCTCCAGCCTCAAGCTGGAAGTTGACACCCTTTAAAGCTTTTACACCTGGAAACGTCTTTACGAGGTTTTTTATCTCTAATATCATCTTTTTTATCTTACCTATAATTGTGCACTTATAATATATTCATGCCATTATCTTATGTAATATTCCGTACAACAACTGCACGAGATCCATATATTATAAAAAGCTCATACAATTAAGCAACCTGCAAATACCACATTCGCAAGTTTTTTCCATTAAAACCATTAATAAGGACTGCATATTATTAAAAATCATACTAGAACCAAAAACCCGTAAACGATGTTTCATATTATAAAACAATACATTAATATTACTCCACCCCCTCACCTTAGTCAAGTTTTATCTAAATTATTATCAAAAACAACTACTAAGCTTTTACAAAAAAAATGGCACACATCGAAATGCGCGCCAAAGAAACCATAATATGTTTGTAGCTTGTAATACTACTTATAATTATAACCCATTCTCTTTGAGAGGGTACGAGCCAACTCACAAATAAGCTCTGCTATATCTTCAGGAGTTCTGCCATTTGTCTGATCCTTTCTGTACGGAGCCCCAACAGCAGCTATTATCACGCCTCTATAGTCATAAACAGGAGCACCAATAGCGTAAATATCCGCTTCAAATTCACCTCTATTGAATGACCAGCCCCTCTTCCTAGCAGCCTTAACATCAGCAATTAGCTCTTCTATCGTTACAATAGTAGTCGGTGTATATTTTATCATTTCTTTATCTTTATAAATAGCCGCTATCTCTTCATCGCTATAATCAAAGACTAGAGCTTTACCCATACTCGAACAATGAATAGGAACTCTTTTTCCAATCTCAGCATAAACTCTGATTGAGTTTGAGACCTCTACTTTTTCGATAAATAGTGCTTCACCATCAGTTAGAATGGCCATCTGGATTGGAAGCTTCACCCTATCGAGGTACTCTCTAATATAGTAATTCGCTTCTGCCTTGAGTTCGACACTACCCAGATACAAACTTGCCAACTCAACAAACTTCATACCCAGACAATACACACCTGTTATTGGTTTTTTATCTATATAGCCCAGAGTCATCATAGTATTTAACAACCTATGAACCGTACTTTTATGTAGATCTAGCTTCTCTCCGAGCTGGGTAACTCCCATCCCGTCCCTTTCAGTTGCTAGCACTTCAAGGATATCAAAAGCTCTTTGAATAGACTGTACATTTGACAAGATATACTCCTTAACATATTCCACACAAAATCAATAGCAATAACATTATTTCACAGCATTATTATACGTCATAACTAGCATTAATCACTTTAAATATTAGGTTTTTGATCGCTTTAGATTACTTAGAGACTACAATTGCCTCACTGAAATCATAACGAATTTGCTATAAGTCTTGCGTCTTTCTCTCTAAAGTCTTTGTAGTAGACGACTTTTGTTCCGCATTCTGAACATTTGTTTCACAAAGATACTAGCAAAATACTTTTCACTAATCAACAGATCATAATAAAAAAATGCCTTAATTATTATAAATATGCCCAGATATCAGCTAAATATCTATCTACCAACCAACGATTAGGTATTTTCAGACAAGATATTTAAAATAATTGGTAAGAGTTGCTTCTTACGACTTACAATACTCGGCAAATCATACAGATCATCTGATAACTTATCAAACTGCAATTGACACACAATCTCTTCATTACCATCTACCAGCATTACAGAGGTTGATCTTACAACATTTGTTACCATCATACCGATAAAGTCCAAATGTTTACTCTCTTTATTCTTCTTCAGAGACTCTTTAATATCCTGCATATGCTTACCAAGACTCTCAAAGCCTGACTCTTCGATCTGGCTAATTCCAAACCTTACACCATACTCCTCATATATTTTTAAATCAGCATTTACCAACTCTTCAGAAGACAGGCTTGCCAGTGGAGAACCAGAGTTGAGTATCTCCTGCTCCAGCGCAGCTGGGTCACATTCGCTAATTCCAGCCAGCCACTCTATCATTCTAGCGTCTCTCTCAGTAGAAGTAGGAGAACGAAGTAGTAACGTATCAGTAATGATACCTCCAAGCATTATTCCAGCGATCTCCTTGCTAGGTTCTACCATACTTTGGCGGTACTGCTCAGCTATGAGGGTGCAAGTACTCCCAATCACATCATTTGTCACCCGTATCGGCTGATCAGTTGGACTCATTGCCAGTCTGTGATGGTCGACAATTTCCACAATTGGCACCTCATCTACTCCATTTACAGCCTGATCTACCTCATTATGATCAACTAGCACCAGCCTTAAAGGAGGGTCATCTTGCAAATCACGTTTATATATAAGCCCGAGAAAATCATTTTCAGCACCGACCACAGCAAACGCGTCATGATTTGCTGATAATACCCCATGCCTTATGCTCTTTAGCTTATCACTTGGGCTGAATACCTCTGCATTCTTATCAATAGAAAGTTCAACAGGTGAACTAAATTTCAGCCTTCTTACTGTAGTTGCCGAGTCATGTGGTGTCTGCAGAATAGAGATCCCCTTCTTCTGCGCTTCCTCTATAAACTCTTTATCAATATCACAACCACCGGTAATCACCATCAGCTTCACATTTAGCTCTATTCCAAGGCTATGTATCTCACCTCTATCCCCAACAATAAGTGCAGCGTTAGAGTGCTTACCTTCTACCAGCCTAGAGCGTAGATGATACATATTCATCGCTCCAATATAGAGGTTCAGAATACACATCTCTTCTTCATCACTAGATGAGAGTATCTTGGCATCTAGTGCATTAGCAGCCAGTCTGATACTAGTATTTACCGTACGACCCAAGATTCCCTCCGGATCGTCTTCCTCACGTGTCTGGAACATTCTGTCAGCAAGATCGAAGAGACTTATCATTCCGACAAATTTCTTATCTTTATCAACTATCGGCATTCTTTCAGAGCGAGTACGACTCAACATCTTGGTCGCTTTTAGAAGTGTCTCACCTACCTCGATTGGATTATCATATTCATGTACGACATCACCGACTCGTGGACTGATATCCGTAAAGACCTTTGGTAGAGCCACACCAAATCTCTCGAATAGAAATTGCGTACGCTTCTGAGGAATACCCGCACACCCAGCAATGACATTCTTATTACCCTGCCTACGCTTTAGTTCCGTATAACTAGCAGCCGCCGCAACACTATCAGTATCAGGATTTCTATGCCCGATAATCAACGTTTTGTACGAAGCGATCTCTTTTTTCGCCAACTCTTCAAACTTCCCAAGCTCTATTTTATATCTTTTCGATGCAGATTTCGGCATAGAACACACAATCCATTCTTTTCATACTATAATAAAACCAACAAACTTACACAATTATCTCTATACATTATTAACAATTCTAATAATATGTAAAGGGCAATTAACCAAAACTAACGACATACAAACAATTTTATCATATTTTTCTAAATAAATATTTGACAAAGAGCAATTTAGGGTACATAATACAAACGAGTACTGTTTTTCGGAAACAAAGTTTCATTATTCGGAACTAAATGATTTTTATAATATATATATTCAAGGAGAAGTAGATGTCAAAGGTTGAAATCAAGAGCGCTGATTCGTGTAAGTGGGATGAAGTATCTTTAGGAGAAGTCATGCTCCGCTTAGATCCGGGTGAGACTAGAGTTCACACTACCAGAGAATTCAAAGTCTGGGAAGGTGGCGGTGAATACAATGTTGCTAGAGGTCTGAGAAGATGCTTTGGCAAGCGTACAGCAGTTGTTACAGCACTCGTTGATAATGGTGTAGGTCGACTTGTAGAAGATCTCATGCTCCAAGGCGGAGTTGATATATCTCACCTACTATGGAAAGAATTTGACGGTCTTGGCGTTGACAGCCGTAACGGTCTAAACTTTGTAGAAAAAGGCTTTGGTGTACGTGGAGCAGCAAGTACATCTGATAGAGGCCACACAGCTATAAGCCAAGTAAAGCCAGGTGATATCGACTGGGAGAAGATCTTTGGTGAAGAAGGAGCAAGATGGTTCCACTGTGGTGGTATCTTTGCTGCACTTGGAGAACACACCCCTGAAGTTGCAATCGAAGCACTAAAGACTGCCAAAAAGTACGGCACTATAACCAGTTACGACCTCAACTATAGAGGCTCACTCTGGAAGAAGCATGGCGGAGCAGTAGCAGCCAAGAAGATCAATCAAGAAGTTGCCAAGTACGTAGACGTCATGATAGGTAACGAAGAAGACTTTACTATGGCTCTGGGTTTTGAAGTAGAAGGTCTCGATCATAACTGCGCAAAGCTAGACACCAATAACTTCAAGAAGATGATCAAGAAGGCAGTAGAAGCATATCCAAACTTCCAAGCAGTTGCGACTACCCTACGTGGCGTAAAGACTGCAACAGTCAACGACTGGGGTGCGATATTCTATACTGGCGGTGAGTTCTACGAAGCAACACCATTCCCAGAACTTGAAATTTATGATAGAGTAGGTGGTGGTGATTCATTCGCTTCAGGACTTATTTACGGCTTCCTAGAAAACAAGTCACCAGCAGAAATTATCAACTACGGTTGTGCACACGGCGCCCTAGCAATGACTACCCCAGGCGACACCACAATGGCACGCCTCTCAGAAGTAGAAAAACTCCTAGGCGGAGCCTCAGCCCGCGTAGATCGCTAGGACGGGATCCCCGGTGAGCACAGTTGGCGCGGAGCGTTCAGCACGAGTCAATAGAATTTTACCAGTTTTGGGCATACAATTTGTCATAGCAATAAAAGAATGCCGACTGGCAATTAACCATAGCGCCAAGCTTGAGTCAATTGAAGTATTAAATTTCTCGGGCGTGCAATGAATCGCAAAAAAAGGGGGCACGACCGTCAAAAAAGCAGTACAAACATAAAATGTAACACCGAAGTACAAAACCGACAATACGAATACCAATGCCCGCCTCTCCCGAGTCGGGCATTGGTATATAAAGATAAAAAACATGACCTTGCAATTTTTTTTTCGCAACAGCAGAGAAAAAATATGAGTTTATCAAGCGCGTACCCAATATGACAAAGGAAGAAAAAGAGAAAGCTTTTGTAGGTGAATTTAATATACTCGGTGAACAAGATTACACAGATGCAGCTATACACGAAGCAATCATTATGAATGCAAACTTCAAAATACCAATTTACGAGCGCAATTACAATATCTCAAAAAAGTTTGAAGTTATTATGAAAGAGGACGACAGATTCCATAATATTGATGCTGCATTCATGAATGAAATACTCGATTTAGGCAATGTCGTAGGTTTTGACTTGGTAGACTTGCAAAGAAAGATAAATACTGCCGCCTAGCTAGCCAATAAACATGAAGAAAGCCCACTAGGAGAAGTAGCAGCAAATTTTGTAAAGAACAACCTAGTAGACATCGGCATACTTGCAGTCACATTTTTTGCTCCAAATGTAGCAGTACCAAAGACTATATCCAAACTTTACGGAGGAGCCAAAACAATATCCCATTTACGTCAAAGGTATACAGAAAAAACCAATTGAACTGTTTCTTCACCATTGTTAGCTGCAAACTCAGGCAATTTTATGGCCTCAGAATAATCCTGTTTTACACCTTGGCCTTTGCAATACACGCCTCCTAAACAAGTATACACACCATAAAGCCCTAAATCCTTAGATTTTTTAAACCAGCGTAATGCTTCTTTATAATCCTGCACTTCTTCACTACCATCAACACTTATATTAGATGCAAAACAATACGCCCTGCTCAATCGAGCTGGGCGTATTATTTACAACAACCTTATAATAAAGGTAATTGAACATTGTTTTTAAGATAAAACCCAACTATACGGTTATATCATCAAGCATATTACGAACAAATTTAACAGATTGGCGAGTCTGCTCTTCAATTCTATCATACTCCATCAAATCACGGTATAGTGCAACTGACATAGCAATATCGCCTTTTGACTTAACAAATGGTTCCATAGATACAGGACCAGTATAACCAGCACGAGCAAGAACAGTAAAAATCTCGCGCCATGGTAGCATACCTAGACCTGGCATTTTACGATTATTCTCACCAATATGGAAGTGATTTAGCTTATCTCCTGCAAGCATGATAGCTTCAGTAAATGAGTTCTCTTCAATATTCATGTGGAATGTATCAAGGTGAACACCAAGATTATCACTACCAACCTCACCAATAAGATTCAACGCTTCTTCACAAGTATTTACTAGGAAGTTCTCGAATCTATTTACTACTTCAACATTGAATGTCACATCACAGTCAGCAAAAACTTTACAAACCTCTTTGAGTGATTTCACTGAATTTTCCCAATAGATAGGCTTTTCAGAAAGGTCTTTGATCCTACCATTCCATGAACTGTGAACAAGTCCACTACAATGCTTGATGTTTGCCTTACTCATATTTACAGCGCAATCTGTCAAGAACTTCATACCACGTTTTCTTTCAGCCTCATCAGGACTGCCGATATCAGAACCAACAGGCAAACCCATACTACCAACGAGTGTAACGCCGTGCTTCTCGCCTTCTTCTTTTACTCTCTTTGCTTCATTATCATCAAAAGCGATAATATAATCTGCTCCAAGTTCTAATAAATCAAAACCCATATCCTTACATTTTGCAATAGATGGGAATTGATCATCAGCCCAAGTGTCATTAAAAACTGCGAAGTGTACACCTATTTTGTTTTTGCAACTCATAATCTTCCTTTTCATAATAAATAGTTAACAAATAATGCGACATAACAACAATAATGTTTATAAATCACTAAAAATACTCTCAATATACCTAACAGTAATATTACATATAACTTACAAATATACAGATTTTTTGCATTTCAAAATAATAATCGAATAAAAAATTTACAACATACTCAAAAACAACATGTTACGCAACAAAAGTTCCTTACTAAAAAACTCTAATATCGTAATTCATAACTTTATTATACCACATAAAGGTCAATTTATGCAAATTTTTTGTAAAAAATAAATAAATATTTGACCAAAGAGATTCTTATTGTATAATCAAAATATATTCACAATTATACTTTGATATTTGTTTGTTAATGTTTTGGAAAATAATTGTAACTAATACTGTTTTGGGCAGTAAAAGAGTCTTATTGTTTATTTTACTAATTGAAAGGTAAAAAAATGAAGAAAATCCTAATGACTTTGATCGCACTAACCCTCATTGTCTCATTTGCTTCAGAGACATCATTCGCTAAAGAAAAATTCAGAATGGGCGTAGTCGTCAAAATTGGAGGAATTCCTTGGTTCAACGCCATGGAAGAAGGAATTAAGAAAGCAGCAGCAAAAAGAGGAGTAGAAGCATGGATGATCGGACCTCAGTCAGCTGACCCAGCTCTACAGGTTCGCGCTATTGAAGATCTAATTGCTCAAGGTGTTGACGCTATTGGTGTTGTTCCAAATGACGCAAAAGTTCTAGAGCCTGTTCTAAAGAGAGCAAAAGAAAAAGGTATCATCGTTATCACTCACGAATCTCCATACCAAAAGTATGCAGACTATGACTTCGAACTTGTTACAGCAAAATTCTTCGGTGAAACTCACATGAAGCTTCTTGCAAAGCAAATGGGCGAAAAGGGTGGTTATGTAAACTACGTTGGTTCACTAACAGTACCTCTACATAACGAGTGGGCAGATGCTGCAGTTGCATACCAAAAAGCTAACTACCCAGATATGTACGAAATCACAGAACGCTTCGGTGTTGCTGAGAACGCAGATGATTCAAAGCGTACAATGAACGACCTTATCTCAAGCAACCCAGACTTAAAGGGTGTTCTTGCATTTGGTTCTCAGGGACCTATTGGTGCAGGACGTGCTGTTAAAGAACGCGATATGATCGGTAAAATCTTCGTTCTTGGTCCATTCTCACCTGGTCAAGGAAAAAGACTACTAAAGTCTGGCGCTGTTTCAGGCGGATTCATGTGGAACCCAATGGTTGCTGGTGAAGTATTTGTTAACCTAGCTGTAGACGTTAAAGATGGCTACAAACCAAAGACTGGCGAGACTTACGAAGGTCTTAATGAGTACGATCTAGATGGCAATACACTTCTTGGAAGAAACATCACTGCTATCAACGTTGACACTGTTGATGAGCTTGCAGATATGGGACTATAGTCTTAAAATCAAGAATTAGTTACAACACGATTGGTATCTTGCTTAATTTCAAGCAAGATACCTATCCTTAGAATTGCTAAATATTTAGCAGCTTAACATCAAACAAACAGAAGGAGAAGGAATGGAGCAGAATCTATTTTTATCGGCAAAGAATATTTCTAAATACTTTGCTGGTACTATTGCTCTTAACAAGGTTGATCTTGATCTAGTCAAAGGCGAAGTGCACTGCTTGGCCGGAATGAATGGATGCGGAAAGAGTACCTTTATAAAGATTATATCTGGAGTATATACTCCAGAAAAAGGCGGCACAGTAGAGTTTCAGGACGCCACCTTTAACAAACTAACACCGAGTCAAGCAATCAAAGAAGGCGTACAAGTAATATTTCAAGACCTGTCCCTCTTTCCAAATTTAACAGTCGCAGAAAATATTGGGATCAAACAATTTTCAAACTCTCTATTATCAATAAATAGCAAAAGTAAACAGAAAAATATCGCGACAGCTGTGCTAAAAGATCTTGGTTTCGAAATAGATCTTAACACAAAAGTCGAAGATCTTTCAATTGCGAATAGACAGATAATTGCTATATGCAGAGCAATTGCTAATGATGGCAAACTCCTTATTATGGATGAGCCTACAGCTTCACTTACACGACAAGAGGTTAGATCACTCGAAAAAGTTGTAAAGACACTTACAGCCAGAGGTATCACAATTGTATTTGTTAGCCACAGGCTTGAAGAAGTTCTAGATATTTCAGATAGAGTAACAGTATTACGTGACGGTATAAAGGTGGGAACCTTCCCAGCGAGCGAAATGACAACCCAGAGACTCGGCGAACTTATGACAGGCATAAAGTTTGAACACAATATCAAAGAGCATGACTATAGTGAAAAAGAAGACTTCATCGAAGTAAGGAACCTTACAAGAAAAAATGAATACTCAAATATTTCTTTCAAGATAAAAAAAGGTGAAGTACTCGGTATAGGTGGTCTTCTTGGTAGCGGTAGAACAGAACTTGCAACTACACTCTTCGGTATTTTAAAACCAGACAGTGGTGAAATACTGCTAAAGGGAAAACCAGTAAAGTTCAAAACTCATAGCGACGCAGTAAGCGAACGTATTGGATATGTATCAGAAGACAGGCTTTCACTTGGCGCTATAATGGAGCAGTCTATTGCAGACAATATCTCTATCTCAGTATTGAATAGAATCTCATCCCGTAGACTGGGTGTAGTAAATACTACAAGTGAGAGACAGCAGATAATGAACTGGATTAAAGATCTCTCTATCAAGATTGGCTTTGACTCAGAGCCTATTTCAACTCTCTCTGGTGGAAACCAGCAGAAGGTAATGCTTGCAAAGTGGCTAGCGACAGATCCAGAACTCCTTATTCTTGATTCACCAACAGTAGGTGTTGATGTTAGCGCAAAGGCGAGTATTTATGCCTTGGTAGACAAGCTTGCTGCTACTGGCATGGCAATACTGATGATATCAGATGAAGTTCCAGAACTTTACTACAATTGTGATAGAGTTCTACATATGAAGGATGGGCAATTAGCAGGAGAGTACTCTCCTAAGGAAATCAAAGAAGAAAGATTAATGGAAATCATCAATGACTAAATATCTATTTAAAAAGATGGAATTTCTAATAGGCATAATTATTGTTATTCTAATGTGCGTTATGGCATTAGGAAGCGAAAATTTCTTCACTATAAGAAATTTGGTCTACCAACTAGATGCATACTCTAGTGACATTATATTTGCGATGGGTCTTCTTGTTGTCCTTATCGCTGGTGGTATTGATATATCATTTATGGCAACAGCGAGTGCTTCGGTATATCTTGCTGCGAAACTCAGCATGGCTTATAACATAGAAAGCCCTGTCATCGTTTTCTTCAGTATAGCTGTATCCTCGATTATTTTTGGTTTGATAAATGCCTTCTTTATCTACAACATGAAGATGGTATCAATCATTGTTACCATATCGATGCAGTCAGTAATATTCGGCTTTTTGATGTACCTTACGGATGGAAAATTAATTTACGATCTCCCTGAATGGTGGGTTGAACCAACACCAATCATAACCTTCGGTGGTGCTGGTAACCTTTACTCAATCACAGTACCTATTCTAGTCGTTGGATTATGTGTTTTACTAAACCTATTTATACTAAACATGACAACTCTTGGAAAACAGGTATACGCACTTGGAGGCAATCAGGAAGCAGCTCACAGAGTCGGAATAAATGTTGGAGCACTCCATGCTTTTGCATATGGCTATATGGGATTCATGGCAGGTATCGCAGGATTTATTCAATCATATAGAAATAGCGAGATAAACCCTTCAGCACTTGTTGGTAAAGAACTGGACATTCTTGCAGCAGTAGTACTTGGAGGTGCAAGCTTGACCGGAGGTAAAGGAAGTGTAATAGGTACGATTCTTGGTATCTCACTTATTGCAATCATCAAGAACGGACTCAACTTAGCAGGAGTTAGCTCTTATTCATTCGACATCATTATTGGTCTATGTATTCTTATTGCTATCACATTCACTCATATTCATGAGCGCAAAAAGAAACTTTCATAAAGAAGAGGAAGTACTTAAAACCAATAATCAATTACAGTTAATTTAGAATCATCATAGGAGATACCATGCTATTGAACAAAAAGATTGACCCTGCTATGAGAAATTTATTCATACTCTGGTTCATCGTTATTGCTTTTTTTACATATATGAAGGGTGGAGAGTTCCTATCGAAGCAGACCTTCCAGTCTATTGCTTTTGTGATGCCTGAGCTAGGGCTACTAACATTAGCAATGTTTGCGCCACTACTTAGTGGTGGTTTCAACCTCTCTATCATTGTAACAGCAAATGTCACATCATTATTTGGTATAGCTATATTTCACATATTTCAAGTCAGCGATATGACTATTGGAATGCAATGCCTAATGATAGGTATAGTTTTTATTGCTTCAATCCTGATTGCAATGCTATGTGGGCTCTTTATCGGCTACATGGTAGCATACATAGGAGCTCACCCAATTCTTGTTACCCTCGGTATGATGACACTACTAAAGGGTATAGGTATAATTGCAACTAGTGGTAAAGCAGTTAGTGGAGTGCCAGGAGTACTCAAATTTATGGGAAATGAGACTATTCTTCAAATTCCAGTACCACTTCTAATATTCATATTGATGGCAGTACTACTCCATCTCTTTATGACCCGTACTGCCTACGGTCGATATATCTACATGATCGGCTCAAATATTAACGCAGTATACTATTCAGGTATCAACACCAAAAAAGTCGTAATCTTTATCTACATCCTTTCAAGTGCACTAGCTACATTTGCGGGTTACCTAATGATGGCACGCTTCAACTCAGCACGTATTGGATACGGTGATGCTTACCTACTCCTCACAGTACTTATTGCAATCCTAGGTGGTACAGATCCTAATGGAGGATTTGGTAAAGTATCTACGGTTGCTATTGCACTACTAGTACTCCAAACGATATCAACAGGTCTAAATATCATGGGAACGAGTCAGTACCTTAGTATGGCGATGTGGGGAATAGTTCTACTAGCAGCGATGAGTTTCAAATATCTAAAAGATGAATATAAAAAGAAACAATACATAAAAAAAGCAGCACTAGCAACCGCAGTAAAATCGTAGTACACACACAAACAAAAACCGAAAAATGAAGTACAATCAAGGAGTACCCTTTTATTAGGGTACTCCTTGATTTTTTGCAAATAGCTCATGATTGAAAACGACACAAGATCTTAGTTCGTTTACATACAACTTACATTCATAGTATAACTTAATTCTAAAATCCAAAACTAACCTAGCAAAGCTCTAAACACTAACCACCGCCGGCGACACAATCAATGATTATACTCTTACTCATTCTCTCCGCTCAATCGTCTCGTCGATTTACTTTTGAAAAAAGTAAACAAAGCGCCCATGGCATTCAGTTCTTCACTAGCTCAAATTTACCTGCATCTAAGGATAAATGGACGGCGCACAGAAATGCGCTACGCTTCACACCTGCTCCAAAAGAACAGATTACTTGCGTATTACTAACTCTAATTATAACACATATATTAAAAAATTGTGAGACCCAACCGAGCCTCACAATTCCATATACACCTATTACTCAAATATCCGCTTACGCTAGTATGATTAAATGCATAGCGTTTACTGGGGTTTGGGGCGAGTATCCCCACGTATTTAACCGTTGTTTAACATTTAACAATTCAAAAAACCAACAACAGCTTACAGCCTTCTAGCATGAGCACGTAGTGGCAACCCTTGGAGCGTGATGAACCCAGTAGCATCAGATTGATCGTAGGCACCACCGTCATCTTCCATGCTTGCTACCGCTTCATCATATAGCGAAGCAGGGCACTCTCTGCCAATAACTGTTGTATTACCTTTGTAAAGCTCGATTTTCACCTTACCAGTAACATACTTCTGGCTCTCCTTCATAAACGCCATCAAGGCATCCATCTCACGACAGAACCAGAACCCGTTATATACTAGCTGAGCAAAACGTGGCATTAGTGTATCACGAAGCTGCATAAGATCACGATCCATACTAATACCTTCTAAATCTCTATGTCCTTCATAAAGAATCGCACCACCCGGTGTCTCATATACACCACGGCTCTTCATCCCTACAAATCTACTCTCAACCATATCAATCCTACCCACACCATGCTTACCACCGAGTCTATTACACTCATCAAGCATCTCTTTTGGCGCAAGCTTCTTACCATTGATCGCTACAGCAATACCTTGAACAAATTCAAGCTCAATGATCTCTGCCTCATCCGGTGCATCTTTAGGGTCAACTGATAGTTCAAACATATCAGCATCAGGACAATACGCAGGATCTTCAAGTACTCCAGCTTCAAATGAAATATGTAGAGAGTTTTCATCTGAGCTCCAAGGCTTTGACTTACTAGCCTTCACAGGAATATTATGCTTAGCAGCATAGTCAAGTAGTTCAGTACGTCCCTTGAACTCTTCCATAAACTCTGCCATTCTCCATGGAGCAATTACATCCATATCAGGCGCAAGAGCCGCAACAGTCAACTCAAAACGCACTTGATCATTACCCTTACCGGTAGCACCGTGAGCAAAAGTAGTAGCACCCTCTTCCTTAGCTGCTCTCACAAGATCTTCAGCAATACAAGGACGTGCAAGCGAAGTACCTAGAAAATACCTTCCCTCATACTTTGCGTTGAACTGCACAGCAGGAAATACATAGTCTTCAACAAACTTCTCACGCAGATCAGCAACAATGATCTTACTAGCTCCAGAAGCCATAGCCTTCTCTTTTACTGCGTCCCAATCTTCTCTCTGCCCAACATCAGCAGCATAGCAGATTACATCATAATCTTTATCAGCAAGCCACTTACAGATTACACTAGTATCTAGCCCACCTGAGTAAAGCAGCATAAGTTTCTTCTTTTCCATCTTCTTCTCCTATATAAAAAAAGTATCCGTCCTATTAACTCTTAATTTCCCTATTATTATAGAACAAACCCTTTCATACTGCAATATTGAACTAAAAAAAGTATTCGCTCAAGTTAACACTGGTCAAACACTAGGCATCCCTGTCACTTCACCAGTATAAACCCTTGCAATAAATAAAGCTCCACCATCATACACATCTGATATTTTATCATGCCACCCGATCTTGACCAATTCAGAATTTGTCCCAGATGCTCTAGCAGACTCCAAAACAATTTTATGAAGCTCATTAATAGCCTTTTCATGAGCCTTTTCAAAATCTACAAAACTAGGAGAACCCACAATACCCTGAATTACATATCCCCCATCACTTCCAGGCTCAATACGAAGCTCCTTCTCAATATGAACCGAACTAATAATCGCTCCAACCGCATTAGCTACCTCAGCATGAAGTGGTATAACACACTCCGCCCCCAACCACTCATTAGCAGGAATCAGCAGATCTCTAGTCGGTGCACCAATCCCTATTATCGAATGCTGCAACTCAAATCCCACTTTATAGTTATAATTGCCACCGCTAAATAGATTATTTAGTAATAATTCAGCAACTGGCGACTCACCAAACTTATCAACATCTACTTCACCTGAGATTTCTCTTTTTATCATCTCCAGCGCCAAAGACTTACGCACTTCAAGGAGTACATCCTCAGCAAATTCTTCAGCCAATTTACCGTCATACTCTCCAAAAATCTCACATACTGCTTTTGCAGCACTCGCATCCCAGAAATCTACCTTACCTATCACATGTAGCAAGTCAGTCGGGGTCAGTCCTATTCTCTGAATATGATATACACTCTCAAGCCTTGCTAAAGGAAGGTATTTTGGAGAAAATGCCCCTGTATTTTCACAAAGTTCCTGAACCGACATTGGTCTAGCTCGGAGGAGTTCAATTATCTCTTTCTCACTATCACTCCAGTGAAGTTCATCCTTAAGATCATTATTTGTAAGCGATACTATCTCCATACCATAGCTATCACTAACAAATTTATCTTTTCTCCTGCCAACCCAATCAATACAATCCATTATCTGAGGATTATCACTAGAAGCCCTACAAATTGGCATAACCCTCTCAGGGCCAATACTGACTACACCAGCTCTCCTGTTAATATTACTATCCCCACCTAGTCCAACAGTTCTCAGATCAAGGGTTTTAATGTGCGTTCTATATCCACCTACTGAAGCCCCATCAAGGTTTGTGAGAACCTTTCCATCTCGAATAATTGCCGTGTCGGTCGTTGTACCCCCGATATCAACAACCAATCCGTCCTCAAGGTTTGCAAGATGCCCAGCTCCCTTCGCACTAGCTGCCGGACCTGAAAGAATTGTCTCTATCGGTCTCTCAAGTGCAGTCTTGACATTCATGAGTGAGCCATCACTTCTTACAACCATCTTTGGTGCAACAATCCCCTGCTTCTCTAAAGACTCTCCCATCTCACTCAGTAGCTTCTCAAGACATGGAATGATTCTAGCATTGAGAGCCGAAGTAATCGAGCGAACTCTATAATTTAAATCCGCAGATATCTCATAACCACATGTAACACTACAGTCAAACTCCTGCTTGAGTATCTCCTTTACTTCAAGCTCATGCTGATGATTGACAACGCTTGCAAATCCTGTTACTGCAAATGCCTCTACCCCTTCTTTTTCAATCATATCCCTAGCGATTGCTATCACCTGATTATGATCTATCTGCTTGAGCTCCTTGCCATTTATATCGAGCCTACCTTCAATCACTGCTATAGGTGAGTAGTCAATATCTGAGGGAGAAAAGATCCCAAATGGAGGCATAATAAGCAACCCAACCTTCTGCCCCTTACCTTCTACAATTGAATTTGTAGCAAGGGTCGTTGAAAGAGTGACCATCTCAATCTTCTCGGGATTCTCAAGCTCCAACCGCCCAATAGCCTCATTTATCCCAATGGTAAAATCCCATTTAGTCGTTGCTGCTTTCGCTTTCTTTATCACTTTTTTATCTACAAAGTCATAAAGAACAATATCTGTATACGTTCCTCCAGCGTCTATACCCATCCCTAGTTTGATTGCAGGAGATTTTTTCATCTGCATGCTACAGAATTCACTCTCTTCTATCTCCTCGCCACCCTTACCCATATATATTGCAGTCTTATCGACATCTTTTGTCCCACTATCCCACGCAGCTGTGGCAGAAAGACCTTTACCCATTGAATCCCATACTGTAGTATACTTTGGCGGTACTATCAATATTTCATCAGAGGTACTCCGGGTTTTTATAAGGCTCTTCAGTAGATTATGAGTACCTTCAAGCCTCTCATACTTCCACCCATAATCGCTGGCCATCTTTTTTGCGAGCTCTATATATTTTTCCGATCTGTGACTCACTCCTGTATCAATAAATGCCGCCCTCTCATAGTTTCTCTGCCAACTACTTAGAAAGTACTCGATATCTTCAGCATTTTCTTGTCCATACTTTTCAATCAAAGCACCAAGCTCACTACCGTTATCAGATGTCACCTGACAAGTCTTACAATGCTCCTGAGGGGTTACCTTTTCATTAACCCATCCAGCAGAGACATAATATGTACCCGGACATTCTAAAAATTGTTTTCTGTATTCTCTATCTGACCCTAAAAATAAAGAGATGCAATCATGCACCTTTGGTATTGCTAGAGGAATATTTCTTGCTTTTATCCCTACAGTCCCCCTACCACATATCCCGTATCCAATTGCCAACATATCAGCGACATCATTCTTGCTGGCAACATCAATTCGCTCTTGGAGCTCCTCTTTTAACTTCTTCGGAGTCTCATGTAGACCACCAGGAAGATACTCTACCGACATATCAATCCCCAGTTCACTCTGTATCTTCTCAAAATCCAGACTCAACACACCACACGCAATAAGATGCACTCTTTTTTTATCTGTTTTACTCATAAGACCTTACCTTTTAGAATACTCAAATTATTAACCACTAGTTAATAGCATTTGTTTACAATTCTTATTTTACTCATCAGACATATCTCACACAAGTCAAAAGAATGACCTTCCCCACTCAAATTAACTTGACAGAAGATACTTTAACGATAACATTACAATTGTTATATATTATGTAAATATTGAATAGCCATTTCCTTTATAATAATGATAATTATATAAAATTTTACCTAACTAAAGGTTTACGTATGAGCAAAAATCTTACTGAAATTATTGATTTACCAAAATGCAGTAAGATCCTCGAAGGATTTTCGAATTCATTTGGAATCAACGCATCAATTCTAGACAGAGACGGCAAAGGTATTATCCCAGAACGACCAATTTACAACTGCTTGTTATCTGGTTATGATGACGTAGGATACGATGATCAATGTAAATCATACGAACTTGATGTAATAAGTAAAATACAGAAAACAAAAACATTTATTCAATCCTCATGCTGGTGTGGAGTGACAACAATAATAGCCCCTTTGACAATCAAAGATGAGATTGTAGGCTATATAAAAGCTGGTAAATTTCTTACCCGAAAGCTCACCTATGCAGAGGTTAATAGTATCGCCAAATACTGTGATATTGATTTCAATACTATATCAAAATATCTTGATGAATTGACAATTATCCCAAAAGAACGAGTAAATCACCTCAAAGACGTCCTGATAAACTTTGCATCACATTTTAGAGATACAGGGATAAAACACCGCCTTCTTGAAGAGAATATCACTACCCATGCATTAAAACTAAAAGCTAAAACAAGCAAACTCAAAATTGCTTTAGAAACGATGAAGATAGGCATTTTCGAATTTGACCTTGAAGAGAATATGTTTATCTTTGATGATAACTCTCTGAATATTAGAGGAGTGCCACTAGGGCCAGACGGAGTTATGCCTCCAATGACGTATTATGACTTCTCTGCAAATTTCCTTCCCGAAGGTATGGAAAAAGAACTTGAGAAAATAATCCTATCCCCTTATGACAATGATACGACTAAACACAGTCACATACAGATAACACGTACCAATGGTGAACTTCGCTGGCTCGAAGTTGACACACATTGCCTTATTGATGAAGCAACAGGTAAAAAGAAACTAATTGGCTTATATAGAGATATCACAGACCGTAATAATATGAACCTTCGTATTGCACAACAGAATCAAAGCCTTCAAAATCTTACGCTGAACAAAGAAATATCGTCAGGAAACCTAAACCGTGGGTTTAAGGAGATTGCGACAAATGCCAAGAAGACACTCAATGTTGACAATGTTTGCTTTTGGCTTTATGATGATGCCACCGATTATTTGAACGGCTACCAACCTCTCAAAGAGAGAGACCGTTCAGAGGTTACACGTTCTATTAATTTTTCACAAGCGCTGAACCTCCTTACAATTAGTAAAAACTCTCAACTTCTTACTTCAAATGACGTAACTACCGACCCTACAACTCTGGAATATGTCGATAGCATTTTCAAACCTTACCACACTCGGGCTTTTCTGTGGGCAACACTTATTGTTAATCGGGAGTTCAAAGGTATTATCTCCTGTGAGATGGAGAATACCCCTAGAGAATGGTACGAAGAAGAAGGAGAGTACCTACTCTCCTTAGCACGGATAACCACCTCTGCATTCGAAGTTAAAGACAGAGTAAGAGCTCAAGAAGACCTTTCAGAATCTCAAAAACTCGCTCATATATCACACTTCTCATGGGATGTTAATAAAGATACAATTCATGGTTCAGACGAGTATTACAGAATTTTTGAAATTGACCCCAAGACCAGTATGAGACTCCAAAGTACACTAGACGTTATCCACCCAGAAGACAGATCTAGTTCAGACCTTGCTTTCACTGATAAATCTATACCAGACTCACTACACCGAACAGACGAACTAAGGCTCATAATGAAGGATGGGCGCATCAAACATATATGCAGAAAGCTTCGCTATATCAAAGATAACTCTGGCAGACTTGTACGAATTCTTGGTACGATACAAGACAATACCAAAGCAAAAGAAGCAGAGAGTAAACTTGTGGAAGCTCGGGCTCAAGCAGAATCAGCAAATCGCTCAAAGAGTGACTTCTTAGCGAATATGTCTCATGAAATCCGCACACCTATGAATATTATTATAGGCATGATCGACCTAGCTCTTGATACACAGATGACTCCAACTCAGTACAACTACATCAGCAAAGCCTCAAAAGCATCAAAATCACTACTCGGCCTCATCAATGACATTTTGGATTTCTCAAAAGTCGAAGCAGGAAAGATGAGTATTGAGCATATTTCTTTCAGCTTAAAAGAGGTAGCTGAGAGTGTTATTAGCAATGTCAGTGTTGCTATGGAAAGTAGTAAATTTGAACTCATTCTCGATATTGATCCATTGGTTCCCAAGTTGATCTATGGTGACCCACTCAGAACAAGTCAGGTTATAACCAACCTTTTAAGCAATGCAATAAAGTTTACTAACAAAGGTGAAGTAATTCTTAAAATTTCAATTATTGAACACAAACATGAAACTGTCTCGTTACGCTTTTCTGTTAAAGATACCGGTATTGGCATGACACCAGAGCAGCAAGCCAAGCTTTTCAAATCATTCAATCAAGCAGACGCTTCAATTACCAGAAAACATGGAGGTACCGGCCTAGGTCTTGCTATTTCCAAACAGCTCATTAACTTAATGGGTGGAGATATTGAACTAAAAAGTGAAGCGGGAACAGGCAGTGAGTTTTCTTTCAAACTAACCTTTGATATTGACGAAGAAGAGGACGCAGAAACATATAAGCTTCTAGACCATTTTAAAAACACAAGAATTCTCATTGTTGATGACAATGAAAGTTGCAGGAATATTCTTGCAAAACAACTAACGTCTTTTGGCTTTTTAGTAGAAAAAGCTGCCAGTGGTAGCATAGCGATATCCATGATTGAATCTACGTACAATTCAGAAATACCTTATGGGCTAGTCCTTTTAAACTGGGACATGCCTGGGTTAAATGGTATCGAAACAGCTGAAGCCATCTTTTCTAAAGACTTCACCCACTTCCCAAAAATTCTAATGACTATTTCACATTCATCAGAAGAAGCACTAAGCGAGATTGAGAGAGTAGGTATAAATCGTCTGATTCTCAAGCCTATCCAGCCTTCTATTCTCTTCAATACTATCATCGAAACCTTCAATGAAGAGAAGCCACATTCTGAACGCCGCATCAAGAAACGTTCACATATTCCAGATTTGTCTGGCAAGCATATTCTTTTAGTTGAAGACAATCTACTAAACCAAGAGATAGCAACTGCACTTATTAATAAGACCAAAGCAAAACTTTCAATTGCTTATAACGGTCTTGAAGGCGTAGGGATGGCTCGTAACGAAAAATTTGATCTAATACTAATGGATGTTCAGATGCCTATAATGGATGGCCTTAGCGCCACACGTGCTATTAGAAAATTTGATACTGAAATACCAATTATTGCAATGACTGCCCATGCCATTTCAGGTGACAAAGAGAAGAGTATTGAATCAGGCATGAATGAGCATGTCACAAAACCAATCGACCCAAAGAGTCTATATAACACAATAAAAAACTACATAGGTACGAGTAACGGGTCGAAAGAGAGATCAGATAATAATAAGCAAAATAACTTATCACCTTCAGCCAAATCTTCTAATGATGAAGAATGGGGAAAAGGGCCAGATGATACGAATACTGCAGAGCCAGCAATCACAGAGTCGAACGTAGAAGAATCATTTCCAAGAATATTGGATTCTGCTTCTGCGATCGCTCTCCTAGATAATGATGAAGGTCTATACGTTGAAGTTCTTGATATGTTTATTAATGACTACTCTTCAAGCTCTAGTGACATTAAAAACTTATACAACGAAGGAAAGCTGGAGGACGCACACCGTATAGCACACACCTTCAAAGGAATTGCAGGTAATATTGGTGCCCCAAAACTTAAAGAAGTTGCAACATCTCTCGATCTAAAGTTTAAAGCAGGAGAAACCGACCTAGAAAAAGACATCGAGCTATTCTGTAATGAAATACATGAGACCATCAAACTTATTGAAGACTCAGACTTTTTAAACTCATAGTAAAATCGGCACCATAGTATAGTGTAAAACTTAACCGCTAAAATCCATTTTCACCTATCAGTGGTACAAATCTGACAGGTAAATCATCTGTTACCTCGATATCACCCTTATTCTTTACTACTTTACGTAGTACCTGTCCATCAGATGTTTCAACTGGGCTAATCATAATTCCACCTACAGCCAATTGAGAGATAAGTTCCTCAACAAGCTCTGGAGCGCAGCAAGTAAGAATAATCCTATCATACGGCGCATGATCCTTCCATCCCACACTTCCATCTGCAATTTTCAGAGTCACATTTCCGATTAGTCCGGTTATCTTTAGAGCGTCTCTTGCTCCACGCGAGAGTATTTCGTGCCTCTCGATTGAGAACACCTTTGCCCCCATAGAACTTAGAATAGCAGTTTGATAACCACTACCCGTCCCAACCTCAAAGACTTTCATCCCCTTTTTAACCTGGAGTATTTCAGTCATATACGCAACAATATAAGGTTGAGATATTGTCTGTCCACACTCTACATCTAGTGGAGAATCTTCATAAGCTTCATCCCAATCTATAGGTCTTACAAAGTACTCCCTTGGCACACTCCTCATAGCCTCAATTACACTGGTATCATTGATCCCACGTTTTACTATATGCTCATTCACCATATAATTACGCATAGAAGTAAAATCAAAAGGAGCATCGTCAATATTCATAAATACTATCCTTCTGCTTTGACTCTCGCCACAGCATCAAGTTCCATATCATCAAATTTACCTGCTCTATATAATTCTTCACCTCTTACTGCGATCATAACAGCATTATCAGTACAAAGGTTCATCGGTGGCACAGCAACTCTACACCTAATTTTACTCGCGGCCTTGGTCATCTCTTCTCTCAAAGATGAATTTGCTGATACGCCACCACCTATGGCTATCCACTTTACCTCCTTCTCTTTTGCCACTTTTATCGTTCTATTAACAAGTGCCCTGATAACAGCATTCTGAAAGCTAGCTGCAGCATCACATACTTCTTGAGGATTCAGAAGTAACGGTCCTTTTCTCCCAGCCCTTTGCCCTCTTGCAACATATAGCACAGCAGTCTTGAGCCCAGAGAATGAGAAGTCATATGGATTATTCCTAGGTAAGCACGCATCTCTCCATGGGTATGCATCTTTATTTCCACTCCTGGCAGCTTTATCAATTACAGGTCCGCCAGGGAACCCTAGGTCTAAAAGTTTTGCTGCCTTGTCAAAGGCTTCACCAGCGGCATCGTCAAGTGTCGAACTCAGCTGTTTATAGACGCCACACTCAGGAATGTAGTAGACATTGGTATGTCCACCTGAGACAACCAAAGCAACATACGGATACTCCAACTCAGGCTCAGCAAACTTTGCAGCAGCAATATGCCCTTGGATATGATTAACCCCAATAAGAGGCTTATTCCAAGCATAAGCCAAGCTCTTTGCTGCGGTTACCCCTATTAACAGAGCTCCAACCATACCTGGCCTATTTGTAACCGCTATTGCGGAAAGCTCCTCAGGTTTTACCTCCGCATCCTCAAGCATCTTCTTTACCCCAGGAAGGATACACTCCATATGCGCTCTACACGCCACTTCAGGCACAACACCACCAAACTGCCTATGTAAGTCTATCTGACTAGCCACAAACTGCCCCAATACTTCTTTACCATCTTTGAGCAGTGCTCCAGCCGTTTCATCACACGAAGATTCAATTGCCAATATTAATGATGATTCCATATTTCTTTTTTCCATATATTTACTTTATCTCTAATAATTATATAATTGTCTATTATTAAACTATAATCAATTTAGTCTGAATTTCAAGAAGATGAAATAACTTAAAAATGATAATCAGTAATGATATTTTAACATTGATAGGTGTCGCTATTGTTATCGGCTCAACCCATACACTTGCAGGTCCAGACCACTATCTTCCATTTATTATGCTTTCAAGGGCTAAAAGATGGAGTATAAAGAAGACCCTCATCATCACCTTTATATGTGGAGTGGCTCATGTACTCTCATCCGTAGTACTAGGACTTATCGGTTATGGAATAGGCACACAGCTACAAAGACTAGAAATAATCGAAGCTTTTAGAGGGAACATTGCAGCCTGGCTACTCTTTTCCTTCGGTATTGTGTATTTTGCGTGGGGCATTAAACAAGCGGTTAGAGGAGGAAAGCATACTCACAAACACTTTCACCTCAAAGGTAGCGATCTTGAGCAGCATGAGCACGAGCATATTCATAGCAACAACCATGCTCACGTTCATAAAGAGAAAAAATCTACAGTATTCTGGGGACTTTTTATTATCTTTGCCTTTGGACCATGCGAACCACTTATCCCTCTTTTAATATACCCAGCTGCTGAGCACAATTTTGTAGGAGCAACGCTAGTCGCCGTTACCTTCTCACTAGCCACTATTACCACAATGCTCTTCGCAGTAACTATTGGTTCTCTAGGCCTAAATAAGATAAATAGTGACTTTTTTGAAAAATATGCCCATGCATTGGCAGGTTTTGCCATCACCGTTAGCAGCAGTTGTATTTTATTCCTTGGTCTTTAACAGACATACAAACATGAGAGATACTTAAATGGCCATCACCTTCCATGCTTATCAGGATATATTTGCACCAGCAATTGTCGAGGTTTGGAATGATGCAATGAAAGAAGAGTACGGCTTCTTCCCTCTTACAGTTGACCGACTCAGACGTCACTATTACTCATCAAAAAGATTTAACGCAGAAAATTTACTAATTGCTAAGGATGGTGCGAACACCACAGGATTTATCCACTATGACCTTGTAGATGTCCCAGGCTATGATAGAGCTGGTGTAATTTGCGCACTAGCAGTACGTCACGAGTTTAGACACCGAGGCATAGGTGATAAACTTCTTAGCAAAGCAATAGATCACTTTCACAACTTGAGGGTAAGATTTATTGATGCCGCTGGGGCATGGCCATACTCTTCATTCTATGCAACTCTCATTGACGGTTCAGAGCGCGCAGGAATAAATAATAACAACAAAGCAGCATCTTGGTTACTGAATAACTATTACTTCTATCCAGAGCGTGCTTCTTATACTATGGTAAAGAGCCTAACAGGCTGCCCACAATACAATATACTCCCACAAAAAGTTTACATTCAAAGCCGACAAGGAAAGACCACATGGCTTGACCATGCTTTTAGAGATTTAGAACTCTACGACCACGAACTTCTCGATCATGATGGTCAAATTCTTAGCAGATGCATCTTTTCAAGAATGGATGGAATTAGTGACTACTCATCTCGTGAACGCTATTCAATATTTGGAGTCAGTACCCCTACAGAATATCAAGGCTTAGGATATGCAACTGTAAACCTCAAGCTACTATCAAATAAACTGATTTCAGAGGGTATTGACGAATTAGAACTACACGTCTACCAGGACAACCTACCAGCAGTAAAGCTTTACAACCGTCTTGGTTTTAAGGAAATTGGAGAGACTGTAATAATGAGACGCTACTAATACTTTCTAATTAGGCTATCTCATAATTAGGCAACTTAAAATATATATACCCTATAAAAGATTGGGACCTCACATATGCGAGGTCCCAATCTTAAAATATACTAATTAATCTAGTTTAAATACTAGCCCATCAGACCGTCTGCCATCGCCATTATGCCAGCAAGTCCGCCCATATCTTTCACACTGATGCCGTTCATCCCATTCTTGAGCAAGTCATCAAGGTCATCTAATAAATCCTCAGCATCAATCTCGATCCCAGTCTTCTTTGCTTCTTCAGCGAGCTCTTTACCCACCTCGTCATCAACATTACCAGATTCAAATATTTTTTCTACCTTGCTATATAGATCTTGATTACCCTTCAGAACTTTCACCAACCCCATAGCAACCATCATATCCATACTATCTCCTTGTACTTAAAATAAAGATCCAGATCACTTTAAAATCAAAAAATCTGAATCTTATAATACATCAAGACAAGTATTTTTCAATGCTAAAACTTACCAAACTCAGAATCATCTAATTTTATAACATCTTTAGGTTTGACCACATCAGCTTTCATATTATCCGACCCAACAAAGCCACTACTTTTTTTCTGCGACATTTTCTTTCTTTCCTTCGGGGCTTTCTTGTCTAACTCATGCTTCGATGAAACAATATTAAACTCAGAAACAAGTTCATTAAGCTGCTGGGACATGCCAGACATCTCTTCACTTGCACTTGCAGTCTCTTCTGAATTTGCTGTATTCGACTGAGTAACTTGCTCAATTTGCCTCAATCCTTGACTAATCTGTTTTACACTATTTGACTGTTCGGTCGCTGCTGTAGAAATTTCACCTATTAGATCTGCAGACTTCTTAATACCTTCTACAATATTATTCAATGATTCGGCAGTCTGTCCTGTAGCTATATTACCATTATTGATATCACTTACAACGCTTTCAATCAATACTGCTGTTTCACCAGCAGCCTTGGCACTTCTTGCCGCCAAGTTTCGTACCTCTTCTGCAACTACTGCAAACCCTTTACCATGTGCTCCAGCTCTAGCAGCCTCAACAGCAGCATTTAGCGCTAAAAGATTTGTTTGGAATGCAATGTCATCGATAGTTTTAATAATTTTCTGAACCTCTGACGCTCTATTAGACATGACCTCCATAGCGCTACTGAGACTACCCATATGCTTCTGACCTTCTAGCGCAGCCGAGCTTGCCTCTACAGTAAAGTTGTTTGCAGTCTCAGCAGTCTCAGCATTTACATTTGTCGAAGAATCCAATTCTGATACTGAAGCGGTAATCTCTTCTATAGCAGCAGCCTGCTCTGTTGCTCCGGATGATAGACTCTGACTAGCTGAATTAATCTGCTGTGCCCCAGTATTAACCTGCGCCACAGCACTACGAACCTGCCCAAGTGCTCGATTAAAATTAGTGACCATTTCAGAAAGAGAATTACCCAGTATATCCTCCTTGCTTCTTATACCTACACTTACGTCCAGATCTTTATTTGCTAAACTCTGAGCAACCTTAGAAATATCCACAAAATATTGTTGCACTTCAAGGGCAGCTCTAGTTATCTCGCCAAACTCATCTATACGTTTAAGAGCCAATTCAAGTGTTGCACTATTTTCTAGAGAGTTATCAACCTTTCCATTAGCTAGATTACCCATCAAGCTTGTCAAAGTAACAAGAACCTTATTCACAGATCCAACTAGTACAAAGACAACAATTCCTATACCAACGATCAAGACTACGCCAGAAATTATTGCAACATAAGTTGTATGCTTTAATGATTCTATCAACTCCTGCTCAGGTACACCTAGAATAATCCTCCAACCATTATCAAGTTGAGCAACCGCTGCTATTTTATAGTCATTAATAGGAGCCCACCAATATCTTGCCTCTCCATCTTTCGCTTCTAATATATATTTATTGATTTTCTTCGAATTTGGCGTAGATGAAAATTCCTTATTATATACTATATCAGCAACTGGATGCGCAAGAATCAATCCTTCGTTATTCATGATAAAGCTATATCCTGTACGTCCTGCTTTTACAGGCTCGACAAGGTTATCGTATAGATAAGACATCTTATTGCCTATAAACATCACACCAACTACCGTATCTCCATCTTTTATTGGCTGAGACACCCCAAATATAACATTTCCTGAAGCTTTACTCTTCAAAGCATCAGTTATAACGGCATCTCCTTTCATAGAGCGTTTAAAGTAACCTCTATCGTTAACATCAATACCTACTGCACTCGGATCATTTGAGGCAACTGTAACCCCTTCCTTATTGACAACAACCGCGATCTCAAACTTTTTATTTGATCCCACAACACCCTTCAAGTACTCATTACACTTAGTAAATTCGTTATTATCACCACTAGTTAAAGCGTCAATAAATATTCTATCCCTAGCCATAACTCCTACTACCAATTCATCCATAGTAATCTGAGTGTTAATACAGGCTTTTATTCCCTTGACCTTCTCTTTAAGGGTGCTTTTTTCTGAAACCAACACCACCTTAGAAATATCTGTATTTATATAATATTGCACCCCTCCAGATATAACAACAACAGCACCAATAATCCATACCAACATCTTACCTCTAAAATTTAGCTTAATTTTTTTCATGGCAAGCCTCACAAAACTAATAGAATCCTAAATAATAACGACCAAAACAGCACAGCACTCTTTTAGTCTACACAAATTTTAAAAATTCATCAAGCTAAAAAAAATTGAGAATCCTAACAAGTAGAATCCTCAATACATATAACCCAACAGTCTTCTGAAACGCTTAACTTAATAACAGGCAAAACCTCTGCTAAACCTCTTTTATAAATATTAACCAAGTCTTTCATAATGCTTCCAAAATCAATTGACTTATTCTCCAGCACCAAAACCATCGTAAAGCTGCATATAAAGCTGTATGAACCTAATACACTTGCTCCAAAAGCACAGGTCTGTAAAAACATAATTACTTTGTGTTCCACCAATTTTATCAAGATATGACCACACATATCTTTCGTTGTTATAATATGGAAATAGCTTTTGAGCTTGAAGTATGATCTTTCCATAACAAAAGCATAAGTATTTATAAATTCAGAAAGCATACCTGCAAGTGTACTACCAATAGTAATAATCCCAATCCACAAAATACTTTCCGGCTTGAATCCTTCAGTTTTTGCCCCCCTACGAGAGCTTCTCTTACATAAACATTGAAGCTATCTATATAATCTCCTTGGTTCTGCCTTGCAAGGCTCGGATCCTGATTATCAAGATATAGACCTACTTCATCACCACTAGTTGTATCGACGACCAACACTCTTTCGATATTTTAGCCAAAGTCGACCCCAACTTAATACTTCTTAACAATATTCTCCTTATATTAAAAATGATTTTATAATATTTACTTATCCTCCTATTAAGATACCACAATAAATTTCTTACGTAACTTTTATTTAAACCTTGTTTAAATAAAACAAAGCATTAACGTAAAAATAAACAAATAAACTTACACAAAAAAAGCAATTAACAACTTTTTAAACAAATGACTATTCATAATCATACGTAAAACACTGTACTTTTTAACCATGTCTTTAATAGTATTACATATAAATTTATTACTTATTAAATTAAACAACCTTCCTTTATCTATATTTCTCCAGACAATAATTAACAATAAAATCAAAAATTATATTGACTATAGCTTGTAATAAGACTAATAATAGTCTATAGAACTATTTATACACTAGCAATATAATGCTCGCATAAAAAATGCTATTTTAAGGCTCCTAAAATGATAAACAGACGCTCAACCAAATCAGCTACCCCATCAACCGTACGAGAAGTAAATATTGCCGAGGTACTCCAAGCTCTTTGGATAAACGAGAGTCTTTCCAGAGCTGAAATAACTAATATCCTCGGTCTCAGTGCAACAACAATGGCAAAGCTCATGAGTAGCCTTACCAAAGACGGCACAATAGTAGAAACAACCAGTGAAGAAGCTGCTGGTAAAGGACGTCCAAGCAAGCACTACAAGCTAAACCACAAGAAGATAGGAATAATCATAGCCTTGATTGGAATAACCCATTGTAGAGTAATGGCATGTAGCCCAGATGGTAAAAATCTCTATGATGAGGAGTGCTGCTTCAAAACGCCAGGCAACTACAGCGATCTAATTAGAAAGATCCGCGAAAGCACAACTTCAGCAGCAAAGAGATTCTCAAAAAACTCAACTATAGCTTTCGGACTTAGCGTACCAGGCATGGTTAGCGAAAATGATCACTACGTACAAAAATCACACAATATCAAGTTTTTAAACAACACAAAGCCTGCACTTGATATCTGCGAGGGAACAAATTATATTGTAAGGACTATTCAAGAAGAGAGAGCACTATGCTTGGCTCAAAGTATAGATCCGAGATACTCTGAGCTAAGTGACTTAGTAGCAATTGATTTGAGTGAAGGTTTTGGTCTAGGAATACTTAGCAACAACCAGCTACTAAATGGAAGTGGCGGCTTTGCAGGTGAGCTTGGACACGTCTCAATTGTTGATGATGGGCCACAATGCGCTTGCGGAAAGAAAGGATGTTTTGAAGTACTCGCTTCAGACACAGCTCTTATAAAGAAATCGAGTACAGTTATGAACCGGTCGCTGTCCTTCGAAGAGGTTGCCGCGTACATTGACTCGTCTGAGCCAAAAATATTAGAAGTCCTAGATGAGGTAATCAGAAATATTGCCAAAGCGATCGCAATAGCAATAAATATGCTAAACCCTCAAGCCGTTCTACTCTACGCCAAGATGCTTGACATAAAAAGTTATAATGTGCTAGAGGCAATTAAAAAACTCATCCCTAGTGATGCCTTAGAAGATTTATCAGAGGGGTGCATAATAGACATTGCTCCCATTAGCCGAAAATTTGGCGTAGCAAAAACAGCCTCTGACTCTCTTTTTAGATCATTAATAAATGAAAGAACACTCACTTAACCATATTTTTCAAGATAAAACAAAAATCCACTACCAATACTTGTAGAACTTATTAACATATGATTTCTATACTAATCTATTGTATTTTCACTAATTATCTATACACTATATACACTTAATGAGTTGATTAAAAGTATAACGTTACTGTATTATTTACATATTTTTTACCAAACAAGACCCGACTGCCTGCAGTAGGGTCTTGTCACGTTACGAGCAGTAAATAGCAGAAAAAGTGTATCATCATTTGAAACATATAAGAAAAAGAAAGGCCTTAAACTAAATGCAACGCAAACAAACAAAGATCATTGCCACAATTTCAGACAGAAAGTGCGAACCAGAATTCATCGAATCCCTCTATAAAGCCGGTATGAATGTCGTAAGGCTGAATACAGCGCACCAGACCCCAGTTGACACTCTAAAAATTGTCAACAGTGTGCGTCAAGTTTCTGATGAAATTGCGCTACTGCTTGACACCAAAGGTCCAGAGGTTAGAACAAGCAATATTTCTGAAGATATAGTACTTAAAGATAAAGATATTATACGTATCACAGCAGATGGTTTTGAAGATGACGCATTCAGTGTAAGCTATACAGGTCTAATTAAAGAGCTTTCTGTAGGTTCAGAAATACTTATCGATGACGGGGCAACCAAATTAAAAGTTGTAAAAAAGAACGCTGAAGAGCTCGTTTGTGAAGCTGTAGATGGTGGCGTTATAGGTAATCGCAAGAGCCTAAATGTTCCTGGAGTTCATCTCACGCTCCCTTCACTTACTCCAAAGGACCGTGAATATATAGAATTTGCTATAGAGCATGACATAGATTTCATTGCGCACTCATTCGTAAGAAATAGAGATGACGTAATGGCAGTTCAAAGTATTTTAGACACTCACAACAGCCCAGTAAAGATTATAGCCAAGATTGAAAATCGAGAAGGAATCAATAATCTTGACGAAATCCTTGACTGCGTATATGGTATAATGATTGCACGAGGAGACCTCGGTATCGAAGTACCTGCTGCCGAAGTACCTCTCATACAAAAGAAGATGATCGACAAGTGTATCACAAGAGCTTGCCCGGTTATTACTGCGACTCAGATGCTCCACTCAATGATAGATAATCCTCGTCCAACTCGTGCGGAGGTTAGTGATATTGCAAATGCCGTACTCGATGGAACTGATGCCCTTATGCTTAGCGGTGAGACAGCATATGGTAAATACCCTCTAGAATCAGTCTTAGCTATGAGAGATATAGCCCTAACCGCAGAGTCAAGCAGGGGAGCACCTAGAGAGCATGAATTCAGTAGTGATGACCAGATTCACAAGGTCAGTAACTACCTAGCAAGGACTGCTGTACATAGCGCATTAGATCTAGGCGCAAAAGCTATTCTCACTGATACGACAACCGGTTATTCTGCTCGCTATGTGTCATCCTACAGAAGTAAGGTTCCAGTCTGTGCAAGAACACATGACAAAAGAGTTGTACGTGAGCTGGCTATAAGTTTCGGTATAATTCCATTTTATACAGAACGTAGTCATAATACCGATTCACTCGTCACCCAATCAATGTCACAACTTCTCAAGCTCAAGATTGTAGAAGAGACAGAGATGGTTCTTATCATTGCATGTTCACCAGATAGGATAAGCGGAGCCAACCTTATCGAACTTAATACCCCTAGAAATTGTCTAAAGGGCAAGATTATCTAACCATATTGTTAGAAAAACAAATATTTTCGATTAAGATTGAACCTATAAAAAACAGCCTTTCACTGTAGTGTAAGGCTGTTTTTTATCTATAACAACGCTTCCCAAATATAATTGCCAAACCAGACTAAAGTCAACCTCACAAATATGTCGATAAGCATTTATGATGACTAAATATACCGAAGAATACAATCCATTCTGGGACGGGGGAGCTGCGGCGCTACTACTTGTAGCGATCTCAGTATCTATGTATTTATTTCTCTGCCTCCCAGCCAAACGCGCTACTACTGAGATGAACGCTCTCCTGCTAGATGCAAAGACGAGAGTAGAAAAGAAGTATGATAAACTTAAAGCTTATAATATTAAAGCCGATGAATTAAGAAGAGGCGACCCTAAAGCCATAGAAGAAGCAATTAGACAACAATTATTAAAAGGCGATGATGGAGAGTATGTTCTCTAATCCTTTTTGTATAATATTGATATAAAGTGACCCGCTATGCCTGATGTACTATCACAAGATGAAGTTGATGCACTACTTGCCTCCGTTGACGACACCGGAGACAACTTTGGTGATGAATTAATGAACCTCTCGGGTGGTGGTGGCGGTTCTCCTACTGGCTTTACATCGGATCCAGCCAATAACGGATATAATGAAAACGTCCCTGATATTGCAATCTATGACTTCAAACGACCAGAACGTGTAAGTACAGACCAGATACGTTCAATGGAAATGTTACACGAGGTATTAGCAAGAAAGCTTGGGGCGAGTCTTTCAAGCTACCTTCGTACTATTGTCGATGTCAAATTAGCCTCGGTCGAACAGCTCACATACCAAGAATTCATCATGAGTCTGCCAAACCCAACATGCTTCAACCTTTTATCTTGTGAGCCATTAGATGGCCAGATGGTTCTAGAGATAAACCCTTCTATTGTTTACCCAATTCTCGATAAACTTCTTGGCGGTGGCAATACTGAAGCCCATCTTCCAGAGCGTGAAATGAGTGAAATTGAGTGGCGACTCATTGGCTATATGACCAATGAGACCCTCAGATTCTTGCAAGAAGCATGGCAACCTATTCTTCATATTGATTTTGAAGTAACAGCTAAAGAGGCAAATCCTCAACTTATGCAGATTGTTCCACCTAATGAAGTTGTCATTTTGGTATGTTTTGAGGTAAAGATGGCAGAGAGCTCAGGTATGCTCAACATCTGTGTTCCTTTTCCAGTAGTAGAGCCGGTAATGGGAAACTTCTCAACAATTCAAACATGGTTTACGACTAGACGTTCAACCGACGCAGATGCTGACAAACGTAAACTCGAGGAAGGGGTCAACAAGGCAAAAATAGAGGTAATAACCTACCTTGCTGAGACCCATATGACTATGCATCAGTTCCTAAACATGAAACCAGGAGACATTATCACAACCAAGAAAAAAGTAAATGACACTCTACTTATGACTATCGACGGTAAGCCAAAATATCGAGGCTCATCTGGTACATATAGCAACCACAAAGCATTCAAAATAACTGCGCCAGCAGGACTAGCAGATACCCCATAGATACACAGGGTAAATTATAAGGTATATAATGAGCGAACTTGATGACCTAAACGAGCTACTTGGAGAATCTGAGGACTTCAGCAGAATCCCTACAGAGATCTTACAAACAGGTGAACACATAGCCAAAGTGTTGACAGACAACGGGTTCGAAGGAGTCTCAACTTTTATCGGAAAAGGTGTAATCTCTACGATTGACAGCTGCAATTTTATCACACCAAGAGAAGCCCTAGATGAAGAAAAAGAGAAGCAAGTCGTTACAGAAATCTCTTGGAGCGGTGATAGGGATGGAAAAATATTCCTACTAATCCCAGAATCTGGAGCAAAAGGTGCTATTGCATTCTTTATGGCTCTAGCGATGGGTACCGAGCCAGATCTTGAAGGCACGGTCATTGATGAAGAGGCTATGGATGCCTACGGAGAATTAGCCAGCACCCTTGCCCAACAAGGTGCACAAGCACTTAGAGGAGACGAAAAAGCAGGCGGAAAAATCAACTTTAACGTTGATGGTAGTGAGCTTTTTGACCCAAAAGAGCCGAAAGTTGATGATAAATTTGGTGCTAATGACATGCTCTGTTGTGACGGAAAGCTGACTATTGAAGGACTCTCTCCAGTAAATATCCGCATATTTATGACACTTTCTTGCACAGGAATGGAAGAGCAAGCCACAATAAAGATAAAGGAAGACCCTGTTGGCAACAATGAGGTCTCTGATCTTGTAAGCAACTCCAAATCATCTTATAAGAGAATAAAGAACAGAAACATCAGCATGGCAGGGAGGATTCCTGTTCCGATCATCGTCGTTCTTGCTACAACAAAGATGAGAGTTGCTAATGTCAAAGAGCTCGCTCCCGGATCTATAATAGAATTCAAAAAATTTGCCGGTGAATTCCTAGATGTATGTGCTGAAAACACCAAGTTTGCTGAAGGTGAAGTAGTTATAGTAAATCAGCACTTTGGTATACAGCTCAGGAGAATGACTCCAACTATCCCACCTCCAAGATTACTAAAATAACCGAACTGTACAGGGGCTTCCAGCCCCTTGTATCCCCTACCAACGCGATGCGTTGGTTAACAACCATTGAATCAACAACTGTCGTAATTCAAACAGCCTACCCAAAAGCTATAAGGATATATAAGCGCCAAAACCCCATTATACCGATAAGCAGTAATAATTCCCTAACGACAATTCCAAGCCAATAATACAAAAACTCTGATTTTCCTCTTTTATCATAATATATTTAATAATTATGCTAAAACCACCTCGCAATCTCAAAGAACCAGAACTCGTTGTACAAGTCTATATGAATAATACAATATAAGTCTAGCTAGATATTATTTCAACGTGGTGAAAACTTATAGCGACTGTAGGAAGCAAAATTAGATTTCTTCCAGTCGCTTTATTGTATCATATCCTTGATGTACAGTTTAGTAAGCTCTATTATCTCGTTCAAATATACCGCATTACCCCTTGTCTTTCCCGCAATTTACTATAAAATTAAGATCAATTATCTATTTTTAAATCGAAAGGTATCTAATGGTAGCAGAACTAATAGACGGCAATGCAGTTGCAGAAGAGCTACTCGCTGGCATAAAGGAAGATATTACAAAACTCACCGCGGCTGGAAAGAAGCCACACCTAGCAGCGATCAGAGCAAACAACGACGCTGGTAGCGGTTGGTACGCTAAAGCACAAGGTGAACATTGCCAACAGAATGGTATCGACTACACCCTTATCGAGATGGGAAAGGATGCAACAGAGACAGAGATCCACTCAGAAATTCTAAGACTGAATCAAGACAGTAACATCTCAGCAATCCTTCTACACCTTCCACTTCCAAATGGTTGCGAACATCTAAAGCTTGCAGAAGCAATAGATCCCATCAAAGACGCAGAAGGGGTACACCCGGAAAATCTCGGTGCCTTACTGACCAATGGCTACTCAGACCCTGCCCCATGTACAGCGGTTGGAGCTGTAGAACTAGTTAAACGTATCCGTCCTGAGATGAATGGAGCAAAAGCTTTAGTTCTAGGTCGCAGTGCAATTGTCGGCAAGCCAGCAGCCCTACTACTACTAAACCTCAACGCCTCAGTAATGATAGGCCATAGCCGTTCAGACGTCGCTGCACTCTGCAAAGAAGCAGATGTAATAATCGCAGCAACAGGCGCTACATCTGTTATTTGGAACAGATATAACAAAGCGCTAAAAGCATACAAGAACGGTCAAGGCGAGAAACCAGCTCCAGTAGACCTTACCCCACTAGTTAAAGCTGATATGATCAAAGATGGTGCAATCATCGTAGATGTTGGCGTAAACCATATTCCTACAGGACTAGACGAAGATGGAGAACCACTCAAAAATAAGAAGGGAAACATCGCAATGCAGTACGTAGGTGACATAGATTACGAGGCCTGCAAAGAGGTAGCTGCTCACATTACCAGCCCAAAAGGCGGTTCAGGACCAGTAACCAATGCATTCTTACTAATGAATACGGTAAGCTCAGCAAAGAAACTCTCAGGGCTAAACTTTGATGCTTAGAGAAGACCGAGCATTCAAAGAACTTTATCCTTTTGAGTCAAAATATTTTGAGCTCTCTTCGGGAGCTAACATGCACTATCTAGATGAAGGTAGTGAAAACAATGATATTATAGTAATGCTCCACGGAAACCCAAGTTGGAGTTTTTACTACAGAAGGCTTATCAAAGCATACTGTAATGATTACAGAGTAATTGTACCAGATCATATAGGTATGGGGCTTAGTGATAAACCACAAAATTATAAATATACACTCAGTAATCATATAGCAAATGTTACAGAACTCCTAAGTAAAGCATTAGGTAGTGATAAGAAGGTAAGCCTCATAGTACACGATTGGGGCGGAGCTATTGGTATGGGTTGGGCAACAGCACATGTCGACCAAGTAGATAAATTGATCATACTAAATACAGGTGCTTTTCTCTCTAATAGAAT
The DNA here is from genome assembly GCA_965140405.1 of Planctomycetota bacterium. GTDB lineage: Bacteria > Planctomycetota > SZUA-567 > SZUA-567 > SZUA-567. The sequence continues at coordinate 1,155,565 of OZ223208.1, forward strand.
CCCATTCAGGATAAATATCTGTAGAATACCTTTATTTGGCGCGCTCGCAATTAGAGGTTTCAATGCTTTTGCAGGCGCGGCAACAAGCATGGCCGTTACCAAACCAATGAGTAAAGCGATCAAGGAAGGCTTCCTGCTACCTTATGACAACTGGAAGAACAGGATAGCTACGTTAAGGTTTGTGCAAGACATCCCGCTCACACCTAATGAAAAGAGCTACCCGACACTTGAAGAGATAGATAATAATCTCAAAAAACTAAAAAACAAGAAGATGCTTATTCTCTGGGGCGGAAAAGATTGGTGTTTTAATGATTTCTTCTATAGTGAATGGAGAGATAGATTCCCAAGTGCTGAGGCAGAGTACTACCAAGATGGAGGGCACTACATCCTTGAAGATGAGCATGAGAAAATTATTCCAAGGGTTGCTGAATTTTTAAATGAATAGAATAAATAATAATATATGAAAGGTAAAATTTAACATGAACGTACTTATTGTTGGTAATGGCGGCAGAGAGCACGCTCTAGCTTGGAAGATAAAGCAATCTAAGAGACTTGGCAAGCTTTACATTGCACCAGGCAATGCAGGTTGCAAAGAGGTTGGAGAGTGTATAGATCTAAACCTAAATGATATCCCTGGGATTGTTCGCTGGGCAAAAAAGCACGATATCAACCTAGTAGTTCCTGGTCCTGAAGCAGTACTTGTTGAAGGTATCGTTGATGCATTCCAAGAAGCAGGCATCAAAGCTTTCGGACCAAATAAGGCTGCTGCTGAACTAGAAAAGAGCAAGGTCTTCTCTAAAGACCTCATGCGCCATAATGGTATCCCTACAGCAGACTATGCAATGTTTGAACAGCATGACTTTGCACTAGACTACCTAGACAGCTTGGATGAAGGACCTATCGTAGTCAAGGCTGATGGACTTGCTGCTGGTAAAGGTGCAATCGTCTGTGCAAATCTTGATGAAGCACGAGATGCCCTAAAGAGGTGCATGGTTGATATGGAGTTTGGAGAGGCTGGCGGAAGAGTTGTTATTGAAGAGTGTCTTATCGGCGAAGAACTATCTGTTCTAGCACTGACTGATGGAAAAACGATTGCCCCACTAGCATCCTCACAGGATCACAAGCCTGCATACGACGGCGACAAAGGACCTAATACTGGTGGCATGGGAGCATATTCACCTGCTCCACTCATGACAGACGAGCTACTAGATGAAGTTATAGAGACTGTGCTTGTGCCTACAGTACATGCTATGAACAGCTGTGGTAAAAGATTCCGTGGAGTTCTTTACGCTGGTCTTATGATTACTAAGAATGGTCCAAAAGTTTTAGAATACAACGTTCGCTTTGGCGATCCAGAGACACAACCTATAATGATGAGGTTGGACACAGATATCCTTGATCTATTAGAGGCAGTATGCGATGGCAAGCTTGCAGACATGAATATTGAGTGGAAAGATGAAGCTGCTGTATGCGTTGTTATGGCTAGTGGAGGCTACCCTGACAAATACCAAAAAGGCATCGAAATCACAGGACTTGGCGATGTCAATGAGGAGAGAGACCATGCGGTAGTATTCCACGCAGGCACCACAGAAAAGACAAATAGAATCGTTACAGATGGTGGACGAGTTCTAGGTGTTACAGCACTAGGAGAAGATATTCCTACTGCTATCAAAAATGCTTACAAAGCAGCCGCAAAGATCGACTTTGAAGGTGCACACTACAGAACTGATATTGGCAAAAAAGCGCTGGGAAGGCTATAAACAAACCATGGTTGATATACTAAGAGCAGATTACAGATCTATAAAAATAGCAGCTAAAGCACTGTTGGACGGCGAGGTTATCGCTTTTCCTACAGAAACAGTCTACGGTATAGGCGTAAGCTACGGCAATAGCAAGGGCATTCAAAAGTTACGCCTGATGAAGGAACGTGATGCAGATAAACCATTCCAAATTCTCATCCCTAATATTAGCTATGTTGCCCGCTACGCAAATTGTGATAATGAAAAAACAGAAGCTCTAATGCATGCCTTCTGGCCAGGTGCTATGACCTTGGTACTTCCGGACACCAATGGAAAAACTTGCGGGTTGAGAATTCCTGATAACAAATGGCTAAGAGTACTCATGCTAGAAATTGGTTGTGGCATTATAGCAACAAGCGCAAACATATCAGGAGAAAAGCCAGCAACTAATGCTGAAGAAATTGATGAAGCTCTGGGTATAGATCTAGGCCTTATCATTGATGGAAATAATACAGTACTAGGAGAAGGATCGAGTGTAGTAGGAATCGATAAAGATGGCGAACTAGAAATATTCCGTCAAGGTGCAATCAAAGCAGAAGCTCTAAAAGCTGTATATTACGGCGAATAAGATCTAATATTTATCTATAAACGAAGCGCAGGAGAATACATCCTGCGCTTCATTTATAGATAATAATATCTTAAAATACAGATAAACTATACACTTGAACCCTCAATATCAGCCAAGAATTTACTAGAGAACTCTTCATATCTGTCTTCTTCAATTGCCTCTCTAGCATCTTCAAGCATCTTCATATAAAACCGAATATTATGCATAGCCGCATAAATTGGCCCCAGCATCTCTTTAGCAATAAATAGATGACGCAAATACCCTCTAGTCAAGTTTTTACATACATAACAATCACAATCTTCTTCTATTGGAGCATGATCGTCACGATACTTCAAATTCCTAATTTTTATCTTGCCTTTACGGGTAAAGACCTCAGCATGACGAGCATGCCTAGTCGGCATCACACAATCAAACATATCGACCCCATGCCCAATCGCACGTATAATATCCTGTGGTCTGCCAACCCCCATCAAATACCTCGGCTTATCATCAGGAAGTAGCGCAGCAGTATACTCGACAACCCTGTCAATCTTTGCTGGCTCTTCCCCAACACTTACACCACCAATAGCATTCCCAGGAAAATCTAGACTTACTATCTGCTCTGCACTCTTCTTTCTAAGATCTTCATAGACTCCACCTTGAACAATACCAAAAAGTGCCTGCTTCTCACGATTTGTCCAAGCCTCTTTAGAGCGTACAGCCCAACGAAACGTTCTCTCAATACTTTCAGCCACTACCTCATGCGAGCTATCACCAGCCGGACACTCGTCGAAAGCCATAAACATATCAGCGCCCAAATTCTGCTGAATATGAACAGACCTTTCTGGGGATATAAATATTTTCGAACCATCAATATGACTAGAAAAGGAGACTCCATCATCAGTTATCTTATTAATATCAGCCAAAGAATACACTTGATACCCACCACTATCAGTTAGGGTAGGTCCATTCCAGCCCATAAACTTACTCAGCCCGCCAAACCTGTTTACCAGCTCTTCCCCAGGTCTGAGCGAGAGGTGATAAGTATTGGCAAGCACAATCTCACAGCCACATTCCCTTAGCATCTGAGGTGTGAGCCCTTTTACAGCAGCAATAGTTCCTACAGTCATAAAGAATGGCGAGTTAATCTTTCCATGAGGAGTCTCAAGAATCCCTCTTCTAGCCTTACCTGATCTATGACTAACATCAAATTTTATTGAACTCTGCATAATTTTTCTTACCAACCTCATGTCCTATTTTCAAAAAAGAGCACAAACCCCTCGAATTGAGGAGTCCTAACGAGACAATTTTGTCTGATATACCTCAAAAGTCAACCCTTTTAACAACTAAGAATATATTGTTATTATTCATACGAATACCACCTATACTTTCGGGCAAAGTTGCCTCCTTTTAGTTTATCAATAAATCGTTAAAACTAGTTGCAGTAAAATGCCACATAGACTATAATATTCTGAGTTTATTATTGTTTGTTTCTAGAATATATTTATCAATACAGTTTCATAATATATCATACATTTAGAAAGGTGGTTGCCGTGGCATTACAGAAGTTTAGGGATAGGCAGAAGGTAATTTACTGGATAGTAGCTTTAATCGTAATTCCTTCATTCATGATCTTTGGTTACTCACAGGTATTTGATTTCAACCCAGATAACTCTTCTATTGGAAAGATAGACGGAAGAGAATATACCCGTCAAGAGTTTTCAGATTTTTACCAACGCATTCAAGGTGTAAATTTTGGTCAACCAATATACTTTACACTAACTGGTCAAACATCTGCATTTTCAGAATCATCCAGTATGTTCTTGGCTCTCGCTCTCCGCGATAATGCCATCAAACATGGCCTTATTGTTACAGACGAAGAACTTGCCACTTATATAAAAGCTCAGTTTAATTACGATGGAAATAACGAGAAGGAACTCGAAAAACTTATCCTGAATATGCTCAAGCAGAGAACTAATATGAAGAGTGTATTCGAATACAAGGTTGGCGTTAAAGACTGGCTACTTATCAAAAAATTCCTAAACCTTCTTGATAACTCTATATTTGTCCCAAGTGCTCTTGCTGAACTTGATAACTCTATGCGAGAGACATCATATAGCTATGGACGACTAGAAGTAAAACTAGCCGATTTCATCGAAAAAGCAATATCAGAAATCGATAGCCTATCTGAGTCAGATTTAAATACGAAAGCTAAGGAATTCATTACTAACTTCCAAAGACCTGAATACCGCAGATTATACCCTTTCCTTTGGACAGAGCCTCAATGGGAGTTTGAGTATATTGCAGTTCCGCTAGTCGTGGACTCTTTAGAACCAGAAGTTACTGATAAAGAACTTTCCGCTTTCTACAATGACAATTCGAATCGCTATGTAGATCAAGAAGGCAAGCAACAAGAACTTGCAGACGTAAAAGAACAGGTCAAGAATGACTATATCGCTGGATACAGAGCCCAGACAGCAATCAATTCATTAGGTAGCGAATATGATAACTTCCTACAAAGACTCGTTCTAAAAGGAAACAGCTCAGACACAGTCCTACAGAAAGTAACTCTAGCTGATATTTCAAGTGACAGCCACTTAGCAAATAGAGGCGTGACTACTGGTACTACCGGTGATACTCCACTCACAGCTTTTGAAATTGCAGACAATCCAGTATTTACTGGTAGTGGTATTCAGCGCATGCTTGCAAGACTTGACTACCAATTCCAAGAAGCTGAAAAAGTAGACAAAGCCAACGGTAATAATGATGCGACAAATAAGCTCTTTGACGATTACTCTCGGATATTCCATGGTTTTGTACTAGGTGATAAAGAGATCCCATTCTCATCATCAGACAAGATAATTACTAAGATCAGATTGGTAAAGTATATTCCCGGAAAGACACGCAAACTGGGTGGTAGCGACAACGAGGATCTTCTAGCTAGTATTAAAGAATCATTAATTGAGAAAAATGCTGATACAATGGCTGAAGAGGCTGCGAACGCTGCTATAGCTGAATTAAAAGAAAACAAACGCACTATTGATGGCAGAGACGTTACAGTAGAGGAAACATCTTTTGATTCTATTACTGGAAAGCTTAAGCCATTACGCACCACGACAATTGGTGAAACGTTAGGACCAATTGTTAATAATGATGGATACAATGTTTATATCCTATACGGCAAAGAAAGTAGCAAGAAACCTGTTGACCAAACAGGGCGTGTAACTGCTGAAAATGTATCTACGTTCCTACGAGGCAACTCAATCTATAGTCCTGAATTTCCTATGACACCAATAATTAAAATAGGTGCACGACTAGCTTCATTTATTAGTACTGAAGACAAGATCAAAAATTTCGAATTCAACGGTAACTAATCACTATTTGGCATGAATGTCTATTAGACATCCATGCCAAATTTCTTAGACTTTTCGGTAGTTTATATTCTATTCTCAAACACGTTAGGATATTTCTATGTCAGCAAATTCAGATGACAGCATAAAGCGAGTATTCCTACTACCAGGTGAGTATCACATATCACGCACAAAGTGCGAGATAGCAACACTTCTTGGCAGCTGCGTCTCTGTAACACTTAAACACAAGTCATTACCATGCGGTGCAATGAATCATTACTTACTTGACAAAGCGACAGCAAATGACTCTGATAAGGGCAGATATGGTGACACGTCGATAAATACCATACTCTGGCTTATGACCAAGATTGATCCTAATATTGCCAATTTCGAAGCTGGAATATATGGGGGAGCAGCTGTAGTAAGCCACCTCTCCAACGGCGCTGGCGGAGATATTGGTACACGAAATATTGCTCTAGCTAGAGAGTTTTTAAGAACACATCGAATTAGAGTAGCACATGAAGATATCGGAGGCACTAGCGGGCGCCGTATATATTTTGATACTGAGACAGGCAAAGTAAGGTCAAAGATAATAGTAAAGACTGAAGAATCTGAAAAACTCGCTGCAAAGCGCAAAGATATTGCAACCCGCAACACCAAGGTGCTTATTGTAGATGACTCTCCACTAGTTAGAAAAATACTCCGCAAAGCAATTGAGAGTACAAATGGACTAGAAGTATGCGGAGAAGCCGGTGATGCTTATGAAGCTCGTGATATGATTATCAGTACAGACCCAGACGTAGTCAGTCTCGATATAATCATGCCAAAGATGGATGGTTTAAAGTTCCTACGCAAACTATCCCAACACCTTCCAAAACCAGTTGTAATTTGCAGCACGATTGCTAAAGATAAATCTGATATAAGCAACAAAGCCTACCAAAGTGGTGCACTTGCAGTAGTAGATAAAGACTCTCTGGAGCTTTACAAAGGAATGGAAACAGTTAAACAAAAGTATATCCCTACTATAATTAGAGTTGCTGGCATGATTGCCAAAAAGATCCCTTAGGTACTCTTAAATTATGAATATTTTAGATCTAGATTAATGGTAATAAATAAAATGGCAATGCATACTACTATGCATTGCCTATTCGGCCATATTTCCTTTAAACTTTTGAATGTAGGAGTATTCAAGCATGAACTATAGTATACCCACTCCAGAAGAAGTGAGAAGTAAGATCTGGGAAAAAGTACATGAGACACCTGCTTTTGATATCCATACCACGCTATATGATTCTCGCTTTGAAGATGACCTTCAACGAACTGGTATTGACGAACTTCTCACCAGCGATGAGCTCTCTGACGAACTATTCCGCTACTCTCCGCGTAGCCTAAGCAATCCAAACAAAGAACTAACCAGAGAAGAATTTGACATTCTCCCGCTCAGGATTCGCTCAGAACTTATCTGGCACCGACTCTTCCTTGCAAACACTCCACTTAGTGAGTCTACCAGAGCTGTATTAACAACAATTGGCCTACTAGGACTCGACCCAAAGACCCGCAATCTAGGAGCCTATAGAAGCTTCTTTAACAGATCCAGCAAGGCAGAGAAAATCGATACGATTATAGCAAAGTCAAATCTAGAAAGTATTGTTACTTGTTACAACCCTCTTAAGAAGAGCGTACAGAAAGCCTTGGAATTAAAAAACACTGACAAACGCTTCTACTCAGCCCTAGATATGACCGAGCTAATATCAAACTGGAAGAGTAAGTATTCCTGCCTGTCAAAGTTAGGATTTGAAGCAAAACGAACACTGGATAAGAACAATTACCCAATCATTCGTAACTACCTATCCTCTCTTATCACCAATTCTAAACCTGTCTATTTTCACCTGACACTCCCTTCAGGTATGAGTTTTACAACTAAAGGCAATAACACCCTAAAGCTACTGATAAAATGCCTCATCCCGGTCTTATGTGAGTCCAGCATTGCACTATCATTGACCTTTACCGAAGCAAAACAAAGCCCGACTCTCAATTCACTAAAGCTCAATCAATCACTGCAATTTTCAAATATTGATTTTATAACTGAGCTAAGTGAGATGTTTCCTGGTCTAAGACTTATGATAACCGACTACAATTATGAGAATCAGTACGCCCTTACACTTTTGTCAAAAAAGAATCACAACATAATGCCGATGAACAGCATGAACCATCTCTCAGCGCCAAGCGCATTCAAAAAGATTACGCTCATGCACTTTGACCAGCTTGGTTCTAGCTTTATTGCTCATACGAGCAATGCCGATGTATACGAAAAGCTACTTCCTGAGTGGGCACATTCAAGATGGATGTTAGCTGAACACTTACAACAACGATATACTAATCTATATAGAACTGGATGGCAAGTAACAGAAGACGAGCTTGATCGAGAAATATACAATCTTCTTTCTGGCAATGCCAAAAAATTTATCAATATTAAATAATAGTTATTTTCAATTAAAAAAACCAATCCTCTCAAAAGGATTGGTTTTTTAATTATTGATTAGCAATCAACTACTTAAAATCTTCGCTGTTATTCAACACATCAATTTCATCTCTAAAACGCGCTGCCTCTTCATACTCTTCCTTCGCTATAGCATCCCTGAGCTTTCTTTTTAATTCTATAAGAGCTTTATAGCGATTTTCCTGTTCACTCACATCAGGTACTTTCCCTACATGATGTGATGTTGATGAATGTATCTCATCAAGCAAAGGCAAGAGTCCTTTTTTAAACACTTTATAGTCATTAGGGCAGCCAAGTCGGCCGTTTTTTCTAAATTCTCTCCACTTCATTCCACATTTTTCACAGACGACATCTACTTTTTTCTGCTTCTCTTCAGAGTTATTAATATCAGAATTCAGTACAAAATCTACTGAATTCAACACTGTACCCTTTTTTGGGGTAAATACCTTTTCAAAAGATACTGTTTTATGAATATGAACACCATTCTTCTCTGCACAACTTTCGCACATATGCATTTCATTTTTTACATTATTTTTTATATTTGTAAGATGCACGGTAGCTGGTGCTTGATTACAAATTTGACATTTTTTTTGCATGTTCTTCTCCTTATAGTCTTAATAGGAATTATAAGCATATCTCTCCTACTATCTATAGTATATAACATATTTAAAAAATGCGCAATAACATTTATTTTATCAATAGCTGTATAAAAAATTAATCCGTTTTCATAAAAGAGTATTACTAAGGGGTCTCAAGACTAAACCCAAACCCTTCGATTGATTTGATAATATCTTCCTCTTGAATTGGTCTACATTTTACATCTATATTCTTCGTTACAGCAGCAACATGTTCCAACTTTTTATTTGGTTCATCTATCAAGATAACCCCACACAATCCTTTATGCTTCAACATCAATCCTGTCAGAAGTCTCAGACCATTTATCTTTCCAAGATCAATATCTGTAATAATAAGGATCTTATCATCAGGATGCTCACTTAGTACAGTAAGTGTCTTGTCATAGTTATCTGCTTCGACAAAGCTCTCTACACCAATTTTTTTTAGTGTATTCATAAGGGTTCTTCTCCTTGTGTGCCTTGTATCTACCACACAAACTGTAAAACCCTGACCATAAACCATATAACTTAGTTGCTTATCAATTTGCTCTAATTGATCTTTGGTATATATTCCACTCTCACCTGCCATTATACTTCATCCTCAGAAATTTCTTCATTGTTACTCGACAAATTATATGAAACACTTTTCATACTGGCATTATCAATATCTTCAATAATTTTAGCTGGACCACTAAGTTCTACCATATATCTTTTGGCGCAATATGTCGTCTGAATTTGAACATCCTGATAGAGTCTTTTTTGTACGACAACCTCTTTTATTGGCTCAAATCTCTCATCAGCAAGAATTTTCTCTTTCCCCTGCAATAACCTCAGATAACCGCTTTTTATTCTTTTAAAATATGTATACCGTTTGATCACTTCTTCTTTTTTATTATCATCAAGTTTTTTATAATAATCATGATCGCCAAGATTATTCTTTATAGGTTTCAGAGCTGCTTCAATTTGAGCACTCAGTACTGACATTGCATTTTCTATTCTTTCAACTTCATAATTCATTCCAGGTTTAATGATAGTGGGAGTACCAACCTCAGATCCTAGCTGAAACGCTTCAATACCCTTGAGTGCAGCGACATCTCCACCTATAATTTTCTTTGTATCCACCTTGCCATTACATCTTATTTCGGAGTTTACTATTTCTTTATTTACAAACAAATTACCTTTGACTTCTAATTTAGCAGAATTGATATATTTTATAGTTGCGTCCGCTCCACAAACAATATTAGCTTTGCCTCTACCATTGACCCCACCTTTTATAAATAAGGCTCCCTTACATTTAATGTCAGCACTCCCAACACTGCCAACTATCTCGATACTTTCAGCCTCAATACTAAACTCATCCTGAACATTTCCTGAAATATACACATGGCCATCGAATTCGATATTACCAGTCTCAAAACATACATCGCCCTGCACTTCATACACTGATCTTACAGAAAAAATACCATGCGAAAGTACTGGCCTTCCATGGTTAGTAGCAATTACCTTTGTTCTATCCTTATTAAATTCAGTACCTTCACTGAGAACTATATTAACCTCTTTACCATTCTTTGCTACAATTGTCTTCCCTGTGAGAGAAAATCCATCTTCTCCGAGAGTCGGTGGTACAACAGTTATAAGATGCGCCCCTTCGACAACTGATTCCACAACAACTGCTTTTTTATAATCTACACCGCCAAGTTTTGTATCGTTACCAGCACCAACATACTGTGCTCTTCCTGAAACATTGACATGAAACTCCAGTTTCCCATTCTTACCATTTACTGGCTCTTTTCCTCTAGCAATAACAAAGGTCTTTTCTTCTTTTAATTTCGGAAGTTCTTCAAATGCACTTTGTATCGCTGCTTTATCAATCCCTTGGAATACATTGTTTTCCTTTAATATAACAGCTAATTGTTCTGGAGTCTTGATAGAATCTGGCAACGCTGGGCTTGCTTTCAACGTCACTACCATTGCTTCATGATCTACCTTTATAAGAAATGCATCCATTATTCAACCTTTAATGTATTACAGAGACTACTTGACGACAAAATATACTATAGTATCAACGATATTGATAATTTACAAAATCAAAAAAACACACTAAGCTAACAATCCGCTAACTATTCAAAACATAATTAAATATATAGATCTAATAGATAAAATACTATTATTTTTTCATTTTATATGTCATAAGAAAACTGAGTAATCTGCATATATTATTATAATTTAAGGTACACACGCTAAGTTTATCGACATAATTGGAAAGATTCTGTAATATGAACATAGAAAATAATTCCATTTCAGAACTTATTAATAAACCTCCTGTAATTGAAGATATAAAAATTAAATGTGAGGTGGTATATAGCATGTTCACAACTGAGAACAAATGCTCATACATTGTTATCTTGGACAAGAATAGACCGGTAGGCTTAATAACGAGAACCAATTTCATGCTTGCTAATAGCGGTGCATTTGGTTACTCATTACATCAGAAACGTCCAGCAATAAATATTGCAAATACCGACTTTTTAATTGTATCAGAGACAGATCTGATTCCAGAGATTGCGGCATCGGCAATGCATAGGAGCTCAGAACATACATATGACCCAGTTGTCGTAGTCGATTCTCACGGCTTATATATGGGTTGTATAGAAATAAAAAGCCTATTACTACGATCTAGTCAACTTGAAATTGAACTTGCTATGAACTCAAACCCACTTACTGGTTTACCGGGAAATATAAATATCAACCAATGGCTGACAAATTCTCTCTTTCATGGCAAATACCACATTATGTATGGAGATCTTAGCAACTTCAAAGAATACAACGATACTTATGGGTTCAGTAATGGAGATTCTGTTATCAAACTAGCAGCAAATGCAATGAAAAAACATTATAAGTCGATATCACTTTCCTCAAATATCGGACACATTGGTGGCGATGATTTTATTATTGTAGCGACTGGCAGTATAAACAAGAGAGCTGTAGAACAAATATGCATTGATTTTGATAATGAAATACCTAATTATTTCAAACCAGATCATATTAAGAATGGTGTATACGAAGCAAAAAATCGTTCTGGACATCTACAACTTGTCCCAATAACAACCTTGAGCATATCTGTAATCAACAATCTAAATTTTGAGTATGTACCGCACATTGCTGAATTAGCAAAAGCCGCCGCATCCTTGAAAAAAGTTGCAAAACAAAGGACTGTGGAGACAGGTAAGAGTACTGCCGTTTATGAAAGGAGAATCTATACAAAAGATTCTCCTCCATAAAGTTCACGTATAATAAGTATTAATTTAATCTATAAAATATCTATACAACTAATGTTACTTAAACAAACCTTTCAGCGCATCAACACCTTTATTTATTGAGTCCTGCGTCTTATCACCATCGTTGGTTTTACCATCTTTGCCACCATCGTCCAACACACCTTTGAGTAAATTTGTAACCGATTTTACCGGATCCTCGTCAGTCCCCTTCTCATTACCTGCCTTATCCTTATTTTTAAGTGCCTCTCCAAGAATATTTGTTACCGACTTCACGGCATTACCCGTAGAATCATTAAGTATTGATACCGATGCCTTACCTATACTACGTAGAAGCACATTTATAATCGTAGTGAAAGCTACTCTTGGATTATCCCCTCCAACATTCTCTATATGAGTTTGTGGAATCTTTATATCAGTATTTATCAAGTTTGATTTTATATTAACAACACCATTATTTAGATATAGATTCTTTATTAGTACTCCTCCTTTACTACCGCCACTACTCACGCTACTACCAGAGCTAACTCCACTTGCAGGGCGACCTGTATCTGTACGAGCTGGACTTGTACCAACATTATCTGCTTGTGGCGGTTCAGGAAGTAAAGTCTTTATGTTACTCTGTAAGACTGAAATGTTATTTTTTGGTAGCTTCATCTCATATATAGCTTTGAAGCTACTCACTATTACCTCATCAATAATAGTCTCGCCTACAGCCAGTGAATCAAGATTGAGTGTTGAGTCAATCTGTCCCACTCTTATTGGTGTTGGATCAGAGAAACCTGTTGGCGAAGTAATATTAATACCACCTATAGAAAACTTCCCATCTGCAGAGCTCCCCTGTATCTTACCCACACCAATAGTCATACTTGTAGGTCCTTTTGTAGATGTCAAGCTTACACTACTTGGCTCTACAAAAAGCTTATTTCCTGGTGACAACTTCTGATCCTTTTCAGAAAATACGGTTGAATACTTCTCTGATACTGCCAAGTTGAATGCACCTATGCTACCACCAAGTTTACTCGGCATTCCAGTATCAAGGCTACTATTCATCTTATTAAGATCTATTCCACTTGAAGTAACACTAGCAACGACAGAGTCCCTATCCGGATCAATACTCACACCACTTACTTTTAAGTCAAACGGAGCAGTAACCTTTAACATTGGAAGTTCAAGCTTAAACTTCCCATCACTACGTGGCGCATACACCAACTTACTCATATCAAATTGGAAATCACCACCAGCAATACCTGCTCTATCAATACTAATCATTCCTGACTCATCTCCAACCAACTTATAGTAGATCTTTGATGACACCCCAACAGGTTTATTGTAAACATAAGGGGTCGCACGTAAAACAATAGCTGCATCGTCAAGTTTTACTTCGCCGGTAATTGCAAGGCTATTGCCGTTGAGCGCTATCAGATTATTGAGCTTTAAGCTACCGCTATACTTTATCATATTTTCAGCTGTCATACCAGATGAATTTATTGCACCAACGAGTTGCAAAGTGTCCTTGGTCTTTGTCTTTACTATTCTCAAATTAACCAGCTCTATCTCACGACCATCAATATTAGGAGTACTACCATCACCACTATTTGCAAGGTACTCTTTAAGAATTGGTATTGATACAGTGATAACAGGGATATTTACTCCACTAGGCAGAGATTCCAATATTAACGGCAGTGTAGGGTTACTTACTAACTTACTCACATTATCAACTATCGTAGCTGCACTCATACGAGTAATAAATGCCCTGTTATTCCTATCACCAGCAAGAACAATCTTACTCAAAGTCAACCTGTCAAGCTTCGGGTCGAACGCAAGAGCAATATCAGCTTTACCACTAAACTTTAGTCCTATTGGCAAATCCAGTCCACCCCAGAGCGAATTATTTGCACTAATCTTTATACTGAAAGGAGAAAGTCCTGAGACTACAGCTTCCATATTGTTACTATCTATTGCAGCAACCAAAGCTTTAGGATTTACAATCAAATCACTTACACTAGCAACTAGACCTGCGCCATCAAGATCAAACTTTTTAAGCTCTATAGTACCACCTTTTTTCGATAACAAATCAAGTTCAAAAGATTTACCCGACTTGGCCCACGCAGGAATAGAGTCACCAAGAAGAGCCGACAAATTACTGAACGCCATCTCTCCAAAGCGAGCCTTGACCTCTAGACCTTCTACCTTTTCAAGTCCAGTGATAGCATCTTTAGCAATATCTCCCAAACCTATACTATCGACTTTTACTTTAATATTTATTGAATCACCTGTCACATCAAATGATTTTACATTTAGCAACTGTTGATCAAGAAGATCTTTTATACTGAAGCTACTAGTAATTGCAGCCTTTTTTTCAACAAACTTCTTTCCTGAATCTGTGGTAAATATCATATTTTCAAAGACCATTGAATTATTAACAGCAACTGCAATATCATCACCATTTACTATCATTCTACCATTGGCCTTCCCTCTCATAACACCTGTTACTGGGTATTGAGCAACTTCTAGACCTGGAATAATATTTTGAATTCTCTTGAGCAAGTTGAGACCTGCCCCAATACGGAGGGCATACTGCTTGGTAAAATTAATAGTAGTTGCTCCATTAGCCGCAGTCTCTCCTTCGGCGGTTGCTTTTACCTGTACCGCTTTATTTTCAGCAATCAGCTCGGAGCTTCCCACAAAACCATTGGTTCCTTTTGGAGTGTATGAGAGCTTTATTACGCACGGTGCATACTGCCCTTTTGTGTTCTTCATCTCAGCAACCAAGTTCGCACTCTTTTGTGAATTCATTTTCAAAGCAAGGGTTAGAACCTCATTTATACTTTTTACCCCAAACTTATTTAGTGGTGCTGCAAAAGCTTTGAATATCTCTGGGACATCTAGTGACACATTAGCTTCACCTTGGGGGAAAAAACTTCCTGAAGTAAGCGGTATAGACACATCTTTTTTAGTAACCACCTCAACGCCCGGAGCGTCCAGTTTCATCTGAACAGTCAACGATTCAGGAGAGAACTCCTCCAGAGGCTTAATTATACCACTTGCGAGCATTGCAATTGGAGCAGGAACAGCGATACCGTTATTCTTAACAACCAAATCTTTTGACCTTAAATTAAAGTCATATCCCCAATCAGCATTTTTCTTCCAAGTAAGCTCACTACCGAATTCAATTGCCCCTTTTGCTATATTATAAAACTCAAATGCCTTACCAACTGAGCTAGCACTTATCCCTCCAACATCTATATTACTCTGTATGCTTACGACAACCTCATCACCAAACGAACCAAAGACTTGCGAAGCGAACTTTAGCATTTCATTCTTAGTACTCGCATCAAAACTTGATATATTCACAAACCCAGTTTTTATATTTGACCATTCATTACTCAGGTCGACCTGTGCTCCAGCAGTAATCTTTAAACCAGGCTCTCCACCATCTACTTTCTTACCATCCTCATAAAATGCAACTATCTTCTCAGAAGAAAGCTGAAAATCAAGCTTGACCTCAGAAAGATCGTCGGCTCTTACTGCCATCTTTCCATATACAGGTGCAGCTAGCCTAACCTTTTGTTTATCTGTTTGCATGTAATACTTACCTAGATAGCCCAAGTCTAAGTTATTAATTGTCAGATCTATATCAGATGAACCAATAAATGCAAGAGGCTTATCAGGTCTTCTAGTAGCCTCATCCCAGTCAAAGGCAATACTGGTACCTAACTCTACTTTTCCATCCTTTACCGTTGGAGTTACTTCATTAACGACAAGGTTCATCTTTGTTCCAGTCTTTTTCAGACTTGCAGTGAAGTCAACTGTGAAATCGACATCTCCTAGCTCACCACCTTGATCATGTACTCTTACCGAGGTATTTTTTACTCTAATATCAACATTAGCAATCTTCCAATTAAACCCAGCGACCCAATCCTTCCACGGCAGATCAACGATAGATGCTATTACTCGATTAATATTGGTCGAAAACTCTTC
Organism: Planctomycetota bacterium; assembly: GCA_965140405.1. Lineage (GTDB taxonomy): Bacteria > Planctomycetota > SZUA-567 > SZUA-567 > SZUA-567. The sequence goes on from OZ223208.1 coordinate 1,171,634, forward strand.
CACACGGATCTTATCTTCTTCAACGACTGGCTTCTGTTCTCTTCTAGCCTTTGCTTGAGCTCGAAGTTCTTTTCTTTCTTCAGCACTCAACTCTCTCTTTCTTGAAACACGTTCGATTTCAAGATTTATTCCATCTACCATCAAAGTAAGAACTGGCTGAAAATTTGTAATGGACTTCAAAATATCAATATTACCATTAATCTTAGCAATCTTTAAAAATTGTGCTTTATCTCTATTATTGATCTCTTTTGGAGCAAGAGTAATATCACTTATCTCTATACTACCCATAAGTGACAGTTTTATACTACCAACCTTGCACTCACCATCCGTCGCTTTAGATATCTCAGATTCACAGAGCGTGATCAAGTATGCTTCATTATAAGTTGCTTTCACATAGTAGACCCCGCCACCAACAACAAGCAGGAGCAACACAATGAGTACTAAAATAACCCTTTTTATGGTACTTTTTCTCTTCGGAGCTGGAGTTATAGTCTTATTCTCATTATCTATATTGATTTCTGGTTCTTCCATTATTTTATACCCTTTTATAAGTCCAGTAAATTCTTATATCTTTACTATATTTTACACCATTTATATTGTATAACATAATTATAATAATAGCAAAACAGAAAAAGTATTACTAGTTGTCACCAGCATTAATAATCCCCCACCAACAAATAATCTCTTATTACATACAGTCCTCTGATCATTATTATATAAAATATGCGTATAAGTTCATAAAATATTTATTATCATAAAACCCTTTTTTTTTGCAATATTTCTATAGTATTTAATGCTATTTCTCTACTTTTTTAATACTTTTATGCTATAATTTAGTATAGGCAAAAGTAGCACTTTTATTCTTCATAAGTGAGATATAGTGAAATGATAAACAAACTAATGCGAATGGAAGAACGAATCGTTCTTGATGGTAGTGTAGCTGCCGTTGTATCAACAGTTACAGGTGGTACCGCTGGAGCAGACGATGCCCATGAAAGCAGTAATTCATTCTACCCTATTGATGGCTCTCACCTTGATAGTCAGCCAGATGATTCTGACTCAACAAATAATAGTGGAGATGACAGTCAAGCTTCACCCACAGATGACCAGAATTCTGACGATAATAACCTCACAAATGAAAGCTCAAATTTTCTTGCAGATGTGCTATCGCAAAGCGATGATTTCGCTCCTGAGCTCAGAGCAATAATTGTCAATACAGATCTTGCAGATAGCTCAGACCTTATAGATGCTATCTCAGACGACATACTAGTCATCACCTATAGCGGTGAGAGCGACAGCCTACAAAATATTCTTGATAGCCTTGATCAGGCATCAGGTGGAAACTACTTTGACAGTATTGCCATAGCAGCACATAGTAACGCTGGCGGAGAGATATTCCTTCTAAATGGAGAGCATGTATCTGCTCAGTCTCTGAGTGGAGGCGATACAGATCAAGTAGAATTCTTCAGTACAATCGGAAACTTCCTAGCAAACGACGGCAGAATTGATCTTCTTTCATGCTACAGCGGTCTTGGCACATCTGGTAATGCACTAGTAAATGCGATCAAAGGAATTAGTGGAAGAGATGTTGCCGCAAGTACAGACCTTACTGGTAACGCACCAATAGGTGGAGACTGGATACTTGAAAATGGAGATATTGATGCAATGGCACTCTACTTTGATAGCGACAAGCTCTCTTCATACGACGCCACACTCCAAGCTCCAGATCAGACACTCGATGGTAATGCAATGATCGACGCTGACATACAGCTTGGACTTGAACTGGATTACTTTGATTATAATAATGACGGCGATGGCGTTCTTGCTGTCACCGGTTTTGATACAGATAATGACACCCGTTATGTTAGAATCTACCGAGAAGATACTTCAGAAAATTCATACACCCTTGAGACCACAATTTGGGGAGATAGTGATGATGATACTTTTGGAAAATCTATTGCAATTGGGCATGATAGTAATGGAGAAGTACTAGTTGTTGGAGCCCAAACAGGTGTATATATATTTGAACAAAACACCACTGGACAGTCAGACAACGACTGGTCAGACATAGATAGTCTTTCCGATGCAACAACGAGTAAAGCCTTTGCCAATGTTGATAGCGTTGATATTATTGGCACAACAGTAGCAGTCGGCGATACTGCCAATAACTGTGGCAAAGGCATTATCGATATCTACCTCAAGGATTCAGCTTGGAATTTAGAAAATACTCCTGACTCCAGCATAACAATTACAGGTATTTCTGGTGCATCAGGATTTGGGCTAGGAGCAATGCTTGTTGATGTTGAATCAAATGACTCCGGCGCTAATGGCTACAACACAGCAGACCAAGTATTTGGCTACCTCCCTAGCGCAACAACTTCCTCTGAATCAGGACTATTCTACGCCACAGCCAATGAATGGTTGGGCGACGCTACTCTGGAGCTTGGGCTATCACACCAACTATTTGCAGGCTCAAGTGGCTATACTTACACATTCAGAGATCTAAATGTTTCACAACACAGTGCTGGGGCAAGTGGTACATGGAGCACAGCAACTAGTAGCGGTTACAATCTAGCAGAATCAATCATTATATCATATAATCACAGTGCAGATAATCTAGAAATTGTTGACTTTTTATCATTTGCTACAAAAAGCGATGGAACTCTCTACGACACCAATGCAATTACCAACATATTGTTTGAAGCCACTGACCAAATCACCACTATTGCTACAGGTATTGGCATGGTAGCACTCGGACAACCAAGTATCTCTGATACAAATACACATGGAGCTGTACACACATTGTGGTGGGATACGACCATAAACAGTGGAGAAGGCAATTGGGTTCAAAGCACTCAACAAACAGCTCTCACGCTCCAAGCAGCAACAACTGGAAATAACGACCACTTTGGTGCAGCAATTGTATTCAATAGTGAAGGAGACATTTTAATTGGTGCTCCTAGTACAGGTGTAGATAAAGATCTCCAAGGTATCTATCACGCTCAAAAACATACCAGCGGTTTTGGAACATATTGGGGAACGTGTGACGAAATATCAGCAGGAGTCTATGAAAATTATTCTGAAAAAGTAATTCAAGCCCAAGGCACAGGATACCTTGATAATTTTGGTACATACATGGCAGAAGACCAAGGAGTAATGGTAGTCACTACCAATAATGTTGATGACGGCTTCTTAGTCTATAGCTACCAAGATACAGATAGTGACAATACTCCAGATTCATGGATATACAGTCGTACATTGTCTATTAGTGATTTTGCAGAGCTTGGAACTGTCAATAGTATCTACTCTGTGGCTATGTACGGTACAACCTTCGCCATCTCAGTTGATGGCACTACTCAAGATCTAGTTTATGTCTTCAACGATATTACAAACTCTTCTAGAGATGACGGCAGTAATGAATCAGAGATACTATCGACAAATACTAGTAATACCATCTTTGGTGAAGATATTGATGTAGTTGACGGAGCTATCTTTGTCACTATTCGTTCAACTAATATAAGTGGCGCTAGTAACATCCAACTATTCTGGAGCAATGCCAGCCAATATGGCGCAGATAATCCAGATATTTTAGATGATATGTATAGAATTAAAGATGAAAGCTTCGGTTATAATGCTTCTTGCAATGCAGAAATCGTAATTGATGCAGACAAAAGAAGTACCGGTACCAACGCCTACTCACTCGTTGCCACAGCAAAGACTGACGACCACATTTTTGTATGGGCATGGGAAAACGGTACCAGCAATATGACAACGAATAAAGAAGCCCTCTACTTCAACCCATATGCTTATGGTGGAACGAGCAATAGCAATATAACATTGACAAATATAGCAGTCGAAGAAAATATCATCATTGCCAGCGCGCCTTCATTCTCAATACCAGGCATGTCAAACCTTGGAGCTATTGCTGTATACAGAGGTATTGATGGCGTTTGGATCAACGGCACTGATGCTAATGACAATGCAACCTTGGCAGCGGTACTTACCGCTCACAAAACTATCTCATATGCTGGAAATATTGGTCAGACAGACATAGACCTTAGTGATGATGGAGGTGAAGTCTTTGCAACAAGCTCAAAAGCAGGCCACAATGCAATTCTTGGATGGAATATAGAAGATTTATCACCATCAAAATATACAGCGATGCTAATCAATGATAGAATATATATCGAAAGCAATCCAACTGCGACCATTGCAAGTATTCACCACTCTTCAACTGAGCAGCTACTAGCTTCCTATCCTGGCGCTGACAAGAGTGACAGCAATGCTAATACTAAGGGTATTGTAGACTCATTTAATGAAGATTACAATATCCCTGACAATGGAGTAGATGTCTCCACAACCTACACTCCAGGAGATCCTGATAGTGACCTTGTCGATGACGATGGGCTTCCTGTAGATGACCTCGGAGAAATTGTTTTTGCTTTTAGTGAAGAGGTTTATCTCTCATACTTTAGTGACAATATGGAGATTATTATTACCCATAAGAATGAATCCAACGAAGACACTGTAGATGTAACTATCAGTAAAGGAGAGGCAAACTCGCTTCTAAACGGCAATAATACAAAACTCATACTTGACCTGAATGACCCAATGTTCAGCGATCTTCAGTTAGGAGTGACCTACACTATCTTTGTCCCAGCAGGCATGTTTAAGGATAACTTAGGACAAGTAAATTCTGAGCCATACATATACAAATTTACTGCCAGCGAAAGCGGTGTTTCTATTTCAAATGAGCACAACGCTACTGGTGGTGATGATGACGAAGATAATAAAGGCGGCAGTGAAGATTCAGGAGACTTTGATGGAATTGAAAATGACGTTTCTGACCTTCTAGCAGAAATCTTAGGAGATGGTAAAGGTGATGGAAACGTTGATGGCTTTGGTGAAGATGACACCAACGGAGAAGGCAATGGAGAAGGAGATAGCAACAATAACGGTGACAATAATAATGGAGCCGGACCAACAAGTAGTATGATGGTACAAAATCCTTTTGCTGAGCTAATCACTAGTGAACAAGTATCAGCCCTATTCAATAGCACAATTGCAGCTTATGCCTCAATCGGCATGGATAACTCAGAAATATTTGCAATGATGCAGGACGCTATGGGTGACACCATGACAACTGCAGCACTAGTAGAAAGTTGCCAAGACCTTCTTAACGCAGCAGACGACCTGCTTGCAATGGTATACGATGATATTGATGGCGATAATCTAGCACTCTCTGGAAGCGGTCACACAGCCGAAACAGAGAGCATCGCAAGGGTTATTGAAGAAGCAAGCGCGCAAATGATACAAGCCAGAGGTAATGCCCTTATCGCTAATGACTTACTAAGGATACTTACGATCAACATTAAAGGATTTGGAGACCGCATAGCTGAGACCTCATTTGCAGGTGGGGTAAAACGCCTTGCTACATCGAATGAAGAATTTGCTTACTCTTACGAAGTACTAAATTCTATTCTAAAAATTGTAAAAACTAGCAAAGCATCTGGCAAATTGATCACTCTAGCAGAGCTCAACGAACTACTTCCTAGTATTGAAGCAGCAGCACTTGAGAAGTCAACAGGCCTATCAGAGAATGGAGACAGAGCAAGCAAGGACGTACTTTCATTCTTAACAAGGAATATGCAGCAAAAGGGTATTGACAGAGTAAACCTTCAGGCACAAGTATCAGCTGTCTTCGAACAATGGCACAATAACCTAGGTCTATCAACACCAGTTACTGTAACCAACACAAACATAGACGACATTGCCTACACCGAATCAATTCCAGCGCAAGCAATGTAACACTATTACGACATACAATCCTACCACTCAGGGTTTGTGACAATACAAGCCCTGATTCTTATACTACTAATAACTAACAAGTAATTAATATCATTTTTACATACTACATATTACTCATGAAGCTTCCTATAATATTTCAAGAAAATGATTGAAACAAATCAAAACTTTCCTATAATACACAAAATGAAATAATGCTAATATTTGTAGCTATATATTAAATATGGTTATTCTTAGCACAAATCATTTAATACATTTGACTAAAATAACAGTACACACATTGGCATTGTTGTATAAAACGATGAATTAATATACCATACGCAACATACAAAAATCTTCTTATACGAGATATGAAAGAATAGACGAATGGAAATAATGTGGAGTGAATGGTCGAGCTTTGAAAAATTGATGATATGCACGGCAGTATTATTTACAGTTATATTTATTTTCCAATTCATACTAACAATGATAGGTGCAAGTATCGATCATGATATTGACGGAGTCGATTTTAGTAACGTAGCCGACGGTAGCATTACTGATTCTGCAATAGGTGACACCTTCCTCCATATCTTTTCAATTCGAAATATGACCTCATTTTTTTCATGTTTAGGCTGGACAGCTTTCTTTATGAAGAGTTACGATTATAGCGATATAACATCATTAATTGCCGGTATTATTGTCGGGGCAATATCAATGTCACTCAACATTGCACTTATGAAAGTACTTAGCAAATTGAGTGAGGACAATTCATTTAGGATAGAAAGTACAGTAGGTGCTTTCGGCAAGGTATATACCCCAATAAAGCACGGCAAGACCGGTCTAGTACAGATCACCTATGGAGGAGGCTTACACGAACTGCACGCAAAGTCAGATGAAGATTTAGAGAGCCATACACCAGTAGAAGTTGTAGATGTTATCGGGACAAATATTGTTATTGTTAAATCGCTTTAGATTGAACAAATCACTCATAACCTTGAAAGGAAGACTTCATGGATCTACTCACATTCGGCATCGTACCACTTATTATAATTGCCAGTTTATTCAGCATCTTTATTGCGACACTATATTACTACCGTAAGTGCCCCTCAGATAAGATTCTTGTAATCTATGGTATGATTGGCAAAGGTAATAATGGTCAAAGACGTACTTCAAAATGTGTCCATGGTGGTGCTGCATTTATATGGCCAGTGGTACAAGATTTCAAATGGCTAAGCCTTATACCAATGCAAATTGATATCGATCTACGTGGAGCCCTTTCCAAGCAGAACATCCGTGTAAATATCCCCGCATCCTTCACTATTGCCGTCTCAAACTCACAAGACATTATGCAGAACGCGGCAGAGAGACTTCTTGATCTAGATGTTAAACAAATCCAGAAACAAGCAGAGGACATAATTTTTGGTCAACTCCGACAGGTTATTGCGACCATGTCTATCGAAGACATTAATGCAGACAGAGACAAGTTCATCCAGAACGTAGCAGAAAACCTCTGCATTGAGTTGAACAAGATAGGTCTTGATCTAATCAATGTAAACATCAAAGATATCACAGATGAATCTGGGTATATCGAAGCCCTCGGTAAGAAAGCTGCTGCAATCGCAACGGAGCAAGCAAAGATTGATGTTGCAGAGCAAGAAAAAGCTGGTGAAACAGGTAAAGCTTTGGCAGACAGAGAGAGACGTATTCAGGTAGCAACTGCAAATTCAGAAGCAGTAAAGGGTGAAAATCTCGCACTTATTGTCAAAGCCGACTCAGACGCTGATAGACGCGAATCAGAAGCGAAAGCACAATCTAGAGCAATAGCAGCAGAGTCTGTACAGACAACAAACGCTGAAAAAGAGGGCTATGAAGCACAGATTGAAACCCAGAGAACACTTATTGAGCTCAACCGCCAGACAGAGATTGCCAGTAATGTAGTACCAGCTGAGATTGCAAAACAGAAGGTGATTATCCAAGCAGAAGCTGAAGCAGAGAAGCTACGCATCGAAGCAGAGGGTGCAGCAAAAGCTCTATATGCGAAGATGAAGGCAGAAGCAGAAGGTAATTATGAAATTCTTAAGCAGATGGCTAGAGGTTTTGGTGAAGCAGTTGAAGCTGTTGGTGGCTCACCAGAGCAGGCAGTGATGATGATGATAGCAGACAAACTTGAGAATCTAATGCGCATCCAGGTAGATGCTATTAGTGGTATTAATATTGATAAGATTACAGTATGGGATAGCGGTTCAAACTCAGAAGGAGACACATCTACAGCAGGCTTTGTAAAAGGGATGATGAAGTCAGTACCACCAATCCATGAGATGTTCAAGATGTCAGGTATGGAGCTACCAAAGTGGCTAGGCAGCGAAGAAACAGAGCCAGCGTTAGCCGCCCAAGCAGCTACCCCAGAACCAGCAACAACCGAACCAACCGCAGAGCCATATTAGCTCTATCCAAAAAGTATCTACAAGCGCAAACAGGTCTGCACTATAGTGCAGACCTGTTTGTAATTACCACATATAATTCTCCAAGTCAACTATATAAATATCCATTTGTAATACCCTACACATTATGCTAGACTCATAAAATCATTTAGGTAAATTCCAGTTCCAAGTGCAACACTTGAATTAAAGAATAATAGTAAAGTGGTCGATAATATTTCGCCTGAAATTATTCCTATCGATTACTCAAGGAGAGCAATTTGGGACAGTATTACAACCACCTTACTCTAGGTTAATCGTACGATTATCAAAACACTATTGCAAAAGAATATGAGTTATAAGTACATCGCAGAGAAGATTAGAGTTCATAGATCTACTATTTACAGAGAGATTCAACGTAACCGTGGCTTAAAAGGATATAGATTTAAGCAGGCTCACAGAAAAGCTATCAGAGAAAAAATCCGCCTAGATTAAAAAAATTTGGCAAATTTGTATGTGAGTATATTATTAGAAATACACACGAGGGTTATTCTCAAGAGCAGATCTCTGGTATAGTAGAAATGATATCGGCATAAAAATATCGCCTGAAGCAATATACAAGATTGTATTCAGGGACAAACATGCGGGTGGTTGTTTATTTAAACACCTAAGAATTAATGTCAAACGGAAACCCAAGAAAGTAATCGGAGTCCCAGAAACTAGGGGACAAATTACGAATAAAGTAAGTATTGAGGAACGTTCAAAAATATTGGATACTTGCCGCCGCTTTGGAGATTGGGAAGCAGATCTTGTAAGCGGTGCGAAACATAATGAGTTTCTTGTTACGCTACTTAAGCGCAAGAGCGGTTTTGTCAGAATAGGACATGTACGTCATAAAGAAAGCTACTTGGTAAAATAGTGGAGTAATTTTAATGTGTCTGCCAGATAAAGTAGTGGCTGCTACATATAATTTAGGTTTAACTTATTACTTGGATATTCGAATGTCTTTGAGAGGAATACGCTATAAATACTTTCCAAGTTTTAAAAGTACGGTATCACAAGCACCTATTTCATTAACTCCAAATTTTTTTAAACGAAGAGAGCCATCCAAGTCACTCATAGAAAATTTAATACTTTTATAACAATCTCTATTAAGAAGTGGCATGACTGACTCTCCTTTCTAATTTACTCACGCTCTTATTCTTCAAATTCAGCTAGCTTTTCTTTAATTATACGCAAGGAACTCTCAAGATAACCTGCATGAGATCTTAGCGCCGCCAATTGTTGTTGTTTATCAACAGGAATCTGCGTAGTGAAGTTTCCCTGCCAACCTGCACCACAACCAGCTTGAGCAAAATTTCTACGCCCATATCCGCCTCGGCCAAAACCTCGGCCAAAACCTCCTCCAAAACCACAAGCAAACCCTCTACGCACGCCCTTGCTGAATGATTTGACTGGTTCATTACCTTCTTTTAAAGCACTTCCAGCACATAAACCCACTCCACGTCCAGTCATTGGTCCTGCACCCATTGGTCCTGTTTCATCTCTTCTAGGCATAATACAACCTCCTTTAATTAATTGGCCACAATCAAAAAAAAGCTATACTTCTTAATCCATAATTAAATAATACAAACGGCTGTGACCATGACCGTCAATTATATTATTTTATTATTCTCTGGTTAAGGCTGTCCCACACTGTGGACATTTAATGTTAGTGCATGGTTGCCCACGTACATGCGATTGCCTATGTCCGCATGAAGGACAAACACAAAGACCTCCAGAACCGAGACCATTACCGCCCATTTTTCCCATACCTCTATGATACGATCCACTTCCATCATTTCTTGGCATATTATTCTCCAATATTAACGTTAACATAAAAGCAATACCTATTTTAATAATGATACCTAGTAATACTGAACAATGTTATCATTCAATAATCATTCCAATTTACCATTAAATATAAATATGAGCAATCATCCTGTAGAAATAGGGTTAAATGATTTTAGGTTTTATGACGCTTTAAAAAAATACAGTAGCAACACTGTAGCAATGCAACCATTACAGTCGCACTTGTGCTACCGTAATGGTTGGTACTTTTAGTTAACTTCACATCTATATATTCAAACTCTATTACAAATAATGATAAAGCAGTCTATTGCTTTACATATCTTTAACCTGAACTAGAAATAATTGAACCGGACCTTACTGATATCTTGGGTTCAAGTTATAAGTGCAACACTTGAAAATTCATCCGGCTTTTTATATTTATAAGTTTTAACTTCATAAAGACCAGACGACAGGATTCTCCTTCACTCGCCTTGATCACTCAGTCGACAATACTTTTTAACAATTAAAAAGTAGGCACCACCAGCAATTCTTCATCAGTTCAGAATAACTGGTATCTAAGGAAAACTTGCGCTACCTGCGCAATTGTGATCCGCTACCACCTTGTCACGGACATCTCTATGTGCATTGTTTACCTAGCATATCAATACGTGTTACAATCTATCTATCTTCAATAGAGACATTCTTTATCAAACAAGATGCACGCTCACCTGTTAGCCCTCTTATCCTCAACGCAATATGTCCTCTATCAAACTCATGATCATCATCAATTTTAAATAGTCTTACCCCATTCACAGTAAGCCAGAAATTATCCCTATGCCTACCAACCTCTACCAAATTAAACTTACCCATCTCAATGGCGTTACTCTCTGCCTTGCCAAGCTCCTCCTTGTTAGGATACTTCATCAAATTCGGCACATCATTAAATACCAAGTTATTAAATTCAAACACATAACACTCAACCTTGTTCTTCCAGTACTTTTTCCCGCCATCATACTTATACGGCACCCGCAACTTCCCCTCTGCCCCAATATCACCAGCAGACATCACCACCTCAAGCACACAAGCCGCACTTAGTGGCATCACCTCAAACCTCAGCACAACCTTCTCGTCATAAGCTTCTGGACTAATAAGCACAACTCCATTACTTGATGCTCCCTCTTTAAGGTACAACATTCCATGCTCTACCCTTTTGACACCACTCCCATAGAAGTCCCATGCTCCATCTATACTTTTTGCGTCTATCTCATTTGCAACCGCTACACTTGTTAGGCACAGCACTAGTGTAATCATAATACCTAATATTTTTATCATTTTCTTCACCTTTCATTCTTATATACACCATACTCCTCCTTACATTGTAACAACTTCCCTCATAAGAACAAACAACAATTATTTTCAACAGCACTAACTCTATCCATTTGCACATATTATAAAACCTCACAGATGTATAAATTTATCCTTGACTCAATATTCTAATAACGTATTATATTAATAATGAATATATAATTCACTATTATAATTCCCAGGAGTAATACCTCAATGGTACAATACAAAAAAAATACAGTTAAACAAAGAATACTCTCAGCCGCATTAAATGAATTTGCCCTAAAAGGCTATAAAAAGAGCACTATCTCTGGAATTGCGGATAAAGCAGAAATAGCCACTGGTAATATTTATAGATACTTCAAAAGCAAGAGTGACCTATTCTTAGAGGTAATCCCTGAGACATTTGTTAATAACTTACTCTCTATTATTTCAAATAAAGTGACCGCCTTAGAAGGAGTAAAATCAATTGTTACTCTTTCTAATAATTCTGATTTCCACTTATTCTCCGCAGAAATGATTGACTTTATAATTGAAAATAGATCCATAATTATCATATTACTCATCGGTTCAGAAGGAAGCATATATGAAAACGTCCCTAGAAAGATTATGTTACACACTCGAGAGCTAGCTATAAAGTACTTTAAATCTATCAACCCTGATATTACTCTTACCAAAATACAGCAGGAACTCCTCTATACAGTATATTGGAACTCACTTCGTACAACTTCAGAAATTATGCAGAAATATTCTGATACTAACGAACTCAGAGAAGCTCTAAGTATGCAAATAAAATACCACCAAGGTGGACTTGGTAATATCTTTAACTAGCGTTACTACAATATACACTAAACACTTTTTGACTAAATATTGGAGATCATATGAAAAGAAAAATCCTCGTGATGGGTGCTACAGGGAAGGTTGGGACAAAGTTTATCGATGAACTACTCAAGTATGACGTCTCAATTAGAGCATTAACAAGAAATCCTTTACAAGTTACCCAACGCTTTAATACCCGCGTAGAGTGGGTTGAATTTGATATTCTAAAACCTGCCACTTTCCCTAATGCACTTAAAGCTATCGACAGCGTATTCATGATTTCCCGACCTGGAGATGAACAAGCAAACACCTTTGCTAAACCACTAATCAAGTATATTATGGATTCAGAAGTTGACCATATAGTCAATCTTTCAGCCATGGGTGCTAACGAACGACCAGATTTTTCCATTCGTAAAGTTGAAATACTTTTGGAAGACTCCGGTATAAACTTCACCCACCTACGCCCAAACTTTTTTATGCAGATTTTTTCTAGCGGCCCACTTGGTAACTCTATTAAGACCCAACAAAAGATCATACTTCCCGCGGAAGATGCCAAGCTTTCATTTGTACATTCAGGAGACATTGCAACCGTTGCTGCTAAAATTTTAAGCAATCCAATAGACCACATTAATAAAGCTTATACTCTTACAGGAGGTGAAGCTATAGATCATCATCAAGTCGCAGAACATATTTCAAATGCTATTGGAAGAAAAGTCGAGTATTCTTCAGTACAGAGTGATGATATGCATAAAATGCTTCAGTCATTGAGCATCCCTGAAGATGTAATTCAAAGGTTACTCACAATGTACAAGTTTGTACGAGAAGGTTATTGCTCCCCTATAACTGAGTGTATAAATGATATTACAGGACAGCCTCCAACCACCTTTGCTAAATTTGCATCTGAACAATACTCTGCTTGGCTATAGCTATAACAAAGACTTTATATCAATATCTGAGGAATTTATATTATATATAAATACGAGACGCTACACATAGTAGCGCCTCGTAAACTTAATAATATATGAAATATCAGGTGAACTTAATTTATTTATTCAATCCTTCAACCATCTGCATACGAAGTATAGCTCTCATCAGTGATAATTGGGCTCTATCAAGATCCACCGGCGCGGCCTCACCCTTATTTACACTAACCTCTTCAAGCTTCTCCAGCGCTCTCTTCTTTGCTTCTTTTGCACGCTCAAGATCGATCTCAGATGCCAGCTCAGCAGAGTTTGCATACACAGTCACTTCCTCACCATTCATATCGAGGAATCCACCATGCACTGCAAGTCCAATATCCTTCTTCTCGTCACCTTGAATCTCGGTGATATTCATCATACCTACTTTAAGAGGAGTTAAAAAAGGTTCATGACGCGGCTGTAACTCAAACTCACCACTCTCCCCAATTGCAGTCAAATCAGCAATCTCACCCTCAAATACAGACTTCAAAGGCGTTATGATCCTACATTTAAAGGACACGACCTCTTCTTCATTCTGTTTAATATCATCAGCCACAGTATCACCTCATTGATCAATATATAAACACTTAGAAAGCTTCACTCTAATACTAATAAATTACAAAAACCAGTAAAAATTGCTGAAGACCAAAAGTACATACCGCAAGATAACTTACCTGTGCGATTCTACCATATCCACACCAAAACCACTAGAGCTGATTGAAACCCTCATCCCCAAACAATTATACCTTATCCCGTCCGACGACCATAAGCACCTTCAAATACCAATAGAAGAGCGCGGTCACTCAATAGCAACAGTAGGCAATAACTATTCAGCAAGCTTCTTAGCTTTCTCACGGACTTCTTCAATATTACCACAGTATAGGAAAGCCTGTTCAGGTAGGTCATCACACTCACCATCAAGGATCTGTCCAAATCCATCAACAGTCTCAGCGATAGGAACATAACGCCCTTCCATACCAGTAAACTGTTCAGCAACAAAGAACGGCTGACTGAGGAATCTCTGTACCTTACGAGCTCTAGATACAGTAACCTTATCTTCATCAGACAACTCATCCATACCTAGAATTGCAATAATATCTTGTAGCTCTTTATACTTCTGAAGCAGTCTCTTAACTTCAGTTGCAACCTCATAGTGCCTATCACCAACAACACGTGGGTCAAGAATAGTCGAACTAGACTCAAGCGGGTCAACCGCAGGATAGATACCAAGTGCCGCGATCTGACGAGATAGAGCTGTAGTCGCATCAATATGGGCAAAACACGTAGCCGGAGCTGGGTCAGTATAATCATCCGCTGGCACATAGATCGCCTGAATAGAAGTAATAGAACCCTTCTTAGTAGATGTAATACGCTCCTGAAGAGCACCCATCTCTGTTGCAAGAGTTGGCTGATAACCAACCGCAGATGGCATACGACCTAGAAGTGCCGATACTTCTGAACCCGCTTGTACAAAGCGGAAGATGTTATCGATAAACAAGAGAACATCCATACCCTCTTCATCACGGAAGTATTCCGCAACAGCAAGAGCGGTAAGCGCAACACGTAGACGTGCTCCAGGAGGCTCATTCATCTGACCATAGATTAGTGCAGTTTTATCCAAAACGTTGGATTCCATAAGCTCAAGCCATAGATCATTACCTTCACGAGTTCTTTCACCAACACCCGCCATTACCGACCTACCACCATGCTCTGTTGCAATAGAACGAATAAGCTCTTTCATCACAACCGTCTTACCAACACCCGCACCACCAAAGAGTCCAACTTTACCACCTTTTGGGATCGGCTGTACAAGATCGATAACCTTGATACCTGTTTCTAGCAGATCAGTTGATGTTGACTGTTCAGCAAAGGTAGGTGCAGCACGGTGAATAGGATAATGAAATTCCGAATCAATCGGACCCATACCATCAACCGGCTCTCCTGTAACGTTCATAATACGTCCAAGAGCCTTCTCCCCAACCGGAGCCATAATCATACTGCCAGTATTGACAACATCCATTCCACGCATAAGTCCATCTGTACTGCTCATCGCTACAGTACGAACGGTACGCTCACCAAGGTGCTGTGCCACTTCAAGGGTCAACAATGCCCCATTATTATCGACAGTCAGAGCTGTGTAGATATCAGGCATACTATCCACATCAAACTCAACGTCAACAACAGGCCCAGCGATCGATTTAATTCTACCAAACGTTTTGTCTTGCTGTATCATCTTCTATCTCCGAATACTTCGGTTAAAATATTCTAATTACACTACTATCATTATTATAAAATTGTAACAATAAATCTTATATAACTACCAGAATCTATACTTAAAGCTCACTAACCAAGCGCATTAGCTCCACCAACAATATCGAGTAGCTCAGCAGTAATACCAGCCTGACGAGCTCTATTATATAACAAGGTCAAGGAATCAATCATATCATCAGCTGCATTAGTCGCACTATCCATTGCCGCCATACGAGCAGCCAATTCGGCAGCGTAACTTTCAATAATAGCATGATATATCTCAGTAGAGACATAGTGAGTTACTAGCGACGTTAGAGCTTCAGCCGGAGAAGGCTCGATGGAGTAAACAGGCCTAATATATCCTTCTTCTCTCTCAACCTCTGCAGCCTGCTCAGCAATTCCAGCAAGATTAAGTGGCATAATACGTTCAACAGTAGGAACCTGCGACATACGAGAAACAAACTTATTGTAGACTATATTTACTTCATCTATTCTCTCATCTGGGTTATCACTAAGATAAAGATCAATCAATCTTTTAGCAATATCACCTGAAAGCATAAACGACAACTTATCAAAGACATCATACCAGCTCTTCAACACAGTCATATTTGCTTTATTCAGACCCCAAATTGCTCGCTTACCAACAGCATAGAACACATGCTCTACTCCACTGTTTTCCTTAACATAACGCTTCGCTTCTCTGATAATATTATTATTAAAACCGCCACATAATCCACGGTCACCAGCGACAACAATAGTCAGTACTCTCTTGCACTCTCTTGATTTTAGTAGAGGGTGTTCATCACCATAGAGGTTACTTGCAATACCTGAAAAGATTGCGGCAATACCTTGTGAGTATGGTCTGATAGTCTCCATCTTAACTTGAGCTCTATTGAGCTTTGCAGCAGCGACCATCTTCATCGCACGAGTAATCTTTTGTGTATTTTTGACCGAGTTAATACGGGTCAAAACCTGCCTAGCTTGTGCCATATGAATATCCCAGTTAGTATAATTATTAATAAATTCTACTTATAGTGAGTAAAATTAATACCTAACAATTCTCACTTACAAAAACCAAACTACTTGTCATAAATAGAGTCTTACTGAACAAACTTTCCTTTGAACTCATCAATAGCTGCTTTAAGAGCTGCTTTATTGTCGTCAGACAAGTCACCAGTATTCTTAATATCATCAAGAATATGGAGCTTTTCAGAACGAAGATAAGCAAGCATCTCTTCCTCAAAGCGTTCGATAGAGCTTACTTCAAGTGAGTCTAAGAATCCTTCAATACCGCAGAAGATAGCTACTACTTGCTCCCAAACTGGTAGTGGTTGATACTGTTGCTGTTTGAGCATCTCAACCAATCTTTCACCACGAGCTAACTGCTTCTGAGTAACAAGGTCGAGATCCGATCCAAACTGAGCAAAAGCTTCAAGCTCTCTGTACTGAGCAAGATCAAGTTTCAAACTACCAGAAACCTTCTTCATCGCCTTGACCTGAGCCGCACCACCTACACGAGATACCGAAATACCTACGTTCATCGCAGGGCGCACACCAGAGAAGAATAACGAACTTTCAAGGAATATCTGACCATCTGTAATTGAAATAACATTTGTAGGTATATATGCAGATACATCACCAGCCTGAGTCTCGATGACAGGTAGAGCAGTAAGCGAACCACCACTTGATGGTATTCTTGCTAGCTTCTTACCAGACATAGACTTTACAGCATCACTCGCCTCTTCATATCCAGGAACCCCAACATAAACCATTCCTTCTGCATTCTCTTCAGTAAGCGTAGACTCATCCACACTACTTCCAACAATTACATATTTATTAGCAAGTTTTACAGCACGTTCAAGCAAACGAGAGTGTAGATAGAACACGTCACCTGGGTATGCTTCACGCCCTGGAGGACGACGTAGCTGTAGTGAAATTTCGCGGTACGCCCATGCATGCTTTGACAGATCGTCATATACTACAAGGACATGCTTACCTTTATCCATGAAGTACTCACCAAGAGTTACCCCAGTATAAGGAGCTAGATACTGCTGAGATGCTGGATCAGATGCAGTAGCAGCAACAACTATGGTATATCCAAGAGCACCCTCTTTTTGGAGAGTATCAATAATTCTAGTAACAGTTGAGCGTTTCTGACCAATAGCGACATAGATACAGATTACATCAAGATTATCAACGTTTCCATCCCAACCATGGTTCTGATTAAGAATTGCATCCAGAGCAATAGCAGTTTTACCTGTCTGCCTATCACCAATGATTAATTCACGCTGTCCTCTTCCGATAGGTGTCATTGAATCGATACACTTGATACCTGTTTGTAGAGGTTCTTCAACAGGCTGACGTTCAACAATACCTGGAGCGATTCTTTCAACGTTACGCTTCTCAGTAGACTCGATAGCACCCTTACCATCAACAGGTTCACCCAGAGCATCAACCACACGCCCAAGTAGAGCCTCACCGACCGGAACCTCCGAAATACTACCAGTACGTTTTACAGTATCACCTTCACGTATACCAATATCAGATCCGAGTAGAACTACTCCGATATTGTCTTCTTCAATGTTAAGAGCAATCCCCTTAACACCAGTAGGGAACTCAAGCAATTCACCCGAACAGGCATTTTCTAAACCATGCACACGAGCGATACCATCACCCACCTGCAATACCTCACCAACCTCAGCACGATCAACATCACGACCAAAAGAAGATATCTCTTCTTTGATCAACGCACTGATCTCCTCGGGCTTGATCTGTACACGCATTTTTACACCCTCTCATTCAATTGAGAAACTATTAATCTATAATGTTTCTATAACCAAACTATCATACAATATTATTTTAGCAAACCAAGCATCAATAGAACCAAGACGCCAAATTTATATTTCACATTCTCAGACCAACTTTGCTTCAATTCTATCCATTCGTCCTTTGATAGAGCCATCAAACAGAGTATCGCCAATTTTAACTTTAATACCAGAAAGAAGGTCTTCGTTCACCTTGGTGTGAAGTCTTACATTCTTACCCTCACGCTTTTTAAGTGCAGCTACAATCTTTTCCTTATCTTCATCACCTAATGGATACGCCGACTCAACCTCAGCAGTAACGATTTCCTCAATCTTGGAAGAAATACGAATATACTCTCGAGCAATTCTCGACATCAATGGCACCCTAGCTTTACGGATGAGTACATTCAAAAAATCAGATACCAATTCACCAATATTAAGTTTTTCACAAAGCACATCTGTCAACTTTATCTTCTGATCAAGAGGCACTACCGGACTTCCTAAGAAGTCGACGAGTTCAGGAACAGATATATCACCACCTTCAGAATCAAGAATATCGGCGAGAACGATTATATCCTCATCTGTTTTCTCGATCTCTTTCTTGTCTACAGCAACTTCTGCTAACGCTCTAGCATATCTGCAAGCAATTACATTCTCAATCATCTAACAACTCCCAAGCGTCATACATAACAAGGTGGAAATAAAATAATGCACCACCAGAGTAACATTCAAATAAGGGAAAAGGTACATAGCACAAATCCAAAAGCACTTTAAAAGAGAGATACTGCGCACACTGCTCACTCTGTATATATTAAACCTATAGAGTGATTATGATTTCATACTATCCAATTGACTGATGAAATCATCTACAGCTTCTTTATGAGTACTCTCATTTACCTTCTCAGCCAAGATTTTACGAGCTTCCACTACTGCATGCTCTGCAATCTCATGTTTTAATTTTGTTGCCGCAATTTCAATATCAGCATTTATACTACTCTTAACACTTTTAAGAATTGCTTTTGCTTCCATCTCAGCGAGCTCTTTCTGTCTAATTCTCTCAGCCTCTTCTTCCTCATGGAGGGATTCAGTAAGTCTAGCTCTCTCTAACTCTACCTCATTGATCAATGTCTCATACTTCAACTTGAGTTCAGAAGCCTCTTTCTGAGCCGCTTTTGCATCTGCCAAAGCTTGTGCTGTCTCAGAAGCTGATTCACTCAACATCTTATTGACCGGAGCTTTAAGCCCAAGATACAAGCCCATAAACATACCGAGCAAGTTGTACACTGTAAATGTATATGCCCAGTTTATATTCCAGAACCAGCCAAGCTTGTATATTGCCATCTCTGTATAAGGAAATACCATCATTTTGGGATCTGTTACTGACTTTGCTTTATCTTCCTGAATTGCTAGAGCAATCTCAGCAGCAACAGGGAGGGTAACTTTATCACCAGCATTGATTTGAACTGCTACCTTATTCGTTGTTTCAAAAGAATAGTCCATATCCGCTCTAAATGAGGCGATGTCTTCATTTACATTATTGAGAAGCTGTTCTGTTGTCTTGCCACCCTTAGGAAAAGCGCTCTTCTCCCAGTCGCCTGTAGATATTACTGTACCACTCCAAATAGACCCAACAATGTAACATACCATTAGTACAAGATAGATAACACCATAGATCTTAAAAGGAAGAAGATTTATGCCTGACTTCTTTTCTCCGCTCATGCTCTCTCTCCTTTTAGAACCTGTGCTACAATATCCTGCGCAAGTTCATCAACCTTACTTCTAAGTTCTTTATCTACTTCTGCAAGTTTTTCTTGTAGTTCCTTATGTGCTTCCTCACGGATAGCACGAGCTTCATCACTCGCTTCATGTACAACTACTTCAGATTCAAGGATAATTTCATGCTTTGCTTTCCCTAGAGCAAATATATGTTCACGCCTAATGTGATCAAACTTCTCCTTACTCTCAGTCTCAAGTTTGGCAATATCTATCCGATTAATCTTCGCTTGCTCACTACCAACAGCAATTTCCTCTGCTCTCTCATCCATTATTTTTATCAATGGATCAAACATTATTATCTTAAGAGCTGCTAAAAGAGCCAAAAATATTAGTGGAACCATTATCATAGTACCAAGCTCTATAGATACTACCCCACCAGTACCGACAATTCTAATACGTTTAATATTTACCCCAATAAGTGCATCAAGGGCATTTTTATCCAGCACATCACCACTCTTAGCAATTACATTCCCCTTAGAGCCAATGATATCATCTCTTATAGTATAATTCATACTAGCAAGATCAAGCACTGCACTAGGATCTCTTACAGAAAGCTTAGTGGCAACTATCGGCTCTAGCTTCACTATATTAACATAATCATCAGCAGTCAGAGTATGCGTCTTATCATAACTTAGCTGTTTGGCAAAGTTATAACCATCAATTGGAGGTTGATAACCAGCTCGTACTAATTCTTTCAGACGATTATCTCTTGCAGCCTTATTTGACTCCCACTCCTCCATACTCATTCCTCCAAGTATATCGATCTTCTTTTCGACATACCTAGGGACATCTGTATAGCCAAAGTTTGAGGCAGAGCCAAAACAATAAGCAATCAGAATAACTAGCACAAAGGCGATGAAAATAAGCTTTTTCATTTTTTTGCTTTCACAAAATATTCGCTAATAAAATACTTTACAATAGTACAGTATCACACTGAATACCAAAACATAAGAATGAATACCCTCAAAGTTAAAATTCGACCCATAAACTTTAATGAGTATACAAAACAGTTCTAATAATTCACCTAATACTGGATAATAAATGTAAAGTACCTACACCACAACCATATCAGTCAACCCACATGAGAACCAACCAATACATTCACAAGACAGCACTTCTTAACCACTAAACAGTAACAAGCAACACACCCACTCATTACTCTAGCTTCTAATTAGTAAGGCTCATACCGCACCTCAAAAGAAACCAAGTGTCAAAAGCAACCCCTTGCATTCTTACCCACTTAATTCAGCTACCTACGCTATATAGTAGTAGCGCAATAACCAATGAGTAAATACCAGTTGATTCAGATACCGCCTGACCAACAAGCATCGTGCGGAATAGAGTGCTGTATTCCTCAGGACGACGTGAAATACCTTCACAAGCCTTACCAGCTGCAAAACCTTCACCTACACCTGGACCAATAGCACCAAAACCCATACAAATTCCTGCTCCTAAAAGTGCCGCACCTTTGATGATGGCATCGCTATCGATATCAGCCATAATGAGAATCTCCTATTAAAAAAAGTTTTACTGCCAACCGTATAATTTTAAAACTTCAAACTGTATTGCCTATATAAAAAGATAAACAACAAGCAGTCCTTAAAACACAAATAACAAAACCTTATTATGCTGTATATAGTAGCAAACTAATTACAAAAGCATAAATCGCTGTAGACTGTGATACACCTGCTCCTACAAAATAGGTATTATTCAGCTTCTGAGCTATCTCAGGGGTCTTTGCAAGCCCCTCACAGAACTTACCACCTATATAGCTACTTCCAAGACCGGGTCCGAGCGCACCAGCACCCATACATATACCCATACCTAGAAGTCTACATGAGTTACGAATCTGATCAGACATATCCATATCTGCAAAATCCCCACCACCATAGATCAGCATAAAGCTTACTACAAGAGAGAATAGAACCGGCGTCTGCCCCATTGCCTGTCCGACAACCATCATAATTGTCACCTTACCAGAATGTTTTGGGCAACGAGCCATAGCTTCGACAGCATCAGATGCAACTAGACCGTTTCCTGCACCAGAGCCGAGCGAACCCAATCCAACACTTATTCCAGCAGCCAAATATGCAGCACCTAGGGCATAGCTACCTTCTGCAACCAACTTTGATCCACCAAGACTATAGAGAATCAGAGCAATAACAAGAGAAAAAATAGAGGGATTACTAGCAACAGCCTGCCCAATAAGCATCCCGCGAAAGAGTGACGAGCTCTGTACCGGCTGGCGAGCAATACCTCTTGCCGCACCTACCCCAACATACCCGATTCCCCATCCAGAACCAATAGCACCAAGACCCATTGCCATTGCTGATCCTAGATAAGCCGCCATATTTGCAACATTTATATCAGACATTTTTCAACCTTATTCAGATTAGTCATGAATCAATATATCAATTATTACCTTCATTATGAAACCAGTTACAGAGTTACGACTAGCATCGACCTCATATATTACTCTACCTAACAACAAATGTACAAATAATTGCTAGCTATTTAATGCTTCAAGTTCGGCCTCTGGATCCTCTGCCGCACCAGATGAGATATAGGTCAGTGCGAGCATAGTATAAACAAACGCCTGTACCGTACCCACAAACACACTGAAATATCCATAAAGGAATGGCGGAAGAACCACATAGTATACAAGCCCAGAAACTACTGATATAATAACTGCTCCACCAAAGATATTACCAAAGAGACGGAAAGATATAGATACTACCTCAGCAATCTTACCTACAAAATTGAGCGGGAACATAGCATATCCGATAAACCCACCCGGAGAAAAATAATCAGCAATATATCCTCTGATACCATTATATTTGATTGACGAACCATGACCCAATATTAGAACAAACAAGAATGCCAAAGCAAGTGTTGCACTAACATTAGAGGTCGGTTCTTCTGGCTCAGGAACATAAAAACCTGTATCGTGAACACCATTGCCATTACTATCAACAAATGGTTCACCTGGGTTATATAGCCCATTTGAATTATAATCTGTAAATTCTTCACCGCCTATATGAAATGCAGGCGTAGGTATGAGTCCCATCATATTTGAAGTCCATATGAATAGGAATAGTGTTGCAAGAGCAGGAAGGTATATTCTACCACGTCTTTTTGTACCGAATCCACTCTCAACTAGCTCATCAAAAGCAGCAATAATCTTTTCCAGTAACATCTGAGCTTTTGTTGGATTCTCTTTTGAGATCCCTCTACTCCAAACAAAACAAGCAACAAAGATCAGAAAGGCCGCCACAGCCGAATATACGACGGTCGCTTGTTTGAATTTCAGTCCCCATAATTCTAGTGGCAGTGGCGGAGTCAGCGGATCAGCTGCAAAAGCATCCGCACCGAAGACGACCAATACCATACAGAGCACAGCGTAGACTTTATATTTCAACCTATTCCTCCGCATCAGAGACATCCTGAACCGCTGGTCTAAAGAAACCGTCCGCCATTAGCACTGCATTAGGCAGAATCAAGCCGGCCAAGGTTGTCCAGACATTTAAAATATCTCTGGTAACACCCAAGTACTTATTTACAAGGATTGCCACACCCAAGCATCCAATCATTATTACATTTGCCTGAAAGCCAGACTTTACAGGGGGCATCTCAGGGTTCTGCGAAAATCGGTAAATTGCTAGAACCTTCATTCTCAGTACAACCAAACCACCAACAACACCCAGACCCAACCCAGCCGCCAACGACCAGTTATCAGGAAAAAACGCCAACAGTAATCCACAAGCTATCGCAGCAACAACAAGAACTGCAATCATAATAATACGTTGATACTTAATAAAGCTATCCATTTTCTCTCACTTTTACTCTCACTACTGAGAGAAGACAATTTTACTTTTCTGTTAGTCTTTGCAATTACTCGCAGACCATCAACACCAACAGACTATATCATAATTATAACAACTTCTCAATGCCAAATCTTATATTTAAATTATTCAAAACTCTTCACTACCGCTATCATCATCAGAATCGTCATACATCATTTCAGCATGATTTTGATTCTTATAAATTTTATAGAGCAACGTAGAAACTCTCTTATACGCCCAGTATATTGCAAACACGGCTCCCAAAAAAGTGGATGCCACAATACCAGTAACGCCTACGGAAAAATACTTATCCAACATAAAGCCTAAAAAGAAGAAACCGCCGACACATACCACTACAACTAGTCCAAGGCTTGCCATAGACTGTAGTAGCATTGGCAACTCACTATCGCTATAACCTTCTTTTTTCTTCGCCATTAGTCATCTCGGTTTAGATTATTTAGCTCTCATCAAACCTCGCTTATATAGCGATTATTTTTATTGTTACCTAATCAACCATTTTAGTCAAGGAAAAAAATTCGCAAATAAATTGTAAAATTATGCTTGAAACAATTAAACCTTACTATTTTCGGCATTATCTAAAATCTTTTTTTTTGTTTAAATCGATAATTAAATACCAATTGAATGCCATTTCTCAATGCGGGACATCAAGGCACCTAGTATTTAAAGTATATAAAAGCAAGTAACACAGTACTAGAGAATAATAATTCATATTGAATTTATGATGATATAAAAGATATATTATTCAAATTTAAATTGACTATATAATAAAAACTCCATACCTCAATTGGTATGGAATTTTTATTAATAAATTACATTTAAGATAACTCCAACCACTACCCAATTAGAAATATCTGATATAAATATATACAGTCGAAATAACTAGACTCATAAACATCATAGGAAGTCCATACCTACTAAAGTCCATAAATGACAGCTTGTACTTGTTTTTATGAGCAATCTGAGAAACCACCACGTTTGCAGAGGCACCGATAAGCGATCCGTTACCACCAAGACACGCACCAAGCGCTAAAGACCAGTATAGCGGCTGAGAAACCTGCGCCTCTGTTAGCCCAGTACTTGCAACATACTCAGGTATGATAATCTGCAATAATGGCATCATAGCGATTACCAGCGGAATATTATCCACAATAGCCGAGAATATTGCACAGAACCATAGTACAGCCATTGCAGTTAGCAGTAGACTCCCATCAGTCATTTGAATTACTAGCATACCAAGATGTTCAAACACTCCATTGTGCTCCAAAGCACCAATAAGCATAAATAGTCCTATGAAGAAAAAGATTGTTCCCCACTCTACATGCTCAAGCACTTCATGAATATCTATTTTACATACTACAGCCATAAGAACTGCACCACCTAAAGCTATAATACCTGGCTCAATATGGAACAAGTGACCAACAAAGAAACCAATAATCACCAATGCAAATACCGGTAGAGCTCTTCTAAGTACCCTAGGCTTGATAATAGCCTTTTCAGGGTGCGCCTTCATTACGCGTTCCCTAATATGAGCAGGAACCCTCATCCTCTTCCTAAATATCGGTATTACTATAAGAATACCAACGATCATAATAACTAAGATTGGCGGTGTAAGATTAACAATAAAGTCCATAAAAGTTAGCCCCGCCTTAGAACCGATTACAATGTTAGGAGGGTCACCAACTAGCGTCGAAGTACCTCCAATATTTGAGAATATAGCTTCAAGAATTAGAACTGGCACAGTCGGTATTTCCAGAATTTCTGTTACGAGAATCGTAATTGGCGCAATCAGGATTACAGTTGTTACATTATCAAGTAGTGCAGAGAGTACAGCCGTTGCAATCAGAAAATTGACAACAATAACCATACCTCTACCCTTTGCTTTTTGAGCAAGGGTAATAGCAATCCACTCAAAGAGCCCGGTACGTGATAAAATATTTACAATTACCATCATACCGGTCAATAGATAGATAACATTCAAATCTACCTTATTAAGTAGGCCTGGAACATCATCCCCAGTATCGGGATTGAAGTCCTGTGTATACGGAGCAAGGCCGAAAACAATCACAGCTACACTACCCAATACAGCAGCTGCACATTTATCAATTTTTTCAGAAGCGATGAAGGCATAAGTCACGACAAAGATAATAATTGTCAGAACCATTGGATCGCTCAACCATTCTATAACACCCATTTTTATTCCTTATATAATTCTTCTATTCCTTGAATTAGAAGTTTAGAAGTTAATAATCTGATCCAATACATCACCCTGATCGATAACGCCCATAAGCACACCATCTTCAACAACATATATCTTGGGTTGTTTTAACGTGGTCAGCTCAAATACAATCTCAAGAAGTGTCGCATCAGAAGACACAGTACAGTAATCTTGAGTCATCAAAGTACTCGCGGAAGAGTGAGCCTCTTCGAAGAAATACTTTTCAAATGGATCAAATTCACTGATGAATGATACACTCTTGAGCTGCGAGAAGAAGTCTGGCAGCCCGTAATTAAAGAGTCTATCACAAGTAATGTGCCCGCATATCTTCTTCTCTTTATCAACTACAGCTACAGCTATAAGGCGATTATCAGACATTGCCCTGGTTACTTCTCTAAGTGACATATCAGGAGTGATATTATAGATAGGCTCGTGCATTATGTCTTTTGCTGTAATTGTAATATCTAGTTCAATATTTGCTGAATCTATAGTATCGAAGACTTGCTCAGCACTACTAGCAGAAAGGATGAACTCTCTGGTATCAGTTCCGGCAAAATATTTGCATACCTGAGACATTACTTTGAGCGCAATTGTTGGGTTTTCAAGTGGAGTTATAGCAAGACACGCAAAACTTACTTTCTCACCACTCTCTGCCTCAAAGTCTACAGGATTCTTGATTACAACAATTATTATTGCTGGTCTAGTAAGCCCTGCGACCCTTGCGTGAGGAAAGGCAAAACCACCACCCATAACAGTAGGCATCTGTTTTTCGCGAGACAGGAGCGCTTCTTTAACTTCAAGAAGCTTCTCGGGAGTCTCTCCTTCCAGAGCCTTCGACTTATTAGCAAGACCCAGCATAATGTCTAGGAGCTCCCATTTGTCCTTAACAGAATCAAGGATCAGCACCGACTCTCTCGCCAAATACTTTGTTATATTCACTGATCATCACCTTTCTTATCATTTAGATATCCGAGAATAATCTCATAGAAATTTATCTGCCCAGTAATGACCATATTATCATCTACTACAGGCAGTTCATTTATCTTCTGACGCATAAAGATTTTCGCTACTTCAGAGAGGCTAGTAGACTCCTTTACAAATAGCAGGCTATCATCCATAACATCAGAAGCATGAGTATCATCAGCCCCTGTTGCCTTGCCTTTGAGAACCTTTGTCGCTTGTTCAACCAAAGCGGTATATGGAAAAAGATACTCTACCATCTTATTCATGCGAATTGTACCGAGCAACTTATTATCGTCGTCTACTACATACACATGCCGAGTCTTTGGATCTGACACAACACTCGCACAGACACTGTCAAGATCATCATCGGCTCTTACTACGGTTGGATGCTTTACAAGCAACTCTTGTACATCCTTTACCTTCTTTTTTCCGAGCAATAACTCTTTGTCCATATTCCTCTCCTCAAAAAAATTATAATTTATACCTTTATTTCAATATTTTTTCTGGGTTTTATACCGCTCCCTGCTGTCTAAGCAGTTCCTCCGCAACTCGCTTACGTATATGTGCCCTTCTTACCATTCCAACTGGCAATAATTCATTCACAGAATCAACAACAGGAACCTGATCAAGGTTCATATCATCGAGATCTACAAGCAACTCATCAACCTTTGTCGCAGTATTTGTCGTCATTATACAAGCTTCCATTACATCCTGAACTACCAACCATTTCCATGCGTCATGATCGGCGATGACTTCTTTCATAGAAGAAAGCGAGACCATACCACAGATAGTTCCATCCTTACCAACTACTGGATAGACAAGAAAATCATCCTTAGAGAAACGAGAGATAGCATCTTCAAGACTCATACTCTCTAGGAGAGGATCTATACCACTCTCCATTACAGCCAACACATCCATCTGGGCAATTACGTCCTCTTCAGTAACATTCCTACCAGCTTCACCTGAGGCCATAGCCGCATATTTAACCATTGGCGGACCTATTACCTGAACAATCAATGTCGTTGCGGTTACAGCATATATTATAGCGTCACCAAGTGACAAGTCACCTACAAGCGACACATTGCCGAGCTTCCCTCCAGCCATAATAGACAGACCAATAGCCACACCACCCTGGCAGAAAAGTCCCAATCCTAGATACTTCGCAACAACAGGCTCACTCTTTGAAATTTTAGCGCCAAGCCACGCTCCTGAGAATTTACCAAAGCTTCTACCGACTACATATATTCCAACGACTCCCCAGAGCCATGCTGGCATACTTCCAAGCCCTAGCCTCGCCCCAACAAAGACAAAGAATATCACGTATATCGGTGCAGAGAATCCACGCAGTAGTTCAAATCCCCTCTTGGTACGAACTGGATTCAAATTAGATGCAACAAAGCCCATCATCATCGCAGCCATAATAACATCCATATTGTATATATCTGATACTGCTATTACCAATACGAGTATTCCAAGGGTAAATCCCATGCTCTTCTCAGATTGGTGGAACCATTTCAAGAGATATGTCAAAATCAACGCACCAATTAATCCTACCACCAATGCACCAAATATTTCTATCCCTACTTCAATTGCTTGATGTCCAATAGAGGCATCACCTCCAGATAGCATTTGTGCCGCTCCAGTACCAAGACCATACAAGGTCATAGCCAATGCATCATCCAGTGCAACAATGGCAGTTACAGAAGTAGTCAATACACCCTTTGACCTATACTCCCACAATACATCAACTGTTGAAGCCGGATCTGTAGCCGAGGCAATTGCCCCAAAGACGATACCACCAGCAAGTGCCGGAACAAACGAAGCCCCAATATACATCATAAACAAGAGCGAAGCCACACCTACAAGAATAAAAGCCATGACCCCTTCACCGAGCAGTATTGCGGCAAACTGCTTTCCATACTTCTTGAACTCTTTGATATCAAGTTCTCCTCCAACGAGGAATCCTATTATACCAAGAGCGAAGGTATTTAGTGGAGCTAGAGAATTGATAGCCTCACTTGTTATTATTCTAAACCCACTCTCACCAGCAATGAGCCCAATTACAATATATCCCAGAACCTGAGGAACTTTTAATTTCTGAAATCCCCAAGCCCCTAACATACCGCCAAATACCGCAAGGCCTATAATAAACAAGTACTCTATAGACACTTCATGCATTTTATTTCCTCCAATAATATTACTCAAATAGACAACAAAAAACCAACGAATAACTAAACAATCCTCCCTTACAGGAGGATGTCAGCTACTTCTTTTGGTGTTTCTGCCTCTATCAATTTATTACGAAGGTTTTCATCTTTGAATTTCGCTGCTATTTGAGATAAAAGCTTAAGGTGCTTTGCATGTTGGTCACTTCCAGCTGCAATCATGAATACAATTTGCACAGGTTTACCATCTATAGACTCATAACCCTCTACCGGCTTATTGCTTACCCCTACAGCCATCACAAGGTCTTTTACTGAATCTATACGAACGTGCGGCACAGCAATACCTAGACCAATACCTGTGCTCATCAGCTCTTCTCTTTTGAAGATACCTTCAAGCAATTCTTTCTTATCACTTACATTTTTTGATTTACTGATCAACTCTACAAGATTTGTAAGAATGTCATTTTTATTGATATTATCATGATATATCTCAATCATATCTTCACATAGTACATCTTCAGGAAGTATAGGATCAGAATTCTTCATACCACTTTTGTCTAGGAATTTTGTTTCCAGCCATTTATCTATATCGGTTCGCCTAAATCTCCACGACGCACCAAGTTTTCCACACGGGATATCACCCTTCTGAGCCCAATCATATATTGTTCTTTCTGCTACACGTAGATACGACGCCACATCTTCAACTGTCATCAGTTCGGCTACTTGTTCACTCATATTAATCACCTTTTTATTAAAATTTTAACAACACATAAAAATATTTATAAATGCATCATTAACAAGATTTTCTAATACTTTGCAGGGATTACACCTCACCTACAAAAAACTTTATAAGCGTAAATAATACTCTAATTAAGGCATATCCACTTTTTACTTCAATTTGAAATGATTATGGAAATAGTTCATTAAATACTAAGAGTATTATTAGCTTTACGTATAAATTTAGAATTGGTTATACCTGCAAAACGACCGTTTTGCGTACAACAAGTACGTTATTAGTATTAGGATTTTTGACGTGTTTTATATGAATTACAACGGGTGTATATTTTTGATATATATTAATATCTGCGTATGTATATGAATAGAACTCTTCAAATTCGTTTTCTTCTACAGATTCACAAGAAGAAAGCTCCTCATAGTTTACTTTAAAGTCACTCGAATCTACCCTCTTATAGCTTGCTTGGTTGACACCATTATGACCCGAACAAATATTTGAAAATTTGGAGCTCCTGTCCACTGCTACAGACATGCCAGTAAATGCAAAAAAAATCAAAGCAGCAAAAATAACAATAGAAATACTCATACCTACAGACGCTCCCGGCCTTAGGATAGCTGAATTGCTCGTATAGTATTTTGGATTCCTTGTAATCATTTTACTCATCAATCAATCACGAATAAAGACAACATATAACCACAAAAATATTTCTACAATATTGTATCGCTCATATTTTATGCATAAAATACTCATTCATTTTAATACAGCCAACACCCAATGTCAATAGATGCGAAATATTTTAAGCAATTTTTAATTATTATTTTAAAGAAATCTGTTTTTAATAAAACAATATAATACTAACGCAACATGTACTAAGGTATACTGCTATATAGTAATTAAAAATGCAGGACGAGCATAAGCGCATCCTACATAAATAAATATTTAAAAAAAACCAAGATATAAATGTATACTTAATTACCAGATTTCTTAGCTAAAGCAGCAGCAACGGTCTCTTCTACAAGCTTCATATACTTTGAGTTTAGCTCTTCTGCTTGCTCTAATGTCTTAGCTTCACTATAGATACGAACAATAGGTTCTGTATTTGACGCTCTTACATGCACCCAACCATTTTCAAAATCAAGCTTGACTCCATCACGAGTATCTACCTTTTCAGCCTTCTCTAAAGCAAGCCTTTCAAGAACAGGCGCAAGTACACGCTTAGAACATACCACTTTGGTCTTTACAAACTCATAAGTTGGTATCTTTGCTACAAGTTGGCTAAGGGTCTCACCAGTCTCAATCATATATTGTAAAATAAGCGCCATACCAGTAAGGGCTTCCCTACCGTAGTTTATTCTAGGATCTATCACTCCACCATTACCTTCACCACCTGCAGGAGCATTTAACTCTATCATTTTTTCCGCAACATTTACCTCACCCACAGCTGTACGAACAACCTCACAGCCATATTTTGCCGCAACATCTTCAATCATTCGAGTAGTTGATAGATTGGTCACTACAGGACCAGGATTACTACGGAGAATATAATCAGTAGATAGGCACATACTATACTCTTCACCAATATATGAACCATTCTCATCAATAAATGCTATTCTATCAGCATCTGCATCTTGAGCAAAGCCTATATCACAGTTATTACGCTCTACAACCTTGCATATTTCGGTAAGGTGTGCTTTTGTAGGCTCTGGGTTACGAGAGAAATTACCGTGTGGCTCACAATATAGCTCTTCAACTGTTGCGCCAATCTCTTTAAGAAATGCCAAAGCTAACTCTCCACCTGCACCATTACAACAGTCTAGGGCAACATGAAACTTCCTTTTACGCATAGCTTCAACGTCTATAATATCTAGTACCTTTTTAAGATGCCTCTCATTAGCCGTATTATCAACCTTTACAGCCTTGATATCTCGCCAGCCTACCTTTGTTGCATGCCCACCGTAATAGATATCAAGTAGAGCTTTACCTTGTGCATCATTGAGATATACACCATCCTCTCTGAAGAACTTCAAAGCGTTCCATTCAATAGTGTTATGACTAGCAGATATCACAATTCCGCCATCAGCACCAAGATCACGAATCATCATAGCAGCTGTAGGAGTACCTACAACACCAATATCAATAATTTGACACCCTGCAGAGAGAAGTCCTGAGAACACCGCATGCTTTACCATGTCACCCGACGGTCTTGTATCACGTCCTACAACGACAGTACCACCATCGACATAGGTACCAAACGCTTCCCCAAGTCTTACACACAACTCTGGTGTAAGGTCAGAACCAACAATCCCTCGTACCCCAGAGATACCAATCATCAAACTACTCATATTCATGCTCCATATTCACATTATATTTTATAAAAATCAAAGTCTTACTATATATGATATTGAAAAACCCATAAAAACCAAAGTCAAATCTATAATTTCTCTCTTAAAGCTATCTCAACTATCAAACAAAGCGGTGCTAAATATAAATTTAGCACCGCAAATAAATTACTAATAACAATAGAAACAAATCTAAAACCATAGAGATCATCAAACCCGAATAAAACTTCCAGTACAATCTCGTTAGTCCAAACGATAAAATTTGAGCTATTATTCTGGCTTTTTAACTATTGTGTCTACAACCTCTTCATTCTCGTCCCACTTATTTTTAAAAGCATTATAAGCAGGTATATCTGGTAAAGCACCAAGCTTCTCACCCATGATGACTACTGCTCTCTGTAAAGCTTCACTCGCCTCAAGGTCAGCAGGCATATTATCGACACCACGGCTCTCTCTCACAAATCCAAAGAGTGTCCTTCTGAGCTCTTTACGCACTAATTCTTTATTCAGTTCAATATCAGGATACGCTTCAACAAGCTGGGCATAAAGCTCATCAAAGTATGGGTAAGCAGCAGGGTCATTATTATCAAAATTCATAGCTTCAAAGAAAGCTTGTTCATTCTCGTCAAAACGCTTCTCAAGCCATACAGCGATATCTCTATTTTCAAGTTGCTTGATGCGTAGCTTCCTCTCAGCAGAGGTAAACTCCTCTTCATCCTGCTCGACATGAGGCTTGATACCCTTGTCACGCCCATGAATACACTCACCATTTGGCAGATAATACTTTGCAATTGTCAGTTTTAGCCTACTGTTACCCCTTGTTGCCTTCACAGGCAGTAGCATCTGAACCGACCCTTTACCATAGGTCTTTGTACCTACTAGGGTAGCACGTTTATGGTCACGCAAAGCTCCAGAGACAATCTCACTCGCCGAAGCCGAGCCACCATTTACAAGAACTACCATTGGACCGGTATATGTCGGATCACCAAGTATTCTAGATTCATAATTACGCTGTTTAGAAATTTTACCCTTACTATATACGATAAGTTTATTTCTCTCTAGGAACTCTTCACTAACCTTTATCGCTTCAGATAATAGCCCTCCAGGGTTATTTCTCAAGTCAAGTATAAGTCCTTCCATTCCTGCTTCTTCAAGTTTTAGTAATGCTTTATGAAGTTCAGAGCTAGTAGAGACCTTCCTCTCAGGGTCATCTTGAAAACCAGTCAGTAATACATACCCAATCTTACCTGGTAACATCTGTGAATAAATCATAGGCAGAGTAATCAACTCTCTCTGTATAACCATCTCTTGAGGAGCATCCCACCCAGCCCTTACTACCTTCACTTTGACAGAATCACCCGGCTTTCCTTTGAGCAACTTGATTATCTTACTCAACTCCATATTTGTAATATCTACACCATCAATTTCTAGAATCACATCCATAGCTTTCAAATCTGCTTTGGCTGCAGGTTTTCCCCACATAGGAGAGAGGATAGTAAAGTATCCGTCGCGCATTCCGACATACGCCCCAATGCCACCATAGTCACCATGCATACTATTGAGCATCTCTTGATAATCTTCTTCATCTAAGTAATCATTGAAATCATCTAGGCTCTGCACCAATCTTTTTGCTGCAATAGATGCAAGGTTTTCGCTCTTTAATTGCTCCGCCTCATTAGGATCTGTAGTATCAAATGCATAACGAGTGCGTATCTGCTCTACAATCTCCCCAATAAGATCTTTTGCAAAGTCGTCGCTCTCTACCTCTTTGGAGTATTCACTATCGAGCTTGAGAATAAGTGCCGCCTCCTGACCATTCTTTCCTGGATTCTTTGCTAATTCTTCCAGCATACCTCGTGACTCTTCGTACCTTCCCAGCCTACCGAGAGTCAGCACAGCCTTTTCAGAAGCAGAAACACTGCTAGAGTTTTCAGCAATATCAACAAGAACCTTTACAGCCGAAGGTGCGTAACTCAAATTCCAAAGACTTTGAGCAACTTCCACCTTGACAACATCACTTAAATCTTTATCTTTCAAGATATTACGAAGCCTAGCCTTAGCATAACCGCCCCCTTCACTTCCCAAGACATCACATGCATCTATGCGGCGCTGAATAGGCATGCTATTATCTCGTATTATTTCTTCAAGCTTTAGAGCTGCTTCACGCTGCGCTCCCATACTCATTAGGGCATAACCAATAGCCACAGCTTCTGTCGGAGAAGCACTAGAAAGTTTTAGCGTCAATGCATCTTCATAGCTCTCACCAAGGCCAGCAAGCTCTCTAGCAGAACTCCATACCGGCTCAACATCTCCAGCAGGTAAAGCATTTAAAATAGCCTCAATCTTTGTTTCATCAATATTATCTACAGCATAAAGTCTGTTGTTTAATAAACTTAAACATACTAACACTATTAGTAAAAACTTTGCTAATTTACTCATCATTCTCCTTTAATGCTATTATCACAACTATTCAAAACTGGTATCAACAGTGAACAGTTACATAAATATTTATACAATAAGTATATCATTTATGGCCAAATAATCCTTCTTATTTAAAAAAAGTTATATATACACACATGTAAAATACAGATAATATTCAATTTATTTCAGTAATTTTGCTTTTTCCTCTCCTTAAATGCTATCAAATCTCACAATGTTACTATAAATGGCATAAGACACACTCACCTAACTATCATAATACCTATACGATCATTGTCATCCTAACAAATACTCATTAATGCTTATATTATCAGTTAATCCGAAGATGACTAGGCATGATTTGATCATATACTCTCTCGCAGTAACCTCACAATAAAATTTCACCTTGGATAATAAAAGTAGTTCCATTTTTATAAAAATACGTTATACTATTAAAGCATCAAGATAACTCTTTATTGTCTTCTTACAGGTTGGGTTTATGGCTGATAGCGACATTGCAATATATCTAAAAGAAATTAGTGAGTTCAAGCTTCTAAGTGGTGATGAAGAAAAAGACCTCGCTCGCAAGATTTCGGTTGGAGAAGAGTGGGCACGCGAAGACCTTATCAGGAGCAATCTTAGGCTTGTGGTCTCAATCGCTAAGAAGTTCACCAATAGAGGCTTACCACTATTAGACCTTATAGCCGAAGGGAACTTCGGGCTTATGAAGGCAGTAGACCGCTTCAAAGCAGAAGAAGATAAACGCTTTTCAACCTATGCTTCATGGTGGATCAAGCAATCCATCCGTAGAGCTTTAGCAGCCAAGGTCAAGAACGTTAGAGTTCCAGCTTACATGGTAGAATTGGTCAACCGCTGGAGACAGACTACAAATGAGCTCAGCCAACAATACCACCGTCCACCAGACCCTAGTGAAGTTGCGGCAATTCTAGATATTCCAGAAGATAAAATTGAGATTATTCTCAAAGCTATCGGGGCAGGTTCATCATCATCATTCACAGGCCAACGCTATAATGACGAAGACGGCAATGGAATGGAAGATGTTATAGCAATAGCCGCAGTTTCAAGAAATGAGTCAAAAAGTTCTGGAGCTTACAGCGATGAAGATGAAAAGAAGCTACTCTTACTACTTGACTGCATTGACGAACGGTCTTCATTAATTATTAAAAATCGCTATGGAATTGGTGTAAATGACACCATGACTCTCGAAGATATTGGCGATAAGGTACTAAATAAATCCATAACAAGAGAGAGAGTTAGACAGATTGAGACAAAAGCCCTACGTGAACTTCTAAAAATAATATCAGACGACTAATACTTTTAATGAGTAATACTCTGATCAACATATGGATGAGCATAACAATATGGACGAACTAACGTTAGAAAAATCAAAGTCAAAGCAGAACAAACTCGTTTTATATATCATACTGGTTACAGTTGCTATACTATGGGGTTTCCTTACCCCTACCTTCTGGCCTGAACTATCTCAGAAGTACTTCTTCATGCCAATACTCGGTGTACTTGCCGCAACAGTAGCAAATACTACCCCAGTAGCAGCTGGCTTAGTATACTTTCCAA
Source organism: Planctomycetota bacterium (assembly GCA_965140405.1). Lineage (GTDB taxonomy): Bacteria > Planctomycetota > SZUA-567 > SZUA-567 > SZUA-567. The sequence continues at coordinate 1,207,912 of OZ223208.1, forward strand.
TCCTGACATACCTAAAGATATCCCCATTAGAAGCAGTACTATATACAATGATGATCCAAAGTTACGGAATGGGTATCGGAGCTATCAGATGGTTTATTGAGGATAAAAGACTCTTTTTGTGGAAAGTCCTACCTATCTGCCTAACCTTCGGTGCACTTGGAGCATTTTCAGGAATTATGCTCTTCCCCTTAGACAATCCTGGAGTTCTCAAAAAGGGCTTCAATATTATCTCCTTTATTCTTGTAAGTGCAATCTTCTACTCAGTTATTAAAAAACACCGCTATCCAAAGACATCGGTAGCCCTTACCAAAAAGAATATAACCCTTCTTATAATCTGCGCATATGCCGGTGGTATATTTACAGGATGGCTAGGATTTGGGGTAGACACAGTAGTCTACTTCCTGCTTACACTTGTATTCAGGGTTCAGCCAGCAATCGCAATTGTTACAAGCATTGCACTAATGACAGGTATTTCAATATTTGGTACAAGTCTACACTATATTCTGCACCCTGAAGTACTACCTTGGGGTATCTGGTACTCAGCTCTTCCTGGAGTAACATTAGGCGGTATCTTCCTTGCAGCATACCTAACAACAGAAGTAACAATGAAGAAGTTCTTCATGATCTTTATCTTCTTCCTACTTGCTGAGTTTGGGGTTATCAGTCTAACTCAGATTACCCTTACTGTAGGATATGTTATCCAATTCGTCATTATCAACGCTCTGGTATTATACTTGGTATATATCCATATCCGTCTATTCAGACAAAGCTATGTCGATTTCTGGATTGCGGCGGAGACAGGCACTATAGATAGCGATTCAAATACAGCCAAATAACTGTATTCCGGAGAGACTTTTTAAGGGTTGCTCATCACAGAGCAACCCTTATAATATATAATTATGACAAATAAAGAGTTATTAGAAAAAGCCAAAAGCCTCCCAGCCAAACCTGGTGTCTATATAATGAAAGACATCTCAGGCGCAGAGATATATGTGGGTAAGGCAAAAAATCTTCCCAAGCGAGTAATCTCTTACTTTCAAAAGAGTGATCACACACCAAAGACGATTGCACTGGTTGAAAATATCATTGATTTCGAATATATTGTTACAGAGACCGAACTTGAGGCATTACTGCTTGAGAGCAGACTTATAAAGGATCTGCAACCTAAGTATAATATTATGCTCAAGCATAATGAAATGTACCCCTATATTGAGATCACAATAGAGGAAGACTTTCCTCAGGTAATCGTAACAAGAAAAAAGAACAACCCAAAGTCACGCTACTTCGGCCCCTTTGTTGCAACAGGAGACCTAAAGGCCTGCATATCTCAGCTACAACGAATATTCCAATTCAGAGCTTGCAAACGAAATATCAAAGCAGGAGACAAAAAAGCTTTCACCCAAAGAGGCTGCCTAAACTTTCACATCGGTAGGTGTGGTGGAGTATGTAGAGGAGAGGTAAGTAAGAAGGAGTACCGCAAAAGAATCTCTGGGCTTATCAGGTTTCTCTCAGGCCAGAAGAAAGATCTCATTGAAGATCTGCGTAAGGATATGATAAAAGCCTCAAAGGAGTACCAATTTGAAGAAGCTGGTTCCCTTAGAGACCTAATTACAGCGCTGGAAAATCTAAATCAATACCCTGAGCTTGACGATTCCCTTGCACCTATGGCGCCAGTGATCGAGGTTGAAAAAGGACTACTGCGCCTCCAAGAAGCCCTCAAACTTGACTTCACCCCAACAACTATAGAAGGAATAGATATAGCAAACTTACAAGGTGGAGAGACTGTTGGCTCTCTAGTAAGCTTTGTCGATGGCCAACCATTCAAAGACGGCTACCGTAGATTCAGAATCAAGACTGTTGAAGGACAGGATGACTTCGGGTGTATTAATGAGGTCGTAAGTAGACGATACGGAAGAATAGTAAGAGAGAATGGTAAACTACCAGATATAATACTTATAGATGGTGGCAAGGGACAGTTACACTCCGCTTCTGATGCCCTCAAAGCGATTGGTGCAAAGCCCAAAGCTCTAATCTCAATCGCAAAAAAAGAGGAACTAATTTACCGTGAAGGCTATAGCGAACCGATACGCATGACCAAGCGAAATGAAGGCCTACGCCTACTTATGCATGTCAGAGACGAATCCCACCGTTTTGCCCAACACTACCACCATATTCTCAGGCGTAAAGCAGTATTTGGCGAATCGACAAATGGAAAGATTGCAAAGAAATAGCCTGCTATACGAATTTTCTACCGGAGTAGACTGTAAATATAAAGTTCTTATACCAACACTCCACATCTGCGAACCCAGCTTCAATAAGCCAAGAGAGCTGCTCTTGTAAAGTAGACATCTTGTCTTCCTTCATCCGTTCTTCAGATGCAGCAAGCAATTCATCGCTCACTCCGAGATCTCTCATAGCCCCATACCACTCAGATCTATATATCCCCTCAATATTGCTAGTACTTCCTAATACTTGGTCAGCATTAATGAAAATACCACCATCATTAAGCAACCCATACATCTTCCTAAAAAGCTCATATTTATCTCTACCTTCTACATGATGTATAGATAACGAAGAAACCACAGCATCATATCCACATCCTACCTCAACAGTCAGATAGTTACCCTCTAGCAGCTCTACCCCTCGACCATCAAATCTCTTTTCTGCCTCTTCGAGCATCTTGCTAGACATATCAATACCTGTAATCTGAGCATCAGGGTATTCTTCAAGAATAAATGCAGAGAGTAGCCCTGTTCCAATCCCAAGATCAAGGATTTTTGGAGCATTATTATCTATCGTTTTAATTATAGCAATAGCTGACCCGTAAAAATCATCAAAACAAGGAATTAGCAACCTCCGATTTGCATCATATTGCTTTGCAACATTATCAAATGCTTCTTTAATACCCATATTATCACTACATCCTCTACACTATACCCTCACCAAAATCTACGCCACCAAGAAGGTGGAGATGAATATGGTATACAGTCTGCCCTGCTCCTGCTCCGGAATTCATCACAGTTCTAAATGACTTCAAACCTTCTTGCTTGGCAACCTTGGCCGCAGCAAGGTTCATCCACCCAAGTATCTGAACATCTTTCTCCTCACAATCACCAAGCATGCAAATCTCAGCCGTCTTTGGAATTATCAGAATATGCACCGGTGCCTGCGGACTAATATCTCTAAAAGCCATCACATTCTCATCTTCATACACTATGTCAGACGGTATCTCACCCCTTATAATTTTAGCAAAGATATTCTCATTATCGTATTTCATATATACTCTCCTTATAAATCCAGTATGTCCCTTATAGTATACCAATCACTCCTATAAAGAAAACACAAAAAAGCATATCTTCTACAATTACATATATCTACTTACTGTACAAACTTTTACAACTATTCACTCCTACACTTACTACCAACTTAATATAGCTACTCAAATACACCAGATAACACCAACAATCAACACAACACCTAACTATATAAAGGGATAACAATTCAAGCCATCCATTATTCAAAATACCCTACCTTAATTAACCATATATTAAGTCATAAGAATTTCTCCAAAGTCTCAACTTAAATTTTTGTAAATTATAAATCATAAATAAAAATATTACCTATATATATTATAAAGGGTTGCTTTATACTCTATTATTACTATAAATATAATGCACGATAAACACAGGACTTCCCCTTTGGGCTAATTATTTTTACCCATAAGGCTAGAAACTGTTGTTTCATATTTTTGACTTATGCAAAAATTATTTTATGATGAATTGATAGACAAACGAAAGGTAGAGATCTATGAATGCGTATGCAGTAGAAGGAGATAGCACCGCGGTAGCGACAGGAACAGACGCAACAACAACACAACCAGCAGATGGGGCAGAAGGTGCATCACCAAGCTTTTTTGATAGCCCAATGATGTTGGTAGGTCTAGGTGCAGTATGGATTTACCTCATTTACTCTATGAGAAAGAACAAAAAGAAACAAAAAGCAGCCAAAGAAAAACTCAATGAACTTAAAAAAGGCAATAAGATCATCACAATTGGCCGTATTCACGGAACAATTGTCAAGCTAACAGATGATACCTTTACTATCAAGCCAGACAACAAGAGCGATTTTACTCTTACTTTTGATCGTTCAGCTATTATGACAGTAATTGATGAAAATGCAAAAGAGGGAGACAAGCCAGAGGTAGAAGAAGGTGTTGCAGAGAAAATTGAACAGAAATAATTTTCTTATTTCCTTGGTGATTTTTTAAAATAATATATTCGAATTGATCTATAAATTATAGCATCTTTAGATTTGGGGAACAGTAAATGGATATTTTTCTTGATCTTAGTTTTTGGCAGTATGTACTTATTGCTGGCGCAGTTGCTATCTGCATCTGGGCAGCAGTAAAGAACAAGACCATCTTTGCAAAGCTTGCAGTTATGGTTGTAATCACTCTGGTAGTCCTACTTCAGCTTGGTAAGACACCTGACTACAAAGAGACTCCACTCGACAGTCGTATTAGACAGGAAAGAGAGGCCCTTGCTAGTTTTGAAGGTCGCGAAGGTGTTGACAGCGAGCTTGGAAGTATTGTTACTTCTCTTGGTGAACTGAATGTCTCGCCTGAGAAGAACAATTCAACTCTAGTAGAACCACTACTAAAGAAGATCAAGGCTATGAAGTTCCCTCAAGAGAGCATGCAAGCAGTTGCGGATTCTCTTGTAAGCGCGTGGAATACCCGCATGGAAAACACTTCTGAAATGCTGGAAAAGAAACTTACTGCTCTTGAAAGCAAGAAAGACAAATCTGCAGCAGAAGTAGCAGAAGAGGCTCAGCTTCGCAGTATGATCCAACCTTGGTACAATAAGTTACCGCTAAAGTTTGGTCTTGACCTAGTAGGAGGTACAGAGGTTCGCCTAAGACTCCTTCCAGACTACACCAAGATGAATAAGCTTGAAGACGAGCTTGCAGCGATGAAGAAAGATCCAGCTGCTGACAAGACAAAGGTTGATGAATTACAAAAAAAAGTTGATCTTGAAAAAGGCCTTGTTAAAGAGAACTTTAATAGTGCTTCAGAGGTTATCCGTAACCGCCTAAACACTTCTGGTCTTGAAGAGATCAGTGTAAATGTTCAAGGAAATGACAAACTCTTAATCCAGATGCCAGGTATGAGTTCATCTTCAGCGCAGAGAATTATCAATCTTCTCAAAAAGATGGGTCAACTAGAGTTTCGTCTTACTATCCCTTCGCAGGGTGCTGGAAGTGACAACGCTTTAGTAACTCAAATCTCTCGTCTTGGTGGTGCACAGGACAAAAAGAACTTCTCACGCCGTCTTGGAAAGTTCTTGAATAATGATGAGATCAAAATTGGTGAAGGTTTCAATACTGATATCTACGGTGATCCTCTCTACGACTGGATGCATACAGACAACGGTGTTGGACAGGTTCTTTCTCAGCAAGTTCTTCTAACAGGTGACTTCATCAGCGCAGCTACAGCTCGCCCAAGCATGTCAAACCCTGGAAGTTTTGAGATTCAGTTCCGCCTCAACCCACGTGGTGCTCTAATCTTTGAGAATGTAACAAGAAACAATATTGGCCGTAACCTTGGTATTGTTCTTGATGGCAAACTAAAGAGTGCGCCAACCATTCAGAGTGCTATTTCAAACCAAGGTACTATCACAGGTAGCTTTACTTCAGATGAAGCAAAGAATCTTGAGGTAGTATTAAAGAGCGGTTCACTCAAAACTCAAGTAGTTGTTGAATTTGAGAATACTGTGGGACCGAGTCTTGGTGAAGACTCTATCAAGTCTGGCGTAGCAGCGATGGGAATTGGTCTTCTACTAGTTCTTGTATTCATGCTCTTATACTACAGACTCGCTGGTCTTGTTACTGATGTAATTCTATTTATCAATATGCTTCTTATCGTAGCACTTCTATCAGGACTTGACGCAACATTAACACTTCCTGGTATTGCAGGTCTTATCCTGACTATCGGTATGGCAGTAGATGCAAACGTTCTTATATTTGAAAGAATACGTGAAGAGCGCATCAAAGGCAACACCCTATCAAAGGCGATCCAACTAGGTTACGAACGTGCGTTCGTTACTATTGTAGATGCCAACGTCACTACATTTATAACAGCTCTTATTCTTCACCAGTTCGGTACAGAAGCGGTCAAAGGCTTTGCTATTACACTTATTATCGGTATCATCTGCTCTGTGTTCACTTCACTTGTTCTTACTCGCTGGTGCTTCCAAGCTCTCATCGAATTCGGTATGATCAAAGATCTAAAGATGAACCGCTTCTTCAAGCGACCAAATGTATCATTTAGCAAACTTCGTCGCCCAGCAATTATCCTAAGTCTAATCTGTATTGCTATAGGTATGATTGTTGTTGCAGGAAGAGGAAAGAAGAATCTCTCGCAAGACTTCACAGGAGGTTTATTTGCTCAGATCGCACTTGAAGAACCAATGACAGCCTCTGCATTCCGTGACAAGCTTGAACCGATCACTGTAGAATTTCCAGATCTAACAATGCAGACATACGGTCAAGGTGAAGCCAACAAGTTTGATCAATTTATTATTCGTACTTCTAGCGTACAAGCAGCTGGAGATTCATCTGAAGAGAACAAATCTCTTAAGACATCACAAGAACTAAAGTCTATGCTTGAAGCAACTTTCCCACTTGTTAAAAATGGTCTAGTTGTTAGTGAAGACAGAATAGAATCAAAATCAAAAGACGACGTCGCAGTATTTGAAATTGATTTATCAATGCCTAAAGCTATGAATAAAGAAGATCTTGCAACTATTCTTAAAAACTATTCAAGCCTACAAAAAGTCGAGGTAGAACCTGGCAGCACAGCTAAATCTGTTGTGGTTTATGCAGGTCTTCCTACAGTAGAGCTTGATGGTAGTACACTTGACGACGTAACACTCAACAGTATGGTTAGAGAACAGGTTCAGAAGCTCCGTGATCAAGGCCTACTAAGCTTCACTGAGCCTTTCCCACGCTTCAACTTCATTGGAGGATCAGTTGCATCAGAGATGATTAGACAGGCTATTCTTGCTCTACTATTCTCAATGGTTGCGATCTTTATCTATATCTGGTTGCGCTTCCAGTTCAAGATCTCATTCGGTGCTGGTGCGGTTATAGCTCTTGCCCACGATGTACTCTTTACACTTGGAGCACTTGCTATTGCTGATAGTCTAGATATCCTCAATGGTCAGATCAGCCTTACAGTAGTTGCTGCGCTTCTTACACTTGTCGGGTACTCACTCAACGATACAATCGTTGTCTTCGATAGAATCAGAGAAAACCTAGGCACTTCAACTCAGGAATTCGCTGACACTATTGATTTATCACTAAACCAGACACTAGCCCGTACCATTGTTACTAGTTTGACAACAATACTTGTTGTGATTTCACTACTAGTATTTGGCGGAGAAGTTATCCGTGGCTTCTCATTCACACTCTTTATAGGTATTATTGTAGGTACATATTCATCAATCTTTATTGCGAGCCCAGTACTTATTGAGTTTGCAATAATGGCCAAGAAGAGACAGCTAAAAAAAGCAAAAGCAAAACTTAACAAGTAGTATTACTGTAATATCAATACTCAAAGTGCTCCGGTTATGCCGGGGCACTTTTTTTTATGATAGAGCAGAACTCTTATAGCATCGAATAATAATTGAGGTATAATTGCACTTATATACTTAATTAAAGGAAGATAAAGAATGCCAGACTTCAAACTACACTCAGACTACCAACCAGCCGGAGACCAGCCAAAAGCTATCAAAGCATTAATAGAAGGCATTGAGGCAAATAAAAAGGAGCAAACACTATTAGGGGTTACAGGTTCAGGTAAGACCTTTGTAATGGCAAATTTAATAGAAAAAGTCAATAAACCGACCCTCATTCTATCACACAATAAGACACTTACAGCACAGTTATTCTCTGAATTCAGACAATACTTCCCAGATAATGCAGTAGAGTACTTTGTTTCCTACTATGACTACTACCAACCGGAAGCATACATACCATCCACCGATGTCTATATTGATAAGGACGCCGCAGTAAATGAAAATCTTGATAGACTCAGACTCTCCGCGACATCTGCTCTTCTCACAAGAAACGATGTAATCGTAGTTGCCTCTGTAAGCTGTATCTACGGCCTAGGAGCTCCCGAAGAGTACTTCAAGGTAATTCTACCCTTTCAAGTAGGCAAAGAGCTCGAGCGGCGAGCTATGATATTGCAGCTAGTAAAGATGAACTACACCAGAAACGACCATAGCTTTGAACGTGGTGTATTCAGAATGCGCGGAGATGCGATAGAGATATGGCCAGCGTACAAACAGACAGCTTACAGAATCGAATTCTTTGGGGATGAGGTTGAAGCCATAATGGAGATCCACCCTCTTACTGGAGAAATTCTCTCAAAGTTCCAACATATGGCTGTGTTTCCTGCGACCCACTTTGTACTCAATGAAGAAGGCAAGGACTCTGCTATAAAAAGTATTGAAGCAGAGCTAGAAGATAGACTGAAAGTTCTTAATGGTCAGAGCAAACTTCTCGAAGCTCAACGACTTGAGAGCAGAACAAAGTACGATCTTGAAATGATCGAAGAGATTGGTTACTGCCAAGGGATAGAAAACTATGCTTGGCACTTTGATGGCCGTAAGATTGGCGAAAGACCACCCTGCCTCTTTGACTACTTCCCAAAGAAGGACTGGTTACTAATCGTGGATGAATCCCATGTTACCTTACCACAGATACGCGGGATGTTCAATGGAGACAGAGCAAGAAAGCAGGTACTAGTTGACCACGGCTTCAGGCTCCCTTCAGCTCTTGAGAACCGCCCAATGCGCTTTGAAGAATTTGTTGGACAACAACCTCCTTCTATATATGTATCAGCGACTCCAGCAGATTACGAGATAGAGCACTCTAAAGGTGAAATAGTCGAGCTAATTGTCCGCCCAACCGGTCTAATTGATCCACCAATAGAGGTACGCCCTACCAAGGGTCAAGTAGATGATATTATAAAAGAGATAAAAATAAGGGCTGAGAAGAAGGAACGAGTACTCATTACAACCTTGACCAAGAAACTCTCTGAGGACCTCGATCAATTCTGTAGAGAACAAGGTCTAAAAACCGAGTATCTTCACTCAGATATTGATACGTTAGAGCGTGTTGAAATACTAAAGGATCTTAGAGAAGGAAAGTTTGACGCTCTAATCGGTGTAAATCTTTTACGTGAAGGTTTAGACCTGCCAGAGGTATCATTAGTGGTGGTTGTCGACGCTGACAAAGAAGGTTTCTTACGATCCACAACCAGTCTTATTCAGACCATAGGCCGCTGCGCACGAAATGTAGAAGGAAAAGTTATCTTCTACGCAGATACTATTACCAAATCAATGCAGAAGACGATGGACGAAACAGATCGAAGACGCCAAGCACAGATAGCATATAACGAAGAACACGGCATCACTCCACAGAGCGTAACAAGAACTATCGAAACGGGTCTCGAAGAGTTCTTCGGCAGCAAGGAAGATGTATATATTCCAGCCCTAGATGAGACAACCAGCGGTGCTGACAGAGATGCAGAGATCAAGCTACTTGAAGAGGAGATGATAAAAGCAGCAGACGACATGCGCTTTGAAGACGCAGCTGCTCTTAGAGATCGCCTAGTCGAACTCAAAGCCCCTATAAAGTATAATAAAAAAGAAGCCCCCAGCTACGGTCGCAAACCAAGACGTAAAAAAAACCAAAAGAAGAAGACCAGAAGAAGGTCATAGCCAGCAAGCACTCCAAAAGTGGTTCTTAAAATTATCTATAAAAGTGGATCTGTACAGATCCACTTTTATTGCTATAATAATAAACAAGTAGGAGGAATGCATGTTTATAAATATTGACCGCAATAGCAATATCTCAATCAAGAAACAACTATACGACAAACTAACGTATATGATTTTGAATTGCGAGCTAATGTATGGTGAAAAGCTTCCTTCATCGAGGGAACTAGCAAGCTCACTAAAAATTTCTAGAAATACCGTAGTGGAAGTTTATGATCAGTTAATCGCTGAAGTATATATATCAACACGAAAAGGCAGTGGAACATATGTAACAAACACCCGGAAATGCCATTTATTAGAAGAACCAGAATGTAGCACAAAGCGCACAAAAAAAGACCCAAATATATTGAGACTTATTGCTGGCACCCCAGATCTAACACATTTCCCAAAACAGTCATGGATGCAAGCAACAAGAAGAGCAGTAAACAACAAGAACACCGATATATTCGGATACGGCGATCCAAATGGCTACCTTCCTCTAAGGGAAGCTTTATCTAAATACCTATACACTCATAAAGGAATATGCAGCTCACCAGAGCAAGTTATAATAAGTGGCGGAACGAAGGATGCAATCAGGCTTATAGCACTAAGTCTTAAAGACGAAATAAATTCCCTTTTAACAGAGTCACCAAGTGTACTCTTTGTACCTGAAATATTTCGCTCTATTGGGTATAATATTACTCCTCTAAAAGTTGATAGCATAGGAATTGTTACCAAAGAACTAAAACACCAAGAAAGGTCTATTATATACACCTCTGCTGCTCACCAATTTCCACTTGGAGGTACCCTTACAATCAAGCGCAGACATGAACTAATAGATTTTGCTGTAAAGCACAACCACCTTATTATTGAGGACGATTGCGATAGTGAATTTAGGTATAAAGGCGCGCCGGTGAATTCACTTTTTCAAATCTGCTCACGTTATGTTATTCACATTGGAACATTTAGTAAAACTATCTGTCCATCACTAAGACTTGGCTATATTGTTTTACCAGAGATATTGACCGCTATACCTGAAAAATATACTGAACTAATAGGCAATCCTCCAGGAACATTACTCCAAGCAACGGTCAACGACCTAATCCGTAGCGGTGATTATGAAAAACATATTTTTAAGATGACCAAGATATATAAAGCTAAGGTAAAAATTGTAATAGACACTCTTAACAAGGAATTTTCAAATAAAATTAGAGTTAACGGTGAACACACTGGACTTCATGTTGTTGTAGAATTTATTAACCACACTTTTAAAGAGAGTGATAAGGCTGTTTTTTATAAGTATAACCTTGAAGTTGAATTTTCAAATGAATACTCTACAGGAAGAGCACAACCAAAATCAAATAAACTAATTTTTAATTTTGCACATCTAACCCAGGATGAAATAATACTAGCTATTACACAGCTAAAAAAAGTTTATAGAGCTTTAACAAATTAACCTTATATACAAGGAGGACAAAATGACTTGCAAAAAACCAGATAACAAAAAAAATGAAATCAATGTACTCGGATTCGGCCCAATACGACTCCCAGCACATGACCAAGAGTGCTCATCGGAAGAACATAAAATCAAAAAACGGAAATATGCTTTAGACTCAATATTTAGTCTGAAAGCTATAATACGAAAAATCAGACGCAATACATAAGGAGAAAAGAAATGAACAATCAAAACAACACAAAATCTAGCGACAAAAAAAACATCATTGGATTTGGCTCGCTAATATTTCCAATATACGACGAAGTAAACACTACTAAAAAACAAGCCGTAAAAAACAACAAATTGAAATTAGATTTACTTTGTAGCGCCCAAGCAGTAATTAGAAAACTCCGAAAATTAACCCACCATCAATAAGTTACTTCCATATAAAATTGATTATGCATTAATAGCACACAAAAAGGAGAACCCATGAAGTATAGAAAATTTGGTAAAACTGGTGAGGAGTTGAGCATACTGGGTTTTGGGGCGATGCGTCTACCAATCCTAAATGGTGAAGATACTAATATTGATTATCTTGAAGCATCAAAAATGGTCAGATATGCCATCGATAACGGCGTAAACTACCTAGACACAGCTTACCCATACCATGGTGGTAATAGTGAGATTTTCTGTGCTCATGTAATGAAGGATGGCTACCGTGAAAAAATAAATATAGCGACAAAACTACCTGTATGGGATGTTAAAGAATATGCAGATATGGAGAGAATTCTCGATGAACAACTGAGTAAGCTTGAGGTCGATTGCATTGACTTCTATCTGTTACATGCACTCAGTATTAAATCATGGCCTAATATGGTTTCGCTAGATTATAAATCATTCTTAGAAAAAGCGAGAAAAGATGGTAAAATCAAGTATATCGGTTTCTCTTTCCATGACAGTCTGGATTTATTCAAAGAGATTACAGATGACTATAATTGGGATTTCTGTCAGATACAGCTAAACTATATGGATGACAACTATCAAAGCGGTGTTGAAGGTATGAAGTACGCACATGATAAAGGCATGGGAGTCATTATAATGGAACCTTTAAGAGGCGGGATGCTTGCCAAGCCAGAACTACCAGACGACATAAAAGCTGTATGGGAATCGAGCGAAGTCCAGAGAAGCCCAGCTGAATGGGCGCTAAAATACCTCTGGAATATGGAAGAGGTAGGTGTAGTACTCAGCGGCATGAGTACTATGGAGCAAACTGTGGAGAATGTCAGAATTGCCTCGGAGAGTTCTGCTGGCTCACTATCAAACACAGAATCCAAGCTAATTCAAAGGGTAAAGCAGATATTTATTGATAGGACAAAAGTAAACTGCACAAACTGCAAATACTGTATGCCGTGTCCAAATGGAGTAGATATCCCTGAGAATTTCTGGGCGTACAACCATGACTCCATGTTTGATGATTTTGCAAAAGGAAAGTTCTGGATCACCGGATGGCTAGCAGAACCTCAAAGAGCATCAAACTGCATAAAATGCGGGTTATGTGAAGATAAATGCCCACAAAATATTGAGATCATGAAACATTTGGATCTTATCAAAGATCGCTATGAAACCTAATAATATCTAATAAGTATACAAGTAATATTGTCCACACCAACGATATGCATCAGACGATAAAAGTCTGATGCATATTTCAACTATAGCAACTACAAATTTAATTGACGATAAACAAAAAAAAAGTTCGTATTTACCGTACAATCAGTTACAATATATAATAATAATGAGATAACAAAGGACATATATGAAAACCTATACACCTAAAGTACTCAAACTTCTATTAATCCTATCGTTCATACCTATACTAAGTATCACATGTTTTGCTGAAGACAAATCGCAAAACACTCCTAATACAAGCATTTCAAATGAATCTGAGGTAACCTTCCCAAACTCAGAAGAAGAATGGGCAGGAAAAGTTGTAGTAATACCTATTACTGGAGTTATTGCTCCAGCCAGTTACGGTGGGCAAGAAGAGAATATCATTAAAGCCATCAAACTAGCAAACAAGGCTAAAAGAATTGTCCTTGAGATAGATACCCCAGGCGGCTCTGTAGAAAGTTGTGACAAGATCTGCCAAGCACTTATAAATTCAGCTGCTCCCACTACTGCTCTAGTTATCCGTAAAGCTGTAAGTGGCGGTGCAATGGTAGCGACAGCATGTTCGGAGATTTACATGCTCAGTGGTAGCCGTATCGGTGACATACAGCCAATGATGATGATGTCTTCCCAGAGTCTTGATGACCGCACAGCGGAAAAGGCTGAAGCAGATGTCAGAGCAATAATGTCATCAAATGCAAAACACAACGGATATCCCAAGGTAATACTTGAATCTATGGTAACAAGAAGCTTTGAAATTTATGAAGTAAATTTTAAAAACGGCGACAGGGACTTTCTCAAAAAAGCAGCTTACGAACTTCTACGTAAGAGCATGGAAGAAGGCATTGATAAACGAACATTTAGCAGTCCTCCAAAGATAGTAGTCACAGAAGGAAAGCTACTCTCAGTAGAAGCTCAAACAGCTGTAGAGTATGGGATTGCAAAAAAAGTTTTAGAGTCAAAAGAAGAATACTATAATATGGCTGGGATTGCTGAGGAAAATAAAATAGAAGTAGAACTACCAGACGGAGAACTTGATCCTCTCAAACTACTTAATTTCAGTAAGTGGGATATGGGCAAAGGTCTTACAATGCTACTAATTTTCTGTCTTATTATTGGTATTGCAGGCACACTTGCAGAGATGAATATGCCTGGGTTTGGTATACCCGGTGCTCTAGGCCTTATCGGTTTTGCTTCATTCTTTACAATTCTTTTCCTAAATGAACGGGCAACAATCTTTGAAATTGGTCTTTTTATTACCGGTATTATACTGATTGTGGTCGAGATAGTCCTCATACCTGGATTTGGAGTAGCTGGTGTTCTCGGCTTCCTATTCCTACTTGGCGGACTTGTATTCTCACTCGTGCCTGCTTTTGATACAGATTATATGGAGTTTAATTTTGGAGGTGAGATGATGTTTGCTTCACTAATTACAGGCGGTGTCTTGGTCATAGGATGCGTGCTCCTACTGGTGCTCATTGAAAAAGGCGGTAAATCACATTACTTCAAATTCCTATTCCTTGACAAGAAGCTTCCTGAGGGGAAAGTAGCCCTACAGATGGGAATAGACAAAGAGAAAAACGCCAAAGCAACAGTTGTAAATGAACATGATAAATACTTAGGCCTCATCGCTACTGCCTATACCTCACTCAGACCATCAGGCAAGGTAAAGACCGATAGTGGCGAACTTATAGACGTGGTAACACCTGGAGAATTTATCGAAAAGGGCGAGACCGTAGAAGTAATTTCAGTAAACATGAATAGAATAGTAGTAGATACTTATAAGAGATAGTAGAATTACTTTTTATAGTCGTTTTTGTAACTTTTTATAATTGGAGAAGAACATGGGCTCAACAATTTCTATCTTACCGGCAATTGTACTCTTACTCATTGTAGGCGTAGGACTGATTCTAGGAATTATGCTTCTAATGTATGGTAGACTTTACATTCAGACAAGATCTAGTGGAGTACATGTAGGGATTTTTTCACTATTCGCGATGACACTCCGTAAGGTAAGCCCAGGGGTCATTGTAAACTCCATGATCATGGCACAAAAAGCCGGAGTCAACCTTGATAGAGAGTTCCTAGAAAGTCACTACCTCGCTCGAGGTAACGTCCCAGTACTTGTTCAAGCTCTTATAATTGCAGAACAAGCAGGACTCGACATAAGTGAAGAAGCTTTGGGAGCACACCTACTTTCAGGCGGTAGTGTTACATCTGTTGTTAGAGCTATGGTAGCAGCAGCTAAAGCTCACATCGAGCTCTCATTCGACCAGTCATGCTCTATCGACCTTGCAGGTCGTGATATTGTAGATGCGGTAAACACCTCTGTAGATCCACGAGTTATCGACTGTCCAAGTGCAACTTCGGGAAAAACAACTCTCGACGCTGTCGCACAAGACGGTATCCAACTTAAAGCACGCGCCAGAGTAACAGTACGTACTTGTATTGACCGCCTAGTTGGTGGTGCAACAGATGATACTATTATTGCCCGTGTTGGTGAAGGTATTGTTTCGGCTATCGGTTCATCAAAAGACTATACTGCGGTACTGGAAAACCCAGACCGTATTTCAAAAGCTGTTCTTGCAAAGGGACTTGATGCAGGTACCGCCTTTGAAATCCTCTCAATTGACATTGCTGATATCGATGTTGGAGATAATATTGGTGCAAAGTTAGATATTGAAAGGGCAAACGCACGTAAGCAGGTATCACAGGCAGATGCTGAAAAACGAGCAGCAGAAGCCAGAGCTGAACAAGCGGAACAAGAAGCCAAAATATCTGAGATGCGTGCACTTGTTGTCAAGGCTGAAGCAGAGATCCCACTTGCTATGGCAGAAGCATTCAGAAGTGGGCATCTAGGAATTATGGATTACTACAAAATGCAGAATATTCAAGCAGATACTTCTATGCGTGATTCTATAGGAAATGATAAGAATGAATAATAATAAACCATTCGACTTTATGACCGTGTTAAAGGAAAAAGGAATTATCTCCTCTAGTGGTGAAAACACAACACGAACTAAGCCTAGGTCTACGACACTCGGCAAGCTCTTCAAGGATATCCTTGAAGAGCTTGCCACAGATCCAGAAAGAAAGAAACCCACTTATGGAGAACCATCAGAAGTTCATAATGAAAAGTATGAAGACGATTACTACGATCTAGAAAATGAAGCCTTAAATGCTTCTATAGCTAAAGATGAGAAGCTATTAAAAAAAGAGGCGGCAAAAAAACATAAAGTCGAGATGCTTCGTCAGGAAGCTATAAGCGCGGCAAAAAAGAAGAAAGAAGCCGAAAGGTTACAGCAGGAATATAATGATAATAGCGATCTCTTAAGGCAAGAAAAACAGGCACTAAAAGATAAACAAGTTGCTATGAGACAGTACTCGAAACTTCTGCATAAAGACAAATCCAGTCTACGCCAAGCCTTTGTCTTTACAGAAATTTTATCAAAACCAGTAAGTTTACGCTAAAAAACAAACTTACAACATTACCATTTCATCAATAGTAGAAAGAGACACCTCGACAAATGCGCTACACTAACACAACAGATAAGGTCTTTGATTTTGAGATAGAATCAAAGAATGCAGGCACACGTATTGATAAATTCCTATCAAAAGCAGTCCCAGACCAGAGCCGAAGTTTTCTAAAGAAAATTTTAGACGATGACGATTTCATCACGGTAAATGAGAAAAATACCAAACCTTCTTATAAGCTAAAAGCTGGAGATCAGGTTCACGTAAACCTACCGACACTTATTGAGATGTCAGCTGAAGCGGAAGATATTCCACTTGATGTCATCTATGAAGATGAAGCTATTATTGTTATCAATAAACAGCCAAATTTTGTTGTCCACCCTGCCCCTGGGCATGAGACAGGAACACTTGTCAATGCCCTACTCCACCACTGCAAAGAGCTATCAGGAGTAGGAGGAGAATTCCGTCCCGGTATAGTCCACCGCCTTGATAGAGACACGACAGGCTGTATTATCTGTGCAAAGACAGACATAGCCCACAGAGAGCTTGTAGAGCAGTTTGCGTCTCGTACTACCGAAAAGACATATCTCACTATTACTAGTGGTCTTCCAAACCCTTTAGAAGGCAAAGTAGAAGGATATATTGCCCGGTCACACTCAGATTACAAACGTATGGCAATGTATACGGCTGGTGGTAAATATTCGCTAACATATTTTAAAACATTGAATAATTTTAAAAATTTCGCTCTTGTAGAATGTGACATAAAGACAGGTAGAACCCACCAAATCCGACTACACATGAAGTCTCTTGGTTCTCCAGTACTCTGTGACAGAGACTACGGTAGGGAGTCAGAAATAACCTCAAGTGAGCTTTTAGGCAAGAAAAAGAGTGGAGAAGTCCTAATAAACCGCCAAGCTCTACATGCTGCCAATCTCACGATAGATCATCCAATAACCGGTAAACGGATGAGTTTTTCTTCCCCATTACCTGCAGATATGCAGCAAGTTTTAGATTTACTTATTTCTGAGTGATGCTTAAGACGTAAATTTCTTGAATATTCCTACCCAACCCCGTACAATATAACATAGATTATTATTGTACTATTTTACCTTATACCACTCACAAAGAGTATGAATTAATACAATGCCGGATGAAGATAACACACCTCAAAATAATAGTGATAGTGCAGAAGGCGGAGGCGGCCAAAAAATAGAGATCCTTCCACTACTCTGGAAGCTACACCCATTTATCCTACTATCATTGGCTATAGCAGTAGCATTATTTGCATATAGCCTCATCCCAAAGAAGGCACTAGAAAAGCCTAAGACCCTCGAATATTACTACGAACGAAGTAGAGATGCTCTTAACGAAGCTAGCAATCCACTACTAGACAACTCTGAAGGTAGGATTCAAGAAGCTATTCAAAAAGCCAAGACCGACTTTGAGTATGTATTTACACTAAAAAGATATCGTGATGAGATGGACAACTCACCAGAACTTACCAACCCATTTATGCTATTTGGGGTTAGCCTCTATATGTACGGTACGAATGACAGAATTACTCAGGATAAGACGAGCACATTCCAACGTGCTGTCTGGGCTTTTGCCCAAGCAATTGATTGGGAAACCAAGCACTGGAATGAGAGGGAACAGAAGATATATGATACCCAGTACTTCACAGATACCGAACCATATGATGAAAATATACTTGTAGCGAGGAAGCTTCTACGCAATCAGTTCCTTAGATATATGCTCGCTCGTTCAGCAATTTACTCTGGGCAGTACTATCTTGCAGAAAACGAACTGGAAAGTCTTATCAAGGAATTTCAAGTTGAAAATCTTTCAAATAATGATCTATGGAAGACAGTCGAAAGCCTTCCGCCGCATAAATACGAGCTCCTTCCAGAGGACAGAACACTCCTATATTATTTTCTCGCAGAGCTAAGTGAAAAACGTAACGAAACAGAAAATGCTGAGAAGTATTATAGAATCTTTTTGCTGCACGCAAATCGGAGTAAAGAGTTTTTTCAAGCCCTTATGAGATTGGGAGACATCTACTTTTCAAAAGCCCAAGCCGAAGATGACAAAAATAATATTGACGAAGCTCGTAGGCTTTACAGCGAAGCAGCAGAGATATTCTCAAAGGTTGTAGCAGCAAGCCCTCCAAGCGATACATTAAGAAGGGCTTACTTTACTGGAGGTAGAGCATTCTATAATATGGCTCTTACAATACCAACTTCTGACAATTCTATTTGGAATATCTCAGAAAAGACTACTGATAATATCAAGATGATACTTCAAGATTTTTCAAATGGAAATTTGCTACCACCAAGCACCCTATACACTCCAGCTGCAATTGGTAGAGCAATATCTCAAAATGCACTTGGAGGGGTAGTGCCCTTAAACTTTATCCTAGATAACGGAATTGGCGGTTCTCTAACTCTACTTAGCAAAGAGCGTCTAACCCCTGAAAGTGAAAAGCGTAGTTTGCTATGGAAAGCAAATATGTACTTCAGCGGATCTCAAGGCGGAAGACTTCAAGAGTACGACGGTTCGGCAAATATTATGTTAGCAAGAATCCATATGATCAATGGCAATTACTCTGATGCTAGAAAACTTTTACAACATACCCGTACAAATTTCTGGAGTCCAGAGATTGAAATAGCAAGTAAACTTGGTATTGCGATTTCATACTTGATGGAAGGAGATCTTGATAGATCATATACACGTTTTCTAGGTGGTCCAGAAAAGATTGAGCCTTCTCTACTTACTGAAAATGATATTAAATCTTGGGAAGGTATTTGTGAAAAAATTTATAAAGAAAGCATTTCAGAAGATCTTTCACCAGGAAAAAGAATCTGGGCGCTGCTCCCTAAGTCGATGCAAGACATAATTGAAAACGTCGCAACAACAGGAAGATTTTCAGAAAGATACAAACCAATCTTTATTAGACGCCTTAACGAAGTACTTAGTAGCGAGGAGTTTTATTCAAAAGATTACTTTAAGAACATTGAGCCCTCAGCGACAGCGTATGCTCTTTTAGATAAAGACATTTCGCTACTCACCATGCACAACCGCCAGTGGCTCAACCGTATGCTTCTCGATGCAAGCTACAGAACATATATATTACCAACTGATACAGGAACAATGGTTGAACCATTCCCTTCTTCTTCTGACTTTGCTTCTTTTGATAATAGTGTATTACTGACTAAGAACCGAGTTATCCAAAGTTTGCTGACTCTTTCAGAGGAGTACACCAAGCAAGCTCAAGACACTCTACAAGCAATAGACACATTAACATACACCCCTGAAGCGAGCGAAGCTAGACTTATGGCATCTGCTCCAAGACGCGATCTCGATCATGCGACAAAAATCAACGAATTTTTAATCACTGAATATACCCCAGAGTATATTGGCGATATTATGATGGAAAATGCTAGCCTATATAGGCAGCGCGCCCAACTCGCTGGAGCTGAACCATTTAGAGATATTGATTTAGCTAGAAAGCTTACTGCAATAGCAGCAGACAAGTATATGTTTATAGGTAAGAGTGGTAACTATTTATCACTTGAACAGAAAGCTCTTATAGAGGCTGGTAGAAATTACTACGCAGCAGGAAAATACGGCAAAGCCAGTGAGGCGCTTTCGATCTTTGTTTCAAACTACCCAGCATCATCACAGATCGGTTGGGCGAGTAACTTACTAGGCAGGTGCTACTGGTATCTTAAACGCTTTGACGATGCACTACGCGTGTATCGCGACAATTCAAATAGACGAACACCTGACGGCAGAAACAGCCTGTTCTACTTAGGTGCTGTCTATCTCGACGCAGGCACACTTATTAAAGACAACACTATAATTGATGTCATAGGAGATCCTACAGCTCCTTACGCAAAAGAGAATAAGGATGGAGACCTCTACCCTGATACTGCACTACAAGTATTTAACGAAGTCAGAAGACAAGAAGGCATTGCCCCGTCATCACGTCCGTGGAGATGGGCGACATTTGGTTTGGGCAAGGTATGGTTTGACATAGCTGAGAATGCACGCTATGCAGAGCTAGACAAAGCCGACAAAGAAAATAGAGATCCTTCTCCTATTGAGTGGCGAGGACTATACCAAACAGCTGCGAATATGCTTAGAGAAGGATTAGAAAGATACAAACTTAAATACTCTATCAATGACCCTATTGGTGTCTCACTAAATGAAGAACCTGAGGACTACTACGATATCATGAGGGAACGTATGCAGAACCAGTACTTCCTTGCGCTATCACTACGTATCCTTGCCCGTGGCAGTGTCACAGAAAATGAAGATGAAGTCAGAACCTTGCTAGAGGATGTTATTAACCAAGAGTTATATCCTAACACCATGCTTGAGATTGAGGCAGACAAACTTCTACTCAGTAACCGATCTGTTCTTGGAGTAAACTCTGGACCTATAGTAAATGCAAAATATTTAAATGAACTTCGTAGAAATTCATTTTTCCTTCTTGCTGAGAGCTGGTCGAGTCTAGGCAGAAGCTACGAAAAATCAAATCCACCACAAAATGACAAAGCAAATGAAGCATACGAAAAAGCTTTGCAAATATATAGACGCTCACGTGACCGCCTCAGTATTTATGATGGCCCACGTATATTATATAATATGGGTGAAACCATGATCAAACTTGGTAAAGCCGACGATGCCAAGCGCATGTTCTTAATGGTAATTACCCAGACCGATCAGATAAATGATGCAAGTAATCAAAATATTTCTCAACAAATCAAGGATGAGATAGCTAACACTAAGATTTGGAAAGAGCTTGCAATCAACAGATTAAAAGATTTACAAAATAATATAATTAATTAGTTTATATATTAAGAACTAACTTTTTTACTACTATCGAGAATGAGAAGGATATTTAGACCAATGTCAAAGAAGAAACAGAAAACAAAGAAGGGCAATGGACTCAAATTTATTATCTTTATACTAACTATAGGTGTCATACTCGGTGTGGGCTACTACTATAGTTATAGCAGCAAAAAAATGGAAATATGGATAAAGGAGAAAGATACACCGATAGTTGAGCATCTCAATAAAGCTGCCGACCTATTCCAATCCCAACAATATATCCCAGCAGAGCGTGAATTTCAAGAGGCCTACAAGCTTTCCAAACAAGCAGACATTGAGAGTTCTACTCTTTGGAAAGAGCGTATGGAAAATATAGCTCCACCTAGAAAATTTTATACAGGTGATCCTGCAAATCGTAGTTCAGGTGGTTCAATATACTTTAAAAATCGTATGATAGAAGCTATCTTTGGTTACTCTTCGTCAGTTTACTGGAGGGTAACAGCCCAGTATGCAAGTAAGAAATCACAAGTAAGCATTGACGGGACTTCTAACTTTAGAATTCCTGAATCAGAATTCAAACCAGCTCTTGATGCTATAGAAACAGGTATGACAATAGATCCTAGGAGTGAAATACTCAGAATTTTAAAGGCAGAGATCCTTACAGACTTAGGGCAATATACTCAAGCTATATCTATACTTGATGAAGTTGTATCTCTTATTAATAGTGATTCAGCAGATGCATTCAACCTCCTCGGAATCATCTATAGCAAACCAGCATTTATGGATACTGAAGACTATGAAGTCTATAGAGAAAAAGCATTATCTATGTTTGAAAAGGCTAGCATACTTCCCTCAAGTTCCGGAGGCCGGCTTGCTGCACCAAACTATAATCTGGCTCTATATTATAGCACTCCTCCAGCGAACAAGGGTGCCAATGCTCTTCCAAGCCAGAACGACGCAAAAAAAGCTATACACTATTTCGAAGAATATCTTAAGATTGCAGGAGACAACACCCCTCTAAGTGACAATGCAAAGGAAGAGATAGAACGCCTCAAACGAATCGCCCCTTAAATTTGGCAGGCTCTTTACACAACAAAATTAATTATTAATCACGTAAATTGCACTGATAAAAATCTATTACTATAATTTATCGTTTTATTAGTAAATATGATTAAAAAAATACTCTACGTAAAACCAATAAATTATAGATGACCTGTTAGAATCCTAACAGGTCGTCTATAATTTACAAAAATATGAAGAAACATCTATTTTAAAATACCATCTTTACCAGCCATTACTAGTGCCCCATTAATGTCTTCATTCATAGCTATAACAGCTCTCTCTGCTGCCCCCTGCCAATCATTAGGCTTGCTCTCAGTTCTCCAAGCATAAATTACTGAACGGCTAGCATTCACAATCGCACCAGAACCATCACTTCTAAAGCCACCCATGATACCAGCAGCTGTTCCACCCTGAGCGCCATATCCAGGGATCAGGAATGATACATTTGGCATCAATTCTCTATAGCGCCCAAGTTCATCAGGATGTGTCGCCCCAACAACAGCACCGATTGCTGACAAACCACTACTGCCAAGCAGACGTTCAGCCCAAGTATTCACCAGCTTTGCCGTAGCCTCAGCCAGAGTGCCTCCAGATTTCAGTTCAAGATCTTGAAGTTCAGCACTTGTAGGGTTTGAAGTCTTTACTAAAACATACATGCCTTGTCCATTCTCCTTTGCTACGTCAAAGAATGGGCCAATACTATCATATCCTAAGTATGGGTTTAGAGTCACCGCATCATGAGGACCTATCTGGAAAGGATTAGCAATCTTGCCACTCTTAGCAGCTGGACGCATCATACCATCAGCATACGCTGCTGCAGTACTCCCAATATCTCCACGCTTAATATCACCGACTACCAGAAGACCAACACTGTGAGCGTAAGAACAGATAGTAATATATGCCATAAGACCAGCTACACCATGAGCCTCATAAAAAGCGATATTTGGTTTTACAGCAGGAACATGATCTTTTACAGCATCGATAATGCCTTTACCAAATATCTCGAGCGCTTCCTGCCTATTTATCGGATCATCTACCATCTCCTGTAACGCTGGAGGAAGTTTGTCAAATGTAGGATCTATCCCAACAACCGTCACACTCTTTTTGTTCTTTGATTCTGCTAGCAGTCTATCACCAAAGTTCTCCATAGCGACTACACCTCTTCCTTCTCTTCAGTACCATCTTCACTCTGGTCTTCTTCAACAACTTCTTGTATGTCTTCAGGCTTCTCTTCAACACCTTCTATCTCTACAGCTACAACCTCATCATCCTTCATAGCTGCCTGCGATACAGCCTCTTCAGCCTTCTTCAAGAATGCCTCAGTATCATCCTCTACTAAAAACTCACCAAATGCTCTAAACTTCTGGTATCTATCTTCAGCCAACTCGTCTGGAGACATTCCTTCAAGCTCTGCAAGATTTTTTAGAATAGCATCTCTTAGATTATTTGCAGCCATCATGTGGTCTCTGTGAGCTCCACCTAGGGGCTCTTCCACAATCTGATCAATAAATCCCCTTGCGTATAGATCTTTACTTGTAAGCTTTAGTACATTCGCAGCATCAACTTTCCTTTCACCATCACGCCAAAGAATCGATGCACAACCTTCTGGAGAAATTACTGAATAATATGCATGCTCCAACATCAAAATTTTATTACCAACAGCTACAGCCAACGCTCCACCTGATCCACCTTCACCAATAATACAACAGATCACCGGAACTTTGAGGAGGCTCATATCTCTAATGTTTTCAGCAAGAGCAATACCCTGACCACGCTCTTCTGCTCCAATTCCAGGATACGCACCCTTAGTATCAACAAGACAGACAATAGGTATATTAAATCTCTCAGCTAGCTTCATCTTCTGTAAAGCTTTCCTGTAACCTTCTGGGTGCGAACAACCAGCATGGCTCTGGTGTCTCTCTTCGACAGTTCTGCCTCTATGCTGCCCTACAAGCATCACCCGCTTACCACCAAGCTCTGCCAGACCAGTTACGATAGCCATATCGTCTCTAAAGGATCTATCACCATGTAACTCTTGAAAGTCATCAAAGACCATCTCTATATAATCTCTAGCTTGAGGCCTCTTCTGATGACGAGCTATCTGAACAACATTCCAAGGAGATAGATTTGCGTAGAGCTTTCTCTCCATTTCATCTGCCTGTTCTTGCATCATCCTAGCATGACTATGCATTTCATCCGACTGACCTTCATTCTCAAGAAGTTCGTTTATGCGGATCCTAAGATCATGTAGAGGTTGCTCAAAAGGTAGTATATCTATTCCAGCCATTTAATAAGTTCCTTTACAGAATTACTAATGAGGTATTAAAAAGTTTTAAAGATAAAGAGTAATTCAAGAAGCAGAGTGTCTCTTAGCACTCTTTACAATATTTTACAGCTCTCTGGAAAAGTCTAATTCCTTCACCTTCACCAGTACGTTCTTCTCTGGTAGCTCTTGGATGCTGATAGCTAAATATATGACGTTCTGGATGAGGCATTAGCCCAAACACTCTACCTGTTGCATCGCAGATTCCAGCAATATGATCATCCGAACCATTAGGATCTTGAGGATACACAGGTGCGCTGCCGTCTTCTGTTGCGTAGCGATACACAACCTGCCCATTATCAATCAATTCTTGAAGAATTTCCGGAGTACGGCAAACAAATTTACCTTCACCGTGGGCTACAGGAACCTCTATCTCCTCACCAGGTTCGGCAAAAACACACTTGGTATTCTCAGCTGCTTTAAGTCTTACCCACCTACACTCAAACTTATGAGAGTCATTGAACGTCAAAGTTGCTTTACGTTCAATCGCAGATGAAAACCTTGCATCAGGCAAGAGTCCTGTTTTGACTAGCACCTGAAAACCATTACAGATACCAATAACAAGTCCACCTCTATCTACAAACTCTTTTATCTTCTCACCTAGAACGTGAGCCAACTCAACAGCCAAGACCTTACCGCTTGCTACATCATCACCATAAGTAAAACCTCCAGGAATAGCCAGAATGTTTACCCCAGCAAACGGATCAGGGTTCTTTGCAAGGTTATTGATATGTAGCAGTTCTGTTGTTGCCCCAGCATGCTCAAATGCATAAAGTGTCTCTTGATCACAATTGGTTCCAGCAGTTCTAATTACCAAAGCTTTAGGTGTAGCCATTATTATTTCCCTGATTTCATGTTATAATTTGCTTAAAACAATCCCTTAAAATATTACCATAAACTATTAGCCTATAATTATAGCCAATTATGCTCAATATTCTATACATTATATAAATTTTCTTATATTCAATTTTACCAACAATCTACTCTTTTTCAAGGGCATTCTGCTACATAAACAAATGAATAACATATTCTCACAAATCTGCCTGCGAATACCTCTCATACTGTGCGACTTGTGCGAATTTTAATGCATAAAAAAAGCTACTGCCTATATCGTAGGCAGTAGCTAAATATTACCAATTAAGAAGAATAATACTACTCAGCAGCAGAACCGCCTTCTTGAGCTTTTGCAGCAGCTTCTTCTTCTTGTTGCTTCTGAACATATGTTTCATCTACATCGTGAGTTGCACGAAGAGATAGACCAATCTTACGATCTTCAGTATCAACATTAATAACCATAACAGTTACGCGCTGACCAACCTGAACAATATCTTCTGGCTTTTCAACCTTCTGATCTGATAGTTCAGATATGTGTAAAAGACCTTCTAGATCATTACCAATCTCAACAAACGCACCGAAGTTTGCAAGCTTTGTCACTACACCTTCGATAATATCACCTGCGTGGTACTTCTCTGGGATAGAACCAACCCATGGATCGTCATCTAGCTGCTTAAGACCGAGAGCAACACGTTTACGATCTTGGTCGACGTTTAGAACAACGGCTCTAACATCGTCACCCTTGCTCAACATAGCAGATGGGTGATTGATCTTCTTAGTCCAGCTCATATCGTTGATATGTAGTAGACCGTCTATACCCTCTTCAAGCTCGATGAATGCACCGTAGTTTGTTAGGTTGCGAACCTTACCCTGAACGTAGCTACCAGCTGGGTAATTTGCTTCAACCTGCTCCCAAGGATTCTCTTCGCTCTGCTTCATACCAAGAGATAGCTCTTGCTTATCTTTATTGATATCTAGGATGATTACATCTACTTCATCGCCAACAGATACCATTTCAGATGGATGGCTAACCTGCTTTGTCCAGCTCATCTCACTTATGTGAACAAGACCTTCGATACCATCTTCAAGCTTAACAAATGCACCGTAAGGCATAATGTTGACAACAGGACCTGTAGCACGTGAGTTAATTGGGTATTTATCAGCAATAGCTTCCCAAGGATTGCTAGAAAGCTGTTTTAGGCCTAGTGAGATACGTTCACGCTCTAGGTCAAAATCAAGAATCTTGACTTCGATCTCTTGATCAATTGTAACCACTTCAGATGGATGAGATACACGACCCCAGCTCATATCTGTAATGTGTAGAAGACCATCAATGCCACCAAGGTCAACAAACGCTCCGAAGTCTGTGATATTCTTCACGACACCCTTGCGTGGCTCACCCTTGATGAGAGTCTTGAGAACGTCAGATTTCTTAGATTCTCTATCTTCTTCAAGCAATTTACGACGAGAAAGAACGATATTACGACGTTCTCTATCAATTTTAATAATCTTACATTCAAGATCACGTCCGATGTAGTCACCAACATCACCAATACGACGAATATCAACCTGAGAAGCTGGTAGGAATACAGGAACGCCGATATCGACGAGTAGTCCACCCTTGATCTTACGGACAGCCTTACCAACGATAACATCGCCGACTTCATGCTCTTCCATAATCTTTTCCCAACCGCGGATACGGTCAGCTTTACGCTTACTTAGAATTACTTCGCCATCTACTTCATCGATTTCTTCTAGGAAGACTTCGATCTTATCACCGATCTTAGGCTCATCATCTAGATCGAATTCAACAAGCGGAATAAAACCTTCAGATTTATAGTTAATATCAACTACAACGTCTTCTGCATCAATTCTTCGAACAACACCAGTAATGATTTCGCCTTCTTTGAGCTCTTGATCAGCTACAGCTTCAGCGAGGCTATCTATATCCATACCACACATAGCAGCTTCTACTTGCTTTTCAAGTTCTTCCAAAGCAATAACACCATTGACGAGTCCATAACGTCCGGGTCTTACCATAATAACCTACTTTCGAGTGACCTCGCCCACCCCAAACCTCTGCCCCGGTGACAGTGGTGTAAAGGGAACACAAGCCCACATACTAAAAAAAGTGAATAAAATAACCGCCCAAACAATAGTTTGAGAAAACGGTGATTTTTAATTATACATATTGAATTACTGCATACAAGTACAATTACAGTGTTTTTTCACTTTTCTTTACCCAACTACAACCTCTAATATTTAATGCAGTTTCAACAAGACTCCACCTTACTTTTGCAGCAGACAACAATAGCACACCAACTTTAAAACAATTTTATTGAAAAAAAAATGCTATTAATATATATTAAGCAAGTATTATTTTCAATTATAGCTCTAAACTACAGGGATATCATCATGCACAAGATCACTATTTACATGCTACTATTAATCATCTTCTCGGTATTTTCACAGCAAACCCCTGCCCGCAGTGCAGGCATAAAACAGGCCTACACTATAGAATACGCCCCTATGAGCATAAATAAAGGCAGAAAGAGCTCAGGACTCGCCTGCACAATCCTCAAAGAAGTTGGCAAGCGCACAGGCAGCAATATACCCATCACTTTTGGTATCTGGAAACAAGTATTAGCCAAAGCTGAAAAAACAGACGCCACAGCAATATTCCCTACAACACTAATAGATGAACGAAGAGATAGTTTTATCTGGGTTGGACCATTCTGCACAGCAGAATATTATATTTACAAATCCCCGACCAAAAACATATCAATTTCTATTAAAGAAGATATTATAAATGTAAAAAGCATCGCAACCGTCAAAGATTATGTACTAAATAATACTCTCATAGAACAAGGATGTAAGAACCTCAAATACTTTAAAACTCCCAAGGATGCTATTATGGCTGTTATTCTTGACAGATGCGATATATGTATATTTCCTACATTTATTGTAGACGAGTTCAACAGACTCTCAGGGTATGCCGCTCTCTCATATGCAAAAAAAGAGAAGACCAGTGCAATTTTATCTGGAGAGAACGGCATAAGACTCCACTATGGTACCGATCATGAATCATATGATGACGTTGCCAGAAGGCATAAGGATCTAGGAAACTCTAATGTTGTGAAGTATAGCAGTGAAACTAGAATAGTACCAGTACTCCCGTTTACGACAGAGAACTTCTATTTTGCTCTCAACAAGAAGTCAGATACAGATACCGCTATAAATATGCAGAACGCCCTCAAAAGTATCGAACAAGACGGTACATTACTAAAGATGTTCAATAAATTCGGAGTATCCCCATCTAGTATCCCAGAAATACCTTTAAAACCAATATTCCCAACAATAAACAAATCAGCAACTATAGACCAAGCAATAAAGGCAATAACACCAGCCAATTCACTAGAAGCCCCACAACCGCAATTACAGGCACAAAACTCAACAATGATAATATATGCTGAAGATTTCCCACCATTTAGCTTTTCTACTGAAGGCTCCACCCATATTCAAGGTGCTATCACCGAATTAATACTAGCTATCCAAAAAGATCTGGGTGAGAAACCGACCCCTATTACCCTTTTAGACTGGAATAATATTTTCGATAAAGCCAAAGCTACACCATACTCTGTAATCTGCACGCTCAAAAGAATACCCGAACGTGAAGATGACTTCTACTGGATTGGCCCATATGCAGCCGATTCAGCATGGCTATATGCAAGAACTGACTTTCCTGCCATAATTAGCACCGCAGATGATGCAAAGAAAATCGAACAAATTTCATGTGTTGATCAAACATTTGCATATTTCTCTTTGGTAGAGGCAGGATACAATAACCTAAAACCATATAACACACCAAATGAAGTAGTCACAAATATGATGAAAGATCAGAATACTGCAGGAGCGTTCTCAAGCGTAAGTGCTCCATACGTCATCCGCAATGCAGGATACTCAGCGGCAAACGTAAAACCCCTTCTCCAGTTGTCAAAGAAGACCAACTACTATATTGGCATTTCAAAACTCACTCCCAAAGCTGTAGCAGAAGCATGGCAGCAGTCATTTGAAAAAATTAGAGAAAGAGGCGAATTGGCAAAAATCCTAAGTCGCTGGATACAATAAGTTTTTATAGATTCTTGAAAGTCAATGATAATGCATTATCTAAGTAACACACAAACGCTTAAAATTTGTTTACAACCAAGCCTTTTATAACTTGCAAAAAAAACATAAATAAACTACTTTTATGTGTAATCAAACATCTACCCTCTCTGTAAAGTTTGGCAAACTATTAATACAACTTACTTTGCATTTTATTATTCTAACAAAAGGAAGAAATAATGAAAAGACACAGAATCTTACTAACATCCATACTTGTAGCATTTTTCTACTTCCTATCAACCTCAGCCAACTCTGGGGAAATTACCAAAATCTACACCAGCCCAACCCCACCAATCAGCATGCCTGCTGGTACGGGAGGTGCTGGCATTGCCTACAAGGCCGTAGAAGAGATGATGAAGAGAGCCCATGTAGATATCCCTATTATATTTGGAGAGTGGAGTAATGTATATAATAAAGCACTAACCAACAGAGGAGCAGCAATCTTCCCTATGGTGATGACAAGCGATAGAAGAAACGATTTTATCTGGGTTGGCCCAATTGCTGGCCTTGATTACTATATATATAAGCCACAAGGCAGCAATATAACAGTAAACGGTATGGAAGATATAAGAAACGCCAAGAGCATTGCAACAGTCAAAGGCTACGCCGTAAATCAGACCTTAAAAGATTCCGGATGCACCAACCTTCACTACTTTGATACTCCAGAAGCGGCGCTAAACTCACTACTCAATGGCGCAACCTCCATTGGTATCTTCCCAGATGCCTCAGTAAATATTTTCCTAAAGGATATGAGTGTAAAAGGCTCAAAACGCCTGATCCCTATCCACATGTTTATGAAACGAAACCTTTACTACGGTCTTAATAAACAAACATCACCAGAGATTGCCGTCTTAATGCAAAAAGCTCTTATTAATATGGCTCAAGATGGCACACTCCCAGCACTATACAAAGAATATATGCCAAAGAGCAGACAACCAAAGATACCACCAATGCCTGTATTTCCAAATACAACAGTTATTTTAGAAGAGATTATTAGCTCAGATCCAATTATTACAGATGGCAAAGGAGTAAAAACAATAAAGAGCAATGTTATTAAAAGAGATGCTACTAGTAGCGTAGTAATGAATAAGAAGGGTGCCGTAGTAAGTGGCTCAACCCAAAAGCAACTGACAATCTACGCAGAAGAATTTCCGCCATTTACCTTCTCAGTAAACAACTCAACCTATATTCAAGGAGCAGTAGCCGAACTAGTCTCAGCAATTCAAAAGGAACTTGGGCAGACCCCAGCTCCAATCTCTCTCTCAGAATGGAATAGTATCTTCTACACCGCTAAGACGACTCCATATTCAGTGATATGTACGCTAAAGCGCACCCCAGAACGAGAGAATGACTTCTACTGGATTGGCCCATACGCTGCGGACTCTGCTTGGCTTTACGCCAGACGTGACTCTCCACTCCAAATCAATAGCTTGAGCGATGCCAAGCAAATTCCCGTTATCGCATGTGTTGGAGGAGCATATGCAGGCAGTATTCTCTCAAACCTAGGGTTTAGCAACCTCATGCCGTACAGCACACCTGACGAGGCTGTCAACGACATGATGAGAGATCCTTCACATGCCAGCGCCTTCTCGAACATCACAGAACCTTATGTACTCAGGAATGCAGGTCACTCGGCAATCAATGTAAAGCCTTTGATACAGATCTCAGAAAAGACCAACTACTATATTGGAATTTCAAAACTAACACCAAAAGAGATCGCAATAGAGTGGCAGAGAGCTTTCGAATCACTAAAAGCTAAAGGTACTGTTAAAATGCTTATGCAACGCTGGATAAAGTAGAAAGCTCCGTATCTTGGTTTTCAGAGTCTTACTAAACTGTGTAAAACTTAATTAACAGCAAAAATGTTAAAAATAGCTGGCCGCAAGAAACGCGACCAGCTATTTTTAAAATATATCTTTGCTAATTAATCTTTACGCATAGAGATTATCTGGCAATCCAGGAACCTCTTTTGCAATATTATTAGTACTATTAGCTTGCGATTCCTCCCAAGCCTTTCCTCCACCAGAAACGACAGAATCCTTACCCAAGACTCTGTTAAAATTCTTTGTAGGATTTACCTCTTCAACTTCCTTACCCTGCTTGGAGATCATCCCTTCTCCAGGCATAACAGGCTTTATAGGGCTATTAACCGCCCCACGTGATTGCATCACAGGGGGCCACGGTGGCCATGCCATATTTTTCTCCCGATCATTCTTACTTCATCCATCTTTATTTTACCATGCCAGAAGCACTCTGTCAAATAATATCACTGCAGAAAAGCTTATATAATCCGAAGCTTTGTATATTCTGCTCGTAATTTTTGTTTATTTAATTCCAGCAAGAGATTATAATATCACCAAAATTAGTAAAAAAAGTTTTAAATTAATCCGATTTAGCCTTTATCAGTCTATTTATTAATGT
The DNA here is from genome assembly GCA_965140405.1 of Planctomycetota bacterium. GTDB lineage: Bacteria > Planctomycetota > SZUA-567 > SZUA-567 > SZUA-567. The sequence goes on from OZ223208.1 coordinate 1,239,947, forward strand.
ATAATACGTTTTAGTATATTTTGTTACTCTAAAATATTCGAAACCACTATACAACATATTTAGCAGGAGGCTATTAATGAGTACGATTCAAGTCAGTGACAGGCGTGGTGGAGTCTACGAGGTCGTAATTACCTTTGGTTATGGTGAATGCGCACGTCTTCCATTTAATGCACTACGTAAGATCAATGCCCGCATTGATCAAATAAGAAATGGTGGCCTTAAAGCTACTGCCCAATTCAACCTTCGCAACACCAAGGAATCTGCAAACTTTATTGAGACGCTTGATTTATTCGGTGAAGATGGTTCATTCGTCCACGGTTCTCCAGCAGATCCAGAGGATCTAAAGCAGGATCATTCAGAGGAAGAAGAAGAGTCGGACCTGCCTAGGGCGGCGGTAGTAAATGCGCAGATGAGTTCACCTGCGGTACCGTCGTCACCTGCAACTGATAGCAACAATTCAACAGAAACAGATTCTTCAAATCAAGAAGAAGCTGATGACCTTGAGATTGATGAAGGATTTGGAATTATTGCAAATGAGAACTGGAAAGAGCAAGCTGAAGAAGCTGTTATTGCATCGCTCAGTGAGCATGAAAACAAAGCAGAGACAATTGCTCGCATTCAGAAAGTAGCAGGTGACAGATACACCGAAGAGATGGCCAGAGAGAAGATGGTCGCTCTCTTATGGGAAAAATTCCAGGACGAAGCCTATGTCGCAGCCTTCCTAAAGCGTCGTGATTGGGAAGATGTATCCGAGGATGAAGTTCGTCAAGTAGCAGGCATGTAAATTTACGATGAGCCTCATTTTCAGCTTGAAGGTGAGGCTTCATGTATAGGATCGCAAAGAAGGACAAACAACTAATATGGGACCATGTGATAGCGCACGCTTTGACAGCCTCAATGATAAAGAACGAAAACACCATACATTTATCGCTGAATTTTCTTTGGCGATATTAAAGAAGCGCCCTTACCAATTCGAAGCCTTACAGAGTGCAGCTAATTCACTTACCTGCTTAGGCTACTACCAAGACGGTCTTATCTATGACCAACGTTTACGTGAACTCAAGGCATCCGATGCGTTGATTACTTACAATCTTGCATGCAGCTATGCACTTGTTAACGACACAGATAATGCATTAATTACACTTGAAGAAGCTATCTGCCTTGGCTATCGCGACCACGAACATATGATCGAGGATCCAGATCTTTCGAACTTGAAGAGCGACCCCCGCTTTAATAAACTTCTTGAATTAACTCACAAATAAAAACAGCTATATTCCTACTATAGGACATATATCAATTCATATATAAAAATGCACTCTACATATCTAAAACGCCAACAGTTATTTAATTATATTCTTAGTATCAATATCAATATCCACTCCATGCAAGAATCATACTGTCATTCAATTATTCTTTAAAAACCTTTGGTAAAAACTTAACTACTTTACTACAATATACTTATTCATTAATTTTATAATAGAGGTAAGAATATGGCATACTACTGTAAATACTACAAATCGCCAGCAGCGACCGAACTCAGCAAAAAACTTGCATCTACTCATGACACTTGGACTCCAGAAGCAGATATATTTGAGACCGCATCTGAGATTATAGCGATAATAAATCTTCCCGGAGTAGACGCAGCAGATATCGAACTAGTTTTAGATAAGGAGCAACTCATTGTCACAGGCACTCGTAAGCTCGAACTCCCACACCTAATACAGTCATACATACAACTTGAAATAAGACATGGTAGATTCGAACGTATTCTAGACCTGCCATGTGAAGTTGATCTAGGCAAGGCAAATATAAGTAATGGAGTACTAGAGATAACCCTTCCCAAAACACCTAAGAATACTGACAAAAGCAGAACAATAGCTATTGACTAAGAAAAGTATTACAATTATGAAGAATATGGTTATAATACCCAACAATATTATACCAATAAACTAACGTAGCAATATAGCAGAAAGAATAGAATGGCAAAGAAGAAGACCTCAAAAAAACAGAAGACGACTAGCAAGCGTGGCAAGCCTACGCAGAACGCTCGTATAAGCGAAGATGTTGTAATAGATATCAACAGCAATGTTATTGGAAATGACGAAAAGAATTTCAAAATTCCTTCAACGCTACCAGTCCTAGCCGCTAGTGATATCGTACTTTATCCAGATATGATTGCACCACTCTCTATCGCACACGATCGTGATATGAAGATGATTGACCAATCTCTTATTGGTGACAAACTGATTGTAATTGCGCCACTAGAGAGAGAGATGGAAGACAGCCAAGACACAGATGCTATACACAAAGTAGGTTGTGTTGCGGCAGTACTCAAAATGTTCAAGCTCCCAGAAGGTGAGATGCGCCTTCTGATACAAGGTCTTAGTCGGACAAGGATCAAAGATTATATCCAAGTAGAGCCACATGCAACAGCAAATATCGAAATCCTTAAGGAGACAGTAACCCGAAGTTTACAAGGCAAAGCTTTACTTAGTAGCATACGCACAGAATTCACAAAGCTTACAGATATTCTTCAGTTCCCAGAAGACATCAAAGTTACCGCTCACAACATCGATCACCCAGGACGTTTTAGTGATCTTGTTGCAAGTAATATTGATATAACTCATGAACAACGTCTAGAAATCCTTGACGAGATGAATGTCATGAAGAGAATGGAAAAGCTCTCAGTAATGCTTGGTAAGAACATGCAGATTGTTGAACTTGGCAACCGCATCCAGCAGAGTGTCAAAGAAAGAATTGGCGATGGTCAACGTGAATACTTCCTACGTGAACAGTTAAAAGCCATCCGCAGTGAGCTAGGAGATGACGACGGCAACTACGAATTAGAAGAGATGAGCAAAAAACTTGAAGATGCAAAATTACCTGAAGAAGCCAAGAAAGAAGCCAAGAGAGAGCTGAATAGACTTGAAAAGATGCAGTCTGGAAGTGCAGAATACACTGTATCTATGACCTATCTTGATTGGATGGTGTCACTACCATGGAATATCGAGAGCAAGGATGAAATAAATATTTCCAAGGCACAACAGATACTAGATGCAGACCACTACAATCTTAAAAAGGTAAAAGAACGAATAATTGAATACCTTGCTATCAAAAAGATCAATCCAGAAGGTAAGAGCCCAATCCTCTGCCTTGTTGGCCCTCCAGGAGTAGGCAAGACCTCGCTTGGCAAGAGTATTGCTAGAGCAATGGGTAGAAAATTTGTACGCCACTCACTCGGTGGAGTACGCGATGAAGCAGAAATCAGAGGACACAGGCGCACATATATCGGTGCTCTTCCTGGACGCATCATACAAGGTCTACGACGTGCTGAATCTAGAAATCCAGTCTTCATGCTTGACGAAATCGATAAGCTTGTTAGTGATATGAGAGGGGATCCAGCATCAGCACTGCTTGAAGCACTTGACCCTGAACAGAATAATGAATTCTCAGATCATTATCTGGATGTGCATTTCGACCTTTCAAAGGTTGTCTTTATCGCTACGGCCAATACTGTAGACACCATACCAGATGCTCTTTACGACCGTATGGAAATTATATCACTGCCAGGTTACTCTTCACTTGAAAAGCATGAAATAGCCAAACGCTATCTTATCCCACGAGTGCTAAAAAATCACGGCATAAAGCCTTCACAGATAAAGTTCAACAAAAGCTCGATCGACCTTGTCATGCAGGGCTACACAAGAGAGTCTGGACTACGTTCATTAGAGAGAGAGCTTGCAACAGTTGTACGTAAGCTTGCCGTAAAGATTGCAAAGGGGCAGAAAGGTCCATATAAAGTAACAACAGACCTTGTCAGAAAGCTTTTAGGACCGGAAGATTTTACTAATGAACGCATAAACCGCTCAAATACTGCTGGGGTTGCAGTTGGACTTGTCTGGACATCTGTAGGAGGTGATGTGCTATTTATTGAGTCTACTGCTATGCCGGGGAACAAGAATATGCAGCTCACTGGTAGCCTAGGCGAGGTAATCAAAGAGTCAGCGAGCGCGGCACTATCTTGGATACGCACCCACTCAAAGGAACTTGGTATAGATCCAGAGTTTTATGACAATACAGATATACATATACACTTCCCAGAAGGAGCCACTCCTAAAGACGGTCCATCAGCTGGTGTGACTCTAGTGACATCACTTGTCAGTTTACTCCTAAACAAACGTGTCAAGTCTCGCCTTGCTATGACTGGTGAGATAACACTCAGAGGGAAGGTACTTGCTGTAGGTGGAATCAAAGAAAAGATGATAGGTGCACATTTAAGTGGTATAAAGGAGGTCATCCTCCCAAAACAAAACATGAAAGATCTCTACGACCTTCCCGCAGAGGTCAAGAATGGCATCAAGTTCTACCCTGTGGAGGAGGTTAGTGAAGTTCTGAAAATTGCCTTACCAACCGCATTTAAAACTAACGAGGCAAACAAAGTCAGGCCAAAGAAGAAGACAACAAAAAAGTCGATCAGTAATACAGAGAGCAAGGAAAGTAATTAGTATTACAACTCAACTACCCTATAGGAGTATGAGAAATGAGTAAGACAGATGAAGTGAAGTTTATAGAAAAATACCGAGTACACTCTGGAAACAAGGCTAAGCTTAATGATATAGCTACAAGTGAAAAGCCGCCTATGAAGCGAAAAGAAGGGGATGAGTTCCTTGCAGAAATACATGAAGAACTCAAGCTACTACAGAATAGACTCTACGCAGAGAGTAAAAAATCACTACTCGTTGTAATCCAAGCAATGGATACAGGCGGCAAAGACGGCACGATCAGAAAGGTCTTCGGTCCACTCAACCCTCAAGGGGTACGTGTGCACTCATTCAAGCAACCTAACACAAAGGAGGTTGCACATGACTTCTTATGGAGAATTCATTCATGCACACCAAAACATGGCATGATTACTATTTTCAATCGCTCACACTATGAGGATGTACTCGTTCAGCGCGTTCACAAGCTCGTAGATGAGAAGATCCTAGACAGAAGGTACGATCATATCAATAACTTCGAATATCTCTTACATGACAGCAATACTCATGTTATTAAATTATTTTTACACATCTCTAAAGATGAGCAACGAAAACGCATACAAGCTAGGCTGGATACACCTGAAAAGAACTGGAAGTTTACAACAGCAGATATTGCTGAACGTAAATTCTGGAATAGCTATATGAACACCTATGAAATAGCTCTAAATAAATGCTCTACCAAGCACGCGCCATGGTATATAATCCCAGCTGACAAGAAGTGGTGGAGAAATATTATTATTGCCCGCATTCTCCGCTCACATTTAGAAGCCCTAAACTGTGAATTTCCTGCACCAGAAGCCAATCTCGATAAAGTGATTATTCCTGATTAACAAATAACACTTAGCTTTTATATTTATTAGAGCCTGTCTTTTTTAAGACAGGCTCTAATAAATGATACTAAGAATCTTTATTGATTGCGCCCAGAACATGCTTAGTCCGCCTGTTCTTTGACCAAATATCATAAACAACAGCCAGCGCAATAATTGCACCTCGGGTTATTTGCTGCAAATATGAGTTTACACTAGCAAGATTCATGATGTTATTTAAGAAACCGACAATAAATGCCCCAGCCAATGTGCCACCAGCAGTTCCGATTCCACCGGAGAAACTTGTTCCTCCAATAATTGAGGATGTCAACGCTTGGAATTCAAAGTTTACAGCACCATTAGGTAACCCTGCATTTACTCTAGACATAAAGAGCACCCCAGCGATCCCAACAAAGACTCCATTAATAATAAACGCAGTCATCTTACTCTTATTAACATTAATTCCAGAAGCATTTGCAGCTTCCTCATTACCGCCTATTGCATACAATGATCTACCAAAACAAGTATGCCGTAGAATGTACCAAGTCAAAATTAATATTACAGCCAGAATGATCACAGGGATTGGGATATAATATATAGATCCTTGCCCAATTTTAGCATACTCCTTGATCTGCAAAATATTCTGCCCATTTGTATAATACAGAGCTGCTCCTCTAGCCATAGCCAACATAGATAGAGTCGCAATAAATGGTGGCGCCTTCAAACGAGTAATCAATACCCCATTAATAATATTACAAATAACTGCTACCACAATTGCAACAAGGATAGCAAGTGTAATTGAACCAGTCATTTTGAATACCGATACCGACAGCACTCCAGACAAAGCTAATACAGATCCTGATGACAGATCAATCATACCACAAATGATCAATATTGTTTCACCAAAAGCTAGAATAGTAGTAACAGATATCTGCCTTGATACATTTGTAATATTACGAGTTGAAAAGAAATTAGAATTAATTATGCAACACAGAACAAACAACATAATAAGTACTAGATAGATGCTATATTTTTTTGTTATAAGTGACCATACCCTTGATAAACTATTTGAATTACTCACTATTTTGTCGCCTCCTGTCTTTCAAAGCCCGTTGCAAGCCTCATGATTTTTTCTTGTGAAAAATCACCCCTTTTTAACTCCCCAACAATCTCACCCTTGGACATAACATATATCCTGTCACACATTCCAATCAACTCTGGCAGTTCGGATGAAATCATAATCAGAGATTTCTCTTCTTCTACCAAAGATCCCATTAATTTATATATTTCATACTTTGCTCCAACATCAATACCCCTTGTCGGTTCATCAAGGATCAATATTTGCGGATCACATATCATCCATTTAGCAAGCAAAACCTTCTGTTGATTTCCCCCACTGAGAGCTTCAATAGTTGTTTCATACGAAGGGGTCTTCACATTCATTTTCTTACACATCTTACGTGTTGTATCATCCTCTAGCTTACGATGAAGTCTACCACTATAAAAGAATTTTTTAAGATTTGAAAGCGTCGCATTCTCACGCACACTACGTACTGGAATAATCCCGTATCTTCTCCTATCTTCTGTAAGCATTGCTAGTCCTGCCTTGATGCTCTCTCTCACACTTTTGATCGGTGTTTCCTTTTTATTGATTTCGATTACACCTTGGTCATACTCATCCAGACCGAACAAGCTCCGCATAACCTCGGTTCTTCCTGCACCCATAAGACCTGCAAAGCCAACGATCTCTCCTCTGTTAAGAGTAAAGTTGATATTTTTAAAATACCTCTTACTTGTGAAGTTTCTCACTTTGAGAATTGTCTCACCGATGACCGCATCATTCTTAGGAAACTCACTATCAATATCTCTGCCAACCATCAAATTTATTACAGTATTAATATCTAGGTCGTCCTTATCACTTGTTTGCACAACAGTACCATCTCTAAGGACTGTAATCTCATCAGCAATCTTAAAAATTTCATCCATCTTATGAGAAATATATATTATGCTTGTACCTCTAGACTTTAATTCATCAATTTTCATGAACAATCTCTCTATCTCTTTATAAGTTATAGCAGAGGTTGGTTCATCCATAATTATAATTTTTGACTCATGTGATATTGCCTTGATAATCTCAAGCATCTGTATATCGGATACGGACAGTTCACTCAATGTTGTAGTTGGAGAATAGGATAAACCTTCTTCCCTTAAAAGAGACAGAGTTCTTTTTCTAATTTCATTCCAATCTACCCGTCCATATTTTGTAGTAGGAAGGTTTCCTAAAAATAAACTCTCTTCGATTGTCATATCAGGAATATAATTTAGTTCCTGAAATATCATAGATATACCGAGCTCTCTTGCATGCTGTGGGTCAGTTATTTTCTCGTATTTTTCATTTACATAAATCTTACCCTTATCAGGTTTATATATTCCATTAATTATCTTCATTAGAGTCGACTTACCAGCACCGTTCTCACCGCAAAGCACATGCACAGTACCCTCTTTGACTGAGAAGTTAATATTATCGAGTGCTTTAACCCCTGGAAATGATTTCTCGATCGATTCCACTCTCAATATATTTGTAGAACTATTCATATATTTCTCTCTAAAATAAAAGCCTCATCTATAAAAAAGTATGAGGCTAGATAATAATTATAAATGGTGGTATTATTTCAGTTATAGTACCACCATTTGTTTAAATGCTAATTCCTACTGGATCGCTCCTGTTTTCTTATGCATTTCAATATACTTATCAACGTTATCCTGTGTAACAAGTGGGTTTCCAATATCAACGTTTATTGTTTTTTCTTCACCCTTGAATAGTTTATCAAGAGTAGAAAGAATTAGTGCTGCAAGATCATTCGCACTCTGTAGACATGTAGAGGTCATAAGACCATCTTTAATCAATAAACATGCTTCAGCAGTACCATCTACACCATATGCAAGTGTATTCTTAAACTTTGGGTTATCCTTGATTACTTCGATAGCACCAGCACACATATTATCATTCATTGATATGATTGCATCAATTTGATCATTAGACTGTACCCAGTCCTCCATAAGACTCATTGCTTCATCTTTATTCCAGTTTGCAATCTGCTCTCCAACGATTGTAACGTCAGGTCTCTTATCAAAGAACTCTTTTTGCCAACTTAAACGGCGTTCATCTGCATGGAAGTTTCCTGGAGGTCCTTTCAAAACAACAACCTTAGCATTCTTTGGAATCTGTTTTACTGCAGCGCTAGCATTTACTGCCGCCTGCTTATATGGGTCAGCATCTACAGATGAAGCTCCATCAATACCAGCAATACGTGCATTGGTAGTAAGGCAGATGATCCCTGCTTCTACTACTTTTTCTGCATATGGTCTCTGTGATTCACCGTTATTTGGCTGAATTACAATTGCATCAAAGTTGTTAATTATCGCATTTTCAATAAGTGAATTCTCTGTATAGTCATCTGCTTGACCATCAAATAATGTTACTTCTATATCTGGATACTTATCCGCTTCTTCCTTTATTGAATTAGCTAGCCATGCCGCAAATGAATCACCTTGCGCTCTTGCAATATATGCTACCTTCTTAACACCAGCTTGTGATACGCTAGTGAGAAGCAACACTGCAAGACATAACAACATCAACTTTTTCATCCGAAATCCTCCATAATAATGCAATAATTATCGCATAACAAACAACAAACAAAACAAACAACTAAATCAACACACATTGTTTTAGCTCTTATAAAATATTTTTACATCTATTTATATCGCAACTAATTCGAATACAACTTCTAGATATTTATCATTATTTTAATATCATCCTGACTTCTCTTTAACGCTTGATCAAATGCCTCGACACTCTTTTGGAAAGGATAAACCTTTGAAATCAATTTTTCGAATGGGAAGCCACTAGATACCATCATATTGACCGCTTTTTCATAGACATTTGCATATCTGAATATTGTTTCAACTCTGATCTCTTTAGATTGCAAAGCAACAACATCCATCGATATATTCTTCATTGGCATGCCAGTCAATACTAAAACTCCACCTGGGCATAGGAGTTCTATTACTTTTTTATAGTCAAGTTGTGCTCCAGATGATTCAAATACAGCATCAACGCCCCAAGAGTCAGTGTCATCCCTAACAATAGCGCTCAACTCCTCCATCTGACAACAATGCCCAGTCATCCCAGCAATTGCTAGTGAATTAATAAAATCTATCTTTTTTTGCTGCACATCAATAATATGAATTTTACTATACCCTCCAGCCTTCAGAGCAACAGCAGTACATATTCCAATAGTTCCGGCACCAATTACAACAGCGGTACTTCCAGCACTACACTTTGCTTTACTTACTGCATGAACACCAACAGCAAATGGTTCAACAAAAGCACCAACATCATAAGATATAGCCTCTGGCAACTTGAATGTAAATGCAGCTGGATGAATAACACTTTCGCGTAAACATCCGTGATACGGTGGTGTTGCCCAAAACTTGACCGCAGGATCTAGATTATACATTCCCAAAAGCGACGCTTTATCACCTCCTGATGGGATACCAGGCTCCATGCATACACGGTCTCCAACTTTTAGGTTCTTTACACTCTTACCAACCTTTGTGATGATACCAGACGCTTCATGCCCTAAGATCATTGGAGAGCTTACAATATAGTCACCAATTCTACCGTATTCATAATAGTGTACATCACTCCCACAGATGCCGACAGACTTGATAGAAATCTCGACATCATCATCACCCATTACCTCATCCAACTCTATATCTTGAATCTCAAGTTTCATAGTTTCTTTTAGTACAACTGCCTGCATTATCTTCTCCAAAATTAAGAATACGTTTGCGCAAACGTTAAAATGACTGTATACTTGACTATATACCATGATAGCTCTTAGTCAAGTAAGTAAAAATATACTTTTTGTTTGACAATGATTTGATATGCGCTACCTTCTCAATAGATAATTATGTAATATGTATCATTAGTACCAATATAATTTAGATTTTTAAATATTTTTCAGGAATTGCCTAACTAATTTATACCGAAAATTTGTGGTAATAATCACCTAAGCATTGTTATATGTTTATTTTTTATTATCTATAGTTACTAAAATTTTATTTAGCATGCCCTAATACTTTGATTGAGTAAATATTATGACAAAAAAAAGACCTACCATCAAAGATGTAGCAAATATGGCAGAAGTTTCAGCCACAACTGTTTCACATGTATTAAACGAAACACGATTTGTATCAGAAGAAGTCAAGGAGAAAGTATATAGCGCTGTAAAGGCATTAAAGTATAAGCCAAACCATATCGCTAGGAGCCTTCGTGGAGGTGGCACAAAGACTATAGGAGTGATTATTGCTGATATACGTGAAGAGTTTTTCTCAGAAATTGTTAAATCCATCGAAAAATTCTGCAACAAGGATGGGTTTGTTGTATTTCTCTGCGATTCAGAGGATCAGATAGAAAAAGAGCTTGAGTATTTCCACTCATTAATGTCCAAAGATGTTGACGCTATTATTATTTCTCCAATTAGCACTAGCTTTATTGACTCCTCTATTACCGAATCAAGCATACCTATTATTCAGATAGACCGTTTTTCTGAGGATCTTGGTTCTGGCTTTATAGGAATTCATAACAAGAAAACAGCATATGACGCAACAAACCATTTGATTAAAAGTGGCTCAAAAAACATTCTTTATATTGGCTATGATGATAATGTATACACTCAGAAACTTAGAAGAGAAGGCTTTTTACAAGCAATAGAAGATAATACTCTAGATATTAGCTACCATATACTATCGTTAGAGTATATGAGTAACACTGAGCTTTGTGATATGCTATCTTTTACAATTGAAGATTTTAAGGATATAGATACAGTATTTTGCTCAACAGGAAAACTCTGCTATAATTTCTATAGGGCTGCACTAAGTAAAGGAATGCTTGAAGATGGGAGTTTAAAAATTCTTACTTATGACAATTCAAAGTGGTTCGATCTTCTGAAGTATCCAATTTCATCAATACAACAACCTACCGAGAAGATCGGCAAGCTAGCAGCTCAAAAGGTCATTGACTCAATCAATTCAAAAGAAGATAGTGATGCAAAAACTCAAGTATTACTAAACACGGATTTCATAATACGCACATAAATAAAAGACTAAAAGGTTCGGGAGAATACCAGAACCTTTTAGCCAAAGATCAAATAACACAGATACAAATTTACTAGGCAATAAGCGACTGAATACAGTCAACAGCACTTGCTGCATCCGGAGCATACCCATCAGCACCAATCTCATCACAAAACGACTGAGTCACTGGAGCGCCACCAACCATTACTTTAACATCTCCAAGACCAGCCTCTTTGAATGCCTTTACAGTATCTGTCATAGAAGGCATAGTAGTTGTTAGTAGAGCTGATAGTACGATAGCTGATGCGCCAACTTCTTTAGCCTTCTCTAGGAATGCTTCTGGAGCAACATCACTACCGAGATCAATTACTTCGAAATTTGCACCTTTGAGCATCATACCTACAAGGTTCTTACCAATATCATGTAAGTCACCCTTAACTGTACCAATTACAACCTTGTGCTCAGGCTCAAGACCAGCTGCTACGAGTACAGGCTCAAGTAACTCCATACCAGTATTCATCGCACGTGCAGCTATAAGAACTTCAGGAACAAAAATTTCATTCTTCTTAAATTTAGCCCCAATTTCATTCATCGCCACAAGCATTGCATCAAGTATCTTCTCTGGAGCGATACCTTCATCGATAAACCCTGGAACAATATCCTTAACAATCTTACGCTTTCCTGCCTGAACTGCAGCTGTTAGTTCTGATAATTCTGCCATTTTCTCTCTCTTTCTCTCTATTCTCTAAATTAAATTACCCCTCTCAAAAGGTAATCATACAAACATCTTTTTTATCGCTTCAAGAGTACTCTCTTTATACCCCGAAGCAATTATGACTATTTCACCAGCCTCTTCTCTCCGACTAACACGATCATCTCTTATAGACCATTCACTACCTTCATAGTCGACTGCAACTAAATTCCCCTCAGGATTTACAATACATCCCTTTACCCTATAAAGGTCATCACCAAGCATTGCGAGCTTCTTTTTAAGTACATCATAAGTATCCATATCAGGTATCATGACACTAACCTGACAGAAATTTGGATCCTTACATTTAGCATATTCACCACCTGTAATTACATCCATACCTTCTTTGAATATATCTATCTCACTATTGCAGAATGAAGTCGTCTCAATATAAGCATGCCTATTAAGCTCTGAGGCTGCTGCTACTGTTTCAGCTATTTTTTCAGGTGGATATTTATCACCCTTATTTACTAATATATGTGTAGACGCAGCAACTTGCTCTTTTATATTCGGCAGTGTTATACAAAGTTTTAAGAATGACCGCGGATCTACTATTGCCACAATTGATGTTATAGAGAATACCTCATCCAACTTTGTCTCTATAAACATGTCGCCAGCAACTTTAGGGTTTGCAATACCACTCGCTTCAATTACTACCCCGTCAATATCCATCCCACCTATCTCGGTAAGTACCTTTATAAATTGCCCTGTCAGGCATTTACAAAAAATACTCCCACCAGGAATTTTTACGAGATCACCTTCATTCAATTTGAGTCTTTCACCATCTACATCTTTTGGAGAAAACTCATTTACTAGGTATACGATCCTCTTGCCAGCAAGCCTATCTACCAGCCTTTCAATAAAGGTTGTCTTACCTGATCCTAGAAATCCAGTGACAAAACATACTGGTATTTTGCTCATAATATATCTCTCAATCAACAATATATGATTAGAGGAGTAATTCCTCTAGTTATTGATATAGGGGATTATACACTATTTGATTTTATAATTATTGTACAATAAAACCAACTTTTAGTCTTATTGTAAGGTACATTATAATAACTTTACAATCGCTATAACTATTGATTTCATGAGGAATATCTGCGTAGCAACGATAGCAATAACCAATATCAATACAGCCGACTCAATCATAGTACCTGTCATAAATGAGACTACAAATAGCACCGTCATCAAGACAGATGACAGGCAGTAGCCTAAAGCTGCTGTCTGATTTACTTTAATTCTATCTACCCCTTTACTCCGGAGTTCAGCATTAAGTTTTTTGGATAGTCCATAATAACAAATAAATATCCACACAAGATTAAATAGAGGAACTATCATGAGTAACACCATAACAAGTGGCGAAGTAGGTCTCTTTTCCTCAGGAATACGCGACCATGCATGGTACATTATCAATAGTCCAAAGAATGATGACGCAATGGTTGCAAGCCAAGCAATTGGCCCTAATGCAGACAACATAATCGATAAACATAGACTTACCCCAAAAATCAAGAACCAAGTTCTTAACTTTTTTGGTAGGTCTATACTTGATCCCAAATACAGCTTTATTTGTAAAAAGAATCCCCCGCTATTACTACTGGGGATGGGCTCATATGATTTATTTCCTAAGAAGTATTTGGCCAGATCGCTACTGTAAGCCTCACCCCAATTATCCATCCCTTCTTTCCATACAAGGGTACTACTACCTATCACTCCTTGTGTAATAAGTAAAGCGATTTCACTCTCTTCCACAGGACCTGCTCTTCCGTTCTGTCTTTTATAATACCACATAACTTTATCACTCATTCTATCTCCTTATTGCTTGAAATCTATTAACTTGTTATAAATATATTTTATTAATTAAAAAACTGCACACAACCGTGAGCAGTTTTTTAATTAATATGTTCTCAGTAAATTTTCTTCAAATAATATTATTTAGCTACAGGCGCATTCATACTTCCTCTAACATCGATATTGCAGTTTATCCCTTGCGCACAACTTCTTGAGAACGGCCCAATATCAATAATATTATCACCTATCTTCAAGTATTCACCAGTGTATGGGACGAGCACCATCTTCTCGTTACCTTCTTCGTCACGCACTCTCACTACCCCAGTAAAGTCAGCATATGGATTGAATATATATGTACCTTTAGCAGTATTGAGCATGACTAGTGATTTATCAAAGACCTTATTCACTACTATGCCGACAGGTTCAGTTTTTTCAGGACAGACCATAGTCTCTACTTTCTTCTGAAGCCCTTCGAGCTCTTTCTTCAGCACTTCAATCTCTACAGAAATACTATTTGTCACCTTCTGTACAGTATCATCAATATTGATGTCTGAAGCTACTCCACCCTTATACTTATCAGATAAAGAATTTATTTGACTATTAATCCACTGCTTGGTCTCATCCATTGTCTGAGAAGTACTCTTCTCAATACCATCCATGCTCTTTTCAATATTTTGAAGTGTTTTTGCAGTGAGAACTTTACTATCTTTTAGTGACTCGCTAAGACTGTCTATTCTTACCTGCAAACTCTTATTCATTTCTTGAAGTTTTTCAGATGTCGCTTCTTTGAAATCTTCTAGTTCTTTTTGCAAACCATCGTAAGCCTCTCCACCAGCACCTACACCATTTTTAAATACAGCCTTCAAACTCTCCGAGATATTCTTTTCGTCACTCTTCTCGAGAATCTTTGAAATTGAACTACTTACCTTCACTTCTGCCTTAAGAGCTTCTATTTCTGCTGTCTTACTAATAAGAGTTTGTTTAATCTCAGCATTTTCTTGAGCAAGTTTTTTTATCGTTTCACCCTGCTGAAATAATTGATTTTCAATAGAATCTTCTCTAGAGTCATCTTCTTTTTTCTCACTCTCAAACTTACTAATGCTTACAAAACCTGATTGAGAACCACCAACAACCTCTTGAATCTTTTGAATAGCTGCATCCTGTTTTTCTTCATCTCTAGCTATTGTATCAAGCATAGATTGGATAGCATCTTCCTGCTTATCTTCTGCACTCTTGATAGCATTAAATTTGTTTTCATTATCCTTAGTTGTTGATGCGAGATCTTTCTTTAAGGATTTCACTTCTGACTCGATAGATCTCACCGTATCTGAAATCTTATCTATAGACTTCCCGCCAACACTCTGCTTTTCCATCTTCTGTACAAACTTCTTTGACTCAGTTGCAAGTGACATAATATAATATGCAACAAAACACCCAACTATGACCATAATAATTTTATATGCAATATTCATAATATTTTACCATTTAATAAGAGTTCCCCAAGATTTCCCCAACATAAGATACCATAAGTATACAGAACCAAACTTCTTTTTTCCAGTAATTTACAGGAAAAAACCATATTTCCGATAAAAGCAGATTACTTATACCTATCATTCTAATTTAAAAATAGATATTTAATCAACAAATAATCGCCTCGTCATTTAGATCTCGACAAGGTTAAGTTTATTACCCACCTTATTATACGAGATATTATACCCATACTCTTTAATCAGGAATATCCCTCTGCCACTAGTCTGCTCTTCATTTGGCAGCTCATTACTCATGACACTCTGCCAATCAAATCCATTCCCTTGATCTTCAAAACTTATAACCTTTTTATCTGTCGATACATCTATTATAAAGGTTACATTCAACTGAGGATTTAGTGAATTTCCGTGCCTCACAGCATTTGTAAGTCCCTCAGCCATTGCCAGTTTGAGACTGAATGAGTCATACGAATGCCCTGAAGAATTCAGAAATTCGATAGCGTCTTCCATAACTTCAGAGATATTTTTCAAGACTGAAGAGAATACAATTTTCAATCTTCTCTCCGATATTTCCATTGCATAGAGCACAAGCTACACCTCCATAGTTAGGATTGCTATATCATCAGTTATTTTTTCTGGATCTGTTACAAAAGAATCACAAAGTGCTTCTGTGGCACTTTTTATATCTAGCCTAGCAATCTTTTTTGCAACATCCAGAAGTGAGTCTAGGTTTGCAGCCCAAATATCCCCTGAGAATTCTAGTATTCCATCAGAGAACATAATAAACCTATCCCCGTCCTCTATATCAAATATATACTCTGAAAAAATGGAATTTTCAAACATTCCTAGTGCAATCCCCTTACTTATTATGAGCTTACACTCATTATTTGCCTTTATGCAGATCATAGGAGGGTTACCCATATTTATAAGTGTTGCTTTTTTGTTTACCCTGTCTATCTGTAGATATGTAGCAGCAAGAAATTTATAACTTTCAAGTGTTTGACATAACACCTGATTTATCATTGTCATAGCTTCAGCAGGTGTATTCAAAGCTGTACAATTCTGGCGTAATAAGACATTCAAAGCAGCAGTGATATAACTTGTAGATATATCGTGCCCAGAGACATCGCCCAAGAAGTATCCATACATATGATTTGCTAGCTCTACAACAGAGTAGAAGTCACCTCCGGCATCATCAAGGGGTAGATACTTTGCATAAAAGTTTGCCTCTGGCATTTCCTCTGGCATTATCAACATTTGCTGTTGAGCAGACTCTATCTGCTTGAGCTTCTCTCTCTGATTCTCAATTACTGCTTTTATACCAAGGTGTAACTTTATGTGCACTTTGACACGAGCTTTCACTTCATCAGGGTCGAATGGTTTTGTTATGAAGTCAACCGCTCCACTTTCTAAACCTTTCACTTTTGAAGAGACATCACTGATTCCAGAAAGGAATATTATTGGTATCTGTGCTGTTACAGGGTTACTCTTTAGTTTACCAATAGCTTCGAAACCATCTTCAATTGGCATCTGGATATCAAGAAGTATTAGATCTAACTTCTCTCTATTTGCTATCATCCTACCTTCTTGCCCATTTACAGCTTCAAAGATACCATATCCAGCATCACTGAGCACTTTTTTAAGCAGTATCCGATTCATCTTTGAATCATCAACAATTAGGATTTGGTAAATAATTTTATCTGGCATAAAAACCACCTTTTATCGACCTCAAATAGGTATCGATGAGTATACCCACTAAAAGTTGCATCGCTTCTAATGACGACATAAATGTTCTAAGCAACAAAGCCCAATACTATACGAATCAAGCTTAACAATATATCCTCCAAACTCAACATCTTCACTAGAATTTATATTCTCTTCCCCAGCCACAGCAGTCAGAGCAAATACAGGTAGATCGCAGAATCTAAGATCATTTCGTATCCTATTTAGAAGTGCTATACCGCTCATGCCTTTCATTTTAATATCTGTAAAAACGATCCCAATATTATCACTATAATTCTCAAGGACATTAAACGCTTCTTCTCCACTCCTTGCTGAATACACAACAAATCCCAGGGTCTCGATTGCCTCCGTTATAAAGTCCAAGAAGAATGGTGAATCTTCTACAACCAGCACACCCTTCAACCCTTCTTCTGCATTTACACCCAGACAAAGTTCAGGCTTTACTGAAAATAACACCGAGTAAAGATCAGTAATATTGACTTCTGTACCGTTTATCCCGACCGATCCAATAATACCTACACCCTTACAGGATTTAGAAACAATCTTCAACTCACTATTTAATATTGAGACAATACTATTAAATATAAAACCAACAGCTACTCCTGAAACTTCTATTACTACTACAATATATTCATCCGCTGGATCTAGTCTACCCAAACAGGTCACATCACAAATGGAGATCACCTCTAGCGACTTCCCTTTATGCATTATAGATCTCTCACTATCAGAGCCGAAAATTTGATCCGCTTCGAGCTTTTCAAGGGTACTGACGAGCTTGAGTGGAACACCAAAATGTTCATTTCCACTCTTTAAAACAATCAATGATAGCCTATCAGCTATACTTTTCTCACTCAACCCTTTACAAACATAGCTACTATCTTGAAGCAGTGCACGATCACTTTCTAAGGTTGCATTATATAGTTCAGTAGCAACACTTCCGAGAAGCTCTGCTACCCTTTTTTCTTGACTGTGCTCATCACATTTACTTTTTTGAACCAGCTGATCTCTTGCTGTTAGCAACTTATTAATATGCGACTCAAGTAGCTTCCTACCAATACTTACCGATCCTTGATCTAGCGATTCGGAAGTATCACCAGCACTGCATATATTCTGCAATCTACCCAAGTGCTGCCCTGAATCTTCGTTATCTATTATGTAATCCACAATAGATTCAACAATTTCTGTACTGTCCTCGCTTGAATCACTAACAACAAATCCATCGTTACCAACAAGGAATACATTATGACAATCCAATTCCAGAAAATCATAGATCAATTCTTTTTCGATAATAGTAGAAATAAGCACATAGAATGGCATAAAATCAGGAATAGCTGAATCGAGCGTCCCAATACTATCAATATCAACCTTACTATCGATAAATACACAGAGCTGTAATAACTCTGAAATGACCTCCCATGGAGTCTTTCCATTCTCTTCAATATCTTTTATAAGGTCATACTTGATAAGATACACATGACTTCCACCTCTGTCTTCTTCAGAAGCTCTCTGAAAGTCATACTTACTTATTGAAAAAATTACTTTCCCATCAGGAAGTTTGATATCAACAAGTTCACCACTATCTTCCCGTTCTTTATCTGAGAGACTGGTATTCAAGATCATTTCTATACTACTTTCAACCTCTTCAATACGGATCTCTGGAATACAACTAGGATCACCAATCATCTCTTTTAGCAAATCACTCCCAGTAAGTAAGGAATCAACTAAATCTGCCGACAGAGCCAGCTCTTTTCTTCTAACTCTATCAAGAGCGAGCTCCATGTGTTGAGCTACCCTCCCTATTTTTTGCATCCCAAAGAAAAGAGCCCCACCTTTTATAGCATGAATATCACGAAAGATACAATTTGCTAATTCACAATCAATGTCATCACCTTGCTGCTCAAGAGTCAGCAAGTCATCTTTAATATTTGCCAAGTTATCAATTGATTTTTTAAGGAACTGCTCTACCACTTCACTTTCTTGATTCTGCATTACCCACCACTATCTAATTTAAGATAAAATTAATACCTTAGTTTTCAAATACAAAATGCTCTGTCAATCTCATAATTTTAAACATCTTGAAAATATCATCACTGACACCTTTTAACACAACTTCACAATTTGTATTTGCTGCAGAATTTTTTGCTGCAACGAGTGTGCCTATTCCACTAGAATCTATGACCGCAATATTTGATAGGTCTAAGATCATTTTTTTTGGATTCTCTGCAAGAACTTCCACAATTTGCTTTTTGAAGCACTCCACTTCAACACCTATCAAGTCACTTTTTGCTGAGATTATCACTACATCATTCATACCACACTCCTAAGATTATTACTTCAAACAATTTCTATTAATTATCAACATTGGAATACTTATTTATCACGATTGCGCTCTCCAAATACTCCATATTCTTACCAAAATAGACCAAGCATCTAACTTATGTTCTCTTCTATCATTAAATACTCCACTATGATCAATGATAAAGGATACTTCAGCCGAGCATTCTTTGCAACACAAAAACTTATAAGTAATATACACTTTTTTGTAAAACATCACTGCTGAGAAAAAACTGCAAACCTTTATTTCTACATATCTTGACATCCTACTCAATCTTAGGGTATATTTCATGCAAAGCGAATCTTTTTTTGTTGTTTTATCTTTATTACAAAGTAGAATACAGAAGATAAATGTTTTTCCTATCAAGGAGCATTATAGATAACGCCCTATGAATAATACAAGAAGAAAACAAGCGACCTCGAATCGCAATATAACTATATATTTTCTTATCTGGATATTAACCAGCATTGGTGGAGGTGTGTTTTTATATAACATCTTCTCCTCATTAATGCTCAAAGAAATCAATATAACTAAAGAAATAGCCACCCGTGAAGTTCTCTCAGTAAATAGTTTTTGTCAATCAATCCTTACTTCTACAGAAAATAATCTCAAACTAGTATCTAACGGTCAATATTTGACTAATTATATAAATACCATGCAGCCATATCAAATTGAAGATACAGAGAGAAATGAGCGTAAAGATTTTGTTCAATTCTTAACTCAGTTACTTTCAGTAAATACAAGATATAACTCTATACGTTTTATAAGCGTAGACGGGCGAGAAAGAATAAAGGTTGAAAACACTGAGAAAGGGCCAAGAAGTTACCCTCCTACAGAACTTAATAATATATCCCAGTACTCCTATGTCGATGACTGTCTCAAAACTCCAAAAGGATCCATTTACTATTCAAATATAAACTTACAGCATAAGGACATGAATATTGAGTTCCCTTTCAAGCCAACCCTGCGTATTGGGACAAGTATATATGGCAGAAACAACAAGCTCAAAGGAATAGTAATTATCAATCTCGGGATCAACTTCTCATTTCCCCCTTATGTCTCACTTCTAAGCATGAATGGAGATTGGGTTGTAGGAGGTGGCGAAAACTGGATGAATTTTGCTTTTGGAAAACCAGATAATTTTGCAACTCTTTATCCAAAGGTATGGCACAGTATTTCCACCAAAGAGTTTGGAAGTTATGAGGAACATGGCACTATATATGAATTTACGACACTGACCCCACCCTCATCAGATGACTCAATATATTGGAAAATAGTATCAAGTCGTCAAGTATTAAGCTCTACAGGATCAACCCATATTGTTGACTCAAGACCTCTCGTACTATTATTTATAGTATATGAAGCAATACTTATTTCTATTCTCATTTTTTCATTCAAGCGTCAGCAAAAATTATACAATTACCAACGCATAACTGAGACAAATCTTGAGCACTATGATATATCATTAAAAGCTGGACATGCTATGAGCTGGATATACACTCCAGACACTCACAGTTTTAAATGCTCCAAGCATGTTGAAGATCTAATTGGCATTCCAGCAGACCATATCACAAATGAAAAGGACTTTATAGAGCTATTCCAAAAATCATCTAATGAAAGTGTTAAAGACTTTTTTGACTTTTTAAATTCAAGGAACTATAGTGAGTCTCAGAATGAAATCTCAATAGAGCATAAAGTGCAGCTACCCACTAAAAAATCGAATTATCCAAATAAAGAGCTTTGGCTGAAAACATATGCAATACGACTCAATGCCTTTGAAGACAGAGGTACAATCTATGGTATTAGTATTGATATCACCAACCGGGTACTGCTCGAACAGTCTGCAATAAATTCTCGCAAAGCATCTGAACAACTATCGCTAGAGCTTCAGAATCTACTAGATGAATCAGAACGTCTGCGTATCAAAGCAGAAAAAGCCAGCTCAGCAAAGGCTGATTTTCTTGCCAACATGTCACATGAGATACGCACACCGATGAACAGCGTTCTTGGTATGGTATCGCTTCTACATGAAACAAAGCTTACTTCTGAACAGAAAGATTACATTACAGCTATAAAATACAGTGGTGAAACACTACTTATGATTATTAACGACATTCTAGATCATTCAAAAATAGAGTCCGGAAAACTTGAAATTACAGAAGTACCTTTCAATCTTACCCATATGATTGAACATATTGTCGAGATGATTTCCCCTCAAGCAGAGGTTAAATCAGTCGCTCTTACGTACGATATTGACGAGAATATCTCTGAATCTTTAATTGGTGATGATCTCAGAATAACCCAAATACTTCTAAACCTTGGCGGAAATGCTGTCAAGTTTACAAGCACCGGTTCTATCAATTTTTCTGTAAAGCTACTTGAAGACACTGAAGCAATTTCTACTGTTGAGATCAAAGTAACTGACACAGGGATAGGAATTGCAAAAGATGCTTTAGAGAATATCTTTAACAAATTTACACAAGCGGATGAATCTACTACCCGCAAATTTGGAGGCACAGGACTTGGGCTAACAATCTGCAAAAGCCTTGTAGAGCTTATGAATGGTACTATTAGTGTTGAGAGCGAAGTAGGTGCATATACCGCCTTCTCTATCATTCTTCCACTGAAAAAGCACTGTTTGCTCGATACTCCAATAGAACAACCACTTCAGAAACGTTCTACATTTACAGTCGATAGTTTAGATAATGTTAAATTTACTAAAGCTCGTATTCTTCTCTGTGAAGACAATGAGATGAATCAAAATCTCTGTATAAAATTCCTCCAAAAATTTGACGCTACTGCCGATATTGCTGAGAATGGTCTTGTTGCAATAGACAGATTTTCAGAGAATGATTATGATTTGATTCTAATGGATCTACAAATGCCTGAACTTGACGGCATTTCAGCTTCAAAACGTATAAGAAATCTTGAAATAGAAAAAGATCTTCCTCATACACCAATTATCGCTATTACAGCAAATGTTTTTGAAGAAGACAAACTCGCCTGCCGTAATGCCGGCATGGACGGCTTTTTATCAAAGCCAGTATCTCTCAATGACTTTAAAAAGACCTTACACGCTTTCTTACCTGAGGAGGTTCAGGAATTTACCAATACAGAGCCTCTGGATAAAAGTAATGCATCCAAGGAATCAGCTAATAAATCTACAGATTCAGATAATAAAACATCCTCAAGAGAATCCGAACCTAAGCAAGATAACATTTCTTCAAGCGTTGATTTTGAAACAGGAATATCCTATTCTGGTGGTAAAGAAAACTATATTAAGATGATAGGTATTTTTATTGACGATACACCTGCACTTGTCGAAAAGATTTTCTCAACAGCAAACGCTCAGCAGCATGTTGAATCAACAAGACATGCTCATACCCTAAAGAGCATGGCAGGGATTATTGGCGCCTCAGAACTTAACAAACTCTGCTTTAATGCCGAGCATAGCCAGGATTGCGCAGAACTATTAAATATCTATCCAACAATAAAAGAAGAATCAGAGATAGTGATAAAAGATCTATCGCAATATATCAATCCAGCTGAACCGAAGCTATATGAAGCATCTACTACACCTTCAAAAAACCCAATAGATAAGAGTGTGGGAATTGACAATTCTGGTTGCGAAGAAAACTTTATGGATATGCTCGATATCTTCCAAAATGAGGCTGAAATCACCGTACAAAATATTGATTTCGAATCACTCAACGGTGACGCAAAAGCTACTTTTATACAAGTAAAGACGCTAAAAAACATGGCAAACATAATAGGAGCGATGACACTTTATAACATCTGTTTAGAGGCAGAAGGATCTAAGGATTGTGCTGTTATTCAACAAATACTCCCTATTATGAATGAAGAAGTTGATAACGTACTAAAAAGTATCGACTCAATAAAAACATGATACTAAAACAATACTGCTGGTATTTCAATCTATGCTATCAGTAGACCATCTCGAAAAAGATCTCAGAGTCGACTCACCAAGTCTTTCAAAGCTTTAAGCACTCTGCTATGTATCTTGCTATTAGCAATAACAATCAAACTACCGTTCTTCTCATAATATATAACGCTAGCAAGAGGGTCATACCATGCTCTAGGAGCCACTAAATTAATTATTTGTTGTACAATTACCCTTCCAGGAACAATAGAGTTTATCTTTCTAATATCATACGACCTTATAACAATATTATCACTCCACAAAAATCTTTGCGAGACAGACTCTACCCAATTTGCACTATATTCTGTCAACCATATCCCATTTGGCAAAGATATTTCAACTCCATTAAAGCTTGTCTTCTCTATGATACTTTCAACAGCCTCTTTTAGACTTACTTCGCCAATTTTGAGTGATATTTCAGGTAGACTCCCTGTACTACTGAATGGTATACTTGAGAATCCAATATTAACATTAAAATCACTCGAAAGTTTTTTTATAATCTTATTAAGCGGCATATATGGATAGTCAATCTCTTTTACCTCATACAATCTCTGTCTAAATTCATCCAACTCCGCACTATCTTCCAATGCAAAATCTTCAATTCTATTACCCGTCTTACCTAACATCTCAATAAGATTGAGAAATACTGGTTTAAGTTCTTTAGGAGTATGAGCTACCAACTTTACCATATCAGCTTGCTCTTCCACTCTCACATAATAATTATCATCAAAGAGGGTAATGATTTTCGTAACCTCTGCTAAATCTCTATCGAACTTTTGTAATTCTTCTGTACCTGATATGATATTATCAAGATCCAAGAAGACCATCCCGAACATATTCGTCTCTACCCACTCATAATTTTCAGAGAGATACACCCTGCCATCAGGAAATATTCGGTACTTCGCCCCTATGGTTCTTGTCAAATATTCAATCACTTGCTCCACAGGCATATCTTGTACACTTATATATATCTTTTGGGTACTCAGTCTGTTATTACCCGCCACTGATTCGAGTGGAATGAGTTCAAGATTTGATTTTGTGGTTATATTTTGTATTGCTTTCTCAAGCGACATACCGTCGAAATCAAATGTAATTCTTTTATTCAGCTCAGTTGCAAGATCAACCTCACCAGCCCAACCGGATCCGCAGATACAAATTATCAGAGCTATCACTCTTAAAATGTTTACCATATCTTTATCCAATTCTAATCCGTAAGCGGTATATCTTTAAATAATTTTCCTTCTACTTGGCACTATGCATTATCTCATATCCCTGAGCGGTATATGGGCTATTAGGATATAACCTCCCATAACTACCCTCATTTTTACCAGATAGCTCTTCAAGACAAACTTTCATTAGTTTACTATTATCCATTACCTTACTAGCTTCGTAACACCCTAGTAGCGCTTTCCCAGCTAGATCTGGATCTTTTGCTAATATTCCCACTTGAAGAAGTTTCTTTGCAGCAACTTCTACTCGTCCCATCCTTAGAGCAACCAGCCCCTGCTCATACAATATCTTATAATATAGTGGCTCATAAACATCTGGTGTCAATTTACTCAAAATAGCATTGGCACTATCTATACTCCCAATTTTCCTTAGAGTCTGAGCATTTGAGTAATCCGTTATCTCACTTAGTATTTCTACCTTGGCAACCGTAGAATTTGAACTAAGGAGTGCTTTACGAACGAGTGGGAAGTTGCTGAGTGCATCGTGTAGCTTTCTATCCTCAACTTGAACTTGAGCCAGATCCTTTATCGCAATTGCTTGAAACATTGCACTCTCAGGTTTCTCTATAATTTTATTTAATACCTCTGTTGCTACTGCTAGTTCACGTATCTCCGCAAGGTAATTTGCCAACCATAATAGCTCAGCATTATTGTACAAATAACCCTGTTCAAAAAGCTCAAGCATATATTTTATAGCTTCTGATCTACGACCATTGCTTATGAGCAACTCGACCAAAGATACCTTCGCATTATTGACTGCTTCTTCATTATTACCACTATTAATAACTAAAGTATACTCTGCCTCAGCACACTTAATATCATTCAACTTGATATAATACCAAGCCAACCACAATCTTAACTCTGGTATTCTGGCAGAATTTGGATATTTACTAATATACTTATTAATACTTTTCTCTGCATTACTGTATTGCGTCAATCTCAAGTAACAGAAAATTATCAGTATTGCCTTCTGCTCTTCTCTATCACTTCCAAGATCTTTACTGCTGAGAGTATGCAGAAAATACTCCGCCTGTGCATAATCCCCATCCTGAATCAAAAGATTTATTAGCTTCTCATGAGCTTCTACTACGTATTCAGACTTTGGGTAATGCGTCATGAAGTAAAGATAACCTTGCTTTGCTTCATCAAAATGCTCCGCTTTCTCCTGTGAGAGAGCATATGCAAAGGCCGCCTTCTCTCCTCTGATTGAGCCATTACTCAGTAGACTTTTAAATGCTTCAGAAGCCTCGAGATACCGACCATCATCCCAATAGCCCTCTGCTTTTTGATATATACGCAAGTCATCCTCAGCAACTACTATCTGGGCAGTTACTGCAAGTAGAGTAATAATCGTAATAATGATATAATATCTATTCACTATATACCTTATACTAAATTCTAAGCCCTATTAAATCCTAGTTTGCATAATATGTTGAGAAGGTTTTCATTGCTTCCTGATACCAAATAATGTGAAAACTCATACCTCTTTCTATAATTCTTCCTAAGTTCTGCAAATCTATTTGGATTGGTTTTGAGCTGATCTGAGTCAGCCATGATATTATAGCACTTATCGATAGCATACTCAATTCCTTTGAGCCCGTCATACTTATTAGGCAGATGAATTTCTCCAACAATACCGCTACCGATATTATTAGAATTTTTATCATTCTCTAGTGAAAAATAATTAACAAGAGAGTTATAAATAAATTTCGTTCCATTCACCTTACCGTCAATGGAATGACCAGATATATGCTCTGTAGCAATGAATGCCTTCTCCACCAACTCATGTGAAATATTAGGTTCGGTCTGAAATACATCTATAACCGCCTCAAGTATCTTCTGAGAATCTAGAGCATTGATAATTTCTTTATCATATGCAACTTTACCTCTACACGCATTGATAAAGACCGCACCAGGTTTTATCTCTGCGAAAAATTCTTTTCCAGCCATTGCTAATGTACGATCTATCCCATCTTTTATCAATGGTACATGTAGAGAAACAAAATCACTATTTTTTAAAAGCTCTTTTATAGAGCAAAATCCCTCTGCCCCTTCATTTCTTGCTCTTGGGGGATCATTTAATAACACCTTCATTCCTAGAGCTTGAGCTCTTTTTACAACCTCTCTTCCAACATTACCAACACCAACTACTCCGAGTGTTTTAGAAGAAAGCTCCATATTATGTTTTAAAGCAATTTTTATGATAGCTGCAAAGACATATTCACTCACACTTACAGCGTTGCAACCAGGTGCAGAGCCAAAGCCTATATGCTCTCTCTGCAAATAATCCCTATCAACGTGATCATAACCAATAGTACAAGTTCCTACATACTTCACATTTGTCCCATTCAGTAATTCTTTATCTACTTTCACAGTAGACCTACAGATGAGCGCATCCGCACCAAACTCCTTAAGTTCTTTATTATTAATACCTTCTGTCGGCAACTTATGCAATTGTGCAAAGTCTCCAAAGTACTCATCCAGTAAAGGTTGATTAATATCAGCTACAATTCTCAACAATAGATTCCTTTTTATAGTGTGTAAGATTATTATAATTGTATGCACAGATATATATAGTGCCAAACGAATTTTAAGGTTTTTAGTGGATTAGCTCCATCAACTTTGCCGATAATCTGTTAGTAATCTGTATCTATTCATCTTACTGGAGACCTATAATAATGAGATTCAGCCGTATAGCAGATCTATTTATGATCATGGTGGTACTATCTACCGCTGGCTGCAAGACAGTACTTCATACGACAAATGAAGGTCCAGTTGCTTACGGAGCAAATGGGCTATCTGCACCAGCAGTATATAAAGTAAAACCAAATCCACCAAAGAGCATGGGCTACCCCGCCTTTGAAATGGCTAATGTTCCAGTAGGCACACCTCCAGTACTACCCGCTATGCAACAACTTACAGAAAATATGCCAGCTGCAGATAGATGGCAAGGTCTTCACGATCCACTAAGGCAAGGTCTAAATCCAGACCTAGTCACTTCCAGAGCTCTGCCTGTAGCAGGAATGAATCCTCGCGCGCCAATGCCTATTGAACAAAAAGTTTATGGCGGCGCATACGGCAAGCAAGAGTCAGATATTACATATAGGCATCTAGAAGGTGATGTTTTAAAAGTAGTTGTTAAGAGTAGCCCTGAATTCTGTGGAGATGTTACTGTCGCAGATGATGGATATATCCAAATACCTGGCACCGAAGACTTTATCCGTGCAAAAGGACTAGACACAACTCAGATAGCCAATCAAATATCTACGACTTTACGCCCATATGTTAGGAAAAACCCTGTCGTAAGGGTTACAACGCTTGAAGCACGTGGCGGTTACTACTATGTATTTGGCGGAGTAAAGAATCAAGGTCGCTTCCCAATAGGAAAGAAACCTATCAAATTAAGTGAAGCAGTATTTAGAGCTGACTCCAGTCTACTCGCCCAAGCACAAACAATAAATGCTGAGGGCAACGCTCAAGCAAGAGATGAATTTAACCATGTCGACAAGGGATGGCTAGGAGAGGTAGTGCTAGTTACTCCTCACAGAGTCCATCCGATTGCAAACAAGTACAACGTTGCTGAATCATTATTTGGTGGCTTAGGAAAGAACAATCCAATTGTCAAACCTGGCCAAATAATAATTGTTCCAGATAGAGATGATCCAGAGCTTGAAGGATATATCCAGAAGATACTTATAAAGGACAATTTCAAGTTGATGCTCCAAGCTCCAGAGTATGCAAGTAAAAGACCGAGCTCAGGAAACATCATTATAAATAACAATAACAACAATATCAACGGCAATCAAAACACCAATAATCATGATAATGACTCACAACAAAAAGAGCAATGGGAAAATTTGAGTCTTATGGGTAAGGTTGCAGCTATATGTGGTTTTTTACTATAAATTGTTTATAGGGTAATTATACAATGCCAAATATTTCGTTTGAAGAGAGACAAGGCGCATCACTACTACGTCGTATTATTGCAGGGTTCTGGATAATTCTAGCACTCGGCGCTGGCGTAGCCTATGTTCAGCTTACCCCAAAGGCCTATCAAGGAAGCATGGAAATCTGTTACAATGAAGGTAGCAAGGGTGAAGTCCTATCACGGGTAGAGTCTATTCTAAAGGAACAAAACACTTCAAACATCACAACAGATAGCGTTGATAAAGAACGCCTCACTGTTTCCTGTATAGCTGGCAAGATGTCACTTGTCAACTCATCTCTACTGATGTTTCAAGACACTGTTAAAGAAGCAATTAGACAGGACATTGAAAGTACGTATAAAGCGAAGAAACAAGAGTACGATAATAAACTGAAGATACTTAATGAAAAGCTTGGAGCAATTACAACAAAAAACTCTGAGACAGAAGAATACTTCCAGATTATCACTGAGCTTGAAGAAGGTCTCAAGAACCGTAGCATGCTTCCTATAGGCTGGGAAATTATGTTCGAAGACAATGTTCGCTTTAGAAGTATCCTTAAAGAGCTAGTAGCAAATATCTCTGCAATTGAAGAGATAAATATTGAACTAAAGACTGAAGCATCGAAGATGCTCGTTCTTTCCGAATGGGTAAATTCTCCAGAAAATCAAGTAGTTCAGATCAGTGAGAAGCGTGTTGTATACCATGAGGATTCTCCTGAGCTGACAGCACTCAAAGATCAGAAAGCAGCTATAGAAGCATCACGTATGCGACTACTTAGGCGAGCAACAACAATGCATCCTACAGTCATCAAGATGTCAGAAGAGATTGATGAACTTCAAGCACAAATAAATGCTATGACAAGGGTTCCACAGGTAGTCGAAGATATCAGAGAGGTTACCAATCCAAGAGTTTCAGAGTTTAATAGCAAAATTCTTACTACTAGAGGGAATATTGCAGCTCTAAACTCAAGACTAGATACTTTGTCTAACAAGACACTAGCTCGACTAAGTGATCTCAGAGTACTCGTAAATGATGCTCAGAAAGATAAAATCATAGGACGTGAAGAGAAGCTGAAAAATGAGCTAGAACAATTTCAGCAATCTCCTGCTACCATGGATAATTCACCTATAATTGGCTATGTTATCTCAAATAATATAAAGAGACTTGAAGCACCAAATCTGTACTTGATTTATTCACTTGCGGGATTTGCAGGTATAGTAGGGGCAATATTAATCATGTATAGCACCAAGAAGAGTTCCTTCAAGCTTGAAGAGGTAGAAGAGACACCTGAATTTCCGGTATTGGGTAAAATTGGCAAGATTGGTGGTTCAACAATTACACGTAGCTAGTTTATTTAAGTAACAAATAGAAAGAGTATAAGATGGGTGTAAAAGAGGTAGACAAAGCATTTACAGCAATGATCGATATGAGTGGTGAAATTCTCAATATCGGCCGCCCACGCACCAAATTCTCAGCTCTCAAAACTGTTATTCCTACTCCTCCACGAATACAGGTAGACTTCGAAATAGTAGAGACTATTGAGTCCTTGAATACCCCTGTACTTGAAAAAGAATACCTGCCTCTCTTTACAGAACTCAAAAGATTTGAACCCAGCGCACTTACTTTTTCATCAATAGAACCTGGTCAAGGAGTAACATTTACCGCAAGAAATATTGCAAGACTCTGGGCAAAAGAGGAATCAAAAAAAATACTCTTACTCGAATTTTATAATGGCTTCTCTGGTAGCGAGTATTCAAATATTCAAGACGAAGACGGAGACGTTTTCTCTAACTCACAACTACTTGAAGAATATCTTTCATATGCGCAAGAAGACAACCTCTATCTCTACTCTGTCCGTTCCTCAAGTATAAATGTAGATATAGGGGAATTCTGGCAGAGAGTGAGTTCTTCGTTCGATCTTATTATTATTGATGCCGCTCCTAAGGGCTTCAATATTATGACAGATAAAGCTATAGAACGCAGCACAGGTGTAATCATGATCTCCTCACAAAAACCAGACCCAGTAAATGTAAAAGTCTTTGAAAGAGAGACAAAAGAGCTCGGCGGCAGGTTTCTAGGCGTTATTTTGAATGCCGTTGATTAAGGAAGGGAATCCGAACAATGTATCTCAATAATTGGGGCATGAAGCGACGCCCTTTTGACAATGGACATGACCAAGATCTATTCGTACCAGTAGAGAGTGCTATGCTGATTCTTACTCGTCTGCGTTACTCAGTAGCTATGGGGCTGGGTGTCGCTTGCCTCAGTGGAGAAGCAGGTAGTGGCAAGACAGAGCTTGCTCGTATGTGTATGTATGATTTTGCTAATTCAGGATGGGCGACCATCTACATATCCAACCCATCCGGCACAAGAGAAGCAATGTTTCTAAATATACTGCACCGACTCGATGGCAAAGTAGAGGAAGGATGTGGTGTATTTGAATCCCTTGAAAGACGTATAGAAGATATAGGAAGTAGAGGAGGTAAGATACTCCTCGTTGTAGACGATGCTCATGCAATTACAGATACAGCTCTTCTCAGCGACATCCGTATGCTTCTCAATATCGAGATAGAAGGCACCCCTGTACTCTCAATAATTCTTGCAGGACAAAAAGGTATATACGGCAAACTTAGCGAAGCAAGCTCCTTTGATTCAAAGGTCGGCATGAAGGTGCAAATGATCCCTTACAACGATATTGAGACTGAGACATATATGCTTGCACGCATCAAAGCATCAAATTGTAACCGTGGAGTATTCACCAAAAAAGCAGCAGAGATGGTATACGCTGCTAGTGGCGGCATTGCCGGAAATATTAATAGGATATGCGAGCTAGCTCTAATTACTGCATTCACCAGTGGGCTCAGCAAGATCAAACCAGACATTATTATAGCTGCTGCTAAAGAGCTCGGACTACGCAATGATCTTGGCTCGCAGCGAGTTCTTGATGAAGTCTGGGCAGAGGACCTAGTACCTATAGAGAAGTATGCCGAACCAGAGGTAGATATTCTAGCAGAGCTTGCCTCTTTATAGTAATTCAAACTTTACAAAAGAAAGCGCCATATCGATATTCTCGATATGGCGCTATGATAATATGACCTTGACAGATGATTCCCTGGCCTTTAGCGTATTGATTACGCCGATACAAGCAGCTTATTGGTACAACGCAATCCACAGAATTAGACCCTCACTATGACTAAAATCTGCACCCTCCCAGCGCTACATATATTCACCATTTTAATATACCAGTTACTTATACTCTTCCATCACACTAAAGTCGAGATACTTATAGATCTCATCTTTACACGGAGTAATTTTCTCCTTATAGATATCTAGATACTCCTGAGGTTCAGGAAGCTTACCAGTAAGAGCAACAACAGCTGCCAGCTCAGCACTACCGAGGAATACCTGCGCCCCAGCACCCATACGGTTATCAAAGTTTCTAGTACTACTAGCAAATACTGTCGCATTATCATCAACACGAGCCTGATTACCCATGCATAGGCTACACCCAGGTATTTCAATTCTTGCTCCAGCGGCTTCCAGAATATCGATAACGCCCTCTTTCTTTAGTTGCTCCATATCCATTCTAGTCGGAGGTGTCATCCAAAGCCTCTTAACACCTATTGATTTGCCTTCAAGGATTTTAGCAGCTGCTCTAAAGTGTCCGATATTGGTCATACACGAACCGATAAATACCTCGTCAACCTCACGCCCAGAGTGATCAGACAACCATCCAACATTATCTGGGTTATTAGGTAGAGCCAGCGCAGGCTCTGAGATCTTACTTATATCAAGCTCAAGAGTTTCAGCAAACTCCGCATTATCATCACGCCTCATAAGTGTCGGACTTGCAAGCCAAGCCTCTGCTTCTTCAATTCTTTTTGATAGAGCACCAGAGTCTTTATAACCGTCACGCACCATACTCTTCATTAGCTGCACATTGCTTCTGACATACTCTATCACTCTCTCTTCTGACAGGTCGACAGTACACGCCGCCGCACTTCTTTCTGCAGCTGCACAAGACAGCTCAAATGCTTGCTCAACTGATAACTGAGTAGTCATACCCTCAATTTCCAAGATACGACTATTGAAAACATTTACAGACCCTTTTCCAAATTCAGACTGCTTGCCACTCGCTATCGCAACAATAGGAATATAGTTTACAACATCACGAAGAGTAATACCCTCTTGAAACTCACCTGTGAGCTTTACCAGTACTGACTCAGGCATATCTAGTGGCATACAACCAAGAGCTGAGGCAAAGGCTACCAGCCCAGAACCAGCAGGGAATGATATACCGATAGGAAAACGTGTATGACTATCTCCACCAGTACCCACAGTATCAGGTAATAGGAGCCTATTGAGCCAACTATGAATAATCCCGTCACCCGGTCTCAAAGCAACACCACCACGACTTGAGATAAAATCAGGTAGTGTCTTATGCATTTCAAGGTCACGATCTTTAGGATAAGCAGCTGTATGACAGAAGCTCTGCATAGTAAGTGGAGCCTGAAAACTTAGACATGCCAACTCTGTCATCTCATCTCTAGTCATAGGTCCAGTAGTATCTTGACTGCCCACAGTAGTCATGCTTGGTTCGCAGGTCTCACCCGGTACTACACCAGCCTTACCACAGGCCTTACCTACCATTTTCTGAGCAAGTGAATACCCCTGACCTTCAGCTACTACAGGTACATCTGGCTTGATAAACACTTCACTTTCACCCATACCTAGAGTTTCACGAGCCATCGCGGTCAATTTTCTACCTATAATAAGTGGCACACGCCCACCTGCACGATATTCATCAACAAGGGTCTTCGGACTCATTTCAAATTTAGCAAGAAGAGTTCCATCTTCAGTAGTTATCTCACTCTTTTTAGTATCGATAGTTATCACTTCACCGTTAGCAAGTTTTGAAACATCGCAACGAATAGGTAGACCTCCAGAATCTTCAAAAGTATTGAAAAAGATCGGAGCAATCGATTCACCGATTACAACACCACCTCTACGTTTATTCGGCACAGCCGGAATATCATCACCGATCGCCCAAATTAGTGAATTTGTCGCAGACTTTCTCGAACTACCAGTACCTACAGTATTACCAACAAACGCCACTTCATATCCAGCTTTTCGATATTCTGCAATCTTCTCAATACCTCCCGGGAATCTAGTCTCACCCATAGATAAAGCATGCAGAGGTATGTCAGGTCTTGTAGGAGACTGCCCCGCAGGCGAAAAATCATCTGTATTGGTTTCACCATCAACTCTAAATACTATTTTCTTCATAGTAGCTGGCAGTTCAGGTTTAGTGGTAAACCACTCAGCATTAGCCCAACTCTCTATGACACTTTTAGCTGCCTCATTCCCGCTTTCCATCTTCTCTTTAACTGCTGAATAGCAATCAAAGATTAAAATAATCTGCTTGAGAGCCGTTGCTGCATATCCTGCAAGATTACTATTATCTAAAAAATCCACAAGATAGGTTACATTGTATCCGCCCATCATAGTAGCAAGAATCTCAACTGCTTTTTTTGGTGTGATAACCTCTGATATTTTCGATTCAGTAGCAATTTCAGCCAAAAAATCAGCCTTTACCTTTGCAGCTGGATCGACCCCTGGCGAGACTCTATTTACAAGCAACTCTAGAAGTGCATCTTTATTCTCACTACTTGGATCAGCAAGCATTTCACATAAGTCACCTACCTGCTCAGCGCTGAGTGGTAGCGGTGGTATACCCATTGCTTCTCTCTCATCTCTATGATTGATATAATCCGAATTCATTCTCTTCCTTTCAATTTATCATCAGTATACTAAGCAATTTTTAAGGTTACTATTATATTCATACTCACCGTATTTGCAACTCATTACTTAGCAATACATATCACAAAGAATCATTATAAGTATATTCCTACCAACATTTTCTAAAAAATATCGACAATATTATTATTACTATCTTGACGAAAATCTATATTAGATTTACAATTCTGTTATAGTTGAATAGTACCTAGTACTCATTCCTTCTTCATCAGAGGATAGTAAAATGGAAAATAGAAACCTTTATATACATATACCATTCTGTGTCCAACGTTGTCACTACTGTGACTTTGCAAGTACAGTCTTCAACCAAGAGCTTGCAGAGAAGTATATGGATGCTCTTGGCGTTGAATTTGCAAGACGAGCTTTAGATATCAAGCCTGAGACCATCTTTATAGGAGGTGGCACTCCTACGGCTCTACCAATAGGATTACTAGAAGAGCTAATGGACCTCATTGGTTTACTAGATTTATCCCATCTAAAAGAGTTCTCTATAGAGGCGAACCCAGGAACTCTTACTATGGAGAAGCTAATTCTATTAAAGAAAAGCGGTGTGACCAGAGTATCTACAGGTATACAGTCTTTTGAAGATAGAGGACTTGAAATACTTGGCAGGTGTCACTCTGCCAAGCAAGCCCGCTTTGCTATAGCTCAGCTCAATGAAGTTGGTTTTGATAACATCTCTGCTGATCTTATATTTGCTTGGCCATCACAGAGTGTTGGGGAGTGGCAGAGTGACTTGGAAAAAGTATTACAGCTACGTATCTCACATGTCTCTTGTTACAATCTGAGCTATCCAGATGGTACAGAGTTATCAAAGAAACTATCCAGCGGCGCACTGATTGCAGCAAAAGAGGAGCACGAGCTTGAATTATTCAATATGACCAAAGATATTTTGGGCGAGGCTGGGCTTATGAGGTATGAAATCAGTAATTTCGCAGCAAGCGGACATGAATGTTTACATAATATTAACTACTGGGAAGGTGGTAATTATATTGGTATTGGAGCAGGAGCTCACTCTTATGAGGAGAGCACAAGATTTGGTAATTATGATTCTGTGACCAAGTATGTCGACTGCATCAATACTGCAGGATCAGCTATAGCATTTGTAGATGAGATACCGCCGATAGCTCGAGCTAGAGAGTGTGCCGCAATCTGGTTACGCATGACAGAGGGCATAGATTGCCGTTCATACTTCCAACATACCGGTTTCAGAATAGAGGATATTCTAAAGAAAGAGATCACAATGCTGAGTAAAGAAGGCCTAATTGCTTGGTCAGCCGACAACAGCCACCTCCACCTTACCGAGCAAGCCATCCCAATAGCAGATGCGGTACTTTCTGAGATAGTATAAAAAATTAAACACTAAATACTATAGTGTTTCTTCTTCTGGCAGACTGCTACTATCACCCTCTCAAGGGAGAGCTTGGTATCAGCACCTGTGTCATGTGTAGAGTGCATCTCACTAGCCATTACTGATAGAGCATGCTGGAGTTCTTCTATGGTAAAGTTACCAGCTGTACGAATGATATTCTCCGCCCTCTTTGGATGCATCCCCATTTCAGCAACTATTTCAGAAGGCGATAGCTGTTCAGCAATCATAGCTCTTACGTGTATCATATTTTCAAGAAGAGAAGATATTAGAGCCATAGCCTGATACGCAGATGACTGCCCATCCTGCTTCTTACCACTCTGGTCCCTACTTCCCTGCTCACAGATCAACCTAGAGAAGTGGAGCGCCCCTGCAAGGTCACGCCTCTCAAGCGAGTTTGTAAGCTCAAATATACTAAACTCTACCGACCCAGAAAGAAACTGCCTAGCGTCTTCTTCATTAATAATATGTTCGCTTCCAATATAAAGGACAAGTTTCTCTATCTCACTTGCCAGTACTCCAAGATCAGACCCATGAGCTCGGTGCAAGGTACTCGCCGCATCAGACGCAAGCTCTTTATTCTTGCCTCTTGCCACACTCTTCATCCAAGCAATTACATCACTCTGCCTACCCAGCACTGGACAAGGTATTATCACCTGTTTAGCCATCGTTTTGCCGATGATGCGTTGTTTATTGATCTTCTCCACCTCGATGATTAAAAAATTCTTTAAAGATGGATTCTTTATATACTCCGCCAACGACTGTACAGGAGGTATTTTCTTTGATGATGCCTCAGAATTTCCTGCTACAAATAGAGTTCTCTGGGCCCCTCTAAATACAATTAATTTCTCAGAAGAGAAGAGACTAGCACTTGAAAGTTCTGTAAGAAGATCAGAAAATTCAAACTTTCCTTCAGCTTGAACCGACGGACCGTGAAACTGCACATCAGCCACATCAGGATACTCTGAAATAATTTTTTTATATATGCTCTCAATTGCAAGATGCCGAAGGTATTCTTCCTCCCCTTCAACAATAACTACAGGCGGCACATCTTGCAGTACCTGCTCGAGTGCCTTCTGATAATCAGAGTAGTTCAACCATTTTTTCTGTGCCATTTGCCCCCCGTAAATTATAATTTAATAGTAACAATTATACTTCGATTATAATTTATTACAACCAAAATCAAAATGCTTATACTTGCCAAGAAGATAAATATAAAGTTATGCAGCACACTTTCTTGCAACATTCAATTTATTATGATATTATAATAATATGCACTACGTTAATTCCTCCCAAAATACAACCAATGACCAACAGGAGATTATTATGTATAACATTAGTTTTACAAAGATGCCCTTCATGTTTGTTTTGACTCTCATCTTTTCTTTAAGCATATCAGCGGAGGAAAATACAAAAAACACTGATGCCGAAGAATACGATGCTCATGCAACTGCGTTTAGTTATTTCTTTGAAGACGGAGATATGGACTTTCATTTTGGAAACCTTATTTTAGGGTCTACTGTAAATCATGGGGCTGAAATCGGCGAAGCATTTTATGCTGCTTCGCAAATTATTAATGGAGATGCTAAGAGTTGGCAGGATCAATGGTATAAACTCGCCCAACGTGTAGAAGAACGTGGCGAAAAATCACTCGCAGAGGGACATATAGTTAGTGCCCGAGACCAATTGCAACGCGCTTCGTATTATTACCGTATCTCACTCCTCGCTATATTACCCACAGACCCTAGGCTAAAAGAAAGAGCACTCAAATCCAGAAATTTGCTAAAGAAAGCTGGTAAATTATTCACCCCTCAACTAGAGTATATTGAAATCCCATTCGAAGGCACAGTACTGCCGGGATATTTTAGAAAAGCCAATACCTCAAACAAACCGACAAAGACCCTTATCATGATTGGTGGTGGTGAGACCTTTGCTGAGGATTTATTTTTCTATATAGCTCCTCAAGCCTATGACAGAGGCTATAACTTCTTATGTATCGACCTCCCTGGTCAAGGTATACTACCACTAGAAGGCAAGCCATTCCGCGCTGATATGAATGTACCTATTAAGAAGGTTGTGGACTATGCACTAACACGAGAAGATGTCGATCCAGAGCGACTGGGTGTATTTGGGATCAGCGGTGGTGGTGGATTTGTACCTCAAGCGGCTATGTACGATCCTCGTATGAAAGCCATTGCTATGAGTTCAGCTGTTGTCGATGCATATCCTCTCTTTGCAGCCATGCCAGTAACCAAAGCATCTTCTGAAGAAATTGCTTCATGGAGTACTTTTCATGACAATATAGTAAAGGTAATAAACTGGCGTTGGGGAGTCCCTATGGACGACCCGGCTGCACTTATTGAAGCCAATAGAGGCTTTAATTTCGACCCTACAAAGGTTGATGTTCCTGTTCTACTCATTATTGGCGAAGGTGAGTATAAGAGCGAAGAAACTCAGAAACAGCAGAAGTTCTGCATGGAAAATCTACCAAATACACTCAAAAAGATGGTTATTACTCCTTCAAATGAAGGCGCATCAAACCATTGTGTTATGGAGAATCGTAGTATTGTTGGAGTAGTACTCTTTGATTGGATGGACGAGATCTTTGCAGAATAATTTTTATAACACAGCGAAAGCTATCCACTAGAAATAACATAATAATACCAAATAACTGATACGATATCTTTGTAAGGAGAAATTAGTTTGCTATTAAAAGATCAAACCGTAATTCAATGTACAATTGTAAGTAAAAGTGGTTATTGCCCTATTTTTAACCCCTGAGATAATATATTTATTAAAAAGCATTGCCTTGATTTTTTGTAAAAGAGCTTAGAGAAATATTGTTATTATACTATTGCTGATTTATATCCAATAGTAATGAAAATTAGAAAAATGCCAATTGCACAAAGGAATTATTAAAATGTAAAGATAATGGAATCATCGAAATTGAAATCGAACGAAAAGCAGATGAACCATATGATTTTGAAAATCACTAATTTAAAACTAGACTTACTTTATTCTTTGTAATGCTAATTCATCATCTGGCAAATAGTAGAGATAAGCAAACATAGGCACCATGTATCAATTATATATTCCAGTCAACCATTATAGAAATCACTGCATAACTCTCATGGTTTTCCAAAAAAAA
This sequence comes from Planctomycetota bacterium, assembly GCA_965140405.1. Classification (GTDB taxonomy): domain Bacteria; phylum Planctomycetota; class SZUA-567; order SZUA-567; family SZUA-567. Next base: position 1,278,968 of record OZ223208.1, read on the forward strand.
CGCCCTCGACTTTTACCAGCCGAAGGCGTTTAATATTAATTCTCTTTTGAACCTATATTATCGTATCCTTGATTGAGATAATACTATTCTTATCATCTACCAAAACCCTTGTAGGTTTATACCTCCTAACCTCTTCATCAGTAAGAGCGGCATACCCCATAAGAATTACTTTATCCCCGATCTCACCGAGTCTAGCAGCTGCCCCATTCAAGCAGCACTGTCCCTTTGTACCATCAATAATATATGTCTGAAATCTCGCGCCATTATTGATATTAACAACATCTACCTTCTGCCCAGCAAGAATTCCAGAAGCCTTCATAAGCTCTGTGCAAAGAGATAGTGACCCTTCATAATTTAGATTAGCCTCGGTCACAGTAGCCCTATGAACCTTACTAACCAACATTTCGCGTAACATTTTGCTATTCCTTTTTTTATTAAATTTTGTTTACTTAAATTATCATCTATATTTATTTTCACCATATTTATCAAATATTCAAGTAGTTATTTCACCTATAAATAAATACTAGTATTCTTTATAAATCTCAAGATCTTCAAATTTATACCAAAAACTTTAACAAGCACATTCGTTTTACTTGTAATAGTCGAACATATACGATATTAGTTACCACTGACAAAATATAAATTTACGCATCAATAATTGAAATTATCTTACTGCACAACATTAAGAATAATATTACAAAGCAGTTTTATCTTATCATAGATATAATATGAAAAAGAGGGTAGAGAAAAAATTCTCCACCCTCTCAATAAATTCTAGATACTCAGCTTTAAATTGATACTATTCGCCAGCCTTTTTCTTCTTCTTTAGAACAACTTTGATTGAACGAACCTTTGGAATGCCGAGAAGGCTATCGCCATCACTCCATTTTCCATCAGCCTTAAGCTGTTCAAGACGTTCAATTTTAGTAAGAACATTACGGTGCTTTCCAAGTCCTGCACCCATCTTTAGACTACTGTGAATACTCATTTTTTCTCCTTGGGCGAAGCCTGCCCCCGTAACTTTTTCCTTTTCTTCAATTCCCATACCCAGCCAAATCGCCAAGGAAGCCAGAAAACACCAAAGTCACATTCTCTATTATAATTAAAAAATCATTCTCAATTTTTACCGATAACCCTATAACAAACAACATCTTACAGAGTCATATACAAACAAAATAGCCCCACACACTTATAGTGCATGGAACACAATCGTAAGGGAATTATACGGAAATACTCCCCCGTGTCAACTCACGCTTCCATATACTTCATATATTTTCTGATTATTGTTGATTCTATATCAGAGTCTGTCTGATCGATATCAAAATCATCACTCTTATTGTAACCTGCTCCAAGTACAAAATAATCTCTACCACAGTCAGTGAGTGTCCTTGAATTCACTCCAGCTTTCACTATTACAACATCACTACTCTTGAATATCTCTCTAAACTCACTAGAAGCTTTTTCTAACAACACACCATACATATCAACACCAGGATCAATTATTGTCGAGATCATATCCAGCTTACACATTCTAGCATCGTCAATTGTAGCTCTACCAAGTATCGGATGTGGAGCAACAGCAACAGTCACATCATAGTTCTCTGCCAATTCTTCAATAAGCAGCTTATCAGCTGCTATCTCTCCCGCAGATGCCACAATATAAATTATACTCTCAGCCTTCTTTATAACCCTTCTAAAATCATCAAGATCATCTTTTGCGATAGGCTCCGATTCAACTATCCTTTTGACCCTCTTATCGATACTTCTCCCACAGAAGGAAAAAGAGCAAAAACCCTTATAGTTGAGTGCTGCTGCTATATTAAGTTTTGCCTCCAGCTTATCATCCATATTTGCTATATAACGCTCAAAATAGTCATAAAGAGCAAATACATCTTCGTTATACCTCTTTTTCTTCTCTTCATATGGATCAGTGGCGCCTAGAGCCTTATAGGTCGTCCTCAAACACAAACGCATTAGTTCATGTGGAGAATCCCCTAAATCTTCAAGACTGGCAATTTTATCGATAACAGTATTGATAATCTTTTTATGAATAAAGATCTCATCGGATACATTTTTTGCTGTATCCAGTACAGCCTCAATAATTTCTGGAACACAGTATGGTATTTTTTGCATAATTTACTCTATAGAGTTAATAGTTACTTACCGCTCAATCTTACTCAACAAACCTATCTCCACATAATAGATTATTTAGTTCTCAATCTTCGCTTCTCCAAGATCTTCAACACGCTCGACTGAAAAATTATTAAAAGTCGGATTCTTACCATCCAATGAATAGTTTTTAAAATACTCCTTCATTGTCATAAGCATCTCATCGCTAGTCTTATCAAACAGCCCAATTGCTAGCGAATAAACCCCTCCCTTACCTTTATCAAATATAAAGAGATGTAACTTACTGCTTGCAACAAGAGCGTTGCTCAGTATCGTGTTCTTTATCTCTACAAGCTTCCTGTAGTTAGCATCACTCCTTTTTAATGAGATCAACTTTAGAGAATACTTGCCATTTGGGATATCTATAGATCCCAATGGTGGAGTGTACTCATTCACTAAGCGCAAAGTATTTACATCTGCGTTTTTTTCAGCCCGCACATTCCTTACGAAAGAAGCCTTTACTTCACTAGCCCCTTTTCTGTACCCCAAAAAGAATGCCGTCCCAATTAGGAGCAAAATAACCACAAATATGATAAAAGCACCATCAAGCGAAAATACAATCTCCCTACCACTCCTACTTTTGGCAAAACTTTTTACCCGACTATTCTCAGGGTATATTTTCCCACGCACTGACTCGTCATTAGTAGCGGCAGAATTACTTGCTAATATTTCATAGAGTTCTGCTTTTCGCTTTTTCACAGTCTATCCATATTCAAAGTAGATTGGCAAATAAGTATTATATAATATATTAAAATAGATAAGCCAAATTACTATATAGACATATCCATTCTATTGTATAATGTTAAACAATAGTTATTCTATGTCAAGCAATGATGCAAAATATAATCATATTTTTCTTTTCAGAAGCATTATTAAGCTCTTTGAAACCTATAACTTACCTATTAACTAGTATCACTATCGCTTATTTTCCATAGCATAATATTTTGTAACCACTAAGTAATTTCGCAAGGAGTTATGAAACTTTCCGGTTATTTACCCTAACTTCTTATAATAGGAGGTCACTATTACTTATTCTGCCAATAATTAACATGTGGCTGGTTTATTATTAGAAATCAGGCTCAAAATCTATTTATTAGTAATAGCAAACAACTGAATTACAGACAAACATGTTATAATTATATTTATTTTCTATCTCATCTTGAATTAAACTATCTTATAGAGATACTCTTAATATTGAATATTTTACAATCAAGATTTGTGGAGCAACCAGTGATTACACTACCAGTAGCAGAAGCCCTTGCCTACACTGAAGCCCTTTCTTTAGAAGGTGTTGAAGAAACTACAGCCTTTATTTGGAAGTCGTCTGAAACAACAGCGGCTCTAGGAATCTCACAAAAAGCAGAGATTGAGCTGAATATGAAAAATATCCAAGCCAATAATATACCTGTAGTTAGGAGACAATCAGGTGGAGGCGCCGTAATTTTAGGAAGCGGCACTCTATGTTTTGAGGTCATTGCTCCAATAACAAATACTACAGCAGATCTAAATATAAAAGAATCTTTCCAAGAATATACTGCCCCATTAGTAAACTTACTAAATAGTAGAGGTATACCAGCCCAGATGAGCGGTGTATCAGATATCTCTGTTAGTATCAATGATGAGAGCAAAAAAGTAGCAGGTTGCGCCCAACTTAGAAAGAAGCGAGCACTTGTCGTTCACGCATCCATACTTGTGGACATAGACAAAACATTGCTGGAGAACTATCTTCAATTCCCCAGCGATGTTCCTGATTATAGAAATAACCGCACACACACTGATTTCTGTCTAAACCTTTCAGAACTTGCTCCTAATTTGACTACAGAAATTATCGAGCTGGAGCTACTGGCTGAGTTCACCAGACTTGGCTGGAAGATCATAAAAGACAAACCTACTTTTAATACTCTTGCGACTCAGCTACTTGAGAAAAAATACAGCCAAAATTCTTGGAATATAGATCGCCAACGTCCAAGAATATTCTGAGAAACGACTATAAACTCTAGTTTATGCTGGCATTGCACCATTAGCAAATATTACGTCAACAAGCAACCCAATCTTACCGTCAAGCTCGTCTTGCGAGAAGATATTACTCATACGTTTAATTCTTCCTAGAGACGTCATATCTATTGCAGGATTTTTTACAAACTCATCTGCTGCTTCAAGAATAGCCTGATACTCATTTTCATCCTGTTCCATCTCTTGAGCCAATCTTTGGAGTATAGCATCACTCTTCGCATTCACTTCTTTCTCTTCCACAAACTTGATTACTTCCTCATACATATTCATTATATTCTCCTTAAATTTTAGATACTCACAGTAAGCATTAATACAACAGTAGCGACAACCACCAGCATCATTATTGGCAATTCATAATCGACATCTATTTTTGACAACTTCCTAACACATTCTGATCTTAGCCTTGACATACCTATATTCTTCATTTGTTATCCTTATATTAATATTAACAACAAATTAATAAATACAACTACCGTGCCAGAAACCTATATCATATAACATACCTAAAAACAACATCTTACAGCAACAAGCACATATAGTTAATTTTTTATACATATCATTTATGCATATTTGATATCAATTTTTAATAGAATCATAATAAAAAAAAGTGCCAGCAATAACTTGCTAGCACCAATAAAATTAAACTCAAATATAATATGCAGAATTAATCCATATTCTGTATCCTAACCGACTCAGAAGTTCTTATCCTATCACAGAATACCGCATTCACACATGTATCATTCTCTTCATACTCAGTAATATTACCGATCGTAGTCTCTGCAATATTTACAAGAGCTTCCGCCGTAAAGTACGCCTGATGCCCTGTGATCATCACATTAGGAAGGGTCAAAAGTCGAGCAAACACATCATCTTGAATCACATTTCCTGAAAGATCCTCAAAGAAGAGGTCACCCTCTTCCTCATACACATCTATCCCAAGCGAACCAACCGCCCCACTCTTCAAAGCATCTATCACCGCCAGAGTATCTATCAGCCCTCCACGACTAGTATTGATTATCATTACCCCAGGTTTCATCAAACCAATACTATCTTTATTGATCAAATAGTGTGTCTCAGGGTTTAAAGGGCAATGTAGTGTAATAATATCACACTTTTTTAGAAGTGTATCAAGATCAGTATACTCTGCACTACCTTTTTCAAGTTCAGGATTGGGGAACTTGTCATAAGCCAAGACCTTACAACCAAAACCTTCACCTAATATTTTGGCCGCAATGCTTCCAATCTTACCTGTACCTATTACTCCAGCTGTCTTGCCATGAATATCAAACCCTAACAGTCCACTCAAGGCAAAGTTACCCTCACGAATACGATTATGAGCTCTATGAGTCTTCCTGTTAAGGGTCATCATCAGTGCAATCGCATGCTCTGCAACACCATACGGAGAGTATTCTGGTACACGAGCAACACATACTCCGTATTTTCTGGCCGCATGCAAGTCAACATTGTTAAAACCTGCACACCTAAGGGCTATAAATTTAGTACCATTAGCAGCCAATTCTTTAATAACCGACTCATCCGCTATATCATTTACAAATATGCAAGCGCAATCATACCCGCTAGCCAACTTTACGGTCTCTATATTCAACTTTGCCTCTACAAAGCGTACTGTATGCCCTGTCCCACTCAATGCCTTCTCAAAGGATTCTCTATCATACGCCTTGGTATTAAATAATATTATCTTCATATCAATCCTCCTAAAGACCTGTGAACGTCATTAAATAAAGGGAGAATGACTCTCCCTGTATTTAATATCCAATATTCACAACTTCTATTCGCACAAATCCGCTTTATAACCATCAACACAAATAGAATAAGCTCACAGGAGCTACTTAGCTTCAGATTTTTTAACCACGATTTTCTCTACCAAACCATACTCAATCGCTTCTTCAGGACTCATCCAAAAATCTCTATCAGCGTCCTTTCTGAGAGTATCAAGATCTTTTCCAGTAACCTCTGCAACGATAGCATTATAACGCTCTCTGGTTTTATTTATCTCATTTGCAGTTATCTCCATATCAGATGCACTACCCTGCACACCAGTAGATGGTTGGTGTAGAAGGAATCTACTATTTGGTGTAGAATAATTTTTACCCTTATCAGCACCCAAGAAAATGGTTACAGCCGCACTTGCACAGAGCCCACTAACAATAGTAATTACCGGTGCTTCTACAAACCTCATCATATCATATATGCCAAAGCCACTATCCGCATCACCTCCAGGGCTATTTATATAGAAGTAAATTGGCTCTTCAGCTGACTTTTGATTGAGTAGAAGCAGTTGAGCATAGACTTTCTTCGCTAATTCCTCACTAATTTCTTCCGAAATCATTATTGATCTAGTCTTTAGCATCTCCTGATCTATAGCGCTACCATCCTTCTTCTCTTCTTCTTTATTATCACAATCATCACAATCAAATCTCATTATTGTATATCTCCTCAAGTAACTGGTTAAAATCATATTTAGTTCGATATGATTATACATAATTTTAACTAAAGGAAAAGCTTTATTCAACAGAAAGATTAGTAATATAAATATCTAAGCAACATATACTCATCCAATATGATTTATAGCCCACTAAAGAGAGCCTATGCAATTTCACTATCAACACTCCACAAATTTCGCCGGAATTTAATAATTTTTTTTGCCCTTAAAACCCTATCATTTCAGGCAAATCCAACCTCAATATTTTATTTTTCTACTCTTTTCTTGACAACTTTCACCGAAATAAGTAGAATACTTTCATCATCTAGCCGATACCACATATAGTAGTTAAGATTATTAAAACCACAAAAAGCTGTGCTTATTCGGCTTTTTACATATATTTGTTATTTTATATTACTTACATTGTTTACAAAAGAAAAAGGATTAATATTATGAAGCTATCAGATTTTTTTGAATCAGTCGAATCACATCCAGAACTTACAGGCGAAGGACTAGACAGCCCAGAAAACAAGTCTCCTGGCTGCATCGTAAAACACATCAAAAGCGGTCTGTCAACTCGCCTACCCCTTGAAGCTATCGAAATTAGCGAATGGGATATTATCGAAGAAGTCCTAACATGCAAGCGCGAACCAGTTGCTTTGCAACGTATGACACGTGTTGTTGGCTACTTCTCGCGCATTGACAACTGGAACAAATCAAAGCTTGGAGAGCTAAAAGACCGCCATGCTGGTGCATACAGCCTTCCAGAATCAGCTTCATGCTAAGTCCAAGTTCCCCAAAGAAATTGGTCTAATTAAAGAACAGGCATTTCATAGTTTTCTATGAAATGCCTGTTCTTTAATACTGTCTGATTATTAGGGTAGCTGGAAACACCTCACAATAACTTACAAAATACAACCTCATCCAAATATAAAAATTTATAGTTAGTTATCAGGCATCTCTATTTTGCGACTATTATTTCTATACTGCTTTGGTGACATCTTCATTACCTTTTTAAACTGCCGAGTAAAATAGTTACTATCGTGATAGCCACAATTATAGCTTACCTCAGTTATAGACATCATACTCTGAGTAAGAAGTGAGCAGGCTTTCTCCATACGTAGAAGCTTTTGATATAATAACGGCGTCGTGTCTGTTGTCTTCTTGAAAATATGTAAGAAATGGCTCTTTGAGAGGTTTGCAATTTTTGCTAGGTCATCCTGCTCTATATCTTTTATATAGTTTTGCTCTATATAAGATATAGCTTCAGCCACTCTCATTATTTCGGGAGATTTTTGTGCTTCACTTGTACTATAACATCTAGATAAGTGCCCAATAAGCTCCAGAAAGAAGACCTTGGAAAAGAAGACTACACCCGGCTCATCTCTAGCCACTTCTTCTTCAATCCTACTCACAATACTCACAGCTCCTTCAAGCTGCTCATCACTCAACAAAAGCCTTGCAGCAGCAGTCGCACTAAAATTTGGCTCGATCCTAAATAGAGCATGATAGCCAACCATTGTCCCAATATCAGCAAGTGGTGATAATAGACTATCAGCATTATAAAGAATATTGATAAGTGTAAGATCCTTTACATCACGGTATCCATGCCTAACACCAGGCGTAATAATAAAGATATCTCCACGTTCTATTGAGTATGAAATTTTCTCCGTAAAGTAACAGCCAGTTCCCCCGGTAACTATGACCAATTCAACGAACTCGTGTTCATGTAATGGATAATTTTCCTGAGGATTACTCCTCAATATAGAAAATGGCAGTTGGTGCTGACTCATACTAAAGAATCCATGCCGTGAAAGCTTCATATAAACCTCCTAAATAATTTTGGCAACAATTATATAAAATAGTAAAACACAAAAAACGCACAAAAATAATCAAGCTTAGCATTAATTAACTAAAGCTATAAAGACAATAATATGCTCATAAGCACAAAAAACATTATACAAGCACATTTATGAAAAAGCACAACATTATGGTAACTCTTTTCAAACAGCAATGTAACATTACACTTATAGGCAAAAACTTCGGCTAAAATTGATAATATTACATTTTTAGCCATCAACCATATATACCTTGCACGCCATATTTCTTTTTGATACAAATAATAAATAAGGACAATATTTATAATAACAATATCCTATTACTTTAAGAATAAGCTATAAAATGATTGAAATCAAGCATTTTCTTTCTTTAATTCAATCATTTTATTTTTTTGCTTTAAACATGTGCATGAGAAGCACCCTGCTATTATAACTTATGAGCTTATTCTATTAATATAAAAACAAAGGATGACCAATTATTATAAGCGATTTATTCTTGTATTGTTTAATTATAAGGCTACACTATATATTATAATGAGATCTAGGTACCAAGTATTATTACATTAGAATAGTCATATAAAACAGCACGCAGAATATAACTATCAACCTATATAATAATAACTTACCATATAAGGAATCCAGAAAGTACTAGCAATATGAATACATTTCTAAACTACATAACAAATACAAACCCTCTTGGTTTTTTTGGAACAGGCCTTGAAATTTTTATAATCATTGGCATGATATACCTAGCTTTTACCGCTATGAAAGGCACAAGAGGTGCAGGTATCGCTAGAGGAGCAGTTATTTGCTTTGTTGTACTCTTTATTTTTTTATTATTTATAGCAAAGTTTGTAGAATTAAAAAATGTCAGTTGGATTCTTGAACATTTAGTTGGAGTCTCTCTATTTGGAATTGTAGTAATATTCCAACCAGAAATCAGACGAATGCTTATACGCATTGGAGAAACCGCCTCACAATTTACCGGAAATATAAACTCAACAGCAGAGAAAGAGGTTGCAGACGCTGCATTCAACATTAGTAAAAGAAGTGAAGTTGGAGCTCTTATAGTTCTCGAACGAAAGACTATGGTAGGTATTTGTATTGAAAGTGGAGTTCTTCTTGAAGCCAGATTGAGCGCTAAACTACTTTCAACAATATTTACCAAGAATACCCCTCTACATGATGGTGCAGTTGTTATCAGAGCCGGTAAGATAATAGCGGCCAACTGCCTTCTGCCTTTATCCGAAAATGTTGATGTATGCAAAGGTATGGGTACAAGGCATAGAGCTGCTATAGGACTCACAGAAGAGGTTGATGCTGTAGTTGTCATTGTATCTGAAGAAACAGGAGCAGTATCTATCGCGATGGGTGGTGAAATATTTCTAGACTTGGATTATGAGAGACTTACAGATATACTAAAAAGAGTATGCGAGTCCACTCACAGTCTAGACGATAAGGACAATACTGAGGAGCTAGAGAGTTGAAAAAGCGTATACGAAGACTACATAAACGTTTAAGAATTGACTATATTTCCTTATTATTCTCATTCTTTATAGGTATTGCTATCTGGTATTTTGTTGAGACTAGCCGCACAGAAGAGCGCCAACTCTCTGCAGAAATATCTATTCGCATTCCTAGAGGTTGGGAAGTTCAAGGTGCACTACCTAAAGCTAGAGGTGTAATTGTTAAGGGTGCAAAAAACGTTATCGCATCGCTCAGCCCTGGGGATATAAATTTCCGTGTCTTTCTAAATATTGATGACAATGCGTCATCACTACAGGATGTACATATTGACCTAAAGCCTGATAATCTCAAAGGTCTACCAGAAGATGTTATTGTAGAGAGGATTTTCGATCCGCAGCTTGTCATCTCACTGGTAAAGCCTGTACGTAAGTATATACCTGTAAAAGTTGAGACCAGCGGCAAACTACCAAAGGGATACGATCTAGGTAATATCACCTACTCACCTAGATATATTGCTATAAATGCCCCACAGGATCAGTTCTCCCCTGAGGACACTATACTTACAGACAAAATAGATCTTTCCAATCACACCTCATCTTTCAGTTCATACATTGATCTACAACCACTAGAGCTAAAAGGTTCTAAAAAGTATATCTCTGATTCTGTTTCGGTACGCATTGAGATAAACCCTGCATCCGCAACCAAAATTTTCAAAAACATCCCTGTCAGTGTACTCCTAGCTACACGAATGGAAAATCTTGCAGGAGGAAAGCTTCTTCCACCACAAGTATCTATAGAAGTAGAAGGAGACAAACTTTCACTAGACTCCATGGAGTCAAAGGCATTCAGCGTCTACATTGACACCAGAGATATGGGTTCATCTGTACAAGGTGAATATGTCTTGAAATGCCATTCAATTGCACCTGCTGGGGTAAAGATTATCAATATTATTCCAGGTGAAATACGTTGGAAAATCCCACAACTCAAGTCCGAAAACAGTGATGACGCTATTGTTAAAGAAGCAATTACTAAGTAACTTATTCTTCAAATATAGAGTATTGCTTCTGTTCAGGATAATCATTTTTAAAAACTTTTGGTGAACACCCAGCAAAAGCCTTAAAATCTCTTATAAAATGAGCTTGGTCAAAATATATACAAAGGGTATAATTGTTCCTTTACAGACGCCGTATCTATAATCATTTCAAGAAATTGTACAAAAACGGCAACTCTAACGTGAAAAGCTTTATTTCTTGACCGGAAAATATTACAGGTAAAAGTGATAAAAATGAAATGATTTTTGAAGTGATTTAAAATAAATGAACCGCTAGCGCTTTACGAATGATACATTATTTACAACCAATTTATCCTTATAGACATACATATCAACAGCCATAACAAGACCAATCGACTCACTATCACCAGTCAGCCTATAGGTATATCTCATTACCTTGCCTTTGATCTCTTGATTTAGTGGCTTCCAGCTAACAATATGCCCAATATAATTTATCATTTGCTTGGTAAGATTATTATAGGATGAGCGGTTCATCTTCTTCCGCCACTCCGGAGAGCCATCTTTAATAAATTGTTCATACTTACTATAGTTTAAAGCATTTACTAAATTCTTTACTATCGCTGTTTGAGCATCCCGCCCAGTGCCAGCATAAGCAGGAAATGAAAGAACCAGTATTAAGAAGCAGATTCTAAGTCTTTTCATAATCGCCCTTTTTTATACCTTAGTTATTTATGAAAATAACAACCTACATGACATTTTTATAAATCTCCAAGTATCTAACCATGGATTTATCTTACTTACCTCTGTTCCATATACTGTCTCAATCGGAACATCTACAATACTAAGTTTCTGCCTACCAGCGACCACCAGCATCTCACCTTCAAATTCAAAGTTTCTACTTACAATCTTATCTCTAACCATAGTCCACGCCTTGCTACTAACATAGCGATATCCGACCTGGGAGTCATAGATGCGTTTTCTTGCCAGCATTGATATAACCATACTTGTTATAACATTTGTATACCAATTGACCTTAGGCATGCTTTTCTGCTCATACATCCTATTGCCTATTACAATATCAGCGCCATCTTCTGCAGCTCTCAAGAAGAGTGGTAATTCTTCAGGGAGGTGCTGCCCGTCAGCATCAAGGGCAATTATACCGTCATACCCTCTTTCAGTAAGAAGATTAAAGCCATCTAAGAGGGTCTGTCCTTTACCCTTATTTGAGTTTCTTCCGACTACTTCAACACCAGCTCTTTTTGCTTCACTAGCAGTGTTATCAGTTGAACCGTCATCATAGACTAAGATATCATCGATATGCTCTTTACAACGACAGATAACATCATAAATATAATCACCTTCATTATAAGCAGGTATCAAAGCACATATCTTCATATCAACAAAATTCCCTTTAGTATGTAAATTCTAAGCAACATAATAGCAGATCATAGGTAAAAACACAACCGATTTCTCAGCCATGCCACTTTTCATCCCAAACATCGTAGAAGACAGGCCACTCTTCTGGGTGTAACCTGATAAATTCTTCCAGATACTTAACATATTCCTTTATACCATACTCAACCTTCTCGCTCTTGCTAAGATTTTCTGGGAATATTATAGGCTCTTTCATCTCGATTACAAAGCTATCATTTGTTCTCCTAGTTACAAAACCAGGCAAGCACATTGCACCACTCTTTATAGCTAAACGTACTGGACCTTGTGGGAAGCTACATTTTTTACCAAAGAAGTCGACCTCAATACCGGTACCAGCAACATCCCTATCACTCAGGATACAGACTATTTCATTATTTTTCAAAGCTCTCAGCACCTTTACCCCTGCCTCTTCAGTATAAATTACATTTATACCCATAGCATTACGCTGATCTACAAATAGCTTATTTATTTTTTCAGACTTATGCCTTGCCGCAACGACATTGATCTTTAGCCCCATCCTCACGGCATAGTATGCAGCACCAAGCTCCCAGTTTGAAACGTGTGCAGACATTATTACACACCCTTTTCCAGCTCTTAGTGCACTAGTAATATGTTTTAAGTTTACAGTAGAGGTATGCCTTAGGAAGTATGTCTTATCGAAACAACTAAAACGAAAAAACTCTGTAAAGTACTTTCCCCAATTTCTAAAGACCCATCTAGCTTCATAAATTATCCTAGTTTCAGGTTCATTAGGCAGTACATGCCTTAAGTTACGCATCACAGCCTTACGACCTTTTATATCACCCAAGAAGTACCCAAGATCAGCTATTCGAATAGATACCCAATAAGCGAATCTCGCCGGCAAAACCGACGTTGAAAACATAACCAGACGGAACAACCAATATCGAATATAATACTTCATCTTCCCCACATATATCAAAAAGGTTCTCGACCACACTCCCCGTAGTCGTAACTTCTAGCCAAACCTGCCCGTACTACTATCTCTGCAACAAATAATAGCTAATTCTTAATATTTGCATCCACCCAATCACTACCTGCCTCAAATACTTTCAAGTTAACGTCGACTAAATGGGCTTTACCTGCAAAATTGTCAGTGAGGGCTTTTATAAAGCTAGCATCAGATAGCCCTGTATCAACTAATGCAGAAAGTACACCAAGCATAACTGTATTTGATGCCTTCGCCGAACCACACTCCGTAGCAATATCAACAGCTGGTATTATATACTGACTAACACCATTCTTTGGAGAGCTAACTTCACCTACCGCAGATTCACAGATAATTATTCCACCCTCATTTACATCACCAGAGAATTTTTCATAAGATGGTTTGTTTAAAACTATCAGAACGTCTGGATTATACACAACAGGAGAACCAATACTCTCACCAGAGATAACAACAGAACAATTTGATGTTCCACCTCTCTGCTCTGGGCCATATGAAGGGTACCAAGAGACCTCTGCTCCTTCTTCACATGCAGTCCTTGCAAGCACTACTCCCATGCTCAGCACGCCCTGTCCACCAAAACCGGCAATTTTTACCTGCACTGTCTTTCGTTCAAGCTGCTTATCACTAGCCTTCTCTTTTGATCCAACAATGCCGAAGATCTCGTCAAGTTTTTCTTTTGAGAAATCACTCTCTTGTCTGTCCAACCTTGGTGTGTTTTCAATTTTATCTCTAAAGTTTCTTACAGGAAACTCTTTCTCCATCTGGTTTATAATGAAGTCTGCATTTCCATTGACATCAAGCTTCAAATTTGTTGGACAAGGAGAGAGTATTTCAACAAATGCATACCCTTTACTATCTCTTTGTACTTCCAGCGCTTTATGAATAGCCCTCTTTGCTTTACGTATGCGAGGCATATCAGCAAGAGAAACTCGTTCAATGTATACTGGTGCGATCAACTCATCTATCAATTCACACATATGTAGGGGGTAACCCGCTTGATGTGGGTCACGACCATTCAGACTGGTAATCGTCTTCTCACCAATAAGTGTAGTCGGCGCCATCTGTCCACCAGTCATGCCGTAAACAGTATTATTAATAAAGAAGACAACCATCTTCTCTCCTCTATTTGCCGCCTGAAGTGTTTCATTCAAACCAATAGAAGCAAGATCTCCATCTCCTTGATAACTAATAAGTACCGCATCATTCTCAGCACGTGATACCCCAGTAGCCACAGCAGGAGCTCTACCGTGAGCCACCTGAATATTACCACAGTCAAAGTAGTAATATGCAAAAACCGCACACCCGACAGGGCTTATAAAGACACAACGATCCTGAATTCCAAGATCATCCATTGCCTCGGCAATGAGTTTGTGGACTATTCCATGGCCACACCCTGCGCAGTAATGTGTTGCTGTCTGCGCGGCGCCACCTTTTCTACAATATTCTTTATATAATGAGTTAGGTCTTTTCAGTATCTGTTCCATATTTTTTACTCCTACGCGAGTCTATTTTAACAGTTGAGGGTTAGTTCTATCAATAAATATTTGCCAATCTAAACAGCTCACAAATATCTACAGTGCATCAAGCACTTGAGCCAAATCGATAAGATTACCTCCTAGACGTGATACCAAGTCTACCGGCCTCTTGCAATCTATCGCTAGCTTAACATCATCACGCATCTGACCATTACTCATCTCAACCGCAATAAATCTACCTACAGATTCAGCAAGCTGATTCAATTCTTTTTTAGGAAATGGGAATAATGTCTTCAACCTAAAGAGTCCTACTTTTTTGCCTAGCCTTCTAGCTTCATCCACTGCACTCCTGCATATTCGACTAGTAATACCATATGCAACCAACACCGTCTCAGCGTCATCAAGCATATACCCTTCATACTCCACCTCAGTATCTTCGATCACTCTGTACTTCGCCTGTAATCTGTTATTTAGCTCTTCCAGTTCATTAAAATCAAGAAAAATGCTTGAGACCATATTCTTCCTAGTCTGAGCATTACCGCTCACAGCCCAGGACTCATCCTTGACAGGCTCTATTGCAACATCAGGGTATTTTAACGGCTCAATCATCTGCCCCAAGACCCCGTCACTTAAAACAACAACAGGACACCTATACTTTTGTGATAATCCAAATGCTTTGTATGTATCATCACACATCTCTTGCACAGAATTAGGAGCAAGTACAATATTCTTATAGTTTCCGTGACCACCACCCTTTACCATCTGATTATAGTCGCCCTGTTCCGGCCCAATATTACCTAGTCCTGGGCCAGCTCTCTGAACATCGACAATAACAGCTGGAAGCTCTGCTCCAGCAATATAAGATATTCCTTCAAGCTTTAGTGAGATACCTGGTCCAGACGATGCAGTCATCACCCTTCTACCAGTACTTGCTGCCCCGTAAACCATATTTATCGCGGCTTCTTCGCTTTCAGCTTGAACAAAGGTTCTGCCAGCTAATGGGAAGTACTTGGATGCATCATGAAGCACCTCACTCGCTGGAGTTATCGGATATCCAAAATAACAATCACACCCAGCATACATCGCCCCAATAATAACAGCAGAATTTCCTTTAGCCAGTTCTGTTACCATATTATTTTCCTCTATACTGCGTTATAACTTAATCTCAACCGCAGCTTCAATACACAACACAAAATCAAAGAAGGACTCCCAACCAATACACTGATCGACAATACTTCTTCCAAACCTACTTATGCACCTCTATAGCATTCGGTTCTGGGCAGGTATAATAGCAGTTTCCACACCCAATACAGCCTTCACCTGAGTACACAGCATGCCTATACCCTCTTTCATTTATATCATTAGACATACTTAGCACCTCTTTTGGGCAAGCGACGATGCACCGACCACACGCCTTACACTCCAGCGCATTGATAACTGGGCAAGGCTTTTTAATATCATCCATAGCTAACTCCAACAAAGACAATAGCTAACAAAATTATCAGCTTTTTTTATTTTACACCCTTATCACAATAATTCAATACCTAATACAAATATTAAATGCTGCTCATATACACTGCATTTACCCGAAATAATTAATCCTAGGCCAAGCTAATTTACAGCATATGACACAATTGCATGTATATATGCCATGATTTTCCTTCCATACTTTTAGCGCTATTTTTTTAAATTAGAGTTATTAAATCAGAGTATAATATATAGCCAAACCGGAATGGTAATAATACTTACACCAGTACTTAGAACTAGCATAGATGAGACAAATCCCTCCTCTACTCCGGCTTGCTTTGCAATTACATAACTTGCAACGGCATCCGGCATTGAAGCAAGCAACACACCTATTCCCAAAGTTTGAAGACTTGCGTCAGGATATAGGTATAATGACAGTCCAAACGCCATCGCTGGAAGAAAGACTAATTTTCCCAGTATTACCATAATCAGGGCAAATATTTTATTAGTCAATGCTTTTAAATTCATTGCTGCACCTATTGCAATAAGAGCAAGCGGTAGACCCATTGAGCCAACAAGCCTCAAGAATGACTCTATCACACTAAGTCCACCAAGAGCCACACTATTCATGACAATAGGATTACTAATTTCACCGTTTTCAGCTACGTGCTCAATTCTAAATAGTTCCGCTGTAAAAGCAACAATCGTTCCAGCAATAGCTGCTAAAAATATGGGATTTTTTAGTATTTTGCCTACCATTTTAATGGTTGAATTACCTTCATTAGAGCCACCATAAAACCCAATTAGTATAAACGAAACACATATATACACCAACATAAGATAGGCATTATACACTGCCGCATAGCTTATTCCTATATCTCCAAAAGCAAATTCACTCATTGGAAAACCAACATAAACAGTATTCGCCCAATAAGTACCAAATATCCATGAAGCAGCAAAACCACCTTTATAGCCAAAAATCTTTGCCATTATCATATAAAGCACAACAAGAACAAACACTGCAATTAATGATGGTAAAACTAAGGCAGGATTCCACATATTGTCAAATTTTTGCTTTGCAATATTTATAAAGACGAGAGCTGGGAGAGAGAACATACTAACAAACCAATTTATAAAGGTCTTTCTATCTTCATTAATAATTCCTTTTAGAGTAAGGATCTTCCCTAACCCAATCATTGCAAAAACTGGCAACGTTATCTTCAGGACTTCAATAACTCTTTCAAATTCCATATAGTTCTTTCTAATAAAAATAACTTAAATATCAATTCCTACTTTCATAGAGTATACGCCACAGGCTATACTTTGACTAGTATTATTACATATGCTTTATTTTTTTTTATAAACCACCTAACAACTCAACAAATACGCTGGTCTCATAAACTCTGATTTTGCTGATACAATAGCAAAAATGCCTCAATCTCCTTAAAATCACAATATATAATACTAATACTAAAAGTAGCGAACTTCAAAAACTCTTAAAACAAAAAAGTTATTTATCATACTTATGCCACTTGTCGCATCGCTATATCTATGCACAATCTCGCATGCAAAATACCTAAAAAGGCGACATTGTTATAATAGACTTGGCAAATGATAGAAATTGTAAAGCTTGTTAGAAGAGAAGACCTTGAGATTCTAATCATGTATGAGCCGACTAGGGGTACTAATGTTGGTGCGAAATTTTAAATCTGTTCGCTCATAGTTAATCTTGCAAATATGGGCAATTTCATCATTATTTCTTCTAGTGAGATTGAAGAAATCATATGTATTTACAATCGAGCACTTGTGAAGAAAAAAGTAAAGATGTTAATGAAAAAACACCCAGGATTTCAGGTATAAGCATACCATTTATACGAATTTCCACTTACGCTATTTCAGGTCTATGCTGAGCAATTGCTGATCTTATATTTGCAGCACATGTTGGAGCAGCTCCTCTATCAGCTGGTACTGGTTAAGAGCTCAAAGTAATCGCATTTATAATTATTGTCTTTACTGCCATGATATCAAACCTTAAAAAGCAAAACAGATAGCACCCAAAAAAACATGCAAGAAAAAATTACAACATGCACCACAGCCCTACTCCTCTCTTAGTAAGAATTATTACTTTAATAATACACAACAACAAACCAGACCATATTATAGTATGGTCTGGTTTGTTGTTGTGTATATTATCAATGCTTCTATTTACTGCTCAATATTTCCATCAAGATCCCAAAGATCTTCCCAAGTCTGATTCTCTTTCCAAAGGAATACTTGCCCTTTAATTAGTCGATTGCATTTACCAATATTCTTAATAGCTGCCATTTCCTCATCAGTCAAAAAATCTTCGGTAGTGCATTTCAAGTTACCTAAATACTTACTTTTATGAATAGAGAACGGAATAGGAACATGCCAACGCTGAGTCGCCCACTTAACGCAAATTACTGCTGGGTGAACACCATGATCCTTGGCAATTTTGACAATTACTGGATCTTCAATGTCAACAGTATCATCTTCAGTTCTATCTCTCTCAGGTCTAGCAGGTGAACCAATTGGACAGAAACCGATAGGAATAATATCATTATCCATACACATTTGATATAGATCTTCCTGTTGGAAGTGTGGGTGTATCTCCATCTCATTTACTGCTGGCTTAATCTTACAATCTCTAAGTACTAATTCCAACTTAGGAATTGTCATGTTAGAAGTACCTATCTGCTTCACAAGCCCCATCTCAACTAGCTCTTCCATCTTCCTCCACGTCTTCATGAAGTTTTCATGGATATATGGCTTTGCATCTGGGCTACGTGAATCAACACTACAGCCAATAGGGTGGAAGTTAGGGAACGGCCAGTGCACAATATAAAGATCTAGATAATCAAGCTGCAAATCCTTTAATGATTTTTGACATGAAGGAATCACATCTTCTGGAGCATGCTTATCGTTCCAAAGCTTAGAAGTTATGAATAACTCCTCACGTGGTATTCCTCCATCTATAATCTTTTTAAAAACGACACCTATTTTATCTTCATTACCATAGATTGCGGCACAATCAAAGTGACGATACCCTATGGCAGCAGCACCTAGCACAGCTTCAGCAACCTCTTCATGCGAATACTTATCAGAACCAAAAGTACCCATACCAACTCCGGGAATTGTTGCACCAGTATACATTTTTCTCTGAGGCACTAGCTTTGGGTCAACTCCATCTGGATCGATTTTGAATTCACTCATAATATCTCCTTAGTAATCTTTAATATCTAATCTATATTTTATTAAACACTTTAAATATTATACTTTCTTTATATTATTCAATATACTACTTATTTCCCCCTTATGCAATGCGCATTTTACGAATTAATCCTACTATTTTACGTATTAATTAAATTTTTATCTACTACGAAAAAAAGCACATATTATCACAATACACACTAATTTATAGCAAAAATGCACTTGCTAACGATCAAATGTCCATAATATCCCTAAAAGGCTCAGCTTTTTAATCAAACATTTGATTGACAGATACTTCTTTATATTTATAATCTCACTTATTACGATCTTAAACTACAGTAAAAAAGGTAATTAGATATGATAGAAAAACATATGAGTAAGACACAGCTAAAGCTAATCAATACGGCTGGTCCCCTCTTCGCAGAAGATGGACTTAAAGGCACCCGTATTCGCTCAATAACCGAAGAAGCAGGAGTAAATGTTGCAGGAATCAACTATCACTTCGGCAGTAAGGAACAATTGTATCAAGCAGTGATAAAGTTTGTATTCGAACGTATGGGGTATGTACATATTAGCACATATTGGAATGAATTACCCACTGAAGAACGCACTGAAGAAGGAATATACCGAATGATCTGCAAATGTATTGTAGATTGCTTCACAAAGTTATTCAAAAGTAACCATCCAATCTGGTACTTCAAAATAATCCAGAAAGAGCTAAGTAGCCCTACAGAAAATGTCGATATATCAAAAAAATACGAAGCTTATCAAGAAGATTCAAAAGCCACCGCAGAGATCTTTAGCATTCTCAAACCTTCTGCAAAAGAATGGGAAATTCAAGCTTGGCTTGTACTCTTATATAGTCAGACGATTAGTCTCAGCATACTAATGCCAAACAAAATTCTTTCTAACAGAAAGGACGGCCAACTTGATGAAAAATATATTGATGCTGTCATCAAAAACACCATTACTGCAACCACTTCAACACTCGGATTAAAAATAAAAAGTAATTATAATCAATAACATACTAGCATTTTCAGACAAACAAGAGGAATAGAACATGTCAAACTACAAAAAATATCTAACTATTATTATAATGCTCTGTATAGTCGGAGCCGGAGCTTTCTACTACACAGCTCATGCAACAGATAAGAAGGAAAAATACCAAGAAAAAGCCAGGCCTGTAAAAACTATGCTGGTAACACGTAGCAACCACACAGCAACAAGATCATTCCCTGGAAAGGTTAGAGCGAGCAAGAGAGTAGATCTTGCTTTTGAAGTAAGTGGTGTACTTACAGATCTTCCCATAAGAGACGGACTAATGGTTAAAGAAGGGGACCTTCTTGCACGCTTAGACCAACGTACATTCAAAAACAATTTACTCTCATCTGAAGCCGCATTTACTGAAGCAAAACTTCATCTAGATAGAACTAAAAGGCTCATAAAAGACAAGGTTGTAGCTCTTTCTGTACTAGACAGTTCACAGTCTACTTTCGATAGAGCAAAAGCCCAACTTGAAATATCAAAAAAGAATCTTTCAGACACAGAGCTCCGCGCTCCATTTGATGGTATTATTACTAATAAATATGTAGAGAACCACCAAAAAGTTGCTCCTGCACAAACTATCGTAAGCTTACAAGACATGACCAATATTGAGATTGTCATTCAAATTCCAGAGTCGATAATGGTCTACGCGACACCTGATGATTATCATAGCAAATTGACTGTCAAGTTTGATGCAATAAAAGACCGAGAGTTTGAAGCAAAAGTACACGAATACAGTATTGATGCAGATAATCAGACCCAGACCTATGAATTAGTACTTACTATGCCAACCTCAGCAGAATTTAATTTTCTCCCAGGCATGACAGCAACAGTAAGCTCAAATGATTTTATAAAAGCTACAGAACAAAAACTTGACACTATCTGGCTTCCTTCACCAGCTATTCAAGGTGAAGAAAATGGCAATAAGACCTATGTCTATGTTGTTACCCCAAAGAATACTGTACAGAAGAAATACATTACTATAGGTAGCCCTACCAATGCCGGAATTCCTGTCATTTCTGGTCTTGAGGAAGGTGAACAAGTTATTATTGCAGGTTCCAGTTATCTTCGTGATGGTATGCTAGTACGACCACTTTAAGGCAAACAACACATAAAGCTGATAACTCATATTAGACATTAGGATAAGTTAATGAATATTACAAAATACTCGATAGAGAACCCAATAGTCATATACACCCTTACACTATTTGCAATAATAGGCGGTGTCTTGGCATATTTAAATCTAGGAAAACTCGAAGATCCAGAATTTACCATTAAACAAGCAGTTATAATGACCCAATATCCTGGAGCGACAGCTCTAGAGGTAGAGCAAGAAGTAACAGATAAATTAGAGATAGCTATCCAGCAACTCAAACAGCTAGACAAAATCTGGTCAGAGAGTAAACCCGGAGTATCAATTATCCACGTTGAAATGCAGGATAAATTTGACAAAGAAAGTCTACCTCAAGTATGGGATGAATTACGCCGTAAGATAGGAGACGTTCGCTCAGATCTTCCATCCGGATGTAATGACCCAATAGTTAATGATGACTTCGGTGACGTATACGGTGTCTACTTTGCACTAACAGGTGATGGTTACACACTAAAAGAGCTTTACGACTATGCCAAGCTTCTTCGCAAAGAACTTCTTCTATGCACCAATGTTGCCAAAGTAGGAATAAACGGTTATACACCAGAAGCTATTTATTTAGAAATGCCAAGAGCCAAGATGGCACAACTTGGCATTACACCTGCTAATATCTTCGGGGCAATCAACGATCAGAACTTAGTAGGTAATGGAGGTAGCGTCGAATATAATAACCATTACATAACCATCAACTCTTCAGGAACATTTGACTCTATAGAAAGTATTAGTAATCTTCTAATAAGTGGTAGCGATGCTGAGAAATTAATACGCTTAGGAGACCTTGTTACCTTCCATAGATCTTACTACGAACCAGCCCAGTCACTGATGGAGTCAAATGGCCAAAAAGCCCTAGGCATCGGCATCTCAACTATACCAGGGACCAACGTTGTTGTGATGGGTGAGGCTGTTGAGAAGAAACTAGAAGAATTAAAAGACCTCACTCCAGTTGGAATAGAACTAAAACCAATATATTTCCAATCGCAGATAGTTACGGAATCTATCAACGGCTTTGTTATAAATCTCGTAGAAGCAATTATCATTGTAGTTGTTCTGCTCTTCATATTTATGGGACGACATGAAGGACTCATAATCGGTCTCGTTCTACTTGTAACAATATTAATTACATTTGTTGGAATGCTATATATGGAGGTAAATCTTCAACGAATTAGTTTGGGTGCACTTATTATTGCCTTGGGTATGCTCGTTGACAATGCCATCGTTGTTGCAGAGGGTATTGTAATAAAAATGCAGCGGGGTGTTGAGAAGAAGCTTGCAGCTGAACAGACGGTAAAAGAAACCCAATGGCCTCTCCTAGGCGCAACAATAATTGCTATTATTGCCTTTTCAGCAATCTCACTATCACAAGACTCGTCAGGTGAATTTTTAGGAAGTCTATTCAAAGTAATCGCTCTATCACTACTTATAAGTTGGGTCACTGCAATAACGTTGACCCCTCTTCTCTGTATCCAGCTTATTACCAAAAAGGATGCTAACGCAAAAGACCCTCACGATAACTTCTTCTTCAAGCTATATGCAAAATTATTGAAGAAATGCATTAATCATAGATATATTGTAATTACTTTTATGCTTACACTACTAGTAATCTCTGGATATTGTTTCAAATTTGTTGATCAGACATTCTTCCCGTCAAGTACCAGAAATATCTTTTTAGTAGATATCTGGCTACGAGAGGGAACACATATAGACCAGACCAACAAAATAGCGCATGAAATAGCTGAAAAACTGCGCCAAAATGAACACATAACTGATACAATACAATTTACTGGATCAGGTGGTCAACGTTTTACCTTAACATATTCAGTTGAGTCACCAAACACATCATTCATTGAATTCTTAGTATATACTGATGATTACAAAATAATTGACTCACTCATACCTGGTATCAATCAAATGCTACTTGAAGAATACCCTGAAGTACAATCAAATATCAAGAAGATGGATATTGGACCATCAACAAAATCAAAAATTGAAGCGAGATTTATTGGGTCTGACCCAAATATTCTTCATGAACTTGCGAATAAAGCAAAATCTATCTATGCTGATTACGGTCTAAACAACGGCATTACACGCTTTATTAGAGATGACTGGAGAACTCCAGTTGAAAGTTTAGAGGTTGAAATTGCTGAGTCGCGTGCAAGAAACGCTGGTTTATCACGACCAGATATTAATCAAGCAATAGCAACAAACTATACAGGTAGTATAACTGGTTTATTCAGAGAAGGTGATGAGATGCTTCCAATTATCGCTCGTCCACCTAAAAACGAAAGAGATGAATTTAGTGATATTGCAGACATTCTCGTTTGGTCGAAAATTCATGGTAAACCAGTACCTATTACACAAGTTGTAGATAATATTTCGCTAAAATGGAAAGATAATATTATTCGCAGACGTAACAGGCAACACTGTATCACAGCACAATGTGAACCAAATAACACAACGGCTATCAATCTTTACAATAAGATTAAAGGTGATATAGAAGCAATTGAGCTACCAATAGGGTATCATCTTGAATGGGGCGGCGAGGCTGAATCATCTGCTGAAGCTCAAGAAAAGCTTTTATCAAAATTCCCACTTGCTCTGATTTCAATGTTTACAATATCACTCTTATTATTTAAGACTATAAGACATCCAATAATTATCTTCTTAGGGCTACCGCTATGTATTATTGGTATTACTTGGGGATTACTTGCTTTTGGAGCTCCATTTAGCTTTACAGCTCTACTTGGTTTCCTCAGCCTTACAGGTATGCTTATTAAGAATGAAATTGTCCTTCTTGAGCAGATCAACCTAGAAGTGGATCTTGGTAAAGAACCATTTACAGCTATTATTGAAGCATCAATAAGCCGTGTACGTCCAGTATGTATGGCAGCATTCACAACCGTACTTGGAATGATACCACTAGTCTTTGATGCCTTCTTCCAATCGCTTTCAGTAACAATTATGGGTGGACTTACCTTTGCAACCGTCTTGACGCTTATCTTTGTACCTGTAATATACGCTACACTATTCAGAGTAAAAGAAAAGAAGTAATAATTCAGCGTTTTACGACAATTAATTATCAATCCCTTAGCAAATTATTTCTGCTAAGGGATTTTTTTTAACCCCAATACTATTTTAATTCAGTATATAATAATATAAGTCATTACCATTAGCCTCCTATATAAAAGGATACCCAAGGATGAATACTATTAAGTATCTTGCGACCACTATTACTCTATCTATCACACTCCTAATAAGTTTAAATTGCCAAGCAAACTCACAACTAGCGCCTGTCAGTATTGTAATAAAATCCGACAAACTCTTTGAAGATGGTAACTATAAGGAAGCCTTCGATCAATGCAAAAAATCACTACTAGAGACGAACAACTTTTCCACAACAGCAATGATAACGGCTGTAAATGCTCTGCAACGACTCAATAGACATACCGAGATTGATAGCTTTATTTCAAAAGTAATCATGAAATACTCTAATGATTGGAAGTGCTACAAAACAGCAGGAGAAATATATGATAATATCCTTATGCATTCGGGATATCTCCAAGGTGGAATCTTCTTTAGAGGGAGAACACGAGACTACTCAAGTTCAATTAATATCAAAGATCACGACCACCTCCATGCACTAAAGTATATGGATATTGCAACGCAACTTATCAACAATTCAACAGCATCAGACAAAGAAAAATCTGACTTATACTTTACCTTTGCTCAAATGTATACTAAAGATATCTACCCTAATACCGCTATACGCCTGTTATTAAAGAGCGATATTGATAACATACCTCCATATACAACTCCCTTAATATCCTCAAATCTTAGAGGTAAAGGTGCCCCAGCAAATCCAGATGGCGCTCCATACTTCTTTTTACTCCCAAAGAACAAGGCTGCGGCTAAGAATGATGGTGAACTATTTCGCTGGTATTTACACCAAAGTAGTATATACAATGGTAATGATCTCAGAGAGACAGCCACAATAGCTGAGCTTTCAGAGACACTTTATAGTGTAAACACTATATTAAATGACTTTTATAATAACTCAGATATATCAGAGTATATAGACAAACTAGACAAACTAGGACTAAATCAAACCATTTCAAGACTTGAATCTGGTATACAATTATTCACCCTACCTACCCCTTATAATTATTTAGAACAATATATAAAGTTACTGAATGAACATGACAGAATTGAATATTCATCAAAGATCGCAAGCATACTTGAAAATAGACGCCAATATACTGAGTCAAGTAAATACTGGCATCAAGTATTAGACTCAAAACTTACATCAGAGAGAGAAAAAGAAGTCGCTACTAGGCATATTACACAAATAGTTAGTGGCTTTATAAAATTTGAAGCGTCAAACATCCAATCCACAACAACCAGTCCTGAGCTATCCCTTACTTTTAGAAATACAGATACAGTATCAATAAAGGCAACAGCCGTCGATACTGACAAGCTCCTTGCAGACGTAGTAAAATCCCTCAAATCAAATAATGTTGAGCCATACAAAGCTACTTCAAAAATTGAAAACCTAGGGTGGCTGCTAGCAAACAACAAAGAGAGAGAATACCTTGAGGAAGAGGTATATAATAGCAATATTGATCTTGCTAAAAGTGCACCTCATATTCTACACGGTGAAGGTAGAGCAAAGATCTCACTTCCAAAAGGCCTAACAGGAGGTGCTTACTTTATCGAAGCAGGACTTAGTAATGGCTACAAAGCCTACACTCTTCTCTGGTTAAACGACCTTGCCATCCTTTCAAAGCCTCTTATTGATAACGGGCAACTTTACCTGACAACCGACAGCAACACAGGTTTGTCTATTCCAAATATCGAGCTAAGTGTATTCGGATATCAGAGTGGTCAACATTTAAAGCCTAACAACCTCTCCAACTTCTTTGTAGAAGCAGTGATCCATACCAACAAAGATGGTATTGCTGAATTACCAAAGAGTATAATAAGGCCTGACTTTCACTACCTAGTTACTGCAAAATCAAAAGACAACCGTAAAGCTTACATCGGTTTTGAATATTTGGATCATTCATATATGATGCATGATACAAACATCGATAGGATGCTCTACATAACTGATAAACCTTTATATAGGCCAGCAGAGACCATACAAATCTCTGGCTGGATACGTGACTATGATTATAAAAAACTTGAAACATACCCAAAGGATAAACACAAAGAATTCAGCTTAACTTTATACAACCCTCGCGGAGAAAAAAAGGAAACAAAAAAAGTTCAGATTCAAGATAATGGAAAATTTGCTATAGACTTTATAACAAAACCTGATGCGACACTAGGAGTTTGGACTATTGATAGCAATCTAGAAATAGTCCAAGGTGGTAATTACTTTAGAATTGAGGAGTACAAAAAGCCAGAATACACGGCAACAATAACTCCCAATAACTTATCACCAACATTCTCAGACAATATCACCTTTACTGTATCCACCGAATACAATTTTGGCAAGCCACTACAGAATGCAAAAGTAGAATACGAAATCTATAAACAACCAAAAGTAGCCACATATATCCCTATAACAGAGTGGGACTGGTTATATGGTTCTGGCTACCAATCCAGAAGTAAGAGCGCCAATCCATATTCATACACACATAATACCTTTCAACCTAAAGAAGAACCAGTCCTAGTTGAAAGTTCAACCATATATACAAATAGTCAAGGCATAGCAACAATAACCTTGGCTCCTGTACCCTTTGAGAAAGACACACAAAACCAAGAATTTGAATACTCTCTAAAAGTGACTATCAGTGATGAGAGTAATAACTTTATAAAAGAAGATTGCTCAGTAACAGTTTCAAAAAACGCTTTTAGCCTATCCCCTGATACAGATCAAAATTACTACTATACTGGCGAAACTGCACTTGTAACCTTTACTCCTTACTCGAACAACAAAGCAGCAAATATCAATATTACTTCACCCGTAACTATTACTGCCTCCAGATTAAATGAGTCGCTGAAAGATCCTATTCAAATCACAACAAAGGCTATTCCCCAAAGTCCAGACCATAGTTTTAAATTCAACTTCACTCCAAATGAAGCTGGCAAGTATATTATCCAATGCAATGCAACCGATAAGTATAATAACCCAGTAAGTAGCAAAATTGAATTTTATGCTTGCGTACAAGACGCACCTACACAGCAGAGCATGCCTACTGAAAATGCACTTGAAGTAATAGCAAAGTCAAAGTCATACTCTCCAGGTGATACTGCTGAACTACTTATTATTTCAAAACAACCAAGAACAACTCTATTTGTATTCTCTCATACTGAATCAGAGTTATACACTATTCCTCAAACCATTCAGACAACCTCAAATAATAACATCATAAATTATAAAGTGAAATCCACAGATACCCCAAATAAATTTATAGAGATTATAAATACATCAAATGAAGAAGTACACACATCTACAGCTGAACTATTTATCCCTCCAACAACTAAAATTCTCAACCTTACAATTACACCAGAGAAAGAAGAGTATAAGCCATCGAGTACTGCCAAGGTAACTGTTAATATATCTAATTTTAACCATACAAGCTTTGAAGGCCAAGGTATAATTGCCGTCTATGACGCAGCATTAGACGAAATAACAGAGGGCACCAACTCTCCAACCATTAACGATTTTTTCTGGGGTTTTGTGAACTCCCACTATCCATCTACTTTGACTAGTCTTAATAAGTACTCATATAATATATATGCTGATCAAACAATACCTATGCAACCTATCGGAATCTTTGGTAATTTTTACAATGATAATGAAAGCCTAAGTCCTATGCTTGCTAGAGGAAATAGCCTGCCACGCAAGGGCAGTAGTGATGCAATATTCGCTACAAGTATGAAGATGAGTATGGTCGCAGAGAGTGACGCCATGCCGTCACCAGCTACAACGAATGACGATATAAGTGGTGCACGGAAAGACTTCTCAACAACAGCAGTCTTTATATCAAATCTAAAATTCGATAATACTGGAAATATGACTATTGATATCCCACTTCCTGATACCCTTACAAGGTGGAAGATAAAACTCTGGACCATCACCTCTAAAACAGAGGTAGCGCAAGCAGAGACTTCAATACTCACCAGCAAAGAACTCATGCTGATACCTTCACTACCAAGATTTCTTGTAGATGGCGACACTGCTAATATTAGCATAGCTGTCTATAACAATTCAGCAAAAGACAAAGAAGTGACCCTTTCATTAAAGACAGAAGCAGGTATAAAAACCAACAGCAACCTCTCAAAAACTTTCAGGCTTAATGCTGACTCACAAGATAATATACTTTGGAAAATCACTGCTATTAACCCAATAGAAGGCAGTATCACTGTTTCAGCAAAATCAAGCGGAAGTAGTGATACTATGGTACTACCTCTCACCATCATAACTAAAGGGCAACAACTCTTTGACAGCAAGACAGTATTACTCGGCAGCAATAATGTATCGCATACCTCAAACATCAATCTTCCAAAAAACATCAAAAAAGAAGACTCAAAACTTACTGTAGAGCTGTACCCTGATCTAACATCGCTACTAATTAACACCTCAGATAATCTGCCAATAGAAATACCAAATACTAATGATGCACTTATAAGCAAACTTCTTCCACGACTTTTCATTCAGAACATGCTTACAGATAATCAAAAAATGGCTCTTACAGATAAAAGCATCTATAAACTTGAAAATATAAAACGAGAATACGCAAAAGCTCTCAATATACTCACCCCCCTTCAGCATGAAGATGGTGGCTGGAGCTGGATCGGCAAGGGCAGATACAGCTCTGCCTATATTACATCATTAATTTTACAGAGCTTGGAGAGAGCAGACAAACTCGGTATATATATACCAGCAAAACTTATTACAGGAGCAAGACTATATTTGATAAATTATTCCAAAAACAGACTCCAATTAATCAATAATCAGAACCCAACAAATGACAAACAAAAATACTATGCATCCAATCTTGATGCTTTAATTTACTCAACACTGGCTCAAGGTGGCAATGAAAATTCTCAGATGAGAAACTTTCTCTTTGACAACCGCCTAGATTTATCCGTCTATGGTCAAAGCTTATTCGCAACTGGCTTATACTACAATGAGCATACAAAACTTTTAAAACAGGTTCTAAGGAATATAGAACAGTACATAAAAATTGATGCAGAAAACAATACCGCCTACCTGAATTTACAGAACTCACATTTTTGGTGGTATTGGTATGGCTCAGAATCTGAAACCATAGCAAACTATCTCAATCTACGCCTACTTACAGGTCAGGATAGGGTTATCAATGAGCAACTTACACACTACT
This sequence comes from Planctomycetota bacterium, assembly GCA_965140405.1. Lineage (GTDB taxonomy): Bacteria > Planctomycetota > SZUA-567 > SZUA-567 > SZUA-567. The sequence continues at coordinate 1,309,026 of OZ223208.1, forward strand.
TAATAAACAATATCAAGTACATCAGTAAAAATGATTCTATCCAATCAACAGTTTCAGCCTTTACAACTCTACACTCATTTATTGAAACGAATAAATCTTTACCCTCTACACCAGAAGTAGAAATATCACTAAATGGTTCAATTGCAAAACAAATTATAACAAGTAATACTGGAATAATACCTTCACCACAAGTATTAAAGTTTTCACCCAAACAACTTAGAGCAGGTAATAACTTACTAAAAGTAAGCAAGACCACTAATACAAATTCACCTCTATATTTTACTTACACACTATCATTTTATAGCCTAGATGAAATTGCCAAGCCACATGGTCTAGAACTCAAAACAGAGCGAAAGTATTATAGACTTATCCCTGAAAATCAATCTATAATAATCCCTGATGGCAAAGGCTCTGACAAAACACTGCGTAGAATAACTTACACCCCTGAGGAATTAAAATTAGGAGACATTATCCATGCAGGAGATCTCATTGAGACAGAACTAATTGTGACGAGTAAGAATGATTATGAATATATATATTTAAAAGACTACAAGCCAGCAACTCTTGAGCCAATTGAGAGCAAGAGTGGTTATTCGTATAACGGAATAAGCTATTACGTTGAATACAAAAACGAATCAGTAAACTACTATATTGAGTCCTTACCACGAGGAAGTTATTCATTCAAATACAGAGCCTATTCTTTGTACAGTGGTACATTTACAGCAAAAGCATCAGAAAGCAAAGGTGTCTTTGCACCAGAATTAAATAGCAATTCTTCCGGATTTAAGTTTTATGTGAGAGATTAAATATATATACTAAAAGTATACTTCAACGTTTACTTTCAAAGGAGAGATAATGAAAACCCTGACCCAAGAGATATGGATGGATGTTCCTAAGCGCAGACAAATAATATCTATACATGACAAGGTAGAAAATCTAGTAAGAGATAGCGGTGTAAAAGAAGGCTTATGCTTAGTAAATGCAATGCATATTACCGCCAGTGTCTTTATAAATGACAATGAAAGCGGATTGCATTCTGATTATGAAAAATGGCTAGAAAGGCTTGCTCCTGAAAAACCACACTCCCAATACGCTCACAATGGTTTTGAAGATAACGGTGATGCACATTTAAAGAGACAGGTAATGGGTAGAGAGGTAGTCGTAGCTATCACAAACGGCTCGCTCCACCTAGGTCCGTGGGAACATATATTTTATTATGAATTTGATGGCAAGCGCAGAAAACGCTTACTCGTTAAAATTATAGGTGAATGAAAATATAACTTTATACGGGACGCATTTGCGTCCCGTATAAAGTTAGTTTATCTATGCCTAATCGGCATCTTGCGTAAGATATTTTGAATTTCACTATCCCAATAATCCCAAGTATGCGCCCCCGCACCCTCCCAATATTCTACGTCAAATTTATTTTTTCTCGCTTTCTCAATAAATGACGTATTCATACCGTATAGAAAATCCTCTGTTCCACAACATTGCAGTATCTTGGGAGCTGATTTAGGGTCAATTTTATCCAGCAGACTCAGAAGATCGTTATCTGTACCTTCAATACTATCAAGCGACCCATAAATATTTTCCAACTCATGCAGATAATTTATGTCCTCGATCCCATTATAACGTCTTTTTATATCTAGTGCACCAGATAAACTACCTACAACCGAATATATCTCAGGGTTTAATAATCCAATCTTGATGGCACCATACCCACCCATCGATATACCAGCAATAAAATTATCCTCGCGCTTATCAGATAGAGGAAAGAAGCTTCGCGCGATCCTTGGCACCTCGTACGCAATATGAGAGTAGTACTTATATCCCGCTACTGCATCTGTATACCATCCTCTCTCACCATTGGGCATCACTACTGCCACATTCCATTTCATTGCATATCTTTCTATCGAAGTACGCCTTATCCACGCAGTATCATTATCAGACAGACCATTCAAAAGATATAAAACTGGTAGACTCCCATGAAGTGCATTATCACCATTGAGTCCATCCTTAAGTTTCAATTCTTGTGGCAATATAACTCTCATGCTTCGCATCATACTCAGCTCTTCAGAAAAATATTCACATGTTATCAACGCCATATATATTACCCTTTACTCTATATCCATTATTTCGTACAATTATATCGTATTTTAAAACTAACAATAAGGTATCATTATAGTCAAATGGATGAACTATTCAATATAGATAACATGCGTATGGGTATGGCTCTAAATGCAGCAATGCAGGCATACGATGAAGGTGAGGTGCCTGTCGGAGCCGTTATTTTCCATGAGGACAAGCTTATTGCAAAAGCTTGGAACCAACGAGAAGGTTTGAATGATCCTACAGCTCACGCAGAAATTTTAGCGATTACTCAAGCTTCTGCAGCTCTTAATAGTTGGAGGCTCGAACACTGTACACTCTACGTCACCTTAGAGCCTTGCGCAATGTGCGCAGGAGCAATAGTACTAGCTAGAATACCAAGAGTTTTCTTCGGAGCAACTGATCCAAAAGCGGGAGCATGTGGCAGCATACTCGACATTACAGGTTGCACAGATTTAAATCACAATCCAGAGATAATTTCTGGCCTACGAGCAGATGATTGCAGTACTATTTTAAAGGACTTTTTTGGAGAAAGACGACAAAAGAAGAAGTAATATTTTGTTGAAAGGAATCACCATGATAGATGCACTAGTAACATATCACTCACAGAGCGGCACAACCAAGAGTCTTGCAGAATCAATAGCTACCGGCCTAGCTGAAGGTGATGTTAGCTATGAGATAAAACCGATATCTGAGGTCGGTGTCAACGACTTAATAAATTACCGAGCAATACTTATAGGTACACCTGTCTATTACGGTATGCCTTCATCTGAGATAATCAAATTTTTCGAAGAGTCTGTAACTATCCATGGACGTCTAGAAGGAAAACTTGGAGGTGCATTTGCAACCTCATCATATATTGGAGGAGGCAATGAAACTGCCTGCCTCGCAATTCTAAAATCTATGATGGTACACGGGATGCTTATAGTAGGTGCCGATAAAGGTGACCACTTCGGCCCAGTTGGAGTAGGCAAGCCAGACGATATAAGCTTTAGAAGTGGTAATAACTATGGTAAGCTTATGGCAAAACAGATCAAACGTTATTTAGCAACAGAAGAATAATAAACTATTCATGGCTAATTCATTAAATGAAAAAGTGGTCTGGGTTATTGGAGCCTCCTCTGGTATTGGCAAATCTCTCGCTGAAGAATTTTCGAGTAATGGGTCAAAGGTAATTATATCAGCTAGAAGAGCTGAACTTCTAAATAAGATCTCTTTAACTTCACAGAATATACTGGCTCTTCCCCTGGATCTTACTGATGCAGAGAACCTTCCTAAGCAGGTAGATATTGCAATAAGTATACATGGCAGGATTGATTTTGTGATTTTCTGTGGTGGTCTATCACAACGTACAATTGCTGACTCTACTCCACTCGCAAATACTAGAGCCATTATGGAGACCAATTTTTTTAGTAGTGTTGCTATTACTAAAAAGTTACTCCCAATAATGAAGAAAAACGGTGGAGGTCATTTTGTCATTATTAGTAGTCTTATGGGTAGATTTGGAGCTCAGAAACGTAGCTCATACTCTGCGAGCAAGCATGCACTTCATGGATACTTTGAATCCCTAAGAGCAGAAGAATGGCATAACCACATACGTGTAACCATCGCAATACTTGGGTATATAAATACCGAATTTTCCAAGCATGCACTTACAGAATCAGGAGAGGCATATGGCATTATTGACCCTGGCCAAGAGTCAGGAATGGCTACAAGTATTTGTGCAAAAAAACTAATTACTGGTATATTAAATGAGAAGGAAGAGATTCTAATTGGCGGATTTGAAAAATATTCTACCTTCCTAAAACGCTTCGCACCAACTATCCTATCAAAAATATTACGAAATAAAGATATCAGTTAATTTATAAAGAGAGTCGAGCACTTTTTTGCTCGACTCTCTTTATAAATTAATAACATAACCAGTACTAGTGTGAACTAACTCTTCCTCCTTGAGCTCTACTCAACTTCTTTGCCACATCCAGCATAATTTTTACAAATCCTTCTGCCGCCCACTCTTCTCCATCGAGTTGCTCAATAGCATCGGTCATAGACATCTTACCGCGACATAACATTTTAAATGTCTTTTTAATGTTACGCAACTCTTCTCCCTCATACCCTGCCCGTTTCAAACCTATAAGATTTAAAATTCTAGGTTTCGCCGTATTACCTTCATATATAACCCCTGGCAGGCAGTCATGCCTTATCACGGAATATGGAGCCATAAATGCACGTGCTCCTATAGTGACGAACTGATGCACAAGAGTCCCCGCTGAACAGATAACGTGATCCTGAATAGTTGAGTGCCCTGCGAGCTGGGTCATATTTGTAAATACGCAATTATTTCCTACAATACAATCATGAGCGACATGAGAATAGGCCATAAAGAGATTACTATCTCCTATGATGGTCTTTTTATCCTGTTTTGTAGTGCCTCTATTAACAGTCACAAATTCTCTGAATACATTATTATTTCCAATAATGACCTCTGTCGGCTCATTCTTATAACCAAGATCCTGTGGAGCACCGCCAATTACAGCATAAGGAGAGATAATATTATTCTCACCCAATGTAGTATACTCGAGCACCTGCGAATGCGATTTCAAAGTAGTGCCTGCTCCAATCTTAGCATTCTTTTCTACAATACAAAATGCTTCAATTACAGCATCTTTATCAACCTGAGCAGAGCTATCAATAATTGCTGTAGGGTGAATATTATTACTCAAAATTTTTACTCCTTCAGTTGTTTACACAATCTATCAAGACCGATTCCAAGAACTCAATACACAAACCTCTTACAATTACATCCCTGGTTTATCACGAGGGATAAATGCAAACTTGATTACAGCAGAACATGACAACTCGCCATTTACTGATGCCTTTGCTTCAATAGACCCTAGTCTGCCATTATACTTCAAGACCTTTGCTTCAAGTAGTAGCTTATCACCAGGAATCACCTGACGCCTGAACTTCACACTATCGACTCCAGTCAGTACTGCAAGTTTTCCATCTATATCACTTGCTGCCATACCTAGCCCTCCTACCTGAGCCAGTGCTTCAATTTGTAACACTCCAGGCATAATAGGTTGTCCAGGGAAGTGCCCATTAAAAAATTCTTCATTACTAGTAAGGTTTTTATAAGCGACGACTCTTTGACCGGCTTCTAATTCTATAACCCTATCAACGAGTTGGAAAGGATATCGATGAGGCATCTTCGTCCTAATATCCTTGATTGTCATTACTCCATCTGGATACAGACTCTCCATTGCATCCATTCTAATAATTTCTGCAAATTTCTTATTCAATGCATGCCCACTCTTACATGCGACAATATGAGCGCCTAGCCTTACCCCAGTGCAAGCAAGATCACCAATAATATCAAGTATTTTATGAGCGGCAGGTTCACTGTCTACTCTGAGAGTATTATTTACTACTTCATCACCGTCAAGCACAAGAGTATTCTGAGTATTAGCCCCTTTACCAAAACCTGCACTCTGAAGAGACTCGACCTCTGATTGCATTACAAAGGTTCTAGCTGGTGCAATTTCTTTTAAGAAAATCTCAGGTGTAATTACTTTTTCGATAACGCCTCGAGCAAGTGAACTCTCTTTATAATCTATCATATAGGTTATACGGAGTTCATTCTCTTTGATAGGGGTTGCTGTAATACTACACCCAGCAGCTCCAGCAGAAGCATCTTTCTTAAGCTTATAGTACTCAGCTTCATCCTCAAGATCTACAACTCCGACCTCAGCGATCTTGGTTGCAAACTCTAAAGAAGACCCATCAGTTCCAGGAATTTCACTACCTTCAACTTCTATAACTGCATTATCAACGCCCATACCGTACAACGCTGCTAAGATATGTTCAACGGTATTGATCTCTGTGCCTTTACGCAACTTGAGTATCGATCTATGCTTACTTCCATCTATATACCATGGACGCACCAAGCCTTCATCACTCCCTGAAAAAAACCTATACCCTGTATTTGCCACAGCAGGCTTTACAGTAACTGTTGCTTCTTCTCCAAGGTGAAGTCCGACACCAGACACAGTAAATTCTCCACTAAGCGTTGTTTGTTTCATTGATTATTTCCTCCAATTTATCCTCAAGGTCTTTTATTCTATCTTTTAGTTTATCAATTCCTCTAATATTTTTATACTTTTTATACTCTTGCCTATATTCCACTGCTGGTTGTCCTACCATTATCTGACCGGGCTCTACGTCACTCGCTACTCCAGATTTAGCATAGAAGGTACAGCCATCACCAACTTTTATATGATCAGCAAATCCAACCTGACCACCAGCAGCAACCCCCTTGCCTATTTCAACAGACCCACTTATACCAACATGAGCAGCAAATACTGAAGCCTCACCAATTTTACAATTATGAGCAATATGAACGAGATTATCAATCTTACAATCACGCCCAATAACAGTACTTGCAAATCGCCCTCTATCAATAGTAGAATTAGCTCCTATCTCGACTTTATCATGTATTTCAACAATTCCAGTCTGTGGAATCTTCAGATGCTGACTGCCATCCCACTGGAAGCCAAAACCATCTGCCCCAATAACAGCTCCACTATGTATAATTACCTCACTACCGACAATACAGCCATAGTATACTGTTACATTTGCATATATTATTGTATTAGAACCAATACTAACATCTTTACCAATATATACCCCTGGATAGATTATAGTATTTTCACCTATAGTAGCACCATCCTCAATAATTGCATTTGCTCCTATTGAGGCACTTTGAGCAATAGTAGCTGATTCTGAGACTACCGCTCTATCATGTATCCCTGCTTCAGCATGAGGTATTTTTGGAGCCATCGCCTGAGCAACTTTGACAAATGCAATCTCAGGTTTTTCTACCTTTATTAATATACATCCCAGATCATCCGCAGCATCTTTTCCAACAATCGCTACTCTAGCTGTGGTCTCCTTGAGTAGCTTATAATTCTTTCTACCTACCGCAAATGTAACTGAAGAATCACCTGCACCATCAAGTCCAACTGCTGATACTACCTCTACACTCTTATCACCTACAATATCTACCTCGCCACCGATAGTCTTTGCAATCCATTCTACAGAATATTTACTCATTATATCCCTATCATCATTCTAAAAATTATTTAATATATTTGTATTACAATGATATAATAAAGAAGCGACGATTGCAATATCGTCGCTTCAAAAAAACACATTATGTTGGCGTCATCAACTAGTTTGCTCTCTTAGCGTTTAGGGCATTCATAATCTTAATAATTTCATCTGTCATGTCATTCTCAGGAGAAACATACTGAACCTGACGACGAAGTATCTCACTAATAACAGCTTCTGGAGAGTTAGATTTTTCTAATCTATCAGACAACTCAATATCTGGCGCAGTAATAACTATATCATAGTTACGTATCTTTACAAGATGCTTTACAGCTTTCTGGAAGTCTGCGTACACACCTCTCCAGAAGTTAGCCATTTTAGTACGCGTAAGCTTCTGAAAACGTTCAGCCTTATCTTGTAGCTGTAATTGTAGTATTTGTAGTTCTAATACTTTTTTCTTATACTGATATGTATCGGGAGCAAGAAATGCATCACTCTGAAGTTTTTCTTGTTGAGTTCTGATCAACTTCTGGAGATCTTCGATTTCCTTTTCTTCTTGCCTAAAACTTGCTCTAATTTGTGTTTCCATTTGCTTTGCGTAGTCAGAATTACGGAAAACTTCTTCAATTCTGACAATAACGACCGAGCTTGGTGCAGGTTCTTCAGCCTTTGCTTGATTATAACCAGCATATGTACTAATAACTAGAGCTGCAAGGAACAACTTAAAAATCAATTTCATTATTACTTCTCCCTTAGAATATTTATTCAACTATAAATTTAGATAATAACTATTATGTACTATAAGTTTTACATATTTATGCATTGGTAGTCAACTGCATAATACAAGTTTTTACTATCAACCAAGCCGATATCTAATTATATATCACAATTTGACACCTTACCCTCGGAAAACATTTTCCTTTGTCATAGGAATATTTGCCTTATCTTTTATGTATAACAATCGCCAACTAAATCGTACATCCCTGTAAAGCAAAACTTAGTTTTAATGTTACTAAAAGCAAACCTTTGTAGTACTAAAACCATAAAGAGCAATACAATATTGATGAGCTCTTACCCTTGTAGTGCACCACGAATCAATTCTTCTAAAGAATGATCTCCTCCAGCAGCAAGAACCTTCTCTACCCTAGCAATCCCTTCTTTCTCCCTAATGCCCATAGCCTCAAGAGCTTTCACTGCATCTGCTGCCACCACACTCATAGTAGATAAAGGACTATATTCTTGCATATCATCGGTAAGATTTGTTTTTGCCCCCTTAAGCTCTAAAATTATCCTTTTTGCAGTCTTCTCACCAATCCCTTTTATTTTTTTAAGAAACTTAGTATCCTGTTTTTCAATTGCAATAATAAAGTCTTTAGGAGAGGCAGAAGAAAGTATCTGTACCGCAGTTGCTGAACCAACTCCACTTATGCCAATAAGTGTTCTAAATAATGATCTTTCGTCCTCTGTGCAGAATCCATACATTGACATATCGTCTTCTCTTACTGCAAGATGAGTCAGGATCAGAGTTTCCTGCCCCACACTTATTTTAGCCGTTGTAGATAATGGAGCATGAATTTCCCAGCCTACTCCTCCTACCTCAAGAATAATTCTTCCCGGCACAACACTTACAACACTGCCTCTTAAATGATTATACATAATTGCCCAGCTTTCATTGTTATTGATATTTTTTCAACTTTAATTGTATTGATTTACCATTATAGCTACAACATATAAGCAATACAAAGAGAAATCTCAGTATATCCTTACACATTACCTCTTTGTTAACAATATCATATCGAATGAGACCGCTATAAATTTGACATACTAACGGTATACTGCTAGACTTTGACATTTTAGCAATAAAAAGCAAAATTATCCCGATAAAAGTTGGAGAAAATATTTTAACTTGCCGATAAGTTTCTGAGAGATGTTGATACTTTTTCACTTAACACCCTTATTGCCTTGTGTTTAGCAAATGATAAGGTCTTATTGCTTTTTGATTGAGAACATGCTATAATAACAGGAGTTCAAAGTCGTATAAATGGTTAATTTAAATACAGTTGTAAAGATAGGATCCGCCACAAAGCGGGGATATATAATGAGAAAAACCTTAAAATTAGGGCTAAGTCTGGTTCTATTCAGCTTTATCAGCATAGTAGCGGTAGCAGATGATTTAGACCTTCCTGATATTCCTGGTGGCACAGATCTTACTGAGTCCGATTCATCCTTTGGGGATACCCTCTCATCTGATGAGTTTACAGAAGAGACTGTATCTGAAGACCGAGACTTTGCGGTAGATGATGATAGTGATTTAGGCTTGGATAACCTTACACTAGAAGAGACAACTGAAGTTGTAGAAGAGGTCGATAATGGTCCTAGATCTGAGCTTGACGCTGCCTATGATACAGATACTAGCATAAACACCAACGGCACAGCAGAAAGCCCAATAGTAAACGATATTATAATCCGTGGTGGTTTTGCAACCGCTTCAGAAATTCAAGCCAAGATGGGAACCAGAAAAGGCCGCCCACTCGATAAAAAAGTTCTAGAAGAAGATTTCCAACGCCTCTATAAACTCGGGCAATTTGCAGATGTACAGATCAAGGAAGAGGTTCTGCCAGGTTATAGAGTAAACATTATCATTCTACTCCGTGAAAAGAATCTTATTAGGCGTATATCTTTCCGTGGCAACAAGATAAAACCAAAAAAGCTTGAAAAAGTCATTGAGAGCAAGATAGATACCCGTTACGATGAGGGTCAAGCGACCCGTGACGCACGAGCGCTTGAAGAATATTATACAGATAAATTCTACTACTTTAATAAGGTCACCCCTGAAGCAGAGCCCTTCGAAGATGGTGTGCGCTTAGTATTCAATATTGATGAAGGTCATAAGGTTTGGGTTAGAGATATTGTCTTCCGAGGTAATTATCGCTTTACAGATGCATCTCTTAGAAAGATACTCAAGACTAGACAGTCTTCATTCTTTACTAGAGGTAAAATGAACAGGAAAGATATTGAAGACGACATCGAAAGAATAAAGCTTTATTATCAATCAAATGGCTACCTTGACGTTGAGGTTGCAGAACGCCCATTCCAGGTTACAGAAGATGAAAAATATGACTCTGGATGGTTTTCAAGGGATGAATCCCACCTTTATATTGATATTAATGAAGGCGAACAGTACCGTATTGGTAGTGTAAGTTTTGATGGCAATAAATTAGTATCTGACGATGACCTTAGAAATGTAATACAGACAATGCCTGGCAAGATTTACAGCCCACTAGTCGCTATGGAAGATAGCACGCATGTCCGTGATATCTATGGTATGGTTCCTAATAGTCGCTACTTTACCAAGATATACCCAGAGCGTGTCTTGACAGAACAGGAAAACGTTGTAGATGTTGTTTTCCACATTGATGAAAGCCCACAAGTAGTTATAGAAGATGTCCAGATCGTTGGCAATGAAAAGACCAAAGACAGAGTCTTCAGGCGTGAACTGGATTTCTACCCAGGTGAAATGATTGACTCTACAAAAATTGAAGACAGCAAGAACAACATCAAAAATCTTGATTTTGTTGATGCAGATACATTTGATATAGCAGTAAAAGAAGGTTCATCTCCAGATAGAGCAAGAGTTGTAGTCGACCTTGAAGAGAAGCAGACTGGTAATATCGGATTCGGCGTAGGTTTCTCATCTGATGACCCTATGTCTGGTTCAGTCACACTCTCTCAGCGTAACTTTGACTTCCAAGACTTCCCTGAGAACTTTAAAGAATTAATAACTGGTAAAGCCTTTACAGGTGCAGGACAATATGCATCTACAAGTGTTTCATACGGTACAAAGAGTAAAAACTACGGTCTAGACTTCTTCAACCCATGGATTTTTAATAAACCAGTAGGCTGGGGATTTGGCTTCTACTATAAGACTTACGAATGGGATGAGTTTACACAAGAGACCCTTGGTGGCTACACTACATTTACCAAGAAACTGTGGAATCCCAATCTTACAGGTAGTGTGACATACAGACTTGATAATGTTGATATGTTTGACTTTAAGTCAGGTGCAGCAGAATCAGTCAAGGCAGAAGCAGGCTCAAACTGGCTAAGCAGTATTACTGCCTCACTTGTTTATGACTCACGTGACAGCATCTTCCGCCCAAATCGCGGTATAAAGGCTGAAGAAAAATTCTCTCTATACGGCACCTTCCTTGGGGGAGACTTCTCATTCTGGCGTAATACTATGTCATTCCAAGGATTCTTCCCATTCTTTACTGATAAAAAGGATAGAAACTGGATTATTACTGGTAGAACCAATCTTATTACTCAAGGAGCACTTGATAATTCACGTATTCCAACTTATGAAATGCTTTATGCAGGTGGTATTGGCTCTGTTAGAGGTTGGGAATCAGGAACTCTTGGTCCGCATGATAGCGACACAGCTATCGGTGGTCTAACCAGTCAGGCAAACTCTATCGAACTACTTGCCCCAATATATGAAAAGCTTGTTGAAGGTAGCTTATTCTTTGATGTAGGTGGTGCATTCCCAGGAACATGGGACACTTCAGGTGGAACGAAATCTGGTTCTAACGGAGGTTGTGGTTACCGTGCGAGTGTTGGTGTTGGTATTCACGTTATTACTCCACTTTCACCTATGCCTGTACGTATTTATTTCCCACTAGTACTTAACAAAGAAGACGGTGACAAAACCGAATTTATCCAGTTCTCATTCGGTGCAACGTTCTAATATTTACAGATTAATTTTGAGCTCCTACTTATCTAGAATGATGAGTAGGAGTTTTTTTTTATGGTTGTTGAATATGAACCTATAATGTATAGAATATATGGTAGATATTTTTCCATTTAATGTAGTATATGGATTTTTTAAGATTGAAATGAAATAAGAAAAGGTGATTATACAATGGCATTACTAGACAAATTTTGGTCAAAAGGTCAAGAATTTCTTGGGGTAAAATACCCTATAATTTGCGGTGCTATGACATGGATAAGTACGTATAGCTTGGTCAAGGCGGTATGTGACAATGGAGGTTTCGGGGTTCTTGCTGCGGGTAATATGCCACCAGAGCTATTTGAAGCAGAACTAGACAAGTGCATTGCTGACATTGACACACCATTCGGTGTAAATCTTATTACAATAGCTCCAAACTACAAAGCGCACCTAGACATCGTAGAAAAGAAAGATGTAAAGATCGTTGTTTTTGCAGGTACCATCCCATCAAAACCTGAGATTACCCGCATGAAAGAAAGCGGCAAGAAGGTAATGGCATTTGCTCCGGCCTCCTCTATTGCAAAGCGTATGATCAAATTTGGTGTAGATGCACTAATTATCGAAGGTTTCGAAGCTGGAGGACATATTGGTCACGTATCTACGATAGTCCTTCTTCAAGAGATTCTATTCAACTTCTCAGAAGTACCTATCTTTGTAGCAGGTGGTATTGCAAGCGGCAAGATGGTGTCACACCTACTTATGATGGGAGCAGCAGGAGTCCAATTAGGTACTCGTTTTGTAATGACAGATGAGTGCACTATTCATAATGATATGAAGAAAGCATTTAGCAAAGCTCAAGCAAGACATGCTGTTACTAGCATACAGGTATCTCCGTCGCTTCCTGTTGTTGGAGTGCGTGCCCTTAAGAATGAAGCAAGCGAGCAATTTGCAAAGCTCCAGATCGACCTACTCAAGAAGCTTGAAAATGGCGACATTGAAAAAGAAGAGGCTGTACTCCACGTTGAAAACTTCTGGATGGGTGGTTTAAAGAAAGCTGCCGTTGACGGTAATATTAATGAGGGAAGCCTGATGGCTGGTCAAAGTGTAGGCCTTATCAAGGATATAATTCCAATGAAGCAAGTCTTTGATGATATTACAGCAGAAGCAGAAGCAGAACTTGAAAAAGTTCAAAAGCTTTTCTAACCCAATAATTATCACAAACAGTAGTAGCAAAGGGATTTCACCAAGCTTTTATACTCAAGACGTGATAAGTATAAGGTAATTTGTTTTATTCTATAAAACTCACCTTAAAAGCATTTGTATGACTATATAGGTACGGTTTATCCCCGTACCTATATTTAAATTATAAAAGCTATTATCAAAGGTTATATATGAACAGAGACCATCTCAACCACCCTTCATTCAAGCGCTCATGGGTAGAGGTTGATTTGAGCGCGATAAAAGAGAACATATCACGTTTTGCAAAGCTTGTAGGCGGAGCAAAGCATATTATGCCTGCAGTAAAAGCTGATGCCTATGGGCACGGTGCTATTGCCATATCACGAGTAGCACTCGATGCCGGTTGTGAAAGGCTTGCTGTCGCAACAGTACTTGAGGGAGAAGAGCTCAGGGTAGCAGGGATAAACTCATATATTCATATCCTCGGCTCATCACTACCAGAAGAGATACCAATAGCGTTAGAGGATGACATGACTCTCAGCATTCATGAAATAGATGCAGCAAGAATTATCAATGATGAGGCAGGTAAACTTGGTAAAATTGCAAAAGTCCATCTAAAAGTAGACACAGGTATGGGAAGACTCGGAATACTCCCAGAAAACATTCTCTTTGCTGCTAGATCTATTGATGTACTGCCAAACCTAGAACTCGAAGGCTTGTTTATGCACCTTGCTGATGCTTCTGACGAACCATATAGTTTGAGACAGCTCTCAAGATTCAAGGAGGCCATTGATTCCCTTGAAGACGTAGGGATTAATGTCCCTATTAAACACGCCACAAGCAGCACAGGCGCGATTCTATTCAAAGAGACCCACTATGATATGATACGCCCAGGAGCAGGCATTTACGGCTTCCATTCACCTACTTGGATTCGTGACCTATTTCCACTCTCTCCAGCAATGAGCTGGCACTGTGTTGTAATACAGGTAAAGGACTATCCACCTGGGCTCAGTCTTGGGTACAACAGGACCTTTACAACTCATCGACCGATGCGTATAGCGGTACTGCCTATTGGCTATGCTGATGGCTATTTGCGAGAATTTAGTAACCACGCCGATGTTCTAATAAATGGAAGGCGAGCTCCAGTTGTAGGTATGATAAGCATGGATTACACCATGGCCGATGTTACAGATATTGAGGGTGTCAAAACAGGTACAGAGGTCACCCTTATAGGCAGACAAGGTAACGAAGAGATCACTGTAGAAGAGCTTGCCGACCATGCAGAGACCATCCCTTATATAATTACCACCTGCCTAGGTCGCCGCCCAGGAAGATGCTACACAATAAACGAAGAAGAGGAATAGCTTTACACCATACGAATATTGCGATTTACACTAATTAAAACTTAAATAATAAAAGAACCATTACTCAAAGCAGTAATGGTTCTTTAAATTATACTATTCTAACTATAATACTCACTTCACACCACTTATAATCAAAGCCTTGGATAAATTATTAAATACCTCTCCATCAAAACTGCCAAATAACATGATATCACCAAAACCAGCCTCTTCAAGCATTGCAGTAAGCTCATTACTCAATATAGGGAATAACTCAACTTCACTCTCAACTTGCAGTCCACTCCTTTTTACTTCAAGCTTACCTCTAAAAATAAACTTATCACCATGATCATAATACCTCTCAAAACGAACTAAGTCATTATCTATCAAAGGCAACTCACCTACCATATTGCCAAGAATGTAGTCATAGTTAACTATCTGCATCAAGATCTTACCGCCACTTATCAACTTACTATATGCCTTATTTAAAAATTCTTGCACATCACTATGATTAATATGCACAAGTGTATTACCAAAACAGACAATTCCATCATACATACCTGGCAAAGAGTCGACATCAAGCATATTCAGAGTTAGAAAGTCAACCTCAGGAAACCTTGATTTAGCAACCTCTACAAACTCATATTCAACATCTATCCCAACAACACCAAAGTTTTCTGAAAGAGCATTACTCAACTTACCATTGGCACATCCCACTTCGAGAATCTTACATCCACGCTCAAAATTCCTTACTATAAAATCTACCTGCTTCTTGCTAAGGGGAAAGATATTATCATAACACTCACGAATTACTCTATAAAATTCACTCATGTTTTTCTCCACTTAACACTTAAAACAGAAAATTCTTACATACTATATCTTTCTAGCAACACCTTTAAAGAATGTATAACAGAAAACACCATCATCTTCAGCAGTTCTATACAGATCAGCTATACCCTTGGCCATCTCACTTTCACTTATCAATCCAGCTTCAACAGCAGAGTCTTTTATCCCTTCTATCATTGCAGTAAATGTTCCCTTTGTAAACCCCTCAATCAATTCTGGTTTACTCCCATCGACATAGACCATTCTTGGAGAGACAGAAATATCAGTAAAGCCAGCCTTTACCAACATAGGATAAACTTCACGTCCAATATTTGCATTGCCTCCAGCAGCACTCTGCAACATTACTTGGCATTCGATAGCTTTATGGGCTTCACCGCTATCCGGATAGAAGTATGTAGAGCCATGATCACCTTCTATTAGAGTAAGCGTACCGCTCGGCTTTAAATAGCCCTTCAATATCTCCAAAGCTTTTACAGGATCAGGGAGATGCTCTAAAACAAAACAGACAAAGATATGGTCAAATGACTCTTTCTCAAAAGGCAGATCAAAGATATTCCCTTGTTGTACGCAGACATTTGAATAACCATGCTCTTTGATCTTCTCTCTCGCCTGATTTACTGACTCTTCAGAGATATCAATAGAGGTGAATTCAGCCTTAGGACTATTAACAGCAAGCGTAACCGTCTGAGCTCCAACACCACACCCAGCCTCTAGCACCTCTTCACCTGCTTCATAATGAGTATCCCAATGTAGTAACTCAACCAATGTCTTGGCCTGCTCTTCTAGCCTTTGATTTTCTCTCTGGTCATACCCATGTACATAGTCACTCATAAGACTCCTCCAAATATAGCTGACTCCCTGAATAAACCGCTGTTACAAAATGATTTAGTTCCACCACCCAAATACAGTAGAGAGGAATATAAATGCAATAATTACTGGCACAATAAATTTCAGTAAGACATGGAATGCTTGCGCATAAGACGCTTTAAACCTTCCCGAACTTGTCAATTCATCGAATAAGAAGTCCTTCTTCAGCACCCAACCTACAAATATTGCAATGAAGAACCCAGTTATAGGTAGAAGCAGATCAGTCGAAGTTACTACCCAATCAAATATATCTTTGTATACAAGTTTTCCTCCGATATAAAATGGCAACTTATACTCACTCCATATACCGTTACCTTGCAGTATTACTGCACCAATAACAGTAGTTACAGCAAGAATACCTATTGTAGCTTTCTTTCTGCTCCAATTGAATTCATCTATCAAATATGCAATACCAGGCTCAGCAATAGAGATAGCCGATGTCATTGCAGCAAGTGTAAGTAAACTAAAGAAAAGAAAAGCAAAGAAACTACCCATCGGCATAAGATTGAATACATTTGGCAATGTTATAAATACTAGGCTTGGACCCTGTGATGGTTCAATACCAAATGCAAATACTGCAGGAAAAATCGCAAGACCTGCAAGTAACGCTATCAATGTATCAGCAACAGAGATTTGTAAAACGAGCATACCTAGACTGCTATCTCTTTTAATATATGATCCATAAGTTATCATAATAGCCATACCGATTGACAAAGTAAAGAATGAATGCTGCAGAGCAGCAAGAACCGCCTCAAGTGATAGCTTTGAAAAATCAGGTTTTAATAGAAAATCAATACCTGGTGTAGCTCCAGCTAGTGTCACACTTCTGATAGCTAGGATAACAACAACAATAAATAGTAAAGGCATCAAATACCTTGAAAATCTCTCAATACCATTCTTTACACCCTTTAAAAGGATATATCCTGTTGCAATAACAAAGAGTACCTGCCAAAAAATCGGTTCCCAAGGATTGGATATAAACCCAGTAAACACCCCTGTCACCTCTTCAGTAGCCAGTCCACTTAGTTGCCCAGTAATTGAAAGATATGCATAATATACAGACCAACCAGCAATCACCGGATAAAATGTCATAATTATAATTGAAATAAGTACAGACAACCATCCCACAGCATACCAAGGTGACTTTGGAGCTAGCTCTTTAAACGCACCAACACAGTCCTTTTGCACACTTCTACCAACTACAAACTCACTAAGAAGCATTGGCATACCAATCACAAGGATACATATCAAATATGTTACGATAAATGCAGAGCCACCGTATTTTCCTGCAATATATGGAAACTTCCAAATATTACCCAAGCCAATTGCCGAGCCAACTGCAGCAAGTACGACACCAAGTGATCCTGAGAAATTCTCTCTACTCTTTATTGCCATTCTCCACCTTTCAAAATAATTTTTACGGATTTATAATTAAAAATACCGTTTAATCCTACTTTTATTACAAATCAAGTCAAGCAATATTAACAATCAAAGGTTTATCTTCTCATAATTTATGAAGTTATTTTAATTTTTTATCACCATGACCCACCAACGAATTTCTATATTGAGACAAGTGGAAACATCTGCTGTAAAATTATTATTAAGTAAATATCAAATACTCCCGCTGTTTCCAAGCATACTTGAATTTTATATTACTATGTTTACTGCTATACTGCAAATTGATCAAGCTCAGAATCCTCATTCCAGATATACTCTGCTCTAGTTGCAATAGCCCTTGCTAGGTCAACTCCATGGATTTTAGATATCACAGCTAGTGCCATATCAATACCAGCAGAAATACCTGAGGATGTAAAATATTTTCCATCCTCTACCCATCGTGCATTTCTTTGCCACAGAATACCTTCACCACCAGCCGACTCTACCCAGTCAAACGCTCTCTTATTTGTTGTAGCCTTCAACCCATTTAACAGACCTGCTTTTGCTAGCAGTATACTACCAGTACATACAGAGGTAACATACTCAACATAGGTTGCTTGACGAGCGATCCATTCGATAAGTTCACTATTATTTACTTGGCTGCGAGTGCCTATTCCTCCCGGAACAAGTAAGATATCACATTGCTTCTCATCTTTTGGAAATTCATCCACAACTACTTTTGGGCCTTGGGCACTAGCGACTTCAGCAGTATTAAATGATATAATTGAAATATCAAAATCTTCCTTAGCAATACCATACATCTCTAAAGGTCCGAATACATCAAGTAGCTCAAACTCCGGAAATAGTATCACCCCAATTTTCTTCTTTTTTGACATATTAACTCCCTTAAATCAAACCATATCATATTATTCTTTGCCACTCATTACACTATTATTATACAATATACTTTATTTATTACTATTTTTTAAATTATAAGCTTTTTTCTTGGCGAAAAATTATTCCTAGATTTATAATATATTTATGTCATTTCTCAAATACAAGGATATCATGCCTATGTATTCAATTGCTAAACTCGTAACTTACTTATTTTTGTTATTGATTATTAATCTCAATATGCCAATAGCAAGTTCTGCTGAAAAAATGAACCTATTGCTAATAAGTTCATACCATCCAAATTTTCCAACATTTTATCAGCAAATTGATGGCTTAAAATCGGTTCTACCGGTAAATAAGTACAACCTTGATGTTGAATTTATGGATAGCAAGCGCTTTCCTGGTGCACAAACAGAGAAATCTTTTTTAAAATACCTAACAAATAAAGTCAAAAATCTACCTCCTTATAATTTGATCTTTACCTCTGACGATAATGCCTTCAATTTTATTGTAAAGTATCAAGATGAATTATTTCCTAATACTCCAATTGTATTTTTTGGAGTAAACAATCTTCAAAATGCCGAGCTACAAAACAAAAATAAGCACATTACAGGAGTTGTAGAAGCTACATCTATAAAAGAAACAATTAGACTTGCACAAAATATTATACCAAACCTAAGTACTGTAATTGCTATTTCCGACGGGACAGCAAGTGGAGTATCAGATCTTAAGTCATTTTTATCTCTTCATAAAGATTTCTCAACTCTCAAGTTATCATATTTATCACTTACTGATTTATCATGGGATGAAATCACCAAAAAAATTCAAAGTCTTAATTCTCAAACTTGTATTTTGCTACTCTCTGCATATCGAGACAAAAATAACACTCCCATGTTATTTACAGAAAGTCTAGACTTAATTATAACAAATTCTTCTGTTCCAGTATTTCATCTTTGGGAGCATGGGTTAAACGAAGGAATAATCGGTGGAAAGCTTATAAGCCATTTTAAACAAGGAATGAGTGCAGGAATAATTGCAAAAGAGGTACTCTCAGGTAATCCTATTGAAAATATACCTGTTAAGACGCAAAGTCCAAATATTACAATACTTGATTATAAAGTACTTAATAAGTTTGGTATATCAATTAACAACATCCCTAGTGATGCTATCTTTATTAATAAACCATACTCTATTTTTCAAAAATACAAGAATATTTTGTATGTCTCTGGATTGATTTTTACATTTATGACTATCTGTATATTTATCTTAATAATTAATATCCAGCGTAGAAAGAATGTCGAAAATCAGCTTCGTAAAAGTGAAGAAACCTTCAAAACTCTCTATAATAAATCTTCACATTATATTGGATTATTATCACCAGACGGTAAAATTATTAGCACTAACATACCTTCACTCGAAGTAATTGGCCTCAGCATTTCTGATGTATGTGGCCTATATTTTTGGGATTCTCCTTGGTGGCGTGGCACAGGAGACGAAAAGAAATTACAAAATGAACTTAAAAAAGTTGCTAATGGTGAGACCGTTAGATTTTTTTCTAAACATAATATTTTTGATAACCAAGAGATCATTGTTGATTTTACAGCCAATCCTGTATTTAATGAAGATAATGTTGTAACTGAAATTATTGTTGAAGCCCTTGATATTACAGAAACACGTAAAATTGAAGACAGATTACGTCACATTGAAAAAATGGAATCAGTAGGAATTCTTGCTGGTGGTATTGCTCATGATTTCAATAATATGCTTGGAGGCATTATTGGGTGTGCTGAATTGATGCAAAAGCATCTAAAATCTAATCCTGATGCTAATAATTTAAATAACATGATTATCGAATCATCCGAAAAAGCTGCAGAATTAATCCAGAATTTACTGGTTTTTTCAAGAAAACAGCAAATAGTATCTGCAGTTATTAATGTTCATAAAGTCATCTCTGATTCAATAATGCTCTTAACACACACTATTGACAAGAGAACAACTATCAATTCAAACCTATTTGCAAAATCACCTTATATCATAGGTGACCAATCTCAAATCCAAAATGTTATTTTAAATTTAGGAATTAATGCCTCACATGCGATGCCTGATGGTGGTATTCTGACTATTACCACTTCATCAATCTTTTTAGATCAATCATTCTGCAGCTCAAGTCCATTCACTTTATCACCAGGCTACTATTTACAAATCGATGTCAGTGATAATGGTTGCGGTATTGATACAGACAATATAAAACATATTTTCGATCCATTTTTTACGACCAAAGAGCAAGGCAAAGGAACGGGTCTTGGGCTATCAGCTGTATATGGTGCAATATCTCAACATTTGGGCGCAATTTCAGTTTATAGCAAGCTGGGAAATGGTACTGTATTCCACATATATCTTCCTTTGTCTAGTGATGCTGAAATAAATTAACTACTTCGAAACAAAGCATACCTATTTAAGCTGGAAACCTTCTAATAGCTGACGATGATTAAGTTATGCGTTTCACTGCTAAATACATTATAGAAACTTTAGTTGCTCAATAGTATTAGCTAATAATTGACAAGAGTCATTAAATTTATTCACAAATGCTCCAACTAATTTAATCTTGTAATTCTTGACAACACAATTCCTGCAAAGAGTGGAAATGAATGTTTCAATGAGATTATTAAAATAAATTCTGAGGCTCAAATTGTTATTTCTTCAAGATTTGTAGCTGACACCTTTATAGATATAATATTAAATATTGGTTTATTATTCAGATTTATTAGCAAGCCACACAAAGCAAAAGAGCATTGTATTCTAATGCGTGACGCATTAGACATTAACATATATATTATGTTTTATTTATTACACACACAAAGCTGTTATTATTAGATATAAAATTTACTGCGAGTACTCATTGTAATTTTATGATTAAGTTTCTTACTCACAAGTACATCAAAATATTTTCATTTATGTTTTTTATCTATTCAAGATCTCTAGTAAGATATTTATGATACATATAAAGATATTATAGAGCACAGAGCATACTATTTATTAAAACAACTTTAATTAAGTAAAACAGAAAGACCCGGTCGGAGAGCGAGTCTTTCTGTTAAATTATTCATACTTCTTAAGTTTGTTTCAAGTACTTCGAACTAGAATGAAACTCCAGTTTCGAATACGATCTTATCGCGACCACGAACCTGGCTACGATCTTCTACATTCCAACCGAAGAATGTGTGAGCATAGTTAGCTCTGAACCAGATGCCGTTACATAGTGTGTATTTAGCACCAACCTGGATACGACCGCCCATTGCTTCGTAATCATAACTATCAACACCACCAGGCATTCCAGCAGAAGTCTGAATAGTACCATTAGAAGAAACAAGTTGAGCCCAATCAAGTCCTACACCAACTGCGAACTTCTCAGTAATGTTGTAGTTAGCACCAGCAGATAGACCATAAACCCAAGTGTTACCAAACATAAGTGGATTGAATGCCATATCACCTGTAACCCAAGCGCTGAACTTATCACCAACGTATGCAACACCTAGATCAAATTCTGGAGAATAAGAAGAACCACGACCAACTGCGCCATAAGTACCTTCACCAGCATCAACAACACCAGAGTAAGTAGCAGAGAAGTGTAGACCTTCTAGGAATGCTGGGTTGTATTCAAGCATAACTGTGTGATTAAAACCAGCGTTTCTCCAAGAACCTTTGCTATCAGCAGCATTAGTACCACTTAGACCACCCATACCAGTACCAGAACCTAGAGCACCGTTGTTGAATACAGTTGCAGTAATCTTGAACTGATCCATTTCATAGTAAAGCTTTACACCCATTTCAGTCAAATCATCATTATTACTAATACCAGAATCAAACTGTGAATCAGCTGCATTTGAAGCTAAATTTAGCAGATCATTAACTGACTTAGTTACTGGGTTCTGAATAAGAACTGAGTTTGTTGGGCTCCAAGATGCAGAGTACATACCACCAGGGATACCAATGTAACCAACCTGAGCACCTAGGCCAGAACCACCGATATTGTTCCACTGGAAGTAAGCTTTATCAAACTTAGATGGACGAATATCAATATACGCACTTAGATCTTCATTGATCTGTACATTGAAGTCAATCTTAGCTGTATCCATTTTCCAACCATTTTGTGTAACGTATTCACCACCAGTGTACATATCACCTGTACCTTGGTCATTATCGTTAGAAGAAATATCCATATCATAACGAACAATAACAGCACCACCGATACGTACAGTAGCGTTACCACCATTACTTCTTAGTGCTTCAGGAGCACCTCCAGCACTTTCGCGCATTGCTTCGCGTTCTGCTGACATTGTAGAACGCATAGCGTCCATTTCCTGCTTCATGTTGTCCATAGCAGCTTTCATCGCTTCGATTTCTGAATCATTCGCGAAAGAAGATCCTGCAGTCATTAGCAGAGCAGCTAGAGCGCAAACTCCCCAACGTAATACTTTCATCCCAATTCTCCTTTTTCCCTTATTTGTGGCAAATGTGCCACACAACAATAAAAATAACTCCGACAAATATTAAACAATTAACTTCTTTTTCTATCTTGCGTCAATCAAAATTTCATGACGAGCCTTTTCTTTTATTGAATTATGCATTACTTTCCATAATTGTCAACACTTTTTTAGCAATAAATAACCCTATATATCCATGATATTATATATATTAAAATACAAACCCTTTTTAAACAATAGCTTACAAGAAAAGCATTCTTTATCCTTATATTTAAAAATCCTTCGCAAAAAAAACTTTTTTAATTCTTTTTTCTCATCTCTTATATTATTAACGACAAAATACAGGATTTTCTTTATTTATTATCTATTTATGACCTACCTTCTTACTTATTATCAATTACCTTGTATCTTCTTTATAGCATCTCTTATATTATAATTGCACATTAATATTATTTCATTTTAAAAAATATCTTATTCATTTATACCAGTATGAATAAACACTGCATATCCAGTATACTCAATTGGCTCTGCTGCCGCATATACCTCTTCTACCTCAGTACTATTTATTTTTTGAGAAAGCTCTTCTGCTTCAGCAATATCAGAAGCAGCTACCACTTCAACCGCCTTCTGAGTACCCTCAAGCACATCAAATTCAGGTAGCCATAGTTCTACAATATCATTATTGTTTTCAACAATATCCTTTTCTGTAAGCTTATCAATATTATGAGCTTGAGCTACAACCTGCTCCTGATCGACAATCGGCTCACCACTCGCATCACTGACAACATCTTTTTTGACAATATCATTTGACTCAGCTTTAACCTCTATACCATTCCAATCAACAACATCAGCTAATACTTCATAATTATTTTCTTGGCTGTTTACACCTGTTATATAGCTTTCTACTCGACTTTGCTCTGGAAGTTTATATGCAATTTTTGACGTATTCTCAAGCTCTTCATTAATTGAATCTAAATTTGATAGCTGAGCTTCCATTATCGCATCAACACTCATTACCATCGAAGATTCAACGCTACCAATTAAGCTACTAGCAACACTCTTGCCAAGTTCATATGCTGGCTTAGACACAACACCTTTACTAAGTTGTGAATTTATATACTTTTTAGACCTTGCTTTACTAGGGTATGCTACTTTTGAATGAACCTCTACGTTACTTCCTACACCTTGTAGATCAAGCATATCTTTTGTCACACCTTCTACTACTACTTCTGTGGCGACTTCATCAGATTCAGGTGAGCCCACTGGTGGAGGAGCGATAGCTACCGCATCAATTTTAGTTGCTTCTTCATATGGATGAGTAATCTCTTTCCATATGAGTTCTGCTATTTTTGCATGACCTTGTACGTTTGGATTTACTCCATCTGGAAGCATTTCAGGAGTTACTTCATTAAGAAGATCTACAAACCTTGCCCCAGTCTTTTTAGAAACAACTTCTAAACTTGCTGATAGAAGGTCTGATAATACTGGAGTCTGTTCACCAAGCCCACTCTCAACCATTTCTTCACTCAAATTCTCTTCTGACACCCTCTGCGGAGCTACTATTACAACTTCAGCCTTAGGTACTCGGCTATTGATAGTCTTTACCATTCTAAGTACCTTTGCTCCTACAGATGCGGCCGCACCTGAATCAAGCTTTTTGATTCTTTTAATATCATTCACTCCTAAGTAAATGATATACATTGATGCGTTTGGATACTCATCTAATACACCATTTAGATAGCTTACATTTCCTGCTTTAAGTCCACTTATACCTGCATTGATTACTTCAATGTTTTTGTCATAGGATGAAAGCACATCTGTCCAGCGAGTACCATTTCCAACTAGTTCCTCACGCCAAACACCTTTGGTAATATCATCACCAATACATACTATCTGTTTAGTCTTTTGATCACACATGCCTATATTCACAAGCATTAGTGTAAATAAAACAAAAAATGTAAATTTGAAACAGATCCTAGCCATCTTTTTTCTCCACGTATATAAGTAACTCAAATCAATGATATATAATTCTGCTAGTATCTTATCGGTAAAAGTTGAGCTTCAACTCCACACTAAATTAGATATTCAATGATTTTATTTATCACAATTGCAAATTACAGCTATCCCCCTGTAGTTAATAGTAGTAATTTTAAGACTAAATATTCTAAAATACCCCTTATAATTTATACACTTTGCTCTTTTCACTCACCGTACTATTAATCGATATACTATTTATAATTTCCTTTTTAGCACCTCCTAATACACATCCATTCTTTACCAGATAACCATACAAAAAGGCAGAACTCCAAAAGGAGTTCTGCCAAATTTTTGTCGCTTTACTGGAATTTGTTCTAGCTTAATTCTTAGTTAGAACCAGCACCAGGAACACTTTCGTACTCAACTGCATCTAGTTCCATTGCTTCACCAACGATAGTTGGAGCAGTAACGATCTTAGCTTCTGATACAGTCTTAGCAGAGAACTTAGTCTTCTTAACTAGCTTCCAAACCATTTGCTCTGGAGCAGCTATAACCTTGTTCATCTTAGTTTCATATTTAGCAGGAACCTTAACTTCAACAGTTGATTCAGGCTTAACAAGAACTAGACGCTTAATGCTCTTGTATACAGCTGGAATAGTCTTGAATTCAACATCTGAACCTTCAACTACTTCAGCAACGTCGATTTCAGCATACTTAGGTGGAATCACACATTCTTTAACTTCTGCAGGCTTAACTAGAGTCTTAACCTTGATAGTCTGTTTACGACCAGCACATGGGTTGTCAACTAGTTCGCCTTCTTTAACAAGAACTTCCTTCTTAACTGTTACGTATTCAGCAGGAGTACATTCGCTGCTTACGCAAAGAGCAGGAGCATCATTGTCGCCGCCGATTTTAGTTCCAGCGCATTCGCCTTCTTCGCAGCTGCGCATTGGTGGCTTAACCATGATCTTTTCTTCAACAGTCTTGTAAACTGCAGGAATCCACATTTTGCTTGTGCTTGCAGCTTGAACTTCAATTTCTTTTTCAACCATTTTGTATTCAGCTGGGATGATGCTATAGCATGTTTGAGCTTCTTCAACCATAACTTTCATCTTTTTGCAGCGAACCTTTGATGGTAGGCAGTATGCCATTTTCTTAGCTGGGCTAACCATGATTTTAACTTCTTGCATTGCGTATTCAGCTGGAACACACTTTGTGTAGAATGTTTCTGGACGAACCATACATTCAGTTGAAACCTGTTTGTAAGTTGCAGGCTTAGTTACTAGACACCAAGCGTAACCAGCGATTGGACGTGGAGCACCTTTACCTTCAACGAAAGGAACTTCCATGCCTTCTTCAACATCAGCAGAAGTCTTAACTACAGATTCGCTATTGTTGTAGAAACCTTCTTGATTAGCAACCATATCGTTACTTGCCATGATCATGCCCTGTTCAGCAGGCATATCAACATCATTACTTGCATAAGCAGAACCACATACAGTAACTGCAACGGCAAGCATAATCCCCTTAATACTCATCCTCATAATCCTTTTCTCCTTTGTTCCCCCAATAAGAACAACAAAAACAATAAAAAGCGATACTTACATTTTTTTAAAATCACATTATTTAGTAAACATCATAAACCAAAAAACTCAAGCTTCCCGTAACACTTCCAATATTACTAACAAACTTGAAAATTTTATCTTTATAAATATCGTAAAGTTTATCAACAATTGATTGGTCCATAACATTATCAGACTATTCTTCTACGACATTATTCTTTAAGGATATCCGCTTTCATCTCTTTTGTAAAGCAAAAAATCTAAAATCTCTATCTATCTTTTACTCTTTATTCGATATTGCGCACCAACTGCCTTATATTTCGATATGTGCTCCACCATTATTTCTACAATTTTAAGATTATCTACACCGTTAGCAACACTCTCTAATTATTTGCTCTAATTTCTTTTATAACAAGATATTATAGTTATTGCCATTTTTTTTATTAATGCTTATTTTAAGCTTTTTATATAACTAACAAGGACATATTTCAAAGTTTATTTTTTAGAAAACAATACAGAAAATCCTTTTAAAAAAAATCTAACTTTTTTCCATTTTTGGTAGATTTCATAATCATTATTCTGCCTTCGTATCGACTTGGATTCATATTATCGGTATTTAGCTCTCTTATGAGTTTAAAATATCCTAGTAATTTTCTTAAATTTTTATTTTATTCACATTTTACCAGAGAATTACATATTTTATCGGACAATCACTATTATTCTTACAAGTTACCGCTATAATTGCACTATATATATTATATAGTACCTGTTTTATCCAACTGGCCATCTTACTCTACTGAAATATTATGAATGAATTATCTATACCATCTTTAATAAGAACGGGTCGTAATAGTAAGTTCCTAAGAGTGAGCTTCCTCTTAATGTTTATATTAGCTATATTCTTACACTTTGGGGTATTTATAACTCTAGGATTCATCGGGAAACACCCATTTAACTTTTTATTCCCTGATAAGAAACAACCTATCATCAAAGAAGAGCCACTAAATTATGTTCTAGTCGATGACGACTTAGTTGATGAGCAAATCAAGGAGGAAGCTCCAAAAGCTTTGGGGAAGACTAGCCGCCAATCGCGTGATACTATAATTAATCCTGACCTTCCTAAACTTGGCCCCAGTAGCAGCGAAGAGTCAAGTGTTGCCTCTTTTGACAATGGGATGCCTTTACCTGAGTCTATCGCTACTCCTGAGATTACACCGACTCCACCACCCATACCTGAGGCAAAGCCTAAAGAAGCACTCAAACCAATCAAGCCTATTAAGACTATCGAGACAATTGTAAAACCAGATCCAGTAGAGCAACCACAAGAAAAGTTACTCCCTGATCTTCCAGAACTTGAATTACAAGAAGATTTAGCTGGCGTACTCCCTAAAATCAAGAAACCTGAAAAGGTACAAAAGACAAAAATCTTAGAGAAAGAACAGGTCCCAGGTATAAACTCATCTGATCAAATAAGCAAAATCAAGGATGAAGTTGTTAAAAAACCTGAAATTAGCACGCAGCAAAAGCCAATGACACCATCAAAACCTCAAGAACCTGTCAAACCTCAGCACAAAATACCGATACGTAAAATACCAGTACGTAAGATAGGCAGCACAAGCTCCTCAACTGGCGGCAAGATACAGAAGCGCCTCAATACCTCTGCTATCAATGCAGGTTCAAAGTCTATTGCTGTTCTAAGAAGTCGCTATGGAGACTATATGGACAAAATCCTACGTCGCATCCAGCAGGCAATCACCATACAACAACAGATAAACCCAATTAGTATTCATGAGGGTAGTGTCGTTATGAGCTTTACTATCAACCCTAGTGGCATACTTGATCAAATAAAATTTATTGATTCAGCTCCACAAGGGATAACAACCGAAGTTTCAGCTGCTCGAGGTGTACTGACAGATGTCCAGAATAGCGGTCCATTTGAGCCTCCAACAGAACAAATGCTTAATGATCCCGACTTTCAAGATATAATTATCAATTTTGTTTTCGAAAGCAGGTAAACCAACCGATATATATTACGATAATATATATTAGATAATCCTATACGGAATATTTGAAAGAAAGTATGTATTGATGAATGACTTGAATAAAAAGTGCATGGGAGAGTTTCCAATGTTTCCTGGCTGGCTCTTCTTTGAAGAAACGGTAGGCTCAGATGAAATTCTAGTATCAGCGTATGGCTCAGAAAATAGAGTACTTCAAGCGATCTCGCCAAAACGTGAGAGTTCTATTGCTAATGTTCTAAATCAGATACTTGCACAATACCCACCAAAAGGCGGTAAATAATCAAAAATCCTATAAAGCCACAATTATACTTGGCATAAAAACATTGTATTATATTAAAAATAGAGGAGGGCTAAACCCTTCCTCTATTTTTAATATAATACAGTAATCGAAAAATGAGGTAATTATTACTTGTCCTTGAGCTTGGCTCTGCCATACTCCCGTTCAATATACTCAATAGCAACTTGCGGGTCATCGGTAATTTTTATCAAATCTAGATCACTCTCACAAATCATAGCATCTTCTGAGTCCAACATGACCTCTTTTATCCATTCTATAGCTCCACTCCAAAACTTCTCACCCATCAAAACAATTGGGGTAGACGGTACCTTCCTAGTCTGTACTAAGGTCAAAATTTCAAAAAATTCATCCAAAGTCCCAAATCCACCAGGCATTACAACAACAGCTGAAGAGTACTTAAGAAACATTACCTTACGAACAAAGAAGTATCTAAAATTAATCCCATGTTGAACATATGGATTACCAGTCTGCTCAAAAGGAAGATCGATATTCAATCCTACTGTATTTCCAACACCGCTCTCACTCGCACCACGGTTTGCAGCTTCCATAATTCCAGGACCGCCGCCTGTGATAACATCAAATCCAGCCAAAGCCAAGTTTTTTGAAACCTCGCGAGCCAATTCATAGTACTTTGTGCCTTCTTTTATCCTCGCAGAGCCAAATACGCTGACACCCTTATTAACTTCAGACATGTGTTCAAAACCCTCGACAAATTCCGACATAATGCGGAACAGTCTCCACGGATCCATATTTCTGAAATCATCTTTTTCCCATTTATTTGTTTTCACTGTTAAACCCTTTTAATTTCCATTAATTATAAACAACTCTAAACTTGTGGTTTTCTCACTCTAAAGAATGTAGCATAAATTACTGGGCATATCAACAGAGTAAGAACCGTAGCAAAAGAGAGACCGAATACAATAGTAACAGCCATACCTTGGAAGAATGGATCCTTCAAAAGTGGCATCATTCCCATAACCGTTGTTGCCGCTCCGAGAGCTACAGGACGCACACGGCTAATACCAGAATCAATAATAGCGCTATAGTCAGATTTACCTGAAGCTCTATCTTGGTCAATTTGATCCACAAGTACAATTGCATTCTTTATCATCATGCCAGATAGACTGAGGAATCCAAGTAAGGACATAAAGCCAAATGGAATACCCGTTACAAGCAGTCCAAGAGTCACTCCAATTCCTGCCAGCGGAACTGTGAGATAAATTATCAGAGCCTGCTTCACCGCATCATACAAAAGGACTACAATCATTCCCATAAGTATAAAACTTATAGGCAAGGTCTTCATAAGTCCAGCATTAGCGTTATTAGAGCTTTCATACTGCCCTCCCCATTCCAAATTATAGTTTGGAGGAAGCTTTATCGCCTCTATTTTTTCTTTTAACTTTGAAAGCAACTCTGGCCCTGTAACACCATCAATTGGCTCGCACTGAGCGGTCATACATCTCATACCATATCTTCTATAAATCACAGTATCCTGCCAAGCAGTATCAAACCCTGTCACAATCTGCTGAATAGGTACAAACTTCTTCGCGTGATTACTCCAGATATTAGTATAATACATATCGTTGATATTGTCTCTATCCTTCAAAATCGGCCTAGAGATAATTGGTATCAAATTATTCTTCTCACGATATAGCCCTACAGATTGACCCACAAAGGTCATTTGAAGAGCACTGGCCATCTCATTTCTTGTAATACCAGCAAATCTTGCCCTAGTTTCTGAGAATATCGGCTTTACAACCTTTTCTCTCTGTCTCCAATTGTTCATTACATAATGAGCATCCGGTTCTGCATGCATAATTTTTATTGCCTGCTGTGCAAGATCTCTAAGAACATTAGCATCACTACCGTAAAATCGGGCTTCTATTGTTGCATCATATGATGCACCCATTTTAAATTTCATCAACTTTGACAAGACATTTGGGTACACTTCATTGAGGTGCTTCTGTATCTTAGGAAAGACATCCGCGACAAACTCTTCATTCATAGCATCTACCTCTACTAGCAAAAATCCGTAGCTATTATTCTGAGTCTGTGCACTGTATGTCAGTGTAAAGCGTGGAGCACCAGATCCTGCATATGTAGAAACAAATTTGATCCCAGGAAATCTCTTCTTTCCTGTCTTTTCATCTATCTCAGTAAGATACTTCGCTACATCTTTGATCTTTTTATCAACTATACGGATATCCGTCCCCTGAGGTTCCCAAAAATCTATATAAAATCTTGGTGATGCTGATTCAGGAAAGAATGATTTTTTAGTAAAGCCAAATCCGTAACCTGCTAATGCTAAAAGGCCTATCATTAGCAATAATACACCCCAGCGGAAATTAATTAACAAGGCCAGTACCTTACCATAAAATCGATAAAAAGGAGTATCATACGGATCCTTATCAGCAGCATTCGAATCATCTTTCTTGAGTATAATATTACCGAGTAGAGGAACGACTGTAATAGCCATCAACCAACTCCACATCATTGAATAAAAGATTACCCAAAATAGTGACCCACAATACTCCCCTGTCGAGTCTGGAGATAGTCCAATTGCTGAAAAGGCTAAAATTCCAACAGTTGTACCAGCAAGAAGCGGAAGTGTTGTCTGCTTAACAATCTTGCCTGCAGCTGTTATTTTATCCATACCTCTTTGAATATTTATAAGCATACCATCAGCTATAACAATTCCGTTGTCTACAAGCATACCTAGAGCAATAATTAATGCACCAAGTGATATTCTCTGAAGAGTAATCCCTTGAATATACATACAAACAAATGTAGCTGCTACTATAAATAGCAATAACATTCCAATGAGCATCCCACTTCTAAAGCCCATAAAGAATAGTAATACCGCGACAACGATAGCCACAGACATTCCAAGGTTTACAATAAAATTATTTACCGATTCCTGAACTTCATCACCCTGAAAGACTATATTTTTTAGCTCCATACCAATTGGTCTAATATCTTCTAGAGCCGCAAGCTCTTTTTTGATACCATCACCCATATTCACTACATTCGCATCATCCTTAGCGGAAATACATAGAGCTATTGCTGACTCTCCTTCATAATTACGACGTCCTTCTTTCTTGGTAAAACTCATCATATTCATAGATGGCTCTTGGTAGCCACGGGTAACAGTTGCAATATCACCAACCCTAAAGCTTGTACCAGACTCTTCATCTCTTATTATAAGATCAGCAATTGAATTAACATCTGCATAGTCGCCACTTGGAAAAATCCACACATAGTCACTATCAACCATCACTTGTCCTGATGCCACAACCAAGTTTTGATCTGTAATTGCATTGGCAATTTGCTGCGGAGACACTCCTAATTCAGACATCTTTGCCCTAGAGAGCTCTATAAAAATACCTTCAGACTGTACTCCCCAAAATGTTACTTTAGCAACACCTTCAACACGGAGCAACCTTTTACGCAAATAGTCTGCATAATCCTTCATCTCTCTCCAGGTATACCCCTCGCCGACGACCGCATACATAATACCGTACACATCACCAAAGTCATCATTTATATTTGGAGCCGCACAACCTGGAGGGAGTTTATATTGGTTATCCCTAATTTTATGACGCAACTGATCCCAAACCTGCTTTAAAGCTTTTCCACTATACTTATCCTGTATTTGTGCATCAATAATCGATAATCCAGGAAGAGATATTGACTTATTCAAATATTTTAGTTCTTTAAGTTCTTGTATAGCATCCTCTAAAGGATTGGTCACCTCTTCTTCTACCTCGCGAGCAGTAGCACCAGGATATTGAGTCAATATCATAGCATCTTTTATTGTATATACAGGGTCTTCAAGCCAACCAAGTTTCCAATAGCTGATATAGCCAGCTCCTACTAGAACTACAATAAACATCATTGTAGTTACAAAACGTTTTATCGCAGACTCAGCAATATTCATTCACTCACCTCCGAAGAAAATGCAGAACCTTCTGTCTTTGTTTCAACTTTACTATGCTCTTGACTATAATTTGGTTTTAGAAACTCTGGAACATCACTTACCTTCATACCATCTTGCAATCTACTTGCTCCTGCAATAACAACTCTCTCCCCATCTTTTAAATTACCCGTAACCAATATTGAGTCATCGGTCAATTTTCCTGCGGTAATAACTCTTCTGTTCACAACCCATGGCTCTGACTTGTCATCAACAACAAAGACACTCTCTTGATTATCACCTTCATTACTATTAACAGCCCAGACAGGTAATAAGAACTGCTTTTCATTTTTGCCAGAAGGCTTGACAGAAATCACGACATTAGCCGTCATCCCTGGGAGGATAGTAACCTCCTTATCTGTAGGGTTTTTCGCCATGAAGAAACGTACGACATATGTCCTAGTACTCTTACTAGCCTGAGCCGCAAATTCTTTAATTCTTAAAGGTATTTTTACTCCAGGAAGAGCCTCATAAGTTGCATACGCTTCGATTGTCTCTGCTGCTTTACCCTGTGCTACTAGCCATTCAGGTATGTCAGCCTCAACCTCTAAAGTTTCTAAATCCTGCAAACTAATGACAGGCTGCCCTTGAGCAACAACTTGATAATTATCCACATATCTAATTGCCACAATACCTTTGAATGGAGCTTTTAGTACAGTATCATCACGAGCTTTCTGTGCAATCTCAAGATTGGCTTCTGCTACTTTGAATAATGCTATCGCTTCATCAAGCTTACTCTTTGGATCAACAGCAGCATCATATAACTTCTGCACTCTCTCCAGCCTTGCTTGCGCATTAGTATAGTTTGCAATTGCTGCATTTAGGTCATTCTGGTAATCCCTTGGATCGAGCTCCCCAATTAAGTCACCCTTTTCCAAGGTAACACCAGATTTGACTGGCAATTCATTGAGAGTACCATTTACATTAAAGCCAATATCAACCTGCCGGATTGCTCTTGTCGTTCCAGAAAACTGGAGATCAAAGCTACCAGAAATACTCTTTACTAGCTCCGTCTTTACAGGCCTAACTCTCTCTTCAATAACAACAAGTTTATTGCGATTTGCAATTACTTTGGTGGCGATATCGTACCCTAGGAAAGCGATAATAAGAATAATGATAATCTGCAGCCACGGAAACTTCCTCTTCTTTTTCACCTCTGCTTGTTGTTCAACTTTAACCGGTGCTGGCGTCAAAGGCTGAGGAATTTCTGGATTTGATACAACTGATTCTGACTCAGTTGGCACATTATTTTCATTATCACTATCCATTACTGCATTCTCCCTTACTTATGTTAAATAGACAAACTATCCACAATATAATCTACTGTAATCAATGATTTTAATCTGATAAAAAATTTTTGTCAATCAAATTAAGAGTATACAAACAAAATACCCCTTCAAATACCACGTACTACTTTAAAATTCACCTATCAAATTTATAGGCCAACTCTTTCCACGTAAAGGTTATCTTGGTGGGTCTGCCATGTGGACAGGTAAAGAGTGCCCCGCTATCAAGTTTCTTGACCAAGTCTATACATAGCTCCTCGCTAAGGTTTGTGCCAAATAACACAGATGCCCTACAAGCCAACGAAGCATTTATCCTCTCCCTATACTCCTCAATAGGAGAGGCATCTATATCACTGAGTATATCCCTTACAACCCGCTCTATATTGTGCGGACGAACAATATCAGGGTGGGCTGTAATAATCAGCGTAGATCCTTCTAGCTTCATCTCAAATCCTGCCTCTTTAAGTACAACGACACTCTCAACGATTACTGCCTCCTCAACCGCACTAAGTTCTATCTCTATCGGGATCAGCATTTTCTGTGAATCTATTGTGCTTTCCTTATTTATTAATCGATTATAGTTCCACCTCTCATGCAGAGCATGTTGATCTATAAAGACAACACCGTCTTCTTTCTCTACTATAAGATATTTGCCACCTACCTGCCCCACAAACCTCATTTGAGGCATACTTTCAATATCCAGACGACCCTGATATGGAGAAACATTTTCACTTACTCTATCTGCATTCTGAGACTTTGGATTTGATTTATAATCCTCAAAATTATTATAACCATAGTTAGTACTAGCAGATCTAGCAAAATTACTACTTCCTGCTTCAAAACCTTTAGTTTCTCTAGTTTTATAACTTACAACATTACCGGTAAACCTGCCACGACTATCATCATCTCTAAAATCCCGAGTATTTATTGGAGTCCTATTACCCTCACTTCCAGATACATAGCTCTCAACTCCTCCCCTAAGAGAGTTAGTAAGTTTCTCGCGATCCATCTCTCTTCTAGCTCTCTCTACCTCTTCAGGAAAATCTCCACATCTTAAAGCTTTCTCTATAGCCTTCCTGCATCCTCCTACAAAAAGAGAATCATTCTCAAATCTTACTACTTCCTTAGTAGGATGGGCATTGATATCTACTTTAGCAGGATCAATTACGAAGCATAATACTGCAAAAGGATACCTTCTTGGTGGTAGATTGCCCTGATATGCATCCAATATGCCTCTATTGATACCAGGATGCTTAATCCAACGGTTATTTAAAAGAGTATATATAAACCTGCTATTTCCTCTGCTTTCAGGAGGTTTTCCACAGAAACCTGTGATATGAAGTTCGCCATTACTTGTAGTATAGTCAACAGGGAGCAACTCTATGCTCTTACCGAATAGGTCTGTAATCCTGTCTTGAAGTCTATCCTGAGCCGCTAACTCCATAGATCTCTTGCCGTTACCCTTTACAGAGAATGCAACTCTGTGGTTTGCCAGAGCGATGCGAGTAATCGTCTCATTTATTGCTCCCATTTCAGCTGAAGCACTCTTCATGAACTTTCGCCTAGCTGGGGTGTTAAAAAAGAGATCATTTACTTCAATTATCGTGCCTTTTCTAGGAGGAGCAGGTATTACGCCCTCTATCTTACCTCCTACGACTCTCAATGATTCTCCTACATCCTGCCCCTCTAAACATGTAGAGATAGTCAACCTCGATACTGAACCGATAGATGGTAAGGCTTCACCGCGAAAACCCATTGTAGTTATAGAGAAAATGTCTTCTACATCATATATCTTACTGGTTGCATGCCGTTCGATTGAGAGAATAAGGTCATCTTTGCTCATGCCGCAGCCATCATCTGCCACCTTTATAGTGCGCATTCCGCCCTCTTCTATCTCTATATTTATCTTTGTTGCTCCAGCATCTATAGCATTCTCAACCAATTCCTTTACAGCCGAAGCTGGCCTTTCTACCACTTCACCAGCAGCTATTTTATTCTGTACAACATCTGGTAATACTCTAATCATGACTCTTTTTTACCCTCTTTTGCTCATTATTACCCTAAAAATTACCTTATAATCTAGTAAATATTATAAGTATTATATCACCTCAAACTCTATAAATATAAAGAAATCATCATTTTTTATCAACTTCAACCTCAACTATTGTCGATACAAAATGAAGATACGAAGTATAAGCAAACCGTACATATCACCTAGGAGTGCATAGGCATGAGGACAAAAATACTACAAATCTTTATTCTGATTGTATTTACACACTTATGTGCAAATACTTCAGTAAGTGCAAATGAAGACTACAAGTACGCTATCGCACTCATGAAAGAGAGAAAAGAGTATAAGGGTGCAGCAGATAAATTTGCAGAATTTGTAAAAGCAAACCCTAATAGCGAAGAAGCGCCAAAAGCTCTCTTCTATATGGCAAGTTGCCTAGCAAGACTAGGAAAAGACAATAGTGCAGGAAGCTCTTATGAAAAGATTATTACACTTTATCCAAATGCAAGTCAAAATATAATAATTGATTCATATGCATACGGAGCTGATGCATACTTTAGAGCGCAGCTCTACAAAAAAGCTAGCCGACTCTATACCAAGCTTATCGAAAAATTTCCAAATGCGACACAGGTTGAAAGTTCTATATATTGGTCAGCAGAGTGCTATAATCGTCTAGCATCTTCTGGGAAACATGCTCTGGACAACCCTGATTACCAAGCAGCGATAAATGCGTATTCAGACTTAGAGAAGAGCTACCCAAACTCACACTTTCTACCAGATGCTTTGACAGGAGCCGGCCTCCTTGCATATAGTTTCAAAGACTATCAAACCAGTTCTGAGTTTTTCTCGCTGTATAATGATCTAGATATCGAGCTGGAACCAGCAAGGCAAGAACTAATACTATATCACAGTGCTGAGAGTCTATACTGGCTAAAAGATTACAAAGCTGCGGCAAAACGCTTCACAGCTGTTATAGATGATTACCCTTCGGGTCGCTTTATTGCTGAAAGTTATGCAGGACTTGGCTGGTGCTCATACACCCTTGGAAACCTTCTCGCTGCAGGAGAGTCATTCAAACAGGCGGCAGAAAAATATACAGATAAAGTTCAAGCGCTAAGTGCACACTTTGACGCAGGAGCTGCTTTCGAAGAAGCGGGTGCAAAGGACAAAGCAATTGAGGAGTACACCCTTGTACTATCTGCACCGTCACACCCACGGAGACAAGCAGCGCTTGTTCGCTTAGGCATACTTCAAAAGGATACAACAAGCGTAAAGTCTGATAAATTCCTGAGTGAGGCATTCAATATAGATGACAGTAGTGGAGACACCTCTCTATCTATAGAGGCTGGTGTACTACTAGCTGATAAGATGCTGGATGAAAAGAAGTTTGCAAAAGCGGCAAAGATATTCTCAAAAATTATTGAGATTGCTCCAAATAGCGAGTATGCTCCATTCGCTCTATACCAGCTAGCTCTTGCTCAAGCTGAACTGAAAGAGTATAAGAAAGCATCAACATCTATCAAGCTGCTACTCAAGAATTACCCAGATAGCCCTCTGCGCCTACAAGCAGCTTACGCTATCGCAGACTATCAGAATATTCTAGGTGATACCAAGAAGAGCCATATTGCCTATAAATGGCTAGCAGAACAATCTGAGACATGGGCTATGGAATATACCAGAGACCATAAAGTAGAAAATATCGATAAATTCACTCAAGATGCAAAGGACATTGCCGCAGCCTCACTACTACGTTTGGGTGAGTCGCTATACAAAAACAAGGATGACCCAAAAGCTCAAGCAAGAGCAAAGGACTACTTCAGCGACTATATCACCCGCTATCCAGACAACCAACGTATAGCAGCAGCTCTACTACGCCTCGGCGAATTGACAGAAGGTGACAACCTACAGATTGCCCACACTTACTTTGTCAATGCTATAAATTCAGCAAATATGATTACTACCAATGATATGGAATTTATCAATATTAAAATGCATGCGAAGTACCGCCTGTGCTTGAATAATATTCTGCTATCACAAAACGCGGAAAAGTCTTCAACTGCTGACCACCAGAAGTACCTTGCTGAGGGACTAAAAAGTATTAATGAATTCCTGAATGAGTATCAAGACGTTGCCGAAGCAAAAGAACTTGTAACACACCTGAATTATTATAAATCTGAGGCAGAGTACTCTCTAGGCAATGTTGACGCTGCACTTGAAGGATATGACAGCAGTTACCTTGCAGATAAGAGCTCATCTGTTGCAGATGCAGCACTCTTCTCAAGCGCCTGGATAGAGCAGGAAAAGGGTGATACAGCTTCATCTATACAGAAGCTCCAGACTCTACTGAAAAACTATAAGGATAGTGTTTATCGTAGTAATGCACTCTACATCCTTGCTGTACATAGTAGAAAAAACAAAGATTTAACAACTGCCAAGGAATACCTGACGGAGCTACTACAGAACCACCCTGACTCAGAGTTCGCTGATAAAGCTCACATAGAACTTGCCAAGGTTATCAGCCTCGGTGGAGATAATAAAAGAGCAGTAAAAGAGCTTGAGACATTTATCAAGAATAATCCTGAGTCAAAAGAGAATCCAAATGCACTATATGCACTCAGCTGGGCATACTTCTCCCAAATCAACTCAGGTAGTGAGGACTCAGAGCAAGCTGCAATATACACTAAAGTTGAAAAGGTCTTAAAAAATCTTATTACTACATATCCGAATTACAACAATAACCTAGTAGCCAAGTTCAGACTCGGAGAGATAGCCTATAACAAAATGGATTATCAGAATGCCGTTTCGTGGTATAAGTCTACCCTTCAAGATTCTAAAAGTAATCTTGCTGACAAGGCTCACTACAGACTCGCATGGTGCTACTTGAAGCTTGCAAAGAATGAAAAGAACTATCAAGAGAGCGCATTAAAAGAGTTTCTCACCATTTGTAGTGAATTCCCTGATAGTTCCCTCTTCTCAGAAAGTGCACTAAGAGCGGCCAAACTACTTCGTCAAAAGAATGATTATAGCCAAGCACTTTCACTATATAAAAATGCAGAAAAGAAGAGCAATAACACAGAAATAATAATGGGAGCAAAGTACGGACAAGGCGTAACCCTACTTCAACTTGAAGAGTACAGCAATGCACTCAAGACTTTCAAAGAATATATTGCTTCATACCCAGAAAGCCCACTAAAGCACGAAGCTAATTGGGGTGCTGGACAAGCTGCAATGATGCTTGGAGCCGTAGTAGACGCAGCAGAGTACTTCAACACAGCCAAAGCAAATAACTATAACGGCGAAGCGGCAGCCAAAGCACGCTTTGGACTAGGTATGATAGCTATGGAAAAGACTGAATTCAAACTCGCTCGTGAAGAATTTCGCAAAGTAGATGTCTTCCACTCAGAATGGCAAGAGGTCGCAGCGGCGGCACTACTCAAAGCAGCCGAAGCTTCTGAGGAACTTGGTGAATTTGATACAGCAAAGAACGACCTAAAACGAATTATCGAAATATACTCAGAGACCTCATCTGCACAAACAGCAGAAGAGCTACTACTTACGGAGGCAGAATAATATGGTTCTAACTAAAAAATACTCCAAGCTTACAACAATGCTAATATGCGCAACATTACTTACGACTCTATGCTCTTATGCAGGTGAAGAAGTAACTCCAGAAAACCTTATTACCAAGATCAGTAATATGCTACAGAGCGGTGGTGGTTTGATGTGGGTTATGCTATTCACCTCTATTGTCGGCCTCACTTATGCAATTGAGCGCATCATTTCACTCAGAATCAACAATTATATAAAACCAAAATTTACTGAAGAACTAAATCTAAAAATGAGTAATTCCTCACTTACTAATGTTGAAGCATTTCTTATAGTAGAAAATACCCTTATAGCAAAAGCATTCAGAGGGATAATTACCCGTTCATGCGGTACACGCGAGGATATGGAGCGTGGGATTGACGATGAC
The DNA here is from genome assembly GCA_965140405.1 of Planctomycetota bacterium. Classification (GTDB taxonomy): domain Bacteria; phylum Planctomycetota; class SZUA-567; order SZUA-567; family SZUA-567. The sequence goes on from OZ223208.1 coordinate 1,349,058, forward strand.
CTTTCAAGAGCTCTCTGGGATGAGAGAAAGAATATCAAGCCAATTGGGCTTGTTGCCAGTATTGCGCCGCTTCTAGGTCTTTTAGGTACTGTAATAGGCATGATCGATGCTTTCAAACAAGCTTCTGAAAAAGGGATGAACGATCCAGCAATCTTTGCAGGTGGTATATACCAAGCTCTCTATACTACAGCTTTTGGCCTAGTACTAGCGATACCATTTTTTATTATCTATAACTATCTAAAGACAAAGTCAGAATTAATTATTAGAAAAGTAGAGGATGAATCCCTGCTTTTTGTCGATAAGGTTATAGATGCCCAAAAACAAGAGACTGAAATAGAAGAGTCAAAAGCAGCATAATACCCTATGAAAGAAGGCATAATGCGAGCATTAAGTAAAGAAGAAGACAGCTTTGATATTCCACTCACACCACTCATTGATGTGGTATTTTTGCTACTTATTTTCTTTCTTGTTGCAACTAATTTTTCTCATAAAGAGTATGACCAACGGGTAGAACTACCCAAAGCCTCTGGAGGAAAAGAGAGTACATTTATTAGTGGAAATCTTGTACTCAATGTCCATAAAGACGGTGCAATAATTATCAACGGTAGAGTTATCGAGGACGCTGAGTTGACAGCAAAACTAAGTGCTTGGAAGGCTGATAATGCAGGTAACAGAGTAATAATCCGCAGTGATGGCGGGGTACAATATAGTAGGGTCATGGAAATCATGAGTTTTTGTAAAGAGGCGGGGATCGAACGTGTTGATCTACCTGTAATAGAAAAGAAATAGCCTTAATGAGATCAAAGAAGTTCTTTATCAATCTATTTATAGTAGCTATAATACTGAGCAATTTCATGCTCAGTACGCATGCAGCTACACCTACAATAGAGGTAAAACTTCTCAATCAACAAGCTGGCTCGCCAAGCGACCCTAAAAATATCAAACTCAATCTCACTCTTCCAGAGAGCTACGGCAGAACAAGCTTTACTAGTGATGACCTGAACGTCTATATTTACCCGCAAGCTTTAAATATCTCGACCGGAAAGCGTGAAGAATACCGTGCAGAAAAACTTCTACTCTGGCAGCACAACAATCAACTATTCCTAGATATCCGCAAACCACCTATTCAACGTTCTGGGGGAGAGTATACTGTCTATATAGAACTATCCAAGAACAAACGCTCAATTTATAAGGCTGAGCTTGCAAACAAGGTTCGTTACGATAATGACGAAGCCGATGTTATACTTATCATCGACAGTAGCCTCAGTATGCACAGTAACGACCCATACCGTAACCGTCATAGAGCTGCAAAAGCATTTGTTGATATTGCTCGAACCGATAAACGAATACGAAATATAGGAATTATCTCATTCAACAACAAAGCCAAGATTGTAGCAAATCTTACTCCGGTTAGAAATAGCCGTAGACTCCACGAAGCAATCGACTCAATCGATGCTTCAGGCCAGACTGATATTGGTGCAGCGCTAGATGCAGGGCTAGAACTACTTGATTTTGCTACTAGTAAGCGTACGGCTGTCGTACTCCTAACAGACGGCAAGAACGAATCGAGCGTATATAAAGACCAACACCTTCTCTTTAACAAGAAGAACATACCTATATACTGCGTTGGACTCTCCGACCAAGCAGATACCAAACTACTAAAGAGGATTGCCGACGACACCAATGCATCATTTTTTAAAGCGTCAACAGATAATGATCTCCTAGGAATATATCAACGAATCGCTACTGTTATCAGTAGGCGTGAGGTTATTTTTAATAAGACTATACCATACAACAAAAACAGAGTAAGCATCCCTGTTGATAACTCTATCAAAGATATCAGCTTTATGCTCAATGCAGGTATAGACGAGGTGATTCTCAAACTTATATCACCTACAGGTAATACTATTGAAGTCAAACCTACAAAAGACAATAACTTTGCAGAGATTAGACTCACCAAGCCAGAAGCAGGTCTATGGACAGCGGTTCTTAGTAATCGAGCATCACAACGTGATCTAGAACTCAATGTTACTGGCAATACATCGCTATATCTTGACTCATTCCCTCCACTCCAAGCCGGAAACAAGGTGTGGCTGAGTGGAACACTAGCAGACAATGGGGATGTTGTTGAAAACTCTAAAGTACAAGTTATATCGCAGAGGGGTCGTATCAAACTTCATGATGACGGTCAACACAATGACGGCAAAGCTGGTGACGGTATATACACTTGTAGCATTCCAGTAGAAAGGGATTTCGACCTCGAACTCCTTATGAGAGCATGGGGAACAAAGCAGCTACCATACATCAGGCAGACCAGTGCTGGCATACTAAAGCGTAAGGTTATCCAAGTTGAAGCGCCAAAAGTAAGATACGATATGCAAGTAGACACAGATCTAGAATTTGGTACGATGATAGCTGGTGCTGAGTCTACCCAAGATCTTACTTTAAAATACACAGGCCTACCTAAGATAGTAACAGCAACGTTTACCAGTTTAGATAATTCTGTCTACAAAATAACCCCAGAGAATCTCTCTATCAGCACACCTTCTATTGAAGATGGCGAAAATACTCTTACTGCATCTCTAAAGGTTCCTTCAGAGATGCCTAGCGGAACATATAGAGGAAGCCTAAAGCTTTCTACTCCTGAGACAGAGACCACACTTCCAGTATCTGTAAAGGTGCTAGATGCAGAATTATTTGTAAGTAAATCTCAGATTGATCTCGGATATATTGATGAGGACAAACTTTACAACTGCTCTATTGATATAATGCTACAGTCACCTCATCCTGAATCATTGACTATCAGTAGCAAAAATCCAGAATTTGAGGTCAAGTACAGAAATATAATCAAACTCAAGCCGAATGAAAAGCAGACTGTTGAATTCTTATTCAGGGGTAAAAACTTTTCTTTAAAAGAAGAGCAAAACCAGGAAGTAGCTATTAGAGCAGGAGAACTTGAAAAGGTTGTCAAACTTAGATATCTACTAGCTCCAAAGAGTGAGAAATACACTACACTTCTACTATCACACGAGCTCTCTCTTCCAGACGTGAGCCATGAAGTTGCTAGTATTGCACTCTCACACGAGATGTCACTACCTGCTACACCAAAAGTAGCTGAGGTTGTAGCACCAGAGGTGATAGAGCCACCTAAAGCACCAATTATTGAAAAACCAGAACCAGTCGCAGTTGTAGAAGAGACCGTAATTGTTGAACCTAGCCCTGCAGCACTTGCGGCAAGAGAGTCAGAAGAGAACTTCTTACTACTACTTATTCTGACGGCAACATTCGCACTGACTATTATTCTGCTCATCCTACGTAAGTTTTCAAGTAAACGTATGGTTCGTTTTGCACTACTTTCAGCTGCTCTACATCTTCCAATTATTGCAGTCATCGCCAGCTATGTTCTTGTTACCAGAGAACCTAGCATGATTAAAATCAAAAAAGCTCCTATCGCTAATATGATAGTCGCAAGTTCTTCGACAGAAAAGAGTTATATTACAGAAAGCACAAAGACTCTTCAAAGTTTGAGTAATGACACCTCCACATCTTTGGATGAACCAGAGCTACTCCCAGAGAATCTCGCAAATGCGGAAGCTCCTGATAATGAAGAAATAATTGCAGCAACTGCACTTCTAAGTCCAAATAGCAACAATTTACAAAAACTTGAAATGGACTCCATTTCTTCTAATAAAACTGCTAATTATGTGCAGAATTTCGAAAGCCCTAGCGACTTCGATTTTAATAGTATTGTTACTAAAGCACCAGAAAGATCTAGACCTGAACTTGAAACCAATAATCAAATAACTCTACAAAAAGAGGTAGGATCACTAATAGAACCAGAGATTCCACTAGGTGAAATCTTTGCTGCTGCTAATACACCAGAACCAAGAGCAGATAAATTGACCGAGGCCAATGCTCAAGAACTAGTAGAGATCACAGAAGATGATAATTCCGTTGAAAATGAAATAGCAAGCATTCTCAGCTCTATAGAGGTTGAAGAAGCAGTGCCAACCAATACATCAACAACTAAGATAATTCCAACTTCTTCATCAAGCCTACTTCCTGATGTAGAAATTCCCGATCTACCCGATCTTTCTGATAGTACAGAATATTTGCAGACTAACACAACAAAGAAGCTTTCAAGAGACCTTGACGAGGAAGTTAATAAAACCTCACAACTACGCACTCTAACCCAGAGCACTCCATCTAGAGAAGAACCGTCACGCCTATTGACTAGCATTGATAAGACGGCTCCAATAGAAATAAAAGATGATTATGAACTTGCAATACCAACTGAAGATCTACCTGAAGAGTTAACAATAGTTGACGCTGACATCTTTACGGATTCTGAACGTTCTGATGCTATCATCTATGAAGCTACCCCTCGACGTAATCTCAAGGCAGAAGCAATAGAATCTGATGAATTCTCCTCTAAGTCTATAGAATCAATTCCAGGTATTACCAGTGATGGGCTCTGCCTAGACCTTGAGTCGATGAATGAAAGCTTTGACCTCTCTAGAGATACAGATATAAAAAAGGAAGAACCGATAGCTGCTATCCCTGAGCAATCACCATCATTTGATGATCTTGATCTTGATAATTTAATGTTAGAAGAGGAAGAAGATGATTTTGCTCTTCCTACACCATTAGAAAATATCGAAGATAACAACGTACTCGAACAGAGTATAGAAATTCCAGATGAAGAGAGTTTCGAAGTTGAATCAGAGCTTGATTCAAAGCCAAGCGTCATCGCTTCGATAGATAATCTTGATATCAACATTGACAGAAAAATTGATAGACTGACAGGTATTAATAGACCTACTACTGAGAATGAACCAGAGATCGAAAGAACTTTGGAGAAGACTCCTAGCACAAAGGCGGTGCAGGACGAATATATTCCTTTACACCCTGACTTAGAAAAAATCTCCTCAGCTGAAAAGGTAATAGCTCCACAAAAAGTACATAAGATAGCAGAACTAGCAACAGATGAAATTCAGGAATTTAATGTTGCAGAGGATCAGAGTGATTTGACAGATACATCGTTATATGATGTTGCAATTTCTAAAGCTCAAATATTGGATGAACCTTCAGTAAAAATTATAAACAGTCCGAAGAGACTCGATAATACTATTATAACAGATGCAGATATTCTCAAACTCCCTAAGAGCATAAAAGGAAACGAGATTTCCTCTACAGACTCAGACATAAGTGGTATTGCACTAAATATTGGTCTACTAGGCTCTAACAGTAATGATATCACAGCATCGCTTCCAAACTTTGAAAGTGTAAAACTATTCAACATAAGTAACATCCAAAGTAGTAACTCAGACATTCTATCTTGTCAACTTGTTATTACTAATAAGAAGAACTTTACAAATTCTGAGTTAGACCTACTTAGAGATTATCTCACCAGTGGAGGACGTCTCTGGATTCAGGATCATGGTATCCCAGCTGAGTTCTCTTCAATTGGTCAGATTAAAACGATAGATGATTCAGACGCACTATTTAATTCTACTTATGAAGTAGGAAGAAATCACGTACTCTTTGCTGAGGAATTGTCTGTTGAGTCAAGACGTTCTATAATAGCCACAGGCTGTAGAGACCAAAAGACCAATAAAGCTTTACTAACAAATGTATTCACGACTTTTTTTGGAGACCTAAAAGAAGAAAGTTCAATTCCTGAAGTTGAAAAGACCAAGCTAGCGATGAATTGCTATACTTGGCAGAATTTCTCAGGGGTAGATGAGAGTACTTTGGGTTGGAAAGGTCCTAAGTGGGGTAACATCGTTCAAACTGGCCTTGCTCCAGACGGCCAAGGAGGCGAAGCCCTCAGAGTTCTAGTAAAACCTGGTCTTGAAGACATCACTAGTGTAAACTATATAATTCCTGATCACGAAGGTAGGCGGATAGATTTATCAGGTAATACTGCTATTATAATGGATGTTTATAATGCAAATAGAAAGTTTATAAGCATCTCAATTGGCCTAACAACTGAGAGTTCTGTAAATGGCTGGGATGAATTTGAAACAAACAAAATCAACTTAAAAGCAGGCTGGAATAGGGGGATTGTAATCCCACTGGAGAACTTCCGTTCAAGGCGTGATCCAGATGGCGGCTACATTCATGAATTAGAGGCAGCAGATAATTGCGCTAGAGTATCACTATACTTCACCAATATCAAAGCAGGAGGCAACCTCCTTATTGACAACTTGCAGTGGGCTAGTTCTGAAAACTTCGGCAGCTAGTAACATAAGCTTTTCACAAGATCTAATAAGCATCTAGCCTGAATATGAGCACAAAGACTTCAACATACCCTGTCACAAATTATAAAACTAATCCTTTAATATCTTTGTACCACATTGACAGCATACCCCCGTTGCTAGAAATTCTTCTACATTATTCTTAATAATAGGCTCATCACACTTTGGACAAAGAAGATCAATCTTCTTGGGTATCCCTGTCTTTACCATACTGGCAAACCACCAAATAATTCCACCCATAAGTATTGTAAATGTCCCAAAATACAAGACTATTGCTGGTATTCCAAGTGCAACAATATTATAGGTAATACCAACCCCGAAAAAAACTATGACAAGTGGCAAAAATGCCGCAAACAGCAACAAATATGCCCTTCTATAAATTTCTTTCTTATATATTTGTAATTTTGCTAATAAATCTTCTCTTGTCATCATAACTTTAATCCTTAATTATTAACGAATATTTTACCGAGTCTCTTTTATTCTTACTTCTAAAATGTATACTTTTTAGAATATATTAATATACTAAATCAATTATACGGAGTATACACCAATGAGTAGCGAAAGAAAAGGCTCAATCGATTTTATTCATGATATTATTGATGAGCATAATAAGACAGGAAAATTTGGCAACAAAGTATGTACTAGATTCCCACCTGAACCAAACGGCTACCTACATATCGGTCACGCCAAATCAATTTGTTTAAACTTCGGCATAGCAATAGATTATAATGGTGCCTGCAATCTGCGTTTCGATGATACCAACCCTGCTAAGGAGGATCAGGAATTCGTAGACTCTATAAAGGAAGACGTCTCGTGGCTAGGTTTTGAATGGGCAAAGGAATGCTTCGCTTCAGATTATTATGAGCAACTATATATTTGGGCTCAGGATCTTATTAAAAAGGGCAAAGCTTATGTCTGTGACTTGAGTGAGGATGAGATCAGAGAGTATAGAGGGACTTCATCTGGCGGTAAAGACGGCACAACACCTAACGGAAAAAACAGCCCATATAGAGATAGAACAGTTGAAGAAAATCTCGACCTATTTGCAAGGATGCGTGCAGGTGAATTTGATGACGGCACTAAAACACTACGTGCCAAGATCGACATGGCTCATCCAAATCTAAATATGCGTGACCCTGTTCTATACAGAATTCTAAGAGCACACCACCACCGCACCGGTGACAAGTGGTGTATATACCCAATGTATGACTTTACCCACGGACAATCTGACTCAATAGAAGGTGTTACCCACTCAATCTGCACAATGGAGTTTGAAAACCACCGCCCACTTTATGATTGGTACCTTGAAAACCTTGAGATCTATGCTCCACAACAGATCGAATTTGCTCGTCTAAATCTTACATATACAGTACTCTCAAAAAGACGTCTACTAACACTAGTAAATGAAAACTATGTAAACGGTTGGGACGACCCACGTATGCCAACCCTTTCAGGTTATAGGCGAAAAGGCTACACCCCTACTGCAATTAGAGAGTTCTGCAAACGTATTGGAGTCGCAAAAGCTGACAGTAGAGTAGACATTGCCCTACTTGAACACTGCCTACGTGATGACTTGAATAAGGCCTCAAATAGATACCTAGGTGTTATGGATCCGGTAAAACTTGTAATTACCAACTACCCAGAAGACAAGCGTGAAACCCTTACAGGTATTAATAATCCAGAAGACGAGTCTGCGGGTACGCGTGAAATTCCATTCTCCAGCGAGCTATATATTGAGCGTTCAGACTTTATGGAAGAGCCTATGAAAAAATTCTTCCGTCTTGCTCCAGGTAAGGAAGTACGACTGCGTTACGCCTACCTCGTCACCTGTACCGATATTATCAAGGATGATGCTGGCAATATCACTCAGATTAACTGTACTTATGACCCAGAGAGCAGAGGCGGCAATGCTCCAGATGGAAGAAAAGTCAAAGGCACAATTCATTGGGTATCTGCAAAAGACGCACTTGAAGTCGAGGTTAGACTCTATGATTACCTCTTTACAGAAGAGAACCCTGACGGTCTAAGAAGTGACTGGCTCAGCTGCTTCAACAAGGACTCTTTAAAAACGATAACAGCGTACGTTGAACCTGCTGTAAATAACGTAGGTGATAGAGAAAATTTCCAGTTCGAACGAACCGGTTACTTTATCAAGGATAAAGACAGTACACCAGAAAAACTTGTTCTAAACCGCACGATTGGTCTGAAAGACTCTTGGGCAAAGATCCAAAAGAAACAGTAATTTGCTAAATGAATAAAACTTATAAAAAATGGCGCACCAGTAATTCTGGTGCGCCATTTTTTATAAACATCAAATTAACTATATGAATGACACCGCTACAAACCAGATACTCTCTGCCTGCCCTTGAGAGCGTACTCTAGTGAACTCGGAGCAGTAGCCTCAAGCTCTGTGCCTGATGCAAGACCACGAGCAAGACGAGTCACAATAGTCTCTCCCTCTAGTGACTCAATCTGCTCAGTTATAAATGTTGCTGTCACATCACCTTCAGTTGTAGGATTAAGTGCCAGTATTACTTCTTTGATATCTTCTACTTCTATACGTTTTATAAGCTCTTTTATACGTAAATTTTCAGGCCCTACCCCAGCACTAGGCTCTAGTTTACCCTGTAATACATGGTACACCCCGCTATACCCACCACACTTCTCGAGTGCAATAATATCCCTTGGAAGCTCTACCACACATACAATAGTATTATCACGCTTGAAATCAGAGCATATATGGCATAGTTCTTCTTCTGCAACATTATAGCACTTCTTACACGCCCTAATATTTTTCTTTACATCACGTATTGCAACAGCCAAAGACATCGCCTCATCTCTAGGGGAAGCAAGAATATGAAACGCCATACGTTCCGCACTTCTCCCGCCAATACCTGGTAACTCCGCAAATTTATCTAGCAAATTCTGAATCGAATCTGGGTATAGTTTAGCCATAATTTCCTCTATACTTTTTTATTCATTTACATACACTTAATATAACTATATTATACCGACATAACAGGCAAGGTGCAAAAGAAATGACCAAAGAAAAAATTCTCCTCTTCGGTGGCACTGCTGAAAGTAAGGAGATTGTGCATGCAGTTCTCCAAAAAGGTTACACCCTTACTCTTTCAACTGCTAGTGATGACAACCTAGGTATATCAGGAGACTCTGATCTTACCCATAAAGTTGGAAAAATGTCTGAAGAAGAGATTACCTCTTATCTTAATGATAATAATTTTTGCGCTGTAATATGTGCTGTCCACCCTTATGCCCAACTTGCACGAGATAATATTATCTCTGCATGCACAAGAACAAATACCCGCATATTAACATACCTAAGAGAAGACACAGAGCTAGAGTCACTTCCTTCCACACTTGAGATGTATTATGTCTCCAGCCACATTGAAGCCGCAGAACTTGCTAATAGCTTCACAGGCAATATCCTACTAACAACCGGCTCAAGAAACCTCGCTCCGTACATGAATTTTGTTGTAAATAGCAATGCACGCATCTTTGCTCGAGTGCTCAACTGTCAAGAGTCTGAAGTAGCGCTTGAAAGCGCTGGAATCAGCCCTGAACACTCTCTTCTTGCTAGAGGACCATTCTCAATAGCGCAAAATATTGAAATCATTAAGCGTTTCAATATAAAGATATTGATTACAAAAGACGGTGGCAAAAAAGGCGGTACTCCAGAAAAACTCAGTGCAGCAGCTGAGACAAATTCAAAAGTAATCCTTATCACCCGCCCACTAGTAGCTGCTTCTCACTACTCCAACCTTAACTCACTTCTTGCTGAACTGTAATAATAAACTTCCATACAAACTAACTCCACAATTGATTGCTATCATTAATGCTAAAAAAAATTATTATTATATTATTTTCTTGACAAACTGCTGTTAGTTGCATAAAATGGCAACTATATGAATAATAAAGAGAGTAGGATGGACAATATAACAAAGAGTGCAGTGGAAGCCAGAGCAAATATTTTCAAAGCATTATCGCACCCTGGCCGAGTATACATTGTAGAAGAACTGATAAAGGGCGAACGCTGCATATGCGAATTTGCCGATCTTCTTGGTGTAGATAAATCCACAGTTTCAAAGCACTTTACAGTCCTGAAGAATGCAGGTATTATAAATACCGAAAAACGCGGTACATCAGTTATATGTTCTTTACGCCTACCATGTATAAAGAATTTTTTCTGTTGTACAAAAGAAATATTAATGAAATAAGTAAAAATTTTGGCTATATAGTTGCCATTTTAGCCAACTAATAATATCACAAAGGAGTAACATGTTTGCAATATTTACTATTCTAGCTGACTTTATAGTCTATTCACTACTAGGATTTGACAAAACAGACAAGCTTGGCAGCAGCTTACACTTCTTTGTAGAAGATGTAACCAAGATCCTTGTCCTTGTTGTAATACTTATATATCTTATTGGCCTTGCACGTTCAACACTCGATGTTGAAAGAGTAAGGGATTATTTGAAAGGCAGACATAGATTTATCGGGTATGTCCTAGCATCGATCTTTGGAGCTGTTACCCCATTCTGTAGCTGTAGTAGTATTCCTCTCTTCTTAGCATTTACATCTGCACGTATCCCTATTGGGATCACTATGTCGTTCTTAATTACCTCACCTATAGTTAATGAGGTAGCAGTCTTGCTACTTGGCTCTATGTTAGGGTGGAAGTTTACAATAATCTATATCGCAGTCGGCATGCTTGCAGGGATTATAGGTGGTTACTTCTTCGACCTGATCAAAGCGGAGAGATACCTAACGCCACTTGGACATAAGTCACTAGAAATGGCAGAGAAGACCACAGCAACTGCAATTGAAGGTTGTAGTGACGGCTGTAACTGTAGTATTCAACAGCCTAAAATAAGCCCAACGTGGAGTGCTCGACACAAATTCGCTTGGGGTGAGGTGAGAGAGATAGTAGGAAGAATTTGGAAGTGGGTTATAGTTGGTATCGCAGTAGGCGCAATATTCCACGGCTTCGTTCCTGAAAGTTGGGTCGCTAAATATCTCTCCGCTGGAAACTGGTGGAGTGTACCAGCAGCTAGCATATTAGGCATTCCACTATATTCAAATGCGACAGGGGTAATTCCAATTGCAGAGTCTATGCTGAGAAAAGGTGTGCCAATCGGTACTACACTCTGTTTCATGATGAGCGTAGTAGGTGCGAGCTTCCCAGAGTTTATACTACTCAAACAGGTCATGAAGGTCAGGTTACTTGCTTACTTCTTTATTATATTACTTACAATGTTTACCCTTGTAGGCTGGTTATTTAACTACATTGCCCCTATATTAAATATAAGTATCTAAATATTAAAAACAACATGGAGACTATATATGTCAGAACACTGCCTATGTCCAAAAAAGGAATGCCCAAACCACGGCAACTGTAAAGCCTGCGTACTCAAGCACAGAGCAAAGGATGAAGTCCCTTCATGCTTCTTTGGAGAGGTAAAAGAGCGAGTAGCAGACAAGTCATTTGCAAACTTTGCAAAATACAAAAAACTTACTAACTAAATATAAAATCTAATTTACACTTTAAACAAGGAGAACAAAATGAAACTTGAAATTCTAGGTGGCGGTTGCCAAAAATGTGATAGCCTTTATAAAGCTACAGAAGAAGCAGCAACAGATCTAAGCTTGGATTATACTATCGAAAAGGTTTCAGACATGGTAAAAATCATGGAATACTCAGTAATGACTACCCCTGCACTTGTTGTTGACGGAGTAGTAAAGCACTCTGGTTCTGTACCATCAGTTGATGACATCAAGGGCTACCTGCAAAGCTAGAATAACTACTCAACTTTCTATCAATAGACAATAACGGAGAAACAACAATGACAATTAGTATACGTTTTTACTTGGGATTAACCCTTCTTGCAATATCTTCTTTCCTTACAACCGTATCTATAGCTCAGGCTAGCGACAATACAGCTGGTATAGATAATGGCGTAGTAGTATACTACTTCCACGGTAATCAACGGTGTGTAACTTGTATGAATATTGAAGAGCTTAGCAAAGCATCTGTTGAACAAAAGTTTGCTAAAGGACTCAAAGACGGTTCTGTAAAATTTGTCAGTGTAAATGTAGATGATGATAAAAATGAGCACTTTATTGGAGACTATCAATTACTAGTTAGATCCGTGGTCATTGCAAAGATCAAAAACGGCAAAGAGGTAGGTTATAGAAGACTCGACAAAGTGTGGCAACTCCATAATGACCCAGAGGAGTTCATGAACTATTTTAATACTGAGGCTAATACACTTCTAAAAGGAAATAAATAATGCCTGACTGGCTTATTCCAATACTTACAGCCAGTTGGCTGGGTATCCTTACATCTATCAGCCCATGCCCGTTAGCCACTAATATTGCAGCAATTTCATATATCGGCAAACGGGTTGGTGAACCCTCAAAGGTTCTTGCTACAGGGCTACTCTACACTCTTGGACGAATGCTTACATATGTAGTGGTAGGAGTGATATTGATAGAGAGTTTGCTCTCCGCACCAACCGTTGCCCACTTTTTGCAAAAGTATATGATAATCTTTTTAGGACCACTTATGATACTCGTAGGTATCATACTACTCGAACTTATCACCTTCAAGTTTAGTGGAAATGGTATCAGCCAAGCTTTGCAGAACAAGGTTAACTCATTAGGCATATGGGGCGGTGGACTTCTTGGGATTATTTTCGCTGTTACCTTCTGCCCTACTTCGGCAGCGCTATTCTTTGGCTCGCTCTTACCACTAGCATTTCAAGAGAACTCAGGCATACTCCTGCCCTCTATCTATGGTGTAGGTACAGGACTACCAGTAATTGCCTTCTCTATTCTTTTAGCAATCAGTGCTAATATGGTAGGTAAAGCATACAACAAAATTGTCATATTTGAAAAGTGGGCAAGAAAGCTGACAGGTATAATCTTCCTAGGCATTGGGATATACTATACCTATGCTTTCACCTTCTAGCAGATGTTGTTAATAGTAGTTTACTAAAATCAGTCATTAATTTTATAATCTTTTGGAGTAAGCAATGAACCAAATAAACTCTTTTAATAATGACCGCAAGATGACAAGTATTTTCGAACAATACCTTACTCTCTGGGTCGGACTATGTATTATTGGAGGAATTATTTTAGGTAAAATAGCCCCAAACCTTGCTCAAACTCTAGACAACATATCAATCAATGTCAATGGCGCCCCAGTAGTCTCTATACCTATTGCAATCTGCTTATTCTTCATGATGTACCCTATCATGGTAAAGATTGATTTTTCCAGTGTAATAAAAGCAGGCAAGAATAGCAAACCTGTATTACTAACATTATTTATCAACTGGTGCATAAAGCCGTTTACCATGTATGCTATCTCTATGCTCTTCTTAGGATTTATTCTAAAAGGATTTATCGGTACAGATGCGATGGACTTGGTAAAAATGCCTTTTGGACTCGATTTAAAGGTCGGGGCGCATCATGGTGCTGGGACTGTTGTTATTAGCAATGGTATCAAGATGCTACAAATTCCGCTTTGGCGAAGCTACTTTGCAGGATGTATTCTTCTCGGCATTGCTCCATGCACAGCTATGGTCTTGGTCTGGGGATACCTTGCAAAAGGAAACGACGGACTTACCCTCGTCATGGTGGCAATCAATTCTCTTACAATGCTCTTTCTGTATGGTCTACTTGGTGGGTTCCTACTTGGCGTTGGTAAGCTCCCTATACCTTGGCAAGCTCTACTTCTTTCTGTAGCCATCTATGTTGCATTACCACTTATTGCTGGTTACTGCTCAAGAAAATGGATAATACATAGTAAAGGAGAAGATTGGTTCAAAGAGAAGTTTCTTCACCTCCTCACACCAGTGACTATTTTTGCCTTACTCCTTACACTTGTATTATTATTTAGCTTCAAGGGTGAAGTAATCGTATCCAATCCACTTACTATTCTGTGGCTATCAATTCCATTATTTATACAAACAGTATTTATTTTTTGCCTAGGATATGCTGGTGCAAAAGTATTAAAGCTTAAATATGAAGATGCGTCTCCTGCTGCATTAATAGGAGCATCAAATCACTTTGAAGTTGCAATAGCAACAGCTGTCATGCTCTTTGGACTATCATCTGGAGCTGCTCTTGCAACAGTTGTTGGTGTTCTCATAGAAGTCCCTGTCATGCTCATGCTAGTTGGCTTCTGCAATCGCACCAAGCATTGGTTTGCAAAATAATTTAACCCATCATATTGGTAAAAATTACAATATGTATAACAATAAATGCACCATGTTTATTATTTATTAAAGGAGATGACATGAGTTCAGATTGTAAATGTGGTTCCACATCAAAGTTGATTTTTTCTTGTTCAGGAGCAGCAGATGTTGGCGCAATTGCTGATCAAGCGGCTAGAAAGCTCACCAAGGATGGCGTAGGAAAAATGTTCTGCCTTGCAGGTATTGGCGGTCGTGTGAGCAGCATAATGCAAACGACTAAATCCGCTCAAGATATTCTTACCATTGATGGTTGCCCACAAAATTGTGCAAAAAAAAGTCTGGAAGAAGCAGGCTTCAATAAATTTAAGCACCTTGAGCTTTCGAGTATTGGTTTGGCAAAAGGCACAAGTACAATCAACGAACACTCTATAAACCTTGTAACTCAAAAGAGTGCAGAGCTCCTACAAAAATAGATTTCAATGTTTTGTATTATAAATATTGTTATCATCACTCTCAAGGATTATACCTCGAACAATTATAACAATGTTACTATCTCACTACACTCACATACTGGTAGTAAATTATAATTTGCAAAAATCTATTTCGGCCAAAAACGATTCGTAAGTGGTAGACGCCTATCCTTGCCAAATGCTTTCGGAGTCACCCTAGGTCCAATTGCACTCTGGCGTCTTTTAAATTCCGAATGATCTGTAAGGTGCACAATCTTCTTTACAACCTCTGGATCATGCCCAGCAGCTATAATTTCTGCGTAGGTCATATCCTTCTCCACATAAAGTTCGAGAATTGGATCGAGGACTGGGTAGTCAGGGAGTGACTGCCTATCCTCTTGATCAGGGCGTAACTCAGCAGATGGCACACGCTCTATCGTTGATACCGGTATAACCTCTCTACCGTGAAGTCTATTTACATAATATGAGAGCCCCCATACATCTGTCTTGAGTACATCCTTAATAGCAGCATACCCACCAGCCATATCACCGTATAGTGTACCATATCCTACAGCACTCTCACTTTTATTAGAGGTATTAAGAAGTAGTAAACCCAGTTTGTTTGATAGACCCATTACATAGATAGCTCGTATTCTTGCTTGCAAATTTTGTCCCGTAATATCTTCAGGATCTTTCGCAGGATCTGCAGTAGCAAATATAGGAGCGAGCACCTCTTCAAAAGCATTAAAAGGTTTTTCAATAGGAAGAGATTCAAAACGTATACCAAGATTATCTGCCAAAATCTTCGCATCATCCTTTGTCTCACCAGATGAGTACCTACTAGGCATAGTCACTCCAAGAACATTATCCTTTCCTAGAGCATCTACCGCTATTGCCGCAGTAAGAGCCGAATCAATCCCTCCTGACAAGCCAATAATCACACCCTTAAAGCCATTCTTCCTTACATAGTCACCTACACCGAGAACGAGTGCACCGTAGACATCTGCATACTTATCTTTTTCTTTACCAATAATATTACTGATAACTGGTTTCTCTGTACTATTAAGTTCAACTTCGAGAGTTACAACATCTCTCTCAGAGACCCTTGCTGGATTTACCATACCTTCTTCTGTGTCAAAGTATAGAACTTCTTCTTCAAAAGAAGAAGCTTTGGTAAGTATCTTTCCATCTGGAGACATCACAAAACTTGCCCCGTCAAAGACAAGTTCATCCTGCCCTCCGATCAGGTTACAGTACAAGAAATATGTATTATACTCTTTGCAAATATGGCTGAAAGTCTCTATACGGGACTCTTCTTTAGTTTTATGAAACGGACTAGCTGAAAGACAAGCGATGATTCCCGCACCTTGTGCGGCCTCATCCTTAATAGGACCGTCAACTTCCCAAGCATCTTCACAAACAACTACACCACAGACGTCATCACCAATTTTAAGGTTTAAACCTGTTGCGCCCTCATCAAAATATCTCTTCTCATCAAAGACTGCATAATTTGGAAGCAGACACTTGTGGTACTCTGTTACCAATACCCCGTCTTTCACAAGCCCTGCAGTATTTCTTGGGCGTTCTCCCTCTTTGACTGATGGGTATCCTATAAGTGCTGTACCCTTTATTTGAGATACAAGTCTATTTACTACCTCTTTGGTCTCTGCTATAAATCCAGGCTTTAGTAACAAATCTTCAGGTGGATATCCAGTAAGTGTCATCTCCGGGAAAATTACAAGATCAGGAGCATAGCTCTCAACCTCTTTCATAGTATGAAGTATTTTTTTAGCATTACCTTCGAGATCACCGACGGTAGTATTGATCTGTGCAAGAGCATAACGAGCCATAATATATTGCCTTTATGTAGTAATAAATAAACTAATTAGTATCTGCATATTATAGCGACTACTTGAGCCTAGTCAATATATGATAGAGCTACCTTGTAACAACTTACAAGGTAGCTCTAAAAAACTTATACTATATAACTAATTTATCTGTCTTCTATATCTGTATACTCAGTCTCAAACCCACCAGTATACATAGCTCTAGGACGGAAAATTCTATTATTTTCCATATATTCATAGATTCTAGCTGTCCATCCAGAGGTACGAGCAACCGCAAAAATTGGAGTAAACATCGCCTCAGGAATACCTAAGCAACCATAAACTATACCAGAATAGTAGTCGACATTAGGGAAGATACCCTTTTCCTTGCCAAGAGTTTCAGTAACTTCTTGTTCAAGTAGCTTGGCAATATTTAAATACTTCTTTGCTTCAGAATTATCATTTGTAAGGTATTCAGCAAGAGGAGCTAGAATTCTAGCACGTGGGTCATAGGCTTTGTATACTCTGTGACCAAACCCCATCACCTTCTTCTTATTCTCGCGACTATTCTTATACCACTCTTTAACATTTTCTTCGGTACCGATATCTTTTAGCATCTTAAGAACTGCTTCATTTGCGCCACCATGCAGTGGCCCGTTAAGAGCGGCAATACCAGCCCCAACTGAAAAATAAATATCAGAAAGGGTAGAAGCTACAACCATCGAAGCAAACGTACTCGCATTCATACCATGGTCGGCATGAAGGATGAGAGCAATATCCATAATTCTCTCTTCAATTGGAGTAGGCCTCTTACCTGTCATCATATATAACAAGTTCGCTGCATGAGATAGATCATTATCCCATTCGATTGGAATGTGCCCATCACGAATTCGAGATATTGCTGCTGTCATTGTTGACATAGCAGAAATTAAGTGAATACATGACGCAATGCCTTCCCCATCATCCATACTATCTCTTGCTTTACTAGGTTTTTCTGAATCTATCTTCTTCTTGAATTCAAATACAGCCTTCTCTTCACCAAAAGGCTGATCCTCTTGAGGAATAGCATCCTCATCAGTATTAAAGGTATTTTCATCCGTTACAGAGCCAACGCTATCCAAGTCCTTCCAATTTAGAACCTGTCTAAGCATATTTGTACCGACACGAAGTGCAGCCATAGGATTCATCTCTTGGATTGGGAAGCTCATCATAAGTCGTAAAGCACTTGGAATTTGCCTTGCATCACACAGCTGTTTTTTAAATCTTTCAAATTCACTTTTGTTCGGCATACTACCATAAAGAAGCAGATAAGAAACCTCTTCATAAGAAGAGTATGCGCAAAGATCAAAGATGTTATAACCTCTATATACCAGCCAACCTTTTCTACCGTTTACATAGCCAATCTTTGTCTCACAAGCAATAGCACCTTCAAGTCCTGGACCTACAGTAGACTGGATCGGCCACTTCAAAGGCTGAGTTAGCTCTGGTTCTGGCTCGCTATCTGTCTCTTTAAATGCTTGATCTCTAGCCTTTAAAATCAAATCTGTAATCTCTTGAGTCTCCTCATGTAGTTTACTTATTGCCATCTTTTACCTTCTCCTTTTTTCTATTCCCCCAGCACTTTCATAAAGCATTATTGCATCTCTTCATTACTCACCAACTCTTTTATACCAAGGTATTGTTTAATGCAGTTCAGTAATGTAACAATAAATAAATTACTAAAATGCCTCTAATATCATTATCTATAGATATGCCTTGACATATTTGCCCTAATACTTCGGAAAACACTCCAAAACTAGATAAATTTTCAATATTTTTACAGACTACCCCTAATCTCTCCTCAATCAACATTACTAGATTTATGATGAGATTAAAGATTATTCGATATTCAGACAAAAAACGGATACATTTGACAAGTAATAGTAAACTTATCAATATGCCCCATAATGATTGGAGCATAAAGGGAGCGAATTCCCTAATAATTAGAAATACGATATTTCTAAAAACAGTCTGAATATATCCCCCTATAAGTATTATGAGATAGGGAAAAAAACGGGATAAATAATGCTTATAGCATTATCCATCCCAGATATTATATTATAAAATACAAAAATGTCAAGAAACTTTTAATTGAACGACCAATCAGGCTGATATTTCCTTGTAACATTGCGTAAGTAAGTCGTAATTTCACGTGAATTCTTCAACTTCATAACCTCTTCAACAATGCCCTCTGCTTCTGTCATTGTAATAGAACGAATAAGCTTTTTAATCTCTGGTATAAGTGGCGGGCTGACAGAGAAGTGACTCAGTCCCATACCTAATAATAAAAATGTAAACGACGGATCACCAGCAATTTCACCACAGATACTAACAGGTTTATTATTCTCTGCTCCACACTTTATAACATTATGAATAAGTTTAAGTACCGCTGGATTCGTAGGGCTATAGAGATTGGCTACATGTTCGTTGGTTCTATCTACTGCGATCACATACTGGGTAAGGTCATTAGTACCAATACTAAAGAAATCGCACAAATCTAGGTAGTTCTCAATATCAATAGCTACCGAAGGCACCTCAACCATAATACCAATAGGCATAGTTGGGTCGAAATCAATACCATCTTCATCGAGTATTTCCTGCTCTTTTCTGACAATCTGGATCACATACTCTACCTCTTCCCTACAACTCACCATAGGAACCATCAGATTTACTCTACCCAGTGCACTTGCTCTACAAATTGCTCTTACCTGTGCCTTGAATATCTTTGGATGCCTTGCACAATAACGAATCGCACGACAACCTAAAGCTGGATTTTTTTCATTTAATAGTGCTTTATCATCGCTACCAATATTCTTCTCAAGATGGAAGAATTTATCAGCGCCTAAATCAAGTGTTCTAATCGTAACTTTCTGACCTGGCAGATGTTCCACAGCCTGTTTATAAGCACTCCAATGGGCGTCTTCATCTGGAACAGTCTCAGAGTTTACATATAAAAATTCTGTTCTATACAGTCCAACCCCATCACCGCCGGTTCTTCCAACAGCACCTATCTCACTAGGAAACTCTAAGTTTGCGCTTACTCTTACAGTCTTACCATCTATAGTCTCCGCAGGAAGATCTTTTTCACCAATAAGTGACTCTTCGAATACATGGAAGTCATCAGCAAGAGCTTCATAAGTTTCAAGAGTTCCAACATCTGGGTTGACAATTACAAGTCCTCGATTACCATCGATAATCACCTTATCACCACTAGACACATCACTTGTAACAGTCTCAAGCCCAACAACAGCTGGCAACTCTCTTGAACGAGCAATAATTGCCGTATGACCTGTCATACCACCAACATCAGTAGAAAAACCTATTACATGCTCTCGGTCCATAGATGCAGTCTGAGTAGGTGTAAGGTCATGTGCAATCACAATTACCTGCCTATCAAGCTGTTTTAAGTCTTCCTTTCGCTCACCAAGTAAAGCCCGAAGAAGTCTTCTCTCTATATCGTGTAGATCACTAATACGCTGAGCTAAATACTCGTCATCAATCTTAGCAAAAGCCTTTTCATACTTTCTTAATGACCTACTAACCGCATATTCAGCTGAAAATCTATTTTTACTAATTCGATTTAGGACCTCCTGATGCAATGAAGCATCATCCAATATTAGTACATGGGCATCAAAAATAGGAACTGCTTCTGAGCCTATTGCATCCTGCCTTATCTTCTCTTGTAGCTCTCTTATATCAGTTTTAGCATTCTCAACAGCCGCATGGAAACGATCGAACTCATCATCTATCTCAGCAACTGAGATAAATCTTCTAGGTATCACAGACTCCTCATTGCCAAGGACGAATGCCTCACCAATTGCAAAGCCAGGAGATACTGGAATACCTTTTAGAACTTCCATACTATATCTTTCTATAAATAACTGCGTATTTAATGTATAAATTAGTATAATCTTTAGGCAATAACCCTTACTATATTTGATCATAAAATTATATGTAAAGTAGGCATTTTTGTCAATAATCATTTCAATGATATCTATTTATACTAATATATTACAATTGCTCAAAAATTCAAAAATCATAATTATCAGTAGAAGACAGTCTGTATTTCTGTATACTTTGGCTAAACATTTTACTCTTTTATTTTTAATAAGGTACAATATATTATGCCAATTAACCTAGATTCCACACCAAACCATATAGCGGTTATTATGGATGGCAATGGCAGATGGGCAAAATCAAGGGGACTGAGTAGAGCTGAGGGCCACGCCCAAGGGGTGGAAGCATTGCGCAAAACTCTCAAACTCTGCCAAGAGTACAATATTAATTACCTGACTGCCTACGCTTTCTCAACTGAGAATTGGAAGAGACCCAAAGAAGAAGTTGATGCATTGATGTCACTCTTAGTAGAATATCTCAAGACAGAAGTAGAGAAACTTAAAGAAGAAGATATTAGGCTCAGAGTAATCGGAGACATCTCCTTAATGCCTCAAAATGTGAGAGATGCTTTAAAATCTGCTATTACTGAGCTTGAAAAAACTCAGAGCAAAAGAGTACTCACTCTTGCGCTAAGCTATGGTGGGCGGGATGAAATTCTTAGAGCAACAAGGAATATTGCTTCAAATGTTCTCGACGGCAATATAACTATTAGTGATATAGATGAGTCGTGTTTTGAAACTTTTCTAGATACTTCAGGCATGCCTGATCCTGATCTACTTATCCGTACAGCGGGAGAGTTGAGACTTTCAAATTTTCTTCTTTGGCAGCTCAGTTACGCTGAGCTTTATGCAACAGATGTATACTGGCCTGATTTTTCAAAGAAAGAATTTATTAAAGCACTAGAAAATTACCAGAAACGCACCAGAAAATTTGGTGATATTGGATCAAATAGTTAAGAAAATTACCCATTATATCCATATTTGATAACAGAATATATTATAAAGACACTTTACTTTTAACCAATAATACAATAAATAACCGGAGTAATATTCAATGTTGGGAATGCGCTTAGTACTTGGAGTACCACTATTTTTTCTAATGGTAGGTTTTATCTGGCTTGATGCGAAAAATGGCAGTGCTTGGGCAATGACGATATTCCAAGCTGCTTTTTGTAGCTGGGCAGTGGCAGAGTATTACCGTCTCGCTAAAGTACAAGGACATAAACCTTTCACTATTCTAGGAGTAGCATTTTGCTTCGTTCTATACATAGCTCAGCAACTATCTACCATCTATCCACCAGCTCAAGGGATTGTCGGATATGATTGGTTGCTCTTTGGTATATTTGTGGTTGCCACTCTACTCTACCAACCAATCTTTAGATGTACGGATAGGGCCTTAGGAAACATTGCAACAACCATATTTGGAGTTACGTATTTTTGGGTATTGCTATCTTTTTTAGGACGTATGAGATATTTAGAAATCAAACACGGCTGGGAGTACGACGGACTTGAATTTGTGATAGTCTTCTTCTGTGGAAGTAAGATCTGTGATATTTTTGGTTTATTAATTGGTAAAAAGTATGGCAAGACAAAACTCTGGCCATCAATCTCGCCAAAGAAGAGCTGGGAGGGTTTCATTGGAGGAATACTTGCAAGTGTGGGACTTATCGCTATTGTAATACTATTACACCCTACTTCAGCAATGGCAAGTATCGGTTGGGCAAGGGCTCTCCCACTTGGCATTATACTTGGCTGTTTAGGCCTAATGGGAGATTTGGTTGAATCCTCTTTAAAGCGTGAGGCTCAATTAAAAGATGCAGGAAATTCACTCCCGGGATATGGTGGCGTCATGGATCTACTCGACAGCCTCCTCCTCAATGCACCGATTGCATATATATATCTAGTATGGGTTTGTGGAGCAAGACCAGCCATTTTTTAAAATATATTTCAAACAGACTGTATCGCGCTATATATTGGAATTAATAATCTACGCAACTTACTATTACTCTTCAACAAGAGGAAGAATAATAGCAAACCTTACACTCATACCATCAGGGAGGTTCTCAACAGACATCTCACCACCATGAGCCTTTATAATATCCACACTTATAGATAGCCCCAAGCCTGTTCCTTCTTCTTTAGTAGTATAAAATGAATTCCAAATATTCTCTATCAATTCATTTGGTATATTACCACCATCATTTTCAATAATAATACGAGCGTTACTACCTTCACGCTCAGTTTTAATAAATATATTCCCCATAGAATTGCCCTTTTTCCTAGCAACTATGGCTTCATTTGCATTTACAATAATATTAACAATTACCTGGTCTATCTGGTGTGGAATAGCCATAATAACAAGCGGGTCATTACTCAATTCACAAGAGACTACAACGTTATTTTTAATTTTAGCATTACAAATCTCTAATGAATTTGTGATACACTCATTTAGTGAATATTGCTTCACTCCGTCTGAACTATCTTTTCTATAAAATCTCTTTAAATTACTAATAATCTTATTTATTCTATGAATATTATTGTGTAAGGATTCGGTCATTTCAGGGAATTCCTTCAAGACAAATTCTAAGAATTTTTTATCCTCAACATTTTCAGTAATAGCTTTTTTTACAAGAGGCTCTAGCTTTGTCCAATACTGATTAAAAATATGGTTTGTTGATGATATCACTGATAGAGGATTGTTAATTTCATGTACAATACTACTAGCCATAGTCCCAATGGTTACCAGTCTATCAGCATGAACCAACTGTTCTGCTCTTTGCTGAGCAAGCTCTTCCATTTTATGAGCATATTCTGTAAGCTGTGCCCTATACTCTGCCGTTCTTTTTGCAACATTTAATCTACTGTGTAATACAGCACTATTGACTGGTTTGCTCATAAAATCGTCTGCTCCTGACTCCAGAGCTTCAACAATATCCTCGTTAGCATCTTTGCTAGTCAACACAATCAAATAAGTGCTATTATACCCTTCTTCTTTGAGCTTATTACACGTCTCAATTCCTGTCATAATAGGCATCATCCAATCAAGTACTGCTATCGATGGAGGATTTTCAACTGTAAGCATGTCATATGCTTGCTGCCCATTTTCAGCTTCTAAAATTTCATAGCCCCATTTTTTTAGCTGCTGCCGTAAAATGATGCGAGTCATTTTATCATCTTCAGCAATTAGTACTCTTTTCATAATGCCATACCTTTATATTCTATCCCCATATTATTCTTAATAGTATCACACTATTACTTTTAATTCTAGTCTTTGTTCTTTTTTTTGCAAAATTAATGGCTATTTGATTTTTGGGCATAATAACTCCTATTTTTCTATACTTTTTCTCTAAGTGCTCAGCTAACTCTTGCACTGGTCAAAAATAGATGATATAATATCCATCTTGTTGATAACATCCTGTCATAAAAGCATCCTACAAGATTTTGCTTACTTCACAGGCGATCTAATTATTAAACAAATAGTCCTTAAAAAAAGAATAGAGGAATGAAATGAAATACGAGTGCGTTATCGGTCTAGAGGTCCATATCCAATTACTTACCAATACAAAGATGTTCTGCTCATGTAAAAACAAATTTTCTCATGAACCAAACACCAATGTCTGCCCTGTTTGTCTCGGACAACCTGGAAGCCTGCCGGTAATCAACAAGCATGCTTTTGAGCTTGGTATAAAAGGTGGTCTTGCACTCGGTTGTGAAATTCCGGAAGTCACAAAATTCGATAGAAAACACTACTACTACCCTGACCTACCAAAAAATATCCAAATCAGCCAATATGATATGCCTGTCAGTATTAACGGCATGATTGAGATAGAAGTCGATGATAAAAAGAGCAAGATTGGGGTAACAAGGGGACATCTAGAAGAAGATGCTGGCAAGCTAGTACACACAGGTAGCACCTCAAATGTCGATCTAAATAGAACAGGCACTCCACTTCTTGAGGTTGTATCAGAGCCAGACATTCGTTCTCCACAGGAAGCTAAAGCTTATTTAGAGCAAATCAAGCTTATCATGCAATACGCTGATGTATCTGACTGTAATATGGAAGAGGGATCTCTAAGATGTGATGCCAATGTCTCAATTAGAGAATTCGGCGCACCAGAATTCGGCGTAAAGAACGAAATAAAGAATATGAATTCTTTCAAAGGCGTTGAGAATGCCCTTGAGATGGTACTCAAAGAACTTGTTCGCCAAAAAGATGCAGGTGAAAAAATTGAGCAGGTAACTTGGGGATACAACCTTGAAAAACAAAAAGTTTTTAAGATGCGTGTAAAAGAGGACGCGAATGATTACAGATACTTCCCAGAGCCTGACCTCCCTCCTATCAAAGTAGATAGAGAGTGGGTACAGATGATCAAGAAGACCCTTCCTGAATTACCAATGCCTAAAAAGTCAAGGTTTATAAAGGATTATGACCTAAGTGAATATGAAGCAGACCTACTGATTCAAGACAAAGAACTTGCAAACTACTTCGAAGGAGTAGCAATTGCAAGCGGAGCCAATAAAGAAGCTGCCAACTGGGTAATCAATGAAGTCTCTAGAGCTCTAAATGATAAAAATATCAGTATAACTGAGTTTGGCATTAAAGCAGAAGCTGTAGCAGATATTATAACACTCGTTAACAGCAATAAAATCAACATGACTACTGCTAAAAAAATCTTCGGAACTCTACTAGAAGGAGAAACTAGAGCGCCAAGCAAAATTGTTGAAGAGGATGGTTTAGGACAGGTATCTGACACTGGTGCCATCTCTGAAATACTTGAAAAAATTATTGCTGACAATCCAAAAGCTGCTGAAGAAGTCATCAATGGTAAGCACCAAGGCGCAATGTGGTTTGTTGGCCAAATCATGCAAGCAATGAAGGGTAAAGCCAACCCACAAGCCGTTACTCCTATCATTGCTGAACGTTTTGGATTCGATCCAGCCCTACTCCAACAAAAGAAGAAGAAGAAAAAGAAGTAATATACAACGCAAGCTAGAGGCTAAAGCCTAAAAAGTAATCTTTCATTGGCATTGACAGCGCTTTCAGCGTAAAGATTTTGATTATGATGAATAGGTTTATATATATATTATTCATACTAACCATTACTGCATCCGTAGTAACTGGATCGGATATTGATCAGCCACAAGAACAGGGTTTCTATAACTTTAATACCCCTAATAAAGTAAATTCAAAACCAGCGACTCAGGCTACGGCTTCACCAAGTAAAATAAAATCTTCGAATCCAAACACCGGAATATTCCCTCTAACAAAAGCTGAAATTCCAAGACATATTCACAATAAAGGCTATGGAGTACTTGATGGAGTTATCTATCCAAAGGGTCAACAATACAGCGGCAAGCTTCCAATTGATAAGAATAGCATATTTGATCCTCGCACAGGCATCTTTCTAACTCAACCGCCTATAGGCTATGTACTATATAGAGCGACTGCTAATGCACCACTATTTGACCGACTACTTCTAGACAGCAATCTGAATGATACACTCGGTGACGAGATACCAATAATAATCGATGATATTACAAAAAAGACCCCTGTCAAACTGAACTTCGGAGGAGACCCTATATCATTCGACCTCCAACTTGGAAGCAAAGGACTTAGGCTTTATCCAAAGTATTGGCAAAAAGGTAAGATAAACTTAAAAAATAAGACCTACAATGCTGCTATTTTTAAAAGCACTTATGGTGGTGAATACGGCTACGGTGTTGTACTACTAATAGATTTCAATAATGACGGTGAATACACAACTTCAGATTTCGAATACCTTACCGAGGCTTTTCTACTACAGAAACAGATGGTTATAAAGGGCAGGTTCTACGACGCTGAAATTGATAAAAAAGGCACAAAGCTCACACTGAAAAATATGGACTCAGACTTTGGACAAATTTTCTTTATAATGCCAAAAACAGCAGAAGGCCAAACAGGTAGCTACAAATTCTCATTCCTTCCTCAGGGTGGTAGTGGCAGAGATATCCTAAAAGTAGCACTAGAGGAGCTTCCTGTTACTCTTCCAGTAGGACGTTATGGAATTATTGAAGGACTTGTATATAGTAAAGACTATAGAATCCTGCTAAAATTTGCTTGCCCAGAATTCAACATCCTAAAAGACAAACGCCTCAAGCTCTCGCTCGCCTCTGCGAGAATGGAGACTATAGCACGGCAAGAAGATAATAAATTAGTTGTAGCGCAGAAGACATTTGGACCACGTAAC
This sequence comes from Planctomycetota bacterium, assembly GCA_965140405.1. Taxonomy (GTDB): domain Bacteria; phylum Planctomycetota; class SZUA-567; order SZUA-567; family SZUA-567. The sequence goes on from OZ223208.1 coordinate 1,375,971, forward strand.
ATTTATTTTAATCTAGTAGGCCCAGCTGATCCAAATGATCCCGGTCCTGAGTTACTAGTATATGAAGCCAAGAATCCTACCAATATTATATTTGATGATAATTTGGAGTATGGTTGAGGTGGCGTATGTGGATATTCGGAGAATATTCCTTCTAATTTGATAGGCAAAGATATTACTGTGCGTGTTATTCAACACACAGCACTGTTCGGTGATCTCTCAGCAGAGGCGACACTTACGATTAAAGATTGGCAGACAGGTTTTACTACCAAAGAATAATAGGCGAACTATGCAGATAAATATGAAGAAAGACAGAGAACTATTAGGCCTTCCTCCAAAGAACAGATACAGATTTCCACGATCTTTCAAGCTAATTATTGGAGCTCTAGCAGTTCTTCTCATATCTTCAGGTATCGGTCAACTTATTGGCACACAATCAACCCTTATAATGCAATCCATAGTATCAAATGACTACCAGATAATCATGGAGTCAAGTAACCCTAAGGAAATACTACCTTTGCTACAGTCAATGCGCACTCGCGCCTTACAGGGCAGTAGTGAAGAGAGGCTACTATATTCATTTGCATATATACATGCTGCTAATGTAATGCCAAGGCAAAGAGCATGGCTAGAAGAAGGTCTATTTCAAATAGATATTGCAATACAATCAGGAATACAAAATCCTGAAATGTTACCATACGCTATAATGCAACGCGCCTCAGTTCTATTGGAACTAGGTAGAGATAAAGAAGCGCTAAGCGAAATCAAAAAGTTAAATAAAGATAAAAGTATTAATGAAATTTTAAACACCGATCCAAATACTGTAGAAGGTGGTGCAAATTATTATAACACCTACGCCTTTATATTAGCTTCTTCAAACGATGACAATATAAAAGATGCCGAACTTGCACTAAAGCTTATCAAAAAAGTTATACTTCTACCTTACGGCAGGAACAGCGCATATCTTGATACACTGGCAGAAGCATACTTTCGCCTCGGCATGAAAGAGGAAGCTATCAACGCTCAACGCTTTGCACTAGCTAAGAGTGATTACTCAAACCTCTGGTACCTCACCGATCACTTTGCAAAATATACTGCTAAATGAGTTCATAACGAAAATACCTCTAAAGTATAAATATCCCCTCAGTAATATTTTATGCTATGCACTCATTTTTTTCAGCTTGACAATATTTGTATATTATGATATTTGTTGAGCTATGTATACTCATACTAAAAAAATCATTTCGATACTTTTTATTTTATACACATTAATTGTGCCACATTTTTTAATACATCCAAATGCTATCACTAAAAGAATACCCACAACAAATAACCAAATTATACTCGGTAGCTATTCAAACCAACGTAATCTAAAGTGTATTTCAAACCCTTATCATTGTATTCCCTATCACGAAGACTTTGCTGTAATAAAAAGGAAACCTCACTATTTAGAAAATAGAATATATATCCATTACATTTTAAATTTGTATTCATACTTAATAAATACAACAAGTAATTATATAATTTTAAGCAAACGTATTCTGTTAAATAAATTCCTTACCTCCCTACATCACTTTACAATACTTAATACATAATAATACGTTATTACTACAGTTTATTAATTAAATATCTAAAAAATAACATAACATGCTTAAACGACACGTTTAAGCAGCGGAGGATATATTATGAGTATTAAGTTCAAGTTATTAGCAGGCTTTGGTCTAGTATTATTGCTCTTAGCAATAATTACAGGTGTCTTTGACTATGCGCTATCCCAATGCATTAATGGATATGCAAACCTATATTCTGGCGAAGTAAAAATTAGCACCGAAGCCACTAATATTCAATTTAGTATGCTCCAGTGCAGAAGAAATGAAAAGGATTTCTTACAACGCAAAGATATGAAATATTTAGAACTTTTTAAAAATAATTTAAACGCCCTTAATACCTCGTCAGCAGCTGTTATTACTATAGCTACAGAACGTAACTATGATAAAATTACTATCCTGTGCCAAGATATTATAGAAAAAAGCGTAGGATACAGAGAAGCCTTCACCTCTATTACCAACTCAATTCAAGTCAAGGGACTAGATCACAAATCAGGATTACAAGGTGAATTCCGCAATGCGGCTCATGAACTAGCAACTGAAATTGAAAAACGCGACATTGATATGGTCTACATTTCATTTTTAGATGTTCGTCGTTACGAAAAAGATTACCAAAGAACTCATGACAGTAAATACTTAGAAAAATGGGATAGAGCTATCTCTATATACGTAGACGCCCTTGATAGCAGTACCTGCTGTATCAACTCAAAAAAAAATCAAAAAGAAGGACTAGCAAAATATCTTGAGGCACGAAAAACTTATCTTGCTGCAATTAAAAAAAATGACCCTAATGCAACTGAATTATACAAAGCAGTTCGCAATAGTGAAGCAGCAGGAAAAATTTCTAAAGCTATTTCAAATTCTTATGTTTCAGGTTGTATGAGCACCCTCCTCAACATTCGTAAAAATGAGAAGGACTACCTCCTAAGGGGCGATGAAAAATATGCTCAAGCCACCATAAAAAGCGTAGACAAACTTAAAAAAGCTTATAAAGATAGTGCAATTAGCCAAGAAAATAAAGATATAGTTTACAAACTATGTAATAACTATATATCAACATTTAATAAGCTAGTAGAAGAGGATAGAATCATAGCCAAAGAGTTATCTACCCTTACAGAAGAAGCACATGAAATTGAGACCCTTGTAGCAGAGGTCCACGAAAAAATAGCACCATTAATTGATTCATCACAAGAAGAGACAAATTACGCTGCCACAAATCTTGCCCATCTCGCTATAGCTCTTTCTATTTCCGCAATAATACTAGGCATTATTTTTTCAGTGCTTATTCTTAAATCTATTTTAAAACCTATCCTAGACGTTGTTAATTTTGCTGATTTTCTCCAACAAGGTGATCTTGAAGTTACTTTAAGGGAAGGTAACGATGAACTGGGGATTATGGGCAAAGCCCTCAATAATCTCTCGTCACAGATGAAGGATAGAGCTGAAATCGCCTCAATTATTGCTAATGGAGATCTTAGAGTTGACGTTGCAGTCGTATCTGAAAAAGACCTACTTGGACAATCCCTTGAGACCATGGTTAAGAATCTTAATGATATACTTACCGAAGTAACGATAGCTACCACTCAGGTATCAACTGCCGCTGCTGAGATAAGTAGCGCTTCAGAAGCACTCTCACAGGGGTCTACTGAATCAGCCTCATCTCTTGAAGAAATAACTGCATCAATGACTGAGATGAGTAGCCGCACCAACTCCAACGCAACACACGCAAAAGAAGCGAATGAACTTGCTTCTATTGCTGAAGAGGCAGCTAACACTGGACAAAACAAGATGGAGCAAATGACAGCCTCTATGGAACAAATAAGTAATAACGCAATTATGACTCAGAAAGTAATAAAAACAATCGATGATATTGCATTCCAGACAAATCTTCTAGCACTAAACGCTGCTGTTGAAGCTGCAAGAGCAGGGATACATGGTAAAGGATTTGCTGTAGTTGCAGAAGAGGTGAGAAACCTGGCTGCACGAAGTGCAAAGGCTGCTGCTGAGACTGAAGAGCTTATTGATAACAGTAATCGTCAAATTCAAGATGGTGTTTCCATATCTTCCCAAACTGCAGAATCACTCGTAGAAATTGCAAAAAATGTTTCAAAAACTAGGCAACTAGTTGGTGAGATCGATTTGTCATCTAGTGAAGAAGCAACCGGTATATACCAAATTAATACTGGATTACAACAAGTTGATACCGTAACCCAGCAAAATACAGCTTGCGCAGAAGAGACTGCAAGTGCAGCCGAAGAGCTATCTTCACAAGCAACTATGTTACAGCACCTTGTCTCTCGTTTCAAACTTAAAAATCAATCCGAAATCTCTTCTAAAACTATTTATAAACATAATACTATGAACAATTCAACCACTACACTTCTATCCGCATCTTTAGTGAACCCATCAGAGCAGATACCTCTTGACGATTCTGAATTCGGTAAATTTTAGTATTTTGATTATTTATATTTCTATAATATACACAAAAATAAACGCTTTGGCTTCAGCCAAAGCGTTTATCATAACAATATAAAGTACTATAATTAGTTAGAAAGTGAAGTAATCATTCTTTCAATCATATCACCATACTTAACAATCACACCAACGAATACTACACTTACCATACTCATCAGTTTGATTAAGATATTAAGACTTGGCCCACAGGTATCCTTGAATGGGTCACCAACAGTATCTCCTACAACACCTGCTTTATGAGCTTCAGACCCTTTACCTGTCAGTATATTTCCATCTGCATCTGTAGTTTTTGGATCCTTCTCGATATGCTTTTTAGCATTATCCCAGGAACCACCAGCATTATTAAGCATACATGCAAGTGTAAATCCAGTAGTAAGGCCACCTACAAGAAGGCCGATCACACCACTAACCCCAAGCGCCAAACCTACAAGAACTGGGATGGCAATAGCTAGGATAGATGGCACAAGCATCTCCTTCTGTGCGCCCTTGGTAGAAATCTCAACACAGCGCGCATAGTCAGGCTTTGCCTTCTTCTCCATAATACCAGCAATCTCTCTAAACTGACGACGTACCTCTTCTACCATCGCACCAGCAGCACGTCCAACAGCCTTCATCGTCATTGCGCAAAATACAAACGCCATCATAGCCCCAAGGAAAATACCACATAGGAGCTTTGGATTCATAACATCTAGGCTATACGCCTGTACAAAGTCAGCAACTTTAGCATCAGCAATCTTTACAACTGTTAATGATTCAGTTACCTTGGTTGGAATCTTTTCAACGTAGAACATTACGTTATTGATTACATGGCTACCAGTTGCATCAGCAAGCTTCATAATCCAAACACGTACCTCTTCAAGGTAAGCAGAAAGTAACGCCATAGCTGTAAGAGCAGCCGAACCAATTGCAAAACCTTTACCGATAGCAGCTGTAGTATTACCAAGCATATCAAGGGCATCTGTCTTCTCACGTACTGAAGGATCAAGCTCACTCATCTCTGCGTTACCACCAGCGTTATCCGCGATAGGACCGTATGCATCAGTTGCTAGTGAGAAACCAAGTGTAGAAAGCATACCAACAGCAGCAAAACCTACACCGTATAGACCCATAGAGAAGTCTTCAAAACCACCAGCAAAACCAAACGCACAAAGAATACCTACAACGATAGTAACTACAGGCCAACCTGTAGAGTACATACCTACTGCCATACCATCAATGATTGCAGTTGCAGGGCCCATCTTGGCCTGCTCAGCAATACCCTGAGTAGGAGCATATGCATCTGAAGTATAGTATTCTGTAAGTAGCCCAATAATACAACCAGCAACAAGACCAGAACAGATTGATCCAAATACACCATAAGTGATAATATCAAACAATACTGGTGTAAGTAGGAAAGATACTACTGCGATTGCCCCAGTTGAAAACCATAGCGGCATAGTCAGTGCCTTCATAAGTGTCTTCATATCGGCTTTTTCATCACATCTTACCATCAAACAACCGATAATAGATAGAATAATACCAACACCTGCAATTATCATAGGAGCAAGTACAGCTTTATGACCAAGAGCTGGAAGAGCTGCACCAAGAGCACATGTTGCTAGAATAGAACCACAATATGATTCATAAAGGTCAGCACCCATACCAGCTACGTCACCTACATTATCACCTACGTTATCTGCGATAGTCGCTGGGTTACGTGGATCATCTTCTGGGATACCAGCTTCAACCTTACCAACAAGGTCAGCACCAACGTCAGCTGCCTTGGTATAAATACCACCGCCAACACGAGCAAATAACGCCTGAGTAGAAGCACCCATACCGAATGTAAGCATAGTAGTAGTGATGCTGACATATTTTTCTGTATCAAGTGTTCCTGGCTCTACTAACCATAAACTACTAGTAATCTGCCCAAATCCATCAGCCATATGGCCAGCTGTATATACATAACTATCAAGAATGTAGTACCATGCACAGATATCAAGTAGGCCAAATCCAACCACGATAAGCCCCATTACAGCACCAGATCTGAATGCAATCTTTAGTCCTCTGTCTAGACTCTCATTAGCCCCTTGAGCAGTTCTAGCAGAAGCATTTGTCGCAGTCTTCATACCGAGGAAGCCACATAGGCCTGAGAAAAAACCACCTGTCAAGAATGCAACCGGTACGAATGGATTCTGCACACCAATAACTGCAAGTAGCGCAAATACAATAAATAGTACAACGAAGACCTTACCAACAACTCTGTACTGAGCGTAAAGATAAGCATAAGCACCTTCTCGAACGTGCTGTGCAATCTCTTTCATTGTTGCATTGCCTTCACTCTGTCCAATCATCCACTTGTAAAACCCTATAGCAAACATTAGGGATAATACAGCAGAGATAGGAGCAATCCACCAAAGTAATTCTGGACTCATAACTCCAATTCCTTTCCGTAAAAAAATTTACCTCTAAGACATATTCCCATTTATATATAAACCAACAATTTTATTTTAAAATATCGGGCTATACGACACCCTTCATCAACTTTCATCAATGAGTAAAAAAAATGAGACTATAAAATAGTCTCAAATACATAATATTAAACAATATAAAAATATAGCCCATTCCAAAAATTCTGCTGGATTTTTGGTCTATATACTACTGATAATAAATAAAAAAAAACTTTCATCGCCATTATACATACTATAGTACACATTTACCCCCATCCACACAATGGGTAATAAAAATTTAATACAAGAAGTTTTCCCTCTCGATACCCGCAAGAATCAATTTTTATATTATTAATAGTGTAATAATAATACTTTTATTATTTTTACACTATATATGCTAAAACTATAAAATACTATTGTATCTAAATTATCATAAATAAATAGAAAGAGCTACCATGAATATAATCACTATCTGCAAGCCCTGGAATCGTATATATCACATTCTTTACCGTTGCATCTAAATTATGGAAGCTATCCTCTTTTAACATAATCTTCATATATTGATCGTATAAATCTCTATTATATCTATACCTCATCTCATTGTTCTCCGCTGTTGAGTTACACACATTGGAAAAATACCCAGCTTATAGTCTGCCTAAAAGAAAGCTGTTAAAAATTTTCCAAAACATATATACTCATTTATAAAATAAATGCGGAGTTAATCATTAAAAAATTAACTCCGCATTAACTACATATAAATTTATACTACAAGTATTTTATAAAATACGCCACTCCCAAAATCTCTTACTAGCACCCTTTAAATCTTCAATCACCATATAGAGCGCCGGAACGAGAATGAGTGCAATAACTGTTGCAAAAAGGATACCATAGCCAAGTGATAAAGCCATAGGTATCATCATTGATGCCTGCCTACTGGTCTCAAATATCATAGGGGCTAGACCACCAAAGGTTGTCAAACTGGTCAACATAATCGGCCTAAACCTACGTATACCACCTCTAAATACACTCTCACCTTTTGAAAGTCCCTTCAGTCCAAGGCTATTTGCATAATCAACCATTACAAGAGAATCATTTACAACTACTCCAGAAAGTGCTACGATCCCCATAAAACTTGGAAGTGACAGAGTGCTATACCCCATTATAATATGCCCCAATGCTGCACCTACTACTCCAAATGGTATTGAAACCATTATAATAATCGGCTGCAGATAGCTATTGAACGGTATAGCCAGTACTGCATATATAACAAATAATGAAATAATTGCTCCATAAGCTAACGCGCTAAGACTCTCATTCAAATCTTGCATATTTCCAGACAACGAATTATCAAGCCCAGGATATTCGCTCTTCAGTTTATCCATAAATCCACCATCTACTATATCACTTACGACTCTACGTGCCTCACCTTTATTTGCAATATCTGCCGCAACTATCACCTGCCTGCGTCCATCAATTCTTGAAATTGTGTTGGCCGCCCTAGTTGTAGTTACATCTACCGCCTCGACAAATGGCATCTCAACCCCTGACTGAGAGCGAATCATCAGTTCTTCCAAATCAAATAGCGAGCTCCTCTCATTCTCAGGCAGACGTACCATTACCTTTATTTCATCCCTACCCCGCTGCTGCCTCAGTGCTTCAGCTCCATAAAACATTGAACGTACTTGACTAGCAATATAATTCGGAGTGAATCCCAGAGCTTTTGCAGCAGAAGTTATTTTAAAATCAAGCTCTACCTTGCCAAGATCAAAGCCATTCTCAATATCGCTTACACCATTATACTCAGAGAGCTTGGTAGCAAGTTTATTTGCTGCTTCTCGTAAAATATTGGAATCTGAATGAGAAAGTGAGATGCTTATTGGGTCGCCTCCAGTTGGCCCATGCGGGTCACTTAGGAATGTCATTCTCTCAGCACCAGCTATCTCTCCAATCTCTTTACGCCACTGATTTTTAAATTCATCGGTAGATATATCTCTGTCATCTGTTGGTACCAGTAAAACCTCTACATTGGTTGTATGTCCTCCGGCTAGTGCAACTAAACCTCCACGCCTCTGTCCTGCAGACCCAACCCCTGAGTATATCCCAAGGATTATATCTTTACCAGTCCTCTCTTTATATCTCTCACCTACTACTTGAGCAGTATGTACCAACCTATCATGTATTACCTTGGTTTTCGCTGCTGGAGTACCATATGGCAGATCAACCGTTGCTTGCGCCACATCAGATGCAGCAGAAGGGAAGAAGACAATAGATAGATGACCTCCCTTTACATAAGCAGCGAACATTATCATAATTGCAAGAAAGACAACGATAGTCACATATCTATTTCTAATAGAAGCTCTAAGTACTGGCTTATAGTATTTTTTAATAAAGTACTTCAGTTTTTCCCCAAACCATCTCTCAACTACATTTATCTTACTCCATATATCACCCTCAACACTCAATTTCTGATGTGCCAAGTGAGCAGGCAGAATGTATATCGCTTCAAAAAGAGAGATCAAGAATACTAATATCACAACTATTGGGACTACCTTGAAGATCTTACCCATTACGCCCGGTACAAAGAGCAAAGGTGCAAAAGCTATCACATTTGTAATGATTGAAAAGGTTACTGGCACAGCCACCTGCTTTGCCCCTTCAATAGATGAGTCTACAAAGCTCATCCCCCTCTCTCTCATTTCAAATACATTCTCACCAACGACGATCGCATCATCGACAACCATACCTAGTGCCGTAATAAATGCAAATAGAGAGATCATATTTATTGATACACCCATATATGGCAAGAAAATAAATGATCCAAGGAATGAAATAGGAATCCCCATCATTACCCAGAAAGCTAGGCGTACTTGCAGGAAACATCCAAGCATTATCATTACTAGAATAAGACCCATCCAGATATTCTTACCGAGTAACTCCATTCGCTCATCCAAGACAAGTGATTTATCATCCCATATAGTTAAATTGATACCTTCAGGCATTGCCTCACGCATTTTATCAAGTTCAAAATTCACAGCTTTCGAAACAGACTTTGGAGTCTGATCACCTGTTCTATATACTTTTAAACGCACAGCAGGATGACCATTGAAATAATCATTCTTATCGCTATCAGCAAAATCATCATTGATATGAGCAATATCACCAAGAAGCACCTCTACTCCATCAACAGTAGTAAGTAACGGTACATTATAAAAATCCTGCCCATAGTTACGTTTTTGATCCACCTTTAGAAGCACTTCACCGCCTTCTCCCTTTACACTGCCACCACCCATTTCAAGAGAATTTTCGGCAATTTTGGTTGCTATCATACTCGTAGTAAGATTATATCTTCTCAACTCAGTTGCAGGTACTTCTATGGATATTTCAGGATCACGTATCCCTGAAATTTCAATATTAGTGATCTCAGGATTAACAAGAATCGCTCCTCGCATCCTTTCCGCAATCTCTTTGAGTACCGCCATACTCTGATTACCCGAAATTATAACATTAAGAACAGATATCTTTATCTCTGCTAAACTTACAATAGGATCCTCTGCATTTTTTGGGAAAGAGGTTATTCTGTCTACAGTATTTTTGATATCCTGATATACCTTGGTATTATCGGCATCAATTGTCAGTGAGACCGTTATCGCCGCAACTCCTTCTCTAGCACTTGAACTAATTTCATCAATACCTTCTATATCTTTAATATTTTCTTCAATTACAAGTATTATCCCACTCTCTACCTCTTCAGGGGTTGCTCCTGGATAATTAACTCTGATATTAACACGATCAAGCTCAAATTCAGGAAAGACCTCTTGTTTCATATTCAGAGCTGCAATAATGCCTCCAATAATTAAGACAAGCATTATCAAATTGGCGGTTACTGGATGTTCAACCATCCAATAGATTGACCCTTTTCTTAATGGTTTATTAATGATTTTATTCATTAGCAGACCCCTCAATCAATCTGAGTTTCATACCTGCAATTGGCACAAAGTTATTAGTAGTTATTATTCTATCACCTTCTACAAGACCATCACTTATATACACCGAATCCTGATCTCTCCAAGCTATAGTGACACTATTAATAACAAGTTTACTACTATCGTCCATCAACCATACAGTATCGCCTTCTCTGAGATACTCTCTAGGTAACTGTATCATACTGTTAAGTTTACGTCCTTCTAACTCAACTTTGACGTATGAGTTTAATAGTAACACCTCACTCCTATTCCCACTCTCAAGCCCTAAAGGGTCATCCACTTCGATTAGTATTTTTGCCATTCTTCCTGAAGCATCCAGACTTCCAGCAAGTCTAAGAAGTCTTCCATTTTTTACTACTTCCTTCGCACCCTTTGTACCTTGAAGAGTAACCTTTGCCTTTGATCCTTGAGTAGAATTTATCCCTGGGATATTCAAGAATTGCAACTTACTTAGTGGTATGTTTACTTCAACCCAGAATGCATCTGTACCATATGCTTCAGCTATTGAGGAGAGCCTTGTTACATAATTACCGACCTCAATATCTTCTGATTCTATCAGTATTTTATATGGCGCCAGAATCTCTGTACGCACGAGGTTCTTTTTTGCCTGCTCAAGAAGCTTCTCAGATGCTCTTAAATTTGCTTCTGCTGCCTGAATATGAGGTACTTTCATTCTCAACTCTTTTGCTTGAGAAGAAGCGCTTATTTTTGACATATCTTCCATTACTTTAGCTGATCTTGCCGCACCTTCTTGTATTAAGAGTTCTTTTTTAGCCATTGCCAAATTAGCTTCTGCCTGCTCTACAGCTATCTCGTAATCTGTTTCTTCAATTTTTGCTATCACTTCACCCTTTTTAATGATCCCCCCAGGTATAAGCTTCTCATTTATCCATATTACTCGTCCACCGACTTCAGAGATTATTTTTAAATCTTTTACCGCCTTTACCGTTCCCATTGCTTCTACCCAAACCGTCCCCGTTGCCCTTTTTGCTTCAACTATTGATACTGCTGAAGGCAATACCTCGGAAGAGACTTTTTTAGGCTCTGGTTTCGTCAAAATAAAGAACACTGAAATACCTCCTGCCAAGCACAGGATTATACTAATTTTAATAAGCTGACTTTTAATGTTAACTTTTTTTTCTTTTGCCATTATCTTTTATCCTTATAATGATATAATGCTTAGTGGATAGATTTTAAAAATCCTTATTTTGAGCATATAGGCATAACTGTTTTTATGTCTTAATATGATAATATCAGATTCATATAATAAGTAACAATAAATTTATTTTTTTTCAGGATAATTATGACACGTTTAGAAACAGAACTACTAGCACCAGCAGGAAGCATGGATTCTCTCAAGGCAGCCCTAGAGAATGGCGCTGACGCTGTTTATTTTGGACTTCAAACTCTTAATGCTAGGCAAGGAGCCGAAAACTTTACTATTGAGTCTCTACCTGAGACAGTAGACTATATCCAGAGCAGTAATGCTAGAGCATTTCTGACATTAAATATTGACCTTACTACACGTGACGTAGGTAAAGCAGCAAGGATTCTTACAGCAGCAGATCAAGCTGGTGTTGATGCTGTGCTATTTACTGATCCTGCATTTTTGCTCTTAAAATCACACTTCCCCGACATTGAATTTCACTTTAGTACTCAGGCTTCAATTACTACATCAGCAGGGGTAAGAGCAGCGAAAGACCTAAATATTAGCAGAGTAGTGCTAGCCCGCGAAATGTCTTCATTAGAGATACAAGAAGCATGTAAAGTTGACGGTGTTGAAGTTGAAGTATTTACCCAAGGGGCACTATGCTTATGTATTTCAGGAAGATGTTTGCTCAGCAGTTGGGGCGGAGGGCGGAGTGGCAATAGAGGTGCCTGCACAAGCCCTTGTAGAGTTACGTGGAGGGTAAGCACCGGTACTAGAGAGGATATTCTTTCGACTCAAGACCTTAGCCTTATTGAAAAATTACCCGAACTTGTTAAAGCTGGCGTATCTTGCCTAAAAATTGAAGGACGCCTCAAGAATGCTTCTTGGGTTGGAAAAGCCGTCAAATTATTTCGCGATGTTCTTGATAAAAAAGAAAATTATACAAAGCAAGATGCACTCCCACTAGGAGAGTATTCAGGACGTGATATGACAGATGGATACTATGTAGGTCAAAGACATACTGTATTTGGCTCAGGTGGACGTATCGCCACTACAGGAAGAGAAAAATCTGAGCAAAGCGAACTTACCACAGAGACTAAATCAGCTCCAAGCATGCCAATAGCTACACCTGCTCAGACGTCAACCTTCAATCTATCGATTATGAGTGAAAATAAATCTCTTGAATGCTCTGTAGAATATGATTCACATAAAGAAGAGTGGACACTGCCAAAGACTGTCATCAAAAATGAAAGTAGAGGGCTATCTATTTCAGATGCAGCCAACTGGTTAGGTCAACTTACAATACAAAATTCTACTTTAAATGAATTCACTACTGATAACCCTGATTTTCTAGTAAGCAAGAAAGCCTTAAATAAGATAGCCGATAGAATTTCTTCATCTATCCATAGAGCAAAGAAGAAGACTAGCGAAATTGCTAAGCCAGAGATTGTTCTTAGTAAAGAAGTACGGTTACTTACCAAATTCAAACCCCGTAATCAGAGTAACACATTTACTCCAAAAGACCGACCAAACGTAGCTAGAATTACGTTGTCACAAGCAGATGAATTCTTAACTGTGATACAACCCGAGAGAATAATTGTTGAAGAGGTAACAATAGGAGATATACAAAAGCTCGAAGAATTATGCATTTCTACCGAACTAATAATCTCACTTCCACCGGTATTTTTTGAACATGAAATCAAAGATATTGAGGCTCTTTGTAAAACCTGCGCACAAAAAAGCATCAAGGTTGAGGTCAATGGTTGGGACAGTTGGAAGATAGCAAAGGATACGGGAGTAAAGTACACTGGAGGGATTGGCATCCCTGTACTCAACCCACTAGCTGCAGAAGCACTTCAAAGTGTAGGATTTGAATCTGTCAGCTATAGTATAGAAGCAGGTGAAAAACAACTTATTGATCTCTCAAGGTCATGTCCAGCAGAATCTATGCTTACAGTCTTCTCTCGCCCTATACTTGCTCATACTAGAGGAGATTTTACAAATAAAGTGACTGAGGAGACTATACTCAGAGACTCAAGAGGGATCTCACTCAGCGTACATTTCAGGGGTGACATTACAGAACTACGTAGCACCAAAGCGTTTTCTATAGGTGGTGTTGATAGTCCTGATATCAAAGCCCGCTGGATATGTGCAGACTTGATAGGATCACCAAATCCGCTCCGTGAATGGAAGAATATCCACAAATTGAAAAACAAAGAAGTCTTCAACTTTGATAAAGGTCTATTCTAGACTTTCATTAGTATATATTTAGTTTCAAAAAGAATCTTTTAGAACCTCAATACATTTATAGAGGTTCTAAAATTATTGCCTTGTACAAACTACCCCTTCTTACGATCAAGATATATATAAACAACTGGGGTCAAGTAAAGAGTTACAAACTGCGAAAGAATCAATCCTCCTACTACTATCAACCCTAAAGGCTGCCGAGCTTCTGCACCTGCACCGATTCCTAGAGCAATAGGTAATGCTCCCATACTGGCAGCAAGGGTAGTCATCATAATTGGACGAAATCGAATTAGTGCCCCTTCGAATACTGCCTCATGAGCAGATAAACCATCTTTTTCACGTTCAAGTGCAAAGTTCACCACCATTATAGCATTCTTCATCACAATACCAATAAGAAGTATCAACCCAACAAAACCAAATAAATCCAATTCACGTTTAAATATTAATAACATTAATAATCCACCAAATGCTGCCGAAGGCAGCCCAGAAATAATTGTAATTGGGTGAAGGAAGTCTTCATATAAAATCCCAAGAATAATATAAATAACAAATATACAAAGAATCAGTAACAGACCCAGACTTATAAGTGACGCTTCGAATTCACTAGCCATTCCCTGAAAACTCCCAAATATTGTCTCGGGTAGCACTTCAGCAGAAATCTTATTTATAGCATTAGTAGCCTCTAATAAGCTAAAGCCACTACCTACATTGAAGCTTATTGTTACCGAAGGTAGCTGTTCATTATGGTTTATAGTTAGATACCCTATCTCATTCTCAAAGGTGCAGAAACTATCCAACCTTATCAACTCACCGGTGGTATCAGACTTAATATATAAATTCTGTAAATCTTCACCATACTTTCGAGATGATGGTAAGAGCTCAAGTATTACCTTATATGCATCTGTATCATCGTATATCCATACAACCCTTCTTCCTGCATAAGAATTTAGCAAGGCATTCTCTATGTCTCTAGCAGTAAGCCCCATGGCGCTAGCTTTATCTCTATTAATATTAATACTTATCTGTGGAGAACTAGCAGTAAGATTGCTATTCACACCTTGTAGTTCCTTTAGTCCCATCATCTTATTATTTAATATTTCAGAATACTTCCTAAGTGCATCGCTATCCATAGACTGAAGTGTGTACTGATAAGTACTATTTGTCTGCTCACCACCTAGTGGGATCATCGGAGGATTATTTACAAACACCCATAGACCAGGCGATTGATTTAATAGGATTTGCAGCTGGGATACTACTTCACTAGCTGGTGTTTTTCGCTCTTTTCCATAGGGCTTTAATAATACTCCTATAAAAGAATTATTCGGCGCAGGGTATCCAGTTACAATTATGGTATTTTTTACATACTGATTCTTTTTGAGTAATGGATATAAATCCATTGTAAGCTCAGCAATCTTGTCACTACTTACACCTTCTCGCCCAACAGCAAACGCTCTAATAAATCCTAAATCTCCCTGTGGCTCAAATCCCTTAGGTATAATTTGTAGAGCAGCAAGCGAACCACCCAACATACCAAATCCAACTACAAGTGTAACCCATTTATACTTGAGAGCTTTATCCAAGCTCCACTTATACCACCTCTGAATTGTAGCAAAAACTTTCCCCTCTTCAGCGAGTCTACTCTCTTTTCGAAGTAACTTTCTACAAAGCATCGGAGTTAAAGTCAATGTAATAAGCCCTGATATCAGTACCGTTGCTGTGATAGTCATAGCAAACTCATGAAGTATGCGTCCAATCACCCCGCTCATAAAAAGTATAGGAATAAAGACTACCACTAGCGATAGCGTCATTGAAATTATAGTAAACCCTATTTCTTTTGAAGCATCAAGAGAAGCCTGTAGTGGGGTCTTCCCCATACGCAAATGCCTAACTACATTCTCAAGCATAACAATCGCATCATCAACAACAAAGCCTATAGCAAGTGTAAGAGCAAGTAATGACAAAATATCTAATGTAAAATCATTATATAACAAGAAAATAAACGTAGCAATTAGTGATAGCGGTATCGCTATTGCAGTTATGAGCATACCAAGGATATTGCGCAAGAACATAAAGACAACTACAACTACCAAAACTATAGCCAGGATAAGTGTAAATTTCACCTCATCAATAGACTTAATTACCGGCACAGATTGATCATAAAAAATATCCATATCGATAGCGGCTGGTATCTGATTTTTTATAAGATTATACTTCTCATAAAACCTTTCTACTACATCGATAGTATTTGCACCTATTTGCTTCTTAATTGCAAGACATATTGCATCCTTATCACCAACCTTTACCTTTACATCTTCGTCAACAATACCATCAATAACCCTGCCAAGATCCTTCAAATATATTGGCTCACCATTCCTATAAGTTACTACAACATTTGCATATTCAGCAGCAGAGAACAACTGACCATTTGTTTTTAGTAATGGCGAAGAGTACGGTCCTTTTATAGAACCAACAGGGAGATTGACGCTTGAATTCTTAAGAGCAGTGGCAACTTCATTCATACCTACCCCGAGCGATCCAAGCTTATTAGGATCTATCTGAACTCTTACAGCAAATTCTGATGACCCAAATATCTGTACCTCTCCAACTCCATTAATCATAGAAATATTATCTGAAAGAGTATTCTTAGCTGTATTATAAACATCAGACATACGCATTGTATCTGAGGTTAGAGTTACCCAGATCACAGGCTGATCGGTAGGATTAATTTTTTTATAACTAGGTGGAGCATCAAGATCTGGCAAGTTCTCCTGCGCCCGACTTATAGCTGCCTGTACATCCATAGACGCAAAATCAATATCTCTATCGAGGTTGAAGACGAGAGTTACCGTAGTCATACCTAAATTACTTGCACTACTCATAGACTTCAGACCATCTACATCCGCAAATTGTTCCTCAAGTGGGCTTGCCACATTATTTGCCATTATCTCCGCACTCGCTCCAGACATAGTAGCAGTAACTTCGATTACCGGAAATTCCACAGCAGGCAGAAAACTCACTGATAATACCTTATATGAGACAATCCCAAAAACAAATACCCCTATCATGACAAGAGTTGCCATCCTCGGCCTTTTTATGAATAACTCACTTAATTTCATTGTTGCTCCGATTTAAATAAACGCACAAGAATAATCTGCATACATCCCGTAAGCCCTATATCTTTAATCATTCTTCCCACAAACTAGTTTGGATATACCTAGCGAATAAGACATTTGCATTATTACATAAAAAGTATCATGTATTTTATAAATTATAACTACTTTGATTTGCTTTCAGGGATGATTTTTACTTTTGCTTCAGGATATAACTTGAACTGTCCATCTATTACAACTTCTTCACCTTCCTTAATCCCATCAACAATAACCACCTCTTCTCCAACTCTCCAACCGACCTTGATCGGTCTAGACTCTGCTTTATTATTATTAATCACATAAACTATTTCTGACTGTCCTTCGCTATTTACTAATGCTCGGTGCGGCACAAGAACTGCATCTTTTCGAATCGTTAAAGTTACTGTTGCTCTTACATACTCTCCTGGCCAAAAGAGCTGCTCTTTATTATCAAACTCTCCCTGTACTTCAAACATTCCTGTTGAACTATTGATTTCATTTCCAATATATTTAATCCTCCCTGTGAGGATATTTTCTGGATTTTCTGGATTGACAATAGAAACCGAAAGCTCACCTTTCATTTGATATTTTCTCAATTCTTTTAAATTTTTTGCAGGTAATGAAAATAACACTTTTATATTATCAATATCATTAATCACAATAAGGACATCTTGATATGCCGATATTAAGCTACCTTGATCAAGCAACTTTCTTCCCGCCATACCGTTAATTGGTGAAGTAATTTTACAATATTCTAAATTCTGCTTTGCTATATTTAGATTTGACTTAGCTACACCGACAGCTGCCGCTGCTTCATCTGCTGCCGCTTGATCCTGATCATATTTATCTTTAGATATTATAGCGTCGCTCAGTAATTTCATTGAGGTTTTTGCAAGCTCTGCAGTTATTTTCGCATTGGCTATTTCACGCTTGAGATCTGCTTCTGCTTTTTTAACATCTAATGTATACGGCACAGTATCAATCTCAAATATCTGTTCACCATTCTTTACCATAGCGCCATCATCAATAAAAATTTTTTCAAGTCTTCCATCAATCCTTGATTTCATACTAATAGTCGAAAGCGCTTCAACATGACCAGTACCTTTCAAAGTAACCGGCACATTTTTTGTTATAGCTTTTGCCACACTTACTGGTGTTGGAGGCATCTCAGCAGCTAACGTATTTCCACACCAGAATAACACCAAACACCACACCAAAGCAACTCTCATGCATATCTCCCAAATTTCAAAAGTCCAAGGCACATATTAATTACAGCATATACTACTTGGCTCGTCAAGTTTTTCTTTTTTACTATATATAGCTCATCAATTGTTTTTAAAAAATATATTATCATTTGACCTACATCAATTGAAATAACCATGAAGATAGAAAAAGAGATTTAGCTTAAAGCTAAATCTCTTTGAGTAACATCACTATTGTATCAAGTACAACCTTCATATCTTCATCTGTACCAATACTTATCCTCAAGCAATCATCAAGCCTTGGACTCTTCCAGTATCTTACCAATATTTTTCTCTCTTTCAGACCATTATATAATTTTTCAGCTACTCCGGCTTTAAATCTTGCCAAAACAAAGTTTGCTTTCGACGGGAAAATCTTTTCAGCATATTGTGATAACTTGAGACTAAACCATTCTCTAGTAGCTATAATTTTTTCACAATTCCCCCGCAGCCAATCCTGATCCATCAGAGCAGCATAAGTCGCACTCTGTGGAAGGAGACCAAGATTATAATAATCTCTCACCTTATGGAGTTCATTAATTACTTCTTCATTACCAATACCAATACCAACTCTGAGTCCAGCAAGGCTATAGCTCTTTGAAAGAGTTTTAGTAACTACCAAATTATCATACTCATTCACCAACTCAATTGCAGAGTTCTCATTATTATCAAAGTCAGCATATGCTTCATCAATAACAACTAGTGTATCTTTCGCTGCCTCAATAAGCTGCCTAATTGTCTCAAGACCGTACGCAATACCGCTCGGAGCACCAGGATTCGGGAAAAATAAAACCTTTGCACCTGTGAAATCTGGCAACTCAGGCAAAGAATAATCATCTTCAAATGGAACTTCTACACACCGCCCACCTTGTACATTTACAAGCGTCTTATAAAACGAAAAGGTAGGATAAAATGTATATACTACATCACCCTCACTCACACATGCTTGACAGATTATGCGTAGCATCTCATCAGAACTATTTGTAATCATAATCTTTTTAGCATCAACACTATACACTTCTGAAGCTGCGTTACGAACATTAATACTTGAACTCTCTGGATAATAATTTAGTGACTCTATAGTCTCCATAATAGCCCTTGTTACAGCAGGTGAATGAGGGTAGGGGTTCTCATTGGCATTGAGTATAATATAATCACTACCAGCAGCCTTTTCACCAGGAATATACGACGACATCTTCTTAACTGATTCTCTAATATATAACATAACAAATGCTTCCATATAATAAGTAATAAAATAGAAATAGTTGACTATTCTATGTAAAAAATGTACCCTTATAAGGTATTATAGGGGAAGGTCTCGGTTTTAAAACAAATTTTTTTGTATTAAACAAAAAGAAATATTCAAAACAGGTGAATAATATGTCCAATATAATTTGTCCTCATTGTGGCGAAGCGCAACTGAGAAGTGGCCTACATTTAGGCGACAACATCTGCTGTGAAATATGCCAGAAGTGGTTTATAAATGATGGCCAGATTGATTCAGAACATATCAACTCTATTGAAGAAGAGGTAATCCTTGAGGATTCCTCCGTTACAGGGCAAAGGCTACTCAAAGAGGTACGAGAGGTATTAGATAAGATCCCAATTATTGATAAGTACCATCCAGGCAAAGTTATAGGTAAAGGCGGTATGGGTACTGTCCTACATGTTTATGATCAGTATATTCGCCGTGAAGTAGCAATCAAGATCATGCAGGATACCTTTGGAGACGAAGAGAAAGCCAGATTCTTAGAAGAA
This sequence comes from Planctomycetota bacterium, assembly GCA_965140405.1. Lineage (GTDB taxonomy): Bacteria > Planctomycetota > SZUA-567 > SZUA-567 > SZUA-567. The sequence continues at coordinate 1,395,986 of OZ223208.1, forward strand.
GCCCAAATTACTGGCCAATTAGAGCACCCAAATATTGTACCTGTACATGACCTAGGCTTTACAGCTGATGGAAAATTATTCTTCCTCATGAAGCTTGTCAAAGGAAGAAGCCTAGAAGAAGTCCTAGACGCGATAAGAGCAGACGATGGAGCTACTCGCTCATCCTACCCACTTCCTCGCCTCCTACAAGTACTTGAGAACGTCTGTAGCGCTGTTGCCTACGCACACTCTAGAGGAGTGATCCACCGAGACTTAAAACCTGCCAATATCATGCTCGGTGATTTTGGAGAAGTTTTAGTTATGGACTGGGGACTTGCAAAATCTGGTAATGTTAGAAATAGAAGATCGCCTGTAGACTTTAACTCAGATATTCATAATCCAATGATCGGTCGCGGTGGGTATAAAGCCAACATGAAAGCTGCAATAAATGAAATTCATGAGGTCAATCTCTCTGAAGCAGTAAACATTATGCGCAAAGACTCCAATATCTGGGGAACTAGAAGAGGCACTGTTGCTGGTACCCCAGCATACATGTCACCAGAGCAAGCACGTGGTGATCTAAACCAACTTGATGAGAGAAGTGATATTTATTCACTAGGTGCAATCCTATACGAAATACTCACCGGTACACCACCAGTTCTCGGTGCCAAAGAGTTTGAAATTGTAGATGCTGTAATTGCTGGGAATATTCAATCTCCTTCATCAAGATCGCCTAACAGAAACATCCCTACTGAATTGTCAAAAATAGCGATGAGAGCACTTGCAACTGCTGCAGATGAGAGATACCAGAGCGTTATTGATTTCCAACATGATTTGAGAAATTTTCTAGAAGGCCTAACGGTATTTAAGAGAGAAGAAAAATTCTGGCAGACTGTATTCCGCCTCGGAAAACAGCATACCATGATGAGCCTACTCATTCTATTTGCTTTCTTCACATTGCTTTCAAGCGTTGTTGTTGGTGCTTTTTCAAAGAGCAATCTTAAAACAGAGGTCATACTTCAAAAAGATAAACTTGAACAGCAAAAAGAGAATAACAAGCTTAGAGCAAAGCAATGCTTAAATACTGCAAACGCCTATGTTGAAAATGCTGAACTATCAAGTGCAAAGATGCTTCTTGATATGGCAGTAGAATTCAACCCAAAACTTCGTGATGCTAGATTCTTACGCGCTGAAATACTATACTCACAGCAAAAATATGGTGAAGCTCTCAAAGATCTAGAATATATCATTAAAGATAACCCAACAGATATCGAAGCAACAGAAAAGATAATCCAATGTAGAAAAGCAATCAAAGTAATAAAGGAAGAAAACGTCTTAGATTTTGACACGACTCTTCCTGATCTTGAAAATTAATAATAGTCTTGGTTTGCAACTTAATATTAACTTTTTTTTTGTGAGGAATGATTTTGTGGGACAATTAATGTTTTTAGTAATCGTATATTTATTTGTTATCGGTTACTTAGGGTATAGGGGCTGGAAAGGTACCAAAACATCTGCAGACTATATGATTGCAGGAGGTAATACCCATCCAGTCGTTATGGCTTTAAGTTATGGAGCTACATTTGTATCTACTTCTGCTATTATTGGATTTGGAGGAGCTGCTGCAATATTCGGTATGGGTTTACAGTGGCTTACCTTCCTTACAATTTTTGTTGGCATTATGATTGCTTTTATCTTTTTTGGCTCACGCATCAGATCTATGGGTCACCATCTACAAGCCCACACCTTCCCAGAACTTATAGGAAAGCGATTCGACTCAAAAGGCTTACAGATCTTCTCAGGTTTGATAATTCTTATATTCATGCCCATCTATACAGGCGCAGTCCTTATGGGGGCAACATATATCATAAGTGCAAGACTAGATGTTTCCTATGAAGCGGCTCTATTCTTCTTCTCGGTTATTGTTGCACTATATGTGATCATGGGTGGACTCAAAGGAGTAATGTATTCCGATGCTATGCAAGGCGGCTTGATGTTTTTAGGACTTCTCTTATTCTTGGGACTAACCTATTATAAACTTGGTGGTATAACAGAAGCCCATAGGCAGCTTACCGATCTTGCTCCACTAGCAATAAAAGCATTTGGTAAAGCTGGACATACTGGCTGGACATCTATGCCTAAATTTGGATCTCCTTTCTGGTGGATAATGGTTACGCAAGTTATTTTGGGAGTAGGAATTGGTGCTATAGTCCAACCACAATTAGCAGTACGCTTCATGACTGTAAAAAGTAATAAAGAACTCAATAGAGCAGTATTTATTGGGGCAGTATTCATTATGATTACTGTTGGTGTCTCCTTTATCGTTGGTCCACTAGCAAATGTCTTCTTTATGAATGTAATACCAAATGGAGCTGAAGAACCTATAGGTAAGATTGCAATAATGGCTGCAGGAGGAAAAACTGGACAAATTATCCCACTATTTGTTGAAAGCTTTATGCCTAGTTGGCTAAGTGATATCTTCTTCGTCACACTACTTGCCGCTGCAATGAGTACAGTTAGCAGCCAGTTCCATGCTATGGGTACGGCAGCAAGTAGAGATATATACGAAGTATTTAAATCAAAAACCAGTAATGATAATTCAACCGGTTCTCTTATTGCTGTCAGACTTGGGATCTTCCTAACATTTATTTGGAGTGTGACACTTGCTGAAACTTTACCACAAATGTTCTCAGGAAAAGGAGAAGCGATAATCGCCAGAGGTACTGCTGTGTTCTTCGGTCTTTGCGCCTCAGCCTTCTTACCTCTTTTCTTTGGAGGGCTATATACGCGAGCGATTACAAAGGCTGGAGCTCTTTGGGGGTGTGGTGCAGGATTTATAGCAACTGCTTTCTGGCTAATTTTTGTTAAAAACAAAGAGGCTAAGATCTTTGGGATTTGCCAAGCATTTACCGGAAATGAATCTCTATCAGGGTATATTCAAAAATGGAACGTCACACCTAATTGGGTTGTTGTCGGCGAGGTTGATCCACTAATTGTTGCGCTTCCTATTGCTATTATTTTTACTATTGTTGCCAGTATCGTATCAAAGAAATTCAATAAAGAACATCTTGATTACTGTTTTGAATCGATTAAATAAGAAAGGGCTGTTATGTACGAAATTTTAGGTATTCCAGATCTTTGGGTATCAATGTCAATTGTGCTATCTTTACTAACAACTATCTTCTGCGCTATCTACGGTATAATCGGGTGGAATAAAGGAGATGATTCTGAACCTGTTGAAGAAATTAAAAAATGGGTAGAAGATGATGATAAAATTGAAGAAGAATTTTAGCAAATTTATATACTTGATATTTCCATATTCTAAAAGGTAAAACAATGACATTACTTATTATCTTGGTATCACTATACTTATTCATTATTGGTTATCTAGGATATAGAGGCTGGAAAGGAACTAAGACTGCTGCTGACTATATGATTGCGGGTGGAAACACTCACCCAGTAGTTATGGCGCTAAGTTACGGAGCCACATTTATATCTACTTCAGCTATTATTGGCTTCGGTGGAGCTGCTGCGATCTTTGGTATGGGACTTCAATGGATGAACTTCCTAAATGTGTTTGTTGGCATATTGATTGCATTTATCTTTTTCGGTGCACGAACAAGAGCTATTGGACACCACCTACAAGCACATACATTTCCAGAGCTTATCGGTAACAGATTTCAATCAAAAGGTCTACAAGCGTTTGGTGGCTTTGTAATCCTTATATTCATGCCAGTATATACTGGTGCTGTACTTATGGGTGCTACTTACATCATTAGTTCAAGACTTGGCATCTCATACGAAGTTGCACTATTCTTCTTCTCAATTATTGTTGCTCTATATGTTATTATGGGTGGCTTAAAAGGCGTAATGTACTCTGATGCGATGCAAGGTGGCTTGATGTTTATTGGGTTACTGCTTCTATTAGGGATTACTTACTACAAACTTGGCGGAATAATAGAAGCGCATGAAAGGCTGACTGCTTTATCACCTATTGCCATAAATATGTGGGGAAAGGCAGGGCATAACGGTTGGACATCCATGCCTAACTTTGGCTCGCCTTTCTGGTGGATTATGGTAACACAAGTCATATTTGGGGTTGGAATTGGTGTATTAGTACAACCTCAATTAACTGTTAGATTTTTAACTGTTAAAAGTACAAAAGAATTGAATAGAGCGGTTTTTGTTGGTGCGTTGTTTATCTTTGTTACTGTTGGCGTTTCATACATGGTAGGACCTCTTTCAAATGTATTCTTTATGGAGGTAATTCCTGAGGATGCAAAAGCTGCAATAGGAAAAATATCCATTGTTGCTGCTGGCGGTAAAACAGGTCAAATAGTACCCTTATTTATGAAAACTTTTATGCCTGCATGGCTTGCAGATGTCTTCTTTGTTACTCTTCTAGCTGCTGCTATGAGTACGGTCAGTAGCCAATTCCATGCTATGGGAACCGCTGCAAGTAGAGATGTCTACGAAGTTTTCTCACCATCTAAGAGTGAAAAAGGCTCCATTATTTCTACAAGAATCGGTATCTTTATTACATTTATTTGGAGTGTAATTCTAGCTGAAACTCTTCCTGTAGTCTTTTCGGCCAAAGGAGAAGCTATTATCGCTCGTGGTACTGCTGTATTCTTCGGGTTATGTGCTGCTTCATTTTTACCATTATTCATCGGTGGACTATATACTAGGTCGATTACAAAAGCTGGTGCTCTTTGGGGATGTGGAGTTGGTTTCTTTGTTAGCGCATTCTGGTTAGTATTTGTTAAATCTAAAGAAGCTGATATTTTCGAAATTTGTAATATAATTACTGGTAAAAAATCACTTGCTGCTGACATCCAAGTATATATGCCAAAGTGGATTATTGTAGGTGAAGTTGATCCTACGGTTGTTGCCCTACCTATTGCTATTATCGTAACAATTATTATTAGTATGATGAGTAAGAAATTTGACAAAGCTCATCTTGATGATTGTTTTTCAGTGCTTGAAAAGTAGTATCTAATTATTGACATTGACCACGAGATACTCTGTCTATATATAATACAAAATTATAGGATAAATTACTATGACAATGGATGGGGCGGTAAAGTTTATAAATCGAGCGCGAGCCGATGAAGAACTTCGCAAAAAACTTAATATTGCTAATGACAACTCTGAAAGAAAGGCGATTCTTACTGAAGAGGGATTGAATTTTAACTTTGCAGAATTTGAGGATGCTTTTAACAGCATGCACGGTAATTGTCAAACTGCTGATGAAGCTATGGATTTAAAGGAAATCAAACTTTGGTGGGATTTCTTACTTCAATCTTAAATTTTGATTATTAGTATCGTTTTAATTTTTTAGGCACAAGCAGATAAATGCTTGTGCCTAAAAAATAATATCCCAAACTGTTAAAATTTATATAACCTTTAAAACTTTCCAAATTCTGAATCATCTAGAATAATTTGCTCTTTTGGGTTAACAACTTGTTTTACAGAATATGCAGGTGAGTGACCCCATTCATCATGTGAGTTATTTGACATATTAATATATGCTGGTTCTGATTCGTTATATTCTATTTCACTTCTTACCCCAACCCTCTCTTTCAATTTAAATCTAGCTACAAGATCTTGGAGCATTTTTGCTTGAGCATTCAACTCTTCTGAAGCGGCTGACGTCTCTTCAGCATTTGCGGTATTTTGTTGTGTCACTGTATCAACTTGAGTCAGACCAATATTAATTTGCGATATACCTTGTGCTTGTTCACCTGAAGCTGAAGAAATCTCTTTTACTAAATCACTAGTCTTGGCAACATTTTCTGCGATCTCTGTAAGTGATTCAGCGGTCTGCTTTGAAATACCTACACCGTCCACTATCTGTTTGTTACTATTCTCGATCAACTCTGCTGTTTCAGCTGCTGCTTTTGAACTTCTTGCTGCGAGGTTTCTTACCTCCTCAGCTACAACGGCAAAGCCCTTTCCATGTATTCCAGCCCTTGCTGCTTCTACAGCTGCGTTTAAAGCTAGGAGATTGGTCTGGAATGCAATATCATCAATTGTCTTAATTACCTTCTGTGTTGCTTCTGCATTATTACTTATCTCTTGCATTGATAATGTCATCTGTGTCATTCGTTCTTGCCCAATTTCGGCTGCTGAAGAAGCTTGAGTAGCGAGCTTATCTGCTTCTGTGGCATTCTCTGCATTTGCATTTGTTTGACTACCCATCACTGTCATTGATGATGTAATTTCCTCGATTGATGCAGCGGACTCTGTTGCTCCTTGAGAGAGTGACTGCGCTGCACTTGATACTTCTGAACTTGCGTTAGCTACTTCACCCACTGTTGTGTGTACCTCTGTAAGTGCCAAATTTACCTGTTCTATCACAATATTTGTTGCTGTTGCTGCATCTATAACAGAATCTGTCATATCAACCTCTGCTTTACACATATCTCCAATTTCGTCTCCACGCTTAGCGAACTTCTTAGCAGACTCAATACTTGCAGGATCTATATCAACAACAGCGTCACAAGTCCAATCACCTATAGCTAGCTTCTCATTTAGTATTGATGAGATACTTTTTACACTTGCTGAAAGATGATTTAGGCTTGAACTTACAAACATAATCGGGATTGTTATTGAACGTATCATAAGATAGGCTATCATTATTGATAGTAAAACCAGTACTATAAATGCTACTATAATAATTTTCTGTGAATATGACAGAGTAGCTAATTGATTTTCAAGAATTCTATGATTATTTAGAGTTTGCTCTTTATAGTCATTATTTACTTCTTTTTCAACTTTTTGTAATGTAGAAACAATTACTTTACCTAAAGGAATTATATTATCTGTCAGTACCTGCTTACTCTTTTCTTGCCCATCTATAATATTCTGCTCAAGCTGTATTATATTACTAAATCCCTTTGCTACCTCTTCAAGATATATCAAGACATTTGATTTATAGATATTAGCTCTTTCTTGAGCTGCATTCTTTGAATTCAAATCAATTGAAGTAATATCCTTTACCGAATTATGAAGTTTATCATGTACAGTTTTAATCTTCGAAATTTCTTTCGCATACTCTGGCCAACTTTTTTCTAACTCCACATTCCTTTTACTTGCTAAATATTTTCCAAACTTACATTTATCTGGATTTGTTTCTACATCTGGATTTGTTCCAGCTATAATAGCATCGGCCACACTTGCAGCCCATCTACGGTGATCATCCATTCGGTCCTTTAGAGTAAGAATGAGCCCGATATGAGCTGGCTTCCACGTCCCACTAAGTGTCTTTGCTGCTGCGTGTAACTCAAGGTGTTCAGGCATTATTTCTTCTATTTCTTCTGCTGCACTTGGATCAACATCCCGAAGTAAATCTACACCTGTCTTACCATCTTCATTTTTATCATATAGCCACGAGCCAAAGCCACATGTCCTTCCATCCATACAGACATCAATTGTAGGATTATTTAATAATATGTTTCTATTTATTGTCCCTACCCAATCCTTATGACTACCTTGTGCATGGATAATCTTTCCAAGAACAACCTCAGTTGTAGCCGCTTTTAACTCCGCTAATTTAACTTCTTCTGCAGATTCTTTAGCCTTAATTGAAGCATTTATCGATACAACTCCCATTATACCAGCTAAGAGGATAACTATGCCAAACCCTAGCCATAGCTTTAATTTTATAGAGAGCTTATTCATTATGACTCCTTTCATACTACAAATATTAATTTAGTTATTACACATATCACACGCATTGATAAATTCTATAATGGACATTGAATATAATTATAAGTATCTTCAAAGAGCACTATTTTTAAAATTGGCACAATAACAAACCTTTCACTTTTTTTGTGCTTATTATATAAATAAACTGTAGAGCTATTTATTATTACTATAATATCCTATACTTTTATTATACTTACCATAATCTCTGCATATAATTTTGCCTATATTTTGCAATTTGTAAATATCATATATTTATGATAATACATGAATATAATTATCCCACAGATATATATACATGTATTATCTCATTGACAAATATATTTTGCAACAATAAAAACTATCATTAATATAATACTTATAAAAATTAATATTAATGCTAATATAATATAGCTATATATATATTACATATCTTTATATGTTATTATTAGCATATAATTACTTTGGTGTGATTATTAACAGTTGTGAATATCATAGCATTAAAGCTAAACCCGTAAAGGTTTAGCTTTAATGCTATGATAACTCTAGAAGATATCCTACCTAACATTATCCATAACAAACCCTTAATCTCTATACTTTTCAGCTACTTCCAATGTAACCGCTTCAATATCAGCGTGATTATTGTTTTGTAGAATATTCAAACTCTCTTTACGAACCATTTTAACATATTTATTCAAAGTATAAAGTACATTCACCTTATAAACAGAATCAATTCTGCTCAAAAAGTTTTTCACTCCAGCTGGGAGTATAGGCATTGTGATCTCTTTAAGGCCATACGCACCACAAATTACAGCCCTCATATAAAGTGACGGGTTTTTCACCTTATAGCCTTTAGCCAAATATTTATTCACAGCATGCAACATTGCATCATCAACCTTTCCGCTTAATTCTTCCTTAGCAGAAAACGAATACTCAGATACTTTTCAAATTTATCATTAGATAAGAGTGATGGAATCGTCAAAATATTTAAATCCACTTTTTCTACATTATTATAGACGAGGCGAATCATGGGTTCATTAGAAATATCAAAACATTTTTTATATGGAATAGCAGTTCAGACTTTATATACAATAAATTTACCAATGTGATACAGTAAAGATACTTCTGGTACTTCCCTTCTCCACTACAAGCGTCACAATTTAGCTGCTCTCCCCAAAAACCTGCACTTATAGGATTCTTAATATTATACTCTAATAACTTTCTGCACTCTTCGTCAAACCTATCATAATCAATATTATTCCCAGGCTTTAATCTAATAACGCCAACATGATAATAGTTATCCAAAAAATCTTGCAATTTAACGACAACTAGTCCATTAGGTTGCATATGGATTATTCGGCCACAGCCACCATCGTCTTTAAAGTATACTCCCGAACGACCATATGGTGTACTCGGTTTGGTTTACCCAATGATGCCATTGATGCTGCCAGAAACCCGCCGCTCCGTGCTACAATAATATCGCCAGACTCAAGCTCTATTCCACCAGGAAAAATATCTACAACCTTACAATTTGTTGGTATAGCACTACACCCTATACACACTATTGTTATTGCTAAAACTATTTATAAAACGATTTCCCTAATCATGCCAACACAATCTTTTTCTATTCAAGATCGTTCAGCCAAACAATTCTTGTAATTATTTTCAATTAACATTCAATAATGCAAACGACAATGTATTAAACTCTTTATACTATATTATAATTTCGTAAAATTTTCTACTCAATTATACCATTATGCAATATACATTTAATTGCGTCTGTAAAATATGAATATATCGTCTCTACCTCTTCTTCACTAGAAGCTCGTAAACTAAGATAGCTCTTCCCTCCTGAATGCGCTGTGCCAGTATATCTCAAATAGTATGAGGCATTACCACAAACAAGTGTAACGGTACCAAATTTTTTTACATCAAATCCTTTACCTTCTACAATAACACTAAGTATCCCGATACGTGCATTGGGCTCTACCTCTACAACCAAAGCTCCTAAAGCAACCTCCACCTTTGGTTTTTTATCCTTAGACATATAAATTGAAGCATATGAAGACGAGATCTCATTATACCTCTTACTACTTGCTACATGGCTTTTAATTGGAGTTTGTCTGGCTATTTTTTCTTTCGCCCTGTCTTCTGCTCTCTCCTCAATATCATCTAGACTAAAATCTAATTCATGCAATATATCCTTTGCTGCAACATATATATTATCATGTTTATTAACAGAGACTCGCCAACGCGCCTTATCAAGTGATGTAACCTTACGCCTCATAGCTCTCAACTTGATAAGCGTTGGTCCGCCTTTACCCTTAGCAAAACCAACTACAAGAGCATTGTCAATTTTACCAAGATAATTTATACCTACCTCTTGAGCTGAAATTCTTATTCTTTGATCTTCAAATAGTTGTTCTACAGGAATCGGTGGCATACCATATTTGTCTTCTGCAAAATCTATGATATCAGTCAGTTCACTCTCATCTGATGCAGCCGAAAGTTTACGGTAGAAGTCTACGCGTTGAGTATCAGATGCAATATACTCTGTAGGGATATACGCCACACTACCAAGCTCAAGTTCAACTGGATCTGCCTCTACATGCTCCTCGCCCTTGAGCTCTGCTACAGACTTCTCAAGCAGTCTACAGTATAATTCAAAACCAATGAGATGAATATGACCAGACTGTTCTGATCCTAAAATATTTCCTGCACCTCTTATCTCTAAATCCCGCATAGCGAGTCTAAAACCCGAGCCAAGCTCTGAATATTCTTGAAGTGCATGGAGACGCTTTTGAGCAATAGGATTGATTTGGCGTTTGGCTGGAATCAAAAAATATGCATATGCCTTATTACGATATCTTCCTACTCTACCTCGTAACTGGTGTAACTCCCCAAGCCCAAAGTGGTCTGCGTTATTTACAAAGAGCGTATTAACTGAAGGGATGTCTACCCCTGACTCAATAATCGTTGTACACACGAGAACATCTATCTTCTTATTTAAAAACTGATTCATAACATAGAACAATTGTTTCTCAGACATCTGCCCATGCCCTACGCCAAACCTTGCTTCTGGTACTAGCTCTCCAAGTTCTCTAGCAACTCTATCAATATTTCCTACTCTGTTATTTAGGAAAAAGACCTGACCACCTCTTGATATTTCACGAAGAATTGCTCTTCTGATAAGATCATTATCATACCTTATTACCTCAGTACGAATTGCTTGACGCTCAGTTGGAGCTGTTGTAAGGCTTGATATATCACGAAGACCAAGCATTGCCATATTCAGAGTTCTCGGAATTGGAGTCGCACTCATACTCAGAATATCTACACTCACCCGCATCTCTTTGAGCCGCTCTTTTTGTTCTACTCCAAACCGTTGTTCTTCATCAATGATTACCAAACCTAAATCCTGAAACTCTACGTCTTGTGATATGATTCGATGTGTTCCAATTACTATATCTGTCTTTCCACGCTTGAGTCTATCAATAATCTCCTTCGCTTCTTTAGTTGTTCTAAACCTTGACAGACATTCTATATTTACAGGATAATCCGCCATACGTTCCTTGAAAGATCTAGCATGCTGCTCTGCTAAAATTGTTGTCGGCACCAGTATTGCTACCTGCTTATTATTGTTCACAACTTTGAACGCTGCTCGCATAGCGACTTCTGTCTTACCAAAACCGACATCCCCACAGAGCAATCTATCCATAGGGTTGGCTTTTTCTTGATCCTGCTTGATCTCGGCAATTGCTGCTAATTGATCAGGGGTCTCTGCGTAACTAAACGCATTATCAAACTCCATCTGTAGTTCATCATCCGGATCAAAAGCAATACCTGGGAGTGAATCACGAGCAGCCTGTAAACGAAGTAAGTCCGAAGCAATACTCTTTGTGGCTTCCTCCGCCGCATTTTTGCGTTTCTGCCATGAAGCACTACCGAGCTTTGATAGTGTTGGCTTTCCACCGCCACCACCGATATAGCGTTGAACTAAGTCCACGTGTGACATAGGCACATAAACACGAGCATCTTCTGCAAAACGCAGACTAAGATAATCTGCTTGAGTCCCATTATTATCTATTGTCTCTACACCATCATACGCCGCAATACCGTGTGAAAGATGGACAACGTAATCTCCTGGACGAAGATCAGTAAAACTTGCGATAGGGGTACTAGATACCTTCTTGCGCACGGCTCTACGCATCTGTTTTCTACCCAGTATCTGCTGATCTGTTGTAATAACTAATTTTTGAGACTTGACATAAAACCCTGTCGAGATAGTACCAAGTTTTAGCTCTATTTTGTTTGCTAGGCCTCTGCCTCTCTCTAAAAGCAGTTCACTGAGTCTTGCCTGTTCTGCTGCATTATTACAGTATACCTGTATGGCATTTTTTTCTTCCGCTAGTATATCAAGCTCATCGAATGCATGATCAAACCCACCATTCAACCTTTCAAGCGAGAAACAGTTCATATCAAAGCTATAAACTTCTCTATCATCTTTTATATCTGAGAAGTATTCATTCATCCCAATATCACATATATTAATAATTCTATTTTTAATAAATTTTTCGATGGAATCTTCTACACCAAATAGTAAGGAACTCTCTTTAAAGCCTGAGTGATAAAGCTGAATATTATGCTCAATCCGTTGTGGATGTACTGCGATGAATGTCGCCCCAGCTTTAGTATAATCCAGTAAACTATAAAGATTATCATCATCATAAGCTTTATGGAAAGAATCTCTATTTATATCAATAAGAATTATCTTCTCATCTGTTGGCTTTTCACTCCGTTGAGTACCTGCATCATAGTACCGAATAGAATCTATTTCATCTCCAAAGAAATCCAGCCTGACAGGTTTGCTTGAGAAGAATGGAAAGATATCGACAATACCACCACGCCTAGAGAAATGCCCCGGCACCTCGACATCATCTGTCTGTTCAAAACCAGCATCTATCAATCTACCAATAAGACCTTCAGGAGAAACTTCCATACCCGCAACCACTGAGAATTCGCCCGCATGGAGAAGATCAGGTTGTAATACTGGTTGAAGAAGAGTTGCTCCGCAAAAAACCACAATCTCTGCTACGTTGGTATCTATTACTCTAAGTGCGCCAACCCTATCTTGAGCAATATCGATATCTGGTTCCTCAGACTCGCTGGGAAGTATATCCCAAGGTGGAAAGATATATGAGTTACTCCCAAATACCTTAAGATCAGAGACCAAGTCTTCTGCATCTTCCGGCTCAGCAACCAGCACAACTATTGTACTAGTAGAAACTTTTTTAAATTCAGTGAGAAACATTGCTAAAGCACTACCATACAACCCACTCAACTCAATACGGTTGGTAGATAGTTCTAATGCAATATTACTTATGTGAGGAAATATTTGGTTTGTTTTCATAATTGACTATTGTAGAGAATTAGAGAGAATAAACAATAATCAACGAAAGGAATAATTATGGGTGAAATCATTCTAGTCACTGGTGGATGTAGAAGTGGAAAGAGTAGCTACGCTGAAAATCTCATAATTGAAGCTGGAGGGAGTAAACTATATATTGCAACTGCACCAGTTTTAGATAACGAAATGAGAATGAGAGTAAAAAGGCATAAAGATAATAGAGCAGGAAAAGGTTGGGATACTATAGAAGAAGAAGTTGATATCGCCAAAGTACTTTCTGATAATTCAAATTATGATACGGTACTAGTTGACTGCTTAACTCTCTGGATAAATAACCTTATTTATAGAGCAGATTTAAAAAATGAGGCTATAACTGAAGATATTATTGCAAATAATGTTGACATTATTATGAAAAATGCGAAAAAAATACAAAAAAGGGTTGTGTTTGTTATCAATGAGGTAGGGATGGGAGTTGTACCAGAAAACACAGTAGCAAGACTTTTTCGTGATCTCTCCGGTAGATGCTCACAATGTATTGCGCAAAACGCAGATCGAGTTATCTTAATGAGTTGCGGCTTACCACTTAACTTGAAAGTATAAAAGGTTTTAATGATAAAACTCTTGCGCTGTAAATTATTATTAAGTATCATTTATAATATCATATGATTAGTATACTTGCTTAGAGGATTTTTTTATCGATTATAGAAATCCCAGTCCTTTCTGGAGAGAAGTTTGAAATATGCGTTGATTAGCGATGTTCATGCAAACTTAGAAGCCTTGAATGCCGTTCTCGAAAATATAGAAGATATAAAAGTAGATAGTATTTTCTGCCTTGGCGATGCTATTGGGTATGGCGCCAACCCTGAAGAATGTGCACAAATTATACGAGAAAAATGTGATATTTGCTTGATGGGAAATCATGAAGCAGCTGTAGTCGGTAACCTTGATATTAGCTACTTCACACCCTACGCAAAAGATGCTGCGCTTTGGACTAGAAATAATGTATCAGAAGATATCCTAAAATGGGCAAGCGATCTTCCTCTTTCGTGCGTTAAGAATAATATGACTATGATTCATGGATCGCTATACCAACCTGAAATGTTCAACTATGTACAGACAATCGCAGATGCCGAATACAACTTTGAAGTGCTTGAAACAGATGTACTCTTCCTCGGACACAGCCACCAACCACTAGCATTCTTTAACACAAACCCAATGACATATACACTCGGCCCTGATGTTGAAATAGATAATTCAGATAAGGTAATAGTAAATATTGGGTCTGTTGGACAACCTAGAGATGAAAACCCACAATCATGTTTTGCTATATATGATACTGAGCAAAATATTGTAGAACTACATAGAGTCGAGTACGACTACCAAAAAACCGCAAATAAGATTATCGCTGCTGGTCTACCTGAAGCTTTGGCAATCAGACTCTCTATCGGTAGATAGTCAATTTGAAAGTTCTTCTATCTTTTCGTGAAGCTCCAACCACTCTTCCTCCGCGATATCCTTTTGATCTTGAACTTTTTGTATTTCTGCTCCAAAGTTTGCAGCTTCTTGCCAATCCTCTATCTTGTGAAGCTTATTTGTCATCTCTACAAGTTTTTTATCAAACTTCTCTATCTGACGCTCAATAGTGTTTATACGCTTCTCTGCTTCAAAACGTTCACGACCTAATTTCTTGGTATTCTTTACTTCCTTACTCACATTTGTCGTATTGTCATTTACTATATCGGGGCTACCTGCATTTGTCAGGTCTGTCTCAGACTCCAAGCGTTCTAGGTAAAGATCATAACCACCATTATACCTCCGTAACTGCCCATTATTTACCTCTAATACAGCCGTAGCGACTTTCTCTGTAAAACTTCTTTGGTGGCTAACAAATAAGACTGTACCTTTGTACTCATTTAAAGCTATTGCAAGTGCATCTGAGGTCTCAACGTCTAGGTGGTTTGACGGTTCATCCAAAACTAATACATTAGCTCCTGATAAGAACAGAGACGCCAGAGAAAGTCTAGCACGTTCACCACCGCTAAGTACCTCTATACGTTTATTTACATCATCGCCAGTAAAGAGAAATCCAGCTGCAATATCAAGAACACGCTTGTCTGTCTCTTTGCCTTTTGCTTGTAATAATAAATACTCGCGAATCGAAAGATTACTAGGAAGATCTGAGTATACATGCTGAGCATAAACACCAAATGTTATACCGTGCCCCCATTTAATATCACCTCCCAACTTGGGTATTGCATTGGTAATAGTCTTAATGAATGTTGTCTTACCTTGACCATTATCTCCACATACTGCTATCTTTTCGCCAGGTTCTATCTCTAGGTTAATCTTGCTAGCTATCTTGAGATCATCATACCCTATCACAAGATCACTACACTCAAAGACTGTCTTACGTTGTTCATCGATAATTGGCAGGCGTATACGAGCTAAGGCTTCATGGGACTCTATCTCTGCAAGATCGATACGCTCGAGCTGTTTCTGCTTACTACGAGCTTGAGAAGCAGTATTAGCACCTGCTTTATTCTTACTTATAAATGTCTTAAGTTGACGAATCTTTGCAGCTTTTGCGACATTTGCACGTTTATCATGCTCTATTTGCTCAGCTCTTTTCTCTAAAAATTCATTCACTCTACATGGAATGCTGATTAACCTTCCCTGACTTAGCTCAATAGTATGAATACATGTTGATTCCAAAAAAGCTCTATCGTGAGAAATTATCAATGCCCCGCCTTTGAAGCTCTTCAAAAAACTTTCAAGCAGTAGCTGTGTACGTAAATCAAGGAAGTTAGTAGGTTCATCCAAAATCAAAAAATTGGGCTCATGCAGCATTAGAGCTGCAAGCTTTAGCCTTGTACGCCATCCACCTGATAATTCACTGATCTCTGTTTCCAAAGTAGCTGGACCTATCAAGAATTTATTAGCTGTTTGTGAGCACTTCCAATCAGGCATCTCTGAATCACGCATTAAAAATTCCAATGCTGTCTCATGTTCTAAAAAACCTTCATGCTGCTTCAAATATCCCAATCTTAATGAGCTTTGATGATATACTTCACCATAATCCGCATGCTCTTCACCAGCAATCAGACGACATAGTGTTGACTTACCAGTTCCATTTCGACCGATAAACCCAATAATCTTATCATCTGTAAATGAAAAGTTTACTTTGTCTAAAAGGGTTTTACCTCCTAGTGTTAGCTCAAGCTCTCTTAATTCTAATAGTAGACCCATTTATTCCCTTGTTATTTCTATTTAATTCAAATTTTTACTGTAATGTTTTATACTATGATAATTTATTCATTATAAAGTATATCACTATTCTAATAAAAATAAATGGATACACTAAAAAAAGTGTACCCATTTACCAATACTGATTTATTCTAATAGCTTATGACTGGAATGTAACAAGCTTTTCGAAAGAGTCAGCAGCAAGAGCTGCTCCACCAACAAGTGCACCATCTACATCTGGGCAGCTCATTAGTTCTTTAACATTCTCAGGCTTAACTGAACCACCATATTGAATACGTAGTCCGTCTGCTACTTCTTGAGAGAACATACCTGCGACTACTGAACGGATGTAAGCGTGAACTTCCTGAGCTTGATCTGGAGTAGCAACCTTACCTGTACCGATAGCCCATACTGGTTCATAAGCAATAACAACATTTTCCATATCTGTTGCACTTAGACCTTCAAGACCACCAAGAGTCTGAGTCTTTACTACATCATTAGTAGTGCCATTCTCGCGTTGTTCTAGAAGCTCACCAACACAAACAATTGCCTGAAGACCTGCAGCAAGAGCAGCTTTTGTCTTCTTATTTACAGTTTCATCTGTTTCATTAAAGAACTGACGACGTTCAGAGTGGCCAATAATAACGAATGAACAACCTGCATCTTTGATCATTGATGGCGCAACTTCACCTGTCCAAGCACCAGACTCTTCCCAATAACAATCTTCAGCACCACTCTTGATAATTGTACCTTCACAAGCTTGTGAAAGCGCTGATAGACATGTGAAAGGTGCACCGATACCAACTTCAACACCGTCTACTCCAGCAATATTACCCTTTAGCTCTTCAACAAAAGCAACTGCTTCGGCAATAGTCTTATTGAGTTTCCAGTTACCACAGATGTAAGGCTTACGCATTTTTCTCTCCTTAATTAAACATAAAATGTATATAAATCACGACTTAAACGAATAAATTTTTAGCGAATTATATTATATGTATAGCGTAACTAGTTGTCCAGATTCTTTACTTAAAAAATGCTTAAAAAAACTTATTTAAAATAAGGGAAAGTATTTGACATCACTTCTTAAAATCGTATACTGATTATTCGCTTAAATACGAGCGGGGAGATTCCCGAGTGGCCAAAGGGGACAGACTGTAAATCTGTTGACATCGTCTTCGAAGGTTCAAATCCTTCTCTCCCCACCAAATTTAATAACCTCTGACCTACGGTCAGAGGTTATTTTTATTTAATACCACTTATTAGTACTCACTAATTATCAAAATAAACTAGGATTTAAATACTTAGGTATACCCATTACAATACTTGGACAGAATGCAATAATCACCAATATCACAATGGCCACCATGAAATATGGCAAAACACCTTTAAATGACTCTTCTATCGAAATCTTTGATATTGATCCAGCAATAAGCAGACATAAACCGTAAGGTGGTGTTACAAGCCCTAAAGCTAGCGTCATGACAATAACTAGACCGAGTAAAACAGGATCTGTTCCTACAGCTAGCGCTGCTGGTAATATTACCGGTACAAATAAAATCATAGCTGGAATTGCATCCATAAATGTACCAACAAATATGAAGAACAATATAATAATAGCCATAAAGCTTGTTGAACCACCAGGCAGGTTAACAAAGAACTCTGCAGCTTTAGTAGATACATGATAATATCCCAGTAACTCTCCTAGTGCATTTGCAGTACAAAGAGCAAATAGAGATAAAGAACTCAACTTTAATGTATCCTTTAGTATTTCTGGAATATCTTTAAACTTAATACTCTTGTAAAAGAACATACCAACAACAAAAGCATAAATACACGCAAATGCAGCAGCCTCTGTAGGGGTATATGCTCCAGTAACAATCCCACCAATTATAATAACTGGTGTTAATAAAGCAGGTAGACTAACATAAACACGTCGTACAATTTCTTTAAATGGTGTTCTTTTATTTCTAGGAAAACTTTTCTTTTTACTAATATAATATACCACAGCCATCATTGATAATCCAAGAAGTATACCTGGTATTAGCCCTACAAAGAACAGAGCCCCCGTCGAGACATTTGCAATACCTGCATAAACAACCATCGTAATACTTGGCGGTATTATACTTCCTAAAGTAGATGATGCCGCAGTAACACCAACAGATGTTCTCTTATCATAGCCATTCTTCTCCATCTGAGGAATAAGAACTTTACCTACACCTGCGGTATCCGCCTGCGAAGAACCCGATACTCCCGCGAAGATCATTGATACCAATATGTTCGCATGAGCAAGACCGCCTCGAATATGACCTACAATTGCAATACACATATCAATAAGTCTTTGAGAAATTGAACCGTGATTCATTAGATTTGCCGCCAATATAAATAGTGGAACAGCTAAAAGGACAAATGAATCGAGACCTGTAAACATCTTCATAAATACGACGATACCGCTTAGACCAGGTATCAAAAGAATCCCAATCAATGCTACAATACCAATAACGAATGATATAGGAACCCCGATAGTCATAAGCACCAAAAAAATAACAACTAATGAAACTTGAATCATTTAATTTTCCTCCTTTGATCGCATATTCTTGATGTGTTCAACAATATGACTCAAACAATAAATGATGCATGCTCCACCTAGTATTGGTACGCATAACCATGTGTAACCCCTCTTCATGTCCGGAATACTAATCCATCTGTAATTCCAAAATTTATTAGCTATAATGATACCATAATATAAAATTGCCGAAGAGAAGACCAACATAATAACCGATATAAGAACTCGCATTCCTTCTTTTGCTTTTCCAGAGAGCTTATCAATAAAGGAAGTAAACGCAAAGTGCTTATTTTCATAAGTCATCACACCAGCTCCCATAAATACCGACCAAATAAATGAATAGGTACTTACCTCTCCAGTCCAAACAACTGTAATCCTGGTGTATCTGCAAATAACTTGTATTATAATAGTAATAAAAAATATACTTATACAAATCACACCAAGTCCAAGCTGTATTTTTTGAATATATTTTGCCAATTGTTTTAGCATTTATAGTATTCTCCCATTTTATTTACTAAAGAGAATTTTTCTTATAGTCCCTTCAATATATTAAATTTGAGGCTGGAAACAAATCCAGCCTCAAAACAATAAAACTTCTTTTCAATACTATTTTCTAGTAAGATCCAACAACTCAACCATATCATTTTCACTGGCATATTCATCTTGAATTGGAATTGCAATAGCTTTGAAAGCTGCAACATCTACTTCATTTATCTCACCACCATCAGCTAAAATCTTCTTCTCTGAATCTTTTAGCATCTTATAAGTTACTTCTCTTTCCGTATCTACTGATGCCTTTACAGCTGCAAGAATCCACTCTTTTTGTTGATCAGTATATGAATCAAATTTGTTGCCATTCATAAGAAGTAGTCTTGTAGTATAATCATGACCTGTCAAAGAAGTATACTTACCATTTGCTGTTTTATGGTGTTCTTTAAGGCTCATGTTTGTCATATCATTCTCTGCAGCATCAGCAGTACCAGTATTTAGTGCTTGGTATAATTCTTGCCATCCAACTGTAATTGGATTGGCTCCTACACCCTGCCAAAACTTTTGCTGTACAGGTGAACCCTGTGCTCTTATACTAAGACCTTCTGCGTCTTTTGGCTCTACAATAGGTTTCTTACCATAATAATTTCTTACACCCGCTGAGTAGTACCCTACTACCTTGAATTCATTACCAGTTTTGTCAATGATGATTTCTTTCATTTTATTACCAAAATCACCATCGATAGTCTTTTCCCAGTGATCAAAATTGTTGAATAAGTATGGCAGTGAAAGTAAGTCAAATTCTCTAACACCTGTACCTGCCATAAACCCTGGAGAAGCTACAACCATATCTACTGAATCTGTAGTCAACTTCATAGCTAATTCATTTTCATTTGTACCCAAAGTACCTGGGAATACTTCCGCAACCATTGTCCCGCCAGAGAGTTTTTCCAACTCATTTGCGAACTTTTGCATACCAATTTGATATGGGTTTTCTAATGATGTCTGATTATGAGCCACCCTAAGGGTAATTACATCATCTGCTGCGTTGCTTACTACCCCTGTAGTTAATAGTAATAATAATGCTAGTGACAAATATTTTTTCATGTTATTTCTCCTAATTCAATCCTTCCAAATTACATATAAACTTTTTATTACATAATAAAAAGTAAAAATCAATATTGCCTAAATATTCTCCCAAATATCCTTAATTACTTATACCTACTCTATAGATTCTCTTTTCATATATTTAAAATAATTGATGTTAAACATCAAAAGTATTACCGTAATTATATTAAATGTTATTCAAAGCTCAAATACTTTTCAGTTTAAGCAGTCATTCCATACATATCCTTGTCCTCTATTAGTAATAATAACATATATGAATTCAACATGGTAAATACCAAAATTCTTAACCTAATTATTATAATATGATTTTCCTAACAAAACTAAAATCACATCAACAGTAATAATCTTATCTATTTTCAAAACAAAGATATGTTGATATTATAAATTAATAATTTCAAAACACAACGTATTAAGTATTTATTTGTCTGATTAATGTATAATTAATAAAGTACTATTGTCAAAAAGTTAAATCAACTCATATATTAATAAGAAATTAAATAATCAAAAGCAAAACATTCTTTACTATGGCATGATAATACTTACACAATCATAAATAACTGCTAATTTCATCTGCGACTCTTATTATCAACAAACTATTATGCTTGAGTAATTCATATTTTTTTAACAATTCAGTTATTCAAATACTTTCTTTTAGCATTAATACAATATTGTATTAATGCCTCTCTATATGGAATTATTTCTTTTATATTATTAACTATCGCATTTATATTAATTACGAAATAATTTTTGCTACTATATTTTATTAATCCCTATTACCTGTGCAATTTTCATTGCTTATTATTCCAAAATAAATCTTTTTTTGACATTTATATGTGACTAAAATGTAACTATATTCTTTTTTGTTATATTTTAGTTCTATAATGTACTATATATAACTATATATAGCTGATTTACGGATTACCTCGGTGAATTTTGTTTACGTAACAATTAGAACACTATATTCATATACACTAATAAAAATGATATTTAATATTTAAATTAATACAAATAATAAATAATTACTAAAAACTATTTTTCTGGTACACCAATTGATTATCTAATTACGAATTGGTAGAACAAACTATACAGGCCTGTGATTTTGTTCATTATACATTTATGATCTATAAAATTATCGTTAGGAGATTATTGCAATGAAGTTCACAAAAATCGTAGTCAAAATCGCTATTGCAGCTGCTATACTATTTGGACTAAACTCAGGCGCACAAGCAGTAGAGCCAATCAAAGTAGGTGTCCTACACTCACTCACAGGCACTATGGCAATATCAGAAACATCTCTAAAAGACGTAGTAAATATGGCTATAGAAGAGATTAATGCTCAAGGTGGTGTACTAGGTCGTCCTCTAGAGGCTGTAATAAAAGACCCTGCATCAAACTGGGACCTATTTGCTGAAAAAGCAAAAGAACTACTACAAAAAGACAAAGTAGATGTAACTTTCGGATGCTGGACCTCTGTTAGCCGTAAATCAGTTCTACCTGTATTTGAAGCTAATAAAGGACTTCTCTTCTATCCTGTACAGTATGAAGGTGTTGAACAGAGCCCATACATCTACTACACCGGTGCATGTCCAAACCAACAGCTACTCCCTGCTGCTGATTTCATGCTCAGCGAAGACGGTGGTTCAAGAAAAAAATTCTACCTCCTCGGTACTGATTATGTCTTCCCACGTACAGCTAATAAAGTTCTAAAGCTATACCTAAAGAAACTAGGCGTACCAGATGAAAACATCAAAGAAGTATATACTCCATTCAGCCATGCTGACTACCAAACTATTGTTGCTGATATCAAAAAATTTGCTAAAAACGGTGATGCATGTGTTCTATCAACAATCAACGGCGATTCAAACGTTCCATTCTACAAAGAATTTGCAAACCAAGGTCTAACTGCTGAAGAATGCCCTATCATGGCCTTCTCAGTTGCAGAAGATGAACTACGTGCAATGGAGACTGAGTTCCTCGTTGGCCACCTTGCTGCATGGAACTACTATCAGTCTATTGAAAGACCTGAAAATATGAAGTTTGTAAAAGCATTCAAAGATTACTGCGCAAAGCATGGCCTACCAGGTGGTGAAAATCGTGTAACAGATGACCCTATTGAAGCTGCATACTTTGGCGTATATGCTTGGAAAAAAGCTGTAGAAAAAGCTGGCACTACTGAAGTAGAAGCTGTTAAGGCTGCTCTAAATGGCCTTGAATTTGACGCACCAGGCTGTGCTAAAGCAATTGATCCTATAAATCACCACACTCTAAAACCTGTTCTTATTGGTGAAATTCAAGCTGATGGTCAGTTCGAAGTTATTTGGGAGACTGAAGGTCTTGTCAAGCCTGACCCATACTATCTAATTGGCAAACCAACTGAGTAAAAATTATAACTTAAATAAAACATGATAAACTCTTGTCACTTATCTCTTAGCAATCAATAAACACAGAGAGATAAGTGACTATATACTAGAAGGTGAGAAGTATAATGCCACAAAGAATAATTATAAGACTACATAATCTTTGCTACGCAATTATTATCGTAACGCTATTAATGTGTTGCGCTTATAACAATTCAGTAGTAGCTGCTGAGAAAAAAACTACTACTGATTGGCAAAGTATGGAGGATTTCTTCCTTCTGTTAAAAGGTACTAAAAATAAACAAACTAGAATCAAATTATATAATAAAGTTGTAGATAAAAAACTAATTTCATATGCAGATGCACTAGATGCCTACAAACGTGGTGTACTCTCTATTCGAGAAGGAGTACTCGTGATATATGAAAAATCACTGAGTGCCGGAGGTGAAAAGGTATACCCACTTGTATATGCTACAACTGGAGAGAAGGTCTTAGGCTCGGATGGAGAGCAGGTACTTATGAATGCATATGTAGATATGCTCAAAGCAAAAAGACCTGATAGAAATATTATTAGTGATACTGTTAAAGCATTAAATTTAAGAAACGAGGATCAAAATAAGCAGAGAGAAGCCATCATTGCTGCAGCACAAAGAATAGATATTTCTGCTCTACCTATTCTAAAAGAAATACAAAATACAAAGAACACTAATACTCCATATGTTCGTGAGGCAATTGCTATCATCAAGCTAAATACGGTTGAAGAAGATTCTAAATTACTAAGCGCTATAAACACTCTTTCTGACTCTGGCACTATTAGTGCTCAAGTTGCACTAAATGATTATAAAAACACACATAAAAATTTAGATCCAAAAATTATGATTGCTATAAATAAAGCAAACGCGAATATTGATTGGGATCAAAAGGTTATCAAATTTGTTAGAAATACTTTTGCTGGGCTCTCACTTGGAAGCATTCTAATATTACTTGCATTGGGATTGTCTGTAATATTTGGACTCATGGGTGTAATTAATATGGCTCATGGTGAATTTATGATGCTGGGAGCTTTTACTACATACGTGGTTTGCGAAATATTCAAAAAGTATATGCCTACTGAGTGGTTTGACTACTACTTCATTGTCGCAATACCTGCTGCATTCTTAGTAGCTGCAATGGTAGGCTATATCTGTGAACTAATAATAATTAAAAAATTATATGGAAGACCATATGAAACTATTTTAGCGACATGGGGACTTTCATTAGTATTGATACAATCTGTAAGAATTATATTTGGGGACACTTTGTCACTCACTCCGCCGTCTTGGCTTACTGGTGGCTGGGAAGTGACTCCTGATCTTATTCTTCCAGTGAACAGAATCTTTATCATAGTATTCTCTGCAACATGTGTATTCTTGTTCTACCTACTTATTCAAAAGACAAAACTCGGGCTACTAGTTAGGGCAACTACACAAGATAGACCAACTGCTGATAGTTGTGGTGTTCCAGTGAGACAAATTGATGGATTAACCTTCGCTATAGGCTCTGGCCTGGCAGGACTAGCTGGGTGTGCTGTGCCACTATTTGATAAAATTAACCCAAGTATGGGTCAGAGTTATATAGTAGATAGTTTTATGGTTGTCGTACTTGGCGGAGTAGGAAAACTTGCAGGTATTGTACTCGGTGGATTAGGACTAGGATTTGTTAGTAAATACCTTGAGCCAATTAGTGGTGCAGTTTATGGTAAAGTGATAGTACTTATGCTTATAGTAATGTTCTTGCAGTGGAGACCTTCTGGGCTATTCCCTGCCAAAGGACGTAATGCCGACGACTAGTTTTAAACGACAAAACTAATAAATAATATTGATTATAGATGGAGTAATAATGACTGGTATAGAAAAACTACACCTTCCTGAAGAAGAAGAAATTGCACCTGCGGTGCGGTCACTAAGGCTCTGGGGAAAGATTGCAGCGTTATTCGTGCTCTTTATTCTAATTCCTGTTCTAAGTAGTTTAGGAATTATGGAAGATCCATTCGTTAATAGACTAGGCAGATACCTCTGCTTTGCAATATGTGCTATAGGAATAGATCTTGCATGGGGATACACCGGTATCCTTGGGCTATGTCAAGCCATGTTCTTTACTCTTGGTGGTTATGCTATGGCTATGCACCTAAGCTTACCACAAGGTGGTGGAGATGTGCGAGCCGAATATAATAGTATCCCACAGTTCTTTTTCTTTAATAATGTAGAAACTCTACCAAAATTTTGGGAGCCATTTACCTCACTACCTTTTGCACTTGTAGCATGTATCCTTATACCTACTTTAATTGGTCTTTGCTTTGGGTTCTTCGTTTTCAGAAGTAAAGTCAAAGGTGTTTACTTTACTATCATTACTCAAGCGATAGCTTGGGGAGCATACCTAATATTCTGTAGAAATGAGTTGCTACTTGGTGGAACTAATGGACTTACAAACTTTTACAAAGGGCTCAATCAATCTCCAAACTGGATCATAGCTCTCTACTTAATATCTGCCTTTGTACTTGTTCTAGTTTACATACTCGCTAAAAAATTGACCCTGAGCAGGCTTGGAAGACTTATGGTAGCGGTACGTGATAAGCAGATGCTTCTTAATTTTATTGGATACCGTGCATCTTCTGTACAGCTATTTGCTTTTACTATTTCTGCTTTTATTGCTGGTATTGGCGGTATGCTTTATGTACCACAGAATGGAATTATTACTCCAAACATTATGCGTGTAGAAGACTCTATCTGGATGGTAATCTGGGTCGCACTTGGAGGAAGAGGTAACCTATGGGGAGCGATTATTGGGGCACTTCTTACAAACTTTGCCTTCTCTATTCTTACTTCTGATCTACCTAGTGTTTGGCCTTTCATCCAAGGTGGTATGTTCCTTGCCGTTGTACTAATGTTCCCTGATGGCATCTCTGGACTTTGGAAAAAATTTGAAAAAGAGCATAAGTTATATGCTACACCTTTATGGAGATTTGGCTTTGTTATCACAGTTATTCTTATTGGCTGTATTATACTTTGCAGTAATTCAATAGATCTCAGTTCTAGTATAATTGGTCATGTTTCAATATACTTCGCTATGATTGCCCTAACCTTAATACCGCTCGGTAAGTGTAAAGAGTATTCGGGGCTGGCTCTACTTGGTGTTTTAATCTTCTTTATGTTAGAGGCATTAGGACTTATGCCTGATAGCGTGAATATCTCACTTTTTGATATTCCAATTAAATATATCGTCTTTATTTTAGTCCTATTATATCCAGCTATTATGGGCTACAGAGCCGGAAAAGCAACTGAAGCAAGAGTCATGTCACAAAACGCTGAAGAATTGAGAGGAGCATAATGTCTGAAAATATGACCCCGAGTACTAGAATCATAAAAGATAATATGTCTATTAATTGGGCTGAACATTATCTTATATATCTGCAAGATATTATTGTTGAGTTTGATGGTTTTAGAGCACTCGATATAGATCACTTCGGTGTATACTTCAATGAACTTCGTGTTGTTATTGGTCCAAATGGCGCTGGTAAATCAACTATGTGTGATGTTATAACGAGCAGAACACAGCTAAAAGAAGGTGATATTTTTTTTGATAAAGCAAATATCAAACAATATAGTGATGTTGAAGTAGCGCGTATGGGTATCGGAAGAAAATTTCAAAAGCCTACAGTATTTGACAGTCTTACTGTACTTGAAAATATGGAGCTCGCTCTACCAAGAGATAGAGGGATTCTTTCAAATATTTGGTCTATACCAAACCGTAGCGAGATTGGATATATTATGACTATTTTAGAAAGAGTTGGCTTGGCAGATGATGTCCATACCAAAGCGAAGTATCTTTCACATGGTCAAAGACAGTGGCTCGCTATCAGTATGGTGATAATAGCAAAACCAAAGTTACTACTTGTTGATGAACCAGCAGCCGGGTTAACTGATAAAGAAACAGAGCTTACTGCTGAATTATTACTAGAACTAAAAGGTGATCATACAATTATTGTGATTGAACATGATATGGACTTTGTAAGAATGCTCAACTCCCAGGTAACAGTTTTAAATGAAGGCAAAATTTTAGCTGAAGGCTCTCTTGATGAAGTACAAAATAATGATGAAGTAGTGCAGGCATACTTGGGAAGATAAAATTACGATTATATTCGTTAGGAGATAGGTGTTAGGATGTTAAAAATTTCTGATATTAGCTTTGCATATGGTGAAGTTAAAACACTACATAATATTGATATGCAGATGATGCCTGGTACTGTCACATGTATTACTGGTCGTAATGGTGTTGGCAAGACTACTCTACTTGAAAATATCATGGGCACACTTCAGACAAAGTCTGGAGCAATTGAACTTCAAGGTGAAAACATCACTTTGCTTGCGGGAAACAAGCGAGCACGGAAAGGTATTGCACTAGTCCCTCAAGGTAGACATATATTCCCACGACTTAGTGTTGAAGAAAATTTAAAAATTGGACTCGAAGCAAGGGTTGATCGCTCCAGAGAGATTCCTCAGTTTATTTATGATCTCTTTCCAGTCTTGAAAGATATGGGTGCAAGAATGGGGGGAGACCTTTCTGGGGGACAACAACAACAACTTGCAATTGGCAGAGCTCTGGCAGGAGATCCACTTGCGCTACTACTTGATGAACCTACCGAAGGTATACAGCCAAATATTATACAACAAATTGGTGAAGTTCTTGTGGATCTTGCAAAAAATCGAAATTTAATTGTTGTTATTGTAGAACAATATCTAGATTTTATTCGTGAGATAGGTGACAATTTTTATCTTATGAATCGTGGTAGAGTAGTTGCTGATGGAGAAATTACTACCTTGACCGATGAACTAGTCACAGAATACCTACATGTCTAGTATTTGATTTTATTTACATAATCACCTTAACAGTATATAATATGATTATGAAAATGTGCTAAACGTTATATGCAGGGGGCGAATAGCCTCTTGCACCCTCGTATTGTTTTGTCATGAATCTTTTTTGTAAGGAATATTTTATGCATCTATCACCAAAAGAAATTGAAAAATTGATGCTGCATAATGCTGGAGCTCTAGCTCAAAAGCGTTATAGCAGAGGGTTACGACTAAATTATGTTGAAGCTATAGCTCTCATTGCTGCTCAAGCTCTCGAGTTTATTCGTGATGGCAACTCAGTTGCTGATCTTATGGAAAAGGGTAAACGTATACTAGGTATTGCCGAAGTAATGCCGGGTGTTAGTGAAATGATTCATGAAGTTCAGATTGAGGGAACCTTCAAAGACGGAACAAAATTACTCACTATACATCAACCAGTTTGCTCAGAATGGGGTGAAGAAAAACTTGCACTCTATAGCTCAGGACTGACTAGAATTACCAAACCTGAAAGTAATATTAAGGAAGCTATGCTTGTTCCTGGAAGAATGACTGCGGGAGAAGGTATAATAAAACTCAACATAGGCAGAAACACTAAGATAATCACTGTTTTAAATACCGGAGATCGTCCAGTTCAAGTTGGATCTCATTATCCATTCTTTGAAGTAAATCCTTTACTTGAATTTGATAGAAATGCAGCATACGGTATGCGACTAAACTTGCCTTCAGGCACAGCGGTCCGCTTTGAACCTGGTGAAAGTAAGGATGTAGAACTTGTAGAACTTGCTGGTGAAAAGATAGAGATTGGCGCAAATGCACTTGTTGACGGCAAACTTGAGACCAATAAAGAAGCTGCAATTTCTAAAATGGTAGAACTTGGATTCAAGACAAAGAGAGAAGGAGTATAATCATGGCAAGAGAAATTAGTAAGCAGGCATACCTCGACATGTATGGTCCAACTATTGGTGATAAAGTGAGACTTGGTGACACATGCTTGGAGATTGAAGTAGAAAAAGATTATACCATATACGGTGAAGAGTGTAAATTTGGCGGTGGCAAAGTTCTTAGAGATGGTATGGGACAGGCTGCTGGGGTATCTCAAAAAGATGCACTTGATACCATTATTACCAACGCTCTTATTGTCGACTATACAGGAATATATAAAGCAGATATCGGTATTAAAGATGGCATGATTAAAGGAATTGGTAAAGCTGGTAACCCTCATATTATGCCTGAAGTAAATAAAGATATGATTGTCGGTGTTACTACTGAAGCTATTGCAGGCGAAGGTATGATTATTACCGCAGGAGGTATCGATGCTCATATTCACTTTATCTGCCCTCAACAAATAGAAGAAGCTCTTGCAAGCGGTATTACTACAATGATAGGTGGAGGTACCGGTCCAGCGACAGGTACTAATGCTACAACCTGTACACCTGGAGCATTCCATATCGAAATGATGCTGCGGGCAACTGAACAATATCCTCTTAATTTTGGTTTCCTAGCTAAAGGAAATTCGTCTAGACCAGAAGGACTTACCGAACAGATAGAAGGTGGCGCCCTAGGGCTAAAACTTCACGAAGACTGGGGGACAACACCAGCAGCAATCGATAGTTGTCTTGATATTGCTGGAAAGTATGATGTTCAGGTCTCTATACATACAGATACTCTAAACGAAAGCGGTTGTGTTGAAAATACCTGTGCAGCCTTCAAGGGTAGAACAATACATACATTTCACACCGAAGGTGCAGGAGGAGGCCATGCTCCAGATATTATTCGACTCTGCTCTGAAAGCAATGTACTACCTTCTTCTACAAATCCGACTATGCCGTATACAGTAAATACAATTGATGAGCATCTAGATATGTTGATGGTTTGTCATCACCTTGATAAAAATATCCCAGAAGACGTAGCGTTTGCCGAAAGTCGTATTAGAGGAGAGACTATTGCAGCGGAGGATATTCTTCACGATATGGGTGCGTTCTCAATGATGGCTTCTGATTCGCAGGCAATGGGTAGAGTTAGTGAAGTAATAACTCGTACTTGGCAAGCTGCTCATAAAATGAAAGAGCAACGTGGGGCGCTTAAAGAAGATGAAGGCAACGGAAATGATAATTTTAGGGTAAAACGCTACATTGCAAAATATACTATCAATCCTGCTGTAACACAAGGTATTAGTAATTATATCGGCAGCGTAGAGGTAGGTAAACTTGCTGACCTTGTACTTTGGAAACCTGCGTTCTTCGGTAGCAAACCAGAAATCATTATAAAAGGTGGCATAATTGCTCAAGCACAGATGGGTGATCCTAATGCTTCTATACCAACACCTCAGCCATACTTTACCCGTCCAATGTTTGGTGCGCTTGGAAGTGCAATAGGTAATAATTCTCTCGCCTTTGTATCTACTGCTAGTATCAATAATATCGATAGTTATGAACTCAAAAAGAAGCTTGCTCCAGTAAAGAACTGCACAAATATTGGTAAGAAAGATATGCTTCTTAATACTCTTACACCTCATATCGAAATTGATCCACAGGAATATAAAGTCTTTGCAGATGGAATACACCTTGTATGCAAGCCTGCTACTGAACTTCCTCTAACACAAAGGTATAATTTATTTTAATGTCACAAAATAAGATAAATATGATAAGGTTGTATCAACTTGCTGATTCTACTCTACCTACTGGAGGATTTGTTTTTTCTAGTGGATTGGAGTCTATAGCAAGGCTTGGGTGGCTACGTAATAGTGATGACATGTATAATTACTTGAACGTTCAATTAGAACAGGCTTGTACTGCAGAGATACCCTTTATTAATTCTCTAGTAAATAATATTGAATGCAATGATACCTTGAAAAAAATCATGAATTACTATGATGCATTTATTCAAATTGAAGAGATTAGGAGTGCAAGTATCAGGCAAGCTCGTAGTTGGTTAGATATTCTTGTAGAGATTGATTCAAGTCTTAAGGATATTAGTAAGTCATTATTATCTTTTTCGGGAATTTTACACTATACACCTGCATTTACTATTTCGCTTGTTACTTTAAATATTGAATTAAATATGATTAAAGAATTATATCTATATGTGATTCTCAGAGACCAGATAAGTGCTGCTGTAAGATTAGGTCTTACTGGACCAACAAAAGGCGCTGGAATACTTTCACAACTTTTACGCAGGACTGAAAAATATATAAATAAATATTCAGATTTAGAATATACTGATGCTTTTCGTGCAGCACCAATGCTCGAAATCGCCCAAGCAAAACACCATGAACTATATACAAAACTTTTTCAAAATTAATAGATAAATATAAAGGACTTTTAAAATGCATATGCATAATCACGATCATGAACATGAAAAAATGGAAAATCCAGGACAATTCGAGCTTCGAGAATTAGTTCGCAGTGACAGGGATTATACTAAGAGACAATTCACTATTGGTATTGGTGGACCGGTAGGTAGTGGGAAAACTGCACTTGTTAAAGCTATATGTGAAAAGCTCCGCACAAAGTTCAAACTTGGAGTAGTAACAAACGATATATTTACAAAAGAAGATGCAGAATTTTTGACAAAGAACAGTGTCCTTGAGCCTGAGCATATCGTTGCGGTGGAAACAGGAGGCTGTCCACATGCTGCTATCAGAGAAGATATATCAATGAATATTGAAGCATTAAATCTTTTGATGGAGCGTTTTAATGGAGATATCGACCTACTGTTTTTAGAAAGTGGTGGTGACAATCTTGCTGCTCACTATAGCAGAGAACTTGCAGATTATTCCATATATGTCATTGATGTATCCGGTGGTGATAAAATTCCACGTAAAGGTGGCCCAGGAATTACCCAATCTGATCTCTTAGTAATTAATAAGACCGATCTTGCTCAATTAATTGGAGCTGATCTTGAGGTAATGGAAAGAGATTCAAAAATGATGCGTGGTGATGGACCAACTCTCTTTTCTCAAGCAAAGAATAATATCGGTGTAGATGAAATTATAGATCATATCTTAAAAGCAAAAGAACAGGTGGTATAATAATCTATGGAATTACCGATCTCTGAAAATAAATGCTACATTAAATCAGAACTTATCCGAGGAAGATCCCGTCTTATACGTATGGTAAGTGTGCCGCCAATCAAATTTATCGCACCAGAATCTCATGCTTCTGGTGCGCTATGCTTTATATCTAGCTACGGAGGAGGAATGCTCGGTGGAGATAGTGTTGCAATAAATGTTGAAATTTCTGAAGATTCAGCACTCGTACTACTTCCTCAAGCAAACTCTAGAGCATATACAAATACCGATGGTAAACTTGCTACTCAGTATATGAAGGTTGATATAAAAAAAGGTGGTAGGTTTATATTTAATGCCGATCCCCTAGTACTACACGAACAAAGTAGATATGCTCAAGACACCGAGATAAATATTGATGCTGGTGCTGGCGCAATCATAATTGATTGGTTCTCTATAGGAAGAAGTGAAAATGGTGAAAAGTTTTTATTCTCCGAATATTCTTCGTCTCTAAAAATATCTGATACTGCATCTACATTTTTAATTGATAAACAATTTTTTTCGCCGCAAACTAATAGGTATAATATTGCAGGAGCATTCTCTTCATATTCCCAAATGCTAAATATTTTCTTTGTTGGTGAGTCAATATCATCAGCAAAGAAATTTATGAATAACGACAGTATTTCATCTAACAGTAATGATTATATTTATAGCTTTACCAATCACGAAAGATATACTATACTCAAAATACTAGGCTATAGCAGACAAAGGTTACAAAGCTTACTGAATAAGCTTTTTTTCATTATTAGTCAGGATAACCTGATCGGCTTTAATGCACTTGAAAGAAAAATGTAATTTAATTTGGAGAATAATTAACGATGATTGTGAAAGACGGAATACAATTTATAAGATTTTACTTTCGCAATATTACTGTTAGGCGTCAATTTTTTTTTGCTGGTGCTTTATCCACTGGCCTGCTACTAAGTCTTTGTATCTACGGTATAGTCCAGCTTGACGCTACAAATAGACAAACTTCAAAATTGACTAATGTTGATATTCCTGCGCTTCAAACAACAAACACTCTTTATATTGAATTTTTGAAATTATCCAAAAACTCAGATTTAATAACAAAAAAATCTGATTCACCATATTTTAATAATATTATTGCTAATATAGATAAGGAATTTAATACACTCCTCAATTATGATCTTACTGTTTCTGAATTTGAAAAATTACAAACTCTTCAAAAGTTATGGATTCGCTACCAAAATTCTAAAAACTTTTCTAATCAAGATATTATAGACTTAGAATCATCTATCATCGCTTTACAAGAAGTCATCACAGAAGAAGCTCGCCTACGCTCTATTAGAGTAGGTGAATTATTTTCGGTTAGTAGACAACGAATTTTTTTACTATTAATAATTGGAGTTATTTTAATAACTAGTTTTTACTACCAATTAACTAAGAAATTTTTAGCCCCATTAAATAAGGGTCTTGGCTTAGTAAGAGCAATGCAACGAGGTGATCTTACAACTAGAATTAATATTTCTGATAATAATGAAATTGGTGCATTATGCCAAGCATTAAATAGAGCTTGCGTTGCCCTAGCAGAAAAATCTAAACTTGAAGCAAAGCAAAATGAAAAAATTTATCAAGCCAATAAGCTTATTTCACTTGGTACTCTTGTTGCCGGTGTCGCTCATGAAATTAATAACCCAAATAGTAATATCACTTTCAATACACCACTACTATCATCACTGCTTTCTGATTTATTTTTATCCTTAGATAAACTCAATATAAATCAACATGAAATTATCGTCTCTGATATTGAATATAATCAATTACAAGATGACATACTTGGAATGGTTGATACCATCGAAAAATCTGCATATCGAATTAAATATATTATTGAAGGATTAAGAGAATACTCCAGACCAGTTATTGAGCCGCACTCTTTTGTTAGAATTGATATTAGTCAACTTATAAAAACGACCTTTGAACTTATTGGTAAGCAACTTGAAAAGAGTATTAATAATATTGATTTAATACTTCCTAATGATAAAATATTTATTCAAGGTAATTTTGTGAGACTGGAGCAAGTCTTAGTCAATATTATTAATAATGCAAAAGAAGCTATGAATGATATTACTAATTCACAACTTAAAGTTATAGTTGTTGATAGTATTGAAAATGTGAGTATTGAAGTTCATGATAATGGTGTTGGAATTGATAATAGTATTTTGGATCAAATTACTGATCCATTCTTTACCACTAAAAGATCTATCAATGGGACAGGGCTTGGGCTTTCAGTTGTAGAATCGATTCTTAGTGAACATAATGCTCAAATGCAATTTGATTCCACTGTCAATCATGGAACGACTGTTATCATGACATTTATTAAGGACTAACCTAGGGTATACTATGCTTAAGAATTTGAGTAAAGAAGCAATTCTATTTGTTGATGACGATAAATTATGGCTTGAAAATACAATTCGTGGCCTAAAAATTCTTGGTCTAAAAGGTGTAGAAGGATGCTCAAACCCTCTAGATGTATTGGATTTATTAAAACTAAAGAACTATACTCTTGTCGCTATTGATCTTTGGATGCCTCAAAAGCCTGGTGAGGTATTGCTGAGTGAAATCAAACAGCATTATCCTAATTTACCTGTTATAGTCATTACTGCAGACAATCAGATCGATAAAGCAGTAAATTGTATGCGCAATGGAGCAACAAATTATTTGAACAAACCTATCGAACCAAATCAAGTAATTGCACATATTAGACAGATTATTGAAAATCGTAGATTAGAAGAAGAAAATATAAGTTTGAGTGATCAGATTAATCAAGGAAATCTTGAATCTCCGATTAATTATTATGCTACTTTATCTCAAACCGTAGTAATGCAAAAGATTTTTGATCATATCGATACTTTTTCTCAATCAATTCTTCCTATTCTCATAATTGGTGAAGTCGGCACCGGAAAGCAACAACTTGCTACCTCTATTCATAAAGCTCACAAAAGAAGTGGTAAATTTATTGTTATTGATATTGCAACACTCGATGACCCGGCTACATTCTTTAATTCCAATTCTATTGATTCTTTCAAATATATTACTCATGAACAAATAGGTATTACTGTTTATATTAAGAATATAGATCTACTTGATTTTCACTCCCAAGAATCTCTATTAGTTTTACTTCAAGAAATACAAGATCAATATCATAACACAGTTATTAGTATAAATGAATTTCCTCGAATTATATTTTCTTCTACTAAAAATATATTAGATGATATTGATTTAAACCCTGATCTTAATTTCATTTTAAAATTACAAAAGATTTTTCTACCCCCACTTCGTGAACGAAAAATTGATATTTCATTACTCGCAACATACTTTATTGATCAATTTGTAAATAATCATAATATCAATACACCACATGTTCCTAAAGAATTACTGCCACTATTAGAACAATATACATTTCCAGAGAACATAAAAGAGCTCAAAGAAATGTTTGATGATGCATTATCTAAATGTAATAGAGGTAAATTATCACTCGAAAGTTTTAAGGATCATATGGAAAAGCAAAGAAGTTCTGATATTTTTAGTCCTTCAAATAATATTTTTTCTAACTGTGAAGTTTTACCGACTTTGAAAGATTCTCAGTATTATTTAATTTTAGAAGCCCTAAAACGAACTGATGGAAACCAAGCTCATGCAGCTCACCTGCTTGGAATTACTCGGCAAGGGCTTAACAAAAAAATTCAAGCTCTCAATATTACACCAGAATAGTTAGTTGTTCATTATCATTACTATCTTTAAATGCAAAAAAGTGTTTATTGATTAAAATTCAAATTTAGGCAGTTAAGATCAAATTCTAGTTTTACATATTTATTGAAAATAAAACCAGTTGTAAATCGTCTAAACTAAATCTTTCTGACATATCAATAACTATAAATTCAATATTTGTATTATCAACTTGTATATATATATTACGCTTATTGTCGTAATTTATGCCATACACTCTCTTAAATATTTAATCCTGTCCATCAAATTTTATATTCAATCGACTTTTAATATAAAAAAAGCTTACTACAGTTTTTAACTATAGTAAGCTTTTTTTAGTTAAGCTTGAAATATATTGATTACATTCTTAAATCAACTTTATGCTGGTATACCGTATGCGACTCGTGCAGCGTATTGTTGAATTGATAGTCTTGAAATAGGAGCAACATTATTGGAATTTGTTGCTTTACCATTCTCTTGTCCTTGAGGAATAGGTACTTCGGCCATTCCTGATTCTTCTATTTTATTATTACTCTCACCACTAGTTGCTTCCTCTACACTCTTCTCTTGCATTGCTTCGACTGTTTGAGGTTTTGTATTATCATCTGTACTATTAATTTCATTAGTATCTTCTACTTCTTTTGAAGCTTGAGTTTCTTGCTCTTCATCTTCAGGAATTTCTTCTGTCATTGCTTCTTGTTGAGCTTTTACTATCTGTTGCGTTGCTGATGCGGCTACAGATCTATCCTGACTAGATGGACTAGCTGGAGCTAATGCTG
The DNA here is from genome assembly GCA_965140405.1 of Planctomycetota bacterium. Taxonomy (GTDB): domain Bacteria; phylum Planctomycetota; class SZUA-567; order SZUA-567; family SZUA-567. The sequence goes on from OZ223208.1 coordinate 1,432,301, forward strand.
CAGCTTTTACCTGCTGCATCTTTTTTATTGTTGCTTCTGGAGTTGAAGCAGGAGATGTATCTATCGATACTTCTCCACCTACTGCATACCTCTTACCATCAGGACCTTCTTGGTACTCAAAACTCGCTCCACCTTGTGCAAGACTACCTGCCACTGATAAATGAGCTTGTTCGTGAGTACGAACTTCTGTATCTCTACTCTTTAGTTTTGCTACTTCTGCTTGTTGCTCTTCAGTTAATTCTTTTTCACTAGAGTTACCTTTTACCTCTTTTGCTCCCTCTTCTCCTGATTCTTCAGTTTCTGAAGTCTCATCTACTCCAGCTTTACCCATTATATCAAGTTCTTCTTCTGGAGATACTCCTTCCGAAGTTGGGGATAATTTATTTTGTAAACCCTTATTTCGTAGTTCATTAGCTTCCATGCCATATGACTTACCAGTTTGAATGGAATTTTCACCAAGAAGTTCAAATTTGTCTACTGGTTGTGAATTTGTAAAACTGTTTGAACCAGCTACTGCAGATTCACTATTTGGTGATCTTCTGCCAATACGCTGGATTTGCTGTACAGGAGCGGCATCCGATGCGGATGCTATGATTTTTGTATTTGGGGTCAGAGCTGAAAAGCTACTAACTGCAGAAATCATTATATACCTCTCCCGTCCATGGGTTATTTATAGTTTATTAATTACTAATTATCGAACTATCATTATTACTTTATACGATTACACCTACATATTAGTTGCAATAATTTTAAGAGTTTCCATATTTATTAACGGCTGTATTACTATTATCTTTAGTAATATTATTATTTTTTTATATTATATATTATTAGCCTATAAAACTAAATATAGTTTGATTTATATTTAATAACGCTTACTATCAGAGTACTTTACAATATATTATATAAATATACATTTACTACTTTCTATTTGTACTACCCCTATACTCATATTATTTCATTATTAAATTTTGAATACTCAACGTTTTATTCTTTGATTTGATTTATTTGTATATTTTACTATAATACATAACTATATTATCAATCTAAACCGAAAATTGATTAAGGGGTATTTATGAAAATTGTAGAACCAACTGTAAACCTTGAATGGATAACTCCAGATGCTTTAAAGGTATTAGAAGGTGCTGGTCGTATTTGTTATAAATCTGAGAGCAACATTACTGATTCTTCGGCACCTAGTTTTGTCCAAAAAATCATTGAAAGAGGACATGAAGCTGTAATTGAGCACGCTTCTGCTTCATTCAAAATTATTACTGATAGAGGCATAACTCATGAAATAGTACGTCATCGTATTGCAAGTTTTTGCCAAGAATCTACAAGATATTGTAATTATTCTAATGAAAAATTTGATAATGAGATAGCTGTTATAGAACCTCCAAAGATGAATGAAGCATCAAGAAATGCATGGATCCGTGCATGTGAAACTGCCGAAAAAGAGTACTTTATAATGCTTGAGTCTGGTGCAACTCCACAAATTGCTAGATCGATCCTACCTACTTGTTTAAAATCAGAAATAATTATGACATGTAATTTCCGAGAATGGAGACACTTTCTAAAACTTCGCCTTGCAAAAGGTGCTCATCCTCAAATCATACAAATTGCTCAAATGATAAAGGAAATACTAATTTCTAAGTATCCTGAAGTATTTAGTGATCTAGGATAACCAATCTATATTATGAAAAATATATTTGATATTTCTGAGTTTTTATCGTCAAAAAATGAAGTCATAAATGAAATAATTGACAACAGCTCTGTTAGAATTGAGCAAATTATCTCTACAGGACAGTCTTCTGATATAGATTTTTGGTATAATCAAGATGAATCAGAGTGGGTAATAGTATTACAGGGATCTGGAATAATTGAATATAGCAACCACTCAACAATCACTTTAAATGTTGGTGACTCTCTACTCATTCCAGCTCACACCATCCATCGAATTCAAAAGACAGCAAACCCTACAATATGGCTTGCTGTCTTTTTCAAATCATAATTTAAGTTATATTTTAAATATTATCTATAACCATTAAACTATAACCAAAACCAAAGTTTTCGTATTTGTTATATTTTCAGCATAATATGTTAAAGTTTTTAATTCAAAATATAATATATACTAAGGCTTTAAATAATTAAGCTTTAGCTAAAGCAACTATTTTTTCCATAGCTTCTTTAAGTACATCATCTGGATATGTTAATGAAATTCTATAGAATCCTTCACCATTTTCTCCAAATGCTTTACCCGGTGTAACAACTACACCTGCTTTATTTAGTAGATCTGTTGCAAATGCTTCGCTACTTCCATTATACTTTTCAGGAACTGGAGCCCATATATATATTGTAGCATTTGGAACTTCTACCGGCCAACCTGCCTCTGAAAGATATTTTAATACCATATCACGTCTTGCTTTGTATACAGAATTAACCTCTTCAAAAATAGTTTCTGCATTATTCAGCGCAACTGCTGCCGCTGACTGTACTGCACGAAGAGTACCATTATCGATATTATCTTTTGTTAGCTTTAGCGCTTTTACCGCCTCTTCACAGCCAACAAGACAACCCATTCTCCAACCAGTCATATTAAATGCTTTTGAAAGCGAGAAAAACTCGACTGCTACTTCGTCTGCTCCATCGACCTCTAGAATAGAAGGTGCTTTATAACCATCATAAGTATTTTCAGAGTATGCACTATCATGAGCAATAAGAATATTGTTCTCTCTACCAAAATCTACAGCTTCTTTAAAGAAATCAAGATCTGCTGTAGCTGAGGTTGGATTATTTGGATAATTGAGCCACATTATCTTTGATAGACGTTTTACTTCTGAAGGTATTGCTTTAAAATCAGGTTTGAAGCCTTTGCTTGCAATTAATGGCATTCTGTATGTGGTACCAGCTGCAAAGACATGACCAATATTATATGTAGGATAACCCGGACAAGGAGCAATACCCATATCACCAGGGTTCATAATACCAAGACAAAGTTTTACAATAGCGTCCTTACTACCCATTGTTGCAACAATTTGACTGTCTTTCAAATCTACGTTATAACGTCTTTTATAAAAAGACTTTATAGCTTCTGGATAATCATTAACTGGCGCGTCACAACCATATCTATCTTTGTTACCATCTGTTTTGTCTTGAGCAGCACGTATTAACTCTTCTACAACAAGATCAGGTGTTGGTTTATCTGGATCACCAATACCCAATGTAATAACAGTATCTCCTTTAGCCTTCTTCTCAGCAATAGCTGCGCGCAGCTTTGCAAATGGATACGGAGGTAGTTGTGATAACCTGTTTGCAAGTTCAATATTCATATTTTTCTCTTTCTAATATATTTTAACTATTAAAATTACATATTTTTTATGATATCAATAAATTTACTAACTCTTCCAAGTCTTCTCGTGACTTCATATTATTCAGCTTGTTTCTAAAATTTCGTGCACCAATTATACCTTTACTATAAAATGCACCAAGCTTTCTAGATTGACGTATAGCCCTATCCCTACCGATAAGATCTACTAACAAATCATAGTGCTCTAGCATTACTTCAGCAAGTTCATTATGATCTGGTTCTGACCATTCCTCTCCTGAAAGTTCCGCCTTTATTTTGTTAAAAACCCATGGGCTGCCCATACACGCTCTACCTATCATTACTCCTGCGCAACCTGTACTTTCAAACATTTTCTTAGTAGAAACTCCATCAACCACATCGCCGTTTCCAATAACTGGTATATTTACCGCCTCTACTATCTCTTGAATTTTCTCATACCTTACAGTATGTGAATATCTTTCAGCTGCATGTCTACCATGAACTGTTATTAAATCTACTCCGGCCTCTTCTGCTATCTTTGCTATTTCCACGCCATTGTAATTTCTATCATTTGTTCCTACTCTAATTTTAATTGTTACTGGTATCTCTTGTACTCCACGCTTCATAGCTTTAATAAGTTTGGCAATAAGTTGTGGATCTTCCATAAGTTTAGAGCCTGCTCCTGCTGCCTTTACTTTGCGCACAGGACAACCACAGTTGAGATCGACAACATCTGCTCCACGGTCTTCTACCACTCCTGACGCATACTCAACAGCAGCCTCATCACATCCCCATAATTGATAAGCAACTGGACCTTCGTTATCGGCTTTTTTCATATACTGCTCTTGCTTATCATTCTTCTGCTCTATAGCTTTTGCACTTATCATCTCTGTTGCAAGGAGTCCTGGTCTACCAAGCCTCCAAGTAAGTACTCTAAAAGGTAAAGAAGAATATCCGGCAAGGGGTGCTTGCCAGATATTGTTTTCTAACGTTAAATTCTTTAGTTGTATTGGTTTTATATATTCTGTCATCAATCTCTTTTAATCAACCTAATTTGCAAACATCATTTGAACTCATTAAATCTACACACAAAATACATAAATCTCCCTCATTATTAGTAAATCTCTTAGATACTGTTACACACTCCACTCCTGTAGCTGTTGAAATATATGGTGATGAAATATATATATCTTTATGGGAGTTTAATTTAATAAAGTAGTTTTTTAGTGAAAAATCCTCTCCTTTTCTTGCTGGCTTAAATATATAATGACTATATTGAATACCATCACCATCACGATTAATTGTATCTGTTATCATAATACCTTCATTATTTAATACATATAAAAGCTCTATTTGTGCATCATTCTTGATTATTTTCACTAATTCTTGATTTATTTTTTCTGAATCACAATTCTCCAATTGGTTACAAAGTTGTTTTACTTTTTCTGTTCTTTGGGTTTTTAATTCTTTTTGTATGTTAATACGACGACTCAAATATTTTTTATATGATATAGAAACAATTTTAATGCGCTCAAAAGCTTTACTAGTTAATTTTTCTATATCACTCTTTGGCCTGCTATAATAATAGCCCTGTTGTAAATCTACACCTATTTCCATCAATTTCATAGCATCCTCTAGTGTTTCAATACCTTCACTTGTTACAAGAATGCCCAACCGATGACCTAATTCTATTAGTGATCTTACTATTTCTTGATTACTTTTCTTATAACTTATATCAGTGATCAAAGATCTATCAATTTTTATAATATCTGGCTTTAGAACACTCATTCTCATCAAACCTGAATATCCACTACCAATATCATCAATTGCTATTAAATATCCCTTTTGTTTATTATAATTGACAAATTTCTCTAGAATATTGATATCAATTTCGGAATCTTCTAATATTTCTATTATTATTCTTTTTGGGTCTATTCCAGCTTCTTTTACAAGAGTATGAAACCAATTATTGCGTTTATTATCAATAATAGTTTGCATATTGATATTGATAGATAACAATACATTATCTATTTTATTCTTAACAAACTCGAAATCTTTGAGTGCATTTTTAATACATATTTCATCTAAAGCTTTGAGTTTATTTGCGCGCATTGCTTCATTAAATAGTATATATGGTGAAATTAAGGAAACTCCATCTGTTTCGATTCCTCTAGATAAGGCTTCGACAATCATTATCTTGTTTGATTTTACCGTAACAATAGGTTGAAAAAGGATCTTTATTGCTTTTTCTTCTATTATGCGATTTATCATACTATTTTCTTCGGTAAAAAGTTTCACTAGTTTTTATCTTTTATTATCTAAGGTAATCGTAGGTTATATATACTTATTTTACGGTCAAGAGTTGGTCTGCTTACTTGTAGTAAATCAGCTGCTCTCTTTTTATTTCCTTTTGTATAATTTAATACATATTGTATATGTCTTTTTTCTATAACTGCCAAATTTAACATTTCTTCTGGACTCTCGATTGCTTCACTTTCAGTTGGTACCTCTACTCTCATACCAAGATCTTCCAACCAGAGTAACTCAGATTTAGCTACAGTAACCCCTCGTTTTATAAGACTTTTTAATTCGCGTATGTTACCTGGAAAATCGTAACGCATTAAATAATCTAAAGCTATTTGACTTATATCTTTTATACTTTTGTTAAACTTGTTATTACAATCATTTATATGATAACTAATTAAATTTTGTATATCTTCTCTTCTTTGACGAAGTGCTGGTATATTGATTGCAATTTCATTAAGCCTATAGTATAAATCTTCCCTAAACTTTCCTTCTGTAACCAACTGTGATACATTTTTCGATGATAAAGCAATTACTCTAATATCAGAAGATATAGCTTCTTCTCCACCACATCTCTCAAACTCATTATACTCTATAGCCCTAAGTAGTTTTGCTTGTACTTCTGAAGGAAGCTCACCTATTTCTTCAATTATAAGTGTTCCTTTATCTGATTGTTCAAATTTACCCCGCCTCATTTTATCTGCGCCATGAAAAGCACCTTGATCATGACCAAAAAGTTCTGTTTCTAAAATTTTACTCGGTGTGGCAGAACATGACAATGTAATTAAATTATTATTACTTCGACTACTTGCTAAATGAATAGCCTGAGACAATAGTTTTTTTCCTACACCACTCTCTCCAGTAATAAGAATACTAGCGGTTGTCAGGCTTGCTGCCCTTGCAAGGTCAATACATTTATTCATTTCATCATTATTTGAAATAAATTCACTTAGCAATAAATTTGTTCTATCAAGATTTGACATTGGTTACTTTCTAATTTTACTTGGTTATAATGCTCTATAATATTACATTATCGCTCTTATATAGTCAAAATATAGCCAATAAAGGATACTTTGCAAGTTTTTTCTTGTTGGATCTCCTCATTTTATTATACTTTATTTACAGTTATTTAAAGTTTCTTTTCATTCTTAGGAGATCTTATGCCAACCTTATATATTGTAGCTACTCCCATTGGAAACATTGAGGATATTTCTTTAAGGGCTCTTAGAATTTTTAAAGAGATCAATAATCTTGCTTGCGAAGACACCAGAATAACACGTAAACTTTTTTCTAAATATGAAATACCCCTACCTCAAAACATGTTTTCTTATCATGAGCATAATGAAGCACACTCAGGTAATAAAATTTTATCTTTACTAAGCAAGGATCAAGATGTTGCTCTTTGCTCTGATTGTGGTTGTCCTCTTATAAGTGATCCCGGATATAGGCTCGTTTCTGAAGCTCTTGTTAATAATTATAAAGTAGAAGTTATTCCTGGTCCATGTGCTATTGAAACCGCACTTATGAGTTCTGGAATGCCTACTTCTAGCTTTACTTTTTTAGGATTTGCACCACCAAAATCAGGAAAACGCCAGAATGCTTTTTTGAAAGAAATAGATTCTCCTCATACTCTAATTTATTATGAATCGCCGTATAGAGTCAGCAAATTTTTAAAGGATGCTAAAGAAATTTTTGGAAATAGACTTGTAGCTGTCTGTTTAGAATTAACTAAAAAATTTCAATCTGTTCACAAAGGATGGCTATTTGATATCAATGAAGAATTTATCGATAAAAAAGTAAAAGGTGAAATAGTTATTCTTATCGCTGGTAATAACCCAAAATTTATAAAAAAAGATCAATAACTAGTTAGTTATTGATCTTTAAGTCCTTCTAATATTTTTTCTTCTGAATGTAATTCACCTATTCCTATACCTGGACAATTATAAGGATTACTCTCCCATATTTCTCGGCTCCCAACTATTTCTGGCCACCAAGGAAATGTTCTGCATTGTGATGGTCGCTCTTCATAATATTTACATCCACCTGTTTCATTCATAAATATACAATCACCATGTATATTATCAATCAATGAATATCTTCCTTTTACATTTCTTATATACTTCTTCATAAACGCTTTTTTGGTCATTTGTAATCTTTTAGCAAAGTTGTCTATCTCTTCTTCATTTACCCAAACATACCCACCTGGACCTAGACAACACTTTCCGCATCCTTGACAACTAAATTTTAAACCTTCCATGAACCAATTCATATATTTCATTGTTTTTCTCTACCTTAATCGTTTTCGCTTATCTCGTCTGATTTACAATCTGATTCTATTACACCATCTAGACTAAAGACCTCTTCCATATCTTTATCTATATTTTCTTCTTTATTTTTAATTTTATTCTTAATATTAATAAATATACAAAATAATGTAAAACCATTAAACATAATAAATAATATAACTATAGGATATTCAAACATTATTATTATTATCAGTACTGCAACCAAAAGCATCCAATATTTTTTAGTATTACCAAGTAATAAATTTGCTGCATGAGCAAATCTAAATGGAGAGACCATTAATAGCCCTATTATTATAGTATATATACTAACTAAATATATAGCTGTTTTTTCTTCTCCATAGCTGCCTACAAAATTTGAAGCGAAGTATTTGGCATAAATATCAGACCATATGCCTACACAATATGTTTTACAAAACAAAATTGTACTAACAACGGCACCTGCTGCTGCTGGACTTGGAAGACCTGAAAAATAATTCTTTGGAGTTGCAGAAGATGATAAATTATAAATAGCTAATCTAAGAACAGCACATACAGCATAAATAATCCCTGATAGAAGAGCAAAACTCCACCACTTGCTACCTAACTCCATACTATTTATCCATACTGTTGATAAAATAATAGCTGGAGCTATACCAAATGTACAAACATCTGCTAAACTATCAAGCTCTGCTCCAAACTGACTTTCACTATGAGTCATTCTTGCAACTCGTCCATCAAGCATATCAAAAATCATACCTGCAAATATAATCATACATGCATACATGAAGTATTCATTTGCAAGATCAGAATTTTTATTATATCTTAAAAATATTGACTCTATACATAGAGTAATACTTATTATTCCACAGGAAAAGTTACATAAAGTAAGAATACTAGGTAACATTGATATTTTCCGCATTATTTTCTACCTTTATATATTTTTTATTGTTTCATATGAAACATTTGGTTTATTTTATCTCTGCAAGAAGCGTCACACCTGCCTCTACCTTTGAACCTATCTCTATCTTCATATCAACTGCTGTACTCTTAGGAATATATAAATCTGTTCTTGAACCAAATTTCATCATTCCATATCGCTCTCCTTGCTCAAGCATATCGCCTTTTTTTACATCACATACTATCCTTCTTGCTATAAGCCCTACAATTTGACGTTGCATATATTTTTTCATTTTTGGATTATTTGTTTTTACCCCTATATCATTATATTCATTAAGATGGAGAGAGTCACTCTTCATAGCATTAAGAAACTCACCTTCTTTATACTTTAGATATGCAACTTTTCCTGGATAAGCTGCTCTATTTATATGTACATTAAAAATACTAAGAAATATACTTATCCGTATAGCTTTTTCTCCTAAAAATCCTGGATCCTCACATTCTTCTATATGACTAACAACTCCATCTGCTGGTGAAAACAAACCATTTTCATTCTTGTTTATTATTCTATTTGGATCTCTAAAGAAATACATTACAAAACCAAATTCTACTACAGGAATAATTATAGCCCAAAGAAATCCCTTCCATAAAACATTGCTCATTATCCAACAAAAAACCACTGTCAATAAACACATTATTCCGTACTTTATAACTTCTTTTCTGCCATATTTTGTTGTCATTACCTTATTCCTTACTAATATGTTTCATATGAAACATTATTTAAATATCAAACATTTCTTTCTTTTATATATTTCATATATTATACGTATTATATGTTATATTATCGAATACTATTATTAATTTTACTCTTTTAATTATTTAGTTGCAATTACAAACAATTTCTATACGATTATAGTTGGTTTTTCTTCTATTTTCTTGTTGGGATAAGTAGTTATGAGCTTTACTAATTATAATTTTCTTTGGGATTGTATTTGTAAAAAAATAAGCAAATATCCTGGTGCTTCATCTTACAGCACTATTCTTTCTTCATTTGAAATCCTTAATATAAAAGGAAATGCTGTTAATATTTTTACTAATTATCAAAATATTAATATAATTATTGACTCTAGTACTCGTAATAATTTAGAACAAATTATAAGAATTGTTTTAAATAATAAATTGTTAGCTATAAATTATCAGCCTTTATATATAAATACGCCTTTTATAGATAATAACAAAACCTTAGATAATTTTTCTCTTAATTCAGAAAATAGGTTGGCTATTGCTGTTGCCAATGATATTTGTTCGATTTCTCCAAATAATATCTATACTCCTTTATATTTATATGCTGACACGGGACTAGGTAAAACACATCTTATTAATGCTATAGTTTTAGAGTATTCTAAAAAGTTTACTTCGAAAAAAATTAATCATTATACAGGAGATTCCTTTATTAATTCATTTTTTGAAGCTACGAAGAAAAATTCTTTGCAAAAATGGAGAGAATATAACGAAGAATGTGATTTATTTATTATTGATGATATTCACTTATTAGAAAACAATAGTAATGCTATAGAAGAATTTTCTTCTCTATTCGATACATTATATTCTAATAATAAGAAACCTCATCTTATTATAACCTCAAATACAAATTCATCGAATTTAAATGGATTTACAGAATCTTTAAAGAGTAAGCTACAATGGGGAGTAAAAATAGAAATACTTTCTCCAAATAAATCAACTAAAGAAAACATTATAAACTCTATCTGTAATAAAAATAAAATTACCATAAAACCAGATGTAAAAAAATATATAGCAAAAAACTATAACGGGAATATAAGAGGTTTAGAAGGATTAATAAAGACTGTATATACTCATTCTACTCTTCTTAATGAAGAAATCACAACAACTCTTATAGATAAAGCTTTAGGAAAAGAAAATACTTCGCGACAATATTCTATCAATGGTTCTGATATCATATATAATGTATGTAAATACTTTAATATTAGTGAAATGGAAATAAAAGCTAAAAATAGAGCTAGATCTATAGCATTTCCAAGACAAATAGGAATGTACATTACAAAATCACTTACAAATACCTCTCTTCAAGAAATAGGAAAACTTTATGGAGGAAGAGACCATAGTACTGTAAAACATTCAAATGATAAAATAAAAAAACTATATAAAAATGATAGTAATGTAAAAAAAACCGTTGATAATATAATAAAACTAATCAATCATGAAAAAACAGCCTATTAGTTCACTACAATATATAAACAATATATAAGCTGAAGTCTAGAATATTACAATAAACAAAGATGTAGCCGTCTTCTAACACTACAAAAATAAAAAAGAGAATATATTGATTATTAAGGAATATTATCAATAATATAAGAAGAATACTACATATAGTTAATATATAATAAATATTAGTTAATAGAATATATAAAAAGATATAATATAAGATAGGAGTGTAAATATGAAGTTTAATTGCTCTAGAGCTATAATTGCTGATGCATTACATGTTGTAAACAATGTAATACCTAGTAGAGCTACAAAACCAATTTTACAAAATGTACAAATTAAAGGTAATGATAATAATACATTAACACTTACCGGTACAGATTTAGAAATAGGAGTTTCTATTGTTATTGAAGTAGATGAAATAATAGATCCAGAAACTATACTTCTATCTGCTCATACACTACAAGGGATTATTGCAGAAGATAAGTCAGAAAGAGTCTTCTTTAATATCAAAGAAGATGTAGCTATTATGACAACTTCAAAAGGAGAATTTAATTTCTCCGTAGCAATTGATGAAGATTATCCTAAAATATCTGAATTAACAGAAGATAATTTATTTGAAATACCAGGAGATGCTCTTGCTGATGCCATTGCTAAAACAGAATTTGCAACAGCCAAAGGTGATACCAGATATGCATTAAATGGAATATGCATAAATATCTTGGGAGATAGTGTTGATTTTGTTTCTAGTGATACTCATAGATTATCAAAAGTAAATAAAAAGATAAATAATATAAATATTGAAAATGGTAAATTTATAATAATAACAAAAGGTATGAAAGAATTAGCAAAACTCGCAGCAGGTGAAGAGGTAGTGAAAATTCAGATAAATAATAATGAGTTAATAGCAAAAACTTCAAATGCAACTATTGTAACAAGATTAGTAGAGGGTCAATTTCCAAATTATAATAATGTTATACCTAATGAAACAATGGTTGATATACAATTAAATAGAGAAGAAATAACGAATGGTTTAAGACTTGTAGGTAAGATGAGTAATGAAGAGTCTCATTCTATTAAATTTGATTGCGCTAATAATAAACTTAATCTTTCTGCAACAGCTGGAAATATAGGATCTGGTAATCAGGAATATGATATAAATATATCAGGGGGAGAAATTAAGACAAACTTTAATTTTAACTATATGATAGATGCATTAAAATCATTTAATAGCTCAGAATTAACATTATCATTTAAAGATAATGATACACCTGTAAAAATTGAAGAAGGCGATTACTTGCATATTGTTATGCCAATAACAACTAAATAATATGAAAAAATATAGTGATGAAGAACTCTTAAATGCATTAGAAAAATGGCGTTTTTCTATAAGTAATAAATTAAAAAAGGAAAGTTATAAAAAACGTGAAACTTCTGCTATAAATGTAGTACTTAAAGGTATAAAAAAAGAATTTAAAAAACAAAGTAAAAATACTCATAGTGATTGGAATATCATATGGGATAAAGTAGTAGGTGAAGAGATAAAGAACTTTACAAAAGTAAAAAGATGGCATAATGGATTTTTAGAAATAATAGTAGAAAATCCAACGCTCCGTAGTGAGCTAGATGCTTTCTATAAAGAATCATTGATAGAATCTATAAGAGAAACTATTGATGACAAAAAGTTATTAAGAGGAATAAAATTCATAAGTAATTAGAAGGAATAAATAATGGCAGATAAAGAATATGGCTCCGATTCAATCAAAGCTTTAAAAGGATTAGAGGCAGTTCGTAAAAGACCAGGAATGTATATTGGTGATACTGGACCACGTGGTTTACATCACTTAATATGGGAAGTGATTGATAATTCCATCGATGAAGCAATGGCAGGACATGCTAAAGGAGTGAGTGTACATATTAATGTAGACGGATCGATAACGGTTTGTGACGACGGCCGTGGTATTCCTGTAGGATGGAATAAAGAAAATAATATAAATTCTCTTACTCTAGTATTAACAGTACTACATGCAGGAGGTAAGTTTGACCATGATAGTTATAAGGTTTCTGGAGGCTTACATGGTGTAGGTGTATCATGTGTAAATGCATTATCTGCTTGGCTTGAAGTTGAAGTATATAGAGATGGAAAAATTTGGTATCAAAGATTTGAAAGAGGTACTCCAGTAAGTGAAGTTGAAGAACACGGTACAACAAAGATGCGCGGTACCAAGGTAACATTCTTTCCAGATGAAGAAATATTTACAGAAACAATAGATTTTAAATATGAAACTATTGTAACACGATTGAGAGAATTAGCCTTTTTGAATAAAGGAATAAAAATAGATGTAGAAGATCAACGTGTTGATGATGCGAAAGATACCTTTAAATATGATGGCGGTTTAATAAGTTATGTAGAATTTTTAAATGAAAATAAAAATCTTATTCATAAAGATGTAATATGTATAGAAGGTGCAAGTAACGATGAAAGTAATTTTGAAATAGAAATAGCTTTTCAATATAATGAAGGATACTCAGAAACTTGTATAGGATATACTAATAATATTACTAATCCTGGTGGTGGTACTCACTTATCAGGTTTTAGAAGTGCTCTTACTAGAACAATTAATAATTGGGGTAAGAAAAATAAAGTAATTAAAGACAAAGACCCAGCGATTAGTGGAGAGGATAGTAGAGAAGGTTTAGCTGCTATTGTGTCTGTACGTGTACCGGATCCTCAGTTCGAAGGACAAACAAAGGATAAACTTGGTAATAGAGAAGTAGAAGGCTTTGTTCAAAAGATTATGAATGAAGAATTAGGTACTTATTTTGAAGAAAACCCTGCTATTGCAAAGAAAATTATAAGAAGAGCAGTTGACGCTTCTATAGCAAGAACAGCAGCAAGAAAAGCAAGAGATCAAGCTCGTAGAAAAAATGTATTATCTAGTGGTGGATTACCTGGTAAACTTGCAGATTGTATTTCAAAAGATAGAGATTCAACAGAAGTATATTTAGTCGAAGGAGATTCTGCGGGTGGATCAGCAAAAATGGGTAGAGATAGTAGGATACAAGCTATTCTTCCACTAAAAGGAAAAATTCTCAACGTAGAAAAAGCCAGAATTGATAGAATGCTAGGTCACACAGAAGTGTCAGCAATAATAACAGCATTGGGTACTGGTATTGGTATAGAAGAGTTTGATATAGAAAAATTACGTTATGGTAAATGTATAATAATGTGTGATGCGGATGTTGATGGTAGTCATATTAGAACATTACTGTTAACTTTTTTCTTTAGACATATGCCACAGCTAATTGAGCATGGACATTTATATGTAGCATGTCCACCTTTATATCAAGTTAAAAAAGGTAAGAAAATTCAATATGTTCTTTCAGATGAAGAGATGGATACTACTCTAAGTACATTAGGTATGGAAGGAACGGCACTTGAATATAGAGGAGCAGAAAACCCAGTAAGAATTGAAGAAGAAAAATTTGCTGCTCTATTAAAAGCGATAAAAAAGGTAGATGGTATAATAAGAATACTCAATAGACGAGGCATGACGCTTCGTGATGCTTTAAGTTTGAGAAAACAATATGGTAGATTTCCTAAATATAAAATATTGCTTAATGGAGAAGAAAGATTATTTATAAATGATTCCCAATTAAGTGAATTTATACATGAAGGCGAAGCAAACGGAACTATTGAAAATATAATAGAAGAAGATGTTAGTGTAATATCAAGCGATATAACAGAAAAAACAGTTCTTGAAACAGAGTATTTATTTGTAGAAGACTTAGAAAGAACGTTAAGTAAGTTAGAAGAATTTGGCTTCACTGGAGATAGTTTCTTACCTCCTAAAGATATAACAGAAGAAGGTAAATATGTACTTATAAATAATGGTTTAGAAGAATACTTCTTAACTCTTCATGATATTTTAGAAGGTGTAAAAACTTTAGGTGAAAAAGGTCTTGAGATACAAAGGTATAAAGGACTAGGAGAAATGGATCCAGATCAACTTTGGGAAACAACAATGGATCCAGAAAAACGCACACTAATGAAAATTACAGTAGATGATGCAATAAAAGCAAGCCAACTATTTACATTATTAATGGGTGAAATAGTTGAACCACGTAGGAAATTTATAGAAAAATATGCGCTTGATGCTCAGCTTGATATTTAATAGTTAGTAAAATTAAGTTGGTTAAAAAGTTAATATAATTATATAGCGATAACTTGAGTAGGTATAAATAAACGCAAAGCGTTTACTGGGATATGGAGTAGAAAATTCCATAAAGTTTAGCCATTAGCTTCTCAGCAGACTATAAAGTGAAAGAAAATAAATGAGTGAAGAAATTAATGCATTAGTAACTACAGGGATTAAAGATCTTTCTATTGAGAAAGAACTTAAAAATAGTTATTTAACATATTCGATGAGTGTTATTGTATCTAGAGCCTTACCAGATGTACGTGATGGTATGAAGCCAGTTCATAGAAGAATTTTAACTGCTATGAATGATTTACATTTATCATTTAAACATAAACATGTTAAATGTGCAAAAGTAGTAGGTCAGGTATTAGGTAATTATCACCCTCATGGTGATTCGGCTGTATATGATGCAATGGTGCGAGTTGCTCAGGATTTTTCTGTTCGTTATCGTCTTATCGATGGACATGGTAATTTTGGTTCAATAGATGGTGATAGTGCAGCAGCATATCGTTATACAGAATGTAGGATGCAAAAAGTTTGCGATGAAATGCTGGATGATCTTGATAAAGATACAGTAGATTTTGTAGATAATTTTGACGGTACTTCTACAGAACCTACAGTGCTTCCTGGTAAACTTCCACTCTTATTATTAAATGGTGCAACAGGTATAGCAGTTGGTATGGCTACTAATATGGCGCCACATAATTTAACAGAAGTATGTAATGGTATAATAGCTCTGATTGAAAATCCTGATGCTGATACTAAAGAAATTATGAAGTATATTAAAGGTCCTGATTTTCCTACAGGAGCATTAATATGCGGTCGTGAAGGAATTAAGCAAGCATATGAGACAGGACGTGGACGTGTTCAAATGCGTGCTAAATGCCACATCGAAACACAGAAAAATGGTAGACAATCAATTGTTGTTACTGAAATTCCTTATCAAGTTAATAAGCTTAATATTATTGAAAAAATTGCTTCAGTTGTCAAAGATAATAAAGTACAAGGTATTTCTTCAATTGAAGACTACACAAATAAAGATGGCATTAGATTAGTAATTGATCTAAAAATGGGTGAAGATGCCAATGTTGTTTTAAATCAATTATATAAAATGACGCCGCTTGATTCTGGTTTTTCAATTAATAATATTGCACTAGTAAATGGCAGACCAGAGACGTTGAATTTGAAGCAAATGCTTCAATATTATATTGATCATAGAGTAGATGTAATTTGTAGAAGAACGAAGTATCTACTTGATAAGGCTGAAGCAAGAGCTCATATAGTACAAGGCTTACTCATAGCGCTTGATAATATTGATAGAGTAATTGAAATAATTAGAGGATCGGAAACTTCAGATGAAGCAAAAGCAGGGTTAATTAAAGAATTTCAATTATCTGATATTCAGGCGCATCATATTTTAGAGATGCGTTTAAGAAGGCTAACAGGTCTACAACGTAAAGAACTTGAAGAAGAATTTGAAGCTCTTATGGCTAAAATTAGCGAATATAAAGCAATCTTAGCAGATAAGAATTTAGTTCTTAAAATTATTAATGAAGATTGTCAGGAAATGATCGAGAAGCATGGTGATGAGAGAAGATCTGAAATTGTAGCTGCTATTGAAGACATAAGTATTGAGGACATGATTGCTGATGAAGAGATGGTTGTCGTTATTTCACATGATGGCTATATCAAGAGAATGCCAATTGATACTTATAGAAAACAAGGTAGAGGCGGTAAGGGTATAACAGGTGCAGGCAATATGAAAGAGGGCGATTTTATTGAGCACTTATTTATAGGATCAACACATGACTACATATTGTTCTTTACTTCTATTGGAAAAGTGTATTGGTTAAAAATATATGATGTTCCGCAGATGGGTAGAGCAGCAAAAGGTAGAGCAATTGTAAATGTCCTTGAACTCGAAAAAGGTGAATCAATTCAGACTTGTATACCAGTAAGAGAATTTGATGATGAACATTACCTCCTACTCGCTACTAAAAAAGGTATAATTAAGAAGACAGTACTTTCAGCGTATAAGCGTCCAATGAAATCAGGTATAAAAGCAGTTAACTTGAGAGAAGACGATGAACTCTTTGGAGCAGCTATTACAAATGGTGTCAATGAATTGATGCTAGCAAGTAAGAATGGGATGGCTTGTCACTTTAAAGAAGAAGATGTTCGTCCAATGGGTAGAGTGGCAGGTGGAGTAACAGGTATGAAGCTTGCTGATGACGATGAATGTGTCGGTTTGATGTTAGTTAGTACTGATACAACAGTCATTACAATATCTGAAAAAGGTCTTGGTAAGAGAAGTTCATTTGCAGATTATCGTCTTACAAAACGTGGCGCTAAAGGCGTAACAAATATGAAGATTACTGAAAAAACAGGTAAAGTTGTAAAATGTATGGCAGTAACTGAAGATGATGAGTTAATGGTAATAACTTCTGGCGGTATGGTTGTTAGAACAGCGGTAAATGGGTGTAGAGTAATTGGAAGAGCAACTTCTGGAGTCAAAATAATTGGGCTCAATGGTAATGATAAAGTAGCAACAGTAGCAAAAGTTGCTGAGACAGATAAAGAAGATGAAGAAGATAATGGTCCAGAGCTCGATCAAACAGTACCAGATGAAGCACTAGAAGAAATGATAAATAGAGCTGAAGAACAGGCTGAAGAAGAAGCCGACCAATAAGAAAATAAGGAAATAGCTTAAATGCAACCAAGAATAGTAGTTACGGGAATAGGCGTAACATCCCCAATTGGTAATGATATACAGACAATGAGAAAGAATCTCCTTGCTGGTAAAGGTAATGTAATAGAGAAAGAAATGCGTTACATCGGTAATGTGCCGATGGGCAAATGTGATTTTGATATTACAAAATATCAAAATCGAAAAGAAGCAAGAAGAGGTACTCGAGCTGGAGCAATAGGTATTTATTGTACTAATGAAGCAATTTTAGATTCAAAGATAGATTTAAATAAAGTAGGTAGAGAAAATATAGGGGTCTATATTGGTATAACTGAACATGGTACGGTAGAGACAGAAAATGAAATTGCTAATATAAAAGAGTTTGATTATGATACAAAATATTGGACTCATCATCACAATCCAAGAACTGTAGCAAATAATCCTGCAGGTGAAGTATGTATAAATTTAAGTATAACGGGAGCTCATTGTACAGTAGGAGCAGCTTGTGCAGCAGGAAATTATGGTTTAATTTATGGAGCTCAACAGTTAATACTCGGTGAATGTGATTTGGCAATTTGTGGTGGGGTCTCTGAAAGTACTGAGTCATTTGGAATTTTCGCAGGGTTTAAGAGTCAGAACGCTTTGGCTGTAAATGAAGATCCAAATAAAGCTAGTAAACCTTTTTGTAAAAATAGAAATGGAATAGTTGTTTCTGAAGGTGGTGCTATCTATATTCTCGAGAGGTTAGATGATGCATTGGAAAGAGGAGCAAATATTATTTGCGAACTTGCTGGCTGGGCAGTAAATACAGATGCAACAGATTTTGTACTTCCTAATCCTGAAAGACAAGCTCAATGTATGAAAAAAGCTCTTAAAAAAGCCCATATTAAAAGCACAGAAATAGATTTTATCAGTACTCACGCAACAAGTACTTATGAAGGCGATATTAGGGAAATTGCTGCAATTAAAGATGTCTTTGGTGAAGTACCTACATGCTATATAAATAATTCAAAAAGTTTTTGGGGTCACGCTATGGGAGCCGCAGGAGCTTTAGAATTAGCAGGAAATATCCCATCATTTATTGACAATGCTATTCATCCGACAATAAATATTGATGAACTTGATCCACAGTGTGAAGCGGGTGGTAAGATTGTAATTAATAACCCTTGTAAAATGAATGAAATAAACTATATTTTAAATAATTCATTTGGAATGCTTGGAATCAATGCGGTACTAATAGTTAAAAAATATAAATAAAAGAAGGAGATATAATGACAGCAGAAGAAGTACGGAAAATAGTTATAGAAATAATAGAGGAAATTGCTCCTGATGAAGATTATGAAAATCTTGTTGATTCTGAGCCACTTAGAGATCAATTAGGTTTAGACTCAATGGATTTTCTTGATATTGTAATGGAGTTGAGAAAACAATATAAGATAGAGGTACCAGAAGTAGACTATCCAGAATTAGCATCTATGAAGAGTACAGTAGACTACTTATTGCCAAAATTTGAATAAACGATAAGGTGTTATTTTAATGCGTAAAAAAATTGGCGCGAAAATAATACAAGGTAGAGGTAAGGTACGGCGATTTGTATTAGCGCATTTTAAAAAAAATTATGTACTTGAACAACAAAAAAAAAGAATTGGTGAATGTCGAAGATGTGGAGTTTGTTGTAAATTACTTGTAAAGTGTGTGATGTTGACACAAGATGATGCGGGTAATTATCTTTGTAAAATTCATAATAGAAAGCCATCTAATTGTAATATCTTTCCGATTGATGAAAAAGATATTGTTGATCGTGATACTATTCTTCCGGATGTTCCTTGTGGTTATTCTTTTTTCAAGTAGTTATTATAAGGACTTCCTATATGTTAGGAAGTCCTTATAAATTATTTGATATTAATATGTGCATTGACAATAGTATTCAATTTACTTGCTATATGAAGTGGTAAAAAATAAAATTGAGTTATAATTAAAAATAGCGCAACATATTATCTATAATAAAGGTTATTGATAAAAATGTCTTCTGATAAAGATGGATTGCAATTTTCAAATTTTGATTTATCTGAGAATCATAAAGATGATACTCAGGAGAAGGAAACACCGAAAAATTATAATCCAATTTCAGAAATAACAAAATTAGAAAGTTTTGGTTTTGAATTTGAGTCGGATGAAGATATAGAAGAAGGCGATCAAGATCAAATCATATTGAATACAAATACTCAAAAAGTATCTCATGACATAATAGATACTGAATTAATAATCGATGAATTTGATAATGATGAAGATGTATTATTAATGCCAGAAGATGCTTATAGCTCTACGTCAGATAATATTGATAAGCAAAGAAATACAAGTATTGAAAGCTATCAAAAAGAATTTCATAATATAAAAGATGATACATTAAGTGAATTTGATAACAGTATTGAAAATAATTTATATAAAGAAAACAATCAAATAGATTTTTCTGATCTAGCAAATGAAGTCTCGTTTGATAGTAATTTTGAAGTATTTGATGATATTAATATATCTACTCATAAAGAAGATAGTAATAATATTTTTGAAGATAATCAGGATATTCTAAAAGACAACATAAGTTCAAGAGAAAATACTGAAGATGAGCTAAAATCAATAACTAGCTTAGAGAATAATGAATATCAAAATAATGATAATAAAGATATAAGCGAAGAGGATGCGGAAGATATTCTTGCTCAAGTGATGTCACAGGATTTTACTACGCCAATTGAAGGGTTTGAAAAATACGCAGAAATTAAACGTATAAGATCAGAAGCTAGTAAGGCTCTTGAAGGTAGTAGTTATAATGAATTTGATATTGAATTTGATAATGAATTTGAAAAGGATAAATTTGGTACGACAAGCATTATTAATGATGAAGAAGAAGAGATATTAGATAGTTTTAAAAATGAAGAAAGAAATGCTGTCTTTGTTGATGAGTCTTTTGATGATGATGATGAAGAATTAAAATTATTTAGTGATATTGATGAAGAGATTGGTCAAACAATCGAAAACCAATTTGATAACGTAGATCTATCAGATATGGTTGACTTTGATGATATTGCATCAGAGTCAAATATAGATGAAATATTCAATGATTCAGGAGAAGATAGTTTAAAAAATTCTTTAGATAATGAGAATACAACTATTGATGATATTGATATTTCAAATATTACAAACATAAATATAGATGATGAAAGTGATGATGAATTAGACTTGTTGTTTGGTGAAGATAAAGAAGATCTAAAGGATGATGAATTAGAAAGCTATAATAATGAATTTGATATTGATGATTTAGCTATAACTGATGATAACGAAGAGAATATAGATGATGAGTATAATTTTGATGATTTAGATCAGGAGGAAGACGATAGTGGAATTGACGATAATGGATTTAATTTAGATCTTGGTAATAATGGTGACGGTGATAATCAAGAGGAAGATAATTTAGATAATGAATTTAATTTTGATATTCTAGATCAAGAAGAGAATAATAGCGAAATAGATGATGGCGGTTTTAATATTGATCTTGGTAGTAGTGACGATGATGAAGATTTAGATGATGAATTTAATTTTGATGATTTAGATCAAGAAGAAGATGGTGGTGGAATAGATGATGGTGGCTTTAATATAGATTTTGGAAGTAGTGAAGATAGTGACGATGATGATGAATTCAATTTCGATAATGATTCCATTGATGATGAATTTTTAGATTCAGGGGAATTTGATTTTGATGATGTGAATTTTAATGATGATTTAGATGTTGATAAAAATAATGAATTTGATTTTGATAATTCTGATGAAAGTGAATTTGGTGAAGGGTTAGATTTTTCTCAAGAGTCAGAAGAATTTACAAGTACTACGAATAAATATTTGGAAAAGCTAAAAAAGCTAAAAAATAGTTTTCCTGATTTATCAAAAGTCTTTACTGCTAAAACAAAAGAATATTTGAGAAAATTAAAAGAAATCAAAGCAGAAATGAAAGAAGAAGGCTTCAAGCCTACTTCAAAAAAATACTGTAATTTGGCAACAGTACAAATAAGTAAATCTGTTAAAGATATAAGTAATAATATACAAAAAAAATTACAGACAAAACAAAAATCAAAGATAAAAGAAAGATCTAAAACAGAGAATAATGATGATAGTAAAAAAGTAAACGTAAAGCTAGAGGAATGGGATGGAGGTAGTGGAGATGATACTTGGGGGTTGGGTCCTGTAAATCAATCAAGTGAAGAAGCTAGTAATGAATCTTCTATAGAAAAAACCGAAGAAGCTGAAGCTGATTGGGATGATAGTGAGGAGTTTAGCTTTTCTACAGCAGATATGTTGATGGATGATGAAGAGCTTGGTCTTGAAGAATTTAGTGGGTTTGGTGAGGCTAGTAAGAACAGTAAAGAGACCGAAGAGGAAGAAGATGTAGATTATTCAGGAGTTTTGGGTAAATTTAGAAGAATCAAAAGGATATTGTATAAGTGGTCTAAACTTATATATAAATATTTTGACTCAAAAATTGATTTTGAAAAAAATTGGTGGAAGGTAATTGATTTCATAGCAGTAGTGGTTCTTATAACAGCTTTTGCTATGGTGCTTGCATATTATCTATGGCACAAGTAGAGTAAAAAGACAAAAATGTAACAACGGTAATTACTTATAACAAATAAGTATTAAATACAAAAATCATAATTTTATAAAATCCTATAAGTATATAAATATATTCAAGTTGCAATATTCATATTAATTGGAACAGAAATTGTAATATGTTAAGAATAATTTATAATAATACCGATTAGGAGATTAACTAAATGAAATTGTGTAAATTTATTGGGTTTGGTGCTTTAATACTAACAGCCCTCTCTATTAATTCATTCGCAGCAGATCAAGCTACAAATGCTATTGCTGCCACTCCATATGAATATGATAGTATGTTTACAGTCAATAATCTATGGTTGTTGATTGCAACATTCCTTGTGTTTATGATGCATCTTGGATTTGCTACATTAGAATCTGGGTTGACGCGTGCAAAAAATACTGTAAATATTCTATTTAAAAATACTGCTATTGTGGCTATAGGGCTACTAACTTATGCTATTCTTGGATTTAACTTGATGTATCCGGGAGATAGTTGGCTTTATAATGGAGTAATTGGTGTCTTTAGTTTTGGTATAGATCCTGGAGCAGACGGTCAGACAATGGCATATGGAAACTATACATATTACTCAGACTTTATATTTCAGGGTATGTTTGCTGCAACAGCAGCTACGATTGTTTCAGGTGCTGTAGCTGAAAGAGTAAAGTTGATTCCATTCTTAATATTTTCAATAGTATATGTAATATTAATTTATCCTATCGTTGGTTCTTGGGGATGGGGTGGTGGATGGTTGAGTTCGCTTGAAGTGCCGTTTCATGATTTTGCTGGTTCAACTTTTGTGCATAGTGTTGGCGGTTGGGCTGCATTGGCGGCAATTATTCTCCTAGGCGCAAGAAAAGGTAAGTATGGACCAGATGGTAGGCCTAGAGGTATTCCAGGCCATAGCCTTCCATTAGCTGCAATTGGTGTGTTCTTACTCTGGTTTGGTTGGTATGGCTTTAATGGTGGGTCTGTATTATCTGCCGATCCAAATTTGGTATCGCATGTCTTTGTAACCACAAGTTTGGGTTCTGCGGCCGGTATTGTCGGTGCAATGATTGTAAGTTGGTGGATTCAAAAGAAACCTGACTTGTCTATGGTTCTGAATGGTTCTTTAGCTGGTTTGGTAGCGATAACAGCAGGGGCAGATTGTGTGTCACCACTTGAAAGTGTATATATCGGTTTTATCGGAGGGTGTCTTGTAGTATTGTCTGTATTCTTCTTCGATGAAGTTGTGAAAGTTGATGATCCGGTTGGTGCAACATCAGTTCACCTTGCAAATGGTGTTTGGGGTACACTTGCTGTGGGTATTTGGGGTAAATATAAGGTGGATGCTGAAGGAGGTGTTTTAGCCTATACATCACAGGGAGGTGAGACATTCTATTATAGCTTTGTTTCTCAGCTTTATGGAGTTTTTGCAAGTGCCATATTTTGTTTTGTAACTGCATTTATTATTTTATATGTGATTAAGAAGGTAATTGGAATTCGAGTTGATCAGCATGAAGAGATGCAGGGTCTGGATATTGGAGAACATGGTATGGAGTCTTATGCAGGTTTCCAGATATTCTTAAACCAATAATATGTATTAAATACATACAATAAAGTAGTAAAAGCCGGACATTTATATGTCCGGCTTTTGTCGTTTAATAGGGCAAATTAAAAAATACATAAATTAAGATGAATAGGTACTTTTAAGTACTAATTACGTTGTTTATATGAGTTTTACATCGAATAAAAAATTAATAAAAAGTAATAAACGTAAAGGATGTAGTTAAAAAAATTTTGTGATTGGTTTGTGGTAATTTGAAAAGGAGATTTTGGAAAATGAAAAAAATTAATTTGGTAAGGTTGGCATTATTTTTTTTAGTAGCAGTGTCAGCAAGTGCTTTAGCAATAGAAGAGGTTAATGTTGTAAAGGGTGCGATTTCTTCAGAAAGTATTGGGACAAGATTTGAGTATAGTAGCATGTTTACAGTCAATAATTTGTGGATACTAATAGCAACATTTATGGTTTTTATTATGCATTTAGGATTTGCAACAATTGAATGTGGTTTGACAAGAGCAAAAAATACTGTAAATATTTTATTTAAAAATTCATCAATAATTGCAATTGGTATTGCTACATATGCAATATTAGGTTTTAACTTGATGTATCCGGGAGATAATTGGTTGAGTAATGGAGTGATAGGTAATTTTGTATTTGGAATAAATCCAGGTGAAGTAGGTCAATCAATGGCGCATGGTGGAATTACATATTATACTGACTTTATATTTCAAGCAATGTTTGCTGCAACCGCTGTAACTATTGTTGCAGGTGCAGTAGCAGAGAGAGTGAAGTTATTACCATTTCTGATATTTTCAATAATTTATGCACTTCTAATATATCCAATTGTAGGTTCGTGGGGATGGGGTGGAGGTTGGTTGGATCAACTGTCTGTGCCTTTCCATGACTTTGCGGGTTCAACTTTTGTTCATAGTGTTGGTGGCTGGGGAGCGCTTGCAGCGATCATATTATTAGGTGCTAGAACAGGTAAATTCGGTATAGATGGTAAAGCAAGGGGTATTCCAGGTCATAGTATGCCTCTAGCTTCTATTGGTGCGTTTTTACTCTGGTTTGGTTGGTTTGGTTTTAATGGTGGATCGGTTCTTTCTGCAGATCCAAATGCAGTATCACATGTATTTGTAACAACAAGTATTGGTTCAACAGCCGGTATTTTTGGATCAATGATTTTGAGTTGGATAATCCAAAAGAAGCCTGATTTATCGATGGTATTAAATGGTTCGTTAGCAGGACTTGTTGCTATTACCGCTGGTGCTGACTGTATTTCTCCTATGGAGAGTGCATTAATCGGTTTTGTAGGTGGCTGTCTTGTTGTGCTTGCAGTATTTTTCTTTGATTTTGTAAAACTTGACGATCCAGTAGGAGCTACATCTGTACATCTTGTAAATGGTATATGGGGAACACTTGCTGTTGGTATATGGGGAAAGTATAAGATAGATGCAGCTGGTGACGCAATTCCGTATACTTCAATGGGAGGAGAGGTATTCCATTATAGTTTTCTTTCTCAGCTTTACGGGGTAATTGGTTGCGCGGTATTTAGCTTTATTACTGCATATATTATTATATATGTTATTAAAATGACCATGGGCTTTAGGGTTAGTCAACATGAAGAGATGCAAGGTCTTGATATTGGCGAACATGGTATGGAGTCTTATGCAGGATTCCAAATATTCTTAAACCAATAAAAGAAAATTTAGATATAAAAATAGCCGAGCATATTGCTCGGCTTTTTTTATATCTTTCTTTTAAATTGAGTAAATATATGTAAGATATAAGAAATAAATACTGTAACATAATAATAAAGTTAACGATAAATATTAGGGATATATATGGGTTTAGGGACGTTAAGAAATAAGCTTGATAAAATGCCAATGTGGTTGAGAGTGCTATATTATATTGCAATATTTGAAGTAGGATTATTGGTATGTTTTTGGCTTGAAGTTCCAGCTTTTTATAGCACAGCAAAATTTGCTAATATTAGTGGAATAAGTGGATTATTAAATCTACTTAAAGAGGCAGGGTATTTTCAAACTTGGATTATTGTTAGTGCTGCATTACTATTAATAGATTTACCAAAGAAAGTAAAAGGAAGTTATAATTTTTTGAGAAGAGCAGTCTTCTTAGTTTCAGCATCTTTAGTATCAGGTATTATTGCTGAAATATTAAAATTAATAATTAGGAGAGAGAGACCAGAACCGCTATATTTTAATGGTGGAAATTTTAGAGGATGGGTAGGAGCTTGGTGGAAAAGTAATGATCTTGGTACTCCTAGTAGTCATGCTATGGTTGCCTTTGGAGCAGCTTGGGCTCTATGTATACTCTTTCCTCAGGCACGGATAGTATGGATATTCATCGGTGTTGGGTGTGCCTTTAGCCGAATGGCTCATCAGGCACATCTTCTTGGAGATGTATATATTGCCTGTGTTCTTTCATATATTATAACTAAAATATTAGCAAGAAAAATACTGCCTTTGAATAAAGGCGAAGAAGATAAATTGGAGAAATAAGTAATGCTTATTACATTACCATTATATATATTTAAAGAATTACTAAAAGCATTTGGCATGTCTGTACTGGTCTATTCTTTTGCACTATTGGGTGTTACTACAGCACAGGCGATAAGAGAAGGGGCAACACTACCAACGGTAATAGGGTTATTGCCAAGTATGTTTCCACTTATAAGTCCACTCGCATTACCTTTAGCCGTTATTACAGGTATTTTAATTTGTTATGGAAGATTTTCGGCAAATAATGAGTTTGTGGGATCTCAGGCAAGTGGAATTCATCCGGGATGGCTAGCCCTTCCTGCTATGATTGTTGCAATACTTTGCTCAATAGTTACTGTATATTTGAATGCAGATGTGCTAACTTCTTCTGTTGGTGGTATAGAAAAAGCTCTGCTTGCTGATAGAACTAAAATCATTAGTAAGAGATTGAAAAAACCGGGTAGTTTTGCATTTCCAATTTCCAATAGTGAGTCGTTGGCTATATGTAGACTGCCAAGTACCTGGAATCAAGATGATAGAGTAGGTATTGATTTCACCATATTTAAGCAGGCTACTAATGGAAAGACTTCTAAGCAGTGGGATGTGAACTATCCATACCCAGAGACAAGAATTTTGGCAAAGAATCATGAAATAACTGTAGAAGAAGATGATGTAGGGTCAATGTATATTGAAGGAACATTTGATGATGCTACAGAATATGTATTTACAGATGATACTTTGCAGATTATAGATTTTCCTCATGGTAGCAAGAGATTAGTAATTCCAAAATCAGGAATTAGTTTTACTATAGATAAATCAAGAACTCAATATATGGGAATTGATAAACTCAAACTTGAAATGGACAAATCTAAGAAGCAGTATTATCCTAATGTAGCAAAGATGAATAAATTAGCAAAAGAGATGACTCCAAAACTTATAAATAGCATAAAACAAAATTCTGAAGCTATGAAGAATGAAAATCTTATCAATATATTAAAGTTAGTAATAAATGATTATAAGACAGATGATAGCTTAAATCTTAATAAAGATCTTACGCAAGCATACTCGGTGATACAGAGTAGTAAATACCCTCTTTCTGAAGATTTGAAAGCTTCATTCAATGAATTTGATATTTTAAAAAATGAGAATACTGAAAATGAAGCGTTTTTGAGGCAATGTTTGGCTGAGATCAATTCAAAATTAGTGATGTCTTTTGCGTGTATCTCTTTTGCTATTCTTGGAATACCAATTGGGCTAATGGGCAAGAGGCAGAATGCAATGCTTGGATATGCTATTGGTGGTGCCTTTGCTTTTGCTTTTTATATGATTATTACAGCTCTTTATGGAGCGGTAAGGGATGGAGGGTTGCCTTGGTATTCATTATGGATGCCAAATATTGTGGTGTTGATTATCGGAATACTGTTATGGTTTAGAAATATGCGCAATATGGGCTAAGAGCTAATATCCATAGTTTTGAGCAAATATTTAATATATAATGAGCAATTGGGACGTATATCCCTTTTGCTCATTATATTTTGACAATATGTAAATAAGTAAAATATATTTAAAAATTACTGGTAAAGAAATGATGTATTTAAGCCGATACTAAAGGTGTAAAACAAGGATGTTAGAATATTGTTAAGGATATGGGACTGTATCAAGGAGGATACTTATGGTTACTATTTGTTGTGTTTGTAATAGATTAAAAACAGAATCGGGTTGGACAGAAATGGATTTTGATGAGACTGAAGAAGTCTCTCATGGATATTGTCCTATATGTGCTATAAAATTGCGTATGGAAATAGAGGCTCTAAGAAGTATGAAGCTTCAAGATATTGCTTAAATATTAATCGAATCGGGAATTTCAATAAATAAAGCATACCTATTAATAAGGTATGCTTTATTTATTGAAATTCATATTTTAAAATAATATTTATGAACCATATGTAATTTTGATATGATTATTCCATGCTGTTATTGATTCTTGTCTAGAGATTGGATCAGAATTAAAGTTATAGTTAAAACTGTCACCAGTCAATTTACTAAGTACTAATGCTGCTATGAATCTAACCTTACTATTTTTGTCATTTAATGATGTAATAAGCAATGAAGAGAGCTTTTTAATTTTGGTATCTGTAGCAACACTATTATACTTTGGGCTCATAACAGCGGTTTTTATTAATTGTATTCCGTTAATACGAATTTTGCTATCAGTAGAAGCTAATAATTTTTTTGCAACATTCAACCATCCTCCGTTATAAATGAGTTCATCAGTCGCTTGATCGCGTTCTTTTGCTGATGTGGAGAAGAGGAGTGTAGCCTGTGAAGAAGCAGCAGTCCAGACCTTTTCTTCATTAGGAGTTTGAGCAGTATTAATCTCTTCAATGTATCTACTTTTAATGGTATTTTCATGAACAATAAAATTTGAAAATTCTACAGCATTCTCATGTACTTTGATGTCTGTATGGCTTTCTGGTATTGAAGCAGTAACTATTTCTGTATCTAATATAGCATTTTCATGTATTGAATTACTATCATTAATAATAGTTGATTTTGATTTTTCTATATTAGTGCTATCAGCAAATTCTTCAGGAGATATTTCATGATCTCCATCTAGAATTACAATCCCACCATTAGTAATAACATCTTCAACTTCGTTATTAATATTATTTTCATGAATTGTCATAGCCATTGCGCTTTGTTTAAAGTTTTCATACTTTTCTTGCTGCACAAGTCGCCTTGCTGCTTTTTCTTCTATTAAGATTTGCTTGGCACGTTCTTCTGGAATAAATAACTCTACCTCTCCAGCCATAACACCTAGAGCAGGAGATGCAAAAATAATACCAGTAAGTATAAGACCAAATAATTTATGTTGCATTGAAAACTCCCTATAATTATGCATTAACTTTGTAACTGGATAATAGACGATCACGATACTCTTTCCACTGCCTGTCACTCGTCAAGAAACTAAATCTGCCTCTAAGCTCTAAGAATAAATCCCAGATTGATGTTGTTGCTCTACTAATAAGTTTCATACGTACAAATGTGTGGAGTAGATCAAATATGAGGACATACATCATTTCTGTATTCTCTCCTTCTTTGCCCCGTGCTCTATCACTGGCTTCTTGTAGACTCTTTATGCCTCTGATCATAGCTGAAAGGTCATCTAGATAGTCACCTATTTCAGGGCGTTTAAGAACAGCAGATTGATGAATTTCTCTAATAAAATCTAGCGGTGTCTTTTCACCAGAACGCATAGAAGCGCTTGCTATTCCTGAAGCTTTTGCAAAATCATATCGCTCAAGAGCAGAATTAAAACTATCAGCTCCAGGAGGAGGTGATGGTTCGAGACTTGCGTGGCCAGTCTTACTCTGATTATCAAGAATCTTTAAAGCATCACTTTCGTCAGGGGTAATACCAGCTGCAGAAGCAATTGCTGATCTAAGTGTTGAAGCGTACATCTGCTGTTCGGGATGGAATTCAATTCTGTCAATAACTGATAGAGCCTCGTGAGCAGAACTAGTACGTACATCCAGTTCACTCTCTAGTCTCCTGACAAGTCTATGTAGTTCATCTAAGAACAGTGTAGAAGCATGTCCAGCAGATTGAGCCTGCATTGCTTGTAGTTCTTTTTCTCTATTTTCTAATGCACGTGCAAGGCGTTGCCTTTCTTGTCTTTCAGATGATAGTTCACTATTAATACGTTCTAATTCAAAACGTGAACGTCTTGATTCGATATCAGATCCAGTTGTTTCGTTACGCGCTCTTTCAAGTTCTTCTTTAAGTGTGCGAATTTCACTTAAGATCATATTGTTACGTGATTCTTGCTCACGAAGTTGTAATTCTAGTGAAGCAATTTCTGTTCTGTGAGCTTCAGATGAAGCTAGTTTTTCACCTTCAACCTGGCTGTATTGTTTGCGTAGAGTATTAATTTCTGAATGAAGGCTTTGTTTTTCTCCTGAAAGAACATGGACCTTTTGCTGAGATAAATTAATAGCATGTCTTAATTCTCTAGTTTCTTGGTCAGCAGTAAGCCATGCTGCTTGGAATCTTCTAGCACGTTCTGAAAGTTGTCCTAGTAGCCCTGACATCTGTCCAGCCAAATTTTCAACTTCACCAGAGGAGCCTGATAGAGAGAGACTTTCTTGAATGTTTAGCATTTGCTCTTCTGTAAGTTGAGGTGCAGGTCTTGGAGCACTTGGCTTGATTTCTTGCATAGGAGGAGGTGTATATGCAGCCTGCAAAGGTTCCTGTGAAACAATAGATTCTTGAATATCGTCAGAGTAATCAGGACTCTCATTTATTATTTCATCTTCTTCAATATCATCTAAGTCTGAGAGATCATTTGATATATCAAATGTGTCGTCATCTCCAGTAAGTGAACTAAGCTCATCTTCAGATTCATCTTCATCATAAACCATATTGTCATTGTCAGTATCGGATTCTGATAAAACACTATCTGTGCTATCTTCTATAGCTCCGGCTAGAAGTGCATCGATGTCATCTTGCTCCATTGCACCTTCATCATCATTGTTAGAAGTATTATCGCCAATATTTGTTGCAGTATAAGAGTCTAGTTCATCACTACCTCCTGATAATAGGGCATCAATATCATCTTGACCCATGACATTATCAGTAGCAGCTTCGAGCATGTCATCTATACCATTTTGTCCAACAAGACTTCCTTCATCGGCATCATCATCTGCACCAATTGCATTCGCAAGAAGAGAATCAATATCATCTTGTCCCATTACGCCTTCATCTGCAATATCATTATTTGTTTCAGCAAGCATAGTATCAATGTCATTTTGCTCCATAGGAGCATCGTCACTAGTACCATTTGCTTGGGCGAGCATAGCATCGATATCATCTTGTCCCATTGGTCCTGCTTCATCTATACTACCCCCATTGGCCTCAGCAAGCATAGCGTCAATGTCATCCTGTCCCATAGGAGTATCGTCAGTAGTATCGTTTGCTTGAGCGAGCATAGCATCGATATCATCCTGACCCATTGGTCCTGCTTCATCTATACTATCCCCATTCGCTTGAGCAAGCATAGCATCAATGTCATCTTGTCCCATAGGTGTATCATCAGCGCTATCACTAGCCTCTGCAAGTAATGCATCGATATCATCTTGACCCATCGTTGAATCTTCGTTGTCATCATCACCACCTAGAGCATCAGCTAAAAGTTTATCGATGTCCTCTTGATCCATTTCGCTCATAAAACACCCTCACTACTTTCGTTATTTAGTATATATAATATTAATTATGACAGCATACTTAGAACTCAACAATATATCGTCTGAATAAAGAGGGGAATTAAATTAAAAGGCTAACTATCCGGTATGAGTTGAGAAGTGGAGTTGTTTTGTTCCCTTCTTTATCTACTAAAGTAGGGAATCAATAATATCTTACTATGGAGTGAGGTTAAATAGATAGGTTGGTGTCAATTTTATCAAGTAATTTAAAGAGTATTTTTTGTTCAGATTCTGAGATTCCATTAAGTAAGCATGAATTTAA
The DNA here is from genome assembly GCA_965140405.1 of Planctomycetota bacterium. GTDB lineage: Bacteria > Planctomycetota > SZUA-567 > SZUA-567 > SZUA-567. The sequence goes on from OZ223208.1 coordinate 1,464,456, forward strand.
ATCTTCAGATATTTTTGTGAACTCTTTTTCAAATGCTTCACCCTTGTTGGTCAATACTATTAGCTTTGAACGCATATCACATTGATTTTCGACTAATTTTATAAAGTCATATTTTATAAGTTTATTTACAAGAGTTGTTATTGTTGATGGATCGCGTTTTATTGTCTTTGCCATTGAGCTCATAGTTTGAGGACCGTCATTGAATAGACGGAATAGAATTTCGCCATGAGATGGAACAAGGTCATTGCATCCCAAGCTTTGAAGTTTTTGTAAAAGATAATTATGGATTTTATGTCGAATGCCACTAATTTTTGAAGGGAGCATCATTATTATAATTCCTTTTATTATAACATATTAATAACTAACGTTTTCCATGAATTGCAGTAGTTCATCAGTTTGTGGGGATGATAGCATATCAATTGTGTTATGTTCAATAATTTTTCCATCATCAATATAAATATAATAATCCGCAAAATGTTTTACAAATGACAACTCATGAGTAACAAATATAAAATCCTTGCCAATACTTTTCAGATTTTTAATAGACTTTAATACTTCATGTGTAAGTATAGGGTCAAGAGAAGCGGTAGGCTCGTCTAAGAGTAGGATATCAGGATCGGTAGAGAGAGCTCTCGCAATAGATGCTCGCTGTGATTGACCACCAGATACATGTCTTGGTAGTTTGTTAGCTTGTTCTTCAAGTTGTAACATTTTCAGAAGTGAATCAGCTTTTTCTTCAGCATCTTTTGGGGAAATTTGTCGGCATTTTTCAAGAATAAGGGTAATATTCCTTTTTAATGAAAGGTGTGCAAATAAATTGTGATCTTGAAAGACAAATCCAATGTGCTTTTGGTATTCTTTTACTGTTGAATGTATCACTTGCAAATTATTAATTGAAATTTCTCCTTGTATAGGAAATTCAATACCTGCAAGTAGTCTAAGAAGTGTCGACTTTCCGCAACCGCTAGAACCAATGACAGCAACCGCATTATAGTTATCAATATTAAGAGAAATATCTTTTAGTACTTTTAATTTTCCATATGACATCGAGATATTATTAAGATTTAGCTTCATATTGCGTATCTCTTTTCAACGTACTTTGTTAGTAGTGTTAGTGGTAGGGTAAGTACTAAGTATGCTCCCCAAAGAATTAGGTAGCCTTCAGTAAATGCAAATGTCTCTGATTGTATGTTCTTAATAAAGTAGTATATTTCTGGAACTGCAGTAAGTGATAATAGCGAACTTCCTTTGATTGTGTATGAAAAATTATTCATTAATGGAGGCATGAGTAGGCGTATTACTTGGGGTAGAATAATATACCGGTATCGTTGATAAGGTGTAAAACCGTATAAATCCATAATAATGAATTGTTGCTTATCTATGCTATCAATTACACTCTTGAACATATTTGCCATGTATGGGCCAATGTATCCGGTCAAGCAAAGTACCCCTAGAAGATAATTATTTTCTATATCAAAAGCTTTACCAATAAAAAAAGTAGTAATAAAAACCAATACAATCAGTGGTGTACCCATTATCAGTTCGATAAAAATATTGGCAAGGCTCTTCACAAAATACATAGAATTTTCTCTGGCAATATATAGAAAAAATCCAAGTATCAATCCAAAAAACAGCGAGTATGCTCCAATTATAATAGTATTAACCATTCCTTCATACAGTAAGTCACTATAGTTAAATATTCTGCCAATATCAAAGTTATCAGAAGGGACGCTTATTACAACAAAGGTAATAAGGAAGATATATACAAAACTTGCTAATAAAAATGATACAAATTTAGTTAGCGTAGTTTCTGCTGATTTACTTTTCATTTATATAAAAGTCCAATCCAATCTCATCGTTATTATAAAAATTTTGAATAGTCTTATCATATTTAGAAGATAGGTTGCTATATACTCCATCCTTTTCTGACATGCTCTTTATAAACATATTTGCTTTTTCAATTAATTGTGTGTTTCCTTCTCGTACTGCCATACATATAGGTGAGACCTCTACAGGGCTCCAAAATATTTCTGTAGTATCTGGGAAGTTTTGTTGTGCGTGAACTACAACATCGGAGCCAAATATAAGCATATCAGCTTTGTTCTGTGATATATCCATTACAGCACTGCCCTTATCGTTATAAAGTTTGACATCAAAACCATGTGATTCTGGAATAATCGATGACGTCTGGCCAATCATGCCTATAAAACGAGTGGACTTAGTATTCCAAAGTTCCTCACTGGTAGTATTTTTGTCAAACTTATTTTTGATAGCGTATTCTTTGTTCATAAGTCCTATCATTTTAAAATAGAAGTATGGATTGGTAAAATCGACCTTCTTGTCTCTCTCTTCTGTATATCCCATAGAAGCAATAGCAATATCTATGCTCTCTGTCTCTAGGCCAGGAATGATTGTAGAGAAATCCATATTCTTGATCTCAAGTTTTAGACCAAGATATTTTGCGAGTGCTTTTGCTACATCTACACTTATTCCGCTAGGGTTATTTGATTTGTCAAATGTTTCGAAAGGAGGGTACTTTAGATCCATGCCGACTTTAAGGACGCCTGGTTCAACTGTTAGTCCGTTTTTATTGTCTTTGGCTGTAATATTTAACATTATAATTGCTATTGCTATTATAATTATAGCGATAATCATAATTCTTTTCATTATAGTATCTCCTTTAATAAAGTTGGATAACCAAGTAATAGTTTAGCTTTGATATTCGTATATGTCAAGAATAAAAAAGAGACTGGATAAGCAGTCTCTTTAGTAAAATAAAACTATAATGAAAATTCTAACTCTTTTTCTTATCAGATTGTTGCCATTTAATATATGCTGTGTTATTCGAGGTAGGCTCTGGTATAGTAAGTTTCATACCACTTCTTAATTGGCTTGGCTTGGTCAATTTACTATTATGCTTTAGAATTTGACGCCATTTATTACCATCACCATAAACTTTTTGAGCAATACCAAATAGTGTGTCGCCTCGCCTTACAGTATACTGGCTGCGTTTGAGTGGTTTGTTGGTATTATTTACTTTTTGAGAATTTATCTGAGTTGCATAAGAAAGAGCTGCCTCAATATTAGGATCATCAATCTGTCTTGAGAGTGTTTTAATTGTCCTCTTTTCTTCATTCTTTTTAACAGTCAATGGAATTTTTATTGGTTGAAGCTTGAGTGCAACATCATCACTTACGCCGATATATAGCATTGCTTTCTTGCGCTCTTTGTTCAGAGCAAGGCGTTCTTCAGCTTTTTCTACAATAAACCCAGATTCATGATATTTGCCTGCTTGAGAAAATAATAAGAATAAAAATAATACTGCAACTATCATAGTTACTACTGTTCCAAGTCGTGGTTGAATTGTTTTAGACATATTTTGATAATCCTGTGCTGTTATAATAAACGTACACAGAACTATCGACACTTTATGTTTGAAATCATTAAAGTATATTTTATCTTTCCGGTTGTAGTGGAAAGTATGAGGGCGAAGACTATATTGAATCCTATAAATCAAGGTGGGAATGAAGATAATCAGAGAAATCATTAAAGTCAGTAAATAGAAAATCTGGTTTTGCTGCATTAAGAGCTGGGATATCAGCAGTACTAGCCCATCCGGCTGCAATTACTCTTATATTGCAGTTTTTAGAGGCTTCAATATCGCTTATAGCATCTCCAATATAAACAGTATCTGCTCTATTTAGTCGATGTTTTGAAATTAACTCATTGATGCAGTGGTCTTTTACTTCTCCAGTTGGTGAGCCAGCATAAATATCTTTAAAATAATGATATATGCCATACTTTTTCAGGGTAATAACAGCAGTTTTCATGCTTTTTCCTGTTACCATGGTTAGGAAAATACCACGTTTATCGAGGTTTTTTAGTAATAGCTGTACTCCTGGAAAGGGATCAGGGTATTTATCTAGATACCTAGAATAGCTTGCCATAAATGCTGCTAAGCCTTCTTCTAAATTGTTAGGAAGAAGAGCAGAGATGATCCCATCCTCAGATATGCCAAAATGTTTACCGATATCATTATCAGTCAGTTTGGTATCGATAAATGGTTCAACTGATTCTTTGAAAGCAGCAATACAAAATGGAAGTGAGTCACCAAGTGTACCGTCTAAATCAAAAATTAAATTTTTCATTATAATCCTATTTTGTAATTATTCAGCTTCAGAATGTTCAGAAACTTGGGCATAACGAATCTTCAAATCATCTATTGCAGCAGTGAGATAGGTCAATTCTTCTTCGGTGAGGTTTCCTTTAGTCTTGTCCTGTAGCATCATGAGAAGATCTATTGAATATTTTGCATTTGGAAGATCGATAAGTGTTGATCTTGTCATTGGGTTTTCAAGTAGCCCTAGATGCATCAATGTTTGTGCAGCCATACCTGAAGCAAACTGCAAAAATGTAGCTTTGGTTTCATTATTATCCATTATATACCTTTTCTAATTCTCTTCTGAATATAGTCTAAGAAGTTCTGTGATAATTTTATTTGCTGTAGAGCGTTTTTCGCTATCGGTTAGTTCTAAGTGTTTGTTGTCTTTAGTAATTAGTACAATATTAGAATAAGATTTTTCAAAAGCTGCTATTGAATTTATTACAATAAGATCTAAGGATTTCTCTTTAAGTTTACGCAGTCCTTCATCAATATTTATTGTAGTATCTAGAGAGAATCCCGCTATATATTTACCCGTTCTTTCTACACTCTGGTTCAAAGAATGTAGAATATCTGTGGTTCTCTTGAGTTTGAGTGAAAATTCATGATTTGAGTCTTCAATAACAGATTTTTTTAATTTGTCATTACTTATAACAACTGGTGTAAAATCTGCTACAGCAGCACTCATAATAACAAACGTGCAATGCTTAAATAATTTATAAGTTGCATGGTATAACTCTGCTGCACTGCGGATATTAACAACGGGTATGGTGCTGTCTGGGATAGAGAGATGTGTAGGACCAAGTATGAGAATTGGTGATAGCCCTGCTTCTTTGGCCGCTATAGCACTTTCAATGCCCATCTTTCCGGTAGATCTATTGGTTAAAAACCGTACAGGGTCTATATCTTCACAAGTAGGCCCACCGGTGATAAGAATGATCTTACCAGGTTGGCTCTCAGCATTGTTTAGAGCATATATTATAGATTTGTCAAGCTGTTGTGTATCCATTAATTTTAAGGTTGTCCAATAAGATTATCGAGATTCGCAATGCCATTTTTAGCAATTTGATTGTCAGGATCATATTTTTGGGAAGTCAGGTAGGCCTTTTTTGCTTGATTGTATTTTTTGAGTTTTGTGAGTGCATATCCTGCACCTCTTAAAGCAATTGCTAAATTATGCTTTTCTGTAGGGAATTTTTGAGCTAAAACAGAAGCTTGTTGATAACTTTTAAGGGATTCTTCATACTTTCCTTGGCGATTTAGTAAATAACCTTGTTCACATAGTGCTGAACTAGAATATGGAGCAAGTTTTAGTAGACTTTCAAGTGTCGATAGCGAGGCCTCCAAGTCATTTTCTTCAACTGCTAAGAAGGCTTTTAGAAAAAGAACTTTTTGTAATTCCCAACTTGTACGTCTTATTTTACTATCTGGATGTGAGCTGATAAAATCATCATATTGGGCATCTGAAGAGACACTGATATAAATGACATCATTTTCTGTAAGGAGCTCTTGAAATTTTTCGAGGATAGCAAGTACTTTGGTTTTGCCAACCTTGAAATCACCATTAGCTATGGTTTTACTAGCATCCTCAACCTCTTTCTGGAGCTCAGAACCAATACCTGCACTCTCTACAACTATGTCTTTTATTGTTGTTGTAGTTGTATCATCTGCCGCTATAAGTTGTGATGGCATAATGGTATTGATGCAAAGTAATGTTAAGATAAGAAGTGCATACAACTTTAAAAAGTTAAACATATATTTGTAAGTCCTAAGCAAAATGATTAATCAGTAAGTGTATAGTTAGATGTAGCAATTATTTAAATAATTATAGGGTTTTTTTATTTTGAAACAAATAGATAGTAGTATAAAATATATAAGTCCCTAAAAATCATAGTAGTTTAGTGTTAACAATATGTTAGAAAATAAATATTGTGTAATAACTATAATAAATGAGAGGTTATGTGTGCTATGAAGAGAGTATGCTGGTTTAATAGTATAAATTTTTGGCAGGTTGTATTGTTAATTGTTTTGCTCGCTCTTTCAAATGCAGTAGTAGCTAAAGAAGATATTAGTGAGTTACAATCAAAAAAAATGGATTATAACTCTCAGTATGAGAATAACAGTATTGCTAAAATATCTCCTTTAGTACAAGAATCAGTGAATACCCAAACATTATGTAGTGCATATATCGATGAAAATATTGAATGTAATGATTATGAATGGTTTAATGGGTTGATAGGTATTATTTTGGTATGTGTTATGATAGCCTTGATAATTGCATTGAGTTATGTATTGGTCTTGTTAGGAAGGAACAAGAGAATAACCAAGGAGTTAAATGAAAAACAAAAACTTCTGGCTGATAGAGAATTAGAAATGATTCTCTCTTTGGAGGCTGCTGGTATAGGTGTGGTTAAATATAATATAGAGACTAAACAATATTATAGAGATGAAAACTTTTATGAGTATTTAGGGTATTCTTTAGAAGATCAAAGTAATTTTGAAATGGGGATTTTTAATATTATTTATGAAGAAGATGTTCCAATTGTGAATAAATATCTCGAAGAACTTAGTGATTCAAAAATAGAAGATAAATATAGTATAACAGTTAGAGTTTATAAAAAGGACAGATCATTAGCAACTGTATTGTTACTAGGGAAAGTAACTGAATTTACAGAAGATAATATGCCAAAAATGATTCATGGTGTAATAATAGATGTGACGTTTAAAAATACAATAGAGTCGGAAAATCAAAAATTAATAGAATTTTTAAAATTAGCTTTAAGTGAATATCGAATGAGTACATGGGAGTGGAATCGGAAGGGAGATGTTGTAAATTATCATTTTCTTCCGTCTGATAATCCATTATATACACTGGCGGAAAGAAAATACAGCCATTCAGGGGATGAATTAACGACAAAATCCGGATGGTATAATGAATATCTTCATCCAGACGATATAGAAATTAAAAAGAAGTTTAATCATAAATACCAGTCGATGACAATTGATAATAAAAGTAAAAAGGTCAATGTTCATCAGAGAGTGATAATTGATGATAATGTATTTCAATTATATTTACATGCAAAAGCCATAGAGTTTGGAGAAGATGGAGTAGTAAGTAAGGTTATTGGTATTGTACTTGACGTAACAGAGATAGTTAAAGAAGAAGAGAATAAAGCGCAATCAAAAAAATTAGAGGCGATTGGAACCTTGGCTGGCGGAATAGCTCATGATTTTAACAATCAATTAAACGGAATACTAGGTTTTGTAGATTTATTGCAAAAGATGGAAGAGATAAAAAATATAGAGCTTGCTCAAAAATACATAAAAATCATTAGTGATTGTGGTAAAAGGTGTGAAGGGCTGACTTCACAACTTCAAGCATTTGCAAGAAAAAGTAGAGAGAACCAAGAAGATTTTGATATACATCTATCAATTGATAATATGGTTGAGATGCTTGAGCATATTGTAGATAAAAGTATTAGTATAACAGTAGAATTAGGAGCCTTAATACATACTTTTAATGGAGATAAGAATTTAATAGAAAATTCATTGCTTAATGTTATTATCAATGCCTGTGATGCTATGGATAATGGAGGCAGCATCAAGATTGAAACAGATAATGATGTAGTTAAGTATATAGATAAAATTCCGTTATTTAGAAAATATATAAATCAGCAAGCTATTATTATAAAAATATCAGATACTGGAAAGGGAATAGAAAGAGATGCCTTGCAGAAGATTTTTGAGCCATTTTTTACTACTAAAGACGTGGGTAAAGGTACAGGTATGGGTCTTGCTGTTGTCTTTGGTGTGATCAAAGAACATGCAGGCGAAATATATGTTGAAAGTAGTGTAGGAATTGGTACAACATTTTATATATGTCTACCTACAAGAGGTAAAGTTAGTAAGTTAGATGTTGATGAAAAGGATATCGATAATTGGCATTTTAATAATAAACTTTTTGGTAAAATACTTGTTGTTGATGATGAAATGTCGGTAAGAATTTTACTTAAAAATTATTTGATAAGTTTTGGCTGTGAAGTGTTACTAGCGGCAAATGGTGAAGAAGCGGTAGAGATATACTCAACGATGAAGGATGAAATCTCACTCGTAATAAGTGATATCTCTATGCCGAAGATGAGTGGCCCTGAAGCATTAATAAAATTAAAAGAGATTGATGATAAAGTGAAAGTAATACTAATAACAGGGTATGCAGAAAATGATGAAAAGGTAGTCTTTATGCTAAAAAACGGTGCATCTGATCTGTTAAAGAAACCCCTCAACAGAGAGAAACTCTATATGGCAATAAGAAAAGTGCTGGAGCAATGACACTGTTATCGTTATGATAGTGATATAGTATATAATTAAAGTTTGTATAAATTTGGAAAATAGATGATGGAGGGTGTATGAGTTCATTGTGGAATGATAGGGATGGAGAGTTTAATCCGGTAAGTTCAACAGATTATTTACCTAGTGAGAAGTTAAAAGAGTTACAGCTCCAACGGCTTAAAGCAATAATCAAATGGGCATACGAAAGGGTAGAGCTATTTAGAACGAGGTGCGAAAAAGTAAATTTAACACCTGATTCAGTCAAAGAATTAAATGATTTGAGTAAGTTTCCATTTACTATCAAAACAGATTTGCGTGATACTTATCCATTTGGACTATTTGCTAGTGATATGACTGATATTGTCCGTTTACATGCTTCCAGTGGTACTACTGGTAAACCTATTGTTGTAGCATATACAGATGAAGATGTAAAGGTCTGGTCAACTGTTATGGCTCGTACGTTTGCCTGTGCTGGTATACATAAAGGTGATGTAATACAGAATGCCTATGGATATGGGCTATTTACAGGAGGGCTTGGTGCTCACTATGGAGCTGAAGAACTTGGTGCTACAGTAATTCCAATATCTGGTGGAAATACTGAGAGACAGATAATGCTTATGAATGACTTCAAGTCGAATGCTATCTGTTGTACTCCTAGTTACTTCTTGCATATTATTGAGCAAGCACCCAAGATGGGTTTTAATATCAAAGATCTACCCCTAAGGGTTGGGTTCTTTGGGGCAGAACCTTGGACAACTGAGATGGGTAAGTATGTTGAGAGGGAGGCCGGGATCAAAGCCATAGATATATATGGGCTTTCTGAAATTATCGGACCCGGTGTTGCTTCAATGTGTTTGGAGCAGGATGGCTTACATATATTTGAAGATCACTTCTATCCTGAAATTATTGATCCAGAAACAGGTGAAGTCTTACCTGATGGCCAGGAGGGAGAGCTTGTCTTAACTACTCTGTCAAAAAGAGCGATGCCGATGATTCGTTACCGTACTCGTGATATTACAACAATAATTACTGAGAAGTGTGGTTGTGGTAGAACTATTAGGAGGATGAAGAGGATTGGAAGGCGTAGTGATGATATGTTTATCATTCGTGGTGTAAATGTATTTCCATCGCAAATTGAGGCAGGCTTGTTGACTGTAGAAGAAGCAGTACCTCATTATCAAATTATTCTAACTCGTGATGGTGGGCTTGATCAGATAAATGTAGAGGTAGAGCTCTCGCCAGCCGCATTCACAGACAAAGTATCTGATCTTGAAAAATTGCATAAAAAGGTTGCTCAAGCGATAGAGAGCATTATCAATATTCGCGTATCTGTAAGACTTGTAGAGCCTAATACTATCCCTCGTAGTGAGGGAAAAGCAAAAAGGTTGATTGACAAACGAGGAAAATAGCCTTTTTATTGTTCTTATAAAAAATAAACTAATTAAAGGAGTAAATAATGAAAATAAAACAGATTTCAATTTTTTTGGAAAATAAACCAGGTCACTTAAATCACGCGTGTAAAGTGGTAGCTGATGCTGGGATTAATTTGATAACACTATCTTTATCTGATACTGAGCAGTTTGGTATTCTTAGAATTATTGTAAAAGAATGGGAAGAGGCTGAAAAGATTCTTTTGGAATCTGGATTTGTTGTCAAGGTAACAGATGTGATTGCTACTGAAGTCAATGATGAGCCAGGAGGGTTACAGAGAATACTTGATGTAATAGAGAATTCCGAAATTAATATTGAATATATGTATGCATATACAGTGAAGAGGGATAATAAAGCAGTACTTATGTTTAGATTTGATGATGCTGATGCTGCAATTGGTATTCTTGAAAAAGGTGGTATTAATGTTATTGGTTCGCAGGAATTGTTTAATAGTCTGTAACTATCTTTAAAATAATATTATGATGTTTTTGTGTAGATAGCTAAATCTGAATAGAAAAGAGTATTGTAAAAATGAGTAGCGATTTTAAAGATATAATTTGGGATAAGGATGAGACCTTACCAAGGGAGAAACTTAGAGAACTTCAACTTAATAGACTTAGGGAGTCCGTCAAACAGGCAAAGAAAGTCCACTTTTATAAAGAGAAACTACATGATATAAATCCTGAAGATATTAAAGAGTATAGTGACATAAAAAAACTCCCTATAACTACCAAGGAAGATTTAAGAGAAAATTACCCATTAAATATGTTGGCGGTAGATAGATCTGAAATATCAAGAATTCACGGATCATCAGGAACTACTGGCAAACCTACATTTGTAGCCTATACAGAGAGAGACGTACAGACATGGGCAAATCTTTGTGCAAGGTTTTTGACTGCTGGTGGTTTGAGACGAGAGCATTTGGCTCATATAGCTTTTGGGCTCGGACTATTTACTGGTGGATTCGGTTTGCACTTTGGAATTAATGCTGTGGGTGCTGGGATTGTGCCGGTATCTGCTGGTAATACTAAGAGACAGGTTATGTTACTTAATGATCTTGCACCAGAGGCTTTAATATGTACTCCTAGTTATGCTCTAAATATTGCAGAGGTAGCTAGGGGTCAAGGTATCGACCCAGTCAAACTCCCTGTCAAATATGGTTTTTTCGGCGGTGAAATGTGGACTGAAGATATGTGTAATAAAATCGAGGAAGAGTTGGGTATAATCGCTACCAATAATTATGGACTTTCTGAGATCATTGGACCTGGTGTAAGTGGTGATTGTAAATACAAGTCTGGGATGCATATTCAAGAAGATCACTTTTTAGTAGAGTGTGTGAATTCTGATACCCTTGAATCAGTTGATGATGGTGAAAATGGAGAGTTGATTTTTACCTCTCTTACCAAAGAGGCGATGCCTATCATTCGTTATAGAACTAGGGATATTTCTTCCTTGAATCATTCTATGTGTGAATGTGGACGTACAGGGGTAAGAATGAGTCGGGTACTCGGGCGTAGCGATGATATGTTGATTATACGTGGTGTAAATGTCTTCCCATCGCAAATAGAAGAGGCACTATTCAGAATCGAAGGGACTTCAGCGCATTATTTGATTATTGTAGATAGACCGGGAAATCTTGATAAAGTGACACTACAAGTAGAAATGCTTCCAGAGACTTTTTCTGATAAGATGAATGATTTGCAAAATCTACGTGATAGAATAAAGCAAGAGGTTCAAACAGTTACTCAGATTGGAGTTAATGTTGAACTTGTGGCTCCTCAGACTTTAGAACGTTCTGCGGGTAAAGCAGTGAGAGTAATAGATAATAGAAAATAGTACTAATAATTATTGAAATAAATTTTTCAAAATGCGTAAATGATAGTAGACAATATTTTATAATAAAATTTACTAATATTTACTTTGGAGAGATCATAATGAAAAATTTATTACTCAGTCTTCTTGTTGTTGCAACAATCGGATTAATTGGATGTGAAAGTCAGAGTACTGCTGAAACAGGAAAGACTAAAGAGAAGAAAGAGTTACCTGAAGTTGTAACAATTGAAAATATCGGTTCTTTAGATTTTAAAAGTATTGATATAAATGAAGATGGTAGGTTTACTTATGATGAATTTGATAAACTTACTAAGAATGCGGGAAGTGCAGAAGGTAATACTGTTTATGCAGAGTATGATGTAGATGGTAACGGTATTATTACTGAAGAGGAATTTATTAGTAAATAGTGATGAGTAGGTTTGTTAAATTAAAAGTGGGCGAGATAAAACTCGCCCACTTTTAATTATGCTTTAATAATAATTGCTTTAGGATTTTTGACACTTGCCATGCAATTCCTAGTGTCAATTATGAGTTTTGCATTTTCAGCAATAAATTCATAATTAATATCTGAATGTGCTGTAGAAATAATAACAGCGTCTGTGTTATTGAGAAGATCTTTAGTTATATCGGTAGATGAAAGACCAAAATCATATTTGCGTGATTTCTTGAGTATAGGTACATATGTATCATGATATTTGATATTTGCTCCTAGTTCGGAAAAGAGTTCTATCAGTCTGAGGCTTGGGCTCTCCCTGTCATCATCAATATCCTGTTTGTATGCAATACCAATTATAAGTAGGTTGCTTCCCTTTACACTCTTTTCTAAATCATTTAGAGCAGATTCTGTTCTATTTACCACGTACTCAGGCATTGCAGTATTGATCTCTCCTGCGAGTTCGATAAAGCGTGTCGTAATACCATACTCTTTTGCCTTCCAAGTTAAATAGAATGGATCTATAGGGATACAGTGCCCACCTAACCCTGGACCTGGATAGAAAGGCATGTAGCCAAAAGGTTTTGTGGAGGCAGCTTTGATAACCTCCCAAATATCTATATCCATCTTTTCAAAGATAACTTTGAGCTCATTGACTAGAGCAATATTGACAGATCTAAAGATATTTTCAAGTAGTTTGGTGGCCTCTGCAATATCTGTGCTGCCAACCATATGTGTTGCTGATATAACTTGGTCATACATCAAACCAGCAATCTTGCCACAAGTCTCTGTGTAGCCTCCTACAATCTTTGTAATACTTTTTGTGGAGAAACTCTTATTACCTGGGTCCTCTCTTTCTGGAGAGAAAGCAAGGAAGAAGTCCTTTCCTGCAATAAGACCGGTCTTCTCTAAAATTGGTCTAACTAAGCCAGATGTAGTACCTGGATAGGTGGTACTTTCAAGAGTAATAAGTTGACCAGTTTTAAGATGCATGGCAATTGTATTTACAGTATTTTCAATATATTGCATATCTGGTTCACGGTATTGGTTGAGTGGTGTAGGCACACAAATAATAATACAATCAACTTCGGAAAGCTTTGTAAAATCAGTAGAAGCGAAGCACTGGTTGCAATCAGAAATGGATTTTATACTCTCTTCAGAAATATGTTTTATATACGATATACCATTATTGATTGCAGTTACTTTGGATTCATCAAGATCGAAACCGATAATAGAGAAGCCTGATTTTGCAAATTCTATCGCAAGGGGTAGTCCTACGTATCCCATGCCAATGATACCAATAGTAGCAGAATGTGAGGTAATTTTGTCCATCAAAATTTGGGGATTATTCATATATTAGATTCCATAATATTCTTTATACCAAGCAATGAAATTCTCAATGCCTGTTCGGATGGTTGTATTTGGTTTATAGTCTAAGTCTTTTACAAGGTCGTCGACATTGGCTATAGTAGCAGGAACGTCTCCGTCTTGTAGAGGGAGTAAGTTTATAATAGCAGATTTACCAAGTGAACTCTCAATAGCTGAAATAAAATCCATTAGTTTTACCGGGTTATTATTACCAATGTTATATATCTTGTAGGGAGCCTTACTGCTTGATGGATCAGGGGCGAGACCGTTCCAGTCGGTGTTTGGCTTTGCAGGATTGTCTGAAACCCTTATGATACCTTCTACAATATCATCTATATAAGTAAAGTCACGCTTCATCTTGCCATGATTATAAACATCGATACTTCTGCCTTCTAGAATTGCTTTTGTAAATAAAAATAGCGCCATATCTGGCCTACCCCATGGGCCATATACAGTAAAGAATCTTAGTCCTGTTGTTGGCAGATCGTAAAGCTGAGAGTAACTATGCGCAAAAAGCTCATTTGATTTTTTTGTGGCAGCATATAATGATAAAGGGTGGCTAACACTTTGATGTGTCGAGAATGGCATCGATTCATTTGCACCGTATACAGAACTGGATGAGGCATAAGTAAAGTGTTCTATTTCTTTTCTGCGTGCATTCTCAAGTATATTAATAAAGCCTGTAATATTTGAATCAATATATGCATAGGGATTTTCAATAGAATATCTAACCCCTGCTTGCGCTGCAAGATGGATTATTTTTGAAAAATCTTCTGTCTCAAAGATCTTTTCTATTGTTGTGCGATCTGTTAAGTCTGATTTAAAGAACTTGAAATTTTCATATGAATGGAGAATTTCAAGTCTACTATATTTAAGTTTGGGATCGTAGTAATCGTTTACGGAGTCAATTCCTATTATCCTATCCCCTCGATCTAAAAGTTTCTTAGCAGTATGAAAACCTATAAATCCGGCTACACCTGTTAAAAGTATATTCATAACTGTCCTTATTATTTACTATTATTTTCCACAACACTTCTTGTACTTAAGACCACTGCCACAGTTGCAAATGTCATTTGGCTTCAAGCGTGGTTGTTTTGTATCTTGTGACATATTAGTATTATTTGTAGAGATTTTTTTATAATTATTATCATATTCAGTTATCATCGATTTGTAGATTCTATCCATATCAGAGCAGTAGTCTTTAGTATCTAAAAATACCGGGTTATTGTTCATTGTCTCTTGTATGGTATTTGAGATTTTCTTTCTATATTCAATATCATTAGCAAGACGTTTTGCAAGCTCTAGGTATTCTTCTTCTGTATTGGCTATAAGCTCTGTCAGTCCAACATCTTCGAGCATCCCGCAGCCCTGTCCTCCTCTAATGCTATTAGTCTTCATACATACTACTGGTACATTGGTGTGGAGTGGATCTAGTAATGATGTAGCACCAGAATATGGGAATGAATCCAAGTAGATATCACATAGTCCTACAGCTCTACGTACATCTTCACGAGTTGGAAGAGGTTTGATAATAATCAGTCTATTCTGTTCGACACCTATTTCTGCAAACTGTTTTTGTATTGATTGATTGAATTCACTAACAGGGTATTTGTTTGTCCATGCTGGACCAAATGGTAGAGTCAGCAAGTATGAGTTTGGTATTTCATTGAGAAGTTTTGCCCAAAACTCTCTCAGTTCCCAAGTAAATTTATAGTAGTTTGCCCCAGTAATAAATATGATACCATCATCTGGTACTCCAAGACTTGCTTTTGTTATTTCTAGAGTGGCAGGCTTTACTGTTGTTGCTGCTTCAAAACATACACCAGAGTGTTTATTATAAATTAGCTTTTCAGTAAAATCTTCTTGCTTTAGATCATAATTATTACCAGTAATGAAATAATCAATATTTTTAATGCCTGTTGTACATGGATTGCAGAAATGAACTGCTTGAACTCTAGCTAGTCTATGTGTTGAGATTAGTGCGTTGTGATTTGCTAGGGCTGTAATATTGGTCCCGATAAGAATAATATCAAGATTTGCTTCTCTAATTTTATTTACAGACTGAGGTATTTGAGTAGCTGATATCTCAATGATATGATCATAACAGTCTTTGTACTGGAGTTCTTGGCTTGAATTGGTAATCTTCAAGACATAAACAAAGATCTCATATTCATCCCTATTTAAATTGGTAAATGCAGGAAGCGTAGCATAGGTTTCGGTATGTTCGCTTAGTGCTTGTAAAAGGATACCAAGTTTTATTTTTCCTGTTATATTACGCTCTGGGAATGTATACTCAACAGCAGCGTTATTAAGAACTAATAGCTCTCTCATCATATTTGCTGTAAGTTTCATTACTTTGCAAAGTCCTCCAGTCGCACAATATATTGGGATCTTTCTAAGTGTATTGAATGCACTCATAATAAGTTTTGATGCATTGTGAGGATTTTTGTCGCACTCGTTTTTAAACATTTCCAAATAATTTGTCATGTGCTTTAGGGTGGATTCAGTAAAACCTGAATGCGATGGTATCTCTTTGAATGAAAAAATATATTGAGTGAGTAAATCTTTTATAGAATCTGGTTGCTTATAAATATTTATTACTAGAGGTAGTTCTTCAGCAGGAACAAGTACTACTGCTAGCAGTAGTGACTTGAGATATTCTAAGTCGGTTGTATTTCCTGATGAGAGCTTTGATAGGCACTCAATTTTTAATTTAGCTTCTTGTTCTGTTAAATTACGATGAGGCAGTAGGGTGTTTACTAGCCAGTTTGTTATTTCAGTAGTAAAGCTGTTTGCTGTTTGAGCAATTTGTGAAGTATCGCAGTTTAGGAGAGTATGTATATAATGCCCACGTAATTGATCATTACTAGTAATTGAGTTTAAATTTGAAATGTTACGATCTGATGTAGAAGTATTAACTATTTTGTTGAAAAGATCGAGAGTCTTTTTTGCTATTATATCCTCACTAACCTCATTTTCAAATTTCATTCTGCAATTATTACGTATTTCTTGATTGTTATAAGCTGTAGTCAATCCCCAGATAATTCCTTTTTTAAATTGGCTAGAATCAAATGCCTCTGCTAGATATCCAGTTTTATTATTTTCGATTAAATCAGGTAATCCACCAATATTAAATCCTACAACAGGTGTGCCACATGCTAGTGATTCACACATAATATTTGGGAAATTATCAGTAATTGAAGGTAGCACAAGGAAATCAGCAGATGAATATAAATATGTAATGTCTTCGGACGATTTAATTAAACCCATTTGAACAATGTCAAAAGGAATATTGTCGGTATTGAATTTACCTTGTCCAAAGACAATTAATTGGAACTCATCTTTATTAATTGTTTTATCATCGCAAAGTTCAGATAATGCAGTAATAAGAGCTTTCAGATTTTTAACAGGCCTTAAAACTGTGTCAGCACCAAAAAGAATGATTTTCTTGTCTGTAGGGATATTAAATCTATTTCTAGCCTTTAATTGATTAATGGGTTTTATCTTGTCCGGATCAAAAGGATTGTGAATTACTGATAGAGGCATATTACACATTAGTTTACTTTTCTTTGCGCAATTACCCAACCAAGTTGATGGCGTAATAACGTGAATATCAAGATTATTATATGCTTGAGCTTTAGTATTAAATGAAGTCTGTGATAATTGAGTCTGGCTATTATCCTTTACAAGCTGAGGACAGGAATTACACCCAATTATATAGTTGGTACAATCGAGTGCATAGTGACAGCCACCAGTAAATTGGTACATATCATGTAGTGTCCAAGCTATATGCTTCCCCTTGAATGCTTCAGGCGCATTGTAGTAATCAAAGAATCCGTCAATCCAGTGTACATTGATAATATCAGCTTGCTGAATATATGGTGCTAACTCATTATAGTCTACAATAGACTCAGTGCTAGTAAACATTTCTAGATTACTTTTATCTGGATAGTTTGATAGTTTACTTTGAATAATATTGAAAGCATGAAATAGCTGTGCACTTGGTTGATTTCGATCAAGATTAGGTATAGGAACTTCGAGCTCTGCAACTCTATCAGAATTTGTTGCTTTATCAAGTACAATCATCACGGCATCAGCTCCAGCTTTTAAGATTGCCTCATGTATCCTCCTAGCTGCACCACCTGCACCTCCTGAATCCTTACTTGAAAGAGTAAGAACTTTTATCTCGCCATTATTTTGGAATATACTAGGTATGGAAGGCTTTTCAGTTGCTAAATCGTTTTTGCTTTCTTGTATATCAGAATTAGAAGGTTTTATAGCTTCTATAAAGAGTGAATCCGCTTTTACAATACTTCCATTTTTTACATCAAGATTGTAGGAAGAAAATTTATCAAAACTACTTTCATATGCACTTACAATTCCAATATGTTTGAACCCTGATTTATCTAACAAACGTGCAAGTGAGAAGCGATCATACATCCACTGATGTATCTCTCCACCCATTCTAAATGCCCCAATATTCAAGTACTCTTCAGGTGTATTGGCAATTTTAGCCTTATCATTATAGTGTGGGTGTTGTTTTGCGCTTAGACATGAATTTCTTATGCTATCAGCATAGATACCAATTCGTTCTCGTACAAAATCCATATTATTGAGATTATCTATACCTAGGTATTTCTGCATATCACCACCGCTCTGATTTCGAACGGTTTGATCTAGAAGTTCTAACATCATCCAATCATAGTCATCTACTGAAGAACTATCACCATGAGCAGCTTTGTCGAGTTTTTCTAAATACAATTTTGCAATTTGTTCCAGATCTGGAATGGCTATTCTTATTAATCCACCAGGCTTTAATACACGAAAACATTCATTAATAAAGTTTTGGGCTTTGCTTTTAGGAAAATGTTCTAGTACATGTGAGTGGTAAATAAAGTCAAAGCTTTCATCATTGCTAGGAATGCCATGTAATAAATTGTGAGCTTTTACACCTATACCAGTTGAAGTAAAGTCAATATTTGTCCATGCAGGATGGAAATTTGCTCCACATCCAAGGTTGAGAAGTTTGAGCTCAGATATAGATTCAGTTGATTTTGAAAATATATTTCTGCGAGCCTGCAATTCAATTTTTGCATTGGTAGTACTCGTTATGCCATTTATAACAGTACTCGAATTAATATTTGATTTCGATATATAAGATGCAGCAGATTTCTCTCTTGAGGCATAGATGTTGATCTGTAAATCCATTGTACCATATTTTGTCTTATTGAAGAATGGCTTCGGAATATTGTTTGCTGTATTAGTATAATATCTGAAATCATAGTCAGTAAGGGTTTTTAGTACTTCGTCATAATTTTGTTTTTTGCCATAGAATGAGTGATACTCAATAAAGAAATTTTCAATTTTATAAAGATTATCTTTGCAGCTTTCTAGAACAACATCTTCTACACCTTCTATGTCTAACTTTAAAAAATCAACATAATCGAATTGCGAAAGAAAATCATTCAAAGAGATAGCTTTAACTTTTATCATATTATTACTACTTAATAAGAGCGTTCCACCATCAGCACCTTTAGAAGAAAATTCTAGTTCTCCATCTTCTATCCATACGGCAGAATTGTAGAGAGTTACATTAGTAATATTGTTATTTTTTATATTGTTCTCAAGATACTTAAATACTATTTTATCTGGTTCAAAAGCAAATATTTGGCTATTAGGGTAAGTCTTAGCAAAGTATAAACAACTTGTGCCAACATTTGCCCTGCAGTCAATTATGATTGGATTGCGGGTTTTTGGTTGAAATTTATAATTTTCTAGTTCATAAATATCTTTAAATTGCCAGATAAAACTCTGTGCATCTGGAAGGGTGAATGAGTAGTCGAGAAAATCAATTGATGTCTGTTGATATCTCGGACTTCTGAGATATTTCTTAAATAGATTTTGACTCTCTCGCATAGTAATTTCTGGAGAGTAAATGCTTTCTACTGGTGGTAGATTTTCATCAAATATGGGTATATGTTTTCCTGAATAGTTACTATTTGTTAAGGAGTCTTGGTTTTTTGGTGAAGAATCACCTGTAGGGGTGTTGGATATTTCAGACATGTATAGACTCCTTAACTGTAAAGTATTAGTTTTATTTCTTGATATTTGTTGTGGCCATCACAATGATCAGTGTTACAAGCAGAACGATCGCTGAGGCTTGAGCCGAACTATTGGTAAAGAGTATAATAAGATTTGAGATAACGACTGCAATGATACCACCAAAAAACGCTCCAAGAACATCAAACTTACCGCCTGAGAATTTGTTTCCACCAATTACTGCCCCTAAAAAGGTTATAGGAAGCCATGATAGTACTGGAAAGTAGAATGCTTGAACTGCCTCTTGTGGGATGTATACAAGGAGAATACCAGCGGCTCCTGCAAGTAACCCACTGAAAGTATATGCAGATATAATACAATTTCTTGTATTGATACCAGCCTCAACCGCGCCGTCTTCTGATGAACCGGTTGCTCTAAGATTCTTACCATATTTACTGATTGAAAATAGTAGGGTAAGAGCACCAATAACACCAGCAAATGCGTACTGAGTAGTATTACTAATATCATACATGTTATTCATAGTGATAAATCCAGTAATTCCTTGTTGTCCGCTATCAAATATGAGATAGAGAAGGTATAAGACTACTGCTGGTATTGCAAAGCTACCAAAGTATGATGGGATGTATTTACGGGTAATGACTAGCCCTGTAAAGTATCCAGTAAGTCCAGTACACAGTATCCCTGCAACAAGTGACGCTTCCAGAGCGTAATCACTTGGATTATCTCCTGCAATACTTGCATAAATTAGTTTTGAAACTGTATAGCCAATGGTGCAGGTAATAGGTAGTCCTAAATCGATTACTTTACCAGCCATTACTGTTGCAGAAGCTATAGATAGAATACCAATAGTAATAGCTGCCTTTATCATCCCGTTTGGAATATTTGTAAAGTATGAATATGCTGCAAAAATTATAACCAGTAGTACTACTTTTTGTGCGATATACCATCCTAAACTATTAGAGGATGGAGAAAGCTTCGAGTTTTCCGCTTGTGACATATTTATAAATCTCCTCATCTGTCCAATTATCTGTTGATCGTGCTGCTGAGAGCTCTCCGTTATGGATTATTGCAATTGAATCGCTTACACCCTTCAGTTCTTCTATAGATGGTGTATAAAGAATAATTGCTTTGCCCTGCTGTTTAAGTTCATTTAATAGTGAGTAGAAGTTCTTTCTCTCACTTGGAGCAAGTCCGTTAGCTGGGTCTAGAAGTAGTAAGATATTACTACTAAATGATCTAAGTATTACGCAACGGCTGTCATAATCAAGTTCTTGTTGTCGTAAGCCATTGAATACTGATATCCCTGCTTTGTGTACTTTTACAGGTGAAATCTTTCTAGCCTGTAAATTGACACCGTTTGCAGATAGTACTCCGCCTGTAGAGCTGGCTTTACCAATTAGAATTGCAAAGAGTTCTTCAATCCCTGAACCCTTTAACCCGAAGAGCCCACAAATTTCTTTGTCTCTGATATTTATAGAAGCATCTTTAAGAACTGAGCCTTTAAGACCGATAGATTCCATAACTATAGTATTACTACGAGAAGAGGCTGTCTTATTAAAGATATTGCCGTCGTCATCGTGATATATTGTATTGATGAAATCTGCAATACTTCCTGTTGGTTTTATAAGGGTACCATTCTTAATACCGATATATCTGTCAACAAAAGATAGTTCTTCGACAATAGCAGGTACAAATATTATTGTTGCTCCGTTGACTTTTAATTCCTGCATTATAGAGAAGTATAGCTCTCTCTCTTTTTTATTGAAAGCTGAATCTACTTTGTTGAATAGATATATCTCTGAATTACTGAGTATAGCTCTTGCAAGGAGTAGTAAATGTGACTGCGCTGCTGTAAGTGTTGAACAGAGAGTATTCGGTTTAAAATTGTTCAGCCCTACTCGTTTTAAAGTAGGTAGAATACGTGAACTCTTTATACTACTGCGAAGTCCAAGAGTTAGATGTTCCTTGATTGTAAGATCAGGAGCAAGGTTAGCTTTTTCAGATATCATGATAATACCTGACTTGATTCCTGAAGAGGTATTCTTAGGGGCATAAGGCTTATCTTTTAGAGATATGCTACCACTGGTGTACTCATCAAAACCTGAAAGTATATCTAAAAGTTTTTCCTTGCCATCACCACTCATTCCGATTAAGGCGGTAATTGTCCCTGATTCTATGGTTAAATCTAAATTGTAAAGAATGCTCTTTGTGTCTCCATCTTTACAGAGTTGCTTGGTTGTTAAAATGTGACTCATAATTATCCTTATTTCAAATATTAAAAAGGTAATACATAAAACTATCTATCTTCTGTATAACCTAGTTCTACTGCTTTCTGTTTATAATAATCTGCTTTTTCTTGATCTATTTCTACACCTGTACCGTTTGCATACATAAGTGAAAGTCTTACAAATGCACGAGGCACATTTTGTTCAGTTGCTTTCTCGTACCAGATTTTGGCTTGTTCAAGATCGGTATCTATTCCCCAACCATTCTGATACATCATGCCAAGATTTAGCATAGCATTTCCGTAGCCACCTTCAGCCGCCTTAGTGTACCATTCTAGTGATTGTTGAGGATCTTTCTCAACACCTTTTGCGAAGCCGTAGCATACACCAAGACTATTCATGGATGCTAAGTTGCCTACGTTTGCAGCTTTTTTATAAAACTCTACTGCAGAAGCAAAATCCTTCTTACCATAATAATAAACGTTTGCAATATTATTCCAAGTGTAAGACCTGACTTCATCGTCAGCATCTGCGTAATCAAGTACCTTTATGTAGTCATTTAGAGCAAGATCAAACTGCCCCATGCCCGCATTTGTATCTGCTCGGTTGAGACGAAGTTGGAAATTTTCAGGATCTAAATCTATTCCATTACTGTAAGCTTGGATAGCTTTATTTAGATTTTTTTGTGAGCGTAGGCGGTTTCCTTCGTCCAGTAGCATTATTGCCTGACGTTTCATATCTTGTTGTGGGTCTAACTCTTCTTCTGGGTGATCTGGTAGAGCGATCTCTTGTTCTTTAGGTTTTAGTGCAAGGGTTGTCTTTAGCAGTTTCAAGCCATCAGGATTGTTACCATACCCTTCAATTTTGAGAGCCTCATTAAACATTGCCTCTGCTACTTCGTATTGCATGAGCTCTAGCTGCCTCTTCCCTTCACGGATAAGAGCTTCAAACTCTGCTCGACGTCTAATAGCTTCAAGATCAGCGTCTGCAGGAATGAGTCCATTCTGTAGGAAGTCCTCTGAAATATCACCAGACTCAGGAAGTGGCTTGTTCTGTGCTTTTGCTGCAGCTCTGAGGCCAGCTAGTGCATCTGGATCATCGGTAAACTCTGATAGGCTAAGGATAATTCTAAAGGTTTCTTCAGCTCTACTCCAATCTGATTCATCCAACGCAGCTCTACCTTGTTCCATTAGAGAGTTGTACTTTTCTTTTGCTTCCGCTGTTATTGTAGGGCGGTTTTTTAGTTCTTTTATACGTTCAATTCCAGCTAGTGCATCTGGATCATCCTTATAACCTGGTATCTTTAGGGCAAGTGAATAGCTATTCATTGCTCCTTCAAGATTGCCAGTGGTAATTTGAAGTTCTCCACTATTAATTAATTTTTCATAAATTGGCTTATTCTTTTCACGACGCATAGCTATCGCTTCAGGGCTATTACCATTTTCAAGCTTCATTTTATTCGCTGTTTCAAGCATAGCAGTGGCAACAGGGTCTTCTTCAAAGCCTTTCATAGATAAAGCAATTTCAAGCATTTGAATGGCAGCATTGAAGTTGCCATCTGCCAAGAATTGCTTCGATTGAGCTATCGCCATATTATGACTCGCTGTATCTCTGTTGTCAGCAGTTATTATCTTTTCTTCTTCCGCTACTGGGTTATCAAGAATAGTAGCTGCCTCAGCAACACTTAGGCCAATTTGAGCAAGTGTATCATCATCATTTTCATCATAATCGATAGCTGACTTATACATGTAGATAGCTTGAGGCCATTGTGCTTCTTTGAGTAGAGAAGTCGCATTACCCAATATGGCAGCAAAGTTTGAACTAACTGCTCCTGCGCCAGTGGCATTGTCCTTTTCTGTAAGAGCAGTTTGAAGTCCTGCTCGTGCATCACCTTGGTCAGGTGTATTTGGTAAAGCAAGTGCTAGCCGGAAGGCTTGTTCTGCCATAGACCATTTTTGATTGGAGAGAAACTCCTCTGCAATGTTGATAAGTTCTACATACTCTTTACCAAATCTTGATTCTGAAATATCATTAGTTGGTACTGCTTTTTCTTCTTCTAAATCGAAGTCTGTTAGTAATTCTTCATCTTCATTAATTATACTTTTACTTGCTTCACTCTTGGTATCTTCTAGGGTATCTAGGATGTCTTCGAGATCTGTTTTTGGAGCAGAGTCTTCTTCTGGAGCAAAGTCTATGAGATCATCATCAATATTGCTTGGTGAGTTGTCAGTAAGCAAGTTGTCTGTGTTGTCTGTCGTG
Organism: Planctomycetota bacterium; assembly: GCA_965140405.1. GTDB lineage: Bacteria > Planctomycetota > SZUA-567 > SZUA-567 > SZUA-567. The sequence goes on from OZ223208.1 coordinate 1,488,556, forward strand.
GATATTTGATTCTCTTCAACAATAGCTGATATTGTTTTTGATTTTCTATCACTTTGAAGATCTTTAACATAAGAAATCTTTTCAATAATTTCTGGTGATTCTGTATGTCCGCTTATCATCGCGGCAATTTTGTACAAGCGTTCTGCAGATTCATACTCACCAATTTCTGTGAGTTTTCTACCTATATCCGCAAACCCAGCATATTGTTTGTCAAGTTCTGCTTGGTCTATTACTGTAGGTAGGTAATTTGTTGGTAGTGGTAGAATTATTTTTGGTTTGCTGGCAAGATATACAGTATCCTTATTAGTATTGCCACCAAATTTGGCTGCATACTCTTTAGCTAGGTCTCTATTTTTCTTAACACCTCGCCCTTTACGGTACATCTCTGCAACTTGACCCCATGCTATAGGAAGGGTGTTACTTTCTGCTGCGTCTATAAAATGTTTGAAAGCTTTTTCGTAATCGCGGTTTACACCATAGCCTTTATAATACGCCATACCAAGGTTGAATTCTGCTTCTGGTAAACCTTTTGCTGCTGCTTGCTCAAGATATGGGAAGCCAACTTCGTAATCTTTATCAACTCCGACACCTTGCATAAACATGTATCCTAGGTTATTTATAGATGATGGGTCGTCATACTCTTTACCTTTTTCAAAGTATGCGCGAGCCTTACTGTTATCATATGAAAAATCTTCATTTTTAGATTTGTCATCTGTCTCTAGGTATATCCAGCCCATAGCACTATTACTAAGGGCTTTGAGCGAATCATCTGAGGCATCTGCAGCAATAATACTGAAAGCATCAATTGTATTTGGGTAGTCTGAAGCTTTGAAGAATGCTATAGCTCTACCTAGTAATGCAGGTTCGTAGTTTGGATTGTTACGGAGTGCTTGGTCAAAGTTTCCTAAAGCCTTGCTTGGTTCTCCAGCTTCAAGGTATGCGCTACCTCTAAGGATATAAGCATCAATTTGGTTTGGAGCTTCGACAATAGCTCTACCAAAGTCTCTAACTGCTCCTATAGCGTTCTTATTTATCAGATTCTCTTTACCTGCGTCAAGATACTCATTATATTTCTTGGCTCTTGTGCTAGTGCGGTTCAAAGTCTCAGCAAACATGATACCTTGCCTTGCTGCTTCACCATTATCAAATCCTGGGATTAGAAGAGCATCTCTAAATGCTTTCTCAGCATCGGTATAGTTCTCATTATTTATACTGTTTATTCCTTCAAGGAGTAGGGAGTCATACTGTTCTCTATTTTGTTTGATGCGATTTTTCTCTATTGCTTGTTTACGCCCTATAGCGGCTTCATTGCTAGCTGAGTAGCCTTCTATTTCTAAAGCTTTACTAAATTCTTCTTCTGCTTCCTTCCACATCTTTGCATTGAGATAGGTATTGCCGTTATTGATTAGTGTATCGTATTTAGCTTTAAGGTTATTTTTTTCTGCTTCAATACGCTTTTTCTCTTCGATAAGTTTGGTATTTAGGGCTTTTTGCTTGCCTTCTATTGCAGCTGCATCATCAGCAAAACCTGGAACATCTAGTGCCATAGTATATGCTGAAGCGGCTTCATCCCAGCGTCCTTGGCTGAGAAGCTTCTTCGCTTCATTTATAGCTGCTGTATATTGGGCAAGTCTATTACGTTTTTCTTCTTCTATCCTTTGGCGTTCTTGCTCAAGCTTTTGAAGGGTGTTTTGCGCTATTTTACGCCCATCTAAAGCTGCATCATTATTCTCATATCCAGGTATACTCAGTGCCCAAGAGAAAGCAAGATCTGCATCTTCGTAATTGCCAATAGATAAGAGCTCTTCTCCTTCTGATAGAGCAGTGTCGAAGCGCTTTTTTCTAATGTCGGCGATAATTTCATCTGCTCTAGGATCATCTGAGAAGTCAATAATATTCTTTGCTTGTAATACCTGTGCTTCTGATTCTTCGAGTTTATTTGCAGAAAGTAGCTCTCGGGCTTTTTTCAAAAACTCCTCATATGATACCTGAGCGCTTCTCTTAATCTTTGCTGCTTGCAATAAACCTGCTGATTCATCGGTATTTTTTAATTGGTCAGCTTTATTGTATTCAATGATTGCACGAGCATAATCTTTGTTTGACATCGCTTTGTTGCCCGAATTAATTGCAGTCGTATACTCTTCTTCAAGTAATCTTTGCCTCTCTTCTTCAAGTTTTTTGAGCTTTTCTGCATCTTCTTGGGCTTTAGCTGAGAGTTCTGCTTCGATATCTTTCTCTTCTTTTTTAATTTTTGCTTCAGTGACAGAGATATTCTTTGACGCTGTATCCTCGACGGCAAGAGATATTTCATCCTTAATATCGTCAGCTTTTGATACTGCTTGAGGGGTAGGATCGATGTTATCGGTAGAGTCTGGTTGAGTAAAGTAATAACCTATACCTCCAAAGACTATTAGAATACAAGCAGCAATAAATAACTTTGACCAGATTTGTGAACCAGTCTTATTCATATCAGCAGAGATATCATTAATATCAGGGATCTCTGGCTCTAGAAGTGGTTGAGGCAGGTCTTGTTCTGTTAATACACGATCTGACTTGAATCTTATAGGGTCTGGTGTAGGAGCCGCTGGTACTGGCTCTTCATCTACCATAATTGTGCTATCTTCAGTAGGAGTTGCTGCGTCATGGTCGGCATTAATATCTGTATTTTCCTCTGCCGGCGTTTCTATTTTTGTGCTGGTAGTTTCATTTTCAGCTTCCTTTGCCTTTAATAATGCTAGAGATCTTGGCTCATTACCATCACGGCATGCCTCAAGATCTGTGATAAATTGAGCGATATTTGAGTATCTGTCATCAGGATTTATACTTGTAGCTTGTAGTATAACAGATTTTAGATTTTCTGGAATATTTGAGAGGTCTTCTTCACTAATAGCTTGTTCTTGTTCTTTACTGGCTTTGATAATATCAAATAAGGTGCGAGACTGTTGCCAAGGACGTTGACCTGATAGGTAGAAGTATAAGGCACCTCCTAGTGCGTATATATCTTCTTTCTCTGAGCTAGGAATAGTAGGGTCTTGTCCAAGAAGTTTCTCTGGTGAGGTGAATGCAAATAGTGGCTTGAACTCACTACCACCACCAGTGTCCAATGCATTGTTTATGCTTGGGATAATACCACTTGCGAGTAGTTTAATTTGGCATATACCACCTGCTTGTGGTAGTGCAAATATATTCTCTGGGCAGATATTTTGGTGGACAATTTTGTTACTATGAAGTGAGGCAACAGCCCGCGAAACCTGTATTAATAGATTGATCTTGCCCTCTTGTGTAAATGTTTCAAATAGTTTTTCTGTAGGCATCCGGTTTTCGAGAGATTCAGTAGCTACATAGGTACTTTTGCCATCAATCCCTGATGCGTATATTGTTATTAGATTTGGGTGTTGAGTATATAGGAATAAATTGTGCTTATTATTGAAAAATTTAGTATCAAGACAACTATTCGCCTCGATAAATGTTGCACTTTTAGGAGGTAGGGCAACATTCTGAGTCTCAAGAATAGTCCTAATAGTTTGGTTGTCTAGATTTTTTTCACTCAGCTTTTGAGCAAATTTCTCTGCTTCAAATGCTCGTTTATTTAGAGTAATCCCATTTACCTGTGTATATGCGTAGAGCATATCATAGTCAAACTTATCGAGATTGATCTCTGCTTTATATATAGTAAATAAAGCATTCTTAGTAATTACACCATCTTTGGTGTATACATTCTCAATGGGTTCTCTTGAAGCCATTGTCACCTCCTATATATAATAAATACACTTTCAATTGAAAAATTCGTAATATGGTATCTATAAGACATTTGCAATATAATCAATTCACCATAATCAGAATTATTGCGATGATCACATATCTCAAGATCTTTCATATATATTATGTAATTATCATTATTTACAAAGTATTTTCCATATTATTATCAACTTTGCTTGAAAATATTTTATAAGCTTCAACTATATAATCAATTAATACCGTAATTATGGTTGAATAGTTAAGAATTTTAGCTGTATTTGTCGATAGGTTTAATCAAGAGCTATGCACTAATACTATACGGAGAATCTGATATGAAAAAAGTATTACTGATTGTATGTGTCTGGGTTGCTACTATTTTGGTAGGTTGTCAAGCTCAGACGATAACTACAGAAACTAAAGAGCAAAATGTACAACCATTTGATGAAGAAGTATTTAGTATTGTTGAAGGACCATATAAACAGGATGTAGCAAGGTCATTTGCTCCAGGAGCCAAGCAGATAGTATTAGATCGTGATCTACATGTATATAGATATTGGGGCGGGGGAAGCGGTGAGTCTGGGTTCTACTACTCAAAGAAGATGTATACTGATCGTGATGAAGCTATTAGAGATCTAGCACTTCCAGAGCGAAATACAGCATCCAATGTCACTCAATACAAGATTCCTCAAGGAACTACTGTGATATACGGAAATGCTGCTAATATGGTAGGGGTAGAGGGTTATGGTATGTATGCTACTGGAGGGGCAGAGCAGTACTTTATGCCTAATCCTTCACTTGCTGAGAAAGAGTTAGAAGGTAAGCTTGAATATACAAAGGTAATTAAAACAGTTGATGAATTGGAAGAGGTAGAGAGTGTGATTGCTAATTAGTCAAATACTCTTTATGTTCAGATTTACTAATAGAAATAGGTTATTTTATATTCTTTGTCCGATAATGACTCGAAATAATTAAAATTATTGAAAGTAATAGGTAAGTATTGGTAATTTGATAATAAGAAATGTCCGATAATAGTATCTTGTTATTGTTAATTATCAATGTAAAGGTTATGAGTATGTTTGAAACTAAAAATAAGTATTCGGCTTCTATAGCAAAGTGTAGTGGCGGATGTCCAGGAAGAATTAGTCCATGGAGAGCAGCGCTGGGTGAGAAATATGCCTGTCCAATGGGTGTCGCATTCTGTGGTACTTGGGATGCTGATAATATAATTGTCAAGTCGGCTAAAGTCGCTATACCTGCTACAGATAGACATGAAGATGCAGCGTAATACTGGGCTAAATGGCAAGTTTATGTGTACTCGATAGTTTTGAATATATCATTAGATAAGTATATAACAATATATGATTTGGAGAGATTAATATGAATAGAATTATGGCTACATTATTTGTACTGGTATGTACAACGGTGAGCGCATATGCTGGTGTCGTTGTTGAAGGTGGGGCAATAGGGATAGAGCCTATTAAGACAATAAAGTATGTTCCTAATGAGAATGTATTTGTTTTAAATGATAGTGCAACTCTGGAAAACCCTGTAAGTTCAGATGAATTAGTAGAGATTATCGATGCTATAAATTTTGACGAAAGAATAGGTGTATCTGTTACCCTCAACGATGAGTTGATTGTATATGGAAAACTTCATAAGCGTTCAAAAACAGCGGGAAAACTAGAAGATGCCGATAATTTTATCCGTTCAGTAGTCTTTGCTGAGTATTCAAGGTTGAGAAAGTTTCCTCTACCACAAAATTATAAACCAGTCCAAGTGGTATCAAGAGAAAGATCTAGCGTCATCTATCTACAGCTTTCTGAATTTGAATTCTCTAAAAGTAGCACAAGATATATTCCTAGTAATGTAAGAGCCGAGGTAATGCTCATACCTATGGCAACATACACTGCTCCTGATGGTGGCTATCTTCCAGATTATGATGCACTGGAAAAAGGTGTATTTCAGAAGGAAGATAAAGCGAATGCCGATCATATTAGTATGCATAAGCAAGAGTACCTACAACTTCCACCGCTTCGTCAAGCGATCAAGGTCGGTCAGGCGAGTGCAATTGTAAGATTACTACGTGATAGTGGTATCAATATGAGTGAATTAAGCAGGTCGCTTATCGAAGGCAAAGAGATTACCTTGGTAGGAAAAGATAATATTGATAAGGTTGAGACAATAGAATTTTCAAAGCCTAAAGAAGAGTCCGCTAGTATTGTCGCGGAAGCAGAGTCTGAATTTATTACAGAAGAAGCTGTTAAGGAAGAGATTATCCAGGAGCAAAGACAAGAAGTCATAGCAAAAGTTGAGCCTGCAAGTGGTTCAGATTATTCTGAGAGCATCAGGCAGATCTTTCTGATTGATAAGATAATTGGTAATACTGGTAAGGTTAAACTAAGTCGTAAGAGTGTGAATGACGGTAGTTATATTGCTTATAGAAGGAATTATCTAAAAGGAATCACTGATCCAGAGAATATTGATCTATCTAAGACGCCAGAGGAGTTCCAAGTGGCTTTTAACAAACACATCGATGCTTGGGAGCATGTTCTGTCTTGGCTTGAAGGAAAGCATATAGAAGATGGCAAGGATGAATTTGCTAGTTTTTATAAGGAGCATGGACAGTTTAGAACAGAGTTAAAAGAGACATACAACGCTTGCAAAGAAATTGCAGCTGAATACCAAGTGGAAAATTAGCGATTAATTGTAATTATATATTAATAAAGCTATTGCAACAGAGGCTAAATTTACTATACTAATTAGACTTAAATACATGGCGGGAGTAGCTCAGTTGGTTAGAGCGTCAGATTGTGGCTCTGAAGGTCGCCGATTCAAATTCGGTTTCTCGCCCCATCAAACAAGCTTCGTTTACTTCGGTAAATGAAGCTTTTTCATTGCTATTAGTTAGGACTTTATCTGACATTTGTCGATAGAATTAGAATATTAAGTTTGTTGTTTGTGGAGTGAAGACAGAGTCCGAACGGAACGAATAACAAGCTTGAAAATCGAAAGGAATGCCATATGAATATGGAACAGAAAGTGATCAAAAACAAATTAGGTGTATTGGAACTTGCAAGACAACATGGAAATATATCTCAAGCCTGCAATGTCATGGGTTTCTCACGTGACAGTTTTTACAGATTTAAGTAGCTCTATGATTAGGGTGGTGAACTTGCCCTCGCTGATATAAAGCGTAAAGGCAAACCTCAGCCAAAGAACAGAATTGATCTTGATATTGAAAAGAAAATTTGGAGATTGCGCTGGACAATTCGGCTCTCGGACAGCAGAGAGTATCCAACGAACTTAGAAAAAAAGGTATGTTTGTTTCTCCCTGAGGTGTAAGATCTGTATAGCTCAGACATGATCTGGAGACCTTCAAAAAGCGTCTTACTGCTCTGGAAGCCAAAGTTGCGCAAGAAGGATTAATCCTGACTGAATCGCAGCTTGCAATAATTGAGAAGAAGAAGGAAGAAGATAAAGCTAGAGGTCTGATTGAGACTGAGCATCCGGGCTATCTTGGAGCTAAAGACACTTATTATCTGGGAATAATAAAAGGTCTAGGGCGAATCTATCAGCAGACATTTATTGATACCTATTCCAGAGTTGCTTATGCTAAACTGTATGACAGAAAGAATGCTTTAGTTGCAGCTGATATACTTAATGATAGAGTTATACCATTCTTTGAAAAAGAAGAAGTGCCACTGCTGCGAATTCTTACTGACAGAGGAACAGAATAATGTGGCAAGCGTGAGCATCATGAATATCAGCTATATTTGACCATTTAAGATATTGATCACACCAAAACCAAAGTAAGAAGTCCACAGACTAATGGTATCTGTGAACGCTTACACAAAACTATGAAAGATGAATTTTATAATGTTGCTTTTCGTAAAAAAGTATATAATACTCTAGAAGGGTTTCAGAAAGATCTGGATGTTTGGCTAAATTATTATAATGAGGAGCGTCCACATAGTGGAGCAAGGTGTTATAGCAAAACTCCAGCATAGACTTTTGCAGAATCAAAAGCCTTAGCCAAGGATAAGCAACTGGACATCATCGGACGGACAGCCCAAGTCGAAGAAGTCACTGCTGAAGTCGTAGGGTAATTATTATGTGTCTTCAGATAAAGTAGTGGCTAGTACACAGGAATTTTTCAGAACTCAGTCTCTGGTGTTGGTATTAAGGAGTTTTAGCGTTTAGATGGACTTGATGCCGTTATTTTTGCAGGGTTGCAATCTCCTGAGGAATTTACAGAGCATTTTCTCAGCGTTGGTATGGATCGTGATTGTATTATTAACGCAACTTTAGTTGATTTAAAATTGTATCATAAGAATAATCTTTCACAGGGTTATACATTTTTTGAAGAAACTTTTGATCAGGATCTTATCTGGTTTGGTGAACGTATAGGTGACTTTTGAGTGAGAAATATTCTTTTGGCGTTCCCTGGTTGCTCAGAGGAGATTGTAATTACTCGAAGATGGTTCAGAAGGTGTGCGGCGTTGTGGTCTTAATATTGCTGCAAGTATGGAGGAGATAGAAAAAGCGGAAGATTTTAATGTTCTTGTTACTTTACCAAGAGTGCGGGTTACTTGACAGATTATTAAGGATATAATAGAGAATACCGGGTGTAAACGCGAGAATGTGTTAGTGTTATTGAAGATATATATTCGATGTTGTGGAATTTGATTTTTATTAGTGAGTGAATGTATTGTCTTTAAAAAGGAGTACATGGCTGACAAACTTTAGGATGAATTAAAATGAAAGATTTTATTATACAGGATTTTCCTTCAAGGGTATAATTTGAATTCAAGCTATGTACGATAAAGAATGTATTGTTTTATAAATTTTAGTGAGGTTGAAGATGGAGTATAAAATTACTGTTGTGTTACGTTTCTTTAATTATGAGCCTTTCATAAAAGATGCAATTGAAACAGTATTGAATCAGGACTTAGATGGGGTATTAATTAAAATACTATGTGCAAAATCCTCAGATCGTACCCATGAGATTTGTAACTCGTATGCCCAGAAATATGACGAAATATCTGTTTATGCCACTGATGAAGAAATGCTTCTTTCTCACTGGCTTGAGATGATTAGAACAGTAGAAACAGACATTGTTTTTTCATTAGATGGTGATGACTTCCTTCCTGAAAATGCTCTTTCAATTTTATATAAAGGCTATCTTGAAAGTGGAGCTGACATGGTTACCGGAAGAACTTTAATGCGGAATAATAGAGGTGATATATATATTCCTAATGCCCATAAAGAAAGAGCTGAATACTTATGGGGAGATAATGAATCAATAATTCTTACAGGCAAGGAAGAAATTGCTCAGTATGCTTTAAAAACATGGCACTATAGTGGAGAACCTCTCTTTAATGCTAATTGGGGGCATATCTTCAAAACAAAGCATTTCATTGAAGCATATGAAGAGGTTGTTTCTATACAAGGACTTCAGTTACCAAGCGATTTCCTTGTTTTTTTGTTGATTTTGAGGAAGTTTCAAAAAGTTAAACTTATTAATACCCCTGTTTATTATTACACTATACATGATAAACCAGTTAATGTTGCTTCTCATTTTATCAGTAATACACATTATGTAGATGGTTTTTATAATACGTATAATGAGATTACTAATTTCCTAAATGATCATGTTGGCTATGAAAAGTCTGAGGCTAGTTCATCTGCTGCAGAAGTTGTTTCGCACCAGTTTTTTGGTAATTTCATTTATAATTTACGGCATTATTCATTTAAGAAACATAAAAAATTCTTGCAAAAAGTTAAGGAGTGTTTGGATTCAGATACTATTCAAATGTTATTAGCAAGCTATAAGCATAGAAAAGGGTATAGTAGATTAATACCATGGCTTGCCAAATATAAGTTGTATCGTCTAACAATTTTAGTCTGTTTCTGGCGGGCTAAGAAAAGATATAAAAAGATAAATTGATAGCGAGCTAGATGTATTTTATTTTTTATATATAGTGAAAGAAATTTTTATATGAATCAAAAGTTATTTTCGATAATACTCTTTGGAAGAAACGATAATTATGGTGGTTTTTTTATTAAACGACTTGAGCTATGTATAAATTATTTTGTTTATAGTAGTAATAAAATTCCTAAAGAGTCTGATTATGAAATTATTGTTGTTGATTGGAATAGTGAAGAACCACTTTCAGAAAAGTTGAAGCTTTCCCCCGAGGCATGTGAAGTTACGAAATTTATTTCGGTCCCGCCTGAAACGGCACAAAAATATAACCCAGATAATCAGAATATTCATGTAACGCTTGCCGTGAACTTTGGTATTGAACGCGCAAATGGGAAGTATTTTATTGTCATGCCAGGTGATATGCTTTTTACTATGTACTCAATTGATCGCCTTCATGAGGTGCTTAGTAAAAAAAACGCGCTAGTATTTGATCCACTAAACTCAGTAATGACAATTAAGCGCCTTCTCATCCCTTATGAGTTTAAAGAGACAGACAGAACATTTGCTGAAATAGACAGATATCTTTTACTCTCTCATAATTGGCTTTCTGAAAATTTTGTCACACCAGGTATATGCGCAGATGTTGGCGCTATAGTATGCAGTAAAGATATTTGGAGAGAAGTGGGAGGTTTTGATGAGGATTACCATGGTTGGGGTAAATCTGACTCTCGGTTTGGGCTAACAGCTAATATAAATTACCCAAGTATAGAGCTATCTGGATTTGGTATTTGTAGTTATGACCCTTCTATAGATAATAATAATCTTCAAGCAAAGTTAAAGCTTATAAATCCGAATAAGAATATTGAATTTGAATTGAGTACGGTTCGACCTGGGGCTCCGTGTGAAAGCGTTGATATACAAAAATCAGCTCCACATTGTGACTACAAGGAAGAAAATACTGCTAGGGATTTCCGCTTTATTGAGTCATTTAAAGGGTTATTCTCTACAGAACTATTTAAAAAAATAAAATCAGAGCTTCCTTTTAATTCAATATCTGTTTCTCCAGTGCTATACCCACTCTATTGGTATTCCAAGTCTTTCAATGTACATTATTATTGTGAAATTGTATCTAGTGAGGTGTCTAATAAGTGGCAGAGTAATGATATTACTTTAGAGTCTCAGTCAGTCACAGCTCTACTTAGTGCTATTAATCCGAGTGCGGAGATATTTACAATATTACCAGAGTCAAAAACAGCACCGAAGACTACAGATTTTAAGTGTATTGGTAAGGAGTACCTTAATAAGAAAAGTGGAGAATTGTCATTTGTAAATACAATACTACGGGAAGTTATGCCTTCTTATGAGTTTAAACATAAATGGAACCGTGGTTTTACAACTGCAACGCATCATGGAATTATAAACTATATCCTTGGTTATACAGATCAATCTATAAGTAAGTTAAAGAAGAGGCTGCCAGAGTCAGCAACCCTTGATCTTGTTGTCTTTAGAGTAAAAGAATTTATTAATCCTGTAGATGTATTCTGTCAGGTTACAAAACTTTTGTCTTCTAATGGAATGATCATTATCGAAGGTTGTTCTAAAACGTTTATTGATGATATGGAAGAATTAACTGGGGATAGTGGTATGTTTTTAAAAAACCTTAATCTTGAAATTGTATTATACTTTCCATTTTTTGATAAAGATGCTGAGTCGATATGGGAGAGAAATATTAACTCGACTGCAAAGTTATGGAAAAATAAGTACATTATTTCTAATTTACTATTATCTAAATTATATTCCTTTGTAAAAAAGATGCTAAATTAGTTAAATAGACATAGGTATAATAAATTTCTACAGGATTCCCCTTACAGATTTAATAACTAGTATTTTTTTTAATAATTTCCGAAACTTTTTTGACACTATCGTAATCACTGTTTAGTTCTCACCAGTTCGAAAATATAGTACTCAGGATATTTTCTTTCTTTTTTTGGTGGATTCCTTGACATTATTGCGTACTTAGTTCTCTGGTATTTACGTTTTCTAGGGTACTGCATGATCATTGCAATATAATAACTTAAGTGTGGTTTGATTTAAGTTGTTTGTTGTAAATTTAGAGTAATCATAAATTTTTGCTATGAATCATTGGGTGAGCTATATATAATGAATAAGATTAAATTAAAAATATCTTTAAGGCGATTATATGATTATAGATGATTTAAAAAGCAATAGTGTTAGGATTAGAAGCATTGTTGCAGAAATGTGTATTGAGCGTGGCGGGCATATTGCTAGTTCACTATCATGCATAGAGATTTTAGTTGCTCTCTACCAGGGTGGCATTCTCAATATATCAAAGGAGACCCTTGATCATCCTGAGAGAGATCGCTTTATCTTGAGTAAAGGACATGGAGAGACGGTTTTTTATGCTGTACTAGCCGATATGTGTTTTTTCCCAAAAGAGTGGCTTTCAGAGCAATACCGCTATGGTGATTGTATTCTCGGTGGTCACCCCGATAAAAATATCCCTGGAGTCGAACATTCCACAGGTTCTCTTGGGCATGGTCTGGGGGTAGCATGTGGGTTGGCAACTGCAGGAAAGATCGACAATTCATCAAGGTATCACTATGTACTATTAGGAGATGCTGAGTGCACAGAAGGATCTGTGTGGGAGGCATGCTTGTTCGCTAGTGCTCAGAAGTTAGATAATATTATAGCGATAATTGACCGTAATCATATTGGTTCAATCGACTTCACTGATAGTTTTACATCTCTCAATCCTTTTGCTGATAAATGGAAATCTTTTGGCTGGAATGTTTTTAGTTGTAATGGTCATGATTTTGAAGAGCTATTTACTGCATTTGAAAATTCCAAAAATATAAAGAATGGGAAGCCAAGTGTTGTGATTGCAGAAACTGTCAAAGGTAAAGGTGTCTCATTTATTGAACACCAACCGTTATGGCATGTAAAACAGCTTAATGATCCTGATGACATTAAAAACGCAAGAGTAGAGTTGTCAATTGGAGAAGGTAATGCCTGATTACGCCAACACGCAGATGCGTGACGCATTTATAGCTGAACTTTTTGAACAAGCTAAACATGATAGAGATATCATATTTATTTCAAATGAATTTGGGGCACCTAGTCTGGATATATTCAGGGAAGAACTACCTGAGCAGTTTATTAATGCGGGTATTTCAGAGCAAAATATTATCTCTGTTGCTTCAGGGATTGCACTTGAAGGAAAGAAAGTCTTTGTATATAGCATTGCTTCCTTTATAACTTTACGCTGTTTTGAACAGATTAAACTTGATATGTGTGTACACAATGCGCCAGTTACAATTCTTGCTGTCGGCACAGGTTTTGCATACAGTGAAGATGGGCCTACTCATCATGCAACAGAAGATATAGGTGTGATGCGTACTTTAGCAAATTTAGAGATATGGTCTCCTAGTGATGCTAAACAGTCTTCTGAGTTAGTGAATATCTGCCTTAATAAACAGTTCCCAAGATATATACGTTTTGATAAAGGTAAATTTCCTGTGCTGTCTGAAACATTTAGCTATACCAAAGACAATTATGGGATTTTTGGCAATGCAGACTCAGAAGTATTGCTTATCACTACAGGGTTTATGACTCATCGAGCTGTTGATGTAGCGCAAAAGTTGAAGAATTATGGGATTTGTGTGACTGTAGTTGACCTATGTAGACTTAAGCCTTTGAGCCCTGATTTAGCAGAAGTAACAGGTAAAGCAAAATATATATTCACTATTGAAGAGCATACAATAAATGCTGGTCTGGGGTCAATGATTGCAGAGTTTGTTCTCGATAATAACTGTACAGCAAGACTTAAACGTTTTGCGATTAAGGATGACCTATTGTATTGTTATGGAGTGCGTAATAAAATACATAAAAAATTAGGACTGGACTTAGAGTCTCTCGTTAGTTCAATAATTAATTATCTTGAACAGGGGTGAGAATGATAATATTGATTCGGTGGAGTAGGTTATATTGACTTAATCATGGCATCATATCTCTTAAATAAAGGACATAGTGTTATCGTTGTATACGACATATGACTTGAGCTATAGAAAGTCAAGTTTGTCTGAATGATGTGTAAATAAGAACTTAATTTTATTCGTCCAGGTGCACGAGATGAGCAATTAATAAAAGATATAATCAAAGATTTTTATGTCATTATTCCATTGGCAGTTTTTTTGGTGAGTTACGATGTGACTGGGATAAAATAGCATCAACTTCAACCAATAAAAATGCAGTTATCATGATAAACCGTCTTCGTAGTAAAAAGTAGTTACTGCTTCTACCGATTACAAGTTCTGGTTATGGAGTTGGACAGACAAACAGACTGGCACTGTACATAAGAATCACAGCTCTGAACCATTTACAGGAGACAATGGATAATGTAGGCATTGAATACAGAAGGGATAATGCGGGAGGCGGTAATCAGATGAGTCAACCATATATGCAGAAACACCTTAATATTCAAAAACCTGAAGATATTAAAAAACTTAACATGTTCAGTTTTATCGTTATTACATTGGTAATTCTCCCGCATTGACTCCTGCTGAAATATTAGAGTTGACTACAATAATTAACAGTGCATTTTAATTGAGATAGGTAAGCGCATGACAAACGTACTAATAACTGGTATTACAGGGATGGTAGGAAGTCATTTGGCAGATTATATACTGCATAATACTGACTGGAATTTATATGGAATGTGTCGTTGGAGGAGTCCATTAAATAATGTAGAGCATCTCCTAGACCGTGCTAACGACAAAGATAGGTTGTTTTTTTTAACAGGTGATTTGTGTGATTACTTGTCTTTACAAAATTGTATTCGTGAGTCAAAACCTGATTATGTCTTTCATTTAGCCGCTCAAAGTTTTCCCAAGACGAGTTTTGAAAGCCCCCTCCAGACTTATGATACTAATATTTTGGGGACTGAGCGGCTATTAGAAGCTTTAAGATTGGATGAAAATATTGACCCTGTGATTCATGTCTGTTCTTCGTCAGAAGTCTTTGGAAGAGTACCTCAAGAGAAGTTGCCAATAAGTGAAGATTGTTCTTTTCATCCAGCTTCTCCATATTCGATCTCTAAAATTGGTACGGATATAATAGGTCAGTTTCATTCAGAAGCATACAATCAAAAAATTCTAGTAACAAGAATGTTTACGCATACAGGGCCTCGTAGAGGAGATGTCTTTGTAGAGTCAACTTTTGCAAAACAAATTGCTATGATTGAAGCAAATCAGCTTGATCCTGTTATCAAAGTTGGCAATCTCGATTCTTTAAGGACATGGGCTGATGTTAGAGATGCTGTTAGAGCGTATTATATGCTTGTTACCGTGGATCCAATACCTGGCGAAATTTATAATATTGGGGGTGAATTCACTTGTACGGTTCGTGAAATGCTTAATAAATTGTTATCGTTCTCTACTAAAAAAAATATTACTATAGAAATAGACCCAGAAAGATTACGCCCTTTGGACGCTGACCTTCAAGTGCCAGATTGCAGTAAGTTTAAGTCTAAGACATTATGGTCTCCAGAGATACCATTTGAGAAAACGATGTTGGATCTTCTTAATTATTGGAGAGAACGAATAAAAAGAGGGGAAAAGTTTCTTGCACGATGAAGAATGAAAATAGCAATAAATATAATAATGATCGAGAGTTAGAGGTCCATAGAAATTCTTGGTTTTGTGTTAGGAATCGTGATGGGTATTTTACTTTGGAGTATGATCAACCTCAAAATGTGGTATTGCCTGTTATTGATGATAAATATATATTACTCATTAAATCAATTCGCCCGATAATTAACGATATTCCTTGGGAATTACCTGCTGGAGGGTCAGAGTCCAATGAGAGTTGTGCTCAGGCTCTTCAACGTGAATTAGCTGAGGAAACTGGTATTATTATCTCAGATATTGATAGATTTATTGAGTTACCGCCTCTATCTGAAATGCCGGGGAGGATGCCTCAGTTATTAAATGTATATTCAATTGAGTTGACTATGAAAGAATATGATTCTCGAGGTGCATATGATAGCAATGAAGTAAGAGGTGTTGAGATTTTTACCTTTCCAGAAATTGCGCGGATGATAGGAAGTAATGATATTTATCTTGCTCCTGTAAATGCTATACTTTCTAGATATTTGTTGTCGAGATTTGATTTGTTTTAAAATATTAGTTATGAGTTATTAATAGGGTGTCATATGCCGGAATTATTAGACTTAGAATGGTTTTCTAAACGCACTAAAGATCCTGATTCGTTGCAAAAAATTAATGAGGCTTTATTGATGCAAAAAGTTGCATTAAGTGAAAATATTATGCCTATTGATGAAGATATATGGGAACTTATTTTAGACTGTAGAAAAATTTATATAGAAAAATCCAGCGCAGTAAATGCTTTAGAGATATATCAAGAAATATTTAGAGATGCTGACCATATCAAAGTAGCTGATTTTATTCCTCATGACGGTCAAACAGTGGTTGATCTTGGTGCTAATCTTGGGTTTTATGGGCTTTTTGCAAAAGGGATAGCTCCGTTATGCAAGTATTATGGCGTTGAACCAAACCCATATATCTTCTCACTTCTTAAGAGGAATTTAGCTTGTTATAATGATGCATATGTTTTACAGGCTGCAGCAGGAAAAATAGATGAAAGAGCTGACTTTGAGTTAATTCGGCAGCTACCATCAATAGGCGGAGCTACATTACGTCAGGTTAAACGGAATTGGTTAGATATCTCAATTATTGAGAAAGTACAGGTAGAATTTATGACGATTGAGTCAATTTGTAATTATTTTGATCTAATAAATATTGATCTATTAAAAATAGATATAGAAGGATATGAAGGTGAACTCATAGATAGTACACCTTTTAAAATTCTTCAGAAAGCATCGAGGGTTGTGCTTGAAACCCATACAATTACAATTCAATCTCAAATTATTGAACGTTTTGAAGAGGCAGGTTTTACCTTGATTTTAAAGGATAATAGTTCCAAAAATATTAATTATGGAAATTTGTATTTTCAAAATAATAATTTATAAAGGATAATGATGAGTACTAATACAGATATATTATTAATTAATCCGGGGGGAAGCCAGAAAAAAGTATATCAGGATTTGAGTAAAGTCTTTACGGCTATAGATACACCTTTTTGGGCGGCTTTGACAGCAGGTTACCTACGTAAAAATAATATTACCGTCGATCTCCTTGATGCTAATGCTGAGAATATGGGGTTTGAAGAAACGATAAATTTTGCAAAAGAGCTCTCTCCTAAATTTATTGCAATTATATGTTATAGTCAACAAGCGAATGTATGTACTCCAATAATGGTCGCAGTTGGAGAGCTTTGTAGGATGATTAAAGAGAAACTTCCAGAAGTAAAGCTTGTTCTAACAGGATGGCATCCTTCAGCACTTCCTAAGCAGACTCTAAATGAGGAAGCTTGCGATTATGTTGCTAAGGGTGAAGGCTTCAAGACTTTGAAGGATCTTGTGCTTGGTAAACCATATAAAGAAATAGAAGGTCTTTGGTGGAGAGATAATGGTATTATTGCTTCTGGTCCACCTGCAAGCAATATAAGTAATTTGGATAAAGAGCTTAGTGATGTTGCTTGGGACTTACTACCAATGGATAAGTACAGGGCATTTAGCTGGATGTGTCTTGGTGATTTTAGCGAAAGAACCAAGTTCGCTTCACTATTTACCAGTCTTGGTTGCCCTTATAGGTGTTCTTTTTGTGCCATTCATGCAACATATGGGGAGCATAAACTACGTTCATGGAGCCCTGATTGGGTAATTAAACAAATTGATATACTGGTAGAGAAGTATGGTGTTAAGCATATCAATATTCATGATGAGATGTATATTTTCGAAAAATCACATTACCGACCTATTGCGGAAAAGATTATTGAACGTGGTTATAAGTTAAATATAAATGCTTTTGCACGTGTAGATGTGCTTTCAAAAATTAATGAAGAGGATTTACAATTACTTAAAAAAGCTGGCTTTAATTGGTTTAAAGTTGGAATAGAAACCGGTAATGAAGAAGTCCGCTCTAATGTATCTAAAAATACTTATACAATTGATGATGTTAGAAATGCCGTAGATAAAACTCACAGAAATGGCATAGATCTTTGTGCTAATTTTATGTTTGGGCTACCAGGTGATGATTTTGATTCAATGCAAGATACACTTAATCTTGCTGTCGAACTTTTACCAGCTTTCCCAAGTTTTTTTTGTACTATGGCTATTCCTGGTTCAGACTTGTATGATGAGTCTTTGGCTAAGGGGATTAAATTGCCAGATACTTGGTTAGGGTATGCATCACAAGGATATGACTTTTTGCCGCTACCTACAGAATACTTAACCGCTGCAGAGGTTCTTGAGTTTCGTGATTATGCATTTACTACATACTACGACAACCCACGCTTCCTTAGTATGATTGAAGATAAATTTGGGAAAGAAGCAAAAGAGCATCTTAAATCGATGAATGCAATCAAGCTAAAGAGAAAACTATTAGGTGACTAGTATATTCAGACAATTATACTTGCCGTCTTTATAATGACTGTGATATGCAATCAGTCACAGACAGAATGTAGAGTAAGCTTATACTTCGTCAAAATTAGAATATTTTTGGGATAAAATTTCTCTCAGAGGAATGAACGAAAATTATAGACAATTTAGAATATTTATTGCTCTAAATTAAAAATCTTAGAATACAGTTGATCAGGATTTTACAGAGAAAGTAATCAATCTAGAGAAGGAAATTTGTAAAATTTCACATAAACAGAGCTACATATAATTTATAGGGAAATAGAAATGCGTGTTGAAAAAACAAAACTAAATGGTGTAGTCACAGTCTACCTAGATGAATTTGAAGATCACCGTGGCACATATGTCGAATTGTACAACAAAGAACTCTATAATAATGCTGGAATAAACATAGACTTTGTGCAAGATGATATCTCTACCTCAACAAAAGGAGTATTGCGTGGGTTACACGGTGATGAAGAAACTTATAAACTTATCTCATGCCTCAAGGGTAAATTCTATCTCATAGTAGTAAATAATGACCATGCAAGCGATCAGTATAAGCAATGGCAGGCTTTTACACTATCTGAGAAAAATAGGATGCAGGTTATGATTCCACCAAAATTTGGTAATGGGCACTTGATACTTTCTGATTATGCAATTTTTCACTATAAGCAGAATACTTACTACAATCCGCGTGGGCAATTTACAATAAAGTGGAATGATCCAAAATTTGATTTTTGGTGGCCAATAAAAGAGCCAATACTATCAATGCGTGATGAACTTGGATATTATGTTGATTAGGTGTAGATACAGTTATGACAATAAGCAATAATAAATTTGAGTTTAGTATTTCTGAAGCCGATATTCTTAGTAGATTCGGTATAGATGCTAATATTCCTGATTATTTCTATGAATACTATCGTAAAGTTGATACCTCATGGCGATATCCAACTACGGAAGAAAAAGATGCTTATGTTATCTTAATATTACAGCGAATGTTATATTCACGAAAAAGCTCAGATAGGCAGGTTAACTATGAAGCATTCAATATTGGATGGCTGGAAAATCTAAATAAAATCTCTGAAAATGGAATTACCTTAGATAATGTTAAGCCTGGTTATTATCGTGGTGTATCATATTTACTTTATGATAATAATTTGGTTATACCAAAGAATCCTCAGCTAAATTATGACCTTGCTATACTTTCAGCGATAGCTATTTTTAGCAAATATCTCTTTCAAGCATCAACAATTTATGAATTTGGCTGTGGAAGTGGCTTGAATATTTTTATATTGCATAAACTATTCCCAGATAAACAAATTGTTGGTCTTGATTGGTGTGAAAACGCTGTTGAGATTATCAATAGAATGAATGCACATTTGTCAAATAATATTCGAGGAGAAAGATTTGACATGCTGGCACCAGATGATTCGATGTCTATTGTAAATGACTCAATGTTTCTTACTTATACTTCCATGGAACAAATTGGAGTAAACTTCAAAGCTTTCTTTGATTTTATGCAACAAAAATCACCTAAGAGGGTTATTCATTGGGAACCTTTTGTAGAAGCTTATGATGAGGGTAATTTCTGGCAATTACTTTCACATAATTATTGCCAAACACGTGGATATTTGAATGGCTTATACTCACATATTTCAGAGATAAGCACAACAGGAAAAATAAAGATTATAAATGATTCCTGCCCTGGATTTGGTGGAGAGTATTATCTTCCTAATTTGTTGGTATGGGAGAGAGCTTAGGCATTATTAATGCTCTAGATTTCCATAGATAAATTTTTGTGCAATACACTGAGCAGATTTATAAGATTCAGGGATACCTATATCTATAAATATTTCTTCACATGACATTCCAATAAGCTGTTCCTGTTCAATAGCAAACGGGAAAATGTTTTTCTCAAATGAAACTGTACCTTGTGTTGAAATTGAGTCAATAAGAGACCTTTTTAAGTAGTATATACCTGCATTGATAAGCCCCTCTTCTTTGTTGCCAGATTTTTCAACAAAATCTCGGATAATATTTTTTTCATCAATTATGACTTTGCCATAACGTGCAACATCATCAATTTTTTTTAGCAAGATCATTGCATTCACACCAGAATCAATATAATACCTGCAAAATTTTAACAAGTTTACATCAAGGTATGAATCACCATTTGCAGTAATGATAAATTCAGTATCGATATGTTCTTTTGCATTTGCTATTGCTCCTGCTGTACCTAGTGGATCCTTTTCAACAGAGTACACTAGCTTCATTTCATTATAATTTGACCCATAATAATTCTCTACCTGATGAGATAAATATCCAGTACAGAGAATACACTTACTAATGCCAGCATGTGAAAACTGATTGAGAATATAATCAATGAATGGTCTGCCATTTACTTCTGCTAGAACCTTCTGTTTATCACTTACACACTCTCTCAAGCGTGTACCAAATCCACCTGCAAGTATGCAACCTGTAAAATTACGTGTAATTGTTTTGTTTGAATTGTGCATTGATATTTCGCGATCATAATTAATCTATGTCATAAGGTTTTGTTGCAGAGTAATAGACAACTTGCGAACCTAAATTTTCGAAATTAAATGGGACTTGAAGGAATTCATTAAATTCAGAGAAGAATCTTTTACGATTCTCAAGAGGAACATAAAAAAGAAAGAATCCTCCCCCTCCTGCGCCACATATTTTCCCACCCAATGCTCCAGCATCAAGTGCCCGCTGGTAGATACAATCCATATCTTTTGTTGATACTTTATCGCTTAACGAGCGTTTTATTTTCCAACTTTCATTAAGCAACCGTCCGAAATCCTTTAAATCTCCAGAAGAGCTTAGAATTTTAATCGCCTCATCAACCATAGATTTTAGTTCAAGTAGTTCGGTCTTTTTTGATTTGGTATTCTTCAAAAGGTCTTCTGTAATATCTGTGGACACTCTCCAGATGTCAGTATAGATAAGAATGAGCTCATCGCTTAACAGCTCAATTCTTTCTTGGGGAATTGTCATAGGTGTTACCCAGAAATTATCCTTACCTGAGAAGGAAATCTTATTGAACCCACCAAAAGAGGTTGCTATTTGATCTTGAAAGCCAACATTATCTCCAATCATTTCACGTTCAACATGAATTGCTAGCTTTGCAGCCTGACGCTTACTTATCATTTGTGAGGAAAGTCCAGATAAAGCATTTAAAAAACCAACACAGAAGGCAGAGCTTGAGCCAACACCAGAATATGAAGGAAGGTCACCACTATGTGATACTTCAACCCCTCCCTTAAATGAGAGGTATCTAAGGCACTCTCTAACAGAATTATGCTGGATATCATCAATTTCCTTGCATTGTTCAGTTATACTATATCTAATGGAGTAATCAAAACTCAAAAAAGGAGGAAGTACTCTACATGTAATATAACAGTAATGATTGATAGATGTGCTAAGAACACACCCTCCGTGTTCTTGGAAAAATTCAGGAAAATCAGTCCCGCCCCCAAAAAAGGAGATTCTAAAAGGTGTTCTTGTTATTATCATATAGATTACTTTATTAAATTGAGTTTTTATATTTAGTATAGGGTTATCAATACTTCGTAGCAAGAAAAAACTTACATTGGTTATTATTTACATTGAAAGTTCATATTAAAAACGTATAATTTTAATTTGTGAATTTACTGATATTTTTGTAACTGTTGAAATGTAAGTAGTTATTTAAGAATCGTAATACTTTTTACTCGTTGTGCTATATTTTTTACTATACTATTCAGCAATTAATGCAAAATAGTTTTTGCAAATATTTCTTTCCTCATATCAATAATAGGATATAAAAGTTGAATATAGAAAAAGCGAATCAAATTGCAATTGCTACTTTTCAAGAGTACTCCGACCATTATGGCTATCTACGATCTCTTGTTGAGGAGTTACCTGTTGATAATAATCAGTGCCCAGTTCCAACTTATACATATCCAGCAATAGACTATTTAAAAAAATTGGATTTTACTAAGTCAAGCTTTTTTGGGTATAATGCAGGCTTGAGTTCACTATGGTGGGCTCACAACGCAATGTCAGTAATTACGATTGAAACTAATATAAATATTCACAACTACATTGGCACAAAGGGTGGAGATAACTTGGTAACAATTAATATTCACGCTGATGACACAGATTCTTACTTGACTGCTATAAAACAAGAATCCATGAAATTTGATGTTATTGAAATCTCAGGCGAGTCAAGTGCTTCCTGCGCAGAGCAACTGAAGGAGCTAGTTGAAGCAGGTGAACAAGTGCCTCGGTTAATTATTCTTAATAACTCATCTATGGCGATAGATACCCATAAAGTATTATCAAGTTTTGATAACTATATACCTGTTGACTTTTGCGGTATAGGGCCACGAGCGAATAAAATATCAACAACTACATTTTATATATCAACCAACATAAATTGTCATGTTATTTTAAGTCCGAACCCAATTTTATATATCAACTAACATAAATTGCCATGTTAATTTAAGACCGAACTCAACGCTTAAGTAAAAAGTAATAGTGAGGAGGGCGGTAAGTATCGACTAAGATGGTTTACTCTTTATTATTAGACGAGAGTAGTACTATTACCACTTTTCTCCAGAAGATCGTATCGTAATTTAGCCGTTTTTGCAAGTAATTTTTTAAGAAAGAATAGCTGATATATAAAATGTACATCAAAGTGCGATTTATAGAGAAATCAGACGTTACTCTGTAAAGAGTTGATATAAACATAAGTAAATAAACGGTAAAGTTGTTGATAGAAAGAGTAAATTAAGAATAGACGACTTGATGGATTAGTGGATAGATATATTGTTAATACATTGTTGAGAAAATTTTGCTTGAACTAATATTAGAAGTTATGTGCGAGGATACGTGCGTGTGTCTGAGCTTTTCATGAATTAAGCTGTCAGCTTGGTAATAAAGTCAATGAATAAGGTGGAAGGCTATATTGTAAGTAGAGAGCTGATAGTAGTAAGCGTAAGAATAGAAAAAGTGCAAAATCTTCATAATATAGGAAGAATTTGAAATACTGTTCGTCTTGAGAAGCGTCTCTTGTGGCGTATTAATTGCAAACGCTTTGGCGAGTGAGAGCCGCTATTGTCAGTGTTGTAGGGTGTTCTGACTGTCTTTTAACGCTTATTTAGAGTAAGAGTGATTTGTAAAAGTTTGGGTATGTTTAAGAACAACACCATAGACATGGTATATGGTAAGATTATAGGATTTTTTTATATAAGGTTTATAGTATTATATCAGAAGATAAAATTTGCTTGTCATGAAGATATTAATAAACTGTTTGTTGCAAAAATTGTTTTCTGCCATGCTTTTGTCTCTTAAGAGAGTAGCAATAAAGAGGCTATAAGTGGGTTCTAAATCCAAATACCTAATGGATATGAGATTTAATAATTTCTCTCTTTTAGTTAAAACTAGTCGAGAATATGGTTAATAGTCTATTTAGGAATAGGCTGTGATTTAGAAGATGCTAGGGGTATATAAATGAGATTATAAATAGTGTTAAGTATTGCAATCGATACTTAAATTCAAGCTTAATTTAACCACTATTACTCTAAAATATAGGAATGCCATGCAAAATAATCCTGAAATCCAATTTAATGACATAGTTGTATATATTACTGCTTGGTCACGACCTTCTGTAACATACCAGTTGTTGCAGCAACTCCGAAAGGTGGCTCCTCCTGTTTTGCTTATTCAGTGTGATGGCCCACGCCCAAATATTATTGGTGATAAAACCAAGGTAAATCTTGTGAGGGATATCTTTGAACGTGAAATAGATTGGGATTGTAAAATATACAGGAAGTACCTTGACGTCAATGTTGGTATGCTTGAGGTTTGTGGTAAGGGAGAATTTACTACAAATAACGGTGAGATATATGAGTTTAACAATGATTCAAGAATGATATATTTAGAAGATGATGATCTGCCTTCTGTAGATTTTTTTAAGTTTTGCATTGAAATGCTTGAAAAGTATAATGACAATGATAACGTTTGGTGGATATCTGGCAATAATTTTCAATATGGTATTACCCGTGGTAAAGCAAGTTACTATTTTTCATATCAGTCACATGGATGGGGCTGTGCAAGGTGGTATAGAAAAGATATTGATTTTGAAAAGAAACATTCACAACTCAAAGACGCATTTGATAAGATTGAAAAAGGGGAATTACACTTTCCTAAGGGTGTTCCTGATTATATTAAAAATTATATTATGATGCAGTGTAGAAGAGTTTATTATGGAGACTTAAAGTATGTAACGGATGATTTTCTACGAAATCTTTATGTTTATTTGTATGATAAATTTACCGTTATACCAAATGTAAATTTAGTACAAAATATTGGTTTTTCACCAGTTGATGGCACTAACTGTCTAAATCCAAACAGTATACTTTCTGTAGAGACAAAACCGATGAAATTCCCTCTAATACACCCCGATAAAGTTGTTGTTGACACTGAAGCGGATGAGTTCTATTATAAAAAAGTTACCAACATGCATTGACATAGAAATAGTGTACACGGTCTTACAGTATTTAATTAGATTGAGGTGTTATTTGTTGGATAGCGAAAAAATTGCAGATATATGCAAAGTTTTGTCGGTTGATACCCGGATTAAAATGATTGGGTTATTGAAGGGTAGAACTTTGTGCGTAAATGCTCTGGCAAAAAATCTTTGTATTTCACCTGCAGCTGTTTCTCAACATTTGCGAATATTAAGAAGTGCAAATCTTGTGATAGCTGATAAGCAAGGATACTTTGTGCACTATAGTGTTAATACTGAAACCTTGGATAGTTGGAATAAAGTAGTTAAAAATTTATTTGATTAAGTAGAGCGCTATAGAAGTTATTTTTATTTGTTTGCGCATAAGGTATATGCGCAGTTACTTAAATACTAAAGGAGATATTATGTGTGGAAATAAATTAGATTGTAATTGTTCTACTGAAAAAGAAAGTGACTCTAGCAAATATTCTGATGATGCAAAGAAGAAGTGTGGTTGTCTTGATAACCCGTCAAAACCTTGCGACAATAATGATAAAAGTAAGTAATAAGTAATAGTAAAGATCTAGTTGGTAAGATATTCGAATTATTCTCTTTTTCCAGTGTTATTATTCTTGAGCAAAAGTTAATTTAGGGAGTATGTTAAAAGGTAGTACTCTAAATAGTTGTCAGAATTTTACTTTATGGTTTATATTTCATTAGAGTAATATGCATACAATAATAAAATAAGTATTGGGTGTTAGAGTGAGCTATATGAATAGTAATTTAACAATTTTGTTAGAGATTTCATATATTTTATGGAAATCAATTACAGGTATGCAGATTCTTCTGCATACCTGTAATTGTAAATGAGTAGCATAGCCAAAGTAAGATTGTTATAACTATTTTACATATGGGTATTTATAACGATCATATGATATTTAAGCCATAAATATCTACAATATAACTATTAGTAATATAGTTAGTTACAAAAATGATAGCTTGCTGAACAATTATGTATATATGTAAGTGTATATTAATGCCATTATAATCACAAGATCCCTTATTATGTGTTAAATAGAGCATAATCTCTTGTTTTTAGTATAAACTAAAAAAAATAAAAGTATTATAAATTGTGGTATAACTCTTGTTGTTAAGCAGAACACGAAGTAGTCATATGTTAATAACAAGGAGATAGATATGAAGATTTTGCTCATACTGTGTTTGGTCTTTTGTAGTAGTACAGTACTATTTGCAGATGATCAGGGTGATGATATCTATATCGTCTGTGCAGCAGGGTATAAACTCCCTATAAAAGAGCTGATAGTAAAGTATGAAGCTAGTTCAAATCATAAAATAAATGCTATTTTTGGTAATATGCAAACTATTACGACCTATGTAAAGAAGTCTGGAGAGGTCTCGCTAATTATTGGTGATGCTAATTTTATTAAAAAATCAAAGATAACCACAAAAAATCGAGTAAAGTTGGGCAATGGTAAGCTTATCTTGGTCTATCAGAAGGATATTAATCTCACAAAACCAGAGGACTTGGATAGTGAAAGTATTACGCGTATTGGTATACCAGATCCTAAAAAGGCAATTTATGGTAAAGCAGCAATCGAGTATTTAAAAACATACGGCTTATATAATCTGGTTAAAGATAAACTATTGGTACTAAAAACAGTTCCCCAGGTAACTTCATATCTCAAAACAGGAAATATCGATGTAGGGCTAATTAATGTGACAGATTATGAAAAGCTTGAAGGCGGCGACTTTAAAAGCATAAAAATAAGTTCGGATGCTTATGAAGAAATAATAATAGAGGCAGGAATGATTACTACAAAAGCAGATAGCTTTTACAAGTATTTACAATCTGAGGAGTCAAAAAAGATATTTAAAAGATATGGATTATAATGTTTAATGAAGATTTTAGTAATTCATTATTACTTACAGGACAAATAATACTAGTGGTAACAATACCATTGATTGTATTCTCATTGCTTATAGCATATTTTTCGCAATTGAAAAATAAGTATTTAGACTTTATAATAGAGCTTATTATTAATATACCAATAATATTTCCGCCGATAGGGATAGGATTTTTATTAGTATTTTGCTTTAGTAAGAATAGTATAATTGGGCAGATATTTGATATCAATCTAGTATTTTCATTCACTGGGATATGTGTTGCAGCGTTTCTAACTGGAATCCCATTTATTACTAGATCGGTAATAGCCGCTAATAATGATAATTTAAATCGACTCAGTGAAGCAGCCTACACATTGGGGCGGGGAAAAATTAATACTTTTGTATTTGTTATTGTGCCGTTAATAATGAATAATATTCTTCATGGTCTTATTTTAGCAATAGGGCGGATAGTTGGTGAGGTGGGTATTACAATGATGATAGGTGGTAATATTCAAGGTAAGACTACAACGGTATCGTTAGAGATTTATAATGCTGTTCTTGATGGTGAAAATAACAGAGCACTTATGTTGGCAATAATCTTATTTGTATTTTCATTTATGCTGTTTTACTTTATTAGGCTTATAGGTAGTAAGATTTAGGCTGGAAGAACAATAAGGAGAGGTAGTGGATATTTATAAGGTAATGCAAAGAGCATTGAAAGAGGTAGCGGAAAAGAATAATATTCTTGAAAGTTCGGTAGATATAAACTGTAAAGCTCTATCTGTACGTGAAGCAATTGGCGATGCAGAGCATAATGATTACCCGATTCAAAAGGGAAAAGAGGTAATGGTTGAAGCAACCTTTGCTGGTGCAAAGGGGCAAGCTTTTACAGATCAATATGAAAATTCGTTCTATACCGTTTCAGAGCTGATAACAATGAAGCTGAAAGATAATAAATCAAGGGCAAGTTTTATAGCATCTATAAATGCAATTTGGAAGTATCTGGGTAGAGTAGAAAAAACAGTTCATTGTAGGGATAAGGAACCGGTATCTTGTGCAAATGAACTGGAAAAGTATTATGATGTAAGTAAGAAGACACTATTGGTGGGTTTGCAGCCGAGATTTTTGGAAGTGCTAGCTAAAAATGGTAATGTACGGGTATTAGATCTTGATGTAGATAATATTGGTAAAATAATTGGTGGTGTTATTGTTGAAGACGGCAAATACTTCGACGATGCAGTAGGGTGGTGTGATCAAATTTTTGCAACAGGTTCGACCTTGTGTAATTCGACAACAGCGGGGATACTCACTACAGGTAAACCAGTAAAATTCTTTGGAGTAACAATAGCAGCAGCAGCTGAGATTTTAGATCTAGATGTATATTGCTATTGTGGGCATTAGCCATATCTGGTGAATCTACTCAAATTAGAATGAGTAGATCTACAAAGTATTTAATGTTGTAGAGGTTAGATATGGCGGAATAAAGCTAATACAGAGATAATTTTAGTGCCCTCGCTGGCGGCGCAGAATCTTCGCCAATTTCTCATCTGCTTGTGCTCTGGATTCTTGATCTAGGCGGCGTAGAAGAGATGCTCTGTGTAGGTATAGAATCGGTTCCGCTGGTAAAAGATTTATCGCCTTGGTATAATATTCAAGGGCGATATCAAATTCTTCGCTCTCTTCTTTAAGCTCTGCAATTCTCAATAGTGGTTCAAAATCATCTGGAACCATATCCAGAACCTGCAGATATATATCAATTGCGTCATTGTGCATCTCTAATTGGCTATACAAATCACCTTTTAATAGTAGTAGATCTGTTTCAATTTCATCCCTTTTAGAAATGATACGCTCAAGAATATGTTGGGCTTCTGCAATTTCTCCAGTAGCTGCTACAGCATTTACCCAGCGTGTGAGGGTACCAATATCATCAGGTATAAGGTGAGCCGCTGTTGCATAATCACTGATTGCTCCGTCTTTGTCGCCTTTAATTTGTCTTATCGAAGCTCTAGTAAGAAAAGCTTCAGGTAGACCGGAATCAAGACGTAATGCATGATTGATATCGTTCTCAGCCTTATCTATAAGTCCAAGGTCAAAGAATAGTGCACCACGACCTGAGTATACGTCAGGGTTGTGTGGAGAAAGTTCTGCTGCCTGATTGAAGCATTCTACAGCTAGCTGTCTCTGACCAGTTGCTAAGTATGCTTCAGCAAGGTTTATATATACAACCGTATCTGAAAAGCCAAGTTTGATCGCTTTGTTATAGAGCTTTATAGATTCGTTTATGTTACTGCAATGCCAATAACACTCTCCCATGTTGAAGAATAATTCTGCACTTTCAATTCCTTCTGATATGCACCATTTATAATCTTCAAGTGCATCTTCGTAGCGCCCTAAACGTTGTAAAAGGGTTGCTTTAGATAATACAGGATCTGTCTTTCCTGGGAGAAGTCTACCTGCTCTAGAAAATTCTGCAAGAGCTTCAGGTATTTTACACTTCTGTGAATAAATTTTTCCAAGGTAGTAATACAACCAGCCATTATTTGGATATGACTTTAGAGTTGCTTTTAATACTTTTTCAGCACTTACAAGGTCTCCACTACTCAATAAAGCTGAACCAAGTGCTAGGTTATTATCAAGAGTATCAGGTTCAAGCTCTACTGCCTTATTATATGATTCAATGGCTTTTGTATAGTCATTAAGAGCTGTATAGATATCTCCTTTGATCAGGTAAAGCCTAGCCCAGGTATTATCAAGGTATTCGGCTTCCAATATCATTTCAAGAGCTTCTTTAAAATGTTCTTTATGCATTAAAACTTGTGATGTGAGAATATATGACTCAGGATTGGTAGGATCAACCTTGATCGCCTCTTTGAGATCTAGGAGCGCATCAGAATAATGACCTTCTCTCCTGTGAAACTCAGCTCTGCTGAGGTAAACCTCGATCTCGAGTGGTGCTATTATTACTGCTTGATTAAAAGCGTCAAGCGCATGAGTAGTGAGTCCTTCTGCTTGGAAATATTCACCTCTTGAGAGGTAGAAATTCATATCTTGATTAGGCTCAAAATTAGACAAAGTTAAATCCTTATATTCTAAGTGCAGTATTAATGAAAATATGCAACTTTATGTTATTACTAGGTTAATGTAAAAATATTACTAAGTAATAAAATTAATGTATTAATAAACAGGTAGCAAAAGTGCAATATGTAATATAGTAAAAATTATTAATGTACAATGATTGATAAAAACTACAACAACTCTTCCCGCTTAACGAGTCCAATCCTAAGCTATTCTCAATTAAGGTCAAGAATAAAAAACTCATCCTTCCGGTATGCGGTGAGAAGGTAGATTGGAAGATAAAATATATTTAATACTTCCTTTTGACTTTACACACTTTAGCTACATCTATCAATTATAACTGTAAAGATTAAAAAGAATAAATATTTGTTAAAGGTTGAGGGATTCGTTTGTCGATCAGGTATACGCACGTTTTATTAGAAGAACAACAATTGTGCCGGAAGAATATTCCGTTTAATCTGCATATTTGCTGTATTACTATAATTTGCAGAATATATAAAATTGTTTACGGCTGGGGTTGATTTCGTAAAGCATTTGACAGTAGTGTGTTATATGTATATATAGGATTGTAAATGTATAAGTACCAGCATTTTTTATTACTGGCACACTCCTTGTCTCTAATTAAAGTGATCGTAACCTCGGGAGGGTTGAAGGGTATGATGCCCTGAAAGATCACATTTAAATATATGTTGTTGATAATTATTTGAATGCACTAGAAATGGCACTTATTTAGTATTAATAAAAAGAGTAATAAATAAGAAGACCAGAAAGCGCTCAAGGAAGAACGAGCAAATTATCAAATGGTGCAATTCATGGATGAATACTTTATGGAGGAAGAACTATGGCTGTTTCCGGTGGTTTGATTGTTACGAATAATCTAAGCGCACTAAATACTCAGAGAACATTGAATAAAAACAATAATCTGATGTCTAAAAGCTTGGAGAAATTATCTTCTGGGTATCGTATTAATACTGCTGCTGATGACCCATCAGGACTTATTATCAGTGAACAGCTTAGAACTCAGATAGCTGGTCTAAATAGAGCATCTCAGAACTCTCAGGAAGCTACCAATGTACTAGGTATAGCTGAGGGAGCACTTATTGAGATGAATAACATCCTCACAAAGATGCGTTCTCTGGCTATTCATGCGTCCAACAGTGGCGTAACTGCACCAGATCAAGTACGTGCCGACCAGGCAGAAGTAGATTCTGGTATTCAGACACTCGATAGAATTTCAAGTACAACCCGCTACTCTGATCAATTCCTACTAAATGGCTCAAAAGGTCTAGTCTATGATTGTCAAACAACAGTCGATAGCACTATGGATATGCCATTGCTCAATACAAACAGCACACGTCTTGACCAAGTATTCAAACGTGAAGGCTCTGCTCTTACTCTTGGTTTCTCAGGCCTTGATGACCCGACAAACCAGACTCAGGCTGTATGGGAGTCACAAGCAAGAAGGGCTTATATTGAGGCAGACTCAGCTCTCAATATCGATACAGATATTAGAGATGGAAGTTTGACTGCAGATCAATCATTTATTATTACTGGTACTCAAGGTTCTAGACAGTTTGCATTTGCAAATGGTACGCATATTGGAACTGTTGTTGAATCAATTAATAATGTTTCTGATAGTCTTGGTGTCGGTGCTACTATGACCTTCCAAAGTACTGTGACGGGCGTGAATATTGATACTGCTGGGTCGTATAGCTTGATTGGTGCAAATCGCCGTGAATCTGGGGATCTATGTATATATAATCTTGATGAAAATATGGAAGCAAAAGAGCTCAATGGTGTATACAGTTATACTCAAGGTGTGACTTCTGTTTCATTTGAAGGTAGTGCTCCAGCAAATCTACCTCTACCTGATGACTCAAATCTTGTACCTGGGAAGACTCTTGACGGTGATGGCAGAATGTACCTAAGGTGGTTGAGCGATTCTGAATACATTGCATATAAAGATAAAGATCAAACCATGGAAATAGGTAGAGGAACATCTGGAACAGAGATGAGCTCGACCAATAACTCAGGAATTGATAGTGCTAGGCTACTTATTGAAACAGATCCAACTACAGGTATACCGGGTAAAGATGAGATTACTGTACTACAATTTGGTCAACAGTTCGAACTTCAATCTGACAATATTTACTTAAATGATGATTTACAGTTCAAGCGTAATGGACTCAATCTCGACCAGATGGATTCTATCATTGATAATATAGGTCTATGTGCTGCAGATGGTACAGGAGCTACAAGTGGTGGTGCTAGTGCTATGTCTGGAGTGAGGCTTGGTGAAAATACAGATGTCAATGGAAAGATGTATTTCAAAGTAACCTCTGGTGATCCGGATCCAACTTTTGTTACAGTCGGTGTATACAATGATCCTGAAATGAATGAAGAAGATCTTGTCGCTCAGGGAGCTGGAACTATACCAGGTACAACAGGTAGTGCAACTACTCACGTTGATATCCCTATTTTTGGTGTAGCAATGGATGGTGGAGCAGGTGAAAACTCTGGTTTATATGGTAGCCTTGCGTTTGCAGGTGGGCTTGCTCAGAATCCAAATGTTGGAGCTGAGTATACAGGTTCTTTAGAGTTTACAGATATTGGTATGCGTCTGTATACAGAAGAGTATGGTTCACAAGAATATCTAAGGGTACAGAACCTTGAAGGTGAACTCTGGAGTGAGTATAAGAACCCAGAGAGTACTAGCATGAGTACTATTGAAGTAGGGCATACAATACAACAGTATGGTAGTGATGCTGAAATAACCGTAAATGGTCAGTTGATCTCTACTCAAGGTCTTAGAGCCAATGTCACTACTCCAAACTATTCTGGTCAGTTCAACTTTAATGCTGGTGAGTTAGGGCTTACTACTATTGCTCAGGTTGGTCAGGATATGGGTGCATTGATGAGTCGTAATAGCTCATTACAGGCGGTCTCTTCAACAAATGCTTCTACTATCAATGAGCCAACAGATCCAGCATATCTAACTTGGTGTACTAATGCTCGTCACTCAACCTCTGAAACAATGTCAGATTTTATCGGTGGTATGCAGTATCAATTAGGTGAAGGTACAGGTGACCAAGAGAGAACAGTTTATGCTATCCCTGGAATGACTGCTGCTGAGATTGGCAAGATTACAGTCAATGGCGAAGACTACTCGTTGCAGGATGTGCTTGCAGGTGGAACAGCAAGTCTACAGAATGACCCAATAACAGCAATGAAGGTAGTAATGCAGGCAGTAAACGATGTCTCTGAACTAAGAGCTCGTCTAGGTGCATTCCAGAAGAATATGCTTCAGACAAATATTAACTCTCTAGAGGTAACGGTAGAGAATATTACCAAGACTGAGAGTGCTATTAGAGATACTAATATGGCAACAGAGTCTACTGAGTTCACTAAGAATCAAATATTACTGCAGGCTGGTACATCAATGCTTGCTCAGGCAAACCAGATCAACCAAAATGTACTACAGCTTCTAGGGTAGTGTCAAGGAATGACAAAAGTTTATTAAGGAGAATAAAATGGGTGGCATGTATATCAATAACAACCTAAATGCAATTGGTACTCAAAGGATAATGGGTATTAATAACAGTGCACTTAGTAGTAGTTTGGAAAAGCTTTCTTCAGGATATAGAATAAATACTGCTTCAGATGATCCATCTGGGCTAAATATTAGTCAGCAGCTACGTAGCCAAAATTCTGGAATGACAAGGGCAATACAAAACTCGCAAGAAGCTTGTAATGTCATCGGGATTGCCGAAGGTGCTATGATTGAGATCACAAATATTCTAACAAAGATGAGACAGCTTGCAATTCATGCTTCCAATGAAGGTGCGACTTCTCCAGATCAGGTTAGAGCCGATCAAGCAGAGATGGATTCTGGTATTCAGTCTGCTGACCGTATATCTGATACAACAAGATTCTCAGACCAATTCCTACTCAATGGTTCAAAAGGACTCATTTATAGTACAGAGACTACTGTAAATGATCCTATGGATAACCCTATTGTTGATATTGATAATTCAAGAATAGATCAAGTATTTAAAAAGGGTAGATCTTCTCTTACTATAAACTTTGAAGGCATCAAAGATCCAAATAATCAATCACAAGCTGTTGCTAGTAGGCAGGCTACACGAGCTATTATTGAAGCAGATGCTACGGTTGCTAGTAAGTATGGTGAATGGAACGCTGATATTCAAGATGGTCACCTTACTGCAGATCAGCAATTTATTCTTACTGGAGTGGCAGGCTCTAGATCTTTTGGTTTTAATAATGGTTCGCACCTTGGTACAGTTGTCGATGCAATTAATAATACTAAAGATAGTATTGGTATTGGTGCGACTCTAACATTTGATAGTTCTGTTACTGGTGTAAATATTGATCAGGATTATACATATGATCCAACAATTTCTGAAGTAAGAAGCAGTGGTGAAGTTGCAGTATATAACATGGATAATGTTGGTACAGAGGTCACTTCTGGTGTAAGTAGCGTCTCATTTGATAAGACACAACCACTCTATGAAGCTAATTCTCTCGTACCTGGCAAGAACCTATCTGCTGATGGAAGAATGTATTTGAGATGGACGTCAGCAACTGATTATATCGCATATAAAGATGACAAATTTGAGATGGAAGTAGGTAGAGGATCGTCTGGAGGTGTTATGACCTCTTCTAATAACTCTGATGTCTCAGCTTCATTTGTAACGATTACAGCAACTGCGGATATCGAAGCTGGTGATACTAGCATAGCTCAGTTCGGGCAAGTTTTTGAAATGCATGATGCTACAAGTGGTAGTTTTGCTCAGAATGGTATGAATTTGAGTGAAATGGCTCCGTTAGTCAACGACTTTGGACTAGAGTTTGGCACAGGTGCTAGTGGACCTTGTAGCTGTGTGAGTGGTGTACGCCTTGGTGAAAATACAGATGCTACAGGAAATATATATTATAAAGCAGAGTATGATAATGTTGCAGGTACTGTGACAATGAGTGCTTATAAAGATCCGGCAATGCTAGCTGAAGACTTGGTAGGTAAGGGTTCAACTAAGCTAGGAGCACTGGGAGACCCGTATGAGGTACGAATAGTTGAGCAGGATGGTGATGGTGATGGTGAAAAATCAGGTATATTTGGTACATTTGTATTTGATGGTACTGCACTGCCTTCTTCGTCAGTTGCAACAGGAACGATGGAATTTGATCAGTTAGGTATGAGACTTTATGCCGAAAAGTATGGCTCAGAAGGAAGTATAAGGGTACAGAATATTAACGGAAATTTATGGGGACAGTATAAGAGCCCTGATAGTCTGACACTCAAAAGAATAGACGAAGGTGTAACGATTCAAGAGAATGGTAATGACGCTGAAGTTACAGTCAATGGAACGCTTATTAGGACTCAGGGCTTGACAGCTAGTATTGCAAGTCAGAATTTCTCAGGCGATATTACCTTCCATGCAGGTGAGTTAGGTATGACTACTATTGCTCAGGTTGGTCAGGATGTCGGAGCTTTAATGTCTAGAGGTGGTTCACTACAAGCGGTAGAATCTACAGTTGGTATCAATGATCCAACGGATCCAGCATATACTACTTGGTCTACAAATGCTAGGCATTCTACAGCAGAGGTGTTGTCTGATTTTGTTGGTGGTATGCAGTATCAGCTAGGTGAGGGTGATAGTGACGTAGAGAGAACAATCTATAGTATTCCGGGTATGTCTTCATCAAATATTGGAAAGATTACGATTGATGGCCAGCTCTATACACTTCAGGATGTGCTTTCAGGAGGTCCTGCTAGCCTTGCGAATGATCCAATTAAAGCTATGAAGATTTTGGCTCAGGCACTTGATGATGTAACAGAGACTAGATCAAGGCTTGGTGCATTCCAGAAGGATATGCTACAGACGAATATTAATTCTCTAGAAGTAACTGTTGAGAACATTACCAAGACAGAGGCGTTTATCAGGGATACTAATATGGCGTATGAGTCTACTGAATTTACTAAGAATCAGATTTTGGTGAATGCTGGTACGTCAATGCTTGCTCAGGCTAATCAGGCTCCACAAAATGTCCTTCAGTTACTCCAAGGATAAACAGTAATTATACAACTACCTTTGCTATTATAGAAGGTATATACCCGTTGCCCAATAATAACGGAAACAATAAACCACGCCCTGCCAGGCGTGGTTTTTTTAATGAAGTATATTATATAGAGGTTAATTTTTTGAATAAGGATTTGCTTGATAATGATATTAGTGAGCTTACAGAAACACTAAATGCCTTGTTCAAGGAGCAATAGATAATAAAAAGCTTCTTAATGTAACTTTGAGAAATGCAAATGTGTATAACAAGTCATAATTATTAAGGACAAAATAAATATGGCCTCTTACAGTTTAAATGTGGTAAGAGGCCATATTTTTATATTAATTGATAGATATTATATGTGCGTATTAGACGTTATTGATAGCTATTGTTTTAAGCTCAAGTAGCCCTGTAACAATACCATCAGCGTTTATAACAGGCATCTCACCTATACGATACTCTTTGAATATTGGCAAAATATCCGCAACACTATCATCTTCTTTACAGAACTTAGGACTAGTAATCATGTATTCTGTAATACAACCGGATAAGTCATACTTATCTTTAAGAAGTAATCTCCTCAAATCACCATCTGTAAATATCCCAGCAAGCTTTCTCTCTTCATTAATAATGATAACAGAACCAGTATAACTCTTATCAATAGCTGTAATTGCTTCAAATACCGATGCAGATAGGTTTATAGTTGCTATTTTTGCCTCTGGTCTCATAAGCTCTCTAACTACTAAAGACTTTTTACCTAGTGCTCCTCCTGGATGATAGCGCGCATAGTCACTTACAGTAAAGTTTTTACGTTTCATCAATGATATAGCTAATGCATCACCCATCGCCAGCATATTTGTCGTACTTGCTGTAGGGGCAAGGCCATGCGGGCAGGCTTCTATAGTGCTTCCGAGTTCCAGTGTAATATCTGCTTGGGTGCCGAGTGTACTGCGTGGATTAGAGGTGATGCCGATTATAAATATTTTTAGTCTTTTTAGGTGAGGTATAAGTGTAGAGATTTCTTCAGACTCTCCAGAGTTACTAAAGAGCAGTATCATATCTCCTTCTTGAGTCATTCCTAGATCACCATGTAGAGCATCACTTGGGTGCATAAAGAACGAAGGTGTACCGGTACTCGCAAGTGTCGCTGATACCTTGTTTGCTATGAGACCAGCTTTGCCTATTCCGCTAGTAATCAAACGTGATTGGTTATGCTCTAGTATATATGTTACTGCTTTCTCAAAACGATCGTCAAGCAACTTAGACATATTCTGAAGTGCAGCTATTTCAACTTCTATTACTTCTCTTCCGGTTATCATGGGTTATATTACTCTCTATTGTATTATTATGAGTATCGATATTATAATGGTTATTTATGTTTCTATTTTCCTAATCTCTCGCCTGAATATTTCTCTTTTTTTATTGCTTCACTCCATTCACTATTATCTAAGTACCACTGAATAGTTTTGCGTAGTCCTTCTTCGAATTGTAGTGATGGCTGCCATCCAAGTTCATCTTTTATACGCGTTGCATCGATTGCATACCTCATATCATGACCAGGTCTGTCTGTGACAAAGTTTATCAGGTCTCTATAATTAGTTACGGAATTGGGTTTCTTTATACTTTGAAGAATATCACAAAGAAGGTATACGAGGTCTAGATTGCTCCATTCGTTACACCCTCCAACATTGTATGTTCTTCCTGCTTTTCCTTCACGAATAATTTTATCAATTGCTGTGCAGTGGTCTACAACATATAGCCAGTCACGAACATTATCACCTTTACCGTATATTGGAAGCTTTTCCTCGGCCAAAGCTTTTTGTATCATTAATGGGATTAATTTTTCTGGAAATTGATAAGCGCCGTAGTTATTTGAACAATTTGATATTGTCACAGGCAGTCCATAAGTACGATGCCATGCTCTAACAAGATGGTCGCTGGATGCTTTTGAACAGCTATATGGGCTTGATGGATCGTAGCAGGTTTCTTCGGTAAATTGTCCTGTCTTACCAAGTGAGCCATAGACTTCATCAGTACTAACATGGTGGAATCTTACATCTGTTTTACCTTCCCATGCTCTTCTAGCTGCTTGCAGTAGTTCAAATGTACCAATAATATTTGTCATTAGAAATTCTTTTGGTCCATCAATACTTCTATCGACGTGGCTTTCTGCTGCTAAGTGAGCAACGGTATCGATGTCATATTTTTGGAAAATATCATCTAAAAGATTTGAATCACAGATATTGCCTTCAATAAATGTATAACGATCAGGGTATTCCTTGTCGAGTCCAGATAGATTATTCAGGCTACCAGCGTAGGTCAGTGCATCAAGATTTATAACATGTTTGATATTTGGGCAGTTATTTAAATAGTAATGCACAAGATTACAACCGATAAATCCTGCACCGCCAGTAATTAGGATGTTCTTTGGAGTGTGATTATTCATTAAGCACCTTTTTTAACAAAATATAGAATATAAGATGTTACTAATCAACAATATATCAACTTGTTAGTATATGTAAAAGCTTATTATTTTCAAGGTGAAATAGTGGTGGAGTATAAAGCCTAATTAAGGTATTTTGTTTATATTAAATATATATAGATAAATATTAATTGGGATTGAATTGGGAAGTATATCTAGTCTAATAGCTATATAATGTATAAATAGAGACATTTGGTAGTATAATAGTGGAATAGTTCTAATTTGTCGAGTATACTAATAATATATAAATATATATAGCATATATACCATCATATTGATGAGTTATTATATAAGGGAGAATACTATGAGTTGGTGTAAATGTCTATATGTAATAGCATTACCTGCATGCTGGCTATTTTTCTCATCAGTTATATCCAATGCAGATGATAGCACTCCAAAGGAAAATTCCAAACGAGCAACTGAGACTACAATTAAATTGAATAATGCGCTCTTAAAAGAGCTTCCATTTTCTGACAAGCAAGAATTTAAAGATGCTACAAAAGGATTTATAGCACCGCTTGAAAATAATGGTGTAGTGAAAGGTAAGGGTAGTATTCCTATCTGGGATATAAGTAAGTATGCGTTTATAAAAGATAATAAGCCAGCCCCAGCCACTGTAAACCCAAGTTTGTGGCGTCAATCACAATTGGTTATGAAGGGTGGACTTTTTAAAGTCACTGATAGATTGTATCAAGTACGAAATGCAGATCTATCCAATATGACAATTATTGAAGGAGATACAGGTATTATCGTTGTTGATCCTCTTATTTCAACAGAGACAGCTAAAGCAGCTCTAAATCTATACTTCAAGCACCGTCCCAAAAAAGCAGTTGTTGCAGTAATACACTCCCATAGCCATGTAGATCATTACGGTGGCGTAAGAGGTGTGGTTGATGAGAAGGATGTAAAGTCTGGCAAGGTGAAGATTATTGCACCAGAAGGATTTCTTGATGCAGCTGTATCTGAAAATATTATGGCTGGTACGGCAATGACCCGCAGATCAAGTTATATGTATGGTTCTCTCCTACCTGCTACACCTACAGGGAGTGTCGGCGCTGGACTAGGGATGACTACTTCACACGGAACGATAACAATTATCCCTCCAACAGATATAATTACTAAGACTGGTCAGAAGATGAAGATTGATGGCCTTGATTTTGAATTTCTATTAGCTCCTGGGAGTGAAGCGCCAGCAGAGATGCATTGGTATATTTCACAGCTTAAAGCAGTAACCGCAGCTGAAAATTGTACTCATACCCTTCATAATACCTACTCACTTCGTGGCACAAAAATCAGAGATCCATTAAAATGGTCTAAGTATCTCAACCAGACTTTGGATATGTGGGGTGATAAGACAGAGGTTATGTATGGGATGCATCATTGGCCTGTATGGGGGAAGGAAAATATCCGCAAATTAGTCGAAAATGAGCGTGATGCCTATAGATATATAAACGACCAGACGCTCAGATTAGCTAATCACGGAGAGACTTTATTAGAGATAGCAGAAGAACTTGATCTACCACCTTCTTTAAAGACGCAGTGGTCACTTAGAAGTTACTATGGAACTTTGTCGCATAATATAAAAGCGACATATGTGTACTACCTAGGCTGGTTTGATGGTAACCCTGCAAACTTATATGCTCTACCACCTGTTGAAGCTGGAAAGAAGTATGTTGAGTTTATGGGTGGAGCGGAGAACTTATTAAAAAATGCAAAGGCTGCTTATGCTAAAGGCGAGTATCGCTGGGTAGCAGAAGTTGTCAATCATTTAGTTTTTGCGGATCCAAATAATACAGATGCTAAAAATTTACAAGCAGATGCTTTGGAGCAACTAGGGTATCAGTCAGAATCTGGGCCGTGGAGGAACTTCTTCTTGACAGGTGCTCAAGAATTACGTAATGGTCTGAATGCATTGAGAAAATCGGATCCAACCGCTAGTGTTGATACAATTAATAATATTACACTTGAAATGTTTTTTGACTTCATAGGCATGAGGATCAACGCGAAGAAGGCCGAAGGAAAGAGTTTTGATTTTATATTTAATATTACAGACAAGAAAGAGCAGCATACGGTTGGGCTAATGAACTCTGCTTTGCATGTGCATAAAGGGGCAACTATTAAAGAGCCAACTGCTACTATTAATCTTTCACGTGGTGATTTAAATATGATAATTGTAAAGAAATCAGGACTAGAAGACGGAATTAAATCAGGTAAGATCAAGATTACTGGAGATAAAGATAAGGTAGTAGAATTTTTCTCCCTACTAGATAATTTTGATGTTTGGTTTAATATTGTTACTCCTTAGAAATTTTTTAAGCATAACACTTACAGGGTTGGCGCTCGTAACGCCAACCCTGTAAGTGCAATGTGATCTTTTTTAAAAAAAGTAGGGTATTATATTATAACTATATGGTAAATTAATAACTCCATGCAGAAATGTTTTTTATAGTAATTATTTATCATTCAATATAGAATATAGAGAAACAATATATTTATTATGATTGAGTATATTACTATTGGATACCAAAAAGGAGATAGATGATGAGTGCTTTCTGTCGTTATAAAAGTGTCGCTGTTATATATGTAATAATGCTCTTTATGATACTAGTATCTTCTTATAGCGATGCTAGTGAGACAATAGAATATCAGAAGACACTTATTGTTAAACCGATTCCTGTCAAAGAAATATATGAAGCAATGGGTACTATACGCCCTTTAGCTGAATCTAATATCCACTCGCAGATAAGTGCAAAGGTTATAGATGTTCTTGTCTCTGCAGGAGATAGAGTTGACGAGGGTGAACTCCTGATACGTCTGGATGATAGAGAAGTTCTTAGTAAATTGGAGCAAGCAAAAGAGGGGTTTGCTATTGCTGGAAGAGGTGTAGACCAAGCAATTAAAATTGAAGAAGATCTGGCAGCAGAGTTCGCACAGGCTGAATCAGACTATAATAGATCTGGCAAATTGTATAAAGACGGAATTAATAGTAAGAAGGATTTTGATCAAGCCAAGACTAGATTTTTAAGAATGAAATCTCAATTAGAACTATTAAAAGAACGGGTAGCGTCTGCTAAAGCAAGACTTAGACAAGCAGAGCAGGAGGTGAAAGAGGCAGAACTCTTTGCTGAGTATGCTAATATTCGTGCTTTGAATGCTGGTGTTATCACCAATCGGTCAATAGATCCTGGTGATCTGGCAACCCCAGCACAACCCCTTTTAACAATTCAGACAGGCTTGACTCTAAGGCTTGAGGCAGGGGTTAGGGAGAGTCTAATAGATAGAATAAAAATCGGGATGTCTCTTGGGGTTAGAATAGGGTCAAAGAATGAAGTGTTAAATGGAGTTGTAGAAGAGATAGAGCCATATGCAAATGCAAAGACTCGTTCATTTTTGGTAAAAGTAACCTTACCAGAGGCTAGTGGTGTATACCCAGGAATGTTTGGTAGACTTTTGATCCCTTTGGATACTGTAGATGTTGTACTTGTTCCTATAGAAGCAATTATATCAATTGGTCAATTGAAGTATGTCAATCTTATCAGTGACAAGAATGGAAGTAGAAGGATATATGTGAAGACGGGCAAAAAACATAATGACAAGATAGAAGTGCTTTCAGGGCTTGAAGAAGGTGATACCATAGTATATTAGTCAGAGAGTATAAATATAACCTTTAATTCATATCTTTATCAAGGTAATAAACATGAATATTGAAAATGAAACAACTCTTTCACGCTTCTTCAAATTCTTTATAACTTCACCACTAACCCCAATGCTGATTGTGATTTCACTATGTTTTGGCGCTGCGGCACTTGTATTTACGCCAAAAGAAGAAGAGCCTCAAATAGTCGTACCAATGGCGGATATTTATATCAGTGCTCTGGGTGCAACTCCTGAAGAGATAAAGATGCTTGCGACATATCCATTAGAGCAAATTCTTTGGGGGATAGATGGTGTCGAATATATATATTCAATGACTAAGGATGAGGCAGCTATTG
Source organism: Planctomycetota bacterium (assembly GCA_965140405.1). Classification (GTDB taxonomy): domain Bacteria; phylum Planctomycetota; class SZUA-567; order SZUA-567; family SZUA-567. The sequence goes on from OZ223208.1 coordinate 1,530,826, forward strand.
TTACTGTGCGTTTCTTTGTAGGTGAGAATAGAGAAGATTCTTTACTCAAGTTACATAATAAAATCCAAATGAATCTTGACCGAGTGCCTTCTATTGTTGATAAGTGGATGATCAAACCGATTGAGATAGATGATGTGCCGATTGTAAATATTACTCTTTACTCAAATAAATATAGTGACTATGAACTTCGAAGGACCGCTGAAGAGATTCAGGCTAGAATATCTGGACTGGATAATATTTCTAGAAGTTATATCGTCGGTGGTAGAAAGCGTGAGATAAGAGTCGATATAGATCCGCAAAAGATGGATGGATTCGGTGTGGATATTAATGATATCACCAAAGCACTTAAAGGGGCAGACGCTTCTGTAAGGGCAGATCAGTTTACAAGAAATAATACAGTTATATTCGTTAGTGCAAATACGTTTTTAAGTTTACCAAAAGAGCTAGAAGATCTTGCAGTCTTTGCAGATAAGAGTGGCGTTGTGTATCTCAAGGATGTTGCAAATATTTCAGATGGAGCAGAAGAAGCAAAGAGCTATACATCTATTTTTTTCACAGAGAGTAATTCTGATGTCGATAAAAATCTTAAAGGTAAGAATCTGAGCTCAGTAACACTTGCATTTGCAAAGAAGAAGGGTAGTAATGCAGTTGTAGTCTCTGAAGATATATTAAAAGAGATCGACAGGATTAAAAATGAGTATTTGCCGAGCGATATTTTTGTAGAGGTAACGAGGGATTATGGTGAGACGACTCAGGTAAAAGTAAATTCACTACTGAGTTCCTTACTGTTTGCAATTATTTCTGTTGTAATTCTATTGTCAATAAGTTTAGGGAGAAGGGAAGCGCTGGTTGTTGCTTTGGCAGTACCTATATCCTTCTCACTTGCACTCTTCGTTAATATGCTTTTAGGGTATACTATTAATAGGGTAACGCTCTTTGCTTTAATTCTCTCACTTGGCCTGGTTGTAGACGATCCAATTACAAATGTAGAGAATATTCAGAGGCATATGAAGCAATATGTCGGTGATCCAATTAAAGCGACAATCAATGGGCTGAGGGAGGTCTTCTCCCCAGTGATTATGTCTACTCTAGCAATAATTGTATGTTTTTCACCACTTGCATTTATAACAGGCATGATGGGACCTTATATGGCTCCAATGGCTCTGAATGTGCCTATTACCGTTGTTTTTTCAACATTCTGCGCACTTACTATTGTTCCTTGGATAACTTTTAGAGTACTTAGAAATTCAAATGTAGCTAAGGATATAGATAGTACGCCTTCTACCAATAGTGAGGGTCGATTATACAAATACTATGGATTTATCCTAAAACCATTCCTTGATAAGAGCAGGTATAGGAAGATATTGTTTATAGGTATTTGTGTGCTTCTTTTAGCGTCTTGTTCGCTTGCTTTATTCAGGTTTGTTCCACTTAAGCTTCTTCCATTTGATAATAAGAATGAGTTTCAAGTTATACTTGATATGCCGGAAGGTACAACTCTGGAAAAGACCCAACGTGTGGTACTCGAACTTCAAGATTACTTGAGTAGCTTTGATGATGTGCACAGCATTGTAAATTACATAGGTATAGCTTCACCAATGGACTTTAATAGTATGGTGCGGCATTACTATATACGTAGTGGTGGGAGTACTGCAGATATTCAAGTTATTCTTGCTGATAGAGATGACAGAGATATGCAGAGTCATAGCCTTCTTCTTACTATGAGAAATGGGCTAGAAAAAATTGCCCATAAATATGATGCTGATATGCAATTAGTAGAAGTTCCGCCAGGGCCGCCAGTATTGTCGACACTTGTAGTAGAGGTTTATGGAGATGATAATACTGGATATAAAGATCTTGTCGTTGCTGCAAATAAGATAGCAGGTTTGATGAGGCAGGAAGAGGCAGTGACAGATGTGATTGTAATGGAAGATCAAAACCCTAATGAAATAAATATTACAATAGATAAGCAAAAAGCAGCTCTACATGGTATAGATTCTCAGTATATTTTACAAACAATAGCAGCTGCAATGAAGGGGACAATCCCTGCATCACTTCACATTAACGGTGAGAGATCTCCACTGATGATTAGAGTGGGGCTTTCTGAAAAGGACAAAGCAACAGCATTAAACTTACAAAATATTCCTATTCCCTCAAATAGTGGTGACATAATACCTCTGGGTGAATTTATTTCGATAGAGTATGGGGTAGGAGCAAGATCAATATATAGAAAGAATATGCGGGATGTAGTATATGTAACCGCTGAGATGGCAGGAAGAGCCCCTGCAGAAGCTGTGATTGATCTCAAGAGTAAATTGGATTCAATATCATTACCACCAAATATAGAGGTAAAGTGGAATGGTGAAGGAGAGTGGAAAATTACGCTAGACGTATTTAGAGACATGGGATTAGCGTATGTTGTCGCACTGCTCGGGATATATATTATTCTAACTGTTAATACAGGTTCGTTCTTTATGCCACTTCTTATAATGCTAGCAATACCTCTGACTGTATTAGGAATACTACCTGGGTTCTTTATATTGAATTTGTTTACAGGTATGCCAGGTGGATATGTAGATCCAATATTTTTTACCGCGACAAGTATGATTGGTATGATTGCACTTGGTGGCATAGTTATTCGTAATTCATTAGTATTAATCGAATTTGTGCAAGATGCTTTAAAAGACGGTGTTGAACTAAAAAGCGCTATTCTGCGTAGTGGAGCGGTTCGGATGAGGCCAATATTACTTACTGCATTGACTACGGCTATAGGTGCATTCCCAATAATATATGATCCGGTATTTTCTGGATTGGCTTGGGCGTTAATTTTTGGATTACTGGCATCAACACTGTTTACTCTTATTGTTATTCCAGTTGCATATTATTCCATAATGTCTAGAAAAATGTAGTAGAATAGCGATATATGAAATATATTTTTAGTAATATTTGGAGATAGTAATTAGCAAAATAGTGTCGTTGTTAGATCCTATTATTATAATAAAACAAATTTTTTTTATAGAAGTTGATATAGTAAATCCTACTTTTTATAGGGTTTCATATGCATTTAAAATTTTTTATAATATTAATGAATTATTATGCTTGTATTAGTTCATAGTTTGGGTATGATTCTAAACGCACTAAGGAGTACAACTCATTACTTTACTTACTTAATTGACTTAAATCCCGGGAGGAGAATTTACTCAATTTGTTTGTAAAGTTGTTGTTTTAAAGTATTCTAAAAATAATAAAATTATTAGTGTTGACAAGCGTATGCTTACTTCGTATACTTGTCAAACCGCTTGGGAGAAGAGGGTGTTTTCTTCATTCTGAGCTTGAAACTAGAGGCCGTATAAATGACGGTGAGTGTTGATATTGGCACTATAGTTTTGAAAATATTTTTAAATAACATCTTGCTTCTTTGAGTGTTTTGACTATGCTTGTTTTGGTAGTTTATGTTACAGCTTAATTGAGGTGATGAAAATAAACTTAAAAATAAAAATAAAATAGTGTTTGACTTGTTTGTATTAAGTCGTATACTTGTTAAAGCACTATGAGAATAACAACTGCGTTGTTTTGCTCTACTGAAAACGAGCGCGGCCTAGACGGCCTTTTTCGAGGAGATTCGAAAATGGCGGTTTTTTTTCTCTCTAATTTTTAAAAATACTAAAGTTTGATGTGGTTCAGGTTCGATTACTGTTATACATTAAATAATAAGTAAAACTAATATTTAAGTCCTGCTTCGTTCAGGCGATTGATCTTTGAAAATAAATGAATAGCCATACGTTCTTATGTTGTAAAATGCTTGAAGTAGAGCAAATCAATTTATTGAGAGCTTTAATGCGATAATGGGATGTGTCATAACGATACATTACCAATCAGAGTGGAGACTAACCACTCTTTAAATAATAAAATGCCAGTTAACAGTAGTCTTAGCCGACTAGCTGTTTATGATAACTTTTCAATTGAAGGGTTTGATCCTGGCTCAGAACGAACGCTGGCGGCGTGGTTGATACATGCAAGTCGAACGGGAAAGTTTCCTTCGGGAAATGAGTACAGTGGCGGACGGGTGAGTAACGCGTAATCAATCTGCCCTTGAGACAGGGATAGCCATTCGAAAGGATGGGTAATACCAGATAAGACCGCAGAGTCGCATGACTCAGTGGTAAAAGGTGGGGACCTTCGGGCCTGCCACTCAGGGATGAGATTGCGTCCTATTAGTTTGTTGGTGAGGTAACGGCTCACCAAGACGATGATGGGTATCCGGCCTGAGAGGGTGAACGGACACACTGGAACTGAGACACGGTCCAGACTCCTACGGGAGGCAGCAGTGCTGAATCATTCGCCAATGCGGGAAACCGTGACGGTGCGACGCCGCGTGCAGGATGAAGGCCCTTGGGTTGTAAACTGCTGTCAGGTTTTAGAAAACTACATATGTTAATAGCATGTGTACTGATCAGAATCAAAGGAAGCACAGGCTAATTTCGTGCCAGCAGCCGCGGTAATACGAAATGTGCGAGCGTTGTTCGGAATCACTGGGCATAAAGGGTCTGTAGGCGGTCTTATAAGTTAGTGGTGAAATACCTCGGCTCAACCGGGGAACTGCCACTAATACTGTGGGACTTGAGTGTGAAAGGGGTTAGTGGAATTCCAGGTGTAGCGGTGGAATGCGTAGATATCTGGGAGAACGCCAAAGGCGAAGGCAGCTAACTGGGTCACAACTGACGCTGAGAGACGAAAGCTAGGGGAGCGAACGGGATTAGATACCCCGGTAGTCCTAGCCGTAAACGATGAATACTGCACGATTGGAGAGCTGATTCTCTAGTTGTGGTAGCTAATGCGTTAAGTATTCCGCCTGGGGAGTATGATCGCAAGGTTAAAACTCAAAGGAATTGACGGGGGCTCACACAAGCGGTGGAGCATGTTGTTTAATTCGAAGCAACGCGAAGAACCTTACCTGGATTTGACATGATAGGATTAATTCTGTGAAAGCAGAAGGATTGCCTTTTAGGTGTAACTATCACAGGTGCTGCATGGCTGTCGTCAGCTCGTGCCGTGAGGCGTCGGGTTAAGTCCCTTAACGAGCGAAACCCCTATCATATGTTGCTACCAGGTCATGCTGGGCACTCTTATGAGACTGCCGGTGTTAAACCGGAGGAAGGTGGGGACGACGTCAAGTCATCATGGCCCTTACATCCAGGGCTACAAACGTGCTACAATGGTTGGTACAGAGAGACGCAATACCGCGAGGTGGAGCAAATCTTCAAAGCCAGCCCCAGTTCGGATTAGAGGCTGCAATTCGCCTCTATGAAGTTGGAATCGCTAGTAATCGCGGATCAGCCACGCCGCGGTGAATACGTTCCTGAGCCTTGTACACACCGCCCGTCAAGCCACCCAAGCTGGTAGTGCCCGAAGTCCGGCGACAATTGTCCGGCCGAAGGCAAGACTGGTGAGGGGGACTAAGTCGTAACAAGGTAGCCGTAGGGGAACCTGCGGCTGGATCACCTCCTTTCTAAGGACAACTTAGCTGTTAATGAAGTATCTCGGGATAGCATTTAGTAAACTTGTTTACTTTATGTCCCACGGGAGCGGATTTAGCAGAATATCAGCCCAAGCATTATATTTCAGAACACTATGGCTATTCATTTTTTAATATTATCCAGTACTACAGGATACAAGGTGGTAGGATTAAGATGGGGGTGTAGCTCAGTTGGGAGAGCGCCTGCTTTGCAAGCAGGAGGTCCTCGGTTCGATCCCGTGCACCTCCACCATGATGCGAATGACAGGTGGGCTTGTAGCTCAGTTGGTTAGAGCGCATCCCTGATAAGGATGAGGCCGATGGTTCGAATCCATCCAAGCCCACCATTTGATCTTTGCTGTTGATGATATTTATATGATTTTTTTAGGAGCTTCGTTCTCCGAATTGTTCTTTGATAATCGAGTAAAGACGTAATAGTATAATTTATATACATATTCCTATGTTGATAAAGTAGTAGATAGCAGATTACGGTCTGCAAGACAGTATAAATACTGCAGTATTCACAAAAGAGTAAATAGTTGAGTGTATAAGTTAAACAGTTACATCCTTAACAAGTAGATGAATATAGATTATAATTTGGTCTATATTTATTGCGGAAAGATAAAAAATAAGTAGTAATATTTATCGTGTTTGATTTAGAGTAGCTTTTTCCGAGGCTATTCTTACACAACTCTGCTAAGTTCTTATGAGTTTAGAAGAGTTGTAATCAAGATACTAAGGGTGTACGGTGGATGTCTAGGCGGTAGTAGCCGATGAAGAACGTGGCTTAACTGCGATAAGCTTCGGGGAGTCGTAAGCAGACTTTGATCCGGAGATCTTCGAATTGTTTTATGCTGAACACATAGGCATAGAACGGGAACCAAGGGAACTGAAACATCTAAGTACCTTGAGGAATAGAAAGTAAAAACGATTACCTGAGTAGCGGCGAGCGAAACGGTAACAGCCCAAACCATATACATGTAAGCTCAGGGCGTTGTGTATATGGGGTCGTGGGACTCTCATGCTGAACCTGAATAAGCATGCGTATTAAATGATGATAGGAGAATGGGGTGGGAACCCCAGCCACAGAAGGTGATAGTCCTGTATCTTAAATCTGAATTTAGCGTAGAGAGCACCCAAGTACAGCGGAGCACGGGAAACCCCGTTGGAATTTGCGAGGACCACCTCGTAAGGCTAAATACTTACTACCGACCGATAGCGCATAGTAGGGTGACTGAAAGATGAAAAGTACTCCGATAAGGAGAGTTAAAAGTACCTGAAACCGTATACCTACAAGCAGTCGAAGGCCTATGATTCGTTCAGGCTGACGGCGTGCCTTTTGTATGATGAACCGGCGAGTTGCTATATATGGCAAGCTTAAGCATCTTTGATGCGTAGGCGCAGCGAAAGCGAGTGTTAATAGCGCGAAATTAGTCGTATGTGGCAGACGCGAAACCGTAGTGATCTATCCCAGTCCAGGTTGAAGCGAGAGTAAAATCTCGTGGAGGACCGAACCCACTAAAGCTGAAAATTTAGGGGATGAGGTTGGGATAGGAGTGAAAGTCTAATCAAACTCGGAGATATCTCGTTCTCCCCGAAATATATTGAGGTATAGCGTCGAGCAACTATTCATTGGGGGTAGAGTACCGAATGGATGCGGGGGACCACCATCCTACCAATTCCAATCAAACTCCGAATACCAATGAAACTATCTCGGCAGTCAGACTATGGGGGACAAGCTCCATGGTCGAGAGGGAAAGAGCCCAGACCGCCATCTAAGGCCCCCAAATTAAACTAAGTGGAAAAAGGAAGTAGAGATACAAAGACAGCTGGGATGTTGGCTTAGAAGCAGCCACCATTTAAAAAGTGCGTAATAGCTTACCAGTCGAGTATTTCTGCGCCGAAAATTAACGGGACTCAAGTTTAATGCCGAAGATGCGGATTTGTTTTGTCATGCGTGACATTTCAAGTGGTAGGGGAGCGTACTATATAGGTTGAAGGCATACCGTAAGGAATGCTGGACAGTATAGTAGTGATAATGCCGGTATAAGTAACGATAAAAGGGGTGAGAATCCCCTTCGCCGCAAACCCAAGGTTTCCTGGGCAAGGTCATTCCTCCCAGGGTTAGGCGGGACCTAAGACGAGGCCGAAAGGCGTAGTCGAATGGACAGCAGGTTAATATTCCTGCCCCGCTGCATGCGTTAATTTACGGAAGGACGGAGAAGGCTAATTGCGGGTAGATCCGCTGGCTGGACTATGTAACGGCGTAGGCCGGGGCGAGTTAAATGCTTTCCCCATTAAGGCTGAGACCGGATGCCAAAGTCTTATGACATATAAGCCGCTGATGCCATGCTTCCAAGAAAAGTTTCGTAAATTGTATGTAGTGCTCGTACCGAAAACCGACACAGGTGGGTGAGGAGAGTATCCTCAGGCGCGCGAGAGAACTGTAGTTAAGGAACTCGGCAAAATGGATCCGTAACTTAGGGATAAGGATCGCTCTAACCGGTGAAGGGTTTACCCCGTAAGCTAGTTGGAGCCACAGCAAAGAGGCCCGAGCGACTGTTTACCAAAAACACAGGTCTGTGCTAACACGCAAGTGGATGTATACAGACTGACGCCTGCCCGATGCTGGAAGGTTAAAGTAAGCGGTGAGAGCTGCGAACTGAAGCCCCAGTGAATGGCGGCCGTAACTATGACGGTCCTAAGGTAGCGAAGTTCCTTGTCGGGTAAGTTCCGACGTGCATGAATGGCGTAACGACTTGGGCACTGTCTCAACTGCAGACTCGGTGAAATTGTAGGAGTCGTGAAGATGCGACTTACCCGCAGCAAGACGGAAAGACCCCGTGAACCTTTACTATAGGCTAGTATTGGCAATTTGTGTGGTTTGTGTAGGATAGGTGGGAGGCATTGATATCGGGTCGCCAGACCTGGTGGAGCCGTTGGTGAAATACCACTCTTTCCTCATGAATTGCCTAACCTGGACCCTTGAATCAGGGCCGGGAACAGTGCTAGTTGGGTAGTTTGACTGGGGCGGTCTCCTCCCAAAGAGTAACGGAGGAGTTCAAAGGTTCCCTCAGTACGGTTGGTAACCGTACGAAGAGTGTAATGGTATAAGGGAGCTTGACTGCGAGAGAGATATCTCGAGCAGGTGCGAAAGCAGGACATAGTGACCCCGCAATCCTGAGTGGAAGGGTTGTGGCTCATCAGATAAAAGGTACTCCGGGGATAACAGGCTGATCTCTCCCAAGCGTTCACAGCGACGGGGAGGTTTGGCACCTCGATGTCGGCTCATCGTATCCTGGGGCTGCAGTAGGTCCCAAGGGTTTGGCTGTCCGCCAATTAAAACGGTACGCGAGCTGGGTTCAGACCGGCGTGAGCCAGGTCGGTCCCTATCTGCTGTGGGCGTAGGATGATTGATGAGAACTAACTTTAGTACGAGAGGACTTAGTTGGACATACCTCTGGTGTTTCTGTTGTACCGCCAGGTGCATTGCAGAGTAGCTACGTATGGAACGGATAAACGCTGAAAGCATCTAAGCGTGAAGCCAGCTCAGAGATTAGTCATCCCATGAGGCAACTTATAGACTATGAGTTCGATAGGCCGGATGTGTAAGGGCAGTGATGTCCTCAGCTAACCGGTACTAATCAGCCGATCGGCTTGATTACAACTCTTTTAAATTCATGGTAACATGGAAACAAAAGGGTCGTAACAAGTCAAACACAATATGATCCGCATATGTTAAATGATGTTTATGTTTAATTTATAAACCTCAACTTGTATAAAATTATAAAGTTACACTTTGCTCGATTTGATTTTAAAACTAGTATTTATCACTGCCAGATAACAAAAGAGCAGCTATAAATACCAGTTAGTCGCTTTTCCGGCGGCTATAGCTAAGAGGATACGCCTGTTCCCATTCCGAACACAGTAGCTAAGCTCTTATGCGCCGATGATACTGTTCTCGGGAAAGTAGGTCGTTGCCGGAATCTTATTAATAAAAGGGTACTCACTTGATGTGAGTACCCTTTTTTTAATTATATTACTGTAATGAATACACTGAGACGAGGTCTAGGAGGCCATGCCGACTAGACCCGAGGACAATCCCGCGCAGGATGCGCAAGGGATAGATGGAGCGCAACGCGCGATCACCCGAATGAAATGAAGGCAAGTGCATGGATGCACGAAGGCCAAGTAGGTCGTTGCCGGAATCTTATTAATAAAGCATCCAATCCTTAAATGGGTTGGATGCTTTATTTTAATGGGGTTTACGGGTATATGCATGCTGCTAATAATTTATATTATAAAGCACTATCATAGAGGACATTTTTATAGAATAATGGGTGTTGAAATTATAAAATCGCATCAGTGAGATCACACTGAAAAGATACATGTAGCACATAGCGTTATTATGCTAATAATATCTTGACTTATATAACAATAGCACTATAATAATATATATATTAAGATGTAATTGTGAAGTATACTAAATTAGTAGCTGGATTGTGAGCACTTAGACGTTTTTTCTTTCGGCTTTGTCGTAAGCTTTCTGCAAAAGCAAAAACTTAGTAGAAAAACTGTATTTTAGAACTGAGGTCTGTCTAGGGTCTTTACGGCAATAGATTATACTATTTTTTTATGGTATATTAACGAGCTATTATAGCGAAGTTAAGGCACTCTAACTCTATATGAGTTAGAGTGCCTTTTTTTTTGTAAAATTATAATGATTGTTATTGATGTGAAATAACTTATAAGCAAATAAAGGAGAAAAAGTGATAACTCTTAGGGGCATTACAAAAACCTATGACGGGAAGAGTAATATTATAGATAACTTGGATCTAAATATTGCTAAGGGAGAGTTTCTCGTTTTGGTTGGTGAAAGCGGATGTGGTAAAACTACAACAATGAGAATGATAAATAGACTTGCTGAACCAACTAGTGGAAAAATTTATATTGATAAAAGAGATATAACGACATTTAATAGTAATGAGTTGAGAAGAAATATTGGCTATGTAATTCAGAATGTTGGATTACTTCCTCACCTTACGATTAAGGAAAATGTTTCGATTGTTCCAGATCTTTGTAAAAAGGATCCGGTAGAGACTGAACTGATAGTCAAGGATTTACTCAATTTGATTGAACTGCCGTATGATGAATATTCAGACAGATTTCCAAGTGAATTGAGTGGTGGACAGCAACAGAGGGTTGGTGTTGCTAGAGCTTTGGCGAATGACCCTGATATTGTGCTTATGGATGAACCTTTCAGTGCACTAGATCCAATAACTCGTGAGCAATTACAGAATGAATTACTCAAGCTTCAGGAAGAGCTCCATAAAACAATAGTATTCGTTACTCATGATATTGATGAAGCCTTGAGACTTGGGGATAGAATTGCTGTCATGGTAGATGGAAAGATAATACAGTGTGATACTCCAGAAGAAATCCTTAAAAATCCAGTAAATGAATTTGTTGAGACATTTGTTGGAATTGATAGGCTGTGGAAAACACCTGACATGCTCAAGGCTGAGGATGTTATGAGTAAGGATATAGTGAAGATTGGGGCGAATAGATCTGTTGCTCATGCTATTGAGTTAATGAAAAAGCATAATTCGAATGAACTTCTAGTTGTAGATAAAGTATCAGATAAACCAGATAAACTTCTAGGAATTGTGGGAACTAATCGCCTTAAAGGTGTGACAGATAACAGCACAAAGATGAAGAATATTATGAAAGTTGATTTATTCAGAATATCGGTAGACATGAATCTTGTTGAAGTCTTAAACATGAGAAAAGAAAAGAACATAAAGTATAGTCCAGTGATTGATGAGCAAGGTAATATTGTCGGAAAAATCACTGATGCAAGTATCGTAAATGTTCTTACAGACATTGTACCAGAAAGAGAGGAGTACTAATGAGTCTTCTACACTTTATAGCAGAGAATTATAATTTAATACTAGATAAAGCGCTTGAGCATGCAGTACTAGCAGGGATAAGTGTGTTTCTTGCTTGTTTAATTGGTGTTCCGGTTGGCTTTTTAATTACAAATAATAAGAAATTGGCACAAATCGTAATTAATATTGCAAATGTAATTCAAACGATACCGTCGCTTGCTTTATTTGCTTTTGCGATGCCTTTATTTGGAATCGGAACAAAACCTGCCGTCTTTGCATTATGCCTTTATGCATTACTCCCGATTATTAAGAATACAGTGATTGGTATAAATAATGTTGACCCAGCTATAATTGATGCTGCAAAAGGTATGGGTATGTCTAAAACACAAATAATGTTTAAGGTAGAAATACCTTTGGCAATATCGGTAATTATGGGGGGAGTGCGTATTGCGACAGTTACAGCAATAGGTATTGCAACCATAGCTGCTCTTATTGGTGCCGGAGGTCTTGGGCAGTTAATATATCAGGGGATAAGCATGATGAACTATGAGATGATACTATCAGGAGCGATTTTTTCAGCACTACTTGCTTTGTTTGTTGATTATATACTTGGGCATGTTGAGAAGAGTTTGACTTCAGAGGGTATTGTAAAGAAAGAAAATTAATAGGAGAAGGATATGAAAAAAATACTATTTATTATTGTTTTGGTTCTTGTAGTTGCTGGTATCACATATACAACTATGTCTAAAGATAAAGATGTCGTTAAAGTCGGATATAAAGATTTTACTGAACAAAGGCTGTTTGGCAAAGTAATGTCCAACTACCTCAAAACAAAAGGATTTAAAACAGAAGAGATACAGCTTACTGGTACTATGTTGATATTTAGTGCATTAGAGAATAAGGATATTGATGTTTATCCAGAGTATACAGGAACTGGTTATGGAACCATTCTTGGTGAGACTGAGATTCTTGGAGTTGATGAAACATTTGATTTCGTAAAAAATGAATTTGAAAAAAAGCACGGGATTACATGGTTAAAACCTTTTGGCTTTAATAATACATATGTTCTCTCTATTCGTGAGGATACTATGAAAAAGTATAACATCAAGACACTTGACGATCTTGTTGCTGTTGCTCCATCTATGCGTATGGGATGTGATAAAGAGTTTCAAAACCGTGCTGATGGTTTGCCTGGACTACTCAGAACTTACCCTGGTCTTAAATTTAAAGATATTATACCGATGGATCAGGGGATTACCTATGCTGCGCTAAATAACGAGGATATTGATATAAATGTTTCGTATAGTACAGATGGTCGAATTGCCAAATTTAACCTTAAAAACCTAGAGGATAGTAGAGGTTACTTTCCTCCGTACTACTTGACTCCTATTATTCGTAAAAAGTATGGACAAGAAAATCCAAAAGTTATGCAAGCTCTAGAAGAACTTGGTGGACACTGGACAGAAGCTGAAATGCAGAAGTATAATCTGATGGTTGATGATGGTGATAGTGTTGAGAATGTGTCTATGCTCATGCTCAAAAAGGCTGGCTTAGTCAAGTAGAATTTTGGAGAGATATGCATGATACTTGGAATTGAAGGAAGCCCTAGAAAGTTAGGTAATTCTCATATACTTTTAGATGCATTTATAGATGAAGTCCAGTCAAAATCAATAAGTGCGTCTACTGTGCATTTGAGAGATTTAGTTTTTAGCTCATGTGTAGGTTGTGAAGGATGTCGGTTGGCAAAGAAGTGTGTTCGGTTCAATGATGATATGAAAAGTCTTTATCAATTGATCGAACAATCTCAAGGTCTTGTTCTTGTTTCTCCGGTATATAATTATAATATTACCTCATGGGTAAAAGCATTTCTGGATAGAATGTACTGTTACTATGACTTTGCAGATACAGTCCCTCGAGGATGGTCTAGCCGTCTAGCTGGTCAGAGCAGAAAAGCTGTGGTAATTGCTATAGCGGAACAGGAGAAAGAGGAAGACATGGGCTTTGCAATTGAAGCAATGTCCCTTCCGCTTAAGGCTTACGGGTATGATATAATTTCTGAAATTAGAGTGCTAAACACATTCAAATCAGGGGATATAAATAAGAATATTGATATGATTAATAACGTTAGAGAAATTGCGAGGGAATTGGCTACTTTAGTGAGTAGATAATAGTTCTTTTATCTTAATGAATAATTAATTATCAACTGTTTACGTTTTAATATGGAGCCGAGCTTGAATGCTCGACTCCATATTAATTTAGTAGTGAATTACAATGAATCAAGCGAGGTAGAGATATCCTTGATTATGTCATTCACACTTTCTATGTCTACAGACAAGAGAATTCGCTCTGCTGAGATTTCTGCTGCAGCGAGTTCATTATCTGTTAGCTGGCGGTGTGTTGTTAATGCTGTGTAGAGTGTAATAGTCCATAGATCGTCGACATGGGTTACTTGGCCGATTAGCTCACAACTTTCTATGAACTTCATGCCATCTTGACGACCTCCCTTTAGACCGAAACTTATAACTCCGCTACAGCCGTTTTGTAGAAATTATTGAGCGCGTTGGAATTCGGAATTATTTTCTAGACCAAAGTGGTTTATACAGCTTACATATTTATGTTCGTTGAGGAACTTGGCAACCTTTAAGGCGTTTCACTGTGTCTTTCCATACGTAGGTGTAGTGTCTTAAGACCCTTGTGTGCAAGCTATGCATGTGTCTATGCAGGTTATCTAATTTGTTATATCCTAATATGCATCTAAGCTGTGATGGTTTTGATGCTTTTTTTATGGGGTAATATATAAGGGCATTGTTATGACACATTGGTATGAAAATTAAATATAATCAAAATACTAATTCTTTGGCGTATTAGTACACTTTATGGCAATTTGGGTTGTTATGATTTAATACAATAAATCATGCAATTTGGTGATATTATTTTAAGATAAATAGTAATTTGCAACTAAATAATGAGGGTTATGGGTGTATATTTGATATAACATATTTGTATTATATTGAAAAGTAAAGTCGTGCATAAAAAGTATTCATGCTATATTTAAAGAATATGCAAGGCTATTTTCGTTTAGCAAGTAGTAAGTGATATTGTATATTATTGGGCAACTACTTCGTATCTAGTGTTGTATCGTCAAGGCATATGGTATTCGATGATAAAGGGTGTATGTATACATTATTGGTTATCATAAAATAGAGGAGTGCTATTTCAGTGAAAATATTTAAGCGAAAATTTCCAATAGGTTTGACAGTGTTATCAATATTACTGGTCGTATTGGTCATGAATACTAATATTCGGAATGTTTTTGAGATGAATTTGACTTTAGAAAGTCATGCGGCGAATTCTAAACAGGATTATTTCAGTAAGTATGGAGGACTTAATAGAACAGAATGGTCAAAACTTGCAGTCGGTATTTGGCGAAATAAATCTACAGGTGAAAGTTTGATCTTTACTGAGCCGTACTCGTTAGATATTGTTGGTTATAATGATGTTATCCCCTTATTGATACGCATCGATAGTAATGACATTATTACTGGAATTGAAGTATTACCAAACCGTGAGACTCCTCCATACATGGCTAGAATAAAGAGAAAGGGTATGATTAAAAAATATATTGGGATGTCTGTAGATGGTATTATGGGAGTTTCTGTAGATGTGGTTACCTCTGCAACATATAGTAGTCATGCAATTCAGAGTTCAATTAAAAGGGGGGTGATTGCATATACAAAACGTGATTCAAATAGAGGTTAAATACTAAGCTTCTATTATACATCGGTAATATTTTAGAAAAATTTGTCGCTGTTGGTAGCTTATTTAAAAACATCCAAACTATTAGGTTTGGGTGTTTTTTTGTATATTAAGGTCTACACTTTGCTGATCAGCAAAGCTATTGCTCGTGGTATGAGATTAATGATATGATAAAACTTGACAAAAAAGTATTTTCTGGTAATATATTACGTATACAAAATATTATTGTAGATATATTTCTTGTTGGTTTTATAGTAATTATACTCAACAATTATATATGGTAGCGTTTAATATTTGTATTGTGCATTTTCAGACAAATCTGGTTTTGAAAGTCTCTACGAAACGCGAAGACAAGGTGTCTTGTTATTCAAACTAGTTTGTTCTTGTCAAATATTGGATTTATAGAAGATATTATTTATTATCCATAATCTTTACAAAGTACATTTCGTTGCTCCTTGTTTCTTTAGTGACTTTTTATTGTTAACACTCAAAAATGGGCTGCATATTTAACGAGCCATAAATCTAAATAAATTCGAGTATGTTTACCTAGGAAAATTCAAAATCGATAATAGTGGAGCTAGTTTACCCGTGATTCGGATATTTACATTATATGAAAGAAGGGAGAATTATGAATAGAACTTTATTGGTACCAATTTACAAGATGTTATTTTGTATATGTATTGTTTGTATGTGTTTCACTCATATGCAAAATAGAGTTTATGCTGATGATACTGAAAATGAGTCACCGGTATTAAAAGTTGCGTTGACAGGAAAATACCCTCCATTTAGCTATTATGATAATAATGGAGAGCTTGCTGGATTTGACGTGGATGTTTCAAAAGAAATCGCGTCACGAATTGATAAAAAGTTGGAAATTATTGCCACGGAGTGGGATGGTATTCTTGCTGGTCTGCTAGCAGGTAAATATGATGCGATTATCGGTTCTATGGCTATAACTCCTGAGAGAGCTAAGGCTGTCAACTTCTCTACGCCATACTATCAGTCAGGGGCTCAGCTCTTTATTCACAGAGACAATCCCTCAAAGGTATATAGTATAAGAGAGTGTAATGGTAAAAAAATATCTGCTGTGCTAGGGGAGACCTACCAGAGATATCTTGAGGAGAATTACCCAAAAATTGAAGTAGTAACATTGAAGTCAAGTGTCCAGATATTTGAACTGTTGCAACAAAAGCGCATTACAGGATTTGTTACTGATAAATTGGTAGGGGCATGGCAGGTGAAATCCGCAGGCAGGCCGTTTGTTTCGGTAGGACCTATGTTGTATGCAGAGGATATTGCTATCCCTGTAAAGAAGGAAGACACCGAGCTGCTAGCAAAGATAAATCAAGCTTTAAGTAATATGAGAAGTGATGGTACTATGCAGGCGATACATGATAAATACTTTAGTTTGTCAAGTGGTGATAATGATGGTATTACTGAAACGATGACTACTGGTGCCATTGCTGAAAAACTGGGAAAGGGTTTTGCTGTGACCTTGGCTATTGCAGGCGCATCACTTATTATCGGGTTCTTTCTGGCAATTCCTTGTGGAGTGGTACTAAATAATCACACCGGAGGGTGGAAGCTTTTATATTGGCCTGTGAGAACTATTGTTGACTTTATAAGAGGTACACCTGTGCTGATTCAGCTTCTCTTTGCCTGGATGGGATTGGGTTTGTCACCATATGTCGCTGCTATTTTAACGTTGGGGATAAATTCTATGGCGTATATGGCCGAGGTAATAAGATCAGGATTATTGAGTGTTGATATTGGTCAGGTCAGATCTGCACAGGCACTTGGGCTGAGTCGTTACCAGACATTCAGGTTGGTTGTATGGCCACAGGCGTTCCGCGTTGCTATTCCACCACTTATGAACTCAGTTGTTTCGTTGACAAAGGATACAGCACTTGTTGCTGTTATCTCAGTAGCAGAGGTGATCCGAGAAGCACAGTCCATTATTTCGTTTAATTTTGAACCAACAAAGTATTACTTTATTGTTGCTGTAATGTTCTTTGTTGTTACATTCCCTCTTATGAAGATGGCAGGCGCATTAGAGAAGAAAATTCGTCAGAAAGGATTTGTACAATGATTGATATTAAAAACTTGACTTATAAGTATGCTGGAACTAAAAAGCCAGTGCTAAAGGATGTTAATATTAGTTTACCACATGAGCATTTCTTTGCGATTCTTGGGCATAGTGGTTCTGGAAAGACTACTTTACTAAATTGTATGGCAAAGTTCTTGAAGCCCTCAGCAGGTAGTATTAGTATTGATGGAAAAAATATCAAGGAAATGGATAGAAAAGAGTTTCGTTCGCAACTGGGAGTTGTGTTTCAGAAGCTGAATCTATTTCCGCATCTAACTGTTGCGCGTAATCTTACCTTAGCTCCTACAAAAGTATTGGGTAGTACTGAGGAGGATGCTTTGAAAGAAGCCAATGAAATGTTAGAGCGATTGGCTATTGGTGAGTTAGCAGATAGGTATCCGATGCAGATAAGTGGTGGACAGGCTCAGAGAGTTGCGATTGCAAGAGCGCTGATGCTTCAGCCAAAGTACATGTTGTTGGATGAACCTACCAGTGCACTTGATGCGCAGACAACAGGAGATTTTGCTAACTGGCTTCATGAGCTACAGTCTGAAACGTGCTTTGTCATTGTTACTCATGACCTGCCGTTTGCGAGTATGACTGCTTCTCATGGTTTGATTATAGATGATGGAAAGGTAGTGTCCAAAGGTAAAATAGATGATATGGTAGAACAGTCAGCTGAAGTTTCTGTATAGGGCACTGTATACATGCAAGATAATTGACAGATTTATGGCGTTCAGATAAATCTATTAAAGCATGAAGTAAAAATTAATAGGAATGAATTTATTACGCTAGATCATTATTGATAATGATCTAGCGTAATATTAAGTATTGTGCTTATATTATGGTTTATGAACTACTTGTTCATTATAATGTTTCAAGCGAACTAGCGATATCCTTAATTATATCATTAATACTCTCAATACCGACTGATAAGCGGATTAGCTCTGCTGGGATTCCTGCGGCAGTGAGCTCACTATCTGTTAACTGGCGGTGTGTCGTTGATGCTGGGTGGAGGGCGATGGTTCGTAGGTCGCCTACGTGGACAACTTGTCCAACGAGCTCGCATCCTTCTATAAACTTCATGCCGTCTTGACGGCCACCTTTTAGGCCGAAGCTCATGACTCCGCTACAGCCTTTTGGTAGATACTTTTGGGCGCGTTGGTATTCTGAATTATTCTCTAATCCTGGGTAATTAACCCAACTTATTTTTTCATGTTCGTTGAGGAATTCTGCAACCTTGATAGCATTTTCGCTATGCCTATCCATACGTAGGTGGAGTGTCTCAAGACCTTTGTGTGCGAGCCATGCGTTGAATGGTGCGAGATAGTTCCCTAGGTCTCGAATCCATTGTGTTCTGACTTTTATAATATATGCTTGTTCCCCAAATTGTTCGACATACTTTACGCCGTGGTAACTTTGATCGGGCTCGTAAAGCTCTGAAAACTTATCGCTACATGTCCAGTCAAACTTTCCTCCATCAATAATGACTCCACCAACGCTAGTTGCATGGCCGTCGATATACTTTGTTGCTGAATGGACGACGATATCTGCTCCAAGCTCGAGTGGGCGGCATAAATACGGAGTTGGGAAGGTATTGTCTACGATGAATGGTACTTGGATTTCTTTAGCAATTGCTGATACTTTCTCAAAATCGAGTACAATTAAAGCAGGGTTTGCTAAGGATTCAGCAAAAACAGCTTTTGTCTTACTATCTGATTTGGCAATGATCGCTTCGGTGCTTTCGTCTTGATTGAACCAGCGAATTTCAATACCGAGTTTTTTCATTGAAGTGCTGAATAGGTTTACTGTGCCACCATAAATGGCGCTTGCTGCAAGTACATTGTCTCCAGAATTGGCAATGTTTACAATTGATAAGAATGAAGCTGACTGACCTGAACTGGTTGCACAAGCACCAACACCGCCCTCGAGTGCTGCCATCTTGCCCTCAAATGCTTCGGTTGTTGGGTTACTTATTCTAGAGTACATGTGGCCTTCTACTTCAAGGTCGAATAATTTTGCAAGCTCGCTGGTTGAGTTATAATTATATGTTGTACTTTGGGATATCGGCAGAACCCACTCTTTGCCATTCTCGGGTGAGTAGACACCTTTTACTGTTTTTGTTTCAAATTCCCATTCGTTATTCAATGCACATCCTCCGGTCTTAGCTTATAGTTAGTGTCTTAATAGTTCTCCATTTCTGGAGCTTTCAAACAATGTCAAAAAAAAATCTTTAGAAACAGTATTATTATTTAGAAGTATATCAAAATATAATGATAATTCAATCCTGTTTTATGATTGTATAATTTGACTCTCGAGAAACATTATTTAGTAATATTTGATGGTATTACCAGATATTCTGTGCGTAGAATTATACTCTACACTAATTATAACGCTTCTATAATTCTGCACTATATCAATTTATTAATATAAGTATGGGTTTTCAGGAGCTTCCGTTTTTGTTAATGTAGGGGTTTTAATTATTGGGATATTTTCTCCGTTATGATCTATTGAAGCAAATATTCCTTGTACTTCAACCCAGTCGCCTTCTTGGTAATTTGAATAATTTGAACTATCAATTAGTAGGCCAGCAGGTATAGCATCTGCAGCGCAGCAGGTTATAACAAATCTGAATAGCAGAGGGATATTGCGTCCAAACTCTTGGGCAATATCTTCGTCATCCTTGTGTATCATACCTTTTACTGTGACACTTTTACCAATGAAATCGTCTGGGTCATCATAGAGATCAAGTATAGTCAATTCGTCTGTGTTTCTATCAAACTGAGCTGGGTTCTGGTATATCTGCATATCGTCAGTAGGTACATCTATTACTTCTTCATTGTCTTCTAGTAATATTGATGAGTCTTCTGTATCTTGTATCTGGTCCGCTGTTGATGAAGCTATTGTAGGTAATCCCGTTTGGCGTTTTGCGTAGGCTTGTCTGCCAAGAAACTCTCCTTGGGCGTTTAGGTAGTAGAATAGTGGAAGTAGCATTATTGCTAGGTGCAGAAAATTTCCCATAGAGTGCTTACTAGAGGAGTCACTCAAGCATGCAAAAATTAGAAAGAATAAAAGAGTCAAACCTCCAAGAGCTAATATATAGGTGAATTCTGGACGAAGAAAATATGAAGACTCGCCTGTAACCAGTAGCTTAACAATAACTGTAAGCCAGAATGTATATACAGGAATTCTCCATCTGATATTTTTTATAATAGTTATAATATTCATTTATATGTACCTCTCAAAAAGTTCGATACCAGCACAAATACAGAAGACGCTCAGCAGTATAGATATTGCAAGCAGAATTATTGTACGTTTTCGGAATATACGTTGATACATAAGAAGGAGTTTGAGATCGAAGATTGGTCCAGTAAGCATGAAGGCCATCTGGGCGCTTAGCGGGAGTAGTCCTCTCATTGATGCTGCAATAAAGGCATCTGTTTCAGAACATAGATTGAGCAGGATCGCTAGGCAGATCATCATAATTGATGGTAGTAGTGTGAATGTAGAGAAAGAAGTAAAGAAATCTCTACTTACAAAGGTCTGAGCAAGAGCTGCAAGGAAAGCACCAATTACTAGATAATGCCCAGCAGAGAAGAAGTCATCTGATGCATGATTGATACATTGGGTTATTTTGCTAAATATCTTTGATGGTTTATTTGTATGCTCGTGTTCACATGAGCAGTCTGAGCCATGGTGCTCAAGGTGTGTTATCGGGATTTTGTGATGGTTGTGTCCGCAGGAGCAGTTAGTATGGTTATCATCATCTTCAATATTTTCCAGCAATAGCTTTTTGCTGTTTAAAATACGCTGGATAAAAAGCGATACAGCTACAGCTATAAGATAGCCGAGCACTATTCTTAGTGCTGCTACACGCCAGTCAAAACGGTAGGCAAGGGCAGTAGATGCAGCTACAATAGGGTTTACTGCAGGGCCGCCAAGAAGGTATGCTATCGCTGCAGGTGCTGGCATACCTTTGCGGCATAACCTACGCACTACTGGTACAATGGCACATTCGCAGACAGGAAGTACCATCCCAAGACCAGCAGCAATGAGGATTGGCGAGATTTGCCCCTTTGGTACAATACTAAGAAGTTTTTCACGACTGATGAATGTTTCAATGAGGCCACCTATTAGCGAACCAATAAGCATGAACGGAGCTGCTTCTAGCATGATGCTGCAGAAGACTACAGACAGTGTTTTTATCTCTTCAGTATTATGAAAGAGTATTAGTATTAGATATGCGCTTGCAACAAATGCGATGGAAACTATTATAGGTAATTTCTGTAATTTATTTGGTTTGTTGTTATTGGAACTTAATTTGTGATTGGTGGAACTCATGGTATACTTCCTCTTAAGGATCTTGAGTTTAAGTTAGTGTCATAAAGTATCATATGGATATTGTATATTGTTATTTATTCAGTAATAACTGTAACTGTCTGTGTGGCACAATAAGTTACTACTGTAATCTCCGAAGAGATTACAGTATGATCTTTAGAATAATTATTGTGTGTTAATTACTTTACACCAAGAGTATTGATCAACGTCTGAAGATTTTGACGCATTACAGTCTGGTAGTAGTCAATTGGCGCATCAGATGGTCCTGAAGCAACTGGATCTAGTTCTTTTACAGGTAGTCCTGTTTCCTTAGAGATAGTAAGGGCTGACTTTGCGGAGTACTGTGGTTCTGTGAAGATAGCTCCTGGTTTTTCAGACTCGATAATCTTTATCATATTAAGCATTTTTGCTGCAGATGGCTCCTGACCATGAGCCTGTAATACAGCAACAATATCTAACCCTATATCGCGAGCAAGGTAGTCAAAGACACCGTGTGGCTCGATGATGCGGTTGTTGGTAAAACTTTTGCTAGCAGTGATAAATTCATCATTTAACGCCTGCATTTGTTTTACATATTCAGACGCATTTTTGTAGTATTGGCCGGCACCTTCAGGATCTATTTTTGATAATCCTGCTGCAATATTCATTGACATTTCAGATACCATAACAGGGCTTACAAATATATGTGGGTTTACGCCTTCATGGTGGTGATGATGTCCTTCTTCCCCATGCTGATGTTCTGGATTTTCACTGTGGTTATGCCCAGAGTCACTGTCATGATGGTGCTCAGAGTCGCTATCATGATGATGGTGTCCAGAATCATTGTCATGATGGTGCTCTTCGTCAATGTCGTGCATGTATTCAAGGGTATTTTTAATCCCAGTCGAGCTATCTATAATCTGGATATTTGAGTTTGCCTTTTTTACTGGTGCACCAAGGAACTCTTCCATGCCCAACCCGTTAATAATTAAAACCTGAGCCTTAGCCAATTTTTTCATATCTTGGGGAGTAAGAGCATAATCATGAGGGCAGCCCATTGTAGAGGGGATCATTAGTTGTAGGTCTATATTTTCTTTGTCCTTTACAATATTTCTAGTAATCTGGTATATAGGAAAGGTTGTACAGAGAACAGTTATTGGTGCTTCTGATGCTTTGGATTGATTGCTACCGCAACACATAATTAGTGTAGCAACACAGATAATGAATAATTTATACATTTGTTGTATTCTCCATTAATTCATATTTTGAATAACTTATATGTGGCTTTGCGTAGGTTTTGTGATGATATACAACCATAGAGTTATGGTTGCGAACGCAAATATACTAATAATATTAAATATAGATTAAATGGCTGGTGGGGCTCGCGGTGAATACTCGCAATGCGGTTTTTCTGAGTAAAAATACGCGCAGTACTCAGAAGATTGCTCAGTAGTAATGTTTGAAAAAAGAGTTGGAGTAGTGAATGGTATACTAAACCCTGCATGCAGACTTGCATACATATGGCACACTGGGCAGTTTTCACTATCATGTGGATGTTTTTTCTTAGAATGCTTTGGTATAGAATCAAGGTATCTCTTTGTAATGCTCGTAGAGAACTTAGGCGCGGTAACGTTAATATTAATATTGCAATATGAATGTTCACATGTGCAACTGGATAGATGCATTGTCTGCAGAAGTGGAGAAATCATAATAAGAAAGACTGCAAATGCGACAAGCAGGATTTCTTTTAGTCTAAGGTTGCATTGTATCATAACAAATATCTTGCCTTTAAACTATTAACCAAACTAATACTTTTAATATAGGGTAATATAAGATATTGTCAAGTAGTAACAACAATCGGAGTTTTAATATGTTATGAGTTTTAATATTAAGGTAATATTTATATGCTTGCATATGATGTGTATGAATTTCGTTATTGTTGATCGATATCTCATAATGTTAACAAAGCACATGAAATATAGGTAGTTACAGAATTAATTTGTTGACTAAATTCTGTCTCAAAGTATAATTTAGTACAAGTTGTATGGTTATAAATATGAAGTACCAGTGGTGCTTTAGGTGAATATTGTTATTAACTTTGGATAATGGATATATACTATGAATGATAGATTACAAAGAATAATGAGTTTGGGTATGATATATGTAGTGTTGTTTTTCGCGTTTTGTGGGGTAAGCTATGCTGCTCCAAAGTATCAGGGTGTTGCTGGTACTGTGGTGTATAATGAAGATATTGAAGGCCCTGTGTTACTTATTGCGACCCAACAGAGCAGTTTTAAGGATGAGGTTGTAAAAGGCGTAGTGAATGCACTAAAGAGTGAAAATATTAAAATAGTCGTGACGGACGTTACAAAGCTCGATGAGTTGTCGAGTGCAGATTGGGACGGGGCAATAGTTATCACAACTGTTGAGTCTGGGCAAATACAAAAAGATTCACATAAATTTTTGGAAGATCATGCGAGTGACATGGATCGTATTGGTGTAATATATACAGCAGATTCTGGATCATGGGGTAAAAAGGATCTTGATGTTGATGCGGTATCCTCAGCATCGAAGCTTGTTAACGTTGAGCCTAATATTAAGATCATAGTTGATAAAAGCTATGAAGTACTACAACTTTCAAAATAAAACTCTGAGGACTAGCGAAGCGTGAAAAATAGGTGCGAGTGGTGTGGGAGTGATTCTCTGTATATTTCTTATCATGATAATGAATGGGGAGTCCCGGTTCATGACGATAGGTTATTATTTGAATTTTTGGTTTTGGAAGGGGCTCAGGCGGGATTGAGCTGGTTGACAATTTTAAAGAAACGTGAGAACTATAGGAAAGCTTTTAGCTACTTTGATTGTGAAAAGATTGTAGAGTATGGTGATGCTGATGTTGCACGTTTATTGAGTGATGCTGGAATTGTGAGAAATCGCTTAAAAATTGAATCTGTAATTAAGAATGCGAGAGGGGTTCTCGGTATAAAAGAGGAATTTGGCTCTTTGGACTCATATTTTTGGCGTTATGTTGAGGGTGCTCCTATTCAAAATATGTGGAAAGCTATGGCTGACTTACCGGTAGAAACTGAGATATCTAAAGCTATGAGTAAGGATTTAAAGAAGCGTGGTTTTAACTTTGTCGGGCCAACGATATGTTATGCATTTATGCAAGCAGTAGGCATGGTAAATGATCATAGCGTTGATTGTTTCCGGTATAAAGAAATTAAGGGTTTATCTGTGACAAAATGACCGGTCTATTGGTATCATGATTTTAAAAACCTCCAAGACATGACGTCTTGGAGGTTTTGCTTATAAAAATTTAAGCTATGTAATGCAATTTTTTTTTGATAAAGCTCTTAATCATCGAGTGTAAGCTGTCCTTGATCGGTTTCAATAGGTGCATTATGACTGTTTGGGTTTATTATTAGTTTTTGTTGTGGGGGAGATGCTACCTTACTTGTTGAACTACTTTCAACACTATTATTAATTACAAACTGTGAGACAAGTCCTTGGAGTCTATTTACAAGGTTATCCATCTCTACTGATGAACTAGCAGCCTCTTCTGCGCAAGCAGCATTTTGTTGGGTAACTGATTCCACTTTGGAAAGTCCTATGCTCACTTGGGATATACCTTCCGCCTGCTCGTTTGAAGCTACTGCGATCTCGCTTACGAGGTCGGTTGTCTTTTTAATATTTTGTACAACTTCGTTCAATGACTCAACAGTCTGGGTAGAAATTTCAACGCCAAGGTTGATTTCGTTGTTACTTTTTCCAATCAAATCAGCAGTCTCGGCTGCAGCATCAGCACTTCTCGCAGCGAGGTTGCGTACCTCTTCAGCAACCACTGCAAACCCTTTACCATAACTACCAGCACGGGCAGCCTCCACTGCGGCATTGAGAGCGAGTAGGTTTGTCTGGAATGCAATATCATCGATTGATTTGATTACCTTCTTCGTCTTTTCTGCGTTCTCATTGATATGATGCATTGTATCGCTCATTGTCTTCATTTTTTCTTCACCAGTCAGTGCTACCTTAGAAGTCTCTTTTGCGAGGTTATTTGCTATGGTTGCATTCTCTGCGTTGGATTTTGTTTGTGTGCCCATCATTGTCATTGATGATGATATCTCTTCTATCGAAGATGATGACGTTGATGCTCCTTGAGAGAGTAAGTTTGATGTGCTTGAAATTTGTGAAGCTGCACGTTTGACATCAGCTGAGGTCGATTGAATGTCTCGAACCATCTGCTTTAAACTATCAAGCATTTTATTAAGAGAGATTCCAAGTATATCCTTCTCTGAGCTAATGTGGATTTCTCCGGTAAGATTACCTTCTGAAATCATTTTGGCTACATTTGCTTTTGCTTTTAAGTCTATAACCACACCATTCAATGACGAAGCCATTTCATCTAATTCATTTGATTTTGACATGCTCCATACTTTACAGTTACGGCAATCTTCACCATTCAAAACCTTTTTACATGTTTTGTTGACAGCAAATGTACCAGATTGAACCCAGCACTGCGTCACTTTTCCATAAGATGGGCAACTCTTCTTGTCGCATTTAATTGTTTGTGAACAATTGATTGCTTTGCCCATTTTAAGAGTTGCTGTCAAGTCTCCTTTATTGAGCTTATTGGCGAACTGTATTGTCGTCTGAATCTGCTTGAAGACTTGGAATATATAGTAGCCGACTCCACCAAGTATTATTAGGATTGAGATAACCATGCCTATTGCAGTCTGGATTTGAAAACCTTTAATTTTTTCCGTTGCATCATCTTTAAGAGCCTGAATTGTCTGCATATCAGTATGTATATTCAAAAGTGATATAATTACTCCGATAGGAGTATTGGCAAAATCATATATAGGCATTGCTGCAGCATAATATTCACCAAGCTTCAAAAAGGTTGGTGCTTTAAAGCCCTCTTCTAACAAGGAAATGTTTGGTATTTCTGAAAAAAGTTTATCATCAGAAGTGCTAACTCGTACAAATTTATCAGCAATAATAGGATTTTTACTCTCATCTTGAAGTTGGGTAGCAATATTCAAAAAATCCTTGGACATGTATATTCCTACATCAACATCTTCTTCCTTTGATAGGCTACTTGTCGCTTCTGAAAATGGAATTAAAAATTCATTTGAACCTAGATATTTACCATCTTTAATAATCGGGCATAGTCCACGAATAACAAATCCACTACGCCCAATCTCAATGCCTGAGACAGGCTTCTCTGTTTCCTTGACTTTTAAGATTGTCTTCCTAAATGAGGATATGTCATCTGTAACGTCAGCTTTTTCTCCAGCAATTTTTGATTGCCAACCTTTTCTCCATAGTCTCGCAAGGCTATGAGCATTTTTAGTGTGAAAGTGAAGCTTGTACTCCTTCTTACCTGTTGAATTTAGTATCGCCTCAATCTGTTGAGTAAATTCGTTTTTAAGAATTTTACGTGCCCTCTTACCAGCTTCATCATGAATGTCTGTCAAGTCACCATTATTGGCAATTTCGTAAGCTTCAAGGACTTTTGGGTTTGTTGTATAGCGTGCTGCCTCTTCAATGGCTTTTTCTTCGAAAGCACTTAGTAGGATGGTATATTGGGTGAATATTCCATTGCTTCTTCTCTTCCATTTGTCTTGCATCTCTGTTATTAATGATTTGGACGAACTTTTCACTTGGTCTTCTAGAGCTGTGCTAATAGCAAAGTATGCGGAAACACAGACAACTAACAAAATTACAATAAGAACTGAATATAGCTTTTTTTTAAGACTCATTATGTTCTCTCCTTAATTAGTTGAAGATTGATCTAAGACTTGTATCTTTCCTGTATATTCAGATCAAGGGCTTTGTTTACTTATATAAAATAATATAAGTGAACAGAAAACTATACATCAATTAAATTAGTAAAGTGAAATTTGGTAACTATATTGTATTTCACGAAAAACAAAACAGATTTATTTGTGTATATAAAATGTTAGTTTGCTATTATCAATTTGTTAGATATTTGTGTGAAGTAATTTTATCATATCATGTATGGGGTTATTGTCAACAGAAATATGTTACACTAATAAATATGGAATGAATTTAATCTACACGTTATTTTGGTTTAATATGTGTAATATTTTGAGCGATTGCTCTTAGGTTATGCGAAGTATACAAGCAGTGTAAGCCGTATTGTTATCAAAAATTTTATTCACACAAAAGCAACTGAATTTAATCATATGACAATTTGTAATTAAAACGAAAATATTGACATTATATGCGTATTTGGTATTATTTAGTTACGTGAGTGTAGTTTGTTTTGAGGCGAAGTTGGCTATGGTTAATTATATTTTAAAGTTGCATTAATTTAGTGTAGTAACTTGTGTAATTTTTTTTAAAGTTTATTTAGTTACTGGTGTTGCTTCTTAATTAAAGTGTAATGTTTTGTGTTGTTGATTGTTTGGTATAAATATCAGTTCTAGTATAAGTGTTTAGTCTTTATATGAAAAATTTACACTATGGTATTGTGCTAGAAATAGATTTGCCACTATTGAAGCGGGAATGGAGAGATATATGCTTGTGAAAGAAGATTTTGCTGAATCTATAGAGATTAGTCGTTTTGCTTATGCAAATAAATGCAAAGAGATATTTGATCGGTTGGAGATATCTTGGGACTTCTTTGGTATATTCAATGATGTTGCTCATATGGACATGAATATGGATGAGACCAGGCAGCATTTTAAGTCATTATCTGAAGAGATGATTTACCACCTTAAAAATGAAAGCCTTAAAAAGGTAGTACAGGATATATCGTCAAAAGCTAAGTGTTCAGTTGATGTTGTTATTCGTAATTTATTTGAACGGACTGCAGATATTGGTTTTTTAGCCACTGATGATGATATTAGAATTTTTATCAACGAATTAAAGAATACTGACAACTCAAATTTTGGGTTGGGTGCGGCTTTAGTCGAGCGATTTCATGAGTATGTTCAGAAATACTCTGTATATCATGATATAGTACTACTCGATACTGAAGGAAACATTTTAGCTCGGCTTGATGATAGTGAGAACTGTACTTCTTCCAAAGATCCGTTAATAACTGAGTCGCTAGAATCAACTGAGGGATATGTGGAAGTATTTCGTAAAACTGATTTGTTCTCTCATGATGATGATGCACTAATGTATGCATACCGCGTAACTGAGAGTAATGCTGCAGATTCTGCTGCTTTGGGGGTGCTTGTACTTTGCTTTAAATTTGAAAATGAGATGGAGAGTATTTTTAAACAGTTCAGAACAGATGAGGATTGGGCAATACTGACCTTACTTGATAAGACAGGAAAAGTGATATCTACTAGTGATGAAAATCAAGTAAGACTTGGCTCTAAAGTTAAATTGACAAATGGGGAAGGACAAATTATTAATTATGCTGGAAGGCGGTATATAGCTGCAACCTTTGAAACTAGCGGTTATCAAGGGTTTTATGGTCTTGGCTGGCTTGGGCATGTAATGGTACCGCTCGAACATGCTTTTCAGCAGTCTATCGGCGCAAATATTAGAGATACAATATCAAAAGATATATTGATATCAATAATGAGAGACTCGCATTTGTTCTCTGCTGAACTTAAGCATATTCCAAAGAGGGCTGCTCATATTCAGGCTGGACTACAGATGGCAGTATGGAACGGTAATGTCTCAAGCAGGAAAGATGATATTTCAAAAGACCTCTTACCACATATTTCAAAAGCTGGTGAGCAAACAAAATTAGTTTTTGAAGAAGCAATTGAAAATCTGAATGAGATGATTGTGGCTTCGGTACTTGATGACCTGAAGTTTATAGCACAACTAATGGTAAATATTATGGATCGTAATTTGTATGAGAGAGCCAATGATTGTAGATGGTGGGCTCTGAACTCATATTTTCAGGAAGCACTTGCGAGTATTGATGATCTGAAGGCAGATAAAATTGCTGAAATCCTCTGCTACATTAATGATTTATACACAGTTTATACAAACCTGATAGTCTATGATAAAACTGGTAAAATAATAGCTGTTTCAAACAAGGGTGAAAATTGCGTTGTTGGAAGTACTCTAAATTATAGTTGGGTTGGTGAAACCTTGTCATTAAAAACAACTCAAGAATATGTAGTTTCAAAATTTGAAAAATCGTTATTGTATAATGATATGCACACCTACATATATAATGCAGCAATTAGGAATAATGGTAACGTTGTAGGCGGTATTGGGATTATTTTTGATAGTGCTCCTCAATTTTGTGATATAATAAGTGATGTATTGCCGGAAGAGGCTAATGGGTATTTTGGGGTATTGACTGATCGTAGTAAAATGATTATTAGTTCGACATATGAAGAGCATAGCCCCGGTGAAAAACTAGAAATTGCAGATGAAATATTTTGTATAAAAAATGGTGAGCAAGTATCAACCGTTATAGAGTATCGTGGCTATTATTATGCAATGGGAGCTGCGTGTAGCAGCGGTTATCGTGAGTATAAGGTAGAGGATTGTTATGAAAATGATGTGATTGGCTTTGTCTTTATGCCTGTAGCAGAAGTATCAAGCAACATATATACTCCTGACTTGCAAACACGTAGAAATGATCTTAGTGTTAAGAACTCTTATGATGAAGATGATGATTTGATTGAATTTGCAAGTTTCTATATTTGTGGTAGGTGGTATGGAGTAAGTAGTAATAACGCTCTATGTGTTGTTCCATATGAAGGCGCTACATATATTCCTGGTAGTAGCCGATTCTCTTTAGGTAGAATTAGATATAATGAAGAATCAATTGATTTGTTACATCTGCATCCTGAAATTAATGCTGAGTACGATATTGATGAGTATACTGCTCAAGTTGTTATTCTTGAATATGTAGATGAAAACCACCAGGAACAAAGGTACGGGTTGCTAATTGATAAACTGGGTGATATTTTTAAAGCTTCAAATAATAGTATCGGTACTATTCAAAAGTATATGAATAGCAAGGGGTATGCCTCTCAAATTGTGAATTTAAATTCTGATGATGGAAATGGAATGATGGTTGTCTTGAATGTATCGAAGATACCAGAAATAGTTTAAAGTTTGATCTCATAAAGTTTTAGATTTTCAAAGAGAGCATTTAACTGAGAGTAAGAAAGCTATATTGAATTTATCTTGGTAAGCTTTCGACACCTTTATGCATGAATGTAACTTGGGTTCTACCTTTTTTTTGATTGGCATAATGCTTCAGCTGATAACTTAACAATATCATACAATGAATCCTGTAGGCTGTGTGCTACGCCAATATAGACAGAATACGGTATCTTTAGATTATTTACAATAATTATATTTTTCCTTCTCGCCTCATTGCCAATATCATGCCCATGACGGTCGGTAATTCTTTTTAAAATGATATATATCAAGGATCAATACAGCGGTTGTCCTATCTTTTCATTTATTCTTTAAAAACAATGTATTCCCTATTTAAAAGAAATAACGCCTATTATAAAGTCCTGTTAAGTAATCATTCAGCACTTGTTCTTCAAGCTATATTGTGAGGGTGTAGGGTGAGGTTATAGCTTGGTTGCGGCCAGAGTTTTTTGCTTGGTAGAGGTTTGTGTCGGCTGCATGGATTACAGTGTTGATTAGTTCCTCGTCTGATAAACTTATTTTCAAGCTTTCTCGCTTTACTGTTGTTATGCCTAGGGAAGCTGTTACGAATGGGCTAACTATCGAACTCTTATGATCAATATGTAGGCTTTCAAGAACTAAACAAATATTCGGGAGTTTACTTGTAATTTGGGCATTTTTAGTGATTGTAAATATAAACTCTTCTCCGCCAAACCTGTATACATTGTCAAAATCAAAGCATAGGAGGGTTTGGGCAATTTTCTTTAGAACTTTGTCTCCTTCGATATGCCCATAAGTATCGTTGTAATTCTTGAAGCAATCAATATCTAACACCCCGACGACCATTATCTCGGTTGGTTTTAGTGATTTTAAGTCGTTAATGAAGAATGTATAGAGTGCATTTTTATTGCATAGGCCTGTAAGGGTATCGGTATTTGAACGTTTTTGTTCATGGCATATGGTTTTGAATTGAACTCTAAGAAGAATATCAAATTTATAATAAACTACAATATTGGTGATATACATAATTATAGTGTAAAACATTGACCAAAATACATCCGATTGGTGTATGTACTTACAGATAGTAAGGCCAAGTATAATGAGAAAGCCACTGACTACTTTGTGCTCTACATTGAGAAATGGAACTATCATAAACATGAACATGGTAATCATTTGGGCTTCTGGAGTAAAATAACCAACATTTCCAACCCAGTAATATGTATCTGCAAAAGCCATTGCTGTGAGAACAATTGTGGTTGCAAATAATACTTTTCTAGCAGTGTTTGACTTAAGCCAAATAAATGAGACTATTATTGCAAGGCAGATCAACCATACAATAATACGGACATATAGTACCGTACTTTTAACAATTTCAAATCCTGTATAATAAATATTAGCTATTGTGATTGCTGTTACCAGAGCAATGACTAGTATCGCAATTGCAATTACAAAAATTCTAGTCTTCTGAAATAGCCATTCTATATACTTTTGCTCGGTCTCTTTATCAAAAAAGTATTGAGATGGGAATAACTTTATCATTAGCATCCTTTGTTTTTTTGATATTATCGTATACGGTTATAGTTAGCAAAATGTAGGTAAAGCAAGGAGATACTTTGTCATTTTTACTGTTAAGTAATGCTAGTTAAATTCTACACAAGGATACAAAAAAAAAGTCCAGCTGTCAAATCTTGGAAATTTTTTTTATAGTATTTTCAGAGGTAATAGGTTAATTTTTAGAATTTTGATTAATTAAGGTACCAGTATTAATAGGTTTCTTGATTTTTGATATTGTTTTTCTATTTACTGCTAATAGTACTGTTATATCGTAAATTTACTGTATGATTGCATCGTAGAGCGTTTTTAGGATTTTGTTTGGCTAATTTGACTACTATAGATAAAATAGTACTTTATTGTATAATTAGAAAATCATAAGCTATGAACAGTAGGAGTAGGTATAACATGGAGAGTAGGGCGTATACGGGTAGGGTCGGACTGGAGGGGATTTTGATGGTATTATCTCCGTTGCCGCTGCTATTTGTTGATAGTGAAGGAGATATCTCGTTAAGCAATCCTGAATTGATCCTATCGGTGCTCTCTTCAATTATGATTTTTTGCTCTGGTCTTACGCTTCTGAAGCGTCCATATATGGGTAAGGCTCTGGGGATTTTCGCTGTTATACTTGGGTATATTGCAAGCCTATATTATGTGCGGCATAATCCTATATATACCCTTGCAGCAACAGTACTATTCATATGGGCATTCTTTGCTTACTTTGATTTTTCTGTAAATAAGACACAATCTCCTAATGAGGACTCTGAAAGGGCTCTAAAGAGGACGTTCTGGGGGAATATAGCACTGCTACCAATATTGATCTTCAATCTATTATTCTCAACATCTGAATTAGAGTATGTACAGCATGTTCTCTCGCTCTCAATATTTGTAGCCTTTGTTCTGTATATTTATTGGGCAGTCTCTATTAAATCTAAACTTCATATTGCGTTTGCTATTATTGTAATTGTCTCAGTTTTTATTATGCTATACTACGGTATGTATAGGTATATTTTGCTGTTTTCAATAATTATGTTATTGATATCCTTGGTGATTTTACCTCGTAGTAGGGCTATGGTTGAAGGTCATGAGCAGTGGTGGGAGGTGATTTTGAGCCATCCTGCTAGGGTGTTAATCTTGACATTCTTCGCTCTATGTCTGTTTGGAACAATGCTTCTATTAATACCTTGTGCAAATACGAAAAACAGCATAAGTTTGGTTGATGCTGTCTTTACCTCAGTAAGTGCTGTATGTGTTACCGGACTTGTTGTGCTGGATACACCTGTAGACTTCACTATTTTTGGGCAAGGGGCGATACTCTTGCTTATACAGTTAGGTGGACTGGGTATTATGAGTATTACAACTGTTGCTCTTCATGCCATGGGGCGTCGTCTGAGCTTGAGGCAGGAGAGATTGATGACATCTATGACTGATACTCATCATAAAGACCTTATGTATTCACTTGTAACAATATTAAAATATACCTTTATTATTGAGTGCATTGGTGGAGCAATATTAGCAGGATTATTTTATTCCTCTGGTGATAGCTTTGGGTATGCTGTATATAGAGGGGCTTTTACCTCTATATCAGCTTTCTGTAATGCTGGATTTGCTTTGCAGAGTAATAGCCTAGTGCCGTATCAAAGCTCACCACTAATTCTGCATACTGTGGCACTGCTGATAATTTTAGGCGGGATTGCTCCGGCTACTGTCTTATTTGTGCCCAAGTGGCTGAGTGGTAAGGTGACACCTATCGCTGCAAGAATAGCTCTTGTTACTACAGTGATTATGCTGTTTGTCGGTACTTTATTTATTCTTATATTTGAATGGAATGGATTTCTTGAAGAATTGTCGATATTTGATAAACTGCAGAATGCATGGTTTCAATCTGCGACTCTGAGAACGGCTGGGTTTAATTCGGTGCCCTTGAGTCAATGCGCAAGCCCTACATACCTAATTATGTTGGCATTTATGTTTGTCGGAGGAAGCCCAGGAGGAACCGCTGGTGGTATAAAAACAACTACTGTTGGGATCATTGTTATGACATTTTGGGCAAATATAATGAATAAGAAGTATGTCGTGATACATAATAGAAAGATTGATCCAACTACCATCAATAGAGCGGTGACTATTGTTATTTCAGGACTAGTAATATTGTTTTTGGGAATTATGATGCTAGAGATGACTCAGGAAATATCTGCTAGAGACCTGATCTTTGAAATCACTTCTGCTATTGGAACCGTAGGTTTGACGGTTGGAGCGACATCGCAGCTTGATGAAATAGGTAAGATTATAATTATTCTGGCGATGTTTGCGGGGAGAGTTGGACCTATGACTTTATTTATGCTGATTGGTGATGATGATGCTACTGATGATTCACAGTGTCTTATTGAAAAGGTCTCATTGACTTAATAGAGGAGTAATAATAAATGGCTCAGCAAATTCTAATAATTGGACTAGGGCAGTTTGGCATGTCACTGGCTAAGACTCTTTCTGAGAAGGGAGCGGAGGTATTGGCTGTTGATATTGATAAAAATTTGGTAGAGGAGGCAGCTATATTTGTTACCCAATCTATGATTGTCAATGCTGCTGATGAAAATGAGCTTGCAAAACTTGAACCTGCGAAGAGAGATGCCGCTGTGTGCGCTATTGGTGATGATTCACGTGAGGCATCAATAATTTGTACTGCTCTTTTAAGACAGATGGGTTCTCCTGTTGTAATATCAAGAGCAAGTGATAAAATGCATCAGCGTATTCTTAGTCTAGTAGGAGCTCATCAAATTGTAAATCCAGAGCAAGAGTTTGGTAAGAGGTTTGCTAACAAAATTCTGTATAGTAATATCATTGTTGATACCAACTTAGGTGATGACCTGCATCTTACTGAGATCAGTACCCAGCCGTCTATGGTTGGAAAGACGTTGATTGAACTTGCTTTGCCAAGTAAGTTTGGGGTGATGGTGGCGGGTATACGAAAATCTGATGATGGGAGAGTAGTGCAGCCTTCACCAAATGAACCGCTAACTGCTGATGATAATCTAATTATTGTTTCTAGTGAAAAAGCAATATCCAAACTAGTAAAAGGAGTATAGATAGTATGAAACTTGTGCATAGTATAAGGATGGGTGCTTGGGTACTAATAATTTTAAATCTTCTTATGGCATTCGGCTCTATCTGGGTGTTTTTACGAATGGCACCTGCTCTTGATAATATAATCAAGAGGAATACGAGGACTCTGGTCTCTTGTGAAATGATGTTGGCAAATATTGCTCAAATGACTGGTAATGAAGCAGAAGATAATAAGTATATCACAGCCTTTGTCAAGGCGTTCGAACAGGCAAAAAATAATATAACAGAAGAGAGAGAGCCACTTGTTATTGAACGAATAGCAAAAAATTATAGTGCAGCATTTACTCGAGATAGAGAGGCTCTAAAGAATACTGTTCAAGCGATTGTTGATCTTAGTGATATAAATAAACGGGCAATGGTTGTAGAAGATGTGAAAGCACGCAAACTCGGAAGCGCTGGGGCATGGGGGGTGGTATTTATGGCTATAGCGGTCTTTATCGTGACGATGCTTATTATGAGGAGTATGAAGAAGAATCTGATACATCCGATAGAAGAGATATACTCTGTTATTGAGGCAAACCTTAAAGGTGAGTCAATGCGTAGGTGTTATGGCGCTAGAGTGTCAAAGGATGTTAAGATATTGTACTCGGGATTGAATGATGTTCTGGATAATAGTAAATCTGTTAGTGTTGAAAAGTTTAAAAGTTAGAGGATTATTGGTCTTTGGTATTATTAAGAATGCTTGGCTCTATTTAGGGTCGAGCATTCTTAGTTTTTAAAGTAATAGGTCGTTTTGAGTTGGCTATTTTGAAGAATACTGTGTCTTAGTTGTATTGTTGATAATACTGCTAGCATACTTCAATGCTGTGTCAATGTCAGGGAAGATCTGTTTTGACTCAAGTATTTCTGGAATGCCTGATTTAGTAAGTGCTGCCAAGGGTTGTGGGTGAATTGCTGAAATCAAAACGATGCAATTTTTTGCATTACAGGCTTTAATAATATCTTCAAGAGCAAATAGACCAGTCGCATCGATTGCGTTGACATTACGCATTCTGAGTATAAGAACCCTTGGTGCTTTTTGAATAACTGCATCTTGAAATCTCTTGGCAGCACCGAAGAAGAATGGACCGTTGATTTCGTAGACCCTAACACCTACTGGTACGGTAAAGTTTGATATGGCAAATGGGTCGTCCTCTCGGGTAATTATATCATCTTCATTATCGAGGAATTCTCCACCAGCGACCTGTTCCATCCTTCTCATAAACATCAGTGAGGCGAGAACGACTCCTGTTGGTATTGCTACTGTTAGATCGACAAAGATTGTCAAAAAGAAGGTTGTGAGCATAACTAGAATATCACTCTTGGGAGCTCTAAACATCTTTATAAAGAGTTTGTACTCGCTCATCCCTACTGCGACAACAAGGAGAATACCCGCTAGTATTGCTAGTGGAATATCCGAAGCGTAACTGCCGAGAAAGATGACGATGACTAGTAGTGTGATAGCGTGGACGATACCTGCTAAAGGTGTGCGGCCACCATTCTGAATATTTGTAGCAGTTCGGGCTATTGCACCTGTGGTTGGGATACCACCGAATAATGGGGTAATTATATTTGAAATACCTTGAGCAATAAGTTCTGTGTTTGAATGGTGGCGCATGCCGGTCATGCCGTCTGCGACAACTGCAGATAGAAGAGACTCTATTGCTCCAAGTATGGCAATTGTAAATGCTGATGGTAAAAGTTTGATAAGAAGATCAAGGTTAAAGCTCGGTAAGCCTAGACTTGGAAATGAATTGTTAATAACGCCAAATTTTACTCCAATGGTCTCAACATTCAAGCTAAAGCAATAAACAATCAATGAGAGTAATATTACTGCTAGCAGGGATCCAGGAAATTTTGGTAAAACTTTTTTGCACATTATGATAATGCCAATTGTGCTGATTCCAATAAACAGGGCCGTAGGGTTGAGTTGTGGTAGTGAGGTTGCGTAGGCGCTGAGTCTGCCAGCGATTGAAGACGGGATCTCTTTGAGAGGAAACCCAAAGAAGTCATTAAGCTGGGTGACGGCTATAAGAATAGCAATGCCTGAAGTGAATCCTTGAGTAACAGGGTAGGGTATGAACTTTATAATGCTGCCAAGTTTGAGAAGTCCGAAAAGAATAAGTAATATACCAGCCATAATTGTCGCAAGAAATAATCCTTGCATCCCAAAATCGCGGATAATAGTATAAACAACGACTATAAATGCCCCTGTTGGTCCCCCTATCTGTACTCTGCTACCGCTAAATACTGAAATTAAGAAGCCACCAATTATTGCTGAGAATAGACCTTGCTCTGGCGTCGCTCCCGAAGCAATACCAAATGCTATCGCTAGTGGTAGAGCGATAATGCCTGTGATGACTCCAGCAGAGATGTCTTTTGAAAGGTTTTTTCTAAAGCCTTTTTCTTGCCATACTTTATAAATCTTTGGTGAAAAAATTGTTTTGTTCATTTATATACTCGTAAAGCGGTCTGCATTGTCGATGATTTGCATGGCCTTATTGTCATAAATATAATGCAAAGGGGTGATATAGGAAAATAAATAAAATATTCAGTATTATTGTCCTGATACTCATGCTACACTTTATGGATACTTTGTCAAGCAGTTTGTATTAAATTATATTCTTAATCTGTTAAAAGCAAAAATGCTATGTTTTTTCTAGTTTATTTGGCTACTCTATTAATATGTAACATTAGTATAGTTGTTCCATAATTAAATGCTATAAATTCAGCATAAATTGACAGCCTTCTAGAGGGGATTGGTTGTTAAGTTGGGCGTTTGAGTGATTATATCTTGGATGTTCTCAGGTATTAATTAATGCTCATCTTAAGACATCGTTTATCACTGTATTTAGTGATCTACTATTGTATGGTTTAGCTATAAAGCCATTAAGTCCTTTCTCTCTCATCTCCTTTACATCTTCTTCTTGTGAGAAGCCGGATGAAAGAATTACTTTGATATCTTTGTCGATGGTGCGAAGGTTGGTAAAGCAATCCTTGCCGTTCATCTTAGGCATTATCATATCAAGTATTACTAGATCGAAATCTTTAGGATTGGCAGTGAAGAGATTTAGAGCTTCTTCACCGTCACTAGCTGTTGTAACTTTGTAGCCCTCTCCAACTAGAATTGCTTTGGCTGTTACACGCATTACATACTCATCATCAACAAATAGAATGTGTTCTGTATTTTTTTTGCCAACATCTAGTCTTTCGGAAATATTTTTTTCTTTTTTCTCTGATATTGGAAGGAGTATCGTAATGGTAGTTCCTGATCCAATTACACTGGTAACTGAGATATCACCATTATGCTGTTGTATTATTCCATAGGCAGTAGCTAGCCCAAGTCCTGCACCTTTTCCATCTTCTTTTGTAGTGAAGAATGGTTCAAAAATTTTTGGGATATTTTCTTTGGGAATACCAATTCCCGTATCGGTTATGATTATCTTTAAAAATTTACCTGGAGTAAGTTTTGAATTTGGGAGCGAGCAATCGTCATAATTAATGACCACGTTCTCGCTACTAAAAGTGATCTTGCCACCCTCCTTCATTGCACGGGCAGAGTTAATACCTATGTTTATTATTACGTTCTGAAGTTGTGATGGGTCACCTACAACAAAGTATTCTGGTGCTTTAAAATTAGTGAAAAATGTTATGCGCTTATCTACAGTTCGTTTGAGTAGTTCAATAGCTTCTAATAATACTTGGTGGCAGTCAAGACTTGTTGATGGGACTTTTCCTCGCCTAGCAAAGGTGAGAAGCTTATTGGTGAGCTCTGCAGCTCTCTCTGAAGTGTTAATAATCATGTCGACAAACATCTTTGATTCATCATCCTTACTTACCTTTTGCTCTAGAAGTTCTGCAAATCCAATAATACCACCTAGCATATTGTTGAAGTCATGAGCAACACCTCCGGCAAGTTGCCCTATGGCATCTATTCTCTGGCTATGCTCAAGCTTTTCTTGGGCTTCAATTTCCTCGGTAATATCTTTGAAGACCAAGATCACACCAAGTATTTTATTATTATCAGAAACAATCGGTGCGGCAGAGTCTGAGATATAGTATCTTTCTCCACCTTTTGCTGTGAGTATAGTGTTTTTTTCAAGTGTATGTGGCTTGCCTGTTATTTGGACTGTGCTCACTGGATTTGTAGTCACTTGGCCGGTATTTGCATTGTGAATGATAAAGATCTTCTCCATTGGTTTACCTATTGCTTCGCCTGCAGACCAGCCGGTTAGTCTTTCTGCTACTGGATTGATTTTAGTTATAATCCCTTTAGAGTCTGTTGATATTACTCCATCGCCAATTGAATCCAAAGTTATACTCAGATTTTTAGCTGTTGTTATTGCTTCTTTCTCGTGCTCCGTCAATATATGAGCCATTTTATAGACTGCAAATCCAGATATGAAAAAAGCTAAGACAATGAATATTCTCATAAATAGCTCATGCATATTTCCGAAAGGTATAAAGTAATCAATGATTGTCCAGCCTTGTTGTGGAAACCATAGTAATTCAAATATTGTGTCACCAATCCAGAAGAATACAGTGAACACTAGAGTTAACTCTTGGATGACTGAGCAGGTATTGCTGTTACTTGAGCATGGATGTCGCATAGGATCTCTATGCGAGTCTTGGTGTATATAGTAAATAAAGAATGGTAGCGCAAAGAAAAATGTTCCTAAGCCATGGGCTAGTGTCCATTTCAATAGGGCATAGGTGATTTGTTCAGTATTGTTAAACCCAAAGAGGTATGTTGAATATACTCCTCCAATCGCAGTAATTAGAGGGGCAATAATAAGAGCCAAGGTAAAGCAAATAAATACGTCTCCAAAACTTTTAAACGAAAACTTTAAGCCAACTCTTTTGCGCATCAAGTATGCTACAAATTCTGGGCCTATTGTATTTGTGACAGATATGCAGAGTGCATGGGGAAGAGATGCTCCTAATGAGATGTAGTTTGATAGAAGTGCACCTATAAGGATGCCTGGAGCAACTGGCATACCACGATAGAATGAGGCGACTAATGCTATAGCGGCCGCTGGCCATATTGGCATGGGTAGTATGCCAGCATTTTTGAATAGCAAAAAATTAATATAAGATATCAGCCAATAACCTAAAGCTATAAAGGCATTCTCAAGTATCAATCGATTATTAGTATTATTCGATATCACATTCATAAAACTTGTCCTAATTCGATGGTTCGCCTAAGGGGTCTTATATATACTAATGATACCATTTGTGTAATATTTTTTATACTTAATTTTTTGATAATAATAAATTATATTAGTTAGTTGTAAATTTAATAATCGTCTATGAAGACGAATGCAGGATGTCTTATTTAGATTAAAACACTAGAATTTGCTATTATTTTTAGGTTTTTGAGAATTCGGAAAAGTCTGTGTTGAGAATCCAGTCGGTGAACTCTGTATCATCTTCATCTATAGAGAAAAAAGCAAAGCCCATCAATGGGAATTTGGTATAGTCTATCTTGCGGAGTTCTTTCAGGTCTGAGAACTTCGTTGCTAGCTTTGTATAATCGAAGGTGCCGATACTTGAAACACTATTATTTGATATTACCGACATTCCGTAAACTTTGTTATCATTCCTACTGGTTATTGAGCTCCAATCAGGTTCTCTCTTGTGGGCGAAATATTCATATGGGTTGATACCGTATGCAAAGTAGCAGAGGTCGGTAGTGCACCATCCAGCAAAGCGAAGTGGATTTACTTCTATGGGTTTGATGATACCATCACAGCCAACTCGTACTTCAGCGTGTAGAGCAAAACCTCTGAGGTCTATCTCATTCTGCAGAGTTTGGAAAAATTCTGTAAGAGGCTGTAGCCAGTTCTTGATAATTGTGCTAGAGGTGATATAGAGTCTGTCACTCATATCCTCTTGGTCTCTAAATTTGTGTTCAAGAATATTGATTATTATCGGTTTGTTATCATCATTATAATATGCATCAATTGCAAATTCTCTACCTTCTATAATGTCCTCTAGGATGAATGAAGATCCATCGAGTACCGATTTCGGAAATATCTTTTCTGTTGCTGTCATTTCAGAAAGAATTATGCTCTGTACGCGTTTGAGGGCTTCTTTATTATCTACTCTATATACTCCTGCGCTCAGGAAGCCAACTGTTGGTTTGATGATAAAGGGCTTGGTTGAGTCATCAAATTTTAGCTTTAAAACTTCGTCTAAACTTGCCGATTTGAAATTGATGTCAGGGAAGTATTCAGCGTAGGTCTGCCTAAAGATTAGCTTGTTCTTGAATACCTTTATACATTTACGAAGGCGGTGGTCTTCAGGAAGGTATTCGTCTAGCCACACGAGGGCATTTTCACTGTTTATATACAAGCTTCTGCCGTCCTCAGCTATGAGGCGCTCACGAGCAGCTTGAGTATTTAGGAAGTTTGAGCTTGGGCAGCAACCTTGGGCTTCAAGGAATTTGGTGGAGACAATTCTACTCTCGTCTGCGTTGCTTATAAAGTCCTTCGCAATATTTGATATGTATGGTTCAGCAAATATGAACATAATCTTCTTTCCTATATAGGTATGGTGTATGGATAGATACTACTTCAGAGTAATACAATTGTCAATATAGTTGCTTATTTAGCCTTTAGATGGGCTTTGCGCTCAGGTGTGTAGTAGTGCCACGGATGAGCTGTCGCTCCTTCCATAAAGTATATTGCGCTGAGGAAGGTGTCTATTACACAGTTATCGATTTTCTTCTTTTTTACTTTACATATCTCACTATGTAATTTATAGGCGTCCTTGCCAATAAGCATTGTCGGATGGGTGATGCCAATATCTTCAAGCATAGCCGCTATTGCCTTGCCAATATTTGGGATATCCTCTAGGTGGTTGATACTGCTTCTATCAGCTTGCGTATTCATGCGTTTTTCTCACTTTTTGTCAATTTGAGCTCTTAACTTAAAGTTTTCTACTGTCGTATGCCCAATGTAGCAGAGCCTGGCGTTGGCGTGGTCTACAGGATAGGTCTTGTGGGGCGCAGTTCTTTTTGAGCTGGGCTACATGTCTGGTCATTGCTTTCCATCGCTGGATCTGCCTAGCATCATCTCTACATCTTCTGCCCATGTAGTACCGGCAGTACCATTGGAACCATCCTCTAGGATCTTCTGGATAGATCCAGTCTTTTCTACGCCACTCTGAAAGTGATTGCGAGGCACTAACACCGAAGTAATTCATTTTTGGGTCATGCTTGAGTGGGCTAAGCTTGGCGTTCTCGAACCATTCTTTGGGGAACTCATCTTTACAATCGGTCATATATTTTCCTCCGAACACACCTAACTCAAGCATCATTTTAGGTGAAAGTTCTGGGGTAAAATCCAAAGTGAATGAGCCTATTTCTTCGGTTAGTTCGTATGTATAGCCTTGTTGCATTTTATCATTTACTACGATTATTCTTGATTGCAATTGACTCCTCCTCAGTAACTCTAAATTCTAGTAGTATTGTATAATACTTGGTTGTGTAGTTCAATTATAAAGAGTTATTTTGTTAATAGTTTAGTTCTAAAAAGCAAAATTATTAGCTAAACATGGTGACATAAAATATAAGTTTAACCGAAAAATTTAAAAAAAAGTATAAAAGTAATAATGTCTTGTTCGTCTTTTGACAATTTGTTGTTAGCGTTACTACTTAAATTTGAGATTTCTGTCATTACTTTATGTCTAAATGCGTTACTTTAAGTATTAATCTTAGTAATTATTTTAAGCTCTTATAACTATAGTATCTGGTATTACATTGAAATTATGATAGTTATGTTTTATATAGTATCGTTTATTTTGCAAAATAGAATAGATCTGTAAAAGTTTAAAGCTGGATATTTACGTTGTTGTAATATATATTTATTAAGATAGTTGTAATATATGTTTTCTGTTGTGCATGTAGATTATATTGATCATAATTCAATTATTGTGCTTGTTACTAGCGTATTTGATGGTTTGTTTACTTATAATTACAGATTATATAGATTACAGTCTTTTAAAATGTTCAAATTTAGTTACTATTGCTGAAAGTGTTCTTGTAATGAAATGATGCAGTTTGGTTGTTGTTGTAGGGAAGTAGTGGACTATTTCTTTGTGGTTTATAAAATACTTTAGGATGAAGTATGTATAGAAAAATTGTCGGGATTGTCGAGGCTCATAAGAGTTTTGGCATTAAATTTCAGCTTATAGTCGTTTTAAACATAATGGTGTGTGTGATGTCTAGCGCCTCATTCTTTTCACTATATGCAATCGGTACAAAAAATTGTTACATTCTTATCTTTTGGGGTAGTGTTTTTATTTTTTCATCTCTGGTACTGGAGAGATCATTTAGATCGAGTTGGTATAAGCGTACTTTGGAAATGTCTGTGTATGTGTATGCTTTATTAGCAATGCCTTTGGGATTTATTTTAATGGGTAGTGTTACTATGCCTATGGTCCTGTATACAAACTTGGCATTTTTTGTTCTCAATTTAGTCGCAACAAAAACCCAACGACTAATAATCAATCCTTTTATGATTTCCTTTGTATTCTTATTTATGTTATATGAATACTATCATCCCAACTACCTTTATCAAGTGCCAACTGGCGCAGCTCTTATAAAGTACTATCTATTCGTTGTACCAATTTGTCAAGTTGCCTTCGTCGTTTTGTCGCTAGTAATTGCAAAGTCGTACATTGGCAAGCAGGAGATGCTGACCAAGAAGAACGATGAACTTGAGAGTTTGATGCGCATTGATGCACTTACTGGTCTGTTCAATAAACAATACCTTAATGAACAGATCAAAATTTCTATGTCGTTTTCTCGTCGTATGAAGGCCTCAATGGCTGTACTCGTTATAGATATTGACTTCTTCAAGAATTATAATGATATATATGGGCATATAAATGGGGATAAATGCCTCGTAAGGGTTGCAGAAATACTGTCCAAATCTGCTATGAGGGATTCAGATATTGTTTTTAGGTTTGGTGGTGAAGAGTTTGTTATACTGCTAAATAATACTGGAACCGATAAAGCGAAGGCTGTTGCTCAACGACTTAAATTCAATATTAATAATGCAAAAATAGAACATCAAGCTTCTAAAATAGCTTCTTACCTTACTGTGAGTATCGGGGTCTGTACATATAATGGAGAAGAGAATATGACTCCAGATACGCTTTTGCATAGGGCAGACAGTGCTCTTTATCTTGCGAAAAATTCTGGAAGAAATCGCTGTGAAAGTGCTGATGACTCAAACTTTGATGAAAAAATGAATAGCCTAGATAACCTGCAATTATGTAACGAATAACTATTGAATTGTATTTTAAGCAATGTTGTTCATGTCTGAAAGCTCAAAAAAATCTTAGTATGTCAATGTGTATTTATTATGAAGTGTAGTTTAAAACTTATTGTTTGTTATTGAGTGTGTACGTGTAAGATATTAAAAAAATGCTAGTATTCCCTTTATTGTTCTGTGAATATTGGTAAAATATATACATAGATAGTGGTCTTTGGCA
The DNA here is from genome assembly GCA_965140405.1 of Planctomycetota bacterium. GTDB lineage: Bacteria > Planctomycetota > SZUA-567 > SZUA-567 > SZUA-567. The sequence goes on from OZ223208.1 coordinate 1,575,638, forward strand.
TATTGTCGGAGGTATATAGAATTAAAATAATCGAGTATTTTAGAGCCCGCAATAAGCATAGTCTCAACGTTAATCTCGTTGTGTTGCTAAATTTAGTTATATTTGTTGAGGCTTTTCTCACTGTGATATCTACCATTTTTGTGCAGATTGGTGCCGCACGGACTTGTTATTGGTGGGTAGTTTTGATCTTGTCAGTCTCTCTAGCAGAACTGGCATTGCATGATGCGTGGCGGAAGCTCGCAAGTTCAGTAACTGTGTATGCATATTCAGTATTATTACTGCCAATTTGGGCTCTTATTCATGGAAGTTTTGCTCTATCGGGTGTAGTATACTTAGTAACACTGTTACTTGTGCTCAATATGGTCGCAACCAAAATTCAGAGATGGATTATCAACCCTTTCATGTTCTTTTTCATGGTGGGTTTTTTAAGCTATGAATATTATAATGATAATTTTATAGCAGTAATTCCAATTGATGGAGAAATGGCTTTATATTATATTGTGATTATTCCAATAGCTATGATGATAGGGATGGCGATTGTGGTGGCTCTGACCGATACGTATAAAAAAGAGCATGCCCTACTGGAAGAGAAGAACAAAGAGCTACAGAGGATGATGCGAATTGATATGCTTACAGGTCTTTATAATAAACAATTTCTAAATGAACAGATAAAGATTTATATGGCGATCTCAAAGCGTAATGAGATTCCATTGAGTGTAATAGTTATAGATATTGATTATTTCAAAAATTATAACGATATGTATGGGCATATTCAGGGTGATAGGTGTCTTGTACGAGTGGCAGAGATCATGAATGACTCTGTGCTTAGAGATAGTGATAGCGTCTTCCGGTTTGGTGGAGAGGAGTTTGTGGTGCTTTTGCATAACATTGAGCAGAGCGCTGCTAAAGTGGTTGGACAGAGAATTGTTGATAACATAAGAGCCGCAAATATTAAAAATGAAGGATCTGAAGTTGAAAGTGTTGTTACTGTTAGCGTAGGTCTATATACATTTGATGGTAAGAAGGATATGACCACTAACTCTGTGATTAGAATGGCTGATGAAGCTTTGTATCAGGCAAAAAATGGTGGCAGAAATAGACTGTGTGCGTTGTAATAAATTGTTATTAATGTTCTATTTAGCTCTTTAAAAGACTTTTTTTTCTTGACGAAATAGTTGACTGTGGTATCCTATAATTTATAAAAATTTGTTTGTGTGAGAGTCTGGAGCTTTTTTATTGGTGTTTTTGGTTGCTTTTTGCATAAGGTCTTATTATGAAGTTACTTAGAATTGATGAAAAACTTGTTGGAGTATTGGTTAAATCGGCTAGAGATGGTTTGGCTATGGCTGGACTAAAACCCATCCCAGTCGGTGCTAGTAGAAGGTTTACTTGTACAAGAGACGTAACTGCAATTATTGGTTGTGCGGGTAACTGCAATGGATCAATTCTGATAAATACATCTGAAGAAGGTGCAATGTTTTTGGCTAGTAAGATGCTTGGTGAGGAGTTGAGTGAATTAGATAACAATGTATTAGACGGGCTTTGTGAAATATGTAACATCATAGCTGGACAGACTAAAGCAGTGCTCTCTGTTACTGAGTATAAATTCGATAAAATTAGTACTCCATCTGTTGTTGTTGGGTCTAACTACTTTATCTCTCATTATAAAGGTGCAACAACTATCAGCGTAGATTTTGAGCTTGATGGAATTATTGCTAATCCTAGGCAGGATCTATCATTCACTATTGCTATGTTCTTGGTCAAGATATAGTGGTAAGAGCCTGACTTTTTCTTGAGTTTTTACAATATTGATCACTACTCGCTTGGGGTAGTGATTTTTTTATTGACATAGGGTGTTTGGTTCTGTATTATTTCTTATTATTGCCTATTATTTCTTTTTGTTATGTTTTAAGGTGTTTTAAGTTTCTAAGAGGAGTGTTGCTTTGGTGGATAAATTTTATTCTGTAGAAGAAATTTCTGAAATGCTACAGATTCATTCAAAGACTATTCAGAGGTATATTAGAGAAGGAAAGATAATTGCAAGTAAATTTGGGAAGTCGTGGAGAGTAGCTGCTCATGACTTATCACTATTTATTGAAGATGCAAAGATTTATATTGGAGGTGATAAGCTAGGCTCTAAGGACGAAGTGGGTCTGGATATCTCTGGCTCTACTGTTATTGATATTCCTGTTAGTAGTAGTTATGAGGTAGATAGAATTACTTCCCAAGTCAACGCTGCTATGAATTCAAAACCTATAGAATATGGAAAAAGCAGTGTTAGTGTGCAGTATATCGAGCCAGAAAAAATTGTTCGGGTGATGATATGGGGTAAGATTGGGTTACTCAAGGTAATGCTTGATATGATATCAAACCTTGCAAGGAGTTAGTTATGAAAAAGGTATGTGTATTTAAAAGTGATGAGGGAAAGAGGGAGATACTAGCTAAGTATGACGACTTGTTATCCAGGCTTGAAACTAAATACCGAGAAGTAAAAGTAAGTACTGATTTTGGTGAGACTTACGTTCTAGAGGCTGGTGTGGGTAATCATGAAGTTGTTGTACTCTTGCATGGGTCTTGTAGTAATAGCGCTATGTGGTTTGGCGATATGCCAAGACTTGCGTTGAAGTACCATGTGTTTTCAATTGATATATTGGGTGAAGCAGGGAGTAGCGAGGAGGTAAGGCTAGATCTAGATGGGGATGAGTATGCTTTATGGCTTGAGCAAGTTTTAACAAGACTAGGAGTCTCTAGAACGAATATTATTGGTAATTCGTTTGGAGGCTGGATAGCTATTAATTTTGCATCAAAGTATAACGATATGGTTGATAGGCTTGTTCTTATTGCTTCCTCTGGAATTGTTCCTGTAAGTGCTTGGTTTTTGATAAGGTGTGTATTCTTTATGATGCTGGGCAGGCGAGGATTAGTCTTGCTCAATCGTATGGTCTTTGGTCGTAATGATCTTCCAGAGGAAGTAATAAATGTCTCTGAGCTTATTATGAAAAACTTTGTACCTATGGTAGAACGTTTACCTGTGTTTTCTGATGAACAAATGAGTCATTTGGCTATGCCTGTTCTGTTTATTGTTGGGCAAGAGGATGCTACAATGGATACTCACAAGGCTAAAGAGAGGATCGAGAATAGTATTGGTGATGCTGAAGTTGATATTATCGAAGAATGTGGGCATGTTGTTACTGGCGTGGTCGGTAGGATCATCAGTTTTTTAGAGTCTGAATAGAGTAGTACGTTAGAAGTAGTTACTTTCATATAATAACCCCAAGATTACGCTAATCTTAGGGTTACTATATGAAAGTTGCATGATTATTGATAATTCTTATTAAATTACCTCTTTAGTGCTGCTGCTTCTTTTAGCATGTCATCAGAGGTTGTGACTATTTTGGAGCCGAGCTGGTAGCCACGCTGGGACATAATAAGCCTAGTCATCTGGTTTGCCATATTTACGTTTGAGCTCTCGAGGTATGTGCTATTTACTGTACCGAAGACATTCTGGTTTTCTGTTGTATTGAACATTGGTTCACCGGATACTCCGCTAGTCTTCCAAAGTGTATTACCTACTTGCTCCATGCCGTTATCATTAGGTATGACTGCCATAGCAATCTTTGCCAAGTGTTGGGTGAGTCCATTGGTGTAAGTTCCGTCAATTACTCCGTACTGATCGATAACATAGCCATCCAATTCGCCATCAGGATAGCCATCCTGGGTAATATTTGCTGAGTTTGGGCTGGATAACTGGGTAAGTGCAGAAAAATCCATGGTATAAGTCGTGCCACCATCTGTCGTAGAATCTACTACTTGTTGTTCTCCTGTTTTGCTGGTTGTACCAAAACGGATAATTCCTGTTCCTTTATTTAGGTCTGCTTCCTCAACACTGCCATAATCTCCATCTGCAAACCATCGCCAAGTACTGCCGTTGGAATCTCTAGATATAAGGGTATAGTTGACACGTTCGGTCTCTTTTACAGTGCCTACATCGGCTTCATTTGATGGAAGGTAAATATCTGTTAGAGAGATTGCACTACCACCACTACTGTCTTCTTTGTAGCTTGGGTTTGGTTCAAAGAAATCATTATAGTGTGTCTGTAAATTGCGTGTCTCTCCTGTTGAGGCATTGGTAACGGTAGTGTCCGTACTTATCGATATGTTTGAAATAGTATTATACTTACCTAGATTACTGGCAATTGAGAGTGAGAAGTTTCCTGAGTCATCAATAGAGTAATAACCGCCTGCCTGCTCTGCGGGTGCTGCGTAACCATCGCCAGCTACTGTATACTCCCTTGTGCGGACTGTGCCAAGTGCTCCACCTTCGATTCTCTGTGTCTCTGGTGTGCCTGCATCACCAACACCTCCTGTGAGCCACCTTGTCAAGTCATCAAGGGTTGTTCCGTCTGTACCATATACAAAGGTCTCAGAGTATGTCTTGCTACCCTTTGTGAAATCGATTGTAAGTGATCTGCTATCTAACCCATATCCAGCTGGTACACTACCGAATAAGTCCTGTTCGTTTCCTGCGCTACGCAAAAAACTAATATCTGCTAGATCTGTGGAGCCGTTTGCCGGGCTTGATGTTGTTTTGTCTAGTAATGCTTGAGATGTCTCTACACCTCCCACATTGATAGTAGAAGCTGTATTGCTAATCCAACCTCCTGTAGTTGTGCCCTCAGCTACTGTCTGTATAGAATTGCCCTCAAGAACATCAACATTTGAGTCAACGTTTCCATCGAATTTTAGTTCGGTTGTTGCTTCGCCGTCTAACTTTGTGCTTAGTGATGGGAGTGTAATGTCAGAAATAGTGTCTGAAATCACACCACCTGTTGCTTGATACCCTTGGACTATTAATCCTTCTGCTGATTGTAAATTTTGCTCCAATGGATTGCCAGATAGTGGTGCGCTAAGATAGAAGCTACCATTTCTAGAATAGTAATTAGATCCATTTTTAATACCACCTAACACAAAGAAGCCATTACCATCTATAGCGCAGTCAAATGTTCTATTTGTCTGGCGTGGGGTCCCTTGGGTGAAGGTTTGGAGGATCGAGTCAACAGTGACTCCTGTTCCCTTCTGTGATGGATTGATAGATCCTCTACCTGCACTTTCTGCTGCTCCAGAGTTCAGGCTGTTATACAAAGTATCTGTAAACCCGACGTCGGAGTATTTAAATCCATCAGTATTGGCATGGCCTAAATTATTACTGATTACATCTGTCCATGACTGGTGGGACTGTAAACTTGATAATCCAGTCCAGAGTGATTGTGATAGACCCATTTTTATTGCCTCCAATTGTGCATGGTAATATTTTATTCACAGTATTATCGACATCTTACTATGTTTTTCTTAAGTAGATGTTGCGATTTATAGCTATTGAAATATATGTAATACTTAATAAGTAACTAGATTTTTGCATGCAAGAAGCATGCCATTCGTGATGTTTCTGTGGTGTTTTGGTAAGTTGTTTGTTGCTAGTAGTTTATATGTGGTAATGCTTTTTGTGGCATTCAACTTACACCGGAGTAGGAAGATAATTCCTATGATTACTGAGATATATGGAGGAAATTGCTGATTGAATTGGGAATTAAAAAAGAATGAAAGCCTAAAAAAGACTTTCACTCTTTGGATATTACATATTTTATAAGGTTATTGTTGCAGCTAATAGGCTGCTTGTTATTCTTCAGAATCTACAGTTGGCTCAACAATGATGTTCTTTTCTAGCATCTTACCACCTGATAGGATGTAACTCATTGTTTTGTAGACTAGGCGAGCCGCTGTAAAGTCGCTAACAACATCGTCTTCTCTTGGGCAGAGCTCTACAACGTCAATAGCTGCAATGCGACGGTGGCTTGCGATCTTCTTGAGGAGTCGAGTCACCTGTTGCCAACTTAGACCACCTGGCTCTGGGTTGCCTACATTTGGAATAACTGAGGTGTCAAATGCTGATAGGTCGATCGAAACATATACAGGGCTACTGAGAGCTGTAATAATATCATCTTGCCAGTCGTCATCACTTGAGTAGCGAAGGTCTGACATGAAGTAGCAGTCTATGCCTTTTTCTTCGTTGGCAATAATATCAAATGCACCTTGTGAAAGACTACGAACACCAAGCTGGCAGAGAGTCAGTTTGATATCTGAGTTTATAATCTTTCTCATTGTGTTAAGATTATTTTCGTCATCATCCTCTGTGCTATTCAGGTCTGCGTGTGCATCAATATGAAGAACAGATATTTCTTGATGTTCTTTAGCTGCTCTATCTGCGAGGGCTTTGATACCGTGGTAGCTGATAGTACCATCACCACCAATAATAACTGGGACAGCTGTGGCATCTAGGGCGTTATTAATATTCTCTGTCAACCATGATGCAAGCTCAGCACCTTGTGGTGCGCTTTCTGGAGCGATGCAGTGAACACCGTCTCTAGCAATTACATCAAGACCTGTCTCTTCATCGTAACTCTCAATCTGTGATGATGCATCAATAATTGCGCGTGGGGCAGCGCCTTGTCCTGATACATATGTTGCTCCCTCTTCGCATGGGGCTGGAATAATTGAGAATAGTGCCTTATCGAGACCTACACTGTCATAACCAAGAAAATTGGTCTGTTCTGCCATCTTAACGCTCCTTGAATTTCATAAAATATATATAAATTAAAATTATAAGTTACATCCATAAAAAACAAACAGTTTCCGCCCATAACAGGCAGAAACCTAATTTACAACTTAGTTATATCACAAATAGATCGTAATATCAAGCGCTTTTAGTGATATTTCGACTTTTTATGTATTCTCATTCAACTCAGATAAATATTGGACATTTTATGAAATTTTAAGTCATAATTTTCATCTACTTAAATATTGCTAAGACTGGAACAATCCTTGCAACTGCAAAGGTAAAATTATCAATAGAAAAAGGAGTAGAGTGTGTCTGTAAATATTGCTATGTCAAACTACAATGCCCAAATGGCATACTCAAAGATGACCTCATTTATTTCTACTTTGGCTCGTCCAATTACTTCTAAATCAACATCTTATGAAGGTATTACCGATTCTTTAAGGCTCTCGCCACAAAGCCTACATGCTTTTTCAACCAATTGGATGAGCCAGCAACTTTCAAGTGTCACTACTGCTGGTGATAACAACGAGTATAAATCAACAGAGGACATCTCTAAGGAATATGCGGAAGAACTTGCCGGTTTTTCAACAATTGTTAGGGAGATTTTTACTAATAACAATCTATCAACTAATGATGATGTTATATTACAGAGTGATGGGCTTGGGCACGTAAAACTCGTAGGTGGCACCATTTCTGATACAGAAGCTGTTGAAGCGGTCCTGAGAGATTCTCCGCGGTTAACCAGAGAGTTCATGCATCTCGCTGCAAGAGAAAGCATTATAAATGAAACCAAAGAGAACCCACAATTTTTAGAAAACTATTTACATGAGCCACAACGTACTCTGGAAAATCTTGAGCCGTCTCTAAGGAGTTATATGCTAAAATTTCAAGTACATCTTGGGGGAAATAAGGTGAGTACAGGTTCGGGTGAACCTTTATATCTATGAAAGACCTGGTAATGCATTAATTTGTTGCTTGCTGGTCTATATTATATAAGGGATATTGCTTGTTATTCGGATAGTTGATATGTATACTGTAGTATATGCAGTATACATATTTTTTTTACAATAATAACACGGTTTCATCTGTCGTACAAGAAAACTAAAAGTAGCGAGTTTATTTCAATATTAATTGATATAAATTGGCTGTTGATTGTCGACTCGCTCACTCGTGGATATATAATAAAGGAGCAATAACGTGATCTTCGAATTGCCTGATATACTTCTCGCTGAAAGAGCTGGAAGAGCTATGGCGTTAGGGGTAAAGTCATCGGTAGAGATTGGTGTTTCTTCATCTTTAGCAGGTGCAGCTGCGCTTGCTGCTGCTAGGAGAATCAGTAATGCTGGATATAAGCTGAAAATTATACTTACTGATACGTCGAACTCATGCTTGGATGCATTTCAAACAAATCTTAATATTATAACCAATATGAAGTTGGATTTGCAGTATGACCATGGAGAAGAAGACTTTCCTTGTGTTATATCTGGTACTGACTCAACAGCAACTTTAGGATCAGAAAACTTTGTTGTTGCAAAGTTCTTTGTAAACCCTGAACATGATAGAAACTGGGATGGTTGGGTGGTTGAAAAAAATCCATATATAAAAAAAGTGAGCCGCAAGCATACCATTACGGTTGAGCAGGCAAGGGCAATAGATACCAGAGCTATCGAGAAATTCGGAATGCCAGGAATCTGCTTGATGGAAAATGCTGGTATAGGAGCTGCAGTTGTTGCTGAAAGGCTGTCGAGAAGTCTTAGTGACTTACATGAGGCTGTGGTTCTTGTAGGGAGTGGTAATAATGGTGGAGATGCTCTTGTGGTCGCACGTGGCTTGGTAGAGCGGAGAGTGCCAGTAAAGGTTGTGTTGTTATCAGATACACTAAGCCCGGATGCAGCAGTAAACTTAGAAATACTCAAACAATCACCTCTTGCTATCTTTAATGGCTCTCATTCAGAACGGATTACTCTTATTGAAGAGGCTGGGCTAGTTGTTGACGGGATCTTTGGTACAGGATTGAATTCTGATATAGAGGGAGAGTATAAGGAGGTCATTGAAGCGACAAATAGATCGGCTGCTAAAGTGTTGGCTCTCGATATACCTAGTGGAATATGTGGTGATACCGGCGTGATACGTGGCTGTGCAATAGAAGCGGATGTTACTGCTACATTTTATGAGGGTAAGGTCGGAATGTTCCTTGAAGATGGTAAGAGGTGCTGTGGTGATATTGTCGCTGTCGATATTGGTACTCCGTTATAAACTGGAAATCACCCTTTTATTACTCTTGATATTTAAAGTAGTAGTGTATGAATGAAATGCAAAATAGCCGTGTGCGGATAGCTATATCTATGGGAGACCCGGCAGGGATCGGGCCGGAAATAATAGTAAAAGCTCTAGCAGAAAAGAAGTGTGGAGATGCTTCGTTCCTGATAATTGGCAGTGAGCACTATCTAAAAGAGGCGCTACGTTCTACCGGAGTTGATTTGGAGTATTCGGTTGTAGATAAGGCCGAGTATTCTTCAGGTATAAACCTGTTTCAACCTGTTCTCTGGGAGGGTGCAGGGTATGACCCCTTCGGAGCATGGAGTGCTGAGACTGGTAGACAGAGCCTCGAATATGTAAAAACTGGTGTCAGGCTTTGTCTGAATAATCAGGCTGACGCTATTGTGACTGCTCCTATCTGTAAGGCTGCTTGGAAAAAAGCTGGTTGTGAATTTCCTGGACACACTGAGCTGCTTGGGCAGATGTGTAACCTTCGTGATGAGGTTATGATGCTTGCTGGTGGTGGTCTAAGAGTAGGGTTGGTAACTATTCATGAAGCCATTGTCGATCTACCGCGACTAGTTACTGTTGATAAAATTTGTAAAACTATAAGGATAATTGACCACGATCTCAAAACAAGATTTGCGATTGAAAGCCCGAAATTTGCTGTGCTCGGCTTAAACCCTCATGCTGGTGAAGATGGGCATATTGGGCGTGAAGAGATCGATGTTATCAACCCTGCTGTAAGTATTGTACGCCAAGAGGGGATTGTTGCATCTGACGCTATACCTGCTGATACCGCTTTTTACCGGATGTTAAAAGGGGAGTTTGATGTGGTGCTGGCAATGTATCACGATCAGGGGTTGGCTGCTCTAAAGACGATAGCTTTTGATTCTGGAATAAATGTTACCCTTGGACTTCCTATTATAAGAACCTCTGTTGATCATGGGACTGCGTTTGAAATTGCAGGATCTGGTAAAGCTGTAGCTGAGTCTATGAAGGCTGCAATTGGTGCAGCACTTGAAATGGTAGGTAATGAGAAACTTCTTTAGTATTTGTTTTGTGGTTTAAAAGTATTAATTGAGTTGTTGTAGTTTTAGTATTGCTGAAGAAAGAAATGAGTTGGGAAAATGGAAAAGATAATAATTGTAGATGATGATGAATTCATGAGAGAAGGGCTTGAAGAGACTCTTGAGGATGGAAACTACATTATTAACAGTTTTGAAAATGCAGAGAGTGCAGTTGAAGCACTCAGTGACGGTACGGCCTCTATGTTAATTACTGACATGCGAATGCCTGGTATGAGCGGGATGGAGTTACTTGAGAGAGTAAAAAAAGTTGATCCGAAACTCCCTGTTGTCATGATGACTGCGTTTGCTACTATTGAAACTGCTGTTGAGGCTATGAAAAAAGGTGCATACGACTACATTATGAAGCCATTTGATGCTACTCAAATTGATGTAGTTGTTCAGAAAGCTTTAGAACACAGAAGACTACTTGTTGAAAATGAATACCTAAAAAAAGAACTTGCTGGGCGCTGGTCTGTAGAAGATTTTGTCGGTGATTCAAATATTATGCTGGATGCATTCGGTAAAATTAGACAGATTGCAGCAAGTAATGCTACTGTCTTTATCAGAGGGGAATCAGGTACTGGTAAAGAGTTGGTCGCAAAATCAATTCATGCTCAGAGCCCAAGACGCGAGAAACGCATGGTGCGGGTAAACTGTGCTGCTCTTTCGGCTGGTGTACTTGAAAGTGAGCTATTTGGACATGAGAAGGGTGCGTTTACCGGTGCAGACAGAAGGCGTATTGGACGATTTGAAATGGCTGATGGTGGAACGATATTCTTGGACGAAGTATCTGAAATGGATCTCAACCTTCAAGGTAAGTTACTGAGAGTTCTACAGGAGAAAGAGTTTGAACGGGTGGGCTCTAGTGAGACAATCAAGTCTAATGTGAGGATTCTTGCAAGTTCTAATAGGGACATGGAGGAAGCTATAATAGATGGTACATTTAGACAAGATCTATATTATAGACTCAATGTTGTAAATGTAGAACTCCCGCCTCTACGTGATAGAAAAGAGGATATACAGAGCCTTGTAGAGTATTTTATTTCAAAGTACAATATGGAGGAGGGGACACATGTCCAAGGTGTTAGTGAGGAGTCTTTAAGCCTTCTAAAGATGCATGACTGGCCAGGAAATGTAAGAGAGCTTGAGAATCTCGTTGAAAGGGCTATAGTACTTGGAGATGGAATAATGCTCTCTGACAGTGTGATAAAAACCAGTATCGAGAAAGCGCCTGGAGTAAATTCTAAAGAGTCTAGTGCTACTACTGGCGGTGGAGTGTTTGAGCCTAAAAAGCTTGAAGATATTGAGCGAGAGCATATTGCTCGTATGTTGGAGTATAATAATAATCACCGCTCAAATACAGCCATTGCATTAGGGATAAGTGAGAGAAGTCTTAGAGATAGAATAAAGCGTTGGAAAGAAGCTGGTTTTGATATTTAGAAAGACCTATAGATTTATCTATAGGTCTTTCTAGTCGAGATTATTATGCGTTACTTTAATAATCAGTTCCTGTGTAATATATTATAAATGCTCAGCAAAAAATATTGCCAATATCCTGACTGTTTGCAATTTCAAATGACTCAAAATCGCCTATATTGATTTCTTTACTTAATTCCTCTAGTGGGAATTTTCTGCTATGCTCTGCCTCCAAGACAAAGATCGGCGGGAATATCTTCTCTGCGTGTAGTCCTTTAATAATCTCAACCACTGAATCAGGAGCTGTCGCTGACATACTGAGTACTATTGCGTCTGGATTGTACCTTCTCGCCTGAGTCAAGGTGTCTTCTACTGTTGTCGCGGTTACAGAATTACAACTGAATACCTGTAGCTTTTGCGCTACTATCTCCTGCATCAATAAATCATCCTCAGCAATAAGTATTGTAAGTTCATCAGGTGAATCCAGAGGCTCAATAGGGTTTAGTGCTGCGTCTGGCTTGTCAGAAAGTGGGAGCGATATTTTGAATACTGCTCCACCTTTTTCTCCGTCTTCTACTGCAATTCTTCCATTATGATCTTTGATAAGATCCCATGATATAGATAACCCAAGACCTGTACCTTCTCCAGATTTTTTTGTTGTGTAGAAGGTTTCAAAAATTTTACTCTTAATTTGATCAGGGATACCTGTACCTGTATCAGCTACTTTAATTATTAGATAATTATCTACTTTACTTGTACTGATCGTCAAGGTACCACAGTGATGCATGGCGTGTGCTGCGTTGGTGATAAGGTTGATAAGAACTTGGGTTATTTGTTGAATATTTATGGGTAGTAAATATTCATCAAATTTATAATCCCTGATAACTTTGATCTCATTCTTTAGGAAGTTATGGCAGAGCAATAATGAATCGTCTATTGCTTCTGCAATATCATGAATCTCTTTATGGCTATTCGCTTTACTAGAAAAATTCTTCATACATTTTGCAATTTCACAAACTCGCTGGATGCCATCCTCCAGTGAGGCGAGTACACTATCGGTGCTCTCTAGGGTGCTAAATAACTTTGTCTTGCTTTCATCGCATATCTGTTCATTTGAAATAGCCTGAAATATGGTAGGCATGGTCTTCATAAGAAGTTGGATGTTACCCTTGATATAACTTAGTGGATTGCTAATTTCATGGGCTATTCCTGCAGACATCGTTCCAAGTGCAGCAAGGCGCTCATTATGAATTATAATGTCAGAGCGTTCTTCTGCGAGATCTCTCATCTCCTTGCCAAACTTTTGCAGGTGCTTCTGGGCAATGATTTGGGAGGTTATGTTTTTACTAACACCGATAAGAAGTCTTGGTGTTCCGTCTGGATTGAATTCTGCAATTTTTGCACGAGTAGATAGCCAGCGAGTAATTTTATTTCCAATTAAAATACGGCATTCAAAATCAAATGTGTTCTTGCTTGATTTTAGTGAGGCTGTAAATAATGATACTATTCGCTCCTTGTCTTCTGGATGAAGAAGCTCAAAAATTTCGTCTGAGCTTAGCTCTCTTGTATCATCCATACCGAGAACTTTATAGCTTGAAGGACTTAAAGAGATCTCTTTGGTGTCAAAATCAAACTCCCAGATACCGTCAGTACTTATTTCCATTGCTCGTGAAAGGCGAACCTTATTTTCAGATAAATACTCCATATTTTGCTGACGTTCAATTTGTGACGTTACACGAGTTGATAGTTCGTCTGCGCACCATGGTTTACGAAGGAAGTCATTTGCTCCAAGACTAAAGCACTCTTTGATTAGTTCCTCTTCCTCACTTACTGTCACGATGATTATTGGAGTATGAGCATGTTCTTTGAGCTTGCGAACATGTCTTACAAGTTCATTACCGTTCATACCTGGCATGAGCATATCGAAAAGGAATAGGGCAGGGGTAAAATTTTGCAGTTTGTTTAGAGCGTCTTCTCCAGTCACTGCTTCAGTAATATTTGTAAAGCCTTTAGTAGTTAGATCGTTCGTTAGCTTACGGCGTGAAATAGCAGAGTCATCAACAATCATTATTGGTGAGGCAAGTATAGAGGATGTAAGTTTTCTGTAAGAAGACATACTATTTCCTTAAAATTAAAGAGCAATTTCAATTTAATAAAATGTAATTTTAAAATCAATGATACTTTATTATAATTGGTGAATTTAAATATTACAAGCTAAAAATAATCTACGGTGGTGTAGGTTGTCGTCGTATGTTGTTGCGCTGTATAGTTATGTTGGTTTATCGAAGCTTTTATATGAGTTCTTTTGTCATAATATAATCATCCATTTTGTGGCCATCACCTATATCTTTTATAATGTCATCTGTTATCTCAAAGCCACATTCTTTATAGAAGTTTATGCTTCCGGAATTACTTTTTGCAACTGAAAGGTAGAGTGCGGGTAGTGAGCGATTTCTCCCTAATGAAGAGATAAATTGTATCGTTTTTGCACCAATTTTTCTTCCTCTGTACTCCTCTTTGATATATATCCTGCTAAGAAAGAGTCTTTTGGACTCGTTCTTAATGCCAAAATATCCTATCGCTTCTTCAGAATACATAATTAGGTAATACTCTAAGCCGCCTACCATGTCCTTTATAATTGTATCTGGAGCATACATCAGTTTAAGCATATATTCTACAGTATCTCTACCGATAATTGGAATGTAATGCTTTCTCCAAATTTCTTTAGCTAGTTTGTTTATCAGAGAAGCATCCTCTTTTGAGGCTTTTACAAACTCTGTTTTTAGGTTAGGGACTTTGGGTTTGGTATGATTCATATTTATTATCCTCCCGATCATATATATAATGATAACAATCAAAAAAATAGTTGGAGCTATTAAGAGTAAATACAGTGGATTCATTAGTGTCGATTAATCCTCGGGATAATTAAATAACCCCACAGTAGAGGTCTATAGGCTACCGTGGAGTTATTAGTTCAAGATATACCGCTATTATAAAGTACCTAATAATACTAATTCTAGTTTAACTGTACCAGCTTTCAGTGTGTCTATTATTCCCACTCGATGGTGCTTGGCGGTTTGCTAGAGATGTCATAAACTACTCTGTTGACTCCGCGTACTTCATTTATAATACGTGTGCTGATCTTGCCTAGAAGTTCGTATGGTAGGTTTACCCAATCGGCTGTCATGCCGTCTAAGCTTTCTACAACCCTAAGGGCTAATGCATTCTCATAAGTTCTTTCGTCACCCATAACGCCGACTGACTCGATAGGTAGTAGTACACCAAATGCCTGCCATACCTTGTGGTACCAACCTGCTGCATGGATCTCTTGCATAATAATATCATCAGCTTCTTGCAGTATCGCTACTCTTTTAGCATTTACTTCGCCGAGAATTCTAACTGCTAGTCCAGGACCAGGGAATGGGTGGCGCCAGATAAGACTTTCAGGCATTCCAAGCTCAGCACCAATCTCACGTACCTCATCTTTGAAGAGTAATCTTAGTGGCTCTAGTAGATCCAGACCTAATTTCTCTGGGAGTCCACCAACATTGTGGTGGCTCTTGATGACTGCCGTAGGACCGCCATGAGCAGATACTGACTCAATAACGTCTGGGTAGAGTGTACCCTGAGCAAGGTATTTTGCTCCTTCAATCTTTTTTGCTTCAGCTTCAAATACTTCAATAAAGGCATGACCAATAATCTTTCGCTTGGTCTCTGGATCGGTAACGCCTGCTAGCTTGTCAAGGAATAGATCTTTAGCATCAATAGGAATTAGATTTAGATCGTAGTCACGTCTATAGCCGTTTACCACTCTGGAGAATTCGTCCTTACGTAGTACACCATTATCTACAAAGATACAGTGTAGTTGGTCACCTATTGCTTTATGTAGCAGTACTGCTACTACTGAACTGTCTACACCACCTGAAAGGCCAAGAATGACTTGTGAGTCGCCAACTTCGTTTCTAATATTCTTTATAGCTGTCTCTACAAAACTGCTCATTTCCCAGTCGCCGCGTGCTTTGACAACATTGTATAGGAAGTTTCTAAGTATCTCTTTGCCCTTTGGGGTATGCGCTACTTCTGGGTGGAACTGTACCCCATAGAAGCCTCTGTTGTAATCAGCAATAGCTGCGTGCGGACAGGTGCTTGTCTTGGCAATACTATGAAAACCTTCTGGGAGGTGCTCAATCTGATCGCCATGGCTCATCCATACACCCATATCAATTGGTAGATTATGGAAGAGGTCATTATTGCCTTGAACAATTATATCTGCGTGTCCAAACTCTCTCGACTCCGCAGGGTGAACCTTGCCGCCTAACGCTTCACACATAAATTGGCAACCATAGCAGATTCCGAGAATCGGAATCCCCATTTCAAATATTTTTGGATCGCACTTTGGAGCATGTTCTGCATAAACATTGGCAGGGCCGCCAGATAGTATAATGCCGTCTGGAGCTGCGTCCTTGATCTCTTTGATATCGATATGGCATGGCATTATACGTGCAAACACCTTCTGCTCACGTACTCTACGAGCTATCAATTGGGCGTACTGGCTACCAAAATCAATAACTATGACTGTTTGTTGTTTATCGCTCATGATCTTTGCTTTAGGCTTCCTCTCTCAGGTTTTGTTTGTGGTTCATATAGTTTTTATAGTAGTAATGCTTTCAATATTATTATAAAATCAAGCAATTTTATGTTACATCAGATTTGCTTGATCCTCATGGCAGAGGCTGTCTAGATACTGTAGTTTGGAGCTTCTCTAGTTATTTGTACATCGTGTGGATGGCTCTCTGTAAGACCTGCACTAGAGATACGTATGAACTTCGCCCTAGCCTTTAGCTCTTCGATTGTGTTTGCACCTACATACCCCATACCACTGCGAAGACCTCCAACAAGTTGGAAGACAAATGGCGCAAGAGGGCCTTTACTAGGAACTCTACCTTCAATACCTTCTGGTACCATTTTGTCTGTAGCGCTGCCAGCCTGCTTGTATCTATCGCCACTACCCTTGCTCATCGCTCCCAAGCTCCCCATGCCTCTATAGCTTTTAAAGGTTCTACCTTGGTGGATAAATAAATCTCCTGGTGTTTCATCTGTACCCGCAAGTAGGCTACCAAGCATAACGCACTGCCCACCAGTTGCTAAGGCTTTTACAATATCACCAGAGATACGGATACCTCCATCAGCAATTACTGGGATCTTTTTTGGGTGTGCTGCTCTACTAACAGCCCAGATGGCTGATAGCTGAGGAACTCCGATACCTGCAATAACTCGGGTTGTACATATAGAGCCAGGTCCGATGCCTACTTTAAGGCCATCTGCTCCAGCTTCTATAAGTTCTTCTGCTGCTTCTTTCGTTGCAATATTACCAGCTACAATATCTATTTTGTCTCCGTGAGCACTTTTGTAGCGTTTGACTGCATCAATAACATTCTGAGAGTGGCCGTGGGCTGTATCAACGACAATGACATCAACTTCAGCATCAACGAGCAGCTTTACTCTTTCATCATCATTAATACCTACTGCGGCTCCGCAGATTAGTCTACCCCGACCGTCTCTAGTTGCTAGTGGGAACTTATCCATATTATTAATATCACGGATAGTGATAAGGCCTGCAAGTTTATTTTCTTCGTCAACAAGAAGTAGCTTTTCTACCTTATTCTTGTGTAGAATGTCTCTTGCTTCTAGTAGTGATGTGTTCGTAGGAGCCACAACTAGTGGGTTTGTAGTCATAACCTCACTTACAGGAACGTCATAATCAACTTGGAAGCGAAGGTCTCGTTTAGTAAGTATACCGGCTATAGTGTTGTCATCATTTAAAATAGGAATACCAGAGATACCATTCTGGTTCATTATATCTATAGCCTTACGGACTGGTTCAGCTGGCTTCATGGAGAATGGGTCTGTAATGACTCCATTCTCACTGCGCTTTACAATGTCTACCTGAGTCTGTTGTTCTTCTGGAGTCATGTTCTTATGAATAATTCCTATGCCTCCTTGTTCGGCAAGTGCAATAGCCATATTGCACTCTGTGACGGTGTCCATTGCCGCACTAGCTACAGGAATCTTAAGTTCAATATTTCGTGAAAATTTGGTAGAAGTATCGACTTCAGAGGGGATTAAGTCGCTTTTCTGGGGTACTAAGAGAACATCATCAAATGTTAGCCCTTCCCAACTTGGAAATGTTTCCATCGTGTTTCTCCTTATTATATGAATTGTTATTATTATTTTTTTAGCAAGTAGTGAATTATAAGGTTAAGATGCTAGGTTGTCAAGGACTTGGGTCTATTGTTTCTACCTTTATCTAGATAACTTTGGTATCTTCAGTTATTACCAATCTTCTGGCTATTTGAGAGATATCCACATTTTATCACAAGTCGGCAGTTTGTGCCGTCATGATCGTTCATATTAGGTGCTCCTTGCCTAATTACTGTGCTATAATCTATATTACAAAAAATAAATCCGGTGAAAGTTGACGTGTAAGATGTTGTGTGTAAATGGGTTATGTGTCTATTCGTTAATAGTTGGCAGTTGAGGTTTCTGGAACAACCTTTGCCAAAACTACTGTGGAATTATGCCGTATGGAGAGAATGGGACTTTCCGTACTTTGGGATCACTGGAATTCAACTAGGAGTGGATGCCTAATTTTGACTTTCAGAATAAGGGAGCGAAGATATGCAATTTGATAATGGAATGTTTAATGACTCATTTAGGGCACTCAGCCCTGAAAAGCTTGGAGTTTCGGTTCTAGAGCTATGTGCTGAAGACTACCACTGTTCGAATGAGTATGAAGAGTATGAGCAAAAAAAGTGGCTTAAAAGTTCTGAAGAGGAGTAATAAATGATATATGGAATGTACCTCTCATGTATGGGAGCTATGGTAGAATCAGCAAAGCATGATACTACAGCAAATAATTTAGCGAATACCCAGACTGCAGGTTTCAAACCTGACTTTGCAATATTCAAAGATATTCCAGCAGAAAGTGTTAAAAAAGGTCTTGGGAGGAGAGAGTCCGACTTGATTCTTGAAAAAACTGGCGGTGGTGTGTGGATGGATAGAACTGTGAGCGATTTTTCTGCTGGGCCTTTACAAGAGACTGGAAATACTTGGGATCTGGCTATTAATGATAAAAATGGCACAGTAAGTTTCTTCAAGGTACAGCCTCAAGGAGAGGAGGGGACTGTCCGTTATTCGAGAAATGGTAATATGACTATCAATGGTGAAGGGATGCTTGTCAATACAAGTGGTGATTATATCCTTGATCAGAATAACCAAACAATTCTCGTACCTGATAATGGAGAAGCAACAGTTTCAAGATCTGGACAGATCGTACTGCATGATGGAAATGAGTTTATTGAAGTTGCTCAGATTGGGTTGGCAAGTACGACACTTGAAGATGCTCAGAGAGGATTGAAAAAACTTGGTGATAGCCTTTATGAGCCTGATACAGCAACTCTTATTGAACGTCCGGCAGAGACGACAATAGCGTCTGGAGTAGTTGAAAGGTCGGCAGTTGATCCTGTAAATGAGATGGTAAGCATGATTGAAGGTCAGCGAGCATACGACTTGAACATGAGATTCTTATCAATGCAGGATAGCTCTCTTGGTGCGGCAATTCAAAGGTTGAATGGCTCGGCTTAAGAAGTATTAAATTGATGCTTTTAGTGTTAATTTGTAAAAGAAATAACGCTGATAGTTGAAAAATAGAGATATTTGTTAAACTTGAACGGTAGTAGTTGACGATACAGAGAGTGGAGGTAGTTTAATATGATGATTCGAAGCCTGTGGACAGGCGCAACTGGTATGCGTGCAATGCAAGATAATATTGACGCTATATCAAATGATTTGTCCAATGTGAATACAAATGGATACAAAAAGAGATACCTAAACTTTCAGGATTTGTTCTACCAGAATTTGCGCGCTGCAGGTCTACAAGGTGGTGATGCAAATACAAATGTACCTGTAGGTATACAGATTGGTAATGGTGTAAAGCTGGCTGCTACTACCCCTGTATTTACACATGGTAACCCATTTGAGACCAATGTTTGGTCTGATATGATGATCAATGATAATACTTCGTTCTTCTCGGTTACAATGCCTGATGGTAGAGAGGCTTACACTAGAGATGGTACCTTCAGAGTCGATCAGAATGGTGAATTACGTACTACTGATGGGCTACCATTAAATCCGCCAATTACAGGAATACCAAATGGAGCGGTTGATCCTCAGGTCTCTCTTGGTGGTATGGTATCTTATCGTGATCCTAATAGTGGAGATATGGTAGAGGTTGGGCAGGTTCAATTATATAACTTTGTTAACCCTGCTGGTCTGGAAGCGTACGGACAAAATTTATGGCTTGAAACAGAGTCATCAGGTAATGCGAATGCAGGTGATCCAGATACAGAAGGTTATGGGTCAATTCAAGGTGGTTGGGTTGAAGGATCAAATGTAGATGCTGTGACAGAAATGGTAAATATGATTAGTGCGCAGAGAGCATATGAGTTCAATTCAAAGAGTATTCAGACCTCTGATGCAATGTTACAGACAGTTAATGGACTAAAGAGATAATAGTCGAGTGAATTAACGCATTATTTATACAAAAGGATTTAGCTATGAAAAAGTTATGGATGGCTTTAGTTATTCTCTTCCTAACGAATGCAGTAGCATTTGCTAGTGTAGAAATAAACCTAGATAGGGAGGTTGTTATAAAGAGCGAGTATATGAAGCTCTCTGATATTGCAACTGTAAAAGGCGATACTTCTAACAGAGTCTCAAAGGTGTTTTTAGGGCCAGCTCCTAGGCAAGGAGAATCTATAACTATACTGCGGTCTGATATTGTTGAGAGGTTAAAGGATATGGGACTTTCTCACGATATTGACTTTACTGGAAATATAGGTGTCTCTGTAAGTAAGGGAGGGGATGTAATAGCTGAGCCAAATAGTTCTCAGCCTGTTTATGCAAAAGTAAATAAGCAGAAATATGCAGCAAATACAAGTGATAATAGTAACAATAGTGATGGATTCGAAAGCTATCAAAAAAAGGTTAGAGAGGCAACTGCTCTGGAATTGATACGAATTGCTATAAAAGAGTATGCATCTGAGCAAGTAAATACCAATATTCCTGTAATAATGCAGACGAGTGTGAATAGGTTTAAGATTGATGGCAACTGTGGTTTGAGAGCAACTGTTGAAGGGATAGAAAGAGGTAAACTTCCTGGAAGAGCTACACTTGCTGTGGTCTTCATAAATAGAGAGGCTCAAGTAACTGGATATGCATCTGTAGATGTAACTGTAAAGATGGAGGTGGATATACCTGTGCTTGCGAGAAGCCTTAGGAGTGGTGAAGAGGTTAGATCTCAGGATATTACCACTCAAAGAGTCGAGTATAAACCGGGGCTTGTAATTGAAGATATAGTCCCTGAAGACATAGCAGGAAGAATTACCCTAAAGTCTATAAGATCTGGAGTGCCTCTAAGTGCTTCATATTTCGGTAAACCTCTAGATATTCATAAAGGGGAGATGGTCACTGTCTGTGTTGTTGGAAATGGATTTTCAATAAAGGAGGTAGCTCTCGCTTTAGCAAATGGCAATACTGGTGATACCATTAAGGTTGAGTCAGTAGTAAACAAGAGTGTGTATCCTGTAAGAGTGACTGGTAGAAATACAGCAGATATGCCGCTCAGTACAATGCAATAAATTGTAAGTATTATAGATATTAATACGTATATAATATAAAGGGAGTATACGAGATGCAAAGATTCATTGGATTGAAGCTACTTATTCTGTTTTGTGGGATTTTATTGGTGACTACTCTGTCTGCCAGTGAAGATGGATTTGGAGTGATTAGCCATATGGATAATGCTAGGAGGTTGCTTGAAGAAGAAGATATCGAGATGAATCTAGCTGAGCAGAGGGTTGAAGCTAAATTTTATTCTGCATTTGGTGGTTTCAAAAATGATATGATCAAGCCGCGCGCTAGTCAAGTGCATGACAGAGTTACATTTGTGATAGAAGAATCTACTGAAAGTAAGATGGAAGCCAATACCGCTCTTACCTCTGAGTCGGAAAATATTTGGAACTTGAATAATTGGTTCACGTTAACCAAAAATGCAAATGGAGATACTGCGTTACAACCGTACTCAATGAAGTCTCCAGATGGAACAATCAACACTACCTATAATAGTGATGATTACGCTCAGATAAATATGGATTCTAAGTATAAACATGATGGTGAAGGTGATACAACAAGAAAAAATACACTAACTACAAATTTGAGTGGTGAAGTAATTCAGGTACTACCTAACGGAAATCTTGTCGTAGAAGCGAAGAGAACTGTAAGAATAAATAACGAGACAGAGATCGTTACCATATTGGGAACTGTAAACCCTGATGACTTGAATGAGAACTCTGAGGTTATAAGTACTAAGATTATTGACCTAAGAGTAGAACTCAAAGGTGAGGGTGATATGAGTGATACAATAAAACAAGGTTGGTTGACGGGATTTGTTAATAAATTTAAGCCGCTATAATTAAGCGCCGAGTATGGATGTTGGGCTTTTTATAGGTTTAGTTAAAATAGTTTCAAGGATGATTCGGATGAAGATAATTTTTAATAGTAAGATCGGGCTTTTTCTTGCGCCTATTATGATGTTTGTTTTGCTGAGTGCTCAACCAGCCCATGCTGTAAAGGTTAGGTCATTTTGCAGACTATTAGGAGCAGATGCGCTTAGAGTAGAAGGTCAAGGTATCGTAACTGGTCTAAATGGTACTGGTGATGGTACATCTGCTGCTAAAGTTATGGTAAAGAAGTATCTTGAGGCAAATAAATATAACTTTTCTGATAAAGATCTGTCTACTAAAAATATAGCTTTTGTCAAGGTCGATGCTGAAATCAAACCGTTCTCAAGGCCGGGGGATAGAATCAATCTTCGTGTTAGTTCTATTGGTGATGCTTCTAGTTTAGCAAACGGTGTTCTTAAGAGTTGTTATTTGTCTTTTGGTACTGGTGAGGATGCAATTGTTCGTGCGATGGGTAGAGTCTCTATTGGTGATAATCCAACAACTGGTATTATAAATGAAGGTGGTTTGTTGTTGAGTGCTAAAATGCTAAATCGATCTGTTTGGGATAAAAATGGTATGGTCCGGTTGGTTTTAAACAAACCCAATTTTTTAGATGCAGCGACTGTTGCTGCCAATATAAATGGAGATAGAAGAACCAATCCTGGGCTGTCAAAGGTGTATGGTTTTGGTACTGGTGGTGATGAGGCTCCTAAAGTTGCGATAGCAAGTGATGCAAAAGAGGTGATTGTCAAAATTCCACAGGAATATATGTCTGAAAAAGTTCGGTATATTGCAATGGTATTAGACATTGATGTTGAATTACAGTCTGTTGCTGAAATCAGAATTAATAAGCAGAGAGGCTCGGCTATAGTAAGTGGTGATGTTGAAGTGATGCCCGGGTTTATAAGTTATAGAGGTCGCACCGTTACTCTTGCGCCACCTATTGAGGGGCAGGATGCAAAGTATGAATTAAACGCTGATGACCCAAGAGGTCTAGTAGATGTGTTTGGTCCGAATGAGTCTGGTGGTAGTGGTAGGAGAAGTTTACAGAGCCTTGTGGATACTCTTGCTGCAATGCGTTGTACTACGGACGATATTATTGTGATACTACAGGAAATGAAGTCTGCAGGTCTTATACAAGCTGAATTGAAGGTTGAATAATATGGAAATACCAGGTGCAAGTAATGAGTTACAAATGGATATGCTCACAAAGTTAAGAGCTAGCTCTAGTAAGGGCGATCTTATGCATATGGCTTCTGTTGCTCAAGGTGATTCAGAAGAAGGTTTGAAGCTTGCTTCAAGAGAATTTACTGGTATGTTTCTTGGGCAGATGATGAAAGAGATGCGCTCTACTGTCGATCTAGGGGAGCTTGGGCATGGTGGAGAGGCTGAAAATACTTTTCAGGGTATGCTAGATGAGGAATGGGCTCGTAACGTAGCATATACAGGTGATATTGAAGGTGGCGGTGGTGGTTTTGTAGGGGTAGTGTATGATTCTATGCAGAGGAGATCTACGGCGAATGCTTATGAGAACTTCTTGCAAAGTAAAGAAGAACCAACTGGAAGTGAAAGTAATCAGGAATAATTCATCCGATAGGAGGATAGTGTTATGAAAGGTGTAATTGAAAACTTAGAGGCAGTGCTTAGGCATATTGCTGGGGTATATTCTAAACTCCTAGAAGAGGGTGAGGCTAAGAGAGAGGCAATTATTAAAGGTGATATTCAGGCTCTTGAAGAAATCTTAGATCGTGAGTACGAGCTTCTGGATATTGTCAAAAAGGCTGAGGGCATGCGTGTTGTGCTTGCTGGGCAAGCAGAGGATGAGTTTGGTATTGATCAGGACAAGCGACCATTAAAGTTGAGTGAGTTAGTTGCTATTGTTGGGGAAAGTGGCAATGGACTTGCTGATGCTCAGTCCATTCTTAAGGATGTACTCACAAAATTCAGATATAGGAATAGGCAGAATGAAGAGCTCTTAAAGTCGTCTATCGCTCATGTAAATGATTTTATGACACTAATAAAGGATAGGGCTGGAAAGAATAAGACTTATAATAAGAGTGGTCGAGATTATGGCGGTGGCTTGAGTTTGTTTGATAAACGTGCGTAGTTTCTCGTAATTAATTTCAATACTAAATAGGCTCTAGCAATTTTTGCTAGAGCCTATTTAATATTGAAATTGTTTGTACATTTAGTATTTTTGGTATGACAAACGAGCTCTTTTGTGATGCTATTTGCCAATGCAGGAAATTAGGTATTTTTAAAAAAATGTTGCAAATCCTAATTTTATATATAATACTTGTATTGTCTTAAGATATTTAATTTTTGAAAAACATTTGGAAAAATTATGTTCAGTATATACATCAAAGAACTTAAGCAGTACTTTTGGAGTATGATAGGATATGTCTTCCTCGCTCTATTCATACTTGTATGTGGAGTCTATTTCGTACTAGGAAACCTCCTTGCACAGAACGGAGATATTAAAGTATTCTTCGCAAATATCTTTACCATACTACTATTTTTAATGCCCATACTAACTATGAGGCTCTTTGCTGAAGAAAGAAGAATGAGAACACTCCCACTCTTGTTCTCTCTGCCAGTGTCGGTTTCTTCAATAGTTTTGGGAAAGTTTTTTGCAACTCTCACGGTATTTCTAATAGGTCTAGGTTCAACGCTTGTATATCCGTTTATATTACAGTACTACGGTGTCCTTGATATATTGGTGACTATAGGGAATTATGTAGGACTTGGATTGCTTGTTGCTGCTTTCATTGCGATCGGTATGTTTATCTCGGCTTTGACTGAGAAACAGATCATCGCGGCTATTGGAAGTTATTCATTACTCCTCGCCTTATGGCTACTTGATTCTTTTGCTGGATTTGTCAATATAGGTGGAATAAGGACGGTTATTAATCATTTATCTCTCAGTTATAGCTTCAAAGAATTTACCTTTGGTATATTCAATCCTGTTAGTATTGTATATTTTATCAGTGTAACTATTTTCTTTCTCTTTATGTGTACTCTAACACTAAAGTACAAGAGAGTAGAGTAGGTGGAGAATGAAAAATACTATTAATTCGAGCAGAATGGTAAAATTCGCTCTTGTGCTTGTTGGATTAGCTGTTGCTGTCGTAGTAAATATGATTGCGATTGAGGCCGTATCAAAGTTCTCACTTAAAGTAGACCTCACCGATAATAAATTATATGAACTCTCTGCTCTGACATATGAGGTAGCCAGTGGACTTGAAGAACCGGTCGTAATCACAGTATTCAGCAGTGAGTTGGATTACCCTGTAATGATTAAGGAAATATTGGCACGTTATGATGGGTTGAGTGATAAGATTGTTGTAAAGTATAAAGCCCCGTATGAGAACCCTGTACTTGTTGATTCTTTCAGGCAGAAAGGGTATAGCATCACTGAGAATGATATACTTGTCAATGGTATGAGTAAGCTAAAGCAGCTTAAAATTGATGATTTATATATATTTAATGCCGCTAAGACCGAGGTCAAAGCACTCAAAGCTGAGCAGGCGATAACGAGTGCAATTCTTTATACAAATAGCGAAACTACCTTGAATGTAGAATTTACTGATGGACATGGGGAGAGGCCGTCAACAGGACTGATGAGGGTATTTTTAGAGAATAATTTTGATCTTAAACGGGTTGCCTTGGATGTTGTCGGGATTGCTGAAGATACAGACTTGCTGGTTATTGCTACACCTGAGAGAGATTTTCAAGAGGTCGAAGTAGGTATGATTGGGGACTACCTTGAAAGAGGAGGGAAATTACTAGTCTTTATAGAGCCTGCTGAGAAAGAACTGCCGCATTTAGAAGGGTTGCTTGCTAAATGGGGAATAGAGCTTGGCAGTGAGGTCGTATTTGAATCAAAGGCATACCTCTCAAACAACCCTATTAACATTGTACCAATGTATGCTCCTCATCCGATTAATTCATATTTTGCTGACAAAAGATTATTTCTTGTCAGCCCTGCAACGAGGGCTTTACAAAAATCGAGTTGGAATGAGTATGAGCTTGATGTTATGCCGGTACTTACCTCTTCACCAGAGTCTTATGGAAAGGTTGGTAAAGAGTTTGATTCAACAGTGCAAGAAGACGGTGATGTTAAGGGGCCGTTTATCCTTGCCATGAGTTCGGAACGTAAAGTTGAATACAATGATGATGAACATGAAGCCAAAGTCCTAGTTGTAGGAAGTAAAAATTTCTATGGAGATGATGTTCTCGGTCGATCATCATATGCAAACTCAGATTTCCTCGTGCAGTCAATAAATTGGCTGATAGAAAAGGATAGCAGTATTAGTATACCAACAAAGAATATCCAGCCTGATCCTATTAATATACTCCCTGATACCGTCTGGATGATTGGGATTATATTTATTGGGATAATACCGATATTGATTATTGTTATTGGAGTCGTAGTGTGTATTAGACGGAAGAGACTATAATGCAAGAAATTAGACTGTTAAAGAGATTGCTGGTTATCCTTTTGGTGTTGATTTTGGCATACGTTTTGCTTCTTACGTTTGAAATAGATAATAACGAGAAGGCTATTACTGAACAGGTTGTGCCCATTTGTGATATCCATGTATCTGATATTAGAGCTTTGGCAGTAAAGAATAACAATGGTGCGTTCGGATTGCTCGTTGGGCAGGGTGGTATATCTCTTGAGCCTAATAAAGAAGGAGCTAGGTACTCGCTCGATGAGATGCAGGGGTATATTTATATTATATCAAAAATGAGCTCAATGAGGGTTATTGATAAAATTGAGTCACTTGCAGATTTTGGTTTTGATGCGCCTGAGTCGAAATTGACTATTATAAAATCTGATGGAAGTAAGTTGAGGTTCTTGCTTGGAAAGGAGAGTGATAGTAGTGGTAGCCACTACCTGATGCAGGAAGGAGGCGAGAAGATTTTTGTCGTGCCATCTAATATTGTAAAACTCTTTCTTAGATCTAAGAAGGAATTTGCTCAGCGTGATATTATTCCTAGACTTGGTGTTGATGATCTTGAACGCTTGAGCAAGGTTAGTATTTGGTCAAAGACTAGAGCATCAAGAGAGTATACGGTTGAAAACCGTGGAGGGTATAACTTTATACTTACCAGCCCTATAGAGAATTCCTTGAGTGCTGAAAGATTCTTCACTGATATTATACTACCACTGACCACGCTCTATCCTGACGGAGTAGTGTCTGTGGATCCGCTGCTGTTTGACTCTGCAAACATTGATTATATTTGTAAAGTTACAATAGACGGGAAGGAGTATAGGATACTCTTTATTAGGAAGAATAACGAAATGTACTATGTCAAGGATGAGTCTAAAGATGTTGTATATGAAATACCTGCTGAAAGGGTCTCATTTCTGTCAAATGACTATCTTGAGCTTCTCTCTGGTGCGTTATATAGCTGTAATGTTGGTCGAATTGATTCTATAATGTTTGACGATATTATGAATAATCAAAGTAATACCTTGTATATTTCTGGGTCTGGAAATGAGGTGAGAGCTGAGATATCTGGTAGGGTTATAGGCTATAAACAGCTTATGGAGTTTGTAAATCTACTAAACTCATTCAGTATGTCTGAAGAAGTACTTGGTGAATCAGTACTGCCTGTACCTGAGCCTTACTATACGATAACAGTAAATAAGAAGGATGGTGGAAGGGATTATATCGAATTTGTCAAGGGTTCTGGTAGTCAGAGTTACTTAAGGGTAAATGGTGTTATTAACTTTATGGTTTATGATAAATTGGTCGATAGTGTGAAAAATGGGGTTAAAGGTTTTCTAAAAAATAAAGAGTAAACGGTTTTTGTATTTTGTTTAATTTAATTTGCAGCCTAGCACTTGTGTTAGGCTGTTCTTTTGTTTTGGGAATTAATGAAATATAATACTTCAAAACTATCAACATTTGAATTCAGTATACTGGTATTTATAAATTTAGTTAGCTTGTTTGTCGTGAACTGTTGTTGTCATTTGGGGTTGAGGTTGGAATAATTGAGTATGATTGAAATATTATGAAGAATTGCCTCACTATTGCTTTAAATTGATAAAAAAATCTAAAATAAATTTGACTAGTGGTATAGTATGGTGTAGTATGCATATAAAGGTGGCGGGTAGTACGGTGTGGTATGGTTGTTTTAGGTTGACTATTGATATAAGTTATCAATATAGAAGTTGTTTTCAAGCTATGAAAGGCAAAGATCTACTATGGAATTAAAAATGAATGAGTCATTTCGTTGGTTTGGTCCAAAAGATACGGTGACTCTATCGGATATTAAGCAAGCGGGAGCAACCGGAGTGTACACATCACTACACCAGATACCTTATGGAGAGGTGTGGAGTTTAGAGGCGATTCGAGAACGAAAGGCAATGCTCGATGAATACGGTATGAGGTGGGATGCTGTGGAGAGCCTGCCTGTCTCTGAAGATATAAAAACCCGTTCGGGAAATTACAAAGAACACATCGAAAACTATAAACAAAGTTTGCGTAACTTGGGAGAGGAGGGCGTAAGGGTTGTCATTTATAACTTTATGCCGGTTCTTGACTGGGTGCGAACAGATCTTACTTATAAGCTTGAAGATGGTACAGAGTGCCTGCGCTTTGATATGATTCGCTTTGTCGCATTTGAGGTCTTCTTTCTAAAGAGAGAAGGTGCTGAGAAAGACTATACCGAGGAGCAAATCTTAAAAGCTAAAGAGTTTTATGATTCTATGAATGATGAAGAGAAGAAAGAGTTTGAGCTGAGTGTTATAGATGTTTTCCCAGGTTGTAAGCTCGGTATTAGCATTGAAGACATGAGAGCGATGCTTGCTAAGTATGACGATATTACTGAAGAGGTACTGAAAGCAAATTTCAAGTATTTTCTTGAAGAAGTAATCCCTATAGCTGAAGAAGCTGGGTGTGTAATGGCTGTGCATCCTGATGATCCTCCTTACACAATTCTTGGGCTTACACGTATTGTCTCATGTGAAAAAGATGTAAAAGATCTATTATCAATGGTTGACTCTCCAGCAAACGGGTTATGCTTCTGTACTGGGTCGTACTCACCTAGAGTTGATAATGATCTTGTTGGAATGATAGAGCGCTATGGGGACAGAATTCATGCAGTTCACCTGCGTAGCACCCAGATGGATGAGGATGGGAGTTTTTATGAAGCTCGTCACCTCGAAGGATCGGTAGATATGTACGGTGTCGTAAGAGCACTACTCGTGGAAGAAAAGAGACGTAAAGAGGCTGGTGAGAAGCACTGGAAACTTAGTTTCAGACCTGACCATGGGGTAAATATGCTTGATGATCAAGGTAAACCTCCAGTTGAGAATCCTGGGTATACCTGTATTGGTAGGATGAAGGGCTTGGCTGAAATTCGTGGTCTTGAGCATGGTATCATCAAGAGTTGTTTCTAACGAGTATTATATATTGCTGGGACGTTGTTTAATAGCTGGGAGTTGGTGTGGTTGACGAGGGTAGTAAAGAACTAAAGTATAAAGCAATTATGGCTGAAATACAACGTCGTAGTGCAGAGAAGGAGCTTACCGTCGGTGATGCACTCCCATCAATTACAGCTATTAGTAAAGAGTTCTCTTGTGCTCGTGAAACAGCGGCAAAAGCTTATAATATATTGAAAAAATATGGAGTGATTACTTCATATCCAGGTAAGGGGTTCTTCCTTGTTAGTGACAAAAGGTTATCTCTTCCAAAAGTATTCTTGATGTTGAATAATCTTACACCATATATGGAAGTATTATATAATTCTTTTATGGATGAGATTGAAGGTAAAGCGATAGTAGAGGTCTTCTTTCATCATAATAATTTCGAGATGTTCAAAGATATAGTAGAGAAGGCGTATGGTAAGTACCATACATATATAGTGAAAGGTTTTGATCATGATGAAGTTGATAGTGTATTGAGCATTTTCAATGAGGATGAATTACTCGTTTTGGATAGAAGAGAGGGTATAGATGATAGCAGGTCCTATATCGCTCAGAGTTATGTTGATGATTTCTATAATTGTTTGGTCAGTAACAGTGAACTATTTAAAAAATATAGTGCTATTTATTTGGTGTTTGGAAGATCTCAACAATCACATCCAAAGCAATGCATCGTCAGGTTTGAAGAGTTTCTGAGGGAAAATAGTATCGCTGGTGGCTATATTACAAAATTAGATGTAGACGCAGTATGTAAAAAGGATTGCTTTGTTGCTCTCGCAGATGATGATCTAGTGGCTCTACTTAAAATGTGTAGAGAGCGTGGTTATGTCATTGGCAGAGATATCGGTATTGTCTCGTACAATGATACTCCTATGAAGGAATTTGTCGGAGAGGGCATAACAGTGTTTTCTGCAGATTTTGTTGAAATGGGGAGAATGGCTGCTCAGTTTGCAGTTGAACCAAAACATATAAGGCATGATGTATATGCTCAGACGATTCTTAGAGCTTCATTATAAGTTGGTGTAATTTGTATTTTATGATTTCGGTTAAGTGTAAAAGTATTATTATGTTGGTTGGTGTTCACTGGGAATTATTGTTTGTCTATTTGAAAAGGAAATAAAAATGAAAAGGTTTATTAGTTTGCTGGCTCTTGTTGCTGTCGTGTCAATGGCTTTGAATTCTGCAAATGCTGCTGATGTTAAGATGTTTATTGCAGGTACAAGTGGTGCTGAAGATACTCAATCAATGGGTCACTTTGAACTTGCTAAGCGTCTAAAAGATGCATCTGGTGGTAAGTTCGATGCTCAGGTGCGTATCAGTGGTACAATGGGTGAGACTGATGATGTAACTGAACAGGCTATTCAGGGTGTGCCTGTGTTAAATGCAACCGACCCAGGTCGTATAGCTGCATTTGTTCCAGAGTATGGGCTCATTCAGATGCCTTATATCTTCCCTGATTACACATATCTAAATAAGGTTATGGAGACAGATCTATATAAGAAGTGGACAAAAGAATTCGAAGCTAAGGGTATCAAATTAGTTACCTCAAACTGCTACTCTGGTGTTAGAAGCTTTGTTACAAATATGCCTATAACAAAACCTGCTGACTTAAAAGGTGTAAAAATTAGAACTATTGGAAATGAGCTATTCATCAGTTCTGTCAATGCTATGGGTGCTGTTGCTACTGGTCTTCCTTGGGGTGAAACTTATCAGGGTATCGAGCAGGGTGTTGTTGATGGATGTGAAGCTCAGATTCCAGGTATCTACTCTATGCGTTTCTACGAAGTATGTAATACTGTAAGTCTTTCTGAACACTTTACTCTAATCGGTTCAATGGTTACTGGTACTATCTTTTTTAACTCAATGCCAGAAAAGTACCAAGCTATGCTGATGAAGCAGGCTTATGAAGCGTATAAAGACAATCAAGAAGTGGTTGTAAATAAGTCAAAAGAATATGTCAAAGATATGGAATCAAAGGGTGTGACTTTCCTTGAAATTGATAAGACTCCATTCGTTGAGGCTGTTCAGCCTGTTTATCAAAAACTTGGTTTCGACAAGCTAAGAACAGAGCTATATGCAGAACTTGGTCTATAAGGCGAAGTATATTAAAAATTGAATACTGATTTTGAGCTGTCTTGTTGTATGCATAAAGTGTATATAAATAAGGCAGCTCATAATTTAAACAGAGAGCGTAAACATCAATGAAAACATTTTATAAACACTTTTGTAAAGCTGAAGAGATTATTCTGGGAATTGTATTTATTTCGATAATTATACTAATATTCTCTGCAGCTATTTTTAGGCAGTTCAACCATCCGATCGTTTGGGCAGATGATATTGCTAAGTTTTTATTCTCTTGGGCTGCTTTTTTAGGAGCAGACGTAGCGATGAGGCACTCAAGACTTGTAGGGGTAGATTTACTTGTGAAGAAGCTACCTAGAAAACTTGCAAAGGTAATTCAGCTTGTTGTTTTTGTTATTATAGTGGTGCTCTTAGCGTCATTTGTTTACTACGGAACAAAGCTAAGTATAGATAGCCTTGATAGGAGTTTTCAAAGTCTTAGTGGCTTTAGTTACTCATATGTGACCTTCTCACTACCTGTCGCATCATTCCTTATGGTTATTACTGCTTTTACTAAAATTGGAAAAATTGTCAAACACTTTAATGACGATGGTTATGAAGTACTAAGAGATCAAGACGTGTAATGTTGGTCGAAATAGTATTACTGTATTTGACGTGTTTGAATAAACTATAAAAATTATTGAGATGAAATTATGACTTATTTGTTAATTACTTTTGTTGTTCTCTTGGCTATTAATACGCCTATTGGGTTTGTTATCGGAATAGCTGGGGCTGTCTTCTTTCTAACAGGAGATATGATACCTTATTCTATTACAATTCAGAGAGTTGTGGCACAGACACAATCAATTGCCTTCCTTGCTGTACCATTCTTTATCTTTGCTGGTAACCTGATGAATAAAACAGGAATAACTTCGAGGTTACTGAGTTTTACTACCGTAATTACAAGAACTATGAATGGTGGTATGGCTCAGGTAAATGTGGTGCTAAGCACTATGATGGGTGGCGTATCAGGATCTGCTGTCGCTGATGCTTCTATGCAGGCTAGAGTGCTTGGGCATAATATGATAAAGAAGGGCTACGGTAGAGGATATACTGCTGGAATTACCTGTCTTTCTTCACTTATAACTGCTACTATTCCACCAAGTCTAGGATTGATCCTATTCGGATTTGTTGGAGAGGTCTCTATAGGCAAACTCTTTGTCGCAGGTGTTGTCCCTGGTATTATGATGATGATATTTTTGATGGTAACGGTAACAATTACTTCGAAAAGACGTGGATATGATAAGCCTGATCCTAATGTCAAAGCACCGAGTTTTCGCGAGATAATGCATGAATTAAAAAGATCTATTTGGGCATTACTATTCCCAATTATTTTGATTATTGGAATTAGATTTGGTTTCTTTACTCCGTCTGAGGCTGGTGCGTTTGCTGTTGTGTATGCTATCATTGTTGGTGTATTTATCTATAGAGAATTGACTTGGACTAAGTTTAAAGAAGCTTTGAAAGATTCTTTTATTGATAACGGTGCTATTATTCTTATTATTGCTCTATCTGGGATATTCGGTTACGCTCTTGGACTTGAAAATGTTCCTGGCTTGCTAGGTGGCTTGCTAGTTGATATTACTACCAATAAACACTTAATGCTTGTTATTATTGTTTTATTCCTTGTCATTGCTGGGATGTTTATTGACAGTAATGTGAGTATTCTGCTACTTACTCCAATCTTTTTACCGGTTATTAAAGGCCTTGGTGTTGACCCTGTACATTTTGGTATTCTTATGATGACTATCGTGACTATGGGATGTATGACTCCACCTGTTGGTACTGCTTTGTATACTGTATGTCAGATTCTAGATGCTCCACTTGAAGAATTCATAAGAGACACTCTTCCATTCTATGGTGCTGTTATTCTAATGGTAATTATTCTTATCTTTATTCCTGATGTTGTCATGTTCTTGCCAAACTTGCTCTTTCCACACTAAGCGAAGTTGAGTGTTGTAGTGATAATTCTATCATATGGGGGTAATTATGTTGAAGGTGATGATTATTGGCGCTGGAGGTATTGCTCCAGCGCATATTGAAGGATTTCTTGAGTTTAAGGATAAAGTACAGATCGTTGGAGTAGTAAATCGGAATTTAAAGAGAGCAGAAGATCTAATAGAAAAATACGAGCTGCCTGCTAGAGCGGTATCCGATTATAAAGAGCTTTTAGATGAAGTAGATATTGCGGCGATCTGTACTCCACCAGCTACTCATAAAGAGATGGCTGTCGCGTGTCTAGAGAAGAATATTCACGTTCTCTTAGAGAAACCTATGGCAGGTTCTCTAGATGAGTGTGATGCAATTCTGGAGGCAGAGAGTAATAGTTCAGCTATGGTATCTGTTATTGCGCAGAGTCGTTTTGTCTCTTCTATTTCAAAGACGATGAAGATGCTTCACGGTGAAAAGTATGGGAAGATACTGTTCGCCTCAGTAAATTCGTATTGGTGGCGTGGGCAGAGTTATTATGATCTTGCATGGAGAGGCACTTGGGCTAGTGAAGGTGGAGGGTGTACAATAAATCAAGCAGTACACCATATTGATCTCCTCATCTGGGCTAAAGGCATGCCCGTATCAGTAATGTCGTACATGACAAACCTTGGTCATGATAACTCAGAAGAGGAAGATATCTCTGTATCAATTCTTCGTTATGACGATGGCTCTATAGTTCAGCTTACATGTTCGTTACTTCATCACGGTGAAGAGCAAAAGCTAAATTTTCAACTTGAAAAGGTAGGGGTTAGTATTCCGTTTGCTGTAACGGCATCGCAATCTAGAGAGAATGGTTTTCCATTTTCTAACGAGGCGATAGTCGAAGACTTTACCCATGAGTATAATTCTATAGATGATCTAGAATATCAACATCACACAGGGCAGATAGATAATTTTTTGAATGCAATTGAAAGTAATTCTACCCCATTAGTTGATGGAATCTCTGGCAGAAATGCGATTGAATTGATTACAGCTATTTATGACTCAGCAACAAATGAGTGTACTGTAAAGCTACCACTCTGCAAAGATAGTGACTTTTATACTTATGAGAAGAAGATCCGGAATGCGCCTCACTTCCATGAGAAGACTCGGTCGGTTGATGCATTTGAAGACACAACTATTACTTCATTCAAGGATAAGTACTAAGAGGATACTTTTATGAAAATAAAGGAATTTGAATGTGATGCTCTAAAGGTTAGGATTTTTGAGACCCGTCAAGAATTAGGAATTGATGCAGTAAGGGATATTGAGAAGACTATAAACCAACTGCTTAAATCAAAAGAATGTATAAATATTCTATTTGCAGCAGCTCCTTCACAAATAGAAATTCTAGAAGGGCTTAGAGATAGCACATCTATAGACTGGACAAGAATTGTTGGGTTGCATTTAGACGAATATCTTGGGTTAGACCAGAATTCCCCACAACTTTTCTCTAAATTTCTTGGTAGATACCTATTTGATAGTTGTCCTTTTAAAGAGACATATCTTATAAATCCTTCAGCAACTGACTGCCTAGAAGAGTGTCAGAGATACTCTTGGATATTGAAACAACATAAGCCAGATATTACAATTATGGGGATTGGCGAAAATGGACATATTGCTTTCAACGATCCATTCGTTGCAGATTTTATTGATCCACAGATGGTAAAGGTTGTCAAGCTTGATAATGTGTGTCGGCAGCAACAGGTAAATGATGGTGCTTTTGCAGAGCTTAATGATGTGCCAACTCATGCAATTACATTGACTGTTCCTGCTTTACTCCTTTCTGATTATTTCTTTTGCGTTGTACCTAATGAGAGAAAAGCTAATGCTGTGACTAGGATGCTCAATGGTAAGATTGGCGAGGATTGTCCTGCTACAGTTTTGAGGTATACGAAGAATTCAATAATGTATCTAGATAAAGATAGTGGAGCAGGGGTTCAATAGTGTTATAGCTTTACAGTTTGATTCCAACACCATAACCAACATGAAGCGCAACTATTGCTCAGTTAATATTTGCGTTTCAATCTAATTTAGCTACTGTGGTTTTAGTTTTGGGAGTGTCTTTCAAGTTTGAGATTGTATAATTAAAATAGTTAATTATGATTAGTAGGAGGTAGTATGAGGATTAGTCTAGAAGGTATCAAAAATTCTGAAACTTGGATCGGGTGTGGGTATAAACTACCAGAGTTTGATATCGAGCGTGTACGAAGTAATACAAGGGTAAACCCTAAGTGGCTACATTTTGGTGCAGGTAATATCTTTAGAGCTTATACTGCTGTTCTCCAGCAGCACTTACTTAATCAAGGTAAGACAGATACTGGGATAATTCTTTGTGAAGCTTTTGATGAAGAGATACTTGATGAGGTGTATACTCCGTCTGACAATCTTTCAATTGCTGTGACTCTTAAAGCTAGTGGCGAGATAGGTAAAGAGGTTGTGGCAAGTGTTACTGAAAATATAAAGCCTTCAGAAGACTATTCACGATTGGTAGAGGTATTTACAAACCCATCTCTTCAGATGGTAACATTCACTATTACAGAAAAAGGCTACGCTCTAGTTGATAGTAGTGGAGCATTCTTCCCATGGATTAAAGCTGATATTGATAACTTTTCGGAAACTCAAGTAAGTATAATTGGTATACTTACCAAGTTGCTTTATGAGAGGTATTTAAATAATTCTCAGCCAATAGCCATTGTTAGTCTCGATAACTGTAGCCACAATGGAACACTTCTGAAGGAGGCTGTAATGGCTTTTGCGAAGGCTTGGATAGAGAACGGGAGTATAGACAGAAAGTTTATAGAGTATCTTGATGATGATAGTGTTGTAGCATTTACTTGGAGTATGATTGATAAAATTACTCCTCGCCCAGCTCCAGAAGTTGAGGAGATATTAAAAAATGATGGAGTTGAAAATATCAAGACTGTCATAACCGCTAAAAACTCCTTTGTTGCTACATTTGTAAATGCTGAAGAGTCACAGTATCTTGCTATTGAGGATAAATTCCCAAATGGTAGACCACCACTTGATGAGGTAGGGGTGATGTTCTCAGATAGAGAGACGATCGATAAGATTGAGCGTATGAAGGTATGTACATGTCTAAATCCACTCCATACTGTACTTGCTATCTTTGGTTGCCTTTTCGGGTACGACTCAATATCTGAAGAGATGAAGGATTCGGATCTTGTTAAATTTATTGAGAAGATCGGATATGCAGAAGGACTACCTGTTGTGGTAAATCCAGGTATTATTAAGGCTGAGGACTTTATTAAAGAGGTTCTTGAAGTACGCTTTCCAAATCCGTTTGTTCCTGATACCCCGCAGCGCATTGCTACAGATACATCCAAGAAGATACCTGTGCGCTTTGGAGAAACTTTAAAAGCGTATATTGCTAAGCAAGGTGATGATCTGTCTTTCCTCAATTATATCCCTTTATTCTTTGCTGGTTGGCTACGTTATCTTATGGGAATTGATGATATGGGCGAAAGTTTTGAGCTCAGCTCTGATCCTAATATGGTCGAACTGAATAAGTATGTTGAGGGAATAAAACTAGAGTCTGGTAGAGAGTCCCTAAAGCAGCTCAAACATCTATTGAGTGATAGTAATATCTTTGGTGTCGACCTTTATAAACATAATCTTGGGGAGAAGGTTGAAGATATGTTTGTACAGATGTGCGGCGGAGTGGGTGCTGTGCGTCTAACTTTAATTGAAATGCTGGATAGAGTTGAAAGTTAGTTTTTAGGAATAAGCTATTTATAAATTGACTGTTACTAGTAAAATTTTGGAGCTATATTATGACTTCACGTGAAAGACTACTTACAGTAATAAATGGAGAAATTCCGGACAGGGTACCTGTTGCGCCGTTTATCCAGCAGGAATTTATGTCAGAATATTTAAAAAAGGGTGGGACCGATAGGCTTATTGATGCATGTACTTGTGCTGATGAATTAGGTTTTGACCTAATGACTAGGCAGAATGTAAATAGTAAGCCTTACTTCATAAGAAAGAGTTTTCCAAATTGGGAGGTTAATGAGAGCAAGGAGATAAAAAATGGTAATCACTATAAAATTACCACGATAAAGACTCCGATGAAAACCCTTGAAATGATAGAGGGAGCACCGTATAAAAAGGATATTCTCGAGGGGATTCACTACCTTACTACCAAGTTTATGATTGAGTCTGAAGAAGACTTTGAAATATTTGCTAAGTATCTACCTAAAGATGATGGTGGACATAAACGAGAAATTATTGAGAACGGCAAGTATGCTCGTGAGTATATTGGTGAACGTGGGCTGAATTCTCCGTGGTCATGCGGGGGCGTTTTTAATCTGGCGTGTACGTTTATGAATATCCAAGAAATGCTTATGGACGCTATTTGTGATGAAGAGTATTATTGTGAGTACATGGATTTCTTCACAAATCTTATGATGTATGATGCCGAGTGCTATATTGAGAGTGAGTACGATATTGTTGGTATGCAAGGGAATATGGCCAACGGTGGACTTATGAAGGAAGACCACTTTCGTAGTCACGTAATGCCATATGAGAAGAAGATCTGTTCGTTTTTGAAAGATAATGGTAAGCCTGTATTATATCATAATTGTGGTAGAGCTATGAGTTTGCTCCCTTGTTACACAGATATGGGGTTAACTGTTTACGAGACCCTAGCTGCAGCTCCGGAGGGTGATACAGATCTGTTAGAAGCGAAGAAGTTGTTTGAGGGTACTGGGGTAACTCTGATGGGCACGTTTGATCAAGTAAATTTTTTAAAGCAGGCGACTCCTGACGAGGTATACAGAAGAGCAGCTGAGATAATGAGTATTGGTAAGAAGGGTGGTCGCTATATATTTGCAGCCTCTGATTATATAGAAGTCGGTACACCTATAGATAATTTTATGGCATTTATTGAGGGGGCAGTCTCAGAGTCTGCGTATTAAAAAGGTGAAGTAAAATGGAAAAGAAGTTTGATATAACGCTAGCAGATTCACAGGCAACTAACGCAGGAAGGATCGAACCGGAAAACTTTGATTTTGAAGAGTATTCTGAGTATGAACAATCATTACTTGAGGGAAATAAAAAGTTCTTCGAGAATAAATATGGAATACAGGTATATAGGCGTATGCGCGGTGAAGGTGTATACTACGATAAGTGTAAGGATCATGCTGAGTCTCTAGCGTTGCAGCTAGGTGTCTTGAAAAAGAGTATTGGCTACAAAGCTGATATTGCTAATTTCTTAGAACCTTGGTATGGTATAGGATATATTGCTTCAGCTTTTGGTGGTGAATATATCTGGGACGCTGGGCAAGCTCCAGCTGTTGAACCAATATTTGAATCTGCAGAAGATATTCTTAATGCTGATTTTGTACCAATTCACTTGAGTCCGATTGGTAAAACAATCCTTGAACGTATCGAATACTTTCTTGAGAAGACCAAAGGAAAGCTTCCTATCTCTTACTCAGATGTACAAGCACCAGTAAATATGTTCTCATACCTCATGCCTATGAGTGAGTTTTGCATGGATCTAATTGATAACCCAGATCTTGTTAAAAAAGTTGCTGAATTAATCGGTGATCTTCTTATTGAGTTTCTCAAGGTTCAAAAGAATCTTATTGGAGATTGTCTTTCTAAGCCTGGCCATGGGTTTGCAAGTAGTCGGTGCTTTGAAGGGGTAGGTGAGAGCTCTGATAACGTTGTGATGTTCTCTGAAGAGCAGTATAAGGATGTATTTCAACCTGTTCATGAGAGGCTAGGCGATGAATTTGGTGGTGTGGTATTCCACTCGTGTGGGGACTGGACAAATAAGATTCAGATGGTAGCTGACTTTAGAAACACCTTGACTGTTGATGGTGCATTCTCTCCTCAGACCGATCCAATCTTCAATACGCCGCAGGCATTCAAGGATGCCCTTGCTGGTAGCGGTATTATTCTTAATGCTAGATGTGTTGGAACTTCTGAAGAAGTGCTGCCATACTTCAAGCAACTTATTGCTAAAGATATGAAAGTAATCGCAGTTACTTACTGCCCAGAAGAGGCAGATCAGGCAAAGTTATATGATAAACTTCACGCTTGTTTTGATAATTGCTAATAATGTCTCTCACGTCACTAAAGGTGCTATATGTTACAGGTAGAAAATCTATGTAAAAGCTTCGGTGGGATTCAATCTGTCAAAAGTGTAAACTTTGAGCTTGGAGAGAATGAGATCGTTGGGCTTCTCGGTGAGAATGGAGCAGGCAAGTCTACGACGATGAATATGCTTACAGGTTGTTTGCCTAAGACATCTGGTAGGATTTTATTTCATGGTGAGGATACTACGGAAGTGGCTGAGATGTATAAGAGTCGTCTCGGCTACCTTCCTGAAATTCCTCCGCTCTATCTTGATATGACTGTATATGAGCAACTATACTTTGTATGTGGCGTAAAGTCTATAGCGAAGGCAGAGCGTAATGCTGAAATCGAGAGAGTGTGTGATTTGACAAATATTGCTCATATGAGAAATAGATTGACAAGGAACTTATCCAAAGGGTATAAACAACGTGTTGGGCTTGCTCAGGCTCTAATTGCTGATCCGTGTTTTTTGGTGCTTGATGAACCTATGGCAGGTTTGGATCCACGGCAGATAACTGAAATGAGAGAGTTGATTACTTCTCTTGAGATGACTGTTATCATTAGCTCACATATTTTGTCTGAAATTTCTGCAATGTGTTCTCGTTTGATTGTACTCAAGCAAGGTTCGCTTATAACTGACTCGCCAACATCTGAGTTTCTGGGATTGGCTACAGGTGAAGGGGTCATTCACCTGAGAATAAAGGGTAATAGGACTGTTGCTGAGAATATTCTTTCTACCATTTCTGGCGTTACTAAGTGGCAAGAGGTTGTCTCAACTGAAGAAGGGTGTTATGAGTACTCAGTAATTCCTGAGCAAGGTGTGGATATTCGTGAAAATGTATTTTTCTCCTTTGCAAAGGAATCTATACCAATTATTTACTTTGAACTTAAAAAACCAACTTTGGAGGATATCTTTATAGATATTACTTCATAAGTATTAAGCAGAAGATACTGATGCACCCCTTATATTTAAGGGGTGCATTTTTTTGGAGCATTGTCGTTTTGATTGTTATTAATAAAATTTATATAATAATCATATGCTTTGAATTTCATCTATTGTTCATTATGACATTGTGTTATATTGAAAACTAATTGCTTGGTTTAAGTGTTTGCAAAAATAATTGTTGACAAGGAATGTTTTTGTATGTACCATACCCCCGTAGGGTATGTTGAGAACAGAGTGATTTATACATAAATGTGGTTTTTTTGATTAGGTGTATTTTTGGGTTGGTTATAAACAACAATAATGATATTCACCTGTTTTGTAAGGTGTAATGATTTTAAAAATTATGTTGTTGAACTCGTAATTTTAAGTTGTGAAGAAAGAAATTACCTGTTAACATTATTATAAGTTATTCTGTTTGTTATATAATAGAATAGTAAATATTGGAGCGAGTATGAGATATTTGGTGTGGATGCAAAAGCATTTGATTATTATGATCCCTGTTGTCATGGTGTTGGGATTTATATTTGGAATAAAGTTTGACTCAGCATTTTTGAAGTCAACGATTGTGCCTCTTACATTTCTAATGGTCTACCCTATGATGGTAAACCTTCAGCTTAGAAAGGTATTTGAGCATGGTGATTTTGGGGTGCAGTTAACAACTCAGCTTATTAATTTTGCGATAATTCCGTTTTTCACATTTGGTATTGCAATGTTATTCTTTAGAGACAATCCTTATTTAGCTCTTGGGTTGCTGCTTACAGGGTTGCTTCCTACCTCTGGTATGACAATCTCATGGACCGGGATGGCTAAAGGTAATGTTGAAGCGGCAGTAAAGATGACTGTCATAGGGCTGTTGCTTGGTTCGTTACTTGCGCCTGTTTATATAAAGCTACTGATGGGGGCTAGCATTGAGATAAACATGGCTAATATCTTCAAACAGATTATTATCATAGTTCTTCTGCCTCTTATTTTGGGTAATATTACTCAGAGAATTATAATTGCAAGATATGGGATAGAGCGTTATAAGAATGAAATCAAGATGAAATTTCCTCCTTTCTCTACATTAGGTGTGATTGGTATTGTCTTTGTTGCTATGGCGTTGAAAGCTGGTAGTATAATGCAGAAACCTGAGATACTAATCGATATACTTATTCCACTTGTGATTTTGTATGCAGTTAATTTTGTGATTAGTATTGTGGTTGGTAAGATTTTTTATAATCGTAAGAATGCTATTGCTTTGCTATACGGAACTGTGATGCGTAATCTATCGATTGCTCTGGCTATTGCCATGACCGCGTTCGGTAAGGAGGGATCAGATATAGCGCTTGTTATTGCTCTAGGATATATAATTCAGGTGCAGTCTGCAGCGTGGATAGTAAAACTTACTGGAAGAATTTATGGAGATGCTGAATAGATATACTTTGTTGTTAGTCATTAGGTAGCATGTATGATGCTTGAAAGGGTGAAAAAAATGTCAAAGAAGATTATAATTGTTGGTGGTGTGGCTGCTGGGCCGAAGGTTGCCGCTAAAATCATGAGAAATTGTCCGGAAGACAGTGTTACTGTTATTGAGCGTGGAGAGTTCTTGTCTTACGCTGGGTGTGGTCTGCCATACTATGTCTCTGGTGTTGTAAAAGAACAGAAAGAGCTAATGTCAACTCCTGTAGGTGTTGTTCGTGATGCTGCATTCTTTCAAAAGGTAAAAAATTTTACTGTGCGTAATCATACAAATGCAACTGAAATTGATAGAGTAAATAAGACTTTAAAAATTGAATCTGCAGATGGTGAAGAGGTACTCTCGTATGACAAACTAGTACTCTGTACAGGAGCCTCTCCAGTAATACCACCAATACCTGGTCGTGAGCTTGATGGTGTATACAAATTGCATGGTGTTGAAGATGCGGAAGGTATTAAGGAGAAGCTTGCAACTGGTAAGGCTCTTGACTGTGTAGTCGTCGGTGGTGGCTTGATTGGTGTTGAGATGACAGAGTCTCTCGTGGCAATGGGATGTAGAGTGACGATGGTTGAGATGCTTGAGCATACTCTTCCTATTTTAGATTCAGAAATGGCTATACTGACAGAGAAGCATATGGAGGCAAAAGGAGTAAGGGTTATGACCTCCACTACAGTAAAGTCAATAGAAGGCAATGGTAAGGTTGAGAAGGTTGTTACAGATAAAGGCGAGATTCAAGCAGATATGGTTATCCTTTCTATTGGGGTAAGACCTAATGTAGAGTTAGCTAAGGGTTGCGGATTGGAAATTGGCTCAACAGGCGCAATACATGTTAATGACAAGATGCAAACATCTGATGAGAATATTTATTCAGCAGGAGATTGTGTTGAGTCAAAAAATCTAGTAACAGGTAAGGGCTGCTTTATACCTCTTGGGTCTACAGCTAACAAGCAGGGACGTGTTGCTGCTAATAATATATGCGGGATAGATGATAGCTTCCCAGGAGTTGTGGGTAGTTCGGTATGTAAGGTGTTTGACTTTACTGTGGCTCGTACGGGGCTAACTGAGAAGCAGGCTATTGAAGCTGGATATGATGTTGAGTTCTGTATTGCTCCTGCTCCTGATAAGGCGCATTTTATGCCTGAAGCTAAACCGCTATTTTTAAAGCTTATTGCGGATAAGGCTACTCGAAAGGTTTTGGGTGCGCAGGCAGTAGGGCTTGGTGAAGGTGATAAGAGAATAAATGCTGTGGCAATGGCAATCCATACAGGTATGACTGTTGATCAGTTTGCTCAAGTTGACCTCTGTTATGCTCCTCCATTCTCACCAGCTGTTGATAATATTCTCTCTGCTGCGAATGTACTACGTAACAAGTTAGATGGAACTATGAAGGGGATTAAGCCTGCTGAGGTAAAGAGCTGGATAGATCAAGGTAAGGAGTTTACCTTCCTAGATAATCGCTC
This sequence comes from Planctomycetota bacterium, assembly GCA_965140405.1. Lineage (GTDB taxonomy): Bacteria > Planctomycetota > SZUA-567 > SZUA-567 > SZUA-567. Next base: position 1,619,058 of record OZ223208.1, read on the forward strand.
ACCTGCAGAGTACAGTGATGTGCATTTAAAAGATACACTTAATATTCCTCTAGGAGCTATGAAGGGACGCATGAGTGAGATACCAAAGGATAAGCCGGTTGTTGCGTTCTGTAAGATTTCGCTAAGGGGCTATGAGGCTGCATTGATGCTCAAGGCTGCTGGCTACGAAGATGTCTACGTAATGGATGGTGGAGTACTTGTATGGCCATATGAAAAGATCATGGGATAAGTACCTAGCTATTTTTTGATAGCCTCTTACCTGGCTGTTTAACGTTTTTATTGTTATTGAGGCTCCCAACTTTGGGAGCCTCTTTTTTTGATCTGTGTATATTGGAAAATTTAAAATAATATGGTAGATAATTAGAACTTACCGAACTCTGAATCATCGAGTTTGATTTGGCTTTTTGGATCGATAACATTGGCTGCTGTTGCAAGAGTGTGTGAGTCTCCCCAACCAGTATTACTTGGTGAGGGTGCATTTAATTGTTCTGGGGTTGAATCTTGAGTATTAGAGCTACCTTCCTGAGCAATAATTTTAAATTTTGAAACTAGACTTTTCAGCATTTCTGCTTGACTACTGAGCTCTTCTGCTGCGCTTGCAGTTTCTTCGGAACTCGCAGTATTTGACTGGGTAACACTATCTACTTGTGTAAGACCAATATTGATCTGAGATATTCCTTGTGCTTGTTCAGTGGAGGCTACTGCTATTTCGCTGATTAAATCTGAAGTTTTGTTTGCGTTTTCAGTGATCTCTTTGAGAGCCTCTGCAGTGTCATTTGAGATTTTGACCCCGTCTTCTATCTGTTTATTACTGTTAGCAATAAGTTCTGCTGTCTCTGCGGCTGCCTTTGCGCTACGTGCAGCAAGATTTCTGACCTCTTCTGCAACTACTGCGAAGCCTTTACCGTGTGCGCCAGCTCTAGCTGCCTCGACAGCAGCATTAAGGGCAAGAAGGTTTGTTTGGAAAGCTATGTCGTCAATTGTTTTGATAACTTTCTGGGTTTGTACCGCATTAGTACTTATTTGTTCCATAGATGAAGTCATCAGCGTCATGCTCTCTTCACCAGTGCTTGCTGCTGAGGTGGCCTTTTGAGAGAGTATGTTGGCTTCTGCCGCTGTCTCAGCGTTATGGGTGGTCTGTGAACCCATCTGGGTTACAGAGGCTGTGATCTCCTCTAATGACGCTGCTGTTTCGGTAGCGCCTTGTGAGAGTGCTTGTGAAGAAGCACTTACCTGGTAGGCTGCTGAGTTGATCTGATTTACACTGGTATGAATCTCGCCAACGATAGAGTTGAGGTTGTTTGACATTGTTTGAAGCGCAAGACCTATGGTGTCTTGTTCAGAAGTAAGTTTTACTTCAACTGTGAGGTCGCCTGAGGCAATTGCTTGGGCGACGGTGGCTTTCTTCTCCATTTCACCAGCCATGTTGTCTAACGCAGAACCGAGTGTTCCGAATTCGTCCTTGCTAACGTAATTCATTCGGCTTGTCATATCTCCTGTTGCTAGGGTGTTGGCAAAAGCAACACCTTTATTGATTGGTGAGAGAAGTGATCTGGTAAAGAGTATAAAGATTACTGAGATAGTAAGAACAAGAATTAAAGAGAAAATCATTGATATGTTCGATGCAAAATTGAGCTCTTCATTTACTGAGGAATCAATTTTTGCTAGTTCGCTTTTAGCTTCAATTAATTCTTGATTAATTAATATACTTATATTTTCAATAGCATCTTCCATTTCACTCGCTATGTTATCGATTTTATTGTCATAACTTGAGAATACTTCTGAGATATTTTTGACTGTAATAGCAGAACTGACAATGAGATTTTTTAAGTCTGTTGCAATACTCTTATGGAGTTTTTCTGCGAGATCTAGAGATGTATCGACCAAGTTTTTCTCATTGGAATCTAGATTTGCTTTTTTTAATTCCTTTAGTTGTGAATCAAGGGTTTTATAGCTATCATTAATTGTGGCTAACCTGTCGGCTGAAATTTCTCCAGAGTCGCGATCGACTATTGAGTCCATAGCAGCAAGAAGAAGTGTTGCTTTATTTAAAAGTGCTAGCTGAGCTTTGTCAAGGCTCTTGGTAAGTGCAACTATACCATTGCCAGATGCTTTGTCTCTTCGTGTTTTTAGTGAGGAGATAAGCTCGTTTAGGCTCTCTGTCAATTCGCCTCCTTGCTTATCTATGGCGTTGTCTATTGTTTCAAACTTTTTAGTTATGTTACTTATATCACTTCCTTTTTCTCTTATATCTCGTACAAGGTCAACATTTATCATCTTGAGAAGATTTTTAAGGTTTTCTTCGATAATTTTTACATTGTTTTTTTCCTTATCAGTATCTGCTGTACCTACAATTTTGCTAGCCTGTTCAGTAAGTACCTTGGACGTGCTTTCCATTATACCAATGACTTCAGGATCTACGTCTCCTGATTCTCTGTCAACAATTGAATCCATTGCAGCAAGAGTAAGTCTTAGGAGGTTACAATTGTAATCATTTACTAATACCAGTTGGCTATAGCGTAGGGTAATTTGATCATTACCTTGGGATCTCATTATACTTGCCTCGTTGCTTACGTTTGTTAAGTACTTCATAGTTCCGACCAGCGCACCGAATGATGCTAATATTAGTAGCCCTATAAGTATGACCTTAACTTTGATTTTCATGACCCTACCTTTCTTGCGAACATGATGCATATATTAAAGAAATATACGACATTTTTAAAAAAGACATAATGGAATAAAGTTGTGCTTAGTTTTAGCATTTTTTTAATAATTTTCAAGATATTAATTTGCAATTATTGGGATAATCTTTTTGGTTTGATTTGTTCGATGAAGATTGTTATAATGCGAATGAAACATGATATGAGTATATGATGAAAACTTATGAGAGGTAAATCTTAAATGTGTAGCTGTTTGGCTATTTGAATTTCGCGTAATACTGATATATATAGTGATAAACAGGATTGTTAGCTATATCTGCTATATAAAGTTTCAATATGTTGGTATGTCAGTATATCTGGTATTGTATGCTATAATTGCCATTGGATATATAGAAAAGCATAATTGAGATTTTTTGTTGTGCTTTATTAGAAATAGGTATTTGTTAGCATAATTTTAAGATTTACTCTTTTGTATTGTCAATGTTTTTATAAGCATATCCGTATATAGCATGGTTTATTATAAATAAGTCTACATTTGTTTTTAAACAATTGAGATAGAAATTCTATACATTATTGTCAGGGTCGTAGTGCTTGCTGAGCTTTCTTGCTATAAGTATTCCTTCTGAGAGACCAGTTGATTTTGGTTGCTCTTCAAGAATATTAGGGCTTTCTATTACAGACGGTTCTAACTGGTCAATATGTAGTGTCTGGGTCGGGTACGCAAACTCAATGCCTAGGTATTTTGCAAGCTCTAGTGCTTGAGAATTTATTTCTTGTCGAGCCTTTAATTCTTCGACTCTTCCGCGGTTCTGGAAGAAAATGTTGATGTAGACTTGTAGTGAACTCTGGCCAAGGCTGTAGAAATATACTTCTATCTTGTCTTTTCTTGAATCTGGGTGTAAGCGGACTAGCTCACTAATACCACTCGTGAATTCTTCAATAAGTGTTGGCTTTGTATCATATAGTATATCAAAGGTTGTGTTGTACCTCCTCCACCTGCGCACAGCTCTGTTTTCGACAGGTGAAGAGATAAACATTCTGTTTGGTATGGTGATGACTGAGTCGTTAAAGGTTCTGATACGGGTGCTACGTACGCCTACTTGTATGATCTCTCCTTCTATATCTTTTATTTTTATAACGTCGCCATTTTTAAAAGGACGGTCAACAATAACCATTACAGAGCCTAAAAAGTTTTCAAGAGTATCCTTTCCAGCTAGAGCAAAAGCAAAACCACCTATACCTAAAGCAGCAAGGAAGTTCTTAGTATTAATGCTGAATACATTGCAAAGATATAAGGCTGCTGCAATGACCGCCATAACTTGCAATACTTTGCCTGCAACGCTTGTAATTATATGGAGGTTGGTGTCGAAATGGTTTGATACTACTGCGCATGAACTATCTATGAAGCGGCATATGAATAGCAGTATTGTCAGGCACATGACAATTTTCATCGTAACTATCGCAATTGTCATAACTGCTGGGTTTGCTGTTATAATAACTATGCCTCGTAGTAGATATAAAGTAACTGCACTTATTTGGAGCGGTAGAATGAAACGCTGATCTGCATCAGTATTTAGGTCTAGGTGGAGGCTCTTAATAATTTGATGAATTACTGGTCGGCAAATCATTCGGACTAGTGGAATTATTAGTACGCAAGAAAGTATAAGCAGTATAATGAGAATCCACTTCCATATATTAAATGAAAGGAAGGGCTTTTCCAAAACAGGTATGTAGACTTGGAAAAAATCATCAATCTTTACGTGGAGTGGAACATGTTTTACTCCCATTGTACCAAGTTCTTTTGACATCCCTTGGTGCATGAATAAGTCATATATATTGCTGACATTTTTAACCCCGCTAAGATCTATCTTCCAAGAATTTTTCTCCGTTTCTGCATCCTTTACAACTTTCATGTTTATCATGCCAAGGTTAGAATCGAGTAGGAGTATAATATTCCCTGTAAAAAGTGGGTCGTTCGAGAGGCTTTCAGGCTCTATTGGGGATGCATATGAAAGAATGCGGTATAATTGGATGGCCCATGTAGGGCCGAGCTCATCTATGATATTTTTATCGATTTTAGATAAATCGATTGCGCCTACTGAGTCTGTTAAAGTGTAGCCATGGATATTTTGAACACCATATAAAAAAGTATATAGGGTATTTAGTGGAGAAGAGTACTCTAAGACAAAATCATCCGCATGCTCTTCAATATTTGCCTTTACGTTATCTAAATGATCGAATGCTTCTGTATATTCTTTTTTTGTGAAAATTGTGTTTGAGAATATCCAACCATTCTTTTTGGTGTGGACTAGTTCAAGACGGATGCTTTCTTCAGGCTCTCCAAGTTCTATAATTGCATTCTTTCCGTTGTCGCTTATGGTTCTTATATTATCTGTCGTGTAGTTGACTGATTGTAATAAGAAGAAGAGGTCTCTTATCTTTTTCAAGGAGATACTTTTTTTTTCTCCCTTTAATTGATCTGCTGGAGGCTCAATAAAGTTTAGGGCTTTGGCAAGGTCTTTGGCGTCTGCGCCTTTACCAGTACCAGAAAACATAAGGTGTGTAAAGTTTGATATTGTTTGGGTTGGACTGGAGTTAATCAGTTCAGCTTCGTTTGAAACAGCATTTACATCTGTGCAAAAGGTTGCGCTCGTGAATAAAGTAGTGTATAAAAAAATACCAGAATTAACCTCTTCATTGAGTACCTTTCTAGAGTAATAAGCATTTATATATTTTCAAATAGATTATATTGTTTTTGTATTTACAGTAAAGAGATGTTTTTAGTAATGACTTGGTTGGATATTAATGACATTGAGTAATTCTTAATGTTTTGTTTTGCTCTGAAATTCTGTGTCGAGTTCTTCTGTTCGGCGGAAGATTCTTGACGTTGGGTAGGCTATCTCAATATGGTCTATGTCGTTGATAGCTTTTAGTATGCCGAGGCTCATGTCATGCTCGCGTTTTCTACATGATCTGACAGGGGATAAAAAGCGTAGGGTAAGCTTTATGCCGTTATCAACTATTCTGCTGTAAACTGTTGGGGTAAGGTGGCGGTAGTGAATAGCGTATTCTTCTTGCATATCCAAAATATCTTGCATTACTTCTGGCTCTATCTTAAGAGGTGATCTTTTTGCTACATCAAGAATAGTCTCTATTGCTAGATCGTAGTCGCTTTCGAAAGTTATAACGATTGAGACCTCTGTCCAAATAAATGGGAAGCCGTGTGTGGAGTTGAATACTAGGTTGCGGAATACTTGGGAGTTTGGTACAGATAGAATTCTGCCTGTACTCTGACCTCCCTGAATGCTCATGGATACTTCTAGGAGCTTTGTGTGGCTTGAGGTGATGCCAATGACATCTCCTAATTTGCCGTTGATCTCTATTCTATCTCCAATCTCATAAGTGCGATTGAAAATAATATACATCCAGCCTATAATACACAGCAATGTTTCTTGGAGTGATAATGCAAGACCTGCACCGATAAGACCTAAAAATGTACCGGCATTGCCCCAGCCCCTTTGGATAAGAATAATGATTCCTGTAGAAATAAAGAATATTGCCCATGATACCCATCTGGCAATTAATTTGATTTGATGTCTTTTACTAAGGTCGTTTTTATAATCATAGCTCTTTCTTTGTAGCCATATTTGTAAGAAGTGTGAGAATACAGCGGCAGCTATAACTAAGGATTATAGTGTCATAGCCTGGTAGAAAATGCTTGTAAAGGGCTACTTCATTGATGAAGTCACTCTTGTCTTTCCAGATCTCAAGGAGGATACTGATAACAAGAATTAGAACTAGTATCAATACTAGAACTGTACGAGTCCTTTTAGAAGATTTTTTATTCAAATGAGCACTAAGTAGCTTGCAGAGAATTAACGCTCCAAAGATAACTACTATGCTGAGAAAAATGTCTGAGTAATATGTTCCTTTTAAAATATCCATTATCTCTTTCCTGATTTTGGAGTATTATAGAATGTAATGCAGATTAGAGTTTTGATCATAATGTTTATAATATCACGATAAGGTTATTCCGCAAGTCATAAATAAGTATAATGCGAATTGTTCGTGTTAATATGTGATATTATATAGTGGTCTTTAGTCTTATATTCAGTATATTACAAATATATTGGAGAAATGAATAGAAGCAATTTATTGTAATATGTAGGGTTTAATAGTTGTGCTGAGGAACACTTTGGGTACAATTATAAAAATCAATAACTACTTGCAGTTCATTTAATGAAAGATACGTTTTGAGTATTGATATAGCTTTGAATTCAAAAATTCTTATTGTTGATGATACTGAGATGAACCTCAGAATCTTAATTTCAGCACTTGGTGATGTGTATGACGTCTCCGTGGCAACAGATGGTTTTTCTGCGTTTGAGCTGCTTGAAGAAGAATTACCAGACCTAATACTTCTAGATATAATGATGCCTGGGATGAATGGGTATGAGGTTTGTGAGAGGCTGAAGGCTGATCCGAGGACTGTATATATACCGATCATATTTTTGACAGCTCTTACTGAGATAAAGGCGAAATCAAAGGGGTTTGAGGTAGGTGCTGTTGATTATATTACCAAGCCATTTGATATAGTTGAGGTCAAGGCTAGGGTGAATACTCATGTACTGATGCAGCGAAATCTTGCTGAGCTTAAAAAGGCTCATGATGCTATTGAGGTGCAGCGAAAAAGGATGCAGCTTGAACTGGATCTGGGTATGAAGATTCAGAACAATATGCTTCCGGTAGCCTTTCCTGATAATAAAGAGTTTGGCTTAGCGGCGTATTTAAAACCAGCTAAGGAGTTGGGAGGGGATTTTTATGACTTCTTCTTTATTGATGATGAGCATTTGTGTTTCTGTGTGGGGGATGTATCTGGTAAGGGTGTGCCAGCGGCGTTATTTATGGCGGTGAGTAAGACGTTAATAAAGTCTAGTGCGACGAGTGAGCTTTCGCCTTCAAAGATATTACAGAAAGTCAATTGTGAAATTAGTAGGGATAATGAAGCGATGATGTTTGTTTCGTTATTTATCGGTGTGCTCAACATACCTACGGGAGAGGTGCTTTTTTCTAATGGTGGGCATAACTCTCCATTTGCTGTGAAGAGTGATGGGAGTGTAGAAGAGATCAATGAGAAGCATGGTATGGTATTAGGCTTCTCTGGTGCTATGAAGTACAAAGAAGGTCGGCTACTGCTCGGAAGAGGAGACAGCATTGTACTCTACTCTGATGGGATAACTGAGGCGGTAAATACCAAGGGTGAATTTTACAATGAGAGTGGATTGGCTGACTCTCTGCTTGTGGAGCAATCATCGGTGTGTGAGATGCTTCAAAACGTGCTTGCGAAGTTGGATAGATTTGTTGGTAGTGCTGAGCAATCTGATGATATTACAGCGTTAATTTTAAGATATAATGGGGCGTGATATTTGTTGTGCTTTAATGGATTTATATAAATTGATTTATAAAGCCCGCGAATATTCGTGGGCTTTATTTATATGTATGTCTAATAGTGTTTGTGTGTTAAAAGGTGATGACTTGGTAGCCATCTGTCAGATACTTCTCAAGAGAAGGGTGTCCTGACATCTCTGCGTCTATTGTGAGACCTTGAGCTTCTGCGGCTTCTAGTCCGCCCATCTTATTTGCGCAGGCTTTGCAAACAGCTTTGATGAGTCCACGTTTGAGTACTTCGTTGTATTGCTTTGAGAATAGTGAGCTAGGAGAGGGCATTACGGGGATAAGTTTGCAGGCTGCTCCTTCCATGATTATGGCTACCTCGTGCCCTTTGTCATCCATGTCTAAGGCGTTTAGAAGGACATGGGCAAAACACATTGGTTCTCCTTGGAATGCTACTAATGCGAATTTCATAAGTGTCTCCTTGTAATGTGTGTGGTGTATATTAATGATATTATTGTTATATACTTACTATATCCCTATTTAATCCAAATTGCAAATTCAAAATTAAGAAGTCATAAATAGTTTATTAAGCTATCTGGATAGTCGCATAGTAATTTTTGAGCATATTGAATACCTGAAGTTATGCACAAGCATAACTTCAGGTATAGATAAGATTTAGCGTTTATTGAAGTGTGTAAGCAAGGCTGTAGACTGGCGTGCAAGTACGGTATAACGTGTCACTGTTGGCACGGATGTGCCAAATTTTTGCCTACTTTTTACTTGCTAAAAAGTACGGTCGACGTCATGAGCGAAGCGAATGGCTGAGAATCCTGTCGTCTGGTTTTTATGAAGTTTTTTATAATGTAAATACTGTGGCGATACAAGATTTCAAAAATTACTCTTAGGTACTCTAACTGCTCTATATTATAGTTATTGCATAAGCAACGTTTATACAATAACTTACCTTTAGAAAAGGTAAGCAAAACTCCCATGTAGATGGGCGGGGCGCAGAAGCGACCTCATTCCGCTCCTTTCAGTCGCTACATGAATTCACCTCTTAATAGTCTGTCTCTTACTATTAGCCATATTGTTCGCATGTCCCTGAATGCCCAATTCCTCTATCTGTTTTAAACAAGCCTTACGATCAGACTTGAAAACAAACCCAAAGATCTTGGATATAAAGTTATTGAACTTCTTGCAGTCATCTTGGTTTGTGTGAGTTTCACAGCTTGCGCATGAAGTGTATTTATTTTCTTGGCAACAGGAGCGGACCTTGCACCAAGTAGCTTTTTCGTTCTTTTGGCAACCTGGGCACTTACCCTTGAGGTATGATTTACATGCTCCACAGTATAATCCACAATAAGCTACTAAGGTCGAGTCTGAAACTATTTCTTTCATTTGAAGCTCCATTGTCTTTTGATCGTTATATTTGAATTGGTTACATTATTAAAAAATTATACCCTTTCGCTCAGACAATATCAATGTATGTTTTCAAACCTAGTGATACTTTAGTTGAAGAAACCGAAGATCGAGGTAAGGAATATTAGTGCTATTGCTGCTGGAACGATGAAACGGATTGTAATGCGGTAAAATTGGAAATAACCTGTTTTATATTTGCCTGAACTGGATAGCTCCATCTGGACAAGTTTTTTATCAAGTGTCCAGCCTACAAAGATCGCTATGAAGAAACCACTGATTGGGAGGAGCTGGTCGGTAAGGGTGATTGTCCAGCCGAAAATGTCCATTTTTTGGAAGATACCGTTGATATAGAAGGGTAACTTGAAGTTGTTGAGTATACCGTTACCCTGTGATAGTGTTGCTCCTATGACTGTTATTGTTAGTGATACACAGATGGTGGCTTTTTTGCGCTTCCAACCTAGTCCTGATATGAGGTAGGAGACACTTGGTTCTACAAGCGAGATAGCTGAGGTGAGCGCTGCAATAAAGAGGAGTAGGAAGAAGACGAATGAGAATAATTGACCTAACGGCATCTGATTGAAGACATTTGGGAGGGTGATGAATACCAGTCCGGGACCGGAGGTCGGTTCGACACCGAAGGCGAAGACTGCTGGGAAGATTGCAATACCAGCCAAAATGGCTATGAGAGTATCTGCAGCTACAATCTGAGCAACTATTGGGAGAAGGTTGTCCTTCTTTCTGATATACGCGCCGTAGGTAATCATTGTACCGGCTCCGATAGAGAGGGTAAAGAATGAGTGTCCAAGGGCTGAGAGGACTGCTTCTACAGTTAGTTTTGAGAAGTCTGGCTTGAAGAGGAAGTCCAATCCTACTGAAGCACCATCGAGAGTGACGGCTCTGATGTCTAGTGATATAAGGAGGACTAGAAGCAGTGGCATTAGTAGTCTGGAGTAGCGCTCGATACCGTCACGGACATCTTTGATTACGATATATGATGTGGCTATCATGAATATTAATTGCCAGATTAGTGGTTGCCAAGAACTAGAGGTAAATGTACCGAATGCTTTGCCTATCTCTTCTGGGGATAGTCCAACAAGACCACCAGTAGCAGAGAGGTACGCATAGTATATTGCCCAGCCTGCTACTACTGAGTAGAAGCTGATAATTGCTAAAGAGGTGAAGATTGCCAGCCAACCATTTAGAAACCATGGTGTGTGTGGTGAGAGCTTTTTAAATGCGTCTACAGGGTCGGTCTCTGACTTTCCTACCGATTATAAATGCTGAGAGCAGGAGTGGTACACCTATCAGGGTGACGCAGAGAAGGTAGACTATAACAAACGCTGAACCACCGTATACACCAGTGATGTAGGGGAATTTCCAGATGTTTCCGAGTCCAATAGCTGAGGCTACTGCTGCGAGTATAATACCTAGGCTACCGGTAAACTTTTCATTGGTGTTTTGATTCATTAGGTGCTTTCTAGTTTATGATTGAAAATATTGTAATGAAGTATTGTATATCCTTGGGTATTATATGCAAGAGAGTAGAGTTGTGACTGTTATAATTAGTAATAGTATTCTGTGATTACTAGCTTTGCTTTAATTTATGTGTCATTTATCTTATTTGAATTTATATCGTTGACCTTTTTCTTGAGAACGGTTATGATTGGCTTGTGATGTAAGACGTTATTTCTTTATCAAAGGATTGGAGAGATATGGATACTATTAGTGATAGAATTATATATGGGGCAATGCAGATAGGTGGTGATTGGAAGACTAAAAAGATCTCGCCTGATGAAATGTCAAAAGGATGCAAAGCACTTGAAGCAGCATATGATATAGGTATTACCGAATATGACCATGCTAATATCTACACTCATGGTAAGTCTGAAACTGTTTTTGGGGAATTTGTAAAAGCAAATGCTATACCTAGAGATAACCTCTTTATTCAAACAAAGGTAGGTATAATCCTCGATGCTGTGATTGGTTCGGCTATTTACGATTTCTCAAAAGAGCATGTACTTTCTGAAGTGCCTAAGAGCTTGAAGAGGCTTGGGGTGGATTATGTGGATCGTCTGCTTCTGCATAGACCAGATCCTTTATTTGATCCTGATGGTCTCAGAGATGCGATTGATGCGCTCTTTGAAGAAGGGCTTATTCGGGATATAGGTGTTTCTAATATGTCGGCTGAATATATAACTCTGATGGAGAACGTTCTTGAGAGAGAGATGGCTGCAAATCAGGTAGAACTTTCGTTGGGACATACGGATTTTGTCGACACTGTAGTCGATTTCAATACAGCTAGATACAGTAATCTCAAGATTGATGGAACAGTGGCGTACTGTATGAGCTGTGGTATAGAACTGCAAGCCTGGAGTCCGTTATTTCGCGGGTATCTGTCTGGGCGGGATATCTCTGGTTGTTCTGAAAGTATTCAGAACACGGCCTCTGTTGTAGATAGGATGGCTACAGAGAAGGATACATCGGCTGAGAGTATTGTGCTTGCATGGCTACTCAAGCATCCGGCTAGAATTAAGCCGGTAGTCGGGACGACTAATCCAGAGAGGATACGAAATATCGTTGACTGTACTGAGGTAGAGTTGACCAAGTTGGAATGGTATGAGCTGTATGTGACTAGTAGAGGCAAAGAGATGCCTTAGTCTTTGTGCTTAAAATACATAATATTAATTATATTAATTTTTAACTTTGCTTTATATTTGCTCACCAGTTCATTTGATGAACTGGTGAGCTTTTTATTATTAATAAATGCCATATATTGGTTGAAAAAATTGAATTAATACCTATACTTTTTTAAGAAAAGTTGTGTCATGAATGTTTGGTATAGATTATTAAGAGAGAAATAATGAGTAATTATATGAGAAGAATGGTACTTTGTCGTGGCTTTGTGGTTGTATGTTTTGTGCTGTGTTTGAGCATTCTCATCTGCAGTAATGCGTATGCTGTTGATACTGAGAGTAACGGTGATAAGCAAAAATATGAGGAAATACTTGCTAGGGCAAAAGCTGGCTCTGCTGAAGACCAATACAAATTGGGATGTATGTATGAATCCGGAGATACTGTTGATAAGAACTTTCAAGAGGCTGTGAAGTGGTACACACTCTCTGTAGAGCAAGATTATTCACCTGCTGAAGTAAACTTAGGTGTACTATATGAATTTGGAGAAGGTGTAGAAATTAATTATAAGGTTGCTAGAGAGTTGTATGAGAAAGCTGTAGCAAAAAAATAATGCAGAGGGATACTTTGGTCTTGGGTTTATGTATTATGCTGGGCATGGAGTAGAGGTTGATAAGAAAAAATCCTTTGAGTTATTCAAAGTGGCTGCTGAAGCTGGCGTAGCATTAGCTCAGTACTTTCTTGCTCAGGCATATTATGATGGAGTAGGTGCACCAAAGGATGACTACGAAGCAGTGCAGTGGTTTCGGATTTCTTCAGAAAATGGCATCATGCAGGCTACATCGCGACTTGGGTGGATATATTTCTATGGTGAAGGGGTAAAACGTGATTACCGTAGAGCTTATAAGTATTTTCTATTGTCGAAGGATACCTTAAGCCATGTTGCACACTTTCACCTTGGAGTGATGCTGTATGAGGGTAAAGGGGTAGATAAAGATACTAAGAAGGGACTAGAGTATCTTGAGAATGCTGCTATGCTGAATTCTACTGACGCCATGGTGTATCTAGGGAAAATATATGAAGATGGAATATCTACGAAGACCAATCTTTCACTTGCTGTTAATTATTATGCCCAAGCAGCAGAGAGAGGAAGCACTGAGGCGACTAAGAGGCTTGATGAGATACAAAAGCTAAGAAATAATATAAATGCTAGCAATAGAACTCCCATAGTCAGTAATAATGAGGACTTGATTAGTACTGAAGAGTTACTGAATATAATTAGGTATTCCGAGATGGGTGATTCAAAAGCACAGCTCGACTGTGGATTTATTTATGAAACCGGTACAGGTGTTGGACAAGATTATTCTGAGGCTTTAAAGTGGTATACACTCGCTGCCGAGCACGGTGAATCAGAAGCACAGTTTAAGATAGGAGAATTTTACCTTAACGGCTTCAGTGTTGAGAAGAATGTTGATGAAGCAATAAAGTTTTATACTCTAGCAGCTGAAAAAGATAACATTTATGCTCTAAACAAACTTGCAGTATTATATTGTAATGGTGAATTTGTTGAGGAAGATTACAAAAAAGCCGTAAAATTATTTATGGCAGCTGCTGAACTTGGTAATAAAACGGCTATGTATAATCTTGGGATAATGTACATAGAGGGGCGCGGAGTTGAGCCGGATATTTTAAAAGCTCAAAAATTGCTCTCAAAATCAGCAGAATTAGGGAATGAAGACGCAAGGAAAGTTTTAGAAGAAATTAAAGAGGTGAGAGATAGTATCGGTAGTGGAATTATAAGTTTGGGTAAAGAACAGATGAGGTTGTATATTGATAAAATTGTAGCACTTGCCAATAAAGGCAATGCTACAGCTATTGAGCTTGTTAAAAACTCAAAGATAGTAGAAGGAGAGATCTTTATTGAAAGTAAAGATGCGTTTAAGGCATTTTATAAACAAGCTAAAAGTGGTGATCGAGATGCTCAATATATTGTTGGATTATTATATATTAGAGACAGTCGATTGATTGTAAATAACGAAAACGCCATTATGTGGCTTGAAACATCTGCAAATAGTAATCAGGTGGATGCTCAGTTCGCATTGGCTGATTACTATTCGATGGGGGTATATGTAGGAAAAGACCTTGATAAATCAGCTTTCTGGTATAAAAAGGCAGCTGAGCAAGGTAATGTAGAAGCTATGTATTGTCTCAGTGATATGGTCTTTAATAGTGAAGTAACAAGTATTAGTATAGAAGATGGTATGATGTGGTTGAAAAAAGCTGCGGAACACGGTCACGCTTTAGCTTTAGTAACATTGGGGCATTTTTATTTGAAAGGAGAACATGTTAGGCAGGATTACGCAGTATCTGCACAACTGATTTTAAAAGCGGCAAAGCTTGGTAATGAAGGCGCTCAGCTACTAATTGGTACTATGTACTATAAAGGCTTGGGAGTGAAGCAGGATTATCAAGAATCTAAGAAGTGGCTGTCTAAAATTGCATATGGAGATTATGTCAATGCAGCGCAAGCTCGAAAGATAATTGATACGATAGAAAAGAATACTACCGTTAATCAATTAAGTAATTATTAGTGAGTGTCATTTGATATTCAGTTTTAAATGTAGGAATTATATTTGAGGTTGCTACTTGATATTTAGTCCTCCATGTCATGTGATGATGTGGGGGACTTTTTGATATGTAATTTATAGATCATTGTATGACTTTTAAAATGATGAACTATAATATTGTCTTGCTAGTTTTGTAAAACAATCTTATTATATATTATAGAAGTTATGGTGTATTTGGTGTAATATGAAAGTGTTGATGTGTAGTATCAGGAGAGTGTGAAATGTCTGGATTTTTTGAGGGATATTTGTTAGATATAATTTTTAGTGTAGCCGTGCTGGGTGGCGCATTTATATTGTATCTACTGCAAAAGAGACACTTTAAGTCAAATACGGCAAAAAAGGTGCATGCTAAAGTGACTATGGGACTGATACTAATTCTTGTGCTAAGCATTATGCTTGAAATATGGCACGATAAAAGTGACTATATACATAAAATAATGCTGTACAAAAGATTCTTTCCTAGTTATGACACAATCATAATGATAATGGCTGCTGCGGTCTGTTTTTACTTTCTGCAATTATGGTTGCTTAGGAAGGTTGTTAGCTCTGAAGTTGATCTGAGTAAGAAGCATAAGATAAAGTTAATTGCTAAATGGGTATCATGGGGTGGATTCTTTATTGCAGTATTCATGATTATTGTATTTCAACGTGGATGGAGTAATATAGGTACATTCTTGGGACTACTTGGTGCGGGTGTTGCTCTCTCAATGCAGGAATCTGTGCTATGTCTTTTAGGATGGTTTTATATTATCTTGAGCCATCCGTACGATATTGGAGATAGAGTAGAATTGGATGGTAAGGTCGGGGATGTTATCGGAATTACACCTACTCATACGAGGCTCCTAGAGGTCTCAATGGATATCAAGGGAGGGCAGAGTACTGGGCGTATATTGACCGTCCCGAACTCTATGGCATTTAGGAGTTCAGCATTCAATGCGACGTCAGGATTTCCCTATATTTGGTTGGAAATTTCTACTGTTGTAACTTTTGAGAGTGACTGGGAAAAAGCTCGTGAAATACTCAACGAGATATCACTAGAAAACTCTATGCAGATAGAGGCAGAAGTAAAGAGGCATATTTCAAAGATGCAAGACGAGTATGCGATTCATTACCAGTATTTATCTCCTAAAATATATACTTCTATAGATGCTATTGGTGTCAATCTTACTTTGAGAGTTCTATCTCCTGTGAGAGCTTGTCGCCAGAGGGAGAATGATATCAGTGTGGCTATTCTAACGCGATTCAGTAGTGTTGCTAACATTGAGCTGGCATATCCAACATCTAGAATATATAGGCGTAATGAAGAGATTTGAGCAAGCATATAATAAAACGATAGTAAATTAAACTACAGCAAATTATTGGGAGTTATGTGAAGTATGGATGATGAACGTAAAGATGTGCATATCACTCGTGTCGGTAAAGGTGGCTATATGCATAGTATAGTACCTATATTAGATAGCTCGGGTAAGGTTATACAGAGAATAATCAAACCACTTATGGTTGAACTGCGTCTCAGGGATATTATGCAGATAGTTGTTGGGGCGACCATTTTGGCAATACCAATGGCGTTTACTGAAGAGACCTGGCGGTTAGGGCAGAATTTACCGACTCTAAATATTGTCTTGCTGGCAGTCATTTCATTCTTTTTTATTGCGATGTTTGTATATTACAATTTTTATCGGTTTTACTTGAAGGGTTATACCTTTGAGTATATTAAAAGAGTTGTTGTAATATATTCTTTGTCACTTATGGTTGTAGGACTATTGATGACAGTTATTCAGCAGTGTCCGTGGGGCGTGGATAACTGGCTTGCAATTAAACGTATTATTATTGTCTCATTCCCTGCGTCAATGAGTGCGGCTATAACTGATTCGCTCAAATAGCTATACTTACCTAGTAGATTATTTTCTTGAAGATAACTTGTTTATACTTAGCCATACTAGTAGGGATAAGAGTGCTATTGCAACAGTCAGTATTCCAAACATAACAATTGGGCTGGATACTTGCCAATTGTATGAGGAGTAGCTCATACATAATGAACCGATAATAAATTGGTAAAATATCATAAATGATGAAGCTGAGCCTATATCGGTATCAACAAAACCAAGGATAAGACTGTTGCTCACAGGTCTACTCATGCCTGTGAAGAAAGCGATAGCAGCTGCAAAGGCAAAGAAGAAGTGGTAAGAGAGGTAACCAAGAGTGATTACGCCAACTCCTGAGGCAATAATACCTATGAAACAGATGGAGATTATAGTAGTGTCTTTGACTTTGTTGTTGAGTTTGGTAAATAAAAATGCTCCTAAAACAGAGCAGAAAGCGGTAAGTGAAAATAATACACTAAACTTGATAATTGATGCGCCATAAATGCTGACATACACAATCGGTGCAAATGCAATGTAGCCATAAAAAGGACCGGTAAGGAATCCAAGAGTCAATGTCGAAAGAACATATCCTTTATTCTTGAATAATACTAGATACCTTCCGAGTAACTTGTGAATGGGTTGGTTGATCAAGGATTTATTTGTTTCGGTATAGCGTAGTGATAGAATAAAAACAATTATTCCCAGCATTGCCTGACAAATGAATATACCTCTCCAATTTCCAAATGTAAGAATTACCGAACCAATAGGGGGAGCTAGTATCGGAGCAAGGGATAGCATGATACCAATATAGGCTAGGGCAATTTTCCTACTGTTTCCATCAAACCTGTCTCGGCATATAGCCATAGCCATTGACGACGGAGCTGAAGCTGAGAGTCCCTGCGCTACCCTACAGCTGATTAGCATATACGGACTTGTAGAGAACGCGCATAGTAGAGTGCTAATAACAAAACTGGAAATACCGTAAACTACTAAGTGGCGTCTTCCAAATTTGTCAGATAATGAGCCGGAGAATAATAAACCAATACTGAAACTAGTAAACCAGAGAGTCAGCGTGAGTGTAATTAGCTCTGTTGGGACTTCCCATTCGGCAGAAATTTGAGGGATTGCGGCAAGGTACATATCTGTAGATAAAGCTGGAACAGCAGCGAGTGTAGCTAAATATGCAATATATCGGGATGTTTTTTTGTGCATCGAAATTCCTTGAGGTATTATCTTGAGGATCACTTATAGTGAGAATGTTATTAGAAAAAAGCTAAACCTTAGTCGTCATAAGGTTTAGCTTTTTAAGATTTGGTGGGCGATGAGGGACTCGAACCCCCGACCCTCTGCTTGTAAGGCAGATGCTCTAGCCAACTGAGCTAATCGCCCGAATATCGGGTACTACTTTAGTCTTATTAATTCCAAGACTTATGATTTTGTGCTGCATGCCTTTTTTGCGAAGTTTCACTCTTTAGTGATAACCCTCACTGCGTTTGACTTTTAAAACTATATGGATTTTGATTTGATTGTAAAGAGCCTTTTTGAAATATTTTTAAAAATATTTTTCTGATATGCTTGGATAGAAGTTTTGCCCTTTGTTTTATAGGGTTACTGTTTTAACGCTAGAGTGAAATTATTGCATAGAGCTTGTGCAAAGAGGTGATGTCATTCCTTATGTCGTTACATTGCTTAACTCTTTGATATATTGTTTTGTCAGGTATAAATTGGACTAAAAATCTAGTTATTTGGAAGATTTTTAATTATTAGGTAGTAAAATACCCGTGCAGTGCTTGTATTTGAAAGGCGTCTGAGTATAATTTTCTCTCTGCATATTACGAGGTATTAGTTGACTTGTGTATTTTATAAACTTGATTTAAAGGGATTGGAAATATGTCTCAGGAATTAGAAAACTTTGATCTGAAATTGAACTCGCTTGATATTAAAAAAATTCAAGAAGAAATTATTGAATTCTGGGATAAAGAGAAGATCTTTGAAAAGTCTGTAGAAGCAAATAAACATGATGAAGCCACATTCTACGATGGCCCTCCGTTTCCTACTGGTAAGCCGCATCACGGTACAGTACTCGTATCATTTCTTAAAGATATGCTTGCTCGCTATATAACGATGCAAGGTAAGAGTGTACCACGTCGTTGGGGATGGGACTGTCATGGTCTGCCTATTGAAACGCAAGCTGAAAAACTACTTGGTATCAAGAATAAGTGTGAGATCGAAGAGAACATAGGTATAGAGGAGTTCAACGATGCGTGTGCTGGTATTGTTTCGCAGAATAATGATACTTGGAAAGAGTACATTACTGAGATGGCTCGTTGGGTTGATTATGATGATCAGTATAAGACACTCGACCTCTCATATATGGAGAGTGTAATATGGGTCTTCAAGAAGTGTTATGAGAAGGGACTTATCTATCAAGACTACAGAGTCGTGCCATACTGTTGTCGTTGTGAGACCTCGCTATCAATCTCTGATACCCGTGAGTCTGACTCTACTCGCCCTAAACAAGATCCGTCTGTTACCATTCGCTTCAAAGCTGATAAAGAGTTCAACGGTAAGCCGACCTACTTTGTCGCTTGGACAACTACTCCGTGGACTCTTCCGTCAAACCTTGCGTTGGCTGTAGGCCCTGAACTTGATTATGCAATTCTTGAAGGTGATGACTTCTGTTATATTTTAAGCCACGAAGCATCTGCTCGCCTTGCTGACATTGTCGGTGGTGAGTGGGTAAGTACTACAGTCATTAAAGGATCTGAGCTTGTTGGCAATACTTATACTCCGTTATTCCCTTACTTTGCTGATCGTAAAGATTCTGGAGCATTTAGAGTACTTGGCGTTGACTTTGTTGAACTTGGTGAGGGTACTGGTATTGTACACATAGCTCCTGGATTTGGTGAGGATGACTACTGGGCGTGCCGCAGTGCTAAGATTGATACTCTCTGCCCAGTTGATGAGCGTGGTGAATATTCTCCTGAAGTGACAGATTACGCTGGGCGTAATGTACTTGAGTGTAACAGCGACATTATGCGGCAGTTAAAAGCTGAGGGAAAACTGCTTGATCAACGCACAATCGAACACAACTACCCACACTGTTGGCGTTGTCGTCAGCCTCTAATTTATAAGGCTATGACTGCTTGGTATTTCTCTATTGAAAAGATCAAAGATAAACTTATCGAACAGAACCATAATATTAATTGGGTGCCATCTGATGTACGTGATGGGCGCTTCGGTAAGTGGCTAGATAATGCTCGTGACTGGAATATCTCCCGTAACCGTTACTGGAGTACTCCGCTTCCTATCTGGGAGTGTGACTCATGTGATAATCGTCAGGTGCTTGGTAGTATAAAAGAGATTGAAGATGCCGGTGGTACTTCTATAACAGATCTGCACCGTCAGCATCTTGATAAAGTAGAATTTGCATGTGAGTGTGGTGGTAAGTATAGACGTATACCAGATGTACTCGACTGTTGGTTTGAGTCTGGGGCGATGCCGTATGCGCAGTGCCACTATCCGTTTGAGAATAAAGATTGGTTTGAAGAGCATTTTCCAGCTGACTTCATTGTGGAGTATACTGGGCAGATCCGTTGTTGGTTCTACTACTTGCACGTTTTGTCTGTTGCAATGTTTGAGAAGCCTGCGTTCAAGAACTGTGTTGTTCACGGTACTGTACTTGCTAAGGATGGTAAGAAGCTTTCGAAGTCATCTAAGAACTATGAAGATCCGCTAGAGCTTATGCGTACTTACGGTACTGATTCGTTCCGTATGTATATGTTCAACTCGAATGCTGCTCTTATGGGTGATTTGATGTTTGATAATAGTGGAATCAAGATCGCCTACCAGAAGCTGGTATCTCCGCTATGGAATGCGACTTCATTCTTTACTACTTACGCAAATATTGATGGTTATAAGCCAGGTATGCCAGTAAAGCCTGAGCCTAAAAACTCGCTTGATATCTGGATCTTATCTCGTCTATATACTGTTGAAAAATCGATCAAAGCATCTATGGATGTGTACATCGTAGATCAATATGTTGCTCCAATCCTTGAGCTAATGGATGATCTGACCAATTGGTATATTCGTCGATCTCGTCGTCGTTTCTGGGGAAGTGGTATGAGTGAGGACAAGTCGAACGCATTTGCTACGCTTCACTATGTGCTTGTAAAGCTATGTGAACTCATGGCTACAGGTGCGCCGATTATCTCTGAGTATATCTATAAAGCATTGACTGGTGAGGAGTCTGTACATCTTGCGATGTGGCCTGATATTCCTGCTGAGTTTGAGAATAAAGAGCTGATGGAGAAGACTCGTGTTGCTCGTAAGGTTATCAATATGGCTCTATCACTCCGTCGTCAGTGTAAGATAAAGAATCGCCAACCTCTGGCTCGTCTAGATGTTGTGATTCCTGAAAACATACCGAACAGTTATGTTGAGGAAGAGATGTCTATAATTGCAGAAGAACTCAATATCAAAGAGATCGTTGTGCTTTCTGATCCGTCTGAGATTGCAATTGTTGAGTACCTACCGAACTTCAAGACTCTTGGGCCGAAATTTGGTAAGCAGATGAAGGCTATTGCTGCGGCTGTAAAGCAGGGTAAGTTTACTGAGAATGAAGATGGTACTTCTACTGTTGAGATTGACGGAGAAACTCTAACCCTTGATGTTGGTGATGTCATGATTCAGCATAAGGCGCTTGATGATAAACCGGTAGTGAGTGATGCTGGTTTTGTAGTAGGTATGGATACCAAAATTACACCTGAGCTTGAGCGTGAAGGTATGGCTCGAGAGATTATCCGTCATATTCAGGAAATGCGTAAAGAGCAGCAGTACGATGTGTCTGACCGTATCGTTGTTACTTTCTCTGGTGCAGAGGTTCCGTCTGAGTGGCTTGAGATGATCCTAGCTGAGACTTTAGCCGAAGAAGGTGTTATTGATATGCCTGACGCGACTACTGATGTTGAACTATCTGATGATGTGGTTATTACGGTTGGGATTAAGCGGTAGTATGTTTTTGTGAAAACTTGAAATTATCTATAGGCCTACCTTGAAAAAGGTAGGCCTATAGATAATTTCATATGGTTTAGGCTTTTCCTTTTAGGTACTTAAGTCGAAGATCTTCTGGGAATTTCTCTATGGCGTAGCGTAAACAGGTTCTTGGTATTGATTGGTAGGAATTTGACTTTAAGAAGTCTAGCTCGGTATCTAGGTCTCTATTTCCAATCTCGCGTAGCATCCAGCCTACTGCTTTGTGCATAAGATCGTGCTGGTGGTGAAGGAAGTGCTTGGCTAGTTTGAGGGTGTCGTTGAAATCATTTCTTCTGATAAAAGCGTGTGTGGATATTATTGCTATACGTTCTTGCCAGAGGTTATTGGTTTTCGATAGCTTATAAAGAACCTTCCTATCGTCTTTCTTGTCTACCAAGTACCTTCCGACTATCTGGGATGAGCTAAGGTCTACTAGATCCCAGTTGTTGATGAATTTGATCTCCTTTAGGTATAGCTCATATAATTCACGTTGTTTCTCGGGGTTGTAGCTCTTCTTCTTGCAAGCTTTGTCAAACTGTTTCTCCATAATTACTAGACCTACAAGTCGCTCTTCGTGGTACTTTGAGTGGAGTAGCTTGGTGATTATCTCTGTGCTCGCTATGTCTTTGTATTCCTTGGCTACTGCTCGTAAATTTGGGTTGTCTACGCCGAGGAAGTAGTCTCCCTCGCCGTAGCCGCCCTTGAAATTTTGGAAGAATTTATTCTTCCTTGCTACAAGCCTCTCTTCACTTCTTTCTTTAAGATTTCTTCTTATTGTTTTTAGCATTTTAGAATAAGATCTCTTTTAAATCAGTTGGGTCGAGTCGATAATTTGAGCCTGTTCCTGAACAGAAGGTAAAGTCTCTGAGCATCTCTACTGTTAGCTCGTTATACCTTATTGTCTTTCCGCTCTTACTATCTTTTATAGTTGTGTCACCCTTGCGGAGTGCTTTCCCACCGGTTGGGTTTGGCATTGGCCCTCTGTCGTCACGGACTTTAATTGTATATCTTTCTTCAACTACTTGTTCTCTCTCCATGATATCTCTACCCAAGTTTTCTAGCTCCTCGAGTCGGGTTGCAACCTCTTCTGGAGTAATACTGAGTGCTTCAAATGCATGGGTATCGGAGGTTATAATCTCTTCAATATTGCGTGTGTCAGTACCAAGAAAACCTTCAAGTGATAGCTCACCAGGCTCTAGTAGTTTCTCTATTTCATTCTTCATATATCTATTCCTATCTTTTGAAGTTGGGTGGTTTTTTTTAAGCAAACTTGTCATAGAAAATTTGGCTAGTAGTCATGCCTTTGCGGGTTAGAACTTCGTTACAAGCATTGATCATACCAGGGCTACCGCAGAGGTAGGCTTCGTAGTTCGACACGTCTGGGTAGTGCCTATCTACAACCTCAGTGATCAGGCCGCTTGCACAGTCATCTGAATTAACTTCTTCGTTGGAGAGGGCAGGGATAAATTTAAACCATTGATGCTCTTGCTCTAGTGCCCTGAATTTATCTACGTAGAAGAGGTCTGCTGTTGTGCACGCACCGAAGAAAAAGGTAGCTTTACGGTCAGTAACTCCTTTGTCAATCATTTCGTATACCATGCTTTGAACTGGTGAAAGCCCCGAGCCTCCAGCGATGAATATAATATTTTTCTTACTGTCTCTTAGATAAAAATCACCATAAGGCCCACTCAGTGTGACTGTTTCTCCTATATTCATAAAGTCATGCACATAGGTTGTCACTATACCGTTTGGAACCCTTCTAATACAGAAATCTATGTAACCCTTATCAGTAGGACTAGAGGCTATAGAGTAGGCTCTATATGCGGTACGTTTGAGCTTGCCGTATGCTGGAGCTGTGATCTGCATATATTGGCCTGCTTTATAGTCTAGTTCTACACCTTCTGGGAGTTTGAAGCGGACACCTTTTATATCATAGGTAAGGTCTTCAATAGACTCTACAGTGCAGTCATATGTTGTAGAGCCAATAAGTTGTCCTGGAAGTGTGATTGCTATATCTGAATCGAAAGTTGTTTGGCAGGCTAGACGCCAATTGTTTTCTAGTTGTTCTGTAGAAAGCTTCTTTTCTTCCTTATCCGTTATTATTCCACCACCACTCATTACCTGTAATTTGCACATACCACAAAGTCCTCTACCGCCACATGCTGAAGGTAGAACTATATCATTTGCGGATAAATTTTCTAAAAGGTTTTTGCTAGAATCACCTTCGAGAATTTTCTCCCCGTTATTAATACTTATTTGAACCATGTTGGTTTTCCTTTATCTTCTCTGTTTGTACTCTTATATTTCTTGATCTTGGAATAGCTCTTCTGTTGCCATAGCAGCGGTAGCTCCTTCGCCTACTGCTGTAGCAACCTGTCTGTATGAACCTTCTCGTACATCGCCAATTGCAAATAATCCCTTTATACTGCACATCATGTTTCTATCGGTATCAATATGTCCTTTGCAGTTCTTTGGAATTAGTTTACAGATAAGCTCTGTATTTGGGTTGGTGCCTACAAAGATGAATACACCGTCTACATCTATCTTGTGCGACTCTTTAGTAATGTTGTCTTTGATTTTGACACTATTTACTGAAGAAGAACCCGAAATCTCTTCAAGCTCAGAGTTGAACATTACCTTGACTTTGTCATTGGTCATTATCTGCTTCTGATAGATCTTCTCGGCTCTAAAAGCTTCTCTCCTATGTACAAGTGTTATCTCTGAGGCAAATTTAGTCAGATGTAGCGATTCTTTGAGGGCTGTATCTCCACCTCCGACGACTAGGATCTTCTTTCCTCTGAAGAATGGTGCGTCGCAGGTGCCGCAGTAGCTGACACCTCTTCCCCTCAGTTCTACCTCTCCTTTGACTCCTAGTTCTTTTGGAGAGCTACCTGTAGCAATAATGACAGCCCTAGCGCTAATCTCTTCCTTGCCTGTTATTACTTTGAATCCTTCGCCTTCCTTGTGGCTTATATCCTTTGCTTCTGCAAGTTTAAATTCTGTGCCATAGCGCTCAGCTTGTGTGCGCATCTTTTCTGCCAGTTGTGGTCCGTCTATACCTTCAGCGAAACCAGGATAGTTTGCTATATCCATGGTCATAGCTACTTGTCCTCCTACAAGTCCCTTCTCAAGAACGAGTACACGTCTTTGAGCTCTACCAGCATATATAGCCGCAGAAAGCCCCGCAGGACCTCCTCCTATGATTACAATGTCATAATTTACCGTCTCTTTGATTGTTGTGGTCATTTTATTTATCTCTCTTCTTTTTGTTTTTCTTCTTCTTCTTATCACCTTTTTCTTTTTTGACTTTTTTGTCCTTCTTTTCTCTATCTGGAACTGGAATTGATTCTTCCTTTTCAGGAATTGTATAATCTATATATTCTGCTTTGCAGATATCTTTCTTGAATCTTGAGCAGCCTCCGCATTTTCGGCAACGAAAATTACCTTTTTTTAATTTGGCTCTTAGCTTTCCTTTTATGCAACCCATAGCTCTACTCCTTTATCTGTTTTGAGTTTGAGTATAAGATGAAATATACTTGATTTTACCATGCATTGAATTCATGTAAAGTAAATTCGTAACTAATTCAATTTAAATATTCTCGGCGTGATTGTTGTATTTAATGGACTAATCTCTATAATTCCATTGTACTATGTAAAAGATTTTTTTATAGTTAATAGTGGTATGTTTAGAATATTTTAATAGAAATGGCATTATGGAAAGAATCATAGTAGAAGAGAGTAGACTTACAGCTAAGAGAGCTGTTCTTATCTTGATTGTAGCTACTGGTATTATCAGACTTATTGTCGCTGCAATCACCGGACTTGGCTTTGGAGAGTCATATTATTCTATGGGTGTGGTGCATCCGCAGATAAGTTATTTTGATCAGCCACCTTTATCATTCTGGATGAGCTGGGTTAGTGTAGAAGCTCTTGGAAGTGTAACCGCTTTAAATCTGCGTATGCCGGTGATACTGTTATTTGCTGGAACTACTTGGCTTATGTATATTCTGGGTAGGAAGCTTTTTGGAGAATGGGAAGGTTTTTGGGCGGCTGCAATACTCAACCTTTCGGCTGTATTTACTTACTCTGTAGGTATCTGGCTTCAACCAGATGCTCCACTTATGTTCTTCTGGCTGGCGTGTGCAATATGTTTTGTTGATATATTTCAAAAGAGATTTGACTCGGATAAGGATAGAGCTGCTTATAGATCTTCATTTGACTGCTATCTACGTTGGATTATTATCGGGATTCTTCTTGGGCTCACTACACTTAGCAAATATCACGCGGCATTTTTGTTTGCTGGGGCAGGTTTTTATGCTTTATCTCGTAAAGAGGATAGGCACTGGGTCTTTCATCCGGGACCGTATCTTGCTCTAATTATAAACTTTATTATTGCTGCGCCAGTCTTTATCTGGAATTCTCAGAATGACTGGGCTTCATTTGTTTTTCAGAGTAATAGAGCTGCCAGTACAGGGTTTGAGATACACTTTGACTGGTTTTTCCGCTCTATTGGTGGGCAGATGCTATGGGTGATGCCGTGGATATGGATTCCGCTTGCGTGGCAATTATATAAGTGCTATAAAGCAGGTAGAGCGGATTCTGCTAGATGGTTCTGCTTTATGACAGCAGTTCTTCCTATTATATTCTTCACTGTAGTTACTCTTTGGGCTAATTTAGGATTTCATTTTCATTGGCAAGCTCCAGGGTACTTGATGCTATTTCCTCCACTTGGAGCAGCCTTTTATACATTTATGTCAAAAGGCGATATTTACAAAAAATGGGGTAGGAGATGGATCGGTCTTTCAGTTGTTGTTACGGTATTCTTCTGTGTCGTCTTACAAATACATGCTGCTACAGGTTTCTGGAGCGTACTGGGACCAAAATGGTTTGGGCAGTTATTTGGTGAAACAAATGACCCTACTATGGAAGGGTATGATTATGATGATATTGTCGTACGTTTTGAAAAAGAGGGCTGGCTCAACCGTGATGATCTTTTTGTAGCAACTGATAGGTGGTGGCTTACTGGGAAGGTTGATTGGGCGCTAAAAGGGGCATTACCAATTATGACCTTTGATAGTGATCCTAGAAATGTGGCTTTCTTCTTTGATCAAGAGGATTTAATAGGTAAGGATGCAATATTCTTTTCTAGTAGCGACGAAGAAAATGCTCTTCACAGGACAAAAAATTATTTTAAAGAGGTGAAGAGGTTGCCAAACTTGAAAATTGTACGTTCGGGTGTGGTTGAGATGGAATTAGCAATTTACTATTGTAAGGACTATTATAAAAAGTATCCGCTACCGTATGGTTTGAATGTTGGCACTGATAAATAGAGTGGGCTCAATATTTCAACAGGCAATAAATAGGCTAATTCTTATACTCTAATTGATTTTTAACTTTACGAAGTAATAATATCATGGTAAAATTATGCTAGATATATGTATTTGAGCGTTTCTAGTTCTAATTTCGTTACAATAACTGAGGATAACACTATGCCAAAAAGATCAAAGACTAAATGCATCGGGATTTTAACATCTGGTGGTGACTGCCCTGGACTAAATGCTGCTATTCGAGGAGTAGCAAAAGCAGCGATGACTGAGTATGGCATCGATGTAATAGGGATTATGGATGGATTTAGAGGGTTAGTAGAGAATCGTTATAAGAAACTTGATGATAGGTCGGTAAGTGGTATTCTTACTCTAGGAGGTACTTTTCTAGGTACTAGTAGAGATAAACCTCATAAGATGCCAATGGGCGGAAAAAAAGTCGATATGACCGATGTTGCAATTGAGAACGCTAAAAAGATGGGAATTGATTGTCTCGTTTGCTTGGGTGGTGGTGGGACTCAGAAGAATGCTAAGCATCTAATGGAGAATGGCCTTAATGTAATGACACTACCAAAGACCATTGATAATGACGTCTTTGGTACGGACTATACTTTCGGCTATGATACTGCACTGAATATTGCAAGTGAAGCGATTGATAGGCTACACACTACTGCAACCAGCCATCATAGACTAATTGTTTGCGAAATAATGGGGCATAACTCTGGTTGGCTTCCTCTTGGCGCGGGAATTGCTGGTGGTGCTGATGTTATTCTCATTCCTGAAATACCATATAACCTTGAAGCTGTCGCTGAGCATCTGCGTGAAAGAAGGAGAGGAGGGAAGAAGTTCTCGATTATTGCTGTTGCTGAAGGAGCGCATAATATTGAAGAGGCTAGGGAGGTAGAAAAGCAATTGATTCATAGTGGTGGAGCTAAGCAGCATGAAGAAGCAAACAAAGCTACTGCAAAGAATAAGAAGGGTTCAAAGAATAAGAAGGTAAAGAGCCATAAAAAAATATTAGATGAGCTTAGGCGTTGTGAATATTCTGAAGTCCAAGAGCCTATCGCTAGTAGAGTAGCTAGGAATATTCAAAAACTTACAGGCTTTGAAGCGAGAGTGACCTCTCTAGGGCATGTACAGCGTGGTGGCAGCCCTTCGCCAGCTGATAGGCTACTCTGTACAGTACTAGGCACAAAAGCGGCTCAGCTCCTAGCACAAGGTGAGTACAACTGCATGGTAAATGTTTTAGGGAATGTATGTGGATCGATAGATATTAATGACGTTGCTGGTAAATGTAAAAAAGTACCTCTAGACCACCATTGGTTGGATGCGGCAAGAATGGTGGAAACTTGTCTAGGAGTCTAAGATATTACCTTGGGATTTGAGAGAATGTATTAACTATACAAAAAAGAGCTCGACCAGTGATGGTCGAGCTCTTAAGGATAAGAGAATTATTCCTCTTCTTGGGTTAGGATCTGAACTGTTTCCAGTTTATTGTATACTTTTTTAGACGTAGCCCCATGATGCGTTCGGTAATACCTAGCTCTTTTGCCGCTAGTGAGCAATTTCCACGACAGCGCTTTAAAGATTCAATAATCAACTCTCGCTCAAGGTTGTCAAGAGCAAGTTGGAGATTGCTGTCAGTGTTATAGTCATCGGCATCTCCAAAGCTATCGTTACGTGTATTAAAGACAATATCCTCAGCTTTTGAGAGTGATGCATGTGATGGCATCTGAAGGCTTGGAGGAAGGTGATGACCGTGAATCACCCCGTCATTTGATAATAATACCGCTCTTTCAATACAGTTTTCAAGCTCACGGACATTACCTGGCCAGTGATATGCTACTAGCATATCAATAGCACCAGTGCTTATACGTTCGATAGGCTTTGAGTTTTCCTGAGCATACTTCTGAGCAAAGTGATCTGCAAGTAATAGTACATCGCTCTTACGGTCTCTTAGTGGTGGCATATTTACAGGGAAAACATTTAGACGATAATATAAGTCTTGTCTAAATTCGCCTGTCTCTACCATCTTCTCAAGATCACGGCTGGTTGCAGTGATTATTCTTACATCTACCTTGACAGTACGGTTACTGCCGACCGGTTCAAATTCCTTCTCTTGGAGTACCCTCAGTAACTTGACCTGAGCAACCTGAGAGAAATCACCTATCTCATCCAAGAATAGGGTGCCGCCATTAGCAAGCTCAAACCTACCTTTTCTGCTAGTGATCGCTCCTGTAAATGCCCCTTTTTCATGCCCAAATAGCTCTGCTTCAAGAACTGTCTCGGGAAGAGCTGCGCAGTTTACTTTTATATAAGGCTTATTTGCTCTAAGGCTGTTGTGGTGGATTGCGTGTGCTGCTAGTTCCTTACCTGAACCACTCTCACCACGAATAAGTACGGTAGTGTTTGATTTGGTTACCTGACGTATAGAATCGTAGACAGAGTGCATAGCTTGGGAGCTACCTACAAAGTTTTCAAGTTTGAATTTTTGGTGTAGTTCATTCTGGAGACGCTCGTTCTCCTCCATCAACCTTACTTTATCTCCCTCGATCTGAATACGCAAGCGGACTGATCGTGAGACCATAGATGCTACCACTGATAGTAAGCGGACATCCTCATTAAGGTCGTATTCATCACTGAATGCATGATCTACTGAGAGTGTACCAAGTACTTCTTGTCCATCTTTGATGGGAACACAGATAAATGAGGTTTCTGTAATACCAAACTGATCTTTGATACCTGTGCGGTTTAGAAAGTCTGGCTCTTCGCTAACCTTTGGAACAATTATAGGCTTGCCTGTTGATACTACCTGACCTGTGATACCTTCTCCTGAAAGGTAGCGCCCAAGCTTCTTTTGCTTTGAGGATAGTCCGTATGATGCATTTACTTGGATTTCTCCTGTTTGATTGTTTAATAGTGTTAGGGTACAGTGCGTTGCGCCTATGTGTTTCGCTACGTTAATAAGAATATTGTCTATTCCATTGCGAATATCATAATTTTCATCCAGCATCTGACTAATACGGTAAAGCAGGGCTAATTCTTCTACCTCATCCCTAACTGCGTAATTCTCTGTTATTTCCATCATATTATCTTTTACCTAGAATATGTGACCTACAAAAATCAATTTACTTTGCATAATAGCTGGCGCTAATATCTACAAAACTTTATCTTCACCTATAAAAAATGTACGCAATTGTTGGTATTATTCAATAGTAAAGTTCAGAAATGTAAAAAAAAAACAACATAGCTACTAAATTGTAGAAAGTATTGGGCGTTAATATTGCATAATATGTGAGTTCATAATCCCAAAAATAATGCTACCTATTATTTTTTCGATAAGAAAGTGGTGTCGTGTGGCGGTATTTCTTGAAAACTTTGGTGAAATAGCTCTGGTCTTGGAATCCAGCATCAAGGGCAAGTATTGATAATGGAGTATCTGTGTGTACAAGTAAGTATTCAGCTTTTTCAACGCGCATCTGGTTTAGTAGGGATGTAAATGTCGTACCTGATTCTTTCTTGAGTAGTGTTGAGAAGTACTGTGGTGAAAGAAAGGCTATCTTAGCAACATCTTCACGGGTTATTTGCTCTGTACAGTGTTCTTGCATAAAACTAATAGCTGAAAAGATTGCACCTTTGTTCTGTGCTTTGTCAATCTTCTGAATAGAATCGAAGATCTTTTCGAAGGTTTCTACCAACCAAAATGTGAGAGCTTC
Organism: Planctomycetota bacterium; assembly: GCA_965140405.1. Taxonomy (GTDB): domain Bacteria; phylum Planctomycetota; class SZUA-567; order SZUA-567; family SZUA-567. Next base: position 1,649,728 of record OZ223208.1, read on the forward strand.
ATCATCGTCTATACCAGAAAGCGTACTTATAATCTTGAAATTAGCAGAAAGTAGTGCTTTAGTGTCTCCTCCGGATTCTATTGCTGTGCGGCACATACTGACAAATAGTTCCATAAAGATACTTTTGACAATATCAAGATTATTTCCTGCATGAGCATACACAGATACTAGTATTCTATTTAACACTTTTCTCGCATTGCTCTTGTCGCCGCAGCGTATAGCTGAAAAGAGTTCTGGCTCTTCTCGCATATAGATTTCGCGGATGTCTCCATGCCCCTCTGTCTTATAGTCATGTATTGCGTAAGCTCTACGTTGTTCTTTCTCATACTTTTGGCGGTTTAATGCAAGTGCGGCTGCATTAGTAAGGTTATAGCTCTCTAGTAGCTCTCTTAGGTCTGCACAAGCCCTGCGTAGATCCATAAACTTACCATTCATTGTCTGAGAAAAAACAACCTTCTCGCTAGCACTCGCAATTACTCCTCCCTCTATCGTCATATTATACATAATAGGGATGGCCCAGATTAGCTTTCCTCCTACGCAGTAGCCGATAGTTGCTTCGCCCCATCTGTATGCCTCACTGATTGCGTGTGCATGGGTCTTTGAACAGTCAGAATGGTTGATGCCACATTGGGTTTTATCAAATACTGTGATACCGTTTGGATCTGTAGCGATAAGTGAAAATCCCCAACGTTTCTGGTACTCTCGATTTATTGTATTGAAGGTCTTCTCATCTATCATATATATTTATCTTTCGCATTATTTTATGATGTAATTTATTCATTATTATAAAAATAGTCATTGTTGCGTAAATATCAAGCAAATCTTATGTCGATGTTACAATAATACTAAAATTGGGTTTGATTGTACAATAACTTTTTAAATAAATAGTGTATTATACTATCAATAAATATTATACGTTTATTTAACAAAATAATTGATTTTGGTAATTATATATTCTATACCACAACTTGTAAGACAAATGGAGAGAGAAATGACGAACAAAGAACTAATTATTGCTGCTCTAAAAGGAGAAGAGACTCCTAGACCAGCATGGCTACCCTTCGTTGGTGTGCACGGTGCGTACATAATTGGCAAGACTGCTAGTGAGTACCTTCAGAGCACAGATCTAATCGTAGAGGGTATCATAAAAGCATACGAGCTTTATAAAGGTGACGGTATGCCGGTATCTTTTGATCTCCAGATGGAGGCGGAAGTCCTAGGTTGTAAACTACACTGGGCTGATGATTGCCCTCCGTCAGTTGCAAGTCATCCGCTAGAAGAGTTTGAAGATGATTGGAGTGTTGATAACTTACCAGTAGCTCTAGATATGACTGCTGGGCGTATACCGCTAACTATGGAAGCATCAAGACAGATAGTTGAGAAGATTGGAGATAACGCTGCAATCTATGGCTTACTTTGTGGCCCATTCACTCTAGCTCTGCATCTGCTAGGTAATGATATATTCATGGAAATGTATGATGAAGAAGAGAAAGTAGAGGCTCTTTGTGACCGCTGTGCTGACTATGCAATTCAGATGAGTGATGCGTATCTAGATGCAGGATGTGATGTTATAGCGGTTGTAGATCCAATGGTAAGTCAGATATCTCCTGATCATTTTAGGCAGTTTGTAACCCCGTTCATGAATAAAATCTATGATCATATAAAGACAAAGGGCGGATTTTCAAGCTGTTTTGTCTGCGGTGATGTTACTAGAAACCTTGAGTGCATGGGAGAGCTTACTTGTGACAATTTGTCTGTAGATGAGCAGATTGATATGAGCCTATTAAAGGATATCGCACTAAAGAACAATAAGTCGTTCGGGGGTAATTTACAGCTTACTCTCACACTCCTTATGGGTGATGAAAATTCAAGTAAGCTCAATGCTCTTGAGTGCTATGATAAGTGTGCTGGCAGAGGATTTATTATGGCTCCTGGTTGTGACCTTCCTTATGATACAAAGATTGAAAACCTCCAAGCTGCAGCTTCTATAGCTCTTGATGAGTACTCTCGTGAAGCGGCTAGGTCATTAACAGCAGCAGAGGGTGACGCGTTTGATGATGTTATCATTCCTGATTATGCAAGTGAAAAGCCTGTAATAATTAATGCTGTGACACTTGATAGTGCGTCTTGTGCGGCTTGTACTTATATGTGGAGTGCTGCTAAACGTGCTGCTGATACTTTGGGGTCTGAAATGGTAAAGATTTCTGAGCATAAGATACGTGATAGGGATGGCGTTGGAATGATGATAAAGCTAGGGTGCAAGAATTTACCAACTATATGTATCGATGGAGTGCCAACATTTGAGTCGCTAGTTCCTACTGATGACGAACTGCTGGAGGCGATTAAAGCTGCATATGCAAAGAAGAACGGCTAACCAAAAAGTTAAAATACACTAGAAGCAAGCCAATAAAAAAATCCCTCGAACATCGAGTTTAAGGGATTTTTATTATAATATATTCTATTGTATTAAACGGTATTATGTCTATTTGATTATGCTTGTGCTCGTGATGCTTCGGTTGGCTTTGCTTTTGGCATTGATGGCATCTTTGGTATCGTCAGCTTTGGCATGCCTGATGACGTAGTCGGCATCTTTGGCATCTTAGGAATCTTTGGCAAATTCATCTTTGGCATCTTAGGTATATCCATCTCGTTCTTTGGGACGCTCTCGATTGCAGGGGTGTCGCTTGCTGCAGCTTTGCCTTTTCCAGCAGTATCCATAGCAACAGCCCACGCTTCACGTAGGTTTCTAAATATATGCTGGACTTCATCAATTCCTTCTAAATCATCTTTCATGTTTGCATCTACAAGTCTTTTGATTGCATATGTATAGAGACGAGCAAGATTGGTTGCTATTTCGCCGCCTTTCTCGTGATCAAGACCATTAACTAGCTCTATAATAATATCTTGAGCTCTGATAAGATTCTTTTGTTTATTTTCATAGTCTTTCTCTTTGATGGATTTTCTTCCGTGCTCAGAGAAGCGGATTACTCCATCCATTAGCATAAGAACCAACTGTTCTTTACTAGCAGTCTGTATCTTGGTCTTTAGATATTCTTTTTGTTGTTTTTGATAAGGGTTCACGTTATAACCTCTCTAGTATAAACTGCTTGTGTGATTAAATAACAATACCGGTAAACTGTTAAATACCGCTACTCACCAGTATTCATCCAAGTTATACAATCTAAGATCGTTGTAGCTGATCTCTTCCTTTGTAATTATCGGTTGCAGAAAGAGCTACCTTGAGAACCAAATACTATTTACTGCATACTTTTTAATCAAGGTTCTCAGTCATCCTACATATTTATTATACCATATTACCAAATTTTATACAAATTGATCTAATGGAAGGATGTTCAATATTTTAGCAGGTAGCATATCCTTCATAGCTACCTCGCAGAGCAATCTCCACCAGTAGTTATATGATCTTGTACAATAATTAGGCGTTATGAGACAACATGACCTGAGTGGAAGGTGGCTGAGTTAGCAGTAGCTAGGGAGCCGTTTTTGAAGTAATATATAGATTTACCAATTCTTCTACCATAGCGTTGCTCGATTCAAGTTTGTAAGTACTCTCTATCGTGCCTGTCGAAATCAAGCTCACTATTGTCTCTTCAATGTCAAGGTAGTTTGGTGTATAAGAACCTGACTCATGAAGGAGTGTAGATTCTGTTGTTTTGAATACATTATGATAGTATTGTTCTGTAATACCAGCTAGGGTATTTGTCAGCGTATAGTTCGTACTGACATAGGTTGGGCATAGTGTATGTATCTTAGGAGTGTTTTGGCAGAAGAGAACGGTGTGTAGTTCATTACTCATTGTGCCGACAATAGTATCTACTTTATTAAATATCTGTATCAGTTCTGATACAGTAATGTCTTGTGGATGGACAATACTGAATCCATTGTCTATTAAGCACTTCTCAAGTAGTTGCTCGCCTATAATTAATCTACGGTCATCGGTAAGTTTGCTATGTGATAGGTATATCTTTGAATTCTTGATTATATCAAATACATTTTCGCTGATCGGTTGTTTTAGTGCTTCTTCAGCTATCTTTTTGAAGATACTGAGGCTACTTTTGTAACCGTAACTATTGCTCCTATAGCCTGCTTCTGGAATAATAACCTCGTTGGTGAAGTTAATATCTTGGTTTGCTAGGATTATTCTTGAGCGGTCTATCCCTGCTAGCTCGAGTAGCTCTATGGCAAGGGGTTGGAAAATATCTGAGTCAAAAATACCACACGGGGCGCTGTCTACTAAGAATTGAAAGTATACCTTACCTTTCCAGTCGTTTTCTGCAAGATACCAAGCACAGTTTAGGCTGTCTAAAAGAAAGTGCCCGTAGTCGTGTCCGTGGAAGGTATATCCTAGAAATAGCGCTGGTTCGTCAATATTAGTGAACTCTCTCTCTTGATTTCCAAGAGTTAGCGGTTTGGAGAATTCTGGGTCGCATGGCTTGAGTTGAGTGCCAATACTTGAGAAATGGAACGATTCTGGGATAAGCGCGTTATTATTGTCGTAAAGCCCAAATTTATTGGTAAAGCTCTTTGCGTTGGGTACTGACTTGGTGCTAGGTTTATTGTTTAGTATACCTATGGTTGGGTATTCTATTGGTATATCAGAATTGACAAATTTTGTTTCCTTCCACTGAGCTCGGTCTGGGTATATGAGTGATTCATAGTATTCTCGTATCATACTAATAATACCTAGTGCATCGGTATATGGGTTGTCACTAGATATGCGTTTATAGAGTAGGTTGGGTTCGTGGTTTGAAACAAGTTTTGAGGTTTCACCGCTATTTTGTAAAAGGATCTCGTAATATATACAGACTTGTGTTTGTGAGTATAGGTTGTAATGCTGGAGTGGTAGCTTGCTCATCGCTATATTCGGGTAGAGCTTCTTTAAATAGCTTGTCACCTCATTTAGTTTGAAGTTCTTAAGTAGTGAGGTTACTCTAGAAAATTGCGAATTCTCAACAAGTGAGAAGAGTTCGTTTGTTATATTTGTAGGATCAGAAGCATTTGCAATAAGAATTTGTGCGGTAGTGAAGCATTCTGCCTCGTCTGGTATCTTTGCTTCGGCAAGAGCTAGTACTTGCCTTGCTTCTTCACTAAATCCTCTCTCAGCAAGTGTTGTCGCAAAGGTTAGATAAATTGATACCTCAACAAGACTGCTATGAGTTACGAGCTCCTCTAGTGTTGTTCTTGCTGATTCGGGTGTCTGTATACCTGAGAGGTATTGTTTGGCAAATAGCTCTTTCTGCTTTGTATTATTTACTGAGATTGCAAATAGGAATAAGAAAAAATCTTTGTGCTCTTTGACCGCGCCAGCAATGAGAAGTTTATCAAATATCTCTTGGCACATCTCTGAACTTAGGCTAAGGAAGTTGAAGTTATCCTTGATATAATTGAACGCAACAATACCAGGAACGTTTGGGTGTAGATATAATTCCATGAGTTTGTTTGCAATTATTGGGCGTTGATCATGATGGTTCTGCAAAGCAAGGAAGAGGATTAGCTCGGTCTCATTGAGTGCGTTCTTTGAAAAGAGATGATTGGCTATCATGAAGTATGAATTTAGATCGACACTTGGGAACTTTACCGTAGTCTCTTTGAAATACTCTGCAACCTTGTCGAACATGTCTCTTCTAAAGTAGACCTCCATAAGGCAGTTATATACCTCTAAATTTGGTGGTTGCTTTGATAGCGCATCAAGCAGTTCCTCTTCTGCTGTTGTTAGATCGTTCTCTGAAATCAGAGTTCTTGCTCTTTGGAGAGTTTCGTGTGCGCTAGTCATGATTGTCTTTATTTCCTGTTGGTTTTTGGCCTGTTTCTGTTAGATTCCATCCGGTAAAAGTTGATATTGAGGTATAGTATACGGATGTGTAGTTCCTATAACAAGTTAAATGTTAGAGGTGTATTGAGGTGTATATATTAAAAATGGTAGGAAAGAGCATCGCTCCATCCTACCATAGATACTCTTAAATAATATGTGTTACTAGCATACAGCTCCTGTAACAGGATCTTCGTCTTCACCTTCTGGGCAGTCTGTAATCATTGTCTCTACTGTTAGAAGTAGAGTCGCGATACTCGCTGCGTTCTGAAGCGCTGTACGAGTAACCTTTGCTGGGTCAACAACACCAGTTTTGACAAGATCGCCGAATTCGCAAGTACGTGCGTTATAACCGTCATTCGCACCCTTCATTTCAATAACTTCTTGAGCAATTACTGAGCCATCTATTCCACTGTTTTCAGCGATTGTCTTGATCGGTGCCTTTACAGCTGATAGGATAATATCTACACCTAATTTCTCATCGCCTTTGGCTTTTGAGCGAACTGCTGCAATGACTTCTGCTGCTTTTAGAAGGGCAGTACCACCACCAGCAACAATACCTTCTTGAGATGCTGCTCTAGCAGCGTGAAGTGCATCCTCTACTCGTGCCTTCTTCTCCTTCATTGCTTCTTCGGTTGCTGCACCAATGTTAAGGATGGCTACACCACCTGTGAGCTTGGCAAGACGTTCTTGCATCTTCTCTTTGTCGTAATCTGAAGTAGTTGTCTCTATACGTGCTTTAATTGAAGCAATGCGAGATGTTAGGTCCGCTTTCTTACCAGCACCATTGACGATAGTTGTATTCTCTTTTTCAACTATGATGCTCTTTGCACTACCTAGGTCTGCAAGTTCTAGTGCTTCTAGCTTGATGCCAAGATCTTCTGTAATAGCTTTGCCACCTGTAAGAATGGCAATATCTTCTAGCATTGCTTTTCTGCGGTCGCCAAATCCAGGAGCCTTTACCGCACATACATTGATAGTACCACGCATCTTGTTTACTACTAGTGCTGCGAGTACTTCGCTCTCGACCTCTTCAGAAATAATAAGAAGTGGTTTGCCTGCAGCTGCAACCTTCTCAAGCACAGGGATAAAGTCGCGTAGGTTGCTGATCTTCTTCTCGTGAATAAGAATAAGTGCATCTTCCATTACACAGCTCATCTTTGTAGCATCAGTAATGAAGTATGGACTCTGGTAGCCTCTATCAAACTGCATACCTTCTACAAGATCCATTGTCGTCTCGATGCTTTTCGCTTCTTCTACTTGAATAACACCTTCTGCTCCAACCTTGTCCATTGCATCTGCAATGATGTTACCAATTTCAGCATCATTGTTTGCTGATATAGTAGCTACTGAAGCGATATCGGACTTCTTCTTACATGGTATGCTGATCTTTTCGATGTGCTTAACAGCTGCTGTAACAGCCATATCGACACCACGGCGAATAGCCATAGGGTCGGCTCCACCTGTAACCATTTTAAGACCTGCGCTATAGATAGCCTCAGCAAGTACTGTTGCTGTAGTAGTACCATCACCTGCAATGTCAGATGTCTTTGAAGCTACTTCTTTGAGCATCTGTGCGCCCATGTTTTCAAATGGGTCTTCTAGTTCTATTTCTTTCGCTACTGTTACGCCGTCTTTGGTTATGCCTGGACCGCCGAAGCCTTTATCGTAAACTACATTGTGGCCTGTAGGACCCATTGTAGATTTTACAGCTTTGGCTAGCTTATTTATACCAGAAAGGATCTTCTGGCGCGCATCGTCGCTAAACATTAACTGTTTGCCTGCCATTATATTATCTCCTAATTTCTCTTTAGTCTTTTGTAATGTTTCAAAAATATCTGATATTAAAGCTTAGCAAGAATGTCAGACTCACGCATAATAAGAAGTGACTCGCCACCGACCTGAACCTCTGTTCCGCTGTACTTGCCGAAGATCACTTTGTCACCAACAACAACGTCAAGAGTTGCACGTGTGCCGCTGTCTAGAAGTTTACCAGCACCTACAGCTATGATAATACCCTCTTGTGGTTTCTCTTGGGCTGTACCTGGAAGGATGATGCCGCCGGCTGTTTTCTCTTCTGCTTCTACACGCTTAACAACGATACGGTCGTCTAGTGGGCGTAGATTTACTGAAGTAGAAGCTACCTTCTTTGGTGCTTTCTTTGTCGTTTTCTTTGATGCGCTTTTTTTAGTTCCACACTTCTTTGCCATTTTTACTACTCCTAATTTTAAGTTTTATCATTAAATTAAATATTATTAACTTTAGCTTTTGTACAGAGTCTTATAGGTGAAGGTCTGGCTTACATCATGCCGCCCATGCCACCCATACCTCCCATACCTCCCATTCCACTCATGTCTGGCATACCAGCTCCATCTTCTGAAGGTAGGTCTGCAATGAGGCATTCTGTTGTTAGGAGTAGACCAGCTACAGAAGCAGCATTACGAAGTGCTGTAATCTCAACCTTTGCTGGGTCGATTACTCCACCTTTGATCATGTCTACATAAGTATCTGTAAGTGCATTGTAACCAATGTTACCAGATGATTTCTTGACCTTGCGTACTACTACAGCGCCATCAACACCTGCATTGTCTGAAAGTTGACGAAGTGGAGATTCTACCGCTTTACGGACGATATCAACACCTGTTGCTTTGTCACCTTTGAATTTAAGCTTTGATAGGGTAGTGTCTGCTGCTCTAATGATAGCAACTCCACCTCCAGGAACAATACCACTTTCAACCGCACAACGTGTGGCGTTAAGTGCATCATCAAAACGATCCTTCTTCTCCTTCATGTCGCTTTCTGTAGCTGCACCAACGTTGATCTCTGCAATGCCACCAACAAGCTTTGCAACTCTCTCTTGAAGTTTTTCTTTATCATAATCAGAAGTTGATTTTTCGATTGCACTGCGGATCTCTGCGCAGCGAGCGTCGATAGCTGTCTTCTTACCAGCGCCTTTGAGGATTGTTGTATTGTCTGCGTCTACTATGATCTTCTGTGCACTACCAAGGTCTTCAAGCTTTACGTCTTCTAGTGTCTGACCAAGATCCTTCATGATTGGCTTTGCACCTGTCATGATAGCTATATCTTCAAGCATTGCTTTTCTACGGTCACCAAAACCTGGAGCTTTTACTGCGCAGACATTGATAATACCACGCATCTTATTTACTACTAGAGTAGCCAAAGCTTCACCTTCTACGTCATCAGCGATGATTAATAGTGGCTGGCTGCTCTCACTGGTAGCCTCAAGAATTGGTACGAGGTCTTTAGCGTTTGTAATTTTATCTTCGTAGATAAGTACATTGCACTTCTCAAATGATACTTCCATTGATTCTGTATTTGTACAGAAATGAGGTGAGAGGTAACCGCGGTCGAACTGCATACCTTCGACTAGATCGATTACTGTCTCCATTGATTTGCCGCTCTCAATAGTGATAACACCATCTTTACCAACCTTCTCCATCGCTTCTGCGATTGTGTTACCAATTGTTGAGTCATTATTTGCTGAGATTGTAGCTACTGCAGCGAAGTCTTTCTTGCCCTTTACTGGCACAGACATTTTTTCTACTTCTTTACAGATAACATCCACCGCTGCGTCAATACCTGCCTTTAGTTCCATTGGGTTAGCGCCTGCAACAACATTTTTTAGGCCTTCTAGGAAGATTGCTTCTGCAAGTACTGTAGCTGTTGTAGTACCGTCACCAGCCATTTCGTTGGTCTTGCTTGCTGCTTCCTTGACAAGTTGTGCTCCCATGTTCTCATATTTGTCTGAGAATTCGATCTCCTGAGCTACTGTTACACCATCTTTTGTAATTGTTGGGCTGCCCCATGATTTGTCTAGAACTGCATTACGACCGCGTGGCCCTAGAGTCGCTTTTACTGCTCTTGAAAGTTTTACCACACCTTCTTTGACGCTGTTACGAGCGTCTGTAGAAAATTGTAGTTGCTTAGCTGGCATTTACTGATCTCCTTTAAATATGTAGAAAATATATGAAAACAAATTTTATAATAAATTCATGAGTTGATATACTAGCAATATCCGTTCCACACAGAAGCTGGAGCTGGGATGATGTGACTGATTTTGTTGTTTATGGAGGCGCTGTGTTGGTAAGTTTCGATGAAATAAGAAGTTGCAATTCTTGTGGGGTGTTTTTTTCGGTAGAAGTTGAAAGCATAACTTATAGCTGATTGTCACTTCTACAAGTTGATGATGTCTAGCTTGTCACATTGACCAATTCCTTGTAAGATGTATCCTTGATCTATAACAGTAGTAATACCCTCTCCAACGTATTGGTTGGGAAGGGTATTAGAGTCATTATTATTATGTTTTGTGTGACCGCTTGTTTATGATATTATTTCATGAGTAAAGGCTTTTGTGTATTCTGCTGTACCCAAGCTACCTGAATGTGGTATACGCCTTTTCTCTATCTGGCAGATGGATTTGTCAATGTCTTTTGGGTCAACTCCTTCTAGAGCTGAAATTGCTAGTAGAGCAGCGCCTATTGCTGTAGCTTCTTTAAGATTTGTGGTAGATACTTCAGCGTCTGGGAAGGAGTCTGCTAGTAGCTGGGTATAGGCTGTGTTGTTTACAAACCCACCTTCAGTGTAAAGTGAGCCGTTGCCTGTAAATCCTGTATAGCCTAGCGCTACAACTGTCTGAGCGACAAGTGATGCGTTGAGGGCGGCGTAAGATTCTTTCCTATCAGTGAAGACTTCTTTTCTGGCTTCTTCGCTGCTTTCAAGTGTTTCGAAGCTATATCGTTTTCCGTTCTTTACAACCATTGGCTTTGACTCTGGATATATTCCGACACCCTTGATAACCGATGGTAGGTATAAGAAACTGGACTCTGTAAGAACCTTGTTGTAAATATCTTTCTCGTACTCTGGCATGCCGGTCTCTTCAAAATGTTCTTCAAGCATCTTGCTATAAGTTTCATACTCTGCTCCACCCATAAAGATAATAGTCTTGACAGGGGCATTATAAGCGTCAATGTTGTAGTATACCGTCCTGCCTAGTTCTTCTTTATGGAATTCGACGTCCTTATTTGGGCGCATTATAACGCACCATGTACCTGTTGAGTTCAGAACAAATTCTTTCTCGTTATTTATGAGGTATGGCAGTAAGCTCGAGTTTGAGTCATGTATTCCGGTTGTTACTATACACTCAGGTTTTATGCCTGTCCTTTCAGACATCTCTCGGCTGATACGTCCTATCACATCCCATGGTTTACTGATCGTCTTTGGAAGGAATTCTGTAAGCCCAAGCTCTTCAGCTATGCGGGAATAGGTCTTTTTATATGGGTTGAAGAGGTAGGTATGGCTACCAAGTGAAGTAGATTCAATTGCGACCTTACCTGTTAGTACATATCCGAAAAATTGTGGATAGAAGAGTATCTTCTTGGTCTTTGCAAAATCGTCTTTGTATTTGATTTGAGCAAAGTGCAAAATACGTGCAGTGTTTATCATACTACCGATTGCAGCTGTTGCTGTCTCTTCTTGTAGTTTCTCAAAAGTACCGAAGCGGTCAAAGAATAGTTGATCGATTTCCTTGCCTGCTTCATTGGTATAGGCGATAGTAGGTATAGATAGGTTGTCATCCTTGTCTAAGCAGACAACATTTGTACTGTGGGTGGTGATAGATATGGCATCTATGTCGTGCTCTTTTGCCAAGTCTGCTAGCTGCTCAATAAACCATGACTCTAGCTCCTTGGTCTGTTCAACCCTTATGCCGTCTGCCTGCTCAATCTCATTGAAAACCTTCTTGCGAGTTTCCAATATTTCAAGTTTGTCATTGAATAGAATAACCTTCTTGTTGGTCTTGCCAATATCAAGTACGATAATCATTCGCTATTATCCCTTGTCAGAATTTTAAAAAAAAGGAGTGTCCAAAATATTATGGTATCTTGGACACTCTGTGCGTGTGTACTGCTTGTGTGTGTACTCTTATACGATGCTCTAGTTAAAACAAAACTATTTGCCAGCAAGAAGCATCTTCGCGGTATTTTCACCACCATTGATAAGGTATATTAATGGTAGTGGACGGTCTACACCTTCGATAAAGTTAGGACGTGCCTGCCATGGTGTAACTGATAGTACATTGGTCATATCCATCCAGTACTGGAGTCTTGCTGGTGAAAGATTCCATGTCATATGGAAGTGGTTCGCTGGAGAGTATGATTTGTACTCGTTCATTGTTGCATATTTTGGTGTTACCCAAGTATGAGGCCATGTAACATTTGAACTATTTGCTACCTTTTGAGCTAGAGCATCTGGCAGATCAATTGTAGACGCTTCATCCCAGACAAGGCTGAACATGCCTGTAAGGCTGCTGTATGCAAGTCTTGATGCAATACCATTGATTCCTCCTGGTGAAATGAAGGTCACGCTGTTACCACCACCTGGGAAGTAGTACTCTTCAGCCCAAGGCATACCAACATTCTTCATTACTTCATCTTGAGTAGCTCCTGGCTTAGCTGCCCAATTTAGACTTGCTGAACCTGAGTTGTCACCATCGATAAATCCTTTTGTTGCCCAGATATCATCATCAATATAAGAGATATCGAGCTCTTTAGCAATATTGATTGCTTCTTCCGCTGACCATACTTTACGGAAGTCCATGAATAGTGGAGGATTTCCACCTGATAGCCAGGTCTTGAATAGCATAGTTAGAAGGGCTTGGTTATCAGCTTCTGTTGCGAATGGAATCGGTGCCTTTGGACCATTATGGTCAAAGTTAGAGTTGAATAGAGACTCTGCAAGGTCACAAATAGGTAGTGGAATACCCCTTGGATCACTACCCCATTCAAGTTGGTTCATGAATGAACCGCCAACTGCATTGACATCCTTTAGAAGGTCACGCATGATTAGGTACATAGCGAGTGACTTCTCAAAAATTGGCTCTTTATCACTGCTTGGAATAGCTAGTCTGTCGCCGAGATTTTCTTTTGTCCAGTTACATAACTCTTTTAGCTCAGCTTTGTCATAAGCACCTTTGCTTAGCATGTCTGAAAGGAGCTTCATATCAAGTCTTGTAATTTCAAGGCCGAAAGTATTTCTAGTAGGAATGATATGGCTAAGAGCTGTCTCCATACCCATAGAGTCGTGACCAAATGTAACTACTCTCTTACCCTTTAGACCAACCTTAGTAAGTGCACCGTAACACCAGTCTACAAGATCTGTAATAGTCTTTTCAGTTGGAATTGGGTCTTGGCCAAAATCTGCCCATGAACCAATGTTTAGGTGGGATAGCCTTCCTGATTGAGCAAGTGCACCGTTGGCTGCGTGAGCGAATACAACTCCAGGCTTTGGAGCGCTATTACCGCAAGTAATGTTAATTGGGGTATCTTTTGGGAAGTGTGATAAGAGGCTAGTAAGTGTAAGCTGTGGGAATGACCATGTGTCTGGTGTGCAAATAATTGCACTAACTCCAGCTTCTTTGAACTGCTTGGCAACAATGTCCGCCTGTTTCTCACCCATAATTAGTTCGGTTGAGTAGACAAAATTTACTGGCTTTCCATCTGGCATCTTTACTTGATTCGAAATTGATGCTGAGATTCTCTTGATGATATTGATTGTACGGTCGCAAGACTCTTGGTCGATACGTGGATCGGCAGCAGCACATACACCAAATGTAACTACGTCTGGGTCTGTATTTGTCGGCATCGATAGTTCTGTGGCTTGACTCATAATCGGGTACCTTTCATATAGGATATTTTTGAAAACTAAATTGAAAAAAAACTCTTTTCTTACTATAATAGATTACCATATAAATGGTTATTAAGCTATACAATAAAATGGAATTATTATGGATAAAAACGATATTTGGAATAATCTCAAGCCAAATGACCTACAACAAGGCTTTGCGCAGGTAAACCTGCGCATTCTGTGTATGCATTACTGGTGGCTAAAGGCATGGAGGTATAAAAACCTTGCTCTGCCTTTCTGGAGAATATATTGGAATGATAGAGAAGGAGCGGAAATCTTATTCGATGGTAAAACTATACCTTTAGGTAGTAATAATATTGCAATAATCAGCCCAAATACTGAGTATAGTAGCCGTCTAAATACTGATGACACAGGTAATGATGACTTTTTGTATGGTGGTCCAAGTGTTGAGAATGTAGTAAATCCTTTCAAAGATACTGAGGCAAAGAGTCTCAATGCGCTAAATCATCTTTTTATACACTTTACTCTGGGTATTTCAAATACTATGCTCCCTAAAGGGGTATTTGTTATAGATGTCGGTGAGGAACTAAGAGGGTATTTGGATGAATTAATCGGATTTGGAACAGCCAACCCAGGTGTGTTTTCCTTAAGAGAGTGTATGGTCATAAATTCATTTATTAACGCGGTGCTTGCTAGAATACCTGATAAAGAATGGGGAAGGGATAACCTTGTAGATAGTAGGATTCACGAGGCTCTGGTAAGGATAGAGAAGGATAAAAAGCGAATCCCGACCAATACCGAACTCGCTGAAGCTGTATATCTCAGTAAGGATGCCTTTATAAGAATTTTTAAAAGCGATATGGGGCTCTCTCCTCATAAGTACATTTTAAAGCAGAGGATAGATGAAGCTGCAATGTTGCTGCTGCATAATAAAAATATTGGTATCGAAGAGGTTGCCCTTGGGTGTGGCTTTGAGGATCGAAATTATTTTACTCGCATATTTACTAAGATTATTGGGTTGCCGCCAGCTAGGTATAGAAGGATGTATCTACTAGGACGTCAGTAGCATTTTTATATTAAAACAGGGATCCTCTATTTAGAGAGTCCCTGTTTTAATATGGCGTTAATTTTGTTACACTGCATGAGTTTTAGATGAAATCAACTTCACCTGTACCATCTATAACTTTTCCTATTTCAAAAGCTGTCTCACCATTCTCTTCGAGTGTTGCTTTGACAGCTTCTACACTACTCTCTGGACAGATTACCAACATACCGATACCCATATTGAAAACTCGGTACATCTCGTCTTCAGCTATATTTCCGGCGTTTTGGATTGTATCGAAGATTGCTGGTTTGCTCCAGCTACCTAGTTTTATCTCAGCGTTGCAGTTCTTTGGTAGTATTCTAGGGGTGTTCTCAGTAATACCACCACCTGTAATATGGACAAGTCCGTGTATTGGAGCTTTGTCGCCAAGGTCTAGTGCTTTCATAACAGGTTTTACATATATTCGAGTAGGTTCTAGCAGCGCTTCACCGAGAGTTGTTTTGAGCTCTTCTATATTTGAGTCTACTTTGTAGCCGCCAACTTCAAAGAGAGCTTTGCGTGCTAGTGAGAATCCATTGCTGTGTAGTCCACTTGAAGATAGACCAAGAATAACGTCACCGCTACCGACCTTGCTTCCGTCAAGGAGTACAGATTTCTCAACAATACCGACTGCAAACCCTGCAAGATCGTACTCTCCTTCTGGGTAGAAACCTGGCATCTCCGCTGTTTCACCACCTAGTAATGCGCAGCCACTCTGTCTACAGCCTTCTGCTACACCAGTAACAAGAGCGAGCATGGTATCTTTATCACATCTACCAGTACCGATATAATCTAAGAAGAATAGAGGTTGCGCTCCTTGCACGAGAACATCGTTTACACTCATAGCTACTAAATCTATGCCGACGGTATCATGCTTACCTAACATAAAGGCAAGTTTTAGCTTTGTACCTACGCCATCTGCTCCTGCGACTAGGATTGGTTCATCCATGAAACGAGAGAAGAAGTCGCACTGACCTGTGAGGCCTTTTAGGCTGAATAGACCACCAAAGCCACCATCGTTACGGACAACTCCGCTACCGAATGTGCTCTCCATAAGCTCTGTATACTTACTAGCAAGCTCATTACCGGTATCAATATCTACACCAGCATCCTTGTAGGTTATGCCTTTTTCTGACATTGCTATTTGTCCTTTCGTACGTTTGAGTGTTTTAGATGATCACAATATTCATCTGCGCCTTCTAGCTTGTCCATACTGAATTTGTCATTTGTTTGATCAATAACCTTAACTGGGTATTTGCCGTTGAAGCATGCGCAACAGAATTTGTCGCTCTCTAGTGTAAGTGAATCAAGCATGCCTTCGAGGGATATATATCTTAGCGAGTCAACTTCTAACATATCTTCCATCTCTTTGAGAGTATGGTTTGCCGCAAGAAGTTCTCCACGAGTTGGGAAGTCGATACCGTAGAAGCATGGGTGTATATTTGGTGGGCAGGATATACGGAGATGAACCTCTTTGGCTCCTGCTTCTTTTACAGAGTGGACAAGGTTGGTAGTCGTTGTTCCTCTAATGAGTGAGTCGTCAATAAGAATTACCCTCTTTCCTTTGACTACTTCTCCAACTACATTATGCTTCATGTTTACAGCTCTAACCCTTTGTTTCTGAACAGGGTCTAGGAATGTGCGTCCAACATAGTGATTTCTGATGAAGGCTCTGTCCATTGGTAGGTTTGCCTCACGTGCATAACCCATAGCAGCACTATAACCACTATCAGGGATAGCTGCAACGATGTCTGCTTCTGTTGGATTTTCTTGTGCCATCTTCTCACCCAATCTGTAACGAACTTTGTGGACGTTGTCACCAAATATAAAACTATCAGGGCGGGCAAAATAGATGTGTTCAAAGACACAGTGAGCTGGTTTGATCTCTTCCTTTGGTGCAAAGAACTCAGACTTGACGCCGTTTTTATTGATAGTCACCATCTCACCTGGATCTATACAGCGGATAAACTTCGCTCCTATAAGATCAAAAGCCACAGATTCACTAGCTACGACGTAACCATTATCAAGGGAGCCTAAGCAGAGGGGTCTAAATCCTTGAGGGTCGCGAGCAGCAATAAGTTCGTCCTCTTTCATGAATACAAAGCAGTATGCACCTTTTATATGATTTAGGCAGTGCCCAATGTTGTTTCTTTTCTGCACGTGGCTTGGTTTTGCCATCAGGTGGACTAGCACCTCACTGTCAGTACTGGTCTGGAAGATAGAGCCGTAGGCTTCGTACTCATCTCTTAGGGTTCTAGCATTGACTAAATTTCCGTTGTGAGCTAGAGCAATTAGTCCGTCTGAATATTCTACAACTAGAGGGTGTATATTTTGTGGTTTTGATGAACCTGTAGTCG
Organism: Planctomycetota bacterium; assembly: GCA_965140405.1. GTDB lineage: Bacteria > Planctomycetota > SZUA-567 > SZUA-567 > SZUA-567. Next base: position 1,666,661 of record OZ223208.1, read on the forward strand.
AGTACCTGACGTGACCTATAGAGCAGTGACCAGGTAGGCTTGATAATTTGCTCGTAGGAACAGCTTGCGCAAGAAGTCCCATGTCTTTGTGTGTACGGATCTTATGGCCGTCACTCGCAACAATACCAGCCGACTCTTGCCCCCTGTGTTGTAAGGCGTGTAGCATTAGCCAAGTAATTGACGCAGCGTTTTCAATGCCGTATACTCCTGCGACCCCGCAGAAATGTTTGCAGTCTATGTCCACTTTTGTTGTTCCAATCACTATTATTATAGTTGTTAAATTTACAAAATACATGTAACAATTAATTTAGGAAAAAGCAATTTTAACCATAATACATAATCTGTAAAGAGGTTTGTGGAATTTGTTACAAATTTGCAGTATACTTTTTCATATATAAAGTAAAATTCATAAAGAACTAAATAGTTAATAATGGGTATTGGTTTTAAGCAAGATTATTGACAAAAATTATGTATAAGCTTATACTTTCGAGTAAATTGGTTGTTGGAGTAAAAAGATGGTTGTCGTGGAGGATTAATTATGCTAAAAGAGAAGTCTTTACAAGAGTATTTGGCACGGGCTGCTTCTGGAGAAGAGGTTCCTGGCGGTGGTAGCGTGAGTGCTGTTGTCTCTGCACTTGGGACGTCAATGGCAGAAATGGTTGGGAATTTTACTGTTGGTAAGAAAAAATATGCAGAATTTGAAGAGGAAGTAGCCGGTATTCTATCTTCACTAGCTATTATTCATGAAAAACTGCTAGACTGTGTCGATCGCGATGCTCAGGCTTTCTTAAAATTTAATGATGTATATGCTATGCCAAAAGGAAGTGAGGAAGAGAAGGCTGTCAGAGATAAAGCTATGCAAGAGTGCTTGAAAGGAGCGATGCAGCCTCCGATGGATGTAATCAGGCTCTCTCTTGAGGCTATGCGGTTACTTCCTCCATTAGCAGAAAGAGGTAATACTAACTTGATTACCGATGTTGGTGTTGCCGGTGTAGGGCTCATTGCTGGAATCAAAGCCGCAAGATATAATGTATTAATAAATCTTAAATGGATGAAGGATGAGGTGGAGGTTGAAGCACGGAAGGATGAGATCGTTTTGACACTTGGAGAGGCTTATGAGCTTGCTAGCAAAGTAGAGATGGCTGTTGAAGCTGCATTATAATATTTTTTAGTATTAGATAGCTGTATTAAATAGAAGGCTTTTTTGATTGTTTTTTGTAGACTTTGATTAAGGAAATTGGTAATGGCAACGTATACAGCTAGTACGGCAGATAAGTATAAGCTATACATGGAAGCGGTGCAATGTGTAGAGGCAGATATTGACTTTGTATATGAAGTCTTCCAAGAGAAGGTCGGTAAGAAGCCAAAAACGCTCAAAGAGGACTTTTGTGGGTCATTTGCGGCGGCAGTGGAGTTTGTCTCTAGAAGTAAGAAGAATTCAGCACTAGCTGTGGACCTAGATGAAGAGGTGCTTGAGTGGGGTAAGAATAATAACTTACCGCTTCTCGGTGGAGGTAAAGATAGGCTTGATATCCTAAATAAGAATGTTCTTGATGTTAATGATAAAAAAGTAGATGTGGTTCTTGCTATGAACTTTTCTTACTTTCTATTTGTTGAAAGAAAGCAGCTGAGGGATTATTTTAAAAATGCCTATAAGTCGCTTAAGAAAAAAGGGTTGCTGTTTCTAGATGCTTATGGTGGTACAGAATCCATAGATGTCTGTGAAGAAGAGAAGGAGTGTGACGGTTTTACATATGTGTGGAATCAGTATCAGTTTAACCCTATTACCTCAAGAGCTTTAAATTATATTCACTTTCACTTTCCTGATGGAACAGAGATGAATAAAGCATTCGAATATGAGTGGAGGTTATGGACTCTTGCCGAAATTAAAGACATTCTTGTTGAAGTGGGCTTTTCTGATGTGGGTGTTTATTGGGAGGGCTGGGATTATGAAGAAAACACTGGGGATGGTAATTTCACCCTTACCGATGATGCAGAGAATTGTCAAGGGTGGGTCTGTTATATTGTTGCCGCAAAGTAGGCGGTCTTGGCATTTGAGGGTCAGATCTTATGGTCGAGGGGTTGCGCTTTGTTTGTAAATGTATATAATAAGCAGTGATATGTCGTTATAGTGCAAGAGCGTGGTGCGTTCTTGCACTGTAACTATTAAGTAGAAAAAGACTTAGGCGAACTTCTTCCTTGTTTTTGATAGGGGAGTGGTCTGTTTTTTTTACACATGTTCTAACGTTTTTTGATTAGGATTAGTTCTGTTCTATGAATGTTTTATTGGTAAAAAAGTTTTTTTTTAGTGAATTTTGATTTTTTAAGAAAATAAATAACATATAAGTTTTTTAACCCTAGCGGAGATAGATGAATTATGAGCGCAACGAACGCTACCGAAATTAATGTTAAAAGCATCTTGCTGGCTGAACAGTTGGATATGGACTTTATCAGAGATTTGGGACATCAGGTGAGACAGTTCTTGAGCATTAAGGATGAAGCTGCAAGTATCATTGACGAAATCAAAGATACTAAATTACCAAACCGTGATACAAGAGTAGCCGCTCTATACTGGGTGTTAGGCAACAATGAGATGGCTGAAAGCTTCGCTCAAAAAGACTCTGATAGCTATGTTGCTCTACTTATTCAAGGCGAAATTGCTGAGAAAGAAGGCGATTTAGCTAAAGCACTGAATATTTATGATAAAGCTATCGGCATTGCAGGTACTGAGAGCGCTTGTGCTCTAAGCAAGCTAAGTGTCAAGATCAAGCTCGGTAAGTATGAAGAAGTTATGGAAGATATTGCAAAGCTTGAACGTGAGTTCGGTGATAAGGCGGATCTCTTCTACTATAAAGGTCGTTGTTATGAAGTATTTGGTGAGTATGAGAATGCTATAGAAGCATATGAGAATGCTCTTGAGCTTGATGATGAGCATTGCGATACTCTATTTCATGCAGCAAAACTTATGGATCTACGTGGTGATGACCTCGGTGCAATTGAATACTATAAGCGTATAGGTCCTGGATCTGAAAACGCCTTCTCTAATGCATTTATTAATCTGGCCTCTCTATATGAGGATAATCACAATTTTGAAGAAGCTATTCACTGTTGTGAAATGATACTTGCTAATGACCCTAGGAATAAGCGTGCTAAAATGTTGCTTGAGTCTGCTGAAGCTTCTATTAGTATGTATTACTCTCCAGAAGAGACAAAACAGTCTGAGAAGCTTGAAGCTATCCTACGTGTACCAGTAACAGATTTTGAGCTATCTGTTCGTAGTAGAAACTGTTTAGCTAAGATGAATATTCGCTCTTTAGGTGATCTAGTTAAGAGAACTGAGAGTGAAATGTTGGCTTATAAGAACTTTGGTGAAACCAGTCTACGTGAAATCAGAGATATGCTAGTATCTAAGAACCTTCGCCTTGGCATGATGCGTGAGGATGCTGCTACTCGTGCTGCGTTCAATCGTTCATCAAGTAAGCAGAAGGAAGAGATCCTCGGTAAGCCTATCGATGAACTCGAACTATCTGTTCGTAGTCGCAAGTGTATGGATCGTATGGGTATCAAGACTATTGGTGAACTATGCGAGAAGTCTGAGAATGATCTTGCTACTGCTAAGAATTTCGGACGTGTCTCCTTGAATGAGATTAAAAAACGTCTGCAAGAGACAAACTTGTCTCTAAGACAGGATGATAAAATTTAGATTTTTATCTTATTAAAATAGTAACTTTCTGGCAGACTCTGTATTTAGGGTCTGCCTTTTTTTTTGTTGGGGTATTACGTCTTGTATCGAGAAGGATTTGGCTTAAAATTAAATAACATAATTTGATGTAAATGGTATGGAGTAGGAGTGGATGGGTAAACGATCAAAAAAGATAAATATGCAGACTGTTTTAACTGCTGGATGCGCAAAGCAGGGGATGCTCTTTGAAGATGCATTTACAGATGTTCAGCAAGATGTGTTGGACGCCGCTGATGGAACACGTACTGTTGCTAGTATTGCCCAGTCACTCGAGAAACCTAAAGACAAAATTATAAAAATTATTAATAAGTTGACACTAGATGGGTACTTGAGAATTGCTGAGACAGCAGAGACTCTATTGGCATGTGAGAAGATTATCCATCAAGGAAGGCTTGATGATGGTATTGGTCTTTATGCTTATGTGCTTCAGGATGATAAGGATAATCTTGAAGTGATGGGGCGATTGGCAGAGCTCTATGAACGAACTGCTCATGCAAAGGAAGCAGCAAGTATATATAGGAAAATGTCTGATAGTTATCTCTCAAAATCTCGTTTTGGTGAGGCTCTGGTTGCGCTTAGAAGAGCGGCTGGGCTTCAGGCGGGAAATTATAAGGTTCAGGATGATCTTGCTACATTATGTGTGCAGACAGGGCGCTTAGATGAAGCTGCGAGAGTCTGGAGAGCCTATGCTATGAGACTGGCAGGAGTTGGTGAGTATGCTCAGGCTTTAGATATTGTGGATAATGCTTGTAAAATTATCGTTGGTAGTGATACGCTATTATTTGCTGAAGCTGAGATACTTTCAATGATGGACGGTAAGGGTAAGGTACATGATCTTGACATTACCGATGAATCAGAGCTTGAAAACATCGAGAATATTCCTGATGGAAATGAATCTAGCCTGAATGTAGAGGCTCTTGCTAAAGAGTTTGATTCTGAAGGAGAGGATACTGTTCTTGGTAGTCAAGAGGAAGTAGGTCGAGGTTTGGTGCTGGATATGTCCCAACCATCATTTGATGAGGATGCTGAGCTTGGCATTACCGAGGATGAAATTGCCACGATTAAGAGAGAGAGTGATAGAGATTACTCAGACCTCAGGCTCAGGGATTATAACGTTACACATATGCCTAAAAAAGGTAGAGGAGTGTGGCTTGTTCTGCTCTTTGTTATACTAATTCTTCTTACTCTAGCTGGAGTAAACTACTATTACCGAGCTAATATGTATTCAGCCGTTATGGAATCAATGGGGATTGGATCGCTGATGCAGGATGCTAGTCTACTTGAGAAGATTGAAATTGGTGATAACGCTCTGTCTGTACTTGAAAACAGCAAACCTCCTTTTGAATTTATGCAGAGTAGTGAATTTGTAAATCAAGAAGCTAGACTCAAGCAGTTGGTAGCTGATTCAGATGAAATCTTACTACATAATAATCTGGAGTTTGATGCTTTGCTGGTTGAGTGGGGGAATAGGCACAATGCTACATTAGCTAAAAAGATATTGGAGTTTAGCAAGAGTGATAGTATAGGTCGTGAAAGAAGAGATAGCGCTGGAGAGTTATATAGTCAGTGGCTCAAGGAGAAAGATCAGAAGGCTAGAGAACTTCAGGATTTTATAGATGTTTTGGCTGATAAAAAATTAGCACCACAGCTCAGGTTTTCAGCTTATAGAAACCTTCTTATGAACTTCCCTTCGGTCTTTGAGAAACAGTATCCGTTGGGTGCCAAAGGGCTGACTGTACCGTGCAAGGTTATTGCAGAGTTAGCCAATACTAAGAAGAGTATTTCTGTAAATTTGACTGGCGCAAAAAAAAGCAAAGATGGGTATTGGGAGATACCTGTTGATCCAGGATCAAATGTTGTTATTGAACATCGGGGTTATGAGTTTGAGTATACTAGTAGTGATAGTGGCAAAACTAGAATGCCATATCCTTTGACCTTTGAGCAATTATTTGTTATGAAAAAAGCTCCTATATTAAAATCTACAGCGCAGTTTAATTTTGTTGCTGAAGCCGGAAAAAGGGTTGGAAATTCATCTGAGTTTGTTTTTGCTAATCGTGATGAGTTTGCTGTCTTTGATAGCGGTGTCTCTGCAGTAACAAGGAATTATGTTTTTCCCTCACGAGCTGATAATGAGACTCTAAGTATTGGGCTTGATATCTTTGAGCTTGGGGATTGGTTAGGGTTTGTAAGTGACGGCGTTATGTATGTTTCTAAGGTGGCTGGTGTTGATTCGGAATCAAAAGTAAATATTGTCGGCGGGGTAGATGCTGGTAGAGTGGTATATGCAGGTTTTTATGACTTAGAGCTTGGCGTATATGATGGGGTTGGAGCCGTTATTACTACTTATTTTACAGCTGAAACGGCTGGTAAGGTTATGCCTATTGATGTGCTTGAGGTTGGATCTGGGCAGAGTATATGGAGTAGCAAAGAGGTTCGTGAGAGGTTAATTAAGGGGATTATATCTCCGGTATGTTCGGTTTCTAGAGTTGGTTGGTATTTTGTTCTTGTAAGTATTGATGGTTCTGTAAATCTAGTAATGGAGAACGGTGATATATACAAGACATTTGACCTTGGCCTGCAAAAAGGCGAGCGTATTACAAAAGATATGGTGAAATTGCTCCGTAGGAGTGATAAAGATTATCTCGTCGTTGGCGGGCGGGTATTCAGGTTTGATCAATCATCTGAAATAAATCTTGTTGAACTGTGGCATTTGGATAAGCATACAGGAAAGGATATTTTTGTTACCTCGTATGGATTAATTGAGTATGGTGCTGGGGAGTTGATTGCTTATAATATCAATAATGGTAGTAAGATCTTTGATTATAAGTATAAGGGTAAAATTGGAACTGAGTTGGTAAGTACTCAGAACCGAGTAATTTTTACTACACAAAAAGCTGAAGAGAGCTCTCCTCGAATCATTGCTCTGGATACAACTGATAATAAGAAACCGCTGGCTTGGGAGTATGAGCTGAAAAGTGATCCTGAACTGTTATTTGGTGATGGTAAGAAGGTATATGTGCTCTTGAAAGATAAAACTTTTTTAGGATTTGATGGGTAGTTTTGGATTTGTTCCAGGGATACCTGTGAGAAGGATATATGCGTAGAGGATTTACTGCTTCATTTAGGCAGGATGGTGGTAGTGGTGCAGTAGGAGGTAAGGGTAAGGCTATTACCGTTTCTCAGCTCACTCGTAGAATAAAGACAATGCTTGAAGGAGAGTTTGCCACTGTACTTATTGAAGGTGAGATTGGGTCTATTACGACTCCTCCGTCTGGGCATCTATATATTACTCTAAAGGATAGTAACAGTGTGATAGATGTGGTTATCTGGAGGAGCACTGTCAGTAAGATGGCTAGTGTGCCAGTACAGGGTGACAAGGTCGAAGTTAAAGGTAGTATCACCCTTTATGAACCTCGAGGTAGATACCAGTTGGTCGGTACTCGTATCACACCGGCTGGTGAGGGAGAGCTTAGAGCTGAGTTTGAGGTGATGGTTAATAGACTTCGTGAAGAAGGGTTATTTGATCCTGAACATAAGAAGGAGTTGCCTACTACACCAAAGGTTTTAGGGATTGTTACCAGCGCTAGTGGTGCTGCTGTTCGGGACATTATAAAAGTCGCGAAGAAGAGAATGCCGTCGATTAATATTGTTCTCAGCCCATGCGTAGTGCAGGGTGAGGACGCGCCAGTAGCAATAGTTGATGCTCTTTCAAGACTTGAACGTTGGGGTGGATGTGACACTATTCTTATTGGGCGTGGTGGCGGCTCGCTTGAAGATCTTGCAGCATTCAATGATGAGAGTGTAGTACGGAGTGTCTTTGCTTGTCGGACTCCTATTATAAGTGCTGTTGGGCATGAGGTCGATGTATCAATTTGTGATCTGGTCGCTGATGTTAGAGCAGCGACACCTTCAGAAGGGGCAGAGATAGCAGTACCCGAGATTATTGAGAGCAGAAGGAGGGTGCAGTTCTTGACTCAGAGACTTTCAAATGCCCTCCAGAGTAAGTTGGAGACTTCTAAAAGTCGGGTGAGTTTTCTGGCTCGCCGTAGAGGTTGGAATGTTCCAGAAGGGCTGCTTGGTCAGAATCTTCAGAGGGTAGACTACCTTTCAGAGAAGGTACTAGACATTGGTGATGATATTGTAAGTGACAAGAAGGCCAAACTGGCACTTCTCTCGGCGAGACTTGAAGGGCTTAGTCCGTTAGGAATACTTGGAAGAGGATACTCTGTTACTCGTTCTGAGGAGAATAAATTGCTTAAGAGCAGTCAACAGGTCAAAATTGGTGATAAAATAAAGACAAACCTTTCAGAAGGAGTTATCTTCTCTGAGGTTGTAGATATAGAGGAGTAGGATTGTGGCTAAAAAGAAAGAAAAGTCTTTTGAGGAAATACTTGCGCAGACAGAGGATATTGTAGATAATTTAGAGAGCTCTGATATAGGACTTGAAGATGCACTTAAACTATATGAAGAAGGTGTCGGGGGACTCAGGAAGTGTGTTTCTATGGTCAAAGGGGCTGAAGAGAAGGTAAAGATACTGCTAGAAAGTTCAAAGGATGCTTTTGAGCTTGCTGAGTTCGAGAGTGCTGAAGACGAAGAGTAAGTATTTGACAGTTGTGTTGTTGGTATTACGTTTTTTATTCGTTATTACCAACTAAAAAGGGAGTGAGGGAATATGGAGAGGTTGGACAAATTTATTGAAGAGAAGGTTTTGGAGATAAACTCTGCTCTAGAAGCGACTCTTCCGAAGGTTGATGTTGCACCATACATTCTGCATGAGGCTATGAGATATAGCGTGCTCGGCAGCGGAAAAAGAATTAGAGCTCTCATCGTGTTGATGTGTAGTGGGTTTGGTGATAGTGAAGAAGATCTTATGACGGCTGCTGTGGCTATGGAGATGGTTCATGCGTATAGCCTTGTACATGATGATCTGCCAGCAATGGATGATGATGAGCTCCGTAGAGGAAAACTCACAACACATAAAGCATATGATGAAGCAACTGCAATACTTGTCGGGGACGCATTATTGACGTTTGCCTTTGAGGTGATAGCGTCAGGGTATAGACCAAACAAGGTAATGAAGTGTATAAAAATTCTTGCTAGAGCCTCTGGGCACCTAGGAATGATAGGTGGGCAGATACTAGACATTGAAGCGGAGAAGAAGGTGATTACTTCAGAAGAATTGGAGGATATTCACCGTAGAAAGACTGGTGCTATAATTGCAGCTTCATGCCAAATAGGAGCTATAGTTGCAGGAGCTGAAAATGGCGTGGTAGAGAAACTTTGTGAGTACGGAAAATATTTAGGACTCGCTTTTCAAATAACAGATGATATACTCGATGTTACTGCAGAGCAAAGTGAACTCGGTAAGTCTATAGGCAAGGACGAGCGTGATGGTAAGGCTACTTACGTATCAATATTTGGAGTTGAGAAGTCTAGAGAATTAGCAAAAAACGCAATCAATCAAGCGAAAAGTGCACTCAAAGAATTTGGAGCAGAAGCTTTGATGCTGAGACTGCTTGCTGACTATGTAGGTGAAAGAAAGAAATAGTATGGCTGAAGAAGAAGATGTAGATATCGTTGCAGTGTGCAAGGATATACTTGTTGCCCTAATAGATGGGAAGACACCTGAAGAGGTACAGGCTGTACTCACTCAGAAGGGTATAAGTGAAGAAGATGCGCAGAACCTGATGAATGTGACAATAATCTGCACTCAAGAGGTGACTCCAGTTATAGAGCAAAGAGTTTCTATGGAAGAGGCTTTGAACAAGCTTACAGCTCAAGGACTCGAGGAGAATATGGCGAAAGCTCTCTCCGATATGATTCTGACTGTTATGGGAACAAATGCAGCGAGTAATGCTGGCATAGATATTGATGATAAAAGTGAGCCTGTGATCTCGCATGAAGAGATGACACATATTATGCGCCTTGCGATGGCTGTACATACAGATCAAATGAAGAATGTACCAGATAGTAATATCGTTGCTGCTATCAAAAATATTAAAGGAATAGAAGATGTCAAGCATATAGGAAATGACATCGAAGGCTTTGTCGCAAATGTAAAATTGGCAAAGCAGGCTATGGAAAGAACTAGAGGGGGATTAAGCTTGCCTGATGTTATAAAGCAGCTCGGTCTCGATAAGAAGGAGCCATATGTTGCCGTGCTTGCTCTCTTCTTCCTCAAAGCGGCTGTGAATAATAAGTAGGCGTAAATTCCTTGAATTATAAGGTAATGATCGGCGTAATTATTACGTATGTATCAAATCTGTGAGGCTGTGAGTGTAGGGTCAGTTTTTTACTACTGCACGCACTATGTAGTCCTTTTTAAATTAATATTTAGTGGGATAATAACGAGTATTAATTTGTATTGTAAGTAATAACTATTATAAGGAGAATACGATATGAGACATATAATTTCGGCTTTGGTTAGGAATAAACCGGGTGTTTTAGCGAGGGTTTCTGGACTCTTTAGTGCTAGAGGGTTTAATATTGAATCACTAGCTGTTGGACAGACCGAAGATCCGGATGTAAGCCGAATGACTGTTGTCGTTCCTGGTGATGAAGCAATACTTGAACAGGTGAGAAAGCAACTAAGTAAGCTTGTGGACACGATAAAGGTTCAGGACTTTGGTGAGACTAGTTCGGTAATGAGAGACCTTATGATGGTCAAGGTAAAGTCTACCGCAGCCAACCGTAGCGAAATAATTGAGATTTCAAATGTCTTTAGAGCGTCAATTATTGATATGACAGGCAATGGCTTGATTATCGAAATAACAGGCGAAGAGGATAAACTCGATCGCTTTGTAAATATGCTCAGACCTTATGGTATCGTTGAAACTATGCGTACTGGTAGGATTGCGATGGCGAGAAATGAAAAATAGAATCGCAAATAGTATTAAAGAATTACTGCTTATATTTGTTTTGAGCTCTATCTTGTCTGGAGTAGGATCTTCCTATGCTAGTGAAAATAAGCTTCCTGAACTTGCAAAAAAAGCTCAGGAAGCATTTGTTTTTATTGCTGGTGGAAGCGGAGCCATCATATCAACTGATGGTTATATTATCACCAATAACCATGTAGTAGGTGGCGGTAGTAGTTTCGGTGTAGCTCTAGAGGATGGTAGGCAGTTCAAGGCTAGAGTCGTGGGGCGTGATAAAAGAGGCGATCTTGCTTTACTAAAGATAGAGAATGCTAGAAATTTACCGCATTATAACCTTGGTGATTCGACAACGATCAGAGTGGGTGAGAAATGTTTAGTCATTGGTAATCCTCTGTCTCTTGGGCAGAATGATAAGAAGCCTTCTTTTAGCGCTGGTGTAATCTCGGCTGTTCATCAGTTTCGTAAGGGATATAATGATGCGATTGTTGTTGATGCGCCGATAAATCCTGGGAATTCTGGCGGCCCTCTTCTCAACATGAAAGGGGAGCTTATTGGAATAAACGGTATGACTCAGACACGTATGGGGCTAAGAAGTAACACTGGTATGGGGTATGCAATACCTTCGTCTCAAATCGAAATATGGCTACCTTTTTTGAAAGCAGCTGAAGGTGGCAATGTCTTTCACGGAAGAATTTCAGGATTTGAGCTTCTTGAGGGGGATGGTATACTTCTGGTAGAATCGGTCTCTCCTGGATCGGATGCTGAAGCTTCTGGTTTTAGAAGTGGTGACACTCTTTTAGAACTCATGGGTGAACATGTAACGAACCTTGCTCGTTTTAGCAGTATTCAAGGTGCGTACCCTGCTGGGACAACAATGAGTGCTCGCGTGAAGGGTAGTAATGGGATTGAGAGGAAGTTATTATTTGAGTTGTCACCGTTGCGCCCTTGGCGGCAATCATTTATGTTGGCAAGGCCTAAATCTGGTGATAAGTATCCAGTCGTTTCCAAGGTGTTAGGTGGTACTACAGCATATAACGCTGGACTCCGTGAAGGTGATCAGATAACTTCTATTAATAATAGTCCTGTGAGGGTACAGGCTATAAATCAAGTATCTAAGTATTTTTCCAATCTTTGTGCTGGAGATGTGATAAATTTACATGTCGAGAGAGCTGGTAGCAGGGTAGGGATCATTTTTAATGCCGAATGATATTTTAGATTGTTAGATAATAAATAGTAAGATAGGTATACTATATAATATAGAGAATAATAAAGATTGGAAAATCTTATGATAGATATTGTAACGCTCTTCTTGCACTCGTTTTGGAGTGTATTGGGGCAGATGGCTCCATACCTTATATTTGGTTATCTAATAGCTGGAGTATTATCGGTATTTGTTACTACTGAAACTGTAAAAAAACATCTTGGTGGTAGTAAATTTGCTTCTACATTAAAAGCAGCTCTTTTTGGAATGCCACTTCCACTTTGCTCGTGTAGTGTGCTACCAGTGACTGCATCATTACGAAAGAGTGGTGCTGGACGTGGAGCAATTGCTTCGTTCTTAATATCAACTCCTACAACCGGAGTCGATTCTATCATGGCCGCTTGGGCTCTTATGGGGCCAGTGTTTGCTATATATCGTGCTATTATGTCTGTATTGCTCGGTATCTCCACCGGGGTACTGGTGAATCTTTTTGGTAAGAATGGCGTAGAGGTGACTAAAGATATGGTTATTGAGGAACATAGTGATAATGAGAGCGGCGGTTGTTGCGGAAGTAATATTGAATTAGAAAAGAGTAGTAAGCTAACAAGTGCTTTGAAGTATGGATTTATTACGATTCCTAGAGATTTGGGTAAACCTTTATTTGTAGGTATCATTATTGCAAGTATTATATCTGCTCTTATCGAAGCGAATTTTATCGATCAATTCTTGGGTGATGGAATTGGTACAATGCTGATAATGCTTGTTCTCGGTATTCCTCTATATGTCTGTGCGACTGCTTCTATCCCACTTGCTCTTGGGTTTATGGCTCTTGGGGCTAGTCCTGGTGCTGCCTTTGTTTTTCTTATTGCAGGCCCAGCTACAAACGCGGCAACGATTACAGTGCTTTGGAAGATGATAGGAAAGAGATCAACAATTATAATGCTTTCGTGTATGTTCTTTGGGGCTTTATTTGGAGGAATGTTGCTTGATGCTACCTGGAGTGATCTGGGAGTGGGCTCCATAGCTGCTGATATGCATCCTGAACATAGTGCTACATGGTTCTACTCTTTGTCTGCAATCGTATTGGTTCTTATACAGCTTTGGAGTATGTTTGGCAACAGCATTGTTGCCAGGCTGACTGGTGTGGAAAATAGCCAGTCGTGTTGTAACTCGACTAGAGCAGATGTTGTGAAGACTTCTTGTTGTAGTTCGTCTGCTAAAAGAGAGGTGTCTTGCTGTGGATCTGATATCAAGAATGAGCAGGGGGATATGTCTCAGAAAAATGATAGTAGTAGCTCTTCATGTTGCTTTCCTAAATAGCTTGTTAATCTTTAATACGTTGAAGGGTGCGGCGTGCCGTGCCCTTATTTTTTAAGAGGATATTTTTCATATGTTTAGATCGGTATATCTGATTCTTCTATGTTGTCTACTTCTTACCAATTTTAGTAGGGTTTTAGCAGCAGATTCAGCTTCGGTAATAGCTGAATTTGATGTGGCTTGTGATTTGGCGGGTAGGAGTGAGCTCGAGAGAAAAGAGGCAATAAGGGATATTGTCTTGCAGGGTAGTGTAAATGAAGATTATTTTATATCAATGATTGATAGTGACACGATAGTCCAGAGGCAGATTGCTGCGGAAGTGCTTGGGAGTATTGGTAGTTTGAAATCAGAGAAGGTTTTATTACAAGCTCTGGATAATAAGGATGTCTTTCTACAAGGTGCGGCTGCTCGGGCATTGGCTGTACTATATTCAAGACTTCCTCAGGATATTTTAGTAGCACGACTTCGCTCTACCGATAAGACTATTGTCAGTATGGCTGTAATGTATGGAGCGTATAAACGAGCTAGGTATGCAAAGGAAGCTCTCGAACCTGATCTATTGAATGCTGTTAGTGACTTACTCGCAGTAGTGAAAGATATTAACGAAGTACAAGCTGCAGTAATGGTGCTCAAGTATGCAAATACGCAAGAAGCTGTAATGGCGCTTTTAAAGATTGCTGGTACTACTGATAACTTGAGCGTCAAGATCGAAATTTGTAGAGCTCTAGAAGCTATCGCTCCAGAGGGTAAAGCACCAACTATAGAAGAACTCGCTATGTGTGGGATTTCAGCTGTAGAGGTAGAGGCTTGGGCTGCACTATCGGCAATGGGTTACAAAGATACAGATAAGTCCTTGGTTGTTCTGGCAACTAGCCCTATCCCTGAGGTGCAGGCAAGGGCTATAGAAGCACTAGCTAAGTATGCTGGGAGTAAGTATGATCAGCTTTATATTGCTGCTCTAAAGAGTCCTGTCTCTGATGTGAGGCTTCAAGCCCTCTATGCGTTGGAAAGCACTAATAGTGTGCATTCTGCATCTGAGATAGCAAAAATGATGGGCCCCGCAGGGGATGAAGATCCGTTCATAAGGGCTGAATCAGCACTTATCTTTGCAAAGCTTACTCATTCTGGTGGACTTGGACCGCTTCTGAAGGACAGTAGGAACGAGAATGAAAAGATGATAGAGTTCAGGCTTGCGGCAATTCGGGCTCTTGGTGAACTGGGGGATAGCGGGGCTCTGCGCGCTCTTATCGATATGCTTAGAGATGATGATATGCTTGTACGTGTTGAGGCTGCAACTTCTTTGGGGATGATTGGTGATAAGAGAGCATTAAAGAGCTTGCTGGAAGCACAAAAAAATCGTAAAGGTGAGGAATTGATGGTTTTAAAACAGGCTATTGAACAAATTAATAAATAGTTTTTATCTATGAAGAATAGATTGTTGGCGAAAACAGCATGATGCTCGTCAGCTATCATTAAGTACTTTAAATTGATACCTAGGTCATATAAAATGTTTATTTAAAGTAAAAGTGTAGAACTTTATGTTGTTTTAATTATTGTAGATATTTTGTAATTATTGAACGATACGAGAGGGTATGTCTGATATGAACGTGTACTAGGATTATTCGTTATTACTATCTTTTACCCATTTCAAGACTTCTTCTTTGTTACTAAGCATCCATTTGTTTGAAGCAGTGGCTGCACTATTGAGCCTTCGGGCACTTGCCATTAGGTCTGAAAGTCCTTTGAGATCAAGCTTGATCTTGGATAAAAAATCACAAATATCAGGGAAGTTATTATAGAAATCAGCAGAGGCAAATATGTGGATGTCTTCGCTACGCCCAAATACTTCCAGAGGGTCACTGAGCATCTTTACCTTCCATTCACCAAACATCCAGTGTGGAGTCCATGCAGCAACAACAATAGGTCTTTTATTTTTTAGTGCTTCTTCCAGTTTACTCACCATGTACTTGTCACTTTTGCCAATAATTCGGTAATTTGCCAGACCATATATTTCAATAGCTCTCTCTGTCATGTGGTGGAGTTTTGAATCTGGGTCTATTCCATAAATGACCCCACCATCGCTGTATTCGGCAAGATCTTCTATAGAGTTTACATTCATATATTCTGGGACAACTAGTCCTAGTCTTGCTCCGGTAAGCCATGCTCCAAGATCAACGATAGAGTCTCCGGCGTCGAGTACAAATGCCGCATGGGTATCTGGAAGCCATACTGAAGGGGTTATGTCTGCTCTGTTGGTAAACATCATCTGCCATAAGTCGGTTAGGGTGTTCTGAGAAATTCCCTTGGCTGTAATATCCACATTTAAGTTTGTATCCATAGCTTCAGAAATCAAACTAGTAATAACAGTTGATGTTGGCCACTCTTTAACATAGCCAATTCTTACAAGAGGCTTGCCTTTTTTGTATCGGAATATGTCCTCTGAGTTGGTTGCAGGAGGAGTAACGAGAAAGATGTAAAATATGATATATATAATACATACTGGAAGTGTTGCGATAGCAACAAGCTTTACCCAGCGCGGTATTTCAAAGATTTTATCTTTACAGCTCTTTAAAGTTGCTGTCATCTTTTCTAGGAAGGAGAGTTTGACTTCCTCTTCCTTACTTTTGTCAGCAAAGTCGCCACCAACTAGGTCGTCAATGGAATCTTCGCCATCCTCGGTTGATGTTTCTGAAGTATCCTCTCCTTTCTTCTTTCTAAGAGAGGCGGCTGTGTTTAGAAGTATATTCTTGATTTCTTGTTGGAGGGTCTCTTCGCTAGGTTTTTCAAAATATCCTTCCTGCTCAACCTTTGGTGGTTCAGATATTTTATTGGCAACCTTTTCAAGAAGCCATGCTATGAGCCTCTTGAAAATTCCTATCACCTACGTCTCCTCTGATTAGCAGATAGTTCTGGTGCGAAGGCGGTTTTTATAACTTCACCTTTACTGGCGTTGACATATATTCTATAGTAAGCTCTTTTGGCAAGGGCAGGGTCACCCTTTCCTGCCCAGAATTGATAGACTGTGAACTCTTGTTGGTTTGAAGCTTTACCCATGATCTTTCTCATTATACTCTTGTCTTCAAGTGGAGAGATAAAGCGAGCACGGTCGAGAATTGAGGTGATCTCAACAAGCTTTAGACCTTCTCTAATATAATTTTTATCCAACCAAATACAGGCATCAAGCCTTTCTTGAGGATTAGAGCTTGCTAGTTGATCAATATACTTCTTTGTATTAGCTGGAGCACCCTGAAGGGAGTATTCTTCTTCTTTGGCAATTGCTGCTTGAGGGTCTTTATAGTCAGCAACACCAAGAAGCCAACACTTCTTCATCTTGGCTTTTTTCAAATATCCTGTGCCGCCACATTGGTTGCAACTGATGCCAAAACTTGTATTGAGTTTGGATGACATAGCATCCTTAATTTTATTTGGAAGTGTTAGAAGACCTGTACCCTTACACTTTGGACAGACTTGATCTCTATAATAGGTGATACAGAACATATTCTGATCCTGAACATCTATCCAAGCGGTGAGAGTAGTAAGTTTTTTATTTTCATCTTTTATTTGTTCACGATACTTTCCGCCATTGTTCAATTTAGTTGTGACCTCTGCTGCAACTCCGGGAGAGTTTAGTTTGTGTTCGCTTAGGTAATACTCTACTGCTTCTCTGGTAATACTTGCAGATCCTCCGCTCTTACCTCCTGTGACATCTCCACATCCAGAAATAAGTATGATTGTAAATATAAATAGTGTTGACAGTAATTTGTTCATCTTCATTTAGTATACTCTATTACAGCGGCTCTTCTGATACTTGCGAGCCATTTATTAAATTCTCTATCCATACTGTCTTGAGTGACAGCCTTCTCTACCTCTGCTTTGACTATATCAAAAGGTTTGGCCTTACCTTTTTTTACATCTGCTACCTGAATAAATAGGTTACATGTCGGCAACTCTAAAGGACCGAACATATCACCTGATTTTAGCGAATATTGGTACTTACGTAAAGGCTTAATAAGGAAATTTGTTGGAATCAACTCACCATCTACTCTCCTAATTCTACCGCCTTCTTTGTGGAAAGGTCCTTCTGAATACCTAGAGGCAATCAGGGTGAAATCTACACCGCGGTCTAGCTTTGACTTGATATCTCTTGATATAATGTTGGCGCTTCTGCGGTCACGTCTATTGCTGCGATCGTTATAGATTACTATTGAGTCTAGAACTACTTGATCAGGGTGTGAGTACTCAAGGATATTCTTGTTATAATATATTAACAAGTCACCATTGCTTGGCATAGTGAAGGACTTGGCATGTTTTTGTGCGAGTTCATTCTGGTAATACTCAAGGTTGAGTTGCTGGGTAGAGCCCATTGTGCTAGAGTTGCTTATAGATGCTGGTAGCGCTTCAGATGTATTCAGTAATCCTTCTTTTACCGCTTCTTGGAGTATAAGCTTTTCATCAATTAATTCATTCTCTGCCTCTATACGGAGACTAGTGTACAAATTTGCCTTATCCTTTGCTGTAAGAGGTTTGTCGCTAGTAGTTTGGTGTAATTCTAGTTTGCTCAAAACACTTCTCATTATCTCTGACTCAAAGATTGATTCGCCATTTACAAGTATGCTTACACTTCCCTCAATATCATTGTCCATCTGTGGAAGATCAAGGTAGGCTCCACTCGTATCTGTATCTTTAGCGACTGGGTCGGTATCTGCTGAGTTGCTGGTGTTCTTTCTCGTAGGTGATGGGGTGCTTGAGCTTGTTTTTGGCTCAGACTCATCTATCTCAATATTAAAGTCGTCTTTTGTACTGCCTTCAGGGGCATTCAAACCTGGTATTACCGGTTCTTCAATTTCTCTTGTCTTTGGTGGAAGTAGGCGGTCTGTAGGTTCTATTGTCTTCTCAGCTGGAATCTTACCTACACCAGCATTGCTCGGTGGTTGGTATACAGCTTCGGGGAGTACCCGCTGTTCAAAATTACATGATCCGCATTTAAAAGCTTCCATTGGTTTCAGACCAGAGACATCTAGTCTGAGAGAACAGGATGGGCAAATCTGATATACTTTGATAATTAATTCATCATCAGGAAGACGACGTTGTACCCTTTGGCAATGTGGGCATCTTACCGCTGCTCCAGGGGCAATAGATGTAACTACCAGTTTTTTCCCACAGTTCTCGCATATCTGTAGTCTTCTAAGTTCTATACCAGGATTGCTTAGGTAGAAATCTGCTGCAGCGGCGATATTCAAAGTTGGTAGTAATAATATTGGTAAAAAGAGAAAAACTCCAATTATCAGATAAAATCTGTGGCGGAGTGTGTTAGTCATTTACTTCCTCCGAAAGATTGAATGTGTCAACTTCTTCATAGTTATCTATCATCATCTCAAGCTCTTCAAGTAATTCTTCACTATTAAGGTCTACTGCAGTCGTGTGTATCCCTGACTCGTTACCAGCCATAGTCTGGGTTCCGAGTGCTGCATTTTCTTCAGCCTCAGCCGTCTTAAGACTTTGTCCTTTAAATACTGAAGGGGCAATACTATCTATCTCTGGAAGGTCAAAATCCTCTTTGGAATCTAAGTATTGTAATTTCTTTTTGTATGTTGGGTTTGGCTTTGAAGTTGATACCTTCTTGAAGTCCATTGGGAACTCTGGTGGCATTTCTGGAAGACTTGATTGAGTAGTGTTTGCTACAGCAGGGATGATGCGTGGCTGTGTGCGCTTATGAGCCACCGGCTTTGTTGCTGACGCTTTGCTTTTTGCTAGTCTCTGCTCTAGAAGCCTTGCTCGGTCTGCTTTTTCTGCTAATCTTTCCTTTTCTCGTTTGGCGAGAACCTCTTCAGCAGTAAGTTTTGGTCTTGAATTTGGTTCGAACTTGGTTAGTACTCCTTCTTCTGTTATTTCATAACCGAGTACTCCTACTTTGTTTGGAGTTGCTCGTAGAACTCCATCACGTAAAAGATCTAGTTCAAAGGTATAGTTACTGAGTGCTAGTCTACCTCTATCGGAGGAGAAGATTCTTGGTAGTTCTTTCTTTATTTCACTAAAATTACCTCTCCCAGTCTTGAAAGCTGTGTTTAGTACTCTGGATTCCTTTACTATGTCACGGAGAACTCCGCAGATAGATGCATTCGAGATGGCTTGTGCTTGAGCCTTTTCACTGACTACAAACCATTGATCTCTATCTTTTTCGAGTATAATCCTTAAAAAATTACTATTACCTGTATTTATGTCTGAGTCTAGACCAATTTTGATAGCTGCAATATCGCCATATATCGAGAAGTTTGAGTAGTTTGGATTGGAAAGTACCGCATTATACTGGATGCCTATTGGGTGCCAATCTACGCAGAAGTCTCGGTAGCTGGTGGTGCGTTTTGATTCTTGTGAGAGCTTTGCGTAAGCACTAGGCATGTCTCCAACTCTTAATGCGCTGACGAATTCATCCCATGATTTACTTACTTGGGCAAGATTTTCATTACCTATCAACTCCCCACCCATCGCGACATTGGTGATTAAAATAAATGCCAAAAAGATAATTTTAATAATGATTCGATTCATAAGCTCAATTACTCTATAAATATAAGATTAAATTGGGGCACGCTTCAACACAAATTGTATACTGCTATTATTTAGTAATGAGAAGGGAAATCAAGGAATTTTCAACTTTTACTGAAAAAAGCCTTGCCTTCAACTCATTAAAAGGCAAAATAATAGGGTATTTGAGCTTTCTGTTACAGTAACAGAGAATTTCGTAGTTAAAAAAGATGCACAGCCTCTATGGAATGTGCTCTAAGTCTTTTATTGGAAAAATCTATGGCTGAAGTTATTAGGTTGGTTTGTCCAGAGTGTGATGCTGTACATAGAGTAAAGAGTGTTACGCTCGGAAAACTATATAGATGCAAAAAATGTAGGTCGGGACTCATAACGATGCAACCAGCAATACTGAGTTGCCCAAACTGTGGTGCGACTACTCCTCCCACCCATATTGAAGCATCAAGGCTTATCACTTGTGAAGAGTGTGAAAAAGCACCTCTTATGGAGGTAAGGCTGCCTGGAGTGGAGTATCCTAATACAATAAATTCTGATCAGGGAGAGGATATAGCGTCAAAGATGTTTGTGCCCAACCCTGAGAGTGATAGTAGCCGTGGGATTGAGGTCAGTCATGCTATACACGAGGATGATATCGAAGACTCTGAGCAAAATCTTGATATGGAGGTTGATCGTAGTATATCTGAGAACTATGAGAATTCTAACAGTCCGGATGAGTTGGATGAGAATATTATTTTTAAAGCTGATACTAACTTTATTGTAAAGGGAAGAGTCAATAGTGACAGAGGTGACACTTCGCATGCTTCTGATGTTACGAATAGAAGTTCTTTGCAACAGCTTGAAATCTTTGAACAGAAAGAAAGCGAAGAACTTATAGAATCTGAAAGCAGTGCTGAGCAGCATGAGTCTAGCTCTACGTTCGATATCTCTGAGGACGAGCATGAAGAAGAGATCATGCCTGATATAAGAGTTGACGAGGTAGTACAGCATATAGATGAAATAGAGTCTGAAGAGGTTTACTCGCCAATACAAGAGTACTCTCAGGATGAGTATGAAAAGGCTGAAGAGAGAGTCAGTGTTGCAAGTAATACTGTCATACCACAGAAGAGGAAAGGTTGGAGCTGGCGTTTACCTGCGTGGATACCGGCGATACTTACTCTGCTTTTGATTGGATTATATGGGATGCTTTATGCTGATCTTGACTCAATGAGGGTGCAGTTTAAAAATGCACAAGAAAGCATGCTTACCCAAGACAAAGATTTTCAGGAAGAAAGAAATAAGTATATATCTCTTATAAGAAGTACGCAGGAAGAGAATAGAAAACTCAGGAGCCAATTACTAGATCTGAAGAGTGAGAATGAGATACTTAGAAAAAAGAGTATCCCGTTTGATATTCCTGAATTAAAGGAAGATTGATGCTTGTCTGTGGTGCAAACTTACTAAAATAATGAGAATTGATATTATGCCCGAAGAGCGTTTTCCATGTCGAATTGTAATCTGTAGAGATATCTCCTATACAGACGGACTTGAAATTCAGAAAAAATATTTGAGTGAGCTTAAGAAAGATCCAAGTGCTCAAGATGTTGTTATCTTTTGTGAGCACACACCTGTACTTACTTTAGGGCGTTCTGGGGATGGGAAGTATCTACTCAGCAGTATTGAGGAGATACTGGATGACGGTATAGAGTATCTGGAAGTTCCTAGAGGTGGAGATATTACTTATCATGGAACTGGGCAGTGGACGGTTTATCCAATTCTGCGTATGGAGAGGTTTGGTAAAGATCTTCATAAGTATATGAGATTGCTTGAAGATGGTGTCATGCATTTTTTGAAGGGATACGGCATAGAGAGCGGGCGAAGAGCTGGTTTGACCGGGGTATGGGTAGGTAGAGAAAAAATCTGCGCCATAGGTGTGGCTGTAAGCAGGTGGATTAGTTGGCATGGTTTTGCACTCAATATTCAGCCTGATCTTGAGTTATTCAAAAAGCATATAGTACCATGTGGAATTGACCCAAGTGAGGGCGGGGTCACGAGCTTGTCTAATATTACTGGTAGCCGTTACGATATGGTTGAGTTGGTTGAGCCTGTATTGAATGGGGTCTTTGAGGTGCTACCTTATTATTATTCAATTAAAGAATTTATTTGAGTATAGGTCAGTATCATATTTGTGTTGGACTTTCTTTTTTATAAGCTCTGTCTTATTAGAAGGGTGTTGTCATGGGGAGTATTTGTACTCTTGAGGAACTTGTTGCACTAAGAGATGTTTATAAAACTGAAAACAAGAAGGTCGTCTGGACTAATGGCTGTTTTGATCTGTTACATGCTGGGCATTTACAAAGCCTGCGTATGGCAAAAGATTTTGGTGATATCCTAGTAGTTGGTTTAAATGCGGATAGTTCTGTAAACACCTTAAAGACTCCTGATAGGCCATTTGTGAATGAGTGTGATAGAGCAGCTCTTATTGCTGGGCTTGAGGCGGTTGATCATGTTGTCATATTTGCTGATAAGAGGTGTGATAAAATACTAGGTGTTGTGAAACCTGATGTCTATGTAAAGGGTGAAGACTATACACTCGAAACACTAGATCAGGATGAGAGAAGGGCGGTCGAGTCTGGTGGCGGTGAGATAAGGTTTATCCCATTTGTTAAAGGACTTAGTACTAGTAATTTAGTAAAGAAGGTTCGGCGTTCGGATCCTGAGAAGGTGATGAATGGTTCATTTGCAATGATTCGAAATGCAAATGGTGAGCTGCTTATGGTTACCAATAACTATGAAGGTAGTATAAAGTACGGGATACCTGGTGGCGGACAGAATAGAGGTGAGACTCTTGTTGAGACGGTTGTGAGAGAAACAGAGGAAGAGACTGGGTTGAAGGTTGAGGTCTCAAAGTATCTAGGTCTTATTGAGAGAATTGAACCTGAGTGGAATTTGCATTTGCTTTGCCATCAATTTGAATGTGAGGTTGTTGGTGGGAAGTTGTCGGTGCGTGAAAATGAAGAACATGTGATCGATGCTGTATACAGAAGCCGTGATGAGATTGAGAAGCTTGAGGGGATTGTCCTTGGTAGGGAGCACCTTCTGGCATATTTGGACTCTCCTGAAGGATATAAAAATTATATCTTTATGGGTACAGGGGAGGAATAAATTCTCACGTCATTAGGTGTTTATCTAGTTTGAAATACTTTTTTAAGCTACCCCTTCTTGTGGTTACTTAAAAATTTAGTAATCAAATTGGCTCTTATATGGCTGGCTCGGTATTTCAATTGTTATTTCGGTATATTCACCTAGTACTGAATCTATCCACATCTTGCCGTTTTGATCATGAGTAATGAGATATGCTTTTGTCAAACCAAATCCGTCTCCGAAGGTCTCATCCTTAGTTACATTGCTCCCACGTATGCCAAACTTGACTACTTCGGTTAGCTCTTCCTCTGGAATGCCTCTACCTTGATCACGAATTATAAAGCGAATGCTATCTTGCAGGGATATTAATTGGCAGGATATTGTGCTTCCAGGAAGGCTGTATTTTTTGGCATTAGCTGAAAGATCCCGGATAACATCTGGAAAGAGTGCAGGGAGGCTGAGGTATTCTTGACCTTCTGGCATTTCAATGTATATGTAGTAATCATTTGGTTGCTTAGTCTTTAAGTCAAATGATATGCCGTATTTGTCCTTTGATCTCATCGCCATTGTCAGAAAGAATTCCTTTAAATTATCTTCTAGTGCTTCAATATTGAAGTTTACCCATTCGTCTTTATGGGTAATAAGATTCAAAAACTCTTTTGTACGAGTCTCTGTGATCTTTACAACCCTGTCAAAATTTATAAGAGAATTCTCTAGTATATCGAGTTTTGATGTGCTAATGTCACCTGCATTCATTACTGCTCTATCTATCTCACTAAAGATATATGATTTAAAATTATCGAGCTCTCCAAGAGTTGAGAATGTTTGTTGAGGGTCTCTTAGTGCTTTTTTTAGTATTTTAATTTGGGCGATAGCATTTTCTAGGTGCTTGGATTTACCAAGAATCTCTTCAAGGATATTTAGTTCAATGAATAATACTTGGATAATATTATAAAAACTGTGTAAATTTACCTGCCAGTTTTCATCATCTTTAAGCTTTGGCTGGAATGTAATTTGTACCTTCATTATTATCCTCTATAGATGAGATATTATATTTCACAAACTACTGTTCAAAAACTATTTCTCCGTTGACAATAGTGCATATTGCTCTGCCTGTAATATTTTTGCCATTCCATGGACAATTGCTTGATTTTGATTTAAAGCAATTTGAATCAACTTGCCACTCTCTATTAAGGTCGAGTATCGTTACATTACCTACTGAACCATTTGACAGACTACCTCTTTCTACACCAATAATTTCTGCTGGCTTGATTGTTAGTGCTTCTATCATTCTGTAAAGTGATAGACGACCTGTCTTGATAAGATCTGTAAGTAGTACCCCAACTGTTGTCTCTAATCCAATTATTCCGCACGGTGCATTGGCAAGCTCTACCTCTTTCTCTTCTCTGAGGTGTGGTGCGTGATCTGAAGCTATGCAGTCAATAGTTCCATCAACAAGAGCCTCAATACATGCATCTACATCTTCTTGCGTACGGAGTGGTGGGGCAACCTTGAAGACTGGATCAAAACTTCTCAGCTCTTCTTCAGTAAGGGTTAGGTGGTGAGGGCAGACCTCTGCTGTTACTCTGACACCTTCTGACTTTGCTAGTCTGATAATTTTGATAGCACCTTTTGTTGAGATATGCTGCAAATGTAGTGAGACTCCTGTAAGTTTGGCTAGTAGTATGTCTCTAGCTACTATAATTTCTTCAGACTCTGAAGGGATGCCATGAAGTCCAAGCGATGTGGCAACGTAGCCCTCATTCATGACTCCACCTGCGGTAAGTGTAGGTTCTTCACAGTGCTCCATTATCGTCTTGCCTAGCATTTTGGCGTAAAGCATAGCTTGCTTTAGTACATTGGTAGAGCTTACTGCGCAACCATCATCGCTGAAAGCAACAGCTCCGCCTCGTACCATACTGTCCATTTCGGCAATTTCTTCACCTTTTCTGTCAGCTGTAATAGCCCCAACGGGGAAGACTTCGGATTTATTGGCTTTTTTGGACTCACGACCAATAAAATGCATAAGAGCTTCTGAATCGAGTGTTGGGGTCGTGTTTGGCATACAGCATATACTACTAAATCCACCAGCAACTGCAGCAGTAGCTCCTGTTTCGATTGTTTCTTCTTCTTCCATACCTGGTTCACGAAGGTGCACATGGATATCTATAAGGCCTGGCGTAACAATATTACCTTTTGCATCATAACGTGTTTCAATATCATCGGTTGTCATATCTAAGGAAGTGAGAGCTGAGCTTGAACCACAGAAGGTAACTATGCCGTTTTTGATAATAACAACACCATCCTCAAGGTCAATTTCTTGTGATGGATCTATAATATGTGCATTCTCTATTAGCAGTGAACTCATTAGTTGAATCCTTTCATGTGGTTGAATATAATCAGTACAATACAACCATTGTAGGGTATTAATCATTGTTTTCAATAGGGCTATTTACGATATTAATAATATAATGATAGCATTTTATTATTTGTAATTCTTCGGTTCTAATTGATTTATAGTAAAGTCCGTTATTGACCAATGGGTTGATTCTATGTATTCTTTAGTATTATGAAAAAAATACTTATTGTGATTAGCATAATATTTTTGGGAGTGATGAAGCTTTCAGCTCTGGAAAGTTCTCCCGAGGAAGCTCTTAATATGTCCAATATCAAGGTAGGATGTTGGGTTGAGTATAATATTATAGTTGAAGAAAACACTAAAGAAAAATTAGTATTCAATTGTTTTATAAAATTGTATGGCGTTGAAGGTGATATGCTTGACTTTGAGTATAAGATTGATGGTATTGGAACCAGAATAGAGATATCAAGAAAAGATTTCCCACTCTCTAGGCTCGTTCCGAAAATTGCTAGGGCTACAAGCTATAAAGAGAGTACTGAAGAAAAGCTTGCCCTAAAAGAAATGGATAACCAGCTGGTAGCGACAACCCATAATGTGTGGAATTATGAGAACGGAATAACTGAGGTATGGCAATCAAAGGATGTGCCGTTCTCAGTGGTAAAGGTCGCTTGTAAAGGGTTTGTTATGGAGTTAAGAGCTTTTTCGTGGGCAGAGGAGTAGGTAATAGTGATAGCAATTATTGATTATGAAGCAGGAAACCTTAGAAGTGTTGAGTATGCTCTGAAACATGTTGGTGCAGAGTGTGTTGTCACTCAAGATCCTGAGGTGATTCAGAACGCTAGCAAAGTTATATTTCCTGGAGTTGGTGCAGCGGCTAGCTGTATGGC
This sequence comes from Planctomycetota bacterium, assembly GCA_965140405.1. Classification (GTDB taxonomy): domain Bacteria; phylum Planctomycetota; class SZUA-567; order SZUA-567; family SZUA-567. The sequence goes on from OZ223208.1 coordinate 1,692,702, forward strand.
GAATTTGAAGCGTATGGGTATGGATAAAGCGTTACTCGGTGCTTTAGATAGTGGAAAGAAGGTCTTGGCTATCTGTGTTGGTATGCAGTTACTCTTTGAAAGTAGTCAGGAAGATGACGGTGTAGAGTGTCTGGGAGTATTTAAGGGGAGTGTAGATCTCTTTGATTTCCCTGAGGAACAACGTGTGAAGATTCCACATATGGGATGGAATGCTGTAAATTTTGTTACTCCTCACCCTGTATTTAAAGATATTCCTCCTGAGTCAGAGTACTACTTTGTGCACTCATACTATGTAGAGGGAAATGCCCCTGAGGTACTGGCAGCTACTACAGAATATGCAGGTAAAGTATTTACCTGCTCTGTTGCTAGGGATAATCTTGTTGCGACCCAATTTCACCCTGAAAAGAGTGGTAAAGTCGGTTTGCAACTTTTGAAAAACTTCCTAGAGTGGTAGTCAATATTATTAATATACAACCTATGAGAGAAATGAATAATGCTAAGTAAACGTTTGATCGTCTGTCTAGATGTCAGAGAGAAAAAGGTAACAAAAGGGATAAAATTTAAAGGGAATATCGATATCGGTGATCCTGTGGAACTTGCAAGGCAGTACTACGATGATGGTGTGGATGAGCTTGTCTTTTATGATATTACTGCTTCTGCTGAAGGGCGTCCTATAGATATTGAGATGGTTGAGGATGTAGCAAAGAATATTTTTATTCCTTTCTCTGTCGGTGGTGGGATACGCGGGGTGGAGGATATGCGTAGAGCTTTACTCGCTGGAGCAGAGAAGATCTCTGTGAACTCTCTAGCTGTAAAGAATCCTCATATTATTCAAGAAGGGGCAAGGGCGTTTGGCAAGCAATGCATAGTTCTAGGAATGGATGCCAAGAAAGTACCTGTCACGGATTCTATTCCCTCTGGCTATGAGATAGTAATTCAAGGAGGCCGTAAACCTATGGGAATCGATGCGTTGGCTTGGGCCAAGCAAGCTGAAGAGCTCGGTGCAGGTGAGATTTGCCTAAATTCTATCGATGCTGATGGTACAAAGGAAGGCTACGAACTCTACCTTACAAAGATGATCAGTGAAGCAGTCTCAATACCTGTAATTGCGAGTGGCGGTGGTGGTACGTGTGATCATATAGTCGATGTACTTGGTGATAGTGGTAAAGCAGATGCTGCGCTCATTGCAAGTATGGTGCATTATGGTGAGTATACCTGTAGTGGGATAAAAGAGTATGTAAGTAGCAAGGGTATAAAGATGAGACCCTTGGTTTAGTTATAAAATTATAGTTTGTTTGTTTAAAATATAAGAATAATTTAAGAAATCAAAGGAGAGGATATTGAAAGAGTTACTTTCTGGAAACCAAGCAATCGCAAGGGGAGCGTGGGAGGCAGGTGTGAAACTTGCTGCTGGATACCCAGGTACCCCTTCTACAGAGATTCTTGAGAATATAGTGCAGTATAAAGATGACCTTCATTGTGAATGGGCGCCTAATGAGAAGGTTGCGTTTGAGGTTGGTGTTGGCTCAAGCTTTGCTGGTGCTCGTACGATGGTGACAATGAAGCATGTAGGACTAAACGTTGCAGCAGACCCACTAATGACATTTGCTATGAGTGGTGCGGTAGGCGGTATGCTTATTGTAGTGGCTGATGACCCAGGTATGCATTCATCTCAAAATGAACAGGATAGTAGGAATTGGGGGCCATTTGCCAAGATTCCTGTTCTCGAGCCGTCTGATTCGCAGGAAGCAAAAGACTTCGTGAAGATAGGTCTAGAACTCTCTGAGAAGTTTGAGACTCCGGTAATCCTTAGAACTTGTACTAGAATCTCACACTCACGCTCACTTGTAGAACTCTGTGATCGTGTTGAATCTGAGATGCCAATTGAGTTTAAGAAAGACCCTACCCGCTATGTTGCGATTCCTGCTTGGGCAAGAAAGATGCGAGTAAAGGTTGAACAGAGACTTTATAGAATGATAGCAGAAGTCGAAAAGACACCTATCAATAGAGTAGAGATGAGTAGCAAAGAACTTGGTATTATTGCTTCCAGTGCTGTTTACCAGCATGTAAAAGATATCTTTGCAAGTGCAAGTGTACTAAAACTTGGGCTATCCTTCCCTCTTCCAGAAAATAAAATCAAAGAGTTTGCTGCAAGTGTAAAAGAGTTACTAGTTATTGAGGAACTTGATCCCCTTATAGAGAATCAGATAAAGGCATGGGGGCTCAAGTGTCGTGGTCGTGATATAGTTCCGGGGATTGGTGAGTTTACCCCTGGTAAGATTAGAGAGATCAAGGCGAAACTAGAAGATGAAAAATTGAGTACACCTGCTCCAGTAGCAGAGAGTGTTGATCTGCCACCAAGGCCGCCTGTCTTGTGTCCAGGTTGTCCGCATCGTGGTACTTTTGCAGCGCTTAAAAAGTTTGATGTTGCTGTAATGGGTGACATTGGTTGTTATAGCCTTGGTACTCTACCTCCGCTGTCAAGTCTTGATACTATCTTGTGTATGGGTGGCTCTATTCCTATGGCTCATGGAATGCAGATGGTTGGTGAGAATAAGTACTGCGTAGGTATCCTTGGTGATTCTACATTCTTCCATTCTGGAGTTACTGGTATTATCAATACAGCTTACAACAAGGGTATCTCTACTACCATCGTGGTTGATAACAGAATAACAGCTATGACGGGGCATCAGGAAAATCCTGGTACAGGTTTGACACTCGAAGGTGAGAAGACTGAGGAAATTTCTATAGAAGCTATCGCTACAGCCTGTGGTGTAAAGAGAGTTCGTACAGCAAATCCATACGATATGAAAGAGATGAATGAGACTTTAAAAGAGGAACTTGAAGCTCAAGAAGCATCACTCATCGTTGTCAAAGCAGTATGTCCTCTACATGGCAAGAAGTTGATCGGCCCTAAGAAAGAAATTTCTCAGACTGACTGCGTAAACTGTAAAGCATGTCTAAAGCTTGGCTGCCCGGCGATAGAATCAAATGATGGTGACAAGCCTGTGATCAACCCTCTTCTATGTTGGGGATGTGGTCTTTGCGCGCAGGTATGCCCTAAAAATGCTATCAATGACGCTGTTGTTGAAACACCAACCGATTACTAGGTGTTCTCAATCTTATTATAGATTATAAATATAACCAATAAATTGGAGTTTGATAAAATGAGTGATACAACAAGTGTGGTACTTGTAGGTGTCGGTGGGCAAGGGATCCTTCTTGCGAGTGAGATCCTTGCGCAGACAGCGATGCTTGCTGGGTATGATGTGAAGACTAATGAAGTTCATGGGATGGCTCAGCGTGGTGGTTCTGTCATGGCGCAGGTTAGATATGGTCGGAAGGTGTATAGCCCACTGATTGAAGAGGGGAGTGCTATTGCACTTGCATCTCTTGAGCAGATTGAAGGACTTAGAGCTGCGCACTATCTAAAAGAAGGTGGGCTTGCGGTCGTTAATTCTCAGCAGGTTATACCCGTAACGGTTAGCTCTGGTCTTGCCAAGTATCCAGAGGATGCTGCTGAGCGTGTAAGTACAGTATTTTCAAATCTAAAAGTTGTTGACGGTGTGAAACTGGCAGAAGACGCTGGAAATCCAAAAGCTGCAAATGTCGCTGTAATGGGAGCTTTGTCAAATGGTCTGGAATTTTCTGAAGAGCTCTGGATTGAAGCTATCAAAAAATCAGTCAAGCCTGCTTTCGTTGATCTTAATATAAAAGTATTCAAAGCTGCTAGAGGTCTGTAAGTTACTTTCTTCGATTTAGGAATTCTTTTTTTTACCCTATTCTTTGATTTTAAGAGTAGGGTTTTTTATACAATCTAGAGTTCTTACCTTGAAAATGAGTGTGATAAATGTAATAGTTTTTTAAAGGGGTACTTGTTTCTTACTTATAATATTGTTAAAAAATGTTATAATAGGGTCGTTTATAATGATCTGATTCAAATTAAATTGAAATAATATAGTAGCAGTTTGTTATCATGTGAGATAGTAAAGGATATCAGTAATAATGAAATTAAATGTGAAGAATAAAGTTGTTCTGTTAGTGCCAGTCTTGATTCTTCTACTCTCTTTTGGGCTGTCGATTGCTAATTACTGGAGTGCATTCGAGCAGACAAGGAAGCAGCTAAGTGAGAACTCTTTACCACTTTCAACAGACAATATATATACTGATATACAAAAAGTTATTATAGAGCCTAGTCTTATTTCATCAATGATGTCTAATGATACTTTTGTGCGTGATTGGCTAAAACACGATGAGCACGATACGCAGAAGATTGTAAAGTATCTAGATTCGATAAAGAATAAGTACGGCTTTTCAGATACTTTTTTAGTGTCTTCTGCTACGAAAAAATACTATACCTGTGATGGTATGTTGGAAACCCTCTCACCGAATAAAGAAGATAATGGTTGGTATTTTAGATTTAGCAAGCAACCAACTCGTTATGAAATAAACATTGATAATAATGAACTCATCGATAATAAACTACTGTTGTTCTTCAACTATAAAATTTATGATGAAAATGATGACTTGTTGGGAATAGTAGGGGTCATTTTCAAGGCCTCATATATTTCTGAAATGTTTACACGATTTAGAGAGTATTATCAACTCCGAGTCTTTCTTATGGATAAAGAGGGACATATAAGGCTTTCTGAAAAAGGTATAAGTGGCTCAGATAAATTCCCAGAAAAAGAAAAATTGGCAGGTGAGGTTGCAGAATTTTTGAAGGATAGGTCTATTGTTACTGAGTATCAATATGATTCAAAAGATTACTTGGTAAAGAGTAAGTATATAGATGAGCTTGGCTTATATTTAGTAGTGGCAGCTGAGTTGTCACAGTTTACGGGGAGTTTACAGAAACAGCTTTTAGTAAATTTGGGTATATCGCTACTTATAACTATCGTTATTATTCTTCTTATTTTACGGACTATATCTGTTTATACAAAACAGTTAAATAATTATGCTCATTATGATGCGCTTACTGGGCTACCGAATCGCCGTTCTTTTAATGAAAACCTTCGTAAGATTTGGTTACTGCATCAACGTGATAGAAGAGAGAAAAGTTTGGTGTTTTTTGATATCGATGATTTTAAGTCTATAAATGATACATACGGCCATCCTGTAGGAGATATGGTTCTTATAAGAATTGCAGAGTTGCTGCGTGACCAAGTCAGGGAAAGTGACTATATGTCGCGTTGGGGAGGGGAAGAGTTTTCTCTCCTATTGATTGATTCTAGTCTTGAAGATTCTAAAAATGTTGCTGAAAAACTTCGTGCATCAATTGAAAAAGATAGTAGGTTGAGGGATATTGAGCCTAAGGGTATTACAGCAAGTTTTGGTCTTACTGCATTTGATTTTGAAGATTCTCTCAATGATATTCTTTTCCGGTCAGATAAGGCGTTATATGAAGCTAAGAATGCTGGGAAAAATTGCGTTGAAATTTATACTTCAGATATGACAAAGTAATTAAATATACGATTTAAGTGTTTGTTTTACATACTATATTTATTATTTGGTTTTCAAAATAGGCTATATGTTTAGTATAAGCATATACTTTAGCTTTTGATTTTGGTCAGCTTGATTTATTCAAGCTGACCAGTTTTTTTTAGATTGTAAAATTTAAAGTATTATCATATAAAATAATATGCAGAGCAGAAGCTTTTCAAGTCTGTTCAATTTCTCATTCTCCATGAGTTTATTCATTGTATTTTTAAGGTATTATTCTCCTTGATTGGCTACAATATTGATAGGAGTTACAAAAAAGTAAGGTGACTCTTTGTGTTTATGACAAAAATGTATGTAATATTCAGCCGTATATTATTAAGAAGTATGTATTAAAAGCGTGTGCTTGTTTTAAGTTATTTTACGATAGTATGTTATGGTTAATTTGCTTTGTTGGTGAAAAACTGGAACGCATATTGTATTATAATTAATCGTAAGATATTATGTTTGAATTATTACATACATTGAAGTTTGCTTTCTATTCTGATTTGAAAAGGAGAAACAAAAAATGGCTACTGTAAACAGGAAAGCTTGTGGAAAGGCGATAATGCTGTCATTAGCGGCGATGATAGCCTTTGGGGGTAGTGCGTTAGCTGATGGCGAACCAACTGCGGCTGAGGTTCAGAACAATCTTGATATTGTGTGGACTGCAGTTGCTGCGTTTTTGGTGTTCTTTATGCAGCCAGGTTTTGCCTTGGTAGAAGCTGGATTTACAAGAGCAAAAAATGCATGTAATATTATTATGAAAAATCTTATGGATTTCTCGATTGGTACACTTGCTTGGTGGGCTATAGGGTTTGCTATCATGTTCGGTATGGGAAGTGATTATATTGGTGGTAAGTCTCATATGTTTGCAAGTGATTTCTCCGATGGTTCATCGCTAAATTGGACTTTCTTTATATTCCAGTGTGTCTTTGCTGGTACTGCGGCGACTATCGTTTCCGGTGCTATGGCTGAACGTACAAAATTTGTAAGTTACTTGATTTATAGTGTATTTATTTGTGGCTTAATCTATCCAATTAGTGGGCACTGGTTCTGGGGAGGACTCTTCGGTGGTGGAGAAAATGGGTTCACTAATGGATGGATGTGGGAAAGAGGATTCCTTGATTTCGCTGGCTCTACTGTAGTTCACAGTTGTGGTGCTTGGATTGCCCTTGCTGGTGCAATAACTCTCGGTGCTAGAACTGGTAAGTTTGGTCCTGATGGTAAGAGTCGAGCAATTCCTGGACATAACATTCCTCTAGCAGCTCTTGGTGTATTTATTCTGTGGTTTGGTTGGTTCGGTTTCAACCCTGGTTCGACAACTGCTGGTGGTGCAAGTCTTGGTTATATTGCTGTAACAACTAACCTTGCTGCTGCTGGTGGTGCTGTGGCTGCTATGCTTGCAAGTTGGGTGAGATTCGGTAAGCCTGACGTATCTATGAGTCTTAATGGGGTATTAGCTGGTCTTGTGGCTATTACTGCTGGCTGTGATATTGTAAGCTTTGGCGGCGCTGTTGTAATTGGTATGGTCGCTGGTGTGTTAGTAGTTGTTGCTGTTGAATTTATTGATAAGGTACTCAAGATTGATGATCCTGTTGGTGCTGTAAGTGTACACGGTGTTTGCGGTGCTTGGGGTACTATTGGTCTATGTTTCTTCCATACTGAAGCTAGCTTCTCGGAGCTTATCGGCACGCAGATTCTTGGTGTGGTTGTTATGTTTGCATGGGCGTTCGGAATGGGAATGATACTCTTTAATATTCTCAAGGTAACTATAGGGCTAAGAACAAATAGAGAAGAAGAACTAAAGGGTATGGACCTTGCTGAACACGGTAATGAAGCATATCCAGGATTCCAAATCTTTACAAATATCTAATAATTACCTTCCTCGAAAGCGGGCTCCGACCTACACTAGCTACAGAATCATAACTTCACCAGGTGTTCGCTTTCGATTTAGATTTAGATGTTATTTGACTTTGCAGTAATTATATGTAAAACTAGAGGCGGTTCTAAGTATATTAAATATATCAGAGTGCTTAGGGTTGCTCGTTAAAATACGAAAGGAAAAACTATGAAATTGATTACAGCTTATATCCAGCCAGAGAGACTTAATGATGTAAAGCAGAAGCTATATGCTGCCGAAGTCACTAAAATGTCTGTTACAAATGCACTCGGATGTGGGCAACAGGGTGGATACCATGAGTCATACCGTGGCGTTGATATTGAAGTAAACCTACTCAAGAAAATTCGTATAGAAATTGCGGTAAATGCTGAATTTGTTCAGAAAACCATTGACGCTATTATTGAAGGCGCTCGTACAGGAAATATAGGGGATGGTAAAATCTTTGTTACAAGCCTTGAAGAATGTTATCGCATTCGTACTGGGGAAAAAGGTGAGGATGCTGTAGGTTAGATTTAGACGTGATTGTTATTAGCGACTCTGGTTAATTCAGAGTCGCTTCTAACGGTTATAGCGGGAATATTAATTACTTAAAGGTAGATTGTGGGAGTGAAGCATCATTTTTTGGAAATCCTACATTTTAGAATGTATTTTTTTGTAATTTGGAAATACTGAATTACTTTATTATTTCAGACAAACTTACTAACATATGTACTGATAGTAATTGTCACCTAAAGAAAAAATCGGAAAGCTTCTTGGAAAACTACTCTCTTTGTGATATAAATTTACATGTAAGTAGGAACGTTTTTTCTGTTTATAAGTCTATTTTTGACAAAATTTGCTGACAAAGAAATGGTGGTTAAAGTTAACTTAAAATTAAAATTAAATTTTGAATATATTAGTAGAAATGGTTTACGTTTAGAAATATTATTATTTAGGAGAATGTATCAATGAGTATTGAAAATGTAACTGATATCTTCGGTGAAAACGTTTTTAACGATCAAGTAATGCGTGAGCGCCTGCCAAAGAATATCTACAAAAAACTTGCTAAGACGATTGATGAGTCACACGAACTTGACCCAACAATCGCTGATGTTGTTGCAAATGCAATGAAGGATTGGGCTCTTGAAAGAGGCGCTACTCACTATTGTCACTGGTTCCAGCCAATGACTGGTATTACTGCTGAAAAACATGATAGCTTTATAAACCTATCTTCTGATGGCTCTGTTATAATGGAGTTCTCTGGTAAACAGCTTATCCAAGGTGAGCCTGATGCATCTAGTTTCCCTAACGGTGGTATTAGAGCAACTTTTGAAGCTCGTGGCTATACTGCGTGGGATTGTACTAGCCCAGTATTTATCAAAAATGATGGTGATAATACTACTCTCTTCATTCCATGTGCTTTTGTAAGCTATACAGGTGATGTACTTGATAAAAAGACTCCTCTTCTACGCTCTATGGCTGCTCTATCTAAAGAAGGTATGAGAGTCCTAAAAGCTATGGGTAATACTACTAGCTCAAGAATTATCGCTACTCTTGGTGCTGAACAGGAATACTTCCTAATTGATGAAGCATACGCTGAGCAACGTCTTGACCTTATGATCTGTGGGCGTACTCTTTTTGGTTCTGAGCCATCTAAGGGACAGGATCTATGTGACCATTACTTCGGTTCAATTGAAGAGCGTATTGCTAGCTATATGACTGAATTAAATGAAGAACTTTGGAAATTAGGCATCTCTGCTAAGACTCAGCATAATGAAGTTGCTCCTGCTCAGTACGAACTTGCTCCTATCTACGCTACTCTAAATGTAGGTACTGACCACAACCAACTAACTATGGAAATCATGCAGAAGGTAGCTCGTCGTCATGGTCTATACTGCCTACTACACGAAAAACCATTCCACAACATGAATGGTTCTGGTAAGCACAATAATTGGTCAATCATGACTAACGATGGTACAAACCTTCTCGAACCAGGTGATAATCCTGAAGACAATGCTCAATTCCTAGTCTTCCTAGCTGCTATTATCAAGGCTGTTGATATCCATGCTCCACTCCTACGTGCAAGTGTTGCTTCGTCAAGTAATGACTGCCGTCTAGGTGGGCACGAAGCTCCTCCTGCTATTATCAGCATCTTCCTTGGTGATCAGTTGAACAAGGTTGTTGATTCTCTAGCTAATGGTACTAAGCTTGAAGGTTGTAACGGTAAGCCTATGACTCTTGGTGTTACTACTCTACCTCCTCTACCAAGGGATGCTACAGATAGAAACCGTACTTCTCCATTTGCGTTTACCGGTAATAAGTTTGAATTCCGTATGGCTGGTTCACTAATTAACACTAGTGGTCCAAACTTTGTTCTAAATACAATAATTTCTGAGACTCTTTCTGAGATAGCTGCTGAACTTGAAGGGGCTAGTGATGTAAATGCTACTGCTCAAGCTATCTGTGCTAAGATATTCAAAGAACACAGTCGTGTGATCTTTAATGGTGATAACTACTCTGCTGAATGGCCTGTTGAAGCTGAAAAGAGAGGTTTGCCAAACCTAACAAACACTCCTGATGCTCTAATGTGTATGAGTGATGATGCGGTCAAGGATATATTCGAAAAACATGCTGTTCTTAGCAATACTGAACTCGCTGCTCGTCAAGAAATTCTATTTGATACATATGCACAGAATGTTCTTATCGAAGGCCGTACTGCTTTGACAATGGCAAATCGTATGATTATGCCTGCGGTTATGGACTACGCTTCTCGTCTTGCCGCTTCTGTAATTGCTGTCAAAGAGAGTGGAGCTGATGCTACTGTATTTGCTGCACGCATGGATAAGGTAACAACTCTTATTGGTGAGTTACAAGCTGGTGTTGATGCTATTGAAACTGCTCTTACAGAAGTTGCTGGACGCCCTTGTGCTGAATGTATGGCTAAGGGTGCACGTGATGAAATTCTTCCTGCTATGGCTAAGGCTCGTGCTGCTGCCGATGAACTAGAAGAGCTAGTGGATGCTGAAATCTGGCCTCTACCTACTTACAATGAAATGCTTTACGTCCGTGGCTAGTAGTGTAATAATTTATTAGTAATTGTTATATTGTGGACAGTGCTCAGCACTGTCCACTTTTTTATTATTTCTAGATATGACTATAAAATTTGACGATATATTAGCGTACGGATTTATATATAATTACTTGTTATGAGGATATGCGAATGAAGAAGTTTATGTTTTCAGATAAGGTGTCTGGTGTATCGAAATTTATTCTTCTTATCATATTCGTAAATGCTATTGTAATTACTCTTTCTGAATTTCCTCGTGTTGCTAGCGGAAATGAATATCTAATTATTTGGCTAGAGATTGCGTGTGTTTTGATATTCATAATAGAAGCAATATCAAAAATAATTAGATTCGGTTGGCACAATTATATATGTGTGCTTTGGAATAAAATGGATCTGGCTGTGATTGTATTATCACTTCCGATATTTATAATGCCGTTTGAAGAGGTGAATAATGTTGGAATTATAATGATTTTGAGGCTTGTAAGGTTTGTCAGACTTCTTAGAATCCTGACTATTGTTCCTAGCGGTGGCAGATTTGTAAATGGCCTAAAAAGAGCTTTGAAAGCTACTTTCGGTGTCGCAATAGGAATGTTGCTATTGCTGTTTATCTCTTCGATAGTTAGTACTATGATATTTAGAGATCATGCTCCTGACATGTTTGGTAATCCAATCCTAAGTGCTTACTCAATGTTCAGAGTTTTTGCTATTACTGGGTGGTTTGAAATTCCAAGGAAATTAATTGCCATGTCTTATTATGATACACCAGGGTGGATCTTATTTATAAGAGTATACTTTATTGGATTCTTGCTTTCTGGAGGTATGATTGGTTTATCAATATTTAATGCAACCTTTATTGATGCACTGGTAGAGGATAATACAGAAGAGATAGAGGATAAAATAGGTGAGTTGGAAAAGATGCTTGTTGGTATTAATGAAAAACTAGATAAAATTGATATGAAAATTAAATAAACCAATATTATATGACAATATACTTTATTTTGAATTATAAAACGGAGCCGTGAATTATCATGACTCCGTTTTTATTTAGATATTTCTTATTCTTTAATATTATCTCTGAGTTGATCGAAGAAATGGGTCATTTCATCAAAGTCTTTACCCTTTATTATATGGCGTAGATAATTGAGTTTATTGCTAATCTTATCAATCTGCTTTAGAGTCTTATCGTTTAGCATAATCTCTGCTATAAGATTTTCATCTTCAGAAAAAAGGCCTTCTGCAATTTCCTTGTGTTTTTTAAAGGTCGTACCGGGAGCATCTAACTTATCCATGCAGGCTGCAAATACTATTGAGGAGGCAAATGGTATCGATAGACTATAGGACATCATTTCATCATGTTCTTCGAAAGAGATATCAAATATCCTTAGTTTTAATCTAGTAAAGAGTTCTCTAAAGAACTCTTTACCTTTTTCGCATGATTCACTAATAATAATGGCGTTTTGATTTTCCAGATTTCTCAAGTTGGCAAATGTCGGACCGAACATAGGGTGAATAGATACGAATGGGTGGCCTGTACTTGCATAGTACTCAGGGAGATCATTCTTAATTGACTTGATATCTGCAAGGATACAGTCCTTGGGTAGTAACGGAATAAGTTCTTCAAAAGCTTTACGAGTTTTTTGAATACTTGCACAGTTTATGGCTAACTCTGGCTTGAAGTTTTTAACATCTTCAAGATTAGAAAGTCTTGTTGTCTCAAAGAAAAACTTGAGACGAGTAAGATCTTGGTCATATATTGCAACTTCGTGATCAAGACAAAATTCTTCTGTAAGCCAAGAACCCATCTTACCGGCACCTAGAATAAATATCCTCATACTAGGTTCCTCTCCTCATAACAGCCTAGGAAGCGATACTTGGCTGTAGCTTCTTCTACTTGATCAAGTACGCTCTGTACGTCTGGGCTTGTCAAGTTTCCTTCGAAATCTAGGAAGAATGCAAACTCGCCTGGGCGATCTGGCACAGAGTCAATCCTTGTAAGGTTGATACTCTTATCTGCAAACAACTGGAGTACATGGTATAACTGCCCAGCTCTGTCGTCAGTGCTAAAGGTTATTGAGCATTTGTTGCCAGTACCTGGTGCAGGTTCTTTTGAGATAACAAGGAAACGGGTCTGATTTGTATCGAGATCTTCGATATTCTCCTTTACAATCTCCAGGTTGTAGTAACTAGCAGCAAGTGAACTGGCAATCGCACAAGAAGCTGCTGGCTTCTTTTCTGCAAGCATCTTTGCTGCACCTGCAGTGTCGAGGGTCTGTTCGTGCTCGTAGTTGTGTCGTTTTAGAAACTCCCTACACTGTGATAACGCTTGTGGATGTGAGTAGGCTCTTCTGATACTGCGGTGGTCGGTACCAGGTGTCACTAGTAGGCAGTGGTGAATAGGGGTCTTGATAGCACCTACAACGAAGACATTTGAGTGTAGCATAAGTGCATTTACTTGTCCTACCATACCACCTAGAGTGTTCTCAACAGGAACAATACCGTAGTCGTAAATACCATCTTCAACGCCACTGAAAACATCTGAGAATTCATCACATGGCATAGGAGCCAAGCTGATATCCCAGTGGCGACATGCCAATTCACTATAAGCTCCGTGCTCTCCTTGAAAAGCAATTAGGGTAGAGGTTTCTCGTTGAATGCGTTTGCTCTCTAGGAACATAATCTTGTATATGTCTTCAATAAACTCTGCGTTAAGAAGTGCATTTTCTCGCTCTGTAAGGCCTTTGATAACCCTGGTTTCTCTTTCAGGGTCTTCTATGTTGTTTTTGAAAACAGCTGATATTCTTGCTACTTCCATACGTTTTTGAAGTAGCTGTAGAATGTTATTATCGATCTGGTCTATTTTACGACGAACATAGTTTAGATCCATTCTTTCATCTTTCATGGTTTCTCCTTTATTTTATAAATTTTTAAGAATTCATCGCTTCGATCTCTTTGGTGCACTTCCACATTATTTTGAGCTTCTTAACCAGTTCTACAAACATTTCTGGAGTAAGTGATTGTGGTCCATCACACCTTGCTTCATCAGGGCATATGTGAGCTTCAATAATAAGTCCATCTGCTCCAGCAGCAAGCGCTGCTAGCGACATTGGTGCTACCAGCTCTCGTCGTCCTGTTCCATGTGATGGGTCAACAATGATAGGAAGGTGAGATATACTTTTTGCTGATGGTATTGCACTCAGATCAAGAGTATTTCTTGTATGTGTTTCAAAAGTTCTTATACCTCGTTCGCAAAGCATTACTTCGCTGTTACCTTCGCTAAGGATGTACTCTGCGCAGTTCAACCATTCCGATAGTGTTGAATGCATTCCTCGCTTTAGCAGGACAGGCTTACTCGACCTGCCCACTTCTTGGAGCAGTGAGAAGTTCTGCATGTTACGAGCACCGATCTGTACAATGTCTGCATACTCGCATACCCATGAAACATCTCGTGGATCGATAACCTCTGTGATGATCGGAAGCTCTGCTTCTTGCCCAGCTTTCTTGAGCATTTTTAGACCAGCGAGTCCCAAGCCTTGGAAGTCGTAGGGGCTTGTGCGTGGCTTGAACGCACCGCCTCGCAATATATTTGCGCCGCCTTCTTTGATAGCTAGAGCAGTATCTATAACCTGCTTTTCAGTCTCAATACTACATGGACCGGCGATAATTGCAAGCTCTTCGCCTATCTTGACTCCACCTACATCGATGACTGTTTTGTGTGAACTATCAGTCTTGCTTGTTAATCTTAGTTTATTCATTTTTAGCTCCAATCATAGCCTCTTTAATTTTAGAGACCTTTTCATTCATTATGGTTATTAGTTCAGGATTATCTAAATTATCTTCGATGATTCTCTCAAAGGCGCTACCAATTACCACTCCTTCTGCGTACCCTGCTACTGCTGCTGCTTGTTCTGGTGTTGATATTCCAAAGCCAACGCATAGTGGTATATTGCATACCTTTCTAAGCTCGGCAATATGTCTTTCAACAACCTCAGTATTGATATCGCCTGTACCAGTGATGCCAGTCTTTGAAATGACATAGGCAAAACCTGAGCCATCCTCAAGGATATAGCCTACTCTATCAATAGGTGTAGTAGGGGCTATGAGGCGTATGATAGCTAATTCGCTACCAAACTTTCCTTCAATTTCTCCTCTCTCTTCTGGTGGTAGGTCAACTATAAGTGTGCCGTCTGCTCCAGCTTCAACCGCATCTTTATAAAACTCTTCAAGACCATATGCATGGATCGGGTTGTAGTAGCTGAAGATAATAATAGGTTGGTCGTATTCCTTGCGGAGTTCTCTGATCATTTCCAAGCTTTTCTTCAGGTTTATTCCGTTAGCAAGCGCTCTTTGGGAAGAGCGTTGTATTGCTGCTCCATCTGCTGTAGGATCTGAGAATGAGATACCAAGTTCTAGAATATCAATACCACTGTCTAGCATACCTTTAATGATATCCAAGGACTTATTGTAGTCTGGATCACCTGCGGTAATAAACCCTACAAGCGCAGATGTTGATTCATCCTTTACCTTCTTGAATGTCTTCTCTAATCTATTCACCTGCTTCTCCTTCCATCATCTTTAGCGCAGCTGTAGCATGAGCTAGATCTTTATCTCCTCTTCCTGATAAATTTACGAGGACTATTTCATCTTTGCTTCTCTTCGCTGCTTCCTTAATACCCTGGGCTAGAGCGTGCGAGCTTTCTAGGGCAGGGATGATTCCCTCGTTTAGTGAGAGAGATTTGAATGCCATAAGTGCTTCGGTATCGGTAATTGATTCATAAGTAGCTCTACCTATATCTTTGAGTAGTGAATGTTCTGGACCAACACCTGGGTAATCAAGACCGGCTGAGATTGAGTGCGCTTCAGTTACCTGACCGTTCTCATCTTGTAGTAAGTATGACTTCGCTCCATGAAGTATGCCGATAGTGCCGTGTCCAAGTGGTGCTGCGTGCTTGCCAGTCTCTATGCCGTATCCTGCAGCTTCAACTCCTACTAGTGCTACGTCTTCGTGCTTTATATATGGATAGAAAATACCGATTGCATTACTACCACCGCCTACAGCTGCAACAACAACGTCTGGTTGTCTGCCTGCAAGCTCCTTCATCTGTTCAATAGATTCTTCACCTATAACTTTCTGAAATTCTCTTACCATGACGGGGTATGGGTGAGGACCGGCGACTGTACCTATAACGTAGAAGGTATCTTCTACAACCTCTGACCAGTAGCGCATAGCCTCGTTCATAGCATCTTTTAAGGTTGCTGCTCCTGACTCTACGCTTATAACTTCTGCTCCTAGTAGCTTCATGCGCTCTACGTTTGGTGCTTGTCTTTGGACATCTTCTTTACCCATAAAGACCTTGCACTTCAAATTCATTAGAGCGGCGACTGTTGCCGTTGCAACACCATGCTGTCCTGCTCCTGTCTCAGCTATTACCTTCTTCTTCCCCATCAACTTGGCAAGTAAGCATTGACCTATGGTGTTATTGATCTTGTGCGCGCCTGAATGGGTGAGATCCTCTCTCTTCAAGTAGATCTTTGCGCCACCTGTAACATCAGAAAGGTGTGAGGCAAAGTATGTCGGTGTTGGCCTGCCTACATAGTGTTTTAGTAGCGAAAGAAATTCAGCATGGAAAGGACTGGTCTTATCCTCAATGTATTTCTTATACGCTTCTTCAACCTCAAGAATAGCAGGGATCAATGTCTCTCCTACAAAACGACCACCATACTCACCGAAGTGACCTGTGTCGTCTGGGTAGGAATAATTCGCTACTGAACTCATGAAAATATCCTTTCCTTGTGTGGGGCTTCTTCTACTGTATGTACTTTCTCGATTAATTCACTTACTTTGTCTAAATCTTTTATTCCTGGGCTACTCTCTACAGACGAACTGACATCTATCGCTTGTGGATTGCCTTTGATAATGGCGTCAAATATATTATTTGGGCTTATACCTCCTGCCAAAATATACGGGTGGTCGAGACCAAAGTTCGAAGCTCTCTTCCAATCCCAACTCTGGAAGTTTCCTCCGGGTAGTGCGCCTTTTCCAAGTTCGAGTAAGTACGCATCAGCAGAATACTTGTTGACGTCGTCTGCAAAGGTTGCATCTTTGAGAACCTTGATAATTTTTTTACCAGTAGGGCGGAGGCTCTGTATATATTCCTCTGACTCACTACCGTGTAGCTGAATAATATCCAAGTTGGTCTTCTCTATTACTCTGAGAATGGTATCGTATTTCATATCTACAAAGACACCGCAAGTTATGGTTTTACCCTTTACTGCTGATACAATCTCACTCGCTATCTTTGTTGAAACATTTCTTGGGCTCTTTGGGAAGAAGACTAAACCTATAGCATCCGCTTCAAGTTTTGCTATTTGTTCAGCTTGCTTGGCGTTTGTTAGTCCGCAGATTTTGATCTGTAGTCTAGTCTTTTCGTTAGCCATTATATACCTCTAAGTTTCTTTAAAAAGTCAACTCTGTCACTTGAACGAACAATGCTCTCACCAACCAAGAATGAGTGTATGCGTTCTCTAGGATAGAGCTTTATATCGTCGTAGGAGAAGATTCCGCTTGCTGCTACAACTATCTGATCATCTTCTAATTTTTTAGCCATATTTATTGATACTTCTAGATCGGTATCAAAAGAAGAAAGATCACGGTTATTGATACCAATAATCTTTGCACCAATACCATCAATCTTATCTAAGTCACCTTCACCGTGAATCTCTACCAAAGCGTTCATATTGAGAGCATGAGTAAGAGCAAGTAAGTCTTCTAATAGCACCTTGTCTAGGATTCTCGCTATAAGTAGGATTGCATCAGCACCAAGTGCGCAGGCTTCGTATACTTGGTACGGATCGAATATGAAGTCCTTTCTAAGTACTGGTATTGTACAGGCGCTACGTGCTTCAATCATATCATCAAGGCTACCCTTGAAAAAGTCCTTCTCAGTAAGAACAGATATTGCTGCCGCGCCACCAGCTTCGTATAAGCGAGCCATCTCTTCGGGGTTGAGATCAGGCTGTATATCACCTTTACTTGGTGAGGCTCTCTTAATCTCTGCAATAATATTGATCTCATTGCGTGTGAGTGCGTTATAGAAGGACCGGAAGTCATCTCTGTCTCCACATTCAACACGTAAGGCTACTTCTCCTACATTTTGCTTGTGATGTCTTAATTCTTCACGTTTGCATTCTAAAATTTTATCAAGAAAGTTGCTCATTAGTTCTCCTGGGTGAATTTAATTAAGGCTTCAAGCTTACTGAGAGCGGCACCTGACTCAATAGACTCCCTGGCCATTGCTATACCGTCTTTGATATTATCAACTTTACCTGCTGCAAGTAGTGCGGCACCAGAATTTATTAGAATAATGTTCAGCTTTGCACCTTTGATACTTCCGTCAAGAATACCTCTAAGTATTATTGCGTTTTCAGCTGCGTCACCACCTGTTAACTCTTCCAGCTCACATAGTTCACCAAAGTATTGCTCAGGGTTGATGTCGTATGTCTTGATTTCGCCATCTTTGAGTTCTGTTACACGTGTGGCAGTAGTAACTGTGATCTCGTCCATTGTATCATGCCCGTGTACAACAAGTGCTCGTTTTGCACCTAGCAGTTTTAACGCGTTTGCAAACATTTCGGTCAGCTCTGGGGCGTATACACCTAGCAGCATTGAAGATGCACCTGCCGGATTGGTTAGTGGACCGAGAAGGTTGAAGATACATCTTACTCCAAGTCCTTTACGCACTGGAGCAGCAAAACGCATAGCTCCGTGGTACTTTGGTGCGAATAGAAAGCCGATGCCTATATCATTTACAGCTTCTTCTACAATCTCTGGTTCAAGATCTAGGTTTACCCCTAGGCTCTCAAGTACGTCAGCACTACCACACTTACTCGAAACAGATCTATTACCATGTTTGGCTACAATGACTCCGCAACCAGCGACAACAAAGGCTGTTGTCGTTGAAATATTGAATGTGTGTAGTTCGTCACCACCTGTACCTACAATATCTACTACTGGTGATCCAGTAACTTGTATGCGCTTTGCTTTACTACGCATAGCACTTGCTGCTCCAGCGAGTTCTTCGAAGGTCTCACCTTTTGTCGCTAAGGCTGTAAGTATCCCAGCCATTTGGATATCACTGACTTCTCCTGAAAGGATCTCATTCACAACCTCAGCAGCTTCTTCTCTGCTAAGATCTATTTTATTGATTACCTGTCTCAAAAGATCGCTGAACATTTTATATCTCTCCTTTGACCTGTTTAATAAAGTTACGTAATAATCGTTTGCCAACAGTTGTCATTATTGATTCTGGGTGGAACTGGATACTCTCTATAGGGTACTCTTTATGTCTGATACCCATAATCTCACCGTCATTTGTCTCTGCTGTAATAGTAAAGCAGTCGGGCAGGCTCTCACGTTCTACTGCAAGTGAGTGGTAGCGCATAGCTTTGATAGGTTTTGTAATACCTGTAAACAAGCCCTTACCGTCATTCTTGACCTCTGAAACTTTGCCGTGCATAACCTTCTTTGCGTGGATTACCTTGCCACCGAATACCTGTCCAATAGTTTGGTGCCCTAGACATACACCCATGATTGGAAGTTTGCCTGCAAAGTATTTTACTGTAGCTATCGATATGCCAGCATTATCAGGGTTACTCGGTCCTGGTGAAATTACTATCCCCTCGGGAGAAAGTGCTTCTATCTCTTCAATAGTTATTTCATCGTTTCTCTTTACGACAACCTCTGTCTCTTCGTCCAACATACGGAGGTATTGAACAAGGTTGTAAGTAAATGAATCATAGTTATCGATCATTAGTATCATCTTAGTTCTCCTCCAACTTATTGCTCAGTTCGTTCGACGTTTTAAGCATATTTAGAGCTTTATTAATACTTCCTGCCTTGTTGACCGATTCTTGTCTCTCGGTCTCTGGATTGGAGTCGTAAACGATACCGCCTCCAGCGATTACAGTGAGCTCATCATTTTCAACTGAAGCGGTGCGTATCGTAATCGCAAAATCCATATTACCATTAAAACTGATATAACCCAGTGCACCGCCGTAAAAATCTCGAGCGAAGTCCTCTGTCTCAGAGATAATTTCCATGGCTCTGACCTTCGGAGCGCCTGATAGTGTGCCGGCAGGGAAGGTGGCTGCAAAGAGGTCAAAGGCATCACAGTCTGGAGTTATGTTGCATTCAACATTTGAGACTAGGTGCATAATATGTGAGTAGCGCTCGATAAACATCATGTCTGTAACCTGAACCGTACCTGTAACGGCTACTCTACCCAAATCATTTCTTCCGAGGTCTACAAGCATAAGATGCTCTGCGCGTTCCTTCTCATCTTGTAATAATTCGTCTGCTAGAGCTCTATCCTCTTGCTCAGTATTACCCCTAGGTCTTGAACCTGCTATTGGTCGAACTGTTGCTTTGTCACCTTCAAGTCTAACGAGGGTTTCAGGTGAACTACCGATAATCTGTTTGCCGTCAAGGCTGAAGAAGTACATATAAGGTGAAGGGTTTATGTAGCGTTGTGCTCTGTATAGTGCTATTAAATTGTCTGGAGCTTTACAAGTGAACTTTTGTGCTATTACTGCTTGGATTATTTCACCGTCGTAAATTTTTTCAATTGTGCTTTTAACTTTATCTCTGTATTCATCTTCAGAAATTAGTGGTTTTAGTGAGTCATTAAAATTATTATAGACTTCATCATTTGGTGTACTTGATGATGACTCAATAAAAGCTACTAACTCACGTATACGCCTTCGTGATGCTTTGTATTGTTTTTCAGCAGCTTCGCCATTATTACAGTAGTTGAATGCAATTATATTAAGGCTGTTGTTCAAGTTATCAAAGGCTAGTAACTCTTGTGGTATTACAAAGCGAGCAAGTGGGGTGCTTTCTGGGAGCTTATTAGGGATTTTTGGCTCAAAAAATGATACTGATTCAAAAGTAAAGTAGCCAACTAGTCCGCCCCAGAGTCGCGGTAATTCTCCAATATTTGCTGGCGTATACTCCTTCATCATTTCTCTGAGGGTGTCGAGTGGTTTTCCTCCATGTTTTATCTGCTCTGTACCTGAGGATTTTTCTATCTCAACATATTCAGAGTATACTCTAATGGTTGCATATGCACCTAGTCCAAGAAAGCTATATCTTCCCCATCTTTCACCGCCTTCAACTGATTCGAGTAGGAATATCGGTTTGGCTGGATCGTGATGGAAGAATTTTCTAAGGAGTGATACTGGGGTCTCTGAGTCTGCTAGAATTTCTTCGCAGACTGGGACTACTCCGAAATCGCTCTTTAGCTTTTCAAATTCATCCTGTGTTGGGTATGATTTTAAAAACATTATAGATTCCTTAAAATGATAATTAGTCACAAAAATTAAGTAAAAAAAACAGACCGCTTTAATAAGCGGTCTGTTTTAAGATGTATTCTTAAGGCCGCAAGTCTTTATCGTAAAGCTCCTCACGCCTGTCTGTTTATTCTTCTCAGATTTATAACAAACAACCGTCAGCATTCTGGTAATACCAGAAACGCCATGAATAGCTAAAGCTAAAATAAAAGTTGCCTGTTTGAGTTTGCATAGTGTAGATTTTGCCTTATGTTACATTATAAATCGTTCATTAAAAAAAACTACTTTTATTATCTTAAGAATTTAATTACTAATGTCAAGAATAATATCTGATAAACTTCGTTTTAACTTTGACATAATTTATAACTAAGTTTATTTTCTTTGTGAACTGGAGCGTATGACTAATTCTGATTGAACTATATATTGTTTGTGCTCTTGTTCAGGATTTAAGAAAATAGATGCTAATAGATCTATTGCAGTAGCAGCTATCTTTGGGAAGTTCTGCTCGAGAGAGGTGATATCGAGGCACTCCGATAAAACTGTGTTATCAATAGATGCGATGAGAAGATCATCAGGAACCCGTATGTTGGCATCAAAACACCGCTTATAAAGTAGCCCCATTAAAAAATCTGTAGCAGTAAATACAGCGTCAAATTTTTTGATCTCATTAGCAATCTCTTGGTCTGTTCTGGTATTTTCATGTGGATCACGGTAGTCTGGGATTGCAATAGGCTCATAGACATTGAGGTTGTTCTCTAAAAGGATATTACGGTAACACATATAGCGCTGTTGAACATATACCGTGTCATTCATTTTTTCACCTAGTACAAAGCCTATCTTTTTTGCCCCTTCTTGTACTAGGTGCTCTATTGCTAAAGATGTAGCATCTAATGGGGTGCATACCTCGTTATATCTTCCTTGAAAAATATCAGATACATGTGATACTAAGATAAAAGGTATATTTTGTTCTTCTAGATAGCGGCCTGCATATTGATCAAAGTTTGAGGTGGCCCAAATGATAAAACCTGAAATTTCATGGGTGTCATTAGCGTCTTTGATAATTTTTAATTCACTATTTGAATCAGATGGGTAATCAGTATTTACAAGGATAAAATTATATTTTCCAGCTCGTAGGGAGAGGCTCTCGCATAAGAAAGGTCTCATATTATTTCTCGGAAGGTCGGCAAAAACAAGTCCTATCTTTTTCCCGGTAAGTTCTGGGTTTTGTTCAACTAATAATGAAATTGCTTCTTCTTCAAGTATACTCATTATATGTCTTTCTTCTCACTAATAAAATGAAAGTCGCTATATATATTTATCATACATTATTATTATAGTGAAAAAAATATATTTTACCAAGTTTTTTTTGAGCATATTGTGCTTGCAGAGTATTTAGTAGCACCATTAAGGAATTTTCATTAAAGTATTTCATCTTCTTTGTCCGATAAAATAGGGGTAAAGATTATTATTAACAAACGGAGAATAGAAATATGAGTAATTCTTACAGACAGGGATCACAGTATAACTATAGCGTAGGGATTAATGACTACTATCTAAAGCCTGGACATATACTACTAAATCAACAGGATACAATTGTTAAAACCACTATTGGAAACTCTGTTGCTGTAGTAATTTACGACAAAATCAATAGAATAGGTGGTATGGCTCACTTTATAAAACCTGCTACCAAAAACAGGAGAAATGCGACTGCTCAGTACGGAAATGTTGCTGTTGGGGCGCTATGTAGAATGATACGCGGAGCAGGTGGAAGAAGTGAAAACCTTGTTGCTCAGATTATCGGAGGTGCATCAAATTTCCTTGTCCGTGATAGAGGGCTTGGTAGAAAGAATATTCAAGTTGCTAGAGAGGTTCTGTTTAGATTTGGCATTCCTGTGATTAGCGAAGATATTGGTGGACTACTTGGGCGTAAAGTAATGTATCATAGTGGGACAAATGAGCTAGTTGTTTACAAGATTGATGAAGTACGCGATTATGACTGGTTTAAACCAAAAGACAACTTGATGTATGCATAAAAGAAAAATTTATGTTTAAGATATTTAAAAGGAGAGCGGCTTGCGCTCTCCTTTTAAATAAATAGTGATTACAATTTACTGTTCTAGGCTACACTAATCTTATATCAAAATTTTGTAGTAAAGAAGTAGCTTCCGGCAATGAAAAAATAGCTTTCGATATTTGATTTGCTTCAGCTTTAATAAAGTAGTTATATGATGTTGAAAAGTCTGTTTTGAAAAGTTTGGTGTCGTGAAAAACACAGCCTTCAAGATCGCAGTTCTGAAATTTTGCATGCGAAAGGTTCGAATTTGAGAACAAGCTGTCTTTAAAGTATGAATCTTGGAAGGTGAATCGTTGTAAATTCATACCGACGAATGATGATTCTTTAATCAGGCAATTTTCAAAGCTAGCTTTGAAGATCTTATTACACTCTCCCCAATTGATGCCGAGTAATTTTGAATTTATGAAAACTGCATCTAGAAAACGAGTTCCTCTAGTTTTTGCTAGAGATAGATTGCTGTCTTGGAAAATGCATTTTTCGAAAGAAGAGGAGTTTAACTCAGCAAATTGAAATGAACAGTTTTTGAATGTACAATTATAAAAACTCTTTTCTGAGAGATTCTGTTTGTCAGCGTTTAAATCATTAAATGATCTCTTTTGATACTCTCTATCGACTAACTCACCATCCATCTAATGTATTCCTTCTGTTTTGTAAAATACTTTATAGTTTAATTTATCAAACAATGCTCTCTCTTGCTGCTACTGCTAAGGCGTCACATCTCTCATTCTCGGGGTGTCCGTCGTGACCTCTTACCCACTCCCATTTTACTGTGTGAGGCTTTGTTGCTTCTATCATTCTTTCCCATAAATCTTGATTCTTTACCGGTTTTTTAGCGGCAGTCTTCCAGCCTCTTTTGATCCAACCAGATATCCAGTCCTTTTTAAATGCATCACAGACATAGCTACTATCGGTAATTACTGTAACATTGCAGGACTCTTTTAGTAGCTCAAGAGCTGATATTACCCCTAGCATCTCCATGCGGTTATTGGTTGTATGTTCTTCTGCACCACTAAGTTCTTTTTCGGCTTTTGGGTTTACACATTGTAAAATTGCTCCCCAGCCACCAGGACCTGGGTTTCCACTGCATGCACCATCACTATAGATTCTTACTTCCTTCATAATTTTATTATGTATCCTCGCTTGCTTTTTTGAGATTTCCTCTCGTATGAATTCATATATTGGGTATTATATAGTTATACGAAAGAAATTGCAAAGGGTTCTCTTAAAGGATTAAAAGATGGCGAAAAAGCGGAGTGTATATGTATGTAGTGAGTGTGGCCATTCTACAAAAAATTGGATGGGTAAGTGTCCTTCATGTAACGAGTGGGATACGATGGTTGAAGAGCTTGAGAAGGGTGAAGTCAATGCGGGTAGTAGATCTGTGCGCTCCGAAAAGTCTAAAGGCAGTATCCAGATAGGTAAAGTTGTTGCTGAAGATGGGGTAAGGCTGAGTACTGGTGTAAAAGAACTCGACTGTATCCTAGGCGGTGGACTGGTAAAAGGGGCGGCTGTATTGATTGGTGGAGAGCCTGGAGTGGGTAAGTCAACCCTACTAATGCAGGCAGCAAACTGGTTGTCTGCTGTTGCTGGGAGTGTGTTATATGTGACAGCTGAAGAGTCATTAATTCAATTACGTTTGAGAGCGGAGAGACTTGGTACGCTTGCTGATAATTTGCAGGTTTTGGCTGAGAATAATATAGAAGAGATTCAGAAGGTTATAGAGTCTGAAAGTCCATCTGTAGTCATTCTCGACTCTATTCAGATGGTGTACTGGGATGTGATTGGGTCTGCTCCGGGGTCTGTTGGACAGGTTAGAGAGTGTGCGGCTACCCTTGTGGCGCAAGCAAAGAGGATGAATATACCTATCTTTATTGTAGGGCATGTGACTAAAGACGGTAGTATTGCTGGGCCGAAAGTATTGGAACACATGGTCGATGTCGTGTTGCAGTTCGAAGGTGATAGATTTCATGCTGCTAGGATACTTAGAGCTATAAAAAATAGGTATGGGGCGGTCAATGAGATAGGAGTCTTTGAGATGGGGGCGACCGGTCTAATACCTGTAGATGATGCATCAAAGCTATTTCTTTCTGGGCGTGAATCTGGTGGAAGTGGTTCGGTCGTTACTGCAGCTTTGGAAGGGTCGAGACCATTCCTTGTTGAGGTGCAGGCTTTAGTCACCGATGGGTGTCCGGGAAATGCCAAGAGGCAGGTGAGTGGTGCTGATCGCTCACGTGCTCAGATGATTCTTGCTGTACTTGAAAAGAGAGCAGAGGTGACCCTTTATGATAAAGATGTCTTCTTGAATGTGGTCGGTGGGGCGAGCCTTGGTGATACTGGTGGTGATCTTGCTATTGCACTTTCTATTGTGTCAAGTCTTCAGGATGAATGTTTTAACAAGCAGACAATTGCCATAGGAGAGCTTGGTCTTGGTGGAGAGGTGAGAAATATTGCTCAGCTTGAAGCACGTTTGAAAGAGGCGCAGAGGCTTGGTTTCAAGTCTGCTATCGTTCCTAAGATTCGTAAAAAACTGGATGTTGCCATAAAGCTTGTGCAGGTGAGCAGTATTGATGAAGCAATAAGAGAGATTAGAAACTAGCTGTTTTGTAAAATATAATAGGCAGGGTATAAATTATGGGTGTTGGCAGAGAAGAGTCTTGGAAGAAGGCGATAATCCATGTAGATATGGATGCGTTCTTTGCTGCTATTGAGGTTCGGGATAATCCTGAACTTCGGGGTAAACCTGTGATTATTGGTGGTAACCCTAAGAGTCGAGGTGTTGTCTCTACCTGCTCTTATGAAGCTCGTGAGTATGGTGTACACTCGGCGATGCCGACAAGTGAGGCTTATCGGCGTTGTCCCAAAGGGATATTTCTCAATGGTAATCACGCTCTATACTCGGCGGTGTCTAAAGAGATTCATGCGATTTTCAATGATTTTACGCCACTTGTCTTGCCTTTATCTTGTGATGAAGCTTTTCTAGACGTGACAGGTATGGAGAGACTATTAGGGTCTCCTGAGGTGATTGCAGCAAATCTTAGACAGAGAATCTTTGATACAGTGCAACTTACAGCTTCTGCTGGTGTTGCGGGAACTATGTTTGTCGCAAAAGTGGCCTCCGATATGAATAAGCCTGATGGTTTGACGGTGATACGTGACGATGAAGTTATGGAAAGACTTGCCCCTCTACCTGTTGGACGCATGTGGGGACTCGGTAAGGTCGGAGTAAAGAGGGTTAATTCAATAGGGATAAAGACTATCTATGACCTCCAGCAGTGGCCTGAGAAGGAGTTGATAGGTGCGCTGGGGAATATTGGTGGGCATTTATTCCGCTTGTGCAGAGGGATCGATGATAGAGAGATTACCGGCGAGATGGAAAGAGAGAAGAGTGTCTCAAATGAAACTACATTTGCTGTAGATCTTCTCAGTATACCTGAGTTGGAGAAGACACTTCTCTACCTCTCTGACAAGGTTGGTAAGAGGTGCAGAAGGTATGAACTCAAAGGTCAGGTTGTGCAGTTAAAGGTAAAATACTCAAACTTTAAACAAGTAACGAGACGACTTACTTTAGCCGAACCGACAGCTGCTACGCAGATTATCTACAATACAGTTAAGTCCCTATTAAGAGCTAAAACAGAGGCAGGTATGTACCCCATACGGCTACTTGGTGTTGGGCTCAGTGGATTTGTTGATGAGTGTGGTGGGAGTATATCTGTACAAGAGAGTTTATTTATGGAGGATGAAGAAGTTGTTGAGAATCTTGTAGATAATAAGATGTCGTTGATTGACAAGGCGACAGATATTATAGCTCAAAAATTTGGGAATAATGGCCTTATTGGGCGTGGCACTCTGATGTTGGATGATAGTGAAGAGTAACTTTAGAAGGGAATGTCTTGAAATTATTAGGTGTTGACTTGGGAGATAGACGGGTTGGGTTTGCTATTTGTGATATGGAACTACCGATAGCTGTGTCCTATAAAGTCTCTAATGTGAGATCGCCAGAAGATGTTATTGCTGCGATTGTCGAGCTCAAAGCCGAGACTTGTGCTGATAGGGTCGTTATTGGATTGCCACTTGAGATGAGCGGTAAGGTAGGAAAGAAAGCTAAAGAAGCAGAGACCTATAAGGAAAAGCTTTCTGACATTGGGATAGATGTTGTGCTTTTTGATGAGAGACTTACATCTGCTGCCGCTCATTCTGCAATGAAAAGTGCCAACTTAAACCGGAAAGATCGTATGAAAAGTGTTGATGCTATTTCCGCGCAACTCATTCTACAGTCATATGTTGACGTAAATATGTAGTCGTTAGCATATATAGTGTTTTTCAATGATAACCGATTGGTGATTGTACATTTTGAAACTTATGTTATAATTTCTGAGAAAATGTGGTTTATTATCGGGCTTGGGAGTTGGGGCTTTTGGCTTGAGGTAGATCTTGAAGATGCCTTCATTTGGTATCATTTGTCAAAATGTATATTTTAGGATCATTAATCCGGTTATGCAGAAATTTAACTTACATGTTTTAACCCTTTTAGGAGCTTTGGTCTTCTGTGTTGGGCTTATAAATATGGCTTCAACCGATGGTAATGGTGCATCTGGCTTTACTCAAAGCACAGATGAACCTAGGGCAATGCAGGCAATCCCTACATTGTCGGCTACTGTTTACCAGTATCATCAGGAATTCAAACTTCCTGTTGTAGAGCAGAGCTCTACAAATGAATATTTAGAACTAATTAAGCGAGAATTGGTTGTGAGTCAACCTATAGCTCAGAAGATTGATTCGCCTGTAGAGGTGGTTGAAAAGAAGGATGAGCTGAAAAAAACCTGTAGTCGCTACCTCACCTAAGAAGAAACCTTCTGTAGAAAAAAAGAAGGACTATGTTGAACGATGGGCACTAGTAACAGCTTATTGTCCATGTAGTAAGTGTTGTGGATATGGTACTCCTGGTAGAACTTCTAGAGGTAAAAGTGCTTGGAAGCCTGGTATTGCTGCTGATCCGAGAGCTGTGCCTTATGGGACTGAGATATATGTAAAGGGGTATGGGCGTAGATTTGTAGATGATACTGGCGGTGCTATGAGGCGGAGCTGGAGAAGAAAAGGTATTTTACACCTTGATATAAGAATGACCTATCACTATAACGCTAAAAAGTGGGGGCGGAAGATGATGAAGGTGAGAATCTATAATAAGAAGTAGGGTGGTTACTCTGTTCTCAATAATATATGGAGCTTAATGTATGTGTCTATTGCTTGAAAGCTGTAGATGCATTTTTTATTTAACCCATTCTGTAGAATTAAATCATAATCGAGACTAGAGTTTTTTTCGATAATATATATAATACTAAAAATGAATTACTAAACTATTATCTTTAGGAGTGACTGTGTCTGAGAATAAACCTATCTT
Organism: Planctomycetota bacterium; assembly: GCA_965140405.1. Taxonomy (GTDB): domain Bacteria; phylum Planctomycetota; class SZUA-567; order SZUA-567; family SZUA-567. The sequence goes on from OZ223208.1 coordinate 1,720,945, forward strand.
CAAGGTTGATCTGTTATCAATACTTATACCGGTATATAATGAACGGGCTTATATTAGAGCTTCCCTTAACAAGGTACTAGCTGTTGAGTTGCCTAGAGGGCTCAAGAGAGAGCTAATTATTGTTAATGATGCATCGACTGATGGTACTGAAGAAATAATTTTTGAGTTTCTTGATAAATATCCTGAGATAAAATATTTCAAGCAGGATGTCAATCAAGGTAAAGGTGCAGCTATTAGGCGTGCAATAAAAGAGATGAGTGGTGAGTATGCTATTATTCAGGATGCGGATCTTGAGTATGATCCAGAAGAGTACTCTGTTGTGCTTCGCCCGCTACTTGAAGGTCATGCTGATGTCGTATACGGCTCAAGATTTGCTAACCGTGAGATGCGTAGAATACTATTATACCATCACAAACTTGGAAATCTTTTCTTAACCCATCTTTCAAACTTCTTTACTGGTCTAGACCTATCTGATATGGAGACCTGTTATAAGGCTTTTCGTGGAGATGTTCTCAAGACTATTCCGCTCAGATCGAACCGTTTTGGAATAGAGCCAGAAATTACCGCAAAGATTGCAAAGAGGGATTGTACGGTATTTGAAGTGCCGATTAGTTACTACGGTCGCTCGTATGCCGATGGCAAGAAGATTGGCTGGAAGGATGGAGTAAGGGCTATTTATACCATTCTAAAGTACTGGATGATTGATGACTGCTACTCTGAGGAGTATACACACTCTTTCCAGCGTAAAGCTTCGGCTGGGCGTAGGTTCTGTAGTTGGATGGTAGATCTAATTGTACCTAGTATTGGTAACAAGACTCTTGAAATTGGAGCTGGGATAGGAAACATCAGTAGGATGTTACCAAAAAAAGAGAAGTTGACTGTGACCGACAGTGAGCCTCAAGTTGTTGAGATGCTTGAGCAGATCTATGCTGATAATGAAGTTGTTGATGTTGAGTCGCTAGATATAACCTCTGAAAAAGATGCAAAAAAGTTCTCCGGTAGGGGTATTGATACTGTTGTAATGTTTTCTGGAGTTCAAAAGTATGATGATGATGTTGCAGCTCTAAAGAATGTTGGCAGTATTCTTGAAGGTGATGGCAAGCTACTCTTACTTGTTCCTAATAATAAAAGACTTTTTGGGAGTATTGACAAAGAGGAAGGTTTTCTCCGCCGATACACTAAGAAGGAAATTAAATCAAAGCTTGTGGAGGCAGGTTTCGAAGTTGAAAAGTGTCGTGGCGTGAACTCTTTATCTGTGCCTTCATGGTATTTGAACTCTGTCGCTTTATCACGCAAAGAGATCCCACTAATTCAACTCAAAGCTACAGATACGCTTATATTATTATGGAAGCATATCGAGCGTTTCTTGCCTTTTAAAGGTCTGTCTCTTCTTATAGTTGCTAAGAAGAAGTGAGCATATAAATAAGAGTACTTTTAATTTTCATACTATATTTTGCGTCCCGAAGCTTTATTGCTTTGGGATTTTTTATGATTTTAAGTTGTTAATTAATAATGTGTTATAGGTTATTTTGAAAATAATTATATTAAGTCCTTGCGTTAGAGTATACTCTAAGTAGTAGAATGTTATCTTAGCATGAAAGGTGTGTTATGACTATTAGTGAAGTTGCAGAGAAAATGGGTTTGACTGCTCATACTCTCCGTTATTATGAGAAAATTGGGTTGATTCAAGGGGTCAGGAGGAGTGGAGGTAAGAGAGTATATACTGAGCACGATCTTGTATGGCTTGAATTTATTCAACGACTAAAAGCAACTGGTATGCCTCTATCTAAGATAGGATTGTACTCTGAACTCAGATACCAAGGTGACGCTACTATATCTGAGAGAAAAGAGATGCTACTCCTGCATAGAGATAAAATCTTAGAGGAAGCTGAGAGATTGAAACATCATCTGGGTATGCTCGAAAAGAAGATTTGTATTTATGAAGAAATGGAGAAGAAGAATGAATCGTTACGAAGAAGGACTAAAAAAGCTTGAGGAGATTGATGGAGAGGCAGGTGTAAATGTTGTTGAATCATTGAAGGATATTGCACCTGATTTTGCAAAGTACCTTATTGAATTTCCTTTTGGGGATATTTATTCTCGTGATGGCCTAGATATAAAGTCACGTGAAATAGCAACTATTGCTGCTCTTTGTGCGATGGGTAATGCCGCACCACAATTGAAGGTGCATATCAAGGCTGGACTCAACGTAGGGGTTACTAGAGATGAAATAATTGAAGTATTGATGCAGATGGCGGTATATGCGGGCTTTCCTGCTGCGCTAAATGGGATTGCTGCGGCTAAAGAAGTATTTTCGGAGGAGGGTAAATAGTACTAGGTAGTTTTAGTAGTCGAAGTATTTATCAATATTATAAAAAAAGTTTGTAAGTGCTTGGAGGCAGTTACAAACTTTTTTAAATGAATTCTTTATTCTATTGTTGACGGTAGGTGTAATCTGGAGCGCTGCCGTAGTCTGCTCTACTCCAGGCTCCTTGCGGTGGTATTGTTTGAGCTTGTAACGGAACATATATGTTGGTGCCTGGTTGTTGTTGTGAAGGCATTACATACTGGCCTTGTGGAGCTTGTGACATTGGAATTCCTTTATTATATGGTACACCTTGGTACTGTGGGTCTTGGGGATTGGTATACGGAGAACCTTGGTACTGTGGTTGTACTGGTACTGATTGGTAGTACTTGCCTGATGGGTTCAGCCCGTATGCCTGTGATGTTGCTGCTTGTGGTTGTAAACCATTTGCTCCTAGGTTTGGATTGGCGTACTGTTGGAACTGTCCGGTACTGATAGGAGCTCTCGGTTGTACGAGGCCTCTCTCAAGGTTATTAAGTTGTTGCAAGTACTCTCTAGCCCACATCTGCCAGCTCTTTAAATCTACCCACAACTCGGTATTTTTCTCATATATGCTACGCGATAATTGCTCTTGAGGCGTGTCATGATCAAGAATGATATTATCTAGGTCTGGGGTAGGGGAGTGCAGATCAAGTATCTTGACCCAGTACTGCCTTGCGCCTGTAGCGTCTTGGTTTGCAAAGTAACAGATCTCTCCAAGGTGGAAGTATGTCTCTGCGCACTCTGCAAGCTTACCTTTTTTCTGTGCAGCTGCTACTGCGTCGCCGTATGTCTTAACAGAGAACAGTATGAGGTCATTGGCTCTTGCAAGTGACTCCTCGGCTGAAGCAGGGTCTTCCAAAATTTCAAAGCCTGCTCCTTGATAAATTGAACCACGGGTGTTGAGATACCTTGGACTACTTGGATCTATTGCTAGTGCTTTTACAATGCATGAATCTGCTTTTGAGTATGCGCCTAATTGTTTATATACTAATGCAAGATCATTCCAAGCTTGGTGGAAGTTTGGATCTGCGTCTACGGCTGTTCTGTAGTATCTTAGGCTATCCTTTAGCCTGCCTTGGCGTACAAGGTTGCCACCCATAACGTAAGCAATATAAGCTGCTCGACCTACATCCTTCTCTGCCTTTGGGATATCAGTGTTGTTAGCATCGAGCTCTGGGTGTGAACTCACTGGACGAGGATCCTTCTCTATGTACTCGTCTGCTTTAATAGTTATATCCATGTTAGCTGGCATAGTTTTAACTTGTATTTGACTGTCTAGTAGGCTTGGCTGAACAGGGGTGAGTTCGACCTCAACAGGTAGCTTTACTTTATAACTCTCTGCAACTTTATTTGGAAGCATAACCTTGTATGGAGTGTTTGATATCCCTTCGCCAATGTTTCCTGCAATGTCCCTTGCTGTCACCTTGAATTGGAGTGCGTCAAATTCAGCAAGTGGAACTTGCCATGCGTAGTGACCGGTATTCGGCAGGTTGCTAGCAAGCTTCATCCATTCACCAGTCTTGCCATCTGTGTAGTATATATCAATTCCTGTTAGGGCTAGATTCTTGTCTGATGCTACCCAGTCTAGGCGTACATTCTCTCCAGATTTGAGTATTGTGCCTTCTACTGGTGAAATAAATCTTACCTTTGGACTTTGGGTATCTACTGTGACTCTGACCTGTGGAGTCTCTGATTTATGTGGTGGCTTTGCCATACCTACCGCATCTGCACCGCGTGAGATAAAGTAGTAGTCACCATCAGACTCTACTTCTACTACCTTGGCAAACTTCTTATCAGGGCTACCTACAACCTTTTCGCACTCACCCTCATATATCCAGCCACTCTCAGGAAACCTTGAGATGTAGAGCTCTGCTGCTCTAGCATCGAGGCTTTCATCGTTTAGTGGTTTCAAGCTGAGCTTGAAAGAGTGACTTGCTATCGTCTTTGTTGGTATGTCATATGCTTCCGCTGTACATGATGCTACTAGCAGAATCGCCGCAAGTAAGAATTTGGTCTTCAAGGTGCTACTCCCTGTATGTAGTGACTAAGTTATCTATTTTTTATATTAATGAGTGGTATTGGCGTACTAATACAATACATCATTAGTTTATATCGACATTTTCCAAGTCATATATGCAATAAAATAGTGGTTTTTCAGGGATTTATGGCTAAAGTTGAGGTTTTTATGGGTGTTGATATGATGAGGTTTAATTGGTGATCATGTGATTGATTTTTGTGGTTAGTATTCGATACCTAGCATGATGCTTGAAAGTCCGGAGCCTATGCCAAGTAGTGCTATGAGGTCGCCTCTCTTGATATCTTTCTCCATTATTCCGCAAGCTAGGGCTGTTGGGAGGGCTGCAGAACCGGTGTTACCGAATCTTGATACAGTAGGAAAGTCTTTGGCTATATCGAGACCTGTTACTTCAAAGAGTAGTCTCTGGTGTGCTATACCTACCTGATGAGTGAAGATATGATTTGGCGTATCATTTGTCCAGTCAAGTTCTTTCTTCATATTTTCCCATGTATGGCTTGCAAGGTCGCAACCAGCATGTAAGAGGGCTTCGCTATCTGTGACCATTGTTGGGCCGCCGGTATTCGATTGCTTTGGCCCTTCGTAACATAGTTTGTTCGCATCTGAATCTGTCTGGTGCGCGCCACCAATTAGGCGGTGGGTGTGAGAATCGTTCTTTGTCATTACAATTGCACAAGCACCAGAGCCTATAGTAAGACTGGCAAAGTGTGCTTTGAAGCTTTTTCGTGTGAGTGACTTGTCAGAGATAATTTCTCTAAGTGTTGCGTTGTAAAGCGGTTCGGCTACTTCACCTGAAACGATTAGGCCGCACCCGATCACGCCGCTATCAAGCATTGCTGCTACTTGGATCATGCCGCTAAGCATGCCTAGGCAGGCGTTTGAGAGATCAAATATCATGCAGTTTGGACTGAGTCCTAGCTTCTGATGGACTATTGCTGCAGTAGCAGGCTCAAGAAAATCTCTACTTACAGAGCTGTGGATAACACAGTCTACATCTTTTGCCTCGATACTTGCCGCAGTGATAGCTCTCTTGCCAGCAAGGGTTGCGGCATCTGAAGGGCGTGTGCCTTTGTTCCAGAAGCGTCGTTCTTTTATGCCGCTCATCATCTCAAGCCTACCTTCTGGAAGTTTGAGACGTTTATAGACGGTGCTCAAACGGTCCTCTACCTCTTGTGAGGTGATGACGTTTGGTGGAAGCTCTGTGCAGATTGATCTGATGCCGACATCATTGAAAAACATGTTTAATTATATTCCAAAGTATTTATTAACGATTATGCCTATGAAATATAGCATAATATTCATATTTTGCAACAGTTACAAAATTATTTTGATCAAAAAAGTGAAAATAGTTAAAGCTGAAAAGAGATTTGGGACGATACAGAGAGTACAAAAACAATAAGACTTTACAAGTTATAACTGTCCAATTAGTCATAACAATTGTAGAGCAAACAATGATATGGCAAGCGTCCTCCTTTTCTCCAACTAGCTTGTCGTATTAAACTTCCAGCGGATTTTGGACTATCCCCTATACTCGTCCATATTTCGCACCCCCTTAAGCTCCACAGCTTGCTGTGGAGCTTCTTTTTTTTATGAGTTTCCAATTTTTGTATATTAAATATTAGAAAGTAGGTGCTGGTTTAATAGTTTATTACGATCCACAACACGTATTTATGTTAAGTATGTTAATTAGATATGGACGTGTAATAATTATAGATTGATTTTTGAGTAATTTGCATCGACATATAATTATGTCGGTAGGTGAGCAACATTTCAATGCTACTGCGAATCTGTAGAAAGTGTAGAGCTAGATGCTCTGCAAATTTTACGAAAGGATAAAGTTGGCAAGTGGAAGTTTAGAAGTTTGCGGATTTTATCTGCTAAGTAATTGAATTGAGGTGGATATAAATAATTAAGAGTTGATGATAAAGTTTGATAAAAGGAACCTGTAAGCTTATATTTAAAGGCTTGCAGTTTTTTTAGTTATCTTGTTTTGAGTAGTCTTTTGTTCTTGGTATGCAGGAGTATGAATAACCTTATAAAAGAGGTAAATAATAAGAATATACATATAGAGTAGTATTGAGAATACTGATAGTCGCTGGGGATGAGTGAGAGTGAGGTGCTTTGGGATGCTGTGCCTGTAACTCATGAATAATTTGAAGCTTAATAGGAGCGTCTATTTTTAATAATTAAGTAGTTACAAAGCAAAAAATTGTAAATTTTACAGTAAATAAATGAATGTTTTTGTGTTACTATTATAAAATATAACGATAAAACCTTTTTGATTTTTGCTTAGTATCTATATAATCTACTAATCGTGCAATCGCAAGAATTTATAAATTATTTATTTAATAATTTCAAATAAAAGGAAAAAAAGAAAAATGATAAGAACTAAGACGTGTGGAGAACTCAGAAAAGACGATGCGGACACAGATGTTGTATTGGCAGGATGGGTTCAGAATAGGCGTGACCACGGTGGAGTAATGTTTATCGATCTACGTGATAGATATGGACTTACACAGATTAAGTTTGACCTTGATAAGCCAGAAGTACTTGATCTTGGGCAACATATAAGAAATGAATGGGTTCTGAAAGTTTCAGGTAAAGTGCTTGCAAGACCAGATGATATGGTCAACCCAAAAATGGAAACTGGTGAGATTGAACTAGATGTTGTAAGTTTTGAAGTGCTCAGTCAATCTGAAGTTATTCCATTCGATACAGATGAATATTCAAATGCTGGTGAAGAAGTCCGCATGCGTTACCGTTATATTGATATGCGTAGACCTCAAATGCAGAGAAATCTACGAGTAAGACATAAAGCTATCAATGCTATCAGAAGGGTAATGGATAGTAAGGATTTTCTTGAAATTGAAACTCCTATCCTAGGGAAATCTACTCCAGAAGGCGCTAGAGACTACCTCGTTCCTAGTCGTGTGCATCATGGTATGTATTACGCTCTACCTCAGAGCCCACAGATATTCAAGCAGATTCTTATGGTTGGTGGTTGTGACCGCTACTATCAGATTGCTCGTTGTTTCCGTGATGAAGATCTACGTGCAGATAGACAGCCTGAGTTTACTCAGTTCGACCTAGAGATGAGCTTTGCTGAACCTGATGATATCTTTGAAATTATTGAAGAATGTATGATTGAAGCTTTCAAGGATGGTATTGGAGTTGAAGTTCAACCTAATTTTGAACGTATGTCTTATGTCGATGCTATTCGTGACTACGGTTGTGATAAGCCTGACTTACGCTTTGATATGAAGCTATCTGAGGTTACAGATCTTGTTGCTAACTGTGGCTTCGGGGTATTTGCCAATGTTGCTAAGAGTGGTGGTATGATCAAGGGACTTGTTGCCAAGGGGTGTCAAGCAAACTACTCTCGTAAGGATTTAGATGGGCTACATGATCATATCAAGGATCACGGGGCTAAGGGACTTGCATGGATCAAGATTCTTGAAGACGGCACATTTAATGGTGCTCCTGTCAAGTTCTTTGGTGAAGGTGAGCTTGATCTAATCGCTGAACGCATGGGTGCTCAGAAGGGTGATATTATGATGTTTATGGCTGATAAGCCTAGCGTTGTAAATAACTCTTTAGCGGCTCTACGTAATAAGTGGGGAGAGCTTGAAGGGTTGACTGATAAGGAAGTATTCAAGTTTGTGTGGATTACAGAGTTCCCATTATTTGAGTGGAATGAAGATCACAACCGTTTTGAAAGTTCGCACCACCCATTTACTATGATTCACCCTGATGATGAAAGTAAATTATATGATGATTTCTCTAGTAAAGATAGCGCATTAGGTGATATCCGTTCTACATCATATGACCTAGTACTTAATGGTGTTGAGCTTGCTTCTGGTTCTGTTCGTATTCATGATTCTAAGATTCAGAATCGTATCTTTGAGATCCTCGGCATCTCAACTGAAGAAGCTGAAGAGAGATTTGGTTTCTTTGTTGAAGCGCTCAGATTTGGTACGCCTCCTCACGCTGGTATTGCTCCGGGTGTAGATAGAATGGTTGCGATGATGCTCGGATATGATAATATTCGAGAGGTTATTGCCTTCCCTAAGAACCAGAAAGCTATGGATCTAATGACTGGCGCTCCTGCTGGTGTTGATGATAAGCAGCTTGATGATCTTGCTATTAAAAATGTAGAGATTCAGTAGTCATTTATATTTACTACGCATTAAATTATAATGGCGCATCTACTTGAGTAGATGCGCCATTATAATTTAAACTATCAAAGTGTATAAAAGTTAATAGTCAAACTCCATACATTTAATTCATGGCAAAAATTTATTACTTATTCGCTTTCTTAGCTTCTTGCTCTAGGCGTTTCTGCTCTTGTCTCATTAGTCTTTCAGCATTTTTTTCTTCTTGCTCTAGGCGCTTTCTTTCTTGTACAGCGAGTCTTTCAGCTTCTTGCTCTTCTTGTTCAAGACGTTTTCTTTCTTGGGCTTCTTCTCGGCTCAATTTTTGTTCGCTATTTACATGTTGCTTGCTACCATTTGACATCGATGAGCTATTGCCGCTACTACTACCACCTCCGCTTCCACTACCTCCACCGCCACCACCTTTGGCAAGCATAAGGTTGGAACCATCAATACTCGTGGTAAAAGGTGTTTGTTCATTTAAAGATGGGCCATCAGAGTTAGTAACTGTTGAGAGTAATGCACCCAAAATAAATCCTGGCACCATGGTTAAAAATAGATACTGGCTCTTCATGATAATCTCCTTTGAGAATAATTTGCTAGTATGTAAATTGCATACTAGCAATATTACTTGTAAAAACAAGTTATATGGTATTCATCAAATATGTGTTACCTTCGGCCTACCGATAGATGCATACGTGAAGCCTGTATCTTCCATTATATCTAAATCATAGAGGTTTCTTCCATCAAAAATTAGTGGTTGCTTTAAAAGTTTTTTTATCGCTGCAAGATCTGGTGCTCTGAATTCGTTCCATTCAGTACATATGATAAGAGCATCTGCTCCGTCGAGAGCTGAATATGCATCACTCGCATAGTCAATCTTATCTCCGATTTCGCGCTTTGTCGATTCTATCGCCTCTGGATCATATGCTGATATAGTTGCACCACGGCGTGTAAGTTCAGCAATCATGTATAGTGCAGGGGCTTCACGTACATCATCTGTTCTTGGTTTGAATGCTAGTCCCCACATAGCAAACCTCTTGCCAGTCAAATCCTCTCCTAACTCAGCGGTAATATCAGGAATTAGTGAGAATTTCTGCTCAACATTTACCTTATCTATAGCATCACATAGGTATGATTTTACACCTGCTGTATTGGCAACGTGTGAGAGTGCTCTAACATCTTTAGGGAAGCAAGAGCCACCGTATCCAAGACCTGGGAAGAGAAATGCACCTCCAAGTCTGCGGTCACTACCTACACCTTTGCGGACGTATTCAACGTTTGCACCAACAGAGTGGCAAATATTTGCCATCTCGTTCATAAATGATATTCTGCTTGCAAGTAGAGCATTGCTAGCATACTTTACCATCTCTGCACTTTCAGGATCCATAGTCATAATTGGGTGACCAGTACGTAGAAATGGTGAGTAGATATGCTTCATCTTCTTCTCTGCTTTCTCGCTTCTGACACCTACAACCACTCTATCAGGGCGCATAAAGTCGTCAATTGCCGCACCTTCTTTTAAAAACTCAGGGTTACTAACTATATCAAATTCATGCTCTGTATTGGCAGACACCAGTTTGGTAATCTCGGTGTTGGTGCCTACAGGAACTGTTGACTTTATAATTATTGTCTTATAGCCTTCCATGTTCTTGGCTACATCTATAGCTGCTTGGTTGATGTAGCTAAGGTTTGCTGAACCATTCTCACTCATCGGAGTACCGACGGCTAAGAAAATAACCTCTTGACCTACAACGGCATTTTTCACAGCTGAGCTGAATGTAATTCTATTCTCATCAATATTACGCTTGAGAAGTTCATCAAGGCCTGGCTCAAAATGAGGACTTTTGCCTTCTTTGAGGCTGGAGATCTTCTCCTCAGCAATGTCTACTATATGTACGTGATTACCCATCTCTGCAAGGCACGTGCCTGTAACTAATCCTACATATCCTGCTCCAAGTACACCTATACGCATTACTCTTCCTTTCGCAATAAATAAAAAATCTACTCATATGATATTGATACTCTTATTAGATGTCAAATAAACATTTATAATTATTACTCGGCTTCCAATGTTGACGCTTTTTCTTTGACAATTTGTTTAGAATATGTAATACTAGTATGAAATTACTATACTCTCTTTATTCGTTAGATTGGTTGTAAATGAACTTAATAAAAAGAATAAAAACTTATATCGAACAGAATTTTTCATATGATGAGGTATCTACACTTGGTGCTTCTAAAAAGAAATTAGAATGCTTTGGTATCTTTCTAATTGAAGCCTATCAATCACTCTTGCGGCATCAAACAATTACAGCCGCCTCTGCACTAGCTTTTAAATCTATTGTTGCTGTGGTGCCTTTGATCTTTATTGGTATTGCTGTGGCTTCTATGCTAGGGACTGGTGAGCATGAAAACTATGTAAATAGTTTTATCTCATCTATTGAAGCAAAAATACCAGATGTTCCAGAATTAAAACCGCTTCTTGAAGTTATTAGAGGATTTGCCTCTAAAGCTAAAGAGATAGTTGGACTGAGTTTTATCGTACTCTTCTACGTAGCATACTCACTACTATCTAATATTGAAAAATCTTTCAATTCAATATGGCAGGTTGAAAGAAGGAGGAGGTTTATAAATAGAGTGGTAGCATACCTTGCTGCAATTGTTATCGTTCCGATAATGATGAGTTTTTCTGTATATCTAAACACCCAAGTTGAAACAGCAACCCTCAAGGTGGCTAAGAGTATTGAAGAGACCAAGGATGATGCGTACGAGATGATTACATCCTATTTACCTTGGTACGATTTGTCTGTAAAAGTCACTCCTAAAGACGATGAAATAAGCAAAACTGATAAAATCGAAGAGAGTGAGGAAGTTTTAGAAGCTAAAGAGGGGCAATCGCTAATAGTAAAGGTTGTACTTGGTCTGCTCTCATTAGCTTTTACCTCCTTTGCTGTAACATTACTTATTGTCTTTATGCCTTATACGCCAGTGAAGTTGATTCCTGCAATGGTAGGGGGATTTTGTAGTGGTGTCGTACTAGAACTTATGAAGTTTGGGTTTGCTATGTATGTAAACTATGCTGCAACAAACCTAACTAGGCTGTATGGCAGCTCTTTGCTAGTATTACCACTCTTTCTTCTTTGGATATGGATGGTATGGACTGTAATACTCCTAGGGGCGGAAGTGGCGTTTAATATTCAGAATTACTATGATCTTGTAGCCAGTTCGCACCTTAGAAGGAAGGGGTTTAATTATAGATTATACTTGGCTGTTAGAGTAGTCTTCTATATTTGTGATTCCTTCTATAAGGGGAATGTTGCCTCAAATACCATTGATACTGTAGCAAGAGCATATGCTGTGCCTCCTCTGGCGATTAGGAATATTGTGACCAAACTCCTTGATCATGAGATCATAAGAGAGGTAAAGGTCGGCAATGATGCGTATAGCCCAGGAAAAGATATTGCACATCTAGCAATATTGGACGTGTATACTGCTATAAATGATATAGAGTTTGACGTACCTGAGGGTGTTACGGAAGAAGATTCTATTCATGATTCTGTTGCAAAGGTACTACGAGGTGTTGGTAAGGAAGTTGACGGTAGGTTGGGGGAGGTATCTTTCTTGGATCTAGTCAAATGCGCTGAGCTTCAGGAGAAGATATAGATGGATATAAATATCTTGATGGCTACTAGTAACTCATATGCACCATATTTGGCGGCATGTATGGCCTCTGTTTTGGATAATTCAGATTCTAAAGATATTATTACACTATATCTGGCTTGTTTTACTGGTGAGCTTGATCATGAAAATGTTGAGAAAATTAGAATGCTCTCCGCAATTAAAGAGTATAGGGTAGAGCTTGTAGAGATAGACAGGGCAGAGGTTGCTGGCTTTTATGAATCTTTGCATACTATGAATATGTATTTGAGGTTATTTGTTCCTGAGAAGCTTCTTCATCTTGATAAGATCCTATATCTTGATTGTGATATGATTGTCTTAGAATCCTTGAGAGAGCTTTACTCTATCGATATTGGAGATAGTATTCTTGGGGCATCCCTTGATGCTGATGTTATATTCCGCTCAGGTCATGTATGGGAGTATGAGAAGAAAATAAATACTGACTATTTCAACTCTGGGTTACTTTTAATGAATCTCAAGGTTATGAGAGAGGTTCGGTTTACAGAAACAGTACAAAACTGGTTACAATCTGGTCGAGAATTGATGTTCCCTGATCAGGATGCGCTCAACTCGTTATACAAGGATAGAATGGTGATTCTTCCACTAAAGTATAACGCACAGTTTCCGCTTCTTGACTGTATGGGGTCAAAGTTCTTCCCTAAAGATCATCCTGAATATAAAGATTTACTCCGGCCAACTGTTATCCATTTCTGTACTCAACAGAAGCCGTGGTTGTATTTGCCGCAACCGCCATATAAAGCTGAATTTGAAGGGTATCTAGCGATGACCCCTTGGAGGGGGCTCAAACAAGAAGATAAGACATTAAAAAATATCTGTAGAAGGATATGTCGCCGAGTGCTTGACTGTATCGGTATGAAAAGAGCATGAGCGTTTGCTAGCTGTAAGCTAGTCGATAAATACTCCGCCCATAACATCAATATTAAGAACAAGTCCAACTGTACCGTCACCGAGAAGTGCTCCACCCATAATGCCTCTAACGCTTTCTAGACCATTGATTCGCTTGATAACAACCTGTTGATGATCAAGGATTTCATCGACTACAAGGCAGAAACGTGACGCATCACACTTTATAACAACGCAGACTTCACCTTTGCCTGTTGGAAGATCTAGGATGTTATCCAGTCTCATCACAGGAAGTACTTCATTGCGGAGTTTTACACACTTTCCTCGGTTCTGAAAAGCAATAATCTCACTATCAGAGATATAGAATGACTCTACAACATACCTGATAGGAATAATAAATGTCTCGCCACCACTCTTTACAACCAAACCATCTACTACTGAAAGCATGATTGAGAGAGGTATTTTAATGGATATACTTGTGCCTTTACCGAGCTCACTTGTTATTTCGATGAGACCGCCTGCTTTTTTGATATTATCAAGAACAGAGCTCATGCCTACTCCACGACCGGAAATATCTGATATCTCTTCTGCAGTGGAGAATCCATTCTGGAAAATTAACTCCATAATTTGTCTCTCACTCATCTCTGCAATATCATTCTGAGTACAGATACCTTTTTGAACTGCAGCTGCTCCAATTTTTTCTGTGTCAATACCGTTGCCGTCATCCTTTATCTTGAGTATCAGAGAGTTATCTTCATTAAGGGCAATTACCGTAATATTGCCGCATCTATCTTTCCCGGCTTTTTCTCTCTCTTCAGGTAGCTCAATACCGTGGTCACATGAGTTTCGTACAATATGAACCATGCAGGTGTTGATGTCATCTAAGAGGCTTTTATCGATAACAGAATCTTCACCAATAACTTCAAGGGCGATCTCTTTGTTGAGACTTCTAGCGGTATCTCTGACTAATCGTGTTATACTAGAAGTTATAGTATTTACCTCTATACGTCTAATATCCATCAGAGATTTCTGTAGACCAAATACTTGTTTGCTAAAGTCGTTATTTGCTCCTGTAAATTCTCTAACTAGATCAAGTTGATCAGAAGTAACGATATTAGAAAACTTCTTCTGGAGATTATTGAATATCTCGCCAAGAATAATTAGTTCACCAACATTATCTAAGAAGTTGTCAATCTTTAGCTCTTCTACTCTGACTGTCTTTCTGGTTGGTGCTTGTTTCTTCGAACCTGAATTTTCGGTAGATGATTCAACTAGTTCAATATCCTCGTCTTTGGTCTCTTCTGGGGTATATTTGAGTATCTCTAAAAATGCTTCTCTATAGTACTCAGATTGTAAATTATCAAAGTCAAGATCGAGTTGAGAGAACATGTTTATACTCTCAGTCATATCTGTTATAAGGTCATTTAGTTCTGGAATGCTAGCACTCTCTACGGTGTTTATTACTATTTCAAGAGTTTGGAAGAATGACTCTTCCCGTTCTTCATCCAGAGGAGAATTCTCTGCAAGGTCCAAGAGTGTGCCAAGTTTGGCAATTTGTGCTGAAATATCTTTGCCTGCAAAAAATATTGGTTTGTTACTACTCTCTGAAAGGAGATCATCATCACTATTTGTTAAGCAGGTCTGGACTTTATTAATATCTTTCTTGATTGACTCAATATCAATAATACCGTCTATTGTAGGCAGTAGTACATTGATACTTTCAATAAGATCTTCTGTGGCTGTACGTAAATTGAGACCATCATTTTCTAGCGACTGAATAGTCTCGTCAAGTTCTTCAAGGAAGAGTTTTTCCTGATGCGTAAGCTCACCACTGCTTTCACCAGAGTCTGCAATCTTTTTGAACGAACTGTGAAGTAAGTCTGTTCCTGCAAAAAGTGTGTCCATTATTTTTGCATTTACAAGTTGAGGGTTCTTATGGACTATCTCACAGAGATCTTCAAGGCGGTGCCCTATAAGTTTCAAGTTATCAAAGCCGAACATGCCTGAACTACCCTTAATGCTATGCATATGGCGCATTATAGAGTAGAGGACTTCCTCATCGAAAGGGGTCTCTTCTAAGGCTACGAGCTCGTGGCTAAGCTCTTCAAAACGGTCACTACTCTCTTGGAGAAATAGCTCAAGAAATTCATTGATTCCTTCGTCCATTATAATTAATCTTTCTTAACCAAAAGAGCTTTATCAATTGCGGCAATTACTGCTTGTTTATCATATGGTTTGACAATGTATCTCTTCGCACCCATTCGTAGACAGTTCATGACGGTCTTTGCATCTGCTACAGATGAGGCCATCACCACCGTCGTACTAGGATCAATAGCTATGATTTCTTTGAGTACGTCTGTACCCTTCATCTTTGGCATCATGATATCTAATGTTACAAGTTCTGGTCGGAGTTCTTTAAATTTCTCTAGTGCTTCTAGACCATCTTCTGCTATACCTACGATATCATAATTGCCTTCTGAAAATATCTTCTTCAAAAATGCACACATTACTGGTGAGTCATCAACTATCATTACTCGTATCGGCGGAGTATTACCACTTGCGCTTTCGTCTACATCTGCCTCAAGGTCGTCTAAATTTTCTCCTCCGGCTTTTGTGTAGTATATGTGCAACATCCCGTAATCATCTGTACTAAGGGTTGTAAGGTATTGCCCCGTGTCAAGACACTTTATTGCATCTGAGTCGGATAATTTACCTCCATATGAACTGAGGCGAAGATCTGTTCCTGCGTTGCTTATGCTCCCAAACAGTAATCCTAGTGCTTGGTTACTTACTTCGTGGCAAGCTTCTTCAACAGTTGCTGCATACGGGTCACCAATAGTAACTGTCAGGAATCTATGTGCTATTGCTTTTGCATCACTGAAAAATACGGTGATTTTACCTGATAGTACTCCCTCAATATCAAATGATATAGCCATTTCTTCTGGTGTTGCTGCAGAAACATTTGTAAGAATATGGCTGTCAGCTTTGAGAATCTGAACTATTGATTCTGGAAAGTGTTGATTAATAAGTGCAAGAATGTCTTTCATCGTAAACCTTCTAATTATGGACGGCAATATATTTGTAAAACCAATAAAATCATACCCTTAATATCTTAGTGAAATTGGACTTTTTTTGCAAGCTTGTTATTCAAATATTGTGGTTCTTGGTATATGATTTGGTGCTTTTTTAGAGTAAACTAGTATATCTTTTACAAGTATATCGACTGTTTTATATGTAGTATAGTTCATGTTATTGCCTTATAAAGACTGGAAGTGAAGATTTAGTCTTGGGAGGGGAAAAATCTAATAATTTTCTAGCTTCCTCACGCTTGAGATTTATCTCCTTATCGAACTCCTCAGAACTTTCTAATATAGGGATTGTCTCATCTTCTTGTTCTTCATTACTCTCAATTGCTTGTGAAGAGAAGGTTTCTTCTTCAACAGGTTTTATTGTTTTTGGCGCCGAGTCTGTATTTGGCACTTCTATACTCTCTATATTAGCTACTGTTGCTGACTTTGAGTCTGTTTTGAGGTTACTATTTTGTGTATACGTTGTGTTTAATTCCTCATTATTTGAGGACTTAACTGTTGAATTTGAACTTGTATTTATAGCTTTCTCTGTTGTGGTGATGGGCTCATCCCTTAACTCTTTATTATTCGTTATTTTCGAGGTAGTTGCTTCATCCGTCTCCTCAGCACTATCTACTTTTGGTGCAGATATTGGCATGTATGGTTTTAATAAGAATATCCCTCCCCATGCAATAAGGCATGAGACAATACCGATCAATAATCCAACCTTCAACCATTCAAAAAAAGCTATGTGAAGCCTACAGCGTTTCTCAAGCATACCCAGAGCAACAATATTTGCTGTAGAACCTATCATTGTGATGTTCCCACCGAAACAAGCTCCAAATAGTAGTGCCCACCAGAGTGTGAAGTCATTTAAGTGCTCTACTACTGGCAGAAAGGCGGCAACGAATACTACATTATCTACAAAAGCTGAGCCAAAAGCTGAGATAAATATTACAGCTGGAGTAAGCAGCCAAGGGGTTGAGCCGAATGCTGATTTGAACTCATCGGCAATGCGGACTGTTATTCCGCTATGCTCCAGCGAGCCAGCAACAGCGAATAACATCATAAAAAAGAGTAGTGTCCACCACTCAACCTCGTCTTCAATATAATGCCTCGCTCTCTTATAACGCCATA
Organism: Planctomycetota bacterium; assembly: GCA_965140405.1. Classification (GTDB taxonomy): domain Bacteria; phylum Planctomycetota; class SZUA-567; order SZUA-567; family SZUA-567. Next base: position 1,738,228 of record OZ223208.1, read on the forward strand.
TCATCAGAATACCTGCGACTACAAGTGGAGCAACAATCATAAGGGTGTTTGCCTCGAGGCCGAGTCGTTCCTCTAGTACATGGTGCGAGGCGATAAATGCTATCATTGCAAGTAGAATGAATAGCCCACGTTTATACGGAACTTGCACAAGTGGACCTAGTGTAAGTCCCATATCGCGGCGCTGGTTTAGGCGTTCATCAAGTAAAGCAATATCCTTTCTGTACCAGAAAAAAAGGATTGCTAGAGATGCTGTTAAACTTAGAAGCATTATAGGGAATGCCCAGTATATAAAATCAACAAAGCCTAGGTTGCCTCGGCTACCAATAAGTATACCTACGGGATTTCCTAGCATCGTACCTGCGCTACCGACGTTTGTGCCGAGTACAGCAATTATTATAAATGGTGTAGCTCTAATCTTTAGTGTATCACAGACTTGGAATATTAGGGTAGATACAAATACTATACTTGTAACTTCATCCACAGCGCATGCGAGGAGTGCGCTCAGGTATACGATAATACCTATAAACATTAGACCAGAAAGTTGCTTACAGTTTACTACCAGTTGGATAATCCAAGTAAAGAGCCCCAGCTCTTTGAGTACTCCGACAATAACCATCATCCCTACCAAGAATAAAATAATGGGAAGCTCGGTGTCATGGGTGAACTGGGTGACGGTAATAACCTTGGCTCCGAATAATATGCCTGTACCAACAAAAGCAATAGCAAGCCTGAATGCCCAGAAGAGGAGGGTTGCCATTATAATCATTATAAAAATTGATGAAGACATGATCTGGGCATTAGTAAGATTTACTACTGTACCTATGTATGAAACACATGCTGTAACGCCTAACATTATAGCACCACGAATTAATAGCGAGCGCGTTTCAATTTTGCCTACTTCGTCTGAGTGCACAATAATACTCCTAATTTTATATAAATATTAGAAAGAAGATAACATACACCACTTATGGAAATTATTCCCTGAGTACTTTACTTAGAAAACCTCTTAACGATATCACTCCCTTTAGTATTTTACCTTCAAGTACATAAACTCTGGTCGCGTCTATCCTTGTCATCTCCTTGGCAATTTGAACAGCTGGAGCCGTAATCTGAATACTTGGTACCTGTGTCGTCATGATTTCAGCAAGCCAGGTCATGCTCTCTCTTCGGAGTATTTCGGCAAAGGGTTCAAAATTTAAAATCGGGGAGAGATCATCCATCCAGAGAATATAGTCAGGAAGTACAACTTTGAGAAGTTCTTGAGCTGAGACGACACCTATAAGCTCATTATTGGTGTCTACTACAGGAAGGCTGAGATAGTTATACTTTATAAAGTAATCAATAGCCTTTTCTAAGGTATCATTTTCATATAATTTTACATCTACATCTCTCATAACATCACCGGCGCAGATGTAGTCTGGTAGTACAATACCTCCACGGTCAAAGTATCTCCAAAGGTCTTCTGAGGAAGTTAGGTTTGAGATCTGTGTTGCCGAATCAGTTACGTTACATATACTAGCAAGAGCACTGATCGCTTGGAGATATAGACCAGGTTGCTCCTTAGGAATAAGGAGGAGAATAATGACATTTACCTTACTGTTGTCTGTCCACTCTATACCCGATATGGATGTCGCTACTCCAACAACAAGTTCAGATACCGAAGCAATTCTGGCGTGGGGAAGAGCGATCCCTTCAGTGATTACTGTAGACATTTCTTTTTCGCGTTTAACCACCTCTTCAAATACTTCAGATACATTGCCAACACCGTGTTCATACGCTAATTTGCGTAGTAACTCCATTATGGCAAGATCTCGTTGATCTGACTCAATGTTACAGAGCACTTGGCTTGGATTAAAGAGGGAAGAAAAACTCACCTTGGTGCTAACACTCGACATTGGGATCTCCTATACTTATTATAGAATACGGTGTAGCCGCATATTTTAGATACTTTGAGAGCATTGAGCTTTGAACAATAGTATATACTTCTAGCATACGCTATAAATATCATTACACAAGCTATTTAGATATTATACTAAAATTATTAATGCTGCAAGGAATAAGATTATAAAAGTGTTTTCAAGTTTCTGATATTATCCGCAGGAAATATCAAGAACATCTTTGGAAATAAAAATTTTGCACCCACACCTAACTGCAAGAGCAATCGCATCAGAAGGGCGGCAGTCAATCGCAATCTCTCTCTCATTAGCATTCTCAAGTACGAGTATACTGAAGAATACAGCTCCTCCTTCATCCATTGGGCGGATATCAGATATTATGACTTGTTTAATCTTGGCTGAAAGTGCCTCTATCGTGTGGTAAAGTAGATCATGGGTAAGTGGTCTGGGAAGTTCAAATCCATCTATACAATTCTTGATAGCAAGAGCTTCATTGATACCAATCTCTATTGATACAAAGCGCTCTCCAGTAAGCTCTTGGAGTACTATTATCTGAGACGTTCTGTTCTCTGAGATTAATATTTGTACCAACTCACACTCGATAAGGGTCAAAGGAGACCTCCTAAAGTATACTTATTATGTTGAAATATAAAGAACAGTTGTCATATAGATATATCTAGATATGTGGCAATCTAGACTTCTTGGGCAATTAGCGCAAGGGCAATTCGCTTGTCATATAGTAAGTCTATTTTACTTTCGAAATCTTGTAAAATAAGCTTTTTATTCGCGTTACCACGTATTCGGAGTTGTTCTTCAAACTCAATTGCTATGCCAACGATCTTTGCGGTCTCTGGAATCTCATAGCGTTCTAGGTGATTGGGCCCGCTCATGTCGCCTCGCTCATACATGAAACGTATCGTCGCTTGTATGCTGTCATAGCATTTCATGCTGGCTATGATTGTCAAAGTTGCTTTGATCTTGGCTTTTTCAATATCTATGCGTTGTTCTAAATCTAGACTAGAAGTATCTTTAATAAATAATTCCTTACTAGCAATGTCGAGTATACCAATATTATGAAGAAGGCTGGCAAGAACCACAGTTTGTTGGGCTTCTTCGTCAATATTCAAGTTTTCTGCAATATGGAGGGCATAATCGGCAACATCTCTAGCACGTCCTTTTATTTCTGGAGCACTCTCTTCAATAGCAGAAACAAGAGTACCTATAGTACTCATTAAGTCACCACGTAAATGGCTACGGTATCTGAAGTTTGTAATTGCTAGGCCTACCTGATCAGCCATCGCTGCTGCAAGCTCAAGATCTTCTTCTCTAAATGTTACTGTTGGGGTGTTGCTGGCTAGGTATATCACGCCATTAATTTTGCCTGATACAGAGAGTGGAACACATATAACACTACGGATATTGTGTGTCATAATGCTTTCCTGAGAGTTGAAACGTCCATCCCTTGTCGCGTCAGATGTCAGTATAGCCATCTTGTCAACAATTGCTCGCTTGATTATAGAGCGAGATATCATCTCTTTTTCCTTGCCTCGCTTCACGTCAGAACCAATTGGAGATATTACTTCTGTCTCACTATTGCGTGTAAAGAGGTAGGTCATTTCAGAGTTGAAGTGTTCTGTAATAAGTGGGAGGGTTGCATCTATAAGTGACTTTTCACTAGTTGCGTCATCAATGATTCTACCCAGTCTATAGAGACTACGTAAACGGAACATATCTGCTCCGTCACCTTGTGAGGCGTTTAAGTCTGTGAGATCCTCAAGGTCAAGTTCGAGGTTGGCACTGCTATCCTCTTCATCAAAGAACTCTACTGAGGAGCTTGAGTCATTAGTAGAGACAGAGAAAAAATCTATTATCGTGCCACCGATCTTGATTGTATCGCCGTCACGAAGCATCTCCTCTTCGATCTTATCATCATTTAAAAGTGTCCCGTTACGACTCTTAAAATCTCTAATAAAGCACATCTCTCCAATTTTGAAGAGTTCGGCGTGTTTTCTGCTTGCTCCTTTATCCATGATCTGGATGGTGCAACTATCATCTCTGCCGAGTGTTACAGCTTTATCACTGATCTCAAATGCCTGGCCTTTTAAAGGACCATTTGCCATACGTATCTCGGGCATGTGCTTCCCTCTTCTTTATAAATAATGGATACTTCTTATCGAGAAAATTCTAATTTTTACTTAGCCACAAGCAAATATATTTTGTACAGTACTGAGTTGTCTCACTCAGTACTGTACGTAGCTTTTAATAGCTTGCAATAAACTCCCTAAAGCGTTTGAGCATATCTTGTGTCATCGGTCCAGGCTTTCCTGATCCTATTTTACGTCCATCTATATCGATTACGGCTATAACCTCAGCACCTGAACCTGTCAAGAAACATTCGTCTGCTGTATAAAGATCATAGCGTTGGAGTGTAGTCTCCTCAACTGGTATTTCTGCTTTTTTTGCAAGGTTTATAACAAGATTTCTAGTGCAACCTTCAAGGATATCAGAGTAAACAGTTGGTGTCTTTATCACTCCGTTCTTGATAATAAAGATATTATCACCTGTACACTCAGCAACATGTCCTTGGCTATTGAGCATGATAGCTTCAAGTTTGCCAGCCCTGATTGCTTCCATCTTGGCCATGATATTATTCATATAGTTCAAGCTCTTTACTCTTGGATTTAATGCCTCGCCATGTATAGCAGGAACAGCTGAAGTGATTATCTCAAGTCCTTTGTTATAAAGCTCTTCTGGGTAGAGAGCAATACTTGCTGCTATAATTATTACTGATGGCTTTGGGCACTTTCTTGGATCTAGTCCAAGATCTCCCACGCCCCTTGTTACAAGAAGACGTACATAAGCATCAGTTAATTCGTTGGCTTTGATAGTCTTATATAGAGCCTCTACTAGAGCTTCTTTATCAATAGGAATTTCAAGATTGATATAATGTGCTCCTTCGTAAAGACGGTTTATGTGCTCTTCGCAAAGGAAGACCTTGCCGTTGTAGACCCTGATACCTTCAAAAAGACCATCTCCATATAGAAGACCATGGTCAAATACAGATACTTTTGCGTCGCTCTTGTTTATGAGCTCTCCGTCTATCCATATCTTGAGTTCGCTGTTTGACATTATTAGAACCTTTTTATACATTGATTAATAGTTATTGCTTATATTATGAGAATATTTAATATAGTATTTTAAGTGTATTGCGAGCCTCGTCAACAATAAAGATAGATTTATTTCATTATTGAGAGGCAATTCGATTATATTTAATAAATGATATGAGAATAATCTAATATTATATACGTCATCTATATGAGGTAGTTGGTTGGAAATTGTAATGTGCTAGAGGTAGTAAAAAACTCGCTTTGCTTTTAATCTACTGATAAACATAAATTTCGTTTGCTTCAAGCATCTGTAGGAAAGTGTCGGCAATATCAGGGTCAAATTGCTTGCCTCGTTCTTGGTGGATCACCTCAAGAGCTTTATCAACCTTCATTGTTCCGCGATATGGTCTGTTTGTTCTCATTGCATTCCAAGTGTCACAGATTGATATGATCCTTGCAATAAGTGGAATGTCATCACCTCGTAGGTTGTCTGGATATCCACCGCCAGAAAAACGTTCGTGGTGGTTTCGTATCGCTGGTAAAATGGTATCGAATTCTGGGATAGGGCGGAGAATTTTTTCACCTTGAGCTGGGTGTTCTTTGATTAGGTCAAATTCTTCGTCTGTAAGACGAAATGGCTTGAGAAGGACGTGTTCTGGTACGGCAATTTTACCAATATCGTGTAGCTGACCAGCGGTACGGATTGTTGACTGGAATGATCTTGACATTCCCATCTTTTTAGAGAGTGCTTCTGCTAGATCGGCTACAGAGCTGGAGTGTGCACAGGTGTACTGGTCTCGTGCGTCAATTGCGTTTGTTAGAGTCGTTAGTGTTGCCATGAAGAGCTTCTGGTTCTCCATTTTTGCTTCTTCTACATCCCTTTCCAGTTTTTCATTATATGATGCGAGTTTATTACGAAGCTCGTCATTCTGCTTTCGTAGGCGCTCGTTCTCCAAGATTTTACTGACAGCTTCTATTAGGGCCATAGGGCGGAATGGTTTTTGAAGGAAAAAATTTGCTCCATAGTTTAGAGCATCAGCAATTGCATTTAACTCAGCGTGTCCAGTCATAATGATAAAGGAAGATTTGACACCACTCTCTTTTGCCCAGCTCAAGAGGTCTACTCCCGACCCTCCTGGCATAACAACATCTGTTATAATTAGATCATAATCGGTTGCTGTAATCATCTCTTTGGCTGTAGATATATTATGAGTGTCGTCAATATCGTAGGAACATGTGTTGAGTGCCTCCGTAATAACCATACGTAGTGTGGCATCATCATCAACAACAAGTATTTTTTCTTGACGTGACTTTAATAATCTGTTCTTTAAGAATTGTTCTCTGTCTAGCATAATTTAACTCAATATTATTAAGATTATGATTATTAATTAATCTTTATTATAACATAATTCATTAATTATTTTATGTTATTTTACAATTAAAGGCAAAATAAAAGTAAACTATTTTGATTTTTAACTCTGTTGAAATGTATAAACCTTTTATATAGGTATAAGTTAAATAGTATTGCAAATATGGTAAAATTTTAAAACTTAACTGGTCGTCGAGGTGAGCGTTATGTTAGGATTTTAAGTTTTCTGCGATCTCTTTAAATTGATTGCCTCTGTCTTGGAAGTTGGTAAACATGCCGTAGCTTGCACATCCAGGACTAAGCAGTACGACACCGGTCTTTGTTTTCTTATATGCTGCCTGTATAGCGCTGGCAAAATTGGTTTCAACAACCTCAGCATCAAAATTTGAAGAGATCCTTTTGATAATATCATAAATAGGACGAGCTGTCTGTCCGATTAATATTACAGCTTTTGATTTTTGTATAATTTCCTCACACATGTTCTCCATTGGAATGTCTTTGTCGTAGCCACCGGCAATGAGAACTATCTCTCTACTACCATATGAATTGAGTGCGGCGATTGTACTTTCTGGCGTTGTTGCAATAGAATCATTGACAAAGAGTACGCCGTCTAAATCTGCTACGACCTCTTGTCTGTGAGCAAGTCCTGTGAATTTTGATAGCCCTACGTCAAAAGATTTCTTGTTATTGCTGTTATTAATATACTTGCTATAAATCAATGTGCCTGCTAGGGCTTGGATAGCATTTTCTTGGTTGTGCTTACCAGGTAACCTTAATGAACTCACTTGTGCAAGAAGTTCTTCTGTGCTGTTTAATCTTATTAGAAAATTATCATCTCTTATAAAAGCACTATTATCAAGACCGTGATCCTCTAGTGATGTAAAAATAACCTGTGATTTTGTCTCTTCTGCCCATTTACGCAGTACAGGATCTTGGTAATTAAGTATTGTGTATTGTGATTTATCTTGAAGAGATAATATATTCTTCTTATCTGTATAGTAATTATCAAGTGTTGTATGCCAGTCTAGATGATTGGGAGCAAGGTTTGTTATGATAGAAATATCTGGTGCAAATGAGTCATTTGCAAGGTAGTGAAGTTGGAAAGATGATAATTCAAGAATAGCAGGGGTGCCGGATGGGTATAGTCCAAGATTTGCCAGTAGAGAACCACCAATATTGCCGCCACTCAATGTCTGACTATTTTGCTCGCTCATGATGCTAGATAATAATGAGGTTGAAGTTGATTTGCCATTTGAACCTGTGATGGCAATTATAGGGCTTTTATTATTCTTTTGATGCTCTGTTATAAATAAACCAATTTCTGTTGTTATAGGTACGCCAGAACGCTTTGCAAGCTCTACATATTTATTATCAGGTTTTACCGCAGGGTTTACTACTAGAAGGTCGGTGTTTATAAAGTCTTCTTCTCGGTGCTTTTCAAGTATATACTCTATGTTAAATTTACCGAGGGCTTCGATAGAGGGTTTTAGTATTTCTGCATCTCTAAGGTCTGTAACAGTAACTTTTGCACCTCTATTTGCCCAATATTGTGCAACTCCAGTTCCTCCTCCGAAGAGGCCTAAACCCATTATGGTTACCTTTTTGACTTTGTCCTCACCTGCTTGGTTCATTTATAATATCCTTATTAATGAAAATTTTTGATTAGAGACTATAACTATAATAGTACATATAGGTGAATGCAATTAAATTGTTGGTCATGTGGATTATTAGTGGTGCTTTAATTGATAGTGTTCTCTGTCTCGCATGTCCAAGTATAAGACCAATTATAAATATTTCTATAAGAATAACTGGAGTATATTGAGAATAGTGTGAAAGAGCCCAAAGGGCTGAGGTTATTATTACCACGTACTGCGTCGGTATGATTAGCATAAGCCCTGAAAATAATATTCCTCTGTAAATAATCTCTTCCCAAATTGGGGCAAGTATTATTGCTGATTGTAGAAAATTGTAAAATGCGCTATTTGACCCAAGTGTTTCTAAAAGTAGAGTTGACTGCCAAGAAGTAATTTCTGGAAGAGAGAAGATAGTGGGATTAATAATAATAAAGAATATAGCTAAGGTGGCTACTAGTAATGAAAAGCCAAGATATGTCTTTGTGCTTGTATTAGCCTGTTTCCAAAAGTACAACTGTGTGTCGAGTTTTAGGTTGTTTTTCCTGTTTTCTCTAAGTAGGAGTTTTTTCCAAAGCATAGCTCCTAGTGCAGCCATGCATGCGGTGATAATTGAGTATAAGTATAAATATGTTGTATTGACACCTGGTGTAATCACCATTTCATCCATGTGGTGGTGCTTAAAGTATGTATTTATTGCAAAAATACAAAAGCTACCTCCAGTAAAAACTGTTATTGATATTATAAATGCTGCGATGACAAGTCTAAGTTTTTTAGACATCTTGATTGTTGTCATAGAGCCTCCTAATGCCAAAATGTAATAGGCTTTACCTCAAGTTATAGTATATTGTATTTAAGAGATAATGTGTGAGATATTTAAAAAAATACCCTGACCATAATGATCAGGGTTAAAATATATTGAGCAAGCTCAATGTTAGTTTTTTAATGGTGCGGAGCGGGAGACTTGAACTCCCACTTCGTTAGAAACTAGATCCTAAATCTAGCGCGTCTGCCAATTCCGCCAGCTCCGCATCAACTTTGTACTTTGGAAGTATATGGGATTTTGATATTGTTGCAATACCTTTTTTAAATAAAAAAAACTTTTTTTCTTATTGACTTGGGTAGCTAAATAGTATATATTCTTAATTAGGAATTAATACTAGCTAGCTGGCAAGAGAATCCGCCGAGTTTATAAGGGGATTTTCATTTGTGAGTTGGTTTATAGAAAAAAATAAGGAATAAAAAATGGAATTTGCTCAAAATGTTATAGAGGAGAAAGTTGATATTTTTCGCAATAAATGCAAAAGTAACAAAACTAAAATAACTCCTCAAAGAACAGAAATATTCAAAGCTCTGGCTGCTACTGATGAACACCCAGGGGTAGAAGAGGTTTATAATAGAGTGAAACCAGTGATGCCAAACGTTTCTAAGGATACAGTATATAGAACTTTGGCGTTATTTGAAAAGATTGGAGTAGCGATAAAGGTTGAGCAGCTCTGCGAAAAGGTTAGGTATGATGCAGATACTGCAGAGCATCAGCATTTTATTTGTGAAAAATGTGGTATGATTAAAGATTTTTACTATAGCGGGGTAAGAGACTTATTCTCAGAGGAAATTCTTAGTGAAGTCGGTGAGGTTAAATCGATTGCCTTACAATTAAGAGGCATCTGTAAAGATTGCTGTAGTAAGGGTTAATTTGTTATGTGTTATATATTTTGAGGTACTTTTTACTGTAGTTTTAATATTAATATTTATGAATGGAGATTTTGAAAATGGCTAAATTTGTATGTACTATCTGTGGTTACACTCAAGAGAACGAAGCGCCTGAAGTCTGCCCAACATGTGGCGCGACTAAAGATAAATTTGTTCAACAGGCTGAAGGTGAATTGGTGTTTGCTGATGAACATAGAATTGGTGTTGCAAAGGGTGTTGATGAAGGTATTATTGAAGGTTTGAGAGCAAACTTTACTGGTGAATGCACAGAAGTTGGTATGTACCTTGCAATGAGCCGTCAGGCTGATAGAGAAGGTTTCCCTGAAGTTGCAGAAGCATATAAGCGAATTGCTTTTGAAGAGGCTGATCATGCTGCTCGTTTTGCTGAGCTTCTAGGTGAAGTGGTAGTTGCTGATACAAAAGCAAACCTTCAGGTACGTGTTGAAGCTGAACATGGTGCGACTCAAGGTAAGTTAGATATTGCTAAAAAGGCAAAAGAGCTTGGTTATGATGCGATTCATGACACAGTACACGAAATGTGTAAGGATGAAGCTCGTCACGGTTGTGCATTCAAAGGCCTGTTAGACCGTTACTTCGGTTAGATCTTTACCCAACCCATAAATACAACAATATAATCCCGAGCTCATCAATTAGCTCGGGATTACTTTTAGTTATATAAATACTATTAATGTGTAATTTCAGATTTATAGATCAACTGCTTTTAAATTATCATCATTATCGTCACCCTTTGGTAGGATAAGATTTAGGAGTATACCAGTGACAGCTGCAAGTCCGATACCTGCAATCTTGAAGGTTTCATTTCCTAGGGTCATACCACCAATACCAAAGACAAGAATAACAGCAATGATAATCATATTGCGGTTTTTATCTAGGTCGTGCTTGCCTGCCTTGTGAAGCTCTTTGATACCTACAGTTGTAATCATACCGAATAGAAGGATCATCATGCCACCAATAACTGGAACAGGTATTGACGCAAGGACGCCAGAAAGCTTACCAATAAATGCAAATATGATTGCAACAATACTTGCCCAAGTCATGATTGCTGGGTTGAACTGTTTTGTTAGTATTACAGCACCAGTAACCTCTGAGTAACTGGTATTAGGTGGTCCACCAAATATACCTGCTATGCTTGTCGCAAAACCGTCACCGAATAGTGTTGAGTGGAGACCTGGGTCTTTAATATAGTTCTCACCTGTTGCAGAAGATATTGCAGATACATCACCAATATGTTCGATAGTAGGGGCAATAGCAAATGGTATCATGTAGAGTATTGCTGTTAAGTCAAATACTGGCATTGTGAAGTCTGGCGTAGCAAGCCATGCATTGTCATGGATCGTTTGGTAGTTTACAATTCCCAAAGCTGCAGAAATGGCGTAGCCGACAGCTATTGCAACAATAATTGGGAAGAGTTTGAGCCAACCCTTATGCATTACAGACCACATTGCAACTATCAAAGTAATGCAAGAGACGATTAGGCTGTAATTCTCGTTTATTGGGTTTTCTGTTCCTGGGAGTCCTCGTGCCATATTTACTCCAATTGGAGCAAGACTGAGACCTATTACCATAATAACAGGTCCGATCACAATAGGAGGCAGTATCTTTTTTATTACGTTATAACCAAATTTCATAATAAGAAGCGCAAATATAATCTGGACAATACCAGCAGCCATCAAGCCGCTCTGAGTTTTTTCTATACCCCAGTGCTGAACACCATATTGTATTGCTCCGATATAGGCAAAACTAGATGCGAGGAAGAGTGGAACCTTTCCTTTGGTAATTATCTGAAAAGCTAGTGTACCTAGTCCAGATGTGAATAGTGCAACAGATGGTGACAGCCCTGTCAGTAGTGGCACTAGCACAAGTGAACCAAAGGCAACACAGATGGCTTGTAAGCCAAATGGTGCTGACTTTAGATTTAATTCATATTTCACGACATTTCTCCTACTTGGTTCCAAAAATACGGTCTCCTGCGTCACCTAACCCAGGAATAATATAAGCGTTCTCATTTAAATAATTATCTAATGCTCCAAGATAGATCATAACATCGGGATGCTCTTTGAGGACATTGTCTACACCTTGTGGTGCTCCTACAATTGATAGCATTGCTATGTGACGACACCCGCTGGCTTTTACCTCTTTAATAGCTGCGCAGGCTGTACCACCTGTTGCTAGCATAGGGTCTAGTATTATAGCAAATCTTTTTTCCATATTTTGTGGGTGCTTCCAGTAGTACTCTTTTGGCTCAAATGTCGTTTCATCGCGGTAAAAACCAACGGTTGCATGTTTTACATTAGGCGCAAGCGTAAGGACACCATTTACCATGCCTTCACCAGCTCGTAAAATTGGGATAATTACAGGCTTCTTCCCTGCTAGTTGCTTGACTTTAGTTTTTGTGCCACTCCAAGTGGTAATGTCCTTGTCTTCAAGTGGGAGCTTTTGGGTCGCTTCGTAGAAAAGGATTGTTGACACTTCATTGGCTAGACTTCTAAATAGGGGTTTGGTATTGCTTTCTCTAGCTAAAGTGTCCTTTATACTGCTTGTAAGGGCATCTGCTTTATCTTTTAGTTCTGAGTCTAGGAGGATACCTTCAACCTTGCTCTTTAAAATTTCATGAGCGAGTTCTTTGCTGTATCTGCGCATCAAACTTATTTTATGCTCTAGTAGCGGGTGTTCAACAACAACAGGGTTGTCTCGCTGCATCAAGTCTTCTCTAAGTGCTAGGCTTTCTTCTTTTGAAATGATATCCAAGTTGCATCTCCTTTTCGGTTTGTAAAATTATTATAATTTGTACGTTAATTTATTATTATATTATTTATTGAAGAGAATTCCTATAAGATCACTACCCTTAATAATTTCTTTAGTACCAGCAGACTCTTCGGTAAAAATAGTGCTCTCATCAGCAATGAGATCAGCTCCCCACATAGCATATAGTACAGGATCGCTACTATGGGTCTTTATTTCAAGTGGAGTAGGGTGGTCTGGCATGCAGAGTATCCTGATGTCGCCACACTTTTCGGCTTCTTCAATGATTGGGCCGACAATATACTTGTCAATATTTTCAAGAGCTCTCACCTTCTCAGCAGGTTCGCCGTTATGTCCTGCTTCATCTGGTGCTTCTACGTGAACGGCAACAAAATCTAATGTTTCTAGTGCTTTGAGAGCAGCTTCTCCCTTGCCTTTGAAATTTGTATCGTAGAAGCCTGTTGCTCCCTCAACCTCAATTACTTCAAGACCACCGAGTTTTGCTATTCCTTGTAGCAGGTCTACTGCGCTTATCATTGCTCCTGTAAGCCCAAATCGCTCTTTGTATGTTGGAAGTTTTGGCATAGTACCGCCGCCCCATAACCACAACTGTGATACAGGATTTTTACCTGCAGCGGCACGTTTAATATTTAATTCGTAGTCTTTTAGGAGCTCTTGACTACGATTCATTACTTTGCAAAGAATCTCTGAAGAAGGTAGGTGAGTGGTAACCTCCTCGTCTGTAATGTCATGTGGAGGTGTGGTGTTGGGAATCTTTTTTGCCATATTATCTATTACACATAGGTGTCTGTAGCTAACACCGTGATGGAGTTTCACAACCTTCTATATTATGATTCGCTTGGATAAAGTCTATTAGTGGGTAGGCCTCGTCATTGGTTGGGTGGGCACCAGCGAAATCAACCATAATACCGTCTTTTATAGTAACTGTATTTGCTCTAAATACAGCTTGATCATCGGCTAGTGTAATATTTCGGTTTGCCGCTTCCAATGGGGGCTCTGCCTGTATAGTATACTTTTGGGTCATATCCAAGTATAGAAAGATTAGCAACGTCTGAACCTGGTGCCATACCTTCTGGAACAGTCGATGATCTGCCTAGTATACCTTCTTTAGCTAGCTTGTCCATGTTGGGAATATGTGCTACTTCCAGTGGAGTTTTGCCTCCCAAGTCTTTATTTGGTCTGTCTGCTGCTCCATCAGGGATAATTAAAACATAACGCATGGTATTCTTCTCTCTATTTTTATGTAATGTGTTTTATTACGCTTTTATATGATATTACAAGTTTTGATTTATTATGATTGGTAGACGCATAATATTACCATATATAATTCTAATTAAAATGAATTATAGTTATACTATGGCGAGTAACAATGGAAAAATTATTGAATATTTGTTGATAAATCAAACTTTTTGGAATGATTTTATTCTATAATGCATATAATAATATAGTATTGAGCGTTTTTATTAATTTTTATATGTATTGTCTTTGGCATTTGTTCTCTATCAATCTAGTGTAAGCAAAGCACTTTTTTTGGGAATATTTTTCGGTGTTTTGAGTATATGATTGCTTGAATAGCTGTGGGATAATATAGTTCAGTTAAATCAGAAAGATATTGGCTTTAAATGAGTAATACCACCCAGACCTCAAGAGGGTTAGCACCAGAGCAGCATGAGTTAAAAAATGAAGCAAGAATTTTATTTACGAGCGTTTTTGGTCCATATGCAGTAAATGATGAGTATGGTAGTCGTGAAAACAATCCAATGGAGCTTTACCATAATCAGGTTACACGATTTCAAGATGTATTCTCTTTGAGAATGTTCCACAGGTCTTGGGGACTCAAGTTTATACAAGCAAACATAACTGCTCCTGCGACACTCCTAGACTTTCCAGTTCGAGAAAGATTTATTCAAGAGATTAAAGATAATGAGTATGATATCGTAGCAATTAGTGCGATACTACCCAACCTATTAAAGGTTGAAGAGATGTGTAGGTTGATTAGAATACACCTGCCTGAAGCCAAGATTGTTGTCGGTGGACACTTAGCTAATATGCCTGGACTGGATAAAAGAATAGATGCAGACCATGTGGTTATCGGCGAAGGGGTAAGATGGTTTAGGTCTTATCTTGGTGAAGATCCAGATAGAAAGTTTAGTCATCCAAATATCCTCTCTGGAATGGGATCTCGTACTATGGGAGTCGATGTCTCATGCAAACGAGGTGAGGTGGCAGCTACATTAATTCCTTCTGTTGGGTGTCCTATGGGGTGCAACTTCTGCTCAACATCTGCGATGTTTGGTGGAAAGGGAAAGTTTTTCAACTTCTTTGATACTGGTGAAGAGTTATTTGAAGTGATGTGTAAACTTGCTGATGATATGAAAATTACCTCATTCTTTATAATGGATGAGAACTTCCTATTTTATAAAAAACGTGCTTTAGAGTTATTAAAGCTTATGGAAGAAAACGGTAGAGCTTGGGCACTATATATATTTAGCTCGGCAAATGTTTTGAAAACATATACCATGGATGAGTTGGTTCGTCTAGGTATCTCTTGGGTCTGGATTGGCCTTGAAGGAAGGGAGAGTCAGTATGATAAATTTGACGGAACAGACCCTCAAAAGCTTGTCAAAGACCTCCAAGATAATGGTATACGTGTACTGGGATCGACAATAATTGGACTAGAAGAGCATACATATGAGAATATGGATGAGGTTATAGATTATGCGGTGAGCTACAATACAGAGTTTCATCAGTTTATGCTTTATACTCCTCTACCGGGTACTCCATTATTTAAAGAGCACCTAGAAGCTGGAACTCTTATCGACCCTGAGTGTAAAGATACTAGTGAGATGCATGGGCAGGAGAAGTTCTTTCATATTCATCCTAATATCAAGAATGGTGATGAGACAAAGTTCTTGAGAGGTGCTTTTGAGAAGGACTTTGAAGTCAATGGACCTAGTGTGCTTAGAATTGTTAGAACAACACTCAAAGGGTACGTAAAGCATCGTAATCACCCTGATAAAAGAGTTAGAACTAGGTTTGAGTATGAGGCTAGAGAGTTAGGGACAACCATGGGGGCAGTAATATGGTCGTCTATGAAGTACTTTAAAGGTAAGAATGAGGAAGTGTATAAGGATTTGGAGGAAATATTAAATTCGTTATATGAAGTGTTTGGATGGAAATCCAGGCTCCTTGTGCCAATTTTGGGTAGGTATACTTACTTTGCACTTATGCGTGAGATTAAGAAACTTGAGGCAGGGGTTAGTTATGAACCTCCTACTTTCTATGAAAAGATGAGGATGAAGTAGTTTTTTTTTCAGATCTATATAATATAATAGAGGCTACCGGAAAATGGTAGCCTCTATTATATTATAATGTAGTTTTGAAATGTAGCAGGGCTACTTCTGCATATGCATGAGCTCTTCGAGCATTTCGTCTTTAGTTCTAACTGTCTCTGTGTTGGCTGCTTGGGATTTTTCTGCGACAATCTGGTTTACTGTCTCTTTGGCTAGATCACCTTCACCTGTTGCGACATTCTGCGCAGATTTATTCATCATCATCTGTGATTTTTGAATTCCTTGAAGTGAGGTAGAAAATCCAGAAAATCCATTGATTATTTCCATATCTTTCTCTCCTTATAAAGTAATTCAGTAAATAAAAGTAATATAAATCTCTATGTGTATTATACAATATACCTATATCTTTAGCCTAGAAAAAAAGTCGTAAAAAAAAGATTCTTTTTTCGAGGAAATACTCTTGTAAAAGGATTGGTTATCTGTATTATATTCAAGGTATTAATTGCTAGGAAATAATAAAGCAATACATACGCCACCTTAGCTCAGTTGGTAGAGCAGCGGTTTTGTAAACCGCAGGTCACCCGTTCGAACCGGGTAGGTGGCTCCAGTACTAAAACGCTAAACTACTGTTTATTCAGTGTTTAGCGTTTTTTTTTACTAGAGATTTTGCCCCAAAACCTAAATAAACCTATTCGGGAAAAAAAAGAGACCAAAAATTAGTGAAGGTAGCACGTTCATATTACCGCGAAGATCTTTTGTCTTAAATGAATACAATATTTCATTGTGAGGTCAATGCTTGAATATCTCATAAACCTCATAAGGTCTTGTGAAAGTGACTCCTGCTCTGGCGTGTCTGATACAAAGGGTATGTCTTAATTCTTCCTGTAACGTCACAATCTATAAGTATAGTTAATGATGTCTTTGCACCTCTTCAACAATTTATAGCGGTGGTGAAGGTACAGATTGCCTTGCCGATTCGGGTCTTTCAAACTTGGATTTGTGCTTTAAGTGTAATATCTAAATTTTTAGTTTAAAATTTAATTTTAAATATGACAATTTATTGTAGGACTTGTAGTATGACTTTTTTTATGCCGGATAATTGCTGGTAGATAATTCCGGCAATTACTTCTATTTTGGTACAATATATCAAGCATAATATCATATTCATTAATTCTAAATAAAGCCATATTGTGTGTAACTTCTTATAAAAAATAAACGTATAGTTCGAAAATAAATACTCATGTTCTGCTTCACTGCTGGAATGCTTATTGCATTAGGTTATATGTAAAAATTAAATTTTGAAGTTTACACGTCATGAAAGGTCAATTCCGTGTCAATTATTAATTCATTTAATGTCTCCTCGTATTTATCTATCCCAACGGCTCTCAAAAAAACTCAGGAAGGTTTTAAGGACAAATCCGTCAGCAAAGCAGAAAATGAGCAAAGTTTGACCCCAAACGAAGAAATGAATAGATTTAAGGAAGAATTCTATAAGGAAATTGATAAAATTAAATGCCACAGCACTGTAAAAAATGCTACAGTCAATATTTCTGATAAAGCATTTGAAAATATGAAGGAAAATCCACAGTATCGTGAAAAAATCATGTCTCTTCTGGAGAGAGACTTAGGATCCTCATACGCTCCTCGGAACACCTCTGTAATGCTGACTGTAGGCGAGTCATTGAATCAATATCGTGGTGATTCCTGGCCGACCAGTAATGATTCTGAGTTCTGGTGGCGTTCTGAGCACAGTTTTTATAAAATGACAGACGATGACAGTAATTATGAAAGAAAGAAAATCTCAGAAGATCAGTTGCGGCTTTTTGTGGGACAAAATTCCTTTGCTCTGCTCAACGTTATTAAAAATAGATAATAAGAGGTTATAAATTTAAATCCGCAGTGTTAAAATATTAAGAGAATGCTCTCCTATCCTGAAGGCGGTATTATTCAAGCGATGACTAGTTTGGGATTCTTGTATTTTCAGGGTAACGGTGTTGCAAAGGATGATGTTAAAATTATTGAATGGTATAAATGACTGCCGAAAAAGGTATTCTAAAGCTAGGTCTGCGGTTGAAGAGATGAATTCCAGAGGTCATTGTCAAAAGACGTTGTATTATTTGAGTTGATATAGATGATGTTGTTTTTGAAAATTGTTGGGGTAGGCTTATTTATGAATTTAAGTGATAATAAAGAAGTCCTCGTAGAGTATTTTCTATGAGGACTTATATGTAGTTTGATTGTATTGATGCCGTACTATTTCTTTTGTTGCTTAATTTGGTATCTGTAGTGTGAAGGTGGTGCCTTTACCGACTACCGAATTTACAATGATTTTGCCTTTGAGTTCATCTTCGATAGTTGCATTTACGGCGTCTAGTCCGACGCCTCTACCGCTTACGTCTGTTATTGCCTCAGCTGTGGAGAAGCCTGGTCTGAATATCAGCTTTAACTTCTCTGAGTCACTCATACTGGCTGCTTCTTCTGATGTGAGAATAGACTTCTTGATTGCACTACTGGCAAGTATCTCTGGATCCATACCTTTACCGTCATCTGATATGTCAATTTGAATATTACTCTCATCCACTTTGACACTCAGAATAACACTGGCTTTTTGTGGCTTGGTAGTCTTGCTTCTATCCTCGGTACTCTCTACTCCATGGTCACAGGCGTTTCGTAATAAGTGAATTAGTGGAGTATTTATTTCATGTGCCTTCTCAAAGTCCAACATTACATCTTTGCCGTCAAAGATAAAGTCTATATCTTTACCCAAGCGGGCAATAAGGTCTGGAACAATCTTGACAGATCTGCTGAGTCCACGGTGCGCTGGGACGAGCATCAGATTATTAAGTCGCTCTTTGACTAGCGAAGTATCTGGGGTATTAGGTAAGAGGCTATCTATTTCCTTGACCTCAGAAAGTGGAATACGTAGTGATGGGCCGTCAGTACTGAGTTCATCTCCAAGAACGGCACTTGCGGTCTCACAGGCTTCTTCTACTGCTGTGTCAAGATTCTGTAGGGAATTTTTGATACCATCTGTAAATTCAGGAGTTAGTGTAGAGGCACTTCTCGCTACGCTGAGGTCATTCTCTAGTAGTCCTGCTACCTTTGCAAGATCTGTAAGCGCAAAACTGCCTGCAGCTCCCTTTATCGTATGTATGCCTCTGAACATTTCATTTATTATTGGTAACCAATCACTACTAGTAGATAGTAATTCAAGACTTGAGCGAACCTGAGCTTGAATAGACATAACTTCACCCAAGAACTCTCTAAATAGATCTGGATCTTCGGCAATAACTTTGAGTTGGAGGTTCTCTTTTTGGCTTGCGTCCACTTCGGCTGCAAGGCGTTTCTCTTCTGTAATATCGTTTATCTCAACCAAGATATCACCAGTAGGCTGGTCATTTCGTTTTACTGCTGAGTATCTCATCTGTAGGTACTTGGTAGTGTCCCCATCTTTAAGTTCAAGCTCAGGGAATGGATTGAGTGGGGCAAGATCTTCGTCGCTGAGCATACCCATTCTCACTACATCAAGAAACTCGTTCATCTCTGAGCGTTCTTTCTCTTGGCGCTTGGTTATCTTGATCATATCAAGAAAATATCTGCCTCGAAGGGTCTCATGACATAGTATCTTTGTAGCTTCTAGGCTGTGTTCTGGCATGATTATTCCGTTACTATCTATAGACAGCAAGCCTACAGGTACGGTATTCATGATCTGTTTTAACTCTGCAGTACGTTCTTCTACAAGGCTATCAAGCTCTGACATAGAGTTTTTAACCGTATTAAGCATAAGGTTGAACGCTTTGGCAAGTTTGCCAAGTTGTTCATCTTCGTGTATAGGCATCTCTGTTGCATAGTTACCGTCAGTTACTGACTGAATGGTACTTACAACCTCATCAATAAGAGTGCCTCTGAAGACGTCTTGCTCGCGTAGAGATTCTAGTTCAGAAAGTTGGTCCTCTAATATTTTGGTCTCGCTTGAACTCTCATTAACCTTCGATGATTCCTCTGGGGGAGTTTCTGAAGTTGTTGCAAGTGAATTCGCTTTAATGAGTAAGTCTTCTAGTGATGTTTCTCCATCAAAAGATGGTCCAAGGTCAACACCTGTACGTGATGCAATGAGTACACGTCTTGCTTGATTCACAAAGCATGAATCGTCGTGTGCATCGTCACACTTGCCACAGAGTTTGTCTACGGCTACTAATGCCTTATCAAGTTGCTCTGTATCGTATTCTACATTTTCTTTAGGTAGCGCTTCTAAAACAGAATCAGAGGTTACTTGGCGTTGGTTTTTTACAAAATCAAGCAAGATATCAGCTGCCATCTTACCAAGTATACTGCTCGGGCTTTTTTTTATTACTTTTTTTACTAGTTGATGCGCTTTGAATGCATCTTTATGACTTCCGACTGCCATGGGTACCTTTCTATTTTTAATACACAATGTTATTTTTAAGTATTTAAATATTAGTTACAGAACGAGAGAGCCTCTTGCAGCTTCATCATTCCTGAAGTTCTTTTTAGTTGCTCTTGTGTTCTGGTTGTTTCATCTACACCATCACCAAATTTAGCAAATGAATTATCTAGACTTGTAAGGTCGATCTCTACATCTTCTCCTAGACGGAGAAGAAGTTTGTGTAGTCTTTCGCCGTGGTCTGCATGCGTTGTATACCATTCGATAATCTCTTCAATGGCATCAGCTAAATTTTCGGGCTTTATACCACTAACAAGATTTAAAGCACGGAATGGGATCTGGCTTCCTCTACCCCCTATTACAATTTTATAGGTACCTTTCTCAGCAATTGCACCAATATCAGCACAGTAACTTTCCGAGCAATTTCTCATGCAATCACTTATTGCTATCTTGATGTCAAAAGCTGTAGTTCGTCCATATAATCTACTTGCTAATTCCTGGGAGAGTGGTTTGCCATCAGTTTGCTGTGCGAATCGGCATAGGCTACCACAACAAGCGCGTATATTACGAATACCGTGGTGCATTACACCGATATTTAGACCTACTGATATTAGTTCTTCGTTGGCCATTTCTAGCTGGTCTGCTTTCATCAGTAATACTACACGTTGGGCATGAGTCAGTTTTACATAACCAGCTCCCTTGGCTGATAGTTCTGCAATTTTTGCTAATTGCTCTGCCGTAAGAATCCCACCTGGGCTATTTGCAAGAATAGCGTATGAGCTATCTTGTTGCTTGAAGCCTGAGGCCCACATTGGTTCTCCCTGGGCGGCTTTCTTTACTTTTCCTAGCAAGGTGTCAATTGCAAGCTTCTGTAAGGCTGCGTCAACAGCGATTACTGATACTTCTAACTCAAATAAGTCTTCTTCGACTTCTTTTATCGTGTTTACCTTGGCTTTGATCTCTATTACTTCTCCAATATCAGTTGGTAGCCCGAAGAATATTTCATCATCTATTTCTGCTTCTTCATCAGTACTAATTATAACATTAATAATTTCTTCTAGATTTACCATCTCTTCAGCAAGTTCAAGAGGGTCACAGTCAAACATTATTTCGTAAAACTTCTGCACAGTCAGCTCCTTATTTATTAGGCTATATAAACTAAAGTAAAGTATTATTAGTATTGTCACTAAAATGGTGTCATTTAATAGTTATTTTTTGTTAAAAAACAATTATAGTCTTTTTTTTTAAAGATATTAATAGGAATTTTAATATTTAGTTCATTGTTAATGGGTAAATTGAGACATTGTTATATGTTGTTAAGAATAATAGGGTAGAACTTTTATCTTGAAAAATAACTAAGTAATGGAAGTTAGAGATACTGTTTATATTTATAATCAAGTTTTAGTAACTATATTTGTTAAGTATTAATTCTGTAGAGTTTAAGACAATTTGTCTTAATATTTATTTAAAGTCATGCTTGTTTTACAATTCAAGGACAAACGTTATGTTTGAAGTTGCTGATGTCATATGCTAGCATTATAGTTGATGTAAGTACCTCAATAGTAAACTCTTACTTATATTTTTCTCTAAAAAAAAGTAGAATATTATCTTGACTACTTATGGTCTTTTGTTCATAATTGGTTTTACTGTAGATCTTTTCTATTAGTATATATATTCATATGGATTATGGAATGAACAATAATATGATATGTGGGTTTTGAATTGAGATGAGTCTAAGGAGATAGTGATGTCGGAAAAAAAAGATGAAGCGTCAGCATGCGGTAATGTGAATGACTCACAGGCTGATGAACTTGCACAAGATGTAAAGAAATGCCTTGAGAAGATTAAGCACAAAATTCTTGTGTTTTCAGGAAAGGGCGGGGTAGGGAAGAGTACTGTATCGGTAAACCTTGCGTCTAAGCTTGCAAATTCTGGGGCAAAGGTAGGTCTGCTTGATATTGATTTCCATGGACCAAGTGTTCCGGTACTACTAGGTTTACAAGGGTATAAAGCCGTTCATGGGCGTGATGGAGTACTACCATACGAGCAGGGAAATTTAAAGGTGATGTCTATACCTTTTCTGCTTAATGGTAAGGATGGTGCTGCGGTGATCTGGCGCGGCCCGATGAAGATGCATACAATTCAACAGCTACTTGGTATGGTCGAATGGGGTGAGCTTGACTATCTAATAATTGACTCCCCTCCAGGAACAGGTGATGAACCTTTATCAGTTTGCCAGACTATTGAAGATGCAGATGGTGCAATAATTGTAACTACCCCGCAAGAAGTAGCTATCTCAGATGTAAGGCGTTCGGTAAATTTCTGCGAACAACTAAAATTACCAGTGCTAGGTGTTATTGAGAATATGAGTGGATTTGTCTGCCCGGAATGTGGTGAAGTTATTGATATCTTTAAGAGTGGCGGTGGTGAGAAGATGTGTCAAGAGATGGAAGTAAAATATCTTGGTAAGATTCCTCTAGACCCAAGCGTTGTAAATGCTGGTGATGATGGAAACGTATTTGTTGAACAGAATCAAGATAGTCCAGCAAATGATGCCTTTAAACAAATAATTCAGAAATTAGATCTAAATTAATAAACTGGAGATACCAATGGTTGTGAAGTCACCAAAGAGTCATAATAAGTGCCTGCTTTGTGGTTGTGAAGATAACCTTGGACTCAACCTGAGGTTTATTTCGCTCTCAAGTGATACTGTGATGGCCGAAGTCGATACTTCTAGCAAACATCAAGGCTACTCTGGAATTCTTCATGGAGGTTTTATTACTTCACTTCTAGATAGTGCTATGTGCCATGCTTTATTCCAGATAGGTATAGAAGCTGTAACTGGAGATATGAAGATTTCATTTCATAAAGAGATAGCTTGTAACTCTAAACTGATTTTGAAAGGGCAGGTGATAAATGATAGAGGTCCGCTATATAAGACAAAGGCTTGGATTGAGGCAGATGGTGTGACCTGTGCAACAAGTACTGCTCGTTTTGTAAAGAGAAAATCTGGTAAATTGTAACTAGGGAGTAGGTATGTTGTACACAGAGAAAGCATTGGATTATTTTTATAATCCTAGAAATGTTGGTGAGCTTGAAAATGCAGATGCAAGCTCTCAGATGGGTGAGCCTGAGTGTGGTGATTCGGTGAGAGTCTGGATACAAGTACGAGAAAATATACTGGAGGAGGTGACATTCAAAGCTTTTGGTTGTCCTGCGGTTATTTCTTGTTGTAGTATGATGACAGAGTTGGCTCAGGGTATGACCCTTGAAGAGGCGTGTGAACTGACTGATGAACAGGTTGTCGTTGCTCTTGGGGGAATGCCTGAAGAAAAGCTTCATTGCTCTGTCTTTGCTGCTGAGGTACTTCATAAGACAATTAGTGAATACAGAAAGTCTTTGCTAGTTTAAGCACATTCAATATTTTTTAAGATTTAATTAGTGATGCCAGCAGGGTTTGAAAATCCTGCTGGCATCAAGTTTTGTAGACCTACAGTAAACTGCTTAATTTTATAGAAATTTAAATCTTTTTCTTTTCAAAGAAAGCAAACAGTGCTATAAAGCAAATTGTTAGTACTAAAACTATTATCCATGGAGATACACCGAGTAAGCTGGCTAGAGTGAGCTTACCATATTTTCCCCAACTCAGTATGTTATTAGCAAAGTATGGTTCACTCTCTGCGTAAATCGCCGCCCCTGTGAGCATGCCAGCAATTGCCCAGATTGCTCCTGTTCTTCCTTCACCAAGTGCTGCTAGTGATGTTCCTGGGCAGTAACCTACAATTGCCCAGCCGATACCAAAGATTATACCGCCAATAAGATTTGCTCCAATAGCAGTCCCTTTTACACTTAGTGGAACTACCTCAAGACCTGCTAGGAGGTTGATACCGATCATACCTACAATAATTGCTGAAAGCATAAACTTGAGAATAGTCATGTCCTTGAGAAGCATCGCTCCTAGTTGCTTTTCAAACCTTGAGACGCCACCTAGTTGTAGTAGGGCACCAAAGATTATACCTGTTATTAGTCCAAACCAGAGTTCTATAGACATATCTATTCCCCCTTATTCTTGTATATTAGTGCAGCCGTAATAACACCAGCTCCAAAGAAACCTGCCATTGCAATATAACCGCTGATTGATAATTGCATCAATCCGCTCATCCCGTGGCCACTAGGACATCCTCCAGCCATACGTGCACCAAACATCGCAATTATTCCTCCAATAAAAGCGAATATGCCTCGTTTTACAGCACTGCTTCCGAAGTTCTCTCTCCAAATTGGCGGTACATTTTCGAATTTGAAAGCTTTAGTAGCAATGGAAGAGATGAAGGATCCAATTAGCACACCTATTACAAGCATGAACTGCCAGTCGACCTTTACCTTCTTGCTCTGGTAGTATTTGTTCTCTTTGACGTGTTCTGGAGCGACTGATTTCTCAATAAGTCCAGCAGCTCTTACAAATGTGGTAGAGGCTCCGAGGTACTTGGGCTTGCCAAGTTGATTTGTTGTAGCATATACTGAAATAATCGCCAGTATACCTACAAGTGCACCCATTAGGTATGGGCGCCATGAAAAGTTCTTTTCCATAATTCTTCTCCAAACCAAAAAAATAAAAACGATTAAATACTACAATATGACTAGTTACTATTGCTAAAACTATCTGTTTGCTGAGTAGTCTTGTAAGATTTTTTTGTTTTACTAATTGTCTTTGAATACTTATGGTACTCTATGTTTTAATTATATGTTTATTCCACCTACACAGAAGAATAGCTATATACTTGAGAGTACGGATTCTTTCTGCTATTTCAAGAATATTATTGTTTGATTCAACTTATTCTTTACTATATTTATATAGTCATTTAAATGTTTCTTGTATGAAGATCAAAAGTATACTTTAATTTAGTATGGCATGAAGAAATAAAGAGATGCTTGGTTTGAATATGAATAATATAAAATAATGAAATTTGGTGACGTGAAGACGGAAAAAATATAGATTTATGAACTACTGTAGTGTCGGAAATTTGATTATAAAAAAACATTGAGTATGTGTTAGATACTCAATGCATATACTAATAAATCTTGTGAGAGTTTATCTGCCTTGCGGCCTATTGTTTGAAGGTCTACCTGAAGTTGGTCTGCCGCTACCTGATGGTCTTCCGCCTGATTGCTTGTTTTTATATTGTTTACTGTTTGATGGTCTTCCACCTGACGATTTGTTTCCATATGATTTGCCACCAGCGGGCCTTCCACTTGATGGTCGATCTTCTGTCTTTATCTTTGAACTAGGAGAAGCTGTAGTCTTTGAGTTAGACGTTTTTCCAGAGGCTTTCCACCGAGGCTTTTTATCGGTTCTCTCTTTTGTAGATACAGTGCTATCCTGCCCAAACTTACGGGGATGGGTCTGGCGAGGTAATTTCTTGTTGTTTTTCTGGCGTTTGATCTCGTTTCTGCCGCAGAGATTGAGATAGATATCGATCTCTTTCAATGTGAAATCTTCAAGCTTGTAATGTTTGCGCATAAGGCTCATAATTTCAACAAACCGGGAATAGTTTTTCAGATCTGCCTTCTCAAATTCTTCTGTGAAGTGATCTTTATAATTGAAATCCTTGAGCATCTCTTCAGCAATGCTGTCAAAAGCTGGGAATTCTTTAGTTATATCATAGTCTGCATCATCAATTTTGAGTGGTTTTACATGATGACCACAGTACTTTGTCATAAACGAATAGAAGCTCTGCTTCTTTTCATCAGGTAAACTTATCATAGAAAGATCTTCTATGAGTGTAAGATCTCTTGACGCTATTCTAGCGTCTATATCCTTCTGTCTTATAATGTGCTTTGCCACAAGTACAATATGGTCTTGTTGTATGTTTGTACTGTATATGCAGTTTAATGTGCACACCTTTATAAGGATTTCGTCAAAATTAGTATTTTTAGGGTAGGTCTCAGTAAATAGTTTGACAAGGGATTTTTCGCCATGCTGAGTCAGTGTGTCGTTCGTCCATTTTTTGATGTAGTACTGAACTGTTTCAATTGTTGGGGATGGTGCGTTCATATAAATATACTTTCTTTGTTTAGTTAGTATCTCTTGATACTGTTTTGCTGATATTAGCAATACTAATTATAAAGGTTGAGTAGGTATTTACCTAGTAGCTTTTTATTTAAATGATATTTGTTAACATTTATACTCAATATATAGCAGTCGGTCATTATGTTAAACATACCTTAAAATATCAATTTATAAATTGACTAAGGAGGTACATAGGGTAAAATTATAGAATGGAACCAGTGTTTCGTATGATGGAACACGTGTTGGCTCTGTTAAATGAATGGTTAAGGGTTGATAATGACTGATAAAGAGATCGTATTAATAGATTTAGTAATAAAAGAAGGAAATGGGGTAGCTCTATCGCAAGCTATAATCGAGAGTGGGCTCTCTAAAACTACTGTGTATCGTAACTTAGAAAACTTGACAAAGATGGCACTCTTATTCAAAGCAGGTGGTAGGTATTACCCTGGAGCCGTCATGATACGGTGGATGAATAGTAAGAGAAGCAAGCAGTGTATTACAAAAATATTTGATCCATATCTAAAAGATTTATTGGAAGAGTTCAACCATACAGTTCACCTTGTTCAACTTCAAGATAACTATAAAGCAGTATATATTCAGAAGCTTCAACATGATGGGGTGCTACATATTAAGTCCTCTTTAGGTGATGAATTACCTCTGTATTCAACTAGTGCTGGTAGGGCAATACTTGCTGAGCATACCGATGAAGAGATTAATGAGTATTTCGACTCTGTTGGTGAGTTAGAGAAAATAACTGTAAATACGATAACCGATAGAGAAGAGTTGGTAAGGCTAATACAAAGCAATAGAGTAGAAGGATTTTCTACTGAGATTGAGCAGAATGAAGAAGGTGTACAGTGTGTGGGCATCTCATTTAAATATGGAGATCTAGTATTGGCAATCAGTATCGTATCGACAATTATGGAGTCTCCAGAGACCTTGAGTAAGATGGGAAGGTCTCTGATAAAAGTAAAGAAGCAGATTGTTAATGATTTATTGTAACGAATCTTTTGTTGTGGGTAGGCATATTCATTTGGGTATGTCCATTAAAAATTGTGTTAGGAGATAGCGATGAAAAAGGTTGTTTTGATGCTTGCTGTAGTAGTTCTTACCGTTTTTTCAACAATGGGTAATGCCTTGGCTGAATACCCTGAAAGACCGATTACTCTTATCTGTCCATGGGGTGCAGGTGGTGGTACTGATGCTGTTTCTCGTATGATTGCAACATTGTTACAAGAAGAACTGGGTCAACCAGTAAATGTTGTAAACCGTACAGGTGGTAGTGGTGTTGTCGGACACTCTGCTATCGCTAGAGCGAAGCCTGATGGGTATACAATCGGTATGCCTACATGTGAACTAAATATGATGCACTGGATGGGACTAACAAAGCTTACATATGCTGACTTTACCCCTATAGGTCTTGTGAACGTGGATACTGCTGCTCTACATGTGAAGAAGGGAGGAGAGTTTGCTGACTATCAAGCACTTGTTAAGCGTTTAAAAGAAGGTGGTAAAAAGCTCAACGCTTCTGGTACTAGCCTAGGTGGTATCTGGCATCTTGCAATGGCTGGTTGGTTGCTAAATTTGGGACTAGAAGCTGATAGTGCTAAATGGATTCCATCAAAGGGTTCTGCTCCTGCACTGCAAGATATGCTTGCAGGTGGTATCGACTTTGTATGTTGCTCACTAGCTGAAGCGTCAACACTTATCGAAGCTGGCAAGGTAGAGTGCGTTGCTGTAATGCGTGAAGAAAGATATAAAGACCCTAAATTCAGTAATATCCCAACAGCTAAAGAGTTCGGTAATGACTGGATCGTAGGTACATGGCGTGGTATTGGTGGACCAAAGGGTATGCCAAAAGAAGCTGTAGATAAGCTCCAATTAGCACTAGCAAAAGTCGTAAAGAGTAAGCAATTTATCGACTTTATGAATAATAGAGGCTTTGGAATTGAATGGAAAGATGGAGCTGGATTTGAAGCATTCCTTAAAACTAATGACGCAGAGCTTGGTAAAGTTATGAAGTCTGCTAATCTTGTAAAGTAGGCTAAAGCTTGTTAGTTACTTGTTCATGTTTTATGGTTTCTAATGTGATATAGCAATAATAGTCGGTGGTGAGGCTGCCGTGTCTCACTACCGATATTTATGTAGTATAAAATAATTTTTATAGAAAGTAAGTTGAATGAAAATTAATGATCTTATGCTGGGAATTTTACTATTGCTGTTTTGTACTATAGGACTGCTGTATACTAACTTGACATTTCCTATGCAGGATGATGGTATGCCTGGTCCTGCCTCATTTCCAAATGTCATCTTTTCGTTGCTGACTTTGTGCTCGTTAATTCTGATTGTAAGGTGTCTACTAAGCAGAAAGAAGGTGCCTGCTATAGCTTTTCCAAATCTAGACTTGATGGGAGCTGTAAGCATTATTGTATTGTTACTATTTATTTTGTCATATATCTTTTACTCGGAGGAGATTGGTTTTATACCTTTATCGCTGTGTATTGTATTCTTTCTCTCGCTCTGGTTGAAGGTAAACTGGAAGGTCTGTTTAATAAGTGCAGTGATTACGACAGCTGTGATTTATCTTGTCTTTGTGAAGATTCTATTGGTTCCGCTTCCTATGGGAATAATTAATATATAATTAGAAAGAATAATATGTTTGATACATTATCGATATCTTGTGGCTTGATATTTAATTTTCAGTCAATAACGATTATTATTCTTGCTGCTTTTTTTGGGCTTTTTATAGGCTCTATTCCTGGTCTAACAGCAACAATGGCAGTAGCCTTGCTGATACCGATAACCTTTTTTATGGAGCCAGGACCGGCTATTGCTGCAATTGTTGCTATGGAAGCAATGGCTATCTTTGCTGGAGATATTCCGGGAGCATTAGTTCGAATACCGGGGACTCCTGCATCTGCAGCGTATGTAAATGATTCGTTCGAATTTACTAAAAAAGGAAGAGCGGGATATGTTTTAATTGTAGATGTTATTGTTGCAAGTATTGGAGGTCTGATTGGAGCTGCAATTCTTATTCTACTTGCTCCTCAACTTGCGGAATATGCTCTTCTTTTTTCAACCTATGAATACTTTTGGCTGGCTTGTATTGGTCTGAGTTGTGCAGTTATTGTTTCTAAAAGTTCGATGATTAAAGGACTAATCTCTCTACTTATAGGCCTACTTATTACACAAGTAGGTTTGGGGGAAACATTTGGTTATCCAAGGTATACGTTTGATATTGTTGATATGTATGGCGGTATTTCATTCATACCAGTAATGATAGGTATGTTCGGTATTGCTGAAATTATTCGTAATGCTACTGCTAGAAATCAAATCCAGATTCATGATATCAAGGGTGTAAAACTCAGAGGCATACACAAACAAGTGCTTGCTACACTCTATAAGTATAAACTTAATATTGCTAGGTCTGGGTTACTTGGTACTGCTATAGGTATTCTTCCTGGAGCGGGTGGTGATATTGCCGCATGGATTGCGTATGCAGTAAGTAAGAAGTGTTCAAAAGAACCGGAAAAATATGGTACTGGGCATATAGAAGGTATTGTAGATGCTGGCACTGCAAACAATGCCGCTCTAGGTGGTACTTGGATTCCTGCGTTGATATTTGGTATTCCCGGTGACTCTATTACTGCTGTTGTTATTGGAGTACTCATGATGAAAGGGATAAGACCTGGACCACAGATTTTTGAACAGACCCCAGAAATACTGTATACAATCTATATAGCATTTATCCTGTCGAACATTTTGCTTATTCCACTCGGTTTGATTGCGATAAAGACGTGTTCGCAGATCTTGCGTATTCCTAAGAACGCTTTAATGCCTATTATTCTGATGTTCTGCCTTGTTGGAGCTTTTGCAATAAATAATGCAATTTATGATATTATAATAATGATGGTATGCGGCATACTTGCATACTTTATGGAGGACAATGACATCCCGGTTGCTCCGGCTATATTGGGTATCGTTCTTGGTAGAATGCTTGAAGATAACTTTATGCAATCTATGATAAAGTCAGACGGCGATCCAATGATATTTTTCTCTAGGCCTATTGCTGCTGTGTTAGGTATTGTTGCAATTATTCTTTGGCTGGTGCCACTACTTAAATTCATAATTACTGTTATTAGAAAGAAAGATCACAAACAGAATTAATGTTGGTGCGGGAGTTGTTTCTACGTCAAAAGTGTTGATTTTGAGTGATTGTTATAGTGGAACGTTATCTTCAATTATTTGTGGAGCATTTGGTTGTAATTACAATAACAGCAAATTCGTAGATCTAAATAAATCAACCCAATACTGCAAATGCGGTGTTGGGTTGATTTATTTTAAAGAATTACCCTAGGATTGATATTTATACTAAAAAGAGTATAATAATATGAGTAAATGACAGAATATATTGTTGTTTGCACATGAGTTTTACATTGGAGGTATGGAATGAATATTACGACTGAGGCGATACTTGATAGTATTTCGGATGGAGTCTTTACGGTTGACTCTGAGTGGAAGATATCATCAATAAATCGTTCGGCGCAGCAAATAACTGGTGTCTCATCTGAAGAAGCAGTCGGAAGGCTGTGTTCTGAAGTCTTTAGGTCGAGTCTATGCGGTGAAGGATGTCCGTTAAAGGAGACCCTCCGTACTGGAAAACCTATTATTGGTGCTTCGGCTTACTTTGTAAGCGCTGATGGTGAGAGAATCCCTATAAGTATATCGACTGCGGTACTCCGTGATGAAGAAGGTAATATAATAGGTGGAGCAGAGACCTTTAGGGATCTATCTGAGGTTGAAGCGCTTTATCAGGAACTGTCAGGAAAACGCTCAATCGGCGACTTTGTAAGTCATAGTGCAAAGATGAAGAAACTATTTGATATAATACCGGCTGTTGCGGCTACTAGGAGTACTGTACTTATCCAGGGTGATACTGGTACAGGTAAAGAGGTACTTGCTAGGACAATTCATGAGCAGAGTCCATACTCAGAAGCTCCATTTGTTGCTATCAATTGTGGTGCGCTACCAGACAGCTTGCTCGAGTCTGAACTCTTTGGATATAAAGAGGGAGCATTTACTGGGGCAGTAAAGGATAAACTTGGTAGGTTTGCTCTTGCAGAAGGTGGTACTTTGTTTCTAGATGAGATTGGTGAGATTAGCAAGGCAATGCAGGTGAGATTACTTCGCGTATTACAAGAAAGGGTCTATGAGCCACTTGGAGCGGTAGAGTCTGAGGTTACTAATGTACGGGTAATTGTTGCTACTCATAGGAACTTAAAGGAGATGGTGCAGTCAGGAGAGTTTCGTGAAGATTTATACTACCGTATAAATGTAGCGTGTTTAGAGCTTCCTAGACTATCTGAGCGCAAAGAGGATATTCCACTGCTTATTGAGAAGTTTATAGACAAATTTAACCTACTAATGCGAAAATCTATTGTGGGTATCAAGGTTGAGGCATTATCTCTACTCGTAGCTCATGAATGGCCAGGTAATATTCGAGAACTTGAAAATGCTATTGAACGAGCGTTTATAGTGTGTGACTCGGAAATGATAGGGCTTGAGCACCTCCCAGAAGAATTGCGGGTAAGGAGTGGTTTAAGCATTCAAAGTGATATAGAAACTCCGCCTCACCATATACTTGAGGAGACGAGAATAATGGATGCGCTTGAGAAAAATGGGTTTAATCGATTGGCTGCGGCTAAAGATCTTGGAATACATAAGACAACATTATTTAGGAAGATTAAAAAGTATGGGATAGATTTGCCTGAAATTGATGGACGTACATCTAGGTAGTTTTTTTTGGGGGAGTATATCTTATACAGTAGCATTTTTACGAGAGAGAGTAGCGTTTGCTACTCTCTCTCGTTGTGTATAGTTGCATGTATGCTACTCTATACTATTGTCTTTATTATGGGTGCTTGCTGTAACTTATTATATTAAAGGCAGATATGAATAATATGTTATATATATGATTTCTTGGCACGCTTGTTGTTAGTCTATTAGTGTAAATAGTACACAAAGAAAAAGGAGGACGTAGTGAAGAGTGCAAAGATTGCTTTCTCTGTCCTGAATGGGCGTATTGCTCCTGTATTTGATACAGCAAGTAATATCGTCATTGTCGAGGTGGAAGATAGTAAAATTAATAATGAAGAAACGAATTCTTTCAATACTGAGGCAACGTATGAAAGAATAGAGTGTCTAAAAAAACTCGGTGTGTCTGAAATTGTCTGTGGGGCAATATCGAGGGCTGTACAGGAACAGATTGAACTTAATAAAATTATAGTTACTCCATTCATTTCTGGTGAATTTCCTAAGGTAAGAGATGGATGGCTTTGTGATGAATTATCAAAGGAGGTATATATTATGCCAGGATGTTGTGGACGTAGAAAAGGTAGAGGGCGTGCTTGTATTACAGAACGCCAAGTAAATGGTAGAGGTTTTGGTAGAAAGCTTGCAGGAGGTTCTCAGGGCAACGGCTCTGGTAATGGACTTGGCCGTGGGCAAGGTAATGGTTTAGGTCGCGGCTTAGGTTATGGCACTTGTATTAATCAAGAGCGTGGTCAGCGTAATGGCTTGGGCAATGGCTTCGGTAATGGGCTGGGGCGTGGACTTGGTAATGGCAATGGGCGTGGTACTTCTGAGTAAGTTGAGAAAGTATAAAGGATATAAAATGAAGATTGTATTGACAGGCTCGGGAGATTCTCTCGACTCTATGATTGATAAAAGGTTTGGTCGGGCAGCACTGTTTATAAGTTATGATCTTGAGAGTGGTGAATATACAGTGCATGATAATAAGCAAAATTTGAATGCGGCTCAAGGAGCAGGGATTCAGGCTGCAGAGAAAGTATGTAGTATTGGTGCTGAGGCAGTTATAACAGGGCACTGTGGTCCAAAGGCTTTCAGGGCTTTGAGTGCTGCAGGTATAAAGGTTTACTGTGGAGCTGAAGGTAGTATATCTTCTGTGATCGAAGACTTTAGGTCTGGCAACCTTGTCGTAAGTGAGAGTGCTGACGTTGAAGGGCATTGGTAGAACTTTTGGAGAGTAAGTTATGAAGATTGCTATTGCTTCAGGTAAGGGTGGAACAGGTAAGACTACGTTGTCTGTGAATATTGCGCAGTCTGCTGGTGAACCTGTTTTACTGGTAGATTGTGATGTGGAAGAGCCGAACTGTAAACTTTTCCTAGACACTGTAATGAATGATGAAGAGGTTGTATCTACGCTTGTACCTAGTATAGATGAAGGTAAGTGTGTAGGTTGTGGTGAGTGTAGGAAGATGTGTCAGTTTGGAGCAATTGCTATGTTTGGCATGAAGCCTATGGTCTTTCCAGAGATGTGTCATGGTTGCGGTGGTTGCGCTCTCGTTTGTGCTCAAGGGGCTATTACTGAAACACCTAGGCGCATCGGTGTAATTAAAGAGTACTCTGCTGGTAATGTCACACTACTGGAAGGGTGTATAGATGTTGGTGTGGCTATGGCTCCACCGGTTATTAGAGAACTAAAAAAGAAGATAAATACTGATAAGCTGGTCATTTTTGATGCTCCTCCTGGGACTACTTGTCCGGTTGTAGCAACTCTTTCAGACGTAGACTATGTTGTACTCGTTACTGAGCCAACACCATTTGGACTTAATGATCTTGTCCTTGCTGTTGATATGGTGCGAGAGATTGGTATCCCTTTTGGTGTGGTTATAAACCGCGTTGGTATGGGGGATAGCAGGGTACATGAATACTGTGTGGCTGAAGGGATTGAGATTCTTATGGAGATACCTAACGACAGAGCTGTTGCAGAGGTATATTCTAGAGGAGGATCTATCGTTGGTTCTCTTGAAAAGTACAACGAGCTATTTACTAGTCTGGCATGTATTATAAAAGAAGCAGCAGGAGGGGTGCACAGTGAATGAGTTAGTCGTGATTAGCGGTAAAGGTGGTACTGGGAAGACGAGCATAACTGCTTCGTTGGCTGTGCTAGCAGGCAAAACAATTATAGCTGACTGTGATGTAGATGCAGCAGACTTACACCTTCTACTTGAACCAACAAATATTGAAAAGCAACAGTTCTATAGTGGAAATATTGCTAAAGTAAATTCTTCCTCGTGTATTCAGTGTGGTAAGTGTGAGGAGTATTGTAGGTTTGGGGCTTTTCAAACTGATAGTAATGGAGTGCCTTTTGTTGATCATACAAGATGTGAAGGTTGCGGAGTGTGTGTGAAGTTCTGCCCAAGTAATGCAATTGTCTTTGATGAAAGACATTGTGGAGAGTGGATGGTTTCTAATACTAGAGCGGGAAGTATGGTACATGCAAAACTAAATGTCGCGGCAGAAAATTCCGGAAGATTAGTGTCTACTGTGAGGAAAAAGGCGCAGGAAATCGCTATGACGACTGGTGTGAAAAGTGTGATAATTGACGGCCCTCCGGGGATAGGTTGTCCGGTGATTGCCTCAGTAACTGGAGCAAGTAGAGCACTGATTGTAACAGAACCAACTGTATCGGGTGCACATGATCTTGATAGGGTGTTAAAGTTGACCAAGCATTTTTCTATACCGTCTTTTGTATGCGTCAATAAGTGGGATATCAATTCAGAGATGACAGACTCAATAGAGGCTCTGGCTCAATCTCTTGGTGCAAAGGTTGTAGGTAGAATTCGGTATGATAGTGAGGTAAGTAAAGCTCAGATTATAGGTAAGACAGTTGTAGAGACTTCCGCTAAGTCTGGAAGTGATATAAAAGAAATATGGAAAGAGTTGGAAAGTTATACCGACTAATAAAAAACAAATATAAAAAAAAGGAAAAATTATGAAGATTGCTATTCCAGTAGCTGAAGGTAAGTTGTCAATGCACTTTGGACATTGTGCAAATTTTGCGGTTGTTGACTTTGACGAAGCAAGCAAGAGTATTACAGGCAGGAACGATATCGAAGCTCCTCCTCATGAACCTGGTCTGCTACCTAAGTGGCTAGCTGAACGTGACGTTAGTTTGGTTATTGCTGGTGGTATGGGACAGAGAGCGCAAGGTCTATTCTCTCAGCAGGGTATAAAGGTGATTATCGGAGCACCTGCTAATACCCCTGAGGAGCTTGTAGCATCTTGGTCAGATGGGTCACTTGTATCTGGTGTGAATATGTGTGATCACTGAGTTAACAGCAAATACCAAGTATAAGGTGATATTGCCCTGCTCGTTATGCGAGTGGGGCAATATTTTTTAAAAACTCAATGTGAATCACAAACTATGTTAATGTTGATTTATTTGGAAAATAGCTTACAATTGTATGTTGTAAAATATAATGTAAAATATAACTTAACATTGCTATATAAAGGTGTGATCATGAGTTGGAATTATGAATTATTGATATATTTGGGCTTTCTTGCTCTCTTAGTAGGGCAGTTTGTATATCTTAATAGAAAAATACAGAGTCAGAGTCTTGTTCAAGATGGTGAACTACGGGTCATGTCCAAAGGAGCATACTTCTGGCTGGTAATATTTCTTTTTATTGCATTCTCACCAATTATTATTGATGGAGTTGGCTCTATAATAAATATGGCAAACGGAACCCAACAACAGAATATATCCAACGATGCTGTTGAGTTGGCTCGTTTGCTAGATAACTATAAAGGGGTGATGTATACAATAATAAGTGTATTTATACTATTTGGTATGAGTAATGCCATTATAAATTGGAGTGGGCTTTCAAAGCTAAGAGAGGTGGAAGCAAATCTAAAACTTACTGAGACAAAACTTAAAACAGCTGTAAAGCACCTTGCCGAAGCAGAGAAACTCAAGCTAGAAATACAGGATGCAAAAACAGAAGCTCATTTAGTACTTACAGATGTAAATAAGATACTTCAGACAATATCTGAAGCAAAAGTTGGACTAGACTTAGCGAGTAAGGAAGCACGGGAAGCTGTAGGTAATATCAAATCTACAGCTGATGATGAGCGGGAATTCAATAACGCATACTTTGATTTTAATAATGCTATAGAGAAGAAACAGCTTGAAGAAAGTACTGAGAGTCTCAAATCGCTTGTAAAGTTTGTAGAAGATAACCCTGATGATGTGAAATGGCAGGGAAGTTTGGCTGATTGCTATTTAAAGTTAGGCGATCTAAAGATGTCACGCGGAAATCCATTCGAAGCAGAATCTTGCTACAATAGTTGTTTGCAAATTCGTCAAAAGCTTGTCAAGGAGGATCCATCGAATGCAGAGCTACAGTCTGAGTTGGCTCAGATATATAGTGTTCTTGCTGGTATTGGTAAGGTTGTAAATAATCTCGATGGTGCAAAAAAATATCATAAAATGAGTATACAAATCATGCAAGAACTGACAGAGAAAAATAGCATGGATAATTCATGGATGTTCTACCTTGGGGTGTACTGCAATAAATACGGGAATTTTGAAATAATTAGAGGAAGCGTTGAGTCTGGTAAAGAATACCTGACTAGAGCATCTGAAATATTTGATAAGCTTGCAAAAATCGATCCTTTCGATATAAAATGGCAGAAGCATAATGTTGTATGTTATAAAAATTTGGCTGATGCATTTCTTAGAAATGGTGACTATACTAGTGGTGGTATGTGTATTGAAAAAGCGCTCGCAGGTGCAAAACTCTTATTATCTAAGGCTCCTAACAGCATCTCAAGGCTACGTATAATTGCTTTTTGCTATAATGTAGCAGGAGAACTGAAAAGGGTTGAGGGGGATATAGAAAATGCAACTACTCTCTATGAAGCAGCACTTGCAACTTTTGATAAGTTGATATCAAAGGGGCTTATCGACCTAGATGATCAGCATGAAATAGTAATGCTCAACTACAACCTATATACTATAAATAGTTCTTCAAATAAGAAAAAAGCATTAGAGCATGCACAGATTGCTAAAGACTGGCTAGAAGTATTGATCGTTGATAAAGGCTTCTTCTTTGATTCTGAAGATGCCAGTAAACTCCAAGAGTTACAAGAGTATATTGAAAGAAAGAAGAGATAGAATACAGGAGTATTTACTACTATACTTGTATATAATTTTAAATACGCTCAGTATCTGATAATACTTATTAATTTCAATAATTCTGCGAGAAAATTTATCATTATAAAATGGAGGATATATTATGGGTGGATGTTGTGGAAGAAAGATCAGGGGGAATAGGTACGGGCTTATGAAGACTAAGACCAAGAAGGGGCGGAAGCTCTGGCGTGGCAGCAAGAGCGTTGGGTGTAGCATTGGAAAGATCGGTAAATCTGGCTGGATAAAGGAGCCCGATTTGTAAAATTGGAATATCATTACTACGCCATGATTTATTGATAATATTGAAATTCCTAAGAGTATATCTATGTTGACATTATTTGTTCTTGGTCAAGGCTGTGAAGGTATAGAGGATCTCTCTGGTGGTATTTTTCATATACTCTTCAGCGTTTTCGATCGCAGTTTCAAGTGTTACTGGGCCTGGACAGATTGAGAAGGTCGCAGTAATTCCACAGTCTCGAAGCTCTTCAATTTTATCACCAATACAGCCAGCTAGTGCAATACATGGGATGTTGTACTTCTTAGCAATATTTGCAACCCCAGCAGGAGCTTTACCAAACTTTGTTTGAAAGTCTATTTGTCCCTCAGCCGTTATCACAAGATCAGCTCCTTTGATCTTCTCTTCAAGTCCTACTGCTGCAAATACTAAATCAATGCCTTTTGCTAGAAGTGCATTTGTAAATACCACCAACCCTGCGCCAAGACCGCCAGCTGCTCCTGCGCCCTTCATTCTATCAATATTTAGATCTAATTGTTTTTTAACAACCTCGGCAAAATTCTTCAGACCTTTGTCTAAAAATTCAATGTCTCCTTGGCTTGCCCCCTTCTGTTTGCCATATACATATGCTGCTCCATTTATACCTGAAAGAGGGTTCTCTACATCACAGGCAACTTCAAATTCCACATCCTTTATTTCTGTAAGTAAACCTCTCATATCGATAGTCGCTATATTGATAAGTTCTTGACCTATAGGGGTAAGTTCTTCACCAGTTTTGTTGTAAAACTTGGCTCCTAGTGCAGCAGCCATACCGATACCAGCATCGTTTGTCGCACTGCCACCAATTCCAAGGATGATCTTTTTTGCGCCTTTTTCGATAGCGTCCTTAATCAATTCACCTGTGCCGAATGTTGTCGTAAGGAGAGCATTTTTTTCATCGTCCTTTAGTAGAGCAATACCACTGGTAAGTGCCATTTCTATGGCTGCGGTTTTACTGGACTCTACAAAGGTGTAGCTAGCTTTGATAGGTCTGAATAGTGGATCATTAACCTCACAGGTGATGAGTTCACCACCAAGAGCTCCTTGTAGTACATCAACCAGCCCGTCACCTCCGTCAGCAACAGGGACTATTGTGGTCTCAATATTTTCATCGTATTCATTGATACTTTCATCGATTATTTTTGCTGCTTCGCTAGCTGTAAGGCTAGATTTGAGTGCGTTTGGTGCGATTACGATTCTCATGATTAATTTGTTCCTAACTGTAGTCTTGTTCAAAGAATGCTGAGGTTTCATAGCGATTTGTATAGTGCTAGTATATTAGCCAATTTCAGCAATGATAAGTTTGTTTTATTCGCTATGCTTTGAGGTGATCATAGCGATATTTTTACTATTATACTAATAGTGTACTACAAGTCAAATAATTGTTAAACACTATATTATAATGAAACGATACTTTATTAATGGTAGTCAGATATGATTTCTAAAATATATAGTTAGTTTTAATGTTTAACAATATTTTTTAGTTTGAGCGTTGTAGTGACAGTAATCTTGGGATTATCAATTAATACTGGGTTTGCAGGGTTGATTACATTATTTATAGTTCTGCTTGTGGGATGAGATATGGTGTATTAAACTACTCTTGTCCTAAGTGATCAAGCCGTATGGGACTAGAGCCAAACCTTGGACTTAAATGTGATCCAATATATAGGCTTGTGCAGATACCTTGTATTGAGAGAAATACTTTTGCTGCTGTCAGAGCCATCTCGTGTGCAGAGTATGCTTTGCTCTCAGGCGGTATTCACGGAGTGATCTATGATGATGTTGTTGTTGCTATGAAGAAGACAGGGCTTGATATGTCTAATCGGTATCGTGAGACTTCACTAAGAGGTCTTGTTATGAACCATAATTTTATACTCTGTCTAGGGGACGCTTTTCTCTTTGAGCTTATCCACGGTAGCCTTGGTAAGTTTTTCTACGTTCGAACTCTTGTTCTATTGCGTAACGGACTCTATTGTGATCTAGGCACCAATCTGGTGCAACGTGCTTCTCTTTACTGGCAGATGCCCCCCAGAGGCGGTGGATGATTATTTCAGGTGGTGTCTCTTCTAGGAGATCGCATACTAGATTTACATGCTCTTTTTCAGTTGGAATTTTGAAGGGGTTCTTTAGATATTCTCTACCTAGCCTGCTTCCTTTTACTATGTGTAAGTTATGAATCTTTATTCCGTCTGTTCCTGCTTTAATAGCTGTTTGTAACGTATTGCGTGAGTCTTCTGCCGTCTCACCTGGTAGACCTGTAATCATATGGGTGCAGAGTTCTATGCCTCTGCCTTTACTCATATTCATTGCCTCAATATATTGCCCTGTAGTGTGTCCTCTATTCATACTTTGCAGCGTGCCATCATTTGATGTTTGTAAACCATATTCAATCTGAATTAGTTTGTCCTTTGCTAGCTCTTCAATCATTGAGAGCTTCTCTTCATCAATACAGTCTGGGCGTGTACCGATCGCTATACCGATAATTCCTTCTACACTAAGGGCCTCTTTATACAATTTGTAGAGCTCATCACAGCTGGCATTGGTATTACTGTATGCTTGGAAGTAGGCAATATATAGGCGGACTCCGAGGCGTTTTCTGAGTATCTTTACGCCTAGTTCTGTCTGTTCATGCACTGTGCGCTCTTTTGAGCGGGGATTTGGGTTGAATGATGAGTTCTCACACCATGCGCAACCTGTTTCTGTTGCACCTGCTACTCTATTTGGGCAATCAAACCCTCCATCGACAGAAATTTTATGAACCTTCTCTCCGTAGCGGTTTTTTAGGTGACTACCGAATCTGTTGTAATAATAGTTATCGTATGGAAGCATCTTTATCCTTTGTGAACTCTTTTCTTGTTTGACAGTAATGCTATTATAGTAATAATAGGGTCTGTATAAAGTAGTTATTTACTGAGGAATAATTATGCATAATAAATATAGAATTGAAGTAGATCAGCTTGGTGAGAAGAATATACCGTCGTCATCCCTATACGGTATACACTCTCTACGTGCAAGTGAGAACTTTATCCTCGCTGGGCGTAAGGTTGATCATAGACTTATAAAAGCATTTGGTACTGTAAAACTTGCGTGTATTATCACAAATCGTGCACTACACATGTGGGATGATAGTGATAAAGTTGATGCTATGGAGAGGGCTGCGCGTGAACTTTCTGAGGGGCTTCTTTCTGAAGATATCATTGTTGATGCTTTGCAGGGTGGGGCAGGTACCAGTCTCAATATGAATGTTAACGAAGTAATTGCAAACCGATCTCTTCAAATACTTGGTCGAAATATTGGGGATTATGAATATCTCTCTCCTCTGGCGGATATAAATTTGCACCAGTCAACCAATGATACCTTTCCGACAGCTTTGAAGGTCGCAGCTACTCTAGCTATAGGTGAACTTGAGGAGGAACTTGTTCTTTTACAGGAAGCTTTTCAAGATAAAGAGAAAGAATTCGCCGGTATTGTAAAGGTAGGTCGAACTCAGTATCAGGATGCGGTTCTTACCACTCTTGGACGTGAGTTTTCAGCGTTTGCAGAGTGTTTTAATCGGGATAGATGGAGAGTTTACAAGTGTGTTGAGAGGTTGCGGGTGGTAAACCTCGGAGGAACTGCTATTGGAAGTGGGCTTGCTGCACCTAGGCAGTATATCTTTAGGGTTTGTGATACTCTTAGAGAATTGACAGGGCTGGGACTGGCTAGAGCTGAGAATATGGTTGAAGCTACTCAGAATACTGATGTCTTTGTCGAAGTATCAGGTATACTCAAGGCTTGTGCCTCTAATTTTATAAAGGTTGGTTCGGATTTAAGGCTACTCTCTTCTGGTCCTGAGGCTGGGATTGGTGAGATATCACTTCCTGCTCTGCAAGCTGGATCATCGATAATGCCATTAAAAGTTAACCCTGTAATTCCTGAGGCTGTTACTCAAGGGGCGATGGCTGTAATGGGTAATGATCAGGTCATTGCTCAAGCTGTTTCATCTGGTTCGTTAGAATTGAATGCATTCTTGCCATTAATTGCCGAGAAGTTACTAGAAAGTATAGATATTCTCCGGCGATCTGCTTACTCTCTAAGGGTGAAGTGCGTGGTTGGTATAAAGGCATGTAAAGAGAGGTGTAGCTCCAACCTTGAATCAAGTACTGCGGTTGTTACAGCACTCTTACCGAGGCTTAGTTATAAAGAGTGTGCAAGCCTTGCTCAGGTTGCTAAAGATACTGGGCGGAGTATTAGAGAGGTCGTTATAGAAGATGGTCATCTTACAAGTGAAGAGTTTGAAGCGCTTATCACTCCTGAGGCTGTTTGTCGTTTGGGTATGCCACCTAAAAAAAGGTAACCTTCTCATTGGTTTGTAACTAGACACTTG
Organism: Planctomycetota bacterium; assembly: GCA_965140405.1. Lineage (GTDB taxonomy): Bacteria > Planctomycetota > SZUA-567 > SZUA-567 > SZUA-567. The sequence continues at coordinate 1,780,131 of OZ223208.1, forward strand.
TTATTATAAGAGATATTACAGCATCAAGACCTTTAAAGCTTAGTAAGTAATCCTCTGGTTGAATTCTTCTGATAAGGGACTTGCCGTTTAGTCCGGTAAGGCCTCTGAATACCTGCTTTGAGTCAGGAGTCACGGAGAGTATTATTTCTACCTGAGATTTTGGATTCTTATTGTATGTAAATGTAATCTCTAAAGAGGCTACTTCGGGGTCTACACGCTTTAGAATAAGTTCTACACCATAACGCCCTTTTCCAAATTCTTGACGTATCTCTTGCTTATTACCTCTTAGGTTGAAGCGAATCTCACCTATTTGTTCACCAGTCCGCTCAATACAGTGATCTGGACGCTTGATCTTACTTATAACAGCAACACGGGAGTCTGCGGCAATTGTCTCAGGAAGCGGACTCCAGTTATTTGCATTCATACTCACTGCGGTGCGGATATTCTGCATAACAAGTGCTAAACAACGTCTACAACTCGCTATATGAGTTTCGGCTTGATACAAAGTTGCTGGTGAGGCTTTGTGTTCGACAATTTCAATAATATCATCCTCAGTAAGGCAGTCCTCGGTTTCTTCATTGTTTGAAGCTGGTACAGAGGTGAGAATGTTTGTAGAGACTTGTTCGGTAAGCTCTCTAAGTCTAGAAAGTAGTTGGTCTGAAGTAGAACATGTGGAGAGTTTCTTGGTAACCTCCAGTCTCTGACTATCAGACAATTCATTGTCGATAAAACGGGAAAGTTCTTCCAAGCTTATTTTATGTGAGTTCATTGTGATCCTCTTTGCAATTATTTTTCTCGCAGTTTGCGCAGTAGATCTGCCGCACCAGATCTGCATCTGCTGATATTACTAGCCAGAGTACCTTCACTAATATTAAGTAATTTTGATAGCTCTCTATAAGGAGCTGTAATAATTCCGCCCATTCCTGAAAGATCTTCAAGAATATTCTCGTATTCTCTACGTCTTTTAAGTAGCTTTCTCTCAATTGCTTCAATCTCTGCTAAATCCTCTGCTGTAGCAGTACTACGATTCTTTTCCAGTCTGTGTAATTTCTTCTCATAGGTACTCTTCCAGTAGTATGCTCGTGAAAGCTTGTCATACCTTGCCTGAAGCTTGTCTTCGCCTTGACGGAGGTTCTCTTCCAGTCTAGCAATGTTTTCAGTAGTCTGGATTAGGCTCTGCTCGCTCTCTTGCGCAATCCACGCTATCTCTTCGCTCTCTAAAAAGAATGTATCACAGAGTAGTAGTTTGAAAATAACTCTGCACTTGATAAGCATAAGGTCGAGTAGGCTCTTACGCTCTCCTTCTCTTCTATTCTCCATACTTGGGAATGAACTCTCTTCAAATTCTATGCTGTAGGGTTCGTTTGGTAGGCTTCTAAGGTAGTCGAGGTAGAGATTTCTAATAACAGTACCAATCCAAGTAGAAAATCTTGCTCCTTTATTTGAGTCATACTTTGAAAGAGTGTCACGTTCTCGTATTTTTTCAAGAGCATAAATAAGAAAACCTGAAAGCTCTTCTTCATCAGCTCCGAATATTCTCTGTGGTAGCCAATATATCGCCTGCATGTAGCGTCCGAGTAATTCACGCTCTGCCGCCTCTATGCCATTTTTACATAGGGCCGCTAGTGATTCATCGGTATGGTGAGCAAATTGCTCTTTATGTTCTTTGGTGTTCATACAATATATGATCTGTTTTTAGCTGTTCAGGTCAAGATATTTATTCATGGAAGTCTGTTTTATATTTGTAAATTATATGTATAATTAGAGGTAAATTGTATAATACTAGGGTAGTGATTTTTTACTTATTAATGATTATATGCAGGATATACTCGGGTTAATGATAAATAAAGTATGTATTATTACCGAATATTATATATGGAGACATTTCGATGAATAGACTTTTATGCTCTTTTATTTTTCTTCATGCTGTTTTTATCATGGGTTGTTCTGACAATATTGTGTATAATAATAGTTCAGTGAAAACCAGCACAAACAGAGCCAGCCATAGTGATAAAAGTATGTATGAAGTTGAGAGTCAAATATATACGGGTATAAACAAGATAAGAAATGCTCATCATTTAGCAAAGCTCAGTAGAGACTCTGGTCTTGATAAAGTAGCACAGGAATATTCAAAAGCTATGGCAAAAGAAGGTGTTATCTCACATGTTGATTCTTCTGGAAAGAGCATGGAAGATAGACTTGAAGATGTTGGAATTATTGATTGGTCTCAGGCAGGGGAGAACCTTGCTAGTAGTACTGTAGGAGCCGAGCCAGCGCAATCTGCTCTTTGGGGGTGGCAGCAATCTCCAGGGCATCTTGAGAATATCCTACTTCCTACATTTGTATATACAGGTATAGGAGCTTATAGGGATTCGAACACAGGTGAAGTCTTTATAACGCAGTTATTTTTGACCCCATAAGTTGGTCGAAGGTTCTGTTATTTATTACCTAAATAGAAAAGCATTTGTTTGTACCTTTGGTTATATGGAGAAAAGAATTATGAGCAGAAATGTCTTGATATCTCTTTGGTCTATGTGTATGGTCGCTCTGCTATTTGTTGGGTGCGAAGTGCAAGGACCTGCGGTAAATAGTGATCCTGAATACTCGGAAATTGAAGAGAGTGTTTCTCTTTTTGCAAATTCAATTGATCCTTATGAACGTTATTCAAGAAGTGAAATATATGCAATGCTAGAAGAGTTTATGCATGTAAACCCTGATATTTATGCTACTGGTTTTGGAATTACTGGCCCTATGAATAGTGTGAGGGATTTTTTCTATATATATAAAGATGGCACAACCTACATAACCATTGATGGCTTTGACTATGGTTCGGTAGATAAAGGGGTATTTGAATCACTCCAAGCGAAGGTCGCTATTGGTGAACAGTTCTGGAGTCAGAAGTATATTAGAGAGGATGGATCAGGTAGCATGATACCTGTACGCACCTTCTTTACCCCAATTGTAAATGATACTGGAAAAGTTGTATACGTATTGACTGTTGATCAAATAGAGGAGAACGAGTAAATAATGGCAGATGCTAGGCATATGAGACGTAAAGAGAAGCTGATGGCACTCTTTGCACGCCATGGAATGAGTCCGAGAATTCGCTGGGGACAGAATTTCTTGCTAGATAAGAATCAGGTAAACTTTATAGCGCGTACCGGAGAAGCGAATAATAATGATATTATACTTGAGGTCGGACCAGGTACAGGGTTTCTCTCTAAAGAACTTGCAAAAACAGGTGCAACACTTCTAGCTTGTGAGCTTGATCATGGAATGGCTGGTATCGTTCTAGACGAGATGAAGGATTTTCCAAATTTCTTTCTTATGGAGGCTGATATCCTTGCTAGTAAATCTGAAATCAATCCAGAGGTAACTGCAAGACTCAAAGAGATGTATGAAGCAAGAGGTGGACATCTCAAGTGTATCTCAAATCTACCTTACTCTGCTGGGACACCTTTTTCGGCAAATATATTTGAATCAGAACTGCCGTGGCACAGTGGTGTATACCTTTTGCAGCTTGAGGTTACTCAGCGAATGGTAGCAAAGCCTGGTTCCAAAGAGTATGGTTCGCTGTCTATAAAGACTGCTATAGGAGCCAAGAAGGCAAAGATTATGCGGAAAGTGCCACCAACTGTATTTTGGCCTAGACCTAATGTAGACTCTGGAGTTATTAAAATTGAGTTCAAGCCTTTGGAAGAGCGGATGTCTATACCTTGGCAGAACCTCAGAAGGGTGTGTGTTTCGATCTTTAATTCTAGGCGTAAAAGTCTGCGTAATGCTCTAAAAGGACTGATACCTAAGGAAGATGTGCTTGATTTTATTGATGATCTTGGGTTTGACCCAGCGATTCGTGGGCAGAAACTGACCCCTGAAGAGTTTCTGGCTTGTGCTGTAAAGCTTGGTGAGTATGAAGCGGGTAAGGGTGGTAGGAGCGGCAAGAAATAGCCTCTAAAAAACGTTTTGTAAGTATAAAACTTGTTATCGTAATATAGTAGTATTGTATATGTACTTTTTGCAGGTTTAATTTTCAAACAAGGAGAGCAAAATGGGACCAGAATATTCTTGGATGGGAGGAATGTGGATGTTTCCGGTTATCTTTATTGTTGTACTTATCATCATAGGGCACATTCTATTTTACCATAGAGGTTATAGACCGCCTTTCTGTGGAAATGACCGTGATTTTGAAAGACCTGAATCTGCTCTCGATATTCTAAAGAAACGTTATGCCAAAGGTGAAATTTCAAAGGTAGAGTATGAAGAGATGAAGAAGGATATCTCATAAATTTTCATGATTACTGTTATGCTGTAAGAACTATTTTATATTAATAGTCTTAATATAACGTTACTTATAAGTTTTTGATTGAGCTAACTCTGGGTATTCTAGAGTTAGCTTCATTTTTCAACTATTTATTGATAATAATTATATCTGTGACAGCTATGTAATTGTAGATATAAAATAATGTTGATATACCAAGCAGATAAGTATGGTGTGATTGTGGGAATTATTTCTTTATATTGTAGTATTTGCTGGCATAACCATTATTATAAATTAGTATTCTTATGGATTTAACCTGCATATTTGGATAAAATACATATTCTTAATATTTATTTTCTATTTTGAAGTCTTGGCATGAAAGGTTGTCTGTAGATATGGGTAATGTAGAGCTGTCGGTGATTATTCCGACCTATAATGAGCATGATAATGTTAGGCCGATTATTGCAAAACTAGAGAGTGCTCTAGAAGGAATCAACTGGGAAGCTATATTTGTAGATGATGATTCTCCGGATGGAACAGCTAAGGAGGTCAAAGAGGTAGGCATAGAAAAACAAAATATAAAGGTTCTTCACCGTATTGGTAGACGTGGACTGTCTTCTGCTTGTATTGAGGGTATGCATTTGTCAACAGCCAAGTACATGGCTGTAATCGATGGTGATATGCAGCATGACGAGACTATGCTACCAGAAATGCTTGAGTGTATGAGAGAGGGTGCAGATATCGTAATTGGAACTAGATATGCTGGTGACGGCGGTACTGGTGACTGGGATGTTGCTCGTATCGGAATGAGTAAATTTGCTACCTTCCTTGGCAATTTCCTTCTCAGAAAGAATAAGACGAGCGATCCTATGAGTGGATTCTTTATGCTTGGGCGTGGGCTATTCGATGAGGTCAATAAAAAGCTTGCTAGTGATGGTTTTAAAATTTTACTAGATATTCTTGCTTCTGCTGGGAGAAAACTCAATGTTAAAGAGGTCTCTTATACATTTAGAACTCGTGAATTTGGTGAGAGCAAGCTGAGCCTGAGTGTCCTTGGTGACTTTGCTATGCTTCTTATTGATAAAAGTGTTGGAAAATTTGTTCCTGCTAGACTTGTTATGTTTGTTCTTGTTGGGCTGGTTGGTTTAGTGGCGCATTTGATCATCCTAGGTTTATTCAATAGACTATTCGGTATTGATTTTACTGTTTCACAGATAATTGCAACTACTGTCGCGATTTTCTGTAACTTCTACTTCAATAATATATTTACGTATGGAAGTACACCTCTAAAAGGGTGGAGAATGGGAGTGGGACTGGTATTATTTTTCTTTATCTGTGGTATTGGTGCAATACCAAATGTATTGCTTTCGCAGTACCTCTATTTTACAGATGGGCTATACTGGATGGTAGCTGGAGGAGCGGGATTGGCAGTAACAGCAATCTGGAATTATACTATTTCGTCTAAGCTCGTCTGGAGGAAGTAGTCACGAGAATAATTTATGGTTCATGACAAGATAACTTCGCTTAATCTCCTATAAAGAATTCTTCATAAATTTCAAATGGCCTTGGTTTATGCCTGAAATAAGTTAGTATCAGGAATTGGTTAGTAAATTTGGATTTTCCGAGAACAAGGTATGGTTTGAGAACGCTGATAGGAACTTTGAAAATAAGGAAGCGATTGTTGGTTGGTTAGATCAGCCGAGTTTGGTGCCATTCTTAGGGTTTGTGCCGGATGAAATGAAGAAGAAATTTAGGGACTGCGTTGTTGATCTTGTCTTGGCTGATACGGCAGTTGTTGATGGAAAATATTTTGAAACCTTTCGTCGAATCAATCTTTTCGCTGTGAAATAACAAGCTTTATTTGGGTTTAGAGGTATATAGTCAAAATGCTGTATGGTATTCGTTTTTTTTAGTTTAAAAATGCTGTAATAGTAGAAAATGCAAGTTTACTCTTGTTAAATGCCTTATATTTTTTAAAATATACATGGTTTTAATAGTATATTTACAAAATAAGTAGTAAGCAATCAATAATAATCGTTGTCGGTGACGTATTTTTGTTATATCTTTAAATGAGGAGTTTTGAGAATGGGCGATAAGCTTGTTGGAAATGCAATTGTTTTTACCCAGGGTGGTCCTACAGCTGTTATCAATGCTAGTTGGGTTGGTGTTGTTGAAGGTCTTGCTGATGCTGAACAAATTACAGGTATCTGGGGAAGTCTACATGGTATTGATGGTATTTTGAATGAAGAATTTGTTGATCTGAGAGAACAGAGTGTAAAAACTCTACAGGCGATCGCTCACACTCCAGCGACTGCTCTTGGTTCTACTCGTCACAAACCTGATAATGCTGCAAATATGAAGATGCTTGATGTTTTCGAAAAGTACAACATCCGCTACGTATTCGGTGCAGGTGGTAATGATACTTCTGAATCTCTAGATATTATCAATGATGCTGCTAAAGCACGTGAGTACGAATTAAGAATGTTCCACGTTTCTAAGACTGTTGATAATGACCTAATGGAAAATGACCATACTCCTGGTTATGCGTCTGCTGCACGTTATGTTGCTAACGCATTCCGTGGTGTTGATATCGATAATAAGGCCTTTGGTGGTGTTTACATCGGTGTATGTATGGGACGTCACGCAGGTTTCCTAACTGCTGCTGCTGCTCTTGGTAAAGAATTTGCTGATTCTGGTCCACACTTTGTCTATGTTCCTGAAGTTGCGTTTGACCTCGAAAAGTTTGTTGTTGACGTTGCTGATGTTTACAAGAAGTATGGTCGCTGTGTTATCGCTGTTTCTGAAGGTATTCAGGATAAAGATGGTACTCCTATCCTTGCACTTCTTTCTGCTGATGAACTTGAAGCAGATAGTCATGGTAATGTTCAACTTTCAGGTACAGGTGCTCTTGCTGATGCGCTTGTAACCAAGCTCAAAGAGTACTTCAAAGCTGAAGGTATTGAAGACAATCTACGTGCTCGTGGTGATACATTCGGTTACCTACAACGCTCTTGGCCTGACCAGAGTTCGGTTGATCGCGAGGAAGCTCTTAACGTTGGTCGTACTGCTGCTAAAGAAGCTCTTAGTGGTAATGTTGACGGTTCTATCGCTATACAACGTGTTAGTACTGAGCCATATGAAGCTAAGTTTGTACGTGTACCTCTCAAGGCTGTGGCTGGTAAAACTCGTCACCTTCCTGCTGAACACATCAACGAAGCTGGTAACAATGTTACTGAAGAGTTCATCAAGTGGGGTAAACCACTTATCGGTGAACTTGTTGAGATCGGTGAGCTTGACATGAGCAAAATGATTGCAAAGAAATAGTTTTAATTAAAATCGTAGTAATTAGTAACGCCGTTAAGCTTGAGCTTAGCGGCGTTATTTATTTGTATAAAGTATTTGAGTAATTTATGTTGCTTGAAATATATGATATACTAAATGGTTGTCTGTGTTGAGATATGTAGTATGTTGTAAATAATTCCTTCTAGTCCGCCAGTTTCTGGTACTTCTGTGGTGAAATAATATACGGTATAAAGCCACTTTTCTGGATCGTAAACAACAAGGTATTCAGAATCCTCAATTTGAGGTATTTCGTTTTTAACCTGATCAGTAAAATTATTCAAACTTGACTGAGGTTGTATTGTTTTAGAAATTGCAAATATGTATTTTGATTCTGCAATTTTAGATGTTGTTTTATCTATTAGTGGAATTGCTGATTTGACTTGTTGCCAACCAAATGAGTTGATTATATTGTCATAGTACCCCTCAAATAGAAATTTATTTAACCCTTTGGTGTCATTCCATAGGTAAAGAGGGGCGTAACTATTATAAAAGTTATTGTTGAAGCCTTTTTCAGATATTAGGTAGAATTTAAATTTTAAGCCAGCAAATCCATCTGTTTTGAAACCATTTTGTTTGACTCTTTCCTTGATTGTATTCATATCAAAGTCACTAGGTAGGATAATGTTATATTGTGTTGATATCATCTTGATACCTCCTTTTTAAATAGTCGGCTAGTAATATTTAAATACAATTGATAACTCTATTCAAAATACTCTTGAGAAAGAGATTCTATCAGAATGTTGCAAAGTGTAATTAATTCTGAACTATTGATAATGAATGGGGGCATTATATAGAGTAATGTACCAAATGGTCTGATCCAGACACCATTATTTACGAAAAACTCTTGGATCTTCTCTACATTGACAGACCTTGTAGTCTCTACTACACCGATCGCACCGATGACTCTGACATCTCTTACAAGTTCAGACTCTCTAGCTGGGGCAAGGTGCTTTTTAAGAATTAACTCAATATCCTGAACTCGTTCTTGCCAGTTGCTATTCATGAGAAGATTGATACTTGCTGTTGCTACCGCTGTGGCAAGTGGGTTTGCCATAAAGGTTGGTCCGTGCATAAGGGTGCCTATTTGCTCAGCTATCTGGCGTTTTGTAATGGTTGCGGATAGAGTCATGTATCCACCAGTTAATGCTTTACCAATGCATAAAATATCTGGTATTATACCTGCATGCTCAAATGCGAAGAGTTTTCCTGTTCTGCCAAAACCTGTTGCTATTTCGTCAAATATAAGAAGAATGTTGTACTTTTCACATAGCTCTTTAACCTTTACTAGATACTCAGTTGAATAAAACCACATTCCTCCCGCGCCTTGTACTATTGGCTCAAGTATGATTGCAGCTACTTTTTCGTGTTTTTCTTCTAAAAGAATTTCAAGCTCTTCAGTATCGCCTTCTTGGAGTGGTTCTCCAAATCTTGATCTTGGTCTGGATACAAAGTTATGCTCTGGGATTATTCCTTTGAAAAGGTGGTGCATACCGTTATCAGGATCGGTTACCGACATTGCTCCTGTAGTATCACCATGGTAGCCTCTTCTAATTGTTATAAACTCGGTCTTTTCCTTCTTGTCAGAGTTTTGCCAGTATTGTAATGCCATTTTTAGTGAGACTTCAACAGCTACAGAACCAGAATCAGCAAAGAAGAGGCTGTCAAACTCTTCTGGGAGTAGTGATAGTACCGCTTCGGCTGCGTCAATGGCAGGTTGGTGGGTAATACCCCCAAACATAATATGTGACATATTCTTTAGCTGATCTTCAATAGCTTTATTTAGTATTGGGTTGTTGTAACCGTGGACTGCGCACCACCATGATGACATACCGTCAATGAGTCTTCTTGAATCATCTAATTCAATATAGACACCATAGCATGACCGAACCTTATAGCATGGTAAAGGGTTCTTCATGGAGGTATATGGATGCCATATATGGGCTTTATCGAATTCGCTATCTGTCTTACTCATTTATGATCGTTTGATTGCTGACACGTGGTTGATAGTAACCTCTAGGTTTTCTGTGATAGTGCTCCAGAAGTCAGTATTTTCTCTACTTAAATCATCTGTATATGGGATTTCTGTAATTACTGGTACACCGCTGTAGCCTTCAATGATAAGTGGGTTGTCTTTCTTTATGTAGAGATCCATTTCATTCGGGCTGGAAGTATTATTCATGACAATACCTAGTGGAGAGAGCTCCTTACTGTTTAAGGCTTCTATAGTTAGTAGAGCTTCATTTATGCAACCAAGCTTGTTGTCAGTAACAACAATAGCTTCGTAACCAAGCATTTGAGCTAAATCTCTAAATGTTTCATTTTCATTAAGAGGAACCATAAGACCTCCTGCGCCTTCAATTATTACAAGGTCATACCTCTTTTCTGCTTCTTTTATATCTTTATAAATCTTATCTACAGTTATACTACCCTTATTTGACATACTTGAGGCAAGATGAGGGGAACAGGCTGGAAGGAAGGCATACGAGTAATTATTTTTGATAATATCGGCTTCTTCTCGACTCTTACAACATATATTGGCTACAAAGGAAAGGTCAGGGGGATCTAGTCTGCTTTCACCTGATTGTGAAATGGTTGCAGAACAACCAGTCTGTACAGGTTTAAAAACAGTGGCGTTTATTCCGAGGTTTTTTGCGCTCAGTAGAAATGCTGCTGTGGCAACAGTTTTACCTATATCTGTTCCGCAACCGATAATAAATAATCCACTCATAACTTCTAAACTCCTCTGTATTTCTATTTATGTAAAAACTATGCTATTATTTCATGTCAAAATCTGCATATACAAAAGTGTGATCTGAAGGTTTGTCTTTTAGGCGTGGAGCAATGTCTACTTTGCAATTCGATGCTAGGTCTGAAAGTCTACTAGTTGCTAATATGTGGTCAATTCTCCATCCTATTTTACGGTTTACTGCGTCCTTAACCCTGTAGTCCCAGTAGGTGTAGTTCCCTTCTTCTGGTAGGAACTTCCTGAAGATATCTGTAAAGCCAAACTCACATACTTCATTGAAGACATCGATTACCTCTTGGCAGTGGCAGACGTGTCCCCAGATGCGTTTTGAGTTATGTACATCTATTGGTTTTGGTGCGACATTAAGATCTCCAACCCAAACGACGTCCTTTCCACTTAAGTTATTGGTAAGGTATTTCTTTAGTCGTTTTAGCCATTCTAGTTTGAATGTAAACATCTCGTGTTCAATATCTCTACCTTGAGGAACGTAAGTATTAATAATATTGATGCTGCCAAATCGTACGTGTACCATGCGGGTATTGCTAGCGCCATCGTCTCCACCAAGTCCAAAGTTAATATAGTCTGGCTTTATCTTGCTGATTACCGCAACACCGTTATATGATTTTTCACCAGCATAAACAACCTGCCAGCCCGCATCACTCAATGCTTCTACCGGGAAATCCTTGTCCTGTGCTTTGGTCTCTTGGATAGCCAAAACGTCTGGCTGGTTCTCCTCAAGCCAGTCAAGAATGATTGGTAGTCTAGTACGAATTGAATTTGCATTGAAGGTTGCTATTCGCATAATACTTTCTCCTTAGAGAATGTGAATCAGTTTTAAAGTTAAATATGTTATTGCTGATGCTGCAACTCCACTAACGATTCCTATGATGATACCGGTATTCTTTGGATGTCTACCAGCCCATTTTACAAATTTACCTATTGGGCTGTAATCAATCGCAGTTATCTCTCTGTTCTCAAGATATGCTTTGATATCATCTGAGAGTTCTTCAGCACTACTGTAGCGATCTTCTGGCTTTGGCATAGTACATTTGGCAATTATTGCCAGAAGTTCATGTGGAACACTTATACGTTTATTCAGATTACTAGCGTCTATTGGACCAGCTCTTCCAACTTGCTTGAGAGTAATTGCTGACTCACTACAGCGAAATACCCGTACTAATGTAACTATTTCAGCAAGTAGTAGTCCTAGAGAGAATATGTCTGAAGCTGGGCTAATTTTATCTAATTCACCCCGAGCCTGCTCTGGGCTCATATATGATGGAGTTCCGGCAATGGAACCATCCATTGTGCTCATCGATTGGTTATTGCGTATAGTGAATACCTCGCTTGGCTTTACTACTGTGCTGTCATTTAAAACCTTTGCAAGACCCCAGTCCATAATTTGAATTTCACCATACTCACCGATCATTATATTGTCTGGCTTTAGATCACGGTGTACTACACCTCTACTGTGGGCGTACGCAACACCATTACAGAGTGATGAAAAACGCCTCAATAGTCTTTTACGGTACCTTATGAAGTCTTTCTTGTTGTCTACCCTTCTCTCATTGATAACTTCGGAAAGCAGTTTGCCCTTTACCTTCTTCATCGTAAAGTAGGGTAGGCCTCCCGGCATACAACCTATCTCATGTACAGGGACAATTGTCGGGTGTTCAAGTTGTGCAATAATTTGTGCTTCAGCTATAAACCTTGCTATGCGGTCTCGATCAAGTCCACCGCTGTCTTGGAGAATCTTGATCGCTACAATACGGCTTAGGTGTTCGTCATGTGCCTCGATCACTTGGCCGATAGCACCACTACCAAGTTCTTGCCCCATAATGTATCTAGCCATAATCTCTTTGGCTTCTTCTTCTTCATATGAGATAAGAGGAGTCGCATCTGCTAAATGCACGAGAAATTTATCAAGTTCTCCGTGAGCTTTTTTACCTACAGACATAATTCTGTCAGACGAAATTTTTTCTTTCGGAGCAATATCAATAGTCTCACCAGAACCAAATCCTTCTGTTTCCAATCCATCATCTTCATGTGTAGATATGAACTGTGTCTCGTCTGAGTTCGCTTTATCCATGTCGTATTGTGTCCTAACCCTTAATGCTTCCTAGTGTTTTATTAAATTGCACCTTATAAGTTGATTATCAACTTTTAATGAATATTATAAGTGTTTTGAGGGTAGGAATAAAGAGGAAATATGTGATATACGAAATAATAATTAATAACTACTGTATGTGGAAAAAATAATTACGCTGAGATAGTACAACTTATTACTTGACAATTGGCAAGTCGTAAATACCATTATAATATTACATACGATAAATGTGGAAAATTAATTATTTGTAAGTGATTGCTTTAAGAATAAGATTTAAATGCTTGTTTGAGCTATTATAAATTGTTGATAGTTGTTTTAAATTATTTGAGGCTCTTTATTAAGCAAGTTATTTTATAATATAACTATGTTATTATTTGAATTATTTTGAGGTTAATATTTAATATATTAGGAGTAATGTTTTGTTTAATGTAGGAAAGATGAAAAACTTTTTGGTAGCTAAAGGTATGGAAAAAGCACTACCTTTCCTTGCTGATCATAGTCCAAAAACGTTGATTAAATTGATTGATATGATGAGAGTACGCGGTATTGAGCGCATGAAAGCATATCATAAAGGTACTGAGCAGGAGTTGGCTAGGAGAGTAGAGGGCGCTAATGCATTCTTTGAAATGGTAAAGAGAAATTTACCGCATTATAGTAAGTCTACTCAGAAAAATCTTTGCTTTAATATGTACTATAATGCTATAACCTCTGGTGAAGATATTAGAGAAGAATATTTCAAGCGTAATGGAGAATACCCTCCGTTCTTTCTCGCAATTTCACCATCGATGGCGTGTGATCTACGTTGCTTTGGTTGTTATGCGTGGAAGTATCCTAAGGAGAAGAGCCTCTCAAAAGAGAAAGTGCAAGAGATTATTACTGAAGCAAAAGAAAAGATGGGGATTTACTTTTTCACTATCACAGGTGGAGAACCTACTTTTTGGCAGCCTCTTGAGGAGATAGTTCGGGAAAATTCAGACTGCTTCTTCCATATTTATACTCATGGTATGAATATCGATGAAGAGATGGCAACACGTTGGGCTGAATATGGTAATATCCACCCATCGATCTCTATCGAAGGTAATGCTGAACTTACAGATGCAAGGCGAGGCGAAGGTTCGTACAAGAAGATTACAGAATCAATGGAGCGTCTCCGTGATAAAGGTGTACTCTTTGGATTCTCTATTACTCATACAACCCTAAACCATGAGGTTGTCTGCACTGGGGAATATATGGATGAGATGATCAGGCTTGGAGCAAGTTATGGTTGGTTTTTCCAGTATCAGCCTATCGGTAAAGAGCCAGATCTTTCTCTATGTCCTACTGCTGAGCAGAGACTTGCGAGACGTGATGCTGTTTTACAGTTCCGCCGTGAAAAACCAATCCTTACATATGACTTCTGGAATGATGGTGACTCATGTGAAGGGTGTATTGCTTGGGGTAGAAAGTATCTGCATATTACAGCTCAGGGGCTTGTTGAACCGTGTGTCTTTGTTCACTTTGCTACAGATAGTATCCATGATAAGACTCTCGAAGAGTGTATAAATAGTGATTGTTTCAAAGAAGCTAGATGTAGACAGCCATTTACTAATGACCTTCGAAGTCCATGTCCTCAGATTGATCAGCCTCATGAGCTTAAAGATCTTGTTGAGAAGTATAATATGAAACCGACTCACGAGGGTGCGGAAAAAATAGTTACTGATCTTCATGAGTTTGTTTGTAATATGTCACAAGAGTATAAGGATATATTGCCAGATGATGAAGGGGCAATGAAGGAAAAAATGTCTAGTGAAGAGAATAAGGGTGGATTCTCAAAAGAAGTAAGTAAAGAGGATATCGCAAGTATTGAAGATGTTGAAGTGCCTTTTAAAGAGGAAATAGGAACTTATACTAGTACAAAAAAGGATTAATTCTGTTTTGTGAAAATTATAAAGTTTTAAAACCCGGGATGACCTCATGGTCGTTCCGGTTTTTATTGAGATTTATGTCTTTCAATAATTAGCTCAAGATGCTATAATATTCCGCATTGTAGTATGGTTAAGTTTGTAAGTATTTGTTCAATTTGTTTTTTTACATGGTGGGAGCTTTGCAGGAATGGAAAAATTAGCCGATATTGGAGTTTACGGCATTGGAGTGATGGGAAGAAGCATCGCTCTGAATTTTGCTGATAATGGTGGATATACTGTTGCTTTATATAACAGAACATTGAGTAAAGTTGATAAACTACTAAATTCTAAAGATGCTGAGGGGTTTGACTTTATACGAACTGAAAGTGTAACTGAGTTTGTAAAATCGTTGACTACTCCTAGGAAAATATTCCTTATGGTTCCTGCAGGTGATTTGGTAGATGTAAGCCTAAATGCTCTTTTGCCACTACTAGATGATGATGATATTATTATTGATGGGGGAAATTCATTTTATAAAGATACTATTAGGCGTGAGAAGGAGCTAAATAAGAATCGTATTAATTTCTTTGGGGTTGGTGTTTCCGGTGGAGAAGAAGGCGCAAGAAATGGGCCGTCAATTATGCCGGGGGGGAGTAAAGAGGCATACCCGCTGATCAAGGAGTGTCTTGAGCGCATCTCAGCAAAGTTTGATGGAGAACCTTGTTGCGCACATATAGGTGAAGATGGAGCTGGTCACTATGTCAAGATGGTACATAACGGTATCGAATATGCTGATATGCAGCTTATTGCTGAGGCATACTTCATTCTTAAGAATTATTTGAAGTTGAGCTATGCAGAGATGAGCAAAATATTCAGTGAATGGAACAAACGTGAGTTGGGTGGCTTCTTAATAGAGATTACTGCTGATATTTTGAATAAAGTAGATCCAGAGACATCTGAACCAATGTTGGATATAATTCTTGACAGAGCAGGGCAGAAAGGTACAGGAAAATGGACTGCGCAGTCAGCACTTGATCTTGGTGTTGCTGCTCCGACGATCGCTCAGGCAGTTTTTGCAAGGTGTAGCAGCTCTGAACGCCATGAAAGACTGACTGCTGCAGAGGTATTCCCTGCACCAGATGTCGTGTTTGAAGGTAGTAAAGAAGATATGCTCGAAGCAGTATATGATAGCTTACTTGCTTCTAAAATTGTTTCTTATGCTCAAGGATTTAAAGTATTAGATAAGGCTGCTGAAGAGTTTGGGTGGAATCTAAACTATATAGAGATTAGCTCTATCTGGCGTAGTGGGTGTATAATAAGAGCGAAGATGCTTAGTGATATTTCAAATGCTTATAAGAATAATTCTAAGTTGAGTAGTATGTTGCTCGCTCCAGAATTTTCATCTGTTATCAAGAGGTGTGAGAGTAATTGGAGATTGGTTGTTTCAGAAACCACCAAAGTAGGGATACCGTTACCAGCTTTAAGTAGTGCATTAGCGTATTATGAGTCATTTAGGAGTACAAGATTGTGGACAGATATGATTCAAGCTCAAAGAGACTACTTTGGAGCTCATACCTTTGAGCGTACTGATAAGGCTGAGGGTGAGTTCTTTCATGCTGATTGGTCGTGAGTCTGGAGCGATACCTATAGTTCTTGCTTCACAAGAATATCAAGCACATGCATTTGAGCTCTGCTCTGCATATGGTTTTACTATTTTTGACTCTGTTGGTCTTGATGATATATCCATTGGATCATACCTATTTCTTGGTGATGAGGGTCTTACTCTTATAGGTAATACTACGGCAAAAGAAAGAGTAAGAGTTGATTTTCTCACCGGTAGGAGTGGATATAGGTTGTCTACAATGTCCAATACTGCTCAACCTGCTCTTAAGGCTGTTGGTTTTAATAAAGATAAAGTGGGTTTAAGGGTCCTTGATGCCACGGCAGGTCTTGGCGTTGACGGCATGCTAATGGCTTGTGCGGGATGCTGTATGACCTTGCTTGAACGTTCACCGGTTATGGCTGCTCTATTGCAGGATGGTATTGATAGGGTATTTGCTGATAATGAAGCTACTGGGCTTCAGGAGGTGATATCTAGTCGGTTAAAGCTTCTTCGGGGTGATAGTGTTGAGTTTTTCTCAAAAATTGAGGATGGTATGTATGATGTAATTTATCTTGATCCTATGTTTCCTGAACGTAAAAAATCTTCTAAAGTTAAAAAAGAGATGCAACTGGCAAAATTTTTTACCGATTCAACTGATAATGCTGAGGAATTATTAATAGCTGCACTGGAAACTCCTGTGCGTAGAGTAGTTATAAAGAGACCCCTTAAATCTCCTGTTGTAAAGACTGGTTTTTCATCTCAGATAAAGGGCAAGAGCATTCGCTTTGATGTCTTTATTAGGTAGCTCTCTTGTTCTATTGTTAATTAGAATGTATTGATATGTTCTCATAATTAAATTTTAAAATATTTTGACTACAATATCATTTGATATTCTAGGGTGAAGAATAATTATTCTGTCTGTAGATAACAATTCTAACCGGAATTGTGTTGCCAAATGGCGATTTTCGTGAATAATACATACTCTACTTTTGTTTACTACTAGGTTAGGTTGTGAGGGGTGTCTTGAAGACAATTGCATTTATGAATCAGAAGGGTGGCGTTGGAAAGACAACGACTACCGTGAGTGTAGGATCATTTCTTGCCAGTGAGTATGGTAAGAAGGTCTTGCTAGTAGACCTAGACCCTCAGGGGAATCTCTCTGACCATGTAGGGATAGACCCAAATACAACAGAAAAATCTGTCTATAATGTCCTTGTTGAGGATATGCCGGTTTCAGAAGCTATTCAACATGTTTGCGGTATGGATGTACTACCTGCAAATATTGATCTGTCTGCTGCTGAAGTCGAGCTTGTGAATATGATGAGTCGTGAAGTACGTCTGAAAAATTCTATATCAGAAGTTGCTGAAAATTATGACTACATACTTCTGGATTGTCCGCCAAGTTTAGGGTTGCTAACGGTCTCAGGGCTTTCTTTTGCTTCAGAGGTAATAGTGCCTATGCAGGCAGAATATCTAGCACTAAGAGGGCTTTCGCAGCTTGTACACACTATTGATCTCGTAAGGGGGCATTTAAATCCTGAATTATACGTGAGTGGGGTCGTCTTCTGTATGTTTGACGGCAGAACTATACTTGCACAGAGCGTTAGAGATGAGGTTGAGTCATATTTCCCTGATAAAGTGTACTCGGCTGGAGTAAGAAAGAACATTCGCCTTGCTGAAGCTCCGAGTTATGGTCTGCCTGTCGGACTATATGACTCAAGCTGTAAGGGGAGTGATGATTACCGTGCTATAACCGAAGAGTTTTTAATTAGACATGGTGAAGAGCCAAAAAAAAAACTTCAAGCATAAAGGTAACTAATCCTGTTAAGAAAGGCGGGTTGGGTATTCCGACTGATAAGGAGTCTTTAGATGTTGTCGTTACTTATGAATTTGATGTAGATGAAGTAGAAGAATCTACTGAGATTTTCGAAGAACCTCCTCAAATTCTTCCAGGCCTTTCTGAAATTACGCATGAAATCCCTACGGATAAGTTGGCTGAAAAAAATGCTGAGAAGCATAAGTCTCTAAATGTTAGTAAAAATGGTGACTCAAAGCCTTCCTGCGAAATTAATAAACCTATCACGAAAAGGGGACCGCAGGCTGAAAAAGAGTTGCCGCCTGTTATTCATCCTCTATGGAAGGGTGATAATTAGGTGGTTATCGCGCCTTTTTACATCTACTTTGGTTACTACCAGTTGCTTTTTTATTTCTCATAAGTTACCAACTTTTCCACTATTATTAGCCTTATATATATTCTTTCTTCATAAATAATAAAGCTATTGTGCTAAGTAATGAGATAACTTCTAAATAGTATTCTCAAACGAACAAGCATATTAGGCTGACCTACCTTTTAACAATCTTCTATATACTGATTCAAATTATGTTGGTAAATGATGAATTATTATATCTACTGGTGATGCAAATCATGTTTGCTATATTATCACTTATTTGCAAAATATTCTGTACAGCTCAACGGGGATATGTTTTTCAGATTTTATACTGCAAGGTAAAAATGAGTTCGGGTGAGATTCATTTGCTATTGTTCCTAGACTGTTTTTGGTACCTGTATTATATTCTTCTTTGTATGATTTAAGTAACTAGCTGAATCTCTATTGGTGGTAAAATACCCTATATAATATGGACGTTGCATCTTTTGGATTAATACCTCTCATTGTGTCTAGGTAAGTCTTTGTAAGGGAGCTATTGACCTATAGATTAATTAATGTAGAATTATTTTATGTTTTTCATATTAGCTACATTATTCATTCTGATACCTGTAGTAGAATTGAGGATCCTCTGGAGCCTTGGGGAGAGTATTGGAATAATGGAAACCATTCTTATTGTAGTGCTTACAGGTGTTGTTGGAGCTCAACTTGCTAGAAGCCAAGGAATAAAAGTATTAAATTCTATAAATTCAGAGCTTCAGTCTGGTAAAATGCCAGCAGATTCCTTGCTTTCGGCTGCTCTTGTACTTGTTGGAGGTGTGCTACTGCTTACACCAGGTATCCTGACAGATATGTTTGGCTTATGTCTTCTTATCCCACCTTTTAGGGCAGGTATTGCTGCATTATTAAAGAAATACTTCAAATCTCATTTCAATGTGATAAATGTTAACTCCTTCAACTCAAATGCTGGTTCTGGATTTTCTAGTCAGCGTGAAGAGGAAATTGTCGAAGTAGATGCCGTTGAGATAGAAGATGATGATGAATAATTAATGATTTATTAACCTTGTATGGATAACGCTCGATGGATAAAAGTATATATAATCTCCCTAATGCATTGACAATTTTTAGGTTTCCTGCTGGTCTCGCTCTATTGTGGCTATTGATGCAGTATAATACCCCTGAAGTAGGTAATGTTGGTAAAGGGTGGGTCTCTATTCTTATCACCGTATTTGCAATACTTGCCTTTTTATCTGATTTTTATGATGGCAAATTGGCTCGAAAATACGGGATAGTCACAAATTTTGGCAAGATGCTTGATCCTGTAGCTGATAGTATGCTCTTTACCCTACTTATGCTAGGTGTGGCAATGTCGCCAAGGTTTGATGTACCTATCTGGTTTACTGTAATTATGCTATACCGAGAAGCTGGTGTGCAGATAATGCGTCGTTACGCAGCTGTTGGTGGAGTTGTCCTTATGGCTGGTTGGGCTGGTAAGGCCAAAATGTTTGTCCAGTGTATTGGTATGGGTGCATTGGCTATCTTGTTATTTATTGACGATATGAACATTCTTTCTGTTACTGATACTGTACTCTCTGAATTTGCTTGGTGGGCCTCTGCTCTATCGGCAATTGTGGGTTTGATAAGCCTCGTACTCTATATCAAACAACTTCCAGAGATGATGAAGGAACAAGCAGGGAAATAGTTCTATTCAGAGCAATTTTTCTTCTGAAAGGTCAGCATGAGTGACGTGAATAGACCCTTAGTAACGCTTTGCAAGCAAAAAACTTATAAACTTGAAGAGGTAAAAAAGAGTATAATCAAAATGCTCGAACCTCATGGTGGGATCGGGGCGTTTGTAAAAAAAGGTGATCACGTAGTATTGAAGCCAAACCTTGTAATGTCAAGACCAGAAAAGGTACCTGCCTGTACAAATCCTGTTGTATTCAAAGCTGTCGCTCAGCTTGTGTTAGAGACTGGTGCTAGCGTAGTCGCAGGTGACAGCCCAGGGATGGAGAGTGCAAGAAGGGTCTCAAAGAGTGCTGGTATTCTTGACGTAGCTGAAGAGCTAGGTATAAAGATAATTGAATTTACTCCGCAAGATGTTGATACTCCAAAAGGATTATTTAAAAAACTTACCCTTGCCAAGGAGCTTCTTGAAGCTGACGTTGTAATAAACCTTCCTAGACTGAAGACTCATGGGCAGATGATGCTCACCGCTGCGACAAAGAATATGTTTGGTGCGGTAGTAGGTGCTAGAAAGTTTGAATGGCACTATAAGGCTGGACAGGACTACCTAGCTTTTGCCCGTATGATATATGAGATATCAGACACCATAAAAGCCGACCTACATATTCTTGATGCCATAGTCGGTATGGATGGTATGGGACCGACTGCTGGTAGACCCAATGCGACTGGATTTATGGCTGCTGGTGTTGACTCTGTTGCTATTGATGCTACCATGATGGAAATTCTTGGAAAAGATCCGATGGAACTATATATGATTCAAGCTGCTGTAAATGCAGGTAATACTGCTTGGCAGAACAAAAGGGTTCTTGGAGAAGAGATTGCTGACCTAAAGCCTGCTAAGTGGAACTGGCCTGAGACGGTGAACTTGGGATTATTTGCTGGGTCGGTAATTGACCGCAACCCTACTATTAATAAATTATTCCGTAAGTTTGCTGCTGTCTATCCTAAAGCTTCAAGCTCAAGGTGTGTAAAGTGTAATGCTTGTGTTAAAATTTGTCCTGCAAGTGCTATGACGCTTGGTAAGAATAAGGTTGAGATAGATTATAATAAGTGTATAAGGTGTTTCTGTTGTCATGAACTTTGTCCACATGAAGCTATGGATACCAAAGGTGGTACTATAGCTAAAGTACTTAGCTATCTGCTTCCAAAGATAATAAAATAGCTTGGTGTATAGTTATTATATCAAAAGCACTCTTCTAATATAATATGAAGAGTGCATTTTTATTAGTGAGCTCAATATCACTTATTTAATTTGACTTTTCATTCTCTTGATATTCTCGTATTTTCTGTTGCATGTTTTCTATTGATTGTGATAAGGCTTGCTGCAATCTAATTGCGTTAGCCGGAGACATAACAATGATATCTTTTATTGCACCTTGATTCTTTGCTCCTCTCTGGATATTTCCAAATTCAATAACTACGTCTTCGGCGCTAATGTGTAAGTTGAATAAATCTCTGTACTTATATTCAATTTCAGGGTCAATGTGTAGGCGGACTTTTTTCTCTTCGTTTTGTGGTGTTTTTTCTGTCATTTGCTCTCTCCTGAGGTTTTATTTACAATATATTTTTACAGTACATTAGTATATAGCACTAATATTACTTAATTTACAGAAATATTGATAGTAAAATATTATGGAGTTTAAAAAAATACCATTATTATCGTAATATTTATTGCTGACTATTTCAAAGAATGAACTATTATGTTATAATTCAAAAGTAAAAATGCTGACATTTCATGAAAGACTATGTGTATGAAGATTGCACTTGTAAATAAAAAATTCTCACTTAGTGGTGGTGGTGCTGAGAGATATGCTGTAGATTTAACAAATGCTCTCCTTGATCACGGGCATGATGTTGACTGCTATGGAAACACGATTGAGGATGTTGGAGAGAAAGCGGGTAAATGCTTTGTCCCAATGTTTAAAAAACCCGGATGGCTCAGAATCCTTTCCTTTGCAAAAAACTTTAAGACAATTATCAAAGATAGAGCTGATAAATATGATATCGTTTATGCTTTGACTCAAGCATATCCGGCAGATTTATACTTTATGGGTGGTGGAGCTCATAAGCATTGGCTGAGTTTACGTTTCCCAAACCCAGTATTAAACCTCATAAAAAGAATTGTTACCCCGACTCATTCTGCTCAGCTCTGGCTGGAGAATCAGCTATATAATCAAAATAACTGCACTGCCATCCTTGCAAACTCAAATTTAATCCGAGAGCATTCTCATTTGTATGGAAAAGTCAGTGCAGAGAGGGTCTTTGTTGTTCATAATGGGGTGGACCATATTCGCTTTAATCCTGAAGTTATAAGTAAGTATAGAGGTGTTACTAGGAATGAGTTTGGTATTGGACAGAATGACTTTGTTATATCCTATCTCTCTCATAACTGGGCAAGAAAAGGTCTTTATACTATTTTTAAAGCGATGTCAGAGATAAAGAAGGAACATGGAACTAAGTGTAAAATTATTATTGGTGGCAAAGGTAATATTGATGATTTTACAGCTAAAGGAATCGCGTTAGGTTTGAATAAAAAAGATATGATCTTTGTAGGAGCTTACTCAATGCCTGAGAGGCTCTACGCTGCAAGTGATGTCTCAATATTACCTACTATGTATGACCCATGTGCTGGCGTTACAGTTGAAGCTATGGCGTGTGGTGTGCCGGTTATTACTACTCCTGAGAATGGTTCTCACGAACTCATCAAGCATGGTGAGAGTGGGTTTGTTTTGAGTGGATATGATGCTGCTAGTGAATTGGCTGGATATCTATCTACTTTGCAGAATAAGGAACTAAGAAAAGAGTTTGGTCGGCGTGCAGAAATGGATATTCGTTATAGGAGTTTTTCTCAAGTTGTAGTTGAAAGTATCGATGTTATGAAAGAAATCGTTGAGATTAAGAAGAGGGCAAAAAATGAAAAGTAGTATATATAAATTTGACCCAACTGATAGAATGAGAAGATTGACAGAGGTATTTTCAGAGCTAAGTGTAAACCTTGATACTAGATGTGCTGAGATTGGTAAGTGTGGTGGGTGTAGTGTAGATCTTCTGGAAGGTGAACTGGTAAATATTCATACTGGCGAAACGGTCTCTGGTAAGCAACGTCTGTTTGCTTGCCTTTTTTCTTTGTCGCCAACAAGTTCAGCAACGATAAGTGTGCCAGAGAAGAGTGTGATATCAAAAAAAACAAATGCAGTGTCAAAGTTCAAAATATCTTCAGACTTAACGCAGGGCTTCACTGATCGTACTGGAAACAAAAAGGGGTACAGTATTGCGATAGATGTGGGTACTACCACTGTTGCGGTGATGCTTGTAAAAATTGAAAATGCTGAAGTATTGAGTACAAAGACAGACTTCAATATGCAGATCAAGTATGGAGATAATGTACTAACCCGTATCAAGCATTGTCAGACTGATAAGGCAATGACTCAAAAATTAAAACATGCAATAATGTGTGAGACACTACTACCACTCATTATGAAAGCACTCGGTGAGAGTAGTGTTGAATTGAGTGAGATTGAAGAGGTTGTAATCTCTGGTAATACTACCATGCAGCATCTCTGTGCTGGGGTCAATCCGCAGACAATAGGTGTTGCTCCTTTTACTCCGGTATTCACTGAGGTGAAAAGACTGAGTTTTATGGAAGCCTTTGGTGAGGATTTTGAAAGTTGCAATATTGATGTTTTGTTGTTACCTTCAGTATCTGCGTATCTTGGGGCGGATGTACTGGCCGGAGCTCTAGTCAGTGGTGTGGTTGAGAGTGTAAAGCCAACAATAATTGTAGATGTAGGTACTAATGGAGAGATGATTCTTAATACTGGCTGTGGGTTGGTTGGTTGCTCTACTGCTGCGGGTCCTGCTTTTGAAGGGGCAGGGCTAAGCTCAGGAACTCGCGCTGCTGATGGTGCGGTGAGTCATATGTATATTTCAGGTGGAAGTGTGACCCTTGATATTATTGGAGGTGATATTGATGCTGTTGGAATTTGCGGTACAGCATACTTTGATTTTCTCGCTAATGGAGTTCATGGTGGCTTGCTTAGTTCTACAGGTAGGTTTACTCATAAATTTATGGATGAGTATGCTGAGTATGTTCGGGAGGGAGATAGTGGAATGGAATTCTGTCTGCTAGGTATCTCTAATGAATATTCTCCAAAGATTACAGAAGGTGATGTGGCATCACTCCTTCAGGCTAAAGCTGCGGTAGCGGCTGGACTCGAGACGATGCTAAATAGGTATAACATTGACGCATCTGATCTTGATAAGGTCTATCTTGCTGGCGGTTTTGGTATGTATCTAAACGTAGAGTCGGCATTGGCGTGCGGACTTTTGCCTGAGGTAATGCTTGAACAGGTCGAACTTGTAGGTAATACTTCCCTAGCTGGTGCGTATGTGGCTATTGATAAAGCTGAGACGGTAGATTACCTCTCTAGTATTGCAACAAAGATAGAAGTAGTAGAGCTGAACCTTGATGAAGATTTTGAAGATTTCTATATTGATAATATGATGCTGCCGTGTTAGATTGCAAATGACGGTGTTACTATATAATTTAAGATAAAGGTGGCTTCAATCTTGGAGTTACCTTATTTTATTGGTATTTGCTATAGGCTAATTATTAAATTATGTGGAAATAATCTACAGGGGAATATTAGAGATAGTGAGGATATATTTATTGCGTAAAGTGCTATTATAGGGTAACATAAAGATACCAATATTATTGTTCACGTAGTAATAGGAGAGCTAGGGGGCTTATGCAGAATAGACTCAAGAAAGAGTTGTCATTTATCGGGGTTTTTAGCCTTGCAGCCGGAGCAATGATTAGTTCGGGTATCTTTATACTGCCAGGAATTGCCTTTGCTGAAGCAGGGCCAGCGGTTGTCTTGTCGTACTTTCTAGCTGGTATGCTTGCCTTAACTGGAGTACTAAATGTGGCGGAGCTTTCAACCGCTATGCCAAAGGCTGGTGGTGACTACTATTATGTCAATCGGAGTATGGGCCCGATGCTAGGGACTGTGTCTGGAGTTATGAGTTGGTTTGCTCTTTCTTTGAAGACTGCGTTTGCAATATATGGTATTGCGGAACTTCTTGGAATGATGATTAGTTTTGACTCAACTGTGATAGGACTTGTTGTCTGTGCGGTATTTATAATAATAAATATAATGGGAGTGAAGGAAGCGGTACGGCTTGAGATAATAATGGTGCTTGGGCTGCTTGTCTTGATCGTTCTATACTTTTTCTTGGGTATTTCAAATGTTGAGGTATCACGCTTCGATCCGTTTGTGCCAGAGGGGATGGGCAAGGTACTACTTACGACAGGATTTGTATTTGTCTCGTTTGGTGGTTTGTTGAAGATATCTAGTGTGGCTGAGGAGGTAGTCAATCCTCAGAGAAATATTCCGCTGGGAATGATTGCGGCGGTTGTTGTTATTACAATTCTATATGTCTTACTCCTTGTTGTAACTGTTGGTGTTTTACCTGCTGAGCAGTTGTCTTCGTCACTGACACCAGTTGCTGATGCGGCGAGGGTCTTTGCTGGTCAGCCTGGATTTATTGCGATATCTATTGCTGCTATGTTGGCGTTTGTTACTACGGCTAATGCTGGGATTATGGCTGCATCGCGTTATCCAATAGCATTGAGTCGAGATAATCTTCTTCCTCATTTCTTGTGCGTGGTAAATAAGAAATTTGATACGCCTGTACGTTCGGTACTGCTTACGGGTGTTTTTATTGCTGTGGCGTTGTTCTTGCCGCTTGAAGTGCTTGTGAAGGCGGCGTCTACTGTGGTACTTACATCGTATATTTTGGCTAACGTGGCAATAATAATTCTTAGAGAGAGCAAGCTGGAAAACTATAGGCCGTCTTTTAAAGCACCACTATATCCGTGGATGCAGATTGTTAGTGTGATTGCGTTTGGGATTATTATAAGTGATATGGGTATGACTACCTTGAAGATAAGCCTTGGGTTGATCATTGCTTCATTACTACTATACTTTTTTTACGGGATGAAGAGAGCTAATTTTGAGTCAGCATGGGTGCATCTTGTAGCGAGGGTTGGCAATAAGAGGTTGGACTCATATGATCTTGAGTCTGAGTTGAAAGGGATTATTCACCATCGTGACGAGATAGTGTTGGATAACTTTGATGATGTTGTTAGTCAGGCTCTTGTTGTTGATGTTGAAGATGAGGTAGACCAAGAATATCTCTTTGATCATATTGCTGGCTTGCTTGAGAATAGAATAAAGACAGATAAAGACAAAATATTCTCTCTATTAAAGGAGCGTGAGGAACTGAGCAGTACTGCGATAATCCCAACTGTCGCTATTCCTCATATCATCCTTGATGGAGAGAATGTCTTTGATTTGGTGCTTATCAGAAGTAAGAAGGGGATATACTTTACTGAGAATGCACAGTCGGTGAATGCTATATTTGTTATTATTGGTACTCAAGATAAACGTAGACTCCATTTGCAGGCTCTTGCTGCTATTGCTCAAGTGATACAAGGTGAGAATTTCGATCAGCGGTGGCTAGATGCGAAGAATGATAATCTCTTAAAGGATATATTCCTGCTTAGTGAACGTCGTAGAATGTAAATATCAATATGAATTTGTAGTAGGGGTTACTTTCAATTTTTTTAAATATATTAGAGCTACCCGTGAGGGGTAGCTCTTTTTTTGTGATACTTATAGCTATGCTGAAACTTAGCTTGCAATTAAATAAAGTAGGATTATTTTTGGATATTTGCTCACTTTATGGATTGCGCTACACTAGTAGCGTTTATTGTTATCTTGCGGAATATTAGATATTTCTTGACAATAACAAGTGATCTTGTATATTTTTGTAAGATTATAGGTGGACGATAATGTTGAGAATGATTAATAAGATACTTAGAGCTAGACTCCTTGGAGTGGTGATCATCTTGCCACTTGTCTGTATCGTATTCTTTCAATCTATTAGTAGCGAGCGCCTAATTCTACGTATTTCTAAAGATGGTGAGCTGAGCCTGATTGCTGAGCAGACTACAAAGCAGCTCAAACCTTCAGTCCTTGTGGATGCTTGTTGTTCTACTATGGCAATGAGCCCTATGGATTGTTGCGAATCGGTACAAGTCTTTGAGCCGGTTAAGACATCTGTATGTTGTACTGATATTATGCTCGGTGGCGGTATCGGTATTACAACAAGTCAAAATAATTTAGATCAGAGTATTGTCAATTCTGCACAGTACGAGAGCATTGCTTTTGTGCCGTATTCATATAGTAAAAACCAAATCACTAAAGATCAATATCTCACCCACGACCCTCCGGGGTATGTCAAGACTACCGTCCTACGTCTCTGATTTATAATACAGGAATTACAATTTTCGTCATGTAAGCTATGTTGGCTTATTTTGACAGGTTAATTCGTGTATTAATACCAACCAGTATAAACTGGGTGGATGAATAAAATTGGAGAATTATTTAATATGAAAACATTTAATTATATCGTTGTTATGGTTGCGGTTGTTGCTGTTTCGGCTCTTTCGTCTTTTGCTTCTGAAGTAGATAGTAAGATTAAGAAGATTGGTAAGAAAGACAAGTTTGCGTATGTACTAATTACTAATAGTAAAGATAAGGCAACAGAAGAAGATACCAAGAAGATGTTGAGTTCTACAGAGAACTTTGTGAAGAGTAACCCTAAAGCGGAGCTTTTGCAGTATGAGCTGGAGTCAAAGGCTGCGTCAAGTATTGTGAAGAAGTATCGCCTTTCACGTGCGCCTATGCCATTACTCTTAGTCTTTGCTCCAAATGGTGCGGTGACTGGTGGCTATGCCAAGAAGGTAACTGATGCGAAGCTTGAGGATGCTATCAAGAGTCCGGTTGAGCAGGTAATCGCTAAAGCGTCTCAGGAGCGCAAACCTGTAATCATCAGGATACCTGGTAAGTCTAAGGATGGTAATTCTGTAGTTGATAGTGCTATAGAAGAGTTTAAAAAGACCAAAAAGATTGATCCTGAAGTGATCGTTTTGACCTCTCCTAGTGAGGAAGAAGCGAAGTTACAAGCACGTTTAAATCTCGATTTTTCTAGTGCCGAAGCTCAGACAATTGTATTGACAGTTGCTGGTACTGAAGCTGGAAGGTTTGTTGGAAATGTGACTGGTGCTCAGATTGCAACTGCACTTGAAAATGCTAAGAGTAGCTGCTGCGCTAAATAGTTGTAATCAATTCTAACTAGGAGAAACCAGAATAATGAATATTTTTGTAATAGTCTGGAGAGAGTTGTGGGAACGAAAGAACCAACTCGCTACCAGCTTTTTAGCTGTATCCTTGGGTGCAGCAGCGATTGTGGCGGTATATACAATTGCTTATTATACGGAGAAAAAAGTAAATAATGACTTGAAGTCATTAGGCGCTAATGTCTTAGTGCTACCTAAAAACTCTACAGTTGCTGATTATTACGCTGTAGATATTAGTGGCGCTACGATGAGTCAGGATGTTGTTGATAAGTTGTCAGTGGCAGGTCTGAAGGGGCTGGATAATATGTCACCGAAGTTGACTTGGCTTACCATGATTGACGGTGTCAAGATGGCTGTGACCGGTATTTTACCGAAGAACGAGATCATTGCTAAAGAGGTCTGGACTGGAGTCCATACCTTCAATCCTCTTCTTAAGAATAAAGATGAAAACCTAAATGAGGCGCAATTACTTTCACAACGGAGGTATGTGCAAGACCTGCCGTCAGATCAAGTCTTTCTTGGATCTGATGCTGCGAAGAAGTTAGGTAATGTAAAGGGTGATACTTTTAGTATAAAGGATCAGAAATTTACTGTGCGTGAAATACTTCCTGCTACAGGTACTGCTGATGATGGGCGTATATTTGCTCACCTTGATACAGTACAGGAACTAAGTGGTATGGGAGCGGTTGTAAGTGTTGTAGAGGTAATGGCATGTTGTAGTGATTTGCAGAAGGAGTTACTACCACAGCTAAGAGCGTTGCTACCTGATCAGGAGATTATAACGATTAATCAGGTTATTCAAACGCAGGTCAAGGCTGGTAAGTTGATGCATAGCTTGTCTATTCTATTTCTTGCGCTTATGGTGCTGGTAGGTGGAGCATCGATTGCGACGTATATGTATTCAAATGTTCGTGACCGGAGGCGTGAGATAGGTACTATGATGGCTCTTGGAGCAAAATCATCAACATTGCAAAGGATATTCCTAATGAAAGCGGTGATTCTTGGAGCGGCTGGCGGAGTGCTTGGGTATGGGATTGGTACTGGGCTGGCTGTAGTGCTTGGCCCAGCTCTTGCTGAGGTACCGGTATATCCGAGGATAGAGCTTCTTGGGTTGTCAATTGTTGTATGCACACTGTTGTCGTTACTCGCGAGTTGGTTGCCTGCAAGGCGGGCTGCGCGTTTGGATCCATTTACAACTTTGCGGGAGGGCTAAGATATGTTTGAATGTAATAACTTGACAATGAAGTATAAGGTACGAGGAGCTGAAGTAACCGCGCTAGATGCTGTAGACCTCAAGATCAATGAGGGTGAGATGGTATCGGTGATTGGGCCTAGTGGGAGTGGTAAGAGTACGCTACTTCTGATACTTGGTGGGATGCTTTCTCCTACTGGTGGCGATATTAAATTTGAAGATAAGAATCTATATAATTATTCTCCAGACTATAGAGCCAAGATACGTGGTAAGAATATGGGGTTTGTATTTCAGACGTTTAATCTTATTCCTTATTTGAGCGCTGTGGAGAATGTGATGTTGCCGTTGTATCTGAATAATAGTGATAACCGTATGCATTTGAATAGGGCTACTAGGGCGCTTGAGCGTGTTGAGCTGGGGCATAGGTTGGATCATAAGCCTAATGAGTTGTCTATTGGTCAACAGCAGCGTGTGGCGCTTGCGAGAATGATGGTAACAGAACCGAGGATAATACTTGCGGATGAGCCGACTGGTAGTCTTGATCCTGAGACTGGTGGGCATATTTTGAACTTCCTAGAGAGTCTAAATGAGGAAGGTAAAACGGTAGTGATGGTAACACACGACCCAGATGCCGCGAAACGCGCACATCGACAATTGAGAATTGTCGATGGTAAGATGGTTGAGGATAACGATCATCTCAACTAAGAATCAAAGATATAATAAACCACAAATGAGACACCCGTAGAGGGTGGCTCATTTGTGGTTTGTATAGAATTATTTTAGGTGCTTAGATGATCTGTGCTTTATGCATAGACATCAATAATCTGTTGAGCGATTGCCATCTTGTCTTCTACAAATTGGGTTTGGAGGCCGCTTTGGATTAATTGGAGTGCCATGTCACCTTGTATCTCGACAGAGTCTTTGAGTAGTCCGAGTATTCCTTCACCACCACTGCTTGGGACAGGGCTGGCAAGGGATGCGCTGGCGTTGGGTGCTGGCATCTGTTGGGCTGATACTGTTGATACGTCCACTATTAGCTTCCTTATTCCTATATAACTTAGTATTCTCTTGTATTATCGGACGGAAGTGTAGAAACTTTAGAAATATTTAAAAATTTGGCGGATATGGGGGAGTTTTGTAGACATGATTGTGTACTTTGTTCGATCTTAATGGGTTGTAGACTGTGAGTGCAACAAGAAATGCTATAAGTCCGACGAGCCCGAATGACCAGTCCCGCTCTGGATAAATATAAAGTATTATTCTTAGTCCGCTTCCCCAGATGAACATTATAAAGGCTGTCATGGTGAGTATTGCATACTGTAAAACTCTATTTGTACAGGCAAATAGTAGGTAGATACGTGGGAGGATATTGGTAAAGATTATATGTAGAGCATAGACTATTAACGACGCTCCTATAAAGAATAGAAACCAAGGTGATATTTCGAGTCCTCGATTGAAATGTCCAGTATCCCCACCTGTAGCAAAGGGGCGCATAATGATATAGGCGATGAGCTCCATCATATTGGCGATTATAAACCAGAATACTATATGAAATATATTCTTATGCTTGAGCATGAATTTTCTGGTGAGTAGTAGTAAGCCTAGTGAAACAATTAGGGTGTGTACTAGTAGGGGCATAGCACCTATGATTGACTCGTCTATATTGCCGCCGATTGGAAATAGTTTTGAGTATGGTACGCCTTCGTCCCAGCCTGTCATCATTATGAAGTTCCCCCATACTATACTGAAAGGTTTTGGGGTATAACCTAGGAGGTAGGCTGTGGTGCTGTGGGTAAATTCGTGCATCAGTACTAAGGCAGATTGTAGCATAAGAAATGTGATTACTGCAATAAATATATAGTATATTGTTGACTTGATATTTTTTGCAGATTGCATCCTGTGCTCCTGTTACTAAATGAAAAATTTATATCTTTTAGTGTAAACCTTGCTTTAGGTAATCTCTGTAAGAGTTACAATAAAGTGTTTATATTCTTATTATATCTAGTGGATGATATATACTCAAGAAAATACAAGAATTATTGGTAATTCGAATTGACGCTATTATGGCTATTTATTGTATCAACAGTATTTATCGGTTTTATGATTAAAGCTCGTGGTTATAGGTTTATTATTAGTCTATTCTTGTACTTGGCGTTCTGGGAGTTCTGATATTTTGTAGGCATTGTCTAGTGAGAAGGTACCTATTCTTGTCCTTGTTAGTGAGGTCATGGTGGCAAAACAGCCGAGTTTTTGGCCGAAGTCTTCGATAAGAGTTCGGATATAGAAGCCTTTACTCACAGAGACCTTGATCTTGCCATCTACTCCATCAAACTCTAGTAGCTCTAGGTTGAAGGTCTCTACCTCTCTTGGTTCTCTCTCTACAGTCTTGCCTTCTCTGGCTAGTTCGTAGAGCTTTTTTCCTTTTACCTTTAGGGCGCTGTACATTGGTGGGAGTTGTAAGATCTTACCTTCAAATGACTTTAAGCCTTCGCGGAGGACTTTTTCGGTTATAGGGAGTAAAGCTGGGTCTGACTCTTCCAGCACTGTGCCGGTAATATCTTGTGTGTCGGTACGCAGACCGAGTCTGAATCCTGCAATATACTCTTTGTCGTATTCCTGCATAGCATCGAATAGCTTTGTAGCATTTCCTGCGAAAATGAGGAGTAGACCTTCAGCCATTGGGTCTAGCGTGCCGCCGTGACCGACTCGTTTCATCTTCAAATATCCGCGCATTTTGGCAACGACATCGTGGCTTGTCCAGTCTTGTTCCTTGTTAATCAAGAAAATACCGGGGATTTTGCCTATTAATGAGTGTGGATCGGCTTTAAAGGTTGCTAATAGCTCTGGAAACGGTATACTTTGCAAACGAATTCTCCTCAGGGGCATATTTTGCCTATTGTTTTTAAGATTATATAGTTATAATGATGGGGACGGGTTTTGCAAGGGATTATGTTTGAGACGGAGTGGCATGGGTAGTAAAGAATTAGTTGATCTGACTATTATTATTGTTAATTTCAATACAGAAGAGCTTGTTTGTAACTGTATTGAGTCGATTCCTTGTGGGATAAATAAATACTCTTATCGTGTGGTCGTAGTTGATAATGGCTCTAGTGATAATAGTGTAGAATTGATAAAATCTCGCTTCTTTGATGTCGAAGTGATAGAGAATGGGAAGAACTTGGGGTTTGCGGCGGCGAATAATAAAGCTCTCCGTGTAGCGAATAGCTCGTACTATCTGCTTCTCAATTCTGATACTATCGTTACTAAGGGGGCGATAGATAAGGTTATCGACTTTATGAATAAGCATCCAGAGTGTGGATTTGCTAGTCCGCAACTGCTCAATGAAGATGGCTCTTTACAGAATACTGCGGCGAATTTTCCAAGTCTGGTTACCGAACTTTCGAATAAAAGCTTACTCCGTATGCTCTTTCCTTCCAAGTACTATAAGAAGAAGTTTAGCTCTGCTAGACCTGTTGCAGTGGAGACACTTGTCGGAGCGGCATTATTTGCTAAAAAAGAGATGTGCGATAAGATCGGCTTTTATGATGATGGGTTCTTCTTCTTCTTGGAGGAGACCGAGTGGTGTAAACGTGGTGCAGGGGCAGGGTGGTCGTCATATCTGATCCCTAACGCTCAGATATATCACTTGCAAGGTCAGACGGCGAAGAAGGTACCGCTGACTGTTCGGGTAGAGTACTGGAGGAGTCGGTATAGGTATTTTAAGGAGAGTTACTCGTACTCTTCGTTTGTCCTCCTTATGATCGGGTTATTAATAAAAAATACAGCAAATTGCTGCCTCAACTTGATTGCGGCGCCATTTTCTGTAAAATCAAGGCATAAGCTTAAGCTATCCCTCTATATTTTTAAATGGCATCTGCTTGGGTGTCCGAAGGGGATGGGACTGAGTAGAAAATAGTACCTACCGTTGAGAAACGATTAGGTACGATAGGGCAATTCTTAATAAATGTGCCCTATATGAAATTAAGAAAGGTATCAAATATGGAACGGTTACACAAATTTCTAGCGCATTGCGGGGTTGCTTCAAGAAGAAAAGCGGAAGAGATTATTCTTGAAGGGCGTGTTGCAATTAACGGCGAAACAGTTACTGAGCTGGGAGTGAAGATAGATCCTGAGAAGGACTATGTTACCGTCGATGGGACTACTGTCCATCAAGAACGTAAGATTTACTTGCTACTACATAAGCCTAAAGGTGTCACTACTACGGCTGAGGATGAGTATGGACGTAAGACCGTACTCGACCTAGTACCAAGAGATATTTCGCAAAGAATCTACCCAGCAGGTAGGCTCGACCGCGATAGTGAAGGACTAATAGTCCTCACAAATGATGGTGAACTGTCATACTATCTAACTCACCCTAGCCAAGGTGTGCGTAAGGTGTATGAGGTGACTGTTGAGGGACGTATTGAGAGCGATGTGATTGACGAACTCCTACTGAAGGGTGTACGTATCGGCCCAGTACTGGTAAAACCTGCATTCTGTAAGGTGACTCGTAGAACTAAAGAACGTACAACTCTAAAGATCGGTGTGTCAGAAGGTGTGAATCGTGAGGTGAGGCGTCTTTTTGCTATACTTGGGCATGAGGTGAAGAGACTTGTACGTCTTGAAGTTGGGCCGTTTACGTTGAAGGGGATTGCTAAGGGTAAGTCACGTCTACTTGGTAGGAATGAGATCGATAATGTACTCAAGATGATGGCTAATCCGTCTGAGGCAAAGCAAGAGGTGCTCAAGAAGTTCAAGCGTAGCTACTCTGGTGCAAGACCTACTGGTAAGCCTGACCCCGCGAATCCTCAGCGCTATAGCGGTGCTAATAAGCTTTATAGTAAATCTGATTCACGTAGCCACGGCGAAGGTCGTGAAGATAGAGGCGGAAGAGGTAAGAGACCATCTAGAGGTGAAAGACCTGTTAGGGGTGAAAGACCAGTTAGAGCTGAAAGGTCGTCTAGAGATGATAGACCTGCTGTTGATGATAAGCCTAAGAAGATTGAAAGAGGTAATATGTCTCGAAAGGCCTTTGCTGCTAGTAAAGCTAGTAGGGGTATACGTTCTGGAAGTAGTTCGACTTCGACTTCTTCTTATAAGAAGGAGAACGTCAAGAGAGGTGTAAAGAGAAAGACATCTACTGCAGTTAAGACTAAGAACAAGGTCGCAGGCAAGAAGCATCCATTAGCATAGAGTATTTAAGTTTTAGGATTATTAAGTAAGGGTCTGCTGAAAAGCAGACCCTTACTTAATTGAGTGTCCCAAAAGGCTACAAGAAGATGTGAACAATGCAAAGTCATACCATATGTATGACGCAGTAACCAGCTCTTTTGCGCATCAGCCACGCGCATATGTATTTGTTTACTTTTTTTAAAAGTATACCAAGGTAAAGCAGAGCTTTATTGCAGAATTTAGTCATAGAGTATTTGGGTACGGTGGTTTGTGTTTCATCAATAAGTCGTTTGCGTAGAGTTAGTTGATATGGATTAACTTTATATTTATATATAAGTAGCAGACAATAACTATAAATTTAATTTAAGATTTGTTATACAAATAAAATTCCTTTACTATTTCGTAAGTGTAAGAATAGGTAAATATATCGTTATCTAGATTAAGTATTTTATAATTATTATTAATTAATAATAATTATAGTTGATAAATAGTATAGATTATATACTATTGTAAATATGAAGACTAAAAATGAAGACGAAACCAGAAGTTTGATCTCAACTATGCTTAGGGTACTAAATAAATTTTCACGTGTAGAGAGACAACCTATAACTTTGAAAAATGGCGAGGTACTCAGTACAAAAGAAATTCATACCATTAAAGCTATTGGTGATAATAAGACAATGAATGTTACTGAAGTAGGTGAAACCTTTGGTGTAACAAAGGGAGCTGCATCACAAATGATAAGTCGTCTAGTAAAAAAAGGCTTTGTTTCTAAAATCATTTCTTCTCATAGTAATAAAGAGTTTGAGCTTTCGTTGACAAAAAAAGGTCAACAGGCATTTGGGGTACATGAGAGTCTTCATGGTAAAGAGTTTGAGGAATTGTTAAAATGTTTAAATTGTATGAGTGCTGATCAATTGTCGACTTCTGAGGAGGTTTTTGGAGCTCTGGAGATGGTAATTAATATGCGCTTAAAATAGTATTTTTTTTACTAAATGGTTTAGATTATAAACTATTTAGGTGTACTCATTATGTTAAGGAAAAAAATGAATAAATTTGGAAATATTATATACGAGCAGCAGATTATGATAAAAAGGTTGAAAAAGTAGGTTACCGTATTCCAGAAGCACTGTTTGGATTGATGTTTGATTTCGTAAAAACCAAAGGAGAAAGTTTTAGATATTGGCACAGGAACTGGTAGAGCTGCAAAATTATTTTCTAAAGCAGGCCTTGAGACATATGTTATGGATATGTCTCAAAAAATGCTTGAGATTTGTAAGAGTAAAGGCTTTTTTAAGACATTAAAAAGACATGATTTAACCCAAGCGTCGTACCCATTTGAAGATCAAGAAATGGATCATATTATAAGTGTTGGAGTGTTGAATCATTTTACTGATTTATCAGTATTCTTTTCCGAGAGCGCTCGTATTTTGAGAAACAAAGGATTTTTGGGATTTATGACAGGATTTCGAGAGGAAAATAAACCACATAAAATTGATTTTACAATCGAACATGAGTGCAACCATTCACATCAAAAACTATATTGTAATACTGATTCTGAAATAAAAGAGTATCTCCTTAATAATTCATTAAGACTTAAAAGTTGGTTGGTAACAAGAGTGTGTTCTAGTATGAAGCCTGATTTGATTATTCCTGTAAAGGTTTATGTTGCAGAAAAATACTGATATTTACTATAGAAAAACGATCGTTACCGTAATTTACGCAAATAGGTTATACATATTATTTATCAACTCAACTTTAAGCTCTTATCGGCTCAAGGGGCAAAGCCCCTTGGCGGTTGGATAGAGTGTATGCGACTCAGCTCTACGCCTGTGCAGTCCTGCGTTGGAATTTGCGTCTGCTACCGTTGCCGCCACCGCCGTTATTTACCATTGGGGTGTAGTGTAGGTTTCCTTCACCTAGTATGTTGCGGAGCTCTTCGGCGAATTCTTCGCTTGGGGTGATGCTGAAGGTTGGTGGTGTCTTGATGGTTACCTTCTTGCCTCTGAGAGTATTTACACTGAAATACACCGGTATCTTGCCGTGATTTCTGGTGATGCATTCTTTGAGTGTTGATATCTCTGCGTTGCTACTGTAGTGGTCAGAGTTTAAGGTAATTATCGCTTTACCAGCTAAGACGTCTACTGCTTCTTCAATAGTGATCACCTTGTCGCAGAGTATGCTGGGTTCATCGCGACTTCTATCGAGTTTGCCTTGCATGAAGATTACTTTGTCTTCTACTAGTAGCTCTTTGTACTCTTCAAATTGGGTTGAGAATACCATTACTCGTACGCTGGCGTCTAGGTCGTCGAGTACGACCTGTGCGTAGCGGCGTTCTTTCTTGTCTAGCCTTACGTTTACTGAGCTGATCATTCCGCCTATGGTTACGTAGGTGCCGTCTTGGGTCTCATTCAGTTTGCTTACTCTGGCGTTACTGTAGACTCTGAGAGCTGTAGCGTGCTTGGCTAGTGGGTGGCTGGATACGTAGAGACCGAGTACTTCTTTTTCAAGCTGTAACTTGAGCTGTTCATCCCACTCTGGAATATTAGGCAGTGTAGGCTCGGCAATCTCTTCAGACTCTCCGAAAAGATTCATCTGCCCTGAGTTTCTATCCTTTTGTGCACTCTGACCTGCTGAGATTGCTGCTTCTACTGCTGCTACGTATTGTGATCTGTGTCCACCTAGAGAGTCAAAACCTCCAGCTTTGATTAATGCTTCGATTGAACCTTTGTTGAGCTTGTGCAGGTCTACTCGTTCACAGAAGTCATATAGACTCGAGTACGCTCCGTTTTCACGGCGTTCTGCTTCCATTGACTCTACCGCTTTATCACCTACACCTTTTATAGCTGATAGGCCGTAGCGGATGTCTTTGTCCTTTGTTACTGTGAAGTATGCGCCAGACTCGTTGACGTCTGGTGGTAGGAGCTTGATACCAAGGTGTTTTGAGTCTTCGGTGTACTGAACAATTTTGTCAGAGTTTCCTCTGTTGGTAGTGAGCAGGGCTGCCATGTACTCCACTGGATAGTGTGCTTTGAGCCAAGCAGTTTGGTAGGCGATATATGCATAACATGCAGAGTGTGACTTGTTGAAACCGTAGGCCGCAAACTGCTCTACTTGGTCGAAGATAAGTGCGGCGATCTCTTCACCTACTGTGTCATGCGCTTGTTGTACAAACTTGCCTTTATACTCATCCATGATCTCTTTGATCTTCTTACCCATCGCACGTCTCATCAAGTCACCCTCTGAGAGTGTGAAGTGAGCTAGCTGCAAGGCGAGTGCCTGTACCTGTTCTTGGTAGAGAACCTCTCCGTGGGTCTCGCCTAGGATTCCCTCGAGTAGTGGGTGAAGGTAATTTGGCTCGGCGCGCTTGTGTTTGCAATCGATATATCTGTCTACCATGCCACAGCCGAGAGGGCCAGGTCGGTACATTGCAACACCAGCAATAAGGTCTTCAAATCTGTCTGGACGCATCTTGGTGAGCAGGGCTCTAAAGCCGTCTGATTCAAACTGGAATACACCCTTGGAGTCGCCTTTGCTTAGCATATCGTAGGTCAATTTGTCATCAATAGGGATATTATTGATATCAATTACATCCCCGGTTGAGAGTTTGATGATATCTAGGGCTTTTCTGATAAGTGTAAGGGTTTCAAGACCGAGTACATCGACCTTACATAGACCAAGGACTTCGACCTTCTTCATATCGTATTGGAAGGTGATATCTTCACCACGTTTTGCAAGTGGGCCGTAAAACTCTGCAAGTGGGCGATCACCAACCAGTACCCCAGCGGCGTGGATACCTGTCTGACGAATAACTCCGTCTAGTTCACCACTCATATCGAGCATCTCTTTGATTATAGGATCTTTATCATACACATCTGCAAGGTCAGGGTTCTCTTTCATGGCATTTTGAATAGAGGTGAACCCGTTCTTTGCTTTGGCGCCATCTGGGATCATCTTGGCAATAGTGTTTACTTCGTGAAGAGGTATATCCATTACTCTACCTACATCACGGATAGCACTCTTTGCAGAGATCTTGCCATAGGTGACAATCTGCGAGCAGTGATCATGACCGAAGCGGTCTTTAATGAATTGCACAACTTCTGATCTTCGCTCGACGTCAAAATCTATATCGATATCAGGCATCTCATTACGACCTTCATTGAGGAATCTTTCAAAGAGTAGGTCGTATTTTAGTGGGTCTAAATCTGTGATAAGCATTGCGTAGGCTATGATCGAACCAGCAGCAGAACCACGACCTGGCCCTACTGGGATACCATTATCTTTGGCAAATTGTACAATCTCTGCTACCATCAAGAAGTATGAAGGGAAGCCCATCTCTAGGATCACCTTCTTCTCCTTCTTATATCTGGCTTCAACCTCGTCAGGGAATTTACCGTCTATGCGGCCGTAACGAAATTCTAGACCTTTTAGGCACTCTCTCTCAAAGAGCTCCTCAACTGTTTCGCCTTTGTCTGATGTCATTGTAGGAAGGTGGAACTTGATCCGCTTTCCATGTTCATCATTATGTATCTCTTCTAGGTCGAAGTTGCACTGTGCTGCGATCTTAACAGTGTTCTCGCAGGCTTCTGGGTAGTCTTTGAAGGTGTCATACATCTCTTCAGCACTCTTTAGGTAGAACTGGTCACTATCCATCTTCATGCGGTTTTCATCTGTAAGTTTTTTGCCTGTATTTATACAGATCATCACGTCCTGTACTTTGGCATGCTCTGGAAGGATATAGTGAACATCAGAGGTAGCAACCATTGGAATGTCTAATTTCTTTGACATCGCTGCCATTGGAGGGATGATTTTCTTCTGTTCTGGTAGACCGTTATCTTGGATCTCTAGGTAGAAGTTTCCTTCTCCCATTATCTCTTTGTACTCTAAGGCAGCTTTCTCGGCTTCTTCGAATCTATCATTGAGTAGATTTCTTGAAATTTCTCCTGAAAGGCATGCAGACATAGCAATAATACCTTCAGAGTGTTTTTTTAGAAGTTCTTTGTCGATTCTTGGGCGGTAGTAGAAGCCGTCCAAGTAGCCGGCGGTACAGAGTTGGGAAAGGTTTAGATACCCTTGCATGTTCTTAGCGAGTAGTACAAGGTGGAAAGAGGCATCCTTCATGCCGTGTGACTGTTTATCGAATCTTGAGCCTGGTGCAATATACGCTTCAAAACCGATAATAGGCTTTATGCCGCCTTTTTCAGCTGTCTTGTAGAAATCTATACACCCGTACATAGAACCATGGTCGGTAATCGCAAGGCTCTTGAAGCCAAGTTCTTTTGCTCTAGAAATAAGCGGTGGAACTTGGCATACCCCGTCTAGCACCGAGTAGTGTGTATGTAAGTGTAGGTGTGTGTATTCTCTTTCAGACATATTGCTTTCCTGTTTTTTATTCTTTACTATTCAATGATTTCGCCAATAAGACCGTTCTTTCCGTGACCTGCTTGTGGTGCTTCGCTACCACCCAAGCCAACCTCATCTCTTCTGGGCTTTTTTGGTATACGTTCTTTTAGTACAGTCGCGATATCCTTTGGTACAAAAGCAGATATATCACCACCGAATGAGCATGCTTCTCGAATGAGGGTAGAACTGATAAATGAGTTTTCAGCACTGGCCATAACAAATAGTGTCTCAATTCCGCCCATTCTACGGTTTGCAATAGCTAACTGGAACTCGTACTCAAAGTCTGCGTAAGTCCTGATACCTCTAAGTATTGCCCTTGCTCCAATTTGTTGAGCATAATCAACAGTCATGCATGAGAAGGATTCAACTTTTACGTTTCCAAGGTCGCGGGTGAGCTTCTCTGTCATCTCAATACGTTCTTGGGTCGAAAAGATCGACTTCTTCTCAGAATTTATTCCAATTCCGACAACAAGTGTGTCGAAGAGCTTTGAACCACGTTGGATAACATCAAGGTGTCCAAAGGTGATAGGATCGAATGATCCTGGGAAGATTGCAATGTTTGATTTGCCCATGATTTTTGGGTTCCTTCTATGTTGTTTATAGAGATTCATTTTACAATATAAATTTTATAAGAGATTGTTGGTCGGTTCTTATACAGTTAATATTGCGTTACTAATAATGAAAAAAAGAAAACGAAAATTATAAATCATCTTTTCAACCTCTTCTTGTGGTGTATAATTCAGAAGTCGATCAAAATTGTAAGTTCATTATTACTATTCTAAAGGAATAGGGAGAAAAGAAAAGGGTATAGGTCATGAGTTTTTTAAAAATGCTGATACAGAAACTAAAATCACTCATTTCAGATGATATGCTTTGTGATACTTGTATGTATGACTATGGTAATGCTTGTACAAGAGAAGAGAGACCAAATGCGCAGGTCTGCGCTGACTATAAGAGGCGTTAAATAGGTTGTTAATTTATTGACTATATTTGATAAAGGGCTGATATGCTTGAAGTTGTATACTATCCTGATCCTATACTAAGGAAGGTGTCTGAAGAAGTCAAAGAGATTGACGAGAATATCGTCAAGCTTGCTGATGATATGTTTGAAACAATGTATGAATATATTGGTATCGGTCTAGCAGCCCCGCAGGTTGGTATTAGCCTAAGGCTGGTAGTTATTGATTTAAGAGAGAATAACGAGCCTAATAGAAGGGTCTTTATCAATCCTCAAATTATAGCTAAAAGTAAGGAAAAAGAGAAGATGGAGGAGGGATGTTTGAGCCTTCCTGAAATTTCTGCAAGTATTTCCCGGCCATCTGCTATAACAGTGAAAGCTCTAGGAATTGATGGTAGGGAGTTTGTTCTGGAAGCTGAAGGACTGCTAGCTAGGTGTATTCAGCATGAAATGGATCATCTCGAAGGTATTGTATTTACTGATAAGGCCTCAATGGCTGGTAAGTTGTCGGTAAAAAGTGGTCTGAAGCGTCTAGAAGAAGACTATATGGATAGACTGAGTAAGAAGGATGCTGAATGAAGATAGTATTTTTTGGAAGTGCACCTATTGCAGTATCAACGTTTAATGCTCTAATTGAAAGTAGGAACGAAATCCTCGCAGTATTTACTCAGCCTGATAGACCGGCTGGACGTGGTGGGCATATGCACCAGACCGCGGTAAAGGTTAGAGCTCTTGAAGTAGGTATACCTGTGGAGCAACCTGAGCGTATGCGTGATCCCGAAGCAATTGAGGCGTTAAAAAAGTATGAACCAGATGTTGCTGTTATAGTTGCTTATGGGCATCTCATTCCAAAAGTATTACTTGAAATACCTGAACATGGTTTTATCAATCTACATGCATCACTACTTCCTAGATATCGTGGTGCGGCACCAGTTCCCTTTGCAATTCTCAATGGTGATAGTGAGACAGGAGTAACTGTTTTTCAGCTCAACGAGAAATTTGATGAAGGGAAGATATTAGGTGTAGAGAAGGTCACTATTGAAGATACTGATACAACTACAACCCTACTAGAAAAGCTCTCTCCAATTGGTGCAGAGCTAATATGTAAAGTGGTGGGTGAGCTTGAAGCTGGTTGGATTGTACCTCTTGAGCAGAATGATGAAGAAGCCACATTTGCACCCAAGATGAACAAGGATGACGGTAGGGTCGATTGGGCACTAGATTCACGAACAATTGATCTGCATGTTCGAGCGTATCAACCTTGGCCAAGGTGTTTTACTTTTTATGTGGCTGGAAGAAAGGTGCGTCGTCTTTGTATTCTTGAGGTTAGAGATTATGATATGACAGGGCAGTCTGGTAAGAATGGAGAGATTGTCCATGCTGATGAAGAGAATGGTCTGGTTGTTGGGTGTGGTAATGGGCAGGCTGTAAGGCTAATAAGGGTAAAACCTGAAGGAAAGAAAGAGATGCGCGGGCTTGATTTTATGCATGGGGCGCGTCTGAAGGTAGGGGACTTCTTACTAGGTATTGACTAGCTGAGGTTGTTCTTCATTATCATATCGTGATTGCGGTATGATTTTTTCTAAGATTGTAGCTTTTGCACTTTGTGAGAGATTGGAAATAATGCGTGTATATCTATCTACTGGTGATACCTCGGCTGAGCCACATGCTCTAGGTTTCATCAATGCTTGTAAAGAAATAGAGCCTGGATGTGAGTTTAGTGTCATGGGTGGCGATATACTCCGTAGTGGTGGAGTGGATATAGCTTTTGACTCTACAGAGATA
This sequence comes from Planctomycetota bacterium, assembly GCA_965140405.1. Lineage (GTDB taxonomy): Bacteria > Planctomycetota > SZUA-567 > SZUA-567 > SZUA-567. Next base: position 1,822,697 of record OZ223208.1, read on the forward strand.
AAAGTTATGGGTTTTGTTGCAATTATTAAGCACCTTCCAAAAATTAGAAAAATATTTTATGATGTTCTTGATTATATCCACAATACAAAACCAGATGTGGTTGTACTTGTAGATTATCCGGGGTTTCATTTGAGGTTGGCAAAGAAGATTAAGAAGAAATTCCCAGAGCTTCCTATAATATATTATATAACACCTCAGGTATGGGCATGGCATCAGAGTCGGGTGGAAATAATAAAAAAGTATGTAGATTGGGCAATGTGTATCCTGCCTTTTGAAGAGAAGTGGTTTGTCGATCATGGGGTAAAGTCTGAATATGTGGGTAGCCCTGTACTCGATGGAGTGAGAAATGCTGATCCACAAGCTCTTAAGGAATATTTAGGTATTTCACAGCAGAAGAGAGTCGTCTCTATATTTGCTGGGAGTAGGCGGAAGGAGCTCGAGTATATTCTAAAACCTATGTTAGGTGCTGTAGAGTTAGTACGTGAAAAATTTACAGAAGTTGAGTTTGTCCTTTCGGTAGCCCCTGGAATGAGGAGAAATATTGATTCAATAAGAAATGAAATACCAGAATATATTCAGATTGTAGAAGGTCAGAGTCACGAAATACTCGCTGGGAGTGACTTTGTATTCGCTAAAAGTGGAACCACTACGCTTGAAGCTGCTCTGATTGGTACTCCTATGATTGTAGCATATCGAGGGGATTGGCTAAGTGCAATTATTGCAAAATTTCTAAAGAGGCTAAATAATTTACCGTTTATCTCATTACCTAATATTATTGCTGGTAAAGAAGTCGTACCTGAACTCTTGCAAGAGGAGTGTTCAGCAAGGGCTTTGGCAGAGTTTGCTATCAAAGTACTCGGTAATAAAGGTGTGTCCGATAATATGAAAATTGAATTTAGAAAGATTAGAGATATTGTAGGCGAAGAAGACTCTGGAATTCGTGCGGCTAGGTCTTTTTTCGGTTATTTATCGCGAAGGAATTTTTAATAAACTGGATATAAAAAAAGTTAAAATTTTAAAAAGTTGTTGATAAAATTGATAATTAATGTATTATAGTATAAAAATACTGTTAAAGTCAGTAATAATTGTTTAATTTGTTTGATTTTCGGTAAGAGTTTGTGGATTATCGGAAGTAACATAGGGAATTGGGGATGAATAAAAAAATACTACTCTGCATCTTGGCTCTTATATGTATAAGTGTTAATGTTAAAGCCGCTGAGAAAAATAACCAAGTTACTATAGACCTAGGTGAAGATAGCATTAATGATGATGCTACTATACAAGGCGCCGGTAGTACTGCTGAGAATGCAACAGCATCTGGAAATGATGAAGATGCTATAGTCGGCTACGGAGATACTTCTAAGGGTAAGGTTCGACTAGATACTTCTGGTGATGATCCATATGTACTGGAAGAATACTCTCCAAGTGAATATGCGACTTATGATTTTTCTCAAGTCTTACCTATAAAATTTGATACTGAAGACAAAAAACAATCCGCTATAACAAATCGAGCAAATAAGTTGACTCTTGCCAAAGTTGATGTTACTTTACATACTAAAGAAAACGTCCGTGGTCAGGATTCTAAATTTGGTCTTAATGAATACCATGCACAAGCGAGTGCTCCTATTCTATATAAAGGCCAGAACAAACTGATGTTTACGGTTGATTATGAAATGTTTGACTTTGACACTGATATGAGATTGAATAATCTTGATCGTAATAAATATGGTAATTCTGCACTTGGTGCTGAGCTACCTGATATGCAAAGCCTATCTTTTATGATGAATTATCGCTATGAGATAGAAGAGACAAGCTTTGCTGGCGGTATGTTTAACGGTTCTACAATTGGTGTTGATGTTATAGTTGATTCTAGATCTGATAAGCTTTTCAATAGCTTGGATGAAACTAATCTAACTGCAATGCTTAGCTATCGCTTTCCGATCTTTGAAAATCAAGCTATTACTATAATGGGTGGTTATATTAGTGATTTTAAGATTCCTTTTGCAGGTGTTGGTTATCAATTGAACTTTGGTAAGACTAGTTACTTGAATGTTGGTGTGCCTCTAACTATGGTTCACCTAAATTCTGCTGATGTTCCTGGAATTGAGTCTGAAAGAGGTAATTTCGACTTTAATTATGTTCTATATGGTGACCTTTCTGCTCAGCTTTCTTATGATATTCTACTTGGCAAGTTACAGGTTTACTCTGTATTCGAGTGGAATACTAATTCTTGGGCTCGTGCTGCGCGTGAAGACAAGAGATCAAGAGTATTCTATACAGACTTTAGACTTGGTGCTGGTGTGAGAGCTGACTTCTGTAAGTACTTCTATGCTAAGGCAGAAGGTGGTTGGGCGTTTGGTAGAAATGTCTACGAAGAACGTGTTTATTTTGATTATAACAAGGGCTACGATATTGATGATAGTGCATATCTAAAGCTTGAAGCTGGTATTGTATTCTAACAGATAGTACAATATAAATTTTTTAGACCTGCTGAGTGTTCTCAGCAGGTTTTTTTATAGCTATATAGCTGTTGTTTTATATATTAAAACTAACAAATAAGGATTTATGAGGCAAAATTTGAATTTAAATATTAAGATTATCGACAAAATGCTTTGTTTATAATTTTGTTATTATTACCTAAAACTGTAAATATGAAAGTTTTATTTATTTAGTAATGTATTATTCTTGAAATCAATAGACGATAAGTGGAATATTAATTATGTGACAATTTTGTTGCGCGTTTAAATATGTTTGTTCTCAATAGTAGAACAATTTTAGATCTTTTTTACTGTATAAATGTATAAGGAGATTGTAAATGTTAATTTTGTGGTTAGTGGTAGCTATTATCTTTATTGTTGTTACTACTGCGAAGTTTAAGTTACACCCATTTCTGGCACTAATTATTGCTGCGTTTGGTTATGGTTTTCTCTCTGATATGAAGCCAATGGATATTGTTAAGTCGATCAATGCTGGTTTTGGTGGCACTATTGGCTATATTGGTATTGTTATCATTGCTGGTACGGTAATAGGCGTCTTTTTGGAGAAATCAGGTGGGGCAAAATCAATTGCTGAAAGTGCTCTCAAGTTGACAGGGGAGAAGAATGTTCCACTTGCAATGGCAATTGTTGGTTGGATAGTCTCTATGCCAGTATTTTGCGACTCAGGCTTTGTTATTCTTTCGCCATTGAATAGAGCGCTTTCAAAAAAGGCAAAGATAACTTTGGCAACAGGTGCTATTGCGTTGAGTTTAGGGCTATACGCTACTCATACAATGGTTCCTCCTACACCTGGTCCGGTTGCAGCAGCAGGTATACTTGAAGCTGATCTTGGTCTAGTTATTCTTTGGGGAATAGTTGTAAGTCTTGTCGCTCTCGTTGGTGGATGGTTATTTGCCATTACTGTGGCAAGTAAGGTCTATATTGATCCAAGTATTGACATCGTAGATGGAGAGGTGCACAAGGAAGAGGATATTAAGAATCCTCCAAGCGCTTTCAAATCGGTTATTCCTATTTTACTTCCTATTGTTTTGATTTTACTCCAGTCGATTGCAAAATATCCTACTAATCCTTTTGGTGAAGGTGCATTTGCAGAATGGATTATTTTCTTCGGTCAACCTGTTGTTGCGTTATTAATTGGCTTAGGGTTTGCATTTACTCTGCCTGAGAAATTGAATAGAGATATGCTCGGTAGCAGTGGCTGGGTTGGACAGGCTATTCTTGCTGCTGCAAGTATAATAATTATTACTGGTAGTGGTGGAGCATTCGGTAAGGTGCTTCAAAACTCTGGTATTGCTGATGCTGTAAAGGCTTTATTTGGTGATAATAGTGGACTTGGTGTTTTACTACCATTTATAATTGCCGCTGCAATTAAAACAGCACAAGGTTCGTCAACAGTTGCGATTATAACCACTGCAGGTATTATTGCGCCTCTACTAGTAACTCTTGGGCTCGATTCAGAAACTGCTAGAGCTCTTGTTGTTGTTGCTATTGGTGCTGGTGCAATGGTTGTATCACAGGCAAATGATAGTTTTTTCTGGGTTGTCACACAGTTCTCAGGCATGAATGTAAAACAAGGGTATAAATTACAAACCTTAGGTACACTAGTTGAAGGAGGTACCGCTGCTGTTGCTGTATATATACTATCACTTTTATTGATATAGTGCTTGTCGTTTAGCACATTTTATTTTGACTACAGGTGCTCTATAAATTTGACTTATTATAGTAAGTTCATGTATAATAAGACTTATAATCATTATGGAGTAATTTATTTTTCTTTGTAAGTAATATGTTGACAAAAAAAGTAAGATATGATAACTTAATTATATACATTTTTTGGCGTGTTGAATTATGAATAAGGAGTCGGAAATGACAGCTAATAATTTATTAGATCAAATTGATGAGGAAGATGGTGCAATCGATGATATGTATCTTACTTTTGAACTTGGAGATGAAATTTATGGTATCGGCATCAAGTATGTTACTGAAATAGTAGGTATTCAGAATATCACCGAAGTACCGGATATGCCAGATTTTGTGAAAGGTGTTGTCAATTTGCGAGGGCAGGTAATACCTGTAGTTGATGTTAGACTGAGATTCCACATGCAGGAGAGGGAGTATGATGAGCGTACCTGTATTGTTGTTGTAAATATTGATGATATACAGCTTGGCTTGGTCGTAGATACTGTAAATGAGGTAATGACAATTAGTAGTAGTAGTATCTCTCCACCTCCGAAAGTTGCTGCTGCAAATTCTGCTCAGTATATAAAGGGTATGGGCAAGATTGGTGACAGTGTGAAAATTCTTTTAGATGGCCAAAAGTTGCTATTTGAAGATGAAGTGGCCGAACTTAAATAAATTTTTTAATAGGCCGTCAGAAGGGCCTTATATGAATTTGTATTTTAGAGAGATGGGTAAGCTTGTTCTGTTGTTTTTGATCCTTAGTGTTAGTAGCTATACTGGAGATCGTGTAAATATGGGACATATCAATACCAATGGGGTCAAGTTGTATTATGAGGTCTACGGTGAAGGAGAGCCTCTCTTGCTTATTGCAGGACTTGCCAGTGATTCTCAAAGTTGGGCTACTGTAATTAGTAGTTTTTCAGATGACCGTAGAGTTATTGTATTTGATAACCGCGGAGTAGGGAGGAGTACTCCTCAATATACTCCAACGAGTATCAGTAAAATTGCTGATGATGCTGTTCGTTTACTTGACCATCTAAATATTGATTCATCTGATATTGTTGGTCATTCTATGGGAGGCTTTGTAGCTCTGGATATGGCTAATAGGTATCCATCTAGAGTCAGGAAGATGGTTCTTGTTGCTACTTCATCAAAAAGTAATGATAAGAATGGCAAATTATTTAAAAACCTCGCAGATGACCTAAGTAATGGGATAGATCCTAAAGTTTGGTTTACAAGGGTTTTTGAGCTAATTTTTACCAAGAAACTTTTATCAGATAACTCTGTTGTTGATGAGATGCTTGATTATTCCATAGAGTATCCTTATCCGCAGTCAGTTGTATCATTTGCAAATCAGGTAGAAGCAATTAGAGAGTTTGATTGCAGTGGTGACTTGAAAAATATTAAAGCACCTACATTGCTTGTATGTGGTGCTGAAGATGTATTATTTACGCCTGAGGAGAGTATAGGAATGTTAAGTGGAATAGCTGGCATTTGTTCTGTTGTAATTGAAGGTGCTGCTCATTCTGTACATCTGGAAAAATCTGATGAATTTGTAAAGTGTGTTATTGAGTTTCTCGAAAATAATTAACCAGTCTTAGCATAATGTGTATTACTGTTAATGAGATTGCAAACTATTTGGTGTTAATTACTGTGATGGGAGAAATTTCTTCGCAATATAAATCCTAACCATTTTATGGTTAGGATTTATATTATCATGAATGTGAATTATAAAGAATCATGATTTTTGTTAGTATTAAATACTTCTTTTCCTTTTAAGGCTCCTATTGGGCGTTTAGGGAGGCTGGTGCTTATAGGGCGTACTTTAAATTCTCTGTGGAAAAAGAAGCTTGTTGTCGCAGTGTAGGGATTGAGTGGAGTAAAACCATGCATATCTACCTGTAGTAGACCTGCATCTCTTAGACGCAGGGTTGATTCTGAATATAATATGTTATCTTCTGCTCTGTCAGAATTGTCAAATATTATCAGCCCACCAGGTTTTAAATTACTAAGAGCTACTTCGATACATTCGTGCCTAAACATGCCGTCAATTACTATTATATCGTACCCTATTTCTGCTAATGAAATGCAGTTTATGTATTCATTATGATCCTCTATAAAATGTAGGGTGTGATTTTCAGGGGAGAGTTCTCTTATATAGGCTTGCCAGAGTTTGTGTGACTCAACACTTGTGACACTCTTGGTAATACTCGCCCAGTATAGAGACGAGTTTCCACATCCGTATTCAAATACGGTTTTATCTCTGAGATCAAGCTGGTCAAGGTATTCGATAGCTGGGTAAGTATACCAAGGTAATGCTCTACCCGTATTGTCTACGCAGCTGTTCTCTTCTAGACTACGTCTAAAGCCGTAATCATTAATTAGAATTTTAGAAGCCTTTTCTATAGTATCGTCAATATCACGTGGTGGTCTCATAACGTATCTCTCTAATATTACGATGCTCTAGTTCTTCATGTGAGCATTGCTCTCATAAAGTCCGCCGATTGGTCGTTGAGGATGGGCTTGATTAAGAGGTTTTACTTTGAAATTTCTAGTAAAGAACAAGCTGGTAGTCGCTGTATATGGGTTTAGCGGAGTAAAGCCATGCATGTCTACTTGTAGCAGATTATTTTCTCTAAGTAATTCCATAGCTTTAGCGTACTTGGTGAACTCAGCTGCTCGGTCAGAATTATCAAATACAATTAAACCATCATCCTTTATGCATTCAATTGCAGCTACAGTACAAGGGTAACGTAGCATACCGTCTATTATAATAATGTCGTACCTCTCCTCTGACTCGTGGAGAGTTTCAACATAGTTGTCATTTACACCTCTGCATATAAGATTTAGATTACTAGGTGCTTGAGCTTTAATTTTATTATACCATACCTCTCTAGCTTCAAGGCTGGTTACTTTTCTTGCCTTTCTTGCCCAGTATAGCGATGAACTTCCGCAGCCAAATTCGAAGACAGATTTGTCTGACAAATCTAACTGATCGAAGTATTCGATTGCAGGGTAAGTGTACCATGGTATTGGCTCTTTATTACGATTTACGCAGAGGCGTTCTTGCATGCTGAGTTCAAAACCATAGTCATCAAGTAGGATTTCGGTAACTCTTTTTGTCGTTTTGGGAATATCTAGTATTCGTTCTTTCATTATTCTCTTCTATAAAAGTAGTTTATAATTATTTACAATAGTTTCTATCAATTTGGATTGATGTCAAGAGTGGTTCGCTGAAATATTATTCAACGTGGTAAATAATAATTTGTTAATGATTGATCTCTAAGTATAATAACTAATAAATAGGTATGGAGATAATATGGGTAGTAGTGAGATATATAAACTTGATAAGTGTTGCATTGAGATAGATGGAAAGGTGATTCTTGCCCCTCAGGATTATTCTATATGTACTGGTGACTTCATTACGTTCTCTGGAAGATCGGGTGCAGGGAAGTCTACCTTTCTCCAGTTGCTCTTAGGCTTTATGCAACCTACTTCAGGAAGGTTCTTTTATAAAGGGGCTGATGTTTGTGATTGCAGTGTTGGGGCGCTACGAGAAAATGTAGCTGTTGTATTTCAAGAACCAGTTCTTATGGGAAAGACTATTCAGAGCGCACTGCTCGAACCTTTTACTTACAAGCGTAATAGAAAGTCCAAGCCTTCTCGTAAAGATATTAGTGATTTGTTAAGTAGCTTGGAGATAAAATTAGACCTTGATAGTAATATATCAACCCTCTCTGGAGGTGAGAAGCAGAGAATTGCTCTGGCTCGTGCACTTCTAATGAATAGTGAAGTGCTGGTGCTTGATGAGGTTACCTCTGCACTTGATGAGGTGCAGCGGGAGTTGGTCTTTGATGTTGTAAGAGGCTGTGGATCTACAGTTATCGCTGTCTCGCATGATCCTAGATGGATTGAGAACTCCCCTAGAAACATCACTATTACAGCACCCGATGAGATAGGAGTCTTATAATGGTAACTACGAATATTGAGACTTGGCGTTTGGTTGCGTTTTATCTATTCTTACTTATTCCTATTGTTTTGATGTATTATCTCAAAGCTGAGTTGATAAAAAAATTGTTAATTGCTGTTCTGAGGATGAGTGTTCAGCTTGTTCTAGTTGGTCTATACCTTGGAAGTCTGTTTGAATATAATAGTGTTATTTTGAATGTATTCTGGATCATGATAATGGTAACGGTAGCTGCGGGGCATATTATCAAGAGTGCTAGTCTAAAGAAACGTGAGCTCTTCTTACCTGTTTTATCTGCTATCGCTTTTGCGCTATTTTTGATCTTAACTCCTTTTATACTCTTTATTGTCAGGCCTGAACCTTACTATGATGCAAGGTATCTTGTACCACTTGGTGGGATGCTACTAGGTAATTTTCTTTCTATGAATATCATAGCACTCAGATATTTTTCCGATGTTCTACGTGAGAATAAGCAGTATATTCAATCTGCTCTCTGCTTTGGAGCAACAAATGTTGAGGCTACACTTCCTTTCTTTAGAGAAGCATTTGTGCGTGCTCTCACGCCTTCAATAACTACAATTGGTACTCTTGGACTTATATCCCTACCTGGGATGCTTACAGGGCAGCTACTGGGAGGCTCTCTTCCGTTTGTGGCTATAAAGTACCAGATCATTATTATGCTTGCTATTATTATATCAGGGTCTATGAGCATATTTTTTACTCTATCTCTTGTGACAAGGAAGATATTTGATAAGTACGGAAATATTCGGGGTGAACTGTATCGTAAGTAGGTGATATTAAAAATTTGTCTTTATTAGGGCTAATATGGTATTGTATATTACTTCAGTAAAGACTATTATGAATCACTGTTGATAATATGCAAATCAAACTCCGAATAAGGACAAACATCGTGGCAGATAATTTTCCACCCGTAGTTAACCCTGATAACAATGATTTGAACAATGATTTATTTGAAAGTATCAAAGTTCCTGAGTGTGACTTAAAATTAGACTATAAGCCAGTAAAAAGTATTATATTGCTACTAACTGCGCTATTGCTTTTTTCATGTATGGATATCACTGTAAAGTATTTGGCAATGCGCTATAACGCTCCTCTAGTAGTAGCTGTACGCTATATAGTTCACTGCTTACTGATGCTGATCATTTTGGCTCCTTCACAGGGTAGGAAGTTATTTCAGACGAAGAGAACGGGGCTTGTCCTTATACGAGCCACTTGCTTAATGCTGGCATCAATAGGTGTTAGCTCAGCTTTAAAATTACTTCCTGTTGCTGAAACTACGGCTATAGTCTTCCTTGCTCCCATGCTGGTGATGTTGATAGCAAGGCCGTTTCTGGGTGAACGTATTGGGCTTCTTGGTTGGGCTGCTGCAATTGTTGGCTTTAGTGGGGTACTTTTAATTGTGCGGCCAAGTAACGGTTTGGATATTACTGCGATACTGTACCTGATTTTAGGTGTAGCGGGGAATGTTTTTTATCAACTTTTATCGAGATACTTGGCCAATACAGAGAGAACGGTTGTTATGCTCTTTTATGCCGCTCTTATTGGTGCTGTAGTTCTTGGAATTACTCTACCTTGGCACTGGTATGGCGAGGAACCTGATGTAAATACAGTACTGCTCTTTTTGAGTGTTGGTGTTACTGGGGGAGTAGGGCACTTTCTATATACTAAAGCGTTTGTTTATGCTCCTGCCTCAATACTTGCACCAATAAATTACATCCAATTACTTTGGGCAGGCTTGCTTGGTTGGCTTGTCTTTGATCATATCCCAGATACACTCAGTACTATTGGCCTGTGTGTCGTAGCTGCTTCTGGGGTTTTGATCGCAATGAAATCTATGTGGAGTAAGTAAGGATGTTTTACGTCAATACTTCCAGTTGGCAATTAGTCCTTTTGATAGCCTAACCGTGCTGAAATTTTATCAGCAGTCTCAAGTGTCAGCTCTTTGATTCTTTCAAAATCTATAGGGTTGCTATATGCTCGGATGTGTCCTGTCAACCCGATAGCTGCAGTAATTTTTTTGTTATGATCGAATATTGGAGCGCCGATACAGCCTATACCTGCCGCAAATTCCTCTGTATCTGTTCCAAAACCTTCATTTCTGACTCTTATGAGATCCTTCCTGAAAAAGTCCATATCAGTAATACTTTTTTCAGTTCCTTTCTGTAGCTTGACTATCGCTAGCAAGCGCTCGAGCTCTTGAGTATCTTGGTAAGCATATAATATTTTACCAGTAGCGCTAAGATTGACTGCTAATGGGCTATGGAGCGGTGCAATAATACTTACAGGGTATGATGGTGGGAATACTTGATCGATATACATTACCTTCTCATTCAATAAAACTGCTAACTGGCAGGTCTGAGAGGTCTTCTCTGCAAGATTTCTCATAAGGTCGCGAGATACCTCGCTCAAGTCAATCTGGCTTAGGGTCTTCTGCGCAAGTTGGAGTATTTTGAGCCCCAAACTGTAAGTTGTTATTGTGCCGGTATGCTCAGCAATATACCCGGCTCCTACTAAATATTTTACAATTCGAAATACTGATGCATTCGGGAGTTTTAAGGAGACGGAGATATCTTTAAGACTTATTGGGTTAGGCTGCTCTCCTAAATACTCAAGGATAGTTACGGTACGTTCGACTGATGGGACACTACTTTTCTCTATTTTCATATTTGAAATCGCAATCTCGTATGTTGTAAAATGGTGCATTTTAAAAGTATTAAGCTTATATTACAATAAGCATAAATGGTTGTTATTTTGATGCTTATTCTAGTTGTAAAGATATTTGTATATAATATGCATGATAGATTAAAATTAGTCTAACTATTTTTATGTAAATGAGTTGAAGTATGTATTAATAATCTACAGCGCTGTACTTTATATTCTATTAAAGCATTTTAATCCTAAAAGGAGATTCTAAAGCTTGGTACTTACATATCATTTAATATCAAGGAATATATACTATAAAGTACCTTTTTGAAAAGAATAATCAATTACTTTTTTAGAATTATTATAAATATAAAGTTGACTAAGATAGAAAAAAAATGTAACATCAAGTGTGATATTGGTATTTCGTATTTGATATTTAGATCGCTTTGTATAATAGGAGAATTAGTATGATAAGGAAACCAAGGCTTGGTGTGATAGGATTTTCAGATGGTGATAAGGCTGTACACCAAGAGCTCAAGGAAATTGTAAAGGCTCAGAGAGATGCTATCGTTGTTGCTTTGAATAAGACAAATGAAGTCGATGTAGTTGTAGCTGATACCTTGGTAAACTCAGTTGAGAGTGCTAAAGATATGGCAAGGTACATGGATGAATCGAGTGTTGATGGCGTTATCTTCTCGTATGGGGTATTTAGCTTTCCAAACTTCTCTGCTGTTGCGGCAAAGTTTGGTAGTACTCCTATACTTCTAGCTGCAAACCTAAATCCAGATTGGCCGGGTATGGTATCGATGCTAGCAGCTGGAGGAGCGCTAAATCATCTTGGAATTAATCACTTTAGAGTCGCTGGTGATATCTCTGAAAGTGCGGTTCTTGAAAAGTATCTTACCTTTGCTAAATGCTCTATGGCTGCAAATAGCCTCAAAGGTCAGACCTATGGGCTCATAGGTGGTAGAAGCCTTGGAATGTATAGTTCTACGGTCAGTATGCAGGACTGGATGGAGAAATTCGGTGTTGATATTGAGCATATTGATCAGTCTGAAATTTTAAGAATTGCTGAAACGATCCCACAAGACAAGGTTGAGGAAGCATTCGCTTGGCTAGGTGAAAGGGTGAAAGAAATAAAATATGATGGAAAACAGCTCACACCTGAAAAGCTAAAGACTCAGATCAGACATTATGAAGCTACAAAACAGATTGTAAAAGACAACAACCTAGATTTCATTGGAGTAAAATGTCACTACGAAATGAGTAGACATCACTGCACACAGTGCCTTAGTGCTGCATTTATGAATGATCCATATGACTGGGATGGTGATAAAGAGCCAGTAGTTTTTGCATGTGAAGCGGATTCTGATGCAGCGTTAACTATGCAAATTCTAAAGAGCTTGACTGGCGGATCCGTTATTTTTATGGATATTCGACACTGGGATGCTGAAGAAGAGGTAATGGTATTCTGCAATTGTGGTTCTCAGTCAACTTACTATGCTGGTAAGTCTGATATACCGGAAGAGAATCTTAAGAATGTAACACTATATCCTGCGCTAAGTATATACTCTGGTGGTGGTGCTCACGTAAACTGCATGACTAAAGCAGGGCTAGCAACTGTCGCTAGGCTCTGTAGAACCAAGGGTAAGTATAGAATGGTACTCTTTACTGTAGAGTTAGTAGAACTTCCTGAAGAGAAGATGGCTGAGACCACCAAAGAGTGGCCTCATAATTTTGCTAAGTTACCATTTAGTCATGAATTATTTCTTGAAAAATTTGATGCAAATCACTGTCATGCGGTGTATGGTGATGTTACTAGCGAGGTCGAGATGGTATGTAAAATGTTGGATGTTGAGGTCGAGAGGCTTGATAAGTAATTATTAAACAATATATTATGAGGATTATATTATGCAAAGAATTGTAAATGTACCAGATATGGTAGTAGAAGATATGCTCAAAGGATTTCTCAAAGTTCATAAGGATATTGTTACTTCAACAGAAAATCCAAGGGTAGTAAAATATAAAAATGCACCTGTTGAGGGAAAAGTTGGTATCGTCACTGGTGGCGGCTCAGGGCATAAACCTGCTTTTATTGGCTATATTGGAAGGAATCTTGTAGATGCTGTCGCTGTTGGTGAGATTTTCTCATCTCCTACAGCAAAGAGCTTTTATGACGCAATTTGTCATGCAGATTCTGGAAAAGGTGTTGCTTGTCTGTATGGTAATTATGCTGGCGATAACATGAATGTAAAGATGGCTGTAGAGCTTGCTGAAGAGGACGGTATTGAGGTAAAGACAGTTGTTGCAAATGATGATGTTCCTTCTGCAAAGTTGAGTGAAAAGGAAAAACGCCGAGGTGTTGCTGGCGAAATCTTTATGTGGAAGGTAGGCGGAGCAAAAGCAGCTACAGGCGCTTCACTTGACGAAGTAATCGAAGCTGCTCAGAAAGCAATTGATAATACACGAAGTATCGGTATTGGACTGGCGCCGTGTACACTACCAGCTCTAGGGAAACCAGGATTTATAATTGAAGAGGGAACTATGGAGGTAGGAATAGGACACCATGGTGAGCCAGGGATCTCTGTTGAAAAACTAAAATCAGCTGATGAAATGGCGGCTCAAGCTGTAGAGGCTATCCTTCCAGACCTACCGTTCAAGGATTCTGATGAAGTCGCAGTTATTGTCTCAGGACTAGGTGCTACTCCAGTCATGGAGCTATATATCTTTTATAACAAGGTTGAAGAATTGCTCGCTGAAAAAGGGATAACAGTATACCGTCAGTATGTAGGTAACTACTTTACCTCACTCGAAATGGTTGGTGTCACCTTATCAGTAATGAAGCTGGATGAAGAGTTAAAAGAGCTGATTGATATGGAAGTTGATTCTATGGGTATGAAGCAGTTTGCTAACAAGTAATTATTATATTAAAATAATGGAGTAAGAAATGGATACGCTTTCAATAGGTTGTGATGAAGCTGCTTTCAGCTTTAAAGAAGAAATTATGAAGTATCTCGAAGAGAAAAAACAGTATGAATTGATTGACTGTGGGGTTTATAATACTGACCCTGTTCTCTATCCTGATATTGCATATAAAGTGGCAAGTACTATTATTCAAAAGGAAGCAAGAAGAGGTCTGTTATTTTGTGGAACTGGTATTGGTATGGCTATGACAGCGAATAAAATACCTGGAATAAGAGCAGCACAGTGCCATGATATTTTTTCAGCAGAGCGTGCTGCACTCAGTAATAATGCTCATATAATTACACTAGGAGCAAGGGTCATTGGAATAGAACTAGCTAAAATGATTATTGATAGATGGTTAGAGTTAGAGTATGTAGATTGCCCTTCTGGAAAGAAGATCGACAGAATTATGGACTATGATAAAGAGTTTAGACCTTTATAAGAGGGAGATTAATAATATGCAGTCATTTAAAAATTCTGAAGGTGGCGTCATCGTTTACAGTTTGATAAAAGAAATCCAAAAAAATAAAATTTCACTTAGTGAGATTGATGGTGCTATTGGCGATGGTGATCATGGAATCAATATGAATAAAGGCTTCACTATGTGTGAGGCTAAGCTTGCTGGAGAAGAAGTTGATCTTAATACAGCTTTGAAAACCTTGGGGAGAATCTTACTGACTGAGATTGGTGGCTCTATGGGACCTATCTACGGTACGTTCTTTAGAGAAATGGCTAAAGCTTGCGTAAAGTGTGAAATTATTGATGGAGAGGTCTTTTATAAAATGCTTGAAGGGGCGACCTCTGGTATTTCGCAACTAGCAGGAGCGAAGGTAGGTGATAAGACTCTATATGACTGTCTTGAACCTGCAACAGTAGCATTTAAATCTGCAATAGATGAGGGTAAAACCTTTTCAGAAGCACTTTCTCTGATGTCTGCAGCAGCGCAAACTGGGCGTGACTCAACAATTGACTTGGTTGCAAAACTTGGGCGTGCTGCACGGCTTGGTGAACGCTCTAGGGGAGTCGTAGATGCTGGTGCTACTTCATGTTGTTTGATTTTGCAGACGATGGCTAAGGAGTCATTGGAATTGCTGAGTAGATAAATAGTAGCATGATACTGGTAATATTGTAAGAAGTATATCTGTTACTTTGTCATTTATGAGTGTTGATAAAGTAACAGATAAATTATTTGAATATATGAGTAATCTTAAATCTGATCCTATAAATGTGGCTCGTTGTAGCTTGTATCAGCATTTCTTTGTAGATGGTCCAACGAGAAGAAGTGGTACTGTTATACGATGTTTAAGAACTCGTGAGACACTACCAAATAAGGTGTCCGCTAAGAATCCATGTCCATGAGTAGCCATCGCAACTAGGTCATAATCGCCAGACTCTACCTCTGAAACTATTTCCTCCTCTGGCTCACCACTCTTTAATATAATATTGGTTTCAATTCCTTGATTTTGTAAGAGGATTCCTTTTTTATTCAACGCAACTTTTGCACGGTTGTGTAATGCTCTATCTTGTTCAATCGTGTGGGAGTGGACTACGTGTATAAGGAATACTTCGGCATTATTTTGTTTGGCTAGGGCTGAAATATGCTCTAGTATAACATCATCAACAGGCGAACAGTCCATCGTTACTAAAATCTTTTTATATACTTGCATATTATGCTTCTCCTGCGATCGTTGAATATAGTAGGTAAATGTTGAGCGCTATTACAATAATAGAAATAATAAGGGCTGCAGTGAACTCGATTTTACCACTGGTGAAAATCCCCATCACCTTGCGTTTTGAGCATAGTAGTAGTAGAGGAACCAGTGTAAATGGGAGTTGGATACTAAGTATTACTTGGCTAAATATTAGTATTTTGAAAGTATCTAGTGAGAAAACGATTATTAAGAAAGATGGTATTGCTGTTAGAAATACTGAAACCCTGTAGAGTAAGCTCTTTGGGTCTTCTGGTTTTCCTAGAAATCCTGTAATTACATTGGCTTCCGCCATTGACGAAGTAACTGATGACCCAATCCCTGCAAATACTAGTGCAATAGCAAATAAGAGGGCAGCAAGAGAACCTGCTAGGGGGACTAAAGTTGCTGATGCTTGCTCAATACTGTCAACCATAATGCCGTTCCCAGCAAAGACTGCTGCAGCAACTATGATCATTGCGGAGTTGACGACCCATCCTAAAATCATAGCAATAGTCGTATCCATCTTTTCAAAACTCAATACACTCAATTTTTCATTTTCTGATATTCCCCACTTTCGGCTGTGAATGACATTGGAATGTAGAAATATATTATGTGGCATTACTACAGCACCCAGAATAGCCATAGCAATGTATATGCTATCGCGATTTATATGTGGAACGATTATAGCAGGAGCTAGTGTTTCCCAGTCTGGCTTTACAATAACTATTTCTACAAGGTAGCATAAAGCTATTATACCTAAAAATCCCATGATTATTGTTTCTATACGGTGGTAGCGCTGGCTTACAAGAAGGAATACTTCTAGGATTACGGTAATTAGTGCTCCTACCCATAGAGGAAATCCTAATAACAGGTTGAAGCCAATTGCTCCACCAAGTAGTTCAGCTACGTCTGTAGCTACACAGGCAAGAACAATAGTCATTCCTAAAAATGCAGAGACTGGGCGGGAAAAGTTTTCTCTTATATTTGTAGCTAAAGATTTTCCTGAGGCGATACCTAGCTTGGCTGCCATATTTTGAATGACTATCAGCATAATAGTACTCAAGGTGATAACCCATAAAAGATCATAACCAAATTTTGAGCCACCTTCAATATTTGTTGCCCAATTACCTGGGTCTATAAAGCCTACAGTAATTAAAAAACCTGGTCCTAAAAACTTGAGTAGATTTTTTAAAGGGATTCTTTGCTTTGTACTTTCCATAATATATAAGGCTCCCAAATTTAATGAACTAAGTAGTGGTCTTGTAGTATTATTATAATTTGTATAAGCTGTTCATTTAAATATACTAACTGTCTCTGATATTATCTCATAATCATGTTAGTAATTAAGTTTAGATCTGGCAACACATCAAATTAATAATAAAGGTCATAGGATTTTTTGTCAATGAATACTTTATTAAGCCCATTTTAAGAGACAATTTTACCTGATAAATATATATTGTATAAAGCAATTGTTTGTGGCTAAGTTTAGATTTTTAGATTTTATTATGCTCATTTATAAAGTCTTTAAATTTCATCAACACATTGCTATGATACTTCTCTTTATGAATTAGAGTATAAAAATAACGTGATAAATCAAGTTGTGGTACTTTAAGCTCGATTGCTACTCCGTTTTTCAGCAATTCAGCTACAGCAAGAATTGATAGGCAGCTTATACCTAGGTTGTTTTTTACTGCGTGCTTGATAGCTTCAGTATGCCCAAATTCAAAGCTAATATTAATATTATTAATTTTTCCGTGTATAGCTTTTTCGAAAATTTCTCTAGTTCCTGAACCTTTTTCTCGGAGTATCCAGTTTGCATTTTCTAGATCATTTAGCTTTAAGTTCTTCTTTTTTGTAAGAGGGTGTTGAGGTGATGCAAAAATAACAAGCTTGTCTGTGCGCCATGGAGTTGTTTTGATCTTTGGATGATGACAAAAGCCTTCAATATAACCGATATCTATATTATAACTTAGTAATGAATTAATTATTTGATCGGTGTTTCCAACCTCCAAGCTGAATTCCACTTTAGGATTCTTCTCCGAAAATCTTCCGAGATATGATGTAATCAAGTAATTACCAATAGTCGAGCTTGTACCAACCTTTATTGAGCCTGAAAGGTTGCCAGCTTCATCTGAAAACATACCCTCAATTTCTGATATCCGTGAAAGCAGCTCTGAAGCTTTTGGTAACAAGATGCGTCCAACCTCATTTAATTCTAATTTTTTACTACTGCGGTGAAATAATTTCTGTCCTACCTGATTCTCTAATTCTGCTAGAGCCATACTGGCTGCTGATTGTGAGAGTAGTAAACCTTCTGCAGCCTTTGTTACATTACCATGGATTGCAATAGCTGTAAAGATCTCTATTTGTCTAATTGTAATATTCATTTTCGGCCTCTTTATATATCAATATTATTGATTATAACTATATATTTAATATATTGGATTAATTGCTAAAAGCTACTAAAATATGATAATTATTAGTTTATATTGTTAACATTACAGTCAAAGTGACTAGATAGGGGTAATTAATATGAGAAAAATAATTCCGGGGTTGCTGCTTACTTTCTTGATAGCAATATGCGCAAAACTTGTTTCAAGTGAGATACATGTAATTGGTGCGATATCACTGGCAATAATTTTTGGCATATTGGTCGGCAATACCATTAAGCTGGGTGACAAGTATGCAAATGGTATAAAGTTTTCCGAGAAAAACCTTCTTACGTATGCGATAGTACTGATGGGATTTAAGCTTCAATTAATTGAATTAGGTGAGATGGGGTCTACAGTATTCCTTGTAGTACTGCCCACAATGTTTGTTACTTTCTGCTCAGCAATTATGATTGGCAGATTTATGGGTTTTTCTAAATCGTATAGCCTTCTAATGGGTGCTGGTAACGCTGTTTGCGGTTCTTCTGCGATTGCTGCAGTTGCGCCTGTAACTGAGGCCAATGAAGAAGAAATAGGTGTTTCAATAGGTATTGTTAATCTACTAGGTACGGTAGGAATGTTTATGCTACCACTAATTGCCGGTATCCTTACGCTCTCTAGCAGCCAAAGTTCATATTTGGTGGGAGGAGTACTACAAGCTATTGGGCAGGTTGTAGCAGCAGGATTTTCTATAAGTGACAAGGTAGGGGATACAGCTACATTGATTAAAATGCTACGGGTAATTATGATTGGGCCGATAGTTATGATTATTACACTCTTCAACAAGACTACGACTTCTAATATCACCAAGAGAAAGTTCATACCTAGTTATATTATTGGTTTCTTTGTATGTAGTGTTATTGGCAGTATATTTCATGGCGACCATGTAATACTCCAGTATTTAAAGATGCTTGCCAATATACTTCTTACAGTTGCAATGGCAGGCGTAGGCATGAAGATAAGCTTTAGAAGTCTTATAAATCATGGGCCTAAAGCTTTGTTATTTGGACTATTAGTTAATTTAACCCAGATTATATTTGTCTTAATTATTATCCTTGTTTTTATACAGTAATTATAGTGTTTGACAGATAACGATAAGCCCTATGACATTTTCATTGTAAAGAGCACGTGATTTTTACATCGCGTGCTTTTTATTATGTTAAATTTGTACTTCATATTTGTGGTGTAAAAATTGTAATCATTAAATAACTTAGGTATAGTTTAGGGTATATGCGTTTTGCAGTGGCTTAGAAATGTTAGACACCTGAGTTACGTTTTCTATGCCACTACTTCATGCGCCTTTTCATACTCAGGTGGACTGATATACCCTAAGTCCTTTTGACGGCGCGCATATTGTAAAAAAATAGTTTATTTAATAATTTATTTGTTAATGCCTGCAATTATTGCTTTATGTTTATAATTGATTGCTCTTTTGTATCGTTTAGTGTGCAGAGTATATTGATTAGGGTGATATTAAGGAATTTGGATTTATTAATGTTGATAAAAATAAAAAATTATGATTAAATGGGTAATTAATATTGATTTAAGAGAATAACTCTCTTGGATAAGATTTTGGTGTAAAATTATACGAGAGTAAATTATGCAAAAACTATCATTAAAAGAATTGGCTATCCCAATGATTAAGGCAATTGACAGCTTCAATTTTTTGCTTAAATCACACCATAGAAGAACGGCAGTTATTTCCTATTATATTGGAAAAGAATTAAAGTTATCTGATGATGACTTATTCCACCTTGTTATTTCCGCAGCACTACATGATATTGGAGCATTATCAGTACAGGAAAGAGATATGCTTATTATGGAGGATGTGACTAATCCTACTCCTCACTGCTTAATGGGGTACCGTATGTTGTCTTCTTTTGATGTTTTTAAGCGAATAAGCCAAATTATAAAGCACCATCATATTAAGTATGAAGAGTTGCTAAATATGGAAGATGGTGAGGTCTTATTTCAAAGTCATATTATTCATCTTGCCGATAGGGTTGATATCCTTATTTCTCCTGATGAGTTTATCCTAAACCAAAAGACTAAAGTAACCGATAAAATACAAGAAAATGTTGGTACCGTATTTCATCCAGACGTATTTGAGGCATTTTTGAAAGTTTCAAAGGCTGATATCTTTTGGATAGAAATCAATAATTTAGATATGGATAAACTTTTTGCTAAAATAAATTTTTCAATAGATTTTGAGCTTACGATTGATAACATGCTAGATTTTGCTTTGACAATATCCAGAATAATTGATTTTAGGAGTAAATTTACTGCTTCTCATTCATATACAGTTGCACATTTATCTGCATTAATTGGTCAATATATGGGGTTTTCTGAGCAAAAGTGTAAGAAGTTAATGATAGCAGGATATCTCCATGATATTGGAAAAATAGGGATTGATCCTGGGTTAATCGAAAAGAAGGGACCTCTTTCTGATGACGAATTTAATTTAGTCAAACTTCATACTTATTATACCGGTCAAATTTTGAATGAGCTGAGTTCTTTAGAATGGTTTAATGAAATTGTTCTTTGGGCTGAAAGGCATCACGAAAAAATAGATGGGAGTGGATATCCTTATGCTTTAGATGATGAAAATATGGATCTAGGGGTAAAAATCTTGGCCTATTCAGATATAATTTCTGCATTGATGGAGGATAGACCTTATAGAATTAATCAGTCTATCGAGTTGGCTTTGGATATTATAAAGAATAATATTGCAACAAAAATTTCTCCAGAAATATTTATTGAAATTGAGAAAAATAAGGATGAAATCAATGAGTTAGTATTGAAATGTCATGCTTATACATTTGAAGAGTACAATTTAAGTGTAGTGGAGTAAGCAGTATAGGTCATTGTAAATTCTGTGTTGTGTAATGTTGGTTAATATGGTATTTTGTTGCTTTGTTTTATGAGGAAATGGAAGTAATGAATTATGAAGGATAGCACAATTTACAATATTGATTCTATTGCTTCTAAGCGTAGTAATTTACTGTTGATAATATCAATTATTCTTGTGGGTAGCTTTGTTCTTTCTTGTACTGCTAGTATTATAATGTCTAGAAATATTTTAAAGCAAGAATTGGTGAATGAAAAACTACCGCTAATTAGTGATAAAATCTATTCGAAAATTAAAATTGATCTTCTCCCATTCATTATTGTATCTTCAGATCTGGCAAATGATTATTTTCTAAAACAATTTATTAAAGATGATAGTAAAAATCGTGAGGATGTGTTTGAATACCTTGAGGCAATTAAAAAGAGGTATAATGCTTCTACGTGTTTTGTAGCTTCTGATAAAACTAAGAATTATTTTGACTCAAATAGAAATATTTTAAAGGAAACAAGAGACATACAGACTGCTGGATGGTATTATGATTTTAAAGAGAGCGGTAAAGAATATGAATTAAATAGTTCCATAGATGTTGATCCTAATAAAACTCCCACTATCTTTATTAATCATAGAGTTGTTGATAATGAAAGTAATTTTATAGGTGTTGCTGGGCTAGGTATTGAGTTCGATACTATTCCTAAAGTTCTTGCTGAGTATAATGGTAAGTATAATAGAAATATATATTTTATCGATTCTCGAGGAACAGTTATTGCGAGTTCAGATAGTTTTGCAAGTAAAATAAAAGATCTATACTCATCCAAAGATATCCAAGAGTCTTTAGATAAAGTTTATTTGAAAGAGACCGATTTCTTTGATTATCGTGATGGGAGTAAGGCGTATACAGTAAGTGCAAAATATGTACCTGAATTGGATTGGTGGCTGTTTGTAGAGCAGAATGATGCCAAGGTTATTGATAGTGTTAATAGTGTTGTAATAGTCAACGCGATTATAAGTATTGCTTCGATTATAGTTACTCTTATTTTAGTGGCTATTATGATTGGTCGCTATCATAGAAGGATAAAAAGCTTGGCAACACTTGATAGGTTGACAGGTATAAGCAACCGCCTTATGTTTGAGTATACCTTGACCCAAGCAATAGCAAAGTATAAACGTGATAAAAAGTTGTTTTCATTGCTTTTAATTGATCTTGATTATTTTAAAAAGATAAATGATACATACGGGCATTTAAAAGGAGATCAAGTTTTAAAAAAGTCAGTAGAAATTATAGGTGGAATTATTCGTGAGTCTGATGAATTTTGCAGATGGGGCGGGGAAGAGTTTATGCTTCTCGCTAATGATTGTAAACTAAAAGATGCTGTTATTCTCGCTGAGAAAATACGAGTTGCCATTGAGGACTCACAACTGATTGAAGATAAATTAACGTTGAGTATTGGGGTAAGTGAGGCAAGATGTAGTGATAATAATGATACCTTGATTAATCGTGCTGATGAGGCGTTGTATCTAGCTAAAAAATCAGGTAGAAATTGTGTTAAGTCTTATTAATTACTGGTGAATGTAATTAATTGGAAATGATTGAATTCTGCAACTAGTAGTAATAAAAAAACACTGCATTTAGCAGTGTTTTTTTATAAAGAATAATGGTCACATTTTTTAGTTTGCCGCTGTTTGTGCGGGAGACTTGGATGTCGTGAGCGGTTTTTTAGTGCGTCTACGTCTCTTTCTGCTTTTTGGTGGTTGAGATTTTGTAGCCGAGGCTTCAGTATTGCGATTCCTAGATTTTTTCTTCTTTGGCTTTGCTGGAGTTGCTGGGCGGCTTTTAGGCTTAGCAAGTTCGGCCATTCCTTCCCATTCATGAAGAAGTAGGCTTTGGCCAATGGTTTTCTCTATAGAACGTATGGAAGCTTCTTCACCAGGACTTGCGAATGTGTAGGCAGTGCCACTAGCCATCGCTCTGGCTGTACGGCCTATACGGTGTACATAGTCTTCTGAGTGAAATGGGATGTCGTAATTGATTACATGAGATACACCCTTGATATCAATCCCACGTGCTGCTATATCCGTTGCAACTAGAATATTACTCTTGCCACTAGAAAAGTTTTTGATTGCAGCAAGACGCTTGTTTTGTGCGCAGCCACCATGTATGGATTCAGCACGGAAGCCATTTGAACGGAGTTTTTTGCTTACTCTATCTGCACGGTATTTTGTACGGGTAAAGACCAGAGTACAGGTGACTTCCTCTTGCTGTAAAAGTGTCTCTAGTAGGGCGGCTTTACGTTCTGATATAACGGGGTAGATTCCTTGGATAACATTATCAGCAGTAGTAGACTCTGGGGCAATCTCAATGCGAATTGGATTATTTATAAACATTCCGACCTTGTTCTGAGTCGCTTCTGGGAAGGTCGCAGAGAATAGCAATGTCTGGCGCTTTTTAGGCAGATGCGAAATAATTCGCTTCATATCTGGTAAAAATCCCATATCCAACATACGGTCTGCTTCATCCAAAGTCAGAATCTGCAGATTTTTAAAGTTAACATTTCGTCGGTTAAGATGATCAAGCAATCTCCCTGGTGTCGCTACAATTATGGAAGGCTTGGCACGTAGACGTTTGATCTGAGGATTTATACCAACACCGCCATAAACACAAGCACAGGATAATTTTAGGCTTTCTGCAAGTGGATTTAAAACCTGATGGATTTGCTCTGCAAGCTCTCTTGTAGGGCAGAGTACCAACATCTGGGTTCCTTTAGAAGGGGTTTTCGCAATTTTAGTAAGTGAAGGCAGACCGAAGGCGAGGGTTTTACCTGTACCTGTCTGGGCTATTGCTACAATATCCTTACCAGCAAGAGCATGTGGTATAGCTTGTTCTTGGATAGGCATTGCGTTGGAAATTTTTTGGGAGTTGAGCACACTAATACACTCTGGGTGTATGTTAAGTTCTTGAAATGATTTAATAAGATTCTCGTTATTTCTTGCCGGAAAAAGAAAGCAGACCAAACGTCCGACAACGAGTGGAATGTAAATCACTACCCCTGAGGCAGGTTATGCTTAGAGGGAATAATATATGTAAATGTACAATATAATATTAACAAACTGAGTAAATATTTATAACTTAATAAAATTATATGATTTTAATGAATATTGTCAACGAGTCACTATATTATATTTTCACAGGTATAAATTGTTGCCATTGTCGGAATTTCTTGGTAATTTAAATTTGAGTAGCTGATACATAATATATGTGATATACCCCTGATAGAAACTTGCCATCAGAGGTATATCTTTTTTAAAATAATTACGTCTATTGAGAGTTTAACATTATTTAATGATTGTTATGAATATTTTTTAGTCATTTATTGAAAATCCTTAACCCTACCATCTGTGGCTTAAGTTTTAATGCAACTATTCCGCATATACAGATTCCAATTAGTATCCATTCTGCAGGTTCTGGCACTGCTCCAGAAGTTGTTGTTATGTCTAATAACCAATCCACATGATCGATATTAGCAATTTGTTCTGGAGAATATTCATGGCGTAGCTTTGTCATGATATACTTTTGAGTATTCTTATATACCTAGGACTTTCTTTGCGTGTCGTAGCTTTGTTATTCGCTTGTTTTATTCTATAGTCCTTAATCCCACTGTTGCGCTTTAATTCACTACTGATAGTCGATCTATGAACTCAAATATTATTAGCACATTTATCTTCTTGCAATAAAGTCTTGGGAACCGTACGATTATCGTGAGTAAGGTGGCGGGATTTTTTTCATGTGCTATCCTTGAGTAAATGAAATAGTATATTTTTGGCGAAATATATATAGACCATCTTTCAATTTTTATTTTAACTCAAGTGTTGCGCTTGGAACTTGAATATAGCGTATTATATATAGGGGGAATATGTATAAAATTGAGCGATTAGGCCAAGTCAGTGAAACTGAAATGAGCAGTATTCTTGAGGTATGGGAGGCGTCTGTAAGAGCTACTCATGATTTTCTCACTGAAAAGGATATTGAGGCATTGAAACCTGAGGTTAGGAGTGGTGTTAAGTTTGTTGAATATCTGTATTGCATGAAGAGAGGAGGCATAATTATTGCTTTTCTTGGTGTCCATGATTGTAAGATAGAGATGCTTTTTGTTGGTGATGCTGAAAGACATAAGGGAATAGGGAAAGCACTTGTTAATTATGCTATTGATAATTTGTCAGTTAATGCAGTTGATGTGAATGAACAGAATCCTCAGGCAGTTGGGTTTTACCAGTTTATGGGCTTTGCAGTTTCAAGTAGATCTGAGCTTGATGATCAGGGTAACCCGTTTCCTATTCTTCATATGAAACTTTAGAAATTATTCCTCGGGGTTCGTATGTTGGTGGGTGTAAAGTAAAATATAGTTCTTCATTATGTATTGCTCCCAAAAGCACCTCTTAGAAAAGATAATAATTTGAGAATATGAATATTACTATAAATAAGGAGAATTATATGTGTCAGTTTAGACCAAAAAAAGTAATTGAAAATTGGGTTGAAATTTTTAATAAAGGTGATGCTGATAAAATTTCAGAATTGTATCATAGCGATGCGGTAAATCATCAGGTGGCAGAATCACCAGTTGAAGGGCGTACAGCTATTCGTGAAATGTTTACTCGTGAGTTTGCTGTTGCTGAAATGACGTGTATTCCTGAGAATTTGTTTGAGGATGGAGAATGGGCTATTCTTGAATGGAAAGATCCTTTGGGACTTAGAGGATGTGGTTTTTTTCATGTGGTTGATGGTAAGATTAAGTTTCAACGTGGATATTGGGATAAACTCAGTTTTCTTAGGCAGCACAATATTCCATTGCCGACAGAATGATGTTCTTTTGATCATTATCATTGACTGATGCTTTTACTATGATTTTGTTTGAAAACAACAATTTGTCCATATTATTTTTTGTATCAAATAATAATAGAAGTCGTTGCTTGCGTTTGGCTAGATATTATTTGTAGAATTGGTAATATGGTTATGAGTGATAGATTGCATCTATTAATGATAACCATATTCGGTTTTGTACTTTATTGATACTAACAGAAATCACAATAGCTACAGAAATTGTTGTGCAAGGCTGGTTGTGAAATTATTTCGGTATGATAGGGTCGTTGACACATAAACGGTGTTGAATATTAAAAGCCATTAAGGTTGTCCTTGAAGGTTTATATATATAAACATCATTAGCTGTTTTTTAAGGCATTTTTAGGGGAAACACCGAAGTAGCGTTTGAACTCTCTACTAAATTGAGAGGGGCTTTCATAGCCTACTGTACTTGCAGCCATGCTGGCAGTCATATTCTCGTGTATTATACAGTATTTAGCCTGAGTTAACTTTATTTTTTTGACATATTGAAGTGGACTGTTGCCAGTTACTTCTTTGAATGCACGGTGAAATAGAGACAGGCTCATGCCGGTATATTCTGCAAGTTCATCAATGATGACAGTATCGTGATAGTTGTTACGGATATACGCAATTGCTTTGGCGATACTGGTGTAATAGGTGTTATGCTGGGTGAGGGCATAGAGCGGTGCACCGTGGTCGCTGAGTAATATTCGGTAGATTATTTCTCTTATAAGTGATTTGCCAAGAACTTTGCACTCTAGAGAGGACTCAAGGCAGGAGACCAGACGCTTCACTGTATTATGCAACTCATTGCTCATCGCTGCCGGTTCTACACCTCTGATGTTTTTGCTCATCTGATATTTTCTAGGTATATTATTTTCTTCGGCAATCAGCGCGGTTAATTCATGAAGTTCGGCAA
This sequence comes from Planctomycetota bacterium, assembly GCA_965140405.1. GTDB lineage: Bacteria > Planctomycetota > SZUA-567 > SZUA-567 > SZUA-567. The sequence continues at coordinate 1,849,230 of OZ223208.1, forward strand.
GATCGATATCAAGTGCAATGCCGATAAGAGGTTTGTCCGGTGAGGCTATTGACTCACATTCAAAAGGAATAGACATGCTAACAATAAGATAATTGTTGGCATTATAGTGAAAAGTGCGTTCATTCAGGTAGCCGATTTTGTGTCCTTGCAGAATAATTACGATGCCTGCATCATATAATAATGGTACTCGTGGAGTGGACTTATCTGTCCAGAAAAAACGGATGCGCTTCAGTCCGGTCGAAGTAAAACCTTTATTTTTGGCAGAAGAGTATTTCTCTGTAATTTTCTTCAGATATTCCGGTATATGCTGCATGCTGTTATTCCTTTCAAATACAATTTATTATATAATAAATATATGCATTTATTGACTTTTAGCAAGATGAGAGGTAGAAATAGGCAAGAAAAATGGAAAAATATGCCTTGTTTGTACTGTCTGATAGTGGTATCCTGTAAGTGTCTTAAAAATTTATGAACATAGAGGAGTTGTTGCTATGGATGGAGTGTTCATTTTATTAACTCATGAAAGGATATAATATGAAAAAGCTAGCTGTTGTCACTGGGGCGAGTTCTGGTATTGGTGAAGCAATTGCAAAACGATTTAGTGAGGCGGGCTATCCACTTCTTCTTGTGGCGAGAAGGCTTGAGAAGTTGGAGGCGTTGAATCTTCCGAACTGCATCTGCGAAAAAGTTGATGTGACTGACAGAGAGGCTTTTGAGTCTGCAGTGAAAAAAGCTGAAGAAAAGTTTGGTCCAGTAGAGTGTATGATAAATAATGCCGGAATGATGCTATTGGGGCAGATTGATTCACAGGAGCCGGGCGAATGGGAAAAAATGTTTGAGTTGAATGTGCTGGCATTGCTCGGAGGAATGCAGATTGTTCTCGCTCCAATGAAAGCACGTAAAAGCGGAACTATTATTAATATTAGTTCTGTCGCCGGAAAGAAGGTCTTTCCTAATCATGCCGCTTACTGCGGAACTAAATTTGCTGTATCAGGGCTGAGTGAATGTGTGCGAGAAGAAGTTGCAGATGATAATGTCAGAGTGATTAGTATATGTCCTGGTGCTGCTGAGTCAGAACTGATAACTCATACGACCTCTGATGATATTAAAACCGGTTATAATGAATGGAGAAGCTCTATCGGTGGGGCAATTGCAGCAGACGATGTTGCTAGAACTGTCTTGTATACAATGGAACAACCACAGAATGTCTGTATACGTGAAATAGTGATGGCGCCTACCAGACAGCAGTCATGATAGTTTGAATATGCTGTCTTCTGTATTATTAAAGTAATTCCTATAATACAAAATTTGAAAATTATTAAGATGTTGAGAGACAGCGTGAAATAAGTCAAACTTTCTTAAATAATTAAAGCAGTTCTAAAAATTTACTTGTGATAACAACTAATTTAAAAAAGGATTAATTTAAATGAATAATTTTACTTTTTATGCGCCAACATACTTTGCTTTTGGTAAAGACACTGAAAACGAGACAGGAAAATATACTAAAAGGTTTGGAGGAACAAAAGTTTTAATCCACTATGGTGGTGGATCTGTTGTTAAGTCTGGTCTCTTAGATCGCGTCAAGAAATCATTGGATGCAGATGGAATTACATATGTTGAACTTGGAGGAGTGCGCCCTAATCCACGAAGCGGTCTTGTGTATGAGGGCATAGAGCTTTGTCGAAAAGAAAATGTTGATTTCATACTCGCTGTAGGTGGAGGTAGTACGATTGACTCTGCAAAGGCTATTGCAGCAGGCGTCCCTTATAAAGGAGATTTTTGGGACTATTATCAGGGTGAAACTGTCAATGAGGCTATACCACTGGGAACCATTATCACAATCTCAGCTGCTGGTAGTGAAGGATCGCCTGATTCAGTTATCACCAAAGAAGAAGGTATGTACAAAAGAGCAACATCTGGTGAAGCCTTGAGACCAAAGTTTACTATAATGAATCCTGCGCTTACTCAAACACTTCCTGCATACCAGACCGCTTGTGGTATTACAGATATTATGGCTCATTTATACGAGAGATATTTGACAAATACAGAAGAGGTTGAAGTTACTGATCGTATGATCGAAGCTTTACTTTTAACGATGATTCATGAAGGGCCAAGAGTTATTGAAGATTCAAATAATTACGATGCACGTGCAAATATTATGTGGGCAGGTATGATGGCGCACAATAATTCATGTGGTGTAGGTAGAGAGCAGGATTGGACAAGCCATGCGATCGAACACGAACTCAGTGCAAAGTATGATTGTGCCCATGGTGCAGGTCTTGCTGTTGTAATGCCAGCTGTCTTTACTTATAATCTACAGCATGATGTAAACCGATTTGCTCAGATAGCTGTTCGTGTTTGGGGATGTCAGATGGACTTTAATAATCCTGAACGTACTGCGAAGCAAGGGATTGAAGCACTGAGAAGGTTCTTAATCTCTATTGGAATGCCAAAGAATTTTGAAGAAATCGAAGCAAAAGAAGAAGATATCGAAGAACTTGCACATATTGCCTGTTATGGTGATGTGAATACTGGTGAGTTGGGTGGTTTTGTATCTTTGAATCAAAAGGATGTCGAAAATATATATAGACTTATGTTATAGGAGATCTGTCCATATGGAAAAAGAAAAATATGTTGAGATTGAAAAAGAGGTAAGAATGCAGGAGGAAAGTCTTAGGTTTGAAACTTTTTCAAATCGGGAGGCACTAGCTCTAGGAAATTTTCTTACTGACAAAATCTATAGTCAGGAAATAGATTTGTCAATCTGTATTCGCAAACTGAACGGTTCAATACTCTTTCAACATATGACAGACGGAACTTGCCTGAATAATCAAAATTGGATGAAGCGCAAATTCAATACGGTTTTGTTAATGGAAAGAAGTTCCTACGGAGCATGGGCAGAATCAAATATTTCTGGAGAAAACATAGCTCATCATGGTTTGTCAGATGTAGACTATGTATTTTGTGGTGGTGGATTTCCAATAACCCTGAGAACAGGTGAGATTGTTGCCGTTTTAATTGTTTCAAATCTTCCGCATGAAAAAGATCATGAATTTATAGTAAATGGATTAAAGGAATGGTTGAGTAAGTAGATTCATGTGAAGTTGGATCGTAAAAACAGTATTATCTTTGAACTATTAGTTCCTAGAAATTTTGTTGCGAGAACTAGCAGATTTTTAAGGGTTATAGAGCAGGCAGTGTATCCTGATTCTGTAACCCTTTTTTAAAAGATTATCATAGCAGAGGTAGCGTCTATATTTAATTTAGCTCTTGGGCTGGATCAACTAGTATCTTTTATTGTAGATTCAATAATTTTCTAGATCTGTGTTTGTGTCATAGAGTTGAAGGTATTGGGTAATAGTAAGGGTTTTGTGCCTACAGTTGTTTATTAAATAGTGATGCACTCTTTAGTTATGTGTTTGAGACTATCTGTGCCTTTCTGAATGCCGACGGAGGGGAAATTCTGTTTGGAGTAGAGGATGGTGGTAAAGAGGATATATAAGCGGGTCGGTGAGAATGATATTGATATTACTGGACGTGATAACCTTATTGCTGATCTGTACCTAAATAAGAAGGACGTATTGTCTGAGACTAATATTTGTCAGTTGTTTGGGAAGGATGATACTATCGGTTCCGTTCTTCCACATTATCGTACGGACTTGATTATGAGAAGAACGAATCTCGATAGGTATGATGAAAGTGATACTGTATGTACTAACCTTATAAGATAATTTGAGTCTAGGGTTTTTATTATAGATTATTCGAAATATTTTTAATTGAGATCCATTTAAAACTAATAATCAAAATTATGGCTATTGCTCCAGATAAGTAGAATGGCGCTCTAATGCTACTCAAGTTTAGAACTTTTATAACAAAATTCATAATTATAGGTGAAAGAAATTGACCTAAATATAGCATAACACCCATAAATGCCATAGCAGAAGGCGCTTTTTCTTTTTCAATATTTAAAGATATTTGAGCATTAAGCAATGGAACAATTATTCCTAATCCTATTCCTAAAAATACTAATCCTAATATTATTAAAATTACACTAGAAGTAAATCCTAAGATAAAGAAGCCTAGTAGCAGCATTGAAACGGCAACATATTTAGTATTTTCCTTAAATTTGTTTATAAATACGCTCAGCTTCATACCCACTAAGAATGCAGAAAAATTTTGGACTGCCATCAGCACACCAATTAGAGTTGTTGGTATTATTGATTCTCTTGTCATGATAATAGAAAAGTTAGTCGCAATTGTATAAAATATCATCATTATCACAAACATTAATAACGTATAAGGTATAATTTTTTTCAAACTTTCTTTATCGATTTTATTATTAGATTTTTGTAGATTAACATTTGGTAAAAATAGTATAACTAATATTAGCTCTAATAAACCCAGTGAGTATACAGCAAAACTATATCGCCAATTTATTGATACTAGAAATCCTGAAAGCCCTAATGCAATAATCCCTCCTAGATTATTCATTGCTGAAGAATATCCCATCAATTTTGATTGATCATTTTTGTCAAAGAAATAAGGAATCAGCCCAGTAGAAAGAGGCATTATTAAACCTACTCCTGCACCTAGAAATATCCTAAACAATAACAGGAAGTATATGTTGTTAGCAAATCCGGCTCCACATCCACCAACTAAATATAATATTAACCCAATTATAGCAATTGATTTTGTTGAAATTTTGTTAATAACATGACCAAACAATAGGGATGTAAGAATTATAAATAAGGATGGTATTGTTATTATAAGCTTGATCATTATAGGGTCAACATCCTTAAAATATACTGCTATAGAGCCTAATGCAGGAGCGGTGGCTGCGCCTGACATTACAGTTATTAATGATAATGATAGAATAACCACCTTAATTTTTTTCATTCTTCTCACCTCTGTTAGTAATAATTGCGTTGTTTGCCATAGACATCAGATTATCAATTATATAATCTATTTGCTCTATATTCATACCGGTGGATAAAATTGCAGTCCAATATTTTAGTTTATCTACTATAATTGGCTGTATTTTTTTCCCTTTTTCTGTTAATCTCACATTGTATGCTCTTTTATCATATGAGTCCTTTTCTCTTAGTACATATTTCTTTTTTTCTAAACTCCTTATTACTCTTGTAGTTAAAGCTTCATCAACGCATAACATATCAGACAAATATTTTTGATTAACTCCTTCATTAGAAGCAAGATTAACTAAATAAATGTATTCCGACGAATTTATGTCATATTGCCTTAATTCACTATTTAAATAAATTTGCGATTGTCTATGAATAATAGAAATCCACTTTCCAATACTTTTATCGTTCTTGTTTTTCAATGTTGTTCTCCTCTTTAGCGGTTTAGTATACTTGACTTATCAGCTAAACTATAGTTATAACTGGTTGACAAGTCAAGTAATAGTTTTTTTTTATATATATATTTTTTTGCCTTTCTTTGAAAATCTGGAGAAGTACCTGTATATGCTTGACTCATTGCAGATATATTGTGAATTTGATGTATAATTTATATTATGTTCAGTTCGCTTTGAGTACTGGATTTGTTTTACAGTGTGGGGCAATTTAAGAATTGAGTATCATGAGTGATTTTCTATTTTTGTTATGAGACCCATCTTGAAAAATCTGTGGTGTAAGTTATTGATTGATAATATTAAGAATTATCATAATTTAGCCATAGCAAGGGATGTAGTACCAGATTGCTATGAAGCTGGCGAGGCATAGTACAATTGATCTTACTATGAAACTAGATACTAATTTTTCCTTGCAGGATAAGTATAAAGCTATTCAGAAATTACCTCAAGTAAAATCAGGTGAAGATGAAAATGATACTGATGATAATAATACAATTATAGTTAATAAGAGTGTTGATATTGATATTAGCAACACTAATCAAGAAGGGCGATACAGGTTAGAAGGTAGTTAGGTGATATTGGGATCGCGAAATCTTGCCAAAACAGGTGGATTTAGCCGAAAATAGCTTGGTCAGATTTGGGCAAGTTGTGAGGGTAAAAAAAAGCTGCAATGTAAGTGGTTGTTATAAGCAGAAAGCACTACAAAAAGTAATGTTTTGTGCGATACTAATAATCTTGATTTTAATGATACAGATTGGTGCCGGGGGGGGGATTTGAACCCCCACACCCGTGAAGATAAGAGATTTTGAATCTCTCGCGTCTGCCATTCCGCCACCCCGGCATCAATTATTACGTTAAAACATTCTATGTATTAACTATTAGATGTCAACTCTTTTGATTGGTTTTTTTATAGCTTAAATTCTTAACTACTTAGAAGCTTGATGCATGATGCAATTGCTAATACTTTTATTATAAGATTGAACTTGCTCTCTGGTATATGCTTGAGAAGCTTGTATCCTAAAAGAAAGCCAATTACTATCGCTGGAACAATACGTAAATCCCAGACTATTGAGTCCCAAGTAATATTACCTAGATCAATATGGAATGGAACTTTCACGGAATTTATTACGATAAAGATACATGAGCGAACTCCCATGAACTCCTCTTTGTTCATACCTAAATACAATAGATAAAGAATCATTACTGGTCCTGCTGCATTCGCAATCATTGATGTACTGCCGCCAAGAAAGGCTAAACAGACCATTACGTAGACATTCCTATGAGGTAGATTACCGTTATTTTTCATCTTTTGCCACTCAGAGAATATAAGCATGAATAAGACAATAAAGCCTATAAGGTGCTTGAGTCCTGTGTCACTAATAGGGTAGTATTTGAGAACTAAGTAGCCCGCAATAATACCAATAATAACGAGTGGGAGTGCTTTGAATACCTCTTTAAAAATTAAATTTTTTCTATAGAAGTAGATTCCTAAAATATCGCCACATATAAGTAGGGGGAGTAATATTCCTACGGAGTATGCTGCTGGAAATATACTAGCCATAATAGGGACTGCTAGAATACTGATACCGGCAATCCCTCCTTTGCCTAGCCCTATTATAAGGCCGACTACTGCAAAGAGTAGCCAGCCAAGAGTTGGATCTATTAAAAATGGTTCTGTAAGCATTTTGTATCCTGATATTTAATGTGTAATTGTTACTTTGAAAGTTTGCGCGCGGATGCTAGGTTGTCTTCATCACCTCTACCATCGCTAATAGGTGTTTCTAGAATAATCGCAAGATTCTTGGTATATTTAGATGTAAGGACATTATGTATTCCTGTTTCACCAATATTGCCTAGTCCAATATGTTGGTGCCTGTCTTTACCTGCATCGAAGTCTGTAAGGCTATCATTCAAGTGGATTATCTTTATAGCTCCTTTGTACATCCCTTTTTCAATAGCTGAGCAGAAACTGCTAAAAGACTTCTGCTCTCTTATATCTATTCCACTAGCAAATGCGTGGCAGGTGTCTAGGCATACACCCATCTTGTCTTTACCAAGATTGCATTTATTATAAAGCTCTGTTAGTTCTTGTGCGTTTCTGCCAATAGTATTGCCACCTCCTGCTGTATTCTCAAGTAGCCATATTGGGCCGTCTGGAATTTCTGTTGTAATCTCAAGGAGTGCTGAACTAATCTGTTTTATGCCGTTTTCTATCCCACTATCTTTATGGCTACCAGGGTGGAGTACGAGGTAGTCTGCTCCAATGTTTCTAGCTGCTATGTACTGGAGCTTGATATGGTCGGTAGCTTTTCGGTGAGGTATTGATTCGGGGTTGGCTAGATTTGGCAGATAGGTTGCATGGACGGTGACTGGATTTAGTGATAATTCATTTAACTGAGCTTTAAAGCTTTCTGCAGTTTTTTCAGAAATTTGAGGCTCTTTCCATGACCGCGGGTTGGAGACAAATAACTGGAAAGCATCGCACCCGAGAGCTTTAGCTCGTGCGGGTGCTTTGTCAACTCCTCCGGCGATAGATACGTGTACGCCAAATCTTTGCATGTTACGTGTCCTTATTAAAGTAAGTCATCTTTTGTGAAGATTGAGTATAGTTTATAACCTTTCTCTGCTAAAGCTTCCCCACCGCCGTCAAGTCTGTCGACAAGGGCAAAAACTCCAACGATTTCAACATCAGGGCAGGTCTCAAGGACTCTATCAATTGCTTGGATTGAGCTACCACCTGTTGTAACCACGTCCTCCAATATTGCTATTTTGTCACCAGTTTTAAGTTCAGGTCCTTCAATCCATTGACCGGTACCGTGTCCTTTAGGCTCTTTGCGAACTATAAAACCTTCGTATGGAGTCTTTGCGTCAAAGCTCATCGCTACTACTGCACCGATCATAGCATCTGCGCCGAGTGTCATACCTCCGACACGATTTATTCCTTTACCTTCTATCATTGATAGGAGAATTTTTGAGGTTAGGTTTAGTCCTTCAGCTCTAAGGGTTGATGTCTTTCCATTAAAATAGAAGTCGCTTTTCTTTCCAGATGCTAAGACGAAGTCGCCTCTTAAAAAATCTATCTGTGACTTGAGCTTTTCTTTCCATTCGTTGATCATGATTTCTCCTGTGATTTATAGATAATTATTAATAGTAGAAATATTATTTTCTTCATTTTTCTCATTAATTTCATTTAACATTATAGTATAGATTAGATAAAAAGGCTATGATTTAGGGAAAATATTTTAAATAATTATATGAAATATTGGCATTTATATTGTAAGTCTTTTATTTATAGTGTATTATGTGTTTTATTGGGGATCATTGTTATTGTTTGGTATTGTGGATAAAATTGTTGACATATTTTGGAAAATCAGGTATTCTTATTTTATATGGTTCGTGTTTACACGGATTTATTTCAGAAATACTGCGTTCAGTGTTGGTTTAAGACTTCCCCCTATAAAAGTTTTGGACTGTATCGCTGTAATGTTGGAGTCCCTTCCAATCACCCCCCCCGGAAGGGGCTCGTTTTTATTTGCTCTTTTATTTTTTCTAATATCTATTTTTCTATGCTATCTTAGGTGGTTAAACTAAGTGCTCAGATTTTATACATATAAAGTTGATAAATATATAAAAAAAAACTTGCCTTTTTTGCTGTTTTATGATTAGCTATATGGCGTATACGATGTAAAAAAGAGTCAACTTTTTAGGGTTAACTAAGTCTTATTACTTTAGGAGAAGTTATAATGGGCGAAAAGAAAACATTGAAGATTGCGCACCTTCCAATTACTGACCACCTTGTACTAGGTATGGCTAAGGAGATGGAAGATACTGGCCAAGCAAGTATGGAGCATTGCACAATAGAACCAATTAAGAAGACAGGTTGGAATGAGATAGGAGATGCGCTTAGAAATAAGGAAGTAGATGGCGCCTTTATCCTTGCCCCTTTTGCAATGGAGCTTTTTATCTCTGGTGCAGATATTCAGTTGGTACTTTTAGGTCACAAGAATGGTTCGGTTATTGCCTCAAGTAATTCTGGTGGTGTTAAAACTTTGGCTGATTTTAAAGGTAAGATTGTGGTATTCCCATACCAATTGTCAATACATACTCTTCTATTCCATAAGCTTCTTAAAGCTAAAGGATTAGAGATGGGGCCTGGTAAGGATGTGCAGATAGAGGTGATGTCTCCTGGACAGATTCCAGAAGCTGTTGAATGGGATGAAGAAGGCGAACTTGCTGGGTTTATTGTTGCAGAACCATTTGGTAGCAAGGTTGAGAAGATGGGTATTGGTAAGGTTATGGCGTTGTCTAAGGATATCTGGCCTAACCACCCTTGTTGTGTACTTGTGTTGAGAGAACCTGCGTTAGCTGACTCTGAGTCTACGCAAGAGCTTATCAATACGCTGGTGAAAGCTGGTGAGTATATTCAAAATAGTCCTAAAGAAGCGGCTGTTATCGGTGCAAAATTCCTTGGTCAGGATGTAGATGTTATAGAGAAGGTTCTTACAGAGCCAATTGATAGAATTACTACTCACGAACTAATGCCGGTATTAGATGATCTTAAGAAGATTCAAAGCTATTTTGATGAGAATCTTGGTAAGCTTTCTACACCTATCGATTATGATAAGTTTGTTAATACTACATTTGCTGAAGCAGCAGGGGCTAAGTAGTAGAGGCTAAGTATTATGTGATATTTCAGGTCGCTCAAATGGGCGACCTGTTTTTATATGCCTACCCTTTTGCAAGGGGCATTGATAGCTTGCTGTGGTTGTTTTTTTTTCTAAAGTTTGAAAAGATGTTTTCGTTTTTTTGTAAAAAAGCTATAATATTACTTGTTCGTTTTGTCCCGGTGTTCGTTTTGAGATATTAAATATAATTTTAGAATATTTTGATATGAGCTATCAGGAGTATTCTTTTTACTTAGTTAGTGAAAATGTAAAAAACTTAAGGCAATAAAGGGTTATATTGATGCGTCAAAGTCATGTAATTGATAATATTTTTGCAGATGCTATCTTTCAGCTTGAAAAAGAGTGGAAAGATCATACATATGGTGATGACTTACTGCATGTGCGTAGTGGAGAGGATGTACCTGTTGTTGCCCCAGAGACAAGTGTCGGTAATGAAAATGTCGTTGTAGGCGAGGAAGAAGATCTGTCTGCACTACTTGCCGAGTGTCGTGAAGAGTTTAGGCCAGAAGAATCTGAAGAAGAGGAAGAAGATCTATCTGCACTGCTTGCTGAGTGCCGAGAAGAGTTTAGGCCAGAAGAACCTGAAGAAGAGGAAGAAGATCTGTCTGCACTGCTTGCCGAGTGTCGAGAAGAGTTTAGGCCAGAAGAACCTGAAGAAGAGGAAGAAGATCTATCTGCACTGCTTGCTGAGTGCCGAGAAGAGTTTAGGCCAGAAGAATCTGAAGAAGAGGAAGAGGATCTATCTGCACTACTTGCTGAGTGTCGTGAAGAGTTTAGGCCAGAAGAATCTGAAGAAGAGGAAGAGGATCTATCTGCACTGCTTGCTGAGTGCCGTGAAGAGTTTAGGCCAGAAGAACCTGAAGAAGAGGAAGAAGATCTATCTGCACTGCTTGCTGAGTGTCGTGAAGAGTTTAGGCCAGAAGAACCTGAAGAAGAGGACGAAGATCTATCTGCACTACTTGCCGAGTGTCGTGAAGAGTTTAGGCCAGAAGAATCTGAAGAAGAGGAAGAAGATCTATCTGCACTACTTGCCGAGTGTCGTGAAGAGTTTAGGCCAGAAGAATCCGAGGAAGAGGAAGAGGATCTATCTGCGTTGCTTGCTGAGTGCCGTGAAGAGTTTAGGCCAGAAGAACCTGAAGAAGAGGAAGAAGATCTATCTGCGCTGCTTGCCGAGTGCCGTGAAGAGTTTAGACCTGAGGAGCATGAAGAGGAAGAAGGGGAGTTGTCTGGACTAATCTCAGGGTCTGATAGCCTTGATGAAATAATGACTGAATATGAGGATATTTTAGATCAGCTACCAGGCAGTGATAATGACTTTAGCACTGGTGACATGTTCGACAATAGTGAAGATGATCTTGCTGATTTACTGGAAACACTAGATGATGATGAAAATAATAATGATGCAATATCTATTAGTGATGAGTATGATTTTGATGATAGTATTGCAAGCGATGAAGATGAAATGTCTGATTTGTTAGAGGGGTTGGATTCTGAAAATAGTTTTAATAATAGTGATAGTGAGAGAGATGTTACTACTGATGGCCGCTTGGAACTGCTAGATGGGTTGGTTGGGGATAGCTTTGCTGGTAATGACTTGTCATTTAAAGGTGATGTGGAAAATATTGATAACGCTAGTAAAAATGACGATAATATTTGGATCACTGCAAACCATGAAGATAGTGATTTAATGGGTGGGTGGATAGAACAAGATAGTTCGGATGATGAAAATATTGAAATTAACGATGATAATGATTTTTTAGAACCGGAGGAAAATATAGTGACTGATAAGAATGATGATGAAATGCTTGATATTGAAAACGACTCTTCTGATTTTGATTCTGACGAAGATTTAGATTCGTTACTGGAAGATTTGACTACAGATTCATCCTTCTCAGGTCATGATGATGATGATGAAGATGAACTTGTTGATGCGCTTAATGAAGCTATTAGCTCGTTAGAGGAGAATAGTGATTCATTAGATAGTGGCTCTATAGGTGATTTGATGGAATCTGCTTTTGATATTGATAGTGAATTTGATACAGAACAAGAGGAAGCGGCAGCAGCTGAAATCTCTGAGCCTGGACTGAATGCTTTTGACTTTGGCGATGAGGATCATCTTGTAGAAATCGATACTTCAGAGTTGGATGATGAGGTTAGCACTGGTGAGCAATCAAGTGATTTCTTTGATGAACTAGACCATGAAATTGATGCTCTTGTTGAAGAGACGATTCATGATGTTGAGGAAAATGGTTTTGATTCTGAGCTTTATGACGATAGTGACATTGGCGATAATGAAAATAATGACGATAACGTTAATGATGATGATGATTTTGTTGTTGGAGTTCAGACAGTACCGGTACCAAAATCAAGTGTTGATCTTTCCGAAGATATGGATGATATTGATGATGAGGATGTTGACCAAATGCTAATTGATATGGGATTTGGTGGCGATGGATTGCTGCATAATAAGTTTGGTGCTAATAAAGAAAAGTTATTGTCACATCTAATCTCTAGGTTTGAATACCTAGCTCGTAAAAAACTTGATTCATTCCCTGAAGCTCAGGCGGAAATTGTTAAGAGCATAAATCTAAAAATTGAGATTGATCTGAAGTTTGGTGAGTTTTTGACAGACGGTGAAGATGATAGCCTCTTCAATCTGGATGTGTAGAGGCAAATATTGCTCAATGTGTTTTATGGTTTTATTGAATTGGTAAATTGAATATAGTGAAGAATATAAATAACTTTGATGATGAGAATATTGAGTTCTCTAAACAGGATGTACCCTCTGATAAGAAATATGATAATGTGTTTGTCGAGTTTGATGATAGTGAGTTCGATTGTGATTTTGTTGAGGGGCAGATTGTTGAAGTACAGGAAGAATGTGTTGGTGAAGCAATTGAGTTGGACTCTGAGCTTGATGTCGATATTATCGAGATTGACTTGAATGATTTATCTACTACTTCTGAAGAATTGGAACAAAGTAATGCAGGAGATATTTATACTGTAAATAAACATATCGAGCATGATTTATCAAGTAGCGAAGAAGTTATGCTTCAAGATGAAGATGATACTGAGATAGATGAAGATATTGAGTCCCAACTTTCTAGCAGTACTGTTAAGGATAGTTATTCTAGTGATACCGAATCTATCGAAAAGGATGAAAGCTGGCTAACAGGTCAATGGTCAGAAGATACTCTTAGTAAGGTGATATTGTTGCTTTTTGTTGCTTTTGGCCTATTATTTGTCTTATATGTTTTAAAACTAGTTTTTTAGTAGTATAAATTTTGAGTTTGATTGTAATTTATACGGTCGGTTTATTACCGACCGTTTTCATATTAATTAGGTGGCGTTTGCAATGTATATCGATTCTAGTGCACAGTTCATTATAGAAACTCTAAAAGGTAATGGGTATGAAGCGTACCTTGTAGGTGGGTGTGTAAGAGATTATATGCTCGGCGTAGTAGCAAAAGATTGGGATATTGTTACTTCTGCTACTCCAGATCAAGTTGAAGAATTATTTGAGAAGACTGTTGCGGTAGGTAAGGCATTCGGTGTGATCGTTGTCATTTTAAATGGTTCTGAGTATGAGGTTGCGACATTTAGAACAGATGGAGAGTATGTTGATGGTAGGAAGCCAATAAGTGTTAAATTTTCCTCAGCTTTAGAAGATGTAAAGAGAAGGGATTTTACTGTTAATGCATTGCTTTTTGATACGACAAAAGGGGACTTAGTTGATTATGTCGGAGGAAAAGAGGATCTGGCGAATAAAATTATTCGTACTGTTGGTGACCCAGAAAAGAGATTTTTAGAAGATCATTTACGCCTTTTACGAGCTGTAAGATTTTCTCTTAAAACTGGCTTTAACATCGAAAATGAAACATTTACAGCTGTTAAAAAGCTAGCAGGACTTGTTCGCACAGTTAGTGTTGAAAGAATATCTAGTGAGCTATTAAAAATGCTTACATGCTCTGGGGCTGGAAGTGCGCTCTCTCTTTTATATGAATCGAATCTTTTGCAACATGTATTACCAGAGGCATTACCACTAAAAGGCTGTCCACAGCCTCCAGAGTTTCATCCCGAAGGTGATGTATTTAAGCATACTGAGATGATGCTGGATATATTTTCAAGAAATATCCCTGATGGTAGGTTTGAGCAAGAGGTGCTTGCTTGGGCTATACTTCTTCATGACATTGCAAAGCCATTAGTTATATCTGTTGATGGCAGGATAAGGTTTAATCGTCATGATTATAAAAGTGCGGAGATGAGTGATGAGATTCTTGCTAGATTTAAGAGACCTAGAAAAGTTATAGAAGCGGTGCATGAGATTATTGGTAGGCATATACATTTTGCAACTCTACCAAAAATGCGACTACCTAAGAGGCGAAGATTTTTACAAGATCCCCTATTCTCATTGCACTTGGAGCTGCACAGAATAGATTGTGAAGCTAGTCACGGACTGCTTGATACGTACTACTACGGTGTGACTGCTCTTGAAGAAGAAAGAAGTTTACCTCCTGAGGAAGTATCACTTCTAGGTGGAAGAGATTTAATTGAGATGGGATATAAGCCTGGGCCGTTATTTAGTAAAATTCTTTCTGCGATGAAGGATGCTCAGCTTGAAGGTGTTCTTAAAACTCGTGAAGAAGCTCAAGAGTGGCTAAATAAGAATTATAGTAATATTTAATTTGTAATGAAAGAAATGTAAATGAATAAGTTTAAGTTTGTGATGTTTGATCTTGATGGGACTCTACTAAACACTTTAGAAGATCTTGCTGATTCAGTAAATTTTGCTCTTAATATTAATAGTTACCCAGTGCATGACTATGAAGACTACAATAATATGGTTGGAAAAGGGGCGTACAATCTTATTACGCAAGCTCTACCTGAAGATGCGCGCAATGAAGAGATTATTAAAAAAGTTCTTAATGATTTTTCAAATTCGTATGCAAAAAATTCTGCGGTCAAAACGAGAGTGTATGATGGGATTATTGAGGCGTTAAAACGTGTTGAGGAGACAGGTGTTGCTATGGCAGTGCTCTCCAATAAACCTGATAGATATATGGAGGATATTAAACAAAGATATTTTGATGATATTAAGTTTAAAGCTTTTAGGGGAAAGAGAGAGGGGATTCCTGTAAAGCCCGATCCGAGTGGAGCTGAACTAATTGCGAGTGAGATTGGGGTAACTCTGGAAAATTCCATCTACATTGGTGATAGTTCTGTAGATATTGAAACAGCAAAGAATACTGGAATGTTTGCCTGTGGAGTTTTATGGGGATTTAGAACTAAAAATGAGTTGCTAGAGTATGGTGCAGATTTAATTGTTGATACTCCTAGTGAGCTGGCAGATTTTATTACTTCTAGTGTCTAGTAGTAATTGTATGGAGTTCCGGTAAGTTTTGAAATTAATGAGGTGTATTTGAAAAACTTATCTGCATAGATATCTTTGTTTTCTGGGTTGGGATCAATACGCTCATTGAAGTGGGTCATCTTTTCTACAGCTTCTTCGAAGGTATTATACCTACCCAACCCAATGCTGGCGCATATTGCTGCGCCTAGTGCATTGGTATTGGTACATTTTGTCGTCTCTACTGGTACTTGGAGTGTGTCTGCAAACATCTGTGCCCACTCTCTTGAGGCTGAGCCTCCTCCGGAGAGCTTTACTAGTAGAGTCTGAGGGATAGAAGTAAACATGTTATGTAGCTGGTAGAGGTGTGAAAAAGTTAGGCCTTCGTAAATAGCACGTATAATATGCTCCTGTTTGTCAGACATTCTTAAATTAAAAAATGTTGCCTTGAGTTCACTTCCATTTTTTATCTCTGACCCGATATTTGATCCAAAGATAAATGGTAAAAAGACAATGTCTGTATCCTCAGGCTTTGTCGATGCAAGTGCACGATTGGTAAGTTCAAAAATAGAGATACCTTCTTTCTTTGCTCTTAATCTTTCCTTGGGTAGGAAGTTCTCAATATACCAGTCAATATTACTGGTAGAGGTAGCTCTATTTTCAGAAACCGTCCAGTGATTCTTGTTTGGATGTATGCGGGTAGAAAAAATTCTATCCTCTACTTGCGGTGTTGTTGTTAAGTATTGATCGACTGTCCAAGATCCAGCCAAAATGTTTAGTAATAGGTTCTCTTTGTTTTTAGTATTTACAAGGCCTGATGCTAACGATGAGCCTACCACGTCACATATACCAGTTATAACAGGTGTACCTGCGTTTAGTCCAGTCTCCACTGCTGCTACCTCTGTAACGTGACCATGCAGATCGGTGCTCTCTTTTACCTCTGGTAGAAGGTGCTTGTACTTTAGTATTCCTAATAAATCAAGTAATCTATCATCATACCTGTGCTCTTTTACATTGTACAGTGATACAGCAGAAATGTCAGTCTTATCGGTAGAAATGTTGCCGGTAAGGCGGTAATTTGAGTAATCTTTAGCTAGGAGAAGGTGCGTACTTTTATGAATTATTTCAGGGTTATACAGGTCAAGCCATTTGAGAATCATTGTTGACTGTCCAGCCCAAACTGTTTGTAAGGTATATTGTCTCAACTTTCTTTCATCTTCTTGGTCGAAGAGCTCTTGAACAAGATCTTTTGCTCTTGAATCTCTGCTAGCTATTGCGCCGCATGATGGCCTTCCGTCTTTATCCAATAGAATAAGGCCGTTACCATAACCTACACTAGTTACGCCAATAATATCATTTGGTGATACATTTGATAATACTAGAACTTTTTTGATTAGCTTAGTAATTGTATCCCAGATTTTATCTAGGTCTCTAGTGTATTGGTTTGGGTGGGTATATGTGAACGGAAGGTTGGTCTTGGTCTCTCCAATCTCCTTGCCTTCTAGGTCAAATATGGCTGTCTTAATGAAAGCACACCCTGTGTCAATAACAAGTATATACTCTGGCATAATTATACCTTAAATCTAAATAGCCTTAGTTAACTGAAAATTATTCTGAAACAATACTATTGTCAATTATTTCAAGTACACCTGATACAACCGATTAAATATACTATAACTAAATATGATCTTTCGTCAATGCATATTAATTGTATGAACAATACATTTGGTTGTATCCTGAGTTACAAAATAAAATAAGCTGTATAGTTTGATTGGATAATTTTTATTGTTATTACTTATAAATTTAATAAATAATAAAATATACTATTGATATAGTTGTATTTTGCATGTGCGGAAAATATTATTACCTTCACTTGGTGTTGAAATATAATAATATTTAATCAGTTTTACTGCGAGTTGTACGGTATTGTGAGGGACTTACCCCTATATGTATTTTGAAAAGTCTTGAGAAGTAGTATTGGTTACTGTAACCAAGCAGGTATGAAATTTCTTTTACAGTCTTATTTGTTTGATATAGATACTCTGATGCTAGGTGCATCTTAAGGTTGATAAAGTATGTTATTGGTGCGGTACCTGTTTGCTCTTTAAATATTGTTGTAAAGTATGAAGGGGAGTACCCTGCTATATCTGAGGCCTCTTCAAGCGAGATATCTTTGTGTAAATTATCTTTCATGTATTTTATACTCTCTCCGATCGGATCAGGTTCTTTATTATCAGATAAAATTCTATCCCGGAATAAAAAGCTTCCAATGATATGCCATAATGTCATACTTGCATATGCAGCGTTCTGAAGGGTAAATCCCATAAGTAGGGTTGAGAAAATATCATGAAATAAGGATGTTAGTTCAGATTGCTTGGAGTATATTGCGTAAGGTTTCCCATAGGTGATGTTGAATTCTGAAATTAGTTCATTACTCTGTGTTCCGGTAAAATGTACCCAGTATATACTCCAGCCACTAATACTTCCGTATGCGTGGGACATCCCTTTAGGGATAATCATAAAGTGATCTTCATCTATTGCATATTCGTCAGCCCCAACATGAGAGTATCCACTACCTTTGATATTATAAACGAGTGTATGGAAGTCGTCGTCGTTTGGCTTTGGATTGTAATGGTAATGTTCTTTAGTATTTGGGTAGTAGCCAATATCAGTGAGAAATAGTTGTGAGAAGGATGGATGTTTACTCAGCTCTGTTAAAAGTGAGTTTGGAGTCATAAATATAACCTGCTCCTCTGTGCTATCGATGTGTTTGTCCTCATGAGGCATAGGAAGTACTCCTAAAAAAAACTAATAGTTATATAGTGTATTATTATAGTAAGATGCGCAATTGTTTAAAAGATAAATATGTAGTAAACTAGATATGTAGTAAAGTTTTATTGTATATCACCTTTTATTTTCGACTTTGAATGAAGGAGGAATATCATGAACTTTGGAATTGAACGTATGGTGGACTATGGTGGCGCTATTAATAGGGTAGAGGCATGGTATAATGGAGAAGTACTTGATAGACCTCCTATAAGATTTTCAAAAAGTCATGCATTCTATAATGAAGGAGTCAAGCTTGATAAAACACATTGGTCAACTTTGAAGGATAGGTGGTTTGATGCTGAGTATCAAGTAGATGAGTTTATCAAAGGGTTGGATAATTTGAGCAGAAAGGGGGAAACCTTTCCGGTATTCTGGCCAAACTTGGGGCCGGAAATTTATTCAGCACTATTTGGCCCAGAATTGGAGTTTGGAGATGTTACAGCTTGGGCCAATCCAACACTAAAAAATGCCGAAGATATTTTTGCTGCACAGGAACTCGTCTTTTCTAAAAAGAATCCATACTACATTAACTTATTAGAACAGACCAAGATAGCTCTGGAAAAGTGTAAGAATAGATATATCGTAGGTACTACTAGTTGGGCAACAGGAGTAAATACACTTGCCGCTTGGATAGAGCCTGAACAGCTATGTAAGGATTTATTGACATATCCAGAGGCAGTAAATAATTTATTAAGAAAGACTGAAAAAGACTTTCGTGAGATCTATGATGTGTTTTATAATCTTATTACTGTTGAGCATGGACAACCATCTGCTTCTTGGTTGAGCATACCGACAATTTCAGGTAAACAACATATATTAAAGGCGGATTTTTCCAATCTTATATCAACAGATCTCTTCGATCAATTCTGTAAGCCTTCTTTAGAGTTTGAATCAAATATAATGGATAGAGTGATATTTCATATGGACGGTAAGGGTATGGCTAATCACATTGAGTCTATTCTTAGCATCGATAATATTCATGCCATAGAGTGGGAGCAGGGGCTTGGTCGTGATGCACCTATTATGCAGTGGGTAGGACTTATTAAATTGATTCAGTCTCAAGGTAAGTCGTTGGTTATCAATCTTACATTGAGTGAACTAAAACCATTTATGTCAGAAGTCTCTCCTGAGGGAATATTACTGCGTGTTTCAGCAGATGACAGTGTTCAAGATGATATTCTCGAAAAGCTTTTGCATTGGAAATAGAATGTATATTAGCTTTTATAAATATAAAATTGCATTATGGAGCAGACTTTAAAAAATAAATACTCTTTAATAATACTTTTTTTATTGTTTTGTAGATAATTTCTTTTTATGTAAATATATGATATATAAATATTAACACGTTATGCTTTATTTTGAGTATGACGTGTTAATATTGTATCGATAAAAAAATATCTTTTTTCTCTTGCGGTCACATCTCTTTCCTTGTATACTTTTAATATCGATACTTAAATATCGATATGTATGAGACGTCAGTGTCCTTGTACAAAATTATTGAGTATATGTTGATGTTTAAATTATAAACGTTGGTAAATGATCGCTGTTACTATTTTTAAAAGAGGAGAAGAAGAATGGCTGTTAAGAAGAAACCAGAAGGTGCTCCGAAACCTACGGGTGATGAAGCAAAACTTGAAGAGGTAATCGCAAAGGCAAGAGTTGCACAGAAAGCTTACTCAACCTTTACTCAAGAGCAGGTTGATTATATTTTCAAAGAAGCAGCGATGGCTGCGGCTTCAAGCCGTATCCAGCTTGCTCTTCTTGCCCATGAAGAGACTGGTATGGGTGTTGCAGAAGATAAAGTTATTAAAAATCACTTTGCTTCAGAATTTATTTATAATAAATTCAAAGATGCTAAAACCTGCGGAATACTCGAAAATGACGAAGGTTATGGTATTAGAAAAGTTGCTGAACCTATCGGAATCATTGGTGGAGTTGTTCCTACAACAAATCCAACATCAACTGCTATTTTTAAATCTTTGATTGCTCTGAAGACTAGAAACGCTATTGTCTTCTCTCCACATCCTCGTGCAAAGCGAGCTACTTGTGAAGCAGCTAGGATTGTTCATGATGCTGCTGTCAAAGCTGGTGCACCAGAGGGAATTATCGGTTATATTGAGGAGCCAACAGTTGCTCTGTCACAACAGCTAATGAATCACCCAGAGATTGATATCATCTTGGCTACTGGTGGCCCTGGAATGGTACAAGCTGCATACTCTTGTGGTAAGCCAGCTCTCGGGGTAGGAGCAGGTAATACTCCAGCACTTATTGACGAGACAGCCGATATTCAAATGGCAGTAAATTCTGTACTAATCAGTAAGACATTTGACAATGGTATGATCTGTGCATCTGAGCAGTCTTTGGTCGTTGTTAAAGACTCTTATGAAGCTGTAAAGACTGAACTAACTCTACGTGGTGCTTATATCCTTACAAAAGCAGAAGCAACCAAAGTAGGAAAGATTCTTCTTATAGACGGAAGATTGAATGCTGGTATTGTTGGCCAACCTGCGTATAAAATTGCTGAACTTGGTGGAGTCAAGGTTCCTGAGAGCACAAAGGTGCTTGTCGGTGAAGTAAGTGCTGTCGGGGCATCTGAGCCTTTCAGTTTTGAAAAACTCTCTCCAGTGTTAGCACTATATAAAGCTGAAGATTTTGCTACTGGACAAAATATAGCAAAGTCTTTGTTGGAATTTGGTGGTATCGGTCATACTGCAGTTCTTTATACTAATCTCGATAACAAAGAACGCATTGAAGGATACGGTGAAGTAATGAATGCTGGACGTATTTTGATCAATCAGCCAGCATCTCATGGTGCGATCGGTGATGTCTATAACTTCCGTCTAGAGCCATCTCTAACTCTTGGGTGTGGTAGCTGGGGCGGCAATAGTGTGAGTGAAAACGTAGGAGTAAAACACCTTATGAATGTCAAAACAGTAGCTGAAAGAAGAGAAAATATGCTTTGGTTCCGTGTTCCTGAGAAGATTTACTTCAAACGTGGCTGTCTACCTATCGCTTTGGCTGATTTAAAGGGCAAGAAGAGAGCATTTATAGTTACTGATAAACCACTATATGATCTCGGAATTCCTGAAACCATTGAAAATCATCTAACTAATTTAGGGATAGATTCTACAGTATTCTATGAAGTAAAACCTGATCCAGATCTTACTACAATTAATAAGGGTGTAGAGGAGATGATGATCTATCAGCCTGACGTTATTATTGCTGTTGGTGGTGGTTCTCCAATGGATGCAGCTAAAATGATGTGGGTATTGTATGAACACCCAGAGGTTGAATTCACCGACATGGCTATGCGCTTCATGGATATCAGAAAACGTGTTTATACGTTCCCTGAACTCGGAAAGAAAGCTTTGATGGTTGCTATCTCTACAACTAGTGGTACTGGTAGTGAGGTGACTCCATTTGCTGTTGTAACTGATGATGCTACAGGTAAGAAGTATCCTCTAGCTGATTATGAATTAACACCAAATATTGCAATATGTGATACTGATCTTGTTAAGACAATGCCAAAAGCACTTACTGGTTTCTCAGGTATCGATGCTCTTACTCACAGTCTTGAGGCAATTGCAGGGATTATGGCAAGTGACTATACAAATGCATTAGCACTTGAGTCAACTCGTATTCTGTTTAAATATCTTCCAAGAGCATATGAAGATGGAGCAAAAGACCTAGTTGCACGTGAAAAAGTTCATAATGCTGCGACTATGGCTGGTATGGCTTTTGCCAATGCTTTCCTAGGTATTTGCCACTCAATGGCGCATAAGCTAGGGGCTAGATTCCACCTTCCCCATGGTATGGCTAATGCTTTACTAATTAATGCAGTTATAGAGTTCAATTCTTGTGAAGCACCTACAAAACAGGCAGCATTCTCTCAGTATGAGTACCCTAACTGCAAAGCACGTTATGCTAGAGTAGCTAAGTATTTAGAGCTTCCTGGTAAGAATGATGATCAGCTTGTGGCAAGTCTTATGAAGGCTATCGATGAACTTAAAGCAAAAGTTGGAATTCCAGCTAATATCCGTGAAGCTGGTGTCGATGAAGCTGAGTTCAAGTTGGCTGTAGATGAACTGGCTATACAAGCATTTGATGATCAATGTACTGGAGGAAATCCACGTTACCCATTGATTAATGAGTTAAAAGAGTTATACTTGAAATCATATGATCCAAAACTTGTGTAATTTTACTTGTTTTAAGATATAGTTTGAGTATATTTTGATTGTAAATAAATTAGTCTCCTGGGTTGCTGCCTCTTTTCCTCCCTTTTTTTAGGGCAACTTCACAGGGGACTAATTTTTATTCTTGCAGGATTGCTTGTTTGATACTAATAAGTGCTGTTTGTTCACTTTTGTATCAGTCTATTGATAATCGGGGTTTTGAATTATGAAGAAAAATCCGCAAAACACAGCATTTGATATCAATCAAAAAGGTAATGTTACAAAAGTTCCTACTATTCGTAGGCTGCCTATGTACTTACGTATATTAAGAAGATGCAAAAAAGATGGCATAGAATCAATATCTTCCAAGCAGTTGGCTGAGGAGATGGGACTTGAACCAATAGGTGTCAGGAAAGATCTCTCATTTACTGGATATGTTGGTAAGCCGAGATATGGTTATAATGTCATAGAGCTTTATAATGCTATTAATTCTATAGTTGCTTGGGACTCAAAATCTGAGGCTGCACTCGTTGGTGTTGGACACCTCGGTAGTGCGCTTTCTGGTTACTCAGGCTTAAAGAAATATGGTCTTAATATACCTGTTGCTTTTGATATTGATCCAGCAGTTGTTGGTACAGAGATCAATGAAATACCTATCCTACCACTAAGTGACCTTGAAAAAATCGTAAAAAGAACACAACTACAGATGGGGATACTATGTGTGCCGTCTGAAGCGGCACAAGATGTGGCAAATATCATGATAGATGCGGGGATTAGAGGTATATGGAACTTTACTCCAGTTAAGCTCAGAGTACCCAAGGATGTCGTTGTCCAGCAAGAGGACCTTGCAAGTGGGCTGGCTGTGCTGTCTGTAAAGATGGGTCACCTATTTAACGATGATGATTAAGGGTTAGCAGATGATTCTAAGCAATTTTCAGCTGGAGTTTGAACATGGTCATTGGATAAACCAACCTGCTGTGTATTCTGTTGAAAATAGTGAGCTTGTTATACTGACTGAGCCTGGGACTGATTTTTGGCAGAGAAGTTTCTATGGATTTAGAAATGATAATGCTCCTGCGCTTCTTTTTGACACAGATGTAAACTTTACTCTAACCACAAAGGTTGAGTTTGACTATAAAGACCGTTTTGACCAAGCAGGGTTGATAATTTACCAAGACTCTGGTAATTGGTTCAAAGCTTCTGTAGAGTTTGAAGATTCAAGTTTTGGAAGACTTGGAAGTGTAGTGACAAATTTTGGGTATTCGGATTGGGCTACTACAAATATAGATATGGTTTCATGTGTCTGGTACCGACTGAGTAGGAGGGGACCAGATTTTTTAATTGAGGCGTCATTTGATGGTGTCGAATATAATCAAATAAGAATCTTTCATCTACATATACTTGGTGAGACTATCGAATCAGTTGCAAAAACTATGAGTTTGACTGACCGGACTGAAGAAACTGTAAGTGTCGGTTTTTACGCTTGTAGTCCACTTGACTCAGCATTCAAAGCAAAATTTAGTGAGATAAAATTTGAAGGCTCAACTTGGAAAGCTCACTCGTAGGCGATTTTAATCAAAATAAACCTATTTTGTAAGGTATTTTCTAGCTAAAATTATTCCAGAGCTTGTTTTGAAGTATCTCTTCTTTGCCTCATTGAAGGCTTTGAGAGTAATATTACCTTCTTGTACATTTACTATGAAATCTGCCTCAATGATAACCTGGTAGTCTATACCTTCAACACCCTCGTAAGTATGGTGGTTTGCAATGAGATATATAACCCTATCAATAAATTCTTTATCATTTGATACCGCCTCTAACATTGGTCTTGCTATTATCTGTCCGTGCTTCTCTTGTAACTTTCCTGATGAACTAGAATAGTTCTCTTCAGCAAATCTTATGCCAATATCATGCAATACAGCAGCAGCTTCGATAATTGCAGAGGTCTTGGCATCGAGATCCTCCATATATGCGATTAGTTTAGCAATGCAGTATACTTTGAATCCATGATTAATTCGCCTAGGGTCATTCTCATTGGTTTCAGTTAGTTTTAGCAGTAGTAGGTTTATCATATTATTATTCACCTTTATTGTATCACTATATATCTTTAGTGTATCACTTTTCATAATTCTTGCAAAATAAAATATACGTAATGGTATTTAATTATTTCCCAATACAGAAACGCGAAAAGACATTGCCGAGAATTTCTTCTGCGTAGCCTTCACCGCCTAGACGAGCCAAGGCATCGTATGACTCTCTGAGTTCTATTGCGGCAAATTCTGTACCTAATTCCAAGGCTTTGATTGCCTGCAAGGCATGTTCTGATGCCCTGTGTAGCTCTTCCTCTTCTCTTGCACTAATACCAACACCACTACTTGTACTACTGTCAGAAAGCCCTTCGTTATATATGGCATTACGTAGCTTGTCTATACCTGTTCCTGTAAGGGCTGATAGTGTAACTGTATCTACGACTACAGCTCTCTTTGATATCCTATCTATAAGAGGTGACTTATCCAACTCCTGAGAAAGGTCTTCTTTATTAAAGGCTACAATAATTCGACAGTGGGGTAGATGAGAAACTAATACGTCGAGTTCACTGTGATCTGCAGTGCTACTATCAATTACTAATATTAGTGTATTACTAGCCTTAAAGCGATTCTTTGCTCTCTCTGTTGCGCTATCAGCTATTGTTGAGCTTTGTATATCAATTCCCGGGCTGTCCTCAAGAATAAACTCAATTTCATTGATTAGAAGTAGATGCTCTGTGTGGTCACGTGTGGTTGAACGTTCACTGGATATGATTGCTCTGTTTTCAGATAATAGGGCGTTTAGTAGGCTTGACTTACCGGCGTTTGTAAGGCCAGCCAAAGTAATACGGCAACCACTCGAATCTGTCCGGCGGTGCTTGGTGCTACTCGTTCTAGCAAGCTTCTCTGCTTCTTCTGCAAGACGCTCAAGTCTTCCTTTAAGATCTTCTTCTAAATCCTCTTCAATATCCTCATCTTCAAAGTCAATAACAGTCTCTATGGTGCCAGAAATAAAAAGAAGCTCCTCTCGCCAAGAGGCAATTTTTTTCTCTATACCGCCTTCCAACCTATTTATTGCTTCCTGTCGTTGGCTATCTGTCTGAGCGTGGATAATGCGTTCTACAGATTCTGCTTCACCAAGGCTTAGTCTACCATTTAGAAAGGCTCTAAGTGTAAACTCTCCAGCCTCTGCCAAGCGTGCGCCGTGTCTAGTAACAATCCTAAGTAGGGCTTGGAGTATACTAGGTGAACCAGCAGTAAATATTTCAACGACATCTTCACAAGTGTAGCTGTTTGGTGATGCAAAGCTATAGATGATGGCATCTGTCATTTCCTTAATATCTTCTACAGTATCACTATTTCTGATTGAAAAAAGCAACTTTACTCTACCATGGGTAATACCTCTGGTATGTACATACTCACGACTATCATTGTTTGGTGTAAATATTTTACGTGTAATGATTTCTGCGTCTTCACCAGAAATACGCACCCCTCCCAGTATAGAATTTCCAGGAGGGGTGATAATTGCGCAAATTGTATCCTTACTGATTAAGTTCATTTCTTAGACTTTTTACTCTTTTTCTTTCCAGAGACACCAGTGCCTGCTGCTACAGCTCCGGTTGTGCCGTTTGTAGTAGCAACAGCACCATTTTTTACTGGTTCATGGTCTGTTGAGCGTTTGATAAAGTAGTGTTCTACTACTGTAAGGAAACTCTGAGTTACAAAGTATAATACCAGACCTGAAGGCATGCTATAGAAGATAAATACAAAGATAATAGGCATGTACTTCATCATCTTCTGTTGCTGTTGCTGAGTTGGATCAGAACTTTTCGGCATCATGTGCATATGAAGAAGTTGCATCAATAGGTAAATTATGGGTAGAAGGTTGAAGTATGACCAATCAACAATAGGAATGTTGAATGGTAGCTTTAAAAGGTGGTCTGGCTGGGATAGATCGTTGATCCAACCAGGAATAAAGTCTTGCTGTCTCATCATAAAGTTTCGTGAGAATGCTCCGTATAGTGCAAAGAATATAGGTAGCTGGATAAGCATCGGAAGGCAGCCACCAACAGGACTGACTCCATTCTCTTTGAATATACGCATTGTCTCAGCCTGTTGCTTTTTTGGGTCATTCTTGTACTTTGCTTTTGCTTCTTTGATTAGAGGTTGAACTGCTTGCATCTTATGTTGTGAGCGCATACTCTTGCGAGTAAGCGGGAGCATACATAGTTTTACAAAAACAGTAAGTAGGATGATCGCTAGACCGTAGTTTCCTACTACACTAACAATCTTTTCCATAATAAGAATCAAGAAGTTTGAAATTGAACCTAGCCAGCTCCATGAGTAACTAACTAATGAGTCAAATAGCGGGCTGAATCCACTAGCAATTCTGTCTTCCATTGGACCGCCGTAGTATCTATAGCTGTGCTCAACATTACCTTTTGCAGGGATTTCAAATATATTCGTTGAAAGCCAAACGCTGGCATTGTCCACGTGAGCTTTGAATGTTGTGTCAAGCCACTCTTTGGCTTGCGGTGGGTAGTAGTTATAGAAACCTTGAGTAGTAGAAATTTTGTTGAAAGAGACTGCAAGGTTGATATTTGGTTGATTACTGATTAATATTGATGAGAAGAAACGATTATAAAGCCCCATCCAAGCGGTACGTGCGTCATTGTGTGTAAAGCTTGACTCATCTTTAAGCTTGGAGAGTGCTGTTTCATCCTTTACAACGCTATTGCTACTGTCAAGGTAAGCACTGACACCATTAAGATTACCAAAGCGCTGATCTGTATCATCTGGGATGATACCAGCTGGACCTGATATTGTATAGTCTGCTACAACTGGGTCAGATGAGGTGTTTTCAATAACAAGATAGTGATCAAAGCCAAATCCGTCCTTTGAGTCTTTGCTACCAAAATCATATACGCGGCTCAGCTTTAATTTGCCTGCCATTGTTTGGAAAATAAGTTTGCTACCTTTAGAGTTGACTCCTTCAACCTTTGTACCTTCTGGAGTAAGTACCAGTTTCCAGTCTTTACCTGTAAGGCGGTGAATCTCTGTGCCGTTACGAAGTATACCCATCGCTAGGGAGTAGTTTTTATCTTGAATTACACCAGCTAGTGGTAGAGGTATTCTGTTTTTATCCTCTGGAGGTAGAGAGTAGTAGTTGTTTAGAGAGTAGGTTTGCATCGCAGCACCAGTAGTGCTGAATGTCGCTGTAAATTCCTTGGTAACGACCTTTATATCACTAAATGCAGTGGCTTCTAAATCACCGCTATCTGTAGTCGAGTCTAAACCTTCTCCAGCAAGTTGTGTATTTGAAATTTGGCTCTGGATAGGAGATTCTGGTATTGGTGTTAGCGAAGAAGTAGCTGTAGAAGTCGCCTTCTGCGTTTCATTAGGCTGTGGGAAATACCTGTTCATGATGAACATCAGTGTGAGAAAAACTGCAACACCGAGAACAATCTGAGTTTTTATGTCCTTATTCAATTTTGTTTTCCTTATTCTAGTTATTTATAGTTTAGCTAATAATAATTAATTATTTCTGACTTCTACTCTTCTTCGTCAGGAACTACTGGGTCATAGCCACCTTTTGCAAAAGGATGGCACCGAAGTATCCTCCATGTACCTTTTAGCCCGCCACGAATAAGACCAAATCTTTCTATTGCTTCTATCATATATGAACTGCAACTCGGGCGGTATATACAGACATTAGGCGTCATCGGGCTTATTATCTTTTGATAAATATACTTGATCGTCAGCATTGTTAATCTTGCTGGTACTTTTATCACAAATATCACATGCTTTTTTAGTGACATCCTTTAGTGACCTCACAATATTGGTAAAATCTCCATCAATCACTCCATATAGAGCAATTATCGCTAGATCGTATCCTTTTGGTAGGTCGTACTTGTTCTCTCGAAAAGCAGCTCTGATGCGTCTTTTGATACGATTACGTTTTGTTGCTTTCCCTGCTTTTTTACTAGCTATTGGGACTATCCTAGTAAATCCAAGGTCATTAGCTCTAGCTCTGATTACAAAGAACTTGCCTTTGGCTGAATAGCTGCTCTCAAACAGCTCCGATACCTCTCTGGTATTTAGGCGTTCAATACTGCTGAGTCCTTGGGACTTGCTCGTTGGCATAATTCGTTTTGTTCCAATTGATTATAGAGCTTAAAGGTTTATATTCTCTAGGAATTAAGGTGAATGTCAATAGTCTTCTATATATACTACCAGCCTACTTGGGGATCATTTAATATATGGGATTTATTATGAATCAGGTGGCTTATAGTGTCTTAAATAATAGGCATATAGTTTATAATCATTTGCTATGAATTATTGGCGGTTTTTATGCATAATTTAGCCGAAGTTTTTGCAGCTAATGCTAAGGCATATTGGTCAAAATTAGTGGTATAGAACCTATATGGCGAGGATTCTTTCTCATTTGTGTTGATTAGGTTTACCTTATTATTGTTTAGAATAAAATCAAGTGATGATAGGGATACATTTATTCCAGATCCGATAGCTTTTAGATATGCTTCCTTAAGAGTCCAGATTTGAAAGAAGCGTTTTATGAAAATTTGTGCTGAATTTGAGCTACTTTTAAGGTACTCTTGCTCTGATGGTGTATAATATCTTTCAGCTAGCTTCTGACATGCTTCTAATTTTCGCTTGGTCATATCCTCTATATCTATGCCTATGTCAACGCCTTCGCTAATTCCAATTGCTACCGTATTGTTACTATGACTTAGCGAGAAGTAAAGTAGGCTGGAGTTTAATAAGCGGGTACTCAGATATGGCTTGCTATGTGAATTATAAGAAAAATCAAGCTCATTTATAGTTATACCTAGGCGACTGATAAGAAGGTTGTTGAGTAGTGTGTGGCTATAGGAGAATTCTGCCCTAGCTTTGGCAGATTTAATGCTTTGCAAGCGCTCTTTGTCTTTTTCTGTTAGGAGTTGTGAGGAGCTGGTATTGCGTACAAAGGTGTGTATCTCTACCGTGTGGGTGGTGGAATTTGACATTTGCTGTAACACTCTCTCTATTTAGTATCAATTAAAAATAGCGTCAATATAAACTTTTATTCCTCCAACCTTACTCCTATCTGGAAGAGGACGCTCAACACTGAGTACCTCGTTATTTGTTTTGTCCAGTAGCACGTTGAAAAAGAATATTGGAATGCTCGACCCTTTGCTGTCTAACATTGAGTACCTCATGTCTATGAAGGTTACTTCATTATTTTCTGGGAGCGTCTGGGCTAGAAGAAGATCACTTGAAGCTCTACGGAAAATTTCAAATTTATCTGATTTCAGTATCTGCTCTATACGGGGATTGTTGACAGATTTATAATACTGTTCATTGAATACCTTGTCTTTCAAACTACTTACAGAAGTTGTAAAGAAATTCCCTGATTCGTCTTTGAGAACTACGTGCCAGAGGAGTATGGTACCAACGTTCGGAATAGCTTTTTCTTGTGTTATTTTAAAACCATTTGGCCTAGATGACTCAGCTAGTAATAAAGCTTGATGTGAAAATGTTAGTCCTGTACAGGTGTATATCGTACACCATACAAGGGCTGCGATAGCTAGTATACGTTTTAGCCGTAAATTCTTTAGTATAAAAATAGAAAGTAAAAATGCTATAAGCGGAAGTATGATTAGAGGGTCAACAATTGGCAAGGCATCTAGAGAGTACCTTGTATTTGTGAGAGGGTACAGTATTTCTGTGCCCCATGTCGTGCATAAATCTAGTATGTCATGTGAGAAGAGCGCTGTAAGAGCTAGCAGGCTCCACATAATCCAACTACCATTTTTTTTACATATTTTCCAGCTCAGCCAACCAATAAGCGGTGCTGCTAGACAAGCGAGTATAAGTGAATGTGTAGCTGCTCTATGATACTTAATCATCGCTGTTGGGTCGGAAGAAATGCTTAGAAATATATCTGTGTCGGGTAGTGATGCGAAAATTGCCCCAGCAATTAGGGACTTTCGTCCTAACTTTCTGCGAAACCCTGCTTGTGCAATTGCAGTGCCTAGTAGTGCATGGGTGACTGTATCCATATCTTTGCCTTATTATCTGAATAATTAATTATTAACAGTTTAATTAATTATATCCAACAAGGAAGGATAAACAACTATTTTCGCCATGCTATAGGGAATAGTAATACCAGAACGGAGTATATTTCCAATCTACCCAGAAGCATACAGAAAGATAGCAGGGCTTTTCCTGATGCGGGAACCCAGTGGAAATTTTGAGTTGAGCCCACCTTATTAAGACCTGGTCCGATATTATTTAAGCACGCTGCTACAGCTGATACTGTTGTCGGAAGATCTACGTCAACTAGGAGCATTGTAAGTGCCAATGACATAAGAGCAAATATCCCAATCCAAAGCCCTACAAGACCGACAATTACCATTGTTGCTCTTTCGTTTAGTGTGGTGTCATCACCAATACGGACAAGGTTTGACATTTTAGGAATTAACAAACGTTTGATCTCTCGTATACCACACTTCCACATTACCATCATGCGGATCTGCTTCAAGCCACCACCAGTTGAACCAGCACAACCACCAAAGAACATAATTATTACTAGCAGTAGCCTAGATGCCATAGGCCAAATATTGGTATCTGTAGTAGCGAAACCTGTTGTGGTAATAATTGAGAGTGTTTGGAATATAGATTGTCTATAGGACTCACCAATTGTTGAGTATGTTCCAGATATATAGGTCATAAGAGCTAGTGCTGCGGATACAAGTATCACTATATATGTATAAAATCTAAATTCTGAGTTTTGCCAGTATTCTCTAGGTTTACCTTTTAGTGCGTGGTAATGAAGCAAGAAATTACAACCAGCGAGGAACATGAATATGTCTATTATAACTTCGAAATACAGTGCGGAGGGATGCCCGCTCTGGGTGTAGAAACCGATAGAGGCATCCTTGGTTGAAAATCCACCTGTAGCCATAGTACCGAATGTGTGACAAACACTATCAAATATAGGCATACCACCAATATATAGTAGTACTATCTCTGCTAAAGTAAGAACACAGTAAGCATACCACAAAACCGCAGCAGTTTGGCGTATGCGAGGTTGTAGGCGCTCTGCTGTAGGACCAGGAACTTCGGCAGCAAAGAGTTGGTAACCACCAGCTTTAAGAGCAGGAAGTATCGCTAAAGCAAGTACAACAATACCCATACCGCCTAACCAGTGTGTAAGACTACGCCAGAATAGCAGTGACTTTGGTAATTGTTCTATGAGACCATAACCACCATCTACAACAGCTGTGCCAAAGATCGAACTACCAGTTGTTGTAAATCCACTCATTGATTCGAAATATGCAGGGATAATTCCAAAATCTCCACTACCTTTACAAATGAAATAGTAAGGAAGAGCTCCTAGAAAAGCAGCGATTATCCAGCCAAAAGTTGTTACAGCAAAACCATCTGCAGCGCTGACATTAGTATGGTAGGGGTTGCTTCTAACTCCATACTTTAGTATAGTGCCTATAACCAGAGAAATAGTAATGCTTATTAAAAATGCAGACACGGGTGAAACATAGGTGAAGGTTTCTGAGCTACTAAAGTAAGCAATAGCAAGTGACGGAAGCATTGTTGCGGCTATAAGTATGCAGAGTGAACCGAGTATGTGTGAGACTAGTCTAATATTCATAATTTTAATGATATGTTTTGC
Source organism: Planctomycetota bacterium (assembly GCA_965140405.1). Lineage (GTDB taxonomy): Bacteria > Planctomycetota > SZUA-567 > SZUA-567 > SZUA-567. The sequence goes on from OZ223208.1 coordinate 1,881,351, forward strand.
GATCTGAAACGCAATAGTGTGTTTATTACTTTATTGAAAATAATAAAAGGGTGATTAAAAGTGTAGTTAGAAGGGTTGTGTCAAAGAGTAGTTTTGACGCTCTAGTTATATCTGATATTTCAAAATCTTTATCATTATCTCCAAGGAAAGGGCGATCAACTACCTTGTTGTCATATTGTGTACTTCCTCCAAACTGTAGTCCAAGAGCACCTGCAAAGGCTGCTTCAGAGTATCCTGAATTGGGGCTGGCATGATTACTGTGATCTCTAATGCCAATTTTAAATGCTTTTGTACTATTTAGGCCACAGAATATGGCAGAGATAGAGATAAGTATAAGGCTAAGTCTTGCTGGGATATAGTTGAATATGTCATCAATTTTAGCAGAGATCATGCCAAAGTCTTTATAGTGCTCATTCTTGTAGCCAAAGCTTGAGTCGAGGGTGTTTACAGCTCTGTAGAGTATTGCAAAGCAAGCTCCACCCTCAACGCCAAAAAAGATACAACCAATAAAGCTGTAGAATAGTGGTGCGAGTGTACCGTCAACAGTGTTCTCGGCAATACTTTCTACTGTAGCTCTGATTACTTCTTTTTCAGTCATATGTACTGTATCGCGTCCAACAATTAGCGATGTGCCAGCTCTCGCAAGAATTATATTCTCATCAGTAAGGTGGGTGTAGATTGTGCGGCTGTGTTTGATCATGTCTTTACAGGCTATTGAAGAATAAATAAAGAAGACACTGACTATAAAGCCTAGTATATTTGAAAGTTTGAAGATTGTTGCTGTGATAATATAAGTTAGTAATGTTGCAATAAAAATGGTAAGAGCTGCTACAAGTAGCCCAGCAATTCTTTGATCTTTAATAAGGTTTCGAATTGGGCTCTCAAGTGTGAGTGCAAGGTTACCAATAAGACGTACTGGATGCAGGCGGTATATAGGGTCGCCAATTAAAAAATCAATAACTACAGCAGAGATTATCAGCCAAGTAGACATAAGTTACTCCAATTAATATAGACTACTTCTTACCAATATCATATGGACTTAGTTCCATCTTACTATTGATCTCAATAAACACTTCAGGGGTTAGCTTTTTAACAACCCAAGCTGCAAGCTCTCTCTCACTTTTAGTTTTGCCATTCTCAATAATATAAGCAAGTGCATTCTCCGCGTATTTCTGCATTTTTGGTTCACGTTCAATAATTTCACCATCTGAGTTGACGACACCGTGGCGGTATAGTCCAAGAATTAGTATAGCCTGTTGTCTCCAGACAATATCTTCTGCTTCTGTAGCTATTTTGATTGTACTAAATAGTGAGTTGAAGTTGGTTACAGCTCCTAAAAAGAAGTTTTGGATTCTATTGTACTTAAAACCAACCTCTTCTAGGTACTCTTGGTAAGCTTGTGCTACATCACTGCGTTTCATATCCATCTTGCGTAAAAGGAAGGCTGAATACTTCTCTGCTGCTTCTCTTTTGATAGCGACACCTATAAGTAAGGTTACAATTGTTGGCGGTTCTTGGGTTAGATGCCAACCAAAGATAAAGGCGCGTCGATGCACTGCTTCTGCTCCTTTTATATCACCTTTTCCTTCAAGTTCTTCTGCTCTGTCAAAAATAGCGTTTAAATATGAAAGATAAACCAATATATCAGGTTGCTTTACTGTGCCTTTATTCATAAATGGATAATATTGTGGTGAGAATTTACATTCTTTCTTTGAAGTTGCTTTAAATATCTCATTGAGACCTTTAGGATTCTTTTTTAGCTCAATATATTGACCATCAATTCTGTCTTCTTTGAAAAGTTCTTCAAGTTTTGCGTAATTCTCAGCAGCGTTACCTGCGCCTGTAGGAAAGCCTGTAAGTTTTTCAATGCCAGAGTTGGTGTCAATTAATTCTAGTGGAGCAGACTTATATAGAATCTTTTGAGCTTGAGTCATCTCTTCTTCTGGTGGATAAAGATCAGCAGCATAAGAAGTTATCGAGATTGTAAAAAGTATTAGTGTAAATAAGTATTTCGACATTATTTATTAACTCCAAGATTATACGTTATACTGAGAAGTATGCATTGTTTAAAGCAATACTTGATGAATTTGTTTAAAAGATTAGAACAACTCCGATAATTATAACAAAATGTTCCTATTGTGCAAGACACTTAACTAGAATACTTGATATTTGAGATTATGTACAGTTATTTGTTGCGATTGCTATACATAATTTATAAAAATGTGATATAAATTAAGTATTATTATCAGTATACTTAGTTATTACATTAAATATTTGGCATTAAAAATATTGAGATTTAGAAATGACTGGTTATATATATGGATAGTGAAATGATAAATCAGAGATTACGTAAAATCCCATCTATTGGTAAAATTCTCGAAAATCAAGGAGCAACATTGGCAATTGAGAAGTATGGTTATAGTGTTTTTAAAATGTCTCTTAATAATCATTTACAGGATCTAAGGATGAGGGTTATGCAGGGAGAAGAGTTCTCTTTTGACGAAGAGAAGATTCTAGGCATTGTAGAAGAAAACCTTTACTCTCTATGTGATAATAGCTCTAGAGAGGTGATCAATGGCACAGGGATTATTCTTCACACTGGCTTAGGTAGGGCTCCTATGGCTAAAAAGGCTGTAGAAGCTGTGAAAAATGCTGCATTATATACCCCTGTACAGAGTGATAGTGTGACTGGAAAGCGTTCACTAAGAGAAGGTAAAGTAGAGAGGCTTTTACAGGAACTTACTGGTGCTGAGGCGGTTACAGTTGTAAATAATAATGCGGCTGCTACAATGTTGGTTCTGAACACTCTATCAAAAAGTAAGGATGTTGTTATAAGTCGAGGGCAGCTAGTAGAGATAGGTGGAGCATTTAGGATGCCAGATGTGATGGATATGAGTGGTGCCATAATGAAGGAGATCGGTACTACAAATAGGACACATTTAAAAGATTATAGAGAAGCTATGAATGAGAATGTCGGGGCATTTATGCATGTTCATACATCAAATTATAGGCTTCGTGGCTTTGGTGGAACTCCTAGTATACAGGAAATTGTGCCGCTGGCAAAAGAGTTAGGTGTTTATACTATCGATGATATTGGGAGCGGAGCGTTGGTAGGCTTAGAGCGCTGGGGTATCGAAAGTGAACCTTTGATAAAGGATTCTATCAGTGCTGGTGTTGATTTATGTTGTTTTAGTGGTGATAAATTGATTGGTGGAGCTCAGTCTGGAATAATATGCGGTAAGAAGGAGCATATTGAGAGAGTCAGGAAGAATCCCTTTGCACGGATGTTCAGGGTTGATAAGATGACTTTAGCAGCACTTGAAGCTACATTAACAATATGGGTCAATGGTGACTATGAGAAGGAGATACCTCTCTATATGATGCTTTCAACTCCTAAGGACGAGCTTTGTAGTCGGGCAGAAGAGTTTGCTCGTAATATTGATGGCAAGATCGTTGCTGCTGTAAATGTACAGCGCAGTGAGGCATATATTGGTAGTGGATCTCTACCTGATTCATCTGTTGAGTCGTGGGCTGTTGTCTTAGAATTAACTAAAATAGATGTTGAAGAAGGTGCGAGACTGCTAAGAAAGAATGGTGTCTTTGCAAGAGTTAGTGGTAATAAGGTATGGATAGATGTGATGGCTATACTTGATGGTGAGCTTAGTAAGGCTATTAGCAGGACAATTCGGGCTTTAGGAATTTAGTCTGATAGGGTACCAGTTGCCATAATTTTTTGTATGGTATTTTATATGGGGTGTGATTATGAGTGAAGTGTTACCTGTTATCGTTGCGACTGCTGGTCATGTCGACCATGGTAAGACCGCCCTAGTTGAAGCTTTGACAGGGTGTAATACAGATAGACTTCCTCAAGAGAAAGAGCGTGGACTCAGTATTGATATAGGATTTGCTAAGTGCCAACTCACTAAAGGGACTAGTATTGGTATAGTTGATCTACCTGGGCATGAGGATTATATAAAGAATATGGTTGCTGGTGCAGCGTCAGCAAAAATATTGCTTCTTGTAATTGCTTCTGATGAGTCGGTAATGCCCCAGACAAGAGAGCACTTACAGATAGTCTCGCAACTTACTGATGCCAGAATTATACTTGTAATAACCAAAGTAGACCTTGTTGATAAGGATTATCTGGATATTGTAAAAGAGGATGCTTTGCGGTTGCTTGACGATTTTGGGTTATTTGCTGAACAGGTGCATTTTACATCTGTTAGGAGTATGATCGGACTCGCCTCTCTTCGCGATGGCATTAATGAGTTAGCATTAAAATGCGTAGATAGCTCTGATAGGAGGGACTTTCGGGTATTTGTTGAGAGGAATTTTATCGCAAGAGGACATGGAATAGTAGTTACAGGTATCGGTATTTCCGGTAAAATAAGTGTAGGAGATTCCTTGATATTGAATGGGCGTGAGGTAAGAGTGCGCGGGATTGAGTGTTATTCAAAAAGAGTTGATGAGGCTACGAGTGGTCAGTGTCTGGCTATAAATCTTGACTATAATGACTCCGGTGAGAACAAAGTCGATAGAGGGAGCGTTTTACATCACTCATCTTACGCTAGTTCGTCTGAATTTATTGTCAGTATTAAAAATATCTCTAAAGAGTATACGTATAATAAAGTGACAAAGTGCAGAGTCCATGTTGGAACTCTATCGTGTAATGCTTCTGTAAAATTATTTGGTTGTAGTGAACTTGGGTATGGCGATGGAGCTTTTGCTCATCTAAAACTTGAGAAGAAAAGTGTACTCTCAAGTGGAGATAATTTTCTAATTAGAGTTGCCAGACCGTTTGGTAGCGTTGGTGGTGGTGTGATACTCTCTTCTGAAGGAGGTTATAGGCTTAGTAATAAGGATAAATTCCGACACTCCTTGTTTCGTTCTGCTCTGGAGGCGGTAGATAAAAAATTATATCTATTATCCGAGTTATTAGCTGGACCTAAATATATATTTTCACGTAGTGATATTGAGCGTCTTGGACACGTATCTGATCAAGTACTACAGGACATGATTACCAGTATGGTTGACTCTAAGGACCTCATTATGGTAAGTAGGAATGTATGGCTTTTAGGAGAAAAGACCGAAGCCTTTGCTCGTTTTTTTGAGAAAGAGCTACAGCAATATCACATGAACAATAAGTACCGACTAGGGATGAATATAGAGCACGTTGCTAGAGTTCTGGCTATTCCGGTTGACGGTGTTGAAAGAGTGGTAAAGATCATTGCAAAATTTGTGAAGGTTATTTATTCTGATGGAGTGGTGGCTAGTAAGGATTTTGAGCCTGATCTAAAAGATAATGCGTTGATGATGTATAAGGTTATAAGTGAGAGTGTTAGGATTGAGCCTGCTCTCTGGTTGGCGTTAGGTGAGGTGAAAGACCAATGCAGGGTTAGCAAAAAAGATTCTCAAGAGGTGATAAAAATACTCTGCTCTGAGGAAAAAATACACTTAATTGCAGGTAAATTTATAGTTAGTGCTGTTGAAGTAGCTCGACTTATAATACTTTTAAATGAAGCTTTTGTTAAGGTAGACCTTCTAGAGATTGGTTACTGGAGAGAGCTCACAGGGCTTAGCAGAAATCATGCAGTTGCAACGTTGGAGTATTTTGATGATATTAATATCACAAGAAGGGTTGAATCAGGTAGGGTAAAAAGAGATAATTGAATACGGTATGAATATTAATAGAAGATTTATTACTATTGGCTTGGTCTTGCTCTGTCTCGCATTGTTTGCGTATGCTTTTCTATTTGAAACGCATACTATTTCATTATTTGATGGAAATACTGAGGAACGGACTAGTGCTGACAGCTATGTCGAAAGCATAGAAGGTGGTCAGCTAATGCGTAGGAAGAAGGATGGTAAGCTATATGATGCTCACTCCCTTGTACCTGACGCTGCGCAAGTAGATGATTGTCCTACGTGAATGTAGTCGGTAATCTGTGGCGCGGTGCGCTGCTTATCAATTCTTAATTGGTCTCCCTTCTCATACTGTATTATTGTATTGAGTCGTGTGTTATGAGGGTTTTTAATGAAAAAATTACCTCCCTTCGGGTCGCAAGTGCGTAATTATACTGCTCTTGTCTCAGCCTTTATATATAATCTGAATGTATTCGGTCTGTCTGCTAAAAATATTTGTGCTCCTGGATTCAACTGTCATGGTTGTCCGTGGGCTACATTTTCATGTCCGGTTGGAATTATAGGGTATGGTTTTGGGGTAAGGAGTATCCCAGCTTTTGCCCTTGGTAGTGTCTTGGCTATTGGAATATTTTTGGGTCGACTTATCTGTGGCTATGCGTGTCCTTTTGGATTGCTACAGGATATACTCTTTAGAATAAAGAGTAGAAAGTTTTCTTTGCCTCGTCCTGTACGCTACGTAAAATATATTCTAATGATCCTTTTTGTATTTGTTCTGACATATCTCTTTGGCTTTAATGTCAAAGAAGGGTATATAAGGATTAATAAACCGGTAATAGCTAAAGATGTGCCTGAGTTGGATAAAAGTATCTTTGCAAAAAAAAATAGTTCATATTTTAACAAAGAGAAGTATAACACTGTAGTCACAAAAGGCGGCTTTCCCGTGCCTAGTGAGTTGTTGACTGAAAACAGTGATGGTGGCGATTTTTTCAGTAATGGACTCAAACCTATTGGAGTGAGTGGCATTAATAGTACTGGAAATTCAAGTAGTGCTTCACTTGATGATATTCTTCAAGAATTAGATGGAGTCAATAAGTCAGAATCAATGATACCTTCTCAGGCAGAAAGTGTGAGTGGTAGTCTTAAGCCAATCGGAATAGCTAAAAGTAGTGGTGGTGCAGAGCTCGATGATCTTTTCTCGGAGCAGGCTGATACTTCTGAAAAGATTGAGTCTGGTGGGGGAGAATCTGTTTTTGATTTTTTAGAACGATCAAAGGAAGAGTCTTATAAGAATAGTAAGTTAATTGTTGAGGTAACAGTCGAAAATTTAAGTACACATAGCGTTGACGGTTTTATAATCACACCTGTATATTATGCTCATGGAACAGGGGAAGAGATCTGGCGTGGGGAAGATAAAGTATATTCAGAGGTGATTCCTGCCGGAGAGTTATTTACTACTGAAATATTTGAAGTGCCTTACTATATTTATAAGGCTGATTTGACAATCCTTTCTCCGCAAACTGCAGTTGCTATGGATTACTGGACACTCTTCTGTACATATTGTCCTGTTGCTGCTATTGAGGCTGATATACCTAGTAAAATCTCTGGAATTGAGGATCTGTCTCAACTCGTTTATGCCACAACTAAGATGAGTCCTGTCCGTCTTCTAATAACTTTTTTCGTTATAATTGCTTCAATATTTATTAGCAGATTCTTCTGTAGAGGACTCTGTCCCCTTGGTGCTATGTATGGGTTGATTTCACGGTTTGCAATACTTCGAATAACTCTAGTAAAAGATAGTTGTATTGACTGTGGTAAGTGTGACAGAGTATGTCCTATAGAGTTGGATGTGCGTAAAGAGGTGGGTGGAAGTGAGTGTATATCGTGCGGTGATTGCGTAAAAGCATGTCCTACAGCTGCTCTGAAGAGGAAGGTTGGTCTATAGCATGGAACATGTATTTGTAAACGGGGAGTTGATACGTCGTGAACTAGCACTAATACCTATAATGGATAGAAGCATTCTTTGGGGAGAGTCGTTGATGGCTGAGGTAATGTTGAGAAACTCTCTACCTTTCAGGCTTGAAGCTCATATTGATGTATTAGCTGCTAGCTTGAGACTTCCTGAGATTGGGATTTCTCACGCTCTGAGTACGAGAAGAATTGAGCGTGATATTGCGACCCTAGCTTCTAGAACCAAGTTATATAACGGTATTGTAAGAATCATAATTACTCCAGGATGTGTTGATGTAGAGGAGGAATATGGAATACTGCTACCTCAAGGGATCACTGAGATAATACTTCTTGACCAAGCTCTTTACACTGATGATGATCGTGCGAGAGGGTTGAAACTCGGGTATGCTCCGTACAGAAGGGTCAGGGGTGACAAGTTGGCGGTTCATAAGTTTGCGACAAGTATGAGAGAGCATGTCGCTTTGCGCAAGGTTGTCTCTGATGGGTTTGACGAAGCGGTTATTTGTGATGAGGATGGTGCTCTTTTAGCTACGACACGAGCCAATATTTTTGCCGTAGTTGACGGTGGGGTGGTTACACCTCATCCGGTAAGGGATGGAATCGTTCCGGGGGTTATGCGTGGTTTTGTTCTTGATACGCTTGCTCGTGAAGGAATTATGCTCTATCAAGAGAGGCTTACTCCTGAGGTAATTGCTAAAGCTAGCGAGATCTTTATTTGTAGTAGTGCGGCTGAAGGAGTGATCGGTGTCTCTTGTCTTGATACTAGAGAGTTCACTGAGAGGGCATTTACTCAGAGGGTTGCGAATGCGGTGGACAGGCGTATTGCCTTGGAGCTACCGAGTATTTAGCCGTTTAAACAGTTTCGTTGCTATACAGGTCTATTTTACAAAGTGCTTGTCTAGTACTTTGACCTTTCTTAAGAAGATTCCTGCAAAGAAACCAACCAATACCGCAGCCGCAACAGTTCCTTCTCGGACGCCATTGAGTGTTGTAAAGTAAGCAAATGAAATAACAACAGCCGCGAGAACTAGAGCGGAATCAACAATGATCTTATTCTTTGAGAATTTAACTCCAGTTACTTCAGATAGTGCACTGACGAAACCTTCCCCTGACAGCATCGCAACGTTTGCCTTGACCTCACAGAATACTCCAAAGCCTAGCAGAAGAAAACTAGCCAAACACAAGCTCCACTGCTCAATGTAGGTACTAGGAGTGTAATGCTCCATTAGCCTTAGGTTTAAGTCTATTAATGCACCAAAAAGAATACCTATTGGGAGCTGTAGTAGCTGCTCTTTTTGGAATTTTGACCGTAAAATGATAATCTGTAGTAAGAGTAGTAATGTGTTCATTATTGCTGTCAATTCACCGATGGTGAAATCTGTCATTAGACTGACCACATAAGGTACACTTGAAATAGGTGAAACACCGAGATTTGATTTTGCCGATACAGCGACTCCACTTGCCATTACAAACAGACCAAAAACTAATAAACTATAGCGTATACTTAACTCCTTTGTCTTACTTTTAGCCATATTCAAGCTCCACCAACTATAATAGTTCAATAAAGTATCTCTTAATAAAGTATTATTATACGCATATGACAGCTGGTGGAAAAGTAGTTATATAATAATATATTTACATCCAAAAATGAACCAATTAAATTAACCGTACTTTCTAAACAAATAAAAGTACGGTTAGTAGGTGTTATTTTACTTATTATCAATTTCTCTTTGTAAATAGAGCTAGAACTTACCAAACTCAGAGTCATCTAGCTTGATCTCATCGGTTGGCTTGATAATTTTCCCACCCCATTCCTGTGATGATGATGGGGTAGGTGTTGACTTAATGATCTTCTTCTTGGTCTTTGGTGCTTTCTTAGGGCTTGAAGCATTACTTGTTTGATTATTACCAAGAATCGCAGCCAAATCTGATATTTGTCTGTTTAGTTCTGCGGTAGCACTTGCTGTCTCTTCAGAGGTAGCAGTATTGTGGCTAGTAACATTGCTAATTTGTTCAAGGCCAATGTTTATTTGCATGATGCCTTCAGACTGCTCGTGGGAAGCAGTTGCTATCTCTGAAATAAGTGATTTAACTTTTGCAGATTCAGTTGCAATCTCACTGAGGGATTCAGCTGTGTCTTTTGAAAGTTTTGCTCCATTGGTTATTTCGTTGTTTGACTTATCAATTAGCTCTGCAGTCTCTTGTGCCGCTTTGGCACTTCTTGCTGCAAGGTTGCGTACCTCTTCAGCTACTACAGCAAAGCCTTTACCGTGAGTACCAGCTCTTGCTGCTTCGACTGCTGCGTTGAGTGCAAGAAGATTTGTCTGGAAGGCAATATCATCTATTGTCTTGATAACCTTACGGGTAAGTTCGGCATTTTCTGTAATACTCCGCATGGATTTCTCCAGTACTTCCATCTTTTCATAACCAGTTTTAGCCATTGTGTGGGCTTTATTAGCAAGGTTATTTGCTTCGCTTGCGTTTGTCGCGTTGGTTGTGATCTGAGATGTTGAATGGCTGAGGGAAGAGGTGATCTCTTCTAGAGACGCCGCTTGCTCTGTGGCTCCTTGTGAAAGGGATTCAGATGCCGATGATATCTGCTTACTACTATTTTGAACATTCTCTATCATTAAGCTTATCTTGTCTACTATTTCTGAAATCTTCTCTCTATCTGTAACATCACTGAAGAATTCGATCATTCCTATCTTGTTGTCTTTGATATCAATAATATAGTCAGTATGGATGTCCCAACTTTTTTCAAACACTTTTGTTTTTGATAGCTTCACTCCGGTATTAAGCATATTGTTTAATGGGCAACTATTACTCGATTTATCACAGTTTTCTATATTCCAAGTTTGCCCGCAATCTTTTCCAATATAGCTGTTTTCGTCAACTTTGAGTGCCTCTCTGGCTGCTTTATTAATGTATTGCAATTTCTTGTCCATATTGACAACTGATAATGGGGACGTGATGGTATCTAGGATCTGTCTATACCAGTGATCACGTGAATCAATTGCTTTGCCAACAAAGATACTGAATAGAATTGCTACCACAATTCCAATAAGGAGTACGATTACAGCTGTAATAATAACAATGTATAGAGCAGCATTAACTTCATCTTGAATAACAGATTCTGGTAGCGTAAGCTCTAGTATCCAGTATAGACCAGAACCGACAATTTCGATGGGAAATGATACTTGATAGAATTTTTCACCAGATTCACTATCAATTATATAGTTCTCAACAATACTTCCCGACTGAATAGCTTTCATTATTTCTTGTGTCTGACTATCACCAGCAAGGCTGGTACCTGATAACTTTGGATCTTTGCCGTCAGAAACAATTAAAAAGTTATCCGAAATAAGACGAGCATGTCCTGCGCCATTATAATTGATGTTTTTAATGATTTCATTGAGATTTGTAATATCAATGTCTGCTCCACCTACACCGATTACTTTTCCGTCAACGATAAGAGGTATTGCAAATGAAACTATATAAGCTTTTTCCCAGACATATGGATCGGTTATATAGCTCTTTTGAGATTTGTAGGGGGCAGAATACCACGGATCAGTCGGTGTAGCTACTAAAATATTTGTCTGAGTGTTTTTTGTGCCCTCCCTAAATGAATAACATGAGATAACATCTTGCATTTTTTGATCTTTTTTAAGGTACTTGCTTAGCTCTTTTGAGTCAAGTTTATCTGTCTCTACGCTAATCCAGTAGCCAGCAGTAGACATCTTTGGGTCATTACTTAGGTAGGCCTCAGTTAAGTCTGCGATATCGCGATACTTATAATCATCTCCTCTCTTGTTCCAGAATTCCTCGACAGTACTGACTAAATGTTTTGCAATAGTAAACTGAGTTGATATTATATCACCAATTATAAAAGCGTTATTTTTTCCATCAGATTTAATTATTGTGATGGCGTCTTTGTTGATTTGATTCTTTGTTGTAATCGCAACTGGAATAATTAGTGCAGTAACACTGAGCATAACTAATAATATAACTCCAATGATAATGACTTTTTTAGTATTCATAAGTAGACTTTCCATAGGTATAAATAAATGTTTTCATTAATTTTAGTTGCCATGATAAATTTGAATTGCAACTACAACGATTTGGTTATTTGCTCAAACCATCTTCGAATATTATATCATGTATATAGATTACAAATCAACTTCTAACTGTATTTTAATCGCTTAATAATATTTCTATTTTGATTTAATTTGATACTAATTTCCGATGTCTCTGAGTTTCTTGCCACTCATTAAGTTTTCTTCGATCTCTTCTAATGATTTGCCCTTGGTCTCTGGGCAGAATAGGAATACTATTATTAGGAATACTACATTGATTCCTGAGAAGAGCCAGAACGTTGCTGCATTACCAAAAGTATTGAGCATTGTCAAGAAGGTCGCTCCAATAATAGCGTTGCATATCCAGTTGCTAGCTGTACTTAAAGTAATACCTGCGTCTCTACCTGCAAGTGGGAATATTTCAGAACAGACAACCCAGACTAGAGGCCCTGCACTAAAGGCAAAACCAACAATAAACATAAGTAGTAAGCCAGTTGCAAGATATGGCATGTCTGGAGAAGAAGCAACCCCAATATCAAAGATAGTTCCGACTCCAAATAATGAACCTGCCATTACGATACATCCAGCGTAAAGAATTGGCTTTCTACCAAATCTGTCAACAAATGCAATTGCTATAAAGGTTGATAGAACGTTGATCAAGCCGATAAGAACCGTACCCCACATTTGCTGGTGATCACTAGAAAATCCTGCTTGTTTTAGAATTGTTGGAGCATAGTACATGACTACATTGATCCCTGTAAATTGCTGGAAAAGCTGGAGTGCAATGCCAAGCATCGCTGCTCTTTTGAAGTTTGGATTTTTTAGTAGAGCCCAGCCTGAGACTTTACTGTCTTCTTTTAAAGCTTCGTGAATTTCTGCTAATTCTTTCTTAACTTCGTTATCATTTCCTCTAAGCTTTTTTAGTACACGTTCCGAGTCTGTCTTTCTACCAATTAGGTAGAGCCATCTTGGACTTTCTGGCAAAAATAGTATGCCAATAAACATGATAACTGCTGGTATTGCAATAATGCCAAGCATTAGACGCCAGTGACCACCGTATCCTAGGAGTGTATCTGTAACAAAAGCAACTAAAATTCCAATAGTAATCATTAACTGATACATGGATATGAGAGCACCACGTATTGACTGTGGAGCGCATTCTGAAAGGTAGAGCGGGGCTGTAAAAGAAGCGATACCGATAGCAATACCTAGGAAGAATCTTACAGATTCCATCATAAGAGTTGTCGTCGACAGCCCAGAGAGTACTGCACCAACAGCAAATATTACAGCACTTATAAGTAGTGTTTTCTTTCTTCCTAGCTTCTTAGATATATATCCAGCTAGTATGGAACCAAAGAATGCGCCAATAAGTATAACGCTAACAATAACTTCTTTGTCCTCTGTAGTTGTTTTCCAGTCTTTATCAAGCCATGGGAGAACTCCAGAAATTACGCCAATATCCAGGCCAAATAACAGTCCTGAAAGTGCAGCAGTGAGACCTACTATGATAATGATAGGTTTGATATTCGGATTATTCCCCATTTGCTTCTCCTATTATTGGCATTAATAATAACTAAGTTAAAATTTTTGGAATAGTTTTACAATATTTGTTATATCTGATATTTATTTTTTTGAAAAGATTATTATTGTTAATTTCAGTGTTTTTTAGTATTTATATGCCTTATGATTAAAATAAAGAACCTGCCTTATTAAAGGCAGGTTCTTTATTTGTAAGCGTAGTATAGTATGGTATTAGTCAATACTGAATAACTCTCTAAATGATATATCGTCATCATCTGAGGAATTAGCTACTTGTGCAACAGAGTCATCTTCACTTGGGATAGATAGTTCTAACGAATTGATATCTTCAGTAAATTCAGCATCGTTTAGCTTTACTTTATTACTTGCGATCTCTCTATTTTTAACTGTTATTGCACATGTTGCAGGCTCACTCTTAATTTTACCATCATTGACAATCAATTCAAAAATATATGTGCCTTCTTTACGTGGAATAAATGCCAAATTCTTACGCATAACAGGACTTCCAGGGATCATTGGACCTGCTATTTGATTCCATATGAATTGTAGTGAGTCGCCGTCTGGGTCGACACCAAAGCCTTTGATTACTACCTTTGTTCCGGGAGAAACCTCCATATTACCTGATGTTGAGGCTATCGGAGTGATGTTGAGTGGCTGGGCGGTGCTTAGGGTTTCTAGCTCTTCTATCATATCTGGCATAGCACTCTTTTTTGGCAAATTAACTTTTGCTTTTAGTATTTTATGCGAGCGATTACTATTGTTGATTGTCTCCATATTTACAGGATTTGTCTTTGGAATCACAATCCTCTGTGTAGAGCGTGGAGTTGTTTGTATGCGTGTACTTGCGTTGAAACGGTGTTTGGTTTTGATCAAAGTTTTTTGTGGAGCTACGACTTTTGCCACTGGAGCAGTATTTGGCCGAATTACTTCTAGAGTACATACAACAGGATCACTATTTGCCCTACCGTCATTTACTACTAGCTCAAATGAGTATGTCCCAACTGCCTTTGGAAGGACTGTAAATTGTGGATTTTGTGAGACTGTAGAACGAAGAATTTGTGTAGGCCCAGAAATCTGTTTGAAGTTGTAGAGTAAGGCATCATTGTCTGCATCACTAGAATTACTCCCATCTAGTACTGCGTTTTCACCAAGTTCTATCGCTATCTTTGCTGGTAGTGCTGCGACAGGTATTTCATTTGCCTCTTCGATAAGTACATTGACTATTGCTGGTTCACTCTCTACTCTGCCATCAGAAACCACGAGTTCGAACGCATACTCTCCCGCAGCTTCAGCGTAGAAGCTAGGGCGAGCAGTATTTGAATTGATTAAAAATACCTTCTGACCTGAAACTTGACGCCAGCTATATATTAATTGGTCACCATCTGCATCTTGTGAGCCACTCCCGTCTAGCTGGACAAGGTTTTCATTGCTTGCACCGTTGTCATTAGCAATGAGCGGATTTGTTGCGCAAATCCCGACTAGAAAAAGAGTTAGTAGTTTTTTTCGTAACATGTTATTCCTCTATTACTGTTATAAGAGTTGATAAGAATATATTATTAATTAATTCCTTATCGACAATTGCTTATACTTTACTTTAATAAATTGTTTATATTATAACGCAAAAAACGCACTCAAAAATCAACACCAAGTTTACATATTTTATATGTCATGTTCTGTAACTTTAGAAATAAATTAGAAAAATTTGCTTTTCGGCATATTTTACCTCACATTTATGGTGGATTATGCCGATATTTATTATAGGACGTGGCAACTTTTATCGGGAATATTTGAATTTAGTACTATAAGATGTTGTTATATAAGATGCTACGGAAAAAGTTGTTACGGGTGGTAAAGTGGAACAATAATTGAAATATAAGTAGGCGTCGGGCATGAAAATTGACCGAATAGTTTAAGGATGAATGAAAATGGCATGGATTGATTCGGTATTTCAACGTGAAAGCTTACCTGTTCTCGAGGCTGGGATGGGGTTTGCCTTTCAGAAGAACTTGGTTATCTCTAATAATATAGCTAATGTAGAAACTCCTGACTATTATAGACAGACTCTACCTGAAGACGAATTTACAGAATCGCTTGTTGAGGCTATTGATAAGAGAGATAAATACCATCCAGACCAATTCAGCCCAGATGAGAAGCTCGATCTTCGTTACCAAGGTAACTATCCTCGTATGAGGATGTTTAATGGTAAGGAGTACTCAGTAGAGAGGCATGATGAGAATAGTGTTAATCTTGAGACAGAAATGTTGGATATGGCAAAGAACCAGCTCAAGATGACTGCAATGCAGAGACTCTATAAGAAGAATTTGACAATGCTTGTAAATGCTTCGGCAAAGGTTAAATAGTTCTTAGGTATATAATCGAGTGAATCTATAAATAAAAAGGATTTAAATATAATGCCACAGGTTGGAGGAATTTTTACTAACTTTGATATAGCTGGTAGTGCGCTTTACGCTGAACGTGCTCGCATGACCATGCATGCTAATAATTTAGCAAATGTAAATACAATTCATGATGAAAATGGTGAGAATAATCCTTATAGGAGAAAGCTTATTGCTTTCAAACCTGGAGCTCCTACATTTACAGGTAGTGAGACGCTCGGTGTAGAGGTAGACAGCATTCAGACAGATTATGACACTGAACTTATGCAAAGATACCAGCCTAATCACCCTGATGCAGATGAAAATGGTTATGTAAAGTATCCAAATGTCTCTCCAACCTTGGAAATGGTTGATATGATGGTAGCTCAGAGAGCATATGAAGCCAATCTTGCTTCGTTTGAAACTGCTAAAGGGATTTTTATGGGAGCAATACAAATTATTGCATAACTTTTTTACGATATTTGTTTGAAACTAAATCGAACTAATAGGTAAATAATATAGTGTAAGTCTCATTATAAATTTATCGCTATAGAAATATTGACTTGATGCCGTTAATACTTAGTGGTATAATAGATTTGTAAGAAGTATTTGTTATATCTCGGTTTTTTTACTTGGGTGAATATAATTATTGCCTGCAGTATAAATACTTTGAGACAAATGATTAATAAGGTGCGATTATGAGTGCAAATATCAATGGTTTAGAAGGTCTTGGAAATATTGGTAAGGCTGTGTCAGAGTCTAAGGATGCTGTAGGGCAGACTGTAGACGGTGCAGGCTTCAGAGACTTCTTACTAGAGAACTTAGAAAAAGTAAACCAGATGCAGAGCGAAGCTGATAATGCTGTAGAAGGCCTTGTTACTGGTCGAGAAGCTGACATTACCAAGGTTATGGGTGCAGTTGAGAAGGCTGATGTAGCTTTTCAAACACTTATGGCTGTACGTGGTAAACTTGTTGACAGTTATAACGAGGTAATGCAGATGCGTCTTTAGTCTTGATACAGATATATTGTTATGAACAATATATCTGTATATTAAATTATTGTTAATGGCTGGTGGATTTGTCTACTAGCCATTAATTTTTTAATAAAAATCAACTTTTATCGGAAAATTTTGTGGTGATTGATGCTGATAAACCATATAATTGAGACAAAATGGTAAGTTTTCCAGAGGTATAGTGGTTCGTCGGTAGGGTTTTTGTACTAAAAGGGGTGTTGGCCTATGGAAGTCATAAGGCAGTTGCTTGATAATGCACGTAAATTATTGAGGCAGATGTCGTCAACTCAGCGTGCTAGTATTGTGGCGATGATTATTACAGTTGCTTCACTGTTGACGCTGATTGTGTGGATTGGTTCGCGTGATGAAAAATCGCTAAATGTACCTCTTGATATTCAGGTTTCGTTGAAAGATTCTGATGAATACACTGCTTTATTACGGGCTCAAAATATTGCCGCAGAATATGATGCTAAGAATCAGGTTATACTTGTTCCGGAAGAGCAGAAGTATGCTGCTCTGATCATTCTTGCAAAAGAGAATGCTCTTCCTGATGATGGTGGTACTAGCTTTGAACAAGCTCTAAAAGATACTCAGTTCACCGATACAAAAGAAATAACTCAGGAAAGATTCAAGCTGGCTCTATCTGATGAAGTTGCAAAGATGATTCAGAGTATGGATGGAATTAAAAAAGCTAATGTAATTTATCAAGGTGGGGAGCGTAAAGCGCTCTTTCGTATGCCGTTTAAACAGAGAGCTTCTGTGATGGTTGAGACTACTATGGGTAAGCCGCTAACTAGAAATATGGCGGATGCTATTATTAGCCTTGTCGCCTTCTCTAGATCGGGGCTTAGTCCTGAAGCGGTGTTGGTGACAGATCAAGAAGGGCGTCATTTCAAAGCTCAAGGTGATGACAGTCTTAGTGGAATAGCAGCAACTGCGATGGAGCTGAATAATAAGACTAGCCTTAAGGTAAGTAATGACATTGAAGAGTGTGTTAGAAAAATTATTCCCAATTCTGAGGTCTATGCTTGGGTAGATACTAAATGGGACATGACTCATAAGCAGGTTCGTAAGCATGAAATTCTTGAGGGTTTGGCTAAGGATATTACTTCAAGGAAGATCTCGGACAAATCAAGTGATGCGCCAGCAAATGTTGTTGGCACTCAGCCTAATATTCGTTCTAATACCAATATGTCTACTGGTGGTGGTGGCGGTAGAGAAATAGCTAGAGAGTATAATCGTCAGGATAAGCATACTCTCATGGAGCTTGGGTATGCAGATACAAATCTTGTGGCTGATCCAGTTATTCGCTCCCAAACAGTATCTGTTGTGGTGCACCTACCGTATGAATATACTAAAGATGCAGATGGTAATTGGATTATTGAGAAGGATGCTCAAGGGGTAGATCTGATTAATCCTGAGACAGGTGGTCCAATGAGGTTGCGTACACCAAAACCTAAGCTTGAGGGTGATGATCTAATTGCACTGGAGAGGAGTGTTGCCAAAGTTGCGGGTATGCTTGATGGGTCTAATAATATGGAGATACAGATTGAGCAAGTTCTTTGGGAGCCTCAGCTAGAACCCGATAAACGTAAAGAGAAGGTTGATAGGCTCAAAGATTTCTTGACTGAAAATGTAGTCGCGTTGATCCTGATGTTTATTCTCTTTTCAGCAATCTACTTCTTATATTTGCAGGCAAAAAGATCTATTCCAGCAGAAGAGGTTGATCTTCCAGATGCTGATGCGCTCGCGATGGCTACTGGTGGGGGGTATTCAGAAGCTGATAGGATGCAGGCTGATTTTGAAAATATGAGAGATCAAGTTGGAGACTTTATTGATGAGGATCCTGTGAAAGCTGCTAGTATTGTTAGGCGTTGGATGAGTTCGAGGGATGGGTATTAGTCAAATAGTTGAGTTTGTATTTTTGTTTTCTAAGAAGTATAAGTCTTCTTCGTTCTTTGTTTGTTGCAGTGTTTGAGCATTAGGGATTCTTTTTTATGAGTGCTACTCCAAAAAAAATTGAAGGTATGACTGGGATGCGTAAAGCTGCGATCTTGATGATTGCGCTAGACTCCGAGTCTGCTTCGAAAATTATGTCCAACCTTGCAACTGATGAGATTGAGAACCTTTCGATGGAGATTGCCAGGCTTGATGCGGAAATTAGTGCTGATGTTCGCGATGCTGTGGTAAAAGAATACTATCAGACATATATGGCTAGTAAGTATATAGAGCAGGGTGGTCTCGATTATGCGAGAATGCTACTTGAGAAGAGTCTCTCTCCTGAGCAAGCTGCTCAAATTCTTTCAGAGCTTGAGCAATCAATTCAGCAGACTCCGTTCCACTTCTTAAAACAGGCTGATACTGAATCACTACTCACATTCATCATGGATGAACACCCTCAGACTATCTCTTTAATCATGGCTCACCTCCATCCAAAGCAGGCATCTGAAATTCTTGCAGGATTGTCGCCTAAGAAGCAGTTAGAGGTTGTAAAACGTATTGCAAGAATGGAACAGACTACACCTGAGGCTATACGTGAAGTTGAAAAGGGACTTGAAGCCAGACTTTCTTCTATTGTTAATCAAGATCTTGAAACTGCTGGTGGTATTGAAAACATTGCAGAAGTATTAAATCTTGTAGATAGAACAACTGAAAAAGGTATTCTTGAGAATCTTGAAGAAGAAGACCCTGATATGGTTGAGCAGATTCGCCGCTTGATGTTCGTATTCGAAGATCTAATTCTTGTTAATGATAAAGGTATTCAAGCGACTCTTAAAGAGGTTGAGAATGATGAGCTTGCACTTGCTCTTAAGACTGCCTCTGAGGAACTGCAAAATAAGATATTTAAGAATATGTCTGAGCGTGCAGCTACTATGATTCAGGAAAATATGGAGTTCATGGGGCCAACAAGACTGTCTGATGTTGAGACTGCTCAGCAGAGGATTGTTGATATTGTTAGACGTCTCGAAGAGTCTGGTGAAGTTATTATTGCTGGTCGTGGTGGTGAGGATGAGGTTGTGGTGTAGTCATGCTTTATATTCTTTGCATGTTTGTACTCCCATTAGTGACAGTAATTTATGTGACTTTACTTTGTATTAATAATTGCTTTGTTGAAAGGTCTTGGTATGGCTGAGTTGATTGATGATGATTTTAAAGAGCACACTAATAGCGAATCTATTGTTGCTTATCAGTACTCTGATCTTCAAAAAACAGCTAAATCAATACTAGCAAAAGCTACAGAAACAGCCAATAAGAAGATTGAACAGGCAAAAAAAAATATCTATGAATTAGAAGAAAAAATGCGCCAGCAGGGGTATGATAAAGGTTTTGCTGAAGGGGTTGCTGCTGGTGAGATTGAAGGTCGTAAAAATGGAGAAGTTAGTGCTAGGGCAGATTTTGAGTTAAAAGTAGGAGCTCTAAATGGTGCTCTGCAAAATATTTTGGGTGAATTGAATTTTAGAAAATTGACAATCCAAGCTCAAGCTGAAGCTGACCTTCTAAAACTTGCACTTGAGATTGCCAAAAAAATAGTACGACGTGAGATACAGGTTGATGAGCGTTTTGTGGTACCTATTCTCCAAGAAGCAGTTGCGCTTACTAATAATAAGAATGACCTTATAATAAGAGTCAACTCTGAAGATCATAGGGTTATTGAAGAGGAAATCCCAACACTTGAGGCTATTTTTAGTGATCTTGGTAGGGTCTCCATAATTGATGATGATAGTCTTGAGCGTGGCGGTATAAAGGTTGGAAGTCGTCATGGTGAAGTTGACATGAGCCTTGAAGAGCAGTTTGTTGCTCTGGATAAAGCACTAATTGGTGATATTGACGGTATGGAGGAATGGGACGGCGAGATAAAAACAGTGATGCCTGTTGCTGAAGAAGTCAAACCTTCTGAAGCTGTTAAAGCTCCTGAGCCTACGCCAGCTCCAGTTGTTAATGATACTTCAGTTCAAGCTCAACCGCCTGAAACTCTTGCTGAACCAGAGAGTTCCACTATTCAGCCTACAAGAAGAAGGGGCCCAAGAGCTCGTAAGAATATTGAAGGTGATTCTACGTCTCAACCTCGTGATAAAGAGATAGCTCCTGTTGAGACAACTAAGAGTAATGATAGTCTTGAGCAAGATACGCCAATTCAAGCTCCAATAGACCCAGCGAAACAGTCCTCACTATCAGGTGTAACTGACCTTACATCTTTGACGCTTGGCAGTAAGGAAGAGGATATAATAAAAGAGGTTCTAGGTTCTGGAGGAGCTGAAAAGAATGGTTGATTCTGTTTTTTCAGAAAAACTCAAGGAATTACCGAATATCCTCGCAGGTAAAATAACTGGGAGAATTAGGCGTATTGTTGGTCTACTTGTTGAAGTCACTCCAATGGCGTTACCTGTAGGTAGTATATGTGCAATTCATTCCAGACTTTCCAAGCAGTTGATAGATGCAGAGGTTGTTGGGTTTCGTGAAGATGCGACCCTACTTATGGCTCTTGGTGAAATGAGAGGTATAGGCCCTGGTGATAAGGTTGAGAGTGTAAGTACTCAACAGGTTGTTCCTGTAGGTGCACACCTATTGGGGCGAGTACTCAATGGGTTGGGTGAACCTATGGATGGGAAGGGGCCTGTACTTGCTACCGCTACAAGACCGGTGTACTGCGATCCACCTGATCCTGTAATGAGACCTAGGATTGAAGAGCCTCTCCCTACCGGTGTAAGAGCTATAGATGGTTTTATGACAATTGGTAGGGGGCAACGTATTGGTATCTTTGCAGGTACTGGTGTAGGTAAGTCTACACTTATGGGGATGATAACAAAATTTTCTGCCGCTGAGGTATGCGTCGTAGCTCTGGTAGGTGAACGTGGTCGAGAAGTCCGAGAGTTCATTGAACGTGAGCTTGGCGAGGAAGGCATGAAAAAGAGTGTTGTTGTTGTTGCTACCAGTGATCAACCAGCTCCAGTTCGAGTCCGATGCCCATTTGTTGCAACCGCAATAGCCGAATACTTTAGAGATCAAGGCAAGGATGTTGCGCTACTTATGGATTCTGTGACACGTATGGCCATGGCGCAGAGAGATATTGGTTCTTCCATAGGTGAAGTCCCGTCTGCGGGTAAGGGGTATCCAGCAAGTGTATTCAGTATGCTTCCAAGGCTTATGGAGAGATCCGGTAAGTCTGAGAAGGGGTCTATTACAGGATTTTACACTGTACTTGTTGAAGGGGATGATATGAATGATCCTATCGGTGATGCGAGTCGTGGTATTCTTGATGGACATATTGTCTTAGACAGAGCTATTGCTGAAAAAGGTCACTATCCTGCTATAAATTTCTTGACCAGTCTTTCTAGATTGCAGTCGGAAATTATGCCTGCTGAATTCAATGCTGCAGCAAGACAGCTACGTGGTGGTGCTGCTAGATATGCAGAGAATGAGGATATGATTAATATCGGCGCCTATGTTACTGGAACAAATCCTGATATAGATAGAGCTATAAGGATTATGCCTCAGTTAAATGAATTCTTACAGCAAGGCATGACTGAGCATAATGACTTTGCCACAATTGACTCAAAACTCAAGGATTTAGCAGATCAGTATAGTAGGCCAGTTCAAGCCAGAAGGCAGATGCAGCCTCCTTCTGTTCCACAGCAGCAAAGATAGTCGTTTGTTTTTATAGTATTATTATTTAAGACCTTGGTTAGATTGGTTTTTCTTATGGCAAAGAAATTTAAGTTTAGACTAGAGTCTGTACTAAAATATAGAAAAATTCTTGAAGATGGAAAGAAGAGGGAGTTTGCTGTAGCCAATAGGGCTGTAGAGGAACAACGCCTTAAAGCAATCGAGCTAGAAGAAGAACGCGTAGAAGTCATTGAATCGATCCGTCATATGAGAGTTGGAGGTGGTAATAAAAAACTCCATATGGCCAGTATGATGGATGCCATGAGGATCGTTGGTGGTATCGAGATGGGTATTGTGTCCGCTAATGATGAGACAAAGAGACTTGAGAAAGAGGTAGAGGAAAAAAGACTGGCTTTTGTTGAATCTCAGAGAGATAAAAAAGCTATTGAAATTCTAAGGGAGAAGCGGGAAATATCATATCATAAAGAACTTGATGCTGAGAATCAGAAAGAGCTGGATGAACTTTCAATTCGTATGGCGAGAAAGAAACTCGAACACGAAGATAGGGATAAAGCATTTAGAAGTTTAAAACGCTTAGAGATTGGTAATTATGGCAAAAAATAAAGTAACCTTAGGGAGTATACTATATATTATAATGAGTGTGATGGCAATGAATTTTCTTGCTGTATGCATCTACTTGGTTATGGCTTATCAGTTAGGTTTTGTCAGCTTGGCAGACCTAGAGGATATGGCAATGGTTCTTGTTGGAAATAGAAAATATGCTATGACCAAAGAGCAGATTATTGAATATAATGAGTTGGTCAGAGATAGAGAGAATAGACGTAAAGCACTTACCGCAACCGAAGGTTCAGATGATACTCGGAATGCTTCTGCTGCTGCTCTAAATGAGATGAAAAAACAACTTGAAGAAAAAATACGGGCACTACGCGAACTCAGAGCTCAGCATGAAATTCGGCTTACAGACCTTCGTGAACGTATTGAAAGTCTGAAGAAAGAGTATGTAAAAGAAAAAAATAACCTTCAAGCATGGAAGTTAGAGAATTCCAAGGTCGCTCTTGCTGAAAAGACCGATAAAATGGGGCGTACTCTTAGAGCATTAGACCCTGAGCTAATTGCTAACTATTTCTTGTCTATTTCACCATATGACAGTGCTAGATCAATCGAGTCGTACTTGACACCTGATATAACAGCCGAGGTAATGGCAGTGCTTCCTGAGAGGAATCTTAGGCAGATTCTGCCACTTTTGGAGAACAAATATGCCGGAATGTCGCCTAGTGCAATAGCTAAAGCCTGGACTACACCAGGTACAGAAGACTACAAAAATCCTGAACAGATGGCAGAATATATGAAGAAAATGACTGTTCCAGAGGCATTTACTGTTTTTACTCTGATGGAACCAAGAATTAGAGCCGATTTGGTACGACTTTTGAAGAGTACCAACGGTAATGAGGCAAATAATTAATGAGGCAAGTCTGAATGGATGCGGATTAGCCCTAAATCACCAACATGGAAGTTACCTACGAGATCGAATCAACATTATCTGTTTAGTATTGATTTCTTTTGTCGCTATGACCCTTCAAGCATACTCTGCCGAAGGTGCTATCGATAGATCCAGTATTGGAGAAATCACAGACTATTCAGGTGGAGCTGAAGTTGTTCACTCTTCTGCAAATATCAACGATGGTATGCAGACTGGTGGCAAGATCTATCCTAACGATATCATTAAAACTAGAACTGGAAGTGTCGAGATTGTATTCGGCATAAACTCTCGCATACGTCTAGGTAGTAACACTGAGTTGCGTGTTGACTCACTCGAGCAAAAATCAACCCTAAAATCAAATCTTTTACACAGTACCTCAAATTATAAACTCATATTAAAGCGTGGAGTCGTCAGAGTACGAGTTCGCGAGAATTTCATCACGTCAACTTTGATAACAATTATTGCTGGTGATATAAAAGTTATTGCTCCACGGTCTGATCTTATTGTTAGTAGAGGTAGCCAAGGAAGTAAGACTTCTTACATTGGTGTTTTAATTGCATGGGGCAGAGCTCTAGTAAATAAAAAGAACGTAAATGATGAAGAGTGGAACATAAATAATGAGAAAGAAGTTGGAGAAGGCTATAATTCGCTCATTGAAGAGAGAGATATAGCCGATGAAAGTATAAAGTGGGAAATGATTGGGGTTGAAAAGGCTAGAGAAGCTGTTAGAGAATTACCTTTCAGTGTAGATAAAAATATCGCTGGTTTTGACAATATCCCTGATGTTATACCAGAGTTGCAAGGTGCTTAATATTACGACAGAATAATTCAGCTAGACTGATAAATAGTAAATTGGAGTGTAGAATGGAAATTGCTCAATTTTTAGCTAAAAGTTCTTCTTCTGTAAGTGTTACTGAGACCTCTGTCTCAACCACTTCTCAGAAAAAATCAGGATCTTTTAATGAGTATATGAATAGTTTTCTTGAAGTAGCTAATGAAGTAAAGAACAATAGAAGATCAGAGAGTTTTTCAAAGAATGATTTTAAAGAACAAAAAGCATTTTCGAGTCTGAGTATTAGCATCAGAAAGGATGCTAAGAGTTCCATCAAAAAGAATGGTTTTGATGTTAAAGATGTAAACAATAGCAATCTATTTCCAATGACTCCACAAGAGAAAGAAGCATTTGAACGTATTGCAGTGATGATTGCTGATGGCGGCTTGGATGCACAAACACTTTCAGAGTTGCCAGAAGATGAGTTGGATGAAATTGTTGATTGGGTGCTTGCTGGTGCTGGTGGCATTTTTGAACCTTACGTTGAAGTTGCTAAGGAAGACGGTAGTGAAAATAATAGTGAAGAGCAACCACAGGATTTTGGATTAGAAGGTTTAGTTTCAACATTACATCAAATTGAGGATCTTTATACACGAATTGATGAAGATACACTTACTGAAAGTGGTACCGCTAGCATTGGTAAATTGATAGATCTTGACAAAATGGATCTAGTTGAAATTGATAAACTTGCTCAAGCAATAATAGAACTTACTCAAAAGTTCTCACAAGAGAGTGGTGAAGAACTAACGAAGAGTGGTGAAGTTAATTTTAGGGAGTTATTGAATAACGTACCAGCTGATGAGTTGGTAACCGAACTTGAAGGTATAATTAAAGAGCTAAATTTGGATGTTGAGATTCCAGATATGCCTGAAGCTGTGTTAAGATCATTATGTACTGAAGTGGTAAATGTGAATAATAAGATGATTGATGCAGCAGAAATGAACAGTAGACTTCTTGATGGCTTAAGCAACAATGAAGAACTTAGAGAACAGATATTAAGTAGTGTAAGTAAAGAGGTTGACAGTAAGGAATTGATTGACTCGATTATTGTTAGAGAAGAGCCAATAGTTGATAAAGAGATTATTGATGGCCTTGCTCAAGCAGTACTTGAAGACAGCAGTCCTGAGGAAATTGAAGAACTTGAGGGTGAACTTAAAAAGGAAGTCTCTGCAGAGATTACAAGTATTGATTCTAAAGAAACTACTGTTACTGAAGAAGAAGTTGTCGAGGAAAATGTTGTTGTCAATTCTGAATCAACTTCTCAAGAAAATGCGCAGCGTTCTGATAGTGTCGAGACAATACAGAAAGATGCTCAGACGTTGATTGATACTGAAGAGGTGAAAATCACAGTCAAAACAGAAGTGGTGCAAGAGACACCTGAGTCACAAGAGCAAAGTTCAAAAGAGGTTCAGAAAGATACAGCTAAAGATAGCCTCACAGGAAGAGCGTTTAGTGGTGATAATACAGAGAATAAAGAGGGTGAGGTGTCTGAAGAAAGCTCTGATGATAATAGAGATTCTAAAGACTCAAAAAATAGCAAATTTGAAGATAGCATATTTGCAAAAGAAGAGGGCGGCGAAAAGAGTAAACCAAATTTTAGTGAAAATTTTGCTGATGCAGATTCAAAAGTAGATTTCAAAGCACTTGTGTCTGAAGTACCACCTAGTAGATATCTTGCAGATAACCCACAGGTGCGCTATTCAGATATGATTGAAAATATGGATAAACTTTCAAAACTAATGATAAGTAGTTCTGAAAAATCTATGAAGAGTATCACTATGGAGTTATCTCCACCTGAGCTTGGCAAACTTACAGTTGAGGTATCTGTAAAGGATGGGCAAGCAAGTGCCTCAATAAGGGTTGAGACTGATGGCGCTAAGCAAATGTTGATGAATAACATTGAGCAACTAAAAAAGAATTTAGAGTCACATGGATTGAAGCTTGAGAATTTTGAAGTTGAGCTGAATAAACAAGAACAAGAAGATCGGAACCAGCAGAGCCAATTTGCACAAGCCCAGGAAGATGAAAGAAATAGACGCTCAAAACGGAGGCAAAATGGAATTAATCCGTTAATCGATGGGCCTGGAGAATCTGAGGATGCTGTAGATGTTGAGCAAGTGCGCTCAAAAGGTATAAATAGTGATGGTTCGGTCGATATTGTTGCATAGGTTGAAAATAACTAGGAGAATAAAATGTCAGCTGTTGATACAAGTAAAATAAATAAGAATGAAGATCTGTATAAAAGTAGCACACAGCAAAAGCTTGATGCACAGAAAGAGACTAAAGCTGGTGATAAGGATAATGTCTCGCATGACGACTTCTTGATGTTACTTGTTACTCAGATGCGTAATCAGGATCCACTATCTCCAATGGAAAACACTGAAATGATGGCACAGTTTGCGCAGCTACAGCAGTTAGATAATCAGAAAGTAATGACTGATGCAATGCTTGATATGCGTACTGAGTATGCAGTACAGGGTGCGTCTTCAATGATTGGTAAAGAAGTTACCTCAAATGATCTTTCTGGTGTCTCCAAGACTGGTGTTGTTGTTGGTACCTATAAAGATGATAAAGATAATGTAAGACTTACTCTTGATGACGGTACAGTCGTTACATATGAGGATATCACAAAAGTAAAGGATATGAGTGAGTTGCCTGATATCAATGCGGCTTCAAATATGATGCAGAAACACATTGTTGGTGTCGACGAAAATGCCAAGGCATTTGAAGGAATTGTAAAGAACGTTACAACTAAAAACGGTCAAATATATCTTAACACTTATGAAGGTGACTCAATTCCAATGATTGGTGTTGCGCAGATTAGAGAACTTACTGCTGCTGAAGAGGCGGAACTTACAGAAGCGAATACACTATTAAATCAGTATGTTGAATCTGAGCAACTTGACGGTCAAGGTAATCCTGATGGTAAAAAAAGTGGCATCGTCAAAGATGTATTTAGAAAAGACGGACAATACTGGGTTGAAACATGGGGTGGACAAGGAATCTTTATTAAGGATATTGATAGTCATCAGTACTTGACGACAGAACAGATGCAAGATATGGAAAAGTGTAAGACATATGTTGATAGGCTTGTAAAAGCAAATGATGGCAATATGGCAGGAATAGTCGAGGGGTTCTTCTTCAAAGATAATGAGTTTTATCTCTATACATCAAGAGGCGAAGCTGTCAGTGTTGATGATATTTACTCAGTTAGAGATGCAACAAAGGATGATTGGGAAGACTTTGGAAGTGTAGATAATTTAACAGAGCTACAGATCTTGAACTTGCAAAAAGCTATTGAAACTAATTTAGGTAAAAGTTTTTCTGGATATGACACTAGTAATAATCCGATAAGTGGTACGGTGAATAGTATTTATTATAAACGTGGTTATGATGGCAAAACAGCTATTATGTTTGGCTTAAAAGAAGGTGGAGAGGCAATTTCACCAGCATCATTGATGGGAGTATAGATAGTTTTATAGTATTAAATTAAATTTTAAGCGTTTTTTAGAGTGCGTAAATGTTTGGTCAGACAGATAAAGACGCAATGTTATAAGGAGTAAGTCATGGGTTTAAGTCAATCATTGTATAGCGGTATAAGCGGCTTGCAAACACATCAAAAATGTATGGACAACATTGGTAATAACTTGGCTAATGTAAATACAGTTGGTTTTAAGAAAGGTGTCTTCCAGTTTAGAACTATGCTTGAGCAGACACTAAAAGGTGGTACAACCGCTGACCCAAATACAGGGCGTGGCTCGATAAATCCTCTACAAATGGGTCTTGGTACTCAGACAGGTAGTATTATGAAGGATTTTACCGGCGGTTCTGTTGAAATCACTGGTAACCAAAAAGATATGTGTCTTGAAGGTAATGGATTCTTTGTGCTAAGAAATGGAAATAATAACGTCTATACTCGTGATGGAACATTCTATATCGGCTCTGATGGTAGCTTATTATATGGTAGTGGTCTGCAGGTTCAAGGAATAATGGCTGAGGATGGCGGTAAAATACCTGAATCAGGTGACGTAACAGATATTACGATACCAATTGGACAGACTGGTGCTGCTGTTGAAACAACAAAGGTTAGTCTGACGGGTAACTTGAACTCCAATGTTGAGGTTGCAAAGGGTCTTAATCTTGCTGCAAATGCAAGTACAATTAATTCAAATGAAGCACTCAAAGCGTACCTCGGTGATGTTCAAGATGCTGCAGCGGGAACTGGTGTTGATGATAATACTTGGGATATCCTTACTGGTAATGCCTATATAAATGGTGGAACAGTTTGGTCAAGTTCTGCATTTGGTGTGAAAGATCCGATCACTGGTGCAATTACTGAAGCTACTTTATCTGGTGATAATGCGACTCCATTAGAAGACCTTTGGTACTTGTCAGGCAATACTTGGACACAACCATTTAAAAATATTGATAACCCAGCTAGATTTACTGCTGTTGGTGATAGTGCTACACAGCTAACTCAGTGGGATTTTGAAGGACCTGGATTTAAGGATGCTGATGAGCTTTACTATCACCTAGAACCAGATGGTAATACACCTACTGGTTATGCTATTGAAATTTACGATGTAGCATACTCAGATGTAGAGGATAATTTATCGAGTGGTTCATGGGATGCAGAGACTGCCTATAGCCACTTACTTGCTACATCTGCTGCAACACTAGCTTCTTCTGAAGCTCCATGGTCTTTGCATGATTGGGCAGTCGCGATTGGGCAGGGTGATGCTGGTCTTGGTATGTCTCTAGGTACATTTACTCCAGCTGGTACTGATATTGTAAACTTTGTAACTACTGACTCTGGTGATGATTGGGCTCAGAAGGCAAATCCTACAATGGCTGCCACTGAAGCTCGTGAAGCATTCAATGGTTCTGTAAGATTTGGTAACTCTTTATCAAGTGGTGAAGGTCGTCTTGATGGTTATACTCCTTCAAGCTCTGACCAGGATGTTACTATATCATACAGAAAGGGTGGACGAAAATATGAAACAACCTTCAAGTATGATAATGATGATGGGGCTCAGTCTACATCAATTGAACACCTCATGCTCATGCTTACTGGAAATGTAAACTCTACGGTTAATGCGGGAACAATTGAGTCGGTACAAACACCTCTTGGGGTTCCGCCAATCGGTGGTGCAATGGGTACTATTCAGACTGGTGGTCGAGTCTCTAGTTCAATTGATGGTGGTGAGTACGGTTATAACGTTCCACCTGAGACTGCGGGAGCATTTACAAGAACCGGTATGACTACGACTGTTCCATATGCTGGTGCATTTGAAGCAACTGGAGATGATTCTACAAGTCTACAAACATGGGATCTAGATCAAGCAGGGTGGGCTATAAAGTCTAAGTGGTACTATGAAGTAGATGCTTATGAAGTTGGTACTACAGGTACATATGAATATGCTGTTACTGCATATTCTGACTCTGCTAGAAATACAGCTGTTGGAACAACGAACAAAGCTCTTGGCGTTGGTGGTTGTCAAGAACTACAAAGGTCAATATATCTAGATTCAACATTAATTACCGATACTGATAAAATCTATGAGTATGATATATCTGGACCAGACACAACTGGATCATTCACAATGACAGTGCTCGATAGAGATACAGGTGACATTGTTGGTACAACTGGTACCAATGCTGCAGGTTCCGTGGGTATTAATATTATTGATACTGCTGGTACTACTATTGGTTCTGTAAACTTTGGCTCACTTACTGATATGCAGGCCGGAGATGGCAACATATACATGGACAATATGTATCAGAATACAGGCCTTAGTAATCCAGGTGATGTTGGTGTAAATATTGCAACAACGACAGCTGGTATTACCTATTCGCAAAATAATGGTATTGGGTCGTATACTTCACTAACTTCATTTGATGGTTCACTTGATTTTGGGTCATACTTTGCAGCTACTGATGTAAACCCAAGTTATGGATCTCTCGATACAAATGGACCGTCTAAGAATTACTCCATTGTAAGTAACTTGGGTGCAGAAAATGCTATTACAGATATTGTAATTGCCTATAATAATGTGTCTTATACTGATATGTGGGTGCAGGATACGAAATACAGTGCGGAACAGGGTGGATCGACTACTACAGATATTATTGTCTATGATTCACTCGGTAATCCTAAACAAGTAACAATGACAATGTCATTAATCAATCGTGATAGCGACTTCTCTACCTATCGTTGGATTGCTGACTCTAAAGATGATACAGATGCCAAGTGGTTTATTGATCCGGCTAGTAGTGAAATAAAGACAAATGTCAATGTTGGTACTGGTACTATCAGATTTGATAGCGATGGTAACTACGTTAAAGGTGCTGAGTTATCTGAGACTCAGGGGCTTGATATCACTTTAAAAGGAATGGGTGTAAGTGATCAACTTAGAGTAAGTCTTACTGAAGGGCTCTCTCCTGATGCTGAGCAAGATCTTGACTTTAGCTACTTGACGCAGGTGGCATCTTCAAGTGACTTTAATCTACGTGAGCAGGATGGTTCGCCTCCGGGAACCCTAGATACATTCACAACCAGTCCTGATGGTATAATTCAGGGTGTCTACTCAAATGGTGTTGTTCAGGCTATTGGTAGGCTATCTATCGCTCTTGTTCCAAATCAAAATGGTATGATGGCGGCCGGTAACAATCTTTACTACACAGCTCCAGCTTCAGGTGATGGACAGATAGCTTTTGCTAATGTCGGTGGACGTGGACAGATTAGGTCTGGTGCTGTTGAGACTTCCAATGTTGATATGTCTCAAGAGTTTACGAAGATGATTACTACTCAGCGTGGTTTCCAGGCTAACTCAAAGACGATTACAACTGCTGACGAGATGCTCCAAGAGCTTATCAACCTCAAGAGATAATATGTAAAGCAGTAAAGTTCTGACCAAACGATTCGTCTCTGTGCTTAATTGCGCAGAGGCGAATTTTTATATCTCTTTATATCAACTATACTTGGATAGAATGGACATTTTGAGGTTTTACTCAAGTTCGGGTATGGGTCATGCCGATAATAGTATAGATGAAGTATTTATATAACAAGGGATAATTAATATGATCTCATTAACTAGGCTTAATGATACGAAACTGGTGGTCAACGCTGACAAAATTAAATTTGTTGAAGAGACACCTGATACTATCATTACCTTGATTACAAATGACAAGATTATGGTAAAAGAGAGTGCTGATGAAGTCGTCAGCCTTACTGTAGAGTATATTCGTTCTACTAGGCATTTACCCATAGATTAGGAGAGTTTAACGTGGATATTGCTACACTTGTTGGGTATCTTGTTGGGACATTCTGTGTTGTTGTTATCGGGATTGGATTGAGTGCAATTAATGGCTTTATTGATATTCCGTCTGTTGCTATCGTATTTGGTGGTGGACTCTCTGCCGCAATGATATCAATGCCATTAGAAGACTCGATAAATGCTGTAAAGGTTGGTATGAATGCAATCTTTGTAAGGAGTGCGGACTCTTCTGATACTATTACTCAGATTGTAGAATTTGCTGAAGTTGCTAGGCGTGATGGAATCCTAGCTCTCGAAAATGTTACTGATCAAATCCAAGATGACTTTATGGTAAAAGGACTTCAATTGGCGGTAGATGGTACAGACCCAGAGCTTATTGAAGCAATCATGAGTACTGAAATTGAATGTATTAATGAAAGACATAATAAAGGCCGTGCTTGGTTTGAGTCATTTGAGAAATATGCCCCAGGCTGGGGTATGATCGGTACCCTTATCGGTCTTATTAATATGCTTTCACAGGGTATGGACGATCCAGCTGCTCTGACTGCTGGTATGGCGGTTGCTTTGATTACAACGATGTATGGATCCATCATTTCTAACTTTGTTGTGGGGCCTATTGCGAGTAAACTTGTTATCAGAAATAGTGAAGAGCTTATAATAAAGCAGATTGTTCTCAGAGGAGTGTTGGCGATTCAGTCAGGAGATAACCCACGTATTGTTGAGATGAAGTTGAATGTATTTTTGCCTCCTTCTATGAGAAAAGCAGAAGATAAGGACGAGTAAAATCGTAAGTAGCTTGAAGTCTTGTTTTGTTTAGTTGATAAAGTGTAAGTGAGTATATTATGGCTGACGATGACGGTGGTGGAGAAGAAGGTGCTCCTGCGTGGATGTGTACCTATGGGGACATGATTACGTTGCTTCTTTGCTTCTTTGTAATTCTACTCTCAATGATGGAGATGAGGAAGGATCAAGTTACAAGAACATCTAGGCAATTTCAGAAGCAATTTGGGGTAATGCCAGCGTATCGTGCTCAGCAACAAATTTTTAAGCAGCCGCAAACGATGACTGATATACAAGCCTTTGTATTAAGGAGAGGGCCAAAAGGGAAGACTACATCTGTTAAAACTATAAGAGAAGATCAACGAACGACGGTCACTATCGGGGGAACAGAGTTGTTTAGACCTGATAGTGCTGAACTAACACCACAAGGCAAGCAGATGCTTCAAGAAGACATTGCGCCAACTTTGAGAGGGTATAGAAACAGAATAGATGTACGAGGACACACAGCGAGTTCTGGGTATGAAGATGGCTGGTATCTTGGTTTCCAACGGGCTTATGCTGTGATGTCGTATCTTTCAGAGGAAGGTAAGGTCGCAAAACGAAGATTTAGGGTTACAAGTTGTGCTGATAATGAACCTATTGCCAGTAACCTTACCCCAAAAGGGAGGGAACAGAATAGACGTGTTGAAATTATTATGACTGAGGAGTTTGTAAAGGATATTGATGTAAGTGATGCAAACTAATAAACAATATATATGTTGAAAGTAGTAAATGATCTAAGGATGGATTATGGCTGAAAATGATGAAGTAGATGAAGGTGGTCGTGGTTTGATGAGTGGTTCAAGGGGATGGATTATTGTTATCTCCTGTGTTGTATTGGAAGCTGCGTTCTTTGGGGCTTTACTCTATTTTAAAAGTGATAAAGCTCCGGCTGATACTGAAATTGGCGATGGCTTAAGCGGAAGAAAAAACTTAGATGAATTTATGCATATGGAGCATAAGCTTGATAAGTTGACATATAGTATACCAATGCCTAGTGGGCAGCCTATGACATTAGCTATGGATTTGGTGCTTGTTATGGAGCCAACACCTAGAGAGATCCGAGAGAAAATCACTATTACACCTGAAGATTGGGCAAAATTTGCTGAAGCAGTAAAAAAAATGGACCCTCTACTTAGGGATGCACTCAATAGAAGAATTAATAGAATGACGTCGAGTGAGCTTGGTACTGACAGAGGGCAGCAGATGATTAGAGAGTTTGTTATTGAGAGTGTGAACTATCAATTGCAACAGCTAAACCTTGAACTATCTAATGATAAAATAAGTAGAGATAGGGTAAGGGACGTACTAATAACAAATTACTATTTGAACTAAAAAAGGATATATACTTATGGCACCTAATGAACTCTCACAAGACGAGATTGATGCACTACTCGCAGGAGGAATAGGCGATGACGATGCGGATATGGACGCTATTCTTGGCGTGCCAGAAGCTCCTCCACAGACTGTTTTTAATTCGGCTCCCGTAAGCATTGCTGCTACCGAAATCTCAAATGGTTCGATAGAGATGCTTTATGATGTTGAGATGGAGGTTAAGATAGAACTAGGTAGAGCCAAGATGATGGTCGAGGATATATTAAACTTGAGAGAAGGTTCGGTTGTACAGTTGGAGAAGGATGCTGGTGCGCCTGTAGATATTTTAATCAATGACCGACTTGTTGCCTTTGGTGAAGTTCTAGTTTTGAATGACTATTTTTGCGTACGTGTAACTGAGATACTTTCTGATGCAGATAGAGCTATTCAAAAACGCTAGTAATTTGTCTTGATTAACAATTGCTGTCATGTATTGCAATTTGTATGAGTATATTAGTTTGTTATTAGCAAATGATAATGATTAATTGGTCTTGACAATGTTGTAGGAAATTGTAAAATATAAATATATTAAAAGTTACGGTAATGCCTTTTTGGCGTACCGTACCTTTTTTTATAATTATTTTGAATGTTATTATCAATGAAAAAGAATATATTTTCTTGGATAATGGGATCTAATTATATTACTGTTAATCTTTATTTGTAGGAACAAAAAATGTCAAAAGATACTCCACTTAGTATGCGTGCTGCTGCCGGAAAACCTAGCCTAACTATGGCGATTGCTGCTAAAGCAAAAGGGTTTAAAGCTGATGGTAAAGACGTTGTTAGCTTCGCTGCAGGTGAACCTGATTTTAAAACTCCTGAGCATATTTGTCAGGGAGCAATAAAAGCAATAAATGATGGTATGCATGGATATCTTCCAAATCCAGGAATGCCGTCACTAAGAAAGGCTATATGTGCTTGGTTAAAAGATGATATGGGTGTCGACTACGAATTTACTCAGACACTGGTAAGTCCTGGAGCTAAGTTTTGTTTGTATCTTGCTGCTCAAGCTATGATTGATCCAGGTGATGAGGTTCTTCTACCTGCTCCGTATTGGGTAAGTTACCCTGAAATGGTTGCTCTTGCTGGAGGAACTACAGTATATGTACAGACTGATGAGACTAAAGACTTTGAGCTCACTGCTGAAATGATTGAAGAGAAGATTACTGATAAGACTAAAATTCTCATTCTTAACAGTCCTTCAAATCCATCTGGCTCTATTGTGTCAAAAGAAGAAATTCAGAAGATTGGCTCTCTTATTGAGAAGCATGGTATCTATTGTATTTCTGATGAGATCTATAGTAAGTTGTTATACGCTGGAAATAAGCATTACTCTATCGCTGCTGTAAGTGACTACTGTAAGGATCATACTATTGTGGTTAATGGTGTTTCTAAGGCATATGCAATGACTGGTTGGAGAATAGGTTTTGCCGCTGGTCCTGAAGCTATTATTAAGGCTATGGCAAGCATTCAGAGTCAATCTACAAGTAACGCATGCTCTATTTCTCAGCCTGCAACTCTTGTAGCATTAACTGGAGACCAGAGTTGTGTTGAGAAGATGAGGGTTGAGTTTGAAGAAAGGCAGAAGCTTATTGTAGATCTGCTAAATAATATTGAAGGTGTCGATTGTCCTGTACCGGGTGGCGCGTTCTATGTACTTCCAGATATATCGAAGTGTCTCGGAAAGTCT
This sequence comes from Planctomycetota bacterium, assembly GCA_965140405.1. GTDB lineage: Bacteria > Planctomycetota > SZUA-567 > SZUA-567 > SZUA-567. The sequence continues at coordinate 1,917,059 of OZ223208.1, forward strand.
TATAATGGGAAGCAAGTCAATACACCATTTGACCTTTGTGATATACTTCTTGAAGAGAAGCTTGTCGCTTGTATTCCAGGTGAAGCTTTCGGTACTCAGAAGCATATTCGTATGAGTTATGCGACTAGTAGAGAAGATATTGAAAAGGGTTGTAAGCGTATTAAAGAGTTCCTTGAACAGTAGGGCTCATTACTAATAGTTGTTGTTTGTGAATTACGAAAATTCCAATATTTCCACATGCAGCTTATTGACCGATTTGGTAATAAGCTGTGTTTCTTTTATGAATTTTAGGAGTATATTATGTCTGCACAGTTTCCAATGACCCAGGAAGGGTACGAGATGATCAAGAAAGAAGTTGATGATCTTGAAAATAGGAGACCTGGAATCAAAAACGCTATTGAAGAAGCTAGAGAGAAAGGTGACCTTCGTGAAAATGCTGACTATCATGCAGCTCGCGAAGAACTTGGCATGCTCAATGCTAAGATCAGTATGCTTAATACCAAGCTTGCTAATGCAATAATAGTCGATCCTTCTCAGTTTGAGGATGGAAAAGCAGGGCTTTTTAAGACTGTTGTTTTTAAGCGAGTAAAGGATGGCAAAGAAATGAAGCGTACTCTTGTTGGTGAAGGTGAAGCTGATCCTGCATCAGGAAAAATTTTAGTCACAAGTCCAGTTGGTAAAGCGCTAATTGGTGCTAAAGTTGGTGATATTGTTGTCGCTGAGCTTCCTGCTGGTCCTGTCGAACTTGAAGTGATTGGTATTGAGTAAAATTTTAAGTATGATTGTTAACCTAATGAATGCCATTCGATAGCGAGTGGCATTTTTTTATGAACTTTTTGAAAAGAAGATTATAATCTATAAATTAAATTATTGTTGCTTTCATCTTTGGTAGAGCAATTATATACGATAGAGTGGTTGCGAGTGAAGTCACTCCATTTATTGTAGTGTTTTGCGATTTTTATATTGTTTCAATTATTCTTTTAAGAATTTGTATTACCGATATGATACCTTTTCACGGCTGGCATTAAGAATATGGATGTAGTGTTATTATGACGGGTGCCTTTATTAATCTTGTTCTTATATGTGCAATATTTGAGGCGTTAGCGATACTTGGAGAAAGGATTTTTCTTGCGATAATTATGGTGGGCTAATAGTTATTACGGGAGTCTTCCTTACTAATACTTCAGGGAAATCTACACTAGTGATAAATAAAGAACAGATTGCCAAATGATCGGCAATCTGTTCTGAAGTATTAATAATAACGTCTTAATTATTAATAAACTAGGAATGGATTTTCGTCTTCGTAACGTACGCCATCCGGAAGAGGAACACCAATACTGTCGATACCAAGGTACTTGAGTACTTCGTACATTGTCTTGCCACACTTTTTGAATGCAATCGCACCGTGATGTGGGAAATTTTGACCTACAAGGATGTGGCGGTAGAAGCGTGCGAAACCTGGAATACCAAATACACCGATTGAACCAAAACTCTGTGGATTGATATCAAGAATATGGCCATCTGCGATGTATGAGCGTATCTTACAATCTGGAGTAGATTGCAGACGGAACATAGTTGTCTCACCTGGAAGAAGTTGTCCTTCAAGAGTACCTCTAGTGATGTTAGGCTCTTTGCCGTCTTCCATCAAGCGGTTCATTATAAGCTGGTACTTCATGCCGCAGGTACCTTTTTTCAAGCAGCTTGAGCAAGTATTTCCGCAGTGGAATCCCATAAATAGGTCTTCAATTGCAGCACCTTTAAGAGCAGCCTTGCTTTTTGGCAGGATATCCTTTGGTACGCTGTTGTTGATATCAAGAAGTGTAGCTGGGAGTTCTGTAGCACACTGTACCATGTATTCACTAACAGCACCATATAGATCGACTTCACAAGCAACTGGAATACCTCTGCCCGCTAGGCGGCTGTTGATGTAGCAAGGCACAAATCCAAAGGCACCTTCAAAAGCAGGCCAGCACTTGTTTGCAAATACTGCGTACTCTGATGCACCCATATTTTCTTCCATAAATTTGGTAAGAGCGAGTTCAAATTGTGCAAGCTTTGGAAGCAGTTCAGGGTATGGGTTGCCTTTAGTGCCAAGCTCTTTAGCCATATCTTGTGCAATATCGTCAATTGCTTTCTTCTGACCTTTGACTGACTTGAAGTATTCAAGCATATCAAGCTCTGAATTTTCTACTACTTCTATACCAAGATCATAAAGTGGAGCTATCGGAGCGTTACAAGCCATAAAGTCAGCTGGACGTGGTCCGAAGCCGAATACCTTCAAGTTTGTCATACCAATGATAACTCTGGCGATCTTGAGGAATTCTTGAATCTCTTCTACAACTTCCTTTGCTCCACCAACTGGGTACTGAGGAATATATGCAGGAAGAGACCTCAAGTTTAGATTGTAGCTTACATTTAGTAGACCACATAGTGCGTCACCACGGTCGCTACTTAGTACAGCTTTGTTCTCTTCTGCTGCAGCCATAACCATTACTGGACCACCGAAACGTTCAGCAAAAATTGTTGTAGGACCTTCTGGACCAAAGTTTCCAAGATAGACAACTACTGCATCAACAGCTTGATCATCCATCTCTGCAAGGGCTGACATCGCATCAATTTCATTTTCGATAATAACTGAACAGCGTACAACATCTGTAAGTTTTTTCTTTTTTAGTTCAGTAAAGAGTGCATCCATTCTCTTGCTTGTTAAAGAAGCTGGAAAGCAGTCTCTTGATACTCCTACTATACCAATTTTAACTTCTGGCATATTCTGTAGTGTGGCCATAATTTAATTCTCCTGTATTTAAAAATAATTGCGTAAATGCAAACTTACGCATAGCAAATTTTGTATTTAGTTTTGATCTACGTTTATTTGTTGGTTAGTGTTAAATAACTTCAAAATAGTTATAATCAATTTTAATATTAATTATACCTTATTTCTACACCATAAACTACAATCTAGCAAATAAAAAGTTTGTTTTTTTTGTGTTTTTTTTAATCTTTGTTTAAAAAATGTATTTTTCTCCTATATATTTACCTGTTTACATTTTACAGTTTTTGAATAAAATATCATAGTAAGTATAAGGCAGTTTGGTAGTTAGGTGACGTAACTTATGGAGTAAACCAGTTGAGTTTGTTGTGTGTTATATGAAGAGCGTTTTATATTTTATATTTTTTTATGGGAGTTTTTATTAAATGATACTTCTTGTGGTGTATGCACTAGGGTTGATCCTCTTAGGTTGGCTTGATTCTAGAAAAGTATTAAATTTTAGTGACTATGTGTTGGCTGGTAGACGTCGCGGTGGAGCGATTGTTGCTGCATCACTTTTGGCAAGCGTTGTTGGAGCTTCGGCCACCATAGGCGTCGTCGACATGGCCTACCGTGTTGGAATGCCAGCTTTCTGGTGGCTTGGTAGCGGAGCGATCGGGCTAATAATTATGGGACTGACAATAGCAAAAAAACTCGTCTCATATGATATATATACCCTTGCTGATTTGGTTGAAAAGCTCAATGGGGTTGCTGCGAGATGGTTGGTCTCTGTTGTTGTCGTTGTTGTCTGGACTGGAATTGTTGGAGCACAATATGTAGCTGCAGCTGAAATTGTTTCCCAGATTTCAGGATGGAGCTACCATACCTCTTTAGTTGTAGCGGGATTGTTTGTTACTGCTTACTGTGCTTTAGGAGGGCAGGCTTCAGTTATGAAGACAGACTTCCTACAGGTTATACTCATGGCATTAGGTATAGGTATGAGTTTACACTTCTTATTCTATTCTACCGGTATGCCTCAAGGTGGGATTGACCTATCACTATTTAATAGTGATTTTGGTTTTTCAAAATGGTCTTATTTTATGCTTATTGTTGGTACAGGGTTTATTGTTGGTCCAGATGTCTTTAGTAGAATCTTTACCGCAAAGGGGCCAAAAGAAGCAAGATTTGGTGCTTTGGCGTCTGGGGTGCTTTTGATTGTATTCAGTCTCACAATTGTAATGATTGGAGTCTGGGCAAAATACTTTATCGTTGTACCTGAAGGTCAAAAGGCTCTGATATATATACTTTCAAACAGCTTGCCAAATTGGCTGGGATTCTTGTTGCTCTTTGGTATCCTTTCTGCAATCGTTTCATCTGCAGATACATGTCTTATCACCTCTTCTACAACGTTTGAACATGATATAATTTGTGGCACAAATGTTAGTCGCGCTCGCATTTTAACGGTAGTGCTTGGATTTATTGCTATAGCAGCTGTTTGGGAGAATAAAGATATTATTAAAATCCTACTCTTTTCTTATAGTGTTTTTAATTCTGGTGTTATCCCTCCGCTACTTCTGTCTATACTTGTATCTCATACTAGAAGAATGAATGTCGTGATTACTTCCCTTGCAATACTTTCTGGAGCTTCGCTTGGTGCATACTCTGGAGTCGTTGATGATAGTTCATACGCTATGATTGGTATGGGTGTTTCTGCGGCTTTGAGTATAATTGGTGCTATCTTCGGTGAACGTGTTGATTCATCTGTTGTGCCATTACGAGATGAGTAGTATGAAACTTTGGCGGATGTGAAATGCTCGTAAATTAAATATGGACAAGGCAATTTTGCCTTGTCCATATTTAATAAGTTCTATTAAGTAAGTAGTCAGAAGGTTACTCTGAATCTTCAAGTAGTTTCTTAGGGTTTTCCATTAAATACTTGATGTAACCATTGAACTTAGCTGCTAGAACGCCGTCAATAACTCTGTGGTCGCTTGAGAGTGTGATCTTCATCATAGGACGGATCAATATTTTTTTGTTGATTGCAACTGGTGTATCAATTACCTTACCTACAGCGAGAATTGCAGCATTTACTGGGTTTATAATAGCTGTAAATTGTTCAACATCGTATGTACCCAAATTACTGACTGTGAATACACCAAACCCATAGTCATCAGGAGTAAGATGTTTGCTCCTTGATTTCTTTGCTAGTTCTTTGGCTTCATCTGATACTTCTTTCAGTGGGCGTTTGTCAACGTCACGAACAACTGGGACTACTAGACCTTCTGGATCGGTCGAAACCGCAAAGCCTACGTGCATCTTACTACGTCTTACATAGCCTTGAGTAGTGTAGAGAGACGCAACCTGAGGGAATCTCCTCAGAGCAAGTCCTGATGCTTTGATTAGCATATCATTATATGCGATACGAATTCTTTTATCCTTCTTTAAACGTTGTCGTAGATTAATAGCTTCGGTCATATCTACTGCTGTAGTAAGGTAGAAGTGAGGCATTTCGTGGCGGGCTGTACTCATGCGTTGTGCTATTACTGTGCGCATAGCATCCATTGGGACGATACTATCACCTAAATCGGGAGTTATCGCACAACTTACATGTATCGGTGGGGCAGGGGCAAAGCCTGGATATTCATAAAGTACATCGTTATCAAGTACTGCACCCTTAGGGGTAAGTAGCCCCATTGTTCCCCCTACAGGTACAAGTTGACCACCATGGGCAATTTTGTGGGTCATAATACCTTCTACTTCACTCTCAATTTCTAAGGTTACCTTGTCTATAGTAACATCGCAGATGGGTTGACCGACTGATACGTGGTCACCTATGTCTACAAGCCACAGAGCAAATATGGCTGTTGTCATTCGAGAAGCTTTTTTAGGAAGTTTTAGTTCTTTAATCACTTAGTTTTCGCTTTCATATTTATTTGATAATATTTAAATCATAATTATTTATAATCAAGATTGATAGTAGCTCATAAATGCTCGTGGAAGCATCTTTATGACATCTGAAGCGATAAGCCCATGTATGCCATATTCTTCCATTGCCAAATCTCCTGCAAGACCGTGTAGGTATGCTCCTGTACATGCTGAGGAGTATGCATCAAGTCCACCGGCAACAAGTGCAGCTATAACACCGGTAAGTACATCGCCCATGCCAGCAGTAGCCATCCCTGGGTTACCTGTGGAGTTGATATAAGTATTTTCACCGTCACTAACAACAGTATTGTGTCCTTTAAGAAGCACTACTGAACCCGACTTTGATGCTAAGTCATAACAGTACTTTTCCCTATTGCTTACAACATCATCTATGCAAATGTCGGTCATGTCTGAGAATTCACCTGGGTGAGGGGTTAGGATTGTAGGGTGTCTACGGTTTCTAAGAGCCATAAGGTTGCCACCTATTGCCCGAAGCGCTCCAGCATCCAAGATAAGTGTCTTCTTTATTTCTGGTATAAGAAGTCTCATCAATTCTCCACTCTCTCCAGCTACTGGTAGTCCTGGACCTAGTATGACTGCATCTGACTCTTGAGCGGCTTCGAGTAGCGTCTCTCTTGAGCTTACTGCTGGAGCGTTCTGCTCTGTCTCTGCAATGGGCATCGTAACACTCTCAATACATATCGCTTCTGCAGCAAGTGTGAGGCTTTCAGGTATTGCCCAAGTCGTAAGACCAGCACCACTTCTAAGTGCAGACATTGTTGCAAGTCCGCCAGCTCCTGTGAAACCACGTGAACCTGCAATTACAAGAACTCTCCCTGCGGTACTCTTGTGAGTATTGTTTTCACGCTTTGGAAGAGCTACAAGACCTTTTTTAGTTGTCATTCAATTCTCCATTGCCTGTTTTGATGATCCGTGCGGCTAAGCATCCTGCTCCAAAACCATTATCAATATTGACTACAGCGACACCGTTTGCACATGAATTAAGCATACCTAGTAGTGCTGCGACTCCCTGAAAAGATGCTCCATATCCAACACTAGTTGGTACCCCTATAACAGCACAATCAACAAGGCCAGCGACTACGCTCGGTAGTGCTCCCTCCATGCCTGCTGTAACAATTATTACAGATGCTTCACTAAGCTTGGCGCTCGCATTTAAAATTCTGTGTATTCCAGCAACACCAGCATCATGTAAATATTCAACACTACATCCCATTACTCTAGCAGTAATTGCGGCTTCTTCAGCCACAGCGATGTCGCTTGTCCCAGCAGAAATAACCAGAACTTTTTTGGCATTTTCGCTTGATTTACTCTCAGGAAGCGTTCCTAATACCATTGTCTTTGAAAGTTCATTATACTCTGCTTCGGGCCATTCACTTAGGAGTAAGTTTCTGGTGCTTTCTGGTACACGTGTTAAATAGGCAAAGCCGTTCCGCTTTACAAGCGATTTAGCAATTTTTAGTGAGTGCTCTGGGGTCTTTGACTCAGCAAATATGACTTCAGGAAAACCACACCGTCTCTCACGATCATGATCCACTTTTGCAAAACCAAGGTCTTCTTCTTTCTCACATATTTCTAATGCTTCTTCTACTGAAAGCATGCCATTGCTTACTTTACTTAGTAGTGTTTTTAAATCTGAAGTTTCTTGCATAAATAGCCTTATTTAGTCTTGTAGGTATTCATCATCTTTAAAGTTGTTATGTTAATAGTGTTTATACTGCATTATACAATAAGAAAGAGATTTTATGTAGTGGTAATATTAGAATAATAATCAACAATAATCATAAAAACGGTTGTGACTATAAAATATAGTCACAACCGTATAAGGTTATTATATCATATAATAATTATTAGCAAGATGCAAAGACAGCGACAATTCTTCCTAGAATAATGTCACCTTTATTCTCTTTTATTACAAAGCTTCCTCTAGATTTACCATTTGCTGGGATTGCTCGGAGGCTTCCTTCTTTGCTGCCTTCATCAAGTTGTCTGAGTTTCAGACCTTTGCCCTTCTGGAAGATTGCTAAGTTTTTACCTATAAATTTCTCTGCAATAATTTCGCGCCTATCAATAATAATTAGTGAATCTACAGGTACTGTTGGACAAAGACCGTTATCACTTGCCTTGCAAGCTATCATAACTCCGCCTCTAGGTACCCATTCTTTGCTTATAATTGTATGGTCAATAACATCACTCTCTTTGAGATCAAATACAGGCTTTGAGATTGAAGATGCTTTAATTATAGGTATTGCAACAAAGTTCGAGCTGTCATCAGTTGCTAGTTCTGTATTAGTGCGTACTTGGTTGAAATTAAATACTACTGGGGAAGATTCTACAGAATTTGTGATTACTGGGGTTTTCTTGTTGTACTTTGCTTTGCGTTCAGAAGCTTTTGAAGCATTCTTGTTTGTCTCAGGGAGCATAGCTTCTTCAATTATCTGTGATAGCGAAATGCCAAGTTCACGCTCGATCAGGGGAAATAACGAGAGTTTCTCAATAAAAGTCCTGCCCATCTCCCAACTTTGTACAGTCTTAGGACTTACACCAAGCCTAGCTGAAAGTACCTGCCTAGAAAGACCTCTTGCGTCGCGCGCTGCTCTTAATCTTCTACCAAAGTCTTCTTTGATTTCGTTTGTTATTCCACATAGTCCCATGCTATTTTCCTTTATCAATAATATTATCAAATAATGTATACGTTTTGTATCTAAGCGTATGATATACTTAAGAATTTATTTTGCAAGAGTATTTATTATATAAATTGATACATAATGTGGTTTAATGGTGTAGTATTTGATTAAATGATCATAATTGGTTTTAGTAATTAAGCATTGACATAACAAGACATTAGCGTAAAATATTATAGTATATATGACCTTAAAGTGAGGTTGTGATGTTGAGTTAAGACTACTTGGGAGTAAAAAAATGCCACAAAATATCGCTGATAAGATATTTGCTGCACATCTGAAAGATCAACCTTTTGAAGGAACTAATGTGCTGTCACTTGACGTTGTTATGTGTCACGAGATTACAACACCGGTCGCTATTGCTGACCTTGAATATAGAGGGATGGATAAAGTCTTTGACCCAACCAAGATTAAAGCTGTCATTGACCATGTAACTCCGTCAAAAGATACCAAGACAGCTATTCAGGCAAAAATTCTTAGGGATTGGGCCGCTAGACATAATATTAAAGATTTCTTTGATATTGGTAATAATGGTGTTTGTCATGCAATCTTTCCTGAAAAAGGCTTTATCAGACCTGGTTATACTGTAATAATGGGTGATAGTCATACCTGTACTCACGGAGCATTCGGCGCATTTGCCGCTGGTGTGGGTACTACCGATTTAGAAGTAGGTATCCTTAAAGGGGTATGTGCTTTTAGAAAGCCTAATAGTATCAAGGTGGAAATCAATGGTGCATTAGCAAATGGCGTCTATGCCAAGGATGTTATTCTCACAGTGATCAAGGAACTTACTGTGAGCGGAGCTACAGATCAAGTTATAGAGTTTGTAGGCTCTACTGTTGATAACATGAGTATGGAAGAGCGAATGACCCTTTCAAATATGGCTATTGAAGCAGGTGGTACGTGCGGTATTTGTTTACCAGACAAGGTTACTTTGGATTATCTTTGGGAGTTTGTTGCTGAGGAGTATGGTAATGATAAGGATAAAGCGCTAGAGGACTTCAAAAAATGGCATTCTGATGAGGGTGCAGAATATACTAAAGTCGTAAAAATAGATGCGACTAAGATCGAACCATCTTGTACATTTGGTTATAAGCCTGACGAAGTAGAGCTTCTTAAAGATCAAAATGGTCAGAAAGTAGATCAGGTCTATATCGGAAGTTGTACCAATGGACGCTTATCTGACCTTCATGCCGCTGCCAAGATCCTTATTGGTAATAAGCTTGCTCCAAATGTCAGAGGTATCGTATCTCCTGCGACTCCAAAAATCTTTGATGAGGCTATGAAAGATGGAACTATGGAGATCTTTAGAAGTGCTGGCTTCTGTGTGACAAACCCTACTTGTGGGGCGTGTCTGGGTATGAGTAATGGTGTACTTGCTCCTGGTGAAGTATGTGCGTCTACGACAAATAGAAACTTTGTCGGACGTATGGGGCAGGGTGGTATGGTACATCTTATGAGCCCGGCTTCAGCAGCAGCTTGTGCTGTAAAAGGTGAACTATGTGATCCTAGAGACTTCCTCTAAGGCTACTTCATGCTGTTTACTTGATACTTAAAATAACATATTTATATATTTGGAGGTAGTAAAATGAAATATTTTGGAGGAGAAGTAATATTTCTCGATAGAGATGATATCAATACAGATGAGATTATACCAGCTAGATATCTTACCGAAGTAAAGAAAGAAGCACTCGGTGCTCACCTTTTAGAGGATCTTGTCGCTGACGGCTTTGATCCTGCTGGTGAGAAACTAAAGAGGGCTAAGGTTGTCGTATCCACTAAAAACTTTGGTTGCGGTTCATCTCGAGAGCATGCTCCTTGGGCATTCGAAGTGAATGATATCAATATTGTAATTGCTGAAAGTTTTGCTAGGATTTTTAGGCAGAATATGTTCAACTGCGGTATGATGGCTATCGAGATGCCAAAAGATAAGATTGAGGCACTATTTGCCCTTTCTGCTAAAGGCGATGTGATTGTAGATGTAGACTTTGCAGCAAAGAAGCTTATCTTTAAAGTTGGTAGTGAAGTATTAGAAGAGACGTTCTCACTCAATGAGTTTGACGCAGCCCTTGTTGAAGCTGAAGGGTGGGTTGGGTATGCTAATACTAATTATTAATAGTTAGTTATACCAACAGTTGTTATAATATGAGGGTCGTGCTCCGGTTATTAGGAGCACGACCCTTTTTTATCAGTAGCTTTGATTTTTATAATTTTATAAGAAGTAGTATTCGTCTTTATATTTTAAAACTGACTTGGATCGTTTTCAAGAAGAGTATCAATATCCTCTTGATACTTCAAGCACTTATCTAGTTCTGTCTTGGCAAGTGAATTCTCTGGAGAAAGTTTGAGTACTGCTTCGTATGCCTCAATAGCTTTTTGTATATCTTCAGATGCTTGGCTATACCTCTTGAAGTACTTTAGAAGTATTGCACGCCTTTGGAATAGCCCACCGGTAATAATAATAGGGCCAAGTTCATTTGTCTTGGTTAGTAGTCTTTGCCTTGCAGACTCGATACCTTCATCAATAACTTCAACACAGATTCTTGCTTCACTCTCAGCCTCTTGTTGGCGACCCTCTTTCAAAAGAGTAATTGCATTCTGGTAAAGTCTGCGGCTAGCGCCTTCTGCAGCCATACTTCTACCATATAGAGCTTCAACATCTCCTGGATAAATTCTCATGCATTCTTGGAGTGTACGGAGTGCTTTGCGGTATTGGTCGTGAGCGTTACGTCTTTCTCCAAGTCTCCAGAGTTCATTACCGTAATGAAGGTGGGCAAAACCCTCACCTCTCATTGCAAAGTAATTCTCGGGATATAGAGTACGGGCACGTTGGTATGCTTCAATTGCTTCTGGAAGCTCTAATAGGTTGTAATAACAGTCACCTAGCCAACGCCATGCGCTTGATGAGTCTGGATGTCTCTGAATGATGTTTAGGAGAATGTTCTTCGCTTCAACAAATTGTTGAGCTGCAACAAGGTCTGTTGCTGTCTTATATTCATCATCAGTTACTACTTGGTCTTCGTTCATCCATACTTCATCTGGATTCGTCGGTTCATTACTTGATGTTGCGGAGAAAGGTATGCTCTCGTCATTGTTTGGGTCGATCATATTGCCATTTTCATCGCCTTTAAATGCGTGCTTGACCTGTCTTACACCCCACCAACCACCTACACCTTGGTCTGTCTCTTCAACTACGGTTGTATTACTTTCTTCGACAATTACGTCATCTGACTCTGGTGAACTGTCTGTTACAATGATATCTGGCTCACCACACCCGCAGATAACAATAACAAGTGAAAGTGCTAGTATCCAGAAATATCTTAGATAGTGAAAAGTATTCAAAACAAAACTCTCCTTATTGTTCTCAAAACATTAATTTAAATATATTATATATATCGGTAGTGGTAATTCAAGCTATTCGGCATATAATTATAAAATAGAATAATTTCCTATAGTTTAGGCCATTATAAAGTTTGCTTGACATGATTCTAATGGATTTGTAAAATTATGTAAACTCTAATTAATAAAGTTTCCGCATAGAGTTGATAATAATTGGGAAAATTTTGATATCCATTATCGCTGGATAGTTTGTGGTTTTTTGTCGATATTCATATGAATATAGCCTTTACTTTATTTTGTTGGCTATAATTATATTATAATATAAATGATTTCTCTCGGAGATAATAATGAAAAATAGCTACTTCACTTTGTTGGCGATACTTGCTTTGGGGATGATTGCTACTCTAACAGTGGTAGGATGTGTTGAAAGAAATATGGTTATAACAAGTGAGCCATCCGGTGCTGATATCTGGGTTAATGATCAGTGGCATGGAAAAACTCCGTTTGAGTTGCCTTTCAAACACTATGGTGTATTCAGCATAAGACTTGAAGCGGAAGGATACTATCCTATGTATGTCAAGGAGCCTGTAGCTGCACCAGCATACGAGAGACTTGGGATAGACCTGATTAGTGAAGCGGCTATACCTGCAACTATACATGATGAGAGAAATATGCATTATGTGATGCAGAAAATTGAATCTCCTGATGCTATAGCTGAAGTACTAGAAAGAGCAGATGATATGATTTCAAGAACAGATGAAATTGTTACTAATAGGCGCGTCTATGACTCACAACGTGATCCGGTAGATCTTCCACTTCTTCCTCAGGCTGTTGAAGGAAGCGATAAAGATGCTGAAGATATAAGAAAACAACTTGCAGTTGATACTATGGATATGGAGTATAAAAAAGGTAAAGATCTTGATGATTTGGAACCTTTAGGTGATATCAAATAGTATTGTTGTTGATTCTGGAAATAAGTGATATAATATCTAAATGTTGACTAACAAAAAAAAAACTTACCTGTGCTATAAAATAGCGCGATACATTCACTATACTCTTGTTTTGGGTATAGTGTTCTGCATGTGTAATAATATTGTATACGCTGCAAGTGATCATTTAGATAATATACGTGAAGAAGCGGCTAAGTCTTTTGACCATTATGACTTTGAACAGTATTCAGATCCTACACTCAATAGAGACCTTGATGGGAATGGTTGGCCGGATTTTTGGGAGAAGATAGTTGATGACCAGAATAAAGATTACCTTGCCAGAGAAATTAGGATTGTTTCTGACCCTACTAGGCCTAGTAGGATACCAGGAGTTCTAGGAAGTGTTCTTCAAATACCTTTTGATGGAACTGGTGTCGCTCTTCGTACCAAGGTTCCTAGAGAGGTGTCTTCTGATATGGCGTATGAAATAACTACCTTTGCCAGAACTCTGAGACTAGAAAAAAGCCTTGTACGCTTAAATGCAATCTGGATTAATATTAATAGCGATGGGGAAGAAACTGTTGTCGGTAAAAGTGTTCTTACTGTTCCTCCAGGGCAGTACGACTGGACTGAGTCTCCTCTTAGTATGAAGGTAAATACTGTACCTCAAAATGCCACTCATCTTATTGTACAGATCGATATATATGATAACCCAAGCTTTGTAGGTGCTGATAGAGATGGTGTCGCTTGGTTCGATGATATCACTATTTCATCACGACCTAAAATATATATGCAACCAACATTTGTTGATTATGCTTTAGAAGGTCTTACTTCTAAAAATCCCAAGCCAATACCCTTTAATATCGAGTTTAGAGGTCTTGTTGATAATGTTCCTGAATCAGACGATAAGTTTGTAGGCAATAATAGGAAGTCTTATTATCGCGTAATCAATATCTACGATATAAACGGGCGTCCTCCACTTACTAGGGATGGCAGACCACTCAAACTTTCTTTTGAGAGAAAAAAACAGACTGTATCTGGTGCTCTTACTACTTATCCTGAGACCATAAATATAAACTTGCAACGCTTGGGCGTGTATTATGTCCATGTAGTTCTATATGGGTATAAAGGAAAACTTCTTACTGAGAGGACACAGGTTGTAGGGTTGTGGATGCCGACTGAAAAGAGAAGCATGGGAGCAGATGAAGAAGCTCAGGCTGGAGGATTCGGAGTTGTTATAGATCAGGTACCAGATAGCATCTTGTCCCAGGAAGGACTGCTTGCTGACCTTGTTGAACGAACTGGGGCAAGGTATGTAAAATCTTCTTTATGGCCAAATTTTTCTGATGGTAGTGATGTTACACCATATTTAAATGCGCTTTCACGTGAATTTACCATCATGCGTAGAGCAGGGATAAGAATTACCGCACAGCTAAAACCACCAAAACATACTTTGAGTGGTGGTACTTTATTAGATATAATGAAAGGGCGTCCTAGCCTTCTTGAAGAATACATTAGTAAAGTTACCAAAAAATTTGATGTACATATTGAGTATTGGCAGTGGGGAAAGGATGGAGATGAGGATTTTTCATATGGAGTGAATAGAGAAGATATTGCTGGCGCAGCGAATCTTTTGACGGGGCGTACTAGCAGTCCATCTCAATCATATCCGATATCTCTTAAAATTGATAACGTTATTCTACCTGACGTTGATGTTGCATACTCAACAACAATGTTTGTTCCTAGTAGTATGAGTATACCCCTGATGTATAAACAACTCGTCAAGCTTGCACCAAGATACTTTACCGTGTTCAAGCAAGAGGGAAATTTGTTGTACCCTCCGGCGTGGTTATACGATATGTCTCCAATCCCTGAACCGATTGATGAAACTGAAGTGCCTCAGCGTAAGCTAGAGGAGTGGCTCTCCATTGAACTTGAACCATGTCCTGCAAAAATACATAATGCTCAAAAAGAACGACTTATGCTTGATAATATGGCAAAGAAGGCTGTTATGGCCAGAGTTCTGAATCTACCGAGAATATATTTTGATTCTTTGATTGATCCTGAAAAAGGGCTTTGCAGGGTTGATGAGGAAGGTAACCCTGTTCCTATGCCTGCAATGCTTGGATTGAGGGTTCTTGAAAAACATCTAACCGGAACTCAGTATCTAGGTAGTTTCTATCTAAGAAACCAACATGGGTATTTTTCAAACTTTGTCTTCGGTAAGCCGAGTGGTAAAGATGCTGTGGCTGTTGTGTGGTTTGATGGTAAAGGTAAAGATGAAGCACCTCTGGACTTTGGTGGAGGATACCGAATGGAGATGACTGATCTCCAAGGTAATACCAGCCCTGTTCCAGCAAATACTACATTTATCGCTACAAAAACACCAGTAATTATTACTGGAATGAGTGCTGCATTTGCTCGGACAAGAATGAGCGTTGATATTCTACGTAACCCTCAGCTACTCATGGAAGCAACCGTTCAGAGGCAGTTCTTGACTATAACAAACTTTTTTGACCAGTCAATATCAGGAATGATAGAGTTGGATTATGCTGCTAGAGATGATTTTGAATATGAACAGAATTGGACCGTACAACCTACTAGAATCAGGTTCAATATTGGAAGACCACAGAATCGAGAACCAAGGAAGTTAGTGATTCCGTTTAGGGTAAGACCGCCTGAGAGCAGTCCTGTTGATTATGGTAAAGATATTGGTGAAAAACTTGTGAGCTTGAAGGTTGACCTTATGGGAGATCGTCCTGAGAACTTGAGGCTGATCAGGCAGACCAATATGACAGGAGATATTCACGGGACATTGAGAAGACTGACAAGTGTAGATGATCCAAATATTGATATTATTCAAATGAAGCTTAGATGGATACCGCCTAAGGGTCAGAATAGGAAGGCTGAGATACTGCTAAGACCTTACTACAGAAAAGGTAACAGCCTTGAAACCTTGATGCCAACCGTTAGTGTGCCTGCTTATGAAGCAGATGATTATGATACCCCAGCGGTCTCAATCGAATATTCAATACCAAAATATGGTGGTTTGGAGGATACTTGGATAGGTTATAGGCAGGAAGATGGCTCGAGATTCTATAATTATAATATCTCGAAACTTATAGGTGAGGTCGCAGAGTAAGTAAGTCTTAGAATGTGGAGTTTTTGTGGTTAATAAATTTTTAAAATACTTGATGTATCTCTCAGTGAAAAAAAGGCTCGGGCAGTTTGAGGTAGCAATAACAAACCCTAAGTACGCGCAGACTGAAAGACTAAAGACTATAGTATCACGAAACATGTTGACGCAGTTTGGTAAAATAAATTCATTTAGTAGTATTAAATCTATTGATGATTATAAAAAAAGCGTCCCTATACAGAATTACGAAGGTTTCAAGCCATATATTGATGCAATGCTAAAAGGTGAAGAAAACGTTCTTGTCTCTGATAATGTTGAGATGTTTGGAGTTACTAGTGGAAGTACCGCTGCTCCAAAATTCATACCTATAACGCGTTCATTTATCTTGGAGTACCATAATAGCCATCTTATCTGGATGTATCGTATGGTAGAGGCGAGGAGTTCAGGAGTTGTCGGAGGCATATTCAGTATGGTTAGTCCTGCTGAAGAAGGACGTACTAGTGGTAATATTCCATATGGTGCAACAAGTGGAAAACAGTATAGAGATCAGTCTATTCCAATTCGTGCTCTTCACCCTGTTCCTTACTCAGTGTTTCTTACTAGTGAGCCTACTACAAAGTATCACTTAGCCCTTATATTTGCAATGAGATCTGATATAAGGGTAGTCAATAGTGTCAACCCGTCAACTCTAATAATGCTTGCAGATATCCTCGCTAAAAATGGTGAGGAGTTGATCGATGATCTACAAAGAGGCCAACTAAACAATGCTCCTTTGCTTTCAGAAAATGAAAAAAGTGAATTCAGTAAATTACTAAAGCCTTCCCCAGAGCGAGCAAGAAAACTTCGTGAGATATTGGCAACTGACGGTGTGCTTACACCCAAGTCTGTATGGCCAAATCTATGTGCGATCAATACGTGGCAGGGTGGTAATGCCCCGTTTTATCTTAAAAAGGTTGCTCCTCTTTGGGGAGAAGCCTCCCAAAGGTGTTTAGGGCTTAGAGCTACGGAAGGTATATTCTCGATCCCATTAGATGACTTTACTTCTTCTGCAGTACTGGCTGTAAATGGACACTTTATGGAGTTTGTAGAAGAGAGTGAAGACTTGAAAGAGGACTCTGAGACCTTACTCGCGCATGAGTTGGAGGTTGGTGGGCGTTACCGTATGATAATAACCACATCATCTGGTTTATATAGGTATGATCTTGGAGACATTGTAGAGGTAACTAAGATGAGGAAGAATACCCCAGAAGTTTCCTTTCTTCATAAGGCTGGTGGGGTACTATCAGTAACTGGTGAGAAGGTTTATGAGGATCAGGTGGTAGAGTCAATGGCAGAAATAACAAGTAAGCTTGATTATGATATTAGTGGTTTTTCTGTAACCCTTGAGCTGGGAGATATTGTTCGGTATGTATTAGCAATTGAGCTTGCTGATGAAGTGGCAGAGGTGCATATTAGAGAGCTTATTGAACTGTTTGATAGTTCTTTGTCGAATAAAAATATCGAGTATAAAGACAAAAGGAGTAGTGGTAGGCTTGGAGCCCCAGTAATATTGATATTGAGAAAAAACTCGTATCGCGACTATAGGGACGTTTTGATTAAAAATGGCCGTCCTGATGGACAGATAAAGCCTCCTCATATAATACTTCCTTCAGGTGTTGGGATACAACCGCTATCAGGGTCTTTATTCTTTGATACAGTCAAGGTTTTAAGTAGGGTTGAGTAAGTGCGTGATAATACCTCTT
This sequence comes from Planctomycetota bacterium, assembly GCA_965140405.1. Classification (GTDB taxonomy): domain Bacteria; phylum Planctomycetota; class SZUA-567; order SZUA-567; family SZUA-567. The sequence goes on from OZ223208.1 coordinate 1,934,581, forward strand.
GTTAATATATAGGTAATTAGTAGAATATATTAATCTTTTTTGTAGAGTTTTCTGAGCAACTTTGCTATATTTAAAGAGTCTCTTGTGGGACTTTTTTTATAAAACAACTTCAAATCAATTTTCTGGAGATATAGATATGAGTGATGATGTTAATAAGACTTCTGAGGAGACTGCTACTGATAATGCTGGAGAAAGTAATATTCCGGTTGTATCTAAAAAGAGTAGCGGTGTATTTGGAGTTGGTGGAGTAGGATCATTGGCTATGGTCGGGTTGGTTCTGATAGTTGTATTGACTGTTCTGATTGTGAAGAGTCAGAGTAAGGAAGATGATGTACTTTCTTTTGCTCCTGCTGATTCATTCTTTGCTCTAGAGGTTGAAAATATTGACGGTGCAGCTGGAATGTTGGCTGCTACTCCAATATGGAAGGGCGATGGTCTCAGTAAAGAAGTAATTATCAGTGAACTTGCTTCTTGGTTTGGTCCAGATGGTGATATTATTCAGAGGTTTGTAGGCAATATCAATAGTGTGACATTTATAGAGTCATTTGTAGATAGAAAACCTCAAAAGATGCTTGTTATGAAGGTTGGTAACACGTGGGATATTGAGAGTTATTTCAAAAGAGAGTATAGCAAGGTCTCTACTCCAGTAAAATTTGCACCAAGCATGCGTGGATTGGAGATTACAAGGCCTGATAAAAGTGTGTTTTATCTCAAAAAGCTAGCTAATTTTGTTATTATTGCAGAGAGTAAGGAGTTACTTATTCGCTCGCTTGCCGCTTATAAAAAAGACCAACTTTCCTTGGCTGAATGCAATATTCATTTCGGTGACGGCGATGACGGTATGCCTCGTGTAAGACTGTATGCAGCGATAAATTCATTCTACATCAATTATCCACAAAAACGTGAAATGATTCCACCAAAAATCTATAATATGATTGCTGGTGATTCTGCTTTTCTATATGAAGCGACAATTAATTCAAACGGGTTTGTTGCTGAAGGAAAGTTTATTAGAAGTGAAGCAGCAACATATGCTAGTGGTAGTGAGATGCAGCAAAATTCTCAGAGAGGTTTCTTTGGAACTATATTATGGATTATTTTCATAGTAATTTTGATTGTTATTGCTATTCCAATACTATTTCTCATCTCAACACTGCTTCTGGCTCTTTATTTCTTCCTTATTGCCTGGTGGAAGGGTGAGTTGGTCCCTGTTGATCCCCCACTAAAGGACCTGTCTTCACATCTTAAGGAAGATTTGGGTGTAAAAAAGAGTGAGGCTGATCCTGTAAAGAAGGATGAAGTTGTAAAAGAGCCTGATATCCCTTCAGCCTCAGAGCCAGAAGCTAGTGCTAATCCTAGTGTTGACAGTGATGTAGAGCCTAAGGAGTAGAAAAAAGTTTTCTGGATAGGCTTGCTATTTGCTGAATATTTAGTATGATAATATACCCAGTCGTTTGTGACTGGGTATTATTATATTTGTGGTTTGTATTATATTTGTAGAGTTAATTTGATCTGCACATTTCTGATATGATACAAGCAACCACGCTTTTTTGGAGGAAATGTGTAATTATGGCTTTTTTATCTGTAGCTATTGTAGGAAGACCTAATGTCGGAAAATCGACATTATTCAACAGGTTGGTAGGGAGTAGAATCGCTATCGAGGCACCTGTAGCGGGTGTGACAAGGGATAGAGTTCTTTATCCATTGACTATCGAAGATAGAACGTTTGATCTTATCGATACCGGTGGTATTGGAATTGTTGATAAGCAGAAGCTAGAGAGCTCTGTAGAACTTCAGATCGATGTGGCGATCAATGAAGCATCTGTTATCTTATTTTTAGTTGATATTCGTGATGGAGTAGTGCCACTTGACATTGAAGTTGCAAGACGACTTAGACGTGTTACAGACAAAGTTATAATGGTTGCAACCAAGGCTGATACTGATAGAATTGAGACTAATCAACCGAGTTTTCATGAACTTGGTTACGGTGATGTTGTGGCTGTTAGTGCGAAAGAGAACCGTAATATTGACGAACTTGAGGAAGCAATTCTAGCGAAACTTCCGGAAGCTGAAGAGGAAGAAGAACCGATAAGTGGTAGAGACTTACTGAAAATAGCCTTTATTGGTAGAAGAAATGTTGGTAAGTCTTCAATTGTTAACCAGATATGTGGTGGCGCTAGAGTAATTGTTTCTGATATTCCTGGTACGACACGAGACTCAGTAGATGTTATTGTTGAACGTGATGGTGAAAAGTTCGTTGCTATCGATACTGCTGGATTGAGACGTCGTGGACAGATGGACGATATGATGGAATTTTACGGTCATATGCGTAGTGAAAGAGCTTTAAGAAGAGCGGACGTAATTATCCTCATGGTCGATGCAACTTCGGAAATTAGTAAGGTTGAAAAGCGTATCGGCTCACAGATTATGGAGAATAAAAAACCATGTCTTCTAGCTCTCAATAAGTGGGACTTGGTAAGGGAAGAGAAGCCTGATATTACTTTGGCTGACTTTCAAGAGTATATATCAGATAACTTACCTGGGATGTACTTCTGTAGAATGGCTGGAATCTCGGCTAAGACTGGTGAAAATGTCTGGAATCTTGTTGCTGCCGCAAGGGAGTTATTCGAACAGGGAGAAGGTGAGGTTCGTACTGCGCAGGTAAATACAGCTGTAGCAAATGCAATGAGAAAACGTAGACCAAAACCATTTATGGGTAAGATTGGTAAGATTTACTACGGTACACAGGTAGGGGTTACACCTCCTACGTTCTTCTTGTTCTGTAATAATCCTCTTGCCTTTGAAGAGAACTACTTGAGGTATCTTGAGCACCAACTCCGTGATGAGCTTGGTTTTCCAGAAGTGCCTATCAAGTTGGTCTTAAAATCTCAGAAAGAGGTAGGTCGTTACGAATAGTATTTTATCTGGAGCCTACTATGAAGAGATATCACGAAATCTTTAAAGGGCGCACTGCTCTTATTACTGGTGGTGCTAAGCGTATAGGTAGAGCTATTGCTCTTGAACTTGCCAGACTCGGAGCTAATGTTATAATACATTATTCTAAGAGTAAGGATGAGGCTGAAGAGACTGTAAGTAAGATTTGTGAAATTGGTGTCAAGGGCTTTGCTCTCTCAGGGGATTTGATGGACTTTGAAGAGGCTGAAGGGCTTATTTTAAGAGCTGTTGAATTTATCGGTCCTGTTGATTTTTTGGTTAATAATGCTTCTAACTACATTGAGTCAACTCTTGAGAATACCACGACGCAAGACCTTTGTGATAGTATGTCGATAAATACTTATTCTCCGTTATTAATATCACGAGCTTTTGCTAAACAAGGCATAAAATCTGCTATTGTGAATCTTCTCGATACACGTATATATAGCTATGATCGTGAGCATGTTGCATATAGTCTGAGTAAGCGGGCGCTATTTTCATTGACGAAGATGTTGGCTGTTGAGTATGCACCTTATCTCAGAGTAAATGCTGTTGCACCTGGTATTATTCTGCCTCCCAAAGGCAAGGGTGTTGAATGGCTTGAGACTTTCAAGCATACTAATCCGCTTGGAAGTTACGGTAGTGTTGAGGATGTCTCAGATGCGGTATTATTCTTGCTTGCAAGTGAATTTATTACGGGGGAAGTATTGAGAGTGGATGGTGGTAGGCATCTTAAGAATAATTTTTACGGGTAGATTGATATGAATATAACTAGAGTAGAAGAATTAATAAAAGAGCTGTTGGTTGAGATTGGAGAGGACCCAGAAAGAGAGGGACTTCTCGATACTCCTAAGCGTGTGGCTAAGTCATTTGAATTTTTGACTGGCGGCTACAATATGTCAGTAAAAAAAGTTGTAAATGATGCTGTTTTTACCACTAGTAGCGATAACATGATTATCAGCCGTGATATTGAAATTTATAGTATGTGTGAACATCATATGCTACCATTTTATGGGCGTTGTCATATAGGTTATATTCCAAAGGATAAGCTTCTAGGAGTTAGTAAGCTTTCTCGTATCGTTGACACGTTTGCAAGACGTCTACAAATTCAGGAAAGGCTTACAAGTCAGATCGCTGATGCTATAATGGATCAAATAAATGCAGATGGAGTGGGAGTTGTTATGGAGTGTAGGCATCTTTGCATGATGATGCGTGGTGTGCAGAAACAGAATTCGGTAATGACTACTTCTGAAGTACTAGGATCATTTAGAAAGAACTCTAACACACGTTCCGAGTTTATGGATTTGATTACTCGAAATATAAATCTGTAATTTATCGATACTTAATTTGTTTTTAAAGCTTATACCTTGTTGGTATAAGCTTTTTTAATAGTTGTATATGTTTGTATTGTTTTGTAGAAATGGTATAATTGTCAGGAGTTAGTAACTAGATACTCTGATATATAGGAATACTTTATGGCGTTCAACTTGATTTCGGCTGAATCACTTGAGGTACTTGCGGATGAACTATCTCGTAATCTCTACTCTGGGGTGAGCTCTGTACTTGAAATGCCGAAAATAGTTATTCAGAGCCAAGGCATGGAAAAATGGCTATCACTACGTGTTGCTGATAACCTTGGTGTTACTGCTGGAGTGGAGTTTCTATTTTTAAATGGGTTCTTTCAAGAGGTTATTCTTGAGCCGTTTGCTAGTGAGAGAGAGATTGAACTCTCAATGCTCCTGCCAAGCCATCTCAAATGGATCATATTTTCCATTTTAGGTAGAGTTGGAGATAATCCTGAATTTAGAGTAGTTAATAGCTATATTGGAGGTGAGCAACTCAAGCAGTTGCAGATATCTCAGAAGCTTGCAGAGATCTACGATAGATACTCGCTATACCGTGCGGACTGGTTGACTTGCTGGGAAGTTTCAGGTGCTGATGGGTATGAAGGTGAGGAAGGCAGTGGTAGATGGCTTGCTGAGCTTTGGAAGCTCGTTAAGCAGGAGACGAATATGTCTAGTGTAGCCGAACTTTCCAAGCAGTGTATGGATTGGCTTCGTACCGCGTCATCTTTCTCATCTGCACCGATACATCTCTTTGGTGTCTCAAGTATGCCGCCACTCTATCTTTCTATACTTTCAGAAGTATCAAAAAGAATGGATGTCTACTTCTACTATCTAGAAGTATCACATGAGTATTGGGGGTTGGTGCGTTCTGAAAAAGATTTACTACGCAAAGCTGGAAGTAATTATGAAGTAGGGAATACGCTTCTTGCGACTTTTGGGGAGCGAAATAGGGATTTTTTAAACCTGCTAATTACCCTTACATCTGATAGTGGTATACAGGAAAGTGAGAGAGTAGTCACTGGGAGCATCGATGACGTTACCTCTGATGATCTGCCGTTAATTAGACGCATTCAAGCTGGTATAAGGTTTATGGAGCTTCCTGCAAGGAAGAGTAGAGTATACTCTAAAGACCGCAGTATTGAGTTTCACTCATGTTATGGAAAAATGAGACAGGTAGAGTCATTATATAATAGCTTGTTAGGTTGCTTTGATTCAGACCCTTCAATAAAGCCAAAAGATATTTTGGTTCTTACCCCGTCAATTAAAGATTTTGTGCCATATATTAGAGCTGTCTTTGGTAGTGTTCAGAGGGATTCTGGAAAGTATATACCATTTACTATTAGTGATAGAGCTGTCATGGATGAAAATAAGGTTTGCCAGGCATTATTTTCTACTCTCAAACTTCTCTCTGGTAGATTCAAAGTCTCAGAAGTGTGGAGCGTATTTTGTGAACCAGCATATGAAGAGAGTAAGGGAATTCTTTCAGAGTATAAAGAGGATGCGTTGAGATGGATAAATGAGCTACAGGTGCACTGGGGAATTGACTCCTCGCAGCGAGAAAAGTATGGCAGTGTACGTGATGGTGAGTGCTCTTGGCAAGAGGCAGAGGAGAGACTCTTACTTGGGTATGCTTTTGGAGCTTCTGGTGATAATATCTTTACCTTGCGTGATGGTAGGGAGGTCTCTGGAATTGATGTTTCTAGTAGTGTTTCTTCTTTACAGGCATGGCTGGAATTTTTGTCAAATTTGTTTGTGCTGAATAGAAGGTTTACAAGGGTTTCTACTGCTGGTGAATGGATTGAGTTTGCTAGAAATATTGTAGAAATATTTTTCTCAGGTATTGAGAGCGATGCTCAAGAGGTTATGATTTCTTTGACAGAGCTTTCTAATGTTTTTGAAGAGGTTGGGGTACTTGGTGAAAAGGTGTCATTCAATGTATTCTCAGAGGAACTTAAGAGTGCACTAGAGAATTCGACATCTGGAGCAGGGTTTATAATGGGTGGTGTAACATTTTGCCAGTTTCAACCCATGAGAAATATTCCTGCAAAGGTTATATGCATGCTTGGTATGGATGATGGCGCTTTTCCAAGAATTGAAAAACCAACTACCTTCGATATTGCTACTCGCGAGAAGCGTCTCTGTGATCCATCACTGCGTCGTGATGACCAAGGGGTTTTTCTTGAGACAATCCTGTCGGTATCTGAGAGGTTATTAGTGTTTTACTCTGGACACGGAGCAAGACGAGGTGAGGAGCTGGCTCCTGCGGCACCTGTTGAGATTCTTCGTGAATACATAGGGCGGTATTACCAAGGTGAGAATTCTGATGAGTCAATTCTTGAGCAGATTACCCTTGTTCATCCACTTCAAAGTTTTTCTAAAGAGTATTTTACTGGTAGTACTTCAGTCAATTCTTTAGTAAGCTATTCTGAAGAAGATCTTGCTGTTGCAAAAATGATTTATGGTAAAAAATCAGGTAGTGTTACTTACTCTTCAAAAAAAGATGACATCGATATCGTAAACATAATTTCAGAAGGCTCTTCTGTAGAACTTTCAGATCTAATAAACTTCTACAAAAATCCCTCTAAGTGGTATCTTAGGAATAAGTGTAGTATTTTCTATGACCTACTCGATAATACCCTGCCTAGTGATGAGGATAGGGTCAGTACTGATAATGGTTATAAACTTGGTAATATTAAGAATGAAATTGTACGTGAGCGTGTGGCTGGATTTGCTAAAGATGATATTGTTAAGCGGATCGGGGCAATGAGAGTGCTACCTCTAGGTCGGTATGCGGACTCCGAGTTTGATAAGTTGTATGCAGAGACTGATATGCTTACTAGAATAATGACACAAATTGATTTTAGTCAAGGTGATGAAGTATCTGGAGAATTGTCTGTTGATGTCTGTTCGGATGGGCATGATATTTTTGGCTCAATCGATCTTGGGTACACTCTACCGGCATTAGATTTTATGGAAGGTGAGTTGGTTAGTGTTATGTTTGGTTTTAATAAATCAATATCATGGGGGTACCTTGTTGAGGCATGGTTAGAACATCTTGTTTATTCGGCAGTCCTTAGTCCAAGTATTTTGTTTTCAAGTCTGTATTATGGTGTTGATGGTAAGCTTGAGTATATTTATTCCAGAATTGAGCAAGATAGTGCGAAGAGGATGTTGGGTGAATATCTGCATGGATTCTGTATAGGAAGCGTTAAGCCTTTAGCAATATTCAAAGGGGCAAGTGCAAAGTATGCTGCGAGTGTGCTAAAAGTGAAGTCAAATGAGGATGCTATATTTGATGCTCGAAGTGCGTATGTTGCAAATCCATTTTCGTTTCCTGATGTAAATGACGAGTATATCTTGAAGTGTTTTGGGGATGACTTCACTCTGAATGATGAATTTTTGAAGGAATTTATTGAGCTTGCGGAGCGTTTTGTCATGCCTGTGTACAGGTGTAATCAAGCTAATTTATCTAAAGTGAAGGGGGCGTGATGCAGGAGTTTGATTTGTTGACCCATACTTTAGAGCCAGCAACGACACTCATTGAAGCGAGTGCTGGTACTGGTAAGACATATAATATACAGCATCTATACCTCAGATTTGTTGTTGAGAAGAATATGGCTCCAGACCGGTTGCTAGTTGTGACATTTTCTAATGAAGCAACTGCTGAGCTTAAGCTTAGGATTGCCAGGAATTTGTCTTGTGCTGAAGAGGTGTTGTTAAACTTTTTTTCGCCGTCATCCGTAACGATGGATACTGCTAGTATTGACCCTTCACTGCTTTCTGTACTGGTTCGCGTGCTTGAGTATACTGAATATGACGAAGTATTACGGCGTGTGCAGTTTGCTCTAAGAGCTATGGATGAAGCGGCAATTCTGACTATTCACAGTTTCTGCCTTAGAGTGTTGACTGAATTTGCTTTTGAGAGTGGAGCGCTATTTGGCGTTGAATTAATTGAAAACAGGAACAGCTTATTTGCTGACCTTGTTGGAGATTTTATGAAGAGAGAGGTTGTTTATCTTGAAAGTGTTCAAGGTCGATTGCTTCGTGAATTTATAAGTCTAGATTTTATTGCTGAAATACCTCCGGTCGTCTATGGAAAAGATGATGTCGAAATTTTAGGTCGTAATTTTGAGCTTCCTGATCTTTCTGATCTTTATAAAGTACTTCGTTTTATTGATTTTGATGTGACAAGGTTTGAGTTAAAAAAGAACAGAGGAAGTAAGGCAAATGCATTGCTTGATTTTTTAGAGCATCATGAAGCTCTGACTGAGTCAAATATGATGGATTTCATATCTTTTATCAATGGTGATCTGATGAAGTCTGTGGTAAAAACCAAGTACTTTGAGAAGGTTTTTTCTGTGGAGTTTCAAGAGGCAATAAGGTTGTTTCGGTCAATTCCAGATGTGGTATGTTTTAACCTGTATAAGAAGTTTTCAGTATTTCTTGAGGAGTACTACCTGACTTCGTGTAACGCTGAGGATAATGCAAAGCTTGCATTTGATGATATCCTTTATATGACTAGAGGCGCAATAAAGCGCGAGGGATCAAATCTTTCACGTGAAGTCAGAAGGGCTTATTCTGCTGTGCTTGTTGATGAATTTCAAGATACTAGCGGGGTGCAGTTTGATATTTTTAATTCATTATTTGGTAGTGGTACGTCACCTTTCTTTATGATTGGTGACCCAAAGCAGTCTATATATGCTTTTCGTGGAGCAGATATATTTTCTTATCTGAAAGCTGTTAATGCCGAAGGTGTTATTCGTTCAACCTTGAGTAAAAATTTCCGGTCAACTCCTGAATATATCGATGCACTAAATCTGCTATTTGAAAATAGAGATTCATCTGAAGAAGGGGTGTCATTACCGTTTATCTTTCCTGAGATTGGATATATAAATATTGATGCTGGGCGTACTGATGATAAACGCTTGTTCTTTGCTGATAGTTCAGAAGCTTTAGAGTTTAGATGGCTTGGAGCTGGTAAGGAGCTAGCAACAGGTAAGGCCGAGTCGCTAGTTGTTAAAAGTGTTGCTGGAGATATTGCAAAGAAGCTAAATTTATCTCTTTCCTCAGAGGCTTACTTTATGGAGAGTGGTGCTGTTTTTGAATTGAAGCCTTCTGACTTTGCTGTACTTGTAGATACAAACAGGCAGGGTGAGGAGGTACGTAAAGAACTTAATCGTCGTGGGATTGTTGCGGTAGTTCTAAAGAGTGGTAATGTATTTGATTCAAGAGAGGCTGTGGAACTTAGTGTTATTCTTAGAGCAATAATTTACTCAAGGAATGAAGGCGCGGTGATGGCTGCCCTTGGAACTAGATGCTTTTGCTATTCTTCGACTAACCTTGCAAAAATTAAAGAGTGTGAAGCAGGGTTAAGAGAGTATTGGTTTGAATTCTTTGCAGAGCTTAATGATATTTTACTGAATTATGGTTTTTTACAGGCGTTCTCTACCTTCTTTACTAGAAGCCACTTGGTAGTTAGTTGTGAGAGCGCTAAAGCTGTACTGGCTGCGTCTCCTAGTGGTGAGAGGTCGGTTACCAATTATTTGCAGCTTGTTGAAATTCTTGAGCAGGAATTACTCCTGCTTGGTGGTTCTGATGAACAAGTGCTGGTTATTTTACAGGACAAGATCTTGGAAGCATCGAAAAATCAAGAGTATGAGATGAGACTTGAGAGTGATGAAGACGCAGTAAAGATAATGACAGTACATAAGAGTAAGGGGCTACAGTTCCCTATCGTATATGTACCTTTTTTATATAAAGCTGCTGGGAATTTCACAAAATTTGATAGACCTCTTACATGCAACCTTGCAGAAGAGAGTAAAATTGGTGTTATTCTTTCAGAATCAGAGCGTCAACGAAGGTTGGATCAGCTTCTTAGGAATGATCGTGCTGAGAAGATGAGGTTACTATATGTTGCTCTCACAAGGGCTGTTGATAAGTGTATTGTATATGGAGGTAATATTAAGTCAATTCAGGATTCTCCACTTGCAGATGTATTGGGTAAGGACTTTGCAAGGCTTGAGTACCTTTCTGCCAACTCAAATATTGCAGTGGTATCAAATTGGGATGACGGTGGTGATAGATACCGACCGGATGCTCAGGAGCTTGATATGAGTGCAAGGGAGTTTGGTGGGTGTATCGAGAGGGACTGGGGAGTGATGAGTTATTCATCATTAGTGAGCCATGATTTTGTCAGTATTGATGTGAGGAGTGATGCCACGCTCCTTGGTAGTGATGTGGGTGAGGATGGCCTACTTGATATAACTGATAATTTGGCTCCTCTGCCGTCAAGTAATAAGGTTGGTAGTGCTGTGCATGAGATTCTTGAGGAGTATGATTTCTCATCTAGTACAGACTCATTTGCTGATGAAGGTATTCTTAACAAACTTAAAAAGTATGGTGTTCTCAGTAGTGGTGCTGGTACAGGATCATCTGATAAGCAAATTGCTGGTATTCGTAATATTCTTTCAATTGTCTCTAAACTTCCCCTTGAGGATGTATATAATAACTCGTTTACTCTTTCTCATATCCCTGCGAAGAATTGTGTTCCTGAGATGAGCTTTTACTTCCCTGTGCGTGAGAGGATCTCTACCTCTAGGTTGTCTGAGTTCTTTAAGAGACGGGGACTTGCTCGGTACCGTGGTGATGGTGAGTTAAAGAACGTTCTTGCTGGGCTTGGTCTTGCCGTACAGGAGAAGGGATTTCGTGAAGGCTTCCTATACGGACTTATCGATCTAGTATTTGAGTATAATGGGAGATTCTACTTTGCGGACTGGAAGACAAATAATCTTTCTCGGTATGGTGGATACGGCTCAGCAGCTGTACTAGCTAGTATGGGTGAGTCTGGGTATCTCTTACAGTTTTATATATATACCGTTGCTCTGAATTTATTTCTTCGTTCACGAATTATTGATTTTGATTACCAGACCCATTTTGGTGGTGGGTATTATCTCTACCTTCGTGGACTAGATTTAGTTAATCCATTACAGGGAGTTTTTTATGAAGCTCCATCTGAGAGTGATGTGGATGAGTTGATAGATATCTTTACAGGAGGAAGCGATGAGCGCTAATCTTTTCTCTTCTTATGATATGGTAGGCGCGCTACGTGAACTAGGCATACTCCGTCATATAGATGTCACTTTTGCGGCATTTATTCAGCGTCAAGATACCTCAATAAATTCCAAAGTTATCTCTATCTTGGCGGGGTTGGTGAGCTTTACTACTACTAGGCTTAATAATGTCTGCCTCGATCTAACTGATCCGCTTGGGATTTTTGATATTACTAGTGGTCAAAGTCTGTCAGATGAGGACTCAAACCGCTTCCTTGAGATATGTAGTGATATTTCAAGTGTTATACTTGATGGAGACCTTGAGGAAGTATTTCTGTCGTCTAATGTGGTATGTGTAGAACCAACGAATCCAAGAGTCCCTTACCCGATGGTCTACTCCTCTGGAAAGCTATATTTGCAGCGGTACTGGGAGGCAGAGTGTGTGATTTCTTCAGCTCTAATTCAGAGAATATCTAGTTCTGGCTCAATAGACCCAAGTGTCAATTTTTCATATGGGCTTGAATCAGTGTACTCTAGATTTAGTGATTCTATCAAGACCTTTGGGCAACAGCTCGGTGTATTTACTGCTATGAGGTCTAGTTTATCAGTGATTACTGGAGGCCCGGGTACTGGGAAGACTACTGTCGTCTCTGTTATACTTGCCTTGTACCTAAAAGATAATCCGGATGCTAGAATCGCCTTAGTGGCTCCTACTGGTAAGGCACAAGCAAGACTCAAGGAAGCAGTATTTGATGAGCTAGAGTTCCTAACTATCCCTAGCGAAGTACATACAAGGCTACAGCAGATCGAATTTAAAACAATCCACCGCTTATTGGGATTGGCTAGAGATCACGCAAATACTCCTAAGGTATTACGATATGACCTTATCGTTGTAGATGAGGCATCTATGGTAAGTGTCCTTCTCTTTCAGAAGTTTTTCAGTGCTGTTAGTCTATCTACCAAGATTGTGCTCCTTGGAGATAGGGATCAACTTGCTGCTGTTGAGGGTGGAGCAGTACTGAGTGATATATGTAGTAGCGCTGGTGAGTTGGGAGCGTTCAGCCCTGATTTTATTGAATCATTCAAGAATAATATGCCTGAGAAACTCGGTTTACCCAAGCTTGCAACCAGCACTAATGTTATGCAGGACTTTGTTGTGCCTCTGGAGCATACCTTCCGCTTTAGCTCTACTAGCGGGATAGGCAGGATGAAAGATATTCTTTCGTCTGAAGCTGATGTGGAACTTTCAAAATTCATAGGAGCAAGCCATAAAGAGTATGCAGACTCTTTTGGATTACACCGTTTTCATTCACTTATACCGACAAATATGCAGCGGGAGTTGCTTAATTTCATTGATTCATGGACTTATAGTGATTCAGAAGGTATTGAGAAGAAGTTTGTCTCATACTTGGAAGCGGATACCGTCAATGAAGCTTTCAAGCTATTCTCTGAGTTTCAGATTATAACAGCTTTAAATAAAGGAGCTATAGGAGTAGATAGCATCAATCAACTGCTTGCAATGAGTTTGGGACTCAACCTTGAGGGAGCAAGAGGGCTACCAGTTATGATTGCTAAGAATGATTATCAGACAGGCCTCTTTAATGGCGATATTGGAATGTATTGGGAGGATAAATCTGGTAAGCTGAAGGTCTGGTTTCCAGATTCAACCGCTACTACTGATTCTGAAGTACCGCTCTTTAAATCCTTCTTACCATCTCAAATACCTGAACATTCTCTCTCCTTCGCAATGACGATTCATAAGTCTCAGGGATCGGGTTTTGGTGCGGTTCTTTTGCTATTGCCGACAGTCAGTTCGGAGATTCTGACAAAAGAGTTGCTATATACTGGAATCACTAGAGCTAAGAACAGAATAGATATTTTTGGTAGTGTAGAAAGTATTATAAATACTGCTAAACGAAAGGTTTGTAGGTTTAGTGGCCTTGTAGAGAAGTTGAGGTAATTCTGCTGTGCTTTGTTGTGAATAAATAGTGATTTATAAAAAGTTCTTGACTTAATCCAGTATGTAGGTATTTTCAAACAAGAATTCTTACAATTTTACATATATAATGTATACATACATGGGAGCAGGATAGTGGCGAAAGTAAATAGATTACTTATTGTGGAAAGTCCGGCAAAAGCAAAGACTATAAAAAAATTCTTAGGTACTGGCTATACTGTAAAAGCCTCAATGGGGCATATCCGAGATATCCCAAGTAAGGGTCGTGGCAAAAAACGCTTTGGAATAGACTTGGATAATAACTATACTCCAAACTATGAACCGATTAAGAGTCGTGAGAAGACTCTCAAAGATCTTGAGGCTGCTGCAAAGAAGGCTGATGAAGTCTACCTTGCACCCGATCCGGATAGAGAAGGAGAGGCTATAGCGTGGCACCTGAAAGAACAGCTTCACCTTCCTGATGATAAAGCCTTCCGTGTTACATTTAACGCAATTACCAAGAGTGCAGTGCAAGAGGCTATATCTCACCCTGATAAAATTAATATGAACCTTGTCAATGCTCAGCAAGGCAGGCGGGTGCTTGATAGGCTTGTAGGCTTCTCATTGTCACCATTTCTTTGGAAAAAGATTACTAAGGGGTTATCTGGTGGGCGTGTGCAGTCGGTTGCTGTACGCCTGGTTGTGGAACGTGAGAAGGAGATTGGAGCGTTCACACCTGAGGAGTTCTGGAAGATAGCTGTAAAGCTTGCCAAAAGTGGTGCTGAAGAAGTCTTTGAAGCAAACCTTGTAAAGTGGGACGGTGAGAAGTTTGCACTTGGATTTCCTTGTGCATCTACTGAAGAGAGTGCAACCAAGATTGCCGCTGCCCTCCAAAATGCATCTTATAAGATCACCTCAATGGATAAACGTGTAGTAAAAGGTAGACCTAGTCCGCCATTTATCACCTCTACACTTCAGCAGGCATCCAGTACCTTCCTCCATTTTGGTGCTCAGAGAACTATGCGCATCGCACAGCAGCTATATGAAGGAATACAGGTAGAGGGTGAGCTTACTGGTCTTATAACCTATATGAGAACGGATAGTACTCGTATTGCTCCAGAAGGAATTGCTGAAGTTCGTGATTATATTTCTAGTAATTTTGCCCCTGAATATCTACCTGAGAAGGCAAATTCGTTTGCTTCGAAGAAGAATGCTCAGGATGCCCATGAAGCGGTAAGGCCGACGAATACGTTGCTAACACCTGATCGCATCAAGAATGCGCTAACTCCTGAACAGTTTAGGCTGTATGAACTCATCTGGAAGCGTTTTGTCGCTTCTCAAATGTCACCGGCTAGTTACCAGACGACTACTGCTACTATTGAGGCAGATAAGGGTATACTTGAAGCAAAGGGGCGTGTTGTGCTCTTTGATGGGCATACAGTGCTCCAGCTTGCAAAGAAGAAGAAGGAAGAGGAGCAAGACGAAGATAGTGATGATTCTGATGAGTCTGCTAAAAAGAAATCCAAGGAGAAAGATCAGATTCTACCAGCAATTGCTGAAGGCGATGATCTACTTAAGAAAGAACTTAGCTCTACTCAACACTTTACAACTCCACCACCACGTTATTCTGAAGCTTCACTTGTGCGTGCGCTGGAAAAAGAAGGTATAGGTAGACCATCAACTTATGCTCCTATTGTCCAGACTATTCAGGATAGAGGATATGTAAGACTTGAGAAGAGAAGTTTTCATGCTACCGAACTTGGTATCGCAGTAACTGATCTGTTGCTTGCTAGCTTTGAAGATATTATGGATCTTGCTTTTACTGCTAAAATGGAGAGTGATCTTGATAAGGTAGAGGAAGGTGAGGCTATCTGGTATGAGATTGTAGATGCTTTCTTCAAACCATTTACTGAGAAATTAGAATATGCAACAAAAGAGGTCGAGTCCTTAAAAGGACGTCCTGCTCCTAATGATGAGAAGTGTCCGCTATGTAAGTCTGATATGGTTGTGCGTTACTCGGCTAGAGGTGCATTCCTTGGTTGTACAAAGTATCCAGACTGCAAAGGTCTTACATCTATGCCTGGTGAAGAAGAAGAGGCTGACAGTGATATGGAGCCGGTAAGCTGCCCTAAGTGCGGCAATCCTATGATCAAAAAGAGTTCTCGCTATGGTGAATTCCTTGCATGTTCAAGTTATCCAGCCTGCAACCAGACCTTGCCGATTGGCAAAGATGGCAAACCTGTAGAGTTACCTGATATAAAGATGGACTGTCATAAATGTGGAAAAGAGATGGTTGTAAAAATGGGTAAGAATGGCCCATTCCTTGCCTGCTCTGGCTACCCTGAATGCAAGACAACAAAACACCTCGATAAAGATGGTAAGATTATTGACCTACCTGACCTCAGCGATGTAAAGTGTGATAAATGTGAAGCTCCTATGATAGCTCGTATGTCTAGGCGTGGTCCATTTATGGCTTGTTCTGCATTTCCTAAGTGCCGAAATGCTAAACCTATTCCTGGTAGTGAACAGGAGAAGAAGCAGAAAGAAAAAGAAGCAAAGGCCGCAGAGCGTGCTTTGAAGAAGGCTGAGAAAGAAAAACTTAAGGCTGAGAAAGAGTCTGCGAAAGCTGCCAAAAAAGTAGCGAAAAAGAAGACTACCAAGAAAAAAGCTACCAAAAAGAAGACTGCAAAGAAGAAGGTGATAAAGAAAGTCATCAAAAAGACTGCCAGCAGTGAGGAGTAGCATGGCATATATGTCTGTTGTTATGTTTTTTGTGTCTTATGAAATTGTAAAGTGAATAATATGAGCAATTTAACTGATCTTTGGAGTACTATTTCTCAGGGAGGGAATGTTATATATGTCCTTCTCGGTGTCTCTGTTATTGGTGTGGCTTTCTTCTTTTATTGTCTTTTGATGCTACGCAAGAGAACTCTCTTTCCTAAAGAGTTAATAGATTTGGCACAAGGGCTTACTCATGAGTCAGATTTTGCTAGTGCTGAAAGGCTGCTCCGTAAAGTTGGTGGCCCGCTTGCAGAGGTGCTTATTACCGTTGTTATGAGCCGTAAGCTAAATAGGCAAGAAGCTGATACACTTGTTGAAGGAGCTGGTAGACGTGCTGCGCATGCAATTGGAAAGGGCGTACTCGCTCTTGAGGTGATTGCAGCGATTTCGCCTCTACTCGGTCTTTTGGGTACTGTGACAGGTATGTATACTGTATTTGATACTATTGCTCAAGTAGGTGCTGGTGAGGTTCACAAGTTGTCTGGCGGTATCTCTGAAGCACTAGTTACAACAATTGCTGGGCTTATAGTTGGTATTCCTGCGTATGTTGCATATAGTTACTTTGCAAGAAGAATAGATGAAGCTGTACTTGAGATGGAACGTCTGGCTATTGGGCTTATGCTACGCATCAGGTAGCAATGGTGAGCGTTGAGAAAGTATCTATGAGATTCAATGTTAGAACAAGGAAATCTGCAGTAATCAATGTCACATCTCTTATAGATGTGATGTTTCTACTTGTGATTTTTGTGCTCGTTTCTGCTAAATTTGAGACTGACGGAGGTATTGCTGTTGAGTTGCCGCAAGGAAAAAGTACAGATGTAGCCAAAGTCGAGGTACAGGTCTTGTCCATAAAGAAGGATGGAGAGCTATTCTTTCAGAAGGATAAAATTACCTATAAAGAGCTTCCTGAACGAATAAAGAATATGAGAAAAGAGTTCAAAGACCCCGTTATTGTTATAAATGCTGATAAAGCGACCCCTTATAAGTTTGTTGCTGAAGCTACAGATATTATCAAACAGTCAGGTCAGAGTAAATTCAACCTAAAGCTCAAACCTTAGATCTTATTATTTATTAATGTATTTTGTAGCCTATCTCTTAATGGGGTAGGTTATTTGTTTTTTAGTTTTACTTGCAATCCTCAACTCTCACCGTATAATTTAAGGTTATTATTGGATATCATTTTTGCACTGGAGCTATAATATGTTTAGTTGGCTTGGGCCTTGGGAAATTGCTATAATCTTAATAGTTGCTGTAGTATTGTTCGGTAAACGTCTGCCTGAACTCGGAAGAAGTATAGGTAAAGGACTCGTTGCATTCAAAAGTGGTGTGAATGAAATGAAAGATGAGATTGCAAAAGCGGCTGATGAAGATGTTACTAAAAAAGATGAAGATGTAAAAGAAACTAGTAAGGATGATAAGTAAGTCATGGTAACTGATGGTATCTTACAAGGGCTTACATCCGAACAGAGAGAGGCTGTAACTCATAAAGATGGACCTATGCTTGTCGTAGCTGGGGCTGGATCTGGTAAAACAAGGGTTGTTACCAGACGTATTGCTTGGCTTATTGAACAAGGTGTGCGGTCTAATGAAATTCTCGCAATGACCTTTACCAATAAAGCGGCCGGCGAAATGAAGGAGAGAGTGCAGGCTCTTACTGGCGAGACTCCAAGGTGGGTTGGGACATTTCACTCGCTGTGCGCGAAATTTTTACGCTTTGATATTGAAGCTTTGAGAGATGGTAGGGATGGACGTTTTACTATATTTGATACAACCGACCAACAGGGTGTAATCAAAGAGCTCATGAAGAGCCACTCAGTTGATGACAAGAGGTTTAAACCTAGATCTATTGGTTCTGAGATATCTAGGGCGAAGTGCGATATGATCTCACCTACTGACTTTGGTGATGGGTCGTGGTATTCTGACGTTGTTCAACGGGTGTATGCGGGGTATGAGAGACGACTTCGTGATATGAATGCACTGGATTTTGACGATCTTCTGCTACTTACAGCAAAGTTACTTCAGACTGTTCCTGAGCTTCGTGAGCAATATCGTAGACGTTTTCGCTACCTCCTTATTGATGAATATCAAGATACTAATAAAGTTCAGTATAAACTGATGAAATCGCTCTGTAATGAGATGAATAATGTCCACGTTACAGGAGACCCTGACCAGAGTATCTTTTCTTGGAGAGGTGCTGATTATAGTAATATTATGGACTTCCAGAAGGATTTTCCTCAAGCACGAATTGTACGTCTCGAAAGGAATTATCGCTCTAGTGATAAAATCCTAAGCGTGGCTAATCATCTCATAAAGTACAATACTGATAGAATTGATAAAAGCCTATACACTGAAGAGACTACAGGTGAGCCGGTAGCTATTATCGCTCTTGAGAGTGATAGAGAAGAGGCCAATTGGGTTGCAGAGCAGGCAGCGAGACTCAAGAGTGAAGGTAGTAGCTTTTCAAATATGGCTATTTTCTACCGTACCAATGCGCAGTCTCGTATGTATGAAGAAGCATTTATGTCTGCAGGGATGCCGTATCAGATTGTTGGTGGTGTGCGGTTTTATGAAAGAAAAGAGATCAAGGATTTTCTTTCTCACTTGAAGCTTCTAGTAAATACTCGTGATGAAATTGCTTTGCGCAGAGTCCTTTCTGCTAGACCTACAGGTGTTGGTCCTAAGACCTTGGAGAAGGTCGTCGTGCAGGCAGAGCTTATGGGTATAAGCGCGTTCGAACTATTAGCTTCACCAAATTTTATTGAGGCGTACGAAGGCAGAACTACTGCAAAGCTACGTGACTTCTCATATTGGTGCAATAGACTTAAGGGTGTGCCACTTGCTCCTGTTGGTGACTCGGTACGTGAGTTACTACGTGTTTCTGGACTGATGGAGCATATCTCAGCATCTACTGATAAAGATCCAGCTTGGGAAGAGAGACTGGAGAATCTTGAAGCATTTGTTGGTAGGGCTGCTGAATTTGAAGCAGATCATCCTGATAGTTCGTTACCAGAATTCTTAGAAGATGTTGCTTTGGTTGCTGATGTGGATAGTTATGATCCCAATGCGGATAATATTACCCTTATGACACTTCACAGTGCAAAGGGACTGGAGTTTCCTACCGTATTTTTGGGAGGTTTGGAGAACGGACTTCTTCCACACTCGAATTCTCAGGATTCTATCAAAAATGAAGAAGAAGAGAGACGCTTATTTTATGTAGGTATTACACGTGCAGAGAAGAAGCTCTTTATTACCCACGCATCAAAACGGCTGATATGGGGTAAGTTGGAATATTCAAGACCTAGTCCTTTTCTTGGTGAGCTACCAACTGAGGAGATGCAGCTTGTCGATCTTGCAGGTGGTAGTGGTGCGTATGCTACGAAGCAGGAAGATACTTTTGGTGATTTTGATGATGGATTTGACGATGGCTTTGGTGATGAGTTTGCTGATCCGTTCGGGGATGATTTCGATGGCATTGATATTGGTTTTGAAGAGATTAGTAAGCCGCCTTCAAGATTAAGAAAGAAGAAGAAAGAGGAGTATGCTTTCAAGTCTGGTGAACGTGTGACCCACAAGACGCTTGGTTCTGGTAGGGTTTTGTCCTGTAGTCGCACTCACATAGTTGTGATGTTTGACAAGGAGGGTACTAGAATGATGACCTTGGATAGTGTCAAGCTTACTAAGGGATAGTTTGGAGCTATATCATGTTTGCTCTTGTTGATTGCAATAACTTTTATGCTTCATGTGAGAAGTTATTTCGTCCCGATCTAAAAGATACTCCTGTTGTTGTTCTTTCAAATAATGACGGGTGTATTGTTGCTCGTTCTAAAGAGGTAAAAGAGTTTGATATGCCTATGGCTGCTCCTTTCTTCAAACATAAGAAGTTTTTAGAAAGTAAAGGGACGGCATTCTTCTCTTCAAACTATGCGCTTTATGGTGATATAAGTAATCGGGTTGTCGAGGTGCTTGGGCAGTTTAGTCCAGTTGTTGAACAGTACTCCATAGATGAAGCTTTTATCGATCTTTCTGGAGTTGAAATAAGTGAACTGAGTGAGTGGTCTGAAAAACTTGTTAGAACGGTTTTTGCTTGGGTTGGAATAAATGTCTCTGTAGGTATTGCTGAAACTAAGACCTTGGCAAAGATTGCCAATCATCGAGCTAAAATGAATAAGATGCCAGCAACAATTCTTATTAACAATAGCGATATATCAAAAGAATTAAGTAATATTAGTTTAACTGATATTTGGGGAATTTCTGGGAATCTCGAGCGGAAGCTGAATCGCTATAATATATGGTCACCGTTAGATCTAAAGGATGCGGATCCTTTCATGCTTCGAAAAAAGATTGGCATTGTGGTTGAAAGGACATCTCGTGAGCTCTCTGGTGAGGTCTGCCTAGAATTGGAGCAGGTAGAGAAGCGTAAGAATATTCGGGTCTCGCGTTCATTTGGTACAGTGACCAGTGATTATGCTGAGCTTGAACAAGCTACAGCTACATTTGCTGCCCGTGCCTGTGAAAAACTAAGAAAACAGAAATCTCTCGCGAACGGACTGTATCTATTTCTTAGAACCAATAAACATGCCGATTTAGAGTACTATTCTGCTTCGTCTGCTACAGGGTTTATAGTGCCAACAAATTCTTCTTTTGATATCGTTTCTGAAGCTCAAAAACTTCTTGCGAAGGTCTATAGACCTAGCTTTTTATTCCAGAAGGTTGGGGTGATGCTACTAGATCTCGTAGGAGAGGGGGCTCATCAGCAGCAGGATATATTTGGGATTACTAAAGATATTACGAATAAGACCAAACTTATGAAGACGATTGACAAGATTAATCGTGAGATGGGACGTGGAAGCCTTAAACTCGCTTCTCAAGGGCTCGAGCAGAGAGGTTGGAAGCTACGAGCTGAGTACTTATCTCCTAGGTATACTACGTCATGGGATGATATTCCTAAGATAAAGTAAATTTATGTAAATAGAAAGAATTGTATGGCTGATTGGGCAGATTTATATAAGAATGAGCTTACCAGTAAGTATGGTAAGACTGTAAATGCTTCTGAGTTTACTGAACGCTTTTCTTGGGTGTTGGATTTTCATGACAAAGCAAGTATTGTGCTCAATCCTGAGTACCTCTCAAGCATGCCTGCACCTGACATTTATAAAGAACTAAAAGCTTTAACTATTCCTCAGTGTCCTATACGTATGACTAATTTAGGAAGAGCAAACTCAGCAGATAAAGTAGTCGATTCGTTAATCAAGCTTTTGACCACTCAGGGAGGATTTGAAGAGAAGTACAGTGCAGCTAAATTTCCTCAAGCAGGAATGGTAACTATTACAGAGATACTCTGCGTTGCGAGACCTCATAGATTTATCTGTCGTAATACTGCGTTTAGTAAGGCTCTCACAAGGGTTGTACCGTTTTATACTAAGAAGGCACTTGATGAGCTTCATTACCAAGAATTCCTCGATATTTGCAGTGAATTGGTGAAAGTACTACTAGATTATCTGGAGCCAGATATAAAATGGGCAAAAAACGTTAAATATCTCTTACTCTACTCAACTTTAACCGAAAAATAGGCTTTACTTTTGGTCTTTGGATAGATATGATTATAATATTAAACTTATTGTTTTATGTCCTATCAGGAGATAGATGACTTGAAATACTTTATTATTATATTTACCGTATTCGCTCTTATTACTGGATGTAGTATAATGGAGAGTGATAAGGGTGGGAGTGAGCCTGTGGCTGCAAAGAAAAAACAAAAAGCTGTTAAAGAGCAAAAAATGCAAAAGGTCGAATTTTTGACCAGTATGGGTAACTTTACTGTTGAACTATATGCAGATAAAGCACCAATAACTGTGGCTAATTTCTTGGAGTATGTTGATGATGGATTTTATTCTGACACCATATTTCATAGAGTTATTTCTGGATTTATGGTTCAGTGTGGTGGCTTTGACACTGAGATGGAAGAAAAAGAGAATAAGAGACCTCCTATCAAGAATGAAGCCGATAACGGTCTTCTAAATAGCCGTGGAACCTTATCAATGGCTCGTACCTCTGATATTAATAGTGCGACCTCTCAGTTCTTTATAAATGTCAAAGATAATGCTTTCCTAGATCATGGTCAACGTGACTTTGGATATGCTGTATTTGCCAAGGTTGTGGACGGAATGGATGTTGTTGATAAAATTGCTGCTGTAAAGACTGGCTCTGCAGGTTTTCATGATGATGTTCCACTAGAACCTGTTATCATTAATGAAGTGAAGAGAGTAAAGTAGTTTTAAATCTTCCTCTAGCTATATACAAAAAATCCTACTATGTTATTATGCATAGTAGGATTTTTTTAGTATAAAAAAGCTTTTTTGTGGTATTAAGGGCCGATTATTCCGTAATTAGGATATAGTGCAGGAGTAAGAATTTTTATTGTCGAAGCTGCATCTGGGCCTAGAATAATAATGATATTGGATATGGTCACAGGAAGACCTTCCTGTTGGCATCCATATACTGCGAGTATAAGCTTGGCTTCTTTTATTTTGTGCTCATCAGAAGCTTTAGGCTTATAGTTACCTTCTTTTATCGAAGTAAGGAATTTACTAGCATCTATCACCTGTTTCGGTATCTTTTTCTTCTTTTTAATTGTTATAGTTTCATCTTTGAGCATATCATTCTCCTAATATGATATAATATAGTGCATTATTCACAATTTCTCAAGAAGTAAAATCAATTTTTATCGTTTTTTTTTGATAATATTTACTTAACATTAACAAAATAATAAAAAGTCGGAATTCATACTGCCAGAAATAGTGAAATTTCCTGAAAATGCTGGTATCATACATGAGTCATACTTACCGAGGGTAACACTTCCCCAGTCTGTATTTACCTCTAGAGTCGAGTTTATAGAGGTGATAATATATACTTTTTCATTACTATTTTCAAGTGTTATTGGAGAGGTTAGATTTGAAAATTTCTCCATCGTGAAGTTTGTTGATTCAATATACTTTTCGCGTAAGTATGGTGATTCGGTAAGGGTTACAGGGGTAACCAGATGGCTACGAGGTAGATAGTCAAAATTAATAACATCGAGAGCTTCTTCAATATGTAACTGCCTACTGTTGCCGTCTTTGTCAACGCGTCCCCAGTCGAATAGTCTGTAAGTAATATTAGAGCTTTGCTGGATTTCAAAAACCTTGATATTTGGGCACAATGAGTGAATGGTACCGTGTGGAATATTGACAACGTCGCCATTTTTTACATAAACCTTATTGAGATACTTTGTCAAAGTACCATCTTCAATGGCATGCTTAATAGTTTTTTTATCAAGCTTTTCAGGAAGTCCTAGATAGATAAAACTATCTCTTGGAGCATCAAGAATATACCACGCTTCAGCTTTACCGCTGTCATTAAGTGAGTGGCTGGCTGTGTAATCATCATTAGGGTGGACTTGGACAGATAGCTCGCTCTCTGGGGCAAGAATCTTCAGAAGCAATGGATATCTTTCAGGAATATCATTACCAGAGTAGATACCGTCTAAAACATCATGCAGCACTTTGCCTCTGTATTCGCCATTTTTAATACAGGTAACCTCACTTCTATAGTCAGATATCTCCCAGCTTTCACCAACAACGCCAGTTGGAACGTTTGAAGAACGTGTCTTGAGGTATTCTCCACCCCAGACATTCTCTTGTAGCAGAGGCTCAAATAGTAGCGGGTATTTTATCTTGTTCATATGCTCTCATTCTTAATAATTGATTAATAATATCTATTTCTTTAAGGTAACATATAGCTTTTGCTCTATCCCAGGGCTTGATACTATTCCTGAGACTTTCTCACCATCTTTGTTGCTTTTGATAAATTCAACTAGATCCTTTTCATCGGTGACTTTTTTCCCGTTCAGTAAAATGTACGGCTTCTCTAAAGGGCGACGTATTGTAAAGATTACAACATCCCCGAGATGCTTTTGAGCTATATAATTATTTATCTCACTCCAAGATCGTATACCAATACCATCCATACTCCTTATAATATCTCCAACTTTGAAGTCAGCACGTGAGGCAGGGGAATTTTCCTTGATTCGTCCGACCACAACATCTGTCAGGTAAGGATCTGACTCGGCTGGATAAAGTCCAAGAGTAATAAACGGACTTTCTGTTATTCCTTCTCCAGCAATTAGACTTGGAAGGGTTGCGTTGATTTTATCTGCGTTGATACCCATTGAAATACCGCTATTTGGTGTACTTGTGAAGTCTTTTAACGTTGGAGAGTTACTTCCCATATTCTCTGTCGTTTTTGAGAAGGGTAGTAAAATCCCTGATATTGGTGATGGGGTCAATGGGCGGGCTGCCAAGCCAAGTATTTTGCCGTTACTATCTATTATTGGCCCACCTGAGTTGCCGTAGTTAAGTAAAGCATCAACTTGGAAGTAGTTTCCATTGTTCCTAGCCGGGGCACTAACTATCCCCGTATTTATGGTATATGAATTACCGCTAACTCCTAGTATCGCAATATCTTCACCAAGTTTTGGTGTGGAAATGCCATCCTCAAGGTTAAAAAAAGTGGCTTGGTCAGCAATATCAGCTTTTAGCAGGGCTAGTCCTAAGGGTAGATTGAACCCAACAATTTCTGCGGTGGTTACTCTGCCATCACTTAGTCGTATATTTACTCCCATTACTCGGTTGTTGGACTTTTGTAAGCCACTTGTTGTATGATCTGTCAGTGCCTCTATGCTACCTTTATACACTCTTTCTCTGAGTGAGCCAGTATTTGAATCTATGTAAACTGTATCTGAAGATTCAACATTGAAAGCACTTGTAATAATATATCCATCAGAGGATATCATCAGTCCGGTTACCTCTTTATCAGGACGCCTAAGCATCTGATTCGCTGATACTAGATTCTCTGCTGAGAAATAGTCTATAATCATTCTGCGTTGCTCGTCACTGTTAAGGGCATCCCAATTTATAATTGATGATTTGTACTCCTTCCACTCTGGAAGTGATAAATCTTCAGTTGCGTATAGGCGTTCAACTTTTATTGCGACTAATGAAGATTTTATGGTTTCTGATGCAGCTTGAAATTTCACTACTTGGTCTTTTGAGGTTTCAGTGTTTACTGTAAAGTGGTTGTTCTTGTCCTTGAAGTACTGAAAACTATTTAATATTGCACTTGCTGGTATTGCTGTTCCTTGCCATCTGAGTGTTGAGAATTCCTTAGAAATGATACCAATTATTTCGCCAGCTGAATTAATCAATCCACCTCCATCTTGACCATCATTTACAGATGCATCTGTTTCTATTACAGGGAGGTCATTAGTTGTTTTTCCTGTACTTATATTGTGAGCAATGTTGTAAATGCCACTTATTACTCCTGCACTAAATGAAACTCCATCACCTAATTTTATCATATTACTTGCATTACCTAGGGTATAAGCTTCTTCTCCAAGTACAGGAAGTGATTTTTGAAATTTTAGATAAGGAAATTTTGTAGGTAATTGCTTTTTTACTTTTAGTAGTACACTTTGTGATTCAATTGAAAATTCAATTATCTCGGCACTGAGGCTAGTGTGGTCTTCAAAGTAAATTGTGATGCTATTTGCCTCTGGAGGAACGACAGTTGTAGATGTTATGATTACTCCATCCTCACTTATGATAACTCCAGTACCGTAGTACTTGTCATCTTGCACAGTTGCATATACTCCCACCGTAGCTGGCTTAGCAACCTCCGCGACCTCTACTGGTGTCAAAGCATGTGCTAAATTGGTTATGCTTAGTAAGCATAAGAGTATAAGTGCAACTGGGTTGTAATGAGGTAATCTATGCATGTTAGTCAGTGTCAGGTAATTCTGTACTTTCTAGGTCGCTACTCTGTTCTGTGGGCCACAAATATAATTGTAGCTTGAAGCCACCCCAAATAATGAGTAAGCCACAGATAATTTTAAGTGTAGTTACTGTATATCTATTCATTATTTATGTCTCAGTTTAAAGATAAATGCAGGTGGTTATTCAGTCTCATCTGTTACGGGTGTGTCTGGATTTACATCAGATGAACGAGCTTTTTTGATAAGATCCGAAATCTCTGCTGAGGTCTTTATACCTTTTTCAATCTTGAAGTTTACTTCAGGGGTGACCTTGGTATTCATTACCTTACCTAAGCACTTTCTGACATATGAAGTCTTTGCTCCAATCGCACGCATTGTCTCCATCTTAGTATTATCATCACCAAATACACTAATATATACATTTGCATTTCGCAAATCTGGTGAAACTTCACTACGGGTTACTGTAATAAAACCTATACGTTCATCCTTGATCTCACGCAGAATTGCGCTGACTTCTTGGACGATACGTACGTTGACTCTTTCTTGACGGCGTGAAATCTTTTTCTCTGCCATATTCTCTCCTTATAATAAAGAGTTATATTCTGCAATATTTGCTCCCAATGTCAATTACAAAAAAAGTTGATTTATTTGATATTTACTGTAAATGCTAGATTTATATGGTTTTTTATACCTTTGTGTAGTTTTGCTAGGGTGTTGAAATGACAAATAATAAAAATATTCAGAGAAAGTTGAAAATACTTCTAATAAAATGTGATTTAGTCGATATAGATATTAGTAACACTAAGATTTATCTTCTAAAACCACAAGGAGTGAAATATGTATGGAATAAGATTTATTAGCTATGACTTACTTGCTTGGGATGCTGTTGAAGAGTACTTGATGGGTGAGAATAAAGACTCTGAAATTAATATATGGGGAAGTGATACCTGTCCTGAATGTGAGAGCATAAAAAAATATTATAGTTCAATTGGCTATAATTATAATGATGTGAGCGAATTGGTATCAGGTGAGAAAGCCGATGTTGATGCAATGGTTCAGTTATCTTTTCAAAATATGCGTTTGCCACTAATTCAGGTTGACGGTAATTGGGTGGATCCAAAAGATCTTAAAGAGAAGATGAATGCAAAAGCTGCATAAAGTACATGTAAATGATATTTGGAGATTTTAGTTCAAATAGTCACTTTATGCAGGAAGAGTTCCAGTTCTTCCTGCATAAAGTAAAAAATGAAACATATAATTTAATCTTCTAACGCTTCTTCAACAAGTGGAGCAACCTCTTCACCGGCGATAGGAACTGGTTCATCTTCTTCGTGCAGGGTTGGGAAGAGAACTATGTGAAGCTTATCCTCAACTTCCTTTTGTATATCAGGATTCTCTGCTAGGAATTGACAGGCGTTATCTCTACCTTGGCCCAGCCTGGTCTTTCCGTAGCTAAACCATGAGCCACTCTTATTAACAATATCATAAGTAACACCTAGGTCAATAAGTTCTCCATAGTAATTAATACCTTGATTGAACATGATATCGAAGTGTGCTACCTTGAATGGTGAGGCTACTTTGTTCTTTACAACCTTTACTTTGACGTTGTTGCCAATTGGATTGTCATCATTTTTCACATCCTTTATCGTGCCTGTTCGGCGAATATCTAACCTTAGCGATGCATAGAACTTTAGAGCATTACCACCGGTTGTAGTTTCTGGTGATCCAAACATCACACCTATTTTCATACGAATCTGATTGATAAAAATTACTGTTGTATTGGTCTTCTTAACAATGCCTGTAAGCTTACGCAATCCCTGGCTCATAAGTCTTGCTTGAAGCCCTACGTGTGAGTCTCCCATTTCGCCATCAAGTTCTGCCTGTGGGGTAAGGGCTGCTACTGAGTCGATTACAATGAGGTCGACTGCACCTGAGCGGGTAAGAAGTTCAGTGATCTCAAGAGCTTGTTCACCACTATCTGGTTGGCTGACAAGTAGATCGTCAAGGTTTACACCGAGTCTTCTGGCGTATGCTGGGTCAAGCGCATGCTCCGCATCAATAAATGCCGCAACTCCACCAGCCTTTTGAGAGCTGGCAATAACATGCAGAGCGAGGGTCGTCTTACCAGAACTCTCTGGACCATAGAACTCAACAATTCGTCCCATTGGAATGCCACCAACACCAATTGCTGCATCTAGTGATAAACTACCAGTACTTATTGACGGTATCATCTTTACGACGTTATCACCAAGCTTACGGATCGCTTCTGAACCAAATCGTTTATCAATTTCGCCTAGAGTTCTTGATAGTGCTTTCGCTCTACCGTTGCCATCTTCTGGAATGTCTAATGCTTTTTTGCTCTTGCTTTTTGCCATGGGTATTGCTCCTAATATATCTTAAATTATGCTTCAAAATTAATCATTACCTAATTACTCGGTGAAGGCCTACTACCTTACCTGCTATTCTAAAGTCTACTTCTGTCAAGTCAACACGTATAGGGCTATATAATTCATTTTCTGGATAAAGTATCGCTTCAGAGTTCTGAACATTTATACGTTTTACGGTGGCTTCACCAGCAACAATTGCTACCCCAATCTCTCCATTACCTAGCATCGGCTGCTCTCTTACTATGACAAAATCACCATCCCAGATACCAGCATCTATCATGCTGTCACCTCTTACATGAAGTGCAAAGTGTCTTTCATCATAGAACTCTGAGAGGTCTAGGTAACCATCAAGGTTCTCAACAGCTGAAATAGGGCTACCAGCTGCGACTCTTCCGACAATAGGTACGCCTTGATTGATAATCTCCTTTTTTGGAGTTAGATCGTTTACAATTATACCTCGCGCTGCACCAGGCTTCTTTGTAACATACCCTTTTTTTACTAGAGCCTGAAGGTGGTCATTGACAGTATTGGTCGATTTATAATCGAAGTAATCTGCTATTTCACGCATTGTTGGAGTGTATCCTTCATTATCAAGGCACTCTTTAAGGTAATCGTAAATGTTCTGTTGTTTACTGGTTAGATTTTCCATATTACTCCTTTTTTGTTCAGTATTAGTTATATAATACTGATAATTAATTCAGTTATCAAGTCAATTTTACGATTATTTATGATTTTTGTACAGTATTTTGATTTATGATGTCTTATAAATCTTTTGTTGCAGATGATGTATAATCTTAGTCCTAATTTGGTATTAACGTATTGACAAAGGGTATTGTAATATGTATCATTATTAATTCTATATTGTATTTATCATTGCTGTCTGTTTGGTATAAATTACTCAGATTTTTATCTTAAGGGTTGTATATTGTTTGATATAAAACTAGCGTGTTATAGTGGTCCGTGGGGTGTGGATGGGTTCGTTGATGCTATTTCAACAATATCTTCTTATCAATTCGATGGAATTGAGTGTCCATCTGAGATTGTTACTGCTTTTGAAGATCGACTCCATGTTTTTCAAGAAATACTAAAGACTCAAAATTTGTCTATAACAAATCTTATTCAAAAAATAGACCTTCTTGATGGGGATAATGCTGATATTCAAGTAGAAAAAGCTTCAAGTGCAGCGCGATTTGCTTCTTCTGCTGGTGCGAGAATTCTCACTGTTTGTCATGAGTTCTTACATGAGGAAAAGCTGAGTGATGAGGAATGGAATACTGCTGGGTCGATACTTGAAGAGATTGGTGAGAGGTGTCATGAGCATAATATTGAATTATGCTATCTTCCTAGAGCAGGAAGGTTGATATCTTCAGATGCGGATATAAAAAGACTCATGGTTTCAACAAATCCTGACCTGGTCCACCTTGCTTTAGATACTGCTGAAGCTGTGCTTGCAAAAAGTACTCCTCAAAAATTGATAAAATCACTCCTTGAGAGAATTAAGCTAATCCGCTTTCATGATGTCTCAGCTAGTAAGAGGAGGCAGAAGTCAACTAGTGATGAACCAGGAAGTACCCCTCAATTCGGAAGAGGTGCTGTAAACTTTGATGTTGTAAGTAAGCAATTGGCGTCTTCTGGGTATAAGGGTTGGATTACTCTAGATATCTCTGGTGATGCACATGACCCTGAAGAAGCTGTTTATCTTGGTTATAAGTATATTATGAGGCACTCTGGGTTATTCTCTCTCTAATGCTTTTGGCTAAAATAGTATGATGTCCTTTGAAAGTTTGCCCATATGAGACTATGGGTAAATTTTTTTTAAATAAATGTCTACTAATATGCTATAGCGTTACACTATCTATTGACCTACGTGTAAATATTATTATCATTATATAGTGTGTGATTGAATAGCTGGATTTATTGTCCAATTTATATTTTAAAATCTACTTAACACTAATAATTAACATGATTTATGGAGTTTTAATGAAATCATTAGAAAATATCTTTATTGAAAAGCTAAAAAATATTAAGGCAATAATTACAGATGTTGATGGCGTACTCACTGATGGAAGTATAAACTATACTACAGGAGGTGAGCAAATTATGAAATTTAATGCTCAAGATGGTGCCGGGATTCGCTACTGGATGAATTCAGGCGGAAAATTTGCTCTTTTGACTGGAAGAAGTTCGGCAATGGTTGCAAAGAGAGCGTTAGAGCTTGATATTGATGCCTGTCTTATGAATGCGAAGGATAAGCCTCCCTTCTTTGATAGTCTTCTGTGTGAACTTGGGGTAAGTGCCGATGAAGTATTATATATCGGCGATGATTGGCCTGACATACCATGTATGGTAAGAGCAGGTCTCGGTATCGCTGTAGCTGATGCAGTTGGTGAAGTTTTGGACGTTGCTGATGGTGTCACCTCCAGAAGTGGCGGATGTGGAGCTGTACGTGAAGTTATTACCTTGCTACTAAATGCTCAGAAGAGACTAGATAAACTGATGGAACAATATAAATGAAGAATGCTTTAAAATACCTGATTCTTGAGTTTGTATTTGCTGCTCTACTTTCTGGTAGTGCAATGGCAACTATGGAGAATATATATACAGATGTTAGGTTTCAGTTATACAATAGTGACAATCAATTTACTGGTGAACTGATTACTGGTGAAGCAAATGCCAGTAAGTTAGATAGACGAGACCCACGGGTGGATTTAAAAAACGGGGTGGTGATCGAACTCTATGATACTGACTATACAGTTACAGGTGATAAAAAGCCTCCACTAAAAGTAAAAATTACCAGTGATAGTGGTGTCTTTATGCAAGCTCAGAATAAAGAGACAAAAGAACTCCAGCAGATTGTGATACTTGACGGTAATGTCGTCGTTACTAGATATGCAAAGACCAAAGTTGTTGGAGGTGAGCAGGAAATAGACTCGGTTGTAAATTGCGACAAGGCAAAGTGGAACCATAATACTGGTATCTTGAACGGATATGGCCTGGTCTCTATGAAGCGAGCTGACAATACTATTATGCTCAGTGGAAAAGGTATGGTCTATGAAGTAAATCCAGAGGAGCAAATCGAGTTTTCTTTAGATGATGAAAATCAAGAGCTTCGCGGAGTACTTGAAATAACCAGTGATGTTGAGCTTGTTGTAAATCAGAAGAACTCTTCAGGAAGAATTGACAAAAACAATAGAGTTAAAGTAAACTGCGCAGGAACTGGTCGTTATGATTTTGATAATACTGAGATGTATTTCTCTGATGATGTACGGGTAGTAAGAGCGAATATGCTGATTAAATCAGACTTTCTCAAAGTGGTGCTCTCTAAAAATGAGGGAAGAAGAAAGTTTGAGGAAATGGTTGCTTGGTGTACCGATGATAGAGTTGTAGATATTACAGGTAGTGGAGACCCTAGAAATCTTGAAAGTAAGATTGGTAGCTGGAAGGCTAGTGCAGAGTATGCTAGGTATATTGAGAGTACCGGTGAGATGCTACTTACTGACGAGAGAGAAGGCATGTTGCCACTTGCTCAGATGGATGATGTGATTATTCAAGACAATACTATTAGCTTTTATGTGAAGGAAGAGAGATTTTACGCTACAGGCACTGATGGTGTAGCGAGGTTGAAGGCGGCTCTTGATGATTATGATAGCGATGCTGAAGGGCAAGACGCTACAGAGACAGTTGTATATTTTAATGAGAATTTACTCTTTGACCAGATTAAAAGTGTTGCACAGTTTACAGGAGAAGTAAGACTGGTTAGCTCAGGAATGGAGCTAGATACTGATAGATTACTTATTGATTTTGTAAGTGATGCTATGGGTGATAGTAAAGCTTCCAGCGTTAAAAAAGCAACTGCTTTAGGTAATGTCAAGCTCTTGTATCAATCCAAAAATGCTACTTGTGAGAAACTTGAAATTACTCCAAACTTGCAGGATAGGAGTAGTCCGGATAAAAAGGGCAGGTTGCTTCTTGATAATTTTGTGCTTTCTGGAACGCCACTTCCTGAGATAGAAATTTCAAATGGTGGTTTCTTCCAAGCTAAAAAAATATCAATAAATAGATATAAGATTCTATCTACCGGTGAAAGAACGGTATATATTAATGCAACAGGGCCAGGGTCGGGATCTATTGGTACTACTAATATCGCACCAAACGAGACAGTTGAAGGACTTTCGACTATTATAAGATTTTCAAAGAAGATGCTCTACGATGAGATGGATGATAGAGTTGATCTCTATGGTGAGGTAACAGCAAGTAATAATGATCAGGTGCTTAGTAGTGATAGGTTACTTATAACCCTTTCTAATATTGCTGGTTCTAACAGCAAGGATGGTGGCAATAAAGAGATTACGAGGCTTACTGCTGTAGGTAATGCGAATATGCACTGGGGAACACAGCACTGTGAAGCCGACAAAGTCGATAGGCAGATAAAGAAGAACGGTAAGGGGCAGGTCATACTTGTAGGTACCAAGACAAGGCATGCTAAGATTTGGGAAGAGAGCGGTGCAGCTTTTCAGGGACCTTGGATAAAAGCTGCAGATGATGGTAGTTGGATCTATTCCAGTGGTGGCGGCGAGCTGAGTATGCTTGACAGAGAGACCAACGAGAAGGCTATGGTTATTTATTCTGGTGATGCTTATTACAGTACCAAAGGTAAGACTAGTCAAGCGATATTTAGTGATAATGTAATACTAAGACGTGGTAATATGAAGGTTACTGGTGATAAGATGAAGGCCGAGTTGGTCTCAACTCAAGATGGTGGTGATTTAGCAATAGCTGAAAATGCTGAAGAGGCTGGTGTGCCGACTGCAACTCTCCCAAAACGTCTAAAGCGTGTTACTATTGAGGGAAATGTTATTGTTCGTCAAGGTATGAGAGTGGCATTTGGTAATAAAGGGCAGGTGGATATAGGCGATAAGGGTGACTTGATGCTTCTTGCTGGTACTGAAGACGTTCCTGCTGAGGTAAATGACAATAATGGATTCAGCCTTTTTGCTCCCAGAATTATGATCAAAGAGAGTGCTGGAATTGTAACTGCAAGTGGTCCAGGTGAAGTCAAAATTGTTGGAAGTGGTGCGGTCGAGAACGCTGGAGTTGATCCAATGCTGGTTGATGCTAGTGGTGGGACGTATAGATTGTTCTACAATGGAAAGATTTTATATAATCAGTTACTCAATAAGATAAGATTTGAAAAAGATGTTAGAATGGTGCAGGATACCCTTAGAGGTAGATGTGACCTACTTACTGTATACTTGAACAAAGCTCCTGAAGGGCTAGATGGTACTAAAGACACTGGTGAACCTATAAAGGTTGAAAATATTGAGACCTATGGTAATGTGAGATTTGAAAGTTATCCTTCAGCATTTGAAGGGCGTGATCCGACAAATCTTCCTGGACGTACTGTATTTACTAGGAGTGAGGAAGCACACTATGATGCAAAGCATAATGTGATACTCCTTACCGGAAAAAATAGACCCGCAGAGGTCTTGTTTCAAGAGCTTGGTAATGGTAATAGGATGAGGTATTTGC
This sequence comes from Planctomycetota bacterium, assembly GCA_965140405.1. Taxonomy (GTDB): domain Bacteria; phylum Planctomycetota; class SZUA-567; order SZUA-567; family SZUA-567. The sequence continues at coordinate 1,968,348 of OZ223208.1, forward strand.
AGAAGGCTGATAGGATTTGGTATAACACCCTGACAAAAGAGATCAAGGTTACTGGTAGTAACCAGCAGAGTATGCCGTTGTCTCCTACTGGACCACTCCGTTTCCCAGATAATTAAGAATATTGTCTGAGTGCTGGTCTAAATAAGGACAGAGTATGGACACCAAAGATGTTCTAGCTAGAGCTGAAAAGTTTTTTGAGAGTAACCAACCCGAGAAGGCGGGAGAGTTGCTCTTTTCTGCGTGGAATGAAGATCCTGATAACTTTGATATTGCCAATGCTTATGCGTGTGCGTGTTTTTATAATAATAAGATAGATGAGGCAATTATTGTTTTTAATACTCTTATTGAACAACGTCCTAATGATGCGCAGATTTTGAATAATTTTGGTTATCTGCTTATGAGTGTTGATAAACTCAAAGAAGCCATAAATTGCTTTAGGGATGCGATAACTGCTGAGCCGCATGATGCTGAGATACATGTAAATCTAGGTATTGCATTGAGTCGTAAAGGGGCATATGACCTTGCGCAAGATATATTCCTTGAGGTGATAGAGCTTGCCCCTGAAATGTCTTTGGCTCATAATAATCTGGGTGTGATATATAATAGACTTGGAGAGTGTGATAAGGCTGCTAAATCATTCAAGCGGGCGCTTGAAATCAACCCGTCAGATTCTAGTGCAGCTAATAATATTGGCTGTATTGAAAGAAATGAAGGTAGACTCGAAGTTGCTGTAGAGTACTTTATTCAAGCTTTAGAGCACGATGAACACAATGATGCCGTAAGAAGAAATCTGGCATTTACACTTGCTAATCTTGGCGATAGTGAGGGGGCAAAAAATGAGTTCTCTAGGATTCTTAGTAGTGGTAGTGATAAGAAGATTGTGGAAGAGGCTCGTGATTGGCTTGCTACTAATGAGGCTACTGGGTGAAGTCCAGTTTGAAGTTACTATAATACCTGCTTTGGATAATTCTGAATCGTAAGACTGCGTAATTTGGATCTGTCATACCTTTTGGGTAATGCATTTCGTCCCCCACTTTCCATATCATTTCTTTTGATTCATTGTCTTCTCGTACTTCCATAGTTCTTTTGAGATATTACTCCTCTAAAAAAAAGATTAATTCCCAAGTTCTTCCTATAGTCGCTCATTATCTTAGAAATTTATAATGAAAGAGGTGTGGGTTGGCAATATAGATGATATTGATATCATTATTATTGGAGATAATGTCTTCGTTTTGACTTGTTTTGGGATATCTCATGCAGTTATAATGTTTTTTCTGAATTCATTTCTATGTTAATTGTTATTTGTATGATTTTATCATGTCCATAAAGTCTTTACCGTAGGTTCGGAGTTTTACATTGCCAACACCATTGATATTTAAAAACTCCTCATCGGTAGTAGGTTTTTCCGCAGCCATTTCAGCTAGGGTTGCTCTATTAAAGACAACATACTTTGGTACTTTATGCTTTTCGGCTAGTTCAGTATTGAGATCAGTTAGAGCCTTGAGTAGCTCTTTATCACCGTCGCTCAGGTTCTTGGTGATGCTATCCGCCTTGTTTTTTGCCCCAGCCTTACTGTTTATATTGTACTGGGATTTCTCTGCCTTCGCTTTCCTCTTAGGCATCTTTCTCGCCCAAAACTCAACTTCTTTCTTGAGTATTTGGTACGATTTTTGATTCAGCTTTACTGAGTTATATTGCTCAATATCTATTTCACAAAATCCAGCTACAGCGAGCTGCCTATAGAGATTCTTCCACTCGCTAGAACTAAGTTCTTTGCCAATACCAAATGTACTCACTTGGTCGTGTCTGAACTGCTCTATTCGTTCATTTACCTTCCCTAGCAAAACATCAGCTAGGTAGGTCACACCGAAGCGCTCCCCAGTTCTATAGGCATTTGACAGTGCTTTTTGCGCAAGTACTGTTGCGTCAAAGGTCTCTGGTGGGGTTAGGCAGTTGTCACAGTTATTACAACCTTCATGCAGGATTTCGCCGAAGTATTTGAGTAGTACTATACGCCTACACTCGGCTGTTTCACAAAAGGCTAGTAACGAGTTGAGTTTTTCTATCGAGACACGTTTGAACTCTTCGCTACCTTCTCCTTGGGTAATAAAGCTCTTCTGTAGGATAATATCCTTCATCCCGTAGATCATCCAAGCGGTAGCTGGTTCGCCATCACGTCCAGCTCTACCAGTCTCCTGATAGTATGCTTCCATGCTTTTTGGGAGGTTGACATGGGCTACAAACCTGACGTCCGGTTTGTCAATTCCCATTCCGAAAGCAATTGTTGCCACTATTATCATCCCGTCAGATCTCTGAAACATTTCAAGTGCTTCCGATCTTTTTTTCACCGGTAAACCTGCATGGTATGCACTAGCATAAAAGCCTTTCTCATTTACAAAGTCGGTATAATCTTCGACCTCTTTCCTAGTAGAGCAGTATATTATGCCACTCTCATCATTATGCTCATTGAGAAAATCTAATAACTGTTTCTTTGGATTGTCCCGTTCTTGGATATTGTAAGTAATATTAGGACGGTCAAAACCGCAGACAAAGATGTCTGGATTTACTAGACCCAACTGTAAAATGATGTCTTGTTGGGTGGTAGGATCAGCTGTCGCTGTAAGGGCTACTGTAGGGATATTTGGGAAGGCCTTCTTTACAATATTTAGTTGTCGGTACTCTGGTCTGAAGTCGTGTCCCCATTGGCTAACACAGTGTGCTTCGTCAATTGCTAGAAGGTTTATCTTTCCACACTTCAAGAACTCTATAGACTCTGGTTGAGTCAGTCTCTCAGGCGCCATATATAAAATATCAAGTGAACCGTCTATATACGAATCCTCGATATATAAACGTTCATCATAACTGAGTGTAGAGTTTAGATAAGCTGCTGAGACACCGTTCTCATGGAGTGCTGCCACCTGGTCTTCCATAAGTGCTATCAATGGACTGACTACCAGCGCAGTTCCCTTCATAGCAATTGCAGGTAGTTGGAAGCACATAGATTTTCCACCACCTGTAGGCATTACAACTAGTGAATCATTACCGTTAATAATTGAGGAAATTATGTGTTCTTGTTCAGATCTGAATGAATCGTATCCGAAGGTTGATTTTAAAATATCTTTGATATTCTTCATTATTTGAGAGTCTTAACCTCGGCTTGTCATTAAAAGTATTATACTAATTTGGAGTTGTAAAGCTCCGAGTTGCTTGGCTAGAAATTACGTCATTCTCATGTGAATATCTTATAATAAAGCCCATTTTGATATCTTCATCGTGTACATTCATCTCAAGTATTAAAGCACCACCTAGCATTGAAATCAATTTGTGTGAAACTCTGAGTCCGAAGAATGTACTAATATCTACAACTTCATTCCATTTAAAATTAGTACTTGAAAAATCAAGTATGCTATCAAATAGGTCAGGAAGAATATCTGAGGTGACACCTGCCTTGATAGAAACTTCAAAACGAACACTTGTGTCTGTACTAATTAGATTTATCTGAGCAGGTGAGTCGGTCTTAGATACTTGAAAAGCTCCATATAAGATAGCTCTAAATACTTCCGAGATAAGTGTTTTATCTGTTTTTATAAAGATTTTTGAGAATATGTTATAGTTTATGTCAATTTGTTTTGACCTATAAATATTAACAAAATGCAGTACCATCTCCTGTGCAACCTCAGAAATATCAGTACGTGATAAATGTGTATTGACTTGATGATTTTCGATATCACCCATTTCACAAATATTATCAATAAGACGCTTTATTTTTTCAGTTCTAGCATTACATAGGTCTCTAATCGTTGCTGGTGGGAGTGATTTATCAGTAAGCATTTTGAGGTATGAATCGATCTCATTAATGGGATCACGTAAATTTGTTGCAATCATATTAATAAGTGTGTCACGCTCTTTTAGGGCTTTATGTAGCTCAATGTTTGTTCTTTCCAGATCAAATTGGGTCTGTTTTAAACGGAAACCAGCTTTTATGCGTGCTAAAAGTTCTGGCATTTGGAATGGTTTAGCTATAAAGTCATCACCTTCAAGAGTAAATCCCTTGAGTAAGTCCGTACTTGCTGCCTTAGCTGTAAGAAAGATGATGTAGCTCGTATTTCCAGCCTCACGTAGTGCGTGAACCATATTGTAACCGTTCATATTAGGCATCATTACATCTACTAATATTATATTTGGCTTATATTCAAGGGCTTTTTTTACTCCGTCTTGACCATCTACAGCGGTCATGACTTCAAAACCCTTGTGGCTTAAAGCATTACCAACTAGCTGCCTCAAGCTCTCTTCATCATCGACTAATAAGATCTTCTTTAATTCCACGTCTGGTCTCCGAAATATATTACTTACAATCTTCAAAAAAGTCTAAATTATATTTAATATTAAGCGATTAACTGTCTTATGTTACTATAATGATTTAAACAGAATAATATACTATTAAATAATTATATGCTGTATTGATTTATTTGCAATGAATCTTAAATATATATAATGCGAATTTATTTAAATAAAAATTATAAAAAACTATCATAAGGTAGCAGGAACTATCACTTTTGTGGACATACAGTGTTGTAAGTTAGAAATAAAATTCTAAAATACGACTTATAATCTTGTGTATTATTGATGTTTTGCGAAAGATGTTTTGGTTGCGTGTATATTAAATTTTTAAAATTTATAACTGGAGGATGTTACATATGGTGAGTGATATTAGGGAGATTACCAATACTGTCAAAGAGGAGGAGGCGATTCTTTATAAGATTAAGTCAGAAATAGCCAAAACCCTTGTTGGACAGGATTACTTGGTAGAGAGGCTATTAATGGCGATGCTCTGTAATAACCATGTCTTGATTGAGGGTGTCCCAGGGCTGGCAAAGACTTTGGCGGTTACAACCCTTGCTCAGACAATGCAGGCAACATTTAGTAGAATTCAGTTCACCCCTGATCTACTACCTGCTGATGTTTTGGGTACACTTATTTATAATCCAAAGTCTGGTGAGTTTACGACCAAAAAAGGACCGATTTTTGCAAATATTGTACTAGCGGATGAGATAAACAGAGCACCTGCCAAGGTACAGAGTGCGTTGCTTGAGGCGATGCAGGAGAAACAAGTAACTCTCGGAGACAGTACTTATACAATGAGCGACCCTTTTCTCGTACTAGCGACTCAAAATCCTATCGATCAAGAAGGGACTTATCCACTGCCTGAAGCTCAGGTGGATAGGTTTATGTTCAAACTTATCGTTACTTATCCAAGTATGTCTGACGAAAAAATTATTCTAAAACGCATGGCAACTACAGCTAAGAAAATTGAGGCTGAGGCTGTGATTACTCCTGAAGATATTATTCGTCTCAGATCTATTGTTGACCAGATATATATTGATGAAAAGGTTGAAGATTATATTGTGAATATTATTCAAGCAACTCGTAGTCCTGAAAAGTATGGTCTCGATATAGCTGATTACTTGCAGTATGGTGGTAGTCCTAGAGCTACAATATTCCTTGCTATGGCTGCTAGAGCCAATGCAATGCTCGCAGGTAGAGGGTATGTGACGCCACAGGACGTCAAGAATGTTGCTATGGATGTTTTACGTCATAGGGTAGTTGTGACTTATGAAGCGGAAGCTGATGAAGTAAATAGTGAGCAGATAGTCGAGCAGATTGTAAATGCGGTTAAGGTTCCTTAGGCAGCTTTTACTATTTAATTTTTAATTGATCTATATCTGGATATGTGAGGTCAAAATGATTGACAAAGAACTGATCAAGAAGGTTAGACTGATTCAGTTCCGTAGTTCGAGGGTTGTGAATGATGTTCTTGCTGGAGAGTATAAGAGTGTCTTCAAAGGCTCGGGTATGGAGTTTGAAGAGGTCCGACGCTATGAACCAGGTGATGAGATACGTTCTATCGATTGGAACGTTACTGCTCGTATGGGTGAGCCATATATAAAAAGATTTCGTGAAGAGAGGGATATGAGTGTGATGTTCCTCGTGGACACTTCTGCTTCAGGTGAGTATGGGAGTGCTGAGATTAGCAAGAATGATGTGGCTGCGCAGATCACAAGTCTCCTAGCATTCTCTGCTATCAAGAATAATGATAAAGTTGGTTTGCTAGCGTTTAGTGATAAAATAGAAAAGTATATTCCACCCAAAAAAGGTACACCACATGTACTCAGGTTGGTGAGCGATATTCTCAGCCTAGAGCCAGAGAATACTGGTACTGATATAGAAATGGCACTTGGATACTTGGCTAAGGTATGTAAGAAGAAGAGTCTGATATTTCTTATTTCAGACTTTATTGATTCTGGGTATGAAAAGGCACTCAAAGTAATTGAAAGAAAACATGATGTGGTTGCGATATCGGTAAAAGATGAACAGGAGATAGAACTCCCTTCGTGTGGACTTGTAAGAATGGTAGATGCTGAGTCTGGAGAGGTCTTTATGCTGGATACATCTAGTGCTAGTCTAAGAAAAGAGTTTGGTCGGCTTGCTGCTGCTGAAGGTGATGCACTCAACAAATCACTCAAGTCTATGGGGATAGATCATGTAAGTGTTAAGGCAGGGAGTGACTATATCCCTCAACTGGTAAAGTTCTTTAAAATTCGTGAAAGGCGTAAGGCTATCGGCTAGCGGCACTCTTTTTGAGGTAAATTTTATCCTGTATTCTATTCTGTTATAGAGGAATGGTATGATTATTGTCTTAAATAAAATTAACAGACTAAGTCTTATTAGAAGCTCACTTGGTCTTGTTCTCTTCGCTTTACTTGCAATTATAGTGAGTGGGTGTGGAAATGAAAAACCCAAAAAGCCAGATACTGGTAAGAGGGTGGAGTATAGTGAGAAGGATGTCAGTCTCACTGTAGATGTTGATAAGACAACACTACTACTAGCTCAAGATATCGGAGTTAAATTGACTGCTTCGGCGCCGGAAGGGTGGACGATAACTTTTCCTGAGTTTTCGAAAAAATTTGGTGAACTTGATATTATTGATGAGGTAGATTCTAAAGAATTACTTGGCGTGAAAAAGAATGAGGTAGAAAAAGTAGTTGAAATAAAACTGTCCTCACAACTAGCTGGTAAGTATGCACTACCAGAGTTCACTGTAAAATTTAAAAGTCCTGCGGCAAAACTTGAGCATAGTATTACGACAAAGCCTATAGACATTGTTGTAAGCACGCTTCTTGGTAATGACACTAAACCAGAATTAAAAGATATTGGTGATGTCTGGAGCCTTGAGAAAGATTATTTTGTGTGGTATCTCACAGGTAGTCTTCTCATATTGATTATTCTTGTTGTTGCGGTACTGGCAGTTATAAAGTATCTTCATAGGTTGGCTCGCCTCAGAGCATTGAGTAAACCATTCTTTACAGCTCTAAAGGAGCTTGACCTTTTAGAGAAATCTGGAAGTATTGAAAATGGAATGGACGATCTTGTGTATACAAAGATGAGTGATATTCTTAGATATTATATCGAAGCTAGATTTGGTATTGTTGCTTCCAAGAGTACAACTGAAGAGTTTTTAGCCAAAATTAGTGATGATAAACTTCTTATTAGTAGCTACTCTGAGCTTCTAAAAGTCTTCTTGCAGAAATGTGATATTGTAAAATTTGCCAAATATGACGCTAGTGAGAAAGAGTGCCGTGATGTATTGAAAAGCTGCAGATACTTTATACTTGAAACCAAGAGAGAAGAGATCAGATATCATGGTGAGTTCGGTGTGGTGGACGAATAGAATGGAGAGATATTTATGCAGATAGGAAATTATTCAGCACTACTGCTCCTACTGGTAATACCGCTGATGTTATATATTAAAAAGCGCTACTCAAAGAATGCCAGCGTCAAGGTCTCAAGTATTCATAACTTTAAGCGGTTGAAGCCAACTCTCAAGCAGCGGCTACGGGTTATACCGTTAATACTTCGAATTCTAGCGGTTATACTACTAGTGTTAGCTATTGCTAGACCAAGAGTAGGGCGTGATAAAGTTCTTAACCGGAGTGATGGTATTGCTATTGAGATGGTGCTTGATAGATCTAGTAGTATGAACGCAGGTATGAGATACCAAGGTAAAGAGTCCAATAGACTTGAAGTTGCAAAGGTTGTCTTTGAAGATTTTATTCTTGGTAATTCTGAGCTAGCTGGGAGAAGTAATGATCTTGTAGGAATTGTAAGCTATGCAAGGTATTCGGACACAATCTGTCCGTTAACGCTTGATCATAAGACTCTTCCTGAATTTTTGAAACAGATTCATCTTCCTGTATCAGAGATAGAAGATGGTACTGCTATTGGTGATGCTATAGAGCTTGCTGCTGCCAGACTGTATACTGCGGAGAAGGAGCTGAAGAATCGCAAGCTACTGAAGAGTGAAGATAGCGGCATAAAGAGTAAGATTATTATTCTCCTTACTGATGGGCAGGATAATGCAAGTAGAACTTCTTTGGAACAAGCAGTAAAAATTTGTTCTGATTGGGGTATCAAGGTCTATACTATTGGTATTGGAGAGAACCAAAGAGGTGGATTCCTTGCTAGTCGAAGTAATGGTGTCGACACAAGGAGTTTGAAGTATATCAGCCAGAAGACTGGTGGAAAGTTCTATCTCGCTGACAGTGATAGTACTATGGAGCAGATATATAAAAATATCGATGAGCTTGAGAAAAGTGAGGTTGAATCTATAAAGTATACAGAGTACGCGGAGAGGTTTATGGAGCTTGCTACTCTAGCTCTTGCTGTACTTATTCTTGAGTTGTTGCTTCGAGCAACTTTATTCAGAGTTATACCGTAAGATGATAAATCATAATTGTGGAGTTTGAATGCATGAATGAACACTATTATAAATTACTTAATGAGACCGTTCTAATCCATTTGTTGTGGATTGTACCGTTCATAATTCTTATCTTTATGTATACTCGTTTGAGAAGAAATAGCATGCTCAAGCGTATCGCGGGTAATAGAATTATTGAGAGTATACGATCTGAGCTGAGTCCTAATAAGCGCTTCATTAAATCGTCTCTGATTGTTGTTGTTGCGGCTCTTATTGTTTTTGCGTTGGCTCGACCTGCGTGGAACCCTGAGGATATTGTGACAGAGCAGAAGGGACGTGATGTTGTCTTCTTGTTGGATGTGTCAAAGAGTATGTTGGCAGAAGATTTAAAGCCTAGTCGTTTGGAAGCTGCTAAACTTGCAATTGATGAGACTATTACAAGCATTGAAGGTGATAGAGTTGGTTTAGTGGCTTTTGCGGGTAATGCTTCGATTCTTTGTCCGCTTACAGTTGATTACTCATTTTTTAAGACAGCTCTTGATGGAGCGGGATACATGAGTGTTGATGTTGGCGGAACAATGCTAGCAGATGCGGTCAGAAAGTGTCTGGATGATTTACTACTCGACAGTGATGGTAAGAATAAGGATATTGTTATTATTACAGATGGTGGTGATGATGATGAGGCAGAGAATCGTTTTGCATTAGAGGTTGCTAGAGAGGCTGCAAGCCATGACATCAGGATTATTACAATCGGTATTGGTGATGAAAAAGTCGGTCGTAAGATCCCTTATACTGATAAAAATGGCAATAAACATTTTCTCAAGTATAAAGGTAAGGATGTCGTGACAAAGCTCAATGCCAATGTATTGCGCTCTATGGCAAAGGCTACAATTGGTGGTGCGTATGTAAATGTTGGTACTGATGCTTTTGACTTCCCATCAATATATAAGGAATTGATTGGTCGTGCTGAAAAGAGTAGTATTGGCGAATCCAAGGTGACTACATATACAGAAGGTTTCCAGTATGTATTACTACTAGCTTTACTTTTACTTGTCGGAGAGTACATAATTAGTGAAAGGCGCAAAAATATAACGCGTAAGGAGGTGTAAGTAATGAGATATATTGCAAGTATTCTGTGTTTATTTATCTTTATTGCCTCTACTGGTTATTCTGGAGATGATGCACCGAAAAAAGATGTTAAAAAAGTAAAAGATGAAAGAAACGGTAGCGTTGAAAAAGGTAATAAGTTATATATAGCAAAAAAATATAAGGAAGCTATTAAAGAGTACAATGGTTCTAAGCTTGATGATGGAGATACCTTAAATTTAGGTGTTACTGAGTTTAATAGCGGTAATGCACTTTATAGGTTGGGGGAATTTCCTAAAGCTATTGATTCATATAAAGAAGCTGCGCTGATCAGTAATAATAGCAGATTGCGCTCTGCGGCGATTTTTGGTCAAGGTAATGCGATGTTTAATATCGGTATGAGTAAGACTAAGGAGAAGGAAGAGGCAATAAAAGATTTAAAAGCAAGTGCAAAACTTTTCAAAAATGCCTACAAGGTTGATAATTCAAATATGAATAGTGTCTATAACTTGGAGTTTGTTAACAACATAATTAAGAAACTCGAAGACGAACTTGAAAAAGAGAAAAAGCAGAATCAACAGAATCAGCAAAATCAACAGAATCAACAGAATCAGCAAAATCAACAGAATCAACAGAATCAACAGAATCAACAGAATCAACAGAATCAACAGAATCAACAGAATCAACAGAATCAACAGAATCAACAGAATCAACAGAATCAACAGAATCAACAGAATCAGCAGAATCAACAGAATCAGCAGAATCAGCAGAATCAGCAGAATCAGCAGAATCAGCAGAATCAGCAGAATCAGCAGAATCAGCAGAATCAGCAGAATCAAAAAAATAAACAGCAACAGCAGAAATTAGATAAACTTCAGAAAGAGCAGCAGGATTTACAGGATAAATCTGAGAAGCAATCGCAAAGTCCTTCTGAGATTCAGAAAAAGCAGGAAGAATTATCAAAGAAGACTGAAGAGTTAAAAAATGAATTGAAAAATGACGTATCTAAAGGTCAAAATCAGGATTCTAAAAATAAGAAAGAGGCTAGTAAAAATCTGGAAGAAGCTGCTAAAAAGCAGGAAAAAGCAGAAGAGGAACTCAAGAAAAATAATTTGGAAAGTGCTGCTAAAGCTCAACAAGAGGCTGCTGATAAAATGAAGGATGCTCTTGATTCTTTAAGAGGTGATAAGGATAATAAAACTGAAGACAAACCTGAAAATGAAGAAGGTGATGATCAAAACGAGCAGAGCGAGCAGCAAAATGATGGTGAACAAAATGATCAAGGTGAACCTCTTGCGATGGAAATGTCTGATGAAGAAGCGTCTGAGAGAATTGCCGGTAACATTCTTAGACGTGAACAGACAGACAATGATAGGCGTCGTAAAATGCGGCTTGGTAGGATGATTAGAGTTGATAAAGATTGGTAAGAGCAACTTTTTGATCATGTTTATAAAGTTATGAGTAGAGGGTGTTAATATGTCAAAACTCAGAATGATAGTAATGATTCTCTTTGTGAGTATTATGGCTGGAGGTGTAGTTTGTGCATCCGAAGTCAAGGTGAATGCACTAGTTGAGAGTAATGAAGTTGGTATGTCGGAAGAGTTTGTATTCCAAATACAGGTGGAAAGCGACAGCGATGATATTACATTACCTGATATGACAAGTGTTACTGGTTTTACTCACAAGTATTTAGGAGGATTTCCTCAGTCAAGTACAGTTTTTAGTAATATAAATGGTCGTAAGAAGCTGGTAACCAAGAAAATGTATATTCTTAGTTATAAATTGAGCCCAAAGTCCAAGGGTATGCACGTAATTCCTGAACTTACTCTTACAGTTGATGGAAAAGAGTATCGAACTAAGCCTATAAGTATTAACGTATCAGAAGGTAATATGGATGATGTTCAAAGTATACTAGAGTATAAATTACCACGAAATAAAGTATATCTAGGTGAGACCGTCCCTGTTGAACTTGTATGGAGCTTTAGGAATAGTCCTCAACTTAATAATATCGATGTCCCAGCGTTTACTGATGATAGGTTTATTGTTTCAAAAGCTAATGTACCAACAAAGGTAAATCGAGATGAAAGGTTGGTTGATATCTTTTTCAACGGTTCAAAGTACTGGGCTATTCAGAGTGAGACGATTATTGATGGTGTAGCTTATGCTACTATAACTATCAAGTGGTATATATCTGCTAAAGAGACGGGTAGGGTTAATTTATTACCTTCTTCGATTATTGGCTCAACTGTCGTTGGTTATAAGAAGAGCTCAAGGTTCGGCGGGATGCCTAGAGGTTTATCAAGCATGTTTGGTGACGATCCTTTCTTTAGTGGTAAAGAGCCAATTGTAAAGCAGTTTAAAACAACTACAAAACCTGTTAGTCTAGACGTTTTACCGTTGCCTTCGAATGGCAAACCTGTAAACTTTAGTGGAGTCATCTCTCCAATTAAACTTGGAGCAGAAGCAAATACTGATTCGGCATCTGTTGGTGAGCCTATTGGTGTTGATCTATTTGTTATGGGTAATGATAATATTTATAACATGGAGTTGCCTGATTTTAATATGCAGGAATCCATAAAAGGAAGATTCAAAGTAAGTGAAGATACTACCGGTCAGGTAATCATTGGAGATATGCGCAGGTATAAATTAACCTTTAGGGCATTGACCTCCAGTGTTAGCGAAATACCTCCACTAGAAGTCTCGTACTTTGATCCTAAAATTAATGAATACAAGACCGCTTCAACTGAGGCGATTCCTGTTAAGATACAAGCAGCGAAAATCATAACTGCAAGTGATATTGAAACAACCGATCCTATTAAGACCAAAGTAAAACCTTTGGAAGAGAACAAGAACGGTATTTTCGAAAATTATGTTGATGAAGGAGTTTTGGTAAATCTTAATATACCTGTGTGGAAATTCCTTAGTGAAAGAAAGGTTTTTTCTAGCAATTTTTCCTGGTTGTTACTTCTCGCTCCTCTTGTGGCATTTTTTACAAAGACGTAGAAGCAGTACTGCCAGTAAGCGGGCATCATCACGTGCTATAAAAGACTTTGAATCACGGATGTCTAAGTTCGCGAAGACCCAAGCAAGTGCTGAAGACTTGACAGAGGTAATTACAACATATTTTAAATCTAAGTTCTTGATAGATGATAGAGAATTTACTCTTTCTGAGATGGTAGAGATTCTTGAAGGTCTTGGAAGTGTTGAAGAAAATCTTATTGAGAACTATAAAAAAATTGCAGAGTACTGCGAAGCATGTTGCTATGCAGGTGGGGTAGGTCAGATCGTAAGTAAGTCCTTTATTGATAGTGTCTCTAAGGTTATGATTGGAATTGACAAAGAGATAGGTTGATATTTATTATTCGTGAATTTAAAATATGCATGTGAGAGTCTATATGAAAAAAATTGGATCGCTTTTACTAATATTATGTTTTTTTACTGGCGTGGCTTTTGCAGAAGACCCTAATCAGGCTCTCTTTGATAAAGTTAATGAAGCCATCAATGAAGCAGCAGCTGCTGGTGAGAGTCACCCTAAAGTTCAAAAAGAAGCTTATGCAAAAGCAGCGGCTCTTTACACTCAGATTATTGATAATGGGGTAAATAATAATAAGATATACTATAACCTTGGAAATTGTTATTTTCAGATGGGTGAATACCCTAAGGCTATCTTAAATTATCGAAGAGCTCTGATATATATGCCTGCTGATAAAGAATGCGAATCTAATATTGCCAAAGCAAAACGTATACTTAGAGACGAGGAGCCTGAGAAACCAAACAGTGGTTTCATTGATAAGATAGTTTCGTTCAATACCAAGATTCCACTATATGCTAAAGAGTATTTCGCTGATATTTCTTGGGTTTTATTCTGGGGTGGCTTGGTTGGTTTCTTCTACCTAAGAAAGAAGGCTAGTAAAAAGAATTTTATCCTTATTGCTGTTGTCTGGTGGTTATGTCTTGTCTCTGTCTCTTTGCTCTCATACCTTGCTTCTTCCAACTCGGATGGAATAATTCTTACTAATGAGGCGATTGCTCGAAAGGGTGACGGGGAGAGTTATGAAAAGGCATTCCTAAAACCTTTAAAAGCTGGTACAGAGTTCACTCTACTTGAGGAGAGAGGCGACTGGGTCAAAGTTGAGCTTACAGCAGGTAATAAGTGTTGGTTAAAGGCTGCTGATGTTGGTTTGGTTAAAGATGGAGCTGTCGAGGAATCCCAAGATTAAGCTGTTTACTCAATATTAATTCTTATCATTATAAACGCCGCAGAAATACGATTTTCTGCGGCGTTTATAAATAGTATATTAGATTTAAATTACTTAAAGTTCTTTTTGTACTTCTTACTTGCACTCTGAAGAAGTGCCTTTTCACCAGGAGATAGAGTTGATATACCTTCCTCCTTGACTTTTCTTAGGACTTCATCTACTCTGTCATCAAGTTCAGTGCGTTTGGCCTTCAACTTGGCTTCTTTTGAAGCTTTTCTCTTCTTTCTCCATGCACCAATTATACTATCCTCTTTAAATGTATCTTTGCTACTCTTTTTTGATTTATTATAATTGCTGCTATTATAGGTAGCATCTTTATGTTTATCACTTTTGAAACTATTCTGCCACGTGTCGTGCATAGAGCTGTATCTTGCAGCGTACATACGGGCTTGCAGTTCTTGGTTTCCCTGGAAGTAGACTAGGACTCCAATGAGAATCATAAATAGACCATTAGGGTTTCCAGATAGCATGTTTAGTGCTCCATATCCACATAATAGGGCAACACCAGCAATTGTCATTGGTTTGACAAAGCGCAATGCTTTTTCAGGTCCTTTGAATATCATTATTGTTGCTAAAGCTATTCGTCCACCATCCATTGGAAATACTGGGATAAGGTTGAAAATTGCTAGAAAAGTATTCATATATGTCAGGTAATAGAAAAGTTCAATTGCTGGACTATTTTGCAGAACTATCATCATGATTAATGATATTCCAGCAATAAATAAACTTACAATAGGTCCCATTATTGCAATTAAAATCTCTGCCTTGGGGCCGGGAATAAGCCCGCCTATTTCAGCAGCTCCGCCGAGCATATGGAGAACAATACGGTTTACCCTTACACCAAATTTTTGTGATACCACAGAGTGTCCAAGTTCATGGGCAAGAACGCAAACCGGTATAAGGAGCATTGACAATACTGCATATATACCTGACTGGCTGTACTGCATGATAAATAGTCCTGTGATAAGATATAATGAATATGCGATGTGAACATCGATACCCAGTATTCTGCCAACTTTATGTGAGGATAAAAGAAAGTTCATTTGTTACTCCTGTTTCTTCAAGTGTATTCCTGCTAATGTCTGCTCATTGAGCCAATCACTATATATATTTTCTATATATAAATTTTCAATTGTTATTTTACGATGATTCTCTATCAAATTAATTTTCAGTGAGTTGTTCTCTTTGAAATTTGATACAGCTTTTAAAGATTCATTACTTAGGCGTGCTCGCTCAAATGTCTCTTGAGGAATATTACTTATATTTAGTTGCAATTGAAGACTATCTTCTCCAATTTTATATAATTTTCCTTGAAGATTACCTAGTTCTTTGCTTTCTGCGTCAATGGAACTCAGCCTGATCTTGTCATCAGTACTTGTTTCATAGGTTACAGATAAAGTGTCAAAAGTAATTTCAGAGAATGAATCGATAAGATCGGTGCTTGCTTCTGTTAAAGAAATATCTGGTTTTCGGCAGAGCTTATTCAGACGGTTTAAATTTATAGGAAGTTGGGAAAGGGCGCTGACAGCTTCACCACTACTCAGAGTTGGGAGGACAACATCCTCAAGGTGCAGTTGAACCTTTATTGCATCTTCGGTGTTATCGTTATCACTTCGTTGATAGAGTAGAGCAATTTCACCACTACCTCTTTTTGGAGTGCAGTCGAGAACATGCGGTAGATTTTTTGAAAATTTCAGCAAGGTGTCAGCAGCATCCTTAATCTCAAGGGTTGCCATTACTGTCTTCGGTAGCCTAGAATTAGTTAATGATATGTCTCTGGCAAGAAGTGTAAGCTTTCCTGAAGCGATATTACCGTCAAGCGATATATCTGTTGTGCCGGTACTCGACTTTATAACATTGAATACGGCTTCGCCAATATCAAAATTAGCAAGTAATGCTGAAGAGGCTACAGCATGCATAGCCGGAAAGTTGTTAATGAAATAATTTAGCCAATCAGAATCGGATCCAGCTAGCAAATCATCGATATTTATTTTTGAAAAGTATAACTTAAGCGGTTCCCATTTTCCTTCTGGTGAACTCTGAGCCTTTATCGTAAGTAGTTGTGTATGGTTATAACTAAGTTCAATAAAATAGTATTCTGGCTTGGTTAGGAATGATCGGTTGGTGCTCACTCTTGTTTCAAAAAAACCAGGCATACTTGGAATCGTAAGATTTTCAGCTTGTCCGTTAAATACTATTGCGTTACCTATAGTTGTAATGTTACCTGTAAGGTTTAGCCCGGTTGGTAGCTTTGGCAGTATCGGTATAATCATATTTAAAGTTGTGGCCGGTACGTCTTCCAGCGCTATATCACAACTGATGATCTCTTTAGAAGCTTTGTTGACCATAAGGTTTCGTACATATATATTTGATTTGTAATTCTTTTCTACACCATTGTGGCTTGTGTTGAATTTGCAGTTTTTTGATGAACTCTTTAATATAATGTTATCATTCTTTAGTTGTAACCTTCCACTGATTGGGATTGTTGCAGAAATTCCAGATACTTTGGCTTTTACGATGCAGTTCATCAAAATAAAGTCTATGCTGGCTATATCAATATTTGGTACAAAATTTGGATTTGGGAGGTTTGTTGTTGGGTTGATAGATGCAAAATTATATGTACCATCAGACATCTGCTCTATATTAAGAAGACCATCACGAATCTGTACAATAGGTTCAGCACTTACTCCACCAAATAAGGAGTAGAAGTTTGAACTAGCTCTTATCGTATCTACTGAAATAAGCGGGAGTATATAGCTAGGGTTTGGGCTTGCTATTTCAAATTCATGTATATATAAATCTGTACGCCAATCACTACGTAGGGCAGTATCGGTATGGTCGATATCAACATATGTTGCATAATTTAATGAGCCTTCAAACCAATCCTTGACCTCTTGTTCAATGGCACGTTGATCAACAATTTCTGATACCAAGCTTATGAAAATAAAGTACATAGCTATGATAGCTGAAATGATTACAAGTCGCCGAAGAGGGCGGAAGCTCTTTAGTCGCTTGAGTGTCTTCGTAAACATAATTTATATTATATCATTTTTATCTTATATTTACTCTAGAATTTTAAAAAATGCGGACTATAATAAACGCCATACAGAATAAATATGAGTAGTTTATTTGCTCTCTTTGATTTGTTATATGTATATCGATAATAATATATAGATATATATTTACTTATATGTGAAAGGGTTACGAGGTTTTTCTATAACTTTCGAACTTTTTACTTGACCCAAATACCAAAAAGTAGCATAATCAGGCTATAGAGAAAAAAATACTTAAACCTTGTGGTTTGAGATAAAACTTAATTTGATGTTGAAAGGGAATCATGGAAAGAGTATTCAATTTTGGCGCCGGTCCGGCTGCATTACCATTACCTGTACTTGAAAAAGCACAAAAAGATCTATTAAACTTCAATGGTTCTGGAATGTCCATAATGGAAATGTCCCATAGAAGCCCTGCATACCAAGAGGTAATTGATGCTGCAAATGCTGGTATTCGCAAAATCATGAATGTAAGTGATGATTACGAGGTACTATTCCTTCAAGGCGGAGCAAGTATGCAGTTTGCAATGATACCGCTAAACTTACTGAGTGAAGGCATGACAGCCAACTATGTAAATAGTGGTAGTTGGGCAAAAAAGGCTATTACCGAAGGTAAGGTTGTTGGAAAAACAGAAGTAATTTGGAGTGGTGAGGCTAATAACTTCATGAGTATGCCTACTGCTGCTGAAATCAATGAAACTTCTGACGCAGCTTATGTTCACGTTACTTCAAATGAGACTATCGGTGGTGTCCAAATGAAGGAATTTCCAAAGACTAAAGCTCCTCTTATTGCTGATATGTCTAGTGATATTATGAGTAGAAATATTGATGTTAATGATTTTGGTATGATTTATTGTGGTGCTCAGAAGAATATCGGTCCTTCAGGACTGGCTCTGGTTATCATGAGAAAAGACCTTCTAGAACGTACACCTGATAATATCAATAGTTTCTTGAAGTACACTATTCATGCAAGTAATGGAAGTATGTTCAACACGCCAAATACTTGGGCGGTTTATATGGTCAAACTTGTAACTGACTGGGTTTTAGAGATGGGTGGTGTTGAAGGACTTGAAAAGAATAATAATGAGAAGGCTGCAATACTCTATGACGCTCTTGACAGTTCTGACTTCTGGGCTCCTTGTGCTGATAAAGAGTTTAGATCTCTTATGAATGTTACTTGGAGAACTGCTGATACTGAACTTGAAGGTAAATTCCTTAAAGAAGCAACTGCTGCAGGCTTTGTTGGACTTAAAGGCCATCGTTCTGTTGGTGGTATCAGGGCTAGTATTTATAATGCTTGTCCTAAGGCTGGGGTTGAGGCTCTTGCACAGTTCATGGCTGACTTTGAGAAGAAGAATGGCTAGTTTAAGATTTTGATTTAATTTGTACATAAATATTCCTCTGCCAGTGTTGGTAGAGGAATATTTATTATATACTTAATATACTAAAACAGGTGTGGGATAAATCCCACACCTGTCCGAACGTAGTCTACTCTTCTCTTGATTATCCGAGTAGTGACAGTGCTCCCTGGCTGAGCTGATTAGCCTGTGCCAACATGGAAGTACCTGCCTGAACCAGAATCTGGTTCTTAGAGAATTCTGTTGACTCTTTGGCCATATCAGCATCTCTAATGTAACTTTCAGTCTTGGTGATATTTTCAACAGCGACTGAGAGGCTGTTTGCATTGGTCTCGAGCATATTCGCTTGGAACGCACCGATATTCGCACGAAGTTCTGATACATCTTCAATTGCTTGGTCGATAATCTCAAGGCTCTTCACTGGGTCTTCAGCAAGACTTGCCCAACCACCTGAAAGCATATCATTGATAGATAAATACTTCTCTGATTCTAGATCAGTTTCGAAGCTGCCAGTGAACTTGGTTTTTCCTAGCTGAGTAGCTGTCATATCTTTGATAGAAAGTATAGTTCTCTCTTGGTCACCTGAACCTTCACCAAGTTGGAACTGCATGCCACCTTCCCAGTCACCAAGTGTTTCAGTAGTACCATGAAGAGCGTGAGTCACATAGTTATTATCATCATCGTACATTTGTCTTGCTCTTGATCCCCATGCACCTTCATCATATCCTACCGCAGCTAGAGTAGTAGTACCTAGTCCGCCTTCGTTGAAGACAATAGTTGCAGTAGTATCAAGATTAGTAATTGTTCCTTCGATGCCGTCAAGCTTCAGCTCCTGACCATTTAGAGAGACCGTAGCATCACGTCCATACTCAGTCCAGGTTGCGCCATCAAGCCCTGCATCAATGAGCACCGGTCCATCTGTTTCGCTATATCTACTGAAAATAGCGCCTTCATGTTGGTCTAGCGTAACCTTGCTGTTAGATCCATAATCCTCAGCAGAGATACGTAGTCCAAGATTTTCAGCTGATATTGCAGTTTCAAACGCTAAGTCCTGGGTTGCTGTACTCATATCAAAGTTAAGAGTACCATATAGCCCAGATGTGCCTCCATTACTACCAGCATCAGCAGCGTATAGTCGCATAGAACTAGCACCAGTACTACTTAGAGCTACATCATCAGACTGAGCCACTAGGTCTTCATCTCTCATACGAGCATCTTTATAGACATAGACTGTACTTGTTGTTGTACCAGCTGCACCAGATCTATTTATATCAGCTTTGATGTATACCTTACCGGTTTCATCAGTATTCTCACCAAGCTTTATACCACTTAGATACGAACCTTCCTCTACAAAATGTGTAGAACCTGCTGCCGAAGAACCAGCAGTAGAAGAAGCAAGAGCTAAATCATCAAAATCAATTGTTTCTTTTCCTACTGTAGTGGTAGAACTCTCTTGGAAGACACCGAGCTGCAATGTAGATGTCATACCAGCAGAAATATTATTAGAGAAAGTAAAATCGATATCCTTGAAATCTGAATTATTAACAGCCATAATCTGAGTATTACCAGTTCCGTCTACATCACCTTCAGCTACCTTCATAGTCATTGCTGAATCTTTGTAAATTTCAAAGGTATCATCATCTATCATCTTGAGGTATGCGCGACCATACCCGTCAACATTCTTACCTAGTACAAAATTGGCATCAGCACCAGCATCTAGCGATACAGCAGCTACACCATCTGTGGTAATTTCACCTAAAGATGTCCTATTGAATACATCAGCAGAACCAGATGCATGTGTTGCAGAATCAATGTCTTGAGTGTTCGCTGTAGAGCTCAGATTAGTTATTTCTGCATCGTTATCATATATAAGGGTAGCTTCTACTCCTGTAGAGTCCTTTACAGAGTTGATAGATGTAACCATTTCACCTAGATGAGTGCCTTTTGCAAAGCTTAGGTAACGACTTCCTTTCTCACCACCTAGAGTGAAAGCCTGATCAGCGGTAAGGGTATAATTCTTGGTCTTGTCAGTATTGCCAGTCATTAACTGAGTAGCAGCAGACTGATCCTTAGATACTTCAAAGTATCCTTTTTGAGCTTCATTACCGTTATCAATATCTGTAGTTCCGTCAGCTGCTTGGGTTTTTCCAGAGAAGCTGATATTGAGTTTGAAGTCATCACGTTTGAAGATTTGGCGAACATCAGAAAGGTTTTCATTTACAAGCTTCATGTCAAATGTATCTGTTACCATTACATTACTATCATATTGAAGCTCTTTATTGCCATTTAGAAGGAACTGGTCTGAGAATTTAGTAGTACGTGCGATGCGGTCAAGAGTTTGAATTGAAGAGTCAACTTCTGCTTGGTCAGCAGCAATCTGTTCAGGACTTGTTACACCATTATTGGCTGAGTGAACTGCGAGTTGACGCATTTTGCTCAGGATGTTGTTCATTTCATTTAGAGCACCTTCGGCAATACCAAGTACATTGTTTGCTTCTTGGGTATTCTGTATCGCTCTTTCAAGACCGACATTTTGAGCTCTTAATTGTTCAGAAATTACAAGACCTGATGGGTCGTCTTTACCACTATTGATTTTGTAACCAGTTGAAAGACGTTCTAGTGAGCCGCTCATTTTTGAGTTGTTAGCGTTGAGGGCGTTTTGAGTAGCGAGTGCGTTAAGATTGTTAGCAACGATCATAGGCATGGGGATTTCCTCCTTGAAATCTGTCATACAAATAAAATTTTGATTTTGTAGCGTCCGTGCTACGTGAGTTCATTTTTTTACTCAGCTGAACCCGCACAAGTACTGAGGCGATTATATCGCAATTAAAATATACCAATGTAATACGTTCATTTTGCTACAGTTATTTTTAATAGTATTTGAGCTCCTTTTCATCTAATCAAGAGAATATAATTTATTGTTATTCAAGTAGAGTAACGGTATCGTTATAACAAACTTTACCCTAAAATATGCTTTTTATTTTATTAATTTTTTATGAAATATTTTTGTGGGTTTTTGAGTAAGGGGGCAAAAAAAAAGAGCATGTCATAATAATGACATGCTCGTAAGTTGCTTTGTTATAATTTGTTATGTTAGTGGATAGAGTAGAACGCAGATCTGCCTGCGTACTCTGCTTGACCGGAAAGTTCTTCTTCAATTCTTAGTAATTGATTATATTTTGCGATGCGATCTGTACGGCAAAGTGAGCCAGTCTTGATCTGACCTGCATTGGTGGCAACTGCAATATCAGCAATAGTTGTATCCTCTGTTTCACCAGAACGGTGGCTGATAACTGCAGTATAATTTGCTTTCTTTGCCATTTCTATAGCATCGAGTGTCTCAGTGAGTGTACCAATTTGGTTTACTTTGATTAGAATTGAGTTTGCGCACTTTTCGGTGATCCCCCGGCTGAGTCTCTTGGTATTGGTGACAAAGAAATCATCACCGACGAGCTGAACACTCTTTCCAAGTTCTTTAGTAAGATCCTGCCAGCCAACCCAATCATCTTCGTCCATGCCGTCCTCAATACTTATTATAGGATACTTACCAACAAGTTCTTTCCAGTATCCGATCATCTCACTTGAGGAAAGCTTTCTGTCTTCAGATGATAAATTATAGGTTGAATCCTTATAAAATTCGCTACTTGCCGGATCCATAGCTATAAGTATCTCTTTTTCTGGATGGTATCCTGCTTCTTTTATAGCTCTAATAATTATTTCTAAAGCTTCTTCATTACTTCTCAAGTCTGGGGCAAATCCTCCTTCATCTCCGACTGCAGTATTTAGACCTGAGTCTCTAAGTACGTTTTTTAAGGTATGGAATACCTCTGTAACCGAACGCAATCCTTCCTTGAAGGTGCTTGCTCCTACGGGCATGATCATAAATTCTTGGAGGTCGACATTATTGTCTGCGTGAGAGCCACCATTTATTATATTGCACATTGGTACAGGGAGGAGGTGGGCGTTTGCGCCACCTATATACTTGTATAGTGGAAGTCCTGAGTAGTTACTTGCCGCTTTAGCAACTGCAAGTGATACACCTAGTATGGCATTTGCACCATAATTACCTTTATTCTCTGTTCCATCTGAATCGATAAGTAATTGATCTAACTCTCGTTGTGCCCTACAGTCCATACCTGCAATAAGAGGGGCAATCTTATTATTAACGTTATCAACTGCTTTGGATACTCCTTTGCCGTGATAGCGTGGGCTCTCTTCATCTCTGAGCTCTACAGCTTCATGGACACCTGTAGAGGCGCCTGATGGTACTGCAGCTCTACCTACTACTCCTGTTTCAGTAACGACCTCTACCTCTACTGTAGGATTTCCTCTTGAGTCTAAAATTTCTCTGGCGTGTGCATTCGTTATGATAGGCATGATCTCTCCTTTGCTGGAAAAAACAACTAATAATAGTGCTATTATTAGTTTACTAGTAGATTTATTGAAAAATCATGCGCAATTTATTAGTTATTCTAATAATATCTGTATTATTCAACAGTTGATTGTCTTATGATCAATTCACCTTTTATTTGATGGGTACAAGTTGGAGTGCTTGGATGCTTTATTCTCTCTAATAATATATTGACTGCAGCTCTAGCAATATCTAAACATGGTTGACGATAAGTTGTTAGTGGGATAGACAATAGTTTTGCATATTTTACATCATCAAAACCTGCAACTTTAAGATCTTGTGGGATTTTTACACCTCTCTCTAAAAATTCAGGAATTATCTTTGCCGCAATTGCATCATTATAACATATTAATGAACAGAGTTTTTCAGTACGTAGGATATTTTCAACTGTCTTGCTGGTGGTAGATGCGGTCTTTACTTTTTTGACCTTTATTTCACGCTCAGGAGTTTCTTTCGCCGCTATACACACACCAATATATCGTTGATCAATAGTGTTTGCAACATAGTCTGAACTTAAAAACATGATCTCTGTGCAACCTATATCAATAAGATGCTTGGCTATCTCATATCCAGCAGTAATGTGATCCATACAGACCAGATCTCTCGAGCTTGTTGAAGGGTAATTGGTAAAATCTCTATCTAATAAAACGATAGGTATATTTGCATTACTAAATAATTCACAGATAGAGTGGTTTATATCTACAGCATCATTGGAGAGTTCCAGGGGTGAAAAGAAGACACCATCAACTTTTTGGGCTACATAATTTCGAGCGATTTGAAGTGCAAACTCATGGCTTTCAGTGCTCAATATGCGGTTTCCACCCCACATCAAAGAAAAATTATTCTCATCAACAGCAAGTGAGAAGTTGTTGTCATTGGCACGGTTTGCTATCTCACCAAAGATCGGTTCAAAAATTTCTGTGTCCTTGAGGTATGGAATTAACGAGCCGAAAGTATATTCATCAGACTTTTGGTTGTGAATTTCTTTGACTACGGTTGTGCCGTATCCGGCTTTTCTTGTGACATAACCTTCTTCTTTTAAAAGGTTGAGTGCCTTAGCTATTGTTGGGCGAGATGCATTGAATCGGAAGGCGATATCCGACTCTGTCGGGAAAAGTTCTCCATATGAATAGTTTCCATCTTCAATCTCTTTTTTGAAGAAATCATATACAATTTGCATCTTACCTTTTCTTGGATTCATCACTTTTCCCTATTTAAATTATCTAGTATTACTTTTACGTTTAATTTATGCAATTATTAGAACAAATACTAACTTTAAATGTAAACTATATACAATGACAATGCAAATAAAAAAATAACAAAATATGAGTTTTGTATTTAATTTTGTAATTATATAGTATATAATGAGCTTAGTAAGCTGTGTTATTTTAATGTTGGATAGGAAATTATTATGAGTTATTATACTGCTGGTATTGGTGAAGTTTTGTGGGATATCTTCGAATCGAATAAAAGATTTGGTGGAGCTGTGGCAAATGTTGCTTTTCACTTTGGACAGTTAGGAGCCAAGTCATATATTGTTGGTGCTGTTGGTGATGATGAATTAGGCGAAGAAGGCAGGGCATATTTAATCGACCATGGCATGGATATGTCGGGAGTTTCAGTAGTAAAAGGCTTTCCTACTGGTACTGTAAACGTAAAGCTAGATGAAAATAAAGTTCCAAGCTATGATATTATCGAAGGTGTTGCGTGGGAGAATCTACCTTGGAATCCGGCTCTTGAGGATATCGCTAAGAAATTGGATGCAGTATGCTTCGGTAGCTTGGCTCAGAGGGGAGAGTTGACAAGAACAACCATACATACCTTTATTGCTGCTCTTAGACCGGAGTGCTTGAAGGTTTATGATGTAAACTTGAGGATTAATGGCTATACAGATGATATTATCAAATCTTCACTAGAGATGGCGGATGTCCTCAAGCTTAGTGATGAAGAAATTAAAGTTGTTGCGACAATTGCAGGTATTGATAGTGGTATGGATGATGATACTATAATAAATAAACTGATAGATAAATATGAACTCAAGTCTGTGCTGTATACTCTAGGAAAAGATGGTGCTACCTTGTATGTTGATGGGCAGAGCTATCATTATGCTTCTGAACCTATTAAGCCAGTAAGTACTGTTGGAGCAGGGGATTCATTTACTGCGAGGGCAATATTTGGTATGTTGAATAAAGAAGATCCACTTACAATTATAAAAAAGGCTTGCGAAATGGCTGCTTATGTCTGTATGCAGGAAGGTGCAATGCCAAAACTTTCTGACAGTATTATAGATGATGCGCAGAAATAACATGATCCTTTAATATTTCTTGTTTGTATAAATTAAGCCTGCATAAGACTTCTTATGCAGGCTTAATTGTTATTTTTGGAATTGGAAACTTATATTTTGTACAAATTACATAAGAAGCATAGAACCGATCATTTTGTTTATACCACTCGGTCTTGTGTGAATCTTATCAGTCTGCTTTCTATTGATAACACTGTTATTGCTTATTGTGCTTACTGTCTTTAACATTTGTAACTTTGAAATTGATAGAACATTTGCAGACTTTTGATTCAGCATCTTATTCATCCCCCTGAAATTTGCTTGAAAATATTGTACCCCCGTACAATATTAATCCCGCAGACAAAAATATACTATACTAATTTGAGCTTGATATTTTGTGTGATAATGAATACCGGAGCCCCCCCCACTCAAATTTGCATTAATTGTTCAATGCTTGAGTAGATGTCAATTGTTCGACTACTCCGGTAGAGTCATTTATTCTTAATTATATCCCAAAAATATCTCTGGCACCTGTCTCTCTTAGTTGTGCGTATGAAGCTTCTTGCTCTTTTCGTTGACTGTTGCGTACATCAGGATTCCAAATCTCAATTCGGTCATCCATTCCGATGAATGTAACCTCCTTGCCCGTTAGATCTGCTAAATCCCTCATTGTTTGTGGTATTACGAACCTGCCCTGATTGTCTGGGTCAAGTGCTACCACACTCTCCATGAATGAACGGAAAAACTCGGGTGAGTTGTTCTTTACAGCTAACTCTCTAACCCGTGTCCTAACTTCTGAGAATTGTAAGTGTGTATAAAGATATAGGCAGCAGTCTTGTCCAGGTAATAGAACAAATCCCCCAGCTGCTTCAACTTCATCAAGGCTATCTCTAAACTTCTTTGGAATTGATGCCTGACCTTTTGCACTTATTGAGTTTGTATATTGACCGTAGAAGTATGTTTTGCTTGGTGTAGTCATGAGCGTTTTTCTCACTATTTATTTCTATCGATCACTATTTATCACTTACATGAACTAAATATATGAAATCCGAAGAAAGTTGCAAGAAAAAAAAGTGACAAATCGACACATAAAAGCTTATATGTGATTTTATAAGTGCTTATTTATAAGCTGTATACAAGGAATTTAGTAGTCGTTGTGTCATATCTGGTGGGGGTGAGGTGTGTGTGTGGTATATATTGGGGTTGTTGATTT
Source organism: Planctomycetota bacterium (assembly GCA_965140405.1). GTDB lineage: Bacteria > Planctomycetota > SZUA-567 > SZUA-567 > SZUA-567. Next base: position 1,994,764 of record OZ223208.1, read on the forward strand.
TTGGCAATAGTAAAATAGGGGATAAAAAAAATGATAAAATATTTTTTAAAACAATAGAATTAAGTTTCGTAGAGTTTGTAAAAATTATTTCACTTCTTTTTCTTCCTCTTCGACAGGTTTATATAGTCTCTCATTTTCAAGTAGTGCTTCAATTATTATAGAGTTCAGGTATTCTGGGGTGTCGTCTGAGAGTTGAAGTTTCTTTAAAATTAAAATCGCTCTAGGGCTTGGTTGGGCTCCTAGGGCTGAAACAGCTCTTATAGCAGTATTTTGTTTACCATTAATTGCTAGATCTTCTAATTGGTCAAGTACATAGGTACCTGTAACTAAGGATAGTTTTTCCTTGGCTTCTTGCAGATCTTTATCAGGACCAAATTCAATAACTTTTATGGCGTTTTGGGTAGTGATATATGGAATTGTAAGGAGATAAATAAAAATACAGAGTAGTGTGAAGCTGCCGATAATAATAATTGGAATACGTTTGCTATTGTATGGTTGTGGGGCTGTAGTTTCTGTCTCTATTGGGTCTGATCCGGATTGACTTTGAGCAGATTGTTTTGATTCTGTTGCGCAGTTTTTACAGATTATGCCGGCTTTTTGGTCAGTACTACCTGACGCCATACAATCACTGCATACCAAAGATCGACATATCTTGCATCTGCCGCCAGAAAATGCGTCTAGTTCTTTATTACATATATTGCAGCTTATAGCCATTCTTTGTACCTTTAGCTCCTTGAATTGTTGCTTTTATTGCTCGTTTTGTAAAAATAATTGCTAAAAAATGATAGTATTAGATGACTATATAAGATAAAATATATTATTTAGTAACTATTGGTGATGATACTTCCTGTGAACCATAAATATGCACTTGCTATTGCATATAATATGTATCGTTTTTTTATAAGGATGACATTAGTCTTTTTGCTTTTTACATTACATGTCTTGTCTTAATGGAGTTGTTGATGAATGATACTGGTAGTAATAGAGACTCTTCTGCTGATTTGAGAGATGATATCTTACAAGTTCCTTCATTGTGGGAGTTGTTTGTTGAAAAGACTGTTGCCGATTCTAAAAACTGGTTTGCTGCAAGGACTTCTTCACCTCCGTGGGGAGTAGTAATAGGGCTTATTGCGGCAACAATTTTTTTTGGGTTTCTAAAGAGTTATATTGCAATACTTTCTGCTGTCTTTTCGCTAGGTCTTTTAATATGGATTATTTTTATTAGGACTGGGAAGACTCAATCTAGCCTTGAGAGTATATTGACTGCTGCCAATAACGGAGACTTCCCTTTTGAATTAAAAGATAGCATTATAAAGAGACTCCGGTGGTGGAGTGTACTTATCGTTCCAATTGAATGGACAAAAAACTCTAGAATATTTTCTATACGTGACAAACTTCATAAGAGACTCAAAGAACTTGAAGATGAGATTTTATATTGGAAATCCCCTGAAGGATTAGCTTTATTGGCGGAAGTTTATGAGAGTGAAGAGGCAATACGGGTAAGGCACCAGGAGAATCAAAAAAAATTAAACCTTCTAAAATCTCGTGGTGTTAATGTAAATGATGTAATAACTAATGATGATAAAGATCGTGTAAAGACTCAATCAGAAAGATTTAATGATCCTGAGAAGTTGATCAAGTATCTCCGAGGTAAGGGGGAATGTGAAAGGCAACTTAATAGAATTAGTCGTATTAGTGAGCCGGTTGAGAGAGCTACTGAGGAGATTGTTCTGGTTCAGGCACTACTTATGCACTGTGATAGAGTTATTAATATGATAGAAGAGGTTGAGGGACTTCAAGTCTCCATTGATACGATAAAAGCTGACAACTTTAATGATAAAATCAAGGAGACTATTGGTATCCTTGAGAAGAGAAGGAGTTTAGTTGGGAAGTTGAATAGAATTTCGCCTAAAAAGATTATTGGTGTTGTTGATTATGAACCAATTCGGGCACAATCTGAAATATCTAAGGAGAGGATGTTTAATGGGAAGTAATAGTGTGTTTTACTATAATGGTCCAATATTAATTATTGGTGATGATAATAGAGTAATTGAAAATGGATATCTTCTGGTTGAAGATGGTCTTATTTCTAAATTTGGTGCTTGGGATATTACTACTGAAGTAATCCCTGAAGATGTTGAAGTAATTGATCTAAAAGGCAATCTCTTGATGCCAGGTTTGATAAATTCACATAATCATGTTGCGATGACTCTATTTAGAGGGCTGGGTGATGATATGGCTTTGATGGATTGGCTGAATAATTGCATCTTTCCTGTTGAAAAGAACCTTACTAGAGATTGGGTGGAATGGGGAACAAAGCTTGGTTGCATTGAGATGATACGCTCTGGTACAACAATGGTAAATGATATGTATTTGTTCATGGATGGCGCGGTGGATGCGTATGTGGAATCTGGGATGCGCGCGGCTGTTGGTGAAGGAGTTTTTGATTTTCCGTCTCCAAGTGTAGGTGCTTCTGATGAAGCGATAAATGCTATTGTTAGTTTGGTTAAGAAGTGGAAAACGCTCGATCTTATCGAGCCTATGATGGTTGCGCATTCAGCATATACATGTTCTGCAGAGCTTCTACAGCGCGTAAAGGAGGTGGCTCGTGAGTATGGAGTACCTTTACATATTCACTTGGCTGAATCTGCGCATGAGGTTGAGATTGTCTCTGATGCGCAGAAATTGAGACCTGTAGAGTATCTTGATTCCCTAGGAATGATTGATGAGGGTTTACTTGCGGCTCATATGGTGCATCTTACTGATGAAGAGATAGAGCTATTTGCTAAGAGAGGCGGTAGTGTTCTGCATTGCCCTGAGAGTAATATGAAGCTTTCTAGCGGATTTGCACCGATTGCAAAGTATCTTGAAGCTGGTGTTAATGTTGCGCTTGGAACTGATGGATGCGCGAGTAATAATAATCTAGATATGTTCAGAGAGATGTCTTTTGCGGCCAAGATTCAGAAGGGGTATAGTGGTGACCCAGTAAGCGTTAGCTGTGATGATGTGCTTCGTATGGCTACTATAAATGGAGCAAAGGCTATGGGTATCGGAGATGTAACTGGTAGTATAGAGATTGGTAAATCAGCTGATTTGATTGTTGTTGATTTTACATCGCCACATATGAGACCGGTTTATAACTATGCTTCTCACTTAGTCTATGCGGCGTCTGGGGCAGACGTGACTCATACGATGGTAGCTGGAAAGTGGCTCATGAAGGATAGAGAGGTAGTTGTCTTTGATGAGAGCATAATATTTGAAAAAATTAATGAAATTTCTAGCAGAATAAAGAGTATTTTATCATAATTTTATTTTTATGAAGTTATTTAACTCAGGTTTTTAAGCATTATTTGCAAGTATTAAAAAAAAACATCTTATTATGAGAATTTGATATTGACTACAGATGATAAATCCGTATACTTATTTTCTCAGTCGCTGAGATAGCTCAGTTGGTAGAGCACTGCCTTGAAAAGGCAGGTGTCCCCAGTTCAAGTCTGGGTCTCAGCACCAAATACGAAAAAACCTTACTCATATGAGTAAGGTTTTTTTTTACTTGTGTTATACGTGTGAGATATAGTTGTTTTGTGTACTTTTACTATGTGTTGTTGTGTGTTTAAATATAATAGGTACTTAGTTTGATGATAAAGCTAGGGCTGTACTGACAAGTTCTGCAGGCTTGAATGGTTTTTTTATTACCTTGTCTACTAGCTCATTGAACATCTCTTCTCGACCACCGTCAAGGTGTGCGCTAATAATGACAACTTTGGTATTTTTGAGCTTCGGGTGTTCTTTCATTTGGCGGCATACCTGTAGTCCGTCCATATGTGGCATGAGATTATCAAGAAAAATAATATCAGGCGTGCTTGATCCGATAGCTATACACGCATCTACTCCATTACTAGCCTCTGATACAATAAAGTGAGGTTTGAATAGATTCACTATAAATTTTCTAATGTTAGGGTCGTCATCAACAACCAATACAGATTTTTTGGTTTTATCCTGTAGCTCTTCAGGAACAGGCATGTTGTTGGACTTTAAAAAACTAACTAGTGCTGAACGAGGAACTCTGTTGTGCCCGCTAGGAAGAGAAAAACTTTCAATAGTACCTTCTTGAACCCAACGAAGGATGGTCTTTCTCGTTACCCCACAGTATGCAGCTACCTTACCAAGCGAGTAACCGCTATCGTTATTACTTACCATACTTAACTCCTGTTAATAAAATATTTATCACTGTCTCATTAGTTACAATACATCAAAACGGGACATTAGTCAAGTTTTTATATGAATATATTTTGCTAAAAAATAAATAATCAATGATTTATATTATGTAACTCTCATTATATTAAACTCTTGCAGATAAATGTATTGTTTGTTGCATTGCCAGTTTATTTTGGAGCTATTTATTATCATATTTTGTAAATAGTGATAATTGAGACAATTGGTAATATTGGCTGGTTTTTAAATTATAAGTTAGTCGTAATTTTCAAGACTGTTGTAGGTGTAAATTGATTTTATATAAAAACAATTATGATAAAAGTTGAGTTGTTGATAACTGTTTTAAGGACTATATTTAAATTGTCGCTGTATTTTTGTAGGCGAATTACGAAAAATAGAATTCTCCTGTAATTCGTCTTGATTATTTATATAATATCATAAGTTTATAATAAATTTTAGAGTTAAAATATAAATGTGTAGCTCTCAGCTACATTACATAGGAATGTTATGACACAAAAAAGTAATTCAAATAGTAGGCTTATATTGATAGCAAAATTGGCTGTTATTGTTGGAGCTTTTACTTATCTGATATCAACTAATCAGTTAAATTTTTCACAACTTAAGGGAGTGTTTGGGCATCCAATAGAATTAGCTCTTGGGATATTGCTAAGTTTTATGCCTATGGTTATATGCTTTGTACGCTATAAATATCTTTTGAGAGCAGTTGGCATCAACCTGCCATTCTCGTATACTGTACGGATAGGTTTTATAGGTTGCTTTTTTAATACTTTTATGCTTGGTGGTATGGGTGGCGATGTTGTTAAGATTGCTTATATTATAAAGGATACAGGAAAAAAGGCTGCTACAATTGCTGCTACTATGATTGATAGAGTTATAGGGCTACTTGGAATGATCTCTATTGCAGGGTTGGCGATGTTGATGAGTTTTACTGACATTATTGATAATGTTGGGCTACATATGCTGGTGATTGGCGTCTTGGGTGTGATTGCTACGGTATTCTTTTCAACAATAACTGCTCTTTCTGCTCTTATTAAGGGAAGAAAAGCTGGGTATATCGTATGGGGAGTTATCCTAATACTATCATTTACTCTTATTTATTTTCTTCTAAGAGGCTTTGATTTTATTCCGATCCAGCATGTTTTGGGTTCTGTTGACCCTGAGGTCTTATTGAGAGGTAGAATGGTTGTTGCTATCGCTATTGCGTTGATCATTTCTCTTCTATCGGTTATTATTATACCGAGTTGTCAAGATGGAAGAAGTCTACATAATTTTGTTGTACGTTTACCTCTTGGAAAGTTCTTTATGAACTTTATAAGTAACTTTTTGATGTTCAAAGATGATCTTGGTGCTATTATTATGGCATATGTATTATCATTTGTTTTGCAACTCTTAAACTTCTTTTCATTCTACTTCTTTAGTAAGTGTGTACTGCTTCAATTTTATCCACAGCTTACAGACCTGTTCTTTGCAGCACCGCTAGCGTTTGTCGCGAATACTCTTCCCATCCCTGGTGGTGGGCTAGGTGTTGGTGAAATGGCATTTAATAAGCTTCTAGAGCTATGCTCTACACCAGAAGGAGCGAGCATTACGGGTGGGGCCGCTATATTCTTATTATGGAGATTTTGGAATTATATCTTTGGAATTGTTATTGGTTTACCACTATACCTTCGAGGACGTAAGGAAATTATTGAAGCAGAGGATGAGTATATTAGTAATGAATAGTCCTAAGGTATATTAGTTTATATAATGAAACGAGCGACTCAAAGAAATGAGTCGCTCGTTTCATTATTATAAATAGGGCAATATGGATTATTGGTAATATATGATAGTTAAGGCTATTGCTGAGCCAATAAAAATTACACGGAGTAGCTGAGCTGATATTGCCATTACAACACCAACCTTCGGGCCAAGTATGCCGATGTAGGTGGGTAAGGCGTGCTTTAATGTACGAACAGGTGATGTTATGATTGAGCCTGCAAGCAGTATTATTACGGCTTGAACCGAGGTGATTTGACCCTCATCAAGAAAGTTTCCTGCAGTTATGATACCATTATACAGGTTGACAGCTTGAGCAGGAATAATTGCTGCTGCTTCAGCTGGAAGAAATGAGTAGTGAAATAGACTCGGTATGGCTGAACGTAGCCAATCGAAAGTACCTAAATATTCCAAAAAAGCCAGTCCGAAGAATGATGGCGTAGTATAAATTAGTATTCTTTTGATCGTTCTTCTGGAACGAATCCATACTTTCTTAAGGTAGCTGGCATCACTTTTTTTCTTGGAGTGTTTTTTTTCTAAGCGTTCTACTTCTGGGACTAGAAGCATCTTATCACCAGTAAAGCGTCTGATTATAAGGTTTGATACAAGTAGTATTGCTAGTATTTCTATAAGTATGGCTCCAAAACGAACAGAAAAGAAGAGCCATGCTGAGTAGCTACCGAATGCAACTGCCAAAGGTACAATATAGGTAGGTAGATGCGCAAAGAGTGAGAGGCAGGAGACAACAAGGACGCTTGTATAGAGCTGTCTGTTACTCATCTCGCCTTCATCACGAGAGCTTACAAGCATAGAATTTGCAACGGCACCAGACTGTAACGATAAGATAAATGGTGGCCCTGCAACACTTGGAAGTCCACCTAAGAACAAAAAAGGCTTGGTAATAATCGCTATGTACTTAACAACACCTGCGACTTCTAGCATCTGCCCAAGTATTACCCCGATAAAAATATAAAGAGCAAGCTCTGTAAAGATTACAATCTTTCTCATCCAAAAGGGAAGGTGCATTTTCCATATTGAATAAGTACTGCTAGATTTATTCTCTTTGCGGTAATTCTCAACCTTTTTGCCAGTCTTACCTTCAGCGACAACCTTGGGACGCTTTTTTTGTTTTGGCGAAGGTTTGTGGATTGTTGAAATAAGATTTTCTGAATTACTAGATTTAGGTGTGTTGTTATCCAAAGAGAGAACTGCCTCTCCACTAATAAATAGTAAGAGAAGCAGTGTTAGAGAGAGCTTTTTTAAAGTAATAAAATTGAAAATATACTTATACATTTTTATTATATGCTACCATAATCTGAAGAAACAGGTAGCTTTTCTATTAGAGAGTGCTACTCAAATTTCTATGTGAGCAAATATGAGTAGCACGAGAGAGATAAAATAATACTTGGCTGCTTGGTGTAAATTTGAGAGTAATAGTCAAGCAATCAGGCATAAAAAAACCTCCGCATCAACGGAGGTTATAAAAGTCGTAAAGAAGAATAAGCACAATTAATATTGTGATATTCTGTTATACAACCTTCCCTCCGAAGGAAAGTAGACAGTACTGAATCTACTTTGAGTGATCTGGCTTCTAGTAAAAACTCACTAGTTACAGTAGCGGGGGCTGCGTTGGATTTTCACCAAACTTCCCTTCTGTTTCTTTCGAAACAATTAATTATGAAATCTAATATATAACTTAATTGTGATATAGTCAAGATGAATTTATAATTTTTTAATTGGATTTTAACTTGAGATATTTACAATCAACTTTAACTGTATGCAATAAGGGGAGTTCTAGGTAAAATATCGAAGTGAAATTAGATGTTTTTTTTTGCTGTTTAATAATTATTACTACTATTTGGAGGTAAGGATGCAGACATTTACAGTTGTAATGCAAGAACACTTGAATCAAAGAGGGTTTTTATTTGGGGGAGTGATGTTGTCATGGGTTGATGAGTACGCATGGATGGCAGCGGCTTGGGAACATCCAGGGTGTGACTTTGTTACTGTTAGTGTTGATAAGGCTACTTTCAAGCATGCTGTCAAGAATGGCTCTATTTTGAGATTTGAAATGAAGAAGACTAATACAGGTAAATCTTCTATAACATATGAGGTCGAGGTTTATGCTAGATCTCCCAAAGAGATTGAACAACTTATGGTCTTTAGCACTTCCGTTGTACTTGTGAGGCTTGGCGAGGATGGCAGTCCTATACCAATAGAAGGATAGCTGTATTGATTAATAGTAATTGGAGAAATATATGAGAGCGGTTGTACAGAGAGTGAGTAGGGCAACAGTTACTGTCGACGGTGATTGTGTATCAAAGATTGGAGTAGGTTTTTTGGTACTTGTTGGTGTGGGTATTGATGATACTTCGGAGCAGGCGAGGAAGCTTGCAGTCAAAATATCAAAGATGAGGGTCTTCACTGATTCTGATGATAAGATGAATCTTGGCTTGAAGGATGTTGGTGGTAGTGCACTCTGTGTAAGCCAGTTTACCTTGCTTGCCGATACAAAAAAAGGAAATAGACCGTCATTTATAAATGCTGCAAAGGGAGAGACAGCTGATAAGTTATACACTGAGTTCTGTGACTGTCTTGAAAATGAAGGGATTGTAGTAGGGAGGGGTATCTTTGGCGCCGATATGAAGGTGGAGTTGCTTAATGATGGACCTGTGACGATTGTGATGGATGTTTAGTACTTAGAATGTTTTGTTATTGAGGTAACCTTATGATTTATTCTGCAAGTAGGAGGACTGATCTTCCGGCATTTTACCCAGACTATATTGTTGATAAAATTCAACGTAGTAGAAAGCTTGACGGCGTTGTCTATTGGACAAAGGATCTACGTAATTTTACTAAGCATTTTGGTTTGGAAGCTGTGCTTAGGAATTTCCCTTCAGTATTACAATATACAGTTACAGGGCTTGCTGGTAGTGTGTGGGAGCCTGATGTGCCTCACTACTCTTTACAGGGTCGTAGCCTGGAGTCCCTTAATAAGGTACTACCAAAGGGTGCGATCCGGTGGCGGTTTGATCCTATAATAGCGGACAAAACTTTGTACAATAGGTTTAGAGATGTACTCAATTATTTTGTTGACTCTGGTGTCGAACTTGATGGTGTGACGGTCAGTTTTATAGATATGTATAAGAAGGTAAATGAAAGGATTTCAAGAGCAGGCGTCTCTATACCGACACTGAGTTTACAACAAAAAAAAGAAATCCTTTGTGAATTACATGCTATTTCAGGGATAGAGATTAGACTGTGTTGCGAGGCAGATTTATTAGATCTGTCTTTTACAACTCAGTCGCACTGTATAGAAGGAGCTCTCTTTGACAAGCTTTATGGTTTGAAGCTTGACTTAAGGAGGGATACTGGTCAACGTGTGGAGTGTGGATGTAGTCTTTCTACTGATATTGGCAGTTATGATAAGAAATGCTTGCATAATTGTCTATACTGTTATGCTTCTTCAGGTATTTGATTTTTTATACATCAATCTTGTATGTAAGATCATTTACTTCGTCACCTGTCATGCCTCTGAAGCCCCAACAATATGGTTGCTGTTCTTTGATTATGATCTCAATATCTAGAGGTTTGATATTAGTGCTAAGTTCGATCTCTCTGAAGAGTTCTTTGATAAGTGCTTTGATCGTTTCTTTCTCTCTACCTGCCATCATATTGATCTCTATAACAGTGTAAGAGTCACTCCGGCCCTCTGGGTAGTAGAAATCTTCTCTATCCATAGGTATGAATCTGTGTGCTCGTTTATCTTCTGGAAGCCCAATAATGTTATGCAGGCATCTTTGAATGGTTGTAGATAGTATCGCTTTTATAGGGTCGAGTTTTTCACGTATTCCGTACACAACTATCATATTTACTCTCCTGTGTTGCCTTTATAAAGGTGTGTCTTTGTGTCTTTATATCTATCATATTCAGAGAAAATACAACCACAATATTGCTGTTTATATAGACCATTTAGAAGCTTTTCGTCACGCTCTTCTTTGCGCCAGTCTCTGTAAAGAAATTTAATTCCGGCTTTTTCAGCTTCTCTCTCAGCTACTTTACTAATCAATTCGTGTGATTGGTGTTCGCTGGTTGTAAGTGTTGTTGCAAAGTAATCATAACCTTCCGATTTCGCTCTTTTAGCAGCCATCTTGAAACGCATCTCATAACAGATCTCACATCGTTGAGGTACTTCTTGAGATCCTGAAGTGAGCTTACAGAACTCTTTTACACCATAATCGTCATCAGTCTTCATTGCAATGCCGATCCTCTCTCCAAGCATATAAGCTGATTTAAGGCGTCTTCGGTACTCTATAAGTGGATGGATATTTGGGTTATACCAGTAGGTTTGTAGGTCTAGCTCTTTGCCAAACTCTTTTCTTAGACCGGTAAGTGCCTTGCTGAGGCAAATACTACAGCAAATATGTAAGAATAGGCGCATTCGTAGTTTCGCTCCGTAACTAAGTCGATTCAATATAATACATAATACAGATTTAAAAGAAAAATAATAGAGGTTTACTATAGAGTTAGGGTATCTTCTTTGATATAATATATTCAACTTTTACCGCAAATTATAAAATTAATTTTTTAAGGAATTTCTATGAGCAGAAAAATACCTGTGCCTCCAACAAATGCGCACTCAATGCAGTACCGTGTACCTTATTCTGAAACAGATGCTATGGCTAGGGTCTATTACGCAAACTATCTTGTCTGGTTTGAAAGAGCCCGTACTGAGATGTTACGCAGTATGGGGTATGCGTATCGTGACCTTGAAGATATGGGCGTCTTTTTACCTGTACGTGAATGTAATGTACGCTATCTTGGTTTTGCTCAGTATGATGACGAGATTGAACTAGTTACGTGGGTTAGTGCTTTTAGTCGTGCTAGAATAGAATTTACGACTATGGCCTTCAATCCTGGTAGGGACAACCCTATTACTCTCGGTGTGGTTGAGCTTGCGTGTGTTGGTGTAAATATGAAGCCTATGAGATTTCCAAAGGATATTGCAGAAGCGTTTGAAAAATTTCACGTTTCTGAGTAGTCAGTTCTTTCTTACTCTTGCTTGAATCGGTAGTGTATGTGTTGGTTTGATAAATACTCTTTAACCTTCTTGTTGCTCTCTCTGCTTGGATATAATCTCTGGGCTGAGGAGTTTGAAACGTATGATGAAGTGGCAGTCGCTGCTGCTGTATCAACACCTCAAGATATTGATAATAGTATTGAAATAATGCAAAGACTCTTTGAAGGCGGAAGTTTTCCCCAAGTAATCGAGGTTACTGAGGCGCTACTAAATAACAAGCATTTTCAACCAATACCTCCTCTGAGAAAACCTGAAGTGACAAACTCAATGACTGGGCAGGATATTACTAAGGTTGAGAGTGATTTTAAATTTATGCAAGCTGGACGTATTGCGAGACAGCTGACTAGGGAGATGCTACGGTTCTACCATGCTAGAGCAGTTTATGAAAACTATAAGCTTACTGGAAATGATAAAGAATTATACAAGGCAATTGATGAGTTTATCCGCTTGGGTGAAAACCAGTACGGCTTTGGTCAGCAACAGTATAGAGCTCAATCTTTCTACTGGGCTGGTAAAGGCTATATACTGCTGGGAGATTATGTCTCTGCAATTAAAGCCCTTCGTGAGGTGGCAAAACACAATCCAGATCAATCACTGGATGCAAAGGCTAATCTTGAACTTGCTGATGCATTTACCGCTCAAGCCGAAATTGTTGGAGATAATAGTACTGATCAGCCAGGTCGGAGTCCACAGGATATTCCGGACAATCCTGCAGAAGTACTTAAAACACGTGAAGAGCTTCTGAAAGAGGCTGAGAGTGAACTTTCGAAAATTACAACAAACAACGCCAGAAAAGATTATTTTGGTGATGTTGAGATGCGTCTAATTGAGCTTCGTTTCAAGCTGAGCAAGTATGATGATGCCCAGAGACTTGCCGATATATTTCTAGCTAGGGCTACTCCAGGTAGTAAAGAGTATGCACTCGTTTCATACTATAGAGCAATGTCTGTGTATTCCCAAGGTGATATTAATCATGCTGTGCAGTTATTCAAGCAAGCAATAGATGAGAACTATGATAGTGACTATAGAGCAAAACTTTTCTATGGGTATGGTTGGTGTAATGCTCAGTTGGCAAAGACGGCTGGACCTGAGCAGAGACTGGTCTTTCTCACTAGAGCTCAGACAGCGCTCAGTTCTGCTATAGAGCTAATGCCTTTCGATGAAGACCGAGAGAATGCAATACTTGAGTTGACAGATGTTCTGCTAAAGAATAAAGAGTATGAAGATGCCTCCCAAGTTGTGAAAGAGGTAATAAATTCGCCAGGTAAGAAGATACAAGCAAACTTTTATGCTGGGGTTGCTTTAAAGAATATCGATGATATAGATGCTGCGTCTAGACACTTTCATACTGTGCTAGAACTTTCTGAGGCTTATTCAAATAATAAATATATTCTTGAGACCTTGAATGAACTTGCTTCGCTTGAGAGTATTAGGGAGTCGTATGCGGAGGCTTTGGAATACTACACCTCTGCTCGTGACGAAGCAATCAAGCAGTTCCAATATGATATCGTAGCTACCGCTTCTCTTGGAATGGCTACAGCTGAAGCAGAGCTAGGGTATTATGATGAAAATAAACGTGAAGAGGCTGGTAGAAGACTTCTTGATAGTGTTGTCGACATGAGTCTTGCTGTAAGAAAGAGTGAACCAGCTGATATCAATACAGCTGCAAGGGTTCTAATCTTTAGAGCAAAAGCTCTTGAAGAGTGGACCAATGCTAATAGTAGTAATTTAGATAAAGCGCTAAATATTTTAAGTTCATTACAAGGTAGATTATTACCTCGTCTACGTAAAGATGAACTTGACTATGTGCAGGGTCGGGTACACTTCCTCAAGGCTCAGAATCTTAGGAGAGAGAAAGTTATTGACTTTAAAACTAAGTTATCCGAGTTTAATGATATTTTTGATAATTATCAAAAGGCTGAATCTATTGTATTGGATGCACTTGATGCCAATCCAAGAGGTGATTTATCTGCTCAGACAAGGTATCTCTTAGGGCTGATATATTATTCATATGGCTCTTTAAAGCTTGAATTAGCTGCACTTCAGAAGAGTCGGGGGATGGGTGCATCAGCTCCTCCTATTGAGAAAGAAGGTGTAGAGTCATTTAGAAAAGCAATTGCGCCTTTAAACCTCGCAGTGACTGCTTCTGAGAATAACACTGGCCTTAGAATTGATGCTCGTGAATTACTTGGGCAGACCTACTTAGCAATTGGTAAGTCCTCTGGTTCTATTTCTAAGGAATTTTCACAATTTGAAAAAGGTCTTGATGAATTTAGAATACTTGCTGGCGAACCGTCTATTACTCAAGAACAGAGATTTAACGCTATTTATAATATGGCTATTGCATATTCTGAAAATAACAGAAAACAAGAAGCATTCGATGTACTGATGCCGTATTTTTCAACGAATATAAGCGCTGCAATACTTGGTGGCAGGATGATGATTTCCCTCAAACAGCCTACTATTGCCTACAATACACTTATTAACGGCATAAAAGCAGCGGAAAAAATTCGCCATCCAGATCATGATGGTATTGCGGAGGCAATGTATGAAGCGTACTCACTTGGTATTGAACAAGCTAAGAATATAGCTACTGATGCTGCGCATGAAGAACAAGTAGAGCGTTCATCTGCTGATGGACTTTTTGAGCTTGGGCAGAAGTATCCTGGAACTGATTGGGCAAGTAAGGCTTTACTTGTATTAGGTGAATGGTTGCTTGAAAGGAATGAATGGCAGCTTGCGCTTGAAAAGGCAGTGCAGGGTATTGATAGACTCAAAGGAAATATTCAAGCAATTGAGACTGTTCAAGCAATGTACTTACTCAAAGGAAACGCCCTAATGAAGGGTGGAGAAGATGAGGGTGATCAGACTCTATATGAAGATGCTTTTAGAGCCTTTGCTCAGGCTGAGAGAGCTAATACGCGTTCTGAGCTTGGTAGTAAACAGAGAGCACGATCAATATATGAGCAGGGCGAGGCACTCTTGGCAATGAATAAAACCGAAGAGGCACTTCGCTACTTTGGTAGGGTATTCTCACTCTTCTATAATCAATTTGAAGAAGCTGATGCAGCAAGATTTGCTGCTGCTAAGGTTCATGAGAAAAATAACAACTTAGGTCTCGCAATTAAGCTCTATGATGAAATGTTTGATAAAGAAAAGTATTTGGATGATAAGCTTAGAGTCGTTGGGCTTGCTGATAAGGAGACACAATGAGTTGGGACAGTTCCATAAGAGCTATGCTTGAAAGAAGAAAGAATGGTATCGTGGCTTTTCTGCTTAGAACTGCATTGTATCCACTTGCTGTCGTATATTCTTTCATTATGAAGACAAGATATAAAGCGTACTCAGAGAACTGGGTCTCACGGTCACGAGCTCCAATGCCTGTAATAAGTGTTGGCAATATTTCATTGGGGGGCACAGGTAAGACTCCTTTCGTTATCATGCTTTGTCGCCTACTCAAGAGTATGCAGATAAAACCGGGTATTCTTATACGAGGCTATAAGTCAAAGGATCCATATCATTCTGACGAGGTAACGTTATATAGGAATTTACTCCCTGAAGTTAAGGTATATCCAGGAAAAAATAGAGTGTTGTCAGCGATTGAGGCCGCTAATGATGGGGTCGAACTCCTCGTGCTTGATGATGGATTTCAGCATTTAAAATTGATGAGAGATATGGATATCGTTCTATTGGATGTAAACTCCCCGTTTGGAGGAGGTAGAGTCTTTCCAGGCGGTATGCTTAGAGAACCAATTGAAGCTCTTAAGAGATCGGATCTATTTATATTGACGAGAGTTGATCAGGTAAGTAATGACAAACTTGCTAAAATTCAGAAAGAATTAAAGAAATATGCTCCCAATGTTCCTGTATTACAGAGTACTCATCGACCGTCTAGATTCTATGATATGACAGGAAAGTCTCATGACTTGCAGGAATTGGTTGGACTCAGAGTCGTGGCTATAAGCGGTATTGGTCAGCCGGAGGCTTTTGCACAGACACTTAGAGAGTTAGGTGCTGATGTTAGAGAGGTTGTTGCCTTTTCTGACCATAATGAATACACAGCTGGTCAGTTTTCAAAAGCTCTTTCCAAAGTTGATAGCTCTCTTATACCCATTGTTACTGAGAAGGATGCTGTAAAGCTAAATCAAGTATTGTCTGATGGTTATAAACAAGATGTCTTTGTGCTTGGGATTGATCTTAGAGTGGTAGGGGTGCCGTATTTGAAGGAGTGGATTGAAGAGGTACTTGAGGACGCTCCAATAGTGTAAAGGTGGCTGATACTGTCAGGTTGAGAAATTAATTTTAGATCTGGTATTAAAATAATATTTTCTATACCAGATCTACTAGTTATTAAACAGAGATATATTCATCAACTCCGACACCTTTTGTGAATTCTTCAAGTCCTATGCGGTCTATAAATCGTCCCATGCGCTCATGCTTCTTTGCGTTTGCTTTGTAGAATTCGATAATTTTATCAATTTGAGATTTGGCTTGATCGTCATCTAAACCACGTACTATTCGATCTGAAATTCTTGGCATACCGCCTCCACAACCACCTACAAATACATCCCAGCCATTTCGGTTGCCAACTAGACCGATATCCTTGATTGGTGTCTCTGCGCACTTATTACCGCAACCAGCTACACCAAATTTTAGTTTTCCTGGTAATTCCATTCCGTGGAACTTAGTGTCTAAGTACATACCCATATTTAGTGAATCCTGTTGGCCTTTTTTGCAGAAGGTAGTTCCAGGGCATGCTTTTATACTGCGTACGCATAGACCTACAGCCGCTCCGGCTTGCATTTCAAGGTCTTTCCATACATTATCTATGTCTTCTTCCTTAAGGCCAATAATTGCAATGCGGGCTGCGCTTGTTATCTTTAGAGCTTGAGCCTCATACTTATCTGCAACATCTGCAAGCTTTCTAAGCATATCTGAGGTGATAATACCACATGGTACATGTGGAGCTACCGCATAGGTCTCTTTATTACGTTGTAGGACAACTCCTTTGTCTCCGTCACTCAACATTACTTTTTTCTCTCCTAATAATTATAAAAATACCGTATATTTATAAAAAAGCCTCTACAAGTAGAGGCTTAATTCATTATTTATAAGATCTCTTCTAGCTTGATCTCAAAAATTAGTACCTCACCTGGACCGATCGAAGGCGGTGCTCCACGTTCGCCGTAGGCAAGTTCTGAAGGGAGGTAGACCTTCCATTCACTACCTGTCGTCATCATTGTCAGTGCTTCTGTCCAACCTTTAATTACTTGGCTAGGGCTAAATACAGTTGGTTCGCCTCTTGAATATGAGCTATCAAATTCGGTGCCATCAATTAGGCAACCTCTATAATGAACTTTTACCTGATCTTCAACTTTTGGTGATTTTTTCCCATCTCCTTCTGCAAGGATTTCGTACTGCATGCCACTCTCTGTTACGAGAATGCCTTCCTTCTTAGCGTTTTCCTCGAGAAATTTGACACCAACTTCATTATTTGCTTTCTGAGCTTCAGCTTGCTTAGACTCCATCTTTGTTCTGAATGCTTCAAGGGCTTGCTCAATCTCTTCACGAGTAATACGTGCTTCATTACCCTCAATACCATCTCTAATTCCTTCAAAGAAAACATCAATATTGAGTTCTTCCTTGATTGAACCGATGTCCATATCTCTATTGAGGTAAGCTGCAGTTGTAAGACCGATAGAATAACTTGCTTTTTCCTTGGTTGATTTTAGTTTGATTTTTTTTGACATATCTTCCTAACAATTGTTGTAAACATAATGTTCGATTAAAAAATATATAAGTACAATATTATCTAATTTAATTATACAGATAAAAAACAGCTCTACAAGGGAGAATAATTGGTTTTTAACCTTGTGTTAGTGCAATGCTCGGTGGTGAAAATTCAAAATTACATAAGCTATGGAAGTATGAAGTATCCAAGTGGGTATCATCAGGGCGCTTCTCTGTCGTTGGTGCTGGTAAATCTAAATTGATAACAAGGGATTCATCATAACCTGCTGATCTAGCGAAGATTCTAGCAAACTCTGCCTTTGTTGTTCGTTCTTGTGCACTGAGGTGTACAATACCTGTTACCTCTTTCTCAAGCAATTGAACCGTTGCTCTGGCTATATCATCAGCAAGGGTATAGAACCTGCTGGCTTTATTATCAAAAGCAACCGTTTTTCCTAAAGACAATTGTTGGTTTATTTTGTATATGAGGTTTCTCGTGTCAGACAGGTCGGCTCTAAATAGTGCAGGTATGCGTAGGACTAGGTGATTCGGAACAGTTTGTGCGGCAAGTTCACCAGCTAGTTTACTCCTACCGTAGGCGTTTAGTGGGTAAGTATGATCTGATTCGGAATATGGTGGGTTTTTACCGTTAAAAACATAGTCTGTTGATATATGTACCAATGTGGTATCAAATTCTTTAGCAGCTTTAGCAAGATTTTCAACTCCAGCAGAATTAATTCCGTATGCATCTACAGGGGAATTCAAGCAACTTTCAGGGTCTCTGTCTGCAGAACAGTTTATTATATGGGTGTAGTTTCCAGCTTTCATTACACTCATGATGCAATCAAAATCTCTTATATCAAGTTTTATTGCACCATTCGAGAGGTCATTATTTCCACATAAAGTGCACTCATGGTTATTTTTTGAGAGTTCGGTAGCAAAGCACCTACCTAGTAATCCGTTGGCTCCTGTTAATAGTACTTTCATTATTTCTCCTCGTTATTAAATATATCAGGACACGGTAAGACGTGTCCTGATAAGATTGAAATCATGCTTATTGGCTATTCACTATCGGCGAATGGCTTAACTTTTGACCATGTTATGTCATCACCACTAAAAGTAACCCTCCAAGCTTGAGCTGAAGATATATCGAGAATCACGGCAGAATTTTTGGTCTCACCTTCAAGAATATAGTTTTGAATTGCACTCTTCTTTGCTTCTTCTGGCTTGCCTAGGCTAGTCCAAAATGAATCACCTTCTAATAGTACTTTTACCTGAGCTGTAGAAGTATCTATTGCATATACAATGCCTGTGCCTACAACGGTACTGGTAGAGTAACGCTGTGGATACTTTTGTTGTAAATTACGCTCTTCTTGAATTGCTGGGTTGACAATTGCTTTTTCCTTGGGCTCTGAATCTGATATATCAGTTATTCCGCCTAATGGTTCACCCTTTTTACCTTCTTCAGCTTGGACTTTAGCTTGGTCGTCTTTTGATACCTCAAGTGTTCCTTCAGTATTTACAATACCAGTTTGAGTCTGCTCTTTATCAGTATTGTCTTTTTCAGAATAAGTTGCAGACTTCTTACTCAGCTTTTTATTATGATCTTCAATAGCTTTTTCCATTAAATCAGTGTTATTACTGTAATTTTTCTCAATTATCTTTTTCCCATTAATGCTTGATAAAAGTTTTTCATGCTCATTCTTAGGCTCTTCAGCAGTTGGTTGAATATTTTGTGGCTGTATGGTAGGAGTTGGAGCTTGTTCTACGTTATTCACTGCTGTCGGTTTATGAGGTTTTACTTCTTGAATATCTAGTGCTTTTTGAACTGTAGGTTTTTGGACATTTACGTGGTTTTTTACATCAGTTTTGTGTCTAGGTCTTTCACCGACAATGATAAAAATAACTGCAAATACAACTATTAACGAAATAGCAATTTTTTTTAGGTTATTATTCTCTAAGATATTCATTATTATTATCCCTTAATAAAAGTGTCAAAACTGATATTTATTATACACTAATAATTTATACTAACATATTTCAAATGTTTTGTGAATATCTTTTTTAAAATCCAACATAAAAGTATAATAAATCACCATTATGGACAATATAATATAAATAGAATTTGTAATATTACCTAAAAAGGATAAAATAATATCAATTCAAATTATTAACTTTATTAACATCGGTAAATATAATATGGAGGATAAAGAAGGATGTCTGAACTAGAAGAAAATAGACGGGGACTTGTTGACTATCATGCTGATATTAAAGAGATTAGCGTTGACTGCTTAGGCGAACCTAGGATAAAGTCAAGCTTTGCTGAAATAGCACTTGTCGGTGGCGGCTCTGATGTCTATATAAATGATTCACAGTTTGCTTTGGCAGAGACAAACTTTAAAGATGATGATCTAGATGATGGTGTTTTTGAAGCAACTGGAAAACCTAATGTTTCATTTGAAATATCTGGACCGAGAGAGAAGATCTTTTTTGACCCGTCAAAGACAAAAGCTGCTATTGTCACTTGTGGTGGTCTTTGTCCAGGACTCAATGATGTGATTAGAGCAATCGTTCTGGGGCTATACAGGAATTATGATGTAAAGAATATCTATGGAGTGAAGTATGGTTATCAGGGGTTTATCGCTAAATATAAGCATGAGTTTGTAGAGTTAAATCCTGAAGTTGTTGATGGTTGGCAGGATTTGGGCGGTACAATGCTAGGTTCATCACGAGGGCAGCAGGATATAGGTGAAATAGTAGACTGCCTTGAAAATTCAGGAATCAACTTGTTATTTGTAATCGGTGGTGATGGTACTATGAAGGGAGCCATGTCTATTGCACAAGAGGTTAAAAAAAGAGGTATTAAGATCTCTGTAATAGGTATTCCAAAAACGATTGATAATGATATTGAGATTATCGATGAAACGTTTGGTTTCAGAACTGCTGTTGATGCCGCTCGTCTTATTTTAAAATGTGCTCACGTTGAATCAAAAGGTGCCCCAGATTGCATAGGACTTGTAAAACTTATGGGGCGTGATTCTGGTTTTATTGCTTGTCACGCAGCAATGGCTATGAGTGATGTGAACTTTGTATTGATTCCTGAGCAAAAAATTGATCTCGAAAAATTCCTTAATTGCCTAGAAGAGCGACTAGCTGGGAGTCATCATGCTGTAATTGCTGTCGCTGAAGGTGCGGGGCAGGAACTGATGGGAGGGTGTAGGACTACTGATAAATCTGGAAATATCCTTCATGATGATATTGGTCTCTTCCTAAAAGAGAAGATTGAAGAGTTTTCAGCGAAGAAGGGGCATGATTATACCGTTAAGTACTTCGATCCAAGCTACCTTGTAAGGAGTGTGCCGTCAAATGGTTTTGATAGTACATACTGCTTAAACCTTGGACTTGATGCTGTCCATGCTGCTATGGCTGGAAAAACCTCAATGATTATTGGTACTGTTAATAACCAGCTTTGTCATATTCCTATGTCAATGGTTGCAGGAAAACGTAAATATGTAGATATCAAGGGTGCACTTTGGAGAATGGTAGTACAGAGCACTGGCCAGACTGTTAAATTTCATAAATAGTAAAGGTTTTATAATGGCAAAGATTCGCGTTTCATCACGAGCTTTAAATCCCTTATCAAAATATGATGATCCAAGTAAGACATTTTGCTGTAATACACAAGCAAAAGCAACAACTGCAACAAAGCTTTTTAGAGATGATGAGATGCTTAATGCTTTAAAGAGAATTGTGATCCCGCAGTATTTTGACACAAAAATACGCCGTGGGCTAGATGTGTGGAGTGCTGGTTGTTCAAGTGGTGAAGAAGTATATTCGCTAGCAAGTATTGCACTTTATATGTTTAAACGTGCGACTGAGTCATCGAAAGTTACTATTTTTGGAACAGATATTAGTACCGATCAACTGAGTAAGGGAAAGAGAGGGCGGTATCTGCAAGGTAGTTCTGAAATGACTTTATCGAAGTATAAAAACGTACTCCTTCCATATGCTAAGATTTCAGATGGAGTAATACAAATGGGTGCTGAGATTAGGTCTCATGTAAAATTTGGTAAGTTTGATCTTAGGCGTCGACCTAGAAATCATACTTTTAACTATATAACTTGTAATCATGTCTTTCAGTATTACGACGATAGTCTTCAAATTGAATTTGTACGCAATTTTTTGTCAGTATTAAAACCTAGTGGTATCCTCTTTATTGAAGGTTTGACTGCGGAAGCATTGAAAAAATCAGAGATAGAGCAAATTCGAGGGTATCGTAATTTATTCAAACCGAGTGGGTCAGAGTGAGTCTATGGGTAAGTCATTTATTTGTGAAAAGACCTTTGAAAGAATGGATTATTCTGAGATCATTAGGGATTATAATGAATTTGATGGGTGCATATTCTGTGGGTGCAATTTTTTAGAGTCAGACCTAAGTGGAATTAAGTTTTTTAATTGTACATTTATAGAGTCGGATTTGAGTATGTCACGTTTGAATGATGTCGTCTTTCGTGAAGCATTATTTCAAGGGTGTAAAATGCTTGGAATGAATTTTAATGATTGTAGTCAGTTACTATTGTCATTCACATTTGAGGACTCTGTATTAAATTTTTCTTCCTTTAATGAATTATCTATCAAAGGAACAAATTTCAGTCGCTGTCGCCTCGAAGAGTCTTCATTTGTAAATACTGATCTTCAAGAGTCTGTGTTCTGTGATTGTGATCTTGATAGAGCGCAGTTCAGTAATACAAATTTATACAAGGCTGATCTAAGCACTTCTTGTAATTACATAATTGATCCTGAGTATAATAGGATCAAACAAGCGCGCTTTTCAGCTATAGGTTTGGAAGGTTTATTAGCAAAATATAATATCATTGTTACTTGATTGTCTATTTATAAAAGGCTATCTTGTATGCACTGAGTTAATTAATAAATGGAGTAAGCTATAAGCTTACTCCATTTATTAATTACATAAACTATTCTTTACTGTGAATGAAGAATAAAAGAACTATTTATCTTTGTTTTTGTCTTCTTCGTCATCAACTACTGTGAAGTCTGCATCTACGACATCATCACCTTGCGATCCATTATTTGAAGCTCCTTGTGAACCAGCGTCAGTTGCTGCTGGTCCAGGCTGTTCTTTCTCGTACATCTTCTGAGCAAGAGTGTGGCTGGCTTCTTCAAGTTTCTTAGTAGCATCTTGGATCTCTTGGATACTATCACTCTTCTTGACCTTGTCAAGTTCTTCAATAGCGCTTTCAATAGATGAAATATCAGCATCTTCTAGCTTGTCTTTATTCTCATCAAGCATTTTCTTGACTTGGAAGACCATCTGCTCTGCTTGATTTTGAGCATCTACTAGTGCTTTTGTTTCTTCATCTTCTTTAGCATGTTCTTCTGCTTCTCGTACCATGCGCTTGATTTCATCTTCATTTAGACCGGTACTATCTTTGATAGTGATAGACTGTTGCTTATTTGTTGCTTTATCCAATGCACTAACAGATAGGATACCATTCGCATCAATCTTGAAGGTAACTTCGATTTGAGGAACACCACGTGGAGCAGCTGGAAGGCCATCAAGCTGGAACTTGCCAAGCGTGCGGTTATCCTTCGCCATTTTTCTCTCACCCTGAAGAACATGGATATCAACTGCTGGCTGATTGTCCGCTGCTGTTGAGAACACTTCGCTCTTCTCAGTAGGGATAGTTGTGTTACGTTCGATCAGTGCAGTCATAACTCCACCTAGTGTCTCAATACCAAGTGTAAGTGGTGTAACATCCAATAGTAGAACATCATGTACATCACCAGTTAGAATACCACCTTGAATACCAGCACCAATTGCAACTACTTCATCTGGGTTTACTCCCTTATGTGGATCCTTTCCAAAGATAGACTTCACCATTGCCTGAACTGCTGGTATACGGCTAGAACCACCTACAAGTACAACTTCATCGATTTGTGATGCTGAAATTCCTGCATCTTTTAGTGCACTTTCACATGGTGCTTTACAGCGTGTGATAAGATCGTCACAAAGATTTTCAAATTGAGCTCTACTTAGTGACATCTGAAGGTGTTTTGGTCCTGACGCATCAGCAGTTATATAAGGAATGTTGATATCAGTTGTTGTTGCAGATGAAAGCTCACACTTTGCCTTTTCAGCACCCTCTTTTAGTCTTTGCATAGCCATAGGATCATTTGAAAGATCTACACCTTGATCCTTCTTGAATTCTGTGATGATCCATTTAATAAGTGCATCATCAAAGTCATCACCACCAAGGTGGGTATCACCATTAGTTGCTAGAACCTCAAATACACCGTCACCTACATCTAATATAGAAACATCAAAAGTACCACCACCCAAATCGAATACTACAATCTTTTCATTTGATTTCTTATCAAGACCGTATGCAAGTGAAGCGGCAGTTGGTTCATTTACAATACGCTTAACTTCAAGTCCAGCAATACGCCCTGCATCTTTTGTAGCTTGACGTTGAGAGTCGTTGAAGTAAGCTGGCACAGTAATAACAGCTTCTGTAACACTCTCACCAAGGTAGTCTTCTGCACAGCTTTTAAGGTACTGTAGCACCATAGCAGAAATTTCAGGTGGTGTGTATTCTTTACCACTACATTCAACCTTTACTAAATCTGTAGGACCGCCTGTAATTTTATAAGGAACCATCTTCTCTTCACCACCGACTTCGTTGTGGCGACGACCCATGAAGCGTTTAATTGAGTATACTGTATTTTCTGGATTGGTAACTGCCTGACGCTTTGCAAGTTGACCAACTAGTCTCTCGCCATCTTTTGTAAAAGCTACAACAGATGGTGTTGTTCTGCTACCTTCTTTGTTAGGAATAACCTTTGCTTCGCTGCCTTCCATAACTGAAACGCATGAATTGGTTGTTCCTAGATCAATACCGATAATTTTACCCATAGTAATCTCCTTAATAGTGTATATAAATAATTGAAATATCAAATTATGTCAATATTACATTAAATTTGTTCTTGCCATTTAATAAACAAAAACTGTTCCAGAAATTCCTTTTAAGTATATGCAGATATGTATCGCCTTGCTGTAAAAGATGTTATGTGTGTTGTTAAGATATATATAGTTTGAAGAGTATATATTTTAATGCTATTATAAGTGGTATTTATAATTATTCTGTCAATATGACAATACTGAGCATTGTTGTAATATTAGAACATAATTTCTAGAAAGCTTATACATTAAGCATGTGCTATTTACAGCTGTGACCTGTTAGAAGTAGGGTATATGATTGTATTTTTAAAATAATTGGCAATTGTCTCGATTGTTTTGTATTTGTAATTTATTGGTATTTTTTGTAGCTGTTTTTACCTTTTTTAGCGGATTAAATCGTCTATTGTTGTATTCTGAAATTGTTATTATGATATAATAATACATGTGTTTAAACTTGTTCACTATAAATTTCGGTAATTGTGGCTTGAGTGCTGGTTTTTGGAGTAGTTATAATGATTCGTGTGAAAAATATAATTATTATACTTTTTGCGATATTGTTTGGACTTACAAAGTATGTTTACGCTCAGGATAAAATTATCTGTGGGGCGCTTGATAAGTATCCATATACAGCCAGCAGTATGTATGAAGGTCCTGATGGGTTTTGTGTTAAAATATTAGAGTTGGCAGCAAATGAGTCAGGAGTAGAAGTAGAGTGGACTCAAGGTACCATAGATGAGTTGACGCAACAATTGGCAACTGGAGAAATTGATTGTATTCCATTTATGAGTGGGTCATTGTATAATGAAGAGAATTTTGATGTTTCATCAATAAATATATTGTCCTTGTGGGGGAGTGTTATATCCCTAAAAACTTATAATCTCGAAACTGTTAATGATTTGAGTATGAAAAAAGTAGGTTTTCTTAATGAGGATTTAAGTGCAAAATCATATATTGAAATAATGGGTGATTCCAATATTGCAATTATACCTGTATGGTATGAAAATCTACATGCTCTGGAGGAAGACCTCGCTAATTCCGTGATACCTGCTGCCATCGTATCTGATTATATCACTCAAAATAGACTGAGTTATGAGGTCGATAAATCTTCTATCTTACTTCCACCAGTCAGGGTGACAATGGGATTTAAGCATGGGACTTTTATGGGTATTAGCGCACGTTTAAATAAGTCTATTGAAAAATTAATTAGGGATCAAGATTCAGAATATTATACATTACTCAAGACACATAAATTTGATGATTATTTACATCAACAGGGTGAAAGAAGTATTTTTCTAGATTATATTAGATCATACTTTATTGTAATCAGTGTTGCTGTTGTTTGTTTCGTAATCTTTTGTGCTTTTCTTATTCATCAACTTAGAATAAAGAGTGACAATCATAATCGTTTTTTTCGTGAATTTTCAACAATTCAATACTTTATTGAAAATTTGTCGGTTCCGTTGATTGTTCATAAAGTAGATACTGGTAGTAAGAATTATATATTATTGATTAATAAAGAAGCAGAAAGTTTCTTTGATAAAGAAAGTGCTGATTGGACTTTTGATGACTTTTTTGTACTTGGAGATTCAGAGGAGTCGGTAGGAAGTTATATACAAGGGTTGAATGCTGGAGAGCAAGTTTCTTTTGCAGTTCGTCTTAAAAGTGACATAGATTTCAAAGATAAGTTTGAATTTACTACTCAAATTATGCCCTCAGGTGATAAAGCTTTTACCTTCATTGATAATCATACTAGTCAAGTTGCAATATATGAGAGCTTGCAGAATAGTCAGTATGAATTAGAGATGGCTACAGAAGCAGGGAAGGTAGGGGTATTCGAATATGATGTTTCTGCAGCAGTAATAACAGGAAGTAATCAGCTCTTTGTTAATCTTGGCATTGCTTATCGTGAAGAAGGAATTTCATATAATGAACTCATAACCCTGATAAAGTATAGTGATGAAAAAGTGGCAACTAATAGTATTAATAGTTTGATCGCAGGCAGTGTCAAATCGTGCAGTTTTATCTTTCAAGTTGACAATGAAGATGGAGATGGAATCTGGATGAGGCTTACTGCAAAGGCTAAGAGCAGAGACTCCTCAGGTATTGCTACAGTTCTTATTGGAGTTGTTATAAATTTTGATAAGATAAAGAAGTTGAATCTAGAACTTGAAGAGATGTCTAGAAACTTTGAATTACTAATGGGTATTTCGCCAGATTTGATATATTCCAAAGATTTGAATCTTAATTTTAACTGGGTATCTTCTTCTTTAGCTAGTGACGCAGGTGTAGAGGATAGAAGTGCTCTTGTCGGAAAGAGTGATTTTGATATTCATAAGAGTGATATCGCTCAAAGTTTTTATAAACTTGAAATGAGTGTCATTGATAAAGACACACCTGTTGTGGACTATGAACAGACTTATGTTTCTGGTAGTGGTGAGAATAGATGGGTTCTGTCAACGAAGTTACCTATAAAGGATAATCAGGGAACAGTCATAGGTATACTTGGTATGGGTAAGGATATTACCCATTACAAGCAGGCTCTTGCCGCTCTTAATTCATCACAAAGAATCAAATCTATCGGTAAGCTGGCTGGTGGTATCGCCCATGATTTTAACAACTCTCTCAATGGTATTATGGGTTTTGCTAATTTGCTTCAAGATAGATTTGTTGACGGCTCCAAGGAGATGGAGTATTTGAATTTTATTATAAGTGGTACCGAAAGGTGCGCTAAGTTGACAAAACACCTTCTCGCATATGCGCGAAAGGGGAAGTATTTCCAAACTAAAATAGATATGCACAATCTTATTAATTCAACTTCATTAATAGTTGAGAATACTCTTGATGATGATGTAGAGATTGTTTGCAAACTCAATGCGTCAAATTTCGATGTATTTGGTGATTATGATCAAATTGAGAGTGTAATTATAAATCTGATATCAAATGCAGAGTATGCGGTGCATGGTAGTGGATATATCTCAATAGAAACAAAGAATGTTATATCTGATAAGATTGGTGAAACTCCGGTCAGTAGTAATATGAAATTACCGATGTCGCTGGAAATAAAGATTAGTGATGATGGTGAAGGTATTTCTAAGGAGAATATTGACAATATCTTTGATCCGTTCTTTACAACTAAGGAGATTAGTGAAGCAAGTGGACTTGGCTTGTCGGCAGTATATGGCATAATCTTAAATCATAACGGTAATATTACAGTTGATAGTGATATAGGTGTTGGGACTTGTTTTACAATTGTCCTGCCTGTAATAGAACCTGAATAATATCCTGAAGACTTATAAACTTTTAGTAAGGATATTTGATAAGATTTCAATGGTTTTTTTGGAACTTCCCTTGTGCTTTAGTAGGGCTGCTCTGCCTGCTGCTCCTATATGCATTGCTTGAGAATAATCAGAAAGGAATGCTTTTATCTGTTGGGTTAGTCCTTCTGCTGTAGCGACAACCTTTATCCCGTCTGCTTCTAAAAGTATTTCAACGGATTCAGAGAAATTATAGTAGCTCGGACCAATTATTGTCGGCTTGCCTATGCCACAGGTCTCTAGCATATTCTGCCCGCCGTGCTCTATGAATGAACCACCGATAAATACTATATCAGCAGCATTGTATATAGCTGAAAGTATACCCATTTTATCAACTATAATTATATCAAAACCACTTGCTTCATCATCCCCAAGCTTTTCAAGCTCTGTATATTTGATACATTTGCCGTACTTAGTAGCTTCAATATAGACATCGTCGAAACGATGAGGGTGTCTAGGGACTATTACCAGCTTGATATTTGGGTGATCACATTTTAACTCAGAGTAGGATTTTAGAATAATACCTTCCTCTGGAGAATGGGTGCTCCCTGCTATTATAATCTTGTCATTAGGACTGGCACCAATAGTCTTTCTATATTCTTCAGTAAGCTTATTGCTTGGTTCTGTAGGTATAGTGTCATATTTGACGCTACCTATAGTAAGAATCTTGTTCTTTTCTACTCCAATTTCTTCGAATCTCTTTGCGTAGGTAGAATTTTGAGCAAGCCAGTATTCAGGAACTTCTAGCATCTGCTTAAGGACAGGAAATCTCTTGTACTTTCTATACGAGTTCATACTCTTTTCAGTAATACGACCATTTACAACAATCACTGGGATCTTGTTACTCTTGCAAAGACTGAGAAAATTTGGCCATACTTCAAGTTCCATCAGTAGTATCGCAGTAGGGCGAATACGTAGGAGGAATCTTTTTACCCATATCGATAGATCAAGCGGAAAGAATGATACAGGGATATGCGGATAGCGTTTTTTTGCGACTTCTCTACCTGTAGCGGTGCTGACACTAATATGAATATCCCAGTCTGGGTATGTGTGTGTAAATTCAGCAATTACCGACTCTGCTGCTATTACTTCACCAACTGATACTGCGTGGATAAGTAAACACTCTCTAGACGATATACGGTTCTCTACGTCACCAAACTTTTCGTCAACAGCTTCAGAGTATTTCTTTGTTCTATACTTGTGATTTAGAATATATGGTACTATCGTAAATGCATAGACGGTATCTGTAATAGCACGCCAAAACTTGGTTGTTATCATCTGTATGGTATTTCCTCAAGAGAGTATTGTTATTGACCAAGTTACTTTCTACCGCAACAACGCTTGTATTTCTTATTGCTTCCGCATGGGCAAGGGTCGTTGCCGTGTATTTTTTTACGGACATTTTTAATAGTTATAGGTTTTGCTGCTTCTCCAGCACCTTCGCCCTTTGATGAAGCGGCATCAGCCATGGCATCAAAATCATCGTGAATTGTCTCTGCAACCTCTACTTGATCCTCAAGTTCCATCTCTTGTACAGGAGTGATCTTCATTATCAACTGTGCAACTTCAGCCTGGAGTGAAGCCCACATATCTTCAAATAATCCAAATCCTTTGACCTTGTACTGAATCTTTGGATCCTTCTGTGCAAAGCTTTCAAGGTGGATACCTTCTCTGAGAATATCCATAGCATACAAGTGATCCATCCACTTACGGTCAATAGTCTCAAGTAGTAGAAGTTTCTCAAGTAGGCGCATGTTTTCTTCACCAACGTTGTGCTCTTTTTCGTCATAGCTTTCTTCAAATTTTTCACAAAGCATATCTATAAGAGCGCCATAACCATCTGGTTCTGATCTTGCTGTTGTGATCTCTTCTGCACTGATATCGGTAAGTAGGTCTTCCTTCATGAAGTCCATAATATGATTGTTCTCGTACTCATCAGGATCAGAAGTTAGTTCACTTACTCTCTGCTCAATGTAGTCTTTACAGAACTCGAGCATAGATTCTTTGAGATCATTATCCTCAAGCCATGCTTGACGTTTTTTATAAATTACAAGTCGTTGACTATTCATTACTTCATCGTACTCAAGTACATTCTTACGAGCTTCAAAGTTTCTTTCTTCGACCTTTAGTTGGGCTTTTTCGACTGAACGACTTACAATCTTACTTTCGATTGCTTCGCCATCTTTAAGGCCGGCCCACTGCATGAATTGACGTGCCTTTTCAGGTGCGAAGCGTCTCATAGTATCATCTTCAAGTGATAGGAAGAAACGGCTCGATCCTGGGTCACCCTGACGACCAGAACGTCCCCTGAGCTGATTGTCAATTCGTCTTGCATCATGCCTTTCACTGCCGATGATATGTAGACCGCCAAGCTCTGCAACATTATTCCCTAGCACTGGCCCAGTAATTCCAAGTTCTGAATACCTCTTTTCAAGTAGTCCTTTAAGTTCTTGGTCACTCCCTGAAACATCTTTTGCACTTAGATAATACTTAGCCCATGTCCTGAGGAGGGTTGGCTCTATGTTTTCAAGATCGGCAGTTTCTAGGTTGATGTCTTTAGGAGCAAGTCCCCACTTCTGCCAGTATTCGATAAGCTCTGTCTTTTCAAATGTACCAAGTTTGATATCAGTACCACGACCGGCCATATTTGTTGCGACAGTAACCTGACCAAGTTGCCCAGCTCTTTCGACGATCTCTGCTTCTCGTTGGTGGTGTTTGGCATTGAGGACTTCGTGTTTGATCCCTCTTACCTTTAGACTATCTGATACTATCTCTGAGTGCTCGATCGATACCGTACCGATAAGAACAGGTCTCCCTGTACGGTGAACTTCTAGGACGTGATCAGCAATCGCTGTATATTTGTCCTTGATTGAGCCAAAGATTAGGTCTGCGTAGTTGATACGTTTTAGAGGTCTGTTGGTTGGGATTGAGACGACACCAAGTTTATAGATATTCATAAACTCTTTTGCTTCAGTCATCGCTGTACCAGTCATACCTGCAAGCTTATTGTAAAGCTTGAAGTAGTTCTGGAAGGTAATGCTGGCAATTGTCTGAGACTCAGACTTGATCTTGAGTCCTTCTTTTGCTTCAACTGCCTGATGCAATCCATCTGACCAGCGCCTACCTTCAAGCACACGACCTGTAAATTCATCTACGATATGCACTTGCCCATTGTCACTGATAATATAGTGCACGTCACGCTTGTAAAGCGCGTGAGCCTTTAGAGCATTATCAATAAAGTGCGGCATGTCCATATTTGCGCCAGAATAGATGTCATCCATTCCAAGCACTTTTAAGACGTTCTTAGTACCTAACTCAGTTAGTTTTACAGAGTGATCTCGTTCAGAATAAATATAGTCGCTACCAGTATCCGCTTCTGCCGCGATACGAGCTTTCTCACGTTGCAAACCGTCCTTCATATGTTTTTCAATAACAATTTCTAGATCATTCTGTTCGCACCCTTTTAGCTTTCGTGCTGCTGTATCTGCTACAAAGTATTTATCCGTGCTCTCATTTGTAGAGCCTGAAATAATGAGTGGTGTGCGGGCTTCATCAATAAGTACACTATCAACTTCATCAATAATAGCAAAGTTTCTTGAGCGCTGAACTTGTTCTTCTGCTCTTACCTTTAGGTTGTCACGGAGATAGTCGAAACCAAATTCATTATTTGTACCGTATACAATATCACTCATGTATATCGGAATGCGTTCCGCAGAATCCATATGTGACTGGATCGCTCCGAGTTCAATGTCTAGGAAGGAAAATAACGGCTTGTTGTACTCTGCGTCGCGTCCTGCAAGGTAGTCATTTACAGTTACAACTTGAACCCCAAGTGATCTTGGCATGGTCTTTACAGGCTGGCGGTAGGTGACATCATCCTCGTCAGGGATCAGCTTGTCAACCTGCGTCCATACTTCATTATTGTCATCGTCTAGATGCATAACATATGGTCGGAAATCCCAACTGTCAATATTATCACCTTGAAGTTCTTTTGACATTTCAACCCAAGCAGGGTTTGGACGGATTGCATTCAGATATGATGGTAGCGTTGCAACTAGGGTCTTACCTTCACCTGTTACCATTTCTGCAATTTTACCTTGGTGGAGCACTATACCACCAAGAATCTGCACATCAAAGTGTGCAAAGTATGGTATTTCACCAGTCTCAGGGATATATTGGAACTTACCACCTTGGAAGGTGATGCGTTCATACTCACTCTTTATAATCTTCCCTCCACCATCTATTCGGTGGTTGGCTTCTCTACATACTGCGTAAGCTTCTGGAAGTATATCTTCTTCGGTCTCACCTTTGAGTAAACGTTTTCTAAACTCGTTTGTCTTTTCTTTGAGCTCGTCATCAGATAGTTTTTTAATATCTACCCAAGCATTGTTTACCTGCTCAACAATAGGCCAAAGCTCTCTAAGTTCTTTATCGTTAATTGTGCCGAATACTCTACCTACAACGGATGAAATTCCTTCAAGTACTGAATCAGTGATGCCCATATATTTATTCCTGTTATTATTAGGTTTATAGATCAAATTAGAGTAATATATTATATGATTTAATCATGTGTGGTCAACTCTTTTCATAATTATTGATACTTTCAATGTTTTATGACGTAAGATATAGAATATGCTATGATTTATAGACTTTTATGATTCTTCTATGGATATACATGGATATACTCAGAGATATATTGTATTATACGAAAGCAGGCAGGGATGAAATTTGTCCCTGCCTGCTAACTATTAGTATGTAAGTAGTTATCTACTTTTCTTTGCGCATCTTGATAAATTCGTCGATAAGATTTGCTGTTGAGCTGTCGTGGTGGCTCATATCAACCTTCTTGCCTTTAAGAAGCTCTTTCTCTTCAGCTAGAATAGTTTTGGCTAGAACCTTACCAAGCTCTACTCCCCATTGGTCAAAGCTGTTTATGCGCCAGATAATACCCTGAACGAAGATTTTGTGCTCGTACATAGCCACAAGTGAGCCAAGTACTTTTGGAGTAAGTTTCTTGACAAGTATTGAGTTGGTAGGGCGGTTGCCTTCAAAAATCTTATGAGGAGTGAGCTTCTTGATATCTTCCTCACATAGACCCAGTGCGTTTAGATCTGCTGTGACTTCTTCGAGGTCTCTACCCTTCATAAGTGCTTCTGTTTGAGCAAAGAAGTTTGCAATTAGCTTTTCATGGTGGTCACTAACTTTGTGTTGTGGTTGAGCTGAAGCAATAAAATCACAAGGGATAAGCTTTGTACCTTGATGGATCAGTTGGTAGAATGCGTGCTGTCCATTAGTACCTGGTTCACCCCATATGATCGGCCCTGTCTGGTAGTTTACCTTCTTGCCTGTGCGGTCTATGTGCTTACCGTTGCTCTCCATGTCGCCTTGTTGGAAGTATGCAGCGAAGCGTGATAAATATTGATCGTATGGTAAGATTGCTTGGCTCTCTGCGCCGAAGAAGTTATTGTACCAAATTCCTAGTAGTGCCATTATCATTGGTATATTATTCTCAGGTTTGGTTTTCAAGAAGTGTTGATCCATCTCATAAGCCCCCTTAAGGATTTCTGAGAAGTTATTG
The DNA here is from genome assembly GCA_965140405.1 of Planctomycetota bacterium. Taxonomy (GTDB): domain Bacteria; phylum Planctomycetota; class SZUA-567; order SZUA-567; family SZUA-567. The sequence continues at coordinate 2,027,436 of OZ223208.1, forward strand.
AATCCTAATGCACAGCAGATTGATAGACCGATAGCACTCCAGCTTGAGTACCTTCCGCCTACCCAATTCCAGAATTCGAACATATTTGCAGGATCTATGCCAAATTTAACCACTTCTTCTTCGTTTGTTGATAGTGCAACAAAGTGCTTTGCTATAGCATTCTTATCCTTTAGGGTTTTAAGTGCCCAGCGTCTTGCTGTGTTGGCATTGGTCATGGTCTCTTGAGTAGTAAAGGTCTTGCTTGCAACAATGAATAGTGTCTCTTCTGCTGATAGATCTTTGGTCTTTTCAATAAAATCGGTGGCATCTACATTACTTACAAAGCGTACTTCTGGACCTTTTCCTGAGTAATTTTTAAGCCCTTCAATAAGCATTACAGGCCCAAGATCTGAGCCGCCGATACCGATGTTTACAATTGTCTTGACCGGTTTGCCAGTAAAGCCTACCCATTTACCATTTCTTACTGCTGTAGAGAATTTCTTCATCTTTGCAAGTACTTTACGAACTCCGGGCATTACATCTACACCGTCTACTTTGATAGGTTTGTTACCTTGGTAGCGTAGAGCAGTATGAAGAACCGCTCTGTCTTCTGTCATGTTGATCTTCTTACCTGAGAACATCTTTTTCTTCCAGCCGGCTACATCTGCAGATGCTGCAAGAGCGAATAGCTTCTTCATTGTCTCTTCGGTAATACGGTTCTTTGAGTAGTCGAATAAAATATCGTTGAATTTGAGTGAGAACTTATTGAATCGTTTTTTATCCTTCGCAAATAAATCCTTCATCTCGACGTCTTTTACTGCTTTGAAATGAGTAGCTAGTTCCTTCCATTCATTTGTTGATTTGAGTGCTGCATCTGCCTTTGCAGCGGGTGTTTTTTTGCGTGCCATGTTCGTATTCCTTATAAAAAGATTGATAAAAATGTTTTATCTTTGATAGTTAGAGTATCATCCTGTCTTCTACAACTAGGTTACTAGGGCATTTTTTTACAAACTCTTCTTCATCAAGTGCAAAGAGTGGGGATATTTCAATCATTATTGCACTGTCGCCGTTGGCTTTCTTCTCTACCCTCTTTCCCGCAGCTTCAAGCCATTTTGCAAATCTATTTGATAGAAGCTGCCTGCAACTCTCAGCTGAGTCAATACCTGTTGCATTCTTGACTGGAGCAAATTCTTCTTCGCGTGCTACTTCCATTGTTACTGTTTCGTTAACCATTGGAATTGCATCAAAGACAAAGGTTTCAAACTTTATGCCATTATTCTCTTTAGGAGTTACTACCGTTCCATTTTCACCAATGTATGGAATTTTTTTCTTGGCAACATGCCATGGGAGCTTTGCTTTTCCGCCGATCTCCTCTACGAAGTGTACGCTAATCATATGAATCGCAATAGACCCTGCCCAGAAGAGTAAATTTCCGTCTTTATCTAGTGCATTGGTGTTTTCATCAGTCATATCTGAATACTCAATAACAGTAGGCTTTCCGTCACCAATACATATATTTCCAACCTTTTCATCAGGGGATACCTTCTTGAGAATCTTTGAAGACATTTCAGCACCCGCTTGAATATGATACCCAGCAAATACTGGATCTGCTAATGTAACAAGTGGGTTGTCTACTTGGAAGTAACTTAGATATTCTACTCCACGTCTCTTCATGTCTGCTACTGCTCCAGTATTGCATAATGCCCATAAGCAACCACCGTGTCCGTCAGGATTGAGTGCTAACTTTCCTTTTTCTGCAAGAATCAGCTTGTAGTTATTATCCACAGATGGAACCATACGTTGCTTGAAGCACATAATGTTGTCTTTGCCAAGCCCGAAGTAATCATTATCTTCAAAGAATTTTATAGTATCATCGTGGTTGAGGGTGCTTGTCATAATATACCAAGGTATGGTTGTATTGTACCTTATACTTGAAGCCTTTATCTGTTCTGCATGCCACTGAAATAATGTTTTATCAGAGTTAGGTCCAACTTGGTAACAGCCTTTTGGTCCATCAAATCCAAGGCGTGAACCCTGTCCTCCAGCTACTAGGAATATACCAAATTTTCCTGCTTTAAGTGCTGTTTCTCCAATCTTTTTTGCTTCTGCAAGCTTTGTATAATCATCAGCTGTTTTTGGAAGACCTATAATCGGAGCAGGTGATACCTCTTTTGGAAGGGAAAACTCCTCGATACCCTTTTTGACATTGTCACATCGCTCGGCAACCCAGTCAAAGTCAACATTCTTACACTGCTCTATGAGTACTTCTCTTTCTTCGCTGGAAAGTTCATCCCAATACTTGAAGACTTGTCCTTGCCCTTTTTCTTCAAATAAATCTCTTACTTCTTTTTCGGTCATTATTTCTCCTAACTGCTATGTGGTTGCCAGTATTAGTACTTTTCAAACATAATTTTTGTATTCTAGTTAAATAATAAACTAGCAATTGATAAATTGCTAGTTCTCTTCATTAATTTCAAAATATTCAATCTCAATATTAGCCTCTTCCAACAAGCTAAGTGCTAGTGGATCTGGGTAGCTTTCAAGAACGTATATCTTTTTAACGCCAACATTGATAAGCATCTTCGCACACATTACGCATGGTTGGGTAGTGCAGTATACGGTGGCGCCCTCAATTTTAACTCCATAAGTAGCTGCTTGGAGTAGCGCATTCTGCTCTGCATGGAGTGCTCTGCATATTTCATGCCTCTCGCCAGATGGTATATTCATTTGTTCTCGTATGCATCCAGTGATTGCACAGTGTTCAATTTTTTTGGGTGCACCATTGTATCCAGTAGCTAGTATCCTCTTGTCTTTAACAAGAATCGCGCCAACATGGCGTCTTAGGCAGGTGCTTCGCGTCGCTACCTCTTTGGCAATGGTCATAAAGTACTCATCCCAACTAGGTCTTTCTTTTGTATTTTTCATAACTTCCTATGGTCGCGAATTATAAAGTTGATTTACTATATGCTCAACCTTCATTCACTATAAAAATTAGACTTAAAATTTGCAAAAATAATTATACAAAAAAGTAGAACAAGGTCAATGCAAGTTTTCGGTTAAAATGGATGAATAGTTATGGAGAAATTCTTTTAAAACTTCGATAAATTATTGGAAGAGATTTGGAGTTCATCTATGATATTATTTAATGGAGTAAAAAATATATAATGAATCAAACATTTAAACACGTTGCGATATTTGTGATATTCTTGGTGTGTGCAATATTTTTAGACTTATTACAACATCACCTTACTGGATACTTTGACTTTAGGTTTGGTGTGACAGTGCTTATGTTACTATGGTCTGTAACAATTATTATTGTCTTCAATCTATTATTTCATTACTTTGGAAAGTGGCCTGAGAAGGTCTCATATATCTGTTCAATAGTTGCAATCATAGCGGTCCTCTTGCTAGCTCACTTCAAAGCTATCGATATCAACGATAGTACCTCGCCATTTTTGTTCTTTTGACTTTAAGGGATGAAATTCTTTTTTGAAGTTGCTTTGCTGTCGAATAAGTTTTTGGATAGAGCTTGTTCTATTTTTGAGGCTATAATTGGTGAAAGGCTTAAAAAATCGGCAGTGAGGCAGTAATATGGTGCTTTCAAATCGTTATCATCAATTTTTTCGCAAGAAGCAACTTTGAAAGAGTACCTTGTCTTGAAAGGAATTTCAAGGAGTTCTGATAAATCATTACAGGTAAATACTGCGATTGTTCCTGATGGGATGCTAAAGTTCAGCTTGAACTTAATTGATTGTTTCGATACTCTAATCAGTTCTATTTGGCTGGTTGCATGAAATAGAACCTGTTTACGTGTAGCCTTATTTCGAGACGCAAGCTTTTCTTTGTTGAGAAGATTGTCAACCATAAAGGTCAAGTGATCTTTGTCAATTGGCTTGAAGAGATAATCAACAGCTCCAAGACTTATAATTGAGACAACAGCTTGATTGCTATGATCTTCTCCTACTACAAATATTGGAATATTAGGGAAGTTTTCATAGAGAATATTGAAAGTAGATGTCCCGTCCAGCTCTTCTATACTCCAATCGAGGACAATCATCGCGACATCTGGATGGTTGGCAATCGCTATAAGCGCAGAACCACTACTCTCTGACTCAATTACAACGTAACCTGCTAGAGCAAGAACATGCTTTATCATGCTACGCTCTTGCCTGTCTTCTATTACAATGAGAATTTTTTTGCCCATAACCGATCCACCAAAAATTTATAAAATTACAATCTTATATAGTACAGCTAGCCCCATACCAACAAATATAGCAAGTAAGAATGAAGATATACCTTCTATTGCGAGTCTCCATATTGGAATATCAATGCAAAAACGTGAGCGTCCAGAGTCCTTAAAGGCTCGTATTTGTTCTAGTGTTGCTGTGACTTCTTCGTGGTGTCGCTTTTCTTCTTCAAGATCCATTTATTAATTATCTCCATTATTCAATTAGTTTTAATAAGTCCCCAATACTTGAACCAGATTTTAGTGAAGAATCACTTCCATTCGCACCAAGCGCATTTCGAATTTTATCTGATTTAATATCTTTGAGCAATAGTTGAAGTATACCTTCTTGCCCTACGGTGTTGTTGAATTGTGTCACTATTAAAGGTATATTCCTTCGAATCTCTTTTCTCAAATAGTCTATATTGATTTCGGGGTTGTCAATAGTACCTGTTACATCAATAAATATTTTCTTTTCCCTAACCAACTTATCGACGGTTGAAGGTATTATGTTATAGAAATTATCTCTTTGTTGTGGAGATAGTGTCGCTGTGAGGCTTTTTACCGAAGGAATATCAAGCATCTTACGAATATCAATGGTCTTTTGTAAATTACTTACAGGGTAAACTCTTAGCTTTAGTCTGCCATCATAACTGACAACCCCTCTAATAAGAAGATCTGCAGTGTTACCACCACCGCACTTTATACTGTTTATACGTAATGCACCTTTACTCAGTTTGTAGTCTGCATCAAAATACTTGTAGTACGACTTCTTTTTCTTCCCATATGTAGGAGCTAGTTTTTCATTTATATGCTTTGCAATTTCTCTGGCAAAAGCAGGGGGAAGGTCAGCAGATAAGTATTTTTCCCAGTCATAAGGTTTATTAATAGATTCAAATACAAGGTCTTTGATACTAGCACTCTCTCTTTTTGTTGTGATACTTGAAATGAGCTCGTCCTTAGTTCTGCCTTTCCAAGTCAAGTTGAGTGATGATATTGGACTGTTTGATGGAATATTTAGCCACCCATTGAGAATTGTACTCTTGTTCGATAAACTTGAGGCAAGACTTGCAAGATCAACCTTTAATAGGTTGAGGTTTACTGTGCCACTCGGAACCTTTGTTGATAGATCTGTTATGGTACTAAAAGTAATGTTACCATACATCTGGGCTTTTCCATTACTTGTCTCCGCAATACTTTTATTTAGTGAAAAATCTGCAGAAATATCCGTAATGTTTAGGCCATTTTGTTCGATCTTGTCAACTTTTATCTTGCCATTAGTTATATTTATATCATCAAAATAGCGTAAATTTTTGGCCTTATCAAAGCTAAATATAGGCATCTTTGGGGCTTTTAGGTGAGCTGACATGATTATGCTGTCAGCGTTGCCTTTGCTTGAGTTAGATGATGAAAGGTAAGGAATAAAGAGCCAGAGTAACTTTCGATTAGCCTTTACTGCGAGGTCGATGTCACAGCCTTTGCCAAAATCAACAATTCCACCTTTTTCAAATTTTACTCGTTCGGCATTTCCTGTAAGATAGATAGCACCATTCGAGGATTTCAAGAATATCTCTTCAGCTCGTAGACCGTAAATATTTCCATCAGCATCTCTACTCCAGCTGAGTTGAGCATCAAATCTCGGATTATCGGCAGTATCAGTATATCCCATGTGCGTAATTGATACCATGTCAGACTTACCAACTAAAGTTAGGCTTGGTGACGATGCTGTGCCAACAAGTTCTGAGAAAACCTCTATCTTTCCTCTGTACTTTTTCTCTACTCCATAACCTTTAAAGTGGGGAAGGTATAGCTCAAGGTCTGCTGTTAGTTTACTATTAAAACTTTCAAATATATTGTTTTCAATATAAATATTACCTGCAGCTGTGAATTCGTATCCTTTATGGCTGTCGTTTATTTTTAGCTCGTTAATTTTCAACTTATTATCAGGTATATCGTACTCAAGTGATGCTATAGCACTTAGAGCATCATCAGAAAAATCAACTGGTGTTGTTATTACAAAATTATTTATACTCGCCTGTGATAAGCAGTTTATAGTGTCCTTGGTGAAGTCTAGCTTGGCTCTGAGTATTATTGAACTTGTATCTATGGGAGTAATCTCACTCATTCCAAGTCGGTAAAAGAAATTTATAAGTGTTGAATTTTTTGATCGAATACCTAGGGTTGCACTCCCTTTTGGTGAGAATAAATGCCCATTGTTTGACGTTGTTTCTAATAATGTCGCTTCAGATTTTAGTGTAGCTGTGCAACCTATACTTTGTGTATTATTGATAATATCTGTATTGTATATACTGACACTCGACTCAGGAAGGCGTAATAGCCAGTTGTTATTAGTATTGAGTGTTATTGGGCCTTCTATCTTTACGAATGAAGGAGAGGTGCTGTTGTTCAAGTGGATCTCTGTCTTACTATTTTTAGATGTAAATGTCGAATCTGTAGTGCTGTAATTTCCACTTCCTGAAAATATAATATTGCTTATCGCTTGAGTCGATCTAGATAAACGTTGTGATAGAATTGGATAGAAGCTTGCTAAATCGATATCAATATTATACTTGGCTTCAATAGTATCTATAGCGGTAGAGCTGTTTGCTTCAAAGGAAAGGATTAATGGCTTTGATTTTATAGCTAGCTGGTCAACTATAATCGTACCATTTGAATTGATACTGGCTTGTAGGTTTCCGGTAAAGCGTCCAACTTTAATTTTTTCGAATGGGCTTTTATAAAGAGTTACGTTCTTGTCGTTTGAGCCAATAGACATAATTATGTTGCTTTTCTGTTTACTTTCGGGGTTTACAGTGATCTTGCAACTGATATCTCCTTCAGGAACATAAACTTCATTTGGATAGTGCCCAATAGTATACAATTTTTTTGAAATATCAGACATTTCGCCGTTTAAATTTAGGTTTAATTCTAAGCCATTCAGGTCGTATATAGATTTATGATTTGCTTTGAATAAACTAGTCGGAATAAAGAGGCTACCAGTTATATTTGTATTATCAAAACCAATATCTATATCTTCAAAAAGCAGTGATTCTTTGGTTGCTGTAAAATATGTTGAAATAGTTGACTGAACAAAATGGTCTTTATCTTTAGTGTATGTAACATTATTAGCTCGTGTTCGGCCTTTTATATCAAGTTTATCTGGTGAGATGTAGATTTTTCCAATAAAGCTAAAGCCTTCATTCAAGCTGATTACAACTGGGTCATGTGGTAATTTAAGATCTGGTAATTGCGCAAGAGAGTCTGAGATCTCTGCAGAAATAATACGTTTTTCATTTTTTGTAGGGTTTTTTATCAAGCCATTTGCTTGAATCGTAAGGCCGTCAGCATTAGTTATAAGAACATCTGGGATTGTAATGGTTTCATTTTTTATATCCCAGCTACCAGAACCTCGGTACGTTGTCTCAGGTGTAGCGCGTAGAATTTTTAGCGGTGAAACTTGCGAAATAAGCGTGCCTGTAAAATTACAAGTCATATTTTCTAAACTAAATTTCCCTGAATATGTGTTATCTATATCTTGTTCATTAAGATTGAAGTTAAAATTTTTGGTCTTTCCAGTCAGTTTTAAAGCGTTAAAATTGTTTTTACTGATTCCATTTATTTCGCCTTCTATTTTTCCACCACCCGAAAATGTACCGTCGAAGTTGCCATTTATACTGTACTTTATTGTGTCGCCTGAGGTTTGTTCAAGGAAAACCTTGGATGCCTTGATTGTCGTATGTTCTACAAACTTTGAAATTGCTTTGTTATATTCCGTCTCGGAACTATCTGGTGAAATATCATGTATAATGTCAAGATATGGGACTTTATTTAGATTAAGATTATGTATTTCAAGGTTTTCTATATGAATTGTATTGAATCTATAAAGGTTGTATGCATCTATAAGGCCTAGTTTGAGAGAAGCATCTTCAAGAGAGCCTACAACTTTGCCAGTAGAGGTAACAGAAGTGACATCTTTAATAACAATGTGTCCATTAAAAATAACAAAATCTAAGTCAGAGATATTGAGTACCAAACCGGTGTGCTCATAGAACGCATCTTCAATTATACCAGCTACACGCTCCTCTGAAAGAAGATAGGAGAGAGATGATACTGCGACTATGCAAAGTGCAAGTATTATGAGAAAGAATTTTAAGAAAAACTTTCTCTTTTTAGGCTTCAAGGTTACTTGGTCTTTAGCATCATTGTCAAATGAATTATCACTCATTAATATTCCCGTAGCTTTATAAAATAATTACATAGTTTGCTACTTCTATTTTCGAGATTTGCTCAGTTAATACAAGGAAAATTTTAAATTGAGATTAAATAATAACCATTATAAGAATATGGAGGTAATAATTATATGAAATGAATACATCTCACTTTATGACCAGTATCTGATATGGTCTCAGGAATTTGCATAATACTGCATTCTGATTTTTTAACAGGACATCTTGGATGGAACGGGCATCCTGAAGGAGGATTTGCAGCGCTAGGTATCTCGCCTCTTAGAATAACTCTCTCTCTACGCATATTAGGTTCAATTATTGGAATAGCACTCAGGAGGGCTTTGGTATATGGGTGTTTTGGCGAGTCAAAAATTTCATCTGTCGTTGCTTCTTCCATGAGTTGTCCAAGATACATTACTCCCACCTTGTCAGATATATGTCTAACAACTGCAAGATCGTGTGTAATAAAAAGATAAGCTAGACCCATCTTTTCTTGTAAATCGCTTAGAAGATTTATTATCTGTGCTTGGATAGATACATCGAGAGCACTGACAGACTCATCGCATACTATGAAATCCGGCTTTACAGCGAGAGCTCTAGCAATTGCAATTCGTTGCCTCTGGCCGCCTGAGAATTCGTGTGGGTAGCGATCAAGGTACTCATCCTCAAGGCCTACGTCGTTTATTATCTTTTGAACTTCTATTCTAAGTTCTTGTTTTGACCTTTTGTTATGTACAACTATACCTTCAGAGATTATATCAAAAACAGTATGCCTTGGGTTTAGGCTTGAGAAAGGGTCTTGGAAGATGATCTGCATCTTTTGGCGTATATCTCTTAGAGCAGTAGCTTCTAAATCGCTCAGGTTGTTTCCTTGGAAAAACACCTTACCAGATGTTGGCTCTATCAGTCTTAATATTGATCTTCCTGTCGTCGTTTTGCCGCAGCCGGACTCGCCAACAAGTGAGTATGTCATGCCTTTTTCAATTGAGAAGGATACATCATTGACTGCTTTGACACTACCCGTTTCAGAATTGAAAAAGCCTCCTCGAATAGGGAAGAATTTACAAAGGTTCTCAACCCTTAGAAGTGGCTCGTTTACAGTACTCGAGTTTGTACACTTGGTGGAGGTGTTTGATTTTGTATTCATTTAGAATTACTCATATACCACTCAACCGTTTCTTTAATTCCGTCTTCAAGTTCTTTTTTAGCAGTAAAACCGAATAACTTAGTAGCTTTTTCGGTATCAAGACAACGGCGTGGCTGACCGTTAGGTTTGTCTGTATCCCAGATAATATCACCGTTAAAGCCGACAGCTTTACTAATAATGTGAGATAGATCTTTGATATTTACTTCTCTTCCTGAACCAAGGTTTATAGGATCTGATGAATTAAAGTGCTCACTAGCTAGAAGTAGGCCTTCTGCTGCATCTTCAACATATAAAAACTCTCTAGAAGGGGACCCGTCTCCCCATAACGTAATATTTTCGGCGCCAGAATCTTTAGCTTCAATACACTTTCTAATCATTGCTGGAATCACGTGGGATGAATTGAGATCAAAATTATCACGTGGCCCATAGAGATTTACCGGCAGTAGAAAGATAGAGTTGTAGCCATATTCCTCCCTGTATGATTGACTCTGTACTAGCATCATCTTCTTTGCCAAGCCGTAAGGAGCATTGGTCTCTTCTGGATAGCCATCCCAGATAGCTTCCTCTTTGAATGGTACTGGGGTAAATTTAGGGTAAGCGCAGATAGTCCCTGTTGCCACGAACTTGTTAATACCGCCTTTGTAGCTTTCGTGTAGCAAGTTTGTACCCATCATAAGATTATCATAAAAAAATGTACCAGGGTGCTCTCTATTTGCACCAATACCTCCAACGTTTGCTGCAAGGTGTATGACCATATCTACTGGGTTACCGCCTTTAGTCGTGTCGCTAATAAGTTCTTTGATAGCTTCTACATGGCGTAAATCGTATTTGGCACTTCTAGGGATAAACAATTCATCGACACCTAGTTTATTTAGTTTTTCAACTATAAATGAACCAAGAAAGCCGGCGCCACCAGTAACTATTACACGTTTATTTTTCCAGAAATTTGTAGCCATAATTGGTTTTTTCTTTCTACTAGCTTGATATAATATATAATCAAAAAATATTTAATTACAATTATAGTATTTAATTGTTTAATGCAAGGACAAATGCAAAATAAAATGCTATAAAATGAGTTGATTCGTGTGGGTATGTCTTTCGAAAGTAGTTGGAGAGTAATGCTAATTGAAAGTGTTCAGATAAATGGATTTGGCTGTATCAATGGAGAATATGAATTTTCCAAAGGGCTCAACCTTATTGTTGCGGGGAATGAAGCAGGCAAAACAACACTTGCAGATGCACTGGTAGCAATTATTTATGGGGTCAAGAATATTGGAAGAAGCGGTAATGGAAGCAGTAAGCCTTTTAAAAGGTATGCTCCTCTAGGATCAGAGAGCTTCTCTGCTAGTGCTGTTGTTAAGACAGAGAGCGGTAGGCGTCTAAACATTTGGAGAGATTTTGCGCTAGATAAACTTAGGGTCTTGGAGTTGAGTAGCGGCAAAGATATTACTCTGGACTTTAATCTTCCTCCTAATGGGGACTCCCTGGGTGAGAATCTGACGGGACTAAGTGTAAACCAGTACAAAAAGCTTGCTACTTTATCTCAGGATGAATTGAATAAAAATTGGGATTTTGTAGAATTTGTCGATGCTCTTTCAGCACTCTTTAGTACTGATGACTCTCATGGAGTATCAGTAGAAGAGGCTAAGGCTGTACTTGAAAGCAGTATAGTATCTTATGAAGGTCTTACGGGTAAAGGTAAGCTCAGAGTGGATACTGAGATCAAGCGTCTGCATGAGAGAATTGCTCAGATTGACGAGGAAGTTGCAGAGATAAATGCAGTGTACTCTCAAGTTGAGCAAAGGTTTGAAGAGGCTGCAAATCAAAGACTAAAAACGAAAAAAATCAAGGATTCAATAAAGAAGTATGATTATTTGTTGTGTATGCTACATAGAGATGAGTTGCTCGAGAAATTGGAGGAGAAGAGTGCTGCAAGGGAGAGAATTACAGATGTTCAAGCAGAGATTGCAGAGCTAATACCTATAAAGGAGTTTGAATTTGTTAGTATAGAACATATGACAGAGCTTTTAACATTATTTAACGATAAAGTTGAACGGCAACAGGATGTTAAGAGTCTCAGACAGACTTCTTCTGAGGAGCTTGAATACCTTAGAATTCGTGTTGAAAACCTAGGTAAACGCTCGAATGTAAGTGAAGATGATTTACAGAGAATAGAGCAGAATATTGCAATTTTAGAGAATAACCTTGGTCGGGAAAAATCAGTTCGCATTGATTGTAGAAGTGCTGAAGGAGTTATGATAGAAGCTGGTGTTGGCTCTGAAGAGATTAGAAAATATAATAAGTGGAAATCTGTTTCTCGTGAAGTTGAGGTTGAGTTTGTTGATAATTATCCTCGTATAAAAGAGCAAATCGAGAATAAAGAGAACAACTTGAAGCATGAGAGGGAACAGCATTTAAGCACTCTCAGAGAGATTGCTAGTGAGAGGATGTACCGTTATAAGTTCTCGAGAAATAATTTGATTCTCGGGTGTATATTTACAGCTATGTCGGTATTTTCATTTGTTGCTATGGGGTTCCTTCTCTTTATGTTGATACCTGCTGTTGCATGTGTTGGCTGGGCTATTTTTGGTGCTATTAAATTGGTCGGTGTTCAGAATATTGGAATTGACGAGGAAGCCCACGCTCAAGAAGAGATTGTCAGGCTCGACGAAATTCTGGCGGGTTTTGCAGAAAAATATGAGAAGATGGAAGCAAAACTAGAGAGCTTTTCAGAGGAGATTGGTCTGGATAGGGAGGATTTACTAAGCCTTACTCAGCGAGTAAAAAAAGCTAGAAAAGAGGTTGATGTCTGGGAGCAGAAGGTTGACCGTCATAATGCTTTGGATAGTGTCATTAATGAATGTCTTGCAACATTAAAAAAGATCTTCTGTGAAATTGGTATTGCTGATACGAGTACTCGACTTGATATTACTCGTGCAAAAGTTTTTTTAAGAGAGGTCTCTGATGCTTTATCAATTATTAAGCAGTTTGAAGATGTGGCTGAGAAAGATAGAGCTATAAGTAGTCAGATAGAACTCTTGCAAGATGAAATTGATGAGATAACTGCGGAACTTGTTGATTGCTTTGAAAGAGCGGGGGTTGACCTTGTTGATAAAGATTATTCATCAGCAATGGATGATTTCCGTGTTCGCTTAAGCTCTCTTAAGAGGCTAGAACAACTTGAAAGTGTTATTTTAAATGAAGCGATTTCCGCAGCTGGTGATAAGGATGAAATTGATATTATAAATTCAGAAGTGTCTACTTGGGATAATCGACTCAGTAAGATGTTAGAAGAAGATCCATGGCTTGAGGTTCATAAACCTTGCCTAGGGGTTCTTGAATATGGTAGTGAGATAAAGTTGGCTCGCACCAAGTTAGAAGATACCGAAGGAGAGTTGGTGGAGCGTGAGAAGGCTTTAGCTATTGAAGAAGGAAGGCGTAGGGAGCGGTTACCGTTCCTTGAGGATGAGAAGGCAGAAGCGTTGAGGGCTCTTAGAAGAGCCGAGAGGTTTGAGGCTTCTGTTTCTGAAGCGCTAAGTGTACTAGATACAATATCAAATGAGCTTCATGCACGTTGGAGTCCACTATTTTCTGAGGAGTTCAATTCATATATTGAGAGATTTTCAAGTAATATGGAGTTCTCACTATCTAAAAACCTGAAATTATGTGCTGTGCTCCGTGAGAACGGGATGGCTATTAGTAGTGATGATATTGCTGAATATATGTCAAAAGGGATGAGAGATCAGGTATATTTGTCTTTGCGTTTGCTACTATCTCAGAAGGTGGCACGTGATGAGGCTATTCCAGTTATATTAGATGATCCCTTTATAAATGCTGATGAGCGAAGGTTTAAGGAGGGTATGAACCAACTCTTAGAGCTGTCTAAATCTACTCAGGTATTTGTCTTTTCATGCCATGAAATCAGGCATGAAGACCTTTGTTTTGAAAAAGAAGATTTTGCTGATGCAGTTGTTAAGCTTTAATTACTTATATCTTCCTTACTCGATGCTATTTTCTCAAGAAGCATAACGACTATTATACCAGCTATGGCCATAAGTATAGCATACATTGTTTGTGGTTGTAATCCTGAGATTGTTTCAACACTCTCTTTTGAAAGCATAGAGTCGCTGTATTCCATAACCTTGCATTGGAAGCTATCACTATAATTCCACGGTAGTACCAAGACTTCTTCAATAATCTTCTCTTTCTTGCCATCAATAATGTGTTTGACTAGCTCATGTTTCCACGGCCATATTTTGCGCATAGCCCCCATCATTATTCCTACAAGTACACACATTGTTCCTTGATACCATCTAGCAAGTACCCACTTTAGAAATCTTGAGAAACCGATAATTCCGGTGAACTGCCCCAATTGAAACAATACAAGTGTCCAGAAAGCTCCGGTGCTAGCTAATAGTTCATAGCTTTCTGCAAATTTAAAAGCTGCTGCAAGTTTGAGTGCACCTACAAACGTCTTGATTGCTCCTGTTATGAAGTAGTATTTTCCGAGCACTAGCAACAGAAAAGAACCACTAATACCAGGGAGAATCATAGCGCAGATTCCAATAATACCGCATAAATATATAAACCAAGCGCTCTCTGGTGTGGCTACTGGTATTAGCCCGCAAATCTTCCATGCAGCAGCAAACCCGGCGAATACTAGGATTGCTCTCTGTATATTCCATTTGTCAACCTCTTTGAAGACAACAAAAATTGAGCCTAAGATGAGTCCGAAGAAAGCCGACCAAGTAAGAATTGGATGCTTTTCAAGGAGGGTATGCATCAAACTGGCAGTAGAAAGAATAGCCAAGCTAACTCCCGAGAACAGTACCAATATGAATTTTAGGTGTACGTGAGCGAGTGCCTGGCGGATTCTTAATTTGAAGACAAGCTTTAACGCAGTCAAATCGAATGATGCGATTGCATTGATTAACTCTTGGTATATACCAGTTATGAATGCTATCGTTCCACCAGAAACACCAGGGATAATATCAGCTGCTCCCATACAAACCCCTTTAATAAAGAGTAGTATGGCTTGAATATAATTGTATGGACCTGAACTGGCGTTGAATGCCTCTTTCCAGCTCTGTTTGTTGCTATTCTCTTGCAAGTTGTTTCTCCTAGGATTACTACTCAAATCAATATTATATATGATTAATATTTTATAAATGTTATAGTATAGTTAGACTCCTAAGTATTTCAATTGTATAGAAATAAAAACAATGTAATATGCTTAATTTACTTGACGAAATTTGAAAAATAATGAAAATTAGTACTGATTTACTTTAACGTATATTAATATAACTCTGCACATTTATAATTGCAATTAACTTGCCATTGCTAACGCTTTAAGAAAGTATAATATGGAATCAAGTCTCAGAAACACATCGCCTATTATTTATAACTTATTTCCGCCTTTAGTGGGTGATGTTGATAATTGGATTGGACATGTTCAAAGAGCTGCTGGCATGGGGTTTAATTGGTGCTTTTTGAATCCGATACATCTTGTTGGAGCGTCTGGAAGTCTTTATTCCATAAGGGATTACTTTGAACTTAGTCCTGTTTTTTTTGGTAGTAAAGGCAAAGACTCTCAATGGCATAGATTTAAAAAGTTTGTCTCTGATTCACGAGCTATGGGCGTTGAAGTTATGGTTGATCTTGTTATCAATCATAGCGCGTATGACAATCCTCTCACTAGGGACAAGAGAGAGTGGTATCGTTTGAATAAGGATGGCTCAATAAAGAATCCTGGATGTAAAGATGATTCTGCTCCTGGTGGTTGGGTTACTTGGGGAGACCTGAATGAATTTGATAATGCCGGGTCAAAAAAACGTGATGAGTTATGGGAATACTGGTGGTCACTTGTTAAAAAGTTTTTAGATGCTGGTGTAAGAGGTTTTAGGTGTGATGCTGCATATCAGACTCCAAATTCGCTGTGGAATATGCTTATCACTCGAGCTAGAGAGGTCGATTCAGAAGTAACTTTTTTTGCTGAAAGCCTAGGTTGTTCCTTGGAGCAGACCATGGGACTTGTTGAAGCGGGACATGACTTTGTCTTTAATTCTGGAAAATGGTGGGACTACAAAGCGGACTGGTTTATTCAACAGAATAACGCTCTGGTAAAGAAAAAGGGAAGATCTATATGTTTCCCAGAGAGCCACGATACTCAAAGGCTTGAAGTAGAGTTTGAAGGTGATATGGATCGAGTAAAACAGCACTATCTATTTACAGCGTTCATCTCATCTGGAGTGCTTATTCCAATCGGCTTTGAATATGGTTTTAAAAAGAGCTTGCATGTCGTGCATACTAATCCTTATGATTATGAAGGGGCTAGTTATGATATGACCGACTATATAAGGCAGATTAATGAAACAAAACTAGCTTATCCGTTACTTGCTCAGGATGGTATTTTAAGAGTTATTGAGACAGAATATCCAGAGTTACTTGCTTTGATAAAGGTCTCAGAGGATAAGGAGGAGCGCATGGCTTTTCTATTTAATAGAAGTGGTAAGCAAATTAAAATAGATATTACTAAAATATTGGCTAAAATTGGTGCTAAGGAATTGAAAGAGGCAGAAGAAGGTATTCTTACTATGCAGAGATATGGCTTCACGCTTTGCTCTTTGTAAAGAGATATTCGTGTGTGAGTTAATAGGTGTGTTGAGATTTTTTATGACATTTGATACAAAAAAGGTTCGGGGGTAAAATGGCTGAAGGTGCAGAAAAAAAAGAACTTAAAAATAATATTGAAGAGAATACGCAGGATTTAGATAAAAGTGATATTGAGGTAGAATCTAAATCTGAGCATAATGACGATGAACTCCATGGTAGTGCAGGGGTTGACTATAAGCAAAGAACTGCTTCGGCGGTGGATGAAGAACTTACTTACTCTGTAACTGGAAGGCCAACTGAAAAAGACCAAAAGGTTGAAACGAAAAAAGCTGATAAGATTGAGAAAAAGGTACAAGCCAAGCATGCTATTCCTAAGTCAATAATTGATCCAGATACTAAGCAAGAGGTCGAGTTGAACAGGGATATGATCTTAGAAGAGCCCTTTATTGACGAGTTCTATAATGAAACATACTGTTATCTCATTCCACGTGAACCTGGTATTATACTTACTTTTTGGGAGGTCGGTAGTGACACTAAGGCGCAACTGATAGAAAAATATGGTGAGAATTTCTTTGAAACCAATTATTTGATTTTGAGAGTTTATGAAATTACTGGGGTTGACTTTGATGGTTTTAATGCTAATAGCGTGAAAGAGATTGATGATTTTCTTGATGACAAGAATTCATACTGGTTAAATCATGTTAAAAAAGGTGCAGATTATGTGGTTGAAATCGGGTACCGCTCAAAGGGTACTGAATTCTTTGAATTAGTGGCTCGTTCAAATACATGTTTTTCCCCAAAAGGATTTACTGAGACGAAAGAGCGTTATAATGAGTATGCAAGTGTCGAGGTTGATGGCAATAATGTTGAATTGCCTGTAACTGGTGAGAATGAAGACTGGAGAATCAACCAATATAAATATTGGAAAGAAGGTACTCATTCAGCACCTGAAGAGAAGGGGTATTGGGCACTAATACTGCACCAACACCTCCCACATGTTCGTCATCCTGAGCATGATGTTCCGCTTGAAGAGCAATGGTATATGGAAGCAGTAGTCTCTGTATATACACAGCTTATTAAGATGTTTTGGAATCTAAATGATGACAAGGTTGACTTTAGGCTTACTCTATCCTTGACACCGTCTTTGATGAGTATGATGACTGACGATCTCCTAAAGACTAGGGTAGCGCGTCACATTGATCAACTTATACAGTTAGCTACTCGAGAGAAAGAGAACTCTGAAGGGGCACCATATATGGCTGCTATCGATGATACTTTGGAGCGCTTTTGGACAGCTAAAACGGTATTTGAAGCATACGATGGTGATCTTACACGAGCTTATAAAGATTTTCAGGATATGGGCAAACTCGAGATTATTACATGTCCAGCTACACATATGGTACTTCCTCTATTCAAGCACTTCCCTGAAGCCGTTAATGCTCAACTTGGTACTGCGTGTGCTCAGTATGAAAGAATATTTGGACGTATGCCTCGTGGTATATGGCTTCCAGAGAATGCGTTTACTCCTGGTGTTGATAAGTTCTTAAATGAAGCTGGAATAAAGTGGTGTCTAGTAAATGAAAATGGATTACTTGAAGGTGATACTAAGTGCCACAGAGGTACGAATGAACCAGTTATTACTCCAAATAATGTTGCTGTTTTTGGAATTGATCAGCTGACTAGAGCTGCTGTTTGGAGCCGTGAGAGTGGTTATCCAGGACATCCAAATTATAAAGAGTGGTATAGAGACCTTGGATATGAAGCAGATTGGGATTACCTTCCTGAATACTTTAAAACTGCAGATGTACGGCGTAATACGGGGTTGAAGTATTATAGAATTACAGCTAAAGATGCAGGTCTTGGAGATAAGGATTATTATAATCCAGATTGGGCAAAAGAGATTGCACATAAACAAGCAGGTGAATTTGTGTGTCATAGAGGTGCCCAGATCTACGCGGAACAAAGCAAATCGGGACTCAAACCATGTATTACTTCTGCTTATGATGCAGAGCTGTTTGGGCATTGGTGGGAAGAGGGACCGTTCTGGATTGAGAGTGTATTTAGAAAGATGCTTTATGATCAAACCGAGGTCAGGCCTGTTACTCCGAGTGAGTACCTAGAAGAGCACCCAACTCATCAGAAAATGATGCCAGGGGCAAGCTCATGGGGGAAGAATGACTACTTCCAGACTTGGGTTGAGAATAAGGAGTATCAGTCAAATCACTGGATCTTTAGACATCTATTCAGATTGAGTAACTTGATGATAGATCTTGCTACACAATATAAGGATATTGATCTTTCAACTGAGAGCGATGTCAATAAGAGAGTAATAGCAAGAGCATTGAACCAGGCTTCCCGTGAGTTATTCCTTGCAATATCATCTGACTGGGGATTTTTGATCTCAACTGGGCAAGCTGTGCGTTACTCAGAGGTTAGAACAATCAAGCATATTGATAGGAGCAAAGAGCTTCTTAGACAAGTTAAGGATGGTGATATCAACATGTCTTATCTCTGTACACTAGAGGTAGCTGATAATATCTTTGATAATGATATGGATTATAGACGTTTTTGTAGATGGTAATACTTTTTTTGTAAAATATCTTTTATGAACAATATATTAATGTATAATATTCACAGTATATTGAAAACTGATTACTTATAAATGTTGAATGTGACAAAAGAATGGCTGATTTGGATTTTCATAATAAAACCTTGGATGTTGATGTAGAGACAGTCACCAGATTGTTGGCTATATCAAAGTTGTTTGCTGTTGGAGAGGGTGTTCGTAAAACACCTGAAATGCTCGTTAGCGAGTCTATTGGGAGGGTACACACAACTCTTCTAAAAGCAAAACCCGATTATAAAGGCTATTATGATGAGTTTACTAAAAAGGCGATAGAAGTTGAAAAAGAGTTGAACTCTGAGGAAGAGCTGGATCTTGATAATATCCAGTTTATAGAATATCCTGAAGAGTTTATGGATCTTGAGACAGGTATTGAATCAATTTTTCTTAAGAGAAAGTACCAGTGTCCTTTTTGTGAGACTTCTTTTACTTCCCCAGCTCTAAAGACTGGTAGTTTGCTTGTTAAAATTGATAACAGAACTCAGATGGAGGTCTATACCGGTGTTCGCCAAGATTCTGATAAAGAGTTTGTTGATTACTCTTTATTTCAGATGCTAATCTGTCCAAAATGCCTCTATGCTGCAGCTGATAAAGAGTTTGATATTTGGGATTCTGCATCAAAAGAACCACAATGGGTCAAGAGAAAGAGAGCCAAGCTTTCAAAAAAAATAGTAGCTGGATATCATGAGCGTTTGAAAGAACGTATGGCTATTGCTCAAATGGCTGGTCAGAAGGGGATGCAACTATTTTCTACTGAAAGAACAGAAGCGGATGCTGCCGTATCGCTAGATCTTGCTGGACATACGCTAAATTATTTAATTAGTAAGGTAAGTGTTAATCGAAAAGCTGAACTGCTTTATCAGTTGGGTCTTCTCCAGTTGATGAAGTCATTGCAATATGAGAAGCAAATTGATGACCCAGACCTTTCTTCTGAGCATGCAAATTTAAAGAGGAAACGTCGAGGAGCAATAAAGAATGCTCTTGAATGCTTCTTAAAGATTCCTGATTCTAGTGTAGAAAATTTTGATGTTCGAGAGAGTGTTAAGTTTAATTGTAGAAAATTTTGGGCTGCACATGAGCTCAAACACTTCAGAGCTTTTGCACAATCTGGCTCTGCTCTTCAGCGTGTCTATAATCAGTTCACAAACCTTGTTAAAAAATCTGAGCGTGAGTATCAGATAGATGAAATAAATCTCAAGAAGGTAAAAGATGAACTGCGCAAGACTAAGAATATTCAGAAGAAGGAACAGATTCAGAATAGAATAAAAGAGATAGATAAAAACATGCAACTAACTCGCTCTGGTATGGAAAATTATCGTGGTGTAATCAGGGTGGTTACTCCAATATGGGATAGTGTCTCTATAATGTATGATAAGTTTAAAGAAGCTCAAAGAAGGAAGAAAAAAGCGTCAAATTAGTCTTTTAGTTTCTATAGTATTGCTAATATATTAAGAGCATTATTTTCTAATAGAAATAATGCTCTTAATATATTTGGGGAAATGGAGAGAATAAGCACTACAATGCAAACTCTGGAAGTGTAGAGTTGTTCTCGCTTACTGGAAAATCTGGGAGTTCTGTATTTAATAAACTACTAACTTCTTCATCAGTAATATCGGTTTCATTAAGCCCTTCGTCAGTCTCGCTAAGCATTCCTTTAAAATCATCAGATGAAAGTCCAGGGATCTTCTCCTCTATTTCTTTGTTAATTGTACTCTCTGCTTCTTTTGAATCTGACACTTTTCTAATATCCTCAACCAGTGAGTTCTCGATTTCCGCTATTTCGCTCTCCATTGTTAGTAACTCTTGTTCACTAATTAAATCATCAATTTCAACTACCAAGTCCTCTTGCTTACTTTGAATTTTTGGTAGCTTTATACGTTTCTTTGGAGCTACTGGAAGAATTATGGCTTCACTTTTCTGTTTTTGATTTGTTATCTGGTAACTCATGATATCTGCAAGAAGTTTTCTGCCACCATAATGATGAGTATTTAGTTCGAGACATTTACGTGCAAGTCTCTCAGCCTTTGTATAGTCGTTTGACAATTTTGCTTTGAGTGTTTCAATATATGCTAGAGCGTATAAAATGTCGTCATCTGGATGGCCAATTATTTTCTGTGCAATTTTGAATTCATTTATACTATAGTCAAGTAATGATATTTCATTTTTACTCATATAAAAATCAATAAAAAAACCAGCAATTTCTTTATGAATTGATGCCGAAGTATTGTATTCATTACTTGCTTTTAGAGCTTTTCCATATGTTGTAGCGGCTTTTTCAAATACTCCACTTTTTGCATAATTTCTAGCTTGTTCAAGTACTTGTTCGGCTTCATGTTTCTTGTGTGCGATAATTTTTTGTGATTTAATATTTTCAATTTCTCGACGCTTTGAAGTTATTAATTCCTCAACATACTTTGGAACTTTACGTTCTTGTGCAATTTCAAAACAGATACTTGCTTTTTGAAATTCACCACTGTTTACAAATTCTACCGCTCTGGTAACTTGACTTGCCATTGATTGATCAAGTTCATCATCATTTATAACTCTAATACTCTCTACCTTAATCCAAGGCATATTTGCATAGACACTTTCAACAACTCCAACAATTTCAATTTTGTTGAACCTTTCTAATACCCTCAGTCTATTGATAAGCTCCTTGTTATCTTTTAATATATAGAGGGTAGGGTATGCATTTTTCAGATCTTGTTTACTCCAAAATTGAATTTCACTAGTCCACACAGAAAAATTTTCAAAATTTTCAGGAGAAAATACATCATCCTTCTTTCTGAATATATTTCCTTGAGAAGCAAATCTACATTTAAAGGTTACCTTTTGATTTAGAAGGTCGAGAGGATTTTTTGAGATCTGTGTGAGTTCTATAGATACTGGAAGATCCTCATGCTCTGGAGTAGACCATGCACGAGCCTGTGAACCTATAATTGCAGCAACTACTGCGAGTGCACCAACAAACAATAGGTAATTTCTGAACTTACTCATTTTATTTCTCTCAAGTTTTCATTAAAATTAAATGTTTATACTAGATCTATTTCTGGTTATAATAGTCTATCGTCAACTTTTACCGTTTAACTTTAACCTTTTTCAACTTTTTTCAGAAAGAATATAATGAAATATAATATTGCTGTGTATTTGGTGAATCATAGTGTTCAAGGGTGGAATGCCTCAAGTGCTGATATTGCCTTTCTTCAGAAGAAGTTACCAGATTTTAAAATTAGTAACGCTAAGACGAGTGATGAATTTATAAAGTTACTTGAAACTGCTGATGTCGCGCTTACTTGGAATTATAAAGATGAGTGGGTTGAGAAATTCCCAAATGTACGAGTGATAGGAACTCCTGCAGCTGGTGCTGATTACCTACCAAGTAACTTGGGTGAGGATGTTGTGATTATTCGTGGAGAGTTCCATGGGTATACAATGTCTGAAACTGCAATCGGCATGATGCTTGATCATACCAGAAGGATACAAGAAGGTAACTATAGGATGAATCATGGAGAAGCTTGGCCTAGGGAAAAGTTGGCTCTCAGGCTCCGTAACCTATCAGGGTCGCATGTTGCAATATTAGGATTTGGTTCTATTGGTATGATTACAGCAAAGCGTCTAAAAGCCTTTGACTGTAGGATAACTGGCGTCAAACGTAATATTGGCACAACTCCAGATTTCTTTGGTGAAGAGGATAGGGTTATTAGTGTTGATTCATTATATGAAATTCTACCTACTGTTGATCACATCGTATCATTTTTGCCTGAGAATGAGGACACAAATGATTTGATTGATTTAAAAGTATTTGAATTGCTCCCAGATTATGCTGGACTGTACAGTCTTGGTAGAGGTAATTCTATATCTGAGGTAGATCTAATTTATGCACTTCGTAGTAATTTAATATCTGGAGCATATCTAGATGTATTTAAAGATGAACCACTCTCTATTGATTCGCCACTTAGAGGTGTTGATAATCTTTACCTCTTACCTCATGCATCTGCAGTGTCTCCGGAATATATGAGCCTGTTCTTCAATGAATTACCAGAGAAGATTCTTAGTATTTTTAATTAGTTATAACAGATGGGTACAAGTAAACTTGCACCCATCTGTTATGAGTAGTTTGTGAAACATATAATTACTATTCAACGCTTTTAAGTAGGTGTATAATGTAACCAATAGCTCCAGCAAGCAGTACTCCTGTGCCAAATAGTAAGTATGTTAAAAGCTTTACCTTGCTAGCAAGCTTTGCATTTACTGGTGGCAGGGCGGTAAATGGAGCTGTTGGTGACGGTGCAGGGGTATTTGGAGCTAAAACCTGTCTCACCTCTTCAAGTTCTATAATGACTTGAGAAAAAGTTTGTTGGCGCTTATCAGGATCTTTCTCCATCATTTTAAAAATAATATTACAGAGCTTGGTAGGAGCTTCTGGTGTGTACTCTTTAATACTTGGAGGTTTGTGGAAAATATGACTGTCAAGTACATCTTCACTGCTGCCGTAAAATGGTGGAGTACCACAGATCATGTGATAAAAAGTAACTCCTAAACAATAGATATCACTCCTGAAATCTATCGTACGATCTCCAGATGCTGCTTCTGGAGATATATAGTCAGGGGTGCCTAGTATCTCTCCTTCAGGAGACAGAATTGAGTCGAGTGAACTCTTTACAAAACCAAAGTCACCAAGCTTGGCTATGCCCTTCTTTGTCAGCATGATATTACCAGGTTTGACGTCTCGGTGTACAATTTTCTTGCTAGCAAGATAGTCTAGGGCACTAGCAACCTGAGTAATAATATTTATACTCTCAATTATTGTGAGCTTTCTCCTATCGTCAATCATCTTCTCTACTGGGTCACCATCAATAAACTCCATAGAATAGTACAATTGATTTCTATGTCTTCCTACATCGATAACTTGGATGAGATTTGGATGGGATAATCGTCCAACAAGTCTAGCCTCAACAAGAAATCGTTTTCTAAACTCATCATCTGTGAGCCATTTTTCATGGAGTACCTTTAATGCAACAACACGTCCCATACTAAGTTGGCGCGCTTTATAAACCACACCGAGACCACCTTCACCAATTTTACTGATAATTTCATAACCGCCGATCTTTTCACCTATACTTGTTGCGTCTCTAAGGAGTCGTTCTTGAGCTTTATATACAGCCCAAATCTCTTCTTCTTTCACATACTTCAACTCCTTGAGGATCTCCTCAAGGGTGCGCGGCACTTCAATATTGTCTTCTTTCTCTTTAAAGAGAATTTCTTGAGCTTCTTCGAGTTGTTCATGTGTTATTATTTTGTGGGCAATTGCAAGTGTCCCAAAATCAAGATCTTTATTCGTTTCAGCCATTATATGCCGCCTCCTTGTAATACATATAAATAATATCCTCTTGCTCAGTTGTTTCAATAGATCCAGGTCGTATTGATCTGATTGAATCTATCGCTTGTTCTGGGGTCTCGCCTATATAGACAAGGTAGCACGCGAGCATTGTACCAGTCCGACCTATGCCCGCTGCACAGTGAACAGCAACACCTTTATTTTCTTTGTGATTCATTGAAACAAAGGATGTAAATTTTTCAATCTGATCTAATGTTGGTGGTGTGAAGTCAACAATAGGTAGATGGAGGTAATTGAATCCATATTCCTCAAGAATTTTTTTGGGTAATGAGGATTCTGTAAGTGTAACGACAGCAGTGATCCCGTCTTGTTTTAGTGCTTGAAGCTCTGCTTCGATAGGGCGGGTTATACCTGGGTAAGCCATACCAGCGAGAAGATTTGGGATTACAAATGAATAGTTATTTGGCATTGTTCTTCCTCATATTAGTTGCTACAGACTATCAAAAGTTGTTGAAAAGTCATAAACATCATGGAAATCATCGATAGAGTCACACTCCCTCTTTTGCCAGTTCATCTCTTCATCTCCAACCATGCAATAAACTATCTCGCCAAAGTCATCTGTTTTGTATACATTCCAAGAGTTAAAGACTGTCTTCGCCATTACTCCCCAACGTTCTTTTGCAAGCTTTCTTATGCCCATGAGAAGTTCCTTGCCACTTACGTGAAATTCAGAACCGTCACCTCTTACGTTACCAGTATCATCTTCATCAAGCAAACCATTTCGAAGCCAGTTTGCAGTGATTACAATAGCTTCAGAAATAAATATAAATGCTGCTGGACTATATCTGCCGTCACGTTTGGCAAGCTCTTTTATATATCTGAGCTGTTCATTCATGGTGATCTCCTTGACTAGCTATCATTATCTGCTTGATCTTGGCCTTGCTCTGATATCGAATTGTCCATTTTTTGGTTATTTTCAGAATTCTGATTCGAACAACACCCTTGAGAATTTGAGGCTATTTTCGAATCTCCTGATCCACAACTACCTTTACAGCTCGGCCTTTGTGTCGTCTCTGATCGCTGCTTCCTCTGCTGTGACGGTTCATGCTTGATAATATCGTCAAAATTGATAACTTCATAGCTTCCATCGTCACAGGAAATCTGGATATCCTTGCTTAGGAGTTGGGAGTTAAGTACATATCCACGATGTTCTTCAGTTTCAACTCTGTCACCCTTGCGCGGGAGTATTGATTTGTGTTCTTTGTACACCTCGTCTTCAAAACGTAGACAACACATTAGTCGCCCGCAGTGACCGCTGATCTTGCTAGGATCGAGGGTTGTCTTCTGCATCTTTGCCATACGCATTGTAACAGGTTCTAACTCGTGCATAAATGTACGACAACAGAGTTCGCGTCCACAGTGTTCGTAGTCTGAAAGCATTCTTGCTTCATCACGAACCCCAATTTGACGCATCTCAATGCGTGTGCGGTAGCGCCTAGCAAGGTCTTTTACAAGTTCTCTGAAATCAACACGGCCATCAGCAATGAAGTAGAATATCACCTTTTCACCACTAAACAGGTGCTCGATACTAACCAGTTTCATCTTCATCTCTCTGAATTTTATACGTTGCTTGCAGTACTCCATCTCCTCTGGTTCTTTCATTGTTCTGATATGGTTGAGGATATTTTTATCACTGCTGGTTGCTTCTCTTTCAATCATGCCAACAACATCAGATTCCTTGAAGTCTGCTTCAGCGATTAGCTCAGGACGGGAGCAAACTGTACCGAATTCAAGACCAGAAATGGTCTTTAAAATCACCTTATTACACTGTCTGATACTGTCAATATTAGAGTAAAAAAGTTGTTGAATGGCTGCTTTGGTGTAGCGAACGCCAACAATATATTTGTAATCATTTCGGTTCAACTCGAGTTGTTCTTTGGGTTTCTCTCGTTTGAACCTACCTGAATTGGTCTTGCTGTTTTGATTTTCTTCGTTATCCATCAGTTACTATCCTTTATGTAGAGCTGTTACTGTGCTAATAACAGCGTTGAGTGTGACTAATTCTGGACGGACATTGGCGCATAGAATATCACCAGCATCCCACAAACTATTCAAAGCTTTATATCCCTTTCGCGGAGATAATCCTTCTCTCAGGGCTCTACGAACATATAGCGCTAGTAAGTCTAATATATTTAGAACCGT
Source organism: Planctomycetota bacterium (assembly GCA_965140405.1). Taxonomy (GTDB): domain Bacteria; phylum Planctomycetota; class SZUA-567; order SZUA-567; family SZUA-567. Next base: position 2,053,788 of record OZ223208.1, read on the forward strand.
TTCTCTCTTTTCTGATGCATTCTTACTTTTCTTTACTCTTTGCGTTAACTCTCTGGCAAAACGTACCGCCTCGGCAGCAGAGTTGTAGTTTGAAATGTTACATATTTGACGCCAATTCTCAAGTGTTTCACCACCAGATAAATCCAGAGCACTTCCTAGAGATCCTTCAGATATATTGGTGAGTTGCTGAGCTTCTGATGGATCCAACCCTTCAGATTTAATAAGAAAATTGCTGATGCATTTCTGACTCAGCGGACTCATGCCAATTATGCGGCACCTACTGTTAATTGTAGATAGTAGGCGATCCTTGTTCGAACTTGTAAGGAGAATTAAGCTTTGTGGAGGCGGCTCCTCTAAAGTCTTTAAAAAAGCGTTTGCTGCTTCAATATTAATTCGTTCTATATCAGGTATAATGCAGACCCGTCCGCCGCCGTTCATCGGCTTGAGTCTCATAAATTCTAATACTGTTTGATGGTCAATACTCTCATTACTTACTCCAGCTCGTGGGGTAAAGCGGCGTATTCTTAACTCATTGGGCTCTCTAGGTAGTTCGAGAAAGTCAGGGTGGTTACCACTATTTAGCAATGAACAACTCCTGCAGGATCCACATGAATCGTTGTCAATGGGATTCTTGCAGAGATAGCGTGCGGCAACCGCTCTAGCAAGTGTATTCTTTCCTATTCCACGCTCTCCTACCAGTAGATATGCGTGGTTTAGTCTGTCTTGCTTGAATGAATTGTAAAATTCATTCAAGGCTCTATCCTGCTCTAGGATGTATTTAAAGCAGTTCATTAATACACTCCAGAACATTGCATTTGACTTGGTCTATATCATCCTCAGCATTGATGATTGAAAGTCTACCGGCTGGAAGTTTTGAGAGGGCTTCATGGTAACGAATACGGACTTCTTGCATGTATTTTATTCCTTTTTCTTCTACCCTATCTTTTGCTCCTGATATACGTGATAGACCTATCTCGGCTGGGAGATCCAAGTATATGACATGGTCTGGGAGCATTCCGTCAGCACCAGCATGGGTAATCGTGGTAAGAATATCTGGATTTAGAGCGCCTGATGCCCCTTGGTATGCAAGTGTGGAGTAGATAAACCGGTCACTAACCACTACTTGTCCACTTTCTAGAGCAGGGCGTATTACTTCATTGACCAATTGGTTTCTACTAGATGAATATAGTAAAAGTTCGGTCATTGGGGTCATTTTAGTGAATTCTGGGTTTAGTAGAACCTCTCTAAGAGCTGTACCAATAGTAGTACCTCCAGGGTCTCTTACAAAGACTGCTTTAATCTTTTTTGAAGCTAAATATGATCTTGTAGCATCTATCATAGCACTTTTACCAGCGCCATCAGTACCTTCAAAAACAATAAACTTGCCCTGCATTACGACTCCCGTTATATATAATTAATACGTTTAAAGTGAGTTTAATCAACTCTAATAGTATTTGATATTTAATAAAAATTGTTAAACAAATCAATATTAATTATATGATACTATACATCAATGTAAACATAAAAATACAAAATCCCCCTTTAGTTAAAGGGGGATTTTTAGTAGAAATATTGAGTTGTAAAGTACTATTTTACAAGGCGGTAAGTATCAGAAGCAATAAATCCTTCTTCGTCTGTTTGAACTACCATTACCTTCACTGAACTATTTGAAGCTGATATATCACCTTCAGCACCACGCCAAGTATTCTTGTTCTTTACTGGGTCGATCTTGACACCAAGGTTCTGTAGTGTATCACAAGCTGCCCAACGGATTATTGGACCGTTTTCACCGATACCACCAGTGAAGGCGATAGCATCAACTCTACCGAGTACACCCATGTATGCACCGATATACATCTTGACACGGTAGCTAAAGATATCAAGGACTAATTGAGCACGGCTTTCTGGACCGAGCTCGTCTGCTTCGTCTTCAATATCGCGCATATCACTGGTCTTTTGAGAAACACCTAGAATACCAGACTTCTTGTTGAACATATTGTCTACTTCATGGAAGTCTTTACAAATTCCTTTTTCAAGGAGGTAGAAGGCTATAGCCGGGTCTACATCACCACAGCGTGTTCCCATCATCACTCCAGCTAGTGGAGTAAGCCCCATTGTTGTATCTATAGATTTACCATTCTTTACAGCAGTAACTGAACCACCGTTACCTAGGTGGCAAATAATGAGATTGACTTGGTGTTCAGGAATACCCAGAAGACCTGCAGTCTTGCGTGTTACAAAGTGGTGTGATGTACCGTGGAATCCGTACTTTCTAACTTTGTGATTTTCGTAAAGCTCATAAGGGAGCGGGTATAGGTAGGCATGCTTTGGTAGAGTTTGGTGGAAGGCTGTGTCAAATACGGCAACCATTTTAATATCATTTCCGAGAGCTTCTTGTACTGCGTTGATACCAATTAGATTTGCTGGGTTGTGAAGTGGAGCTAGATCTGTTACGCTTTCAATTCCTGCAATAACTTCGTCAGTAATAACGACAGATGTGTTGTACTGCTCTCCGCCGTGAACAACTCTGTGACCTACAGCCTTGATTTCATGAATATCTTTGATAACACCGTGTTCTGGGTCTAAAAGAGCTGCTAGAATCAATTTCATCCCTACCTTGTGATCAGGAATTGACTTCTCAAACTGGTGTTTTGTGTCGGCAACTTTGTGAGTTAATGACCCAGTTTCAAGTCCAATTCTGTCTACAAGACCTTTGGCAAGTACTGTCTTCTCTGGCATATCAAATAGTTGATATTTTATTGAAGAAGAACCACAGTTAATAACTAAAACGATCATAATACTTTCCCCTTTTTAAAAAATAAATAAAAATCGTTTGATAAAAATCATTAATAAATAATAATCTAATCAGGGTGAACGTCAAGACTAAATTCAAATATAAAAACAACATTTTTGTCGAAAATAGGAATGCTTGACATTATTCTGGATTTTATATATAAAAATATGTTTAATTAGTCTATTATAGCTTATCATGTAAATTTATTAATACTAAGGGATAATGCTTTCTGTCTTATGCTTGAAATTACAGTAGGGGCAGTTGGGATTGGTTGAGTGAATATATGAAAAAAATGTTGATTTTGTTACTAAGTATTTCAATTGTCGTATGCTCTGGATGTGTCGCAGGAACGGTTGATGCACAGAAAGAGGGGGAGAGGCTCTCAGAATTATTTATTGGAAACTCCATACCTATAGTTGAGCTTAGTACATTAAAAGTTGAGAAGAACCTTGTTCCGCTTAGTGCAAATAATGCATACAAAATTGACACCCGCGTAGGGATTGAGGGGGAGTATTATATATTTACTATCTTTACTCCTCACGGTACTATAACAGCAAAAGGCATGGCTGCTCTGGTAGAGTATTGTTATGATGCAGAGGTGCTTGAGATGGTACTTTCTTCAAATTTTGGTGAAGTACTACAGGATATGATGCTTCGCGATATTGATTACTCCAATACTGAAGTTGTTGATGGGAAGTTTTTCAAAATTGACTCAATTGCAGGTATTGGTAGAAGGTTCAACCTAGAATACTCTGAAGATGTAAATAAAGACATAATAATTGATAACATTACCGATCGTGATACTATTCATGGGGCATACTTTGACCCTTTAAGAATGAGGCTTGCATATAAACTTGGACTTGATCCATATTCATCAAACTTGTATGTGCAGAGATTCTTGGATGCTATTGTTTCTTTAGACCCAGACGACCTAGTTGATTTAGATAAATTAGATCTAGTTAATCCTGAGATAAATATTCATAGAGGTAGGAAGAATATTGATGCATCGTTGCAATCAAAAGTATTATACCCTGGAAGTAGGAGTTTTATTCTTGAAGCTCAGCTTAGCAGGACTGATGCAGTAAGTTTGAGGTCTAAACTGCTTCAGCTTTATGGAGCTGTCTTTTCAAATGTAAATCTTGCCGATAACCCTATTGAGCGATTGGTTAATTCACCGCATTACTCAATAAGGGAAGAGTTATACATTTTTGCTTATCTTAATGATATGGCAAGCGTAAGTGGTAAAGAGGATGTTGTTGTACTATTATCAAAGGCTGATAGTGCATTCGAAGCGAAGCAATACTTCTTACAGCTTCAGTTACTTCATGCGTATTATGCTAGTAGAGGTGGTTTGAAAAGATTGGTTGCTCTTAGTAACATGCTTGGAGCGGTTGATAATACTGGGCAGTTTGTTGTGATTCCTACTTGGGACCATACACGTGATAGAGTTGCGGTAAAACGATTGTTGGTTGAGGTTAAGAATATAAAAGAGTTGCTTGGTAGTGTTGGAGCAAATATCTGGTTTGTTGGTGATTGTGATAAAAATACAAAGAAGACTGCTGAAAAAATCGGTATAAATATACAGGACGGGGTTGTGGTTGACCGTATGTTTAGATTTACAAATTATAGAAAACTTACTTATTTATTCGAGAAAGGGGATCCACTTATTCGAAATGCTGCAAGGTTGACTCCTAATTTTATTCTGTTACATCAGAGAACGAATAGACCTGTACCTACTCAACTACTACCAGACTCTGAAAATATTGCAAAGAATGCGCTAAAAAATGAGTCCAGTATTACGATTGAAGATCCTACTCCACCAAAGCCTAAAGCTCATGACCCTAGAAACTTGAGGGAGTTTGGTATCGGTGTCAAAGTTATCAAGAAGGAAGAATTAGCTGAGCAGGACGTTCCTGGAATTGGTAGTGACGGGGTAGGTGGCAAGTTTGATGTTAATGAAACAGGCTCTACAGATGGAAAGCTTCCTCCTGTAGGGGAAGATCCAGTCAAGGTTGATCGTACTCCGGTATTTTGAAATGAGTTTTGATTTCATTTTGACGATAATATATTAGTAGGTGTTAACATTATGCTTACTTTTCCCTACTAATAATATAATTTAGGATTTCTTATGGATATTTTTACAGATATTTCGAATGCTTTTAATAAAGTAGAGTGGAGTTTCGAGAGTCATGATCCGGCATGGGCATGGTTTATTGTCGGTATGTACTCTATTGCTGCTTTGCTTTGCTTGAGAGCTTTGTTCTGTTCGCAGAGATCATTGTTCCCTAAGTCAATTAGAAAGAAATGTGGAATTTTCTGGGGAATTTTGTTTGCTGTTATGCTTTTTTTAGCGTGTAATAAGCAGCTTGATATGCAGACTTATATTACTGCTGTAGCAAGAGAGGTTGCTCATGCGCAAGGTTGGTATGATCAGCGAAGGGCTATACAAAAAGAAGTTATTATTGTCCTAGGACTAATTGCTTTCTTGTTTCTGTCTTATTTAATATATATGATTTATAATTTGCCTTCTTCTTATAAGATTTCAATGGTAGGTGCTTTATTTACATTCACTTTTATAGGGATGAGGGCATCATCTTTTCATCACCTTGACCACTACGTTGCTCAGACTATATACGGTGTTAAGCTACATATTTTGATTGAAATATGTGGGAGTTTGATTGTCAGTATTGGAGCTTTGCTTAGCGTAAGGAGTATTGGAAAGTGGGAGTTGTATTATGACAGTCACTATGTTCAGAGTGATAAAAATGGAGTGCTAAACAAGGATTTTGATCTTGATTCAGATGAAGACTCTAGTTTTGATGATGACTTTGTCACTGATATCCGTAACTATGATGATGATACAGAGTTTCAACCTGAGGAGATTGTTGTCAACTCTTCTTCTTCAAGACAGAAAGCTACTTGTGGGGTGTCTCGAGTGAAAAGTTCAGATGATAACAAGGGTTCGTATAAATCAGCTGAGTCAGTAGATATTGACCTCTTTACCAAAGTTTCTAGTAAGAATGTGATACTCCCTACAGCTACCGTTATCGACAATGCGTCGCCAAGGGTTGATAGAGAGAGTCTCATGGAGATAAACCGTAAAAGGAGGCAGCTTCAAAAGGAAAAGGTAAATACTCTTGGCGGGAGCGTTGAGACAGGGTATAGGAAGGATAATAAAAGCAAGCAGCATGATAATTGGATTAGTCGTACTGATGAGACGGGATGGATCTAATATATGCTATTTGTAATTTTACTAGGTTCAGAATAGAGGTACGGGAGATCCCGTGCCTCTATTCTATTTGTGATAATATATTAAACATATTTAAGAGTATTCTTACTTCTTTAGACGTGGATCCATGGCATCTCTTAGCCCTTCACCTATTAGGTTATAGGTAGTCATAGCTATAAAAATGGCAATCCCTGGGAACATTGTTAGCCACCAGTTTGATAGAGGGCTATCTCTGCCTTCGTTGAGTAATTCTCCCCATGTCGCTGTTGGTGTAGCAACTCCAAGTCCAAGGAAGGAAAGTCCGCTCTCTGAAAGTATCGCTCCTGCAATTCCAAATGAAATACCTACAAGCACTGGACTGAGTGAATTCGGGAGTATATGGTAAAATATTATTCTATATGGCTTCGCTCCTAATGCTCTTGCTCCTGTCACATAATCAAGCTGCTTTTCTTTAAGAATTTCTCCTCTAATAAGTCTAGCAGTTCCGGTCCAACCTGTGAGTCCGATTACCAACATTATATTTAGGATTGAGCGTTGTTCGAGAAAAGCAATGATAGTAAGGGTTAAAAAGAAGGTTGGGAAGCATATAATTAACTCTATAACTCTGGAAATAGCAATATCAATCCAACCACCGAAGTATCCAGCTATAGAACCTATAATGATACCTAGCATTGTCGCTATTCCCACTGAAAAGAAGCCAACTGAGAGTGATACCCTAGCTCCATATATCATACGCACCATAACATCTCTTCCAACCTCATCAGTACCTAAAAGGTTGTATCCAGTTCGTTCATTCTCTGTGTCATGTTTCTCTGCCCAATTTGGTGGAAGCTTTGGTGCAAATTTTTGTTGGTAAGGGCCGTATGAGATTGGTGTAAATATCCCATGCCCCATATTTGCCTTCTCGAGTGCTTTGTAATCATCTGGTTGGTTTCGAGATTGAGTCAGTATAAAAGGTACTGCTAGCAAGCAGAGTGAGAGAATAATGGGTAACTTTGCTTTCACCTTTAACAAAAATCTTAGGGATATTAGTAATGGAGCCGCTATAGCAAGATAGTTGAATAGATACTCAATAAACTTTTCTTTTGAGTCCATTGGAGCAAAGAATTCTCTAAAAAGTGGATATGATGTGACCCCAGAATTATCTGTCCACACAAAGGGTATACGAGAAGCAATAAATGGTGCATATACTGCAATAATAAAAAGTAGAATAGCAATATATAGACTGAGCATAGCAATGCGTTTTTGCTTGAACTGTATCCACGCATTCTGCCAGTATGATTTGCTCTTGTTTGTACCGCTGCTCATTTTATATTATCCTAATTGCTTTATTATAATAAGATTACTTATCTAGAGATATTCTTGGGTCTACTATGCCGTATAGTATGTCACTTACAAGGATGCCTATAAGGGTAAGTGTCGCTGTGATACCGGCTGTAGTCATAAGTAGTGGGTAGTCTCTACTACTTATTGCTTCCAAACTCAGCATTCCCATGCCAGGTATTCTGAATATAAACTCTATAAATACACTACCAACAATAAGAGCTGGAAGTAATGATGATGATGTTGTAATAAGGGGGATAATACTATTTCTAAGTGCGTGTTTGAAGATTACCTTCTTACTACTCAGACCTTTGGCTCTAGCTGTACGAATATAATCCTGCTTGATAACATCAAGCATTGTTGAGCGTGTAAAGCGGCTAAGAAATGTAAACGAGCCGTATGAGAGACAGAGTATAGGCAGTACATAGTGCTTGCTTGTTTCCAGTAGTACGTGCCAGTAAGTTGAGGTAAGAGGAATCGACGGGTCAAGGTCACTCGTTGGCCACCATGGAAGGTATTTGGAAATAAATATAATTGCAAGCAGAGCGATCCAGAATGAGGGTAGCGAATATAGCATAAATAATATTAGTGATGTCACTCGGTCAAAAAAAGAATCTCTGAATATTGCTGAATAGATACCTATAGGTAGTGCAAATAAGTACATTATCAACATTGATAGTAGGTTTAGCTTGAGGGTAGGGGGAAGGCGTTCCTTGAGTAACTCAGCAACAGGAGTACCAAGGTTCACCGTTATTGATATACCAAAATCACCTCTGATAATGCCTTTACTACCTGGAATATTTGGGTTTCCTGTTAGCCAATACCAATATCCGACGTACCATGGTTTATCAAGACCGAAGTGTTTACGGAACTGTTTAGCAGCTTCAGATTCACCTTCGTTCATCTCTCCAGCCGAGTCTGAGCTTGAAAGCATATTGGACTTTACCGGGTCACCAGGTGCGACTCTCATCATCATATATGAGAGCAGGGTAATCATTAGCAATGTTGGTAGCATCACAAGTAAGCGCTTTAATATATACTTTAGCATTGTGAACCTTCTGTTATTTCGTTAATTTTGGAATCCAAGTAAGGTTATCATCCATTCCTAGTTTATAGACTCTGTTGTTATAGAAACGCTTATTTTGCCCTCTGAGGCTGACAGCACTAAAGAGGAAGGTATATGGCTGTTCGTCATGGATCAATCTATAAAACTCATGCATCAGTTCGGTACGCTTGACTGGATCTATAGTGCGTCTTCCTTCTTCTATTAATTCATCAGCTCTGGCATTTTTAAAACCTATAAAATTACTACTCTGGTTTTTATCTGCTTGAGAACTATGCCAGATCTGATATGGGTCTGGATTTAATACACCTGTCCATCCCAAAGAACATGCCTGAAAAGATTTGTTCTCAATTTTATCAACGAAGACACTCCATTCTAGTGGCGCTAGATCCATTTGGATTCCAGCTTTCTTAAGGTCAGCTTGTATGATTGCCCCAAACTTTCTTGATACTGTACTTGATGATGTAATCATGAGTGAGTACTTGAATGGTTCGCGTACTCCATCGCCATTTAAGTCTTTATCAAGAATGCCATCTGAGTCGGTATCTTCCCAGCCATTCTTTTTGAGAAGCGCGATCGCTTCTTCTGGGTTGAATGGAATTGGTTTGACTGAATGGTCTATAAATGGTGACGCGCCTACAAATGGTCCAGCGATAATTTTACCAAAGTTATGTCTTACATCTTTCATAATTCGTTTGCGATCTGTAAGCATGGTAAGGGCTGTACGAACAGCCTTATCTGCAAATAATGGGTTCTTGAGATTATATGCAATGTAGAACCAAGATATTGCAGGGGGTTCGTATTGGTACTTTTCTATAGTATAGTCTTTAGGCGTTTTACCAGCTTCTTTAAGAGCATTCCAAGCAACAGAATCTTCAATTGCTGTGTCTATATTTGGAGTAATAGTTTTGAATTCATTGCTACTGGTCTCTTTTACCCACTGTTCTGTTGAAAGACCCATAAGGTCTATGCCACCTTTTTTTAGTTCCACAAGTTGTACATTTGGTTCTGGCATTACCTTGTATCTGATCTCTTTAATGTAAGGTTTTGGGCCGTAGTAATTTTCATAACGTTTTAGGGTTAGAGACTGTCCTTTTTTCCAGCTGTCAAGGTAGTATGCACCGCAACCTACGATAAATTGATTCCTTTTACTTGTAATCATCTGAGCAGCAAATTCACTATCGGTCCAGTTTGGGTCAGGGCGGTAGTAGTGCTTTGGAAGTGGGTTGAGGAGGAGGGTGAGCTCGCTAGCTAGGGCATACGGCTCAGACCATACTACTTTGAATGTATAGCGGTCAATTTTTTCGATAGTTTTTACAAGTTTGAAGTATGTTCTAATCGATTCGCAGGGGACTTCAAGATTATTAATAGTGTCCCAATAGAAGATAAAGTCATCTGAGGTAACTTCTTTTTCTGGAATTTTTTCACCTGTAACTGGATCGGTATAGGGTTGCCACATTACACCTTCTCTGAGCTTTATTGTATAGACCAACCCGTCTTCAGATATGTCCCATTTCTCAGCTAGCTTTGGCTCAAATTTGGTTGGGTCCATAAGGTTTCGTGCTGCTAAAGTGTCTGTACAGGCGGTCTCAATCATGGAAGTCGTGGCTTCTCCACGTATCAAGCCATTTAAATTACCTGAAAATCCAGATATCGCTTGTGTTGAGATTCCACCACTTTCTGCGTTGGTAGGTCTGAACTCGGAATTTGCAAAAGAACTGAACTGTGAGGGAGTTGGTGATGAATCTGTGTCGCTTGGGATGGCTTGGGTTATCTTAATGTTTGACACCTGCAATTCAAGTTTTTCAAGGTTATTTGATAGGTTGTCAATTTTTTCATTATTCTCAGCTACTGCAACGGTATACCTACTGTTTGAATCAATGAAAAGGTAGAAACCTACGATATTACAGATAAGAATCATTACTAAAATTGCAATCATACATCCTGAGCGGTCACTCATTACCATATACTCCTTTTATTAGTCAATTGATTTAGCCTATTATCACAATTTTCAGTACTAATTCAAGGATATAGATATTTTGATATAGTTGTTACTTTCTGGTTATAGATTCGTTATTCTTTATTGAGGGTTTTAGTATTGCATCCATCTCTTGCACATAAGTGTACTTTACAAGAATAAGTAGTAGCCAAATAAATAGTAATATCATTAAAAAATCTCCATAGTATTAAATATACTATGGAGTATCGACAATATTACGGAATAAGTTGATCAAATATAATAAATACTAAACTGCAGAAGAGAGAGGTTTGGTACTTTGAATACTGGCAAAAGGTTTGCGTTTGTCAGGCCAGCCCAGTCGCCACATAAAAGTTTCTACAAAAAGTTCCGAATCATACTTTTTTCGCAAAATTTCCTCTATATATTCTCTAACATTTTCCTCGCTGACGTGCCCAATACCCAAGTCTCTGATACTTCTGAGCGTCTGAATTCGAGAAAATTTCTTTACTACCCCTGATTCTGTAACCTTTTTCCATTGCTCAGCCCATACTTTGCAGTTGGATTTAAGAAAATCTAAAACAGTTGTCATCGCTTCAGGAGACTCAGAAACGCTAGGTGCTGTTGAATCGACAATGTCCATTCCTTTTTGGAAGTATCCTTCCGCACCAAAATATTTAAGAACCTGTAGCATAGCCTCACTATTTTCCTTCTTTGTGACATTAAAATGGAATAATGCTCTAAAACCACCATCATTATCATACCTGAGTTTACCACCTAGACCCCTAAGAGAGTCAGGAGAAATTCTATCAATATCTGCTTCATCAAAACTCACGCATACTCCATACCACTTTCTGCCTAGTTCTGTTATCTCTACCTTACTCATCTGACTCAATATATGTCCTATTTTAGATTTGAACCAAAAGAAACTTTTATAAATATTATCAACTTCTATCGGAAATAATATCTAAAGCATGCTCCTATTGCAAGTTAAAAATGTCGAGGATTAATTATTTTCACGATTTAGAGTAGAATTTAGTAATGATTTAATGCATTCTGTGGTGTAAATATTTGAAATACTATTGTTTGATTGATATGGTTTTGAGAATTGAATAATTAACGTAAACATGATTTATGTCTGACATAGATATGGAACGCAAGTTGTGATTATTGTTGTAAATATTGTTATAATCTCTCTTTAGGGATGTTTTAACTTGAAAATTTCTTGTTTTTGTGTACTATAATGCAACTGGTTTAATACGGTAATTACTCAAAAAATGAGGGTAGAAACTTGGATGGTCGATTTGTTGTAATAAGCGGAAGTAAGAAAGGTGATGTATTAAGAATCACCCCTGGAAAAAAAATAATTGTCGGACGTGACAAGGAGTGTGACTTTCGCCTTATTGGTAGAATGATCTCACGTAAACACTTTGTTGTTTTTCAGGATGGTGATCACTTCTTACTCGAAGATCTGGGTTCAAGGAATGGTATCTATGTCAACGATGAAAAAGAAATTAAACATGTCTTACAGGATGGCGATCTTGTCCAAGTAGGGCAGGTACACCTGCGTTTTGATCTTGGGTTGAAGCGTGATGAAATGACCGAACAAGATACTCCTGAGATTATAGAAGAAGGTACTATGAGCTCAACAGCAATATACCGCATGAAGTTTGGTATTGATGCTTTTGACTCCATATCAGAAGATGATGCTTCTATTGAAAAGAGAGAAGAGCATTCTAGGCTTATGAGTATCTGCAACCTATCTAGTAAGTTGTTCTCTACAAAATCTGTAACTGCTCTCTTGGGGGTTGCATTAGAAGCAGCTATAGAATTGACCGGTGGTGAAAGATCATCAGCCCTCCTTATTGACCCTATATCTGGCAACCCTACCCCAGTAGCAATGAAGTTTTGCGACACTCATTATTGTGGGGCTTTTCCAATAAGTAAGACTATTGTTACTCGAACTTTGAATACTGGTGAGTCAGTAATTACTGGAAATGCTAGTGCTGACGAAAGATTTTCAAATGGTGATTCGGTAGCTATTGATAATATATCAAGTGTAATGTGTGTCCCACTTATGACATTGGATACAAAGGTTATTGGTGTATTGTATATTGATAGTACTACAGGATTTGAAGCCTTTGACAAATTACACTTAGCTCTTCTGGCGGCTATTGCACATCAAGCCGCAGTGGCTGTTGAGAGAGCAAGGCTGTTTGAGGATCTTGAAAAGCTCTTTATTGGTTCAATTCATACACTAACAGCTAGTATTGAAGCTAAAGATGAATATACTTGTGGACATTCAGAAAGAGTGACCTGCTATAGCCTATTGATTGCTGATGAAATGGGACTTGACAATAAGATGCGCGATATTGTTGAGCTTGCTGGAATTATGCATGATGTGGGTAAGATTGGCATACCTGAGTCTGTTCTTTGTAGTACCGGTAAGCTTACGGAAGAAGAATTTAGAATGATGCAGACTCACCCTGTAAAGGGGGCAGAAATTATTCAGAAAATGCCTGAAATTTCAACTTTTGTTTCTGGTAAAGAAGTAGCAATTGCAACGCTATCTCACCATGAAAGGTATGATGGTACAGGTTATCCTCATGGGCTGCAAGGTGAAGAAATACCGCTTATTTCCCGAATACTTGCAGTGGCTGATACTTTTGATGCTATTACAAGTGATCGTTCGTACCGGAAAGGGCGTGATGCAAAAACAGCAATGAAAATACTAAGTGCTTGTGCTGGTATTCAGGTTGATGCTGAGGTCTTTAAGGCTTTTGAGTCTGCCTATCTAAAAGGTAAGATTAATTGGCTCGAGGCGGTAAATGTGCACTTTAACCTTAATGTCCAGAGGCTCAGAGAAAATACGGTATTTAATAGCGAGCATGCTCTGGATAATTTGTAGTGGTTGCATTAAATTAATAAATAAATATATTTTAAAACTGAGAGTGCATGTGATTGTCATAATGCTCTCTAGACTATGTTAGTAAATTGAAAGGTTAGTATGGATAGTAAAGTTATAAAAGTTGGTGTTGTTGGTGCCGGTGTTGTTGGATCAGGTACTATTGAGACCTTGCTTGAACGTTCTGGTATACTAGAGAGAAGAAGTGGTGTGAAAATCGAACTTGCTGCTGTTGCAGAACTTGATACTGAGAGAGCTTTAGCAACGGGAGCAAGTAAAGAGATCATCGTTGGTGATTATAAAGAAGTAACGGAAAATCCTGATATTGATATTGTTGTTGAGTTGGTCGGTGGTGTCGGAATTGCCGAAGCTATTGTAAAAAGTGCTCTTGAGAATTCTAAAGCTGTAGTTACTGCCAATAAAGCTCTACTTTCCGAGAAAGGGGAGGCGTTATTTGCGCTGGCACGTGAAAAGAATGTTCCGCTAGCTTTTGAAGCGGCGGTAGGTGGTGGAATACCTTGTATACTTGCAATACGTGAAGGTCTTAACTGCAATAACTTTACATCGCTACTTGGCATTCTAAATGGGACTTGTAACTATATTCTTACTGAGATGATCCATAATGGTGTAGAATATCAAGACTGTCTCAAGGAAGCTCAAGAACTGGGTTTTGCTGAAGCTGATCCTACTACAGATGTGGGTGGATTTGATACTGGACACAAATTGGCACTTCTCTCATCCCTAGCGTTTGAGACAAATGTTGATTTTAGTAAGATGCATATTGAAGGTATCGATAATGTGGATCTACGAGATGTAAGCTACGCACAGGAACATGGCTATACTGTAAAACTGCTAGCTGTGGCGAGACCTGTTGATGGTAAGTTGTATCTATCTGTGCATCCTGCGCTACTACCTATTGAACACTCACTTGCTGGAGTTAATGGTTCTCTAAACGCAGTATCATTGTACGGCGATACTGTACAAGAATCAGTCCTTATTGGACGTGGTGCAGGTAAAATGCCTACTGCTTGTGCGGTTGTGTCTGATATCGTATACGTTGCCAGATCTATCAAGTATTGCTCAGATGTACCTTGTTGGGTGCCGCCAGTTGAGTCTACATACAAACTTGCAAATATGGATGATTATCAGACTAGGTATTACCTTCGCTTTATGGTTGATGATAAGCCTGGAGTCATTGCTAAACTTGCTGCAGAACTTAGCAATAAAGGGGTCAGTATTGCATCAATTAATCAAAAAGAAAAGCAAGATGGGGAAGGTGGAGTTGCGATCTTGTTTATTACTCATACTGCTCGTGAAGGGGACGTGCAGGAAGCTCTAAAAGCTATCAGTACAAATTCATTTATAAAATGTGAAACGGTTCTTCTGCGTATTGAAGAATAAATAAATAGACTAACTATTGATAATTAACTTTCAAGCCCAACTCATTTGAGTTGGGCTTGAAAGTTAATTGTTATACCGAAGGCGTGTACTTGTACACCATAAATAGAAAATAATATTATAAAGTATATGTTAGGCTAAACATGAACTTTAATGATTAGTTTCTTTATGCCAGAAGGTTTAGTGACACAACAGTCTGGCATGTGGTAGTCATGCGGGAAGAATACTACAAATTCGCCTCCAGTCATCGCAACCTTGCTATACTCCTTAGGCTTGCTAAACATCTGTATATCATTTTTGGTATTATATTCTGAAGTACTTTCTGTACCAGCACCAAATGTATGACCCATGATCAATTCGCCGGAGTATAAGAGTTGTATATCTATATATTTTTGGTGTGTTTCAAACTCCTTTTCACTGGCTTCTTGGGTCGTATTGTGAGTATATATCGCGTAGATGCGCTCTCCATCTACTTCATACCTGCCAGTAGGGCTATCAGGATTAAAGCTCAATGCAAATTCTGCAGCTTTTGACAGTAAGGTGTTTTCATTGAAACATGATTTAATATTATCTAATTTTTCTAATATCATCTTTCTCTCCCAAATTATATCTAAAAGTAAATTTATCTTGTAAATAATACATAATCAAACTCAATAATAAAGGTCAATTTTCATATTTATTTATATGTTACAATTTTAAAACAGTTTCAATAGCGCTTACTGATGATATATCTAGGATTTTACAATATGCCTCACTTATAAATTTGTGTCTAATACAGAATATTTAAATAAAAATAGAAAAAGCTTGCATATCCAAGTAAATGTGAGTATATTTAGTTTAGTTGGATATCAAACTATTTGTTTGGTTTATTATAAAAGGAGAAATATTATGAAGATTGCAGTTATAGGTGCAAATGGAAAATCAGGAAGTCTTATTGTGGTTGAAGCAATTGAGAAGCAATTAGATGTAACAGCTATTGTGCGTAGTGAAAATAAGACACCTGCAAAAAGTGTAATTACAAAAGATATATTCGATCTAACTGTTGAAGATCTTGTTGATTTTGACGTTGTTGTTGATGCGTTTGCAGCATGGACTCCAGAAACATTAGAGCAACATAGTCTTTCGCTAAAGCACTTGTGTGATATCTTGAGTGGAAAGGATACAAGGCTTATCATTGTTGGGGGAGCGGGAAGTCTGTATGTCAATAAGGAGCATACTGTTCAGCTCCAAGATACACCAGAGTTTCCTGAAATATACAAGCCAGTCGCTTCAAGTATGGCAAAAGCTTTGGGAGAGCTAAGATTACGAAATGATGTAAAATGGACATATATAAGTCCTGCTGCGGACTTTAGAGCAGATGGAGAGCGAACAGGTAAATATATTCTGGCTGGGGAAGAATTTACTGTTAATTCTAAAAATGAAAGTATTCTTAGTTATGCTGATTATGCAATTGCGGTCATAGACGAAGCAATTAATGGTAATAACATCAATACTAGGATTTCAGTTATTGCCGAGTAAGATTATATTATATATAACAAAGATAACTTAATATTTATACCTTTTCAGTCTATGACTAAAAAGGTATAAATATTATAGCAGTCATTAAGTAACAATAAATTATTGGATTTCTGTTATGTGAGTTATAGTAAGAGGTGGTATTTTAAAACTATTGATTTTCGTGGGGAAAGGTCTTAAGTCTGTTGTTTAGAAATCAATAGACATTTTATGTTTTGAATTAATTTAGCAAAGCTCTCCTCTTTTGATCTGTTGGCTGTATCAATTATTATTCTAGACGTTTGCCAGTGGTCATAGTGGCGTTCTATAATTGTATCCTAATCTGGTAGGTCTAGGTTTGGGATATCAGTTTTGCGGTTGAACACACGTCGTTTATGCTCTTCTTCATCTGAGCACACGATCTCAATATTTATGATTTTAGAGCGAGTTGTGTTTGATACATAGGTCCATTCTTTTCTTGTCATAATTATTGGGTTGCAAGAATCTGCAATTACGCTCTGTCCAAGTGATAGGTTATCTGTAGCTATTCTGTATGATAGTCTATAACCTTCTCCTGTCACATTTATGTCGCATAAGTCCCTAAGTCCTTGTTCTATGGTATCAACTCTTAGATAACTTGCACCTGTTTCTTGAACAAGCATTTTAGCAAGGGTAGTTTTTCCTGTACAAGGTAAACCAGCAAATACAAATAATATAGGTTCATTTATGGTCAGTAATTGTCCCTTGGACACTTCGAAATTCATTAGCCTCTCTTATATGCTCAGTATTGTGATTATAACAATAGGAATAATTTATTCGTTACGTAAAAGTTAGTATTTAGCTTATGGCTCTTGGTTTAAAACCGCACTCAACCATGGCAGCGACTAGCCTCAAGCATTAATAGCGTTAAGTACAGAGGCAATCTTTCTACTTAAGTCTCCTGCTTTGTAAGGCTTTTCTAAAAATCCAGCAAGTCCATGCTTGAGAAGTTCATCAATAGTAGAATCTGCGGAATATCCCGAAACTGCAATTACAGGGATATTAGGGTTGAGCTCCTGTAGAGTGTAGAAACAGTCTGCACTACTCATATTAGGCATGACCATATCAAGTAATACGACGTCAGGTGTTTCTTTGATAAATGCCTCAATACCACGAAGTCCATCTTCTGCAGTAACAACCTCGTAACCAAGTGTGCCAAGCATGATCTTCCCAACATACCTGAGCACCTCTTCATCGTCAATTAAGAGAATTTTTCCTGTACCTTGTACCTCGCTCTCATTGTCTGAAGTGTCAAGTGGCGTATCTTGTGTTGTTAGTGGTAGGAATATACTGAAAGTCGTCCCTAAACCTGGAGTGCTGTCAACATCTATAAAACCACTATGTCTTTTGATTGCACCGTACACAGCAGAGAGTCCTAGACCAGTACCCTTTCCAATTTCTTTAGTAGTAAAAAAAGGTTCAAAGATATGTTGTCTTAATTCATCCTCCATACCAAATCCTGTATCAGAGATAGTAATACAAATACATCCATCAGGTGGTACTCTGAATGTATCAGGAATATTTAGGCCTTCTGGTGAGCGGTTATCTGTGATAATTGTAAGCGTTCCGCCTTCTGGCATGGCATCTCGTGCATTTAGTGACATATTGATGACTATGTTTTCTATTTGAGATAAGTCACCTAATATTAGATCATTATCTGCATTTAGTTTTACATCAAAATCAAATTTGCTTGCAATACTTCTTCTTAGGATCTCTTCAGCATTGTGAATTGCTTTATGTATATGTATAGTATGCTGTTTGATGGTGCCTTTGCGTGAAAAAGATAGCAGCTGCCTTGTGAGATTTCCTGCGGTGTGGGCTGCTTTTAGAATTACTTGTGAAAGCTTTTTTACCTTGTCATTGCCATTTGATATAGTATTGATAATTTCAGCAGATCCAATAATTCCTGAAAGCATATTGTTAAAGTCATGCGCTACTCCTCCTGCAAGTTGCCCCATGGCTTCCATTTTTTGACTATGTACCAATTGTTCTTCTAGGTGTTTTCTTGATGATATATCACGAACTGAGGCTATGACACATTCTTGACCTCCAATTGTAGCACTCTTCAGAATGACATCGCACCAAAAGAGGCTTCCATCTTTTCTTTTACTCATCCATTCAAAGTTTTGCTCCCCTGAAGCGATAGCCTTGTCAATGTAACTTAATGCATTTTTAGAGGTGTAAGGTGGTTCACCACTACAAAGCTCTTCAAAATTTAATCCTAGGATTTCTTTGGTAGTATAGCCGAACATTTGGCACACTTGCTTATTAATGTCGATAATTTTATAGGTTTTGGCATCGTGTATAAACAACGCATCAGCAGTTGCGTTGAAGATTGCTTTATAGCGCGTACGTGATTCTTCTAGCTCTCGCATTTTTTTGCGCAGCTCGGGGTAATAATTTTTACGTAATGATGATTCCCCGAGTCCGAGCAATTTATTACGATATTCCTCGTGTCTATCTTGAGGGTTAGAAGGCATTTTCAAATATCCCTATAATGTCATTAATGGTCGGTAATCTGGGATTTGTTGCCATACAGGCGTCTTGTAAAGCTACTTGGGATAAAGCTTCAAAATCGTCTCTGGATACCCCGAATTGTGAGAGTGTCTTTGTAACGCCAACCGAGTGCATCAGATCCTTAATATGGTTTACTATTGTTTCACTACTTTGTCTCTGGTTTGGTGCGATTAATTGACAAGCCAAATTGTACTGTTCACTTGCCGCTGAGTAGTTGTAATTAATAACATGTGGAAGTAGAATTGCATTACATGCTCCGTGTGGTAAATCATAAAGTCCTCCCAATGCATGAGCCATAGCATGCACTGCTCCAAGGCTTGCATTAGAAAATGCTAAACCTGCATGTAGGCTTCCTAGCATCATTCCGCTACGAGCTTCGATATCTTCACCATTGTCATAAGCATCTTTCAAGGTCAGAGATATCAATCGAATTGATTCTACTGCATGTAGGTCTGTTATAGAGGAAGATGCATTAGATACAAGTGCCTCGCAAGCGTGAGTCAAGGCATCTAGCCCAGTATTAGCTGTTAAAACCTGATCCATTGTTGTCGTAGTCAATGGATCTAGCAAAGATACATCAGGAACTAATGCTTTGCTAATAATTGCCATCTTTACTTGGCGAGTTGTGTCACCAATGATAGCAAACTGAGATACATCAGCCGACGCTCCTGATGTTGTAGGGATGCAAACTAAGGGAGGGCACGGTGATTCAATAGTATCAATACCCTCGTAATCGAGAATACTGCCACCATTATTAGCGATGATACCTATTCCTTTTGCGCAGTCAATTACACTACCTCCACCAACCGCTACAATACCGTCACACTTATTTTCATTATAAGTTTCTACTCCAAGATGAATCTCATAATCCTTGGGATTTGGAGTTAGGTTCATAAATAGTGAATGCTTGATAAGCGCCTCATCAAGTTCACTAAGGGTATCACTAGTCCACCCTGCATCGTAAACACCTTGATCTGAAACAACTAAAACATTAGTTAGTCCAAGGTTCTTTGCATACTGACCCACTCTAATTCGTGAATTACATCCAGTAATTAATTCTGGTGCTACAAATTTTCTCAAGTTTTTTAACATACTCACTTCCTCCATGATGAGGACGCATCAAACTGACACATAAAAAATTATACTACTCGTGTCTAAATCTGTCAATTTCTTTTTAAACTTAGTAGAATGGTCTGTATGAAATGTCAAATTATATAGTATTGCAAACTATATTGATATTGGGAAGCAGCCTTTATGGGGATTAATTAAATATATAAATTTATAAAAATATATTATATGCCCAAATGAGTTTCTTGTGTAAGTGTTGATTATATGACTATTATTGAGTGGCTGTATAAGCTTGTTTATGATTGTATTATGTCACTTATAATAAGTAAAATTATCCTGTTATTTTGCAGTAATATGTAGTATCGTACTTTGCTTGTATTTAATTAATACTAATAGTTTTTTATATAGTGCAGTAATTGTTAAAATTTTTTTTAGTGGTCAATTTTTACGTATGTGCTATAATTATTTTTTATTCTAACTAAAAACTAATGTTAATTTGCTTGCACTAAATTATTTTAACATCATATTAACTATTTTGTATCTATCTTTATTTTGCAAGAGTATGTAATGTACTTGTACATTACTAAATAAACTGTTTGTGCGGTTGTGGTAGAATTATATAGTAAATAGCTTATTTTTGAATGTAATACATCTTGTTTATAGTATCTATATTCAAATTTTCATAATTGTTGTTGTCGTTGTTGTATTTTTTCTTTAAGCCAATTAGGTAAAAATTGGCTACATGTGAAGGAGAATATATGAGTTTTAAATCGATACAAGTTAAGATTGCTGTTATTGCAGGGTTGTGTCTGATTATTGTGGCTGGCTTATTAGTTGGATATAATTTAGTTTCTGCTTCAAACACTCAAGTTTATACTCTTGAAAATGTTTCAAAACTAGAGGAGCGAAATAGCTTGGCTAGCCTTACTACTCTAGCGAATGAGCAGGCTGGAGTAGTTAAATCAGAATTTGAGCTTGCGTTGGATGCGGCTAGAAATATGGCTAGTGCATTCGAAGTTTCGAAAATGGATAGTGGTGATAAAGTACCTCTTAAGCTTGAGCGTGATCATATTAATGCTATTCTAAAAAATGTACTTGAGAATAACCCTGACTTTAATGGTACCTACTCGTGCTGGGAGCCTAATGCTCTTGACGGGCGTGATGCTGAATTTAAAACAGGTAAAGATGGTAATAATAAAGATACTGGACGCTTCACTCCATATTGGAACCGTGATTCTAATGGTAATATTGCAGTTCAGCCACTAGTTGAGTATGATACCATGGAAAAGCACCCTAATGGAGTACTCAAAGGAGGCTGGTATATCGGACCATCAAAAGATCATATTGAAAGTGTTCTTGATCCTCTTCCATATATTGTTCAAGGAAAGAAAGTATATTTGGCAACGATGTCTGTGCCTATCATGGTAGATGGTAAGTTCTATGGTGTTGCTGGTGCTGATTATGATCTTAGTTTTGCACAAAAATTGGCTGTTGAAGCGGACAAAGGTCTTTTTGACGGTAAGGGTGAGTTTACCATTATTAGTAATATGGGGCTAATTGTGGCTGATAGTGAAAAACCTGAGTTTATTGGTGAGCACTTGAAAAATTTGATACCTGATGGGTGGGAGGCAATACTTGCCGATATCCAAGCTGGTAAGGAAGGGGCAAGCTTTGATGGTAATGGTTTGGCTGTCGCGTTTGGTCCTATTACTCTTGGTCGAACTGGAAAGCCTTGGTCGGTGCTTATTAAAGTTCCTAAGGATATTATTTTGGCTGAAGTACACGCGTTAGGCAATGAGCTTACTGCACGTCAGCATGAGAGCACTATCTGGCAAGCAATAGTTAGCTTGGTAGTTACACTGCTAGCCATTATTGCACTATGGTTAGCTGCTGGTGGTATCGCTAGGCCAATAAAGCAAGCTGCTCTTATGGCTGATAGTATCCGTGAAGGTGATTTCAGCCAGCGATTAACTATATCTAGTAAGGATGAGGTAGGGCAGTTGGGAGTATCACTAAATGGTATGGCTGATAGTCTTCAAAAGGCTGTCATGGTTGCTGATAAAATTGCTAACAACAATCTAGATGTAGAGGTCTCGCTTGCATCTGATCATGATCAATTGGGACTTGCGCTTCAGAAAATGGCAATAAATTTGAATAGCGTACTAAACTTGGTGCAGGCTACAGGAGAGGAGATAGCTAATGGTGCTTCGCAATCTTCAGATGCCAGTCAGTCACTATCTCAAGCAACTACACAGTCTGCAGCTTCTCTTGAAGAGATCACCGCTTCTATTTCAGAGATTGGCTCGCAGACAAACCAGAATTCTGAAAATGCCCAGCAGGCCAACACTCTTGCTTCAGCTGCTCGTGACTCTGCAGCTACTGGTGGACAACGTATGGAAGAGATGAACGCAGCTATGCAGAACCTCAATGAATCGGCTGAGAAGATCGCAAAAATTATCAAGGTAATTGATGAGATCGCCTTCCAGACCAATCTACTTGCTCTTAATGCTGCGGTTGAAGCGGCGCGTGCTGGTAGTTATGGTAAGGGGTTTGCTGTTGTTGCTGAAGAAGTTCGTAATCTCGCTGGGCGTAGTGCTAAGGCAGCAGAGGAAACTGCTGTGCTCCTAGAGAGTAATGGTGAGCTTGTTACTAAAGCTAATTCAATTGCGAAGCACACAGGTGAAGCTCTTGGTGAAATTGTTGATGGTATCACGAAGGCTGCTGATCTTGTGGGAGAAATTGCTTCAGCTAGTGCCGAACAGGCACACGGAGTTGCACAAATTAGTCAGGGGTTGACACAGATCGAGTCTGCTACTCAGCAGAATACTGCCAACGCTGAAGAAACTGCCTCTGTATCACAAGAGCTTTCTGGACAGGCGCAAGTGCTTCATGAAATTTTATCAAAGTTTGAGCTTAAAAAGACTAGAGGTGATAAGAAGCAGCTTACTCAAAAATTTGATAAAACTTCTTCTCATACTTCTAATGAATGGCCTGAAAATACCCATTCTCAGGTAAGTTCTCAGCAGAAAGTGAATAAAAGTTTGGCTCCACAAATGATTAGCCCGCGTGATGAAATTAAACTGGATGACGATGAATTTGGTAAATTCTAGAATTTAAATTTTGTGTGTGAAGTTTTAAATAAATACTTCTACGGCTATAGGGCTATCAAAAAGAACCCTATAGCCTTTTTTTATTCACATTATATATTTTACCTTGATCTTTAAGTCAACATGTGCTATTATATTGATAGCATGCTACTGTATAGATAGTGAGATCGTTATAATATAAATTTTAATATTCGAGGATAGAAAATGAAGATTCAGTTAATTAAAATGGTATATTTTTCACCTACGGGGACAACAAAGTCGATTATTCAAGGTATTGGGGCTGGAATTAATCACAGCAGTATTGAGTTGGTTGATGTTACCCAAAAAAGCGCACGAAGTAGTAATCTTGTATTATCAGAGAATGAATTGCTTATTATCGGTGTGCCGGTATACATGGGAAGAGTTCCTGCTGTTTTAAGTGAGTGGTTACATGCAATCAAAGCTAATCATACCCCAGTGGTCTGTGTTGTTGTTTATGGTAATAGAGCGTATGACGATGCTCTTCTTGAATTAAGAGATATTCTTGTAGATCAAGGTTGTAAGCCTGTTGCGTGTGCTGCATTTGTTGGAGAGCATTCTTTTTCAAGTTCAGAAGTTCCAACAGCTCACGGGCGTCCTGACAAAAGTGACTATTGTATAGCAGAGCAATTTGGTATGAAAATTAATGATATATTACAATGCCTTGAGGCAGGAGGGGATATCTCTGACATTGCTATACCTGGCAACACCCCTTACGGCGGAGTAACTAAACTTTGGAATGTTGACTTTATTGCAGTAGGTGAGGGGTGTACGGAATGTGGAGTATGTTCATCGACATGTCCTGTAGAGGCGATTGATTATAACTGCAGTAGTTCTATTGATATTGAAAAATGTATTACATGTTGCGCGTGTATAAAGAGTTGTCCACAAAATGTCAGAACAGTAAAACCTGGTCCTGTTAAAGATGCGACAATTCGCTTGAATAATTTATATAGTGAACGAAAAGAACCGAAATTATTTTTGTAATTTGAGTGTATTACTTTGTTCTTTAAAGATTAATTAGTGTAATGTATGCAATCTAAGGGGTGAATATGGTAATTCCAATTCCTGGAAGACCTGTTAGAGGTTCATCTACTGGTGTTCCAATAATGGCTTTGTTTGATTTGCTTGGTAGAACCTGGGCACTAGGAGTATTATGGCAACTACAGGGCGGCTCTTGTACCTTTAGGCAGTTACAGGAGAAGTGTGAGTCTATCTCACCTTCTGTTTTAAATAGCAGAATAAAGGATTTGAGAGATGCTAAAGTTGTAGAAAGAACGCTTGACGGTTATACTTTGACAGAACGAGGCCATAGGCTTATCAAAATAATAAAGCCATTTGGTGATTGGTCCCGTGAATGGGCAAAAGAGGAGTTTGATTATACAGATTTTTAATAATTGTAAATTGATACTCTTTATGGTGAATATGGTACCGATGTGTGATGTAAGATTATACGTAATCTTACATCACTATTGATAATATGTAAATGTAAACTCAATATTTGTCTCGTCACCAGTATTGGCATCAGTAAAGTAGTAATACACCATAGATACCGCAAATCCCATAGCAAGTATCGTTCTGACACTCTCGAACCTAATCGCTTCCCATGACGTTAGGGCAAAACCTGTATCTTTAGAGTTTATTCCACCGATAAAATATGATAGAGGCTATTTAAGTGTTGGGCGAAATGGGACTTCACTCGCTTTTGTCGGTGCAAATAGAACTTCTCCGAGATCGATTATGGAGCTATCTCTAGTCATTCCAACCAATATGATTATTAGGTTCATTCTCTTCTGTTATGGCATTATATTCAATGAAATCATCATCATCTTCGCCATCGTACTCATCTTCGCATTCATCATCATACTCATATATTTCTTTAAGCTCAAACTGTTCCATATATATCTTCAATTCATCAGTTTGTGTCTTCATCTCTTCGGTTGCACTTGCTGTCTCTTCTGCGTTTGCTGTATTCTGCATTGTCACGGCGTCAATTTGTGATAGACCAATATTTATCTGACCAACACCTTTTGCTTGTTCTTCAGAGGCAGAGGCAATCTCACCAACAAGCTCTGCTGTCTTGCCTATACCTTCAGCAACACTATTCAATACTTCTGCTGTTACTGTCGCAACAGTATTACCAGTATTAACCTCTTTGACAACATTCTCAATAAGCTCAGCGGTCTCACCAGCTGCTTTTGCTGATCTCGCTGCAAGGTTACGCACTTCCTCAGCAACAACAGCAAAACCTTTACCATGTATCCCAGCTCGTGCAGCTTCAACCGCTGCATTCAATGCGAGTAGATTTGTCTGGAATGCAATATCGTCAATTGTTTTAATAACTTTCTGGGTTTCTCCAGCTGACTGTTT
This sequence comes from Planctomycetota bacterium, assembly GCA_965140405.1. GTDB lineage: Bacteria > Planctomycetota > SZUA-567 > SZUA-567 > SZUA-567. The sequence goes on from OZ223208.1 coordinate 2,079,070, forward strand.
TATAACTTCCATGGCTTTTGCGAGGGTGTCCATCTTTTCTTTACATTCAAATGTCACAGTGTTTGCTTGTGCTGATAGTTTTCTTGCTTGTTCAGCATTTTTTGCATTTAGGTTTGTTTGTGAACCTAGTTCTGACATTGACGATGTGATCTCTTCAAGAGATGCTGCTTGGGATGTTGCTCCATCAGAGAGCGACTTTGTTGCGTAACTGATCTGCCCTGATCCATTGGAAACGCTTTCTACAGTCTCTGTAACTTGGTGGAGAGCATTGTTCACTTGTTCTATCATATGTGAAAGATTAATATTCATAAGGTCTTTTTTACCTTTGATATTTACTTCAGTCTGCCACATTCCAGATGACAATTTTTGGGCAATTTCGTTGATTGTTTTGTAGTCACTAAGAATGCTGTCTGCAACCTTGAATAATTCACCTATCTCATCGGCTCTATTAATTTGTTGATCATTAATTACTAATGAAATATCACCTTCTTTAACAAGAATATTTTGTATTTCAAGAACATTAGATATTCCACGGGAAACTCCTACTGTAATTGTAATTGCAGTTATAAGTCCTAATATAATACCTACAATACTAATTATAATACCAAAATTAGCTCTATCCCTACTTTTACGCACCATTCCATCCATCTCGTTTGAGGTCTCTGCTTCTACAATCAAGACAATTTGTTTGAATGTCTCTCTAATTTGCTTCAAGACTTCGCTTGCCTCTGGCTCGGAGACAGTATTAATTTTATTGGCTATAGCTTGCCATTCGTCAACAAAATAACTATATGCAGATACATTGTTTATTATATCAATTACAGCTGTTTTGTCATCTTCATTGATTAGTAGCTCACTAAGTTGATAGAATTTCTCAAGAGTTCTTTCAATACCGGCAGTTGCTTCTTCTCTAAAAGTTGAACTTCTAGAAATGATATAGTTCAAATTATTGATTCTTACATCGGCTATAATGCCAATTTGATCTTTTAGTATTTTTACTACAGTGGAATTTCGCTCAATACTTTCTTGTAAGCCTATCAAAAGCTTTTGAATTACCGAGGTTAATTCTTTATTTGCTCTAAGCAAGTTCTTTTCTGCTTTTTGAATTTTTTTAGGTTCCTTGAGTTCCTTAGGGCTACCTTTTGTAAGTCCAATTACTGACTCTCTCAAGTCATTTAAGTATTTTTTTAGAATTAGCCCTTTCATCATATCATCTGAGCTTAAATGATCAGATATTTCAACTGATTTAAGTAGAGCTTCTGATATTAATTTGTCGAAAGCAGATAATTTTTCTTTTGATTTTGTGCCGTCATCAGATGTTGCTACTAGCCCATATATTTGACAATCCTGAATAAGTGACTTTAGTTCATTAATACTATCAACCATGTTTATTGTTACGAGCTGATCTTGTTCTTTACGTTCATAAAATGAACTCATTTCATTAGAAAGTGAGAGTGCGGACTCATTCATGGCTATCTGTTTGGTATGCTCACTCGCTAATAGCTCACTAAGTCCATTTAATTTCTCCTTAAAGCTTTGATACTGAATTTCAAGAGTATTCAGTAATTCAATTTCACTGTTATATGAAGAATTCAGAGTGGCAATACGGTTAAAGTTTTCTATTCCTATCTTTAAATCATCAAGACCTTCATCAATAGACTCATTCATGCTAGTAAAGATTTTGTCATCTCTATCTTTTACATATAAGTTTTGCAAGGCTTGTAAATCTGATGATCTAAGAACACCTGCTTCAATATTAAGTAGGGAAGGGAGGTTGTTCTTTGATATCTTTATAATTTCATTATTAACATTACTCAGAGAAGACCAAGCTAAACCTCCAAGAAACCCAACGATTAATATTAGACCTAAAAAGCCGATACCGATTTTATGTACTAGTCTCATGATTTTCCAATTCAATTTAGTATTTATAAATTTTCAAAGCTTATACAGTTAAGGGTGCTGATAGCAATGTAATATCAACTATTTATTGGCAATGTTTAGAATATCCTTTGACTAAGAATTGACTATATACTGGTCAGAGGCATAATTTAAGAGTACAATACAAATATGCTTAGTCAAATTATTTGCGCAAATTATATAAAAAAATAGCGCAAATAATTATTTACTAGTGTTGTTTAGTAAAATTATTTTATTCGTAGATACGAGATGAATATTTCAAATATTCGTGATAATGCTATGTAAATAAGATTTTTAGTTATATTTTAGGTTATTACATTTATGTATAGTTACATCAATACATTTTAAATATTTAAATTATGCATGGGTTTATTTTACGCAATAAAAATACTTTTGCGCAAATTATGTTTGACAGATTATTGATTTATACCTGAAGCGGTTGCTGAGTTTTATAACTATTAACAGGTTATTAAGGATTTTACATTAAGTTTTGTTATCTTCTTTATTAAAACCTGTTATTGTGTCAACTTTACTAATGTACATCGATTTATAGGGCTTTTGATCTTATAATTTTACTATAGAATAGAATGTATTTGTGTGTCCAGAAACTGGACACCGTGTATTAAAAACGTACAGACACTACCTGTACACGTTTATGATTAAAAAACTAAAAATACTGAGTGAAAATTTTATTGTATTTTGTAATCAAAGATAAGTCTTTATGAAGTCATGTGTTGTGTTGTCGTGCGATTTTAAAATTAATAGTGAGTTTGATGATTCATTGAGTCTGGCATAAGTTTTGTTTATATCAAAACATGTTTAATTTCTTATCATTATTCTGATCGGTTACTAGAGTCAGTTCTGTCGCACTGTATAATGAGAAATAATTGAGTAAAGACTATGTGTAATTTGTTAATATAAAAATGTATTGCATATTACAACATAGTCTGGTGATTATATTTTGTGTGTTGAGTTGTATTCAATACTATTGTTGTTGTTTGTTTATTTTTTGAAAGGTGTACAAAATGAAAAATCTTGTTTTGGCGTTAATTCTGCTCTCTGTATGTATTTTTTCAACTGCTGATTCTGCAAAAGCTGCTGATCCTGCAAGAATTGGTATCACTATTCAGTCTCTTGAAAATAGCTACTGGGCAGGTGTGTTTGGTGAAGTTGAAAAATTGATGCAAGATAAAGGATGGGATTATACTATTCTTGGTTGCAAAGATAGTTCAGCTACTCAGATTCAACAGATCGAAAATTATATTACTAACGAAGTTGATGTGATCATGGTTCACCCATCAGACCCAAATGCTTTAGAAGATTATCTAGCTGCTGCTCGTGATAATGGTATCAAAGTAATGTGTTGGGATGATATTATGAAGAACACAGATATTAACTGGGTACTTGATAATGCTAAGTTGGGTTATGCAATTGGTGGCGCTGCTGCTGACTTTATTAATGCACACTACTCTGAGTCTAACAAAGCTGAAGTTGCTATCATGAATTATCCTCAGACACCTATCCTTTTAGATAGAGAAAATGGTATTCTTGCTGCTCTTAAAGACAAAGCTGCAGGAAAATATACTGTTGTAGCTCAACAGCCTGCAATTGATGCTGCTACAGCTCTTACTAATATGGAATCTATTCTTCAGGCTCACCCAAATGTAAAAGTAGTATGTTCTATCGGTGCAGGTGGAGATATTGGTGCGAACGAAGTATTTATGTCAAAATTTGATGGTAAAATTCCTGCAGATGTTGGTATCTTCTCAGCTGATGCTACAGAACAACAGTTGGAAGCAATTGTAAATGGTCAAGCTACAAGAGCATCTGTTGGTTTTGAAGGATCAAATAAAAAGACAGCACAGGCTGTAGTTGATCTATATGCAAAATTAGTGAATGGTGATAAGTTTGCTAACAAAGATATCTACCGTCCTCTTCTTGTAATTGATAGTAAGAATGCTGCTGAATATCTTGCTGACTTCAAATAATAGTCTACAAGCGGTACATGTACTAAAGCTGTAGGTGAAAACTGTTAAAAGTTTACTGAATAGCATCTGTTACTTAGCTATTTATAATAGATGTTAAGCGTGTTTAGTAGTGAATTACAGAAAAGCCTCAAATAATATTGAAGTAGTCGTTGCGGCATTCATACAACGACTACTTTCAATTTGATGGAGAAAAGAATGGATGAAGATTATGTTTTGCAGTTAAAGGGTATAAGAAAAGAGTACCCTGGTGTAATTGCATTGAAAAATGTCTCACTTGAAATTAAAAAGGGTGAAATACTCGGATTAATTGGTGAAAACGGAGCAGGAAAATCAACTTTGATAAAGACTTGTTCAGGGGCTGTCATACCTACGTCTGGCAAGATTGTAATTAACGGTAAAGAATTTACCGAGATGTCTCCTCATTTAGCAAAAGAAAATGGTATTGCTATTATTTATCAAGAGTTTAATAACGTTAGTGAACTCTCTGCTGCAGAGAACCTCTTTCTTGGAAATCCTATTAGAAGAGGGATTATGATTGATAAAAAAGCTATGGAGAGAGAAGCAGCAAAAGCCTTTAAACAATTAAATATAGATATAAACCCTAAAACCTTGGTTGGTGATCTGACAGTTGGCTATCAGCAGATGATCGAAATTGCCAAAGCAATTGAGCAAGATGCAAAGGTTTTAATTATGGATGAGCCTTCAGCACCTTTAACAAATGCTGAAGTAGAGAGCCTCTTCAAAGTTTGCGAGCTCATGAAATCTCGTGGTGTGGCTATAATTTATATTTCTCATAGACTGGAAGAGATTTTAAAACTTACCAACCGAATTATTGTCTTGCGTGATGGTGAGTATATAGACACTTTGAAAACATCTGAAGCTACAATTGATAAGATGGTTCAATTGATGGTTGGAAGAGAGTTGAAGGATGTGTTCCCATCAAGAAGACCACTAGATCAGAACAGTGAAGTTTTCTTCTCTGCAAAAAATGTCAGTGGTAATGGTAATGTAGATATAAATCTGGATATTAAAAAAGGTGAAGTTGTAGGGCTTAGTGGACTTGTCGGTGCTGGACGAACTGAGTTTGCTCAAATGATATTTGGGTCTGTTCATAAAACTGAAGGGCACTTTTTTCTCAATGGTCAAGAGATAGACCCTAAGTCTCCTCGTGAGGCTATCGATTTAGGAATTGCTCTCGTTGCCGAAGACAGAAAACGACATGGAGCATTGCTTGATATCTCTATAAAGAATAATATTAGTATGCCAATTTATAAGAGAATTTCAAAAGTATCAGTTATTGATGGGAGAGAAGAAAAAAGGATCTCTGAGAGATATAGAAAAGACCTTTTAATCAAGACTCCTTCAATTGATCAAAAAGTAAAGAATTTGAGTGGTGGTAACCAGCAGAAGGTTATTTTGGGAAAATGGCTGGCAGCAAATTCTGAGTTTATTATATTAGATGAACCTACGCGTGGTATTGATATAGGTGCAAAATTTGAAATCTATAAGCTTATTAATAAATTAGTAGAGCTTGGAAAAACAGTCTTGCTAATCTCATCTGAAATGGAAGAGTTAATAGGCATGTCTGATAGAATTGTTGTGTTTGCTGGTGGTAAAATTACTGGTGAACTGAATCGAGGTGAATTTGACCAGAATTTAATTATGAAACTGGCAGCTGATATTTAGGAGGCATTATCGATGAAGCATAATAATAAAAATTTTATTAAAAGGAACGCTATTTGGCTTGTTCTTATACTACTAGTTATTACTTTTACATTGGCTAATCCTAGATTCTTGTCAATGAATAATCTCTTTACCGTTGCGAGACAGGTGTCAATGTACGGAATAGCTTCAATTGGTATGACCTTTGTTATACTTATTGCTGGTATTGACCTTTCTATTGGTTCCATTATCACAGTTGTAAATGTTGTCTGTGCCTATTTAATGGTAAAGTGTGGGTACGGTATAACCGCAGCAATAACTTTGTCACTCTTGCTATCAGTTGTTATTGGGCTGTTTAATAGTGTGTTGATTTCTACAATTGGTATACCTTCAATTATAGCAACTTTTGCCACCCAGACTGTTGTTGCTGGTGCCGCTTATTTAATATCTGGTGGAGTTCCAATTTATGGATTTGATCCAAGCTTTAAAATAATTGGTCAAGGATATATAGGACCAGTTCCTGTTCCTGTTGTTATTATGGTAGTGTGTTTTCTTCTTGGTTCATTTATTCTTAATAAGACCTACTTTGGACGATACTTCTATGCTGTTGGTGGTAATGAAGAAGCTTCGAAACTTTCTGGTATACAGGTTGGTAAAATTAAGTATTTAATTTATGCTCTTTCTGGACTTTTTGCAGGGCTTGCAGGTATTGTAATGCTATCACGTACAAACTCTGCACAGCCAACAGCAGGTCTTGGGTATGAGTTTGATGTTATTACGTGTGTAGTCTTAGGTGGAGTTTCTATATCTGGGGGATACGGTAAAATCTCAGGGGTGTTGGCTGGTGTTCTAATCATCGGTGTTCTGACAAATGGTATGATTCTATTAAATATAAGTGATTATACTCAGATGGTCGTGAAGGGTATGGTTCTTATTATTGCAGTAGGATTTGATACTATTCAGAAAAAGCGAGTCATTAAATAGGTGTTGATTAATAATTTAGATGTAATAACCACAGAATACATATAGTCTTGTTATTCTGCTATGGATACATGGATTATACTGTTAGTTATTGCCTAGTCAATTACAGGATAAACAAATCAAATTTAATCTTTAAACTTTATAAAATTAGTCTAATTAATTGGAGAAAAATATGGGCATAATAGAGAAGATGCGCCTTGATGGCAAGGCATCATTTGTTACAGGGGGAGCTAGAGGTATTGGAAGGATGATATCGTTTGCACTTGCTGAAGCTGGTTGTGATGTAGCAATTGTTGATATTGATATTGCTGAAGCTGAGAAAACAGCAAAAGAGATAAGTGATAAAGAGGGGGTTCAAACTATAGCAATTAAAGCAGATGTTACTAATCAGAATGATGTAGATATGATGCTTGCTACAATTGTTGATAAATTTGGAAAACTTGATTCTGCTTTCTGTAATGCAGGAATTTGCTTGAATGTTTCATGTGAAGATATGAGCCTTGAAGAGTGGAAAAAAGTTATTGATATCAATTTGACTGGTGTCTTCCTAACGGCACAGGCTGCTGCAAAACAGATGCTAAAACAAGGATATGGTTCTATCATTAATACTGCATCAATGTCAGGGTCAATTGTTAATATTCCACAGCCGCAGTGTTCATATAATGCTTCTAAAGCTGGCGTTATGCAGCTTACGAAGTCTATGGCTGTTGAGTTTGCTACTCGTGGGGTTAGAGTAAATAGTATTAGTCCAGGATATATTGGCACTGAACTTATTACAACTTCAGAAAAACTAAAACCTCTTATCAAAGAATGGGAAGGTATGTCTCCACTTGGTCGCTTGGGTAAGCCTGAGGAATTGCAAGGTATTGCTGTCTATCTTGCTGGTGATACTAGTTCATTTGCCACTGGATCTGATTTTATCATTGACGGTGCATTTACTTGTGTTTAGTTTAAACTTTAGTGCTGGCGTACTAGTTTTGAGTTACTATGGTTACGCCTATTAGAGTTAAATTTATAGTGATTATATAATTGAATTATAATTTGTGTTAATCAATATGAATTACGAATACTATAAAAGATGGAGCCGAATAAATTTATATGCATTCGGCTCTTTTATTTAAAATTTGGTAATAATTGAAATTAGTTTGTTGGTTTTAAATATGCTTTGCTGTTGCTATAAGTGATAATTATTTAGTCTGTGTTACTTATAAAAAATATAATTAGTTATATCACGAGTTACTTTGATATTTAAACATTACTAAAAGAAAGGCCGATTATGCGTGGAGCAAGATTTTATGGAAAACATGATATACGAATTGAAGAGTTTGAAATTGGAACGCTGGCTCCTGATGAGGTTATAGTAGAGGTTAAATATTGTGGTATTTGCGGTACTGATGTGCATGTTTATGAGGGTGGTGGTGGTTCCTCAGATATCACACTACCAGTCGTTCCGGGGCATGAGTTTAGTGGTGTTGTAAACAGTGTCGGTGTTGACGTTAAAGACTTTGCTGTTGGTGATAGGGTCTGTGTTGATCCTAACGATATGTGTGGCTACTGTGAGTTTTGTCAGTCTGGGCGTAGTGCATTTTGCAATAATCATGTAGCTATTTGTCAGACAATAGATGGTGGTTTTGCTGAAAAAGTAAAAGTTAGGCAGAAACAGGTTTACAAAATAGGTGAGTTATCTTTTGAAGAGGCTGCCATGATTGAACCTCTATCATGTTGTCTCAATACTTTTGACGTGTTTAATATTCGTCTTGGAGACACTTATCTTATAATTGGAGCAGGACCGATAGGCCTTCTTACAATTCAGTTAGCTCGGATTGCAGGAGCAAGTTTTATTGCAGTTGCAGAGCTTCAACCTAAGAACCAACAGAAAGCAAGACAAGTTGGCGCTGATTTGGTCTTCAATCCACTTGAGGATGATTTGTATTCTCTATTAAAAGAAAATCAAATTACAAATCTTGATAAAATAATTGAGTGTGTCGGCTCTACGAAGACTCAGGATTATGCAATCAATGTTGCAGGGAAGGGCTGTGAAGTAATGTTCTTTGGGCTTACTGATCCTGATGCAGAGTTGAAGATAAAGCCTTTTGATCTGTTCAGAAATCAAATTTCTGTCTTCAGTTCATTTATTAACCCATATACATTTAAGCCTGCAGTTGATTTGGCTGTACATGGTAAGGTTGATTTGAAAACAATAATGGACAGGGTCATCCCATTAGGAGAATTAACTCAAGTACTATCTGATCAATCACTTCGAAGTAATGGTAAAGTTCTTGTTGATCCCCATAAATAGCACTAATAAATAGTGAATCACTTTTGTGAACTCCAAGGTCTGCTATAGATATGAATGAGGGAGAGTTTCTTTGTAATTAGTCTGGTATTAGTATAACTTTTTTTGAAAGGTAACAATATGGCTAAAATGATGACAGGTGCATACTTACCAGGTAACTCAACCGTGGAATTCAGAGAACTTGAAATTCCAACGCCTGGTCATGGAGAGGTTCTTGTTCAGACTGGATCGGCAACAATCTGCGGTAGCGATATCAAGTTTATATATAGAGAGCATTTAGGCGAAGGTCCATCAGCCTACCAGAATAAAGTATGTAGCCATGAGCCAGCAGGTAGAATTATTCAAACAGGTACTGGGATAAAACGTTTTAAAGAAGGTGATCGAGTTGCAATTTACCACATATCTGGTTGCGGCGTATGTAATGACTGCCGCCGTGGTTATATGATAAGTTGTACCAGTCCTCTTAGAGCTGCATATGGCTGGCAAAGAGATGGCGGTATGGCTCCATATATACTAGCAGATGAGAAGGATTGTGTTCTACTTCCTGATTCTCTTTCGTACATTGACGGCTCATGTGTTGCGTGTGGTTACGGAACAACCTTTGAGGCTATCCTAAAGGTTGGTGTGAGCGGGCTTGATAGGGTACTTGTTGTTGGATTAGGTCCAGTTGGTATGGCATGTCTTCAACTTGCAAAAGCTATGGGGGCAAGCAAGACAATTGGTGTTGATGTAAATGAGTCACGTTGTGATATTGTCAAAAAACTCGGTATTGCTGATGTAGTGCTTTGTGCTAGCAGTGATGAAGCGATAGCAATGATTAAAGAGATAACAGGTGGGCATGGATGTGAAAAATCATTTGACTGCTCTGGTCACCCAGCTGGTCGTCTTCTTGCTATTCAAGGAGCGCGCAAGTGGGGTAAGATTGCCTTTGTTGGTGAAGGTAATAGAGTTGAATTTGAGCCAAGTCGTGATATTATCCACGACCAAAAAACAGTTTATGGTTCATGGGTGACAAATATACAGAACATGGAACTTCTTGTTGAAAAACTCGATGAATGGAAAATTAATCCTGAAATTACTGTAACGAACAGAATGCCTCTAGAAGATGCTGGAGAAGGCTTCAAGCTTATGGCAAATGGTGAATGCGGTAAGGTTGCCATTACATTTGACATTTAAATCCGATTTATATATATAATTGGTTTAAGTCAAGTTAACATTACAAAAATAACTTTTGTTGCTTCGACTGTAAGGAGTAATCGGAACATTTTGATGAGTACACATATGTAGTCAATATACCATTTAATACTATTACTGTTAATGAATAATAAAATAAAGAGACGAACTGAGCCCAGTTCGTCTCTTTATTTTATACCTGCTTCGTGACTTGAACCGTCGTCCGATTGATAAAGAGAATTATTGATTAATTTGGACTTAAAAATGATAACCTCATATCTTACAAGTCATATTTTTTTAAAAATATCAAAAATAATTAAAAGGGAGTCAAGCATAAGGGTAATTACTGTATAGAGTCCGATAAATTTGACTATATGTCCTATAACTTTAGTCATTAATATATTAATACACTAGTTAAGTGTTGAAATTAAGTGTTTCATAGTTTTTTGTAAGAAATAGTGATTTAATTAAAGGAAAAGAATTATGAATATAATTGCAAATTTTATAAAAACAATTAAGGTCCTTGCTATTACATGTTTGTCACCTGTTGTCAATGAAATAACTGTAATTAATAGGGTTTTTGTTATATTTAATTATGTAAAATATGAATGTTACAAAATGAATAGATGGCTTAATATATTCCTTGTATCTAGGTTTGATATAATAGCCGCTAGCAGCGTAAATATGTCTAAAGCTATAAAATGTATTGCTGAGCGTGAGAATATAGACTTGCTTATAAAGTCTGTTGCTGATCTCGGTACCGTTGCTAGTAAGCGTCCTATAATATGTGCTGATAATAAGCTAATAATTTATCTTAATCATACTTTATTTTATAAGCTAATAGCGTTCCGGCTAAACATTACGCAGAAATATATTTAACGAATATACAGTTTCATATTTTGTGTAGTTTATAGCCTTTTTTCAAACGTAAAAATGAACTGTTTATTGATTAAATAACGATCCTAGTTTAGCTGTAAAAAATAATACTAAAACCATAGGTGCTGATATCAATGCTGTGTTTAGATATGCTCAAACGTTTCATTGATACTTAGTATGTAAGCAAAATAGCTGTAGTATATTCCTGTCATGTGTAATAAAAGAAGTAACTTTAGCAATTCTATAATTGTCAAATTAAAGCAAACATAGAATTGCTTCATGATTTAATGTTGTATAAGAATTGTTATTTTGAAAGGAACTAAAATGAAATACATTGTTATATTATGTTGTGTTATGTCTTTATTTAATTTTCCGTCATATGCCGTTGGCTTTCCTGAAACATCTGTCGAAGTAAAGTCTGTTGATGAATCATCTGAGGAGACATCTGAATCTGAATCTGAATCTGAATCTTCTGATGTATCACAAGATGTAGAATCTTCTAACGATTTACTTGAATTGGAATCATCTGAAGAGTCAACTGAAGTAGAATCACTTGAAGTATCGCCAGAGTCAGAATCTACGGTAGATTTTTTTGACATTGAATCCACTGATAATATTCCAGTAGAAGAAGGGGAGGGAAACTAGAGTACAAGCTATTTGTAATATCAATATTACACTTGAAATATTAGGTAATTGCGAGCTTGGTATTAGTAATACAAATCCCCTATGGTTTTAGTAATTCTGTAAATTGTAAAATTAATATATTTATAGGATTGTTTGATGTTTTAGTGTTGTTTATTAAATTAATTTTGAAAGGAATTATAATGAAATATGTTGTTATGTTATTTTGCGTTATGTCTCTATTTATTATTCCGTCATATTGCTCAGATCTAAATGAGACATTCATTGAAGTGAAGTCTTTTGATGGATCATCTGAATCAGAATCAACTATGGAGTCATCTGAATCAGAATATACTGAGGTATCACAAGATGCAGAGCTTTATACCGATTCACTAGAAGTGCAATCAACTGAAGATTCACCTGAGGCAGAATCATCTGAAGTTTCACCAGAGGTCGAGTCTTCTATGGATTCTTTTGACATAGAGTCCTCTGATCTTACACCAATAGAAGATGTCCAGGAAAACTAGAGCACCATTTGTTTAGCAAGCTCAATATCGCACAAGAATTATTTGGTGATTGCGAGCTTGCTCCTTTAAAATTTTGCTTAACTAATTTTATGGTATTTTTCTTTCTCAGAATCTTAATTCATTTAATTAAGATTTCCTAGAGTTCTTACTCTAAATGTATGTTTACTCGTACCCTGATTTCAATATTGCGAAAGAGCTCAATTTGTAATGCTAATGGATTTTGTCTTTAACGTTAGTATAAATACAGTCATGTATAATATGAAGTATCATTCATATAGCTCTTTAAAAGCAATCCTTAATTCTCTGGGGTATAATCTTCAGAGAAACTGCCTACTGAAAGTTTTATTATATCGGTCTTGGTTATGTCCTTGATCTTTTTATTGCAAATAAGACGATTTTTCGCTAACACTGCAACTCTATCGCATATTCCCATTATTTCATCAATATCTGATGATATGATTATTATAGATACACCTTTCTGCACTAAATTACATATAGAATTGTATATGTCAATTTTACTTGCTATATCGATGTTTCTTGTGGGCTCATCAAAAATAAATATTTTTTCACGGCTCATTATCCATTTTGCTATAATTGCCTTTTGTTGGTGCCCACTGCTATAATCAAGAATGTTGGTACTGGAGGACTGATAAGGGATGTTGAACTTTGAGATGTAGTCATATACCGACTGTTGAAGATACATTGAGTTAATGGATAAAAAACTTGAAAATCTTTTCATAGATGGAAATGCAATATTTTCAATAATGTCTAGATAGTTAAATATGGATGAGGAAAGTCTATCTTCAGGTATCATGGCAATACCATTTTTTATTGCCTCCGCCGGGGAAGAAATATTGACTGGGTTGCCATTAATAAGATAGCTATCTACAGAATACGGCGCAAAACCAAATAGGCAGTGTGCAAGTAAAGTACGACCTGAACCAGCAAGACCAGTTACGCCGAGAATTTCACCCTTTCTTAATTCAAGGCTGATGTTGTTTAATATCCCAAGGCTATTGAGGTTTTTTACTGAAAGAACAGGTTTGCCGATAGGTACCTTTAACTTTGGATATCTCTTGATTCCGTAGCCTGTACTTAGAAGGTTAATTATATCCTGCTCACTAGAAGAATTAACCGGCATCGTCTTTATTTGAGTGCCGTTTTTTAAGATAGTCACCTTATCTGCAACCTGCAGAACATCATGTAGACTATGAGTAATACAAAAAATCCCAATTCCTTTCTTCGTGAGCTTCGCAATAATTCGAAAAATAATCTCTTTCTCTGATTCCATTAATCCTGAAAATAAATCATCAAAAATCATAATATCACAATTTGATATATATGCCCTACAAATTTTTAAAATTTGCTTTTGGGCATATCCTAATTCTGATATGTTGTCATTGATATCGAAAGGAAGCTTGAACTCCTCAACAAGTTCTCTGCTCATCGAATATAACTTTTCGTAATCAATTGTTTTTAAAAGTCTATTTTTGTAAGGGATCTTACCAAAGAAAATATTTTCAGGTATTGATAGCATTTTGAAAATACTTGAATCATGTTTTAGGTACAGTGTGCTATTAGAAAGTTGCAATAAAGTATATTTATCAGAGACTTTTTCACTCTTAAAATAAATCTGTCCAGAGTCTGCTTCAGTATCTCCGCTCGCCAAATGCATCAGCAAACTCTTACCAGAGCCATTCTCTCCCATTAAAACATGTACTTCACCTGGGTATAAATCAAGTGTTATGTTTATTAGCTCAAAGTTATTAATTTTCTTATTAATACCTTCTAGCTTTAGTAGAGGGACACTCATTATATTATCTCCATAATAGAAAATTTTAATCTTCGTATATATCCATTGATGTGTAAAGCTGAGTGTCATGCTCAAATATTTGTTTTTTAAACTTATCCTCTAGGGTGGAACTTGTAATAATTTTGTCGGGAAAATCGATGTCACATATTTTGAAAAAAGAATCTGTGTCAAAGTTGTCAGCTAAGCATATGATGGTTTTGGTCTTTGCTTTAGTGAATGCTTGTTGGATTAGTGATGCTTTATCAATAGAAGAAACGCTTATTCCATTTTCAAGAGAAATTGCATCAACTTCAATAAAGATATGATTGATATGAAAACAATCTAGGTTGTTTTGAGTAAGTTGACCATATAGAGCTGTTTCAGATAGTGTTCCTCCTAGAATTATTAACTTATTCGTAAAAGACTGTGAGAATTCAGAAGCAACAAAGATATCATTGGTAAGAACGGTCAAATTATTACGAGTACAAAGTTTTTTTGCAATTTGTCTGTTTGTGGGGCCGTCTGTAAGCATTATTGTTTCACCATCTGAAATTAAGTGGTAAGCGATACCCGCAATATGGATCTGCTCTTGAACCGTTTTTTTGTCATATATTGTGGTTGCCTTTGGAATAATCTCTGGTTCAGGCTCATTTAGGACAGCTCCGCCATGTATACGTTCTAGAAATCCCTCATTTTCTAATGACTCCAAGTCCTTTCTAATTGTTACTTCTGAAACTCCTAAAAGTGTGCTTAGCTTGACTACAGCTACTTGGTTATTTTCTATAAGGTATTCTTTAATAATTCGTTTTCTTTCAGTTGCAAACATGAAATCACCTCTTTTTTTGTTTTCTTATTTTTTTTAATAATAGTTTATAACATTATACTATACAAAAGGATATTAAGCAATTAAACAATCAATTCATAACTAAATGAAGAAAAAAATAAGAAAAAGAAAGTTGTAAATTTGCATTAGACTTAATATGTGGTATTATGTAATTAGTTGTTGACGAATGTAACCAAAGCGTAATCTTTTATACTTGGTATTTGATATTTTCTCAAATACTTTTACGGCTTCATGGAAGCTGAGAATCATCTTGCGTTATATTTGTTTAAATTTATAGATAATTTGTTTATCAATAAAGAGTCATTAATAAATGCTAATATAGCATTTGGTTTTTAATGTTTTGTTGTCGTTTTATTTTTATGTATTGTTGTAGTTTTTTTTATGTGTGGTTGTTAAAATAGGAGAAGCAAATGAAAAAGAGTAGAATTTTCTTACTTGCATTGGCTATGATTTCTTTGGTTATAGGTTTTGGTAGTAGTAAATCTATAGCAGGAGAAGGGTTTGTTGGTATTTCAATGCCTACTAAGTCCAGTGAAAGATGGATTAAAGACGGCGAAGCAATGAAAAAATATCTTGAAGAGCGTGGTTATAAAGTAGATCTTCAGTATGCAGAAGATGATATTCCAACTCAGAAATCTCAAATTGAAAATATGCTTGTAAAGGGTGCGAAAGTTCTAGTTATTGCTGCAATTGACGGTTCAACTTTATCTTCAACTCTAGATATGGCAGCAAAAGATGGGGTGAAAATTATATCTTATGACAGACTTCTTGTTAATACTGGTGGTGTAAGCTATTATGCAACATTTGATAACTTCCTAGTTGGTGTACAACAGGCTAAATCTCTAGTTGCTGGTCTTGAAGAAAGATTTGAGCCTCCTTACAATGTTGAACTATTTGGTGGTTCTCCAGATGATACAAATTCAGGTTATTTCTGGAATGGCGCAATGAGTGTTCTTCAACCATTGATCGATAAAGGCGAGATAGTTATAGTTTCTGGTCAAACTGATTTTGATCAAGCTGCTACTCTTCGTTGGGATGGTGCTGTTGCACAGCAACGTATGGATGCGCTACTCACTGCAAACTATACTGATGGTACTACTAAAGTACAAGGTGTGCTTTCTCCATATGATGGTATCTCAGTTGGTATTATCTCTGCACTAAAATCTGGTGGTTATACTGTTGAAAGTGGTGAATTCCCAATCGTTACTGGTCAGGATGCTGAAGCTGCATCAGTAAAACTTATTAGAAATGGCGAACAGTATGCTACTATATTCAAAGATACAAGAGTACTAGCAGAAGTTGCTGCTAATATGGTTGACTGTGTTCTTGCTGGTCAAGAACCAGAAATTAATGACACTAAAACGTATAATAACAACGTTAAAATTGTTCCATCATTCCTTTGTTCACCTTATATTATCTATAATGATGATATTCAAGAGCTTCTCATTGGTTCTGGTTATCTAACAGAAGAAGACTTGAAATAGTATTGTTTTAACGTGTCAAGGTGTTACTATATTACTGATTAAATAATGAAGAAGTCCCTCATTTAGATACTTCTTCATTATTATCTGCTGTAAATAAATATGCAATTTAGCCTTTATTCCAATATTTTTATTCAGCATGAATACATCTAAAATGGAATAGTATTAATAAACGCACACATAAGTTATAAAAATAAATTGCAGTTTTGTACAAAAATAACCAGTACTCTTAATTAGTAATAACTAAATATAAACTCTACTGATTTGGTGGTAATATTTGTGGGGAATGATTGAGCTTATTACGTAATACCAAGTCATAGTATCAATTAATTTGAGTGCTTGTTTATAATTGCATAATCAACTTTGAAGGTCTTTCTTCTAATTATTTATATACGTTATATTGTTGTCACTTACTTTGGTACTGTTATTTATGTGTACCAGAATAGGGTTTGTGTGGACAAATTTGCAGTGTATTATAATTATCAAGGATTCCTTTATACAAATAAATGATAATAGGAGTGAAAGTATGGCTGAATATATTCTAGAGATGAATAATATCACAAAAACTTTCCCAGGAGTGAAGGCGTTAAATAACGTAAATTTCCAGGTTAAAAAAAATCATATACACGCATTAGTTGGAGAAAACGGTGCTGGTAAATCTACACTTATGAAGGTATTGAGTGGTATACATACATTCGGATCATATGAAGGTGATATCGTTTTTGAAGGGGATGTCTGTAAATTTAAAGATATTAAAGAGAGTGAAGCTAAGGGGATAGCAATTATTCACCAAGAATTAGCATTGATCCCTAGTTTGTCAATTGCTGAAAACGTCTTTTTAGGAAATGAGCAGGCAACAAACTATGTCATAGATTGGAATCAAACAAAACTAAAAACGTTAGCAATGTTTGAAAAAGTTGGACTTGTTGAAGATCCATCAACACTGGTAAGAAATATCGGTATGGGTAAACAACAGCTTGTTGAGATCATTAAAGCAATTTCAAAAGATGTTAAGTTATTGATATTGGATGAGCCGACTGCTGCGCTTAATGAAAAAGACTCTGATCATCTTCTTGAGTTGTTGGTTGAGTTAAAAAGTCATGGTATTACAAGTATCATTATATCGCATAAGCTTAATGAAGTAACAGCTGTTGCTGACGATATAACAATCTTGCGAGATGGTATGACAATCGAAACGCTTGTAAAAGGTGTGGATGAAATTACCGAACAGCGAATAATTAAAGGAATGGTAGGACGTGAGCTGACAAATAGATTCCCAAAGCGAGAACACAAAGTAGGAGAGGTCTATTTCGAAGTTAAGGATTGGAATGCTTTTGATCCACTGATTAACTCAAAACAGTCATTACGTGATATTAATATTAATATTAGGCGAGGTGAGGTCGTTGGTATTTCTGGTCTTATGGGGGCAGGTCGAACTGAACTTGCAATGAGTATCTTTGGGAAGTCCTATGGACATAAGATATCTGGTAGGCTTTTTAAAAATGGTCAAGAATTAGTGCTTCGAAATATACCTGAATCAATTGAAAATGGTGTTGTTTATGCAACTGAAGACAGAAAACAAGCAGGGCTTATTTTGAATGATGATATCAAGAGAAATATTAGTCTAGCATCACTAAGGAAGCTCAGAAAACGCACTGTTATTGATAAAAATAAAGAGGTTATGGTTGCTGAGGAATATCGTAAAAAGATTAACATCAAAACACCTAGTGTGCATCAGAACGTGAACAACCTTTCGGGTGGTAATCAGCAAAAAGTTGTATTTAGTAAATGGATATACGCTAATCCGGATGTATTAATTTTAGATGAACCAACAAGAGGTATCGATGTTGGTGCTAAATATGAAATATATAGCATTATTAATGAACTTGCTGAGGAAGGTAAGTGTATTCTAATGATTTCATCAGAACTACCTGAAATTCTCGGTATGTGTGATCGAATATACATTATGAATGAAGGGAGAATTGTGGGTGAGATGAATTCAGACAAGGCTTGTCAGGAGAGCATAATGCAATGCATTATGGAGAGCAATAAGGAGGTTTTATGAAAACAATCAACGACATGTTTAGAGGCAATATCAGGCAATATGCTATGCTAATTGCCTTAGCATTTGTGATCACATTATTTCAAATTTTAACAGATGGTATTTTATTAAAGCCTATAAATATTTCAAATTTGATTCAGCAAAATGCATACGTCTTAATATTGGCAACTGGTATGTTGTTATGTATCTTGACATGCGGTAATATTGACTTAGCAGTTGGTTCTGTTGTAGGGTTGGTAGGAGCAATAACGGCACTAATGGTTGTGAAGTGGGGGCAACCTGTCTGGGTTGCAATCGTTGTAGGTCTACTGATTGGTGTATTGCTTGGAGCTTGGCAAGGCTTTTGGATCGCGTATGTTGGTATTCCTGCTTTCATTACTACGCTTGCGGGGATGCTAATCTTTAGAGGTTTTACAATGGTTATCCTCAATGGAAAAAGCGTTGCTCCTTTACCTGATTATTATACATTTATGTCTGCAGGCTTTCTTCCAGACTTTGCTGGAGATAGAGATCTTAATTTAGTGGCCATTTTGCTAGGAGCTATTGGGTCGGTAGCTTTTATTATTGGCGAATTGATTGACAGAAAGAATAAAAAGAAGTATAAGTTTGAAGTACCTAGTTTGGTTGCATTCAGCTGCAAGATAATCTTTATTTGTATTGTTATTAATGCTTTTACTTACTCTTTGGCATTGTATAAGGGAATTCCGACTGTATTATTACTTGTTATTGGTTTAGTAATCTTATATACATTTATTACACAGAAAACCATTCCTGGTAGACATATATATGCATATGGTGGCAACCCTAAAGCTGCTGAACTTAGTGGTGTGAAGACAAAAAAAGTCCTTTTCTGGGTTTATGCTAATATGGGACTTATGTCTGGGATAGCAGGGATAATTATTACTGGAAGACTTGGTTCTGCTACTCCAAAGGCAGGTAATGGCTTTGAACTTGATGCTATTGCAGCTTGTTTCATTGGTGGTGCTTCAACTACAGGTGGTGTTGGTACTGTGATCGGGGCAATTATCGGTGGTCTGCTAATGGGTGTATTGAATAACGGTATGTCAATTCTAGGTGTATCAATCGACTGGCAGCAGGCAATTAAAGGTTTTGTTCTATTATTTGCTGTCGCATTTGATGTGCTATCGAAGAGACGTGCTAAGTAAATGTATTAAAGAATTTTAATCTGTTTTATAACGTATGAATCCCTTAATGGGTCTACCTACAAGCAAATTGAAAGATGTTGAACTGCTTTGTATGGGGTTGATATTTCTTATCAAGTTGCTGCTATTCATTAATAGCAGCAACTTTTTTTTATTATGAAAGCGGTAGTAATTCAAAAAATGTCGTTTTATATTCATTTTTATAGGGATGTTATTTTAACTTCAGTTAAATCAAGTTGCTGGTATTATATTTTTTAAAGATAATTAAGTGTATAACTATTGATTTTTTAAAGGTTTGTAGGTATTGGAGGCAAGAGTATGAAGCAGATTTGTTTGTTTTTATATTTTGATTATTTGACTAACAGTAATTTGAGGTTATACTCAATTATGTAATAGCAGTACAGTGCATTACAGTTGAGATTAAGTATGTAAAATTTTTTATGAGTATAGATTCGGTGGGTTGGTTATTGAAGAACAACAAATTTGATGTTATTGATAAATTCAAAGTAAGTAATGGCGAGCCTAAGTATAAACAGATTGCAGATGCAATAATTCAAGGGGTAAAGAATCATCAATTGCTTCGTGACGATAAATTGCCGTCAATAAATGAGATGTGTAGTTATTATACAATTTCTAAAGCTACCGTACAAAAGTCATATGAGCTTTTAAAAAGAAAAGGAATTATTAAATCTGTTCATGGTAAAGGTTTTACTATTTGTGGTGGTGGCTGTACTGGTGGTGTAAATGTCTTTGTGATGTTTGATGCGTTGAATTCTTTTAAAGAAGAATTGTATAACGGAATTCGTGATACAATCAAAAGCTTGTCAAGTGAATCATCATATATTGATATACACTTTCATCATTTTAATGATGAACATTTTGTGCAGTATCTTGAGAGTAATCTAGACAAGTATGAGTACTATGTCGTCATGCCTTATGAAAGTTCTAAAATTAAAAATATATTAAATAAACTCGATCCTGATAAGTTGCTAATTCTGGATAGAGCTGATGAGTATTTAGGTGAAGGTGCTGCAATTATTGCTCAGGATCATGATGTCGAGCTGACAAAAGCTCTTCTTCATGGTAAGGAGTCAATACAAAAATATAGTAACTTTGTACTGTGCTTTCCGGAAAATAGATCTAATCCAAATGTCATAAAGCACGGGTATAAGGTGTTCTGTAAAAATGCTGGTTATGAAGTGACTATAATTGATAGCATAAAGACTGGTGATATTAAAAAAGATACAGCTTATCTTGTAATAGAGGATTTTAATCTTGTGACTCTTGTAAGCACAGCTAAAGAAAAGGGATTCGTGATAGGACGTGATATTGGCATCCTTTCATACAATGATACTCCTTTGAAAAAAATTATTGAAGAAGGTGTTTCTGTTGTGAGTATTGATTTCTATAAAATGGGAGCTCTGGTTGCAGAGCAAATATTGAACAGAAACATAAAATATAAACTTGTACCTACTGAGTTGATTTTACGCAATACATTATAAATTATTGTATTTTTTGCAGGAGTTGCATGAGTAGAGGCAGCAGACGGCGCAAGGGCTGTAACTGCAACACGAGAAAATGATCTTGTTATTAGGAGTTGATATTTATTGAGAAACATTTGTGATCGGATTAATGCTGTTTATTGCAGTTCCTATTGACACGGTATAAGAAATACAAGAAACAATGATTGAAACTTAAAACTGAAAGTGGAGTTGATTATAAATGAATAGTAAGGAAAAGATAAATAATTCTTTGGAGCATAAAGATGGCCCTGTGCCTGTTGATTTTGGCTCAACAACAGTTACTGGGTTTCACTCTACATGTGTTGAAGAATTACGTAAATACTATGGTTTGGAAGATAAACCAATAAAAATTCATGAGCCATACCAGATGCTTGGATATATTGAGGATGATTTAAAGGATGCATTGGGTCTTGATGCTTTAGGTCTTAGTCCAAGAAAAAATATGTTTGGTTTTGAAAATACTAATTGGAAGGAATGGGTTACTCCATGGGGACAAAATGTACTTGTTCCTGAAATGTTTAATACAAAATTAATTGATGGTTCAGTATACATTTACCCAGAGGGAGATACTGAAGGTACTGCATCAGCAAGTATTACGGATGGAGGGTATTTTTTCGATTCTATTATTAGAACTGACCCTGACTTTGATGAGGATGAACTGAATCTTGAGGATAATCTTGAGGAATTTGGGCTATTGAGTGATGATGATATTGTGTATTATAACAAACTTGCTAATAGTATTGTTAATGAAGAGCGTGCTGTTGTTGTTGGTATGCCAGGTATATCATTGGGTGATATTGCACTTGTTCCAGCGCCATTTTTAAAAAAACCAAAGGGAGTGCGTGATATAGCTACATGGTATATGACAATAGCATCTGAACCAGAATTTGTGGAAGCAATCTTTGCAAAACAATCAGAATTAGCGCTTGAAAATTTACCTAAAATGTGGGAAATATTTGGCGATAAAGTTGACGTTGCGTTTATTTGTGGCACTGATTTTGGCACTCAAATATCCACATTTTGCTCGGTAAATACTTTCTGTGATCTTTGGAAACCTCATTATAAAAAGATAAATGATTGGATTCATGAAAATACAACATGGAAAACGTTTAAACATTCTTGTGGAGCTATCGAACCAATTATTCCACACTTAATAGAGGCTGGTTTTGATATTATTAACCCTGTACAGTGTAGTGCAACTGGAATGGATGCGGAATTACTAAAGAATAAGTATGGTAAAGATGTCACCTTTTGGGGTGGGGGCTGTGACACACAAAAAATTCTTCCGTTTGGTACTCCTGAAGATGTTCGCGAGTATGTTTTAAAGAATTGTGATATCTTTAGTAAAGGTGGTGGATTTGTTTTTAATGCTGTTCACAATGTACAGGCATATACTCCTATAGATAATATTGTAGCCATGTTTGAGGCAGTAAAGTACTTTAATAAATAACACGTATCTGTTATATTAATATCAATTCAGTATGTCTTTGTTATATATTTGATGCATATAATGAATTTCGTAGTATATACCATATTTGCACTGCAAGTAATTCAAATACAGACATTTTATCACAAAGCTCAGATTCTAATAAAAGAAAACCGTACGCCCTGATTTCTCAGGATTTACGGTTTTACTATTTTGACTCTCAAAGAGATTTGTAAAATTAATGTATAAACACTTATATGAAGTAGAGCAGGTTAGATAAATCTTAAAACATTTACAGAACCTGGATAAGTTACTAGGAAAATTCATACAACATTAAGAGAATTACACACAATCTTAGTTGCTTAGAAAATTCTAAGATCTAAACAAACACAAAATCATAAAGAATAGAAAGATAATAAATACCAGTCAGTAATAAAAGTAGCTGTCTGGTATTTATTTAAAAAAGCAGTATAATTTAAACATGTGCTAAAATTTAGTTTATAATTAGATGTTTTGTGGTTTTTTGGCACTGTTCGAGCATCATTTCATGTATTTATACTAGTATAAAGAGTTCTATAATAAACAGCAATATGAGGATTATAATAAATGTTAATAGCTAGCAAGTTGAAAAAGGAAGTATCGTCAGAGTTGGATTCTCTTGTATCTCTCTATAAAATATTGCACGCCGCTCCTGAGCTTTCAGGGCAGGAAAAGAATACTTCTGAATTGTTGGTAGGTGAACTTGAACTATGTGGTATAAGAGTGGAGCGTAATGTTGGTGGGTACGGTATTATTGGCTATCTGGAAAATGGTGAAGGTCCAACGATTGTTGTGCGTACAGATATGGATGCTCTTCCTATTACAGAAGATTCAGGTGTTGATTATGCAAGTCATGTCTCTACTAAAGATGTATCTGGAAAGAGTATTCCTGCAATGCATGCATGTGGGCATGACATTCATATGAGCTCCTTTATTGGAACTGCGCGAGTAGTTTCCAAGTTCAAGGAGGATTGGACTGGTAGAATTGTTTTTGTTGGGCAGCCAGCAGAAGAGACCCTATCTGGTGCAAAATCTATGATTAATGATGGTCTTTTTGAGAGGTTTGGAGTTCCTGATGCATGCCTAGCTATGCATGTCTTTCCACGGATTACGGCTGGGCATATTGCTGTAAAATATGGATTGATCTGGGCAGGGGCTTTTGAGCTAAAAATAACCGTATATGGTGTTGGTGGGCATGGAGCATCGCCACATTTGAGCAAAGATCCTATAGCACTTGCCGCTCGTATTGTAACCTCACTACAAACTATAGTTAGTCGTGAATTAAGTCCACTCACCCCTGCAGTAGTTACCGTAGGGGCAATTAACGGTGGTAGCAGAGCTAATATTATTCCTGATGAAGTTGTAATGAAGGTTACTGCGAGATTCATCGATGAAGAAACTAGAAATCATATACTAGACTCAATTAAACGAATTTGCAGATATGAAGCTCAGTCTATGGGTATTCCAGAGCATATACTGCCAGTTGTAGAGGTAAATGCAGAGAATGAAGTTCCACCACTTGTCAACGATTCGGCGTTATCTAATACTATCAAAGAGTCTGCGTTAGAGCTTTATGATCAAGAGTATGTAGAGGACGCAACAGAGATGCTAATGGTTAGTGAAGATTTCGCTTTATTTAAAAACTGGGCAGGTGAAGAGGTACCATGCAGTATGTTCTTTGTCGGGGCAAATGATAGCTGTGACAAAGTTGTATTCAGCTATAAGGAAAGTCTACAGCCAAGTCTACACAACTGCAAATTTGCACCTCCCCCAGCACCTGTTATTTCGGCAGCGGTCTCGGTTATGAGTGCAACTGTTCTCAAGCTTTTAGCTAAGAAGTAGGTACAGACACTAGCGATTATACTTGACACTCTCTCTTCTTACGATATCGGTGCCAATTAGAGTTCTTTCGTGGTTTAATTTTGGTTCTTCAATTGCAAAATCTTCCATACCGCCATATAGTTGCATTCTTTCGTTGAGTAGAATGACAGCTTTTTGTCCAATCTGTTCTTTAGAAACATTTACCGTACTTAAACGGGGCTCAACCATAGAGCTTGCATCAATATTATCAAACCCTACAACAGATACCTGATCTGGTACAACAAGACCTAAATCTTGTTGTAAGCATTTTTGTAGAGCAAGGGCTATGATATCACAGACACAGAAAAAAGCAGTGGGGAATGTTTCACAATTTTCAAGCAACTTTGGTAAATGCTTACTTGCTTCATCATAGTTGAAATAGGTCTCAAGTTGCCATGACTCCCTACATTCGACCCCGAAGTACCTACAAGCTTCAAAAAAACTCAAGTAACGCCTATCAAGATTGTAGGTTGATTCGACAGCACTTACAATTCCAATACTTTTGTGTCCTTGGGATACTAAGTAACTGATAACCTTGAATACTGCTGATTCATTATCAATATCAACAAAGTTAAATGGTAGAAAAGGGTGGTAGGTGTCTATAAAAACAAAAGGGACTGGAAGATTTGAAAATATATTGAAGTCCTCTTCGTTCTTGAGTAAGGATCCTTGTACCACTATGCCTGCAAGGTCCTCAATTTCGTTACAGATTTTGAGTAATTCACTCTCATCAAGACTATACAAGTATTTGTTCTCAAATTCATAACCCAATTTTAGTGACATCTTCTGCGCACCAGAAATATAGTGTGCAATAAAAGCTGAGTCTTGCCCCGTAAGAATCCGCTTTTCAAGATTGATTTGGAGGAAGAGCATTGTTTTTTTCAAGGTGTCAAAGGATGAAAAATTGAATTGAGGCTTGTAATTCAATTTCTTAATTGCAGCTAAAACACGTTTTCGCGTCTCTGCTCTTACTCCTTTTTTTTGATTTATGACAAATGAGACTGAAGTCTTCGAAACTCCTGCTTCTTCAGCAACATCTGTTATTGTTATTCTCTTTTTCATAACTGTATTCTAAACTAGTTTAGTAGATTATGCAAGTTTTTTTTAGTAAATTTTCAAAAATAAATTGATTAAGAGCAAAACAATGGTATTCTTGTATGTATATAGTACTGGGATGTAGTTTTTTTTGTTGGCATGTGCGATTGAATTGATATTTATGTATTTATTTTTCGTTCGCTTTAGAGTCAAAGTGAATTTTTAGGAGAAAATTATGAAAAGAGTATCTGCTTTGTGGGTTTTATTTATTGCTTTTGCTTGCTTGAGCTATTCAGCTCTTGCTAAAGATATTACAATTGGGGTTACAACTATAACGTTGCAGCACCAATTTTTTATCGATATTGATGAAGGCATAAAGAGTGCTGCAAAAGAACGCGGTGTCAAAGTTATGGTAAATGATCCTAATCAAGATGCAGCAAAACAGATGGCTGCAATTGAGGATTTTGTGCAAAAGGGTGTTGACGGCATGATTGTTATCAGTATTGATGGGGTGACGGCTATCCCTGCTATTGAAGATGCTGCAGAAAGTATGCCAATTGTCACAATTGATGCTGTTGTCAAATCTGATAGTGTTACGTCTCATATTGGCACAGTAAATGAAGTTGCCGGTTTTGAACTTGGTAAGTTTGCAAAAGAGTATATTGCTGAGAATTCTCCAGAAGGTGCAACAATTGGTATTGTGACATTTTTAGAATCACCAATTCAACAAGAAAGAATAGAAGGTTTTAAGCGTGGCTTAGAAGGAAGTAACAATATTACATTTTTGAATCCACTTCCTGGATATGACCGTGAAGAAGCGTTAAATACTACTGAAGCAATGTTACAGGCTAATCCAAATTTAGACTATATTTTTGCTACAGCTGAAAACGGTGTTATTGGTGTGAAAGCTGCTCTTGAATCATCTGAGAATAATAGTACAAAGATCTTTGGTTTTGATCTGACTGAAGAATCAGCAGAAGGTATCCGTTCAGGAACAATACTTGGTATGATTCAGCAGCAACCATTTGAGATGGGGCGTATTGCGACTAATATCCTCCTTGATTCAATAGAGGGAAAAAAGGTTGAAAAACTAGTTCCTACCCCAGTATTGTTGTATCATAAGGGAAATATTGCAGAATATAAATAGTCTGTAATGAACTTATTGCTACTAAGCAATACTCATTAATACCATAGAAATATAATACTCATGACAGAGTAAGACTATTACTGATGCTTTGAATTTTAAGATTAAGCTATGCAGCGCACAAATAAATAATTTTATGTTAATTTTGAAATTATAAATAAGTGTTAGATGCAAAAAAGCAAAAGCTTCCTTGGGTGCTAGGATATGAAAATAGTTTTGCTTTGTCATGTGTATAGTATTTATGGTGTAACTGGATGTATATTTAAGTACGGTGTATCGGTTGAAATTATTAGTAGTTTTATAAGAGAAGACAAGAAAAATTTTAGCAGTATTGTCGTGTTAGTATTTATTGTTTTATTCCACTTTATTATAAATGACTTAAATATCATAATGGCCTTACAATACTAAAAGGTTGCTATATGAAAAATCAAATATTGAAATTTGAAGAAGTTAATAAATCTTTTTCAGGTGTTCAAGTTCTTAAGAATATAAATCTGTCACTATTTGAAGGTGAAGTGCATGCACTCATTGGTGAAAATGGTGCTGGAAAATCCACACTAATTAAAATATTGACAGGAGCATACACAAAAGATAGTGGCAAGGTGACCTTCGCTGGTAATGAAATCATGCATGCAGATCCAATTGCTACTCGTATGTTGGGGATAAGTGCAATCTATCAAGAGCTTACTTTATTGCAAGATATGCCGGTGTATCAGAATATCTTTCTTGGTTCAGAGCTTACAAAAGGGTTCACAAATGATAAGATGATGAAGTATGAAACAATGAAAGTGCTTGAAAGTTTGGCTGAGAATATTGATCCAGAGGCTAAAATTTCTGAGTTAACAATAGCAAATCAACAAATGGTTGAAATTGCTAGAGCTCTACTTTTTAATGCCAAGGTTCTCATTATGGATGAACCAACCTCATCCATATCTCAAAAAGAGACGGAAAAACTTTTTGAAAAGATACATGATCTCAAAAATAGCGGTGTAACCATCATATATATTTCTCACCGAATGAGTGAAATTTTTGAAATATGCGATAGAGTAACAGTAATGCGTGATGGTGAGGTAATAACGACCAAAGAGGTGAGTGATATAGATGGTGAGGAAGAGCTTGTTGGTTACATGATTGGCAAGAAGAATAAATCTCTCTTTACTAAGGTCGACTCTCATATAGATGAAAGTATATTGCAAATCAAAAATTTGTCTCTAGAAGGTGTTTTCAAAGATATAAATTTTGAAGTTAAAAAGGGTGAGATCTTTGGAATTGGCGGATTGGTTGGAAGTAAGCGGAGTGAAATTGTTGAAACAATCTTTGGCTTGCGTAACCATACATCAGGTAGAGTTGTACTGAATGGCGAAGAAATCATCAATTCTAGCCCAATGAATTCAATCAATAAAGGGCTAGCACTTGTTACAGAGGATAGAAAAAAAACAGGGTTATTTCTAGACCTTGATGTGAGAGAGAACATTACAATGCCTTTCTTAGATCACTTGAAAAAAATTTTATTTATAAATCACTCTAAGGAAAGTTCCTTAGTAGATAAATTTATGAAACAGCTAAATGTTAAGGCTACTTCGAGCAAACAGATTATTCGTTTCTTGAGCGGAGGTAACCAGCAAAAAGCCCTGATTGCTCGGTGGATCTGTGTAAATCCTCTAGTCTTAATTCTGGATGAGCCAACTAGGGGGATTGATGTAAATGCAAAGACTGAGATCTATACCATGATGGGTGAATTAGTTAAGTCCGGAATTAGTATTGTTATGATCTCTTCAGAGTTACCTGAGCTCATTACTTTGAGTGATAGGGTGTTAGTGATGCACGAAGGAGAGCAGGTGGGCATTTTAAAGACTAAAGCTGAAATCACGGAAGAAAATATTTTGAAACTAGCATTTGGAGGAAGTATCTAAATGGGTAATACTAACTTTTTTGGTAAAATCAGAGACTACAAGAGTGCGCTTATTGGCTTCCTTATGCTGTTTGTCCTCTTATCAGTATTTTCTGAAAACTTCTTAACTATTGATAATCTTACCAATGTGGCTCGTCAGATGTCAATAAACTTGATTACAGCAGTAGGTATGACAATGATTATTATTACTGCTGGGATTGATTTGAGTGTTGGAGCTATATTTGCTTTTGCAGGAACAGCTCTAGGCGTCCTTGTTTCAGCTTATAATGTTCCGATTATTGTAGCTATAATTATTGTTCTTATTGGGTGTTTTGTAATCGGTGTTATAAAAGGCTGGATAATAATAACTCAAAAGATTCCACCATTTATTGTTACTTTTGCTCTGTCTACTGTTATTCTTGGATTTGCTTTTGTTATGACTGGTGGTAGGCCTGTGGCGATAGGTATAAAAGCATATCGCATATTGGGTCGTGGCTTTATCTTGGGCGTTCCTATACCAATCATTATTATGATTTTAGTTGTTATTGCTGGGCATATCTTTTTATCTCATACTAAAACTGGAAGACATGTTTATGCATTGGGTGGAAATGAAGAGGCTGCACGACTTTGTGGTGTAAATATACGGTCGATAGTGATGTTGGTCTATGGTATCGGTAGCCTGTTGGCTGGTCTTAGTGGTGTAATTCTTTCTTCTCGCCTGTCCTCTGGTTCGCCAACTGTTGGGGTGGGAGCAGAAATGGATGCTATCGCAGCGACTATTCTTGGAGGTACTAAATTTGAAGGTGGTACCGGAACAATTATAGGTACTGTCTTTGGAGCAATGATAATTGCTTGTCTTAGTAATGGTATGAATCTATTGAATGTATCATCGTATAATCAGATGATTGTCAAAGGTTTTGTCATACTTTTGGCAGTATGGGTAAATAAGATCAAGTTTTCAAAAAATGGTTGATAACAAACGATTACTTCTATGTTTTACTGTCTTGAATAATCTTACTAGTTGTTCGTAAAAGGAAGTATAATGGAAAAACTCAAAATCATTTTGGATTGTGATCCAGGTCATGATGATGCTGTAGCGATTATGATGGCTGCAATTCACCCAAGTATAAATCTTTTAGGAATTACTACAGTAGCTGGAAATCAGACTCTTGAGAAGACAACTAGTAATGCGTTGAAAGTTTGTGACTTTTTAAACCTAGATGTCCCTGTGTACGCTGGAATGGATAGACCATTGGTTAGAGAGCAAATTATCGCAGATGACATTCATGGGGTTAGTGGACTAGATGGACCAATCTTTTCTGATTTATCTCGTAAGGTTGAGTCGAAGCATGCTGTCGATTATATTATTGATACTCTTTTAGAGGCATCAGAGCCAATAACTTTGGTTGTTACAGGACCTGAGACCAATATTGGTATTGCGTTTAGAAGAGAGCCGAGGATTGTTGAGAAGGTTTCACAGGTTGTACTTATGGGAGGGGCGTATCAATTAGGTAATGTCACTCCTGCTGCTGAGTACAATATTCTTGCTGATGCGGAGGCTGCACATATTGTCTTTTCTTCTAAAATACCTATTGTGATGATTGGGCTAGATCTGACACGCCAAGCTCTATGCACACCTGATATAATAACAAGAATGGAGCGTATAGGAAATATTGGATCTGAACTTTTTGCTGATTTAATGCGCTTTTTTAGTAAGACTCAGAAAAAGGTGTTTGGTTGGGAAGGTGGCCCATTACATGACCCATGTTGTATTGCATACTTGTTAGATCCTAGTTGTATTGAAACTAAACCAATGTATACAGAGATAGAATTACGAAGTGAAAAATGCTACGGTAGAACATTATGTGATTACTTTGGCACAAAGGGGTTTGTAGCAAATACAGAGGTTGCGGTAACGCTAGATAAAGAAAAGTTTTGGAATTTAGTAGAAGAGTGCATATTGCTATATTCATAATTTTTTACTGGTCTATAAACAAATTCAAAAATGATACGTATTAACCAACACTTAATAGTTAGGTAAGATTATGAGTATAATAACAAAATTAAAACAAACTTTAGAGCTTAAAAAAGAAGAGTATCTCAACCCGTTAATAGAGCTTATTCGCATCGATACTCAGAATATTGGCCATGGTATTACTGGTGGTAAAGAGTATGAAGGGCAGGTTTACCTTGAAAAATTGCTTACATCTCTTGGGTTTACTACTTCCAGAGAAGAGATAGATGAAGAAAAAATTACTTATGCTGAACGCAATCTTTATGAAGGTAATTCAGGACATAATTATACATATCCTACCCCTAGATTTAATATATTTGCAACAAAGTATACAGATAAAGACAGTGCTGATATCTTATTCAATGGTCATATTGATACCATGCCACCAGGAAATGAAGAGTTTTGGACGCATCCACCATTTTCTCCGACGATAGAAAAAGGGCAAATATTTGGCTTAGGTACTGCTGATATGAAGAGTGGATTGATGGCTGCAATAATGGCTGTAAAGTTGCTTGTTGATGCCAAATTGTATGAAGATTGCAATGTTGGTATAATGTCGGTTGCAGATGAGGAGGGTGGAGGTAATGGAACTCTTAGTTCTTGTTTGACAAATAATAAGCTAGTTGCGAAGAGTTGTGTCGTTGCTGAGTGTAGCGATGGAAGTATTCTTACTGCTCATATGGGTTTTCTTGTTCTGGAGGTTGAGGTAAGTGGGAAGGCACTTCATTGTGGAAAAAAGTGGCAAGGTGAGAATGCAATAGAAAAAGCTATTGAGCTAATTAAAGCAATAGAGGATGTTGAACATCGTTGGTTGATGAATTATAAGCATCCAACTCTTCCGTGTCCTACAATTAATCTAGGAGAAATTTGTGGTGGGACGGCAGCGTCAACAGTTCCTGATAAATGTAGCTTTAAAATTTGTGCTCATATACTGCCATCAATGAAAATAGACAATTGCTATAAGGAGATTTCTAAGAGTATATTTGATAGAGCTCATTGTGATAGTTATTTGGTTGATAATCCTGTGAGAATTAAAATATTACAACAAGGAAACTCTTTTGAGTTACCAAAGGAGTCATTGTTAATAAAGAATGCAGTAGATGCTTATGTAGAATCGCTTGGTATTACCCCTAATGTTACTGGATCTGCAGCTGGAAATGATGCTCGTTTGCTTTCAAATATTTCTAAAATTCCAACGATAATACTCGGTCCAGGTAAGATTGAGGATTGCCACACGGTAGATGAACATATTAATCTAGAGGATTATTATAATCACATTTTAATTTACGCAAATTTAATACTTAAACAGAGAACTTTATAAAGGAGACGAGCATGAGCAAAGTATTGTTTATTGGGGAAACATGGATGAAGACGATTACCCATGTTAAAGGATTTGATAGTTTTGTTACGAATCACTATGAGGATTGTTCAAATTATATTTCTGATGCTTTGACAACAGAGGGACATACTGTTACGCATATCCCTGCTCATGGTGTCGGGTATAATTTTCCAAAAACTTTAGAAGAGTTACAGCAGTACGATGCAGTTCTTTTATCTGATATCGGTAGTAATACATTCCTTCTTACCGACAATGTCTTTGTTCGTGGTAGTACTCAGAATAACTCACTCGAGTTATTGAAAGACTTTGTGCTTGAAGGAGGTGGCTTGTTAATGGTAGGTGGCTATATGTCATTCTCTGGAATTGAAGCAAAAGCTAATTATCAGAATACTGTATTAGCTGATGTCTTACCAGTTAAGATGATTGATAAGGATGATAGGGTGGAAAATTCTGAAGGGGTTATTCCGACAATAGTTAGTAATAATCATTCAGTTTTTCAAGGTATAGATAATGATACGTGGCCATTATTTTTAGGATATAATCAATTACAAAGCAAAGATGATTGTGAGGTTTTGGCAGTGATTGATGATGATGTTTTTATTGCTGTAGGAGAATTTTCTAAAGGTCGTTCTGGAGTCTTTGCTTCGGATTGTGCTCCTCACTGGGGCACTCAAGAATTTGTCGATTGGACGTATTATAGCACCTTTTGGGGTAACCTTATTGATTGGCTTACTCGAAAAATTTAGGTTGTTTGGTACATATTGTGTGTTATTATCGCACCAGCATAGGCGAAGATTCGCTACTTCTCTTGTTCAAGAGCTCAGAGGCGTTTCATAATTAAGAAAAAGTCTGTTGCACAGCCGACAGTACTGTTACCAAAGACGTTACCAACAATTGATCTCGATTGATCCAATTCGTGTAACGTACTAGTTGCTGTCTGTAAATAAGAAAGCCGTAAGTCCTTATTTTTAAAGGCTTACGGCTTGTTTTATTGGCTCCCAGAATTACTGAATAATATACAATATTCAAGTTGGTCTTAAAAGTAGAGCATGTGAGACTTAGACACTCAGGATGATGAAAGTAAATTGTAATAAATAATTTCTACTTATTATATTCTTTTAGTAATTTTATATTAAATCTTCATCAACAGTGACAGTGTGATTAATTATGCTGGACAAATCACTTATATCCCATTTCAGTTTTGCGAATATTGCCCCAAGACTGCTATTCTTCACAATACCTGTTGCTGCATAACCAACTTCATTATTATTGTCATACTTTAGCATAAATTCACCTGTGTCAGCATTTGTATAAATGCCAGTAACTTCATACTTTTTTCCATTTGTACTGCTTTGAACATAAAGTGTTCCGCCTGTTATCAAGTCTAGTTCATTTTCAGAAAGCTTTTCTCGTTTCATTATCATCTCCTTTTGATATATGCTGTTGCAACTATATAAACAATAATCACGTATATTTTAAATACTCTTCAATTGGTTTACTAATCAAGCAAACATTGAAATATAATTCAGTTTCATTATTATAGATGCATAATAAACAATAATGTTTCAAAAATATTTGAAAATACTATATTTTTTCAAATTTGAGTTAATTTATATGCTTTAAG
This sequence comes from Planctomycetota bacterium, assembly GCA_965140405.1. Classification (GTDB taxonomy): domain Bacteria; phylum Planctomycetota; class SZUA-567; order SZUA-567; family SZUA-567. The sequence continues at coordinate 2,112,348 of OZ223208.1, forward strand.
TATTAATAGTTTGAAAGTTGTAACAGCTTGCTGATAGTACATTGCGCTGGTGTCCATACCTTTGAGAAAACTTGAGCCGACGCCTTGCTCGGTAGGTTCAGCTGTAAAAGAATAGCTAGTACACACAATGATTACTGCGAACAGCAATGTGCTTATATACTTCATGGCAATCTTCCACTTATATTGTTATTTATTTTATGATAGTAAGATCTATCTAATTAATTATTACCTTTAATATAGACACTGTCAAGAAATTTTGCTAATACATTTTAACAATTATCAATATGTCATAAGTGCAGTGACATAGAAATGGTGGACACCTACCTTACGTTTTCTATGCCACTGCATTGAATTATGCAGTTGAGTTTATTTTATGTTTATTACGTTGTTATAAATATTACAGTCGTAGTTGTAAGCTGAATCGCAAGGATGTAAATATTCTTAAGTTGGGTGTAATCATTATAATAATTTATTGGAGGAGTGCTACCACACGAAAATCAAAAAATTATGAGGCATGGGAGCTCAACAACAACAGCGAAGTCTTATACCCACGTAACAACCGAAAATATCGAGAATGCAATGAAGAAATCAGAGGCGTTTCAGAACCAAGAAAAAGTCCGTTGCACAGCCGACAGTACTGTTACCAAAAACGTTACCAACAATTGACCCCGATTGACCCGAATTGACCCCAAACAGAGAATTGAAGCGTTAAGATATCATATAAAAGAAAAACCGTAAGTCCTGAATTATCAAGACTTACGGTTTATTTTTTTTGGCTCCCCAAAAACATTACAAATATAAACCTGATAGCATTTATATATAGAATAGAAATTGTGAGGTTAAAGCATTGTGCATAGTCATTAAGCTCAATGCACTCGAAATATGATGCTAGTTATATAATATTCAAAATTTTTATTTTGGATTGAAATATAAAATTATGTTCTTTTTGTTATTCGCAAATCATAATAGTTTTGATTGTCATCAGCATAATTGATGGTAAACATGGTGCCAAACATTGTTTTTGTGGAAATATCAGGTTTAAGTATTATTGTTCCAAAATTTTTCTCAGATGATATTAAACCACTCCAAATCCCCATAAGTAGTATGTTCTCTTTTTCTGAATTAATATTTACAATTCCAATTTTAAAATCAATGTTAAAATTAAAATTTCCTAGGTATGAGTTATCTCTTATGGCGCTACATTGTGCTGTTAGAGTAACTCCTGCTTGATATTTAACTGAGTCAGTTGGTGTTACAGATAGTTTCAATATTCCCGGTACTTTACCTGTTGGAAAATGAATATCCCAAATGCCCTCAGCAAAATCCATAATTTCTAATCTTTTAACTGCAGTTTTAAGTAAATCTTCTTCTAGAAATCCTGGTGGTGTATCAGGGATGGTAAAGCTTTCTTTTCCAATTTTAAAAATGTCATGTATACTAGGAGATTCCGTTAGTTCCTTTGTTTCAGAATAATGCGGGAATTCTGCTGCTTCAATAATTTTGTCTGCATTGGGCTTTCATGATTAATTGACATCTTATTCCTCATTATGATAGTATAAGTTTAAATAAATGAATAAATTGAAAATCAATATATTAATATTAAAGCATTGATTATTATTAATGTCCTGCAACATTTTGCTCGATTCACAAGCCCTTGTCATTATAAAACTATGTCTTTATTTTATGGTGGATATTTTCTTATTAGTCCATTCTTTTTTGGATAAATGATTACTCAAAAATACTAGATAATATTAAATTACATTTTATTTTTCCTATAAAAGCACATAGTGCATATTTCACCACTTTTGACATAGCAAGTTGTGTGATAGGCTGTATGGCATTCTTTGCAATTTGTAATACCATTAGTATCACTAATTGCAAGTGGCTTCTTGCAAATTCTGCATAAATCTCTTTCATAATATTCATTTTTTTTAGTATTCATTGATTTCTCGTAACTAAAAGCAAAGGCCAATATTTAATAGTTTTGTATCATCTTTGTTCTTGATCTTTCTCTACAATTTCCTTATGTTCATGACCTATAATAATCGCATTTGAGCTAACGCCATTATGGGTTACTTTGTGTGTACCATCCTTATCGTTTGTGCTTGATTTTATATTGCTTTTCTTATAATTCTATTTAAGGTTACTTTTTTACTGTATTATGCTTATCTCCACCAAAATTCTTAACTATTGTCTCATGTGTATCTCCTGCTGGAATTCCCTGTGAAATTTTTCCATCACTACCTGTAACCATATGCTCTCCATCACTATTTGTTGTCACTGTAGTTGTTGTTCCGTCTTCATTTGATATTACAGTTCTTTGAACCATTGTTTCTCCTTTATGATTGAAAGTTATATGCTAAATATTATGATGATACTTGAAGATAAATATTCACTATAGGGTTGAAATCACGTTTATGATTAATTACATTGTTGTAATACTTAACCATTTCTTCTTGAGGTTAACTATTATATAGCTTATTGTTTATTGATTATATGCATGCATTGCAATAAAATTGAAAATACAAACTATTCATTACGATTTTAATTATTTGATTGTGTATGTGTATCCTATTAATTTGTTCTAATTATCTATATCATACTATATGATATTTATTTATGCAAATTATATTAGTATTTATATAGAATAAATTATATCATTAATTATTATAAGATTTAACCAGTATTATATTGCGGACTATTGCTTTAATATGACACTTGCAATAGTCGCCAGTGCACACACAACTGCAGCAAGCGCAGCCCAATTTGCCCTTACATTCTTACTAGAGTGATGGGCTTCTATATGGACTTTATGCTGATTGTGTAGATCTGCAATATCACCAGAATGTTTTGTGACATGTTCGCATAAATGCGAGCACGGGGCAGGGTGAAGGCAAGATTCCAACCGAGCGAGTGTAACTTTAACCTCAGTCATGTCATTATAAAGCTTGTCAATTTTTTCTTCGCTATTCACTCTCTACCTTTCCTATCAAGTGGTGATCGAATATAAAGTGCAGCGATGGCCAGTAAGAAAGCACCAATGCCAACTACCCATACCAGTATCCTCCACTTCTCTTCAGATGCCCTTATTTCCATCTCCTTTACTCTTCCTTCAGCAAGTAGTACTTTCTCACGCTCTAATGCTCGAGCCTTGACTAATTTTACAGTTTCATCGGCATTGCTGTCAGTTGGTGGTAAGGCTTGCTCTGATACGTCAGGCAGCACAAATTCTATAGAGTTGTCTTGTCGATTATCTTCCTTTGAAGCATCTACGTTGTTCTTTGTAGCAAGTGCCAGTTGGCTTTGTTTTAACTCAGTACCACTATTTGGCGTACAACCTACTACTGTGGCAATACATATTACTACGATCCCAGTTATGACTATCATAAATATCTTGAGTATAAAGCTTTGTATTCCAAACATATCATCTCCTTTAGTTGTTATTTACACATTTTGAACATGGACTATATTCTTTAAGTCCTTTTGACAAGTTTATCAACAGTAGATCACTAGTAGAAAGTGAGGAGCAATTTATATCCTTGTGGTAATGAGTGCCTGTTTCTGTGACATAAACCGTAGAACCCTTGTTGTACTTTTCCAAGACTTCTGCTTGAGCAATAGAATATTTTAACTCTGCTCTAGCTTTTGCTTCTATTTCACCATTGAAGTCATGTCGCATAACATGAGCTAGTAGCGGATCAAGTGTCGCAAGGTCACGTTGATAATTTGCTTCTAGTGCCTCTGGCGGTATTAACCAAGTACCATCCTCTTGAGCGACATGGTCAATTGAAGGTGCTTCTTCTTGCATAGGTATGTAGCCCATTGATTCCATAAGATTTGATTTACCAAAAGCAGAACCAGTTTCACCAACTTTTCCCCATACTTGTCTATCCATATTACCAACTCCTTTCTACTGTTACTTTAGCAGGTGCAGAAGATATGCTTGATGTAAATTCGCCTCCATCACCTGATCGACTTGATGTAATAAGAGAGATACTACCTGTCTGTATACTAAGGGATCTCCCAGTAAAATTAGATACTACACCATATCCACCAGAAGAATATACCCACCCTGTCTTACCCCATTTATCTTCGTGATAAATTCTTGCTTGGCTTGTACAATAGCCAAGATAAGGTATATCTAAGTAATAGGTTGAATTTTTACTGATATTTGCTCCATCATTTACTGGCAGTGTAACAACAGTACCATGCTGGTAACTAATAACGTGAGTTATTGTTCCAGAGACAATATCTACTTCGCCAATATAGACTCTGCGGATTATATTGTTGTCTGGGTCATAGTGAGTGTGATTTGATGTATTATAGAAGTCTGGATAACGTATAGAATAAAGATATATATTTTGCATCTCCATATATATACCACTAACAACTGAGGCGATATTGAATCTAAGTCCTTTATATCTTCCTGATATTGCTAGATTGAAGAATCTTGTTTCATTGGCTACCCAGCCTATCTGATTTGCTACTGAGTCTACTACCACCCATTCACCGTCTGGCTTTTGCCCTTCGGTTGTCCAGCTTTTCATAACTCTATTAGGTTCACTATGATATGGTGCTTGCACTGAATAACATTCGATATAGCGCTCTGGGAAGGTTACCTGAACGACCCCAGAAGATGAATCGATAATAAAACCATAACCGGCTTCTTTGTTAAATGTATTGGAGACAGGATAATCTGTACGAGCTGGTGGTGTTGAAGACACTTCATATCCTTCTGGAGTTGTATCGCTCGTCATCGCAGGAAGTTCATCTTCATATTCCCCACTAATCACTTGCCCTACACACGGCTTGTGACTATCACTTACAAACTCCTTATAAGTTCCATTCTCGTTCAGGTCTGCAAAGATGTAATGAGTACCATCAGCTTTATCGTTTAAATCTAGAGAAGTGTCAGAAGCCAAGATCTCGGAAAGTAGTGTAGATCCTGAATCCCCAGCACATACTTGAAGCCCTGATTTTACAATTAGAGTTGCACTACCAGCAGTTGACACTTCAAGATGCTCAGCTGGATTATCACAATCACCTACTAACCATCCATCAGGGATATCTCCAACTGCACCATTAACAATTGTCTGAGGCTGTATAATTAGAGGTTTAATTTTATCCAACCCTAATAAGTTCTTAAACTCAGCCACTTGCTCAGTACTACTACTTGTCTGGAGTGTTGCTGATTCAATGTAAGTAAGATCTTCACCAGTTGCCTCTATTAAGTCATCCAGATCGTCAATACCCAGCAAGCTTCGATATGAAGGTATATCTATATTTGTCCCAGAAGTTTTTGAGAAATCACTGAGATCTAACTCACCATCACTTCCAATACCAAGAGCTGATAAAAATGCTATTCGATTGATATTACTTCCATCAATCAAAGCAATATTCTTTATCCAGTCCTCAATATTTGATACAGTGACCGTTATCGGTAACATTGGTCTTCGTTCAAGCTCTTCATTCAATTCCTGTAGAATCATAGTGATTTTATCAAAGGCATTCTCATGGATGCGAGGAGAGAACCCACCACCATACATAAAGTCCAGTAGTTGTGTGATCTCAGTTGATCTATATCCTGTAAGTTTCTCACCAGTTGCTAGTTTCGGTACTTCGGTATCAAGAGGATACGTTACTATGACACCACTATCTTCACCGATACCACTTAGTGAGTAGTCGCTATCAACAGTCAGGGTAGTATCCTCACCATTGATATTTGTTAGAATCAGAGTGAAGTTACTTTTACCGAGTACTTTGAAAGGAAAGTTGAAGGTATTAGCACTTCCATTTCCAATACATATAAGCTTTCGAGTTGTTTTTGATATTGCCATTATTTCTCCTTCTTTCCGGTAATCTTTTGGTATTCTTTGGTTGCATCACGGTAAAGGTTCATTATTGGGAATCCCATTGTCATCTCTCCAAGGAGCAGAACAGATGGTATTCCTGGTTTACTAAATGTATCTTCTATCCGTTCAGTACCAGGTAAGACTAATAATGGACGTCTGTACCTGACGGCTGCTGGTATTCCTCTAGCGATCGGAATTGTTGCTATCATCGATTCTGGCGTGTGGAGTAACCAATCAGACAGTCCTGGTTCTTCTTCTTCATCATAGAACATCATTGCTAGTGAGAGCAAAGTAAGAGACGGCATCCCCCATTCCAGAGCAATATGCTTGGCCATAACTGAGAATGGTATCTTCTTGTTACGCCATGCTCCGTAGTAGTGGGTCAACCTATTGCCTGCTTTGAGTGTAAATGTCATAAAGGCAGTGAAGAATCTTACAATACCTTCAGCTCGTTGTATGCTGGCTAGATCTGGAGTCTGAGTAGAGGGCTGGGATATGCGGACAATACTATCAGCGTACTCCACAGCTCGAGCTTGACGTTTTAGTCTGTCGTCATTTTTAGCTTCCTCTATTTCGTCCTTACTCATATTCGTTGTGTCAAGGGCAGGTGAGGAGTAGGCAATATCAGTCTCCATTGCCTTGAGAAATGCACCTTGCCATAGTGGATATACAGCCGCTCTGTCATTAGCCTGTATCCACCAGAATGCCGTATCACGCATCTGATCCGTGGTGAATTCGTGCCCTACAATATTTAGGGTATTACCTTTGATCGTAAGTTTATTCAGATAGTCGCGTACCTCTCTATCAACTCCAGCTTGGCGGTTATTCATAAATGATGATAGCGTATTGATCAGTTGCACCTTTTCGTTTGCTGTAGAGCCGTAGAGATTGGTTTTGAGACCCACCTCCATCATCCCTCTGATCAGATATTTTGTCCCGTCCTCACCCATAGCGTTGATGCCGTTATAGAGCGAGAGACGTTGTTTGAATCCAGCCTTTACTCTAAATCCTAGTGCAAGCTCGGTATTGCGCTTTCTAGCCCATTCAAAACCCTTATCAAGCTTTTTACTTATATTCTTCTCAGGTCTAGCAAGATAAGAGATCCAGTCACGCATAGCTCTATAGTTATCAATCCCGAAGCGGCTGATCATTGTCTCTTGCCAATCTTCATGACGGGTAACAGCATCTATCTCCTTGATAAATTCAGCATGCGTTATTGTTCTGATAGTATTACGTAGATGCCTATCGAGTACGTTCCGAAGAGATAACTCAGGTGGGTAATGAACGATCGGTTTCCCGTCTTCATCTTCTAGACGTTTCTTGGTCGCCCCATCCTTGGTCTTGCCAGAAGAGGTATAAGTACTCTGCTTTTGATCGAGCATCAGGTCAAACTCTTTGAACTCCGCAATTTTAGCAGAAAGGAAGTTGTCATACCCCAGAGGGTAGTAGCCACCTCTAAGAGTCTTTACCTTGCCTTCCTTGGTGGTAATAGTAAGCTGCTGCGCTTCTTCTTTTACCAGATGCCTATTGGTAAGAGCAAAGTGTACTTTATCAAGTTCAGGGAATAGAGTATCAATAGTATCCCATACACCTTGAATAGCATCCCATTCCTCGTCAGTAAATAACGAAGTAAGCTTAAATACTTGCCATCTTTCGAACCCATATCCATTCATGAGAGCAAATGAGTTCTTGTCATTACCAAGGTTCATCATGCATGATAAAACAGATTCTGCATCCCACCCAGCACGTCCACGTTTCTTTGCTAGCTGCTCTGGTACCGGCACGCCTTCAATCCCAAACTTATCTGCGCCATTTTCATCTTTAAGACGCTTTTGCGCTCCGTCAAGAACCTGTAAATGTGGTAATAGTTGTGCTTTGATACGGTTGAACCTATCTTCATAGTCATTTTCCAGCTTTGATGCTTTATTGAAGATACTACGCATCGGACCAAAGAACGATCCTTTGTGACTGCCGCTCTTGGTATGAGTAGCCTTTAAGGATTGATAACCATCCATCTTATCACAGAGATACTCAATCATCTTGAGATGAGCTCCAGCATATCTCAGTGTTGAAAGAGATTTATTCCAAACAGAGCGGAGCACCAGCTTGTTCTGTTTCATGCTTTTAAGGCTAGGGTTATAGAATCCTTTATCATCTGGAACGTAGAGTTCTTCGTACTCTTCTTTCATTACACTTGCACTTTTAGAGCTGAGTTCTTCAATAGTGCGGCCATGCTCAGATCTAAGTGCTTTGAGTTCTGTATTACCTCTAGTTATGAGCTCACCGAGTAACTCATCCAGTTCGATAATCTGGTTGATTGTAAGGTCACTGATAGACTTATAGTCACCTGAAAGGGGAGTAGTACTTACCCAATCCGGTATTACTACATCTTCAGGTAAGAACTCTTTGAGCTCTTTTGCTAGAAGCCTTGGATCAACATTGCCCTCTGAATCCTGCACCTGAATGTTAGTTTCCAGTCCAGCAGCAGCTCCTTCTATATCATACCCTCGGTGATTCTGCTTCATCAGCTTGAATTTTTGAGCTATAGCGAGAATGATCTCACGATAAGTATTCTCAACATTCTTGGTAGTAGCTTCTATCTTCCTAGTAGCGTAGCGTTGTTTGATCTTTTTGATAAGGTCTCTAGCTTTGATGGATTCAAGAACGCAGGCGTGATTCAGCATTTCACGACGCACATACTTAGACGCCTCTTCTTGGAGTTCCTTTATTATTGCTTCATCTTCTACTTTGCTGGCCTTCTCAAAGAGATCTCTCGCTCTCCTGCTAGCTTTTGCTTCAGCTTGGGAGAACTTGTAGTAGCGTGAGGCTGTGGCACCTACCTCACTACCAATGATGTCACGAGCAGCATCACTAATAGTTTTCATCGTTAGCTGGTATTCAGAAGGGTTACCACCGAGCATCTCTTTGATAAGATTGTACTCTGATAGGAGTATTCTAAGCCGACCATCACTATGGTATATATCATCTTCACCAAGTCCTTCTTCTTCGCTAATACGCTTCTCTTCATCAGCGAGTCGCTCTTTTAGTTTCTTCTCTACCTGTTCCTTGAGGCTAGGCGCATCTATAAGATAGTTGACAAATTCTTCAATAGTCATATTGTTTTCACTGGCCAGATCGAGGAACTCCTCTGACTCAACCTTGAGACTTCCAGCCTTTTTAATAAAGCTTTTACCATGCTTCTTTAGTTGAGCCGCTCTATCCTTTCCAACAAGGCTAGTTATATCAGCGGTGTTGAGTCCACCTCCATCGACTACAGAAGGTATGGTTGACTTGTAGAGAGCTTCTTCTTTGATTACTTTTTCTATCTCCTTTCTTATAGAGTTGATACCACCATTGATTTTCTTGAAGATATACATTCTACGCTTGAGCTGCTTTTGCTCTGCTGTTAGATTCTCCTTCTTCTTCATAGCCTTGATCTCTTCTGCTTTAGCCTTATCAGCCAAGTAGAGCTCTGCATAACTACTCCGGTCATTGTAGTAACGCCGAGCATCTTCGATCTCTTCTTTAGATGCTAACATACTATCAAACACCCCACGTACATCGTCACTCAGTTCAACATTGAGGTTACGGATAGTCTTGTATACCTTGAGCATCCACTTTTTTATAGCGTCAAATGATTCGGCTAGTCTTGTTGATGGCGCACGTCCTTCCATTAGATATGCTTCAAAGGCTCTGGATATCCTTTCCTGGGCATTCCTGTCAAGCTCAACAAAGTCGTTTGATTTGCCGTCTGTAGCAAACTCTATAAGAGTATCAATACTATGGACAAACTCATCACTAGCTTTACCAGAGTTAACGAGGTTGATAGCATCATGAACATAGATATGCATAAACTCATGCATTACAGTTGAGGCGTCTGCGGTAGCGGTGAGGGTGAGGATCTTCTTCTTGTCCTTAGTGAAGTCTACCCAACCACGGCTTGAGTCTGGGTTGGTTAGTTCATTCTGACTCAGTTGTTCTTCATCGTTATTATTGTTGACAGAGTCAGTATCATGTGGTATTATACGATTATCAGAGGTGATCGAAGAGACACGGTAACCATTCCGAGGCCGCCCTTTTTGCCTAGGGGCGCTTCGACCCTCTGATCTTTTAATTTGATTATCAAGCCAAGCATTCACGCTATTTTCATGATCACTAAATACTGTAGTAACCAACCCTCTACCTTGCCCAGTAATCTCGATAGCACCACCATACGTGTTACCACCAACAGTACTTCTAAATAGATATGGTTCACCATTGAATCTTGAAGCTCCTCCGTATTCAACTCTGTTTATACTAGATAAAACACTTTCAATATCATTCCATACCTCTTTCGTTCCTGAATGTGACTTTTCAACATGCTTGACAATATCAGAAGGCAATTGAAAACTTACACCAGGAGCGAAGGCATAATCAGTTCCAATATCAACGTACGCTTTGCTCTTCAGGTCACCACTGAGTACTCTATCAACAAACTCCTTCCTCTCACCTTTAAAGTTCCACATAGCTGCTTGTTCAAGTCGTAGTCCACTCTGAGCTGCTTTCTCACCCTTCTTCATGAGGTTATGGCGGTCTGGATGCATCTTGCCTTCTAGGTTCTTCGGAGTATCAAGAGCTAATTGAATGTCCTTGAGGTACTCATCAGGTGTTAACCCACCATTCTGGTAGAGGTTTTTAAACATCGAGTCGATGACCGCTGTCAGTTTACGGGCATCCTTCTTGGTAAAGTATTCATGATCTTTGAGCTGCTCAACCATCTTCTCAAGTATTGGTGACTGTTGACGCATATTCTTATCTATCTCAGCCACCTCATCACTCATCTTTTTGACAGCATCAGCCAGTTCATTACTGATCTCATCATTCTCAGAGATACTATTCTGGCCAATAGTATTGATGTTTTTAATTCCTACCTTATCAATAAGCCTTCTACCAGCAGAGTAAGCAAGTATCTTGGTTGCTTTTACCTCTACTTTAGCACCTAGTACCGCTCCATCATGTACTGCTTTAGGAGATAGCCCTAGTTTCTTCATATCCTCTTCAAATACCTCTGGTGCTTCCTGCTTATAGGTCTCAACGATACTATCAGTATAAAACTCAACCGCTTCAAGATTGGGTAGAACCTTCTCAAGGAAGTTCTGTATAGCTTCTGGATCTTTCTCCGCCAGTTCACTACTCTCTGCAGCTACTTTGATACGTTCTATCTTCTCAGCTTCTATTTTAGAAATTTGGTTGCTATGTGCCTGATGCACGAGTAGGGACTTACCAATAGCTATAGCACCCGGTGTACCGCCCATTATACTACTCTGAATTACTGTCTCCTTGAGTCTTGGTAGTAGTTTCTCTGGTGACATTGCATCTGGGTCTACACCAGACTCTACCTCGTTCATAGCATGAGTCACCTCAGTTGCCAGCTCTTCTGCATTCTCACCAATAAGGTTACTACCGAAGTCCTTAAGTGCTTTCTTTACACCATCCTTTCCGTAATCTTTAAATGCTTGAATCAGACCCTTATTACCTACATTGGTAAAGGCTTTACTCATCATTGCTTCAGCACCGACCCCGAAAACCTTACCACCCAGATAGTTGTACGCTGCTTCTATTCCTGCTTCAGCAGTAGCAAAGTCGTAGATATCTCCACCCTCTAGCCCAGCTTCTCTAGCTGCATCTGTACCACTTGCAAATGCATCCATACCGAAGAGTAGTGATGCTCCTTTTACACCACCTGCTGCTGTACCTTTTACAGCGGTAGAGAGTGATTGGATAATATTTCTACCACGAGCATACCACTCAGGAGAGATCCAGTTGTCGTATGACTCATTGTTGAGCATTTCGATAGCCATATTCATCTGTTTTACGTAGCGGTCACCAGAGAATTTGCCAAGTTGTACCTCGTGGCCAGTCAGATATTGCACAAACTCTTCAGTTATATTCTGTAAGTTCGACCAACCAACAGCTCCAGCAGTTATGACGTTAAAAGCTGAGTTCGGTACATACCATGCGTCCTTCATACCCTTGGCTCTAAGGATAGCTTCTTCTTGGTCTTCCTTATCTTCCCAGAATGACGTCTCAAGCTTATCAATGTAAGGCTTGAATTCATTCATAGCCTTACCACGTTCAACACCATCAGGATACTTCTCATGCCAGAAGTTACGTTGTGCTTCAAGGTCATTAAAGTTTGGATTGAGCGACTTCATTTGTAAAATTCTTAGATAGTTCTTATGAACCTCACCGAGTTCTTCAAGCTCTTCCAACTCTGGCTCAAGCTTTAGCAGTGCAAACTCTCCACGCATCCTTGATTGGTTGAATGGATACTTCAAGTGCTCTTTAGTTTTCTTACCAGTCTGAGTATTTATGAAGTCCTGATATTCATCTTCTTCAGCTTTCTTGGCTGTTGCTTCAAGATTACGCATGATAAACTTCTTTGATAGCCCCGTCCGTCTATGCAAATCATCAACACGTAGCATCATATCTTTCGGTATAGATGATATTGGTCTGATAGCTCTGTTTATTGGTGACGCATCGGTGTTTTGAATATCATTTTGTGCTCTCTCTTTCCACTCTTCTGGGGATTTGGTGTCTATAGCTTGACGTAGAGCAGGGTCAACTTCTGTATTATCAATCTCACTACTTATTTGTCTCTCAATAGTTTTCGCTTCACCAGAGTCAAAGAGGGCTTGCAGAGCAGGGGTTACTTCTGTAGAGTCAATCTTCTCATGTGCTGCTTGCTCCACCTCATCAGGAGTACTTACCCCAAGATCGTAGTCTTGTGATTGATTTACAATATTATCTGAGGTAGTCTCACCCAGTAGTTCGTCAATTGATATGCCTTCATCAGGATCAATAGTACTTAGGTTGTTTGCATCATTGTTCAATATTCTGCTCCTAAAACCTTAACATTTATTAACATTCACTACCTACTGATTTCATAGACTTTTCCGTCCTTGAGTGAATAAGCTACTTCTTTTTCTTCATTAAAAATGCCATTGTTATAATTAACAATATCAACAAAGCCTCCTCCATCAATTCCGTAGTGAGATAGATCCGCATTGTACTTTGCATTGAGTGAGACATTAAATAGTGGTTGACCAGCTTTATCCGAGATATAGAGTCTATCCGCCTTTCTTATAAATCTGTTGATTGAAGAGTTCCACTTAGTTCCTTCTTCAAGGTTATTTGGCGTTACATCCCTACCATATCCATCTTGTAGTGTCACCCCATACTTGGACTTATCAGGTCTTACCCAAGCCTCAACATCATTACTCCATATTGAACCCTCTAGTAGCCCATCAGGTTTATCAGGATCAAATACATCCTTATAGCCCTTTTTCTTTGCCTCTCCATAGGTCATGTTCTCATTTATGAAGCCTTCATCTTCCTCACCAGGGGTATAGTCCAAGATCACTTCATCAATAATGGCTTTTCTATCTTTTATCGTTGCTGCGTTTTCATTTTCGAATCTGAGAATGCAAGCTTCAGTAATTCTAGCTCTCTGTTTATCATCTGCGTCATCACCGAATGCCGCATCGATCGCAACATCAACCTGTTTGGATGGTGACATCCAGTTGGTTGAACTTTTCCCAGAGCTTCCCCCATTGACACTACCTCTGACCTTGCTCTGCATATCTCTGAGCTCAAAGTACTGTTCTTGAGTCAGGTTACCAGGATTAATTTCAAGTTTAGATGCTTCAACACTACCAGTAGACATGAGGTCTTTGACTTCGTAGTAATAGACTCTATTACCCTTGGTATTACTGAGTAGTTTATCACGGTCTTTTCGGGCTTTATCCTGCATCTTTACTGGTACTGGTTTACCGTCTATTGTTAAAGGAATTACTCCATCAGAGTTTTTGAGTACCTCTGGGAGGAGCTTTTCATACATATATTGTTCCTCTTGTTGCTTCTTAGCTTCTAGTATCCCTCGTTGCACGATTAATTCCCTTCGTGTCAATTCTCGTAGTTTTTCATCTTCGATATCATTGAGTGCAGTTAGTTGTTCAGCTTCACTTTCTGGGTATTTTGCAATAACATCCTTTACAAGTTGAGGAGCTTTGGCTCTTACACCTTTTTCATAGATCTCTTTGTTCTTCGCTGCAAGTACTCCAGGAGTGAGTTCTCCTTCATGTTGTTCAAGATATGCGCTTGCTTCATCAAACTTGCCGTCATTCATCATCGCATCAACTGTCTGGAGGTGTGCGCCTTGTAGCTTTACTTGCATAAAGTTCTTTATTTCAGGTTCAGACATTCCCTGTTTTATTCCGATCTCATAAGCATCTTTTGAGACCTGATCCAGAGCTTTCTCTGCATTCTCTGCGTCATACCTACTGCTTATTAGATCATTAGTCGTTCCAGTAATACTCTCTTCCAATGTCTGTAGTTCAAATCCCTTCTGAGCTGTCATATCAAATTTTGATAAGTTGTCGAGGCTACTGTTATACCTTCTATCACTGTAGTAACTGAAGTTCTTCAGCTCCTTATCTGACAACCCTTCAGTATATTTTTTCCTAATACTTTCAATCTGAGCACTACCAACCTCATAGATACCTACTGCATCCTTACCTTGCTTCTTGTACAGCTCTCTTTCTAGATCTCTGAGTTCTTTTTGAAACTCATTGCTAGCATTTCTCCCCATTGCTTCTGCACGAATATTCTGCGCCTTCTCAGCCTGATACGCCGCTTCTTTGGCTGCTGCTTTTGCTTCCCGTTCTTCCTGCTTCTTCTCCTGTTCAGCAACACGCTTCTCGTGTATACTATCACGCATCATGCTGTTTCCGGCATTCTGCATAGCACGGCCACCTTCCATGAGACCTACTGCTTCGCTAGCACCAAAGTGTGAAGCAGTAGCATTAGCCTGCAATCTCGCTGAAGGCATGACCTTTTTTATAACACTTCTTCTATATAGTCCTACTTGTGGCATGGCTTAATCCTTATGCTGACTTGAAAGACCTGTACTGACTTACCAGACTACTAGCACCTCCTACCATAGTCCCAAAGGCACTACTCCACGGATTTACCTTTGAGGACTGATAGAGGTTTGCCTGATTTGTATGGTTGATAGACTGTATCCTGAAGGCTCGAGCATCTTGAGCTGCATTGTAGCGTGTCGTTATTACATCTCGTTCTGCTTCTGCTGCATTACTCTTTGCGACATCAACTGGTGATCCTGCTCCAGTTGATACACCAGCAGCTCCGAAAGCAGCTCTATTCTCTCCCTCAGTCTTTGACAAGTTTAATCTGATCTGCTTTACTTCCTGTTCGCCTTTCTCTTTGGCCTGTGCTTCTTGTTCAGCAGCGAGTTGTGCATTACTCATAGATATCGCAGAGTTGTAATCTGCAGCCTGATTCTGTGCTTGTGCTTGTTTGTATGCCCCAGCAGCACTCATCATAGTACCGATACCACCAATAATCATTGCAGTTGCTAAACCCATTAATCACCTCTTTTCATGTAGAACTTGCAAAGGAGTTTTCCAGTAATTTTATGTGGCGTTGGCTTCTCAATAGTGAAACCAAGCCATCTCAGCCAACGAATAGAGAGCTTGTAGCGGTAGTCAACAAAGTTCTCTAGTTCTTCATATTTATTTAGTGCATTCAGAATGTATCTCTTTGATGCTCTAGCGGTGCAGAGCCATTCCTTGCCAGCAATATCTGTAGAAAGCATCCACGGACGTCCCTTATTACCTAGCAGTGCAAACGGAGCAACGCCAAACATTGCCCCAACACAACCGCCAGACAGCCCTGTATACGGCTGATCAGACTTGCGGTAGGCTTGATGTACCGCTTCTTCAGGACTCTTTCCCATAGCTTCACACTCCAGAACGCAATCTCTATTCATATTCTTAATGAGGTCTTCAACGTCATCCATAGTTGAAGGTCTGATCTCAATATTTCTCTTTACTCTTCTCATCATACCTGCCCGTATTCTATCTCTGGTATCAAGCCGTTAATGGTTACCGGGAGTGGATCATTGTTGCGCAGATATATTTTCCCACCGCAAGCATTGTCCACACCCGGCAAGCTAACCTCTTTCTTGCCTGTAAAGAGACTGAGAGGATCTCCCAGACCTTCATCAGTTCTAAAGTCTATCTCTTGATAGTCACCTTCTTGACCTGAGCCAGAAGCTTCTAGTGATAGTGTCGCTGTATTCTCCATAGCTACATAAACCTTTGTAATGTCTATAATTTTGCCAAGGCTTGAGCCATTCTCTGTAGAAATATTGATTTCCATAGATTCGATCAACGATTCATAGCCAAGACCTATCTGTATCTGTCTTGCTGGCTGTGGTAGTTCAAATGTACCTTCTGGAGTTACTACTCCTTTTATTGGGCTTCCATCAGCCACCCCGACTACCTCCATTCCTGCAAGATGTTCAAGCTTTGATAAGGAGCTTACCTCTGTTTCAGATATTAGTGACATCCCAGAATCGACAAAGAATGAGTTACGTATGTCATTATCCTTTAGGCGTTCATGAAGCCTTTCAATGTACTTTTTAGTAGTGCCATTTATTTCACGCTCAATAACAAAGTAGACCTCATCACTGCCGTCACCGTCTGATGCCACACATACGTCTTTGTATCTTCCCTGAGTAGAATGGTGATGCCATGCCCAGACCTGTTGATCCTTCTTATAGGTCAGCCCTAGGAGTACTCCATCATCACGTACACACCAGATTATTGAGTCAGGATTACGCTGAAAAGCCCACGCAACAATCTTTTTACCCTTGAATAAATGTGTTGCAAGGATAGAAAGATCATTACTCTGGTAGCCATCAGCTTCGAGCTTATATGCCATATCCTGTACAGCATTACAGGCATTTGAGATATAAATAATGGAGTCATTTATTAAAAGTGGTTCAATCGGTGCAGAACCATTCCCTGACTGCCTCTTTCTCATTACCGATGACGGGGTTATCCCTTTGTCACCAATACCTGTTACTTTATGCTCTGCTCCTGCTGTGAGTAGCATTAATGCATCCATTGAGACCATAGCTGTGATGCCGTTGAGTTGTCCTGAAGTGATTGTAAACTCATAAGAGTCATCATCTCGTAGTGGCTCAGACTTATTGAAGTTGGTAAAGTTTCCTGTACGAGATCCCCAGAAGGTATTTGGACGTTTATTGGTATTACCTAGGATTAGTCGCTCTTCATGAAACTCAACAATACTAGGGTAGAAACCATCTTCAAATGGATTGCATGGCACAGGGATTGTAGACTTTAGATCTGGCTTGGTCTCCTTTACCTTGTACTCGCAGTCTGGTACATCCTTTATCCAGCCATATGTCCCGTAGTCATTACGGTATACCGAGTAGCCTATTGCTCCTTCAACTGGCTCCCACTTTATTACTTCACCCTCACCACCGAGTACAATGTCGGTAGGTATAGATTCATCATTTTCGTTATAAGCTGTTACTTTGTATTTGATACTCCCTAGCTCGGTATATTTAGTTACACTCTCAATATTTGTACCGTCTGTACTTGAGGTAATAACAGGTGTCGCAAGTGACGAACCAAAGAGCATATTATTAAACTCCCAAAGGTGGTGATCAAAACGGGAGAGGGTAGCAGGTTGGTAGAGAGGGTGGACAAGGTAAAGTTTGTCAGCAGACTGTTTGAACCTGATCTTCTTTAGATCACTGCCTAGGTAATCAGTAGTTATCTCAACAACCTCATCTGTCTCTGGATTGGTAATTAGCCCACCATCTTTGTGAACCCTTATATACTTCTCACCAAACTCAAGTACATAGGACTGCTCAGTATTGAACTGAAACTGGATCAACCTTACTTCACCGTGAGGATACTTGGCTTCAATACAGTACTCAGTACCCCCACGGTTTGATATACCACCATGAGGGTGAATGATACAGTTCTCACAAGAAGCTAGTGCCAGAGCATATTTCTGTAGATCAATACGCATTCCAAGTGCCGGAGACCAGACACCAGCAACAAAAGCAGGCTGCACTGTATTAACACCCATGACGTTATCTTCTCCTGATTAAAAACGTGAGTCTGCTATCTCACTTGTACTCTCTACCGTCTTTTTACATTCTTTCGCATCAGCTACTTTGGCTTTATTTAGAAGTTCCATATACCTTCTCTCGTTTGCTTCCCACATATCAGGTCTACCAGTAAGGTTTACTGCACCATCAGCAGCAAGTCGTGCTGCAAGAGCGACTACAAAGCTCGAATCAAACTCATTGGTATCGGTAATGCGAGCTGTGTAGCGTAGCACCGCCTTACCGACGTCGGTAAGGATCACCTTAGAGCCATTACTGCTTGCTATCTCATAGTCCTGGTCTTTGTGTATATTATCAGGGCTGACTAGTTGTCCAGCTTTTACACAGTCGATGGGGGGTACTGGTAGACATAGGTATATAGTGGACTTGCTTCTTCAGAGAGTGAGAGAGCCACAACCTTGTTACAGAAAGACCAGGGGTGTTCACGTAGTAGGAAGTCATAAGCAACTGGATAAAGCCTATTCATCGTTCTTGCTTCCAGTGAAGAAGCATCAGGATCCTGAATAATCTTCTTACGTAGGAAGATAAGAGCTAAATTGTATATATCCAGTTTGCTTGCCATTATTCACTATCTCCACTGTACTCAAGTGACCAGTCGATACTCTTGAAGTACTCAAGGTCTTCTCCAGTAATCCCAGCTTCCTCAAGCTTCTTAATAATGGTCTCAGGCTTCCAGTTAGACTTGGCATTGACACCATTACTAGTAGCATATTCAATCAGATTGCTATGCTCTACATCGATATCGATGAGCTTATTACCACCGCCTTCAGTATCATCTCCCTGGTC
This sequence comes from Planctomycetota bacterium, assembly GCA_965140405.1. Classification (GTDB taxonomy): domain Bacteria; phylum Planctomycetota; class SZUA-567; order SZUA-567; family SZUA-567. Next base: position 2,130,993 of record OZ223208.1, read on the forward strand.
GTCACTACCACTATCAATCCCCAAATCAATCAGTGGAATTATATCCCCATCAGGGATGCCTACCGCCCTGAACATCTGGTCAAGCTCTTCCTCTGTAAGCCCAGAAGGTATTTCGTCAGGCTTGTACTCAGTGCTCTTGGTATAGTACTTCTTACTGTGATAAATATCATCTCTTGCTTTATATCTCATGATACTCCTTATTTAATTTTGTATCTGCGTAGATGGTAATCGAATTATTCAGTATTAATTACAGTTAACTCTTAGTGGTTGGTCTGTGCTCCTTCCACTAGTCGTGCAGTAAATGCGCCAGCACTGAGTGTTGCAGACGGGGTATACTTGACACGTAGATACCTCCCAAGGATATGAGAGATACGTAGTAGCACCGGATTACCTCCAGCAGTGAGTTCGGATGCAGGATACTCAGGGCTTATGCTCTCTGTTTTAGGTGTAGCAAAGTCCTCTGTGTCTGCACTTTCCAGCGCAAATGTCACACTTCCTCCGACCACCGAAGTATTAACATTTATTAACAAGGTTAGATCGGTATCACCAACCCCTCTATCACCTGTATCGATAATATTTGTAGAGGTGGCGGTAGTAGTTACTACCTGAGAACGACTAAAAATATTTTCTGCGTCAACGTACATATTAACTCCTTATTATTTTGGTTTAGGTATAGGAGGTAGACTACCTACCTCCTTAGTCTGTTTGTTTTTGAGTAGATAATGTCTTACTGGACAAATGTTCCAGTTACTGCTTGCTCCATACGGCTGATTTTCTCAACTGAGCGAATCGGAATACCATCAAATGCAACCACCTGTTTACCTTCAATGGTTTCAAATGAGAGATTGACATTCTTCTTATCCAGCATCTGTAGTCTGAGATAGGTTCTGATTCTAGGGTGGCAGTACCATGCCATCTTTACTCCACCATTCTGTTTGACTCTTTCTGAGAGCTGGATCATCTTTCTGACAATATCACACTCATCAACTGTCCCAAGTTTCGCCATATCAACATTACAAAGTCTACCACCATATCTCCAGTCCTTGACCATCAGACCAGGCTTCCATTTGAACTGTGTCCGGTATGCGTAGTATTCGCCACCATCTTCGTCGGTTACCTTCTCTTTACCCTTGTTATTTATCTGTAACCCAGCTTTAGAACCACGAGGAAATAATCCAGAGATCTGATTCTCACCCCACCCTACAAGCCATATTGAGGTATTTGTCACACCTGTACCGCCACCATCAATAATATTCTCACCACTAGGTACTGCTGGATCAGAATACCTAGGTGTAAGCCCAAGGAATCTCTTCTCGTCGACATTGGTATCACCGTAGAAGAGTGTCTCAATCATTCCTTGATTCATTGATTCAGTAAAAGCGATATCCTCTGAGAGACGGAGTTTGTCACCGTTACCATCGATCTCATAAAGGTCTTCATCAATATCGCTGAAGCCTTCCATGATACCAGTTGTATCGGTACACTTTGTCCGTGTTGACTTTGATGGCTGTGAACCTTTGTTGATCTCTCTCCAAGCAATCTTCGGCAGGCCAGTTCTCTGTGATGAGATATGTTTCGTACCGTCATTACATTCAGTGAAGATCATATCATCTGTTACTTCATTGTCTTGTGCGAGGATCTCAGCGAGCTGAAGGATTTTACCGTCCTTAGTAGCTTTGGCATGATCCACAAGGGTTAGTTTAGTACTAGCTAGTACAGGCATTGTTTACTCCTTATTCTGGGTTATAAAAATGTACTACTAAATGAAATTTGTATGTTTAAAGCTGTTACTTCTCTCCGTACCAAATCTCTTCAGGTGTTTTCTTGCTCTTTGTTTCACTACCCTTGATGAACTTATCATTCTGTGTTGCTTTGTTGATACGGTGGAGCATTCGGACTAGTCCAGCATTATTACCAAACCCTGACGTAGTAAGCTCTTCTCTAAATTCTTTATCAGCAAACTGGTTGAGTACCGAGTTACACCCTGCAAGGTTCTTCTCAAGATCTTTACCACCAATTTCAGGATCACTTTTGATCTCTTCTACCCATCCATCCATCGTCTCCGTCCATGCTTCATACTGCTTCTTGTAGGCATCGCTGTAAGCATCCTTGACCGCTTCCTCTGCCATCGCTGTATACTTCTGAGCCTTTTCCTGACTCAGATTGTCCTCCTTTGCTTGAGCAGCAAACTTACCAAGTAACTCCTTGTTTGCTTCAAACCCCTCACTAAATTGAAACTCTTCGTACTCCTCTGGTGCTCCTTCTGCTTCTTCACTATCTGAGTCTTTCTTCTCATCCTCAGATTCGTTGCTATTCTCAGCATCTGCAGAGTCGTCATTCTTACTCTGCTCTGTCTCTGAGTCCTGAGAGACCCCAACTAATGTCTTAGTTTTACTGACCTCTTGTTTATTCTCCGGTTCACCAGTTTGCTCAGTACTCTGAGAGTTTTCTGTTGACTCTGTACTCTCTGTGTTCTCGTTGCCGTTTTCTTCATCAGCCATTCTTCTCTTCCTTTTTGCTAGTTAACAGTTAATAGCTACTATCTATATGGTCATTGAAATAATTTGTTCGAGCTCCTCCATTGCGACCTCTTTGAGGTCTTCAAATATGAGCAGTCCGCAGCTCCTTACCCCTTCACGCCGTGACGTGATTTCGGTTACACCACCACTACTCAGTTTGAATAGTCGAAACTTCTTTAATAGACTTGCAAGAACTGTTTTACCATTCTGTGAGCGAGCTATATACTTGAGGCAATTGAGATACTTCTCTCTTTCGTCTGGGCTATTCTTTTCCGGTTCATCATCAAATATTGCTGTATCTACATCATCAAAAATATCATTCATTAGCTCATCCCTCCGAGTATCTGCGTAAGTGCATTATTCCCTTCAGTATCAATCTTAGACATAGTCTCAGCTCCCTGAGTTATCCTTTCAAGTTGCTGCATACCCATTTCTTCATTCTTCTCTTTTGCTCTATCCTCTCTGATCTTTTGAAGTGCTTCTATTGAGCGCATTACCTTCGGTGGTACCTTGATGATATTGCAGTAGTACCTTGCCAGTTCATCAAAGTCGATATGGTCTACAATCTCAGGGTAAGACTCAGCAAGTGAACCAAGGAAGGTTATTGCCTGCTCTATGGTAGTGACTTCTGACATCTTTTGAGCCTGCGCCAGTACTCCGTTGTATACAGTATTGAGAAGAACATTCTCAAGCTGCTCTGGTGGATCAGGAATGATATTTGATCGTTCAGCTATACCGTAGACAAAGTCGATTGTCGGGGTGAGGAATTCATACATTACTCTATCACTAGCTGGGCCTATTATTGAGAGTCGTGCTGCCATACGCTGAGCAACCTCATACGCTGTCATCTGTTTGTCTTGCTCGAGTACTGCAAAGAAGATATTGTTTAAGAACCACTCCTTTATCTCTTCAGACTTGTTCTGGATCTCAAGCATTAGGGGACTGATATCACCTGTTACCTGCATAGTAGGTTGTACAGCCAGCTCTCCACCAGCATTATCAGGAATATAGTTTCTCGCATTTGGATTTGTACCGTTGAAGTCTGAGTTATTCTTCATCGATGCAGGAATGTTCATCGCTGGATCTAGATACTTATCAATCTGCATAAGTTTCTTGAGTGACATCTTCTGGAGCTGCTTGATATCTGGTAGGGCGTCCATCCCGATTGATGAACCATACGCTATGTCAGAGTCGAGCTCCCAGCGTACAATAGCAAATGGCTTCTCTTTGAATCCCTGTCTATTACCTTCTCCACCCCGTAAGAATAGATTAGGCTCGCTCTCACTGATATCTTCGACAAAGTAGTACGAAGCATACTCCATACCTTCAGGAAGTATACACCCAGCTCTATATTCATCATTTGGTAGTATAAGGTGAATAATAGTGAATCTTTCCTCGGTATTACCTTTGTCTAGTGCTTCTTTTACATTTCTAGGTAGGTACTCTTCATCGAATTTAGCTGAGAGCTGGTACGCAGTCATTGAGTACCGCCTGATAAGGGTATCGATATCCTTATTCTCATCTTCACCAATAAAGTACTCACCCGGCTCAAGTATGGTAAAGCGGGCAATCTGGGTCTTCTTATTCTTGCGTGGTATGTAGCACTCTTCCATAAGCATCCCAGCAGTACCAAAAGCAGCTAAGTGCTTATAGATCGTTTCAGCTATAGAGTAGAATCTTGATTCTTTGAGGATACCGAGGATTATTTTGGTAGAGGTGGAGAGCCACTCTTTTACCTCGATATCTTCATTTATCTCTTCTACTGGGTGCTCCAGTGATACCCATTTCTGTGCAGGGGAGGAGAGGCCAGACTGTATTCCAGCAGCAAAGTTCTGAATACAGCGTTTTGCAATGCCGGTAATGATTCTCTTGCCTTTTTTACGCCCTCTGTCTTTCGGGTTTTCAGAATCACTTTCAAGGTACTTACCGCTTCGTGGCAGTATCCACTCGCAGATTTCCTGCCAGTGTTCTTGGTACTCAATACGCTCATCCTTGAGCTGAGACAGTAGTCTCTTGAAGTGCTTGAGTTTTTCCCTATCATTACTCATCTTCATAATTGTAGTAGCTTTCTTATCATACCGCCCCGAGTAGGGTCGCTTTCTTGATTTTTGGAGTACTACTTGCGCCTAGACCACCAGTAAGGTTGTCCTCTTCACTACCTTTCGCTGCGAGTGCTTTCTTCTGTGCATTTATCTTTGCCGACTCGACATCAGCATTCGCTTCATCAGGCCGAACTGCTGTTGTCGGTGTTACTGGTGGGGTATATGCTTGTCCACCGCCACTACTTCCTAAACACATAATTGCTCCTTTCAAATATTAGCTCCATGGGTCATATTCTTCATTACGCTTATTGTTATTACTTCCTCTTGGGCTACTTCTCGGTTGTACTGGCATAGCAAATGTCAAAGCTAGTGCATCTCCTCTATCAGGTGAACCACCAGATCTCTCTTTGATATCCTTCTTCTTCTCAAGTACTATACGACCTTGTGAGTCGTAGGAGTATGTCGGTAGAGTGAGCTCTGTTTGCAGTCTTACCGACGTCGGTAAGGAGAGTCCCGTATTGATCGACTCTGCCATCAAGTACCACATCTCACTACGCTTATTGGTAAACTTCTTGCTGTTTAGTGCATTGCCACCAAATGGGATCTCGGTAACCTCATACCCAAGACCTCTCAACCCGTCTATTACCCCTTCACCACGTCCACTATCTATAAAGATCGCATCAGGGTTATGTTTATTGATCTCATTTACTACATGCCCCACAACCTTAATAGTATCAAAGCCATTCATTACTACCGGATCAAACACTGCTAGTCCTTGACGTCTGACAATACAGCTCGAGTCATCACCAAATCTTGCAACATCTACCCCAAGGATAACCGGAGCAAATTCATACTGATCACTCCGCAAGCTCTTCTTTGCTGCAGCCAATACACTGTCAATCGGTATCAGTGTATTGGTTGTAGATGCTGTAAAGTCACAGAGGAACTCCTGTCGGAACTCATTCTCTTTGCCTTTCTTTACAGCCTTCTGCCTGATATCCTCTATCTCTTCCTTGGTGAGGTGTGGGATATCATCTATCGTATTTGTTACTGGGTAGATCAAAGAAACCCAGTCGTTATCTTCTTCGAGGCCGTATGTATAGAGCTCATACAGTTCATTCAATCCTTTGGGTGTACCGATGAATAGTGCCCAGCCGTTACGGTCAGCAAGCATCGGCCTGATTACTTTAGACCATACCCCAAGCTTGAAATCTGCCGGCTCATCACATACCACACCATCAAAGTAGCCACCACGTAAAGCATCAGCATTATCAGCACCAAATATCTGAATACGTGCACCGTTATGAGGAAACTCCACCCAGAGTTCTGACTCATGTTGACGCATATTTGGTATATTGGCGGTAAATGCTTTCAGTTGCTCCCAAGCAATCGCCTTACCCTGCTTTAGAAAAGGTGCAATATAACCAAATCTCGGAGCACCAGCGACACCAGGAAGGGTCTTAGCGGTATTGATCTTGAGTGCTTTGTCAATCAGCTCATTGATAGCGAGAATCGTCTTGCCGAATCGCCTATGACAAATCACCACGGAGAAACGTTTTAATTGCCTATGAATCTCCAGCTGATATTTGTGAGGTTTATATCCGGTACTGACTCTAACCTGTCTCACCTGAGTCGTCCTCTCCGCTCGGGATACCCGTATATACAATAATTTCTAGACCACCTTCATGTTCGACTTTATATTTATCCAGCCCGAATAGTCTGGCCATCCCAGTAGCAGCAGATACCATAGCTGCCGGAGCTCCTACAAGTGCCCCAAGTTTGAATGCCTGATTATACTTTTCATAGAGATCTTCCCTAGTTACTTTGAACTCTTTCTTCGCGTCTTCTTGTAGTGCTTGTATTTCTTTCTCAATCTTCGGATTCTTGAGCAGTCGTGACGCTGTAGCCGTAGCTGTAGATGGAGAGTACCCAGCATTAATAGCAGCAGCTGTCGCATTGCCAGAGAGCGCATATTCCTGAGCAAATTTGAGTTGCCTCTGATTACATGGTGTTGGTTTCTTCGTGGTTGCTTTTGGCTTTGTAGAGGGGTTTGTCCTATTACGAGGAGGCGTAGCCTTTGCCTTACTTTTAGATGTAGGCTTTTTACTAGTCTTACGTTTTGCAGTCTTCTTAGCCATCGCATTTTTCGAATAGTATCTCTCTATATAGTTGAATGGATTGTAGTCTGCTGTTGCTACTGCCATTGGGTCAACAACAGACTACGAGGTATCTCCGAGTATTAAAAGAAAACGCCTTATTCCAGCCAGTACTGGAATAAGGCGTATAATCTCCGGCTTTGCCGCTTGGGTAGGGGATCAATCCACCCTCGTCGACTCGGAAAATTTGATTGTTGTGATTACAGTCTTTGTCTCTTAATGCGTAGTTTGCAATGCATAGTAGAGTAAGATACTTGTTATAGTAAATATTAGATAACTCAGAACAACCAACCCGATACTTAAGTTTCTTAGGATGCCTGAGCGTTTACATACTTTATTAAAGTCATTAAGTTTTGTTGGTTTGATGCTTGTCATGTAGTAACCAACCTGTGAGATATAGGCAATTCCTATTGAGCTTACTGCACTGGTAATGCCGATTACATATAGTAGAAAGCAGTTGAGATATGTTGGATAGTTAGGGATTGAGTACATACTGGTAATGAGTGGAGGTTCAGATGAATTGACAAGTAGGAATATTAGAACAGCAAAAGCTACTCCAGCATTAAGGTACAGAGCACTCTTCATAGCCGTATGCCCATACAGAATAGCTACATCATACAAAGTCTTCGGCGTAACATCATCTTTAACGTATTCTATCATGATTCTCTCCAGTTGTGATAAGTAGTACTCACAACTATATTAAGAGAATCAATATAAATCAATATAATTATTTTCGGTTAGAGTTGATTTGTGTGGGTGGTTCACTGTTATAAATTGAATCAAGTACACCAGCTATATAACCTATATTAGTGCATTTGTTTTGTATAAATTGGTTAATAAGTGCTTTATCGAAAATTGATAATAAATATTTTTGCTGAGGGTTTAGTGGCTTTTCTTTGGTAATGATTTGAGCCAACTTCATTAGAACATTATTTCCACATGATATCTTTTCATATGGAAACGCTCGTCTTAGATCTTCTAGCTTGTAAAATTTGAGTATCTTAAGTAAGGGCGTGGTATTATCTATGGTTAAGTCTGTTAGCTTGAAATGCGTATCTAAGAGTAGTTCATAAACCTTTATTATTAAGTGAATATTTGCGAAGAGATTTGTTGTTGGATATTCATAGAAAAATTTGCTGTCATTTGACTCAGATTGTGCAAAATACCAAATGAGAATTAGTTGTACATCACTTGATAAAATTGAATTAAGCATTTCAAAAAAGGTGTTTTTTTCTTTTTTAGACTCATTAGGAATAGCTGTTTTTATATATTTTCCACATATAATAATTGCTTTAATTGTCGCATCTATACCGTAGACTTTGGTGCTCAACATAATATCAGTTCCATAATAAATATCATCTTTTATTCTACTGTGAGCAATACAGCCTTTCACCACTTCACCAAGGTTTGTATATGTTACAAGTTCAATGTTATTTCTAGTATTTTCAAGTAGTAATGCATATGTACTTATTCTTTCCTGTTTTCTATTGTATTCATTTATTTGTTTGAACTCTTTACTATGCCTGCCTAACTCAAATGTATTATTAGATAACTCCTTACGTTGCATCTCTAGTTCTTTGCGTTGCATAAACAAGGCGGCAACAAATGTAAAAAATGATAATGTCGTAACTATTACCATTGCCCAGTTTGCACCATCAGCACTTAATATAAATATCATCAATATAAGAGCGAGTAAAACACCAAACACACAAGTGTTTATAATATTCAAGCCATCCTTTCTAAGAAAGAATATTTTTACACATTTCCAGACTTTGGTATAAGTCAGATTCTTTAAGTTCATACTTACCTCCATTTTATACTTTGTAATCTTACGTTGTATCTAGGTCAATATTTCTGCTACAATTGAATGAGTTTCAGTGCTTTAAGAATTTATCAATAGTAGGTCATTATTTTGGTGAAAGGATTCAATGTTCATGCAATATAAAACTAACTATTTTATGATCATATCAATTAGTTTATGTATTGGTTCATACAAATCATTTGAAGCGTTGGTATATCCCCTAAGCTGATCATCAAAGCACTCTAGCGCAAGCAATAATATTTCTTTTGCTTTTTGTTGATCAATAACCATGTCAGGGGTAACAAATTTACCTCCTGAATTATTCATATATATTGCGTTTTCTCGTAGTTCAATAAATTGCCCCTCATGTGCTTCTATTAATAATTCTTTACATCGTTCACGTCCAATTGCCTTTTGAAGCCAAGATGAAATTATTACAGTTTCGACAAGAGCAATTTTGTGTTTTGATTTGTGATTAAATAATGGATCTTTATTTCGTTTAACTTGTTTATTATCATTATTTAGAAATTGGTGTATTCCCATGTGAGCCTTAGATATTTCCTCTATTGCAGTAATTGATAGAAATGTGCATGTCGGAAAGGATTGATTAATATATAAGTTCACTGCATCTGTTAAAAGGTTTAAAATATGCTTGCAAGCTTTATCAAAATCTTTATCTCTATTTTCTTCCGTGAAAACTAGATTACCAGTTATTGCATCTCCTATTAGTTTATCAGGATGTGGTACAACTTTGCCCAGCCGTATATCTTTATTTTTAAATGATTTTGCCATACTTACCTTTCTATAAGAATCAAACTGCGCACGCATCTTATCCTTCTTTATGATTAAGTGCGTGCGCCATCACCTCCCCAATAATCTCACTTTTATATCGGTCCAACCTAGTTTGGAGCGTATTCTCATTCTCAGCAGTATACCTCATTATCAAAAATACAGCAAGATCAAAAATACTATATCTACCGTTCTCCTTCGGCAGTCCCTGTCTTTCCAATTCATTGAGTATCTTTATGTCGAGCACATTACCCCAACCATGCTTTATTGCTATAATATTTACAAGCTTTATTAGCTCATCACGACTACATGACAATGGATTCAACTGAGACATGGGGTTAGTTCCTCCCAGTCACACCCAGCTCCACTAGTAAACTCAGCCCAGCGCTTCCGTATCACATCTGTGTATTTCTCTTCATACTCTACTACTCTGGCCACTCGCCCTGTCTCCTCAGCAGCGATCACCGTAGTCCCACTCCCTGCAAAGATATCCAGTATCGTGTCTCCTTTAGCAGTAGAGTTCAGTATGAGTTGCCTGAATAGACCCACAGGCTTCATAGTCGGATGCTCTGCGCTGATTAGTGGTTTATCAGCTCGCAGCACTGTAGAAGCGTTGAGCCCTCCATAGAACTCATGATTCTTTCCCTTCCAGCCGTAAAGACATGGTTCATACTGCTGCTTATAGTCAGCAAAACTGAGCACAAAATGATTCTTCACCCATACTAGACACGATCGTACAGGTAGTTTACACCTCTCACACGCCCTATAAAACGCCTCTGCCTGCGCCATAGCAAACCAGATATAGAAGACACCGTTCGGGTCTAGGTGCTCTGTAGCTACTGATAATGACTTTACGAGAAATTCCTCTAGCTTTGAACCCTGTTTCTCATCATTAGCAATCTTCTTCCTGGTGCCTCCTCCACCTCCACCCGAGTAGTTGACCCCATACGGCGGATCAGTTAGTAAGAGCTGCGCCTTGTCAGCTCCCATCAACCGTCCAAGCAACTCTTTATTCTGATTGTCTCCACACGCTACTCTGTGATTACCTAGTTGGTATATCATACCACGTTTACTTACCGGCTCGCTTTCTGGTATTTCCGGCACTTCATCTTCATCTGTCTCACCTTCAGGTATCTCTGAGTGTTCATTGAGGAGCTTGTTCAGTTCCTTCTGGTCAAACCCAAGTGTAGTGAGGTCTATCTCGTTAGATGATGTCAGCTCCTCTATATCAATAATCAACCTCTGAAAATCCCATTCAGAGAGTTCAGAGGTCTTATTATCTACGATTCGTAACGCTTGAGCCTGATCAGATGTTAGGTTACTAGCTATATGTACTGGTACTTCCTTTATTCCCAGCTCCTTAGCCGCTCTCAGCCTACCATGGCCAATAATTATTACCATCTTACTGTCGACCACTATAGGCTGCCTGAAGCCAAATTGCGCTATACTGTTCTTTATAGCTTCAATTGCATTATCATGCACACGAGCATTATTTTCGTAGGGTATTAGTTTTTCAGTCTCGATGTACTGTATTTTAAAATTATTCAATTCATCCTTCATTCCTCCATATAGTTTTGTCGATAGATTAGGAGCTGATAGTACTCCGGTTTATTCATATAGTTTCCGGAGGAGGGGAGTGTTCCAGCACTTCCCTCATACTGTCAGCTCTTTTTAGTTTTATGTGATAATAATTTTGTTGCAATTAATCTGTATGTATAGTATTATAATTTTTTTAATATACACAGAAGGGTGGCTATGGATTTTTTATCAGAGTTATGGAAACTTATTATGGTTTTTCTCTTTGCTTCAATGATGACAGCTGCTCATGGAACAGTTATTTGTATAATTCCTGCAATTCTTATTCCTTCACCTGCTCGTTGGTACATTTGCTTAATCATATACCTAGTTGTTTTTTTCTTCCATTTTAGCATGATGATAAAAGCTAAATATGATGACGAATCTTGAGCGAATTTTTATAAGAGCTGTCATTTCTTATTCATCTTTACTAAGTAATATCTGAATTCCTTGTCACTATCACTTACCTCCTCGTTAATACTTTCCCATTCGTCTAGGCTTAATTATTACCTCCATCATTCTTCCTCTCTATTAAACAAATTCGCTTTCTCTGGTCTTCTCTTCCCAAGCGTATAATACTTCGCTTCCAGTACTAGCTTTCTCAGACACTCAGTCTCACCCTTTGTAAAGCTCTTCCTTGTTTTATTTGTATTCCCATTATCACGGTCAAAGTCATAGAATGCAGCTTCCGGCATACTCACCCTTATCTCTTTACCCCCGTTGATGCTGATCGATGCTCCAATACGGGCGTACTCAATACTGTTTTTCAGTTTTAGCCCAATTCTGTTGATAGTTATTATATTGTAGTCCTCACCCTTCATCACCATATGCAGAGCCTCAGGTATATAGTTCTTCATTGAGTTGTATTGCTGAAAGAGTTCAACCGCAAAATCATCGACCCCAATAACAGCCCGTCCATACGATCCATCACAAGTTATCTCATCCCACGTAATACTCGCCTGATCACCTTTGAGACTAACAGAATTGATTCTCAAAGCATCTACCCGTTCCTCCAGCTCATACTCATCATTACAAAGATTTTCCCATTCCATTATTATCTCCTTTCAAATGCAGTACATACTGCCTCTTCATCTTTATTATAAGTCCACTCTTCAGGAGATTCTTCATTACTATTACTATACTTGACACCTCTTTCAGCAATCTTGCATTGATTCTTGTCTTCAGGATCATCCGGCCACTTCTTACACTTTTCACAAAACTTATCAATAAAGTACATTTGTTCATACCCATTGCTCGGTAGATACTTCTTATTCAGAGTTATTTCGTCATACGCCTCAGTAGCCATACGCATTGCCATAGCACCTACCTGTACCAACTCCATTTGTAATGATTCAGTTGGCTCGTTATCATTGAGTCCCTTTGCTACCTCTCCAACTTCTTCCACCAGCACAGCAAGGTATTGATGCGGATTCCCATTATCCGGAAACTTCTCCCTCGCCGCTTCTACTTCCTTTTCAACACTTTTTAGAAACTTTTTATCATTCATTTGTAGCCTCCTTTAGCGCCTTCTCCGCCTCAGTTATCAGTGCTTTATAATCAAGCCCAAACATCTTACAATACAGCTCAATACTCTCCAGCGAACCATAATAACAAAATGCAAATTCGTTGTATAAATTAAGTCGTAGCTCTTCTGTAAATACCTTGACATTCTCAGGAGCACTTGGTTTGGATACGAGCTCTCTTAGTAACTCAATCTCATCCTCAGAGTCTAGAGAAGAAAGTTCAAATTCAGATAATATTTGAATTACTCTTACCTGTTGATCAAGTGGAGGCATTGTGATCTCTCCACCAGCATCAGTTTTAATGTAATACTCACCTTCATTTTCTTTCAGGAGTTCTGCTTTATCAGGGTGGAATTTCCAACTAAGATACTTTGTTATCTGGTCAACAAGTTGCTTCTTATGCTTTCTCTGCTTTTCTTTCTCTTCTCGTTCTGCTCTCTCTTCTGGTGTCTCAGGGTCTTCTTCTACTTCATTATCATCACTCGGTTCATCATAAGTACACCAGACAACCTTGCAAAGATTGTCCCCATCCACCATAAATATTGGTTGCGACTCTCTGTCACTCTTTTCAGCATTTTCGTAATCATGGCAGGAGAGTACTTTGCAATCATGCTTCTTTATAAAATCTTTATGTCGTTCCTGGGTGTACCAGTTTGTTGAGCCGACTAATAGTTTATCTCCATACCGTCCCTTCTCTTTCTGATAGCACTCACCAATATACTCTTTATTTCTACGCTCAAAGCAATCTTTATCAAGGCACTTGGCGTTATCAGAATTAGCTATCTCTTCCCCGAATAAGTTTTTTTGTGCATCACTCCTTTTTACGCAGCTATCACAAGTGCGTTCGATACTTCCCTTGAATATGTGTAGTGGCCAGATCGCACTCTTTAGTTCACAGAAATACCCGATTATCGCATTCTTTACATCTTTCACCGTCATATTGTTATTTAGAAACCATTTACAATCATTATAATAGTCGTATATCTCTCGCTGATTTTCATTAGGAAGCATTGATATTGCTCTCCAGTGCCCAGATTTCCATTTATTAAAGGTAGATTCCTCATTCAGCACCTCTTCCTTCCAGCACTCTTCAAGGTCAGCAATTCTAGCCCAGTTCCGTATCCACCTCTCACTCTTATCCAGATGAGTGGCCACCTCTTTTACATCCCCGTCATACGCTTCGAGTAGTACCCTGATTGCCGCAGCTTCCTCGATGATAGAGAGGTCTTCTCGGTGGTAATTCTCTGATGCGGTTACCTTTGCTGCTTCCTTCTCACTCAATTCTGTTACTATTACTGGTATCTCTTTCAGTCCAGCCAGTTTACTACACCTCAGTCGTCTCTCACCAGCCACCAGTACATACTTCCCAATGTGTTTCTTATCAATTCGTACTAATGGCGGTTGAAATAAACCATTCTCTTTGATAGACTGAATCATCTCTTGAGTAGATTCGTTCTTCTCCCATCCTTCAGGGAATATTCTAGTCTGGTGAGGTGAGGGGAGTATTGTGTTGATCTTTACAATTCTCAGTTTCTTGTCAGTGGTGGAATTCTGACCACCTAGTATGTTTGTTGCACTTGCATTCATAATCCGTTTTCTCCTATGTTGTTTGAGTTAGTTTCATCTTCTTCTTCCAGTCATATATGGTTGTTTGGGGGATGTGCACTCCGAAGTTTTGTTCAATATATATCTCAATCTGTTGTAGAGTTCCATCATACCTTACTGCTCTATTGATCAGGGCTTGGCTGTACTGTGCTTTTTGGGGAGCAATACTTATAGGTACTCGGAAATGCTTCTTGCACACCTTACAATAATGCACCGATACCTTTATTATTTTTACTCCTTCTAGAGTTTTGAGGTGTCTTCGTGCTATTGAGTGCCTCTTGCATTCAGTTCCACATACAGGATGAATTGCAGTCTTATAAACAAAATTCATTCATTACTCCTACCGTTTCGGGTATCCTCTATTACAAGTTTGACATATATATGTAGTCTTACCACTCCCTCCTGAGTACTCACTCTTTAGTTTGCCACCACAGTGGCATCGATGCGTCTTAGTTAATGGTAAGTTTGGGTTGATTGCTTTGTCTTTAATTGGTGGAGGAGGGTGTAACCAAGCGGTAATAGTACGCCTATCCTCTAGGGTCGGCTGATCTATATTGTTCTCTGCCCGTTTCTTTGCTACTGCTAGAGGGTTACGGATATCAGCTCCGCTAAGCTTCTCTCTACTCGCAGCGAGTAGATGAGCAAGGGTATCGTCGCTGAGAGCTTTTATCTGTTCGTATGATATCCCCTTGATCTTCTTCCTGTTACAGAGTGCTTCCCAGTCCTTCTTTTCCACTATATTTTCTGATAATACGTTGCCTTCAGTACCTCCGGCAGAGGACTCTCTCAAAGTATCCGAGTCTTTCCTAATCGTAGCAGGTCGCACCTGTCCACCACCTTGGGGGCTTTTGGGGGTGGAATTTGGCTTCTGGTTTTCTGGCTTCTGGTGTGTGTGGGACTCGGCAGGGACATTCTCACTATTTTTGCTTGTATTCTCTTCGGGACATTTCTGGGACAAGTCTGGGACTTCTTTAGGGACATCCCCGGGACTGTCATTATTCTTTGTTCTGTATTCTCTCTTTCTATCCCGTTCATACTCTTTATTTTCTAGGTCTCTCTTCATCCTTCTTGATACTAGGTGGTACTGGTTGTCTTTTAGTGGTTCTACTTCGATTATTCCTTCTTCCTCTAGCTCTTTTATTGCCCGTACCGCCTGTTTTACAGTACATCCGAATAATTTACTAAGGGCACTGACCTTCTTTACCGCTTCGCCGTCATAGTCATGCAGAAGGCAGAGTAGATCCATGTAGCAACCTTTGGTATGGGTAGAGAGAGTTCTCGTATCAGCTATATAGTCAGTAGGGAAGAACTTCATAAATGGTTGTGCCATATTTCTTTTATTCTCCAATAATGGCAAGTAATTGTGCCAATACTTCATTCATTTGCTCAGCTATTTCATCAGGTATTCGCTCATTGGACTTAGCTTCATTACATAGTCGCTTGTATTCGGTAGTGATCTTTCTCATCTGTTTTACCGTTGGGTCTGGTGGGGTTACGTCTCCTGGTGGGATGCGAGCTTCTCTGATCTCTTTTGAGGCGTCTCTACCCGATATCTCACCTTCAAATAGTTTTGCTTCTACCTCTTTGAGCTGGTTACTGTCATAGCTACCAGAATTTTCAGCACTCCCTTGTGCTGCTTCTATATCATTAATTATCTCGTAACCAGGACACGGTACATTCTCACCAGCTAATATTGCTCTGAGTCTTTCTGGCTTGTTCCGCTTGAGGTATGAGTATGACCGCATCAGTTTCTTGGCTTGACGAGCAGAGAACCCTAGTTCTTTATTGCAGTAGACCTCAAAGTCATCAAAACCCCACTCACGATAGTCACCACCATAAGCTATATCAGTTATTACTTGAGCTACTGCTACCCATGATTGCTTGAAGTTCCTTACCGCCTCTTGAGCCTTTTCCCTTATAGATATTATTTTGTTACTTTGTTCTGTCATATTCATGCCTCTCAGTTTCAAATATCATTAGCTCTTACTCTGGCTTTATGTTCCCATTCGTGGGTATTTCGGCTTCTAACTTCTTGTACTATTAGGTGGTTTGCAGCAGACTCTTCTTGCTTCTTTCTGATATTCTTTGCTTTCTTCTCTGCTTCACACGCCTTACAGATCGGCATACGCCTATTCTTGACCCTTCGGTAGTCCCACGCACCAAATTCACCACCGCATTTGTCACAGATTATTAGTCGTAAGTTATCAGACACCTTCGATCTCCCTTATTTTCCATGGTTTGTAGCCCCATTTGGTTGGTGTTCTACTTATCTTGAAGCTCTTCTTCTTGGCGCAATCCTGATATATCCTTATAGCCTTTCTGAACTCCTTGAGTCCAAGTTCAAGTGTCTCTTTCTCTACTTCTACTATTTTCATGGTGTATGGAGCTTTTGAGCGGAGGAACACTAGGAATACTATAGGGTGCTGGCAATCGTCTATCTGTCTGAGTGCATCAGCGTATACTGCTGCTTGAATGAAGTAGGATTTTTGACACTTTTTATATAGTGTATCTTCAGACATATCAGCTGTTGTTTTGAGATCGAGTATTATCCCTGCAATTTCGGTATCGATGAAGCCAGTACAAGGTTGCTTGGTCTCTTCATCAATCCACTCTATAGGGCGTTCTCGATTAAGTTTGTATCCTTTAATATTTACCAGATCATCTACTAGGTGCTTGTACTCCTTTTGCATTATTAGGAGCTCTTGGTATTCTTCAGGAAATATAAGCTTTTTCTTTCCAGCCTGTAATTTAACCGTTTCAAACCATTCATCATAGCTTTTCGATCCGCGCTTAAACGGAGTTCCATACCTAGGATTTATTGGAGCACCAGTAGCAATAATGAAATTATCATCAAACTTCTCTGGCTCTAGTAGTAGGCAGTGCAGGGCAGAGCCGAACGCAGTTGCTTTGGTATCTGGTTTTGGATTCTCTTTCTCATACTTCCATAGTTCGATATCTTCAAGTATTCGTACTGCTGATGATGCCGACATCGGTCTATCAATACCGAAGGGATCATACTTCTTGGGTGCTGCCTTTTTCTTAGTAGTCTTCTTTGCTACTTTCTTAGTCTTTTCTACCATAGGTGTCCTCCATAGTCGTTGTAGTAGAGCGACATCACTTCATATACTCCAATGGCTATCCCCACAACCAGAAGCATGAGTATTGTCGCTATCAATGCCTTGAAAATTGTCTTTGCAACGATCTCTAGTAATAGTGGCCACATTCTATCTTTTAGCCCTTTCTATCCTGTCAGATCTCATCTTTTCAAGTTGCCCGTCAAGTCTTCCACCGTGTACTATTACCCTTGCAAAGCTACGCACCATCTCTTGGTGCTTCTCTTTCAGCTCTTCTGGTGCTTCAGGGTGACCGTAGTAGGGTGGCATAAATGTTCTGCATGTTGGGCAGGTTCTGATTTCCCAAGGTAGTCCATTCATCGGTGTGTTACAGTCACTACATAGTGTTGTTAGTGAGTCAGTTGCTATCATATTTCGCCTCCTGTCTTAATTGGTGTATCTCTCTAATCATCCGGACTCTGTCGTTGTGGCCTAGGTAGTCCAGCTCTATCCATTTCAGCCTTCTTTGGTATTCTTCTTCCCCCATCTTTCTTCCTCTTGATTATTTCCAAGTACCAGTCGTAAAATTCACCCATTACAGTTCTACTCTCCTTTGAGTACCCAGTAGTTACTACTAGGCATTCTCCTTCACTATCAACAATTCCCCAGCCAGTTCCGGTATCTTCCACACCAGCCAACTTTCTACCATCCGAGTCAATATACCACGAGATTTGTCGTTTATTCATTCTTACGATACCTTATTAGTAGCGTTGTGTATTAGTTCCTCTATATGCTTCTCAATGCTTGAGTATTCAGAGTGTTCCACCCACCACTTAGCACTTGTCTTACTCCCTAAATATTTTTCAGTTCTGTGTGCGAATTGTTTCTGACCTACTATTTCGAGGTGGTTTACTATGCGGAATATATGGATTTTGCGCAGTGACTCAGCCCAGTCTATCTGTTTTGTCGAGCCTTTTAGCTTTGAGTATCCCCGACGTCGGTTATATTCTGCAGAACAACCAGCCTTTTGTCTCTTATAGCACTCAAAGCAGAGAGCTTTCTTTGCTCTAGCTCGTTTGCTCTTCTCTGTCTGGTTGGGATAGAATTCAATTACTGTCTCTTGGCCACATTGCTTACAGTTTACTACAGTTGGTTCTGTGATGATTTTTGACATGATTTTCTCCTCTAGCGAATTACTAAGTCTGTGATGTAGGCAAAAAGAAACCCTACCAGAGTCATCACTCCCTGGTAAGGTTGGGGTTATGTTTGCTAGAGGCAAACATCTTGTGGTTTTACAGTGTTTTGTTTGTGTGTTACTTCTAGTTGTTTTCATTCAGTCTTCCTCTAGCATGACGCACTACGATGACCAGTAGGTGATGAGCGTCGGTTTTAACTACAATTATTTCTAAAAAACGATCAAGTATTCATTCTCCGCTTGTCGATATTAATATTAGTGGAACTTTATGTTAGTAGTATATAACGAGATTTCGTTTAATCAAGTCGTAAAATAGGATTTTAAAACAGATGAGCCCAAAAGGAAGATTAAAAATTAACGATAAATACCCGTATGCAAAACGTTTAGTTAATTTGATAGGGGATAAAAAAAATAACGAAATTTCGCAAATAACTGACGTAAGTACATCTACTGTGGCTGATTATATGAGTGGTAGGCAGCGTCCATCTGCTGATTTCTTATCAGGTTTAGCAAAATATGGGGTAGATATTAGGTATATTCTTACAGGTGAGAGAATTGCGCCAGCAAATGAACTAGAAGAGTCAAGCGCACTCATAGAGAGAATAGCAGAACTAGAAGCTCATGTCAGTGAACTCCGAGAACTACTTGAAGACAAACGCCAAATAGTAAAATCAAAAGATACCGAGATAGAAGTACTTAAGTCTCAGCTATCAAATCAAGGTCAAAAATTAGGGTAATATAATGGGTTTACTGAGTTCGATATTTGGCAGGAGTCATAAACGTAGTGAATCTAAGGAAGAAGGTACTTATTACGGAGTACCTGTATCGGAATTTAAATCAGAACACGATTTTTCAAAATTACTAAAACTTCAAATTCTTAAATCGGTTCAAAGTTCTTCGTTATTTGATGAGTTTAGAAGTCGCTATCCTGAGCTTAGTCATGAAATTGAAAATGAAAACCTTAAGATCCCACTATCTCAAGTAAATCCACTCTTCAATAAGTATTGTAAATTAGCAAGTAAATCTGCATTCACTAGGGCAGAAAAATTAGTTCGAGAATTTGATGAAGAGTCAGGTAGATGTGTCTTTTCGCAAATACCTTGTCTATTCCTTGATGGTAGTAATAGAGACACTCTTATTCAAGAAATTGAAAAGCGTCTAAAATTTTATAGAAGTAATATTAATCTTCTTAAAAAGTCTTTAGAAAACATAGATTTTAATGATCATAATTTGGGTTGGATATTGCAATTCAACCAATTAAAAAACAGTCTTTCCAGTGAAGAATATGCTGTAATAGAAGTTCTCATTAGTGATATTGAGGGGAATAAACGCTTTCGGGATTTTATGAAATATGATAACTTATATAGAGATGCAAAAATGATTGTTGGTGAAATTAGATAATTAAAACTAGAAAGAATTTATGACACAATACAATGTTAAGCATGACACCGAGAATTATAAGAATTATTATGCACTCTTATTAGATGTGCAGGGACAGAAAAATGCTCTTAATGAAATTGATAAGATAGTTCAGTTAGATGTGACTCTAGAAGAAAAAGAGAGGTTGCAAAAAAAATTAAAACCAACAAACGCGTTTATTGACAGTATTTATGATACCTGTAATTCAATAATTGATATATTTCATACCAAGTGCTTAGATTTCAGCAATAGTTTTAATGATAATAGATCACTTAGTGATTTCGAAAAAGAAATGTTAAGAAGGGTTCTCAGACCAAATATTACTCACACCCAATTTTCTGATACATATGTTTTGTCATTTCCAATGTCATTTCATGACGAACAATTTAGTTCATCGCCTAAAGAAGATCAGTATACTTATTCATCAATTAATATATTATTCAATTTATTTATTGTTCTTGATTTAGCAAGTAGAGTAATGATTGGGTCGCTACTTAATCATTTGCCTGTACGTGGCGGTATTGCAACTGGTTCAGGAATAATAACAAAGCATACTAATACCCTTTATGGAAAAGTATTAGCAAACGCATACTACCTTGAAAATAGTGTCGCGCAATATCCTAGATATGTTGTCTCAAAAGAAATTATCGAACAAGTTGATGCAATTAGTAAATCATTACAAGAATCGGTACATAAAAGATTAATAGACTACTTAACTACCAGAATTAATGAGTTATTCTTTCTAGATGATGATGGTCTATATGTTGTTAATTTTATTCAATTATTTTCAACTCAAAAGAAAGGTTATGAATATTTAATTACTTCATATAATATTGTCATTGAAAATGTCAAAAAATATAAAGCAAAAAATGATGTTAAACTACTTGCCAAATATTCAAGACTTAGAACTTTTTTTATAAATAGAGTTGAGGCGATCTTTTATATTGAGTATGAAACTTCGAGCGAAAGAATTAGCAAGCTCAAAAAAAAGCATAATTAATCTCAGCGCAGTTGAGTTATCTCCCATTTTTACTATCGTACAGTTGGGTATTTGTAGTAAAAAAGATCACTTCTTTTTAAAAATAGTTATTGCCAAATTTGATAGACCTTATCATTAGGGCTCTTACCCGTCAGGTACTTCAAGTATCCACTAAAGATATGTGGGTATGGATTGTAACTACTAGTACCATATTTGTTACAATTTTATGGTGTTTTTCTAAAATTTACTTGATTATTCCATAAAACCATGATATATCATAGATATAGTTTGTATCTTCAATTTTATTACAAAATATAATTCATTAGCGAACCGATTTTCGTAATTTTTGATTTGGTAATAAAATATTAAATAAATAATGTGAGGTTTTGTCTAATTATTTGTAGTAATATTATTTTGGAGAATACTATGTCAAATGATCCATATCGTTCTAAAGAGGAAATATTAGCTTCTGAAACTCCTGACTCTAATGGTAATTATACTAATGAGGCAATTGATAGAATGCAACAAAAAGTGAGAGAAGCTAAACTTAGTGCAGCTGAGGAACAACGTATTAAAGATGACTTATCTATACCTGATTATAATCAATGGGGATAAGGGTCATGTTTGAGTTTTACTACCGTTCAGTTGGGGTATTTGTAGTAAAAAAGATCATTCTTTTTATAAAATAGTTCTTGCAAAATTTGATTTCAGACTTTAGTATTGCCATTGTCAGCTTAGTTGACAATGGCAATTTTTATGCCTAAATCATATCTATTCATCACGCTTCAAATCATAAGGATCAAGTCAAATGAACGCAGTAATCTATCCAAGAGTCAGCAGTCTAAAACAGGTCGATGGTACTTCATTATCAGTTCAAGAACAAGCATGCCGTAAGTGGTGTGAAGATAATGGTGTGATTGTTGAAATGGCCTTTCTTGAGAAGGGTGAGTCAGCAAAGACTGCAGATAGAAAGCAGCTCCAAGCAGCTCTTGCTTATGTCAAAGCTCGAGGAGATATAGATTACTTCGTCGTTCACAAAGTAGACCGTTTCGCCAGACGTTCACAAGACTACTTCAACCTCCGTGACGAACTCACTCAAGCTGGCTGCAGATTGGTCTCAGTCAGTGAGAGACTTGATGACAGTCCATCTGGCAGATTTATGGAGGGAATGCTCTCTCTTCAAGCCCAGTTTGATAATGAGGTGAGGGCAGAGAGGAGTAAGAGCGGTATGCTTGAGGTAGTAAAGCGTGGTGGCTGGGCGTGGAGTCCTCCTATTGGTTTTGTTGTAACCAGGGGAACTAATAATATACCAACCCTAGCACATGACCCTGTAACAGCACCATTAGTAAAGATGGTCTTCGAAGAGTGCCTTGCTGGAGCAATGAATACCAGAGTACTTGGTGAGTATGCTTACAAGATAGGACTCCGCACCAAGCACGGCAAAAAGATTGCAACCTCATCACTGCTATTAATGCTTAGAAACCCAGTCTATGCCGGAAGAGGGCGCACAAGGATGGTAGAAGGTGAGTATAACGGTAATTGGGAGTCAATTATTTCACTTAGCTTGTACAAGGCAGTTCAGGATAGACTAGACAGTAATAGTAAGTCGGTACGTAAGGTAGAAAAAGAAGAGTTCTACTTGGATCGTTTGGTACATTGTGAGCATTGCGGAGGAGCTATGCTTGCCTATTACGCTACTGGAAGGCAGGGCAGAAAGTATCCATACTTCAAGTGTGGCAAGTGTAAGGGGCAAAATATCAAACTCAGCGAGATGAATGCAGAGTTTGAGGCACTACTTGACAGGATGAGGTTTGATAAGGAGTACCACAGAGACATTTGTAAGGCGATAGAAGCAGAGCTTGCAACTATGGGTTTGAGAGCAGCTGAAGAAAGAGAAGGCAGACAGAGAGCTATAATGAAATTAGAAGCCAAGGAGAAGCGTCTATTTGAGCTGGTACTTGCGCAGACAATAGATGAGAAGATTTACAAGATAAGATTCAAAGAATTGCAGAGAGAAATCAACGAATTAAGGAGTTACAGAGAGGACACCCAGTACGAGGTAAAGGATGTAACAGCGACTATGGCGTACTTTAGCCAAATGGTTCTCGAACCACGCAAAATGTGGTGTAAAGCCAGTCGTGAATTAAAGTTAGATCTCCAACGCCTCTGGTTCCCAGACGGCATCACATTCAACAAAAAACACCCACATCGAACCACCCTAAACATAAAAACGCCAACACTTTACAATGAAAGTATTGGCGCTTGTTCAGTTTGGCTCCCCCGGCTGGACTCGAACCAGCGACACATGGATTAACAGTCCATTGCTCTACCAACTGAGCTACAAGGGAATGTGTCTTGTTGAATTTCTTGGTAACTTCAACGTGAAAGAGTATACTTAATTTAGAACTTATGTCTAGTCTTAAAATCTCTTTTTTTTACTATTTTTTTTTCTGCCTGTAATATTAACATATTCTGTCTCATATTTAGGCAAATTTCTTAATTTTTAATATCAATCCATTTAATTTATTACTCTTCTTAACTTGAACTACTTATTCTTTAGTTGTATAATCTAGATGTAAATCTACCTTAAATATCAAAAGGAAAATATGAAATATATTAGGCTCGGAAAAACCGATTTGATGGTGTCTCGCACATCTATTGGTGCTTTGCCCATTCAAAGAACTGAACAAACCGAGGTCACAAAAATAATTAATACGGCTCTAGATGCAGGGGTAAATTTTTTTGATACAGCTAGACTATATACTGATAGTGAGTCAAAACTTGGAGTTGCTCTCTCCGGAAAGCGTGAAAAGGTTGTGCTTGCTACAAAGAGTATGGCAGAGACGAAAGATCAACTGCTCAAAGAACTTGAAGCGAGCCTCAGGGAGCTTAAAACAGATTATGTTGATATCATGCAGCTTCATAATCCAAAAGTATTCCCTGATCAAGACGACCCTAATTCTCCTATTGCTGGATTAGACTATGCAAAGAAAGCTGGTATGATTCGTTTTGCTGGCTTAACCAACCATAGTAGAGATGTCGCTACTGAAGCAATTCGCTCTGGTATTTTTGATACTATTCAATTTCCGTTGTCAATGATATCCTGTGATGAAGACTGGGACATTGCTAAAATGTGTCGTAAACTTGATATTGGTGTTATTGCTATGAAAGCGATGTCAGGTGGTCTCATTACAAATGCTAAAGCTGCTTTTGTCTATATGAGTCAATATGACTATGTAGTACCTATATGGGGAATTCAGCACCTTCACGAGTTAGAGGAATTCTTGGATTATGAAGATAGTGAACCTATAATGGATGAAGAAATTTCTGCTCAAGTTTTATCAGACAAGAATGAGCTATCGGGTAACTTTTGCAGGGCGTGTGGGTACTGTCTGCCGTGCCCATCTGGTATTGATATACCTTGGGCAGCAAGGACGGGATATCTCTTAAAGCGTATGCCTTTAGAGCCTTTACTTGCTCCGGAGTGGCAAGAGAAGATGAAGAAAATTGATGATTGTGTCGAATGTGGTGCTTGTAAAAGTAGATGTCCGTATGGACTTGATGCACCTGTCTTGTTAAGAAAGATGCAGCAAGAATATACTAACTTTATTGCCAGTAGATGAGGCTAGATATGCAAGTTATTCTCAAGGTACAAACAAATTCAAAGCAAGAGCTTGTTGATATTACAAATGATGTCTCTCAAGCTCTTGCACGATCTATGAAGGATGAAGGAATAGTCAGTGTGTATGTTAGGGGAGCTACTGCTGCAATAATGATTCAGGAGAATTGGGATAACTCAGTTCAGAATGATACGATATCCTTACTTAATAGGATTATTCCGAGAGGCATATGGGAGCATGATGAGCAGGATGGTAATGGTGATAGCCATTTGAAATCTGGACTTGTCGGCCCTTCAGAGGTTATTCCGTTTAGTGAATCTAAGTTGTTACTCTCTACTTGGCAAAATATCTTTCTGTGTGAATTTGATGGACCTAGAGCTGAGAGAGAGGTCGTTGTTACCGTATTATAGGGTGTTTTAAAGGTTTAATATATTTTAAAGGATATAAAATGAAGATTGGTTGTACTGAATACTCAAAGAGTGAATTACTTGCAAGGGTTGGTAGATTGAGCCAGATTGGCGGTATTCAAAAAATTACACTTGAAGAAGGTCTTGAGAAGGGCACTGAGATTATACAGGTTGGTACTGGTGCTGGGTTATCTTTTTGGGTGTCACCGAGTAAGTGCATGGATATTGTGCATGCTGAATATTGTGGCTCTGCTTTAAGTTGGAGTGGAGTGAATGGTGTTGTTCATCCTGCTCACTATAATGAGCGTGGGATTGGTTGGCTTGACTCGTATAGTAGTGGTTTATTAACAACGTGTGGTTTTGCAAATGCCGGTCTCAATTGTGAAGAAGATGGTGTTGAATATGGACTTCATGGTAGAGCGCATAATATACCTGCTACAGGTGTCTCTACTCGCACATTCTGGGTAGATGATGAATGCCATTTGGAGGTAAGTGGTAGTGTTTGTGAGACAGTTATGTTTGGTCATAATATCACTTTGACTAGGGTTATTTCTGCTGTTATGGGACAAAATAAGATTGAAGTTTTTGATAAAATTGAAAATACAACTCGCCGTAGTACTCCTTTGATGTTGGTCTATCACTGTAATTTTGGTTTCCCTCTGCTGGCTGAGAAGACAAGTATTGAGATGCCTTCAGAGTCATATGAACCAAGAGTAAATGGAATAGGACCGGTACCTCTGACTTGGCAGGCACCAGACAAGGATTATGTGGAAAAAGTTTACTATCATCGTCAACTGGTAACTGAAGAAGGAATCGCTACTGCTAGGGTTACAAATCCAGAATTTCCAATTGGAGCTGGGCATTGTGGAGTACAGTTAGAGATGTGTTGGGATACTAAAAACTTGCCTGAATTGGTAGAGTGGTATATGCCAGGTGACGGTACACATGCTTTAGGAATCGAACCAGCTAACTGTGAGCTAGCTGGTAGAGCCACTGAGAGGGCCAAGGGGGCAGTTGTAGAGCTTGAACCTGGAGAGACTAAAGATTACAGGCTTTCTTTTGAAATAAAAGCTTTATAATTCATAACTATTACATTTAAATGAAGAGAACGATCATTCGTTCTCTTCATCGTTATCATGTCTATCGCGTCTTCTTCCCATACCATAATTATGCCCCATATCTTCATCTTTAAGATGCCATTTCTTAATTTTGCATTCACCAGGCTCACATTCAAGGCGCTCTTCAAATCTTCTAGCCCTAGGAATTCTTTTTTGGTGACCAGGGAAGTATTCGGGGAATGTATTCATCCACCTATCTTTATCTTCCTTTGTTGGTAGGCAATTTGCAACATCTTCAGCTAGATTATGCTGTAATTGAAGTATGCGATACGATATTTCCTCATTGAGCTCATGAAATTCTTGTAATTTATTATATATAATTGAATTTAATTCATCTTTTCTAGGTGCAAGAACAGGATAGTCCTTTACTATTTGGTTTGTTACATTTTCACTAAATTTGCGAGGTGGTGGACGGAAGAAGTCAGCGTTATGGTGCAACAGATATATACCGGAAGAAAGCCCAAGGAACATACCGGAAATAAAAATAATAACACCAAATAAGAGGTGCTTATACTTGACAATTTTCTTTTTTGGTACTACTTCATTATCCATGCTAATTCCTGCCTATAATTAGAATACATTTATCGCTTGTTCTGAGATTTCCCAAGCTGCAGTATTCTGTATACTGGTTAAAATTTCTGTTGAAAAGAAGAGAGCAATTATCGCAGCTGCTGCACAAGCGACTGCCAAATATCTAAATGAGTCTATCTCGATAACAGTTGTTTCGCAATTAATTTTTGCCCATACACCCTCTCTAATATTCTTGATATTGGTGGGATGTTTAGAGGCCTCTTTGTCAATATTATTAATCATTTTAAGTTCATCGGTATTCATTGAGTATGTCTCCTAATTCTTTGTCATTCAAGAGCTTGCGGAGCTTTTTTCGAGACCTGTAGCTACGCATTTTTACCATAGCTACTGTCCACTCCATTGTCTCTGCTACTTCTTTTACAGACATCTTATCTAGGTACATCATACATAGTACTTGACGCTCTTTTAATGGGATTTTGCTGAGCACCATATTCAATACTTCACTAGGATCATGAGCTCTTTCACTAACGTTATCTTCTGGTCTTTGATCCCAATCTTCAAGTTGGACAGTCTTAGGCTTCTTTAATTCTGTTCTCCAGTAATTATATCCTACTCTACTTGCAATAGTGCGCAGCCAATGTAGAAATGGAGCTCTGGGTTCGTAATTATCTATCGACTTATATGCATTTACAAAAACTGTCTGTGTCAGTTCTTCAATAATATCAAGATTTGTGGAAAAGCGCCTCATCTGCTTTGCTATTGTCTCTTGATGCCTGAACATCAATATATCAAAGGCAGAGTTATCACCCTCCTTGACCTTTATAACTTCATAGTAGTCTTCGTCCACTTCTTTGAGTTCGGCCATATAACTAAGTACATTTTCCATTGTTATTATTTCCGTAATTTTATCATGAATTTATACTTCTTTCAACAGGTTAATAACTAATAAGAATGTAAGGTAACATAAAATTAATAAAAAAACGATGAGGACATAGACGTCCTCATCGTTTAGATACAAAAAAAGCCTAATTTGGAGGCTATATCATCTCTTTAAGGCCTTTTAGAGCTCTTAGTACAACCTTCGTTGATGCAGGCTTTGCAGGGATATCCATTGTCTCTCCAGGCTTGAATGGGTTTGGCACACCATTCTTAGCTGGTTTAGCTGGAACTTCTTTCTTTTCAACCTTGAGTAGTCCTGGTAATACAAATTTGCCACAACCATTGCTTGAAAGGCTTTTGCTTAGATTTGTGTTTAGGCTATCAAATACTTCTGAAACCTGCTTTTTAGTAAGACCAGTATCTTCTGAGATTGCTGAGAAAAGTTCGTTTTTTGTTAGTGGTTTGTCCATTAAGATGCTCCTATCTTTAAAATTAACTAAAACAATTACAAAGTGTTGATAAAATCAATTGGGCGAATTTTACGGAAATAATTGATTGTGTGCAATGCCTAATTTTAAAATAAATTAAAATATCCCTAAATTTATTGGAAAATTAAGCTTTTTTAAAATATACTAATAGTAAATTTATGAAAATAAAGTAAATAAAAATTACGCTCTGTCGGGGTCTTTTAGCTGAATTTACCTTGAGCGTGTTTTATTAGCTTGATTTAAGGTGTATTTGGCCATAACGAGGTAAGAAAAATGAAATTATAGATGAAAAATAAAGTATATTCAGTATAATTATAAAGGCTTTACTGTATGAACGTTAATAATCATTCTGGTGGAATAATGGCAAAAAATAATAACGAAAATAAAAACGTTTCAATTGATAATAAAAAGATTGATTATGATGACTTGCTCAAACAGATTGAGATAGGTAAGCTGCGCTTACGTGAAGCTGGGAGTGAGGCAGACAGATATAAAGAGAAGTTTGAGTTGGCAGTAAAGAATTCAAAAAAAACTGAGGCAGGGCTCTTGAAAGAAAATGAAGCCCTTGCTATACGCATTAGTGAGTCTGATCTAAATAGACAGACCCTTGAGCAGAAGTGTAACCTTCTTGAGGATAAGTTGAAAGCTGAAAGAGAGAAGTTCTTCAAGCAAGAGAATGAGCTTTTACAGATAAATCAACAGAACCGTCATAGAGCAGGAGAGGAGCGTAGAGGAAAGCTCGAGTTTGAAGAGCAATTAGAGGAAGAGAGGCTTCGTCGAGAGGATCTTATTAAAGAGATTGAGGCCGCAAATGAAAAAATTTCAAAAGCAGAAAGTGAACGCCGTACTCTCGAGCATGAAATATCAGTTATAACTAGCAAGTATGAAAAAGCGATTCTGAAAGAAAAAGCTTCAGCCAAAGAGCTTGCTCTTGCAGCAGAAAGAGAGAAGTCAAGGGCTGAAGGATTACAAAAAGAGGCAAGAGATGGTCGTGATACTATAAAAGATCTTCAGGAGCGGCTTGCTGAATTCTCAGATAAGTGTGGCAAGCTTGAGAGTTCACTAGAGACTGAGATGACTAAGAGGCAAAGGATTGAACATGACTTCTCACAGACTGAGGAACGACTTAGTCAGGATCAGCAACGTTATCAGGAAGAGGCACATGTGTATCAGGGTAAGCTCTTAGGGGCAAGACATGATATCTCTGAGTTACAAGTTCGCTATGAGAGACTTACTAGAAAGTACAACAAAACAAAATTTGAATATAAGAGGGACCGTTCTGAACTTCTTGGAGAGTATAGAAATCTTGAGAAGGAGTTGGAGCTTATAAATTTGAAGCTCAAAGACACTGAAAAGTTAATGAATGTTGAGAAGAGGGTCGCAAGCAACCAGATTGATCAACTACGCTCTCAGATGAGGAATGCATTGTCTCAGGCCGAGCGTGAAAAGCATGATCTTTCACGGCAGTTGGATGTGCTTCTTAAGGATGCTGAAGACGTACGTAGGAGAGCTGAAGGGTTTGATATAGAAGTTGCAGAAATTCGCGAAGGTTATGAAGACAAGATTAAGAGCGTAGAGAAGGAGTTTGAGCGGGTTTCTGCGGCACTTCAAAAGACTTCTAAAGCATTTGAAGATGAGTCGAGAAAGAATGAGAAGCTGAATGCGCAAACTGTCAACATGCGTAATCTGCTTGGTGATCTTGAGAAGCGTATGCGTGAGACACAGGCTGAGCATCAAGAGGTAGTCAAGGCTAATAACGCTAGATATGATGAACTTTATGAGGATCATGAAAATATTAAACGCATTTTGAAGGATGCTGTTGATGAGAAGAATAGGAGTGATGCCAAGCTTGAAGAGGTAAAGCTTGAGGAGGCGGAACTTCGTGCTGTAGTTAAAAAATGTAAAAAAGACGTTGAGCAAATGCAGGAGTCGGTCTCTGCAAGTTCTGCGAGTAAGGCATATTTAAAAGAGAAGTACGAAGCTGTTGATGTAGCCTTGTCTGAAGTAAAAGACCTGTTGGCTGTGGAAAAATCTGCACGAGTCAAAGCAGAAGAGAAACTTCGGGTCGAAAGAGAAGCATTTACAAGTATGGAAAAGCAACTCCGTACAAATATTATTACTGAAAGAGATCAACTAGAGTCAGAACATTCTAGGGAGGTTGCGACTTATAGAGAAGAGATTGACACTCTAGTTAAAGAGCGTGATGGAGCTAGGGAGGAATTGGTAGAAGAGAGAGCTAGGAATCAAGAACTCTTGAAGAATCTCCTTACTATGAGGGAAGAGCTTGAGCTTACTCATGAGGCGAGTTCTGCTGCAAAGGTCTTCCTCAAAGAAAAGCTAGCTAAGTCTGAGGAGAATCTTGAGGAATACAAGTCTGAATTCTTGTTGGAAGAGCAGAGAAGGCAGGAGCTTGAAAAGCAATTGCGTGAATTGAGAAGAAAGATGGAGTTTGCATAACTTACTATTAAGTAGTTGCAAATTCTAATTGTGAAGATGTTTGTTCTTGTGGGTAATGTAGTTTTAAGGAATGGTATGGAAATCAAAAAGATTCAAAGTACGGATGGCACCGAAATAATAAAACTTGTGGGAAGGTTAGATCTTCAAGGGGTTGGTGAGATAGAGGATGAGTTTAAGGGTATTTACTCCGAAGCGACCGGCTGTCTAGTTGTTGATATGGCTGAAGTGGCATTTCTTGCTAGTCTTGGTATGAGGCTTTTGATGATGGCAGCAAAGTCCTTGAGCCAAAGAGGCGGATCGATTATAGTTGTTGAACCGCAAGAGGTCGTCGAGAATGCGCTTCGCATGTCTGGGCTTGATCAAGTTATTGGTATTGTTGACTCACTTTCTGAGCTATAATCTTTGCTTTGTGATCTTTAATTTTCAGGGTGAGATTATTTTCAACTGAGTGGTTTCAGCCTTGTTTGTGATGAGTTTATTGGTAAGTGTTAGTGGTTTTGGATGTTCTATGATTTTTTTGATCAAGTGTTTTGTGAGGAATGTGTTTATTTTTGTTTTTAAGTTTGATATTTCTGTAGCACTGTTCATATTTTTATGCTTGAGGCTGTTTTGAAATGAATAAAGAATTTTCTTGGCAGCTTAAAAATAACCTCACTGCTTATCAAAAATTTATTACAGAATTTAATGTATTTATTAAAGATAATAACGTTTCCAAAGCTGGTAATTATGCGCTTAATGTTGCTGTTGAGGAGTTGATTACAAATACAATCAAGTACAATGTAGATAGTGATAGTATTATTATAGATGTTGAGCTGGTTATAAGTGATAGCTGTTTGGAGTTAGTAATTATAGACAATGCGGGTGCTTTTGATATTCATAGTGTTGAGAAGACCGACCTTTCAAAAGACATTGATGAGATAGAGATTGGTGGGCTTGGAATAGATCTAGTAAAAAAATTATTCGACAGTTGTGAATATAGCTATGTCGATGAGCGTAACTCGGTAAGACTCGTTTATGATTTGAAGAGTTAGGGTGTTTTTGTTAATTGAAATTATATGATTTGAAGTTTGGATAAAATAATGAATAAAAAAGCTGTTGTATTATTGTCAGGAGGTTTGGATTCTGCTACTGTGTTGGCTATTGCTAAAGACTTAGGGTATGAGTGTTACTGCTTGTCGTTTTCGTACGGGCAGAGGCATGATTGTGAGATTCAAGCTGCAAAAAAGGTATTTGCTGCAAATAAGGGAAAACTCTTCAAAATTGTAGAGATTGATTTGAGGGCTTTTGGTGGGTCAGCATTAACAGACGATATTGATGTGCCTAAAGCGAGCAGTAACACAGGAAATGGTGAACCTAAAATACCTGTTACTTATGTGCCTGCTAGGAATATTATATTTCTCTCTTATGCTCTTGGATTTGCCGAAGTTAATGGTTGCAATGATATTTTTCTTGGGGTCAATGCTGTAGACTATTCGGGTTATCCTGATTGTAGACCAGAATTTATAACGTCCTTTGAGCAGACAGCTAATCTTGGTACTAAAGCAGGTGTTGAGGGTAACGGGTTTAATATTCAGACACCAATTATTAACTTGTCAAAAGCTGACATTATCAAGAAAGGGGTAGCGCTTGGTGTTGACTACTCTCTGACCCACTCATGTTATAACCCTTCTCCTGAAGGTTTATCGTGTGGCGAGTGTGATAGCTGTTCACTGCGAATGGCAGGTTTTAAAGATGCAGGGGTTGAGGATCCTACTCGTTATATTTAGAGTGAATTCCTGATGCATATATTTTTATATAAGATTGGATTACTGTATGTCTATAAATATTTATATAACTGGTTTTATGGGATGTGGAAAGAGTACTGTTGGTATCGGTATTGCTGAGAAGCTTAATAGAAGTTTTATCGATATGGATGCTTTGTTGGTTCAGAGGCTAGGGTGTAGTATCTCTGAGTACTTTGATAAAAATGGTGAAGAAGCATTTAGGCAGGAAGAGACACTACTTCTAAAGGAGCTATCTGCTAGAGAGATGCTTGTCGTCTCGACTGGGGGTGGTATTGTTGAAAGTGAGCTTAACCGAAGTGTTATGGAATCAAGCGGTATTGTTTTATATCTTGAAGCATCGCTTGATGAGTGCGCCATGCGTATCGGTGAAGAAGGCATCAAGTCTCGACCAATGTGGCAGGATAGAGCTGGTATTGAGGAGCTTTTTAATAAACGTGCTGCTCTTTATAATGAAGCTGACATCAAGGTCAACACTGATACAATAAGTATTGAGAGTGTGATAGAAACCTCTATTAATAAAGTATATCCTGAGGATAAATTCTCAGTGCGTATGGAAGGGATTGATTGTCCAGTTGTCTGCTCATTTAGTCCGCTTGTTGCTGTGCAATCTGCTATCGAAGGCAGAAAGATCGCAATTCTTACAGATAAAAATGTAGCATCAATCTATATGCCAGAATACCAAAAGTTACTGCCAAATGCGCTCGTTATTGAGTTTGAGCCAGGTGAGGAGATAAAATCTCTTGCTGTAGCTGAGAAGGTATACAATCTACTGCTTGATAACCATTTTAACAGAGATGATTATTTGCTTGCTCTTGGTGGCGGCACTGTTACTGATCTTGGAGCATTTGTTGCCGCAACGTATAAACGCGGTATGCACTTCATGTTGGTTAGTACGACATTGCTTGGTTGTGTGGATGCTGCTGTTGGTGGCAAAGCGGCTGTTAATCTTGGAAAGTCAAAAAACATTGTAGGATCATTTACAATACCCGACCTTGTTGTTCTGGATGCCGGGGCATTCTTTACTTTGAGCAAGGAGTGTATTTCTGACGGATTGGTTGAGGCCTATAAAACTGGACTTATTCATAACCCTCGGATTGCAGCTCTTATTGAAAATCATTATCAAGAACTTTTGGATGGTGATTTGCCATTGCTAAAATCCATAGCTGCGCTGTCTGCCCAGTCTAAAGCATCAGTTGTCTCAAATGACTTTAGGGAGAATGGTCAAAGAGCTATCCTTAATTTTGGACACACATATGGACACGCTGTAGAAGGATTTTATAAGTACAAGCTTTCACACGGTAAGTCTGTTGCTCTTGGGATGATTGTTGCTCTGTATATCTCTATGCTTAGAGGTTTGCTAAAGCAGAGGTTTGCAGAAGGTATGTGTGACATTATTAGAGCTATAGCTGGTGATTTGCCTGATTTTCCTGATTATGATGCCGCTATGGAAATTATGTCGCATGATAAGAAGATAAGATCTGGAAAACTTATTTTTATACTACTTAAGGAGTGTGGGCAGACTGTTATAGTTGATGATGTTACCCCGGAAGAGATTCTTGGGGCAATCAATGAAATAGAGAAGAGGTATAATAATGAGTAGTGTTTATGGTAATATTCTCAAGGTCTCTACATTCGGTGAATCACATGGCGGTGGCGTAGGTGTTGTTGTAGATAGTG
Organism: Planctomycetota bacterium; assembly: GCA_965140405.1. Classification (GTDB taxonomy): domain Bacteria; phylum Planctomycetota; class SZUA-567; order SZUA-567; family SZUA-567. The sequence continues at coordinate 2,164,610 of OZ223208.1, forward strand.
TGCCAGCAGGCATGACACTTGATGAGGAGATTATTCAGATTGAGTTGAATAAGAGGAGACCAGGTACTTCAAAATTTGTTTCTCCTCGTAATGAGGCAGATAAAGTTGAGATAATATCTGGTGTGGCTTCTGGAAAGACACTTGGAACACCAATTATGATGTTGATTAGAAATACGAATCAACGTAGTAAAGATTATGGTGACCTTTTAGAGAAGTTTCGTCCGTCGCATGCAGATTATGCATATTTTATGAAGTATGGAACAACTCCGCAACCAGGTGGTGGTCGCTCATCAGGACGAGAGACTGCTGGACGGGTAGCAGCTGGAGTGATTGCTCGGCTTATTCTTGGGCAAGGAGTTCTATTCAACTCTGCTGTAGTTCAGGTGGGGAATATTAAGTCAGAGAAGGTTGATTTTGAATTTGCTCGAAGTAACCCTCTTCGATTTGGTGATGAGTCACTACTTGTAGCAGCTGAAGAAGAGGTTAATAAAGCTCGTGCAGATGAGGACTCTATAGGCGGAGTCATTGAACTTGAGGTGCGAGGACTTCCTGCTGGGATCGGTGAGCCTGTATTTGACAAACTTGACGCAAGACTAGCTGGTGCGTTGTTCTCTATAGGAGGGGTAAAGGGTGTAGAGATTGGTGCGGGGTTTACTGCTGCTGGAATGAGAGGATCTGAGTATAATGATCCTATCTCTGCAAATATGAGTATGACTGAGAGAAATAACGCTGGTGGTATTCTGGGTGGTATTTCTACTGCGGCACCAATCAAGGTGAGAATTGCAGTAAAGCCTACCCCATCTATCAGTATCCCCCAAGATACCATAAATCTCAAAGGAGAGGCGTGTACTATAGAGGTTAAAGGAAGGCATGATCCGTGTTTGTGCCCTCGGATTGCTGTTGTTGCTGAGGCTATGATGGCTTTGACTTTGGCTGATTTATTACTTGAACATAGAGCAAGATATTAAGAGCTCATTAGATAGAGAATTGATGAAGATACTAATAACTGGTAGCAATGGTATGCTTGGACGTACTATGTGTTCGGAATTTGAAAAGCTTGGCTGGGATGTTTGTCGGGCAGATATAGACGAGTTTGATGTTACTTCACGAGAAGATACTGAGAAGTTTATTTTGAGTTTTTCTCCAGAAGTAATTGTACACGCTGCCGCTATGACCGATGTTGATAGCTGCGAAAGCAATAAAGAACAAGCGATGAAGGTCAATCACGAAGGAACTCGTAATGTTGCTCTAGCTTCGCAGAAGAGTGGTGCAAAACTGATTTATATCTCTACTGATTATGTCTTTTCAGGAGATCTTGGAAGACCATATACTGAGAAAGATGGAGTCTCACCTAAGACTGTTTACGGTAAGAGCAAACTCTTGGGCGAGGATGCTGTTCGGGAACTTTGTAATGACTTCGCGATATGTAGGATTGCATGGCTATATGGAATGGGCGGACCTAGCTTTGTGCATACAATGCTAAGGCTTGGCAGTGATGAATGCGCTGAACCATTAAAGGTTGTAAACGATCAGAGGGGTACTCCAACATCAGCCTTGGCTGTTGCCTATGGAGTTAAGAATATAATTGAGCAGTTTGCAACTGGGCTATTTCATATGAGTTGTCACGGCGAAACTACTTGGTATGATTTTGCGAAAGAGATCTTTAAAATTGCTGGTTTAAAGAGGCATATTATTCCATGTTCTACAGCGGAATTTCCTAGACCTGCACCTAGACCTTTAGATTCTAGGCTTGAGAATGGAGCATTGTCTCTCTTTGCCCTTCCACCTATGCCAGAGTGGAAGAAGGCTTTACACGATTTTTTACCTGCTGAAATAAAAAGGATTGCTGAAGATGATTAAATATTTTATGTTCTTACTTCTGCCACTTTTTTTGGGCGGTTGCGCTGAGGTGACTCCATTTGAATTGGGACAGAAGGAATATGTAAGCGGAAACTACATTGGGGCGGCTAAAATATTTGCTCAGCATACTTCTTGGAACTCTGATATTAAGTACGAAGCAATGTATTATGAGGGAATGTGCTGGCTAAATTTAAAAAATTATGATGATGCTAAAACCCTATTCACAAATGTTATTGAACATTCTGATAATAGAATGATTAAGGCGAAGGCGATAGCAGCCAAGGCAGAAGCCTGTCTGCTAACAGATGACTGCCAAGGTGCGATAAGTCTCTACAGAATGTTACTACTGGCTGGATATGGTGACTCCTATCCGCAGGATGAGGCGTATGAAATGCTAAGCAAAGCTGCAATTCAGTGCGGTAATACCTCAGTATTGGATGAATTCGCTGACAGGTTTGGTAGTGTTTCTGGATCTCCAACCAACCCATCATTAGTAAACAACCTAAAAAGAGTCCGAATAGATACCCAATTTTCATCTAAAGATGAGGCTGTAATGGTTATGTCATCTTTAAAGGACTCTGGTATTGATACCTCGCTTATAAAAGTCACCGCCCCAGATTCTGACTATTATATTGTACAAGTAGGTGCTTTCTCCAATTCAGAAAATGCTGATAGAATGGCACAAAAGGTTCTAAATGCTGGTTGGAAAGTATCAGTTATAGAGTAGTATTATTCGATACTACTTTGAGCCAGTACAAGCACATTTCTCAAAATATGTATGATCCCAGTCTTTCCAGACTGGGTCATATCCTTTAGATTTTAGCATAGCTACTACTTCCTCTGCGTTACGTTCATCAGCTATCACAAATTGTTCAGTGCCTTCCATCTCTTCATCATTACTATAAGCACCAGGGTTTGTCTTGCTACCTGCACTCATTCTAGTGATACCTAATGGCACAAGGCTGTCTCTATACTCTTTAGTCTCACGAGTGCTAAGAGCCATGCCAATATCAGCAAAACATAATCTTAGGGCTAATATTATTTGCGTCAAATTTTTGTCGCTTACTGGATGTAGCCAATCAGGTGTAACCCCTTCAGCAGGTCGCATGCGAGGGAAAGAGACAGAGACCTTTGTTCGCCAGAAATTTTTAATAATAGCTTGAGCATGTGTTGCCACACAGAGAGACTCATACCTCCAATCGTTGAGTCCTAATAGTGCACCAATACCAACTTGTCTCATGCCAGCTTTTGCAGCATCTTCTGGTGCTTGGAGACGGTTTGCATAATGGCTCTTTGGTCCCGATGGGTGGAAATTTGGATATATTTTAGCATCATACGTCTCTTGGTAGAGTGTTACACCATCAACTCCAGCGTCAAAGAGTGCTTTGTAGCTTTTTTCATCAACTGGGAAAATTTCAACAGAAATTGTTGAGAATATTCCGCGTAATGCAGTCGCAAGTTCACATAGATACTCAATTGAAATCTTTGCTGGATCTTCTCCACTAACTAACAAGAGGTCAGAAAAGCCGTCTTTTTTGATCTCTTTGGCTTCTGAAATAGCTTCCTCTATAGAAAGACGGACTCTTTTTATCTTGTGGGTTGTATTGAAACCACAGTATGTGCATTTATTGCAACAGTAATTACTGACATAAAGAGGAGCGTATAAAGCCATAGTATTGCCGAATCTCTGGCGTGTAACACGATATGCTGCAGTTGCCATTTCTTCAAGATATTGTTCAGCTGCAGGACTAAGAAAGGTTATTGCCCTTTCAATTGAGTATGGTTTTATTGGTTGAGAAAGCTCTCTTTTAACATCTTCACCAGTTATACTTTGAAATATGGTGTCAATATCAGTTGTATTGTGGGTTAAATTGTTTTTTTCTAGTTCATTTAGTATATATGACATGTCTTGCCTTCACTTAGTTGTGTGATATAAAAATAAGTAATATATATTTATTTTAAGAGGGAAAACTGGGATGTCAATATGTTGTTTTAAGTTGTGTTAAATCTTGTAGATTGATATTTCTATTGTTTGGAGATTTGGGTTTATGTATAATAACTTGAATGAAGATGTTTGTAAATGGAGGTGGATTCGGCCTGGTGGTCGGCTCGGTCTTCAACACCGTTGCAGGGTAGACAATATTCTGGGTGGGTTCGATTCCCTCGCACCTCCGCCATCTTTATATGTGTTGTTGTTTTAGCTGCTTTTGGAGTCAGGATGAAGAGTATTTTAAATCTCAGTTCTAGTGAACTTGCTGAAGAGATGGAGATTATAGGTGAAAAGAAGTTTCGGACCAAGCAAATTTGGCAATGGTTGCATCAGAAACGAGTAGATCAGTACTCTCAAATGACAAATGTCTCAAAAAGCCTCAAAGAAAAACTGGAGGAGAACTTTATAATTCGTTCTTTGACAACTTCAGAGCACCAAGTATCCAACGATAAACTTACAGAAAAATGGTTGTTCACTTCTAGCTATAGTTCTGCAATGATTGAGAGTGTATTGATCAGAGACATTAAAGGAAACCGCAGAACTGTTTGTGTTTCATGTATGAGTGGTTGTCCGGTCGGTTGTGTCTTTTGTGCTACGGGGCAGGGCGGGTTTGATAGGAACTTGAGTACAGCCGAGATTATCGAACAGATATATGCTGTTGATAAGCGCTGCCATGAGGTTGACGGTAAGGGGATAAGTAACATTGTATTTATGGGTATGGGTGAACCATTACTCAATCTTGATAATGTCCTAAAAGCATGTAGGATACTCCATGATGAAGAGGGGATGTTTATCGGTGGAAGAAAGATCACGATCTCTACCGCAGGGATAATCTCTGGTATATATAGACTTATTGAACTTGGATGTAATTACCGTTTAGCAATCTCACTTCATGCTCCTGAGCAGTCTTTGCGTGAGAAGTTGATACCTATTGCTGCTAAGTGGAAGCTCCAAGATCTTATCAAGGCTTTGAAAGAATTTTCAAAGGTAGCGAGCAGAAGTATTACAATTGAGTATTGTCTTATGGACAAAGTAAATAGTTCCAAAAAGCAAGCGAGAGAGCTTGTTGAATTACTCAAAGGGATTGACTGTAAAATTAACTTGATACCACTTAACCCAACAGAGGAATGTGGTTATACCGCACCTCCTAAAGATAAGATTAGAGCCTTTCAGAATACTCTGGAGTCTCATGGCATGAATGTCTTACTACGTGAAGAGAAAGGGCAGGACATTGATGCGGCTTGTGGCCAGCTTAGAGCCAAGAAGAGAGACATCCTGTAGTTATATTTTATTATCAAAAAATATGTATAACTCATTCGGTTATACTATAAAATTACGCTATATTATAGGAGATTATGATGTTAAAAGGAATTTCACCACTAATCAGTCCAGAGTTATTAATGATTCTCTCGTCAATGGGACATGGAGACGAACTAGTTCTTTCTGATGCTCACTTTCCTGCTGAAGCATTCAACCCTACAGTGATTAGAGCTGATGGACTTAAAGTTGATGATCTACTAGATGGAATACTCCCGTTATTTGAAATTGACTCATATGTTGATGATCCAATTGCTATGATGTTGCCTGCTAACGGGGATAAACTCGACCCAACGGTTGAAGAGAGATTTATGGTTCCTATCAAAAAACATGCTCCAAATGCACCAGAAATTGTAAGAATGGAACGCTTTGATTTTTATGACCGTGCCAAGGAAGCATTTGTGGTTATTATTACTGGTGACCTTGCTAAGTATGCTAATATTATTCTTAAAAAAGGTGTTACTCCTTGCTAGAGTTTTGAATTAGGAATAATGATAGGACGTTATGGATAATATTCTTGAAGTACAAAACCTCTCTGTTTCATTCGATGTGACTGGGCGTAAAGCTGAAGCAGTGACGGGGATCGATTTTTCTATACCTAAGGGCACGACCCTTGGTCTTGTAGGAGAGTCTGGTAGTGGAAAGAGTGTTACCAGCCTTGCTCTTATGCAACTCCTTGATCCAAGAATATCTACTATTTCAGGTAGAGTGGTACTAAATTCTACCAATATTCTCTCTTTTTGTGATCAAGAGATGGAATCGGTACGAGGTAATGATATGTCGATGATATTTCAAGAGCCGATGACAAGTCTTAATCCTGTGTATACGGTAGGTAATCAAGTTGTTGAAGCTCTACTTGTGCATTCGAGTATCGGTGTTAATGAAGCTGTAGAGGAATCAATCAAGGTTTTGACGGATGTCGGTATTGCAGATGCTAGAGGTATTCTAAAAAGGTATCCCCATGAGCTTTCTGGCGGTATGAAGCAGAGGGTTATGATAGCTATGGCACTAATATGTAAACCAAAGCTTCTTATAGCGGATGAACCGACAACAGCACTCGATGTAACTGTTCAGGCTCAGATTCTTGATCTCTTACGTGGACTACAGGAGGAGTATGGACTCAGCATTCTCTTTATAACTCATGATCTGGGAGTAATTGCAGAGATTGCTCAAGAAGTGTGTGTTATGTATGCAGGACGTATTGTTGAACATTCGACGACTGATGAGTTGTTTGCTTCTCCAAAGCATCCATATACTATAGCACTGCTGAAGAGTGTACCAAATCTTACTGGGAAACGAACGCGTTTACACTCAATTGAAGGTAGTGTGCCTAGTATTTTCGAACACCCTGTTGGATGTAATTTTCAGGATCGTTGTTCTGAATGTTTCGACAAGTGTAGGATTGAAGAGCCTGATTTGGTAGTAGATAAGTCAGGAAGAGCTGTTGCTTGTTGGAAGGCGTAAATATCGTCTTATTTATAATTTGTAGTATTAAACACAAAGGTGGACTTAAAATGTCCACCTTTGACTTGTAAATGTCATAATATATATTATACTTTAACTGATATTGTAGTGCTTTTGAATTGAATATATTGGAGAACAACAACTATGAAAATTGAAATTAAGTCATCGTATAAACCTCTTAGTGGAGATACTGTTTTACTCTTATTTGCAGATAAGGAGACTCCGCTCTTTGATGGGGAATTTCTTGGTACTAACGCGCCCAAAGAAGCTGGTGGTAAGGAACTTGTAAGTTTCGGTGATTATAATGGTGTCAAGAATGTTGCGATAAGTAGTTGTAGGCTTGATAAAGAAGATAGCTCAGTAATGCTTGAGGTTAGAATTGCTGTCAAGGAGGCTTTAGGGAGTCTGAAGAATACCGGTAGCAAGAGACTTGTTGTCTTGCTAGGCGTTGCTCCAATAGAGGTCGTGACTGCTGTACAGGAAGGGGCGCTTCTAGGTTCTTACTCTTTTGATAAGTATAAGAAGGATTCCAAGAAGACGACAACCTCTCTCTATATTCAAGTCAATAAGCTTGCGGCTGTCAAAAAAGAGCTAGCTTGTACAGAAAAGCTCTACTCATGGGTAAACTTTGCTCGTGATATACTTAATGAGCCAGCGAATGTTATCCATCCTGAGACTCTGTCAAAGCTCTTCATGCAGAAAGGGAGAACTGTTGGTATGAAGATGACTCTTTGGAACGAAACACGTCTTGTAAAAGAACGATGTGGCGGAGTACTTGCTGTAGGTAGCGGTGCTAAGAGTAGACCATGTATGGTAATTGGTGAATACTCTCCAGCAAAGGCTAAGAAGCATATTGTTTTAGTTGGTAAGGGTGTGACCTTTGATACTGGTGGATATTGCCTAAAACCTGGTGGTTCACAAATTGGCATGAAGATGGATATGGGCGGTGCTGCAATGATGTTCTCTGCTGCATGTGCAATTGCTCAAGCAAAGCTCCCGATCAAAGTAACAGTAATTACACCAATCGTTGAGAATGATATATCGGTAAGTGCTTTTCATACTGAGGATATAATTAAGATGCGTAACGGAGTTACTGTGGAAGTGGGCAATACTGATGCGGAGGGTAGGCTTATACTTGCTGATGCGCTTGCGCTAGCATCTGAGAAGAAGGCAGACTATGTGATAGATTCTGCAACTCTAACGGGTGCATGTCTGGTCGGTCTTGGTGAGGATATTGCAGGACTTTACTCAAATGACAGTATTCTTAGCGGGCTGATCCTTGAAGCATCTGAAGATACAGGAGAGTATATGTGGGAGATGCCATTACACCTACCTTATGCCAAGCAACTATCTTCTGACGTTGCTGATACAAGCAATATGGGCGGTAAGTATGGCGGCTCTATTACAGCAGCACTATTTCTCAAGAAATTTGTAGGAAAGGATGTTCGTTGGGCTCATATTGATATTGCGGGACCTGGTATAAAGACAGATGCGCACGAACACCTTGGAAAGGGTGCGAAGGGCTTTGGTGTTAAGAGTATTTATTCTCTTGCAAAGGCGTTGGTGTAGTAGTGCGTTGTGATAATCTTACTCTGAATGTTAAGTCAGAAAATTTGGTAAATCCTACTCTTATTGTAAGTAAGATTGTATTGGGCTAACATCATTTAAAAAATTTTAATCCTCCGATATGCCTTAGTGTGTCGGAGGATTAAAATTAAAGTATATTTTGAGAATACTTAAAATTAATAGGCAGAATTATATCTAATAAAATTTTAGTAATATGAATGATTCTCTTACTTAAATATAAGATGCTATCGTGAAATAATTATCCAATTGGTTTTCTACTTAAAATATAAAAAAAAGCTTTTAATAATCTGTAATAATAGTAAAATATACTACTCCAATTGCTTAAAAAAGGTTTACTGATGAATTCTGAATCTAATCAACAAGAATCAATCTCTTACGCTGATTTTCTTTCTATTGCAGATAAAAAGCTCTCAAGGTGCTTAGGGGTTTGTCTTTATATTAATAATTCTGATCATGAGAAAATATGTATCACCAGACCACTGCTGGGTGAAGTGCTTTCACACTGTACACAACTTGTAGAGTTTTTAGATGCATGTGGAGCAAGAAATAATAAAAAGTGGTACTATATGCGACACCTTATGGCTGCGGGGAAATTGTTTGCGACTGTTGGATATGGTTTGCTACATATACAACATTCTTTAGATATTTATAAGTTATATTCTGATATAGAAAAACTCAAACAAGCCACACAAGGTACAATAATATTTAATAACTCGGTTATATATAATTTTGCAAGTGAGGTGGTAAGGGAAGCTACAGAGCTAGGACTAACCTTTCCTGAGAAGACACCGACTGATTATTCATATGATGAAGTATTACCAAGTTCTCGGCTTCCGCAGGATAAAATAACCCAGAAAATTGGTTCCTCAGAAGAGACTATTGCTCGACTCTCCACAACATTCCTTAACCTTGCAGCAGAAGCAGAACCTCTCCATACAATTAGAAACGCCAATCGTGAGTCATATTATACCTTTATTCCTTCTCCACTCAGTGAAGAGATGATAAGGGTGTTGGAACATAAATTTCATAGTTTGCAATCTATGTACGATACTTATATTTCAAATACTAATACTGAGACAGAAGATGAGAGCCTTGCATATCTAAGGGGACATGCTTCTCTTATTTATCATCTTCTCGAACTTTCTACTCAGTATTGTCACTACTTCGAACGACACTTATGTATCCGCCAGTCTGAAAACTTCAACCATCCTCTTGTTGATCCTGATGAGTTAATTATTGTTTTAGTAGAGTATTTTTTGAGTTTTTCTAGTGAGTACCTCACAAATGCTGTTCACCTATGTCAGAAGATGTTGGGTAAGTATGCTGAGAAGGGATCTGTTACCGTACCTGTTCCAAAGTATAGAGGATTCCATGTCAGACCATCAACTCTCGTAGCTAAAATTTGTTTGCATTATGGTAGTGAAATAACCATGATGCTTGAAGGTGAAGAGTATGATGCGTCAGCTCCTTTGGATTTATTTAGAGCAAATGAGTATATCAATGCCGTAAAGCGTAGGAGACTTGCTGCTCATGTGGCTGAAATGCATCTTTCCGCGCCTGATGATGATAGCTCACTGACTGAGGCGGTGAAGGCCGTTGTTCATCAACTTGCCTATGAGCAGAAGATTGTGATTTATGAAAACCCTCTACCTATTAGAGAGTTCAATCCGATTGAGCTAGATGAAGAGCTATTCTCTCAGCTTGTTCTAACTGAGATTACTCGTTTGCTTGCTATGGGTAAGCTAGATATTGAAAGTGAACTCAGTATTACCTTTAATGGCGATGTAAGGGTGCTACATGATCTAGCAATTCTTGCAAACAATGGCTATGGAGAGGATGAGTTTGGAAACAATATTCCGCTTTCAATCGAACTTGGTTATCTAAAGAGATAGTTTTTTTTACATTATATTATAAAGGCTATGAGTAATTCTACTCATAGCCTTTATAATATAATGTGGTTGATCTTACTTGTTGTTCTTGAAGCCTCTATATATCAAACTGATGTCAGTTCCAGAGTTCTCATTTAGAAATTCATTGATACTACTTGGAAGACTTGACTTACTCTCTGCATTTAAAAGATCTATAAGAGACATCTGGTGTTTATAAGAAAAAATCTCGGGATAATCAACAGTACAGTATTTTTTTGCTTGGTCAAGGCTGGCATCAAAGTATCCAATCTCGTCAATTAAACCATAATCAAGTGCTTCGGTAGCTAGATAGACCTTGCCATCTGCGAGGCTAGCAACTTTATTTCTATCAAGTTTTCTTCCTTTTGTAATGATATCTATAAATCTATTATGGTATGTTGATAATATATGATCGAAGTACTCTCTGTCTTTCTCAGACAATTTTTTGAAAGGTGAGCCAATATCTTTACTATTGGTACTCTTTATAGGGTCAACGACTACGCCAATTTTTTCAAGTAAACCTGTAACCTCTACATGTTGCATAATAACACCGAATGAACCGACAAGTGACGTTGGTCCAGCAACAATATAATCTGCAGGTGCTGCGATATAATATCCTCCACTTGCGCATAGCTGTCCAACATATACTACTACCTTCTTATTCTTTTTCTTGAGTTTTAATAGCTCGTGGTAAATTATATCACTAGCACTCAGTCCACCACCAGGGGAGTCTATTTGTAGTATAACAGCTTTTACAGTGTCATCATTTGCTGCACGGTCTAATAAGCTAGATACTTTGTATACTGTACCTGCTCCATATGTCGCATTTCCCCAACCGAAGATTGCGCCAGTAACTGGTATAACAACAATACGTTGTGAAGAATCACCACTAATAAGAATCTCTTCATTGAACATATTCTCCTTTGAGGAGATTGTCATCGAACTTGAGGCCTCATCAAAAACCTTACTTACAACTTCTGCACCACTACTCAGCAAGTATACTCCACCAAAGACAAAAATTGCAAAGAATCCTAGGGTGAAGATTACTGCCATAAGGCAACCATTATTGCCCTTGTTGATTTGAATTGGTCTAACAGGGGGAATACTATTCTGTGGTTGGTTATAATTCTGGTTATTTTGGAAATTACTCTGCTTACCATTGAATCCGTGCTCATTATTTGAGGACGCATTGTTCTCGGTACCATCGAATGAATTCATAATTATCCTTTGACTACAATATTGACCATACGTTTTGGAACCACAATAATCTTTACTATATCTTTACCTTCTATAAATGTAGCAACCTTCTTATCTGCAAGTGCAGCTTTTTCAAGCTCGTCTTTATCAGTGATTACGCTTACATTAAGTTTGCTTTTGAGCTTGCCGTTTACCTGCACAGGAATTTCTATACTATCCTCATTGCATAGTTCCTTATCAGCTTTAGGCCATCCAGATTTGAAAATACTTTCAGTATGACCAAGTTCTTCCCACATTTCTTCACAAAGGTGAGGGGTGATAGGTGAGAATATTCTAAGAACTGTTTCAAGCACTTCACGAGCTATGGTACCATCAATAGTTGTACCGCTTGACATGCGATTTCTAAAGAGGTTGATAAGCTCATTACATCTTGCAATAGCTGTGTTGAAGTGGAAACCACCATCAATAGAGTTGGTCACTGCTTCAATACACTGGTGTGTCTTGCGAATAATGTCAAGATTGTCCTTATCAATGTTTTTTGCTCTTGCTGAGCCAACTGGGGCAAGGGTTCCAGCTGATTCGTCACACCACTCCATTACAGTCAAGTGTAGTCGACTGATTGTACGCCACGCTCCATTTAGACCAGCCTCACTCCATATCTGCATACGATCAGGTGGTGAGTCTGATAGCATGTAAAGACGTACTGCATCTGTTCCGACTCTGTCAAACATAATATCAGGATCAACAACGTTGAGCTTTGTCTTTGAAATCTTGGTCATTTCTGCGGTAACGCCCTCTTTACCACACTTTTTGCACTTACCGACAATTCCCTGGGTCTTGCTCTTATCTGCATCAGTAGTGAACTCTACCTCACTTTCCGGTAACCATTTGCAGTTGTCACACCTGTATGCAGTCTTGCAGACCATTCCTTGACAGAAGAGTCTGCTAAATGGTTCTGTGAAATCAATAAGTCCGAGGTCATGGAGAACCATGGTGAAAAATCGAGCATATATGAGGTGCATTGTTGCATGTTCGATACCACCTATATATTGATCAACCGACATCCACTTTTTTATGTTTTCAGGTGAAAAAGGTGCGTCACTATTCTTTGGATCGCAAAAGCGTAGGAAATACCATGATGAATCCACAAAAGTATCCATAGTGTCTGTTTCACGTCTTGCCGGAGCAGAACACTTTGGACACGTACAGTTTACAAAGCTTTCACTGGTCTCAAGTGGATTGCCGTCACCTGCAAAAACTACATCCTTAGGTAATACAACAGGAAGATCCTTCTCTGGTACTGGCACTGTACCACAACTATCGCAGTAAATCACTGGGATAGGCGTTCCCCAGTAACGCTGGCGTGAAATAAGCCAATCACGAAGGCGGTAGTTAATTGTACCTTCGCCGAATTTATTATCAGCAAGCCAAGCAATAATGTCTGACATAGCTTCTGTATTTATTCTACCTGAGAAGTCACCAGAATTTACAAGTACACCTGGAGCTGTGTAGGCTTCTTCCATTGTGGCTGGGTCTAGCGTCTCAGATTCTGAAGGGTTAATAATAACCTTGATATCGATTCCATACTTAGTGGCAAATTCAAAATCTCTTTGGTCGTGAGCTGGAACAGCCATTACAGCACCTGTCCCATAGCTCATGAGTGCAAAATTTGCAACCCATAGCTCAACATCCTCACCATTTACTGGATTTACTACGTGGAAGCCTGTGTTTACACCAATCTTCTCTCTGTCAGCTAGTTCTTTCTCAGAAGAGGTTCCGACAGCTCTCATTTCACGTACAGCCTTCATAACCTCTTCTTCTTGCTCAGTACCAGCAACAAGCTTTTCAATAAGTGGGTGCTCAGGCGCAAGAGACATAAAGGTCACACCAAATAGTGTATCAGGGCGAGTTGTAAAGACAGGTACTTCATCACCAGTCTCTTTGACTTTGAAGTCAACCCTAGCACCTTCGCTCCTACCAATCCACTCTTCCTGCATAGAGATTACGGATTCTGGCCATTTACCTTTTAGCTCTTTGTGTCCATCGAGTAGGCGTTGCGAGTACTTGCTCATCTTTAGAAACCACTGGGACATATCCTTTTGAATTACACTAGAGCCGCAACGTTCACATTCGTCATCTTTGACCTGCTCATTGGCAAGAACTGTCTGGCATGAATCACACCAATTTACTGGGGCAGTCTTCTTCTCAGCAAGTCCTTTTTCCATAAACTTTAGGAAGAACCACTGATTCCACTTGTAGTAGTCTACATGACTTGTTGCTATCTCTCTATCCCAGTCGAATCCCCATCCAGCACGGTTCATCTGTTCGGTCATTCTTGCAATATTCTTCTCGGTAAAGTCGTGTGGGTGTTGACCAGTCCTGATAGCGGCGTTTTCAGCTGGTAGTCCGAATGAATCCCAACCCATTGGTGAAATAACATCGTAGCCTTGAAGTAGTTTGTACCTGACAATAACATCACTGATAGTATAGTTTATCACGTGCCCCATGTGTAAGACACCACTAGGATATGGGTACATACTCAACACATATGATTTCTCTTTGCCTGCATTGAAGCCAGCTTTGAAGAGTCCCATCTCTTCCCACTTCTTCTGCCACTTCTTTTCGGTACTTATAAAATCAAATTTGGTCTCAGCCATTTTTAGATATCCTTAATTCAATGGGTTAATAATTATAATTAGAGTGTATTATTATACGGTTTTATAACCTCAATACAAGTTGTGGTTTACATAGATTGTGTAATAATTGTAAAGTTTGGATTATATATATAAATCCTTTGAATGTTTATCCTGTAAATTATTAATTTTAAAGTAATTATAATATTTTGCACATGATAAATACCTTAAATTGAACATTAATTAGTAGAAGTTCTTGTTATATAAGTATTTTAACGTATGACTACTGTTGACTATATCATTGGAGGTATTGATATGACTATATATAGAATAACTATAATATTAGTAGTTTTGATTGTTATAAGCGGTGCTCTTGTATTTGGCACTAGTAAGGTTGGTGTAGCTATGGATAAGAATAGTATGAATGATTATGAAGTGGCAACCCTCGCTGGTGGATGTTTCTGGTGTGTAGAGTCTGATCTTGAAAAGATTAATGGCGTGGCAAAAGTAGTGTCTGGCTACTCTGGTGGTGATGTTGTCAATCCAACATATGAAGAGGTTTCTAGTGGCACTACAGGACACAGGGAGTCTGTTCAGGTATTCTTTGATCCAGATATAGTAAGTTATGATCAAATTCTAGATGTATTTTGGAAGCATTTTGACCCAACAGATGCTGGTGGGTCTTTTGGTGATAGAGGTTTTCAATACACTTCAGCAATATTTGTTCATGATGAGAAGCAAAGAGAGATTGCAGAACTATCAAAGCAGCGATTGATTGATTCAAATAGGTATAATAAACCTGTAGTCACCCCAATTCTAAATTTTAAAAACTTTTATAATGCAGAAGATTATCACCAAGATTATTACAAGAACAATCCAATCCGATACAACTACTATAGATTTAGATCAGGACGTGATGATTTTGTTGAGGATGTCTGGGGCGATGAGGCAGATGTTGTGGCCTTAAAATTTGGAAGTAAGTACAGTCGACTATCTGATAGTGAAGCAAAAAAGATTCTTACTCCGTTGCAATACAAAGTTGTAAGGGAGAGTGGTACTGAGAGTCCATTTGAGAATGAGTATTGGAACAATAAGAAGGAAGGTATTTATGTTGATATTGTATCAGGAGAGCCGTTATTTTCATCGACAGACAAGTTCAAATCTGGTACGGGATGGCCTTCATTTGTAAGACCGATTAACGGTAGTAATATAGTAGAAAAGCAAGATAATACACTCTTCTCTACTAGGACTGAGGTTAGGTCAAAGTTTGCTGATTCTCACCTTGGTCATGTCTTTAATGATGGTCCAGAGCCCACCGGACTAAGGTACTGCATAAATTCTGCTAGTCTAAGATTTGTAGAAAAAGGCGATTTGGAGAAAGAGGGATATGGAGAGTATCTGGAGTTATTCAAATAGTCAGAGCAATTTATAGTATATCAATCGCTTATACTACTTCTTGGTATGAGCGATTTTTTTTGTATAATGTCAGTAAATAGCATTTGACTGGGAAGGTTGATTATGGCTTCAAATAAATATTGTCCTATTGTAGGGACTCTTGGCTTTATTCTTTCAGAATGCGGCAAGAAGGTTCTCATGGTACACCGAAATGCTAGAGAAGATGATGACCAATTGGGGAAGTATAATGGACTTGGAGGTCATATGGAAGCTAATGAAGATGTTGCGAGCTGCATGGAACGTGAAATTATGGAGGAAGCTGGAATAGAAGTTCTTCATATGACTCTTAGAGGGACTATCAATTGGACAGGATTTGGTCCGAAGGGTGAGGACTGGATGGGCTTTATCTTCCTTATTACTGAATACTCTGGGATTCCATTCAGTAGTAATGAAGAAGGAGACTTGAGTTGGATAGATATTGACAAGATTCCTGAACTCCCAATGTGGGAAGGCGATAAACACTTCATTCCGCTTGTATTTGATGGTGATGAAAGAGCCTTCCATGGATATATGCCGTATGACAATGACAAACCATTGTCATGGAATTACACCCGAATTTAGTGGTAGGTTGGTTAGTCTTTTTTGAGGTGTTCCAACTCTTTCGATATTATTGATGGAATAAATTCTACGACTTCAAAGTTTGCGACATCATTAATGCTGAAGGGATCTTCAGAAATAATAGTATCTAAGCTCTCCCTACTATCAGTATTAACAAGTATTATCCCACCAGATCTTGGGACTTTTCGGCCTGCGAGAATGAATATTCCAAGATCCGTATACTTTTGTAGATAGTCAATGTGCTCTTTAAGGCAATTATCAACCTTATCAAGACCTGTTTTATAAATAACTGATACAATATACATGATTTATCCTTTTGTTAGATTATTTGTAATTAGTCTTCTACTCGTGGGTGTTTACGCATCATATCAAATAGTGCAATGCGGAGTTCTGGCAGACCTTGGCCTGTAATTGCACTGATACCGATTACATCTACTCCGGTTTCTTCGGCAACCCATTCTAGTGCATCATCAGCGCCTGTGAGGTCTAGCTTATTGCCTACTACTAGCTGAGGTTTGTTTGATAGCTTTTTGCTGAAACTATTGAGCTCCTTGTTGATGGCATAATAGTTGTCCAGTGGGTATGTCCCATCAATCGGGCACATATTGACAAGATGGACAATAAATCGGCACCTTTCAATATGCTTTAGAAATTCATGTCCCATACCGTGTCCTTCGGACGCCCCTTCGATAAGACCAGGTATATCTGCCATTACTAATTCATGATCATAACCATTACTTACAATACCAAGTTGAGGCTGCATTGTTGTAAATGGATAGTCTGCAATCTTTGGTTTTGCTGCTGATAGTCTTGACAGCAGGGTGCTCTTTCCTGCGTTAGGAAATCCTGCGAGTCCCACATCAGCAATGAGTTTTAACTCAAGATGTAGCTTTTTGGTCTCATTCTCTTCACCATAAGTGAACTCTCTAGGCGCTTGATTGACTGATGAAACATAACTTCTATTTCCTCTGCCACCTTTTCCGCCACGTACAGCTAAGTATTCCTGATCATCTTCAGTTAGATCTGCAACGATTACACCGTTTTCAGATATTTCTGTACCTATAGGAACTTGTATTATTACATCTTCAGCAGTTTTCCCACTGCCTATTTTCCCTTTACCAGGTAGACCATTCTTTGCAACATATTTCTGCCCTTTAGCAAGGGGGAGTAGGGTGTCACAATTTCTTGAGGCTTTGAGAATAATGCTACCACCATCACCTCCGTCACCACCATCTGGTCCACCATAGGCAAGATTTCGTTCACGCTTGAACGATACTGTACCATTTCCGCCGCAACCAGAGATTACTTCTATTTGTGTTTCGTCAACAAATTTCATTAATTATCCTTAGGTATTCTTTTAAAAGTCGTAGTAAGCTTCTTCTTCTTCGTAAGCTTTATCTTCGGTAGAGAGCCTACCATCTTTGTAGGCTATATTGAAGATCACTTCCAAGCCGTCTTCTTTGAAGTAACGTGTTTCGAAGTGACAGAACCCTACCTCAAGAGTTAGATCACGAATATTATGATTATTCCAGTATCCTGGTATTCGTTTATCTATTCTATCCATTCTTGCTTCTATACCATCATTAATAATAAAGAGCTCTTTATAATCTCTAAAATCTTGTTCAGTATTAGACTTTATGAACAATTTGGTGCATAGGGTTTTTCCATCTCTAAAACTCCACTCTATAGACTCACTATCTCGCTTGTCGTACTCTTCAATCAAATCACTACCATATGGCTTATGATCTCCAGCTCCAACAAATACAAAGAAACCTCCTGGAGTTATAATATCATAGATATCCACGAATTGTTTTCGTAATTCATGCCAATTAGGTTCTAATAGTATCGAAGAACTGAATACTGAAGACATTTGGTGAGGTAGCGTCTGGGCAAGTATAGTAGACTCATACCCTTGAAAAAACGGAATATTGAGTCCTTCTGAAGAAGAAATAAGCTTTGCACCGGTAATCGCTGTTCTCGATATATCATATCCAATCATATTTGCATTAAGACTTGTCAGCTCGCGGGTAATCCTACCAAAACCAGATAAATAGTCTAGACAGTTATTTGCACTAGACTCACTAAGTATTCGTGCAACACATGCTGATAGAAATAGTTCTCGAGCAGATGCTGGTTGGTTGCTCCAGTCAGAACGTCTGAACCACTCCCACTCAAAATATTTTTCCCTATCTTGAATTGCTACTGATTCCATGCTGTTTATCCCTTCGTGTTAAAAAAGTAGATCCTTGGTAGATGAGGTCTTTTCTAAAACTTGCGCTAGAATAGGATAGAATGCTGATGAATCAACACCTATCTTCTCTATTGCATATTGATCAAGTGCAGGAATACAATTATCTGCCGGATTACCAAGTGCTAGTCCTCGGCAAATAATATCTGAAAAATGAACTAATGAAGGAAGCACCTCAGATGTCTCACTAGGGTTAGTGAAGAACTTACATACATTAATAATCCTTTCTGGTAGATTCCAACTCTCAAGTATAAGTCTACCTACATCTATGTGAGTGAAATCGAGTAACTTTTTCTCTGCATCAAGAAGTGTACAATTATTTTCAGTTGCATAATTGAAGATCATATTGAATTCTTCTTGAAAGTATTGGTTAAGAATTATTATACCAATATCGTGAACGAGCCCAGCTAGAAATGCGTCATCCTTCACCTCAAGTTTCGCAGCAGAGGCTAAGAAATTGGAGACTACTCCACAATTAATAGAGAATTCCCAGAATTTTTTAGTATCAAAATTTCCGTTGTCAGTGTTCTTTAAATCCATAACAAATACAGTCATCGCGAGGTTGCGAACAGCATTAAATCCAAGTATTACAATCGCATAGTTGATACTTGTAATTTGTTTAGAAAAACCGTAAAAAGGGGAATTTACAAGTTTTAGCATCTTTGTTGATAGCGCTAGATCGGTACTAATAATATTTGAAATATCAGACGCAGAAGTATCAGGGTTTGCAATAAGGTTATTGATCTTCAAGACGATGTCAGGAAGAGTCAGAATTTCAGTAATGCTTTCTATTCTATCTTGTAGGTTATTCACAAAGTAGTCCTTCATCGGCAAGCTTGACAAGTGCTGATCTTAAATCTAGCATAAGTGTATTGTCGATATGTGGTTCAAACATCATATCAATTCTTTTAAGAGTTTTTGCATGTATTTCGGGTGAAACACCCACAGTCGACTCAACTTTGCCCGTATCGGAAATATTATTTAAATCATCTGAGTTATTTATACTATTTTGAGTATTTATCATACTACAAGGTCCTCTTTGGATTTTAGGCTTAGAATTAACTCCGCGATAAGTTTTGAACAATTCTCTACATCTTTAAGGTGCACAACTTCAACTGGAGAGTGCATATATCTATTAGGGATACTTATAAGAGCGGCCGCACAGTGGCTAGCACTTAGTTGCATTGCATTAGCATCTGTTCCACTACCTCGTGGAATTGGTTGTTCCTGAACTTTTATTTTTGCTTTATTTGCAACAGTATTAAGTCTTTTATGAAGGATATGGTTGAAGTTTGGACCTCTATGCAGTATTGGACCGTCTCCACAATTTGCCTCTCCTACCATTTTAGGGTTCATATTTGGCGCATCTGTTGCAAAACCAACATCAACAGCAATACCAATATCAGGCTTTATAAAATCTGATGCTGTCTTTGCTCCACGTAACCCAATCTCTTCTTGTACGGTACTTACCGCATGAACAGCAACATTGAGCTTCTTCCCTTTGAGGTGTCTTAGGACATCAGAGATAATAAACGCACCAATTCTATCATCAAACCCTCTACAGGTAACTAGACCATTCTTGAGTTCTGTCCAGTTTTTATCAATTGTAGCAACATCTCCAAGGGCAACATATTTTAATGCATCATCTTTATCTTTCGCTCCAATATCTATCCAGAGAGAGTCAATCTTTCCTTGACCTGATTCTCTTTCTTTTGGAGTCATTAAATGAATCGGCTTGACACCAATGACACCGGGTATATCACCCTTGTCACTGTGAATAATAACCTTTTCTCCCTGAAGAAGCGGAACGTTTACTCCACCTACGGCGCTGAAGTAGATAAAGCCCTTCTCATCGATGTACATAATCATTAGACCAATTTCATCACAGTGGCCTGCAAGCATGACTTTTGTCTTTGCTTTTGGGTTGAGAACACCATGTAGATTACCATGAACATCAAATGATGTTGTAGCGCCATTTTTTTTCATATACTTCTCTAGAACAAGCTGCCCAGGCTTTTCGTATCCAGATGGAGTCGGTTGTGCGAGAAGCTCTTTGAGAACATTTAATATTGGTTTATTCATGGTTTGTCCTTAATTTAAAAGGTTGGTTGTTATAAAACTATATTTCTAATGACATTAAATTATAATTATCATATAATTTTATTCTATAGCTAGTAAAATGCAAGAGATGTGAATTTAAAATATTAAGATAGTCTTTAGCAATGATATAAGTGTTGCAATTTTCTCAATTTTTGCTATAACCAGAAGAAGATTTACTATGATTCGGTTTCCGGTATATACGATAAAAATATTAAATTTAAGTTGCAATTTTTTAGAACATAAGGTAAAAAATAAAGACAATCAATGATAAAAGTTAGCTCATACCTGTCTCCTAAAAGGGTACAAATAGTTGAGGCAGAGACCAAGAACAATGCAATATTGCAATCGCTGGAGATGTTCAGGGATTGTAATGATATCATAAACTTTGATAATTTCTGTGTAGATATCCTGAATAGGGAGTCACTTCTACCCACAGGTATTGGGCTTGGAATAGGTGTGCCTCATGTTAAAAACAGTAATATTCGTGAGCCAGTGGCCGGTCTATCTGTCTTAAAGAATCCGATTGAATATGGAAGTATGGATGGGGTTAAAGTGAATATTATAATCGTTGTTGGAATGCCTCAAGGTGCAGAAACACTGTATTTACAATATTTATCTAAGATTAGTATTCGTTTCAGTTCTGAACAGATTAGAAATAGTATTACTTCTTGTCAAGATACAGAGGAACTTATTAAAGCAATACAAATAATATAGTACTATATTTAGGGGCATTTAATATAAAATGGGTTTTGTAGATAATAATACTTTCAGTAATCAGGTAGTTGCAAAGTTGGTAGAGTTGATCGCTTTACTTCCAGACTACTCTGCAGTTACTGTTTCAGATTTACCTAAGCTTGCAGAGATTCAAGATTTTTTTGAAAATGCTACAGATTTATTTACTCAAGAGTGTGCACCTGCAGCAGTCGTTACTGAACAATATAAAAGTTTAGTCGAAAATATCATGCTCGGAGATGATACCTCGGAAAATTCTCTTCCAATTATTGTTAAGTGTTTGGATAGAATTATTCAATTACCCGAATCCTCTAATCCTCAAGAAATAATATCTGAAATATCAAATTATATTGAACAAGATGAGGCTCCAACAATTGGTCCTCCCTTAGATGATGAGACGGCCCCTCCAATGGGTGTATTGATGCTCAATAGTCAGGAAGATCAGTTGATTTATAATGAGTTCATCTCAGAATCAAATGATCATCTGGATAATATCGAGTCTGAGATCCTTACACTTGAAGAAGGTAAAGCTCCTCACGAAGTCATTGAAAGTGTCTTTAGAGCTTTTCACAGCATCAAAGGAGCAGCAGGTTTTCTTGGACTTACGGCTGTAAATAAGCTATGTCATGAGTGTGAAAATCTCCTTGATAAAGCTCGTAAAGGTGAGATCAGGGTAAGCCGAGAGATTATTGATGCATTACTTTGTACAAAAGATGCTCTTGGTAATATGCTTGATATTATCAAGACGCAAGTCTCTGAGAATAAAAATGGTATGCCAATACCAGAATATAATATATTATCGATATTAAAATCTCTTAGAGCTGTATCTGAGCAGGCAGTACAAGAATATAATGATAACTTTCAGAGAAATAATGAAATCATTCATAGTAAGCTGGGAGGGATATTAGTTGAAAATGGCATTCTCTCTGAAAAGCAACTCCAGCAGGCTCTTAATCAACAGAATAGACCTTTAGGTGATATCGTTGTTGATATGGGCGTTGCAAGTCATGATCAAATCGAAAATGTTATTCAGAATAGCAGTACTCAACTAGTAAAGAAAACTTCGTCCATTAAAGTTGAGGCTACAAAGCTTGAGACACTTTTAGAGATGGCAGGAGAGTTACTTGTTGCTCATTCACAGGTTGCAAATTACAAAGAACTCTGTAATGAAAAGCATCTTAATTTCGCCAGAAATGTCGCAAACCTCGGTAAAATTTCAAGCAACCTTCAAGAGGCTATAATGTCTCTAAGACTTGTACCAATCAAAGGATTATTCAATAAAATGACTCGCTTGGTTAGAGATACAGCGAGTAAGACCAATAAACATGCTGTCCTCAAACTATTTGGAGAAGATACTGAGATCGATAAAACAATAATCGACCAAATTGCTGATCCATTAGTGCACCTTTTAAGAAATGCAGTCGACCATGGTATAGAAGATGAAGAAGCTAGACTTGCGAATGGAAAGGACAAGTTTGGTGTTATCGATCTAAAGGCTTATCACTCAGGTGGAAGTGTTGTGATAGAAATCACTGATGACGGTAATGGAATTAATCCAGAGAAAATTTGTAAGAAGGCAATTGATAAGGGATTCATTACTGAGAATGAAGTGCTTACTGATGAAGAGAAGCTCAATCTAATATTTTTGCCAGGATTCTCAACAAATGATGTTGCAACAGATATTTCTGGTAGAGGTGTAGGTATGGATGTGGTAAAGAAGAACATTAACACCCTTGGAGGTAATGTTGTAGTTAAAAGTGTATTGGGCAAGGGGACAAGCTTCATAATACGTTTACCACTGACGATGGCAATTGTGGATGGAATGGTGATAAAGATAGGTGATCAGCGGTATGTTCTTCCAACTTTGAATATTGACGAATCAATAAAACCTAAAAAAGAAGATATCACTGGGATAACTGGTAAGAAAGCATTTGCCTTACAGGTAAGAGGTGAATTGGTGCCGCTTATTGAGTTGGCTTGGGTTTTTAATCAGGAAGTTAATAAAGAGATTTTTCAAAAGCTTGTCGTTATTGTCAGAAATGATAATAAGAGAGTAGGGTTAATTATTGACGAAGTTCAGGAGCAACAGCAGGTCGTTATTAAGAATCTTGGTAATCAACTTAAAGGATTAGTTGGGGTCTCAGGGGGATGCATACTCGGTGACGGCAGGGTAGGGCTAATACTTGATATTCCATCTCTTATCAAACTTGCTGATCACATGTAGTTCAAGTAAGAAATATTTAATAGTTTTCACTATAGAATAAGGTATGTATTATGAATAATGAAAAATACGGCTATAAAATTTTAATTGTAGATGATGAACCTGAGATTCTAAGAACGTTAAAATCATATTTGGCTATGAATGGTTTTGAGGTATTTACTGCTAGTTGTGGGAAAGACGCTCTTGCGCTAATTAATAATGATAAAATAAATATTGTTCTAAGTGACATAAGCATGCCAGGTATGGATGGGCTGCAACTTCTCAAAGAGATTAGAAGTATTGATTTTAGTATTCAAGTTATTATGATGACAGGTTTTTCTACATTTAGCACAACTATTTCAGCACTTGAGTTTGGTGCAACTGACTATATCGTTAAGCCTTTTGAGGATTTAGATGAGATCGTTGGAATGTTAAACACTACTGCTGATAAATTGTATAGGTGGAGAAAGATTCTTGCCGGAAGCTCTAAAGGTGAGCATAGGAGTTAAATATGGCTATAAAAACGTTGATCGTTGATGATTCGGCAATTGTCAGGAAGATGCTCCGTCAGATGCTTGAAACTGACCCTCAGATTGAGATTGTTGGTACTGCTCCTGATCCCTATATTGCACGTAATAAAATTGTAGAACTAAAGCCTGATGTTATTACTCTCGATTTAGAAATGCCGAGAATGGATGGGTTGACTTTTCTTAAGAAGCTTATGAAGGGTATGCCTACTCCCGTAATTATTGTAAGTGGCATTACAGCAAAAGGTTGTGCTCTTTCTATTGATGCTTTAGAGTCTGGAGCCGTAGATGTTATTGAAAAACCTTCATTTACAGACCAAGTATCTCTAAATTCTTTTGCATCAAGATTATGTGATAAAGTTGTTGCTGCGTCTAAAGCCAGAGTACATAAGACTGTACCCGCGGTTACTGGTAAAAAAAGACCACGAAAGCTTGCTACGACAAAACCTGTCAATAGTGGGAAAATCATAGCCATAGGAGCCTCTACAGGTGGAACTGACGCTTTGAAAACGGTACTTACTTGGTTACCTAAAAACTGTCCCCCAATTGTGATTGTTCAGCACATGCCAGACAGTTTTACCGCTGCATTTGCACGGAGGCTGAATATTTGTTGTGAGATAGAAGTTTTGGAAGCAGTTGATGGTATGGAGGCATTACCAGGCAGAGCAATTATCGCTAATGGCGCCAGACACCTAACAATAGCGAGAATGGGGCTTACAAAGTATCTGGTAAAATCAACTCCAGGTGATCTTGTTTGTAGACATATGCCTTCAGTTGAAGTCTTGTTTGACTCTGTTGCGAAATATGCCGGTAGTAATGGTATTGGAGTGATGCTGACAGGGATGGGTAAGGATGGTGCGGAGGCCATGCTGAACATGCATAACTCTGGTGCAAAAACAATTGCACAAGATGAGAAGAGTTGTGTGGTTTTTGGGATGCCCAAAGAGGCTATTAAACTTGGAGCTGTCGACAAAGTAGTCTCTCTTGAAAATGTCCCAGAAACAATATTTTCTTTTCTATAATTTAATTGAAAAAAAAAAATGTTATGATATGCTTATATTGTTATAATTTCTAAATATGGTTTAATTATCATTATCATTTAAGTTATGTGTTATATTCTATTATATTGGGTAAAATAAATAAATTACAGCAGGAGAGGTAAATATGAAAATTTTGATTGTTGATGATTCTTCAACTATGAGACGTATTATTGGTAATACTCTTAAGACTATTGGACAAGAAGATGTTGTTACTGCCGGGGACGGAATTGAAGGGCTTGCTTCATTGGAGGCAAACTCTGATGTTGATCTTGTACTTAGTGACTGGAATATGCCAAATATGAATGGTCTTGATTTTTTGATCAAGGTTAGAGAGACACGTAGCAACAAGGATCTTCCTGTTATTATGATTACGACTGAAGCTGAAAAAGCAAATGTTATTACTGCTATAAAAGCTGGGGCAAATAATTATATTGTTAAGCCATTTACTCCTGAAGTATTATCAGAAAAATTGGGTCCATTCTTGAAATAAAGAAATTTTCTGAATGTACTATTGTAATGTGGGAGTTGTTAAATGAAAATTGTAATAGCCGCGCCAGGACCAAGTATGTTGAACATGGTTAAAAATGCTTTTCAAAGCATGAATGTTCAAAATACGGATTTTGTCGCAGTCTCAAATGAGGAAGAGGCCGCTGCGGCTCTTACCGATCAATCGGTATTCCTAATTGACTGGGAATTTCCTGATAACACAGCAACGAACTTGGTTATACATGTAAAAAAGTCTAACCCCAAAGTCCCTGTTATTCTGCTAGCTACAAAACAGAAAGCTGGCACTACTTTTTCAGGGATGAAAGCTGGTGCCTCAGGTGTTGTTAATAAACCGTTTGATCCGGAAGAACTAGTTCGAGCTGTTGCTACAGCTCTAAAATCTACCGCAGGTAAAAAACAGAAGGTCAATGTTGAGTTTATAAATCCTTTTATTGACGCAACCAGAAATGTATTTCAAACTATGTGTGGAATTGAGATCACACGTAAAAAGCTCTTTTTAAAAGATGATTATAAAATGATGGGTGATGTCTCAGGTGTTATGGGGCTTACTGGAACTGCAACTGGAAGTGTAGTTGTTAGCTTGTCAAAGAATCTTGCTTGTACTGTAGTTGGTATGATGTTGGGTGAGGATCCATCAGGGGAACTCAACGCAGATGTTTGTGATGGGGTCGGTGAGATTATTAATATGATTGCTGGTCAGGCAAAAGCTATGCTTGTAAAGACCAAATATCACTTTACTATTAGTATACCGTCTGTTGTGTCTGGTACTGGTCATGAGATAAGTCATAAGAAAGGAACAGCCAACATTGTCGTTCTTTTTGAGGCTCTTGGGCAACCTTTTTCTTTACAGGTATGCTTATGCCCGACAGATCCTGAGGAATAACTTTTAGGTTTTATTTAGTAAATTTTTTATAAATACTAAAGCATTCAAGAGTACAATCTTGAATGCTTTAGTATTTATTTGTTCCTGTAACTAATGACTAACGAATTTGCCCATCACCTTCAACTATCCATTTGTATGTGGTTAACCCTACAAGGCCTACTGGACCTCTTGCATGTATCTTGTCTGTACTTATTCCGATTTCCGCACCTAAACCATATTCATACCCATCAGCAAATCTTGTAGAGGCGTTAACAAATACCGATGATGAATTTACTTCTAATTTAAATTGTCTTGCTGCATCTATATTCTGCGTAATTATTGCATCTGAGTGGTGAGAACCAAAGTTATTAATGTGATAAATCGCTTTTGATATATCATTGACGATAGCAACGCTTATTATAAGATCGAGGTATTCTGTCTGCCAGTCCTCTGCCGTCGCTTGCTTAATCGCCGGTCTCTTCACAATGCTTCTGGTTGTTTCGTCTCCTCTTATCTCTACTCCTTTGCTTTGAAGAGCCTTTGTTACAACAGGAAGGAATCTCTCTGCTATATCCTTATGGATAAGAAGTGTTTCAGCCGCATTGCAGACTCCTGGTCTTTGAGTTTTGGCATTTATAACAATATTTTTCGCCATCTCCATATCTGCGTCTGAGTCGACATAGATGTGACATATTCCATCTAGATGCTTTATAATCGGAATTTTGCTATGTTCGGTCACCGCTTTTACTAGGCCTTTGCCACCACGTGGTATTACAACATCTATAAATTTATCCATTTTTAAAAGTTCAGGTACCAGGTCTCGGTCTGTTGACTTGATGACTTGAACAGCTTCTGAAGGAAGCCCTTCTTTTTTAAGTGCAGCATTAATACATTTTCCTAGTGCTAGGTTGGTGTTAATCGCTTCTTTTCCGCCTCTAAGAATTGAAGCATTACCACTCTTAATGCAGAGGATAGCAGCGTCAATAGTAACGTTTGGACGTGATTCAAATATAATTAGAGTGACTCCGAGTGGAACACGTATTCGGGAGAGTCTCAAACCATTTGGTCTAACGCTTCCATCAATTACTTCCCCAACTGGGTCTTCCAGCATTGCAACTTGCTCTACACCGTGAATCATAGATTCAAGTCTTTTATTGTCAATTCTTAGCCTATCTAGCATCGCATTACTAAGCTTTGCTTTCTTACCTGCTTCGAGATCTTTTTTGTTTGCTTTTATTATTGAAGCTGAATTACTGCGTAGCTTCTTCGCCAATGTTGCTAATACTGCATTTTTTTGTCCACTTGATGCAGTGGCCAGTGCCTTAGAAGACTCTCTTGCTGTTGAAGCAAGTTGAAGGGATAGTTCATGTAGTGTATTCATTATTTTCCTAACTTTGCATTAATAATTGTCAGTTGATGTAAATTTAAAACCTTTTGCTGATAAACATGCTTGCTTCAACCTGACAGAGATCTTTTTTTGCATACCTACAAATATACCGCCAAGGTCATAGCCTTTACTATTATTAGATAATTTGCAGTTCATTACCCGCATGGGAAAAATAGTGTTTGTGGCCAGTGAAAGTTTATCAGATATATCTATTGATTCAAGTATTAAAATTGATCCCACTTCCACAGGGAAGGATGATCTTATTAGGCACCCTGTCTCAGAAATATCGCGTATTGTAAAATGAAACTCCGCTGTCATTGATATTTCAGGTGACTCAATAATATTTGGGATCTCTACGACATCTTTGTGCTGGTATTCTCTCGCTCCCTCTTCAATGTCCAGAAGAAGCTTGCCAATATTTAGTGGAGAAGAATGAATAATATCAGCACCGTCTTTAACAAAAGAATTATAGTCAGCTTTACTTATTGTATTCGTCACTAGTATGAACTTACTGGAGACATTCTGCTTTTTTAGGATTGAAATGGCTTTTGAACCGGCAATGTCGTAAAGTAGTTGGGTTATAACAACAACTGAGTAGTCATCCTCATCTCTGAGTCTCTGAATACCGGTTGAGCCGGAGTCAATTACTGAGAAGTCAAAATCATACTTGGATACATATTTTGTTAGAACTTCATTAAGTTTTTTATCTGAAGAAATGATAAGTATTTTTTTATTAATTTTTTTTTGCATAACTTGTAAATACCTCAAATACTAATTTTAGTAGTATATTATCAGTAAATATTCAAAAGTACTTAAAACTCAACATTATGAAAGTAGCATATAAAACCGGGTATTTTTTTTTTTACTTGAAAAAAAAATGATACTGTGTTAGAAGCAATATATATACCTTAGATACGCCGTAAATACAAATATTATAATAGTAACAGTGTTAAATGGGTAAATATGTCAATTTATCTTTGCAATATTCTACTTTGTTAGTTATAATAAAGTATCTTATATATTGTATTGTTGCAAAACAATATTACAACTTTTTTTTATGATTTCTTTTTAACTCAAGTTCTCATAAAAATAAGAACATTATAATGCTGCGATTACACTTGGAGAATAGGAAACATATGGATAATGATCTAGAGCTAATTCTTGGGTTTACACAAGAAGCAAGGGATTATCTTGATGAAGTTGAGCCTGCATTGATTGAAATTTCAGAAGAATCAGATAGTTCGGGTAGCTCTGATTCTGAATTGATAAATGGTGTGTTCAGGCTCTTTCACTCCATGAAAGGGAGTGCAGGATTTTTGCAACTGGATACTGTCGCTGCAGTTACGCATGAAGCTGAAACATTGCTTGATAAAATACGTAAAGGTAAGGCTTTGCTTACTGTAGAAACAACACTTCTACTTTGCAAAACTCTCGACTTCTTTAGAGTTATGCTTGATTCTATAGAAGAGAATGGGAATGACGAGGGGTTTGATGAGCAGGCTGATCTTATTAAAAATGAGTTGATAACTGCTTGTAATGATGGTAAAGCATCTGCGCCTGCTCCGTCTGCTAATGTAAAAAATGATAAGAAAGAAGTTGTAACGCCTAAGCCTAAGAAGACCATTATGAAGAAGGTCGTTGATATACCAGAGACCAAGCCATCTGTGCCGATAATGGATATTAGCCCTGAAATGTTGACTGGTTTTGTTCAAGAGGGAGCTGAACAGCTTGATGCGTCTGAGCATGCACTGCTAAGTATCGAAGATGAGTCAGCTAATGCAGAGTTTCTCAATGAGGCGTTTAGGAATATCCATAGTTTTAAAGGCAATTGCGGCTTTATGGGGTATGGTGATTTAGAGACAATATCTCACCGTATTGAGACTGTTCTTGATCTCATGAGAGAGAATATTATCGCACCTGAAAGTGGTAACTTGGGTGTATTACTCAGTATGATTGATGTGCTTAGAGAAGTAGTAGGTGGTTTGAGTTCTGCTGAGTCTAGTGGCACTGTTGAGGCAATGGAAGTGTATTTGGAAATCATCAATGAGATGATACCAGAAGAAGAAGTTGAAGTAGAAGATGATGAAGGTGAGGTTGAAGAAAAATCCGTATTAGTTGATAGTGCAGAGGAACTAAGTTTTAACGAGGGAGATAAAGTTGCTTCTTCTGAATCTGAAATCGTTATGAATGATACTCCTTCTCCTGTAGTGGCTAAAAGTGCTGAGGAAGTTGTGCCGCAACAGCGCCCACAAACTATGAATGAAAAAGAGATTGCTGATAAAAAATCTGCCGAAAGAGCAAGAAGAGCGATCAGGCAAGATATACGCGTTGATCTTGGAAAGCTTGATAGCCTTATAAATTTGGTTGGAGAGCTTGTTATTGCTGAGTCAATGGTTACCCGTAATCCTGCATCTGAAATGATTGAAGACGAGAATTATTATAGGGCGGTTCACCAGCTAAGACGTATTTGTGATGACCTACAAGATGTGGCGATGTCTGTTCGAATGATCCCTGTTTCTGGTACTTTTAGAAAAATGATTCGCTTAGTGCATGACCTATCACATAAAGCACAAAAGAAGATAAAGTTGAACATTATTGGTGAAGAGACAGAGGTTGATAAAACTGTTATTGAGCAGATCGCAGACCCTCTTGTGCATATCGTACGTAATTCCTGTGATCATGGTATTGATACTCCTGAAGAAAGACTAAAATCAGGAAAACCAGAGATGGGGGTTGTCACTATTGAGGCTCGTCATGAAGGTGGGGAAGTTTGGATTATTATAACTGATGATGGCAGAGGTCTCAATAAAGATAAAATCCTTTCAAAAGCCATTGAAAAAGGCTTGGTAAAGGGGGATGGTAGTGATTTATCTGACGAAAAAATATTCAAATTAGTCTTTGAACCTGGATTTTCCACCGCAGACAAGATTACAGATATATCTGGACGTGGTGTAGGTATGGATGTTGTGAAGAAGAACATCGAAAAGCTCAACGGGCGTATCGATGTCAAGAGTACTCTAGGGGCGGGGTCTACCTTTACTCTACGTATTCCACTTACTCTTGCTATTATAGATGGTATGTTGGTCCGTGTTGGTAATACAAAATATACGATACCAGTCCTTTCTATTAGAGAAACAATTAAGCCAGAGATGAGAATGATTACCTTTACTCCTGATGGTAGTGAAATTTTATCTCTTCGCGATGGTTTTATTCCAGTTCTTAGACTCCATGAGTTGTTTAATACCACTCCTGATTCAGAAAAGCTTGATGAAGGCATTCTTGTGGTTATTGAAGACTCTGGCTCGTTGGTTGCCCTTCTTATCGATGAAATTGTCGGTCAACAACAGACTGTTATTAAAGGTTTATCAGAATATATTGGTAAAGCTCGCGGGTGTTCTGGATGTACCATTCTCGGTGATGGTTCTGTTAGTCTAATCCTCGATTTGGGTTCTCTTGTTGCTATGGCTGAAGATAAAATAAATCAAATTCAATAGTTCTTGATTTTGTATTATATTTTTGATTAAGTTTTGTTATTTGATTTTGGTGATATTGTGAATAATAATGCAGTTGCTAAAAAGTTTTTTTTGGAGCCTGGGTACGTTTGTGTGCCTTATGAACCAATGCACCTTGCTTCTGTTATTGCGTCGGGTGTTGCTGTTACAATTTACAATTCTCATACAAAACGTGGCGGGATGTGTGTGTATACCCACCCAAAAAGAGTGGACAATCAATCAACTGCGTCGTTTGCAGCACCATCAATAACCTCGCTCGTTTCTATGTTTGGAGATATTGAAGAGGTTCGAGATAATTTAGAAGCGCATATTTGTGGTGGCGCGAGTGATTCTGAGTCTAAATACTATATTCCTGGACTTAGCGAAGATAATATTGATGTGGCTTGTGAGATTCTTAATAAGTATGATATAGATATTATTGGAAAAGATGTTGGTGGAAAAAAGGGTAGAAAGATTGTTTTTCACTCTGGAACCGGCGAAATTTTCATTGCAAAAGTATCAAATATTAGAAAGACTGACTGGTACCCTCCATATTGCCCTGATGAACGAAAGAAAAGGGAGACTCAACGGTGACTACTGATAGAAATAATATTAGTGATATTATCAGGCAAGAGATGAGCGGGTTGATGAAGATCACCGACGATGAGTTTAACACTATTCGCAAACTTGTATACTCAAACTTTGGAATTAATCTTACTGAGCAGAAAAAAAGCCTTGTTGTTGGAAGGTTGCAAAAACTTTTAAAGCAGTTGAAGTTCAGCTCCTTTGAGCAGTACTGTGATTATTTAAATAAGACACCGTCTGCTTTGAGTGAGTTGGTGAATAGAATATCAACAAATCACACCTTCTTTTTTAGAGAAAAAGAACATTTTGACTTTTTTATCGAAAAGGTACTTCCTGATATTAAAGCTCGTCATCTTAAAGCTGGAAACAAAGATATTAGACTTTGGTGCGCTGCTGCTTCTTCTGGTGAAGAACCGTTTACCATTATGATGCTTATTATGCAAGCTTTTGGAATGGATTATAGCTCTTGGGATGTTGGCCTGCTCGCAACTGATATTTCTGAAAAAGCGCTTGGTACTGCGGTAAAAGGGGTCTACCCATCTGACAGAATATCTCTTGTCCCGCCAGCACTTAAAAACAAATACTTCAGGTCTTGTGGTGAAGATTTATGGGAAGTATCCCCAATACTTAAAAATGA
The DNA here is from genome assembly GCA_965140405.1 of Planctomycetota bacterium. Taxonomy (GTDB): domain Bacteria; phylum Planctomycetota; class SZUA-567; order SZUA-567; family SZUA-567. Next base: position 2,196,894 of record OZ223208.1, read on the forward strand.
AATAGTATTTAGACGTTTTAACCTTATGAATAAGCAATTACCATTCAAGAAGCAGATGGATACAGTCTTTTGTAGAAATGTGATGATATATTTTGATAAAGAGACTCGTGATGCACTTGTTGATAGATTGTATGATATCACTGCCCCTGGTGGCTATCTATTTATAGGTCACTCTGAAACATTGGGAAGAGAAAAGACTAGATGGAAATATGTGATGCCTGCTGTATATAGAAAGGATCTTTAATGCCTGCAAAGATCATTAAGGTATTAGTTATAGATGATTCCGCTTTAGTGCGAAATATTTTAAAAGATGGACTCGATGCTGACCCAGGAATAGAGGTCGTCGCTACAGCTTCTGATCCGTTTATTGCACGTGATAAAATATTGGAATTTAGACCCGATGTGCTTACTTTGGATGTCGAAATGCCAAGAATGGACGGTGTCGAATTTTTGAGGAAACTCATGCCGCAGTATCCTATCCCGGTTGTAATGGTTAGCAGCCTTACCGAAAAGGGTAAGCAAATAACTTTGGATGCGCTTGAAGCTGGTGCAGTAGATATTGTTACAAAGCCTAAAGCAGACCTCGCTCGTGGTTTATCAATGATGATGTCACAGCTAAAGACAAAGATAAAAATTGCATCGACAGCCAATGTTTCACACTGGAAGAACAAACCTGTCGTACTTAGAACAGGAAAGACATTAAACTATACTGCTCTACCTGAAAGTACTGATAAAATCATTGCTATTGGTGCCTCAACAGGTGGAACTGAAGCAATAAAAGCAGTTATTACTCAATTTCCCCGCACAACTCCTGGAGTGGTAATTGTACAGCATATGCCTGCTGGATTTACCCGAATGTTTTCAGAGCGTATGAATAATGAGTGTACTATGGAGGTTAAGGAAGCAGAAGATGGTGATCGAATTATGACAGGTAGAGTGTTAATTGCTCCTGGTGGTAAGCACCTCAAAGTTGTAAGGTCTGGTGGTATATACAAAGTAGATGTAAAAGAAGGTCCGTTATGCTGTGGGCATTGTCCTTCAGTTGAAGTTATGATGCAGTCTATTGCTAAAAGTGTTGGCTCGAATGCGGTAGGGGCGATGCTTACGGGGATGGGTGCTGATGGCGCGACAGGAATGAAAGCGATGAGAGATGCAGGTGCTAGATGTATCGCTCAAGACGAAGCAAGTTGTGTGGTTTTTGGAATGCCCAAAGAGGCTTATCTTAAAGGTGGAGCAGAAAGGCTTGTGCCATTATCAAAGATCTCTGCAACTTTATTAAATTTCTTATCGGGAGTTTAACTGATGTCTGAAAGATTGATACTGGGTGTCGGTGACTACGGTGTAGTCTCTGAACCTGGTGGGATTGTTAAAACACTGGCTTTGGGGTCATGCATTGCTATTTGCTTGCTTGATCGTAAGACTAGGTGTATTGGAATGGCGCATGTTGCTCTTCCTGACTCTAAAATAAGCCCTGAAAGGGCGAAAGAATGCCCAGGGCATTTCGCTGATACTGCGGTGCCAGCACTTCTGGCAGAAATGAAAAGTAAAGCAGGATCGGTATCTAAGGGAGCTGGGTTGATCGTGAAACTTGCTGGCGGTGCTAATGTTGCTGATACTAATAACACTTTCAATATCGGTAAGCGCAATGCTCTAGCTATACGAAAAATATTATGGCAGTATGGACTTGGTGCTGTTTCGGAGGATGTTGGTGGTAACTTCAGTAGAAGTGTAGCTATTCACAAGGATACAGGCAAGGTTGTATTGTCTAGTCCTGGTCGCGACGACTGGGAGATATAGGGGAATTATGATGAATGATATAACAGAAAAAATTATTCGAGATGTTAAAATGATTCCGCCAATGTCGAAGACTGCAACAGAGCTTTTGAACATAACAATGGATGAATCACATACTGTCGATGACATTGTTAGAGTTGTAGCTAGTGATCCTATGCTTACTGGTCAACTCTTGAAAATTGCTAATTCTGCCGTTTATGCGAGGAGAAACGCTGTTGATTCTATTGCAACTGCCGTTAGTTATCTTGGTAATAAACTTGTTGTGGGTATTGCCCTTGGAGCAAGCTGTGCTTGTATTTATGAGGCAAAGCTTGAGGGATATGAGAGTGAAGGTGGTGACTTATGGTTGCACTGTTTACGTACGGCTATAGCCTCAAAAGAATTTGCAAAGTACACAGGTAAGAAGGTTGATGCAAATGTTGCTTATACTGCAGGTTTGCTTCATGATATTGGTAAAGCGATACTCTCTGTATATTTGGCGGATAAATTAGTTGAAATAAGAGAGATCTTTGCTAATTCTGTACCTAAGGATTTTTGTGAAGTAGAGAAGAAACTCGCTGGTGTTGACCATTGTGAACTAGGTGTAATCCTCGGAAAGCATTGGAATCTACCAGAGACTATCAAGAGCGTGATACGTTATCATCATCATCCAGCTTTAGCTCCACAAGAGTATAGAGCAATATGTTATACCGTTCACCTTGCAGACACTGTTGCTATGATGGCTGGTAATGGTACTGGTGTTGATACGTTACATTATTCTCTTGATAATTCATATGATCAGTATATTGATATTGATAGGAATGAACTTGATAGAATGCTACTTATGCTAGGTCTAGAGTTTGGAAAGACTTCGACTGCATTGGGCGAAAGTAAATAAATTAACTGTTTAGGAGATAATATACAATGACCAAGCGTGTTGTTATTGCTGATGATTCTGCTCTTGCACGTATGTTCCTTAGAAGATGCCTTGAGATAACAGGGTTGAACGATGCAGAATTTGTCGAAGCGGCTGATGGTGCCGAAGCTCTGGAAAAGCTTAAAGAGGTACCAACCGACCTACTTGTTACAGACTTGACTATGCCTGATGTGGATGGTTTAGAGCTTATGCGTGCGATTGCCGCAAGTCCAAGGCTAAATGGGACTCCTGTTCTTGTTGTTACTAGTGCTGGTAATGAAGCACAGCGTGAAGAGCTTATGTCGTTAGGTGTTATAGCGATTCTTTCAAAACCAATCAATCCACCGGTTGTGGCTGATGCTTTGGAAAAGATTTTTCCTGATTTAGGAGTATAATTATGGATAGAGAAATACTTGGTACTGCTCTGTTTGAATCAATTAGAGATACTCTTGAAACAATGGCATTTGCCGAGGTAAGACCTTACGATGATTCAACTGATTCTAAACTTGACCTTGATGTAGAATTTTTGTGGGGTAAGGTCGGAATTGACTGTGTTCATGATATGAATGCAATTGAATTCTGTTTGCCAGAAGAGTTTGCATCTGAAATGGCTGAGACGATGTATGCTGGTATGATTGAGATAGAAAAAAAAGCCGTAATGGATACGGTTGCAGAATTAACAAATACTCTCGCTGGTAGCTTCTTATTAAGCTTTGGGGAGAAGGCAGGTAAGTTCACGCTTTCAGTGCCAGAATCAGGCGAAGGAAAGGTAATGCCTCCTAAAGAAAGCATTGTATGCCAATGCGTTGTAGATGAGATGCACTCTGTTAGAGCCGTACTTTACTTTGACTAATATTTGTTCCTAAATGGTTTATTTCCAAAACACTATGACTTTATCATAGTGTTTTTTTTATTATAACTTGACTATAGTATACTTATGGTATATTATACATGTATAATATACCATAAGGGGATTAAATGTTAAAGTATGGCTTACTTGGGTTGCTAAACTATAATGACATGAGCGGGTATGAAATTACCAAAGCATTTGAGAAGTCTGTTGGATTCTTCTGGACAGTTACAATGTCTCAAGTTTATAGGGAGTTGACCGCAATGGAAAAGAATGGGTGGTTGAACTCTAGTCAGGTTATTCAGAATGGAAAACCAAATAAGAAGGTTTATAGTATTACAGAACTCGGTAAGAGTGAGTTTACAAAATGGCTGTCAGCCTATAATGGTGAGAGTTTTTTCATAAAAAGAAACTCATTTTTAGTAAATCTTTTCTTTGGCGGTGAGAGGACTATACATGAAAATATTAAGATTCTAAAGAGATTTAAAGAGGATTGTCTTTGTTATGTCTCTTCTATCTCAAAGACAGATGAATCAATAAATGAGTATTCAGAAGTTGTTAATAATGATGTGCATACCGTATACTGGGAAATAGTTGCTGATTTAGGACGATCATCGATAGTAGAAACAGTTAAATGGATTGAACGCAGTATTGATAAGTTGGAGAAACTATTATGAAGATTTTAGTGATAAATGGTAGTCCAAAGGTTCAAAATAGTAATACAATTAAGCTCACAAATGAATTCATAAGAGGAATTCAGAATAAAACAGAATGTAGTGTTACAACTTTTAATGCCTACGAATCTGGTAATCTTCATGACTGCATTGGTTGCTTTACTTGTTGGACTAAGACTCCAGGGAGGTGTATATTCTCTGATGATATGCCATTAAAAGAATATATTGAAGCTGATATTGTAATTTGGAGTTTTCCTTTGTATTGCTTTGGTATGCCGTCTAAGGCTAAGTGTGTAATGGATCGCTTATTGCCTACCAAAAAACCAACAATAATGATCGATGACTCTGGCAGAAATCTTCACCCGTCTAGATATGAAGTATCTGGGAAAAAGTATATTTTGATTTCTACATGTGGATTCTATGAGGTTGAGAATAATTTTGAAGGATTGATTAAACAGTTTGATCTTGTATATGGTGATACTTATACCTCAATTCTTTGCCCTGAAGGAGAGTTATTCAGCGTACCCCAACTGGAGGGCAGGTGTAAGGAGTATTTGGAAGGTGTTGTTCTTGCAGGCGAAGAATATGCAGTTAATAATAAGATTAGTAGAAAGACCCAGAATCTTCTGAGTGAAAAATTATTTTCTCGTAAGGCATTTATTGATATGGCAAATGCCTCATGGGATATTAAAGGTGATCCGAATCGGTTGAGTAAGGGGCATAGAATACTACTACAGATGGCTGCAATCTATAATAAGCATAATTACAAAAAAGATATAGTATTAGAGTTTAATTTCTCTGATCAGGATGAAACATACCAGTTGTGGATTGATCGAGATAAATGTGTTGTCGTGGATAATGATTTTAGGGATTTTACAACAAAAATCAGTACAACACTTGACGTTTGGCTTGATATATCAGATGGTAAGATTTCTGGACCGCAAGCTATGATGGATGGTTTATACAAAGTATCTGGTGATTTTGATACTATGATGGATATGGATAAACTATTTAGTACAAAAACACACACCGTTTCTGACTCTAACAAAAAAAAGACCAACATGAGTGCCTTACTCATACCATTTATTACTTTCTGGGTGGGTGTGCCTCTTTCGCCATTTTATGGTGCATTGGCAACAATAGTTGCTGCATTTTTAGCTCTATTATTTGCCATAAAATTTCGTTTGACTACATATGATTATATATGTGCATGTTCCGCTATATTGCTAGCAATTGTATCTATTAATGGGTTTGATAGTAATATACTAGTGCCAATTTCATATATAATATTTGGTATAATATGGTTAGTTTCATGTTTCTTGAAAATTCCTTTGACAGCATACTACTCAGTAAATGAGTATGGTGACGAGTATCTTTCCAATCCATTATTTGTAAAAACAAATAGAATTTTGACGCTATGTTGGAGTGTGGCGTATTTTATAGTCGCTATAATTGTATACTATACACTTTTGACTGAGTTTAGAGCAGGTACCGGTATAACGACGACGGTGTTCTTTGGGTTTATGGGATTTTATACAAAGTGGTTTAAAGATTACTATCCAGCATATGTTGCGAAGGAAAAATAATTCATTTTAAAAATGGGTACTGCATAAGCAGTACCCATTTTAAGTGTTTATGTTCTTTTGATTCCTACTTAGAGCTTAACATACGGTTTACAGCATTCATCAATGATTTAACAGCTGCTTGTGAGGTATTCGTGTCGCTTGCTACGCCCCAGAAGACTTTGCCGTCTTTGTCCTTCACTGATATATAGCTAATGCCAATAGCATCAGTACCATGACCACTTGTACTCTCATGGTAGTCCTCAAGTTCGAAGATATCTCCGATTATTGATTTAAATGCCACTCCGAATGCATTGACTGGACCATTACCGTCACAAGTAGCTTCCTTTTCTTCACCATCAACAATCACCTTAAGTTTACCGTGAACAACACTAGTATCAGTTTCATCAGTGTTTGTCCAGAAACCAACCAATTGATACGTAGGGTTGGCAGGATTTACAAACTCATTACAGAAGACATTGTGCACTTCTTGTGAAGTGACCTCTCTGCCTTCTTCGTCTGTATACTTTTGGATAACACGACCAATATGAGGTAGAATTGGTTTAGGGAATTTATATCCGTATACCTGTTCAAGAATATATGCTGCTCCACCTTTTCCTGACTGACTATTAATGCGGACAATATTCTCGTAACCTCTACCAATATCAGCTGGATCAATATGAAGATAAGGAACTTTCCAGCCCATTTTGAATCTTTCAGCATCCTTATTTCTGATCTTCATACCCTTTCTAATTGCATCCTGATGCGAACCAGAGAAGGCTGTAAAGACAAGGTCTCCGGAGTATGGCTGTCTAGCGTAGATCTCCATCTTCGTAAGCCTCTGGTAGACCTCACATATTTCAGGAAGATTAGAAAAATCAAGACCAGTATCAATACCGCGACCATGAAGGTTGCAAGCCATTATTACAAGGTCAATATTTCCTGTACGTTCACCACACCCAAAGAGAGTTCCTTCTACACGTGATGCCCCTGCAAGAATAGAAAGCTCTGTAGATGCAATACCCATACCAGTATCATTATGGGCATGAACAGAGATTACGACACTATCCATATACTTGAACTTACTACAGAATAGTTCAATCATGTCGGCATCTTGATTAGGCGGCCTCCTTTCAACTGTTGCTGGAAGATTCAAAATTAAAGGTTTCTCAGGAGTCGCTTTACCCCATGCTTCAAAAACTTTCTCACATATCTTTACTGCAAAATCGATATCTGTATCGGTAAACTCTTCAGGAGAAAACTGGTGCCTAAAATCTGTCTCTGGTGATTTATCAGCAAGTTCACGTATAAGCTTTGTAGCACCAACAGCGATCTCTATTGTCTGCTCCTCGTTCAAACCAAACACTCTGTTCATGTGTAGATCAGAGGTGGCAAGATACGAGTGAATGATAGCTTGTTTCGCTCCTTTAAATGCATCAAAAGTCTTCCTGATCAACTCTTCTCTACACTGAGTCAAGCCCATCACAAAAACGTCATCAGGGATATGACCATTTTTTACTAGTGATGATGTGAACTCAAAGTCCTCAGCAGATGCTGATGGATATGAGACTTCAATCTCTTTGAAGCCAATATCACACAGCATCTTGAAGTACTCCAGTTTTGCCGCAGATGAGAGTGGATTTGGTAGCGCCTGATTGCCGTCTCTAAGATCTACAGATACCCAAGTAGGGCTCTTTTCGATAACTTTAGATGGCCATTTTCTCTCTGGCATATCAAATGGTGCTGGATTTGAGTACTTCGGTAACTCTGACATGACTTCTCCTTTTGCAAAATTTTTGTAACTATTTTATAAAAAAAAACACCTGAGCTTCATGAGCATCAGGTGAAATAAAAGTATGAATTTTATAATTATTCAATCACCAACCCGCTCTTACATTGTCTGTAAGGTTACCAAGCAGCAGGATTAGCAGTGAATTTTGAATTGTATTTTCCATATCTTTATTATCGGATAAAATAATTTAAAATCAAGGTTTAAAATTTTTAAAACAAAAAAAATATAAAAAGTACAAAAAAAGTTGTTGACTATATAATGGGATAACACTATAAAACAAATCAGGTGTTGTCTTTGTAACTCCTTAATAAGTAAATATTTACCGATAAAATATTACTCAAAGGAAGTTCCGTTTTTTATTAGAAAGGTGTCTGTTTTATGTCTGAAATTAATGTAAAAGAAATAGCTGATAAGTGGAAGGATGTGCCTGGAAGTCTCATTATGGCTCTGCACGAACTTCAGGAAGAAGTAGGATATGTTCCTAGAAATGAAGCAATGAAACTTGCTACTGCAATGAATGTTTCACTTGCTAGAATTTATGAAGTTATCACATTCTATAGTTTCTTCAAGCTTGAAGCACCAGGAAAGCACAAAATCCAAGTATGTATGGGTACTGCTTGCTATCTTAAAGGGGCTCAAGCATTAGTAGATGAACTAAAAGTTCAGCTCAAAGTCGAAGAAGGTTGTACTACATCTGACGGCAATTTCCAATTGGAAGTTGTCCGTTGTGTTGGGTGCTGTAGTATTGCGCCGGTTGTTGTGGTCGGTGAGAAGGTTTACAGCAAGGTTTCACCTGATGAGGTGTCTGCTATTATTTCAGAGTATGAATAACTTTTACAAGGAAGAATAAATGGGTATTATACAAAAAGAAGAACTTGAGAAGATCCAGAGCTCTATGGGTGAAAATGATGATGCTTGGATAAAGGTTGGTTTGGCTACGTGTGGTATTGCTGCGGGTGCTGACAAAGTATTTGATTTTCTCAAGAGTGAAGCTAAAAAACGTGGGTTAAATATTGATATACGTACTGCAGGCTGTATTGGTAACTGTTATGCAGAGCCACTTGTTGAAGTAAAGTCTGGTGGCAAGCAGTTGATGTACAATCTAGTTGATGAAGAACTTGCTAGTAAAATTCTTGATCAGCATGTTGCTAATGGTCAAGCTGTTGCTGGTAGTAGTTATGTTGAGTCAAAAGACTTAAACCCTGGTCAGATGCGTATTGCATTAAGACATTGCGGTGTTGTAGATCCTGAGTCTATTGATAGCTATATCTTTAATGATGGATATAAGGCTTTACGCAAGTTTATTACTGAGTCGACACCGGATAGTGTTATTGAAGAAATGAAGACGTCTGGACTACGTGGAAGAGGTGGTGCTGGCTTCCCAACCTTCCTAAAGTGGACTTTTGGTGCTAAGAGTCAAGGCGATACAAAGTATATTATTTGTAATGCTGATGAAGGTGACCCTGGTGCGTATATGGATCGCTCTATTCTTGAAGGTGACCCTCATGCAATTATCGAAGGTATGATGCTAGGCGGGTATGCTATTGGAGCAACAAAGGGATTCTTTTATGTTCGTGCTGAGTATCCTCTGGCTATTAGAAGACTCCAGAAGGCTATAGACGACTGTAAATCATACGGTATACTTGGCGAGAATATCTTCGGAAGTAACTTTACCTTTGATATCGAAATTCGCTTGGGTGCTGGTGCGTTTGTTTGTGGTGAAGAGACTGCTCTTATTGCATCTATAGAAGGTAAACGCGGTACTCCTTCTCCACGTCCTCCATTCCCAACTGATTCAGGCGTATTTGGAAAACCATCTGTCATTAATAATGTTGAGACTCTTTCAAATGTTTCTGCTATCCTGCTAAAGGGTGGTGAGTGGTATGGTGGTATCGGTACAGAGAAGTCAAAAGGTACAAAAGTATTTGCTGTTACAGGCAAGATTAAGAATGCTGGTCTTGTTGAGATTCCAATGGGGACAACTCTTAAAACTGTTGTTTATGATATTTGTGGTGGTATTGATAATGACCGTAAGTATCTCGCTATTCAGACAGGTGGACCGTCTGGTGGTGTAATTACCGAAGAGTACATCAACACAGAGATCAGCTATGAGAGTCTTGGTGAGCTCGGTTCTATTATGGGTTCTGGTGGTATGATTGTCATGGATGAGGATGACTGTATTGTTGATATTGCTAAGTTCTATCTAGGGTTCTGCGTTGAAGAATCTTGTGGTAAGTGCTCTCCTTGCCGTATCGGTGGTGAAAGAATGCTTGGTATTCTTGAAAGAATTACTGATGGTAAGGGTGAGATGAAAGATATTGATACTCTCAAAAAGATCTGTAATGCTATGCAGAGAGCTTCACTATGTGGACTTGGCCAGACAGCTCCGAACCCTATTCTTTCGACTTTACGCTACTTTGAACGTGAGTATATTGATCACATTGAAAAGAAGTCATGTCGTGCTGGTGTTTGTCAGAAATTGTTGCAGTATAAAATTATCTTGGACAAGTGTAAGAAGTGTAGTAAGTGTCAGAAGAACTGTCCTGTCGATGCTATCGAGGGTGACCGCAAGTCTGAATTTGTTATTGATCAAGAGAAGTGTATCAAGTGTGGACTATGTGTTACTAGCTGTCCTTTTGATGCTGTTATCAAAGAGTAACTTCTATTATTTGGTCAATTCTATGTACTTTTGCACTTACAGGAATACGTGCAATAATTAAAGGATAATAAACATGTTAAATATTAAAATTGATGGTATTGATGTGCAGGTGGAAGAGGGCACAACTATACTTGAAGCAGCTAAGACGGTTAAAATAAACATCCCTACTCTCTGTAAGCACCCAGACTTGTGTGCGACAGCAGCATGTGGGATATGTGTGGTTAAGATGGTGGGGTCTCCAAAGACTTATAGAGCATGTACTACTCCAGTTACTAAATTTGAAGATGGTAAGGAGTTTATAACTCGTGATACAGAGCTTGTTGAAATTAGAAAGACTGTTCTTGAGTTGATACTTGCTGATCACCCTAATGAGTGTTTTACTTGTGGTCGAAATAATAACTGCGAGCTTCAGAAATTAGCTGCAGACTTTGGTATTAGAGAGATTCCTTTTGAGCAGAATGAAATTGATCACTCTGCAGATGATGATTCTACTCAGACTATTAAACTAGAACCAAATAAGTGTATCAAGTGCGGTCGTTGTGTCGAGGTATGTCAAGAAGTACAAAATGTTCATGCACTATGCTTTATGGGACGTGGTTATGAGACTACGATATCACCTGCTGGTGAAGAACTCTCCCTTGTTGATTCTCCATGTGTACGTTGTGGTCAATGTTCTGCACACTGTCCTACTGGAGCTATATTCGAGCATGACAATACTGGTGAAGTATGGAATGCGCTCAATAATGACAAGGTTTATACAACAGTTCAGATTGCTCCCGCTGTACGTATTGCTGTTGGCGAAGCATTTGGGCTTGAACCAGGTGCAAATCTTACAAAGAAGATATACGCTGCTCTTCGTCGTCTTGGTTTTAATGCTGTATTTGATACCAACTATACTGCAGATGTGACTATTATGGAGGAAGGAAGCGAATTTATCTCAAGGCTTACAAAAGGCACTGCTCCATTACCTCTTATTACAACTTGTTGCCCTGCATGGGTTGACTTTATGGAAAAGTATGCATGTGATGTGATGGAAAACTTCTCTACTGCTAAGAGCCCACAACAGATGATGGGTGCTCTAATCAAGACATACTATGCAGATAATGAGAAGATTGATCCTGCAACTATGTGTAATATTTCTATCATGCCTTGTACTGCTAAAAAGTATGAGATTCAACGTGATGAAAATATGAATAGTGTGGGTGAACATCAAGATGTTGATATTGTTATTACTACTCGTGAGTTTTCTAGAATGATCAAACAGGCTGGTATCGATCTGCTCAATCTTGATGATGAAGAGTCTGATAGCGTTCTAGGTCAGTATACTGGTGCTGGTACCATCTTTGGTAACAGTGGTGGTGTAATGGAAGCTGCTCTTAGAACTGCATATGAACTTATCACTGAGAAAGAACTCGCTAATGTTGAGTTTGAAGCTGTACGTGGTATAGAAGGTATCAAAGAGGCTACAATTGATATAGATGGTACTCCTGTCAAGGTTGCTGTGGCATCTGGCCTTGGAAATGTTCAGTTCTTATTGGATAAAATCAGAGCCTGGAAAGAGGCTGGAAGTGATTTAGCTACTATTCCTTGGCACTTCATCGAGGTTATGGCTTGTTCTGGTGGTTGTATTGCCGGTGGTGGTCAACCTTATGGTGTACAGGATACCAAGCGTTTGAAGCGTATTGAAGGTCTATATGCCGATGATGCAAATTCTGAATTCCGCAGTAGTCATAAGAACCCAATGGTTCAGAAGCTTTATTCTGAGTTCTTGGGTGCTCCGCTTAGTGAGAAGGCTCACCATTTGCTACACACTTCTTATACCTGTCGTGTTACTTATAAGAAGTAGTAGTTGCTGTTATAGTTATAAAAATACTGACCAGCTATATAGCTGGTCAGTATTTTATAATACAAAACCTATTTAAAATATTTACTTGAGGTATTTTGTCATAATGCAGACATTACCTTTATCATTATAAAGTACTTCATCCATTATGTTCTTCATCATGAATATACCATAACCACCTGGGCGTTTACCAGCCTCTTCTCGTGATTTGAGATGCTTTATAGGGTCTTGTGATGGATCCGGTATCGATTTCAAGTCAAACCCATCTCCCTCATCTTCAAACTTTAAAACAACTCTATCGTTAAAAATACAGTAGCTTATAGTGAATATCTTGGCTTTATCAAAGTGGTTTCCCCATTCGATAGCATTTCTGCCATATTCTTCCATCGCAAGCTTGATATCTTCAGCAGTCTCTTCATTGAGATGTTTCGATAAGAGAAGAGAACAGAGTCGTTGAATTCTATCAAGGTAATCAATTTCACTTGTTGCACTAAGTTCAATCCAGTCTTGGGTAAATACCTCAGCGTTAAGCTTATCATCAAGAATTCTATTTGGATTATTCTTGATTGTTTTATTGAGAACAGTAATAACATTATTGATATCAAAAGGTTTTTCTATAAAATCAGCTGCTCCTGCTTTGAAACATTTTACAATCATCGTCTTATTGCGATCAGCACTGACAAATACTACAGGAAGTGTTGGGGCGCTTATCTTGACCCATTCAAAAAAATTATCTCCTTTGCCGTCAGGAAGATGGTAGTCAAGTAAGAGAATATCAAAAGCAAACTTTCTCTCATTAAGAATATTTTTAGCTTCAAAAAGTGTTAGAGCATATGACACCTCATAGTTGTTTTTACTCAAGATATTTGAAAGGAGGTTATTCATTCTCATATCATCTTCAATAAGTAATATTTTATGATTTTTATCTATGTTGGAATTCATGATAGTTTTTGCACCGAAAATTTGTATAATTTAGAAATATAACATTTTACAATAATTAATACTAATTGTAACTATTAAGAATATTATCATTTAAAGGAGATAAGTGTGGAATATTTTGAATTAAACAAAAAACGCCATAGTTACAGAGGTAATTATACTTCAAAGAAAACTTCTGTACAAGATATTAAATTAATTCTTTCAGCTGCTCTAAGCGCACCAACAGGAATGAATGCGCAATCTACTCAATTTGTCGTGGTTGATGAAGAAGATAAAATCAACCAAATAAGTGATATCTTGGGCAAAAAGAATGTTGCCGGAGCATCTGCAATAATTTTGTGTATTATTAATAAGATTCCTAAATCTGTTACTGGTGATTTAAACTTTGAGATTGAGGATTGCTCTGCAGCAGTTATGAGTATGTTACTTGCTATAACAGACCTTGGCTATGCATCGGTATGGATTGACGGCTTACTTAGACGTGATAATATTGCCAGCAAAATCGCAAAAATTATTGATTTGCCTGATGATAAGCTTATTCAAGTGCTACTACCTGTTGGTGAAGCGGCAGAGCAGGGGGAGCAGCCTCCAAAGAAGGCTGAAAATGAAAGGGTTTCATTTAATAAATATTCATTATAAGGATGATTCAATGACAACTAAACATCTTTTACTTATAATTTTCGGTATGTTTATATTTATTACTACAGCATACTCAAAGCCTCAAGAGATAGATATTGATAGAAACAGTATTGTTGCTAGGGTCGATAGAGGAAGTGTTACTTTAGATCAGGTCATGGAGTTATGGGGGCCTGCTTATTATGAAGTATTGAATAAAGCTCAAAAAGGTAGTATAACGTCTTCTCAAATAAACCCAGAGCTACAAAAGGCTTGGGTAAAGGCTGTCAACTCTGTAGTGCGTGATGAGATGTTCTACCAAGAAGCACTCAATGATTATGAGAATAAATTTCAGCAACTTGTGACTAGCCAGTTACAGTCATCTTCAGCATCAGGAGATACTGTCCTTCGTTCAAATGTTGAGGATAGACTCAGAAGACTTATGAAAAAGAAGCAGGATGAACAGGTTAATAGAGTTATTAATGATCAAATAAAAGCTGCTGGTGGAGTAGACAACCTTAATAAAGTACTAAAATCCAGAGGTCTCACATATAAGGAGTGGAAAGACCGTATAGTACGTAAAGCCTTTACTTATAGTTACTTGTTTAGTGTCTTTGAGCCTTTAGGTATATCTATAGAGCCTAGACCTCAGCAAATTTTAAGTTATTATAAAAAGAACAAAAATGAGTTCACTCTTCCTGGAAAGGTGATTTTTGATCATATTCTTGTATCTAGTGAGAAGAGAGGAAGCAAGGAGAAGGCTGAGCAAATCGCTCAAAAGATCGGATTAGCAATAATTGACAAGAAGATTTCATTTGCTACTGCCGCTTCAAAGTATTCTGATGATCCCGTTGGTAGTGCTAACTCTGGTAGGGTTGATGGCATAAGTCAGCAGCCGGAACGTGAAGCTTGGCTGAAAGATGTCCGTGAAGCGGTAAAGGATCAGGAAGTAGGGCAACTTGAGATTTTGGAGAGTCCCATTGGTTACCATATTACAGTATTGCTAAAAAAGACTAAAGGGCAAAGAATACCATATAAGATGGCGCAGAAACAGATAATTTCAAGAATAAAAAGTTCGGAGTGGGAGAAAGAGTCTAACAAATTTTACGATAAACTCAAGAGTGAAATGATGGTAGATATAAAGCAGAAGACAGTACCTAAACAGTTGCTCTGGCATGAAAGTTCAAAGCCAACTTCTAGCAGAAAAATTGGTATGAGTGCAGATCCAGCAGCAAATATCCGATAAGACTATGAGTACGTATATGTATGGTATTGTGGGTTCGCGAATAGTTAGTAACCATATATTGTTACTATTAATATAATTCTGATAAGGCATAGATATGGCAAAGAAAAAGAAGTCACCAAAAAATAAGACAAATAAACCAAAAATTAATGTTAAAAGAGCAGCAAGCCTTGCAAATGAAGGTTTGGAGTTCTGCAGAAGTGGTGACTATGCTCGTGGTATCGCTTTACTTCATAAAGCTGAAGAGAGATCTGTAAAGAATGATCAAATTTTTATCAATCTTGCTTTGGCATACCATGCAATGAGAGATTTTGTTAATGCTAGAAAATATTATGTTAGGACTATGCGAGTCAAACCAGAGCATGTAATGAAAATACTCCATAATGGTATTAATGAATTGTCAATGAATAAGTTAGAAAGTGCTGAGTGCTGTATAGGTGCTGTCTTTGATATTGATCCGGATAATATCACGGCGAAACTTGCCACAGGTAGCATTTTGTTAAGACGTGGTGAAATACAAGAAGGTGCAAATGTACTTCGAGAGTGCTATAGAAAAGAACCGAAGATGAGCTCTGCTATACTCGAACTAGCAGAATTCTCTGAACTTACCGAGGATGATATCTTACTTACACAAGAGAATATTAAAAATGGTATAGGTGGCAAAGAGAATGATAAATTCTTACTTCTTGCTATTGCAAAAGGCTTTGATCAGTTGGGCGATTATAAGAAAGCATTTGAGTATTATACTGAAGCAAACGAACAATTTGCTAGGGTAGCTCATATACCAAGTTTTCAAGCTGCAAATGATCTGCAAGGTCACTATGAGACACTTATTGAATGCATGACTCCTGAGTATCTGGCAAAGTATAATGGTGTTAGTGATGCTGGCGAAAATATGGTGTTTGTAGTTGGTCTTCCTAAGAGTGGAATACACGAAGTCTCTTTTTTGTTACAAGAGAGTTCAAAAGCAATAATTGCTGGTGAAATGAACTGGTGCAATGAGAAGATTTATCAAATGCTACAAGCGAATGAGAATAACTTTAAAAAGGCTATTGATCTGATATCACCAGATATGATAAATACATTGACAAAGGACTATATTGGTAAGATTGCAACCCTTACTAGTAATAATAAGCTTGTGGTTAATTGCAAAGCTACAAACTTTGTCAACCTTTGGTTTATTAGGATTCTTTTTCCGAAAGCGAAAATTATATGCTCTACACGAAATATAGATGATCAAGCATTAGATCTCTTCTTTAATAACGTTACAGGTATGGAGTACTTGAGTGATCTAATATCAATAGGTAAATATTGCAAGGCATATACATCAATCATGGATCTTTGGAATCAACTTTTTGGTGAAAATCTAATAACATTTGATCTGGATAGGTTTAATGAAAACCCTAATGAAGAGTACCGGAAATTGATTGCAGATATTGGTGTGTTGGATCCAGTTGATATTGAATTTAAGAAAGCCAATAAACCGACTCTAAATGTAAGAGATGTATATTGTCCAGAAATAGGCCTTGCCCAGAGGTATAAAGAGTTTACTGAGAAACTGATAAATGTTCTACATCCTAAAGATGAAGATTTCTCGCTCAATTTCGGCAACTTTGATACCATGGCTGCCTCTGAAGTTGATGCAGGTGGTTTGAAATTAGACTTTGCAAAACCTTCCACAAAAACGGAAGATAATGATAAAGGGTTTAAGCTCAACTTTTAGTTTATTATGATAATTAAGTTGGATCTGTTCTACTGAGTAAGGGTAGACTTATGAAGAAAAAACAGGTTAAAAGGCAACTTGCTGTAGCGCTGGGGTATGATGCAGATAAGAACTCTGTCCCTAGTGTTGTAGCTAAAGGAGCTGGTAAGACTGCTGCTAGAATTATCGAACTTGCACAGGAAAATAATATTCCTGTGCGAGAGGATGCTGACCTTGTAATGGCGCTTTCACAATTAGACCTTGGTGAAGTGATACCGTCGGAATTATACCCAGCAGTGGCTGAGATTCTTGCCTATGTTTATAAAATGAATGGCAAACAAATTGAACGATGAATATTTCAATATTTTTTACAAGGATATTTAAGTATTTTGCTGACCTACTATATCCACCAATGTGTCATTGTTGCGAAGCTCCTCTTATTGGTTTAACTCAGAATCATCTATGTTCTGATTGTTTTGAAAGACTCAAGTTTTTCGGAGATAACTCTTGTTGGTTCTGCTCACACCCTCTTGGTAAATTTGTTGCGCGACAGAAGGAGTGTGATGAGTGTCATGGAAGGGAGAGAAAGTATACTCGTGTGGTTGCAACATGTGAGTATAATGATGCAGCAAGGAGTCTTATTCATGCCTTTAAATTTTGCAACTTCAAACCTATATATTTATTTCTATCTGAACTTATGATAAGGCGATTCATTGAAGAGTATTCTGGAATATCTTTCGACTATATTCTCGCCGTTCCATTACACAAGAATAAAATGGCCGAGAGAGGATATAATCAATCGGACCTTCTTGCTAAAGAACTATCCTGTAGATTGGGACTACCCCATTCATCTGACCTTCTGCAACGTATCAGAAACACTCCATCTCAAGCATTACTTAATTCGCAAGAGAGAGAAAATAACCTTCGGGGGGCATTTGAAGTAACCAAGACGATCACTAGTGCAAGAATACTGTTGATAGATGATGTGTATACTACTGGAAGCACAGCAAGTGAATGCGCTTGTGCACTACGTAAAGCTGGAGCGAGTAGGGTATACGTTCTTGTATTTGCACGCTGATTTTTATACTGGTGTAGAAAATAGCACCTGAGTAAGATGTTTGATTGTTTCATCTGAGAAAAATAGCCTTGAACCTATGGCACGCATATCATCTACTATTTTACGTGTAGCAGGGGTAGGTCTCGGTGGCAGATGCAGAATTCTCCAATACCGATCAAGAAGTTCATCCCAATTTTCAAGCCAAAAATCATTGTCTTGTATAAATATGAGTAGGGATAAAACCTCTTCTACAGCATTTTCTGTTAAGTCACTCAATAGCATAACGAGTCTATCGCTCATCTGTTTTGCTATTATTCTTGAGGCATCTTCTTTGTTAACCGCAAGGCCATATTTTGCTGCTTCAGTATTAATATTATTTACTTCATTTATACATCGGTGACATAAACCTCCGCGTTCTATTTCAGAAGTTACGCATTGTGTAAGTCTGTATGAAAGAGCTTCCTCACCAATTGCTTTAAGGTGATTGGGCACAGGGAGGTTATTTGATGTTAGATATTCAAATATAGGCTTATGTGAGTTATAGAATTCATGAAGGCTCTGGTCTGCTTCTTTAAGAGCACTCTTTAGGAGTAAACTTGTTACCTTCTTTCTCTGGTCATATGGAAAAGAAGAGAGAGAAAAACCGTCATTCTCAAGTAAGATATTCAAATCAGATACGGAAAGTTTTGACATCTCTTTTGCACTACTAAGATCTTCTGTGAAGCATACGCCACAGTCAAGAGTCTCAAAAGCAGTAAATCCAAATAATGAAACTTCATGGGTCTCATTTGTAAGCTTGTCTTTACAAGTAACAGATGCAATGATATATTTAATATGCTTGTTCTCTGATGTGACAATATGTGACATTGATATCGATGTGTTGTACTCGGGCTCCGGCAACTGATATAGCTTCAATATCGCATGTATAGCTGATATCGCTTTATAATTATAGCTTGAATTAAGGATGTGATTAGTAAACACGTCCTCACCTGTTCCCATATTTACAAAATTAGACTTTGCTTTTCTAAGTCTCTCTTGCAGTAATCTGACAAGATCATAGTCTGAATAATCTTCAGCTAGTTCTGCTGCACGTAGAGCATAGCGCATGTTCTGTTGAGCTTCACAACCTGAGATATCAGAAAAGAACCACGCGCATGAGGTATACATCAGCATGGAATTTCTATCTGCCTCTAATAATTTCCAAAGTTTTACTTTGCCTTTTTCTGAAAGCACAACTGAGCAATGCCTTTCCAGGAACTTTTTCTTGTTCTCGATACTCGGGTCTAATATGACAGAAATATAATCATTTCTAGCGTCAAAATAATCATAAAGAAAATCGCCACATACGGAAGTACAAATATGTCTGATATTATATCTTAATTCATCAAAGGCGTTTCTTAAATGTTCACGCCATTCTTGATTGTAATAGTGTGGTCCATCGCTACAGCCACAGTCTCTGTGCCACCTGCCTATACCGTGTTCGCAACTCCAACTTGATCCCTCACCATCAATACCTTCCCAGAGTTTTACCTCTTGATAGGGTTGGTTTTCTTTGATAAATTTTTCCAAGTTAGTGATTGAACAGATACCAGTACTAAGCATTTTGTCAAGTGTTTTTGCTAGAGCTCTATTGCCGTTCTTTTCGTGATGTCCATAGATCTCACCATCTGTAGCAATAAGTACTAATTGAGGAAGGGTTGCTTCTTCATTATAGCGCTCTCTTATTAACCATTCAAGTCTGTCGGTATCAGATAGTAAGTGTTCAAATGATATCTTCGTTGATATCTCCTTATCATAGAATATAACATCAATATAACGATCAAAATGTGTTCTACCTGCGCCGTCAACCTCGAAAACTCTGTAAGGAACCCTTGTGTCGATACTTCCGTCAGGAACACCAGTCCACTCAAATTCACCAAAAGACCGAATAAAGCTTGCTTGTAGGGGAGATAGTATGATATATTTTATATTATGGTCTATCAAGGAACGTATGGTATTCATATCTACTGCTGTTTCAGAAAGCCACATTGATGCTGGCGCTCTGCCGAATCGATAGTAGAACTCCTTCAATCCCCAAAGAATTTGCGTATGTCTATCAGCCGCATCCGAGAGAGGAAGAATCTGATGATTGTACACCTGTGCGATTGCAGAACCATGACCATTGTAAGCATTTCTTGATATGCCGTCAGCTACTTGGAGTCTTTCAAGTGTAAATGGAGAATATTTATCCAACCAGCTAATCAATGTTGGACCGAAATTGTAAGAGATGTGGGCATAACAGTTGAATAGATCTTTTGCCTTATTTGATTCGTCAAATATAGGGCTGCAAGTAAGTGGGGTGTAACATTCAGCACAAATCTTACTATTCCAGTCGGTGAACGGTTGGGCTGAGTCTTGCTCTTCAATTACACCTAGCCAAGGGTTTTCACGAGGTGGTTGATAAAAGTGTCCATGTATCGCCAGGTGATGATTTGGGTTGTTTGCCATTATTCCACATATCTCCTTGATAGCTATCACATATTAGGTGTTGATATTGCAGTCTTTACAGAAAAGATTATATGATTTTCAAAAAATATTGCTAGAAATTATTTACATATAGTTTTATATTATTAATGAAAATGAATAATTCACAACTTTTACCGCTTGCATACTTGTTGATTCCGATTAAAATATAGCTGTTATATGTTAGTTTATATCGTAATTTTTTATATTTTACTACAACTATTAGTCGATTAAGATTTGGCTAATAGATTGGATTTTAAAGAGATAACAATGGCCTTAGGTTCACTTAGTTCTGTAATAGATGGAATTAATAGTGCTGAAAAAATTCTAATCTTAGCTCATGAAAAACCGGATGGAGATGCAATAGGCTCCTCTTTGGCTCTTTCTAGAATTCTAAATGCAAATAATAAAGAAGCAACACTTATAGGTTTTGAACCGCTTGCAAGAAGGTATAAGTTTCTTGTTAATGACTATGAGATCAAACCTTGTGATACTGGATATTTATCAAGGCATGATCTTATTATTGTTCTTGATTGTGGTGATTTGAAACGAGCAGGTGAGTTTGCATTGTATGCTCAGGGAAGAGTACCATTTGTAAATATTGATCACCACCAAGCAAATACTATGTTTGGTACATATAACTGGGTTGATACCGAGTTTAGCAGTACAGGTGAAATGATTTACAAGCTAGCAAAGGAAGCAGAATATACTATTCCTAAGAGTATTGCTGAACCTTTGTGGGTAGCAATAACAACAGATACGGGGAATTTTAATTATTCAAACACTTCTGCGCAACTTCTTCACTTCGCTGCTGAGATACTCGATTTAGGACTTGATCCTAGTACTATTAGACGAGAATTATATGAATGCATTGAGAAAAAAGAACTTGAACTACAGCGTCTCATACTTGACAGTATAAAAACATATGCAGACGGAAAGATTGCAATTCTGAGTGCTCTAAAAGATGACTTTATTGAATCAGAATGCACACCGCAACACTTGCATGATCCGGTCAATATTGGATTGTCGATTCTAGGGGTTGAACTTGCTGCTTTTGTATATGAGCAACCTTTTGATGACACTATAAAGGTTAGTCTTAGGAGTTACCCGCCATATGATGTTGCAAAGATATGTCGAGAGTTCGGTGGTGGGGGACATGAAAGAGCTGCTGGTTGCACTTTTACTGGCAAGAAGATTGAGGATGTTATTGAAATCTTAAAGAATAGACTTATAATTGATATTGGGATGGAATAATAGTATTATTAGTTTCTTTTGAAGTGATAAAATTTATATATAGGATAAGAGATGGCTATTAGTAAAGAGGAAGCTGAAAAACACCTTAGAGATGCAATTAATGCATCGAAGTTAAAATCTACTGAAGGAAAGTCTGGAAAACCTTCAGGTGGAAAGGTACGCCCGGCTGTAAAAAAGAAGATCGCTCCTAAACAAAGGATTCATGTCGAAAAGGTCAAGGCGCAATCTATCGGTACTGCATTAATAGTTGAATCGAACAAACGCTTAGCTGCTCTTCTTTCAAACATGTTAAAGACACTAAGATTTGAGTCTATCATCGCTCTAAATGGTGCTGATGCAATTTCACTTTTAAAAAAGAATAAGGTACTTATTGCTTATGTAGGAAAAGATCTACCTGATATTAGTGGTTTCAACCTTTGTTCAAAGATGAGAGTTGAGGATAATGGTAATAAAATTCCTATCGTAATTACTTCTGAATCAACTGATCCGTCTATGAAGGATCAGGCTATTATGGTTGATGCAAATGACCATCTAGCTACACCAATAAGTATGGCTGGATTAAAAGCTAGTGTTGTTGATAATCTACTAAAAAAAGATTAGTAGCACTTGTTTCTTATCTTTTTTGTTGCATATGTATTAAGCGAGGCATCCTTTACCGGATGCCTCGCTTAAATTTATAAAAAGCAAATGTGCATTAAAAATCTGCATTTCCAGGAGTTCTTGAGAAAGGAATAACATCTCTAATATTCTTCATACCTGTCATAAATTGAATAATTCTCTCAAAACCAAGCCCAAAACCAGAGTGAGGAACACTACCGTAACGGCGGAGATCCAAATACCACCAGTAATCCTCAGGAACAAGTCCTAATTCGTTGATTCTCGCAGTAAGTTTTGCAAGATCGTTCTCTCTCTCAGATCCACCGATAATTTCACCAACTCTTGGAACGAGGACATCCATTGCTCTTACTGTCTTTGAATCATCATTCTGCTTCATATAGAAGGCTTTTATAGCTTTAGGGTAGTCTGTTACAATTACTGGCCCTTTTGAGTATTCCTCAGTAAGGTAGCGTTCATGCTCACTCTGCAGGTCGATTCCCCATTTTACTGGATACTTGAAATCTTTACCAGATTTTTCAAGTACTTCAATTGCCTCTGTATACGTTATACGGGCAAATGGGGTCTCGATAACTTGTTTCATTACTTCTGGTATAGTCTTATCAATCATATTACCGAAGAAAAACATATCATCTGATACCCAGTCGAGAACATCGGTAAAAAGTTGTTTTAGAAAGCTTTCCGCTACATCCATGTTCATTTCTAAGTCACAGAACGCCATTTCAGGTTCAACCATCCAGAATTCACTAAGGTGTCTGCTGGTGTGGGAGTTCTCTGCTCTAAAGGTTGGCCCAAACGTGTATATATTTGACAAGGCATGTGCTGCTATCTCACCTTCAAGTTGACCAGAAACTGTCAGGTGAGACTTTTTGCCAAAAAAGTCTTGGCTATAGTCTGTGCTACCTGCATCATTTAGAGGTCGGTTTTCAAGGTCAAGTGTAGTCACTTGGAACATTTCTCCAGCTCCTTCACAATCACTCGCTGTAATTATCGGTGAATGTAGCCAGATAAAACCTCTATCTTGGAAGAAATTATGAATACTTCTTGCCGCAGCATTTCTAACCCTCATAACGGCACCAAAAGTATTAGTACGCATTCTGAGGTGTGCTATTTCACGGAGGTACTCAAAAGAGTGTCGCTTCTTTTGGAGGGGATAGTCTGCTTCAACCCTACCAGTGCAGGTCATATCACTTACAAGTAATTCAAATTTTTGTCCCTTACCTTGACTGGCTACAATTTTACCACTCGCTACAAGCGAACAGCCAGTACCAAGAGTTTGTACCGATTCTGCAAAGTCATCAAGACTTGAAGGACAAACAAGTTGGAAGTCTGTAAAGCAAGACCCATCAGAAAGAGCTATAAATGAATCTCCCTTACTGTGTCTTGCACTCTTTATCCAGCCTTTTATTGTTATCTTTTCTGTTGGGGGATTTTCTAATGCTAGAATTTCTTTAATTTTTAAATGCATCGAATATTCCTTATTTTATTGCTTCGTGCCAGTCTGTGAAAAATTTGTCACAGGTTATTGAAAAGTCTTCTGGGATTGGTGCTACTAAGGTTAAGTCTTTGCCGTTCTCGGCAAATTCAGGGAGAACCAATGTCCATGCATGTAGGGCATGTCTATTAAGTCCTGTAATTGCTTTAACTTTATTATTGACCTCACGATTTCCATATTGATGATCACAAAGCACTGGTCTGCCGAAAGCTTCAGCGTGTACACGTATCTGGTGTGTGCGCCCTTGATGTGGGGTGAACTCTATGAGACTCAAACCGAATTCTTTGTTTTCTGTAAGAAGCTTGTAGTCTGTTTCAGCACTCAGCCCGCCACCTCCTTTGACAACCTTTACCGCTTTATGCCCACCCATCCATTTGCTTAGATTTCTTCTTATAGAGCCTTCTGGGTTTCGCGGAACACCTACACATATAGCGAGGTACTCCTTTGTCGTCTTGCGTTCCTTAAATAGATCTTCAAGTCTTTTGAGTGATTTGTCATTCTTTGCAAAAACCATTACACCAGAAGTATCACGGTCAAGACGATGTACAGGCTTTATTGTTTTTGTTTCTCTTGCCATCTGGATAAGCTCTGTAATAGAGCGTCCTTTATTCTGACTTGCTACACTCTCAACACCTGCCTCCTTGTTCAATACCAGTATGTCATTGTTTTCAAATATTACTTCCATTAGCCTTCCAGTCTTACTCTATGCATTGGACTGTATTCAGCACCATTGCTTGTTAGTTCGCTCATATAGACAATAATTTCATCAACATCACTCATGCCAAAATCGATATTATTCATATCTAGTATGATGTCATCTATACCTAAAGCATATGAGGGCTTTTTAATTCTACCTAAGGTTATATGTGGAGTGTAAGGTTTCTTCTCAAAGGGGTATCCAAGAGTATCACAAGTTTTTGCAATCTTATTCTGTAGTAAAATTAATTCATTACCACCAAACCCACATCCTGCATAAACAACCTTTGGACGCCTTAAATCTGGTAAAACACCAGTAGACTCTATCCCAAGTGAAAAAGGTGCTTCTGAGAGACCTATTTTTGCTATCTCAGAAAAAACCTTTCTCAGGTCATTCGGCTCTACATTGCCTAAATATTTGAGAGTTATGTGAATATTTTCTGGTCTTACCCAGTTTATATTTGGAAATTGATTCTTTAGGTAGCTAAGTTCTTGAGAAATCTCTGAAATTACTGTATTTTCAATCTCAATTCCTATGAAGGTTCGAACCATATTTAATTATCCTTTTATCATATTGATTAGATATAATTAACATTATATTCAATTGCAATCATAATAGAAATAATTAATACTAAAAATATTAAACACATTGCATTTATCAGGCCATTATATATGATTTAGGATACATATTTTTTAATACTAAAGGATAGTAAATGATTCGTAAAGCACGTGTTACAGATGTCAAGGTTATACAAGCGCTGACTAAGCCTTTTGCTGAAAAGGGCAAAATGCTTCCTGTGTCATACGGCGATATCACAGAGCGACTCAGAGACTTCTTTCTATACCTTAATGACAGCGGAGAACCTATTGGTTGTATTGCGCTTCATGTGTCTTGGGAAGATCTTGTAGAGATTCGTACTCTGGCTGTAAAGGAGGAAGCTCAAGGTCATGGAATAGGTACAAAGCTGATACAAGCAGCACTTGATGAGGCTAGAGAGTTGCAGGCAAAGAAGGTGTTTACGCTTACTTTTGTTCCTGATTTCTTTTCACGATCAGGTTTTGTTGAGGTTGAGCATTCTACACTGCCACACAAGATTTGGCAAGATTGTATGAAGTGTGTGCTGTTTCCTGATTGTGGTGAGACGGCGATGAGCATGGAGCTGTAGGATCAAACAAGTTCTTTTTGTCGCATAATATATTTCATACGTTCCTCGCTCAGCTTGGAACGTTTTTAAAAAGGCTTTTAATGTACAAAACAGTAGTGGCAATTGACTTAGAGACAACAGGCGCTGATCCAATGAAGGATCAGATTGTAGAGATAGGCGCTGCTATCTATAATAATGGAGTGATCACAGCTACCTTTAGTGAGCTTGCAAAAAATGAAACCCCGATGATACCAGCAATTATAAAACTCACTGGTATTACTCCTGAAATGCTTGAAGATAAGCCACCACTCGAAAGTATAATAGAAAAGTTTTTGGCGTTTCTCCCTGTTGATGCTGTTTGCATCGCGCATAATGCTAATTTTGAGCGAGCATTTCTCAAGAAGGCCACTGGGAATAGATTTGATAATATTGTTATAGATACTGTCGGGCTTTCCCGTATTTGTTTCCCAGAGCTTGAAAGCCATAGCCTTGCTTGTTTGTGCGAGTACCTTGAAATTTCCAATGATTCTGCTCATCGCGCTCTTTCAGATTGCATAACTCTCGCAAAAGTTTGGCAATTGTTGATGGATAAGCTCTTTACACTACCACTACCTGTAGTCGGTGAGATAAATTATTTACTAGCATCACATCCGACAAACCCATACTGTACTTTTTTCAGAGAACTTGAAGCGGCTATCGTTACAAAAAAGTTTGGGCATACAGTCAATAATTTCTCAGATATATTTGAACACAACGATATCAAGATACCTGTCTTCGATAATATCGCAGACAAAGATGATTGGGTAAAGCTTGACCGAAGGAAGATAGAGTGGGTCTTTGAAGAGGGAGGTTTCCTTGAAAAAAGCTTTGATAGTTTTGAGCCGAGAAGTGGTCAGATCAAGATGTCTGGTGAGGTAGTCGAAGCATTTAATGAATCTAAGCACTTACTTGTAGAAGCTGGAACAGGTACTGGAAAGAGTCTTGCGTATCTTGTGCCAGCGGTGATATGGGCAAGAGAGAACAATGTACCTGTTGTTATCAGTACAAATACAAAAAATCTCCAGAGTCAGCTATTTGAGAAGGATATCCCTTTTGTAAAAGAGACCCTTGGAATTGATTTTAAGGCTGCAATTATTAAGGGTAGGGGAAATTACCTCTGTATTCGTAAACTCATGTATGTCTTACGTCAGGCAGATTATGAACTAGATATTGATGAACGCTTACAGATGGTAACTGTTCTCAGCTGGGCTGCGTGGACACAGACAGGAGATATCTCTGAGAATATTGTGACCGGTAGACCTGGTTTTTTCAAGACCTGGGCCAAGATGTCATGCGCAGGTGATGATTGCTTAGGTAGAGCGTGCAAGCATTATAAAAAATGCTTCCTTTGGAAGGCAAGGGCAAAAGCACTCAACGCTGAATTAGTGGTTGCTAACCACTCACTTGTTTTTGCTGATCTAAATATGCGCAGCCCAAATCTACCACCATATTCCCAGATTATTTTTGATGAAGCACATAATTTAGAGGATGCTGCTACAAGCCATTTATCTATTGAAATATCCCCAACTAGGGTGGGAGTTATACTTGGACGCTTAGTTCATAGTGGCAGAAAAAAACACCGTAGCGGGCTTCTTCCTAGTATACTAGATAAAGTACAGAAGGCTAGAATCGAAGATACACTCAAAGAACGCTTACTAGACAGTCTTGGCTCCCTTCCTGACACCTTTGACCATGCTGAAGCAGCTGCAAATATCTTGTTTTCTGAAGTAGATCAGATTAGACGTGCTGGAGGAGCCCAAGCATCTATGAGGTTCTTCTCAGAAAAAATGGATGAAGTAAAATGGCAGCCGACTTTTGAGGCAAAAGAGGAATTTATTATCTTCTTGTCAAAAATCATGCATACACTAGACTCACTCATTGATGATCTAAAAGAGGTTGAAGATGGTATTCTTGATTATCAACGTGAGTTTATCAGAGATCTTGAATTTTCGTCAATGACAATAAAAGAGTTCTCTGAAGATCTTGTTTTCACTTTAAATGCTGATAATGATGAGTATGTTTATTGGATTGAGAAGGTTTCAAATAAACCCGGTAATGTCCGGCTTGTCGCTGCTCCAATTGAGGTTGGAAGGCTACTTCACGATCAGCTATACTCTAGAAAACGTAGTGTGATTTTTGCTTCAGCAACAATGTCTGTTCGGGGTAAATTTGACTTTATAAAGAAACGTACAGGTATAAATCTTATTAATCCAAAGAATTACATTGAGTATGATGCAGGGTCTCCATTTGATTTTCCTAAACAGTGTCTTGTTATGGTTCCATCTTTTTTGCCTGAACCTGGTGAGAAAGGTAAAGATTTTGCTAGTGAATTGGCATACCTTCTTGCTGATGTATACCGTGATACCAAAGGTAGGGCAATGTCACTATATACTAGTTATGAAATGCTTAGGAAGTCTTACGAAATACTGAATGCAGAGTTGCTTGGTGATGGAATTGACATACTTGCGCAAGGAATGAGCGGTTCTAGAAAGAATATTACCTCAGTATTCAAACGTGATCTACACTCTGTACTACTTGGTACTCATTCATTCTGGGAAGGTGTAGATGTTGTTGGTGAGACCTTGTCATGCCTTACTATTGCTAGACTGCCATTTGCTGTTTTTACTGAGCCACTAATTGAAGCGCGATGTGAGAAGATAGAATCGGAAGGGGGTAGTGCTTTTATTCATTATTCAATACCAAATGCTATTATCAAATTTAGACAAGGTTTTGGACGTCTTATCCGCCATAAGGGTGATCGAGGAGTCGTAATAATTGCTGATAGACGTATTATCACAAAGCGTTATGGTAAAACATTCAAGGATTCACTACCATGTCAGACTTACTCATATGATAATCAAGAAAAAATGCTTGCTGATATTCGTAGTTTCTTAGGGTTATAGACAGCAAAATATTATTCCCATCAAAGCATCTCCTTTAGGCGTTCTGCTACGATTATTGCTCGGCTTCAACACCAATACATATTATTGCTAACTCAATTTGCTAAGTTGATAATTAATCTTTGTAGATACTATATATATTTATATTGACAGCTTTTATACGTTAAGTAAAATATTATAGTCTAATTCACTCTATATAGTAAGGCATTAAAATGGTAATTGAAAGAACTGCTGAGTTTGATGCATTTGGTCCTTGGGTTCTTGAAATTGATGAACCCCACGAGATGCCCCCTCTATTCAAAAAGTATGAATATTTGATCGAGGACTCCCTTATGATCTTTAAAATACCTCGAAAGATTGAAAGAAGGCATGCCAGTCCTCACATGAATCTTTATGACAAAGTTATTTCTGTACTTGAAAATGAAGTAGTTATTCTACATAGAGCTGGTGATTATGCTGAAAAAATTACAGTTGAACTTTGTGATATTAGTATTGTTTCAAAGACAGAGTTTCTCCTATATGGTACGATCGATTTATATATTAAGGATGATATTATTACATTTAACTATAATACTGTATCAGATATTATAATTGATAAATTTCTCTACCTGCTTCGAAGATCACATGTTAATGACAGTATAACAAAGAGCTTTAAGCCAATACAATTTAGCTACAGTGATATTGGCGGTTTATATGACAGCCTTATCAATAGGCTTACTGCGATGAATACTGATTTTAATTTAATTGCATTTCAACCAAACTCAGCCATAGAGTTAGAGGTTGGAATGGTGAATTCTTTTTTGAATACTCTGCATATTACTAATAATATTTTACATACACGCTCTACTGCCTTTCTTAGTAATGGTAAAGAATTAGTTATAATTGATCGTAGTCTTCCTAGAAATATGATGAAAAAAAGGATGATTCGCAGCACTCCTTCTCATATAAGTATTTTCAAATTAGTAATATAAAAAAAGTATACAGTGAAACCTTCTTACAACGACCATACTTAGAAAAACTTGTTTTGGAAGTAGGCTACCATTCATTTGAGTATATTATTGACAGTAACAATATTGGTGTTGACAGTATGCAACGTACTTTGAAGAATAGATACTAATATTTACTTACTATTATTATTAAAGGCTTGCTGATATCAGCAAGCCTTTAATAATACATCAAATCTACCTATCAAATTAATCCTCAGTCGGCACGCTGATAATTGCTCCAGCCCACTTCTCAACCCATTTCGCAACATATACACCAGTAACAGATGCCCATACTGCAAGAATCGCTAGTACGCCCCAGTCCTGAAGGTCAAGTTCTGCAAGCATGAAGAAATTGCGTACAGGCGGACAGTAAATAATAAACAACTGTGTAAGACCGGCAACACCTAGCCCAACAAGTAGCCATGGGTTGCTCCAAATACTAAGTGTATCGAATGTTCTGATAACAAAGATACGAACAAAGGCATATACGACAATACCTGTAAAGGCCATCGTTTGTGCATACTTCAATGTCTCAGCTTGGCCACCAGTAATTTTATCATTAAGCCAATAATAAGCAATTAAGAAGACAATAAAGTTTTCAATACCTTTTTTCATACCGATAATAGCTGTAGTCCAGATAACACCCTTGTTCAAGATGTGCTCATCATGTTCACGTGGTTGTCTCTTCATAAGTCCTGGGTTGGCCGGATCTATACCAAGAGCAATAGCAGGTAGTACATCTGTCAAGATGTTGATCCAAAGCACCATGATTGCGGTGAGTGGAGCAAGTCCCCATATCGCACCAAGAAGAACGGTGATTACTTCACCAATATTACATGTAAGGAGGTAGTTCACAAACTTACGGATATTATCAAAGATTCTTCTACCTTCTTCGATGGCACCGATTATTGTAGCATAGTTGTCATCTAGAAGAACAAGACCTGCGGCTTGTTTGGCAGCATCTGTTCCTCTGAGTCCCATTGCAATGCCAACATCAGCTTGCTTAAGAGCAGGGGCGTCATTTACTCCGTCTCCTGTCATCGCAGCAAAGTGCTTTTTCTTTCTAATTGCTTTGAGCGCTCTCAACTTGACTGTTGGGGTAGCTCTGGCAATGATGCTGAGTGTTTCGACTCTATCTTCAAGTTCTGCATCGGTCATCGCTTCTACATCAGTACCGTTGATCGCTTCCTGTCCCATTCCAAGTCTTTTTGCAATCGCAGTCGCAGTGATAATATGATCGCCTGTAATCATTACTGTTCTTATTCCTGCTCTCTTTGCTTCGGCAAGAGCAAGTTTTACCTCTGGGCGAGGTGGGTCAATCATTCCGACAAGACCTAGTAAACAGAGCTCAGTCTCAATTTCCTCTCCTGTAACCCCTACAGGTATATACCTAGTAGCAACTGCAAGGGTCCTCAAAGCTTGCGACTGCATGTGCTCAAGATTATCTCGCACCTCTGTCTTAAGCTCTTCTGTCAAGTCAACAACTTCACCATGAATCATAATCTTTGTACAGAAGCCGAATACAACCTCAGGAGCACCCTTGGTAAGTACAATCTTTTTTCCTTCGTATTCGTGAATTGTTGACATGCGTTCTCTGTCAGATGTGAAAGGAAGTTCATCTAAACGAGGATAATCCTGTGCAAGTTTTTCACTGCTAAACCCACCTTTTTCACCGACGACTCTCATAGCAATCTCAGTAGGGTCTCCTAGATAGCTGATCTCGCCATTGTTATCTATGCGTTTTGAGTCATTACACAGCATCATAGCCATAAGTGGTAGTTTGAGCCGTTCAGAACCAACATGCCTTGTTTCTATAGCACCATTATTTGCATCATAGCCTTCACCTGTTACAAAGTATGCTTCATGTCCTGGAGTATATAGTAACTGCACAGTCATTTCGTTCTTAGTAAGTGTACCAGTTTTGTCGGAGCAGATAGTGTCTACAGAACCTAGTGATTCAACTATTGCCAATCTCCTAGCTAATGCCTTTCTCCTCGACATCTGCTGAGCACCCATTGCTAGGGCAAATGATAGAACAACAGGCAAGCTTTCAGGGATCGCTCCTACACCTAGACTTAGTGAGAAAATTGCAATCTGAGAGAATGCCATATTGTGGTGTAGGTACATTAGACATGCAGAAAGTACAACCAGTACTGCAATGACCATTGTAATCTGTTTTGATAGTTTGTCAATTTCAAGTTCGAATGAAGTCTTCGGTGTCACTGTATCAGCCAGAGCTTGAGCAATTGTACCTAGCTCTGTATTCATTCCAGTACCACATACAACAGCTCTACCTGTACCTCTAACAACAGTAGTACCACTGAAGACCATATCAAGCCTGTCACCTAGTGGTGCGTTTTCAGCAACAGCTTTAGCGACTTTTTCAGAAGGTACAGACTCACCTGTAAGCATTGCTTCGTCAACTGCCAAGGCATGCTGCTCAATAAGTCTAGCATCAGCAGGAACCTTCATGCCTTCTTCAAGGAGTATTATGTCCCCAGGCACTATCTCTTCTGAGTTTAACTCCACAGGAGTACCGTCTCGTATAACATTAACACTTGCTACGAGAAAATCTTTTAGACCACTCATGATACGGCTTGCTTTATACTCTTGATAGAAAGCAAGACCGGTATTAAGTATTAGAATACAGATAATAAAGATGCCATCAGTATATGCCCCTACAACTAGTGCAAGTACCGCAGCAAAATACAGAACAATATTAAAGAAACCTTTTAATTGTGCTTTTAAAATATCAGAAGCACTCTCTTCTTTCTCTTCTTTAAGTTTGTTAGGGCCGAACTCTGCGAGCTTTTCTTTTGCATGAGAATTACTTAGCCCATTCTCATCCACTCCAAGTCTCTTTTTTACTTCTTCAATATCAAGAGAATACCACTTTGTTTTGTCTTCTGACATAGATACATCCTCCCAAAAGTAATAATTAAATGCTCACAATAGGAACCCATTTATATAGTCATAACTATTAATATATCAATATAGTTCATTTTATTTTTTTTGTCAATGAAATAAAACCTGACAAAGAGTCAGGTTTTATTTAGAGAAGGAAGGATTCAGGTTAATACTTATTCGTAACTTTTGTATGTAGCTTGTATTGCATCAATCATTGGCATAAATTCACGTTTATTTTCATATGAACCAACTTTTCTACTAGGGTAACGTCCGGTTCCAGTATCGAAAAGTTCATATACTCTACCTTCAGCAAGCATATTGTCAGGGTTTTCAGAGGTAGTAGCTTCACCCTTTAGTAGCACAAGCATAGGAGCAGGGATACCACTATCTGCATAGGCTGAGTCATTATCAAGTGTTGCGAATACCATAGAGCCTGATTGAAGGTTGATATTTTGAGTGTCAAGTTGTAGCTTCATTGGGTTGTGGTTAGCTTCAATAGAAACAACGGCTCTACCATCATCAAGTTTAAGGGTATCGCCACGCACCGTAATTTTGCTCATGCCGTCAAGCATTACAGATGGACCGTTATCAATTGAGAAGTTTACAGATTGAACAGCACCTAAAGGTGTACGAACCATAGTACCGCTTGATAAAGCAAATTCTGATCCAGCAGTAATTGATGTCCACTTCTTAGTCTCAGGGCTGAATACATCAAGAGATTCTATCGCATGTGCTCTGGTAGGATTAAATGAAGGTGTTTCAAGTGAAGCAAATTGAGGAGTGACTGTTGTGTTTGAAATTGGAGTTGAAACCTGTTTGACTAGATTGTTGGTTGTAATGATATTTTTATCTACTGTTTGTGAAACCTGTGCAGTTTTAATTGCAGATGAGGTGCTCTCTACGTCGGCAAACAGCCCGATACTTGGAATAAATGTAAATACGACTACGGCAGCTACAGCAGATAATGAAGAGTAAAGTGTAATCACTCGGCTACGTCTAGCACTAGCTTTGATACGCTGACGTGATTTGAGGTCTCCGAGGAGTTTACTGCGAAATTCTTCACTAGGTGTAGGTGTATTGTAGGCGTTATTTAATAGCAAGTTTAGACCCTTCTCAAAATCATCATTAGACATCAGGTAATCCTCTAGTTAATAATAAAAAATAAACACAACAAAATATCATATATTTAGTACATAGAGCTAAAATCAACAGCAACAGTTCTAAAAGTTTCTTTGAATGCTGTACGAGCTCTTGTCAACTGACTTTCAACGGATTTTTCTGTCTTACTAAGTACCTTCGCTATCTCTCTGACAGGCATATTTGACATATACTTGAGTTCGAGTACCTTGCTGTAATTCTCTGGAAGAGAACCCATTGTTGCTCCTACTAAGTCAGCAAGTTCCTTGTTTTCAAGAATATTCTCAGGTAACTTGCCACTATCAAGATCTGCAAATATAGTTTCAAGTTCACCATCGAGCATACTCCAACTCTGTTCATACTCTTTAGCTTTTCCAACTGTAGTATTAGAGGAGCGTATGCGATTTCTACTTATTGTTATAAGCCATGATTCTATACTACCACGATTTACATCGTACTTGCTAGATTTTTCGATAGCTTCAATAAAGGTATCATTAACAACCTCTTCGGTATGTTGATGGTCACGGCTAACTCTATAATAGATATATCTATAAAGCTTAGGGAAGTACTTGTTGTAAAAAATTTCAAGTGCTTCCTCGTCACCCTTTGATATCGCGGTGATTAGCTTAGCATCTTCTTTTCTATCATTAGTCAGCTTCTTTGAGAATAATCTCATTTATATTAAACTCCCCAAGTTTTTTGCTTTCATATTATCATATATCAATATTATAAACATATCCTTCGAAAAAAAAATAAAAGCACAATCTTTCTATGAGATTGTGCTTTAAAATTAGAATATTACAGGTACTATTCGGTTTTACCTAGCAAATTCTGTGATTCTGTATTCACGAACCATAGTAACTTTTACTTCACCTGGATAGGTCAATTCATCCTCGATCTGTTGTGCTATACTTCTACAGATCTTCTGACATTCAGCATCACTAGTTTTAGACGCTTCTGCAATAACTCTAAGTTCTCTACCAGCCTGAATTGCAAAAGTCTTCTCAACTTGTGGATAGCTATTCGCTATAGACTCAAGCCTCTCAAGGCGTTTCACATAGTTCTCAAGTGTTTCACGACGTGCCCCAGGTCTTGCAGCGCTAATAGCATCTGCAGCTTGTACAATCGTAGCATATAGGTTGTCTGCGGCATCAGGGGTGTGGTGGTTGACAATTGCTGATATTACATCTTTAGGTTCATTACAAATTCTAGCAACCTCGCCACCAAGTTCTGGGTGTGTACCTTCTTGCTCATGGTCAATAGCCTTACCAATATCATGTAAAAGACCACAGCGCCTAGCAAGAGCCTCATCAAGACCGAGTTGTGATGCGAGCATGCCTGAAATAAATCCAACTTCACGACAGTGATCAAGAACATTTTGACCATAGCTACTTCTAAATTTGAGACGTCCAAGGAGCATTATTTCACGAGGCTTAAGGTTTCTAACATCTAGCTCTAAAGCGACCTTCTTACCTGTCTCCTCAAGAACCTTGTCCATTTCATCACGAATCTTTAGGACAACTTCTTCAATACGAGCAGGATGTATACGGCCATCACTCACAAGTCTTGCCATCGCTCTTGCAGCAATTTCACGCCTTACAGGCTCGAAACCTGAAAGTACAACAACACCTGGGGTGTCGTCAACAATTACATCAATGCCTGTTGCATTCTCAAATGCACGGATATTTCTACCCTCTCGACCAATAATTCTACCCTTCATGTCGTCACTCGGCAACTCGACCGAACTTACAACATGTTCCGTTGTATATTCCACAGCCATTCTGTTGATAGCATTTGAGATATACTTCTGCGCATTCTCTTCAGCCATTTCTTTTGCTCTAGCAGTAGCTCTGTCAACGATTTGGACTATTTCTGATTCCATCTCACGTTCTGTATGCTTTATAACATGTTCTTTAGCTTCCTCTACTGAAAGCTGTGAAATTTCTTGTAATCTTGCTCGCTGTGCTTCAATTATTTTGGTAACTTCGTGTTCACGGCTTTGAAGTGTTCGTTCTTTGTTTTCAAGTTTTGATTCATAATCCTTTACCTGTGCCTCTTTTTTCTCAAGGGATTCAACTTTTCTATCAAGATTATCTTCTCTCTTGGTTAGACGTTTTTCAATCGCTTTGAGCTCTCCACGTTCTGATCTATTTTGTGCATCAAGTTCTTCACGATGTTTGAGAAGTTCAGCCTTATTAGAAACGATTGCTTCTTGTCTGAGATGTTCTGCTTCTTTTTGTGCTTGCTCAAGAAGTTCTGCAATGTCCTTTTCTGCAGCGACTGCTCTATATACAGCCCAGTAGTGTCGACCTAATACACCTCCTAGGATACCTATTACAAAAATAACTGTTTCAATCATTTGTTCCCCTTTATAGTTTCATTATCTGCAAAGACGCAGGTTATTGCATAATTATTAGACCTATTAATCATAGGTGATTATATTAATATGCGTTAGATATAAAATGATGTATAATAGAGGTGTAATAAAATAAGTTGCTTAGCCTAAAAATATATAATACATATTATATGTAAAATACAGTAGTAAGGTCTCTTTGTTATAATAATCCGTGAATATATTATCGCAAAAGTATTTTATTATAAGATAGAAGATTTTATAAGCATAATTATGAAATACCATGCCAATTGACACTAGACACTGTAGTTTGTTTAATTTTTGAATATAATTAGCAATACAAAGTGTCTAGCTATAACACTTGTACTGTTCCTTCTAACACATCTAACACATCATTATAATGCATGCAATCGATATTATTTTAAAATAATTCATCTTTGTATCTAAACATACACTTCTAATATTATTTTTTTTGATAGTAAAGGTCAAGAGTATCTTTAAAAAAATCCACATGATTTACATCTGAGTGAAGGCTTATTAATAATGCTATTTTTTTACATAAGTACTTGACCGCATTTGATATAATATCTATAATTTTTTCTCTATTTGATATTAAATCAATAAATTTTTCTCTGGGGATACTATATGGCTGATTTGTATGAGATTAATAGCATCATAGAGAGCGCAAACAAACGTTTAAACGAATTGCATGATTCGCTTAAAATTTCAGAAAAGCTCGATATGTTAAAAAATATTGATGTACTTATGGCTGAAAATAGTTTTTGGGATGATTCGACTGCCGCGCAGACAACGCTCCAAGAACGTAAGGCGATTACAACTATTACTGAACCATATTTAAAATTTACAACAGATCTTGATGACGCTATAGAGCTACTCGAGCTTGGAAAGGAAGAATCTGATCAAGATACGGTTGATGAGGCTGGAGAATTAATTATTGGACTTCAGAGTGACTTAGTCGCTTTAGAGACGATGGCACTACTATCTGAACCACATGACTCTGAGAATGCATTTTTTAGTATTCACACCGGTGCTGGTGGCTCGGATGCTTGCGAGTGTGCTCAAATGCTACTTAGAATGTATACAAGATATTTTGATTCGAAAGGGTGGAGTGTTGAGACATTGTCTTTTATTGAAGGTGAAGAAATAGGAATAAAGGGGGTAGATCTACGTGTAAGTGGTGAATATGTCTATGGAATGCTAAAAAGTGAGCTTGGTGTTCACCGGCTGGTGAGGATTTCACCATTTTCTGGGCGTAGAGAGACCAGTTTTGCTGCGGTTGATGTTGTTCCTGACTTCAGAAATGATATCAATATTGAGATTGATGAGAATGAACTTCGAATTGATACATATAGGGCAGGTGGTAAGGGTGGGCAGCATGTCAATACTACAGATTCTGCGGTTCGCATTACCCATATTCCTACAAATATTGTAGTCGCAGTACAGAATGAGAGATCACAACACTCTAATAAGAGCAAGGCTTTAGAAATTCTAAAGAGTAGGCTTTATGCTTACGAAGAAAACAAGCGACTTTTGGAGGCTAGCGAACATAACTCTACAAAGATGAATAACGCTTGGGGATCTCAGATTAGAAATTATGTGATGCACCCATATACCTTGGTAAAAGATGTTCGAACTGAGCATCAGACTGGAAATATCCAAGGGGTTCTTGATGGTGATGTGGAGCCTTTTATCGATGCATATTTGAGACTACTTTCATCTCAGAAGTAGAAAATATTACGGGTAGAGGCTACCTTTTGAATCGAAAAACAATATAATATTTATTAATTATAATGATATAGCTGTATTTATTACTGTTTGATAAAAAGGAGACTGAGATGTCTTTGAAAAAATTACAAAGTGTTGATTCGGAAGTTTTTGATATCTGTTGTTCTGAGCTCAAGCGTCAGAAAGATGGTATTGAGTTGATTGCATCGGAAAACTTTACCTCCCAAGCAGTAATGGAAGCTCAGGGTAGCTGCCTTACAAATAAGTATGCTGAAGGTTACCCAGGTAAAAGATATTATGGCGGTTGCCAAGAAGTTGATAAGGTTGAGCAGCTTGCAATAGATAGAGCAAAGTCTCTATTCGGTGCTGAACATGCAAACGTCCAACCACATGCGGGATCTCAAGCAAATATGGCTGCATACCTATCACTCTGTCCAGCTGGCTCAAAGCTATTAGGTATGGATTTAGCTCACGGTGGTCACTTGACTCATGGTTTCAAGCTGAATTTTTCTGGCAAACTGTTTGAGTGTGATAGTTATGGACTTGATAAAGATACTGAGACTATTGACTATGATGCTTTACGAGCAAAAGCACTAGAATTTAAGCCTAATATTATTGTCTGTGGTGCGAGCGCTTACCCAAGATTCATTGATTTTGCAAAATTTGAAGAGATTGCTAAAGAAGTTGGTGCATTCCTTGTTGCTGATATGGCACACATTGCTGGTCTTGTTGCTGCTGGTCTCCACCCAAACCCTGTGCCACACTGTGATATTGTTACTACGACTACTCATAAGACACTACGTGGTCCTAGATCTGGTCTTATTCTATGTAAAGAAGAATATAAGAAGAAGGTCGATTCTGCAGTATTCCCTGGAATGCAAGGTGGTCCGCTTATGCACGTTATTGCTGGTAAAGCGGTAGCATTCAAGGAGGCAGCTAGCAATGAATACAAGACATATATGGAGCAAGTAGTCAAGAATGCGTCAGCTATGGCTGAAGTCTTTGTTGAAAATGGCTATAGAGTAGTGTCTGGTGGTACTGATAACCATCTTATGCTCCTTGATGTTACACCAAAAGGGATCAATGGTAAGCAAGCAGAGGATGCACTTACCAAGGTTGAAATTACCGTCAACAAAAACCAAATCCCATTCGATACATTGCCACCAATGAAATCCAGTGGTATTCGTATCGGTACTCCTGCTGCGACAACTCGTGGTTTTGGTGAAGTTGAGATCAGAAAAGTTGCTGAGATTATTGATGAGACTTTATGCAACATAGATAATGATTCAAAGCTTGAAGAACTTAGGAAGCGTACTTTGGAGCTAACTAGTCAGTTCCCGCTTTATAGTGATCTTAGTTACTAAGATGAGAGTTTAAGATTAAATTTATAATACTATACAAATATGAAGGAATGTTAAAATGAGCAAATTACATATTGTCGCTGCTGATGGCATCAAAGGTAGCGGGCTTGATCACTTGAAAAAAATCTTTGGTGAGGATGCTATTGAAGTTCGTGGTAAGTATTCACCTGAAGAGCTCTTAGAAAAGATCGGTGATATTGATGCACTTCTAATTAGAAGTGGTACAACAGTACCACGCGAAGCAATTGAGAAGGCTGGTTCACGCTTGAAACTCATTGGTAGAGCTGGTGTAGGTACCGATAATATCGATAAAGTTGCTGCGACAGAGAAGGGGATTGTAGTAATGAATACCCCATTTGGAAACACAACTTCTGCAGCAGAACAAGCAATTGCATTGATCTTTGCAACAGCTAGAAATACTGCTAGAGCAGACAGAACTATGCAAGAAGGTAAGTGGGCCAAAAAGGATCTTGTTGGTGTTGAAGTTGTAGACAAGAATCTAGGTCTTATTGGTATGGGTAAGATTGGTTCTCACGTAGCCAAAGTTATGGGTGCTGCTGGTATGAATGTACTTGCATACGACCCATTCCTCAGTCAAGAGCGCGCAAAACAGATGGGTGTTACACTTGTCGATCTAGATGTACTCAAGAAAGAAGCGGACTTTATATCACTGCATACTCCTCTTACAGATCAGACTCGTGGAATGCTAAGTAAAGAATTTATGCTCGGTCTTAAGAAGGGCGTACGTATTGTGAACTGTGCACGTGGTGGAATTATTGATGAAGCAGCTCTAGCTGAGCTTGTTGAGTCTGGTCACATTGCTGGCGCGGCTCTGGATGTATTTGAGAAAGAACCAGTAACAGAAGGTCCTGCTTTTGGAGTAAAAAATATACTTCTTACTCCTCACCTAGGAGCATCAACTGATGAAGCTGAAGAACGTTGCGGACTACAGATGGCTGAACAAGTAGCAGCATACTTCAACGAAGGTGATATAATCAATGCAGTAAATCTTGATATTACTCGTGAGAAAGAGCTTGCAGGATATGTTGAGCTTGCTAAAAAACTTGGTAAGATCTGTACTACACTTGTTCGTGGTGCACCTGTCAAGATTGAAGTCGCTTGTGCAGGTCCTATCTTTGACGGTAAAGATACTGGTGAAGTTGCTGCTGGAGCAGTTATTGGAATGCTCAATTCATTCATTTTTGAGCCGGAAGGTATCAATCTAGTAAATGCTAAGCATCTTGCTAAAGAACGCGGTATTGATATTGCTGAGACAGAAGCCACTGGTTGTGGTGTTTATCAGAATAGAATTGATGTTATTGTTTCAAGTGATGAAGTTTCATGTAAGGTAGGTGGAACGATAGCTGGTATGGATATCAACCGTCTTATCAGTGTTGATGATGCTGATATGGATGTACGTCTTGGCAAGCATCTCCTCCTTCTTCGTTACCCTGATCTACCTGGCTACGTAGGTAAGTTCGGTACAATTATCGCTAATCACGGCATCAATATCGAGAATATGGAAGTTGGCTGCCTTGAAAGTCGTAAACGTGCTAGCATGGTAATAGGACTTGGAGAAGCAGCAACAGATAAACTACTTGAAGAACTACTTGCTGTAGATGGAGTTGAGAAAGCGTTCAGTGTATCATTATAGTTTATAGGAGTATAAAGATGATAAATAGATTGAGACTAAATTTTCTTGTAATTTGTGTGCTGTTAATTGCTACTATAGGTAGGTGCTCTGAGAGTGAAGCATCACTTTCCAAGGCTGACTACGGCTTGAGCTTTGTCACTTGGTATGGTCAAGCTTCATTTGATATTTCCTATGGGGTGACAATCTATGTTGATCCTGTAAATATTACCGAAAATCCCCGTAAGGCGGATGTGATTTTAATTACACATCCGCATCCGGATCACTTCAGCCTCAAGGATATTATCAAAATTCTAGGTGGATACACACAAATATATGGTCCTGAAGATGTTATTTCACAAATAATTGACGCAAAGACCAACTTGACTAAAGATCAACTGCATGTAGTGCACCCTTATGAAGAGGTTGTTACTGGTAGTTATACCTTTAGAACTGTCCCAGCGTATAATACTTCGAAAGAGTTTCATCCACAAGAGAACAATTGGCTTGGTTATATCTTGACAATACCAACGCCTAGAGGTGATGCAAAACTATACTTTGCTGGAGATACCAATAATATACCAGAAATGGAAGCTCTCAACGGTAATGTTGATGTCGTATTTCTGCCAATTGGTCAAAAGTATACAATGGATTCAGTGCAAGAAGCTGTAGACGCGGCAATCACAATTGGAGCTGAAATAGCAGTGCCAATACACTATGGTGAGTATGAGGGCACTGATGAGGATGCAGACCTTTTTGTTGGACTGCTTGCCGATGTCGAA
Source organism: Planctomycetota bacterium (assembly GCA_965140405.1). Classification (GTDB taxonomy): domain Bacteria; phylum Planctomycetota; class SZUA-567; order SZUA-567; family SZUA-567. The sequence goes on from OZ223208.1 coordinate 2,238,067, forward strand.
GGTACTGATGGCATAATAATGAATAAGAAACAATAATAATTGCGTTATTAATGAAAAAATAGGAGATGGAATGGGCGACAAAATTACTATTAAAGATGGAGTACTAAATGTGCCAAACAACCCTGTTATACCTTTTATTGAGGGTGACGGAACAGGAGAAGATATTTGGGCTGCTTCGGTTAGAGTTTTAGATGCCGCTGTTGAGAAGGCGTATGGTGGCGAGCGTAAAATTGAATGGAAAGAGGTTTTTGCTGGTCAAAAAGCTTTTGACATGAGTGGTAGTTGGTTACCTGACGAGACTATTGAAGCATTCAAAGAGTATCGCATTGGTATCAAAGGACCTCTTACTACACCTGTAGGCGGTGGCATTCGCTCGATCAATGTTGCCTTGAGACAGATTTTGGATCTATATGTATGTTTGCGCCCAGTAAAATACTTTACTGGAGTTCCTAGCCCTGTAAAAGAACCAGAACTAATCGATATGGTTATCTTCCGTGAAAATACAGAAGATATCTATGCTGGAATTGAATTCAAAGAAGGTGAGGAGGATACTAAAGCCTTTCTTGAATACATGAAGACCACTTTCCCTGAAAAATTCAGTAAAATACGCTTCCCTGAAAATACAGCTATTGGTATCAAGCCTGTATCAGAAGAGGGCACTAAACGCCTTGTAAAGGCTGCCATAGATTATGCAATTGAGAATAGTCGTGACAGCGTTACGCTTGTTCACAAGGGTAACATAATGAAGTTTACTGAAGGTGCCTTCCGTGACTGGGGTTATGAGCTGGCTAAAGATAGCTATGCTGGTACAGAGCTTGACGGTGGTCCTTGGCAGGTGATCAAGGATAAGAATGGTCATGAGATTATTATCAAGGATTGTATTGCTGATGCCTTCCTCCAACAAATTCTGCTCCGTCCGAAAGAGTATGATGTTATCGCAACACTAAACCTTAATGGGGACTATGTATCTGATGCTCTTGCCGCTCAGGTTGGTGGTATTGGTATTGCTCCTGGTGGTAATGTAAATTACACTACAGGTATCGGAATCTTCGAGGCTACCCACGGTACTGCACCGAAGTATGCTGGTCAGGACAAGGTAAACCCTTCATCTGTAATTCTTTCTGGTGAGATGATGTTCAGATATCTTGGTTGGACTGAAGCTGCTGATTTACTACTATCTGCGACTGAAAAGGCTATTTCAAAGAAGACTGTAACCTATGATTTCCACCGTTTGATGGATGATGCTACACTTCTTAAATGTAGTGAATTTGGTGATGCTCTAATTAGTAATATGTAATAGATATTTCTATTACTTATGGAAAAATTGATGACTAGACTGCATAATGACTACGTTGATACAGTATTTCGCGGCAATTATGCGAAAATCTATGGATTCATGGTCGAGTCTATCGAAAAGACAGGCGATACGGATCAATTGGCTTCTCTTTTTAAGCATATAAATAACTCTGGACAATCTCTTTCATTGCCACTTGCTGAGAATAAAGAGATTGTCCGTATGTTTATACGTCTTGGCGTACTTGAAACTAAGAATGCTTATGAAAAGAATAAGGTTACACTTGATTATATTGTTACCAATATTTCTGAAGAAGCTGATCGTTCTCCAGCCCTAATTTCTGTTATAATACGCCTATTCTCATCCGGACAGTACGGCATTGTATCTGTTCCAGTTTGTGGTTCTTCCCCACAGTGTGGTAAATGTAAACTTACCAAATATTGCAAGTTTTACAATTCTCCTCCAGTCGATCCTACATATAGTAAGCTACCTGCTAGCAAACGTTTAAATCTTGGTGCAGACAGTAGCATAACCAATATCGAGCTATTATCAATGCTCATTGGTGGGAGTCGTCCGTCATCTTCTCATATTAGTACCGCTATGAATATCTTCTCAAGGTATAAAAATCTTAGAGCTCTATCAATGGCTTCTCTTTCAGAACTAATGAGCTTACGTGATGTTGGAGAGGCTGCAGCTATCAGAATCTATTCAACTTTACTCCTATATAAACGCTTTACAGAGGAGACTAATCTAGATAAAATAGTAATAAAAGCAAGCGAAGATCTATACGATTTGTTCAAACTTGAACTCCGTGATCAGAGACAAGAAAACTTTTATATTGTTATGCTAGATAGTATGAATGGAATTATAAAGCAGGAGAAGATCGCACTTGGTGGTTTGTCATCTGTTCAGGTTATCTCTCGAGAAGTCTTTACTCCAGCTATTAGAGAAGCCGCGGTATCAGTAGCACTGGTTCATAATCATCCTTCAGGAAATCCTGAACCTTCTGATGACGATATCCACCTTACACAGCAATTACGTAAGGCAGGGGAGTTACTCAACATCGATGTCGTAGACCATATTATTATTGGTGATAATAGGTATGTTAGTTTTGTTGATAACAATATTGTTCCTTTTAAAAGTTTAAAAGGTTCAAAATAATTATAATAAATCCTAATGGAGAAAATATTTATGAAATCCAATTTAGTTGTATTCTCACTATTGGTCGCTCTGGTAGCGACTCTTTCTGGTTGCACAGGATCAACTGCGCCAACTATGGACGTTGTAGCCGAAAAGGATACTAAAACTGAAGTTGAGCTTGTTCCTGCTAGAAAGAATGAAGAAGGAAGCTCTAAGACTGAAGTGGTCGAAAGAGATGGAAAATACTATGAGATGCTAAAGGAGCACGAAAGGATATGTTCTGATTGTGACAAATAGTATCTCTAATACTATTTAAAAATTGGAAACAATAATGAAAATCAGATGTGAAGCACAACGAGACTTTGATAATATATTTAACTTGGTAAAGACTGCTTTTGAAACAGCAATGGTTTCAGATGGAAACGAGCAAGATTTTGTAAATAAATTAAGAGATAGTGATAACTATATTCCCGAACTTGCGCTTGTCGCTGAGAATAATGGTATATTGCTTGGCCATATAATGCTTACAAAGTTTTGTATCGTTAGAGTTATTGAAGAGATTGCTCCTACAGTTCTAAATGAAGCCAGCAAGCATGAAACTCTATTACTAGGTCCAATCTCAGTAGTTCTTGAGCAAAGAGGGTGCGGTATTGGCTCTAAGTTGATTCGTGAGGCATTTGATAAGGCTGTAAATTTGGGATACAAATCAGTAGTACTTGTTGGTAACCCTGCATACTACTCTAGATTTGGCTTTAAAAAATCTGAAGATTTTGGTATTAGGAACACCAATGGTATTCCTTCAGAGTATGTAATGATCTGTGAGTTAGTCCCTGGTTCGCTAGAGTCCGTTGAAGGTGAGATTTATTTTGATGGTGTTTAGCAATTGAATTAAAATGTGTTGTACTATTTATACTGTAAATTTAGAAAAGGATTAGATATGAAAATGTTTTTAACGCTTATGATGGCTCTGTTGATTTCAGTAATTGCTGGTTGTGCACCTGTGTCGCCACCTTCAGATGATTCTGACGTTGCTATGAATGATGAGTATAGTGATGAAGAGGTTATTGTTGAGAGTGATGACGGTATGGATGCCGATGAGAGAATCCTACGTGAAGGTGATGGTCGCTACATGAATCTTGTTGAAACCTACACAATGCCTGCTGATGAGGCAGATATTTCCGCAACGCCTGATCAAGTCCTTCTTGACGCGAATGGTAAAGAGTACAAGATTGTTGACCACATTGGTCCTGATTCAGAATAACTAAAGGTCTGTATTAAAAACTCTGGACTACCATTAACAATCTTAATTGTAGTCCAGAGTTTGACATTTTGTTGTTAAACTGTAAAGTCTGAAGAAGCTTTGATATTAGCTAAGTCAAAAGAATGTTTTTTAACCAAATATACTAATAACGCTACCAATATGGCTTTGTGGTAACCCTAATTGTTTTCCAATGTTACAAACATCACTTTGTAACATTGGGAGAATTTCTGTTTGTAATTTCTTAGCTGCGTTAGCATAACGTTCAATTTGCTCGGGGTTGTTTGAAGTATTTGCTATTTGCTGAAATTTTTTAATTCCATCTTTGGCACCCTGAACATCACCAACGCGCATATTATAGCCAAAGTAAAGATCCATAACACTAGACGTTACTTTCATATTTAACCTTTCATATTTGCTCTTTATATTACATATTAATTATCGTATATCATATTTTAAACTTTATCATATAATAGAAATTATCCCAATTAAAATTATTAGATGTCAAATTTCCATAACGTCCGATAATGTATGTTATGTTATGTTTGATGTATGCATTTAAATGAACTTAGCAGAATATGGAGTATATTGATTGAATATTAGAATTAGCAACCAAAGTGATATAGACTCTATAGTCGACATATGGCACAGTGTTTCAATTACAGCCCACAGTTTTATAGATCCTGAGTATTGGGAAGCATCAAAACATGATATGAAGAACACATACCTGCCACAAGCTGAAACTTATGTAATTGAGGATTATGGTATAATACTTGGTTTTCTCTCGATGGTTGATAATTATTTAGCAGCTCTTTTTATAAAAACTGAATTCCAAGGAAATGGCTATGGAGAAATGCTTCTTAATTATATTAAAGAAAGTAGAGATACTATTAACCTCAAGGCTTATGTGAAAAATAATAAAGCCATCAATTTTTATATTAAAAACATGTTTAAAGTTCAACATGTACAAAATGATGAAAATGTCAATGAGTCTGAATATATTATGATTTGGAATAGATAAGACCTGTCAACCTGCCCTCGACATAATAGAACTCCAACTAGTCTGGTTGAAAATAAGAAAACAAGATAATTTCATAATAATACCAGTTGAGAGATTACACTCTCAACTGGTATTATACTATGGTATATAAACTTTAGAACTTTCCAAACTCACTATCATCTAGAATAATTTGCTCACTAGGACTTATAATTGTTTCTGGCGCAGGCATATCATTCTTAGAAGAAATAGCTCTCATTTGTGTTTGTCCCCTGCTCTTTTTAGTCTTCTTTTCTGAATTAGCATCGCTTTCAATGTGCTCTTTTAGTTTGAACTGAGCAACTAAATCCCTTAATGTAACTGCAAGATCAGCCATGTCTTGTGAAGAGTGAGCTGTTGATTCAGCATTTGCAGTATTTTGCTGAGTCACGGAATCAACCTGCGACAGCCCAATATTGGTTTGAGATATTCCTTGTGCTTGATCCTTACTCGCTGAAGCAATTTCACCAACAAGATCATTTGTCTTGGTAATGTTGTTTACGATTTCTGCAAGTGCCTGAGCCGTTTGGTGCGAGTTCTTTACACCTTCTTCTATCTCTTTGTTGCTATTTTCAATAAGAGTTTCTGTTTCTGCGGCAGCTTTAGCACTGCGGGCTGCAAGATTTCTAACCTCCTCAGCAACAACAGCGAATCCTTTACCATGAGACCCAGCTCTTGCTGCTTCAACTGCAGCATTTAATGCGAGAAGATTGGTCTGGAAGGCAATGTCGTCAATTGTTTTAATGACCTTCTGGGTCTCTTGAGCATTCGTGGTTATACGAAGCATAGACTCAGACATTTGGTTCATCTTTTCCTGTCCAGAAGTAGCTGCATCTGCTGCCGACATAGCAAGAGAATTTGCTTGATTAGCGTTATCAGCGTTATTTTTTGTCTGGCTACCAAGATCAGCCATTGATGCAGTTATTTCTTCCAAAGACGCTGCCGTTTCCGTTGCGCCTTGTGAAAGCGATTGCGCTGCTCCTGAAACAGTTGCAGCACTGGTGTTGAGTTGGTGTACGGTACCACGGACCTTCTGCATTGTATCATTTACCTGATTAACAACAAGGTTTATGCAATCACAAGCATCAAGGATTTCATCTATAATCTTTTTATTAGCTTTTGCAATAGAACCAACTTCATCCTTTCTATTGCCAAAATCAATTAGCTTCTGTAGGCGTGTTGGATTTGTTTCAATATGTATCTCTTCACTCCAGTCACCTTTGGCTAATTTATCACGCATAAGACTGGAGAGCTTTTGAACATGTCCTGAAATTCGAGAAACTGACTCAGTTACAAAATTAATAGGTTTTACAATACTTCTAGATATAATAAAAGAGATGACGGTAGAAATTATAATTGCACAACCAAAAATGATTATTAAAAGGAGTTTGATTTGATCTGCACTACTAGTAGCATCTTGGCTAAACTTGACAGCTTGTTCTGCAGAAAAACTGCGTATCTCACCCAAAACAGCAACTAACTCAGAATACATTTTTGCTCTTGATCTTGAAGGTCTAGTAGATTCTATATTACCTTTTTTAACCTGGATGAGTCTTTGCTCAATAGCTTCTGAAGCATCTTTACTATAACTTTCATAAAGACCAGAGGCACGCTTAATAAGTTCTGGATCACCGGTAAACCGTTCATTTAGCAAAGCAATTCCATTATTATATATACTATCCAAGGCTTTTAATTCAGCACTGATTTCATTAATTTCTGAACTAGAGAGTGCTTGGTTGATTTTCTTTATAAGTTTATCCGTATTTACTGCAGTATCTTGGATTTCACGTATCGTAGTACTAACTGTATACGAATGAAGGTACATATCTGAAGTCATAGTCGCTAGCTGTTCAGAACCAATATATGCTTGAATACCACCGATAAGAATTAGTATCGTTACAATACCAAAACCACATAATAGTTTAGCCCCAATTTTTAAATTTTTCATGCTTTTCCCTTTCGAATGCATTAAAAAGATATTCATTGAATATAATAAGATTTATTGTTGAACATTATAATCGAGAATATATCAAATACAACTAAATTAACAAAAAGTTTACTGAAATGTAAATAAAACTGAGCTATTGTAAAGCAGTTAAGTTGTTTAAGTATAAAATAACTCAAGTTATTAGCATTGAATCCGTTAATTATTGATAACTTGTATCGGCATTGCACGCTAACGGGAAGGATCCTGTTGAAGTAGCGTCCACGGAGGAATAACTTTGCCTATGATTGTAGCTCATAACTTGAGCGCACTTAGTACTATACAGAGTCTCAATACCAACAACAGGAGCATGTCATGCTCACTGTCGAGGCTTTCTACGGGCTATAAAATCAATACAGGCGCTGATGATCCAGCAGGATTGGTGATTTCTGAGCAGCTTAGAGCCCAGAATGTTGGCTTACAAAGAGCGGTTCAAAATACCCAAGAAGCTAATAATATGCTAGGTATTGCCGAAGGTGCTCTATCAGAAATGAGTAATATACTCAATAAGATGAAACAGCTCGCTATACACTCAGCAAATAATGGTGTTACCTCCCCTGAGCAGGTCGCTGCTGATCAAGCAGAAGTTGACTCTTCTGTGCAGACAATTGACCGGATCGCTCGCACAACAAAATTCTCAGATCAATTCCTTCTAAATGGCAATAAGGCTATTGAGTTTGATTCACACACCAGTATTAAAAGTACTTCAAACTTCCCACTACTTGATTCAGAGATGAGTGAGATATACCAAGTTCCTTCACTCAGACAGAGAATGACTATCGGTTTTAGCGGTAAGGATGAAACTGGAAACGCAGATTTGACCAACGAAGCTAAAAAAGCATACTTCGAGCTTGACGCTGCTGATAATAGACTAGATATTACAACAAATTCAGAAGGTATCGACGTACTCAGTAAAAATCAAAGCTTCTCACTACGTGGCGAGAAAGGCTCTCGTGATTTCACGTTTGCAGCCGGCACTACCCTTGGAGAGATCAATAGCACCTTAAATAGTGCTTCTGACTCGGTAGGAATTGATAGTTCGTTAATATTTGATAGCAGTCAAACAGTTGATATGATTGCTTATACTACGACCCCAGTAAACACAAACCTTGGCGTTCAAACTGATGGTAATGCAGGTAATATCCCAATATTCACTGCTACTCAAGGTGTTCAAGGGATGCCAGCTTCTACAGTATACGCTGCTGGTGATCAAGTGACAGGTTTCACTGTTACAGCAACTGACGTTGGACAGGATCAGGTTCGCTTTGATATGGTCGATTCTCTAGGTACAATTATAGGATCTCAGACCCAGACGCTAGCTTCAACAGGCCCTGCAGGTAATGATGCACAGGCAATAACCATGACCAGTACTAATGGAACCCAAGTCTCATTCAATTATAACTACGGACACTCCGGCCCTCAAGCAGGTACTCTTACAGATAATCATGTGCAGACCGCTGGTGCTGGTGGATCAATACCTTCATTTAATGCAGTTCAAGGTGTTCAGAATATGTCTGCCTTGACTATTGATCCATTAGATAACGCTGGTAATACTTGGACAATTACACAGAGTACTCTGGATGCAAACACAGTCCGCTTTACTTTGTCAGACGGTGTCACAACGACAACAAAAGATATTACAAGGTCTTTTGCCGGTGGAATCAAGACAGATTCTGCTAATGTTGTGTTACTCACAGGAAATGGTTCTACGTGTAACTTTGATTACTTCTTTGAAGAAGATAATAACAAAGGTGTATGGGATCATATAGCAGATGGTAAGATTGTTGATTTTGATAATTCTGGTAATATAGTTGTACCTAGTCTAAACACTGCTAATACCAATGGCCCAGGAGCAGCAAATGTTACTGCACCAACAAATCCTACAGTGGATTCTGCGCAGAATATAACTAGTGCAATATCAATTCTTGACTCTAATAGTGCAGACACATCATATAATATCTCTGCTGCTGCAGGTGGTGGCGGTAATCAGGTTATATTTACTATAACTGGTAACTCTACTGGTGTTGTTTCAACCCAGACTGTCAACCTTTCAAACCTAGGTACAGCAGGTACTGGAAGTCAAGCTATATCACTATCAACTCCTGATGGTAGTACAGTTGATTTTGATTATTACTATGACAATGATCCAAGTACTTCGACATTTGACCGCCCTACTGGCAGTCTCTTTGATCTTGGATTCAGCCCACTCCCTTATGACAGATCTGACGGTACAATTTTCACTTTCAATGCAACAAATGGTGCAACAACAAACTCAAATGTGCCAACCGATGGTACTTATGCTCCTGTGACTGGATCTGTAACAGGTTTGGATGCTTTTGCGAGTCTTGATAATGATGACCAAATTGGTAATAGCTGGACAGTTAGTAGCTCCGTTGTTGATTTTAACACAACGCGATTCACGTTAGTAGATAATACAGGTACAAGATCAAGTACAGTTGATGTTGATATGTCACAACTTCCTGATATTGGTATAGGCACAGAAACCATTACACTTACTACAGGTAACGGCACCTCTATTAGTTTTGATTGGGGGTATGAAAATGACCCTAACAAAAATGGTGGAAACGGATTGTTCGACTCTCTACAAAATGCCACTCTTGCAACATTTAATTATGCTGGAAACCAGACATACGTAAACCCTAATTCTACAAATGGGCAAAACGTTCTCAACGTAACCTCTCCATCAGCCCCTGTCAATGCTGTTCAAAATATTTCATCGCAAGTCAACATCTTTGATGTTGTCAATGGTGAAACGCCTATGACGATTAGTGCAGCAGATGGCGCTACAGCGGATGAGATAATATTTACAATAAGTGGAAGCACTACCGATCCGCTCGTAACACAAGCTGTAAGCCTTGCGTCTTTCTCACAAGCAGCGACAGGATCACAAGCTATAAGCTTAACAACACCAAATGGTACTCTTTTAGAGTTTGATTATTTCTATGAGAATGATCCAACTACCGGTGAGTATGACAAACCTAATGGTGACTTATACACTGTTGATGCAACACCTGTAAACTCTGAAAGAATGTTCAATGGTCTCAGTAAAGCGGCTCAAACTGCTGGGGCGGTAATTGATGTTAATTTGGATCCGACTACCGGTACTCACGTACAAAATTTAGAGTATGGAAGAAATACTGATGGTCAAGGTAGGATGTTTATAAAAGTTGTAGAGCATGATCTTGCTACACAGCATATTGAGTTTGAAGTATACAAGGACAGTGGATTTACCCCATCTGGACTGATAGGTTTTGGTTCTGGCTCTTCTGATGGTACGACAGCACTCAATATATTAGCGTTGAATAACTCAAATCTTGAAGGCCAGATAACCTTTGACGATGTTGGCGGTACTATTGACTTTACAGATCAAGCAAATCTAGCCAAGGACACCTATGTTGGAATCGGTGGAATTTGGGGTGCTAATGGAGTCGATTATGAAGGTGGCTTTGCATTAGCAGCTGCTGCTGGTGCTGGTGAATTTGCTATTGAAGAGACAGTGTTCAGTGGTATAGAACTCGGTAAGAATACTGATGAATTAGGTAAAATTTACTACAAGACTGTACAAGACGGTGCAAATAGTGGGCAAGTGTTTGCTTACTCAAATCAGAAGATGCGCGACGAAGATATTGTCGCAATGTCATATGCTGGTACAGATTTGAGTGCTGATACAGAAGTTGTCCTAAATAGTGTCAACGATAGTGGGCTAGGGATTATCCTAAGAACTGGTGCGACTGATTGGGATGGTGGATCTGGAAGTATTATAAATGCAACGACACGATTTGAAAACCTCGGTGTTAGAGTTTCAACTGCTGAGTATGGTTCAAGTCAAGAGTTGTCAATTACTCAACGTGAGGGACAATGTTGGGAGTACTATTCTGATCCTGCTGATTCAACTGCTACAATTGTGGAAGCGGATTCTCACACTAAAACACTCAAAGGCGCGGATGCTATTATTAACATAAATGGAACAGAGAAGACCTGTGACGGTCTTACCCTTCAGCTTGCAACCCTTGAACTTTCAGGAGAACTTGTATTCAATGAAGGTAAAGTTGGTGCTACAACTGTTGCACAGGTTGGTTATGATACAGGTAGTGTCTTTACTAATGCAGCATTCCTCACTGATACAGCTGATGGATGGACAGATAGTAATGGCGACGGACATAGAGATCCAGATGAGATTGATACTTTCAAAGCTGGAGCAAATCTTGTAAATGCTGGTCATGCAACCACCCAGACTTTGGATGGCTTTACTGGTGGTATGCAACTACAGCTTGGTGAAGGCGCAGGTGGCCAAGAACGTACTGTACTTGGGCTTCGCTCAATGACAGCCCTTGATCTAGGGCGAATTAGAGAAGATAATGGCAAAATAACCTGCTTGAACGATATGCTTTCAGGTGGGCTTGCTTCACTTGCTGAAGATCCGGTAAAAGCACTTGAAGTAATTCAGCAGGCTATAGATGATGTCTCAACTACACGTGCTCAAATAGGCGCATGGCAGTCAAACTTACTTGAAACTAATGCCAACAGCCTTACTGTTGCGATAGAGAATATCACTAAATCTGAGAGTTACATAAGAGATGCTGATATGGCTTATGAATCAACACAATTCTCAAAAAATCAAATACTAGTCCAAGCTAGCACCTCAATGCTTGCACAATCAAACCAACTTAGCCAAGGTGTACTCTCACTTATTGGCTAAATTTTACATCAAAAATATCCATAATACACTCATAACTTTAGACTTTAATGTTTATGGTCGTTTATACATGTATTCAAGGAATCATTTTTTACCTTGCACTCTTACTTACGAATCTTTATAGTAAATAATGTGTGAAGTTTTTAGGTTTGTTAATAAAAAGTTGTAATTGATTACTGGAGTTTAAAAATGCCTGAAGCGAAGAAGGAAATTGCTGCTAGAGTTAGAGAGCTCAGGGAGTGCTGCGAAATTGACATAGCACACCTTGCTAGTACTATAGGAGTTACATTAGAGGATTACCAAAAGATGGAGAGTGGAGTAACTGACTTTCCTGCAAGTTTATTATCTGAAATAGCAACGACATTAAAAACAGATTTGACAGAGCTACTTACTGGTAGACCTGCACATATGAATTCATTCTGTGTAACTCGTAAGGATGGTGGTGTGCAAGTAACTCGTAGGAAGCAGTATGGCTACGAGAATTTGTCAGCAAACTTTACTCACAAAAAATGTGAGCCATTCATTGTTACTGTTCCAATAACCGACATAAAACCAGAGCTGAACACTCACCCCGGTCAAGAGTTTATATATATGCTAGAAGGCTCAATGTTGGTAGTTATTGGCGATAATGAAGTAACGCTATCATCAGGAGACTCACTATATATTGATTCTACGAAACCTCATTCGATGAAGACAATAGGCTCCTCCCCTGCCCGTTTTCTAGATATTATTCTTTAATTTTTACAAGCTAATGTATGGAGATGTATTTTTATGTCCTTATTAAATAAATTTTGCCCTAAAACTGAATTTGAATCATATGATGATTTCTTTCAAAACTTTAAAATAGAGTTTCCCGATAACTTTAATTTTGCCTACGATGTAGTTGATGTATATGCCGAAACAGAGCCAGAAAGAGTGGCACTGGTCTGGTGTGATGATGAGGGTAATAGTAAGATAATCAATTTCAGGGAGATGAAGAGGCTCGCCGATAAAGCAGCAAATTTCTTCGCTTCACAAGGTATTGGTAAGGGTGACCATGTGATGCTTCTTGTAAAGGGTTGTTATGATTTTTGGTTTTCATTAGTTGGCTTGCATAAACTAGGAGCTATTGCTGTACCAGGGACACATATGCTGACATCACATGACCTAGTATATAGGTTAGATATCACAAAGTCAAAGTTGATTGTCTGTGCAAATATCGAAAGTCTTCTTTATGAAGTAGATAAAACATCTTCTGAATACAAAGGGGAATTTTACCAAATGCGTGATAGACTCTGAGAGAGAAGGTTGGCTAAACTATACTGAGGAGATAGAAAGAAGCTCCTCTGAATTTACTAGACCAACTGGAGATCAAGCAACATGCAATAGTGATATTGTGTTGGCCTATTTCTCATCAGGAACTACTGGATATCCAAAATTAGTAGTACACGACATGCTTTACCCAATTGCTCACATACTAACAGCGAAATATTGGCAAAATGTTATCGATGGCGGTCTGCATTATACTGTTGCTGATACTGGATGGGCAAAGTGTGCATGGGGTAAGATCTACGGGCAGTGGATATGTGGAAGTGCTGTCTTTATGCATGATTATGACAAGTTCGACCCAAAGAAAACAATGGAACTTGCAGCAAAATATAAAGTATCCACTTTCTGTGCTCCTCCTACTATCTATAGATTTTTGATTCGTGAAGATCTAACTCAATATGATCTTTCAAGTATTAAATACGCTGTAGTTGCTGGTGAACCACTAAACCCTGAAGTATTCAATAAGTTCTATGAAGCAACCGGACTCAAGCTATACGAAGGCTACGGACAGACAGAGCTCATTATTACAGCAGCAACCTTCCCATGGATGACTCCAAAACCTGGATCAATGGGTAAGCCAACTCCATTATTAAACGTAGAAATCATTGGGCATGATGGTAAAAAAGCAGAGGCAGGTGCCGAAGGAGAGATATGTTTACGTACTAAAGAGAAAATGCCTGTAGGGATGTTCAAAGGTTACTATAAATCAGAAGAAGCAACAAATAGGGTATGGTATGACGGAGTATACCATACTGGTGATGTTGCTTGGATGGATGAAGAAGGCTATCTCTGGTTTGTAGGACGTACCGACGATGTAATAAAAACTTCGGGCTACCGAGTTGGGCCTTTTGAGGTTGAGAGTGCACTTATGGAACATGAAGCAGTTATGGAGTGCGCAATAACTGGAGTACCTGATGAATTACGCGGATCCATTATAAAAGCAACTATTGTTCTTACTAAAGGTTTTGAACCTAGTGAAGATCTCACAAAAGAGATCCAGAACCATGTTAAGGAGGTCACCGCTCCATACAAGTATCCACGTGTTATTGAGTTTGTTACAGAACTACCAAAGACGATTAGTGGGAAGATACGTCGAGTTGAAATCCGTGAAGAAGATAGTGCAAATAATTAACGTCATACTCTCATAAAAGCATTGTGGTCTTGACAATACTGTATTTTATAATTATTGTAAAATACAGTATTATTTTGTCATATTAGGATAAAATATTGACTGTACCCGTTGACAAATTAGCAAAATCATAGAAAATATAAGGAATTACATTATACTAATAATTTGTTAATTACTTCTACAGGGGAAAAAATGGCGACATTCCGTATTGAAATAACGTGCTCAGACATTAAGAATGACTCTGAAGGACGCGAAGTTTTGCATTCATTCCATGACTATGGCTTCAAAGGAGTTAAGGATGTTTACTCTATCAGAGTCTATACAATCTCTGGTGATTTTGAAGTTAAAGAAGCTGTACGAGCTGGTAGAGAGTTCTTGAGTGATGCTGTCGTTGATAAATTTACAGTCGATGAGCCAGTTTTACCTGCAAGTCTTGGTATTGCGTCTGAGACTATGCGTAAAGTTGGGGTGATGGATCCTGCTGAAGAATCAGTAAAGAAAGGTCTTCGAGAGATAGGTATAAATGCTGATTGGGTAAAAAACAGCAAGAAATATATCTTTACAGGTGAGATCACAGTTCAAGATCTTGAAGATGTAGCTTACAAACTTTTAGGTAATGAAGTAATAGAAGAAGTTGAGATTGGTCATAATGTTGAGGTCAAAGCTCCAGTAAACAATATGTATAAGTTTGTCAAAAACTTCATGGATATAAAAGATCTTTCAGACGAGGAGTTGCTTGAACTTTCGACTAAAAAGCAACTCTATATGAGCCTTCCAGAGATGAAAGAAGCTCAAAAGTATTTTGCAGCGCTTGGCAGGACACCTACAGATATAGAACTAGAAACTATTGCTCAAACCTGGAGTGAGCACTGCGTACATAAGACTTTCAAAGGTGTGGTAAATTACCAGAATAAAGATACGGGAGAAACTGAGGTCATTGACAACCTACTCAAGAATACTGTTGCCAAGGTGACAACTGAACTTGATAAGGAGTGGTGTTGGTCAGTATTTGTTGATAATTCAGGAGTTATTGAATTTGACGGTGAGATGGGAGCTGCTTTCAAAGTAGAGACACACAACCATCCATCTGCTATTGAGCCATACGGTGGTGCAGGTACTGGTATTGGTGGTTGTATTCGTGACCCAATGGGTACAGGTCTAGGTGGCAAGCCGGTAATGAATACTGATGTATTCTGTTTTGGGCTTCCTGATATGCCTAGGGAAGATGTACCTAAGGGTTCATTACACCCACTACGTATTATGAAGGGTGTTGTTGGCGGTGTAAGAGATTACGGTAATAGAATGGGGATTCCGACTACAAATGGATCTGTATTCTATGATTATCGTTATACTGGAAATCCCCTTGTGTTCTGTGGTAATATTGCAATGATACCAAAGAATAAAGCTAAAAAACGCTTCCCTACTCCAGGACAACACTGTATTGTAATCGGTGGTGGTACTGGTCGTGACGGTATTCATGGTGCAACTTTTAGCTCTGTAGAGCTTGATGAAGATTCTGAAATGGTCTCTTCAGGTGCAGTACAGATTGGTAACCCAATTGAAGAAAAGAAGGTTCTAGACTTTTTACTCCGCGCTAGAGATGCTGAACTCTATACATGCCTTACAGATTGTGGTGCTGGCGGCTTATCTTCAGCTGTTGGAGAGATGGGTGAGACTTGCGGTGTTGAAATCAATCTTGATACAGTGCCACTAAAATACGACGGGCTCAACTATACTGAAATTTGGATCAGTGAGGCTCAGGAACGTATGGTTATTTCTGCTGATGAGAGTTGCCTTGAAGCATTACAAGCTCTTGCTGACGAGGAGAATGTTTCCATAACTTCTATTGGTAAATTCCGTGACGACAATAAACTTACACTCCGCTATGAAGGTGAAATTGTTGGAGAGATGGATATGGAGTTCCTCCATGACGGCTGCCCACGTATTACCCGCGAAGCAGTTTGGGAGACTCCAGTCAATACTGTTCCAGAAAAGGATCTAAAGGATAACTACAATACTGAACTTTCTAGCATATTAGGTGCTTGGAATGTATGTTCTAAAGAATGGATCATTAGGCAGTACGACCACGAGGTCCAGGGTAACTCTGTTGTTAAACCTCTTGTAGGTGCTGAACACGACGGACCTGGTGACGCATCTGTAATTGCTCCAATCTTTGGAAGTAAGAAGGCTCTAGTTGTTAGTAATGGTTTGAATCCTAAGTACTCAGATATCGACCCATACTGGATGGCTGCATCTGCTATTGATGAAGCTGTACGTAACATTATTGCTACTGGTGGTTCAATTGATCGCTGTGCAATTCTTGACAATTTCTGTTGGGGAAACTGTGACAAACCTGATAGGCTTGCTGGCCTTGTACGTGCTGCAAAAGCATGTTATGACTTTGGTACAGCATATGGTCTGCCATTTGTCTCTGGTAAGGACTCACTAAATAACGAATACGGTATTGGTGATGAGACTATCTGTATTCCTGGAACCCTACTGATCAGTGCAATGGCTGTTATGGAAGATCTTGACCAAGCAGTAACTATGGATCTTAAGGAGGCAGGAAATGCGCTTTATATAGTTGGTAATACTTATAATGAACTTGGTGCGAGCCACTATTACGCACTGACTAATAATATCGGTAATGATGTACCAAAGGTTAGACCTGAAGAATCTATAAAGAGCTACTCCGCTCTAAGTGAATGTAGTAAGAATTCGGTTGTACGCTCGATGCATGACTGTAGCGAAGGTGGTATCGCAGCAGCTATTGCTGAGATGGCATTTGCTGGTAACCGTGGTGCAAGCATCGATCTTGCAAATATGCCTGTAGTCGATATTGAAGCAAATGACTCCCCTGCTCAGTTATTCTCAGAAAGTAACAGCAGAATTATCGTAGAAGTAAAACCAGAGAACGAAACCAAGTTTGCCCAGATCCTAAAAAAGAATGGTGCAATATTCGCAAAAATAGGCTCAGTAAATACTGGCTCTACAGTCAATATCAAAAATATGGCGGGCGAAGAGGTTGTAAACGCAGGATACAGAGAGCTTAAAGCCGCATGGCAGGCTCCACTTGCACTTTAGAATTTTTACCTACTAATAGGAAAAGTATTTATGTTGAGTATAACTGTTCCAATTTTTGTTTTAGTACTAGCAATTGTCTTGATAGCTCTATATTTTACACTACCTAAAAGTCATGAAATGCGAAATATGGCTGGTATCGGAGCTGGTATCGCCATTGTTGCTACAATAGTAACATTTGTGATGACAATGATTATCAGTATCCCTGCTGGACATGTTGGTGTTGCGACTCTGTTCGGTTCGGTTCAGCAGGAGTCATACCCTGCGGGTATGCACCTTGCAAATCCACTTTACGAGTGGCGATTGTATGACTCAAGAATGAAGACACATAGTGAAAAAGCCTTAGTTCCATCTCAGGATCAACTTCTTACTACTTTTGATGTCTCTGTTCAGTACCGTCTTGATCCAGAGCAAGCGCCAAAAGTACTCCAAGAGACCGGTAATGTGATAGATGTGCTAAATGTTCACCTTATTCCAAAGCTTAGAAGTGTCCTTAGAGAACAAGGTAAAAGTGTCGAAAATGCTGAAGACTTCTACCTTGAAGATGTTCAGGAAAGATTGCAAGGTGCTTTGTCTGCTTCAATGCAAGAGTTCCTATATCCACGTGGGGTGATTGTTAGTAGCGTACTACTCAGAGATATTCAACTACCTAAAACTATTCAGGTCGGAGTTGAGGCGAAGAAACAACGTGAACAGGAAGCTGAAAGGCAAAAAGCTGAATTACGTCGCTTTGAGACCGAACAAAAGCAAAAAATTGCTCAGGCGACAATTGAACGAGAAGCTGCGGAGCAAGTTGCTATTCAACGTAAACTCCTTGCAGATGCAAAAGCTTATGAAATTGAAAAAATTAATGCTGCAATAGCTCAGAACCCTGCTTACATAAAGCTAGAGGCGCTAAAGGCACTTGAAGCTATCAGTATGAATCCAGCAACAAAAATATACTTTTTAGATGGGAAAAGCCCTTCCCCACTACCGTTGATGCACATTGGAGACACAGAGATCTCCACAAAGTAACTTTTTTCTATATCTTTGGGAGTCTCAGTAGCTATATATGAGACTCCTAACTTTTATTTAAAACATTAATAATTACGGAGAAGTAATGGCAGACCTAAAAAAGATGTACCGTACAGTGATGGATGATAATTTCCCAAATGATATGACAATTACTTTTGGTGATCAAAAGTTGATATACAAGAAGCGCACATGGAAGATTGAAGATAGCGGTGAAATTATTGAGAAGGGTCTTCGTTATGGCGAGAACCCAGGCCAAGAGGCTGCTTTATACGAACTTATTAGCGGGAATATTGCACTTGGTGATTGCCAGTTCATTACCCCTGGAAAAGGTCTTGTCTCATGTCTAAGCGAAGAAGGCCTGCTTCAATTTGGCAAACACCCTGGTAAGACTAACCTTACTGATATTGATAATGCGTGTAATATTTTAAGATATTTGAATGAAACCCCTGCTGTTACTATTATGAAGCATAATAATCCTTGCGGAGTTGCTTATGGAACAGATGCAGCAAATGCTTACTCTAGGGCAAATGCTTGTGATAGACTTGCTGCTTTTGGTGGTTGCGCAGCTTTCAACGTTGCTGTCAGCAAAGAAGCTGCAGAGGAAATGTCTTTGAACTACCTTGAAGTTGTTGTTGCACCAGAGTATGAAGAAGGCGCTGTTGAAATACTTCAAAAACGTAAAAATCTACGCATAGTCCAGATCAAAGATATTGCAAAGATTAGAGAGTACAAAACTGAGAGATATTTAGACTTCAAGAGTCTAATAGATGGTGGTATTGTTATCCAACAGTCCCCACTAAATAGAATCATCACTGCTGATGACTTCCTACCTGCGGAGCATACTGCCAAGGATGGTACTGTTACAAAGATTGGACGTGCTCCAACGCAAGCTGAGATGGATGACATGTTGTTTGGATGGTCAGTTGAGCAAGCAGTCACTTCAAACTCAGTAATCTTTGTAAAAGATGGAGCGACTGTTGGTATTGGTACTGGTGAGCAGGATAGAGTTGGTGTTGCAGAAATTGCTATATACAAAGCATACAAAAAACTTGCTGATGATATTGCCTTTAGAGATCATGGTTGCCTTTTCTTCGAAGTAGAAAACAAGATCAAAAGTGGCGAACTTAATGCAAATCTTGCAGAAGCAATCCAACAAGAAGTTGCTGATGCCAATGGAGGTATAAAGGGCGGTGTTGCTGTATCTGATGCATTCTTCCCAAAACGTGACGGGATTGATGCATGTATAAATGAAGGTATTTCAGCGGTTGTTCAACCTGGTGGCTCACTAGGTGACCGTGAAATAATTGAAGCATGTAACGAGTCTGATGTCGCAATGGTCTTCACAGCCCAACGCGCATTCAAGCACTAGTCAAATATGTTAATAATACTGAATTGTCTTGTAGTCATGGGGAAATATTATGAGTAAAGAGAAAGAACTAAACCTGAAAATATCTGCTCAATCTTTTGAAATAAAAAATCTTGAGATTAAGGATGGCCGACTAGAATTAGTACTATCCGCAATAATTTCTGATACAAATATTGAAGAATCCACATATGACTATGAAGTCAAAACTAATCAGTATGCTGAAGATATTGATATTCAAGATTCAGCAAGCTCTGAACCACTACCAGTAATTGCCCTTGAAGAAGATCCTCGTTATGGTGAACCTGAAGAAGATATTGAGTGGCAAGCTGTCAATAGTGATGATAATGATGACGAAGAGGTCAGTGAAATTATTCTTGAGGATGAGGTTATTTACCCTTTAGAAGATAATGCTAATAATAACAATGAAGTTGAACCTCAAATAACTCTAGAAGATACCGAAAGATATCGCGAGGAAGTTGAAGAAAATTTACAGCAGCCAACTTCTGTAGGTTCAGAACAGAACATTCATAATCATTCACAGCCAAATACTACCATTGATATGGACGATGACATAGAAGAACTCCCAGACTATCTCAAGCCATCAACAGTTATACATAAGCAAAATATTACCGAAGAACCAACTCCTACTTCAGAGCAATCTAAATTGACGAGAACTCGCTCTGAGGATTACCCAACGGAGGCTTTCCCTAGAGTAAAACCATCTAAAGTGTTTGCTGATCAACCAACTCAAGAAATGAATTTAACTGAAAGTAACACTCAAGACCAAGCTTCAGCTACCAATAAAACAAAAGAACAATCTTGTGATCATGAAAATAATAGCATTAAATCACACCAACATGAGAAGCGGAAAGTGGTACGATTCTGTTGCCCTAGATGTAAGACTCAGGGTAGTCAAGATATCTCAAGCATCGGTAGTATAATAAGTTGTAGCAATTGTGGCAGAGCGTTGAAGTTAAATGTAAAAAAGTAGAATTTTAGAATCCTTAAGTAACAATGTGAGTAAAAAATATGGCTGCAAGTGGAGTATCAAAATTAGGTAGAGTTGCTCTTGACCTAGGATTCTTAAATATAAAGCAGCTTGAAGAATGTTTGCAAATTCAATTTGATTTCCAGAAGGAAGGCAAAGAAGTACCTCGACTTGGAAGTGTTTTTATTTCGAAGGGGTATATTACATCTGAGCAGTTACAGGTAATCCTTGAAAAGCAGAAGGATTCAAAATACGAGAATGCTTCAGCTTCAACAACAGATATTCTACGAACTGTACCAGCGGGCACCTATATCTACGAAGAGGGTGACGACCCAGCTCAATCCTTATTCTTAATTCATCAAGGTCAAATTGACTTCTACAGAGGTAACGAGTTAGTAGAATCAATCAAAGATAAGGGTCGATTTTTCGGCATTGTATCATATCTGACCTCAACTAAATATACAGAATCTGCTGTAGCTGCTAGAGATTCTAAAATTTTTGCCATCCCTAGCAAAGAGGTCAACAACTTCTTCAAAACACATCCTGATATGAGTATGAAGATTGCTAAAAATCTTGCAAAGAAACTTTATGCGAGTATTCTTGATAGAAAAGCGTTATCTATTAAGATTGATTCAGCTAAAGAACAATCAAAAGCTATTAATGTAAAACCAGAACCCATTGAAACTGATGCCAGCGCCATCAGACAAAAAGCTCTATCAAAAAAAAATGCCTCTAAAACAGTCATTGACGATCATAACTATGATACGAATAGTAACGTGCATACACACGATAATTCGGACTCAATTATTGACAAAGCTCAAGACCTAAATGATAAAATAAACCTTAGTAATAATATCAATGACTCAGAGAGGATCTCTGAGTTTGTAGATACGTCTAAATTTAAAGAATCTGATCAAATCTTAAATAAACCATCATTTATGGGTAGTGAAAAACCTACTGCTTACTTACAAGTTACTCCTCTTGAGGAAGTAGAAGAACTTGAAACTATATTGATTTCTGATGAAGTAGATTGTGGTGAGTTACTTTCTGAAATTAGTTCGCTTAAACCAACTTGTTTTTCGGATGATATTGTATCTGCTGTCAAAGATCAGGTAAAACTATTTATTGAAATAGAAGAAATTGACCGCGAGCGTATAGAATTTCTAAATAGTCTAAGTAATCCTAGTGAAATTATAAAGGCCGAAATAAGCAAGCAACGAAAAGAAATTTCTAGGATACCTTCATTTAGTATAATTTCTGCGAGATATTCTAAGTTGAATGAGTTATTGAGTAGTACTGAAAATGATCCTTCTAAGGTGCCAGAAATTACTGAAAATCCTACTTTAGATAGTAGCGATACAATTGACAACACTGGTGGCAGCAAGATTAAAACAGAAATAGATATTACCTTAAGACGAGCTTATGAATTTTCGGTTGCACAAAAAGAACTTCTTATTAAGCGTCATAACTCATTTGAAGAAATTCTTCAAAAGTGTTCAATATACTCTATTTCTGAGCCATTTTATAAAATGCTTAGTAAGCATAATATTGATCCAGTAAGACTTTTTGGTTGGGGAGTGTACTATATGGCTCTTTCCGAATATTCTACAATGCAAAATGATAAAATCGAAGCAATAAAGGAAGAGCAAAAAGAGGCTGATCAGACTTTGAAGTCTTTGGTAGGCAGATTAAAGATCAATAAAAAAGCTGAAGAAGAGCGTGATGAACTTATTGATCAGTTGGCCACTAGGGAAAAAGAGCTACGACTTATCCAGACTATTGTAAAGAGAGAGCAACTCAATATTACCAAGGATATGGTCGAAGAATTTTGGACAGTTTACACAAAAGTTGCTAAATTGCTTATTACTGATATTTCTGGTATTGATAAGGTTATGGCTAAGTGTTTCCTTAGATGGGGACTTCTTGGGTATACATCAAAATGGATAGATCCAGAAAAATGTTCAGGATTAATTCGCTCGTGTTCTGAGGCGTTGTATTCACCTATGTACTCTACATCATCGACATTCATATATTATTCTGATGAAGTTATTGAGCTTGCAGCTAAAGGCTATATCCCAACATCTCCTAATGAAGAACTTGAACTTAATCATCGTAATTCACCAGAATGGCGTTGCGATAAGAGTTTCAAAAGACACTCACATCTAAAAATCCAGCAAGGGATTATTCTTGATGTACTCAAAGAGCAAAAGGATGAACTTCGGCAGATTGGTATTGATTTAGCTGAGGCTGAGAAAAAAGAACAAAGCATGGTTCGTACACATGCAAAAAATTTAACATTCAAACATGATCTGTCAGCACTACGCCAAGAAATTCAAAGCTTCAAAGTAAAGAGCACTAGAATTGATAATATCATAACAAAGATTAATGATGAAATGTTACCAAAGATAATTGAAGATAGTAAAAAGGCTGTTTCCAACATAATTAATTCAGAAGTTATAATTAGTATTGATAGTGTCATTGAGCATGAAATAAAGACAATTAGACGGTGTAGCCGACTTGTGGCAAAACTCAAAGAACCATTCCTACCATTTTCTCTTAGAGACCTCTATAGGCCTAATAGTGATATTATTAATAATCGGGAAGTACTTACAGAATCAATAAAGAAAATTGAGCATCGTGATCCACTTATCTTTAAAAGTAAGCTAATTCCTAGTGCGAAACGTAGGCAAAGAATTCTATTAAGGAGATCTCCTTTTATTATAATCTCTCCTGCAAGTGGTATCCTCGGCTTTGTGATTGCTCCTAGTACAGGCATAGAAAATGGTCGTTTAGTACTACCAGGTTACTTTGACCGTAGCATGATTAGTGAAAGTGTACTACATACAGTCTTTGCAGATTTTAGATTTGATTGTAGTAAGGCTGATGCTGGTGTTGATATAATGACTAGTGAAACCTTGGTTGCTGCTTATGCAACTTATAGATGGAATATGCGAAAGAAGAAGAAAGAAATTCGTAAGAAAGCAGCAGTATATCTTGACGAAACAGAGAGGATGAATTGGCGAAGGCACTATAGTGTATATATGAATAGCGCCCTAGATAGTGGAAAATTTTTATTTTATAAGAGTCCAGAGCTGTATGACATCATCATAAATAACTATATAGACCTTCCAGAAGGTTGCGAAAAACTTAAGAAATAATACACATTAAAATTTACCAACTAAGTACCCAAGAGTCCAGAATTGAGCTATAAACATGAAGACTGCAGTAAAGGCTAGTAGCGCTCCGATTCTCTGCCCTCTCAGTTCTTTTCTCATGTAGTAGGAGTACACCATTAGAGCAATCCCAACAGACAACGCAGGCGCACGCATTCCAGACATCCCTGTAAGCCATGGCAAAATT
Organism: Planctomycetota bacterium; assembly: GCA_965140405.1. Lineage (GTDB taxonomy): Bacteria > Planctomycetota > SZUA-567 > SZUA-567 > SZUA-567. Next base: position 2,261,742 of record OZ223208.1, read on the forward strand.
ATTGCACAGATCCCTATGAAAGTACATCCAATCATACTATTTTTTATTAGATAGTACAGTCGTCCATCAATAACACCTTTCTGCTTATATGAGTACTTATTTACTATATAGGGACGTAAAACATATAATATTAGAGCTGGACAGTACCAAACAATGAATTGCAAATTATGCCTATGATGTGCATCGATAGCTCCAGTGACAGCTAGGTAAAATGTAAAGACAAGAAGTGCCAAAAGTAATTGATTTCTACTAGGCAGCCATTTTATACGGTTACTCAGCCATATCCCCAAACAGCTTGCAAGAAGTCCTACAATTGCACCTGCAACAACATCACTCGGATAATGCTTTGCATAAAACACCCTAGATACGGCAACTCCTGTTGCAATGATAGAACTAGCAACAACAGAACCCGATGTTGTAGTCATTATCTCAGGAAGAATAAATGCTGTAGCAGTGTCTCCACTTGGAAAAGAGTTATGTGATGAATGGTCAGGTCTCTCTCTTTGCGTAAGAGTTTTTATAGGGTGTACAGCAATGCCAACAAGGATTAAAGCAATAATTATCCTTTTACAAGTCATTCTTCTACCAGCAAGCCCGAGACATATTGCTAGTAGTATTAGCACATCGGCCTTACCAAATAACCTTACAATTTGAAAAAACTCTCCCAAAGCACTCTCTTCATTTTCAGCCAATACTTTATGAGAAACAGCCCAAGAGCTAATCGAATGATCAAAGAAAAAGAGTATTACCATAAGTCCGAGTAGAATTCCAATACTTAGAACACAAACAAGTACTGACTCACGATTACCACCAAATTTAATTCTCATCAACCGGCTCCTGCTCTTTATCAATATCTTTGAATAACTTTAATGGAGCAGTTATTATAGATTTTCCTACCTGCCCTACTCCACCTATAACACCGCCAACACCACCAGCAAGCCCTAGCCCGACCTTACCTATACCGGAAAAGATCTTGCCAAATCCATATGCAAATGTTTCACCTGCACTATCACCACCTATATTTTCAAGATGAAGATTTAAAGGTAATGCGAGAGAAGCTGACCCTCTGAATAAAAGCGAACTAACACGGACGATTCCATCTGTAACGTATAAATTCTTAATAAGTGTCTTCTTGCCTCCAGATTCACCTGAACTACCACTAGCAAAGATACTCGCAACATCCTCTTTTAGAGCATCAATATTACTCTTTTTAAGTGCCACCTCATAATACGCTTGCATATTTTGAATATCAATTCTATCAATTATGATATTATTACTAAACAAAGTACTGAACTCAGGTTTAATTAAGACACTTCCTGCTTCAACTGCTTTAACATCTGAGTAGCCCTTAGGATTATCAATAGTCACTCCACTTAGAGAAATAGACTCAATTGAAGAGTCACCTTTACCTTGTGAAAAAGCCATAGTTATACTTTTATCTGAACTTGGGTCAGAGGAAGCTATAGTAATACTTGTTGGTCCAATTTCTGCAAAATTATTTGGCAGCCTCGCATTATTGCGAGGAAGTGAAGAAGTTTCAAAGTACTTATTGTAACTATCATCAAGATTTATTTTCGCACTACCAAGAGTACCACTTACACTTATCGGAAAATGGTATCCAATACTTTGCTGTATTTGGGATAAATTGATAGGTGCAAGATTTACTTTTGCCTTTACTCTATCCTCAACACTATCAAGCATCAAGTCATCAATACTTACAGTAAATGAGCCATCCAAATGAAGTGATTTTAATAACAGCTTGAATTTATCACCAATAGCTTCATATGAAAAATCATTTAAGCTAACCGCTAATGGCCCGCCAACAATACTTGCGCTTTTAATCGTTGAAATATTATTGCTGCCAATACCAGCAACAAATTCAAGTTTTTGAGGCATTGACAAGGGTTTGACATATTTATATGGTGATAATGCATTGAAAGCAATATCGCTAGCTGTTAGATCAAGAACGCCTTTTGCTGCAATAGAATTATCATTAAACTTAAAAAGTAGAGGAGTATTATACGTAGATACTGTTCCATCAATAGCTAATGTAGGTTGCAAATCAGAGTGCGAGTAGTATAATATCTTCGAGCTAACACTACCAGTAATACTTAATAAAGAAGCCCCTAATTTATGTAAAATTTCTAAATTTGACATTTCAAGGTTTTTATCACTTAATGCACTGATAATTCCGCCAGGGTTCTTTCCTGCAAGTTGCTTGATTTTAGCTGTCGATAATTCGGCTACATCAATATGGAGCTTGGTATCAATTGAGTTCAAAAAATCCGCCCAACTGAAGTGACTAATTGTTTTAAAGAAATCCACAACTGTTCCATTAAATTTAATGCTAGGTATTAACAAATCATCACGATGAGCCTTCTCTGTTTTAAATTTTCTAACAAAAAGTTTGTCTTCAGCATGAGAATATACTGCATTAGCAACAAATCTACCCATAACATCAACTGCTACACGAGGCACAAAGCTCTTCCATTCAAAAAGATCCGCACTGATAGAAAGATCAACATCAGATAGAGAATCCTGTATTGCAAACCACTTTTTGGCTATTATCCTGTCAGTCATTACAATTGGCTCTATTGTAAAATTTTTATGTGATTCAACATTTATCAGATTAGAAGTATATTTGAATACAGATAGTTCTGCTTTAGCGCCTCCTTTAGTTAAGAATTTACCTTCAACCGAGGCATTTAGAAAGTATAGAATAGCTATTTTATTCTTAATTATTTTTCCAATAGTCTCCATGTCCCCTTTATCTACAGAGATTTCTCCAGAAATGGGTGGAAGAGCTCTCAAGGCATCACGCCATGGCGTTGACTTGAGTATTGACAAGTTATATTCACCAGTTTTTAGTAATACCTTTGAACCTCTAGATTTAAAGTCAAGATGCTCCAAGGTAAGTAGCAAATCATTATCTGATTTCCTTAACCGTAAAGACGAATTGAGTCCCACCTTTTTCACATTAAGTTGCTGTCCCCGAATTATTGTCTTTATATTTTCAGCACTTGTACTAAAACTAAGAGCTAGGTTTATATCGTCAATATTGCCGTACGAAATATTTGCATTTATAGCCTCACGAACTGTTCCAGCAACATCAAAAGGTAGTTCTTTAAGTTTAAAGATATTTCTAAAACGATTATATAATGTTTTTAAAGGCTGAATATCAACAATACCGCTCTGTGTTAAATTTGCTTGCCAAAGATTCTTTTCCTTCTTCAATTCACCTTCAGCCTTAATTTTGACATCGTTATCCTTATCAGATAGTGCCATTTTTATGCCGTAATTATTTTTACTATAATTATCGATTTGACCCGAAATATTGACAACATTACTTTTATATGCAGCAAGTGTAGAAGTCGAAATCACATTATAGTTTATCTTGCCGGAGCTATCAGCTTTGATTGTACCCTTGATAATTTCATCAATTTTTTCTAAGCCTAGATCTTTGAAAAAACTTTCAAAATGGCTATACAATTTAGCAAAATCAATGGAAAATTCAATATCAGTCGCTAATCGTGATGTAAGGTCTTCGAAATTTATAAAGAGAGGCTGCAAGGATTTCAGCTTGAACGATGGGGACTCCAGACTAAAATTCAACTGTCCATTTAACGGAGTAAGGAGCTTACTCTTTGAAACTAGTAAATCGACATTACCTTGTAGAGGCAATGAAATAGTTTTACCCTCAATAACTGAGGTAATCTTATCCCCATTGACAGTATAGTTACCTTTCCATACCCCGTTTCTCTTCCAATTTCCTGCAAAAGAGTGATTAATTTTACCGAAAATATTTGAATTTAGATGTCTACCTAATGGAGATTTTGAAAAAGCAGTTAGGTCTGTAGAAGCATTCATTGTAATAACGAATTCTTCGCCAAAATTACCGTTTACCTGTGCAGTGATATTAATAAGATTTTGAGAATTATTTCCTAAATCTAGTTCGATATCAAGAGGCTTGATCTCAGTCCACGTATCGTCAAAGTCTAGATTGCAATTTACTTTAATTGAAGCAGACGGAGTATCCAACAAGGATTTATTATTATGTATAATTTTACCAATACTCTTTGTCGTTAGTTGCATACTTACCGCAACATTATTCATCGTCTCAGATGCAACTTCAAGATCAAGTGTGAGTGGGCTAGTAAGCTCAACTGTGGTGTTACGTAGTGTTACCTTGTTCCAACCAAAGTAGCCCAGCATATATGGAGCATCAAAATCATCGACTTTACCAGAGATGTTAATATTCTGCAAAAAATCCAAGGTTGAGTTATTGCTTTTGGCATCAATTTTAGACAAAACAGCTTTTATATCGAGATTTAATGTGCCAGAATTGGAATTAGGAGTGAATCCACTCATGGATATCTCACCAGCAATATCTTCTTTTACTCTGCTGAAAAGAACCTTAATATCAGAAAGGCTGCACTCTTTAAGAATACCAACATCATCATGTGCAGTAATACTGCTATTGGACAAAAGAATCTTGCCACTTGCTGTTCTCCAATTGATATCGTTTAACCATTCTTTCCAGGGCATTTCTACAAGGTTGTTCAATACTTCGCTAATATTAGTTGAATAACGCTCTTTACCAGTATTATTGTCTTTAATTCGATATCTTCTGACATTGAGGTCGAGTGAATCAATAACAACATCTGCATTGAGTGACTTATCAGCTATGGTTTCATAAAGGTGTAGCTGGACTGATAGGCTACCAATATAGAATATATCTTTTTCAGTCTGAGTATTAATGGGTTTAAAACTGACGTCTTTAATAAATACGGATTGATTTATCCAGTTAGTTTCAAGAGAACCAATCGTTATTTGTATACCACCATATTCTTCAAAAACATTGACAATTTGCTCTTTCAGATATCGATCGTTATACTTTAATTTTAAATATGTAAAACTAGCAGCACACACAAATAGTAGGACAATAATTCCAATGAATATAAGTCTCAAAAGAGTTCTTGGTCTCTTCTTTAAAGGCTTATTATCGTTACTAACATCCTGAAGATTTTCAGGCAATTCTATGGTAATATTATTTTGATCACTATTTTTAGCCATTAAGTTCTTTCTTAAATTCTTTATAAGTACAAGCCAAATATAATTTCTATGTTTAACTTTTAGTGCGTTATTTGACAGAATATTAAACACCACATGCCCTCATAACAACGACTATAAATCTTGAATTCATTATTATGATATTTAATATTACTAACTGGACAGAGTCACTTTGCAAGCACCTCACTTAATGAATATTTTTTGGATAATTTCTACTTTGAAGATCTTCTAAAATAGTCCCATAGATAGAAATGTTTTATACACCCAAAATCAAGAAGTAGCAAGTAGAAGGTCATTAGATGCAAAAAAAAGACTATTCATCAAACGCAGAGATAAACTCTTGGTAGGAACATGCTTTGTAGGGTATAGCCTTTTTAAGAGTTATGGCTTTTTCTGGACAAAAACCGATACACCTCATACAATCCTCACATTTATTAGCTATTGATGCTTTACCATCAACAATACTAAAATTTCCAACTGGGCATAATTCTACACATATACCACACCCAGTGCACTTCGTTATATCAACTTTAACACAGAACATCTTCCGAAGAAACCCTGTTGGAAAAGAGATTTTATATATCAATGTAGCAATCATTGCTCTAATTTTACCGCCGTATTTGAACTTTGTTTCACCTTTAATAAGCCTGCGTGTAAACTCAATGGCTCGTTTTTGCCCGCTACGAGTCAGTTTCATATTAGACTCTTCGTCAATTCGTTTAACCATGAAATTATTAGGCATAATAAAGCCTTCATAACCAATTACGTCATAGCCTTTTGCATTAAAAAGGGGCGCAAGCTGAGCACATACTTGCCCATCATTACCAGCAAATGTTGATAAAAAGAATAGTTTTGTCTTTCTATCAGTTAGAGGTAGTGAAGAGATAAATTTCAAAACAAATGGGTAAGACCTAAAACAAGCAATTGGGAATGCAATCCCAATTGTGTGATCAAGATTAATACTGTTAGGGTCAGTTAGTGAAGTAATTTTTTTTAGTTTGCAGTTCAAACTAGCTGAAGTGAATTCGCTGCGCATACACTTAGCAATATTCAGTGTATTTCCAGTCCCACTAAACACATAGAGATCAATATTTTCCATAATATGTCCTTTAATTAAAAACTAATCATCACTCTTAATCCATATATGAATAAACAGTACTTCTAAAATACCAGTGCTATTTTTAAGACTGAAGCTTAGCAATACTTTTTATCGCTAAGCTTCAAGATTAGTGAACCGCTATTCTAGATAATTTAGCGAACTTGAATCGTGCCATCTGCCTCGCATAGATCTTTCGCAGGACATTTAAATTCTCCAGGTCTTATCCGACTGCTCTTCTTATTGTTAGGTTGGAGATAGACAAGGTCAGCTTTTGCAAGAACAACCTTGGTCCCAGGAGCAACACTATCAGTCAACCAAACATTACCACCAATAGTTGCACCCTCGCCAATAACTGTTTTGCCACCAAGTATGGTTGCACCTGCATAAATAATTACATTATCTTCGATAATTGGGTGGCGCTGTTGTCCACGAATAGACTGCCCCTTAGCTGGCGCAAGCGCACCCAAAGTAACGCCTTGGTAAATCTGGACATGATTTCCAATCTTACAGGTCTCACCAATTACTACACCAGTACCATGGTCAATAAAGAAGCTCTCACCTATAATAGCACCAGGATTTATATCAACACCTGTCTTACTATGAGCATGCTCACTCCAAAGCCTTGGTATAAGCGGCACTTCCTTCATAAACAACTCATGGGCAAGCCTGTATGTGCCAATAGCATGCACTGCAGGATAGCTTATAATAACCTCGTCAATACTTGCTGAGGCTGGATCACCATCAAATCCAGCGGCAATATCCTTCTTCATTGTCTCTCTAATTCTTGGTAGAGAATCAACTAATGCCATTACCGCATCTGATGCTCTCTGCTTAACATTGCACATCTCACAACAACCTTGGTTGCAAGCATACCTAAAGGCTCTTTGAACTTCGGTTGAAAGTTCAAGAACTATGTGGTTTATCTGATCACCAATATGATACTTGAGATTACTCTTCGTTACAGGGTGTCCCCCAGCAAAATATCCTGGAAAGATTACGTCAAACAATCTATCTAAAGACTTCAAGACAATTTCACGGTCAGGAAGATCGTGCCCTTCAAGTTGGTTGATCCCAACACCGTCTTGGTATGACTCGACCAATTTGTCGACAATAGGGGAAATATCTTTACCTTCAATTATATTATCAATCATAATACTAGTTCCATTATAAAAGGTTTTTAAAAAATACTTACTAACATATTATAAAACAATTGACATAAAAAGTCTAATCAATATTTTATGTCAAAAATTGATATAAGCCTTCTGTATCACAGGGATTTATTTTAGATATAGGTTAATTCTATTAATAATATCAACGATTTATAAAGATTTTGTCACAATTTTGCTCAGAATAACACATAATTACATAAAAATCACTTTTATTTCTTATAAAAAGTGGCATAATATACAATACATTATATTTTGGCATGAAGTAATATGGGGATATGATATTTTGCTAGAATATAAATATTAAATTTATATGATAATTATTATATGATATACTGAGACATTATTGATGATAATGAGGAGAATGAATACCATGCTTGGTAGAATAATCGCTTTAATCTTGGCTCTTGTAATACTTGTGCAGTGCGGACAAGTTGTGGCTGCTGAGCCTCGTTCATACCAACCGCCTGCAAACACGCCGGTAATACCGTGGAAACGCTTCAGCATTGAATATGCTGTCAGAATTGTTGGTAATGCGCTTACTTCAAAGGTAGAGTTCTATATTACAAATGACGGTGGCCTGACTTGGACTAAATATGGTGAAGATCCAGATAAGATCAGCCCAATGGTTATAAGTGTGCCAAGCGAAGGAACATACGGACTTATTACCGCTGTCTCTACAAATGTGAGACCTTCTTTTGCACCACGTCCTGGTACGAGACCCGATAGGTTTGTCATTGTTGACCGTACACCCCCTACAGCAGAATGGCTCAGTCCAAATGCGGAGAAAGTACTCCTAACTGATGCAGGCGTAGAATTGGTCTGGTCAACAAGCGATCTACATCTTGGTCTAAGCCCTGTAGATATTGAATACTCTACAGATGGAGGAAATTTCTGGCTTCCACTACGTGATAAACTTCCAGCAAAAGGTAGTATTAATTGGAACCCTCCAGTCCTTGAAGGACAGACTGATATAACACTTAGATTAATTGCAACCGACCTTGCTGGTAATAAAAGAATTGTGAAGAACAAGACAACATTCTCTCTAGACAATACACCTCCGGTTGTAACGATCTTAGGCCCTACATCATCTGGAGACTTCAACTTTGATGTAGAGTATACCGCAACTGACAGCGATACAAGTGTTAAAAAAGTTGAACTTTTCTACACTGTTGACGGTGGTACAGAGTGGTTCTACTTCGGTCCTGATGAAGATCTGTCAACACCGATCCACTTTAATGCGCCTGCAGCTAAGGAAGTAGGCTTATATATTGTTGCAACGGATAAAAATGGAAATGCAAACCCTACACCAGTTCGTGGGGCAATGCCTATGGCATATGTCACTCTTGATATGGAACCACCACAAGTTGACATCCTTCCACCGTTTACTACCTCAGGACAAGTAATTGCTAAAGATGAAGCTGTAGATATAAGATGGACAGCAAGCGACATAAATATCAAGGACAATTCAGCCATCATTCAGCTTTCAAGAGATGGTGGAGCAACATGGACAGACCTCACATTTGACCAACCAGCAAATGGTTATTGGCAGTGGATACCTTCTGTTGTAGGCAACAACCTACTACTCAAAATAAGTGTATCCGATGTTATGGGAAATATTGGAACCGCGATCAGTATGCCGTTTTCAGTTGATGAGAAACGCCCTACAATGCAGTTTGAAAGTATAACCCCAATAAACAATGGTCAAGACCGTGTAATAAATAGTCAACAAGATTATGCACCACAAAATAATGATATTTGGGCACCGCCGGTACCTTCTACTAATGAACTTGAATCTGAAACAATAGATGACCTTCCTGCAAAAACCGTAGCAGATGTCCAAAATGATAATGCTCTTGGAAATCCATTTGCTCCAGTAGAAGAAGTTACTGAATCAGAAACCATCACTGAAGAGTTACCTTCTGATGATATGACAATTTCTGATCTTGATATTCCAGCTCCAGTTGAAGAAGATGGTGTACCTACACTTGATGACAGTTTTGCAAATAATGAGATCACTGATGAGGAATTCTCTCCAGTTGACTCAGAGAATGACCCTCTTAATATTGAATCATTCTCTGAAGAGAACGAAGCAATACCCGCTCCACAAACAAATGATGGACTTGACGATCTAGGTGATTTAGGTCTTGATAGTATTCCAGATGTTCCACAGATTGCTGAAGAGACAAAAGAGACTAATACAGAGACGGCAAATGAACCAATAGATAATGGCAACGAGTTTGATGTTATACCTGAACCAGAATCATTTGATACTGATGATTCAATGGGCGGTGATGACATGGCTATTCCTGATATACCAACTATTAGTGATACCGCATCAGAAAACACCGACACTATTGAGGAGGTTGATACGCCAACATCAACAATGTTTGAAGAAACGACTACCCAAGAAGCAATCCCTGCGATTCCTGACCTCCCTGCCCCAACAGACACTGAAGGTGGCGATGATTTTGGATTAGGACTTCCTCCTGTAGACAATGTTACCGAAGAGACAACAGAAACACTAGATCTACCGCTTGACTTTGATGCAGAGTTGCCTGCTGAACCATTAATATCTACTGAAGATATACTAGCTCAAGCACAAACTGCCTTTGAAGAGGAAGAAGATCTGGATACTGCAGAGACCTTGGCTAAACAGGTTATCAAACAAGACCCAGAGAATGCCCAAGCATATGCAATTGTTGCAAGCGTATTGACAGAGAAAGGCAATTATGACAGCGCATTTGATTACGCTCATAAAGCTATCAATCTTGCTCCAGAGAGTGCAGAGTACCTTCAGATTCTTGGTTATGCTCAGTATCAAAAGGCCGTTGAGATAAACAAAATGCTTAGTAGCTCAGATCTAAACCCTAACCAAGCATCAAATCTTGGCACTCAACTTATGACCTCACTTGATCAAGCACAAGCAGCGTACTCAAAGATGATCTCTTCTACAAATGATGCAGATGTTAAAGAGGGTTATTATCGTCTAGCACAGGTAGATTACTTCAAAGCAACAAGGGTTATGGATGATGAAGTACAAGTTGCTGATACTCTAAGAAAGGCAATTGCAAACTATCAAAAAGCCTATTCAATAGGTGAGCCAGACTATAGAGAAGTACTCCAGATTGGTATCTGTAATTATAGACTTACTGATTACGATCAATCAGAACAATGGCTAGAGAAGGCTCAAGAGATTGCCCCTGTTGGACGTACTCCAAAGGAAGCATTCTTCTACCTCGCTCTTATTAACGAGAAAACAGATAGAAATGAAGAAGCCCTTCCATTCTGGCAGAAGGTTGCAGAATTCTACCCAGAAGGCAGTTCGTACAGAAAACTAGCAGAGACACGCATCGCTGCTCTTTCTGGACTGTAGTCTTACAATAAAGATTTAACAATGTAACTAAAGTTAAAGTATATATTAGAAAATCTTGCATGATCATATCATGCAAGATTTTCTAATAGTAACAAATAATATTAAAGCTAGTATTCATATATCTTAATGTGAATAACATATGACTGTATCCATTAGTCTTCGTTTAATTTTATATCATCTTCATCTAATTTGCTATTTCCATTTAAATTGTATTTTTCAGTCATCTTTTCAACAATCTCATCAACATTATACAATTCAAGATATTTTTCTGTTGGTATACTACTAAAGTATTTAACCTCTAATTGCACACGAGGTTTCCATATAGTCTGAGTATAAGTTTCTCCTCCAGTTGTTGAAACAGAAACCCCACCCCATGACTCATTGGTTGCTGTTGAGCTTATAGGTGTTTGATGAAGATAGGACTCCGTCTTTGATACATCGCTAATATTAATTATTACAAAGTATTTATAGCCAATTTTCTGACCTATTTCAGCAGATCTTAAGAATGCATAATCCTTTATTACATCGAATGATGAATATCCATTACCTTTATATAGTATTACATACTGATCTTCAGAAATACGTTTCTCATAATATCCTCCACTTTTACTACCAACATGGTACCCCGTAGGAATTGAAGGAGTTGAACTTTGACTTACGCATCCTGTAAAGACAACTCCAAAAATAAACACAATTAACAATCTTATCATAGATATTCTCCTTATAGTATTTATAAGATAATATATAGATTAAGTTTGTTTTCAATAATTATTTTATATTATTCACTGATACAAATATTGATATTTAATAATACCATAAAAAAGACTAACAAGGTAAAACCTCATTAGCCTGTAAAATTTAGACACTAACAATAAATAATTAAAAATTATCTGTTGTAAGTTCTTGATTTATTACGGAGTGGTAATACTCAAGTCTATGTACATTATCTGTGAAGTTACCATTGAAGTTACGGGTTTCATCAAGGTATAATAGAGGCACAGCAATCTCCCGAATACTGAGCCCATGCCTAGCTGCTAGGACTGTCATCTGCATGAACATCCCGTATCCAGTCTCGGTTATGGGTAGTTTAGCAAGTGATTCCACTCTATATGCTCTAAACCCACAAAATGCGTCAGTAAGGCTATAACCCGTTATTTCATTTAGCCGTTTTGTGATTTCTACATTTATAGCACGCCTGTCCTCATAATTTACAGAAGTATGCTCAGCTTCATTCAGGTATCTGGATCCCCAAACAAAATCACAAGAGCAACAACAACCGCATTTTTCAATAGCCTTGAAGAAACAGGAAATACTTTCTGGGTTATGCTGTCCGTCGGCATCCATGGTAATGATGCTCTTATAATTATTGAGTTCAGCCCACTTAAATCCTTGTAATAGTACCCCGCCTGCTCCTGCATTTTCTTCATTGGAAATAACTGATATGTTGGGTATCTCCTTCAGCACTTCCAGACTATCATCAGTTGAGCAGTCATTTACAGCAAGGATATCGCCCTCCCAATTATCCTTGATTGAGTGGATCACATCGCGCAAGTGTGGCAATTCATTGAATACCGGCACTATAATTAGTGTTTCCTCTAAACCACTAAAATAACGCTTTATCTCTTTATATTTTGGTAAAAAATCATATTTCATTAATCAAACATCCATAGTTTATGTGCACTAGAAAAAATATCTACACTACATATTGTATCGAAAAACTGCTTTCCGAGCAAGGAATAAAAGTATAGCCCTGCAATAGAAAGCTCTTGATACTTGTTACTAGGAAGAAGGTATTTTCTAAGCTTGAAGTATCTTTTTTTCGCATCTTCTCCCCCAAGTCCACGGTTGGCGACCATCCTTTTTTGTAAATTTTCTATTCTAGATATGTACTTATCAGCTTCGCGTTTGAAATCATTAATATTTTTAAATTCAAGATTAGCTAAGCTAGTTGTCAACAAAGCGTTGACATCACTGATATCTTGATAATATCTGGAAAAGCACTCACTGAATTCTCTATTAGACTCAATAAGTTTACCTTCTATTGCCTCCCAACTCCAATCACTCGACAAAATTTCCTCTTTAGGTATAGATAATGCCGTAAGTGATTTTGACATGCTAGGTGTGATAAATGTACCTGCGACACGAGGAATAATTAAAGGCATCTCCTCTCCAAGGGCTTTGAAGTTGCTTCTGAGCTGGAAGTGATAAGCAAGCTCACCTCCACCAGCTATATACATCGGTACAGGAATAATACGAGCTTGAATGATAGGCCTCAAGCCTGCCACAGGAGAGAACTTCTCTGGCTCAGAAGCCACCTTATTTTGTATCTCGTCTAATGAATATGATATCTCAAGTTCAGGCACTTCAAACTTCCCATTCTTATACTTGATTCTGTACCTCATGCCTTTTTCAAGGTAGAATACAAAAGTATTCTCTTCATTCGCATCAGGTAGTTGGAGTGAATAGCCAGTATCAAGCATTTCTTTAGAGTCTTGCTGCATATTGGTAACAAGCTCACTATGTCTTGAAAGAGCAGCAGAGATTAAAGGCTTGGCAAGACTTCGCAAACAGTGCGGTTCAATAACAATCAGACCGTATTTACCAAACCACTTACTTATAAGTCTACTAAATGACATACCTATATTTGAAACATAAGCCTCTTTTAGTTCATTCATAATTTCATCAAGAAACTCAGTCTGGGGAAGACTAATAGACATCTTATCAATAAATTCTATAAATTCGGCACTATCGATATCATTTGCCATTGCATGATCTTGTCCTGAATCGATTTCAAAATTATTCAAGTCATTAGAATTATCATACACTGATATATGGCTAAATTCACTCGAGTTATGATCCTCAGAGGCATTCCAGAAAACTGGTACGAACTCAAACTCAGACACCACACTATTGAGCTTATTAGTAAGGGATATTGTACTTGCAATTTTAAGTAATACAAAGAGGGCTCCTCCAAAAAGTGCCGGTTGATGCCCAGTAACTACAGCAAAACAATTCTTACTAGAAAGTCTTTCAATACTTTTTAATGACTCAGCTGGCGCATCTATCTCTTCTGCATACTCCTCCAATATACGACAAAGTTCATACCTGTCCTTATTCCAAGAAAAATCTCTACATCTACTAAGTACCGATTCTATCGAGAACGGTGAGTGTTTTGAGAAATCTTTATACCGCTCACTACCTGTTGCTCTATAATCATTGGTATACTTATTATATAATCCCATTTTATCTTCAATTTCGATAGAGTGCATATTAGTCCCTTCCTAATTAATATTACTAAGTCCACGGACAATACTATCCAACAAGGTGTTTAACTGAACAGAACCAATAAAAACACCATTGCGACTTTTTACAATTGCAATTCTTGCACCATGATCACGCATTTTTGATATTGCGTGTAGAATAGGTGTCTTTCTGTCAAGAAGTAAGGCTTTTTCAGAAGCATTGGTTACCGATTTATCCAGCATCCCATCAAGATTCATTATAGAATTAATAGTAACTATTTCACCAGTAAACCTCATAAATCTATTACATATTAGAGCCCTAGCGTAACCATTTTCTCTGATCAACCTACCTGCTTCTCTACAGGTTGCACTATCAGGTACAGTAAATGTCTCAATAGGGTTTAGAGTAAACTCAGAAACAAGGGTCTTTTCATGATCCATAACACGGCTTGCCATTCTATACTGCTCAAGGCTTATTCCACCTTCAGCAGTCCTCGCTTCCAGACTTTCATATAGCCTGACCTTTCCTATAATTTCATTATCTGCATGACCTTTTTTATCCAAAACATATTGTAATATTGTACCAACACCACCTAATGTTATAGACACTGGATAAAAGAGAACTTTACAAATAAATATAAATCTCGCTGAAATAATAAGGCAGATATTAGGAATTTCAAAAGCTATTCTTTTTGGTAATGACTCAGCAAATAAAAAGCAAAAAGGTGTTAGAATAAGAGTTGTAAATAACTCAGGCTTACTAAAAGAAAGCTGAGTAAAGTAGTTAGTTAGCAGATTTGTTGCAACAAATATTGAAAGATTGGTACCAATAAGCATTGTCGTAATAAGACTAGGCATATTACTTAGTAACTTAGTCACAAGAATAGCTCTCTTATCACCATGGGCAACCTTTGCATGTAGGTCAATAGTATTCACACTATAAGCTGCAGTTTCAATACCACTAAAGAAACCACTAAAACCTACAGCTAATAAAATACCAAAAAGTATAAGTATCTCAAACATTGTTCGCTCCTCCATTTTGCGTAGACTCATCATCTATGCAAAATGCGACAACCTTCTGAATCCGTCTTTTCTTAGTCTCAAGTACTTCCAGTTTGATACCGTTGTACTCAGCAGTATCACCATCACATGCACTTCTACCGAGTATATCAGTGATAAGACCGCCAATGGTATTACTTCGAGAGTTGACACTATCAACTCCAAACAGCTCACCCCAATCCCTTAGACTCAACCTACCGTCTAAAATGTATCGACCCGCTTCAACACAAGTAATCCACTCTTCAGGCTTACTCTCTTCATCACCAAAATCACCAAATAGTTCTGAAAGCACATCACTTAGAACAATAATACCTGCACTGGATCCTCGTTCATCCAAAGCAAAAGCCATTTTTTCATGAAAATTAATAAACTTATCAAGAACATAGTCGCACCTATCATATACCGAGAAGTAAGTAAACTCTCTATAAAATTTATGAAGACTCTTCGCAGGCGAATCCGCAAAGAATATATCTCGAGCATCAACCCAAGCAATATATTCGTCATTAATAAGTGAGCGTACCGGAATCTTGTTATGACCTGACTCTTTTGCAATGCGGATAACCTCACTACAATCTTCATCTTCTAAGACAGAACAAACATCAACTCTTGCTGTCAACACTTCACCTACTTTTATATCTGGCAACTCAATTACTGACTCCAAAAGTTTTACTTCATGATCATTAATGTTACCACGTTTTCTCTCAAGTCCAAGTAATGCTCTTATTTCCTTACTATGCTCTCTCCCAGCTCTCTTGATATTTACAATCCTTTCAAAGAATACGATAAGATACCCAAGAATATATCTAACTGGAAGAACAATACGGTGAACATAATATATTGGAATGACTACAACCCTTGCAAAGCCTACTCGAACTACTGTCGCTATTGATTTTGGGGTTATCTCACCGAGAATAAGTACTGCCGCAAAAGAAAAAACACCAAATATAATACTACCGATAGAGCCATATACATATTGTATTTTTTCAACAAAGAGAGTTGAAACAGCAAAATACAAAATATTAACAATCATATTTCCAAGTAATATAGTTAAAAGAAATTCAGGAAGTTCATTATATAATTGCAATATCAAAGAGTCTACCCATAGGCCACTCTTACGAATTTTGTTTATGTCATGGTTTTTTAATGAGAATAGCGCAGTCTCGCACCCTGAGAAGGTTGCAGAAAGGAAGAGGAGGACTACTAGTAGAATTACTTGGTGTAGATTACTAATTATCAGTTGTGCCACTATATTTTATCTCTTACTTACAAAAAAAATTTACCAAATTATTATATAATTATATCTAGATCTAATGCCGAGTCTAAGGAATACCAAATTATATTGATAAAATAAAACACGGTTGGTGAACCAACCGTGTTTTAAATAAATTACTTTGCTTCAGATTTTACCCAGCGCTTACGGCCACGAACCTTGATCTTTTTAAAGCCTAATTCTTTTTTTGTTCTAGCAGCGGCAGCCTTTTTCTTCTTGTTCAGCTTGAGTTTAAATTCCATTGTTTTCTCCTATTTATTTTAAAATTAATACAAATTATTTAACAGCTTCTTTAATGTAGTCAACAACATCCTTGATACTCATTCGTCTCTGCTCCATAGAGTCACGTTCACGAATAGTAACAGTATCATTCTCCATAGTCTCACCATCAACAGTAATACACCAAGGAGTACCCACTTCGTCCATTCTACGATAACGACGCCCAATTGCACCACCTTGGTCATAGACAGTATTGATCCCTTCATTCTGAAGAGCGCTAACGATATCCTTGGACTTTTCAGGCATACCATCCTTCTTCACTAGAGGGAATACAGCAACTTTTATTGGAGCAATTCTAGGATGAAAATGTAATACCACACGCACATCTTCCTTACCATTCTTATCCGTGAGCACCTCTTCATCGTATGCGTCACAAAGGAATGCAAGTGTTGCTCTATCAGCACCTGCGGCAGGTTCTATAACATATGGGATATATCTCTTCTTTGTCTCTGTTTCAAAGTAAGAAAGATCTTTACCAGTAGCTTCACCATGTTTTGTCAGGTCGTAGTTAGTACGGTTAGCGATTCCTTCAAGCTCACCCCACTCGCCCTCGCCCTCTTCATTCTCAAACGGGAAGAAATACTCAACATCTGCGCATGCTTTTGCGTAGTGAGCAAGCTCGCTCTCTTCATGCTCACGTAACATGAGGTTGTCTTTCTTAATCCCCATACTTACATACCAGTCTCTACGAGCATTTCTCCAGTACTCATACCAATCTTCATCGGTCCCTGGTTCAACAAAAAACTCAAGCTCCATCTGTTCGAATTCACAAGTTCTGAAAGTAAGGTTTGATGTAGTAATTTCATTACGATAGCTCTTACCCTGCTGAGCAATACCAAAAGGAGGCTTCATTCTTGAAGAATCAAGGATATTCTTGAAGTTAACAAACATCCCCTGAGCTGTCTCAGGTCTGAGGTAGACAGCACTAGAGCCGATAATTTCAGCAACTTTAGCCTTTCTTTCCTCTTTACCTAGTGAAGCAATCTCGTCAATCTTATTAATTACTTCCTGCATAGGATCAACTGGGCCAAGACTTGTTCTAAACATAAGGTTGAACTGTCTCTCATCAGAAAGATCACCGCATCCACAAACAGGACAAATATAACCTTGCTCGCCTACTGTCCCTTTTTCTTTCTTGCCTTTTGATTTACCACCTACATTATATTCAGTCTCGCTACCAACATCTCTACGGGGAGCATGGTCAGCACGAAAGCGTTCTTTACAGTTTTTACAGTCAACAAGAGGATCACTAAATCCAGCCAAATGACCAGATGTCTTCCAAACGTCAGGATGCATGATTATTGAACAATCAAGACCGACAACATCGTCACGTTTATGTACGATATCATTCCACCACGCAGCTTTTACGTTTCTTTTTAACTCAACTCCTAGTGGGCCATAATCATAACAAGCCTTTAGCCCTCCATAAATTTCAGAAGACTGAAATATAAAGCCTCTTCTCTTTGCAAGAGAAACAATCTTCTTCATAGTATCATTTGCCATTAAATACATCCTTATAACACATAAACATTTATATAGTTAGTTCATTAATTATGAAGCATCATAAAGCAAGCCTCAAAATATTATTCGATTAAAAAATACCTATTATTATTAAATAATAGATACGAGATTAGTACAGTATCAAAATATTCCATTTAATAATACGTTTATCAGCATAATTTTCAAGGATATATTAATAATAACCTCAAAACGGCAAAAAAAACTATATAATTACTTGAGAAAAACCAATAATAAGCTATATTATATCAACTACTTGTTAAAAAAATATACAAATTTGTGGAGAAATATGAATAGAAAAGAATTTAAGAAATTGTGTCTTTCTAGGCCAATTATTCTAGATGGTGCTACAGGAACAGAACTAGTCAAACAAGGACTTCCTAATGGTGTATGCCCTGAATTGTGGGTATATGAAAATCCAGAATCTATAAAAAAAGTACAGAAAGCTTATTTTGATGCAGGGAGTGATATTGTTTATGTATGCACTTTTGGAGGAAATCGTCCAAAACTTGACGAGTTCGGACTTGGTGACAAGTTACAAGAGTTAAATTCTTCGTTATGTACTTATAGCAGAGAAGCTGTTGGTAGTGAAGGACTTATCTTTGGAGATATCGCTCCAACTGGTGAACTTATTGAACCATTTGGTCCTCTTGCTTTCGAAGATTGTGTTAATATCTATAAAGAACAAGCAGAAGCACTTCTACTAGGCGGTGTTGATGGGTTTGTCATAGAGACAATGATGGATATTCAAGAAGCCAGAGCTGCCCTTATCGGGGTCAGAGAAGTTGCTCCAGATATGCCTATAATGGTTACAATGACTTATGGTGAAGAAGGTAGAACCCTTACCGGTACTGATCCCAAGACCGCACTTATCACGTTACAATCACTTGGTGCTGATGCTGTGGGCTGTAATTGCTCAGCTGGCCCAATGAAGATGGTAGAGTGGATCAAAGCAATGAAGCCGTATGCGACAGTACCTCTACTTGCGAAACCAAATGCAGGACAACCAAAGCTTATAGATGGTAAGACCGTCTTTGATATGCCTCCTGATGTGTACGCTGCGAACTTTACCGCCCTTATTGAGGCTGGAGCAAATATAGTCGGAGGTTGTTGCGGAAGTTCACCTGCACATATAGCTAAAGTCAAAGAAACAGTTTCTGCATTACCGGCACCTAAGATTTTAAGGGATAAGATATGTGCCGTCAGTTCGGCGAGTAGTGTCGTTGAATTAGGTTCAGACAAACCGTTTGCTGTAATAGGTGAAAGAATCAATCCAACTGGTAAAAAGAAACTACAAGAAGAGCTTCGCAAAGGGAGCTTGAGCCTTGCACGCTCATACGCTATAGAGCAAGCCAAAGCTGGCGCTGCATTACTTGATGTTAATATGGGGCTTTCCGGTATCGATGAGCACTCAATGATGCAGGAAGCGATCAAGATGCTTTCTCCACTTAGCTCATGTCCATTATGTCTTGATAGTACCAGTCCTGAGGTAATGGAGACTGCACTTAGGCTTTACCCAGGTAGAGCCTTGTTAAACTCTGTAAGTGCAGAAAAAGACCGTATAGAAAGGATGCTCCCACTTGTTAAGAAGTATGGGGCCGTATTTGTGCTTCTACCTGTAACAGACTCTACCGTTCCTGAAACCTTGGAGGAAAGACAAGAAGTTACTCTCTCAGTTATAAAAGCAGCAGAGAGACTCGGGCTTGGTATTGACGATTGTATTATTGACGGACTTGTTATGACTGTTAGTTCTTCTCCTACTGCGCCAAAAACCACTGCTGATTTTATTGAGTGGTGTAGCAAAGAACTTGGAGCCAACACTACTGGTGGTATTTCAAATGTCTCTTTTGGTATGCCACAACGTCCAAACTTGAATGCAGGTTTCCTTGGACTACTAATAGGTAAAGGTCTTACTACTGCCATTATAAATCCTTCATCAGATACGATGATGAGCATCAAGTATTCGACAGATGCCCTTCTCGGACGTGATACAAAACTCTCAACATACCTAGGAAGATATAGTGGTGCTATAAGGGCTGAGCAACCAGCCAGTATAAAGGTGTCACCATTAATGCAGTGCTATAATGCTGTCATTTATGGTGAAGAGGAGAATATTTCAAATCTTATAAATGATGCACTTGCTAGTGGTGAAACTGCAAGTGATATTGTTGATAATGGACTGATACCTGCGATAATTGAAGTTGGTGAAAAATATGACAAAAAGGAGTATTTTCTACCGCAACTAATGATGAGTGCACAGGCAATGAGTCAAGGTTTCAAGGCTCTTGAAAACGTACTATCTGACAGTACCCAACCAGCAAAGAATAAGATTATTATGGCTACGGTCAAAGGAGATATACATGATATTGGCAAGAATATAGTTTCACTTATGCTTGGCAATTATGGCTTTGATGTAATAGATCTAGGTAAAGATGTTGATGCAGATACTATAATTGACTCAGCCGTGGAAAACAATGTAACTGTTATTGGCTTATCGGCACTGATGACCACCACGATGCCAGAGATAGCAAAGGTATTAAAGCGTGCCGAAGAGCGTGGTGTTAAAGGTTTGAAGTTTATGATTGGCGGAGCAGTCGTTGACCAAGAATATGCGACAGAGATTGGAGCATCAGGATACGCCTCAGATGCTGTACAAGCCGTAAAGGTGGCCACTGAATTATCCTGATTTTATATTTGAGGGTTTATAATGATTTGTAAACATATTGATGAGTGCTCATTTTTTACCGGGTACCTTATAGATAAACCACAAAAAGCGCAAGAAGTCATGGATCATTATTGCAAAAATGACTTTGAGTCATGTGCTCGCAATAGACTTGCTAAAGTTATCGGTATAGAGAATGTTCCTGAGACTCTTTTTCCTGATATGAAGGGAGTTGCAGACCAACTTATTGGTATTGCTGACAAGGAAAGACGCCTAAGAACTGCGGAATCAAATAGTTTGATCTCTGCAATAGAAGCGGAGGATATTTTTGATTTTGCTCTAGATTTGATCTCGGATTCATCTCAGTTAGTCATGAATCAATCATACAAGGTTAAAGATCAAAAACTTAGAAGATTCAGCATGTGGTTTAATGATGAGTTACAGAATTATTATGCAAAAATTATCCAACTCAAGATCAAGCAGACCGGAGTTAGAAGTAGAAAACGTGGCAAGAATCCCCTTACAATGTTCCTTGAAAATCTCAGAAGAAACAAATTAAATCATGAAGTTCTACTTAAAAAAGCAGAGACTAGAGAAGATGTATGTGCTATACATTTTTCATCAATGGCTACAAGAATTGCCCTTTTTAACGGTCTAAAAGGAAAAACCCTCCCCCGTGATGTTCTTACTGCCATAAATACAGTCCTTGAAGTCGAGGAAAAACAATTCAAGCTAGGTAGCGCAGCAATATCAAAGCGCTATGATTACAATATTAGTAAATAAAATGGTAGGTTTAGCCCAACACTAAACCTACCAGCAGTCGATAAAGATAATACAGCTTGACCTATTAGCTAATCCTTATACCCATTACCATTCCACTCTTGAAGTTTTACCCAATCGATCCAGTCTTTCTCTATCGAGTCAATATCCTTTCCAAAGGCCATTTCTACAATATCAATACCCGTCTTATTATTTTTTACATTATCTCTGAATGTTTTGTAAACTCTTTCTAGTAGACCTCGATCCTCCAGATACTTACAGAAGTACCTACACTCAGCATAGTGCAAACTCTCACGTAGCATTCGAAATACTTTTGTGTCGCTCTTGAATAGTAATTTAAGAGGTGTCAAGCGATTGGTCTCAATACCTCTGTGTAACTCTGGTAACCTCCAGTTCTGTTCACCTTTTAGGAAACCATCCTCAACCTTACATTGCTCAAATAGACTTGCCACCCCTTCAGATATCCAGATAGGTGCCGAAGGAAAATCTATTGCCATCAATGAATGAGTCAATTCATGTACCAAGGTTCCCGGACCTGTAGAATAATTGATTACAATGTACCTCTGAGTATGTCCATAGTGTCCATATGGACTTATAGGATCCATATTAAAATATGCCTTCAACCCATGTGTATAACTTATTTTATCTTTAAAAATGTATATTGTTACAATATCACTAGCTTTTTTATTGAAAAACTGACTACTTAATATTCTTCTACAATTATCAAACACACCATTTACAACATAGTCTGCAACATTTTTTTCAAGATCTGTTGCAATAATATAGTTCGGCTTTGAATATATGAGAAATCCCGGTCCTAATTGCTCTTTCAAACCTTCTTTAGTCCTTGGAACCTCATCTCGCTTACTATATGAAGCAGCATTTGCAACCCCTGAGGTGCAATCTACAATACATATTGTGACGATAAGACATGTCACAAATACTATAAATTTGATTGTACTTCCGAGCATATTTCCCCCAAGAAACTTAACAGCATAAATTTTTCAAAAACAATCCTCTACTGTAATATTCAGGATATACTAATATCCTTTCAATCTTTCCTGTTAAAATTGAATTAAATCGAAGTTTTTTACTGGTGAAAATATAAAAAAATGTTATCTTAAAGTATAGATATGGATTTATAGGGGATCTATGTTTAAATGAGAAGATAAAATTTTGTTTTTGGCCGTCCCTTCTGTCAAAAAATTATGGAGGAGTATTATGAAACGTTATTTATTTATCGCAATGGTGTGTTTGGCTTTTGTTTCAGTAGCTAATGCAGGTACAAAGTGTCAAGAAGTAAAGATTGAAGTCCAAGATTTTGTGCCGGTAAAGACCTGCACTGTTGTTGAGAAGCAAGTTCCAGTCAAGGTATACAAAGACGTCGAAAAACTCATTCTAATTACAGAGGACAAGCTATTCTTTGAAGAAAAAGAGATCAATACAAAGAAAAAAGTAATGGTGGAAGAAGAGTACACAGTTGATACTATTGAAAAAGTAATGGTAGAAGAGACAGTTATGAAGAAGGTCTGCAAGCTTGTTCCGAAAGAGATGACAAAAGAAGTTTGTCAGACTGTTATTGAAAAAGCTTGTGATCCTTGTACAGGTAAAGAAATTGACGTTCCTGTAGAAGTTAAAGGTACTGCAACTTACACTGTTATGGAAAAAGTAATGGAAGAGGTTCCAACAATCGTCAAGAAATGTGTTGAGAAGTGTGTCCCTGTTACGAAAACACGTATGGTATGCCAATGGGTTCCATCAACAGCAAAGATCAAGGTTGCCGTGTGTAAACCAGTTACTATCAAGAAAAAAGTAATGGTTAAAGAAGCAGCTATTGAAATGAAGACAGTAAAAGAAAACGTATATACTGTTACTTACAAGCCTGTTACAAAGACAGTAATTAAGACTGTTGAAGTTAACACTTGTGACACAGGTTGTGAAAAGACAGACCCTTGTGATCCTTGTAAAAAGGCTGATCCATGTGATCCATGCGCTAAGTAAATAAACTTTGAACTGTTATTCCAAGGATATTAGAGCATTGCTCTAATATCCTTTTTTATATTTATATTATCAAGTCACTACTAGAAAAGTAATTATGATATCTTATAATAACTTATAACTATACTTTGATTATATAAAAAGGATCTGTGCAAATGCGTTATATATATTTATTACTGCTATTACTAACACTGCAACTGATTGCTTTTGAGTCTCCAGCAATTGCTGATGAACCCAAGCCTTTATTGATCCATTTCTACTATACCCCCTCCTGCCCCTTATGTGAACCAACAAAGCAAGTTGTAGAAAAAGTAGGAGAGAAATATGGATCACGTGTACGTATCATTAAACACAACCATTCTGAGAGTGAAGAATCTTTTAACTCAATGATTATGGCTTTAGAACACTATAAAAGGAATGATACTCCAAATCTAGTTGTTTTCGTTGGAAATACTGTCCTAGGAAATGACGCTATCAATGAAAAGCTTGATAGCACAGTAGAGAGATTGCTTAGTGAAGGAGAACAGACTCCAGATTTCGCTCAATTCGGTGAAGCAAGTAATGAAGAAATTCGGGGGCTATATACCAATCGTGCAACTCTTGGAGTTATTATTGCGACTGGACTTTTTGATGGTCTCAATCCTTGTGCATTCGCAACGGTAATACTGTTTGTTTCAATGCTTGCTGGTATCGGCAGAGATAAGAAGACAATCTTGGCAGTAGGGATTTCATTTATAATTGCCGTATTCCTAACATATTATGCTCTTGGAGCTCTATTCTTTGAAATTATGGGAGCAATGCAAGGGTCAGCTTCTATTATATTTAAAAGTATTGCTATGGGAATTAAATGGATATCACTAATCATGGTATTGGTTGCAGGTTTACTCTCCCTAATTGATGCTTACAGAGCTCTTAGAAGTGGTGGAAGAGATAAAATGCTACTAGTCCTCCCAGAAAATCTTAAGAACCGTATACGCAAGCGTCTAAGGGTCACAGCACACGGTGGTTCGCTCATACTTGGTTCATTTATTAGTGGTATCATTATTTCATTCTTAGAAGCGGCATGCACAGGACAGACATATATGCCAATTATTTCAGCACTCGTTGCAGACAGCATGACTGCGAGTAAAGGATATTGGCTGCTACTTGTCTATAATATACTCTTTATAATTCCTCTTCTTGGTGTGTTCTTCGCTGTATTCTTTGGCATGACAAGTGATCAGATAGGAAGCATTGCCAGAAAACGTGTCTGGATAACAAAGGCAGTACTAGGAATAATGTTCCTCACTATAGGTGTATGGTTGGCAAGTATCTTACTCCCAACAATCTACAATTCTAGCTCGACTCCAAAGAAAGAAACGACTAAGGAAATTGCTATCAGTAATGAGAGCCCTCACAATGAAATACCAAGAGAAGAAGATGATAATATTGATAGATAGTAAATAGGTATATTTAAAGGATTTATTATGGATTGTATGTACTATTGCGCTGTTGGAATCGGGCTAGCAATGGATGCCTTTGCAGTATCGGTAACAAGCGGAATATCGATAAAGAAGATGCATTTGCGTCATGCGCTTCGAATAGCAATTACATTCGGTCTATTCCAGGCTGTAATGCCATTGCTTGGTTGGCTTGCTGGTGAAAAAGCCAGAGATTATATTATTAATATTGATCACTGGATTGCATTTAGCCTGCTAGCACTGATAGGGGCAAAGATGATCTATGAAGGTCTCAAAGTTGACCCTGAGGTTGAAAAAGAAGCCAACCCTCTAAATGTCCAGCTTTTATTTGTGCTTGCTATCGCAACCAGTATTGATGCACTTGTGGTTGGCCTTACTTTCTCCGTCCTTTCAATAGGTATTATTACTCCAGTTATTATTATTGGTGTAATAACATTTATAATGTCTTTTAGTGGAGTGTATTTAGGAAACCGCTATGGTCATATTTTCAACGCCTCTAAATTAGAAGTATTAGGAGGTGTTATACTTATTGCAATCGGTTTTAAAATTCTGATTGAACATCTATTCTTTGGCGGCTAAACTTAATATAACTTAATTTACAATAAAAATAGAGTACACAGCAATCGACTGGGTACTCTATTTTTATCATATCATTATACTGACAAGTGCCCCTATTCACTATTATTACTAGAATTAGTGGACATTATTTTCCGAACTACTCTCTCCATAAGAACACGTGCAATATCATAATCTGAAACCTTAGATATAGAGATAATAGTCTTTTTATAGCGAACAAACATTAGAAGCCCTTCTTTCTCATCAAGAGCTTGTCTAATAGGATAGTTCCTTCCATTGATTATCATCTCTGACTTTTTATAATCTTCACAATTAGAAGTCATAAATTTCTTAAAGTTATCCTCAGCCTCCTCAGCTGCTTTTTCCTCAAAATAGTTTGATATATAGATATTAGATTCCAGACCAACACTACTTACAAAGGTAGTAACAGATGGTGGCAAAAATGCAAAATTCATTGCATTACCAGCACTTACATACGCATACTTGGAGGCTATTCCCTCAACATCCAAATACCTAAATCCATCAGGCTTCCAATTGTTCCCAGGTACCTTACTAGCAATATATCTTCCCAGAGGAATTAGGTCAGGTACGTCACCCTTGCCGGAATATACTATTGCGAAGAACCACCTTCCCTTAAAGAAGTAGAGATTTCTGCTATCATTGACAACATCCAAGACACCGTCAGCACCAACATCAACCTCTTTACCCTTTGTCTTCAATTTCCGTCTAACAAAGTAGTAGAAAACTCCAGCAGCACCATTCTCTCCAGAAAGCTGATAAGACTCGATGCTTAGATAGTTTTCCTTGCCATTAAAGGTGTATTCATTATGAAAGAAATCTGACAACCCATAATTATCAAAGATTGCAACATTATTACCCAGATACTGATCACGTTCTCTGTTGATAATATAGGTTTTTCTTTTACCATCAGGTACTAAACCCTGATATTCGCCTTCAACAGGTAGAAATCCACTGTTAGTCCCAGCCATTGGATTAGCACAAGAGACACAGACCGCAATAATTCCGAGTAAAATAACACCTAAAAATTTGAACATTGTATGACCTCCGTGCGACAAAGATATATTATAACAACTCTACCGCATTCTGCTTAAGCTCTCTTCTTCTTCGCTCCATAGACCTTCGGTCTGGTCCAAGCATCTATTAGAGGCACGCAAGTATTCATAAGAAGTATTGAATAACAACAACCTTCAGGGTATGCTGAAGAGTACAACCTAATCATAGCTGTAAGAACACCACATCCAATAGCAAAAATAATCTTACCCTTAATTGTTATAGGAGAAGTGGTGTAATCGGTCTCCATAAAGAAGGCACCTATCATAAGTCCTCCACCGAATAACTGGAGTAATACTGGCCCAGAGAACCAAGAAGTATATCCATGTCCACCGCCAATTATAGAAATTTTTGCAGGCAAAATCCATGTAAGCAGTACTACCGTGAGAAGAAAGACAACAGGCGACTCCCATGTAATAACTTTCTTATAAAGGAGTATAAGTCCTCCGATAATCAGTGCTAATGCAGATACCTCTGCGATACACCCTGGTTCAAAACCTATAAAACTATTCCAAACAGTAGTAGAATAATCAGGCATGATATTTTGGATAGAAGTTCCATTTGCTATAGTACCTTGATCTGCTGAAATAAACATTAGTTTGGTAAGTGGGGTCGCTTGAGAAACGATATCTACTCCACTAGCCGTAGCTGAATCAACAACATCAGTTGCCTTTGTAACAACATCTGCGCTACTCTTCACAACAGCTTTAGCAGCATCAGCACTCCCAGTAATATAAGAGCTAAACGAGCCATCCATCGTCGCACCAAGACGTGTCAATATTCCTTCGCCCTGATCTTTAATCATAGGCCACTTTGGTGAATTTAGTTGAGTTGGTAATGAGACCTGAAGAAACGCTCTTGCAGCAAGTGCTGGATTCCAAATATTGCTGCCTAATCCTCCAAAAGCATGCTTTACAATTCCCATTGCAAACACACCACCGACAACAGGCACCCACCAGCTAACATTTGGCGGTAAAACAGCAGCAAGTAACATTCCACTCACAATAGGAGAGTAATCCATCGTCCATGGATCAAGTCCACGCATTTTGAAGCATATCGCTTCAGTAACAGCACAAGAGACAACACTTATTAGTGTAATTAGTAAAGAGTACCAGCCAAAAACATAGAATCCTACGAGGAAAGCAGGTATTAGAGCAATGCATACCCAGCGCATATTATCCTCAGTACTATCCTTTGCTCTCAAATGTGGTGCTGGTGAAACGATATAATTGGTTTTTGGATCATTCATAAGTAACAATACCTACTCTATAAATTTAATTTTAAATTGAAAACAAGATTATAATAAGAATACCTACTTTTTAGCTGCGAGTTCCTTTGCTCTTTCTTTAGCTAGCTCACCCTTTGAAACCTTTATCCATTGCACAATTGGTCGCCTTGAAGGGCATATATATGAACAACAGCCACACTCGATACAATCAAGAATATTACAAGACTTTGTATCAAGGTATTTGCCAAGTTCACCAAGAATACTTAGTTCACTCGGTATTAAACTGATCGGACACGTATCAACACATCTTCCACATCTAGTGCATGGGCTATAGTTGAAGGCTTTCTGATTGGTCAAAGCAAGAATTCCACTCATCCCCTTATTGACAGGCATCTCAATATCAAAATGCGCAGCACCCATCATTGGTCCACCATAAATTAACTTATTCGTTGCTACCTCATCATATCCGCTCAATGCAAGTAGTGCACTTGCTGGGGTGCCTATACGAGCAAGGTAGTTCGCGGGTCTTTGTACACCGTCGCCTGTAACAGTTACAATGCGCTCAGTAAGCGGACGTCTCAAATATACTGCTTCATATATAGCATGAGCCGAAGCAACATTGTTCACACAGACGCCAGCATCCATAGGCAAGCCACCACTCGGCACCTCTTTTCCAGTACATGCTACTATCAACTGCTTTTCTGCACCTTGAGGATACATTACTCTCAATAATTTAGCTTGAGCAAATCCACCCATCTCCTTGAGAGTTTTATCAATAGCAGCAAAAGCAGCAGGTTTATTCTCTTCGATACCAATGTAACCGGTAGTCGCTCCAAGCTGTTTCATCAATAGTTTCAAGCCAATACAGATGCTCTTAGGGCTCTCAAGCATTAGCCTATCATCAGCAGTAAGGAAAGGTTCACATTCAACACCATTTAGAATAACGGTATCAATCTTTTTCTCAGGCGGTGGAGAAAGTTTTACGTGAGTAGGGAATGTTGCCCCACCCATGCCGACAATACCAGCCCACATAACTGCAGCTTTGATATCATCAGATGTAAACTCTTTAGTTTCATCAAGCTCAACATTACACCCTTCTTCCCACTCATCCTGCATATCATTTTCAATTACAATACCCTCACACTTCATACCCATAGGGTGTGCAATTTTTTCGATTCGTTTTACTACTCCTGATATCGGACTGTGCACCACAGCAGAGACAAAAGATCCTGCTTCACCGATGACTGTTCCTCGCTTTACACTCTGACCAGGTACAACACATGCCTTCGCAGGTGCGCCAATATGCTGCTGAAGAGGCACAGTAATAAGCTTTGGAACCTCAGCCACCTCTATTGGACAGTCTCTAGATAATTCTTTATAATCATGTGGGTGTACCCCACCTCTAAACATTTTCTTCATATTTTACTCATCTTTTACTTGATAAAAAGTATTGTTACCAATTTCAAACAATATGAATCCACAAGGGGTTCATAGTTATATCTTATTTTCTCGGTTGATTCTTTCGCTACGTCTAATTTTTCGCTCTGCTCTGGTATTAACAATAAGCTCTTTAGGGCATACAGCAACACACTTGCCACATAATTTACATTTGTCATAATCTATTACAGCAAGGTTATCAATAACGTGTATTGCATCAAATGGACACTCCTTGACACACTTTTGACAGGCAATGCAAGCATGATTACAGGACTTATTTGCCTTAGCACCCTTGTCATGATTCTGACAACGAACAACTATAGTTCGACTTTCTGGATCGAGCCTGATCAAAGATCTAGGGCAGACATCTACACATTTACCACAACCAGCACAAAGGTTCTCATCAATTTCAACAATATTATTATCATTAAGTTTCATTGCACCAAATGGACAAGCTTCTATACAACTACCTAGCCCTAGACATCCATATGGACACTCCTGAAATGAACCAGCAAGTCCCATGACACTTGCAGCCTTACAGGTAGCAACTCCAGAATACTTAAAACGCGCTTGAACTCCATCTCCATCACACTGCACAACTGCAAAATTTGGTTCAGAAACATTTGCTGTGAGTCCCATAATCTTAGCAATATGCACAACAACTGCTCCTGCACCAGGAGCACAGAGATTTATTTCAGCACCTTTTTCAACAATAGCCTCAGCATAAGCAGCGCAACCAGCATAACCACAAGCACCACAATTTACTCCAGGCAAAGCTTCAATTACGTCATCGATCCTTGGGTCAACCACTACGTGAAACTTTTTTGACGCGATCGCTAATACCAGCCCCAAGATTGCACCAAGAACCGCCATAATTACTACAGGCATAAGAATTGCAATAATATCCATATATAAAACCATTCACTTATAATATTAAGTTAAGAAACAATAATTAACAGCACAAAGAAACAACAACTTTAAATAAACCCTTGGAAACCAAAGAAGGCAAGAGCCATACAGCATCCAGCAAGAAAAGCAATCGGCATTCCCTTCATGCTTTCTGGTATTGGAGCGACTTCAAGCCTCTCCCTAACGCCTGCCATTAGATATATTGCAAGTGTAAACCCTATACCACCAAAGATACCCAGAAGCCCTTGAATCCATACAGCCTGAGCAAGTGAGTATGATGGATCAGCAAACTCTGTAAGTTTCATCTGAGTAACTCCTAGAACAGCACAATTAGTCGTAATCAGAGGTAAAAATATACCTAGAGTTTGGTATAATGCCGGAGCAATCTTTTTGAGGACAATTTCAACAAACTGTACAAGAGAGGCAATCACCAAAATGAATGAGACAATATCAAGATACTGCTCCATATGGTACTTCTGCAAATCTGGGTGAAGAAAAATACCTTTATATATCAACATTGTCACAACCGAAGCCATAGTCATCACAAAGATAACGGCAACGCCCATACCAATTGCTGACTCTCTATTTTTACTAACACCGAAGAACGGACATAGTCCAAGAAACTGACTCAAAACAAAGTTCTGAGTAAAGATTAGTCCAAACATAAGGGCAAAATACTGCTCAAGTGAAAATTCCATATTTATTATCCTAATAAACGCTAAATTGCTGAATGAAGTAGATCATGGCAATAATAAAACTTAAATAAAATACTATTTTATTATATCGACACCAGAAAGTAGCTGTTTCTCTCTTTCGGCTCGACCATGATTAAGATTCTTTTGGACCTGTACACATCTATCGCTACGATTCTTTAAGAACGCAGCTGTAGCGAGAATAAGTCCCACCGTAAGAAAACCACCAGGTGATAGTATAAATATTTTCTGAGTAAAAGGTTCTAGACCATCTGCAAGTGGCACGCCATAGAAAGTACCTGCACCAAGAACCTCTCTGAATAGAGCGATAAGACATAAAGCCACAGTAAAACCTAGCCCCATGCCCAGACCATCAAACACACTATCTATAGCTCCCCTTTTGAAAGCAAACGCCTCAGCACGACCAAGTATTATACAATTTACTACAATCAGTGCTAGAAAGATGCCTAAAGATGCTTTAAGCGCAGGAAAGTAAGCAGCCATAACAAGTTTTACAACCGTAACAAATGAAGCAATAATAACAATAAAGATAGGGATTCGAATCTCTTTCGGAATCCCTTTTTTACATAATGATATAAGCAGATTTGAACATATTAAGACAAAAGTAGCGGCAAAACCCATCCCAACAGCATTCGAAACGCCAGTGGTAACAGCCAATGTTGGGCACAACCCAAGCAAAAGCACCAGTACAGGGTTCTCTTTGATAATACCTTTAGAAAATTCAGATGAAATACTCACATGCGCTCCTATAGATAAAATTTTATCGATTTAATTACTTATTTAATATTTTTATTTTATATTAAGCCTAACATGAAGCAAGTAAAAAATCCTAGAATTGACACCAAAAAGTAGAACACAAAAACGTAATGTGTTAAATATAGCCATTTTTATAGATGGTATGCCCCTTGGAAATATCCTCTAACAGATCACTTGGGAAGTAGTTGGTATAAGAAAATATATCTTCAACATATTGCCCTAGTTCGCTAATCTGTTTGGTGATTTCTTCAAATGGTCCCTCGCTCACAAAACTTCGAATTGTTGAATTCATTATTAGGAGCTCATTGATTTCAGAATAATAGACTTTTTTTCTCTTCTCAAGGTTGGAACATATTTCTTTTGTGCGAATAATAATAGCTTGAAGATCATTTCTTATTGCAGTTGTATGCTTTACAATCATTTTATAGATATATTCAGGCTCCATATCTTTAGGCATATCACTACGTTTATTCATAGTCGACTCATTCTTTATCGTATAATTAGCAACTGATGTCAACTGATCCTCAGGGTAGTCGAGGTAGTAAAGTTTCCTGCATTTTATCA
This sequence comes from Planctomycetota bacterium, assembly GCA_965140405.1. Taxonomy (GTDB): domain Bacteria; phylum Planctomycetota; class SZUA-567; order SZUA-567; family SZUA-567. Next base: position 2,293,975 of record OZ223208.1, read on the forward strand.
ACGCCTCCCTGTCTTCACGACATTTTTCCATGCATTCATCAACGATATTAAGATAAGAAGGCAGGTGTTCTTCCTGAATATTCTCTTTTAGAATTGAGACCATACTCTTTACTTCTGAGCAAAAAGCTTCAGCAAGTACTTTATAACGTAAGGAGACAAGGCTTGGCTGTTTGATACAATGATCTTGTAATGACCTATATTTAGTAGGTTTTACTTTTCCTCGTTGGTTACCAAGAATTGCTCTTAAGGCAGGAGAAGTGCTATCTTTTATCTGGTCATATGGAAATAGATTCTTTATAACCTTCATCAACATCATGTGGGATGACATTAGGTGTTCAGTATTGACTTTTTCAACAATTCCTCTTGCTACACACACTCTAGTAGCATATTCAATCGGGCCACAAGTTCCTTGCAACTCCCAATATATCGCACCCAACCAATCTAGAAAATAGCCACGTAATGGGCCAAACTCTGAGTAATACTCTCTCTGCTTAAGAAAGTCGACATCTGCTTCAAATGGTTTGTCTTCTTCACGAGCGCTCATAAAATTTATTATTCCTAGATTAATTAGTAATATTTAATCAATGCAATATCATATGTACTTATTATTTTGTTACAATTATTTTAGCGTTTTCCTAAAATATGTCAACACTAACACATTTTAGGACAATAACTATTAATTATATTACTTATAATATCTCCTATTTCCAACATTTATATTGGTATCTCTATAATAATGTTATTTGTAAAGGGATCAACGTTCGGGAAATGACAATATAATATTGATAGTAAGAATTAGTTTAATTTATATCAAGGAGATTTTTTTGATAAATTTTACTCTTTATACTTTAATGAAAGGTGGACTTTTTTTACAATATCTAATATAATTACAATGCTAGACAATATCATACTGATATTAGTATTGATTTAAAACTTCAAAACTGAAAGGTTATATTTACTTATGGATAATATATATTTAGATAATGCAGCAACAACCAAGATAGACGATGCTGTGTTCGATGAGATGCTTCCTTTTCTAAAAGATCACTATGGCAACCCTGCATCAAAGTACTACAGTGTTGGGCGTTTTGCTAGAGCAGCGGTAAACAAAGCACGTCGGCAAGTTGCAGAACTTATAGGGGCAAACATACCTGAAGATGAAGACAAAATTAGTGAAATAGTCTTCACTTCTTGCGCTACTGAGAGTAATAACACAGTACTCAAAGCTGCTGTAGAAATGACCGGAAAGAAGCATATTATTTCCAGCTCTTTTGAGCATCATGCCATATTGGAGACTTTAGAGTATCTCCAGAAAAAGGGTACCATTGACTTTACACTTCTACCTGTTGATAGTTCTGGTCTTGTAAACCCTGACGACTTGAGAGAAGCTATAGTCAAACAAGAGACTGCACTTGTAAGCATTATGTTCGCAAACAATGAAGTAGGTAGTATTCAACCTATTATGGAATTAGCGCAAATTGCGCATGAAAATAACGTATTATTTCACACAGATGCGGTTCAGGCAGCTGGCAAGATAGAAATTGATGTAAAGGATCTAGATGTTGATTTCTTGAGCCTTTCTGCTCATAAATTTTATGGACCAAAGGGAGTTGGTGTGCTTTATGTCAAGAAAGGCACTAAAGTAGTTCCACTCTTACATGGTGGTGCTCAAGAAGGACACCGTAGAGCTGGCACACTTAATGTCGCAAGCATTGTAGGGCTTGGTAAGGCAGCGGAGCTTGCAAAAACTTATGTCTCTACTGGCACTTCAAATATGGCAGAATTAGTCGAACGCTTGTGGGAAGGAATTGAAAAGGAGATACCAAAAGTATACCGCAATGGCAATGCTGTAAATAAATTACCACATATCCTTAATGTTCGTTTTGATGGTGCTGAAGGTGAGGCTATCTTACTAAGGCTTGATATGTATGGAATTCAAGTTTCTAGTGGCTCGGCGTGCTCAACTGATAGTATTGCACCTTCACACGTTCTTCTTGCACTAGGGATTGCTCAAGAGGATGCTCACGGGTCGATAAGGTTTAGTCTTAGTAAAGACACGACTTCTGCTGATATTGATAGGGTGATAGAGATACTACCTAAACAGGTTGATATGATTCGGAAGATGAGTGTAACGTGGAATGGATAATGAAGGGGCAGTAGATCAGGTGCTCTTTTTACCTTGGCTAGATGTAAAGTCTACCAATACTCCTGAAGTTATTGGTATTATTCTTTTCTTTGGCTTTGCTGCTTTTTTAATTTATTATCTCTTCAACAAAAAGAAGGAAAAGCACGAAACCCCTCATATTCATATTCGAGAGGCAGATAATAGTAATTATAGCTTCCTAGATGACAAAGACTTAGAGATTAGTGAAATTCACTCTACACTAGACCTTCCAAAGGGAGTAAGAGTTTCATTACAAAAGGATGGAAATCCAAAGCAGTATGATGCGACAGTTATTAACGTTAGTGATTTTAGTTTTACAGTATTTATCAATAATGATCCAGAACATACATACAACCCGGAAGTCGGTGAGAAAACGATTTTTTTTACAGAGATTAATAATTTACGCTGGTCATTTTCAACTGATTTTGATAGTATATTTGAAGAAGGTGTAAAAGGTTTTATTTATAACCATACTTATGATATTTATATAAGTAAAAAAAGAAAGGAAGCACGCTTACTCAAAGATGTCCCTGCGCTTTTTTCAGTAATACCAAGGAATGTAGTACTCGGTCCTATTCCTATTCAAGACTTGATTGGTAATGTTGAAGGGCATATTCCTTCTACAATAAGCGATATTAGTGCTAGTGGCTGTGCGATTCATACTAGATCACCACTTGCTTTTAATGAAGGCGATCTTGCTATTGTTAGTTTTCTTCTTCCAGATTCTCCACAGGAGCAGACCCTATTCGCTTCGGTGAACAATGTGAGAAAGGTAAGTACCAGTGAAGGAGGCGGTAGTATTTTGAATTTGGAATTTATCAAGATCAGTGCAAAAATGGACGACTCAATAAGGATGCTTGTAAATACACATATTGAAGAAGAAATAATAATGTAGCTTTCACTACTTAGTAAGTTTTACTAATACTTACTATCAATGATACTGGAGAATATTATGAATGAAAAGCATAACCGTAGACTTGAGCGCAATGCACTTGTATACTTCCCTGAAGTATTCAACAATGATACTGGCGAATCAGTTGGACGCATAATCGATGTTACGGTTGAAGGATTTCTTATTGTTGGTGAAAAACCTATAGAACCTGATACGCATTTCAACGCAAAGGTAACTTGGGTAGATGAATCGAAGAATGAGACTTCTTTTACTTGTATAATACACGTTGCATGGTGTAAGCCAGATGTAAATCCAGACTACAAAGCAATAGGATGTAAAATTGATGAAATAAGTGTTGAAAATAAAGAGAGCATTAAGCGTTTAATTAGAAAGTGGAGTTTTCCTTCTTGGTAACAAGTTAGAAGTTTAACTCTTATTATTTTACTAGCTAATAAATATCTCTCACTCTTTAAAATTTGTGAGCGAGATTTTAGCGTCAATATAAGGAGCAATCATGGACTATACAGAAGCAGTAATGAGACACTTTGAAAACCCGAGTAATGTTGGGGAGATAGAGAATGCCTCTGGTGTTGGAGAGGTTGGAAACCCAACTTGTGGGGATATGATGCGCATATCTATATCTGTCGATGGTGATAAAATTACAGACTGCAAGTTCAAGACACTTGGTTGCGGTGCAGCTATCGCTACAAGTAGCATTACAACTGAGCTTGCTATAGGAATGACTCTTGATGAGGCAATGGCACTTACACGAGACAGAGTGGCAGAAGAACTTGGCGGACTGCCACCTGAAAAGATGCACTGCTCAAACTTGGCTGCAGATGGTCTACATGAAGCGGTCAAAGACTATTACTCTAAGAATGCGGAGTAGGAATGAGCCTAGTATCAAAGAATAGGGTAGTACGCCTTGTGCTACCCCTAGTTACAGCTGTTGCGATACTACTTATTCTCCAATATAATGAAAAGGAGAAAGAGACAAGTACACAAGCTGTTTTTGAAGAGCGTTTTGGACCTGTTATGGGTACTACTGGCTATGTAAAGATAGTTCCAACCAGTACTATGCATAGCACAGCCCAAGACGCTTTTAATATCGCATACAAAGCAACAAAAGATGCCGAGTCACTACTCTCTAGGTATATTGAGAGTAGTGATATCTCAAAAATAAACTCAGCCAAAGCTGGTGTGAAGACCAAAGTTGACCCTCTTACATGGCAAATACTTTTAGAAGCCAGACGCTTCTATATGCTTTCGAATCACGCATTCGACCCTTCTCTTGGGACATTAATCGATATCTACCCTTGGGGTGAAAAAGAAATATCTGCACTTCCAGATAAAGATATTATTTCTAATGCTCTTGCAAATAGTGGACTGGACAAGATTGAGTTTATTAGAGAAGGAATGTATATACGCAAGACAAACCCGGATGTTATACTTGATCTAGGCGGAATAGCAAAGGGTTTAGGCGTAAGTATTATGGCTTCTTCTCTCGAGAAACAAGGGATAGAAAGCGCTGTTATCGAGATTGGTGGCGAGATAACCTTGATAGGTAGCCCTGATATTGAACAAAAATCCAAGCAGATCATAGGGTCAGAAGAAAAAGTGTGGACAACAGGTATCAAAAACCCAAGAGGTCAAGGACTCATCGATAAGTTTACAGCTGAGGGCGGTGTTTCAGTAGCGACTTCAGGAGATTATGAAAAATTCTTCCTTGTTGGTGATAAACGCTATTCACATATTATTGACCCCCGCACAGGGTATCCTACCGAAGGTGGCATTATTTCCGCGACAATATCAACAAAACGAACTTGTACGGTGGCAGATGCCTTGGCTACTTCAGTCACCGTTCTAGGTGTTGACAAAGCACGTGAACTGCTCAAGCTTTTTCCAGACACGACTGCATATCTTGTTTTAAACGATATGAGTGAAATTATAATCAAGGGCGGCATTGAAGAAAGAAACGACAACGTTGTAACTGAGGGAATGAATGACTAATCTAGGTATCGATATCGGCTCAACAACAACAAAAGGAGTTATTCTTTCTAACGATGGCTTACTATTAAACAGTCTAATCACTCCCACAGGTAGCTCCCCTGTCCTTGCTGCTAGTAATCTCATTGCTGAATTAAGCAAGGAATGTACCCCATCAAAGATATATGCGACTGGGTATGGACGTGGACTCGTGAGTAATGCGGATAAACGTATTACAGAAATTACTTGTCACGGCGCAGGTGTAAATAGTATATACCAAGATGCTTGTGCAATTATTGATATTGGCGGTCAAGATAGTAAAGCTATACATCTTGGAAATGATGGAAGTGTTGTTGATTTTGCAATGAATGACAAGTGCGCAGCAGGTACTGGTAGTTTCTTGGACAACATTGCTCACAAGTTCAATATATCATATGACTCAATGTTAGATCTATATCTATCTTCAGATAAAAGAGTCAACATAAATTCGACTTGCGTTGTCTTTGCTGAGAGCGAAATAATAGGTCTTCTTGCGAAGGGTGAGAGCATGAGCAATATCTTCAAGGGAGTTCTCAGAGCGATATCTATGCGTATCTCAAGACTTTATTCGCAAGTTAAGATACCTCATGAAAGCTCGAAGGTCTATTTTACCGGTGGTGTTGCAAAAAATATAGCTATGCAGGAGGCTTTAAAAGAGGAACTCAATGCAGAGATTATTGTTGATTCAAATGCCCAGTTTATGGGAGCAATTGGAGCAGCGCATCTAGCAAGGAGAGATACTATAAAAGAGCGCTGAAAAACTAATAGAACTATTCATGTTTTGCTGCAAAGGCATCAACCCTCTCCTCCACATTCCTCTGCAAGTTGCGATACCAAAATGTATAGTCATACAAATGGTAGACTCCATCAGGGAAAATTCCTATATAAAGTTTCTCTGGTGGCTGAGTAATAAGTGCTCCGCTTTTCAGGTCAATATAAGCACCACAATATTTCGGAATATCTTTGGTTACCTTACCATCACTATCAAAGAAGACAGCACCAAAATTCTCTTCCTTACTAACTTTTTGGGAATCAGTACGCCATGATAAAGGATTGATACAAATCGCTCCTTTTAGCAGTACAGGAGACCCTTTTGCTGTTGATGATTGAGTATTGTATGATACTATCACACCCGTATCATTACTTCTCTTAGCGCTACGCATCCATGAGTATTTATCGATGTCACTTTGCAAAACAGAAAAACCAATAAGGTATGCCCCCACCAATCTTTTTGCCAGCTCATCAGACATTCGCTCTTTCATCGCATCAATTAAAAGCATTGAGCCTTGACTATGTCCAGCAAGTATAAAAGGTTTTCCATGGTTATAATTTTCAATGTAATAATCAAATGCATCCAAAACATCACTTTTTGCAATTTTATAGTAAGGAGTTTCAGGAAGAGTTTTCATATTTCCAATCAATGCTCCAGATATTTGACGATAATACGGAGCATAAGTATTAGCCACTCCACTATAGACTCCAATCTGTGAAAGCAATGAAGACTCGACCTTTTCTCTCATTTCGGATAAAGTAATATCCATATTGTTTGAGTCTTTGCTACCAAACACTGTTGGGTAGACATAGAAAACGTCAACAGATTTATCGGGATTACAAGGAAATCTTGCCCAAGAAGTCCCAACAGAGTAGTCAATCTTATCGATACTTATTTCACTCGCCAATAACTCATTCCCACTAAAAAGTAGACTCAAAGCAAGAAACAAAATAATAGATATTCTCATATATATCATATTCATTCCTCAATTAAAATTTAAGGTAAAATCCTTATAGGAGTACCCTTCTTTGCGAACTCCCATATATTCTTCATCGCATCAGGAGAGATACCAATATTACCAGCAGTATTCTTACCCGGCACTCCGTCACCACGTATCACAACCGGTCCTCCTAATGGTGTATTGAAGGGAGGCAGAGCACTATTCTTCTGTGCGTCGACAATTGCTTTATACTCAGCCTGACTTATGGTGCCAGCTTTAAGAGCTTTTGCCGCATCTTTTGAATTCGGATAGTTTATAGTAAGATACATCTTATTACCACGAAGATCGTGCTGAAGTATGTAATAGTCACCAATAGGAGCAAGCATATCGCCTTTTTTAGACTTTCCTTTAGAAATGTCCTTTGGCAAATTTATATTATAATAAGTGTATTCATACTTTTTACCATTGATTGCCCCCAAAATCCCTTTGCTAAGGAAGACAACTAGGTATTTTGGAGAATACTTCTTTTTTGGAGGTGGTGATACCGAAATTTCATGAGGTGTAATATCAACGGCTTTATGCGAAGTAGTATGAGGTTGGTCGATATTTTCAAAGCCAATACTATCAACTTGCTGTATAGAACTAATATTAATTTGCTTTTGAAAAAAGACATCCCTATTGAGTACAACCCATGCAAGAGAGCATAGTATAAATACAAGAAAGACAGAGTGAATAATATTTTTTAAAGAAATAATAATCACCTCACAGCCAAGATATAAATTATAAACAACACAGGTGGGACACATACAAACTAAAAACTAACACCAGTTCTAAAAGCAAACATATTTGTAATAGCACCATCCCAATTATACAATTCAGCGCCATACTCTGCAATAAAGAATACCCCGTTAGCAAATTTATACTGAGTATGCAGTACAAACTTATTTAAATCTGTGACTTGACCATTGTCAGAAATATGCAGCCACTCTACCATACCACCCAAACTCAACTTGTCCGTAAGAGCATACAAGGATCCAACAGATATTGTATCGGTATTATAACCTTCCTGAAATCCCCAATTAAAACCATGCTGGTATTCAGCAAATATTTCAAATTGGTTATTAACATCCCAATCGAGCCCAACACTTACTGCGTATTCAGCTCTGAGCGCATTCGAACCGAAAACTCGGTTATCACCTCGTTGTTTTTCATACTTGCGCACCCCAGAAATTTCAGCAACAAGTCCCTCTATAGGCGTGTTCCACCAAACCCTCCCAGCAAAACTTTCAAAACCAGAATTCCCAACAGGATCATCTCTATTATAATTACCAATCTGATCATCAAAGCCACAAGAATTAAAAGTAGCCAACTCAATTTTAAGTATATCTTGCCAAGTATAGGAGATTCCTGCCATAACAACTCTGTCTATTTCACCAGGGTGGTAAACCACACTATCGCGGTTGTTGTACTCAGCAAATACCGGTGCATTGAGAATTATTGGCCCTTCAGAGCTACCATTACCCTCTGTATGATTATAACTCTGAATAATACCTAGTGTTCTGTCTTGCCCATAAGGAACCTCACCGACCCCAAAGAAAAGCCCAATCGGGCCACCACACACCGACTGCCAAATAACCATCGCCTCTTCCATAACCTTGGTATCACTTCGATACGGAGAGTCACTAAGGTCAAGTTTGATAGACGCTTTCAATTCATTATTGATATTAAAATCAAAACGCAAGTTGGTATTATGAACATACCAAGCACCTTGGTAGCCTACACCTTCAATAGAATTTCCTTCGTAAATACTTCCTATATAATCGGTAAATAGTTCACCGCCAATCCTCAGCGTTGCGTTACCTTCAGATGACCTCAAGGATTCAGGAGCATAACTATCACTACCGCTATTAATCTCATTTTTAAGTGCCCTCATCTCATCCTGCATCATATCAAACTGCTGCGTAACAGAGTAATCATCACCAGCAAACCCCGAACAACACATCATAAAAGCACAAATAGTCATCAAACAGACAAACCATAAGTACTTATTAATTAACACTTTACTATTATAAAGCCAAACTTCTAACACCTAATAAATCCCCCATTTATAAAAATAAGTTGACATAATCCAATCAACTTTAGTCGGATGAATTTTACATTTCTTCTAACCCCCTTTCAAGTAAAATCTTAAATAAAATTTCTTTATTGATTTTATCACAATTAGCGCAATTTACACTGAACATATTATTTTACGAATATTCAAAATATTTTATAATTCACTTGACTTTCAGCTTCATTCTAAGTAAATTAGAGTAGACTAACAAAGAGAGGTGAAAGTAAATTATGGAGATGACTGCAAGTTTAGAAAATTATTTAGAAGTAATAGCCAGCTTGACTGATGCTGATGGCTATGCTCTTTCTAATGATATTGCTGACAGAATGGATGTAAAACGTTCTTCGGTGACTGTTGCCCTGCGTAACCTTTCAGAATTTGACCTTATTGTTTATAAAAAATACAAGCCTATCACTCTTACCGAAAAAGGAAGAGAGCTCGCAGAGCAGATTGTTTTCAAGCATAATACAGTAAAGACCTTCCTAAAGGATATGCTTGGTGTAGGTGATAATAAAGCTGATGATATTGCTTGTAAGATGGAGCACTTTATAGGTGCAGAGGTTACTGATAGACTTGTTGCTTTTACAAATTACATCAAAACCTGCCCACGTACAGAAGAGCAATGGTTAGAAGGTTTTGAGACATACTATAAAGAAGGCAGAGACACTAGAGATTGTACTAATTGTAATATTGTTGATGACAAAACAATTTAATTTCATATAGGAGTTTATCATGACAGCAGTAATGACGCTAGATACCCTCACAATTGGTTCTAAAGCGATAATTTCAAAAATAGCACCAACGCTCAATAATCGTTCCCGTTATGCAAGCATGGGTCTAATAAGAAACAGTGAAGTTGAAGTTGTACGTATTGCTCCATTAGGAGACCCAATTATTATCAAGGTAAAAGGGTATGAGCTATCTCTGAGAAAAGAAGAAGCCTCGCATATGGAAATTGAATTATTAAAGAAGTAGCTATTTATTGTACAACGACTAAGCTATGAACTGAATTTTTTTTTATCTAGCAGTTAGTTAACACTAACTTTATTGCCATGATTAAACATGGAAAGTACAGAATGAAACAAGAAATACGGATCGCTCTTGCAGGAAATCCAAACTGCGGAAAAAGCACCATTTTCAACGGACTCACTGGAGCAAATCAGCATGTTGGCAACTACCCAGGTATCACTGTTGAGATGAAGAGCGGCAAATATACTCACAATAATTCTGAGGTCACAGTAATCGACCTTCCCGGTACATATACCTTGAATACAAATTCTCCAGAAGAGTTAATCGCTCGTCAAGAATTGATCAATCAGCCATTAGACCTTATTGTCAACGTCATTGATGCTTCAAATTTAGAGAGAAACCTCTACTTGACACTCCAACTCCTTGAACTTGGCTCTCCAGTGCTTTTAGTTCTTAATATGATGGATACTGCAAAAAATAAAGGGCTCAAGATAGACCCAAAGATGATTGGGAAACTCCTAAGCGCGCCTGTTGTTACTACAGTTGGTTATAAATCTACCGGAATACTTGAACTCAAAGACGAAATAAACAATTATTCTTTGGAAAGCAATAAGAACAACTTTGATATACTCAAGCACGACTTCGGTTGTGACCTAGCAGATTGTATTCGAGAACTAACTGAACTTATCGAAATAAGTGCTCTTGCTGATGAAAATGTGCCCTGCTCATGGTATGCTATAAAATTACTTGAAAAAGATGACGCAATAAGGACATATCTTAATAGTAAAAGCAACGGTGAAACAATAAAGAAAGCTGACAAAATAATTCGGCACTTTGAGCGTCATATTGGAGAAGACTCAGAGATTGCTGTTGCCGAACACCGTTACGGACTTATCACAGGAGTCTTTAGGGAGAGCGTCTGTTCAACAATACAGACTCGCCAGAATATTAGTGAAAAGATTGATTCAGTAGTTACAAATCGCATTCTTGGCCTCCCTCTATTTTTTATCTTGATGTATGGTGTATTCTGGCTTACCTTTACTATCGGTGATCCATTTATGGGATGGATTGAAGATGGGATTGGCTTTCTTTCTTCTGTTTTAGATTCAACATGGCAGACAGAGAGTGCTCTAAAATCACTTGTTATAGATGGAGCTATTGCAGGTGTAGGGGGAGTTGTTATATTCCTACCAAATATCGTTCTGTTATTCCTTGCTATTGCCCTTCTTGAAGGTACGGGTTATATGGCAAGAGTTGCTTTTATTATGGACAAATTAATGCATAAAGTTGGGATGCACGGTAAAAGCTTTATCCCCATGATAATTGGTTTTGGATGCACAGTACCTGCAATTATGGCAACGAGAACCCTTGAATCTAGTCGTGATAGAATGACCACAATGCTTGTTGCTCCGCTTATGAGTTGTGGGGCAAGAATTCCTATATACGCATTAATTATACCGGTATTCTTCCCTTCAAGTCTTCATGCAACAATGATGTGGATTATATACTTCATTGGTATCATTCTTGCCATTGTTTGTGCAAAAATCTTAAGAACTACCCTATTTAAGGGTGAGGACGTACCTTTTGTCATGGAGCTTCCACCATATAGGATACCAACTCTAACCAGTATACTTATACATATGTGGCAAAGAGCTGGTTTATATCTCAAGAAAGCTGGTACAATAATTCTTGGTATATCCATCATTCTCTGGGTTGCATCCACCTACCCTAAGAATGACAACTTATCAAAGAACTATGCTACTGAAATTTCTACTATTGAAGAATCAAACATCTCAGACTCTGAAAAGGACACACAAATCAGAATACTTAAGAACAAAGAAAGTGCAGAGATGATCGGATATACCGTTACTGGCAGAGTTGGTAGTGCACTAGAACCCATCATTAAACCTCTTGGCTTTGACTGGCATATTGGCACAGCGTTAATAGGAGCGTTTGCAGCAAAAGAGGTATTCGTATCCCAACTCGGAATTGTCTATGCTGTAGGAGAGGCAGACTCAGGTTCAGAAGCACTTCGTGAGATTATTGGCGATAATTACTCTGCACTGCAAGGATTCTGTATTATGCTTTTCTGTCTAATCAGTGCACCGTGCGTTGCAACAATAGCTGTTACAAGGCGTGAAAGTAACTCTTGGAAGTGGGCAATATTCCAGTTAGTAGGTCTGACAGTACTTGCATATATTATTACATTTGTAGTCTACCAAGTAGGGTCACTTTTAGGGTTTTAATAAAAAACGACTCTACTGTAATAAACAGTAGAGTCGAAAATAAATCTATAGAGGTATCAGGTGTTATTCAGCACCAATTGCTTCTACAGGACATTCGCCAGCACAAGCGCCACAATCAACACATACGTCGCTATTAATTACGTACTTTGGGTCACCAGCAGAGATAGCTTCTACAGGACATGATGGTTCACAAGCACCACACGCAATACAAGCATCAGAAATTACATAAGCCATTAATGACTCCTTTAGAAAATTTGTGGGAAAATAAAAGCCCACATTGATAGATAAAAAACTAGTTGTTACTCAGCTGATATAGCCTCAACAGGACATTCACCAGCGCAAGCACCACAATCAACACAAATGTCTGCATCGATAGAATACTTATCACCTTCTTTGATTGCTTCAACAGGACACGCAGAAAGGCAAGCACCACAGCCAACACATGCGTCAGAAATTACATAAGCCATTATTTTCTCCTTAATTATTTTTATAGTACTAACATCAAGATATTCATTAAAAACACAATATTAATTATTACTTATAAGAAAGCATTTTACAATACTTAAATCTCGATTACAAACATATTTTCGAAAAATTTATATAACACTTTTTACCGTAAAATGTTAGAAAAATCTAATTATGCTTATAAATAACTATTATTACACAGGTAACAGCTTTGACATATGAAAAATATTTTAGACTATCAGCAAATACTTTTTTATTGTTATAAGCTCATAATATAATCATAGTACACTTAATTTCAAAAAATGTCTCAGTCATGAAAGGAATAGTACTCTTAATAATATAGAAGGCTTTAAATATGTATATGACAAAAACAACTATACAGAATCATAAAAACAAGGAGAAATAAAATGTTGATAGAAAACATTATACTAACAGTTGTGATACTAGCCGCTGTAATATTTATCGGCAGAAGAATATACTTGATAATTTCATCAAAGAAGCTTCCTAACTGTACAGGTTGTGGAGGTAGCTGTGGGAAAACTCTCGTAGACAAGAAATGCGATGACAAAGACTGTAATAACTAGTTATTTTTTACAGGTTGGATTAATATAATCCAACCTGTAAATTTAGTTCAGACAAGCTTGCCTATAAAAAGATTCCTCCTATTACCCCACCAACTAAAACACAAATCAGCGGATGAATTTTATATCGTATTGAAGCAAATAAAACACTGAAAAAAAGTACCCCTTTAATTTGAAGATTTATGTCAATAGCGATACCGCGATCAATGTCTAAAACAGAGTTCATAATCAACATATAACCAACACTAAGAATTATACCAATGGCAGCAGGTCTAAAACCAAAAAAGGCGGCTACAACATACTTACTTTTGTTGAAACTTTTCAGCGTATATACTATTGTAGTTATTATAATAAAAGAAGGCAGTACAAGTCCAAAGGTTGCTACAATTGCCCCTAGCAAGCCAAACTGTTCAAAGCCAACATAAGTCGCCATGTTCACACCAATGGGGCCAGGAGTTGATTGTGATATTGCAAACATATTATAAAAGGTATCAGAAGCGATATACCCAGGAGCTACCAAATATTCATTTAACAGACCAACAGAAGCCAGCCCACCACCAATGGTAAATAGCCCTACTTTAAAGAAGATATAGAATAGAAGGCAATAAGTCATTATTTACCCTCATTTCTATCTACATGATTTCCAAATAGAACATATACCGCAACACCCAAAGAACCGCCACCAAGAACCACCCATATAGGTGAGATACTAAAGAATGCGATTAACACAAATCCACCTAAAAGAATAAAAAGGCTTAATCCATTCTTTATTGTCTTCTTACCCATTGTATATACAGCACTGATTAATAGAGCTGCAACAACTGTTCGAATCCCTTCAAATATGCTTAGAACGACAGGTATCTGACTTATTTCTTGCACAAATGATGCGATAACAATAATAATACAGAGTGAGGGCATTATCATACCAGCAGTAGCAATTATACCGCCAATAATACCCCGCTGCCCTACTCCAACATATGTGGCAACATTGAGCGCAATTATTCCCGGTGTTGACTGCCCAATAGCAAAAACATCTAACAACTCTTCACGGCTTAGCCACTTATGTTTATAAACAACTTCCTTTTCAAGCAGTGGAAGCATTGCGTATCCACCACCAATAGTAAAAAGGCCAACGTAAAAAAAAGTAAACCATAAGTATTTTAAATCTTTAATCATATTACTCCAAAAGTCTATATCAACATTAGTAATGTCTATTATATAATAATAACTGATAAATCCTAGAAGGTGAATAAATCAAATGCATAAAAATTTAAAACAGACTATTTAAAGTAATCATACTAATGATTAATTTACTTCCTCATTTTGCACTCATGAAGCCACATCTTATACCACAATTCACAATCCCTTTTCACCTTATCGAACTCTTCTCGAGAAACCCACTTCGTTTCATCAATTTCTATGTTACTATCAACACAACGTAACGTTGGTTTAAATAATTCATTTGTTAACATACCACCTCCAAGCTAGTGTGAGTAAAAACAGACATTACAATTGATTTATACTTTTATATTTATAATAAAAATTTATACTATAATTATACTCATAGCACTGCACTGCCTTGCTGCAAAGTTAATCTACAACATAGTAATATTTTATTTACTAATAAATTGGTACCATATAAGCAGCAAAATTTAAGACAATAAAATTCAATTATCCTCAAGCCAAGACTATTTGTACTTTTAATGTTAGTACTATTTATAATTAATTATAGCTCTCGCTATACTTCCAATGAAACTTATACATGGTATAAAGTTGTCAGTATTGTTAATGGAGAGACTTTAAAGATAAAGATGAACAATACCGTGAAAAGAGTACGCCTTTATGGTATCGATGCACCAAAATGCGATAAAGAAAGATATCATATAGCATCTGCGGTTCTAGAAGAGCTCTGTTTTTGTAAATATGTGCTCTATATCTACCCACAGAGTAGACATAGAGATAAATATGGGCGAATTACTTACGGAAGTATATTTTAATGACAAAACCAGAATAAATGAAGAATTGTACAGAAGAGGTATTGTAAAACCAAACCAACGCTCTCCGTTATCACGCTAAGCAAGCTACTCCGGAATCAGTACAGAGGTAGTATCACCATGATCAAGAGCTCTAATCTGCTCAACGCTCTCAATTCGTCCAATAAGCACGAGAGAAGTCCCAGCTTTAAAGACAACGCCCTGATCAGGCATAAATGTAGTTTTTCCAGACTCAATATCCCGTATAGCAATAAGATATGATGAATAATTTTGTCTGATACCAACATCTACTAGTGTGCGCCCAATAAAGGCTTCAGGAACTTCAAGTTCAACAATTGTGTGTTCCTCACCTAGAGAAAAATTATCCAAGACACTAGGATTGACAATTCTCTTACTCAAACGTATAGCAGCCTCAGACTCAGGAAATATAATATTTGTAGCACCAAGAGCGTCTAATATTCTTGCATGGTCATCACTCAAGGCCTTAGCATGAATCTTCTTTATACCAATCTTCTTAAGATGAAGCACTATCAAAATACTTGCTTCTAAGTCTTCACCCACACTTACGACCGCTTCATCAAAGCTAGTATCAACAACTGCCGCGATTTCGTTGAAATTAGTAGCATTTAGTCTTAAAGCTTTCTGAACGTGCTCCGCAATATTATTGATTGATGCTTGCTTGATATCAAGCACCAGAACCTCTTCGGTTCGAGCTAAGTTAATCGCAATCTCATGTCCAAATTGCCCTAGTCCGATAACACATATTCTCTTACTCATCCTACTAGTATCCTTCCTTCTGGGTGATTAATATTAAGTGGTACTCTACGAGGTATTGCTAGAGCAAATGTAAGAGTACCAAGCCTACCAACAAACATAGTAATAATAATCCAAACCTGCCCAAGATCTGATAATTTATCAGTAAAATCTAAAGAAAGCCCCACAGTTGCAAATGCTGAAATTTGCTCAAAGATCAAGGTTTGCAGTGGAGCGAGCTCTTCAGTTGCACTAAGAATAATTAGTCCACAGATATTCCAAACTAGTGCAAACGCAACAATTTTTGTTACTCTCACCACTACGAGATTTGGAATTTTCATACCTAAAAAAGTAATTTCAACCGTCCCCTTGAACATAGCTACTACTTTAGCAATCCATACAGCAAGCGTTGTGGTCTTAAGACCACCAGCACAAGATCCAGCACCACCACCGACCAACATCAAAAGAATAATGATTAGTAATGACGGCGTACTTAAAAGTCTCTGATTTACTGTAGCAAACCCAGCAGTCCTAGCAGTAACAGACTGAAATATCGAGGTAAACCAACTAATATGAATGCTATTATAATTAAAAATATACGTAGTAGCTGCTCCAATGCACAGTAGGACTACAGTCATAAAGAGTACAACCCTAACATGATATGAAAACCATCTGGGGTTATCATTTTCTTTATTTGTGATTATACAATATAAAAACCCATAAAGTTCGGTCAAAACAATATGCCCTAGCCCACCAAGAACAATTAAAACCATAATAATACTCTGAGTAAACCAGCCAGTACTAGCAAGGCTATCCTTAAAAAGAGTAAAACCCGCATTACAGAATGCTGACACCGAAAGAAAGAAGGCATTCCAAATTGATTCTCGAACTCCATGCCTATCAATCATCCCAAAGAAGATCAAAAAAGCACCAATAAGTTCGATTACTAGAATAACATAGAATAATAGTTTGAACGTTTTTATAAACTCTTTTGCTGGATTTCTAAGTGAAAGGGTATCATCAAGTACATCGAGGGTATTCAGCGACAGACGAGCTCCAAGTATTGCAAAAGAGATAGCAGCAAAGGTCATCAACCCGACCCCACCAAACTGGATAAGAGCTAAAATAACTGCCTGTCCATACCAATTGAAAGAGGTGCCAATATCTATAGTAGAAAGACCGGTAACACACGCCGCAGAAGTTGCAGTAAACAATGCATCCAAAAAGCCTACCTCTTCGGCCTGCACAAATGGTACTGAAAGGAGTACAGTTCCTACAGTAATTAAGAAGGCGAAGGTATATATCAAGAGTAGTTGAGGAGAGGTGCTATTGATAAATCTCTCCCATTTAATTATAGCATTTCTAAACATTGCTCACCACTCCATGCACACCGATTAATCGAATCAAAATACTTCCTAACAATTTCAGATACAGGAGTACTAGTAGCTGCAGTCGTATAAAAAACTCCTTCATACGGCGAAGTCGCGAGTAATTCTGAATCCGAAAGCAGAGATAATACCCTACGAGCAATAGCTTCCGCAGGATCAATCACTTCTATAGCATTACCTGCTATCTTACAAATATGGTCAAATACAAGCGGATAATGAGTACAGGCCAGAGCGAGCTGATCTATATTTTTTAATTTAAGAGGTGAGATAAACCCTTCAAGCATCTTATGTAGCTCACTATCATCAATCCCATTTTCAATAGCTTCAGCTAGACCATGACAGGGTTGTTCATAGACCTTTACGCCCTGCGCAAATCTCTTTATGACACCATTATAAGGCTCACCTTTAAATGTTCCTTCTGTTGCAAGAATACCTACTGCACCAGTCCTTGTCCTGAGTGCTGCGGGTTTGACTGCAGGTTCCATCCCAACAAAATCGGTACTTGGATAGACCCTTCTGAGAGGGTGGAGTGCTGCCGCACATGCAGTATTGCAGGCAATTACTATCAGTTTACAGCCCTTACTAAGAAGGAATTCAGTTATTGCTTTTGCATAATTAAAGACCATGTCTAAGTCTTTAGAACCATAGGGTAGGTGAATCTGATCTGCCACATACATAACACTCTCAAGAGGCAAGAGCTCTCTTATTTTTTTATAGACAGATAAACCACCTATACCAGAGTCAAAAATCCCAATTGGCGCATCTCTATTCAACTTAAAATCCTTAAAACGAATATAAACAATGTCACTACCAGTTTACTTTGGAATAACACCTGTAAACTTTTCTGGTCCCATAACCAATGCCCTGCTACGTCCAATTCCGAGAAGTATTCCAATCATAGTAAAAGTAACAATCATCGAACTACCACCATAACTTATAAGTGGTAGGGTTATACCAGTAGTTGGCAAACTCGCAGTCACAACTCCAACATTCTCTAAAACTTGTACACCAATAATTGATGATATCCCGACAGCTATCAACTTCCCAGCAGGATCACTTGCATATCTCGCAATGTGAAAACCACCAAGAACAAGGAGCAAGTATGCGCAAAGAAGACCTGATGCAACATAAAAGCCACCTTCTTCTGCAATCACCCCAAATATGAAGTCCGTATGCTTCTCAGATAACAAATCTAATGAGGTCTGACTCCCTTGTCCCCAGCCCATTCCATATAGTCCACCAGATCCAATAGCAATAAGACTCTGAATAAGCTGCCATGCTTCTCTAGCACTGTAAAGTTCAGGATCAAGAAAGGCTCGGATCCTATTCTTCTGATACTCCTTCATAATAAAGAGCCACATAGGAATTACACCACAAAGACCCGCTATTCCTACAACTAAAAGGTGAAAGATCCTTGCTCCGCTTGCATAAACCATCATTACAAGCAATGGCGGAAAGAGCATGCCTGTACCAAGATCTGGTTGCTTGAGTATCATCCCCAAAGGAATAACAGTTAGTAAGAAAGGAAAAATTAATCCCTTAACAGTAGCCTGCTTCTCGTGAGAGCTTAGTACATTAGCAAGAATAAGTATCAGAGCCACCTTCATTATTTCAGAAGGTTGCATGTTAAAGCCGGGAAGTTTTATCCAACTTCTTGCTCCATTTATAGGTGCAGAAAAGAACACCCCGACAAGTAGAAGCAAGGTTATAAAATAAATTAGATAAGCATGTCTCAGTAGAACCCTGTAATCAAGAAGAAATCCCGCACACATTGCTAAAAAACTAATAGCAACCCACCGAAGTTGCTTATAGTAGAAGTCTTCATCCGCACTCTTTAGAAAGTACAGTCCAATACCCACAACAATAGCTGTCGCTAGTACAACAACCCAATCTATTTTCCAACCTCTATCGCTAAGCAAAGATTTATCCCTTTTTAATTAATCTTTAAAATAATTTATGGCAACAATAAATTAGCCCAGTGCCTCATTACTACGTTCACCATCAACATTCGAATCATTCCAAAAATCAAATTCTTCATCAACATCAGGCTCTGCATCAATATCTTCAAATTCATCAAGGTTGAAATATGCCTTTATAACTCTCTTGACAAGCCGTGCACAACTAGCACCACCGTGATCACCATAGGGTATAAGAGCAACAACCACAATCTCAGGGTCACTGTATGGTGCAACCGCAGCAAAAGACGCATGAGTATCTTTGTTGCTTCTTCTTCCAGACTCAGCTGACCCAGTCTTACCAATATACTCAAATCCGGCAATTTTACCAAGTTTAAAAGCAGTACCGCGGGGATATTCTCCACTTTGAACTACCTTCCACATCCCTTCCTTGACTATATCAACATTCTTCTTAGAAAGCTTCATCATACCGGTAGGCTCATTGAGCTCAGGGTCGGCCGGATCATATTTCAAATGCGGTCTAGGCTTACTTCCGTAACTAACAATGGTTGCATAAGCAGTAGCAAGTTGCAATGGAGTAATATCAATAGCCCCCTGACCAATTGACAAATGATAGTTCTCACCTAATGACCACCTTCTACCAGTGAACGCATTCTCAGGGAGGTGTCCAGGCAACTCTTTTGGTAGGTCAACACCCGTTCTCGCCCCTAATCCAAGATCTCTCATCCATGCTGAAAGTTTTTTACTACCTAGCGCAGCTCCAGCTTTATAAAAGAATATATTACATGACACTTTCAAAGCATCAGTAACATCTATATAACCATGGTGTGCACGGTTCATACAAACATATTCTTTATCACCAATAAGCTCTACGCCCTCACATAAAAACTCAGTATTTCTTGTAATTGCTCCCTCTTCAAGAGCGGCAATTCCGACTAAAGGCTTTATAGTTGACCCAGCTGGCGAACCACCCTTTACAATACCAGTTATAGCTCTATTATAAAGTGGGTATCTATTATCTTTAATTATCTCATCGTAATACTCTTGCCCGTGAATCTTATTGGGATCATATTCGGGAGTACTAACCATTGCATATATCTCACCATTGTGGACATTCATAACAATAACAGTTGCTGGAAATTCCGTAAACTTATGTTTATTCAAAGCTTTTCTATGCTTAGGATCTTTACTTAGAGTACGAAGTTCATCATGCAGAATATCACTTACCTTCTGCTGGAAATCGACATCAATGGTCAACCTAATATTCTCACCATTTATAGCCTCACGACGCGCGCCAGCATTGATAAATAATCTCGGCCCATCTGGATTTGGTTTGACAAGTTTTTCCACTCGCCATACATGCTCACCACGCAACTCTTGATTGTACCACTCCTCAATGCCTCTACGACCAACCATTTCATTTGAAAAAGCACCGCCCGATATAAAGTATTGTTTACCTTCTCTACGTCTGATCCGTGGGCGTATCATCTCTTCTTCCTCAGATCCCTCCTTTACGTCAAAGAAGACTCTACCCCGTTTAGTAATTACACCCTTACCCTCTACAAGTTCACCATTATCATCCCAGTAACCTCGAAGAGTCAAGTAGTCGTCATTTGTAAGGTTTCCTGTGTATCCTGTGATATGTCCCATAAGTTCGCCATAAGGATATACCCTCTTGTAGCCACCTCTAGCAGTAATAGCCTCAAATTCATCCTGAGTATAAGGATTGAGTTTTAACTGATCGACCTCTTGGTATGTACTTAAAGAGATATCACTCAACATCTTCATAGGATCAATAAAGGAGTGCAATATGCTCTTCTTACTAAGATACACACCACTGCTACCCTTTACACTGATTCTTGACAATACATCCATTATGCTATCAACAACCTTGAGCTTTGCTTTTTCCAGAGTATCATATTCACTGTTATTCTTTTCAATTATTTTTGCAAGGTGCTCAACAAAACCCGAATTTTCAGTTAGGTTCTTCTTTATTAGATTTAATTTAATCTCTTTTTGGGTTCCATCCGAAATCAATGCATCATAGAGATCATTAGTATTGATAGTGTCAATGTTACTGACAAGGGTTCTTTTCCCTGTAATATTCTTATAACTTGCCAATTGCAACCACAAGTCAAAGCTTGCCACATCGCCTGCCAATACTCTACCTTTTCTATCAAGTATACTTCCTCTAGAAGGCGGCAAAGGGCGAAGTCTATGTAGTCTTTTCTCTCCCATAGTCTTATAATACTCTCCGGTATATACTTGCAGATACCACAGCCTACCTATTAGAAAGGCAAAGCCAAGTGCAAATACAAATCCAAGTAGTATTGTTCTACGTCTAAACATTGATTATTTACTCATAATGGGATGATATGATGTGATTATTAGAAGTGAGGTGACTACATACCAGAACTAGCATATGTACCAAAAGATATATATTTTGCTCCAGCTCTTGAACAGATATTCATAACATCAATCACCGTTCTATGTTGAGCCTGACCATCAGCTCTTATAATTACTGCGACATCACTATTTGCAGCATTTGAAAATAATGCTAGTTGACTCAGCTTGGTTTCAAGCACCTCAGTACTGAGTGGTGTGCCATTTAAAAAGACCTTACCTTTGTCATTGATATTTATAATTAGCTCATCTTTTACACGAACGTCATTTACCGCTTCAGAGACGACAGGTAGATTGATCACCTCAATGCCTAAAAGTTTTTCATCTCTAAACATAGCTGTTACAGCTGTACAAAAGAGCATCAATATGAATAGTAGACTTAGAAAAGGGATAATCAGGTAGGCAACACTTTCGACATCCTCTCCTCTTCCTTTGAAATTCATTTAGTCTTCCTCAACTTTTATTTGTATCATTTATACGTATTTCAATCAATGTTGCCGCGATCTCTTCAGCTGTACATTCAAGCTCATTACCTAGTCGACCAACTCTCGCCAGACATACATAATAACCACCAAGAGCAGGAACTCCTACAAGTAAACCAAGTATAGTAGCGCCAAGAGCTTCGCTAATACCACCAGCCATCATCATACTTCTCATACCTATTGAGCCCTCACTTCCTAGAGCAGCAAAGGTCTTGCTAATCCCTATTACAGTACCAAGCATCCCAATAAGTGGTGCAAGTACACCAATATGTGCAATATGAGAAAGTTTTTGTTTTAGCACACCAATCTCTCTTAATCCAGTTCCTTGCATTGCAGCAACAATCCTCATATGTGAAGAATTATGAAGCTTGAGTCCTGGAAGGATAATTGAAGCAAATAGTGACGGGTTCTCATGAAGATATGTTATTGCATTTTCAATATGTCCTGCTGCAACCTCGTCCTTGACAAGCCCAACGTCATCTAAAGACATAGAGGTTCGTCTTCTAGTTGAGAGCATAACCTTTGCATATAAAAATACAGCAAGCACCAGAAGGATCGCCTCGACAACAGTAATACCAATATTTACAGTAATAAGCTTCAAAACTAGCTCTACAGATTCATCTGCATGGATACTACTTGACAATGAGATTACAAATACTATCAAAAGTACAAAATATTTATACACGCTCTATACTCCAATAAAGATAACAATATAACTTATAGCAGTTAATATATTTTATACTTTAGAGTAGCCAAGTCAACTTATCTTTAATATAATGTAATAAGGTAAAGGTAATGAAGGTATATCATGAATGAAGCAACAAGTATTATCAAAAAGAAGCTTAGAAATCAAGTAAGAGCAAATATACTTGCTCTTACTGAATCCGAGCGTAAAGAACTTGATCTAATGATGAAAGCCCATTTTACTAAATTATTTGACGACTTACTCATCTCCAGCAATACAGCACACCCTATTGTTCTAACATACATGCCTCTACCAGATGAGCCAGATATTTCAAACTTACTACAGGGGTACCCCGATGTAGCTCAAGCCCTTCCCATATCACTAAGCGACGGAACCCTTTCACTCTGTCTATGCGATAGTGGAATCAGTTCAGGGATGTTTGGCATTATTGAGCCTGATAAAACAAGCACTGTTATTGATTGTGAAGCAATAGATTTTGCCATTATACCAGGTAGAGCATTCGGAAAGAAAGGCGAAAGGCTAGGCCGAGGCAAAGGATATTATGACAGATTTCTAGCAAGTAGCCACTGTATAACATTTGGCCTATGTTACGATGAACAAGTATTTGATATCATCCCTATGGATAGCCATGACTGCAATGTCAATTACGTCATAACTCCCACAACGACATATACTTGCTAACATAACAACATTTAAATAATATTACATGCTTGAAAAAAACTCGTCTAAAGTTACAAATACACTTGCATTGTTAGCAAATTTCAGTATATATATATAGCTCACAAATTAATAAAGCAATTTTGTGTTAAAAATGCGCTCGTAGCTCAGCTGGATAGAGCACAAGATTTCTAATCTTGCGGTCACAGGTTCGAATCCTGTCGGGCGTGCCACTAAAAAGAAACCGTAATTCCTTATAATAAAGGACTTACGGTTTTTTATATAACGATATCTTCATATAAATGTATTGTCAACTCAAAAGCACATCTGTAGTCCATTACCAATTAAGACATAATTTTTGGAACAAATATATAAAAACAATCAAAGAATTATACTTTTGTAAGCAATTCAACAAATAAAAGAATCCCTTTTGTTATAATAAACACTACTTTATACTATTTTATCTATCAAATTTTCAAGCAACTCAAGAGCAGGTTTAAATTTATATTTCTTAATCTGTCCTAACATTTCAATTACATCATCACAATACTCTTCCGGCCACTCCTTACTATAAAGCAAACTTACCGCATCCTCGCATTTTTTGGGCTTCCGTAATTTGATATGAGGTTGCATCTTTATAAGAATTGATTTAAGTTCACCAGCAGTTCCAATTTCTGTAACGACCTCCAGCGACTCTTCATCTGGAACAACCCTCTGTATGCTTGAGATAACAATTGACAAGGCATCCTGCAAAACAATAAGCAGGTTTTCTGTCTCTCCTACATAGCGATCTTTGAATGCATACTCAAGAGCAGCAGCAGCCGTCATCAATTCACTTGCACCAAGATTCCCAGCCACACCCTTTAGGCTATGCGCATACCTCTGAGCGTCCTCAAGTTTACTATCAAGAACAAGCTTATTAATGTCAGCAACAGCATCACTATAGTTTTCAACCAACTTTCTAAGTATACTCAAATACAGTTTCTGTTTTCCCGCTACCCTTGTCAGTCCTTCTTCAATATTGATGCCAGGGACATTGCTAGGAAGCTCGATTTCTTCAGCCTCTAACTTCTTCTCTGCTAAATCCTGAGTATTATTATCCGCCGAAGTTTGACGCAAAACCCATTCATCAACATTTATCCAACGCTTTAAAGCTAAGAATAACTGCTTTGGATCGATAGGTTTTGAAACATGATCATTCATCCCTGCATC
The DNA here is from genome assembly GCA_965140405.1 of Planctomycetota bacterium. Classification (GTDB taxonomy): domain Bacteria; phylum Planctomycetota; class SZUA-567; order SZUA-567; family SZUA-567. Next base: position 2,318,653 of record OZ223208.1, read on the forward strand.
AATAGCTTTCTCTTTATCTCCTGCCATAGCATTAGCAGTCATTGCAATTATAGGTAATGCAGCCATGTCATAACCATCACCAAGCTCTCTAATAGTCTTAGACGATGTGTAACCATCCATCACAGGCATCTGTATATCCATAAGTATTGTTGAATATTTTTTCAGTTGCACCATATCAACTGCCTCTTGCCCATTATTCGCAATATCAACATTTAATTTACTGTCCTCTAAAAGCCCTATTGCAACTTCTTGATTTAACACATTGTCTTCAACTAAAAGTATATTAACTCCCTGAAGGTTGAGGATCTCATCTTCACTCACAGAGGAGTTACTCTTCTTCGTAAGTGCAGAATCATCCTTTTGAAATACTTGCATAACTGAATCAAAAAGAATTGACTGAGTCACCGGCTTTACGAGAAAACCATCAAAACCTTCCCTTTCTGCTCCAAAAGCAACTTCTTCTCTTCCATAGGCAGTCAGCATTATCATCTTAGGAATCTTTATAATCTCAGAATCAATCTTTATTGCTTTGGATGTATCAATTCCATTCATACCTGGCATCTGCCAATCTACGAATATCAGCTCATACGGATCATCTGAAGAAGCACCACGTAGAGCAATTATAGCATCCTCACCAGAACAAACCTGATCAACTCTAAAACCCATAGACGAGAGGAGGTTTATTAAAATCTCTCTAGATGTAGCATTATCATCGACAATAAGTATCCTCATATCGCGCAAGTCTGGATTCGGAAGGAGATCTATGTCCACCTTATCCTTTGACAGTTTTAGACAAACAGTAAAGGCGAAGGTGCTTCCATCACCATACTTACTTTCAACCCATATGCGCCCACCCATTAGTTCGCATAGACTCTTGCTAATAGATAACCCAAGTCCTGTTCCACCATATTTTCTCGTTGTAGACTCATCAGCCTGAGAGAAGGCTTTGAAGAGCCTATCTTGTTGTTCTGGAGTCATACCTATTCCAGTGTCCCTAACAGAGAACTGAAGGATAATATTATCACCATCCATTTTTTCAACTTTGGTTATGATTACAATCTCACCTTCGTGAGTAAATTTTGCAGCATTATTAGCAAGATTGATAAGTATTTGCCCTAGCCTTAGAGGATCGCCATGCAAGTTCTTAGGAACATTCTCATCAATATTTACTAATAGCTCTAGCCCCTTATTCTGAACCTTTGCTCCTATCATTGTTGTAACACTATCAATAAGTTCATCAAGTTGGAAGTCGACATTCTCTATAGAAAGTTTTCCGGCTTCAATTTTAGAAAAATCAAGAATATCATTAATGATATTTAGTAAGGATTGCGCTGAGGAATCAATTTTGTCGATGTAGTTTCTCTGCTTATCTGTCATATTTGTTTTTAGAACAAGGTGAGCCATCCCCATTATTGCATTCATTGGGGTACGTATTTCATGACTCATATTTGCAAGAAAATCACTCTTTGCTCTTGTTGCTGCTTCAGCTTGTAACTTGGCACTATGTAAATCTTCTTCTGTTTTTTTCTGCTCTGTTATATCCTGAAAAGCCCCAAACATAAATTTTTTATCACCACTCTCATCCATAACGAGTTTTCCCGCGGCATGAATCCATATAACTTTACCATCAATAGGACGTTTGTATGGGAAAGTGGCATCATAATGATTATATCTTCCCTCAAGAGCTCCAGTATACTTTTCCTTATGTTCAATAGCAAACGCCCTATCTACCACCTCAATACGTGGATAAAATTCATCTTGGATATTAAACTTACCACCCGTTCTCATCTGCTCGCCCAAGATACTAGCACCTCTATCAGATTGACACAAATATTCTGGTTCAGAGTAATCAATATGCCAATAACCACAATGAGTCAACTCAAGAGCTAAATCAGACAAGAATCCACTCTTCTCAACCTCTTCTCGAGCCTTCTTAAGTTCTGTTATATCTCTAAATGTAATAACAGCACCAATGACCTTAGTATCAACAACAATTGGTACACTCGAATAATCTACATCAAATGATGTTCCATCCTTTCGCCATAGAACTTCGGAATCAATATGATATCTTCCTCCTTCGGTGTACGCTTTGTACATTGGGCATTCCTTAACATCATAAGGACTACCATCACGATGAGTGTGGTGGATAATATTATGAACCTTTTTATTCAATAACTCATTTGTTTCATATTGAAGAATATTTGTTGCAGCTTTATTTATAAATGTAACCTCACCTACTTCATTAACACCAAATATACCGTCTCCGGCAGAATTAAGAATAAGCGTTGTCCGTTCTTTAGATTTTACAAGTTCTTGAGTTCTTTCAGTTACTAGCTCCTCAAGATGATCCTGGTACTCTACCTTCTCAGCTCTGGCCTTTTCAGCGTCCTCTGCCAAGCTTATTGCCGCAGCTCTATCCTGCTTGAGTTGAGCTGATCTAGTAACGGCTGCTTTCTCAATTGCTCTAGCTTGACTTCTCTCTATGGAAAGTGTACCAACAAGTATCGTAAACGTTGTAAGATAACTGAGAATCGAAGGTAATCGCTCTATTTCAATAATTGGAACATCTCTAATTGCTGATATATAGTCGTCAATATCAAAACCAACATCAATAGCCTGCTGTCTAAATACATCCAAATCTGGCTCAGTAGTGAAGATTTGCCCAACAAATAAATTAGCAACATGTCTACCCTCAATGACTATTGGAGAGGCAATCTCAGTAAGTCCATTTTTACATGTATTGATAATAAAGTCATCTCCAACTCTAAATTCTGGCAAAAATATTGAATCGCTGTTTTGACAATTTTCAGAGGTTTGTTGATTAATTCTATGAAAGTCCTCGCATACACGTTGAGTGCGGGCAGAGACAAAAACCTTACCATTTAGATCAATTATCGCCGATGAAATTTTAACAGCATCACAGAAAGAATTGAGAAGGAATTCTAATTCATCAACTGGTAACAACTCTTTAAGAGGGATACTATCAACACTTACACTACCAATAATTTCTTCAATAGTATTATCTTTTTCAACAGTAGACCAGAATAAATCTTCCGATTTCTTATATGGTGGTTCTTCACCTGCCTCCTCATATTTCAAATTGAGTTCTGATTTTAGCTCAAGTACTCTACCCTCTCTTGCCATTGCAAGACGATTAAAACGCTCAATTTCATCATTACGTTTCTTTCGTTCTATAATACCTGCAATTATATCTGAGGCACTAGCAAGGAAATTTTTCTCGCTATCAGATTCTTCATGACCAGGGTTTAGTAGGAACATCAATACACCTAGAATAGTCCCACTCTCAACAATCGGAACAATATAGTGACCATGATCAACCATACCTTCAAAATTTATTCCATGCTTGCTATCGACATGACTCACAAACACAATCTCTTTTGATTTTACAGCAAGACCACACAAACATTCATCAAGGGAACAACGTGAACATGTTTCAATTAATTGGAGAGGTAATTTTCTAGAGCTTACCATTTCTAACACGTTTAACTCAGTGTTATATAAAAATACACCTGATCGACCTGACTCAGGGAACCATGACATTTGACTAAATATATCTAAAACTTTATCAAAAATTTGCTTTAGTGATAACTCGGTAGCTGAAATTGAAATACCAAGCAACTGGTTTAACGAGGTTTGCATCTGTGCAGAAACTCTAAGGTCATCAGTAACGCTTTCTAATTCATGAGTACGCTCTTTTACTCTCAATTCAAGCTTAGCATGAGCATCTTTTATAGCGTTTTCTGCCTTCTTAAGTTCAGTTATATCATGCCCCATTGCAAGTAAGTATATAACATTGCTATTCGAGTCCAATACCGGAGCTAACATAAAGTCTAAAGTTACTTCTTCCCCAAGATAATTGTATGTTGTTGTTTCAAAATGAATTCTTTCCCCTTTTACTGCTTTCTCAACAGATTCAGCGATTTCTGCCTTTGTTGCTTTAGAATCAACCCACCAAGAGGACTCAGAGAAATGTACCCCACTTACTGCTTCGATACTTACACCTATAAATTTCAAAGCGGTACTATTCTCTTCAACAATATACCCTTTAATGTCAAGCACAGCCATTAACTGTACAGAATGATTAAAGATAGCACTAAACCTCTCTTCTCTACTGCGAAGCTCGACAAACCTTGACTCAGCAACCTCTTCCCACTCATCCTTAGCTTTGAGTAATTGAAGTTTTGAACGCTCTCCACTCCACAAAACAAAACCAACAAGCAAGAAAGACATCAAAACAGTTACCCCTAGTATGCCAATTATTATACTTCTATCAGAGTAGTATCCTGCGTAATACTCCGTTTTATCCATCTCTGTAATCAATCCTAATTCATATTTTTCATTCCACAACCAGTACCCAAATACAGGGACACCTCTATAATCTCTGTATTCGCGTACACTCCCAGAGTTTCCACTAGTTATTGCACTTAAAACCCCATAGGTAAGCGGTTGGTTTTCTGGAGCTATCCTTGGCGTATATCCTTCCAATAAATTACCTCCTGGATCACGTAGTTTTAGGTTTAAAACTGTTGACTCACCTTCTTGAATAAGCCCAAGTTCCATAACCTCTGAAATATATCGACTATCAGAAAGCATCTCACCTTTAACATTGAAGGCATAAGTCTCCCCAAATTGCATAATACGCCCTGCTTTAAATATATTTGAAAATCCCTTACTTGGATCGTACCTGAGTGTCATTACGGCTATTATATTACCACTTAAATTCCTCACAGGAGTTGCCATGAACATTGTTGCTGCCTTTACCGAAGCCTCTCCTTTACTACTATCTAACGGCACATCAGCTAGCATCGGAGGAACAAGGATAGTCTCACCTTCAAAAGCTTTCTTTAGAAGATCAGGTCTAGCGATAGCAATTATATTTTTCTCACCTATTTGAATATCCCTGCTTGATGCAATGTTTATATAATCCGGAGCAATTATATTAAAGTCCACATCTTCAGGTCTTGCATTACGTTTCTTCAAAAAATCTCTCAACATATCAGTAGCAGGAGTAGCCATAAGTGCTATTTGATCTCTAGGAGAATCTAGTAGCATATCTGTTAGCGCACTAACTTCAGGCTCGGAGGCAATATGTTCAACATGCTCTGTAGCAGAGTGTACCCAATTATCTAGTTCATCATAAGTAACTTCCGAAATTAGATGTAATAACTCCTGAGATTTAAGATCAACCCTGCTCTTAATATTGCGCAACCCTATTACAGCACCAAGAATAACAGCTGTAAGAACACCGACCATTGCTAACATACCTATAACTTTGAGCTGATTCTTTTGAAAAGATGCAGGAAGATACCTAACAAGGTAATGCGAAAGCAGCCATATACACACAATGAGTATTACTAAAGTTCCAAAAATTAATCCAAGTACACCATAAATATTATCATTTTCCTCATCCCTCTCTGCTCCCTCGTGCTCAAGGTACTCTCTACTCCCTTTTACAGAAGTAATCCATTCATCTTGTAGCTTACTCTTTTCGACACTACTTATGCTCTTCATTGCTTTTGTTATTGCCGACTGTAATATCGGCCAGTCATCCCTTACTCCAATATGAAGATTTTGTAAATTTGGTTCACCGAGAGAAGCTTCACCACTAATAGCCAAGTTAGTCATCATATTTTCTTTGATAATATATGAAACAACCGCCTGCTTACCCATAGTAGCATCAACCTTGCCAATAGAGACTGCTTTGAGTGATTCCATAATACTACCAGATAATTCAATATTAATCTCAGGATAATTCTTCTGAATAATTTCAACATAGAAAAAATCTCTAGGCATTGAAATTGTCTTTCCAAACAGATCCTCGATATCATCTATTTGTGAACTCTTCGGACTAACAATTACATTTGGATTCTTCGCATACGTTGGAGTAAATAATATGTACTTCTTTCTATCAGTAGTTTCAACCATATTGAGCATTACATCTAATTCTTTATTCTTAATCATACCTAAGAATTCATCCCAAGTATAACCAGACACATACTTAATTTTTATATCTAGCTTTTTAGCAATCAGATTCATATACTCGATAGAATATCCTTTTGGCTTTCCATCTAAGTTGAAATTAAATGGAGGCCAATTCATTTCATTGTGTACAGTTATTATTGGATGATCAGCTAGCCATTCTTTTTCTTCATCACTTAATGACAAGGGAAGAACATCGGCCTTCACGCTCTCTTCAGCATAACTATACGCAGTAATGTAACCAGTAATTTGACAAAATAATATCCAGATTATAAAACACACTATTAGTTTCTTCTGAAATTGCATATCAATCTTTCCTATTTTTATTACTTACTGCACCTAATACTTTTAATGTAGTCTCTAATATTCCTGAATTTACACTTCATAATTGCTTCACTATCATTTCAAACCTTTAAACAAGTAACGAAATATTCTTTCCCAACGTTCTTTTTCGTATAGTAGAAAAAGACCAAAATAAATCGATATTTGGCATCATGAGATCAACAATTAATACATCAATCTGATTATCGGTTATGCCACCTTTTCTTATGAACAGCGAGAGTAATAAAGCCATCTTCTGCTTCTTCAACAATACAGCATTAACACTCGGTCTATGATTTCTAATAGTAACGGTAGCTTCCTGTATATTAGAAGCCCACAAGACTTGAAATTTCATAGAAATACGCTTCTCAAAAGAGTCGCAATTTTCTCTATAATCCTTATCCGAATCAACAAGTAACACAATGCTAATTCCTCAGGCACTACCTTTCAAAGCAATTCTCAGTTGTTTATTTAAATCGACAACTATTGTCAATAATATTGATAGCAATTTACTTAAATATTGATTATTTAATACACTTAAAATATACAATTATGACTTTATTAGAGCATACAAAATTAATATGTCAAGAATTAAGATTCATTTACTAAAGCTATAAGTACAGGGGTACTTTTTTCTATACCTAATTACAAAAATCATCCAATATTAATAAGCAAATGTTTTATTAATTGACAAAAAACAATCTTTTTGCAAAAATTAAATATTATTGCAAATTATTAAAACCAAGTAATCTAACAACAAAGTAAGCGTTTGATGATTCGGTCAATGGAGTAATAATGTTTAATTTTTCTAAATGCACAGTATTGATTGTTGATGACACGAAGACAAACATTGATGTACTTATTAATGGACTTAGCAATGAGGAATATGATATTGCGGTTTCACTTGATGGACCAAGTGCCATTGAAACTGCTAATTATTTACACCCAGACCTAATCCTACTAGATATTATGATGCCCGGCATGGACGGCTATGAAGTATGCCAAATCCTAAAAAGCAACCCAACAACATCCAAAATACCAGTAATCTTTCTAACAGCCCTTGATCAAGTTAAAAACAAGACTAAAGGTTTTAAAATTGGTTGCGTGGATTATATATCCAAACCATTCGATGTTACAGAAGTAAGATTACGAATTAAAACGCACCTTGAGCTAAGCCTTGTGCGTATCATACTTGAACAACAGAATGAAATTCTTGACAAAAAAATAAAAGCCCGAACTAAAGATTTAGCCGATGCAAATGCAAAACTTAAAGAATCACAAATTGAGGTAATAATGCGTCTTGGCTTAGCTACAGAGATGCGAGATGACTGCACAGGAGAACACGTAAAACGTATACGTAGCATGGTAGAATTGCTTGCAAAGAAAAAAGGCATTCCAGAAGAGGAGTGCAAGCTTTGGGGGCTTGCCAGCACAATGCATGATATTGGCAAAGTGGGGATTCCTGACGCGATCCTGCTAAAACCAGGCAAACTTACTAATGAAGAATTCACGATAATCAAGACTCACTCTAGTATAGGATACAAGGTTCTTGCAGGAAGCAACTTCAAACTACTCCAAATGGCTCAAGAGATTGCATTAAATCATCATGAAAAATGGAACGGCGAAGGTTACCCAAATGGTATTTCAGGTGACGACATTCCATTGCCTGCGCGTATTACAGCCCTTGCTGATGTCTTTGACGCTCTATCATCATCACGCCCATATAAGGGTCCTTGGCCTATCGAACGTGTGATAGCACTGCTGAAAGAAGAGTCAGGTAAGCACTTCGATCCTGAACTTACAAGAATATTTATCGAATCAATTCCAGAAATATTAGAATTTAAGATTATAAATAACGCTTAATATGAATTGAGCAATAATTCTAGCCAAAGTAGTCGCGCTAAGGCTATCTGAGGTAACCACTTAGTATCTCTAATGCGCCTTTATACTGGTACTGAGACACCTTTACAGCTACCTGCGTGAGAGTATTTATCGCCTCTTCAGGCAGCTGCAATGCCTGAAGGTCATCCAAGACTTCTGCTATTTCCTTTGGCTTTGCATGGGTTAGTGCTTGTTCAAGAAGGGTTAATTTGACTCTCAAATCATCAGAACTTGCTTCATCTTTGCTACACCCATTAGTAACAATAGCCCTAAACCTCTCAAGCCGTTCCAAAGCCTCAGAAAACTTACCCTCATATACAAACATATCAACTTCACCTAATGACTTCTTCCATAGATTTGATAATTCTAAGCGTAACATTGATTCTGTTACTTCTTCATATTTTTCTATGTTTTCAGCACGAATTGCTTCTTCCATATGTAGCAAACTCTCAATAATAATACTACATATCTTAGGATCCACTATATTCCTACGAATACTCATATCACAATCTTTAAAAGCTTCCGGGTACATATTCGCCACTTCTTGAAGAGTATTCTCGAAGATTTGTGGAATACCCATGGCTAATTTTTGTGCAGCCTTAATATCACCATCACGAGCAAAGTTCTCAATTTTTCCAGCTGTATCAGCTAATACATTCATCGCCAAATTCGCACTAGACCCTTTAATTTTATGGGCATCAAATATGAGCTGCTGCATGTCTGAATTCAATGCGACATTTGGGAGGTTAGTGCCAAGTGGTTTTACTTCCTCTATGAAGCCATGTATGATATTGATTAATGCATTGAGTGAAATTGTGCTCTCTAAGAGTGACAACTGGTCAGTATCAAAGTACACAGCTGGTACTTTTTGGTCAATTTCAACACTTTCCTCGACAACAACTGTTCTTGTTACCCTAGCAATTTCTTTTATTAGCACATCAGCTTGTATTGGCTTAGCCACAAACCCCGTCATACCAGCATTTAAGCACTTCTCTTGATCAGCTGCCATTGCATTTGCTGTAAGAGCGATAATAGGCACAGACCCTTTTTCAGAAGCTATCTCTCGAATCCTTATCGTTGCGGCAATACCATCCATGTCAGGCATTTGCATATCCATCAAAACAACATCAAAAATATGCTCTTCGCAAGCATGAACCGCTTCTATACCGTTCTCAACAATCGTAATATTGTGTTTGTCATTACCCAATAGCCCAACAGCAACCTGCTGGTTTACCTTGTTATCCTCGGCAAGCAGTATATTCATACGTGGTAGGTTTAAGGAAACACTTGACAGACTCTCAGTTATATCAATTGCCTTTTTATCTGTCTCTAGCGTAGGAATTGAGAACCAGAATTCACTTCCATCGCCAATCTTACTCTTTACCCCTATTTCACCATTCATTATGCTTACTATTTTTTTACAGATTGAAAGCCCTAGCCCAGTGCCACCATATCTTCTTGATATTGAGGAATCAACCTGTGAAAAGTCCTGAAAGAGCTTCTTTTTACCTTCATCATCAATTCCAATACCAGTATCAATGACTGAAAAGTACAAATCGCCATTATTGCAAAGCTTTAGTACAATTTCAATACGACCTCTCTCTGTGAATTTTATCGCATTACTTAGAAAATTTAGCAGTATTTGCCGAATTCTATTAGCATCACCTAGTACAACATCAGGGACCTCATTAGCCACATTTACTACCAAGTCTATCGCTTTCTCTTGAGCTCTATTTACCATAAGTCTCTCTACAGATATTACAAGTGACTTGGGAGAGAACGGTATAGTTTCTATATCAAGTTTACCTGCTTCAAGTTTGGAGTGATCAAGAATATCATTTATGACCCCTAGAAGCGCATTTCCTGAATTATAGATAGTCTCAGCAAATTCACGCTGTTTCTTATCTAAAGACGTCTCTAAAAGTAATTGTGCCATACCAAGCACACCATTCATTGGTGTGCGAATCTCATGGCTCATAGTTGCAAGAAATTCAGCTTTTGCTCTAGTATTAGCTTCAGCAACCTGACGTTGCTCCTCGATTTCCTGGCTCATTATATACATCGAGAGATGGGTCTTGACTCGCGCTCTTACCTCAAGTATTTCAAAAGGCTTTGTTATGTAGTCAACAGCACCTGCTTCAAATCCCTTGGTTTTATCATTAATCTCAGTAAGAGCGGTTAGAAATATAATAGGAATTGACGCAGTTTTTGGCTCAGATTTTAGTCTTTCACAAACCTCATACCCATTGATATCAGGCATCATTACATCTAGTAGAATGAGATCAGGAAGTTCTTCCTCTACCGCTTCAAGCGCAGACTCTCCATCCATAGCAACGGATACTTCATAATCATCGCCAAGTGCCTCTACAAGTATCTCTACATTCTCTTCTGTATCATCAACTATCAATACAATTGCCTCATTTATGGACTTCATCTCTTCTCCAAAAAGATATATCAAAGATATATGCTATTAGATTAAGCTATTTTATATTTTTTGTCCAGAAAATAGTATTCTAATTATCTCAAAATAGAGCATAAAAGAGCTTATAATTTTGTCTCAAAATTGAACTGAACAAAGAATATACACAACACTTACAACAAAGATCTGTATTTTGATAATCCAATAATTTTGCTATAATTTAATCCCATAGTCATTAGTATTTTAATACAATAGTAACAGAGTAAAAACTTACATTATTACTATTAAAACTTCTATTACATATGATGCTATACCCCAATTTACTGATTTTAGTATTACATATTTAAATTTTCCCGCTCTAGACGCATCAATAATTATAAATGATTCTGATACTTTTATAAAAAGATATACACATAGTTTCTGCAATCATTATAATAGACTTATTCAATATTAGATACCACCAAAAAACTTACGCACGAAAGAAGATCAAAATGGAAACCTATCTACTACCTGAAAGACTAGATGTTACCACCTCACCACAGGCAGAAAAGGAGCTATTAAAAATACTAAACATGAAAAAGCCAGACACCCTTGTCTGCGACTTCTCCCAGACTGTATATATTTCTAGTGCTGGACTACGTATTATGATACTCTTAGCAAAAAGCTCAAAAACCACAGGCACTAAATTTATACTTACAAACATGACTGAAACAGTATATAATATTTTCAAGCTTTCAGGCTTTACAAGTATACTTGATATCAGAGATTCACTCTAAAAGCAGCAAACTCATATAATTTTCAAGGACAATCCAAAAGCATGCAAGCAAAAAGACTCAGCATAAAGTACAAACTCCTAGCCTTCGCTTTGATACTACCTACAGCCTTGGCGGTTATATATGGGATTATTGCCATCTCAAGCATGGACAAAATAGGTACTGAAGCAATCAATTCCAATGAAATAATGAGTGAAGAGATCAGTAAAATGAGCGCCGATGTTTTGACAAATCGCGTTATGGAACAAGCTTTAACTGTCGCACGGAGTCAAGCAGACCTGAGTAATAATGTTTTCTCAAACATAGAGTCGATTGTAAAGCTTCTCCAGTTCTCAGCGACCTTAGCCTTCGAAAACCCCGAAAAACTCAAATTTAAGCCGTCATATACACGTGAAAATAAACCTGTAGACATAGCAACTATATCAATTTATCATCTTCCCCCTGATACCGAGATTTCACCCGAGATACAGAAATACATAGATATATCCAGTACACTTGACGACCTTATTTCTTATATATGCCTGACAGACCCAAATCTAGAGTCACTATATATTGGATTTGAAAACGGTCTACACAGAAGTTATCGCTGGAGAGGCGGTCGTTTTCTTCCTGATAATTTTGACCCTAGAAAACGTAGCTGGTACAAAGCGGCAGCAAAAAAACGTAACCTAGGGTGGTCAGAACTATATGTCGACGCACTCAGTGGTGAACTGGTTTTATCTTGCTATATCCCAATAATAAGTAGCGATAATAAGCTAATTGGAGTTATTGGTGCCGATGTCCTACTAAAATCTATAAATGATGACATAATAAATGCCCAGCTCTACGGTTCAGGCAAGACCTTCCTTCTTGATAAAGATGGAAAGTTAATTGCTGCTGAAGGGATATCTTCACAAGGTAAAAACTGGGATGAAGAACTCGACACAAAGATAATTACCAATACAGACGACCCAAAGATGAAACAACTACTTAGTGAGATACTCTCAGGGGAGCCTGGTGTACAAATTGCTAACACAGAGAATTACGGCAAGATTGTGATCGCTTATGCTCCACTTAAAAGTCTTGGTTGGACACTAGCTGTTATCCATCCTCTTAATGACATTATACAACCAGCCCTAGACTTCAAAGAAAGAATTGATAGTTACACCTCAATAAGCAAAAACAGTATATCCCATTCAATATTCTCATCAGTATACCAACTTGTCTCAATTTTCGCAGTAATCATAATAGTTGCAATTATTCTTGCATTAAAATTTAGCAAACGACTTACTAAACCAATCCTCGAGTTAAATAATGATGTGCGAAAGATCGGAAAAGGCGATTTTCAGGCAAAGCTTCACGTCGACACTGGTGATGAAATAGAAGAACTAGCAGAAGCTTTCAACCAGATGACATCAGACCTCAAAGAGCATATAGTCGACCTCCAGCGAGTAACCTCAGAAAAGGAGAAGATCTCGAGTGAACTTACAATCGCTAGAGAGATACAACACAGTATTCTTCCAAAACTCTTTCCACCATTTCCAAACCGCTGTGGGCTAGATATCTTCGCCGCACTAGAATCCGCCAAAGAGGTTGGAGGGGATTTATACGATTTCATGCTACTTGATGATGACCATCTTTATATATGTATCGGCGATGTTTCAGGTAAGGGTGTACCTGCATCACTCTTTATGGCAGTCGGCAAGACACTCTTAAAATCAACAATACAGCGAGTACAAGACCCCGCTAAAGCCCTCTTCCATGTGAATAATGAACTAAACTCCGGAAACGACGCATGTATGTTTATTACTCTATTCTGCGGAATATTCAATCTATGCACAAACGAACTGACCTACTCAAACGCCGGACACAATCCACCATTAATAATTTCTGATGAAGATGCTACTTTCTTAGACTTTGCGAAGGCTCCTCCCCTTGCAGTTATGGAGAATATAGAGTACCACAATCAGACAGTCACCCTTGATTACGGTTGTAAATTCCTAATGTATACCGATGGTGTCACCGAAGCAATGAACTCATCACTAGAATTATATAGTGAGGAACGCCTAGTCAACTTCCTCAAGTCAAATCCATGTAAGACTGCTGAGAAATGTATAAGCATGATTTTGAAGGATATAGCTCTGTACGCTTCAGAAGCTGAACAATCAGATGATATTACCCTGATATGCTTCTCATACCGTCCAACAGAGAATTCCGACTCTGACACCCTCTCACCTACAACTACCCTAGTTCTAACCAACCACAAAGGAGAGATGCAACGCCTCATCACTTGGCTAGACGAAATAACCGCCAAGCTAAACTGGTCACACGACTTCAAAACCGAGCTAAATATGATTTTTGAGGAGTGGATAATCAACATTATCTCCTATGCATTCCCAAATGACGACTCAGTTCATGAGATAGAGATCCATCTCTGGCAAGAAGAGAGTTCCATCAAGATTGAAATCAGTGATGATGGCATAGAGTTCGATCCTACCGTTATTCCTACCCCAGATATCAATGCGCCACTAGAAGAGAGGAAGATTGGTGGCCTAGGAATCCACTTTATACGAGAAACAACCGAAGCACAAACCTATAAACGTGAATACGAGCGAAATACTCTGACTTTAACAAAGAAGTTGAAATAAAATCCACTTACAATACATTGATTGAATTGACAAAGTGAAATTTATCGCTAATATTAGTTTGTCAATTAACTATACTAGGAGTTACAAGAAGATAATGAAAGAGTTTACATTCGATCCAGATCCAATCAAGTTCAAGATCAAGTCTATACAAGGTAGCCGTATGGAGATCACCTCCGTAGCAGATATAGGAAATATCGAATTTACAGTATTCGGCAAACCTGATACATTAGAAGAAATAAGAACCAAGTACGACCTCGATATTACCCATATGAAGTTCCTCACACTCGACGGCCCTAAAGACTACCGTATAGTTGTCATGAATAACTTTATCAGTAATGATGAAAAAGCTGATAGCATTATAAACTGCATGCACATACACGCAGACCCTGAGTCTACAGACGAAGAGAAGAAAGCAGCTTCAAGAATAGTCACAGCAGGGATAAATGCATTCTACAGAGCCTACATACGCTCCCAAGAACTCGAAGAAGCTCGCCGTGAAGCTCTAAAAGAAGAGAAGCGTGCCGCTAGAGGACGCCCAGACTTCCGCTCTGGTTCAGACAGCCGCTCAGATAGTCGTTCTGATATCCGCTCAAATGATTATCCAGATGCTCCTCAAGAAGTAGCCCCGTCTGTACCACAAGAACCTCAAGAGCCGGTAGTTACTCCTCGTAAACAACGAGTTGCCCGCCCCGCACCAAAGAAATCGACCAAGCAGAAACCTGTGAGGGTTCGAACCAATAGACCAAAAGCTTCTAAGTAAGCAATCTCAACAATCTTGATATTTATAAATAAAACCTACCATTCATATGGTAGGTTTTATAATATTCTACCCAGGTCTTACCATCGACAGTTCTTATTTTCGTACCTACTGAGTTTTGCCCAACGTTATAACGCACGTATATCTCTACCTCACACCCTTGATAATCTCTTCTACCAATTTTCTAGTATCTGGGTGCAGAGTCATATTATCCTTGTTGTTTTCATACCACTCACAACAATCCCTCTTACCAGTTTTTACTCTCTCTGTTCCCATCCAGTCAGCGACCATTTCATACACATACTTTCTTGGTATCTCAAGAGCCTTGATCTCTTTATTATCAGTAAATAGTATCCAGTGCTGCCAGTGATGGGGATTACGATTCTGATGCTCCTTCCATGCCCTGTCAAACGCAGATGACTTCTTACGGTGCTTACTACCGTCTTCTGCGTAGAATCTACTTGCATATGGTATCCATTCTGATGGTCGAAACTTGCTTAGGTCATGTGTTAGGGCAAGCCAGATCGATCCGCCGATCTCTCTCATTGCTTGAAAGACAAACCATTTGTGTTGTATCAAATATCTCAAATTACTCCAGTGTCTCATGATATATTCTCCTTATAATAAAAAATTTGAGTCCCGTATTATATCATGGGTTGAGTTGATCTGCTATCATAAAATGTCGTTAATTGCTAATATTGTTAAAAGCCTATTTACGAATATTACCAATTAAGACTTTACAAAAAAATTGTATTATATAAAATTTCATCACGAATAATATAGTGATTGTGAAAAGGCAGCAGTTTATACAAGAACTTTTATACCCACAAGGATCATGCTAAGATATAAGAATTCCAATATACAGTTGCTAGATTTCATAAACGAACACACAATCATTATTATAACCTATCAATATCAGTATCCCTCTGTTCCTTTGGGATAAACCAAGCATAATATCTCTTATAGATCGTTGGTGAGTGCTCTGCCCACATAGAGATCTTGCCAAGAGATACCCCTGATTGAACAAGCAGGGTACAGAAGGAGCTTTTAGATGTTATATTAATATGTTAGCAATTGTTAATAAAATAAATGCTTTGCCTTGTTTCTGTCTTTTATGTTAAAAGTGGAGCTAGATTAATGAGAGGATACTTATGTCTGAAAAAAATGCATCTGCTGTACCTGAATATGAGAATGATTTCTATTGGCTGTCAAAAGTTGAGTCAATAACAAAACCTGTCGATGTTTTTTATGTATATCCGACTATATATGTTGATGCAATGCCAGAAAATATGGATATTGCCAATAAGAATTTACGCGATAATGCCAGAGGACTGTTGAAGTCGCAAGGCGGAGTGTATTCATCCTATGCTAATATTTTTGCTCCATTTTACAGGCAGCAATCTGCTGCTACTCAGAGCATGGAGGTAAATAATGGCGGTCGAGATGGCTTTAGTGATCCTATTTTTAGAGTAGCTTACTCTGATGTTGAGTCTGCTTTTGATTATTACCTGCGGCATCTCAATTCAAATCGTCCTTTTATACTTGCGGGGCATAGTCAGGGATCTATGGTAATTATTGAATTAATGCGTCGACGTCTAGGTGATTCTGAGCTTCTGAAACGCTTTATTGCAGCTTATGCTATAGGTTATACCGTCAAGAAAAGTGATTTGCAGCAATACCCTCAAATGCGGCTTGCTCAAGGAGAGACTGATACGGGAATAATTATAACCTATAATACTCAAGGCCCTACTGCCAAAGGATCTCCTGTTTTGTTGTCAGATGCAGTAGCTATAAACCCACTTAACTGGAGAACAGATGCAATGCCTGCTAGTTCTGAGAAAAATATTCAAGCAATATTTTTTAATGATGTAACTGGAGAAATAGTGGAGCAGATTTCACATTTTTGCGGTGCCTGTATTGATATTAATACAGGGGCTTTGATAGTTACTGATATACAACAGCCAAAGAATGTTGATTTGGTTAATATGGGTCGGTGGCCTAAAGAAGTATATCACCGTTTTGATTATGCCTTTTTTTATAGTAATCTAAAAGCAAATGTAAAAAAAAGAATTGACGTTTATTTAGCACAGAAAAAATCTGAATAAAATAGATTGGAAAAATTCTTGAATTATTGCAAAGCTTATAGTCTATCTATATCAGTATCCCTCTGATCCTTTGGTATAAATCTCGCATAATACCGCTTACAAATCGTTGGTGAGTGCCCTGCCCACATCGAAATCTTATCAAGAAACACCCCAGATTGAGCGAGAAGCGTACAGAAAGTGTGTCGGAATGGATTCCATCTGATACACTTTGGGTTGATCTACGGTTCACACAGAGCTCTCAGATAGTCTATAAGCCACCTATAAGCGTCCACAAAGGTACAATCAAACTCAATAACTCTTTAAGGTGCTATTGAAGTTTCTCAAGGAGTGGCGCAGCGAGCGGTATCGTTCATATTGCCCCACCATTACTCTGAGCTATCAAAGCAGGTGCCGATACTTCAATTATAAAATAGTATCCAAACCTAATAATCTTCTTGTTTCATTTCGACTATTACTAAAACATTCATCAACACGTTTTTTTCTCAACAGTAATGCTAAATCAAATTGGTTTTCACCTTCAAAAAATGAAATTACATTCTCATATATTTCTTGTTTAATACCATCTGATAAAGCCTTATGCTCATAATTGAATTTTGACATATACTCTACATCATAAAATGAAAGAAATATATCATTAAATGTATTCTTAGCTTGCAGATTATTCAGGCGGTCGACGTGGTAATCATTTAAATAACAAACACCATCTTCAACAGTTATTCCATTAACTTTATTCCAACATGAAACGGGTCTTTTAATATATTCATGCTCGTAATTATTTGTATAAAAAATGGCGTATTTTGGTGATAATGGTAAAATTACTTCTATATTATTAGTACATAGCATTTGAAACGATGTATCCATAAAATCAACTGAGCACACAGGATTATCTGAAATAAATAAACTAATTTCTTCATTAGCCTTTAGCAATTGAGCCTTCATTTTCTTTAAAATTTTCCGATTATGATCAACTTCATCAACTAAAGAATCACGCACCATTCTTCTAGCTAAATTTTTAATATCTTTTTTTTCACATTGTACCATGCCTAGCGTACTTTGAAAACATTCGTTTAAAACATATATTTTACCTTCAGAAATAACTCTTTTCATCTCAGTACGCTCATGTAAAAATGCAATAATTTCTATTAGAGAAATAAGGCCTTTATCAGAAAAATCTGTATATTTAAGTGTATTGTTGGCAAATTTCTTGTAATGATTAGAATAAAGAATACCTAACTCTGAATCAATTTTATCAAATTGTTTTTCAAAACTTTCGATATTTCCATTATCATCAGTTACGGTATTATAGTCTATCTCTGATGCAACTTTTTCAACTTTATGCCCAGCCTGTCCATTAGATGAATAAGTATTATTCTTTAGGTTATACCTGAATATATTATTCTTTCCATTTTTAGTATGGAATCTCTTTAACAAGACCTTTGGAACATAGTGATGATTTTCTGCCATTATTATCTCCGTTTTTGTCATTTACCACCTATCAATATCTGTATCCCGCTGCTCTTTTGAAATAAACCAAGCATAATATAAAACTTTTAGTCTCTATATTACAATAACTCAGTCAAAGCGAATCCTATTTGGTGCTACGCCCCAAGCACAAAACTCATCAACACAACAAAACGAAAATCTTTCAGCAGAACTAACCTGATAATAATTCAATTCATTTACAACCTGCCTAGAGCAACTATAAATTCCTTTTTTACTCATTGCACGGTATTTTTCAATTGTATCATTATTTGCCCTATAACCTTGATCAAGTTTAAATTGAATTTCATCAAAATACTAGGACAATAAAAAGCAAGAGTCAGTTTTGACGAAATTGGATAATAAATCTTAACCCCTGGAACAGCAAGCCCAACATTGCCATAAGACCCCTCCATTTGTTTATTACTTAAAATTAGTATCGGGTTATCACCAATAATGAAATTATCTGCATTCGAACATTGCATTAAAAACACTTTCTTATCAGTTAAGGCGTTTTTTATAAGTTCAATATGATCAATCAGAAACAGGTAGTGAAGGGCTTTCTTTTGATTTCCTTTGACATCCTTATATTCTTTAATTTGCTCCAACTGTTCTTTTGCTTTATCTGATTTCAACTTTAATCCACTTAGGCTCAGTACTTTACCACACATAACGTTAAATAATTTTTGAAGATTATTGCGCATAAATGACGTTCTGTTTTGCTGGACAACAACAAGCGATGATAACGCCATAAACTCATCAGTATCTTGACATTGCAAACTATTGCTTTCAATAATTTTCCTAACAATAATTCCTGACATAGAATCATTTTTATCAAAATAATTTTCAAAATTTAAACCTTCACCATTAATCATGAACGAATTGAAGTGATTCTCACTACCAGCATTTCTGATTGATGATTTATAGCTTATTTCTTGCTCTTTATTCAAAACCCAAATTTGTCGACCATCATTATCCACAGAAAAGTTATTCAAAATATGTTGTGGTAGGTAATGATGCTTCTTAGAATTACTCATTATTCATTCCTTTACAAATTATCTATATCAGTATCCCTCTGATCCTTTGGTATAAATCTCACATAATACCGCTTACAAATCGTTGGTGAGTGCCCTGCCCACATCGAAATTTTATCAAGAGACACCCCAGATTGAGCGAGAAGCGTACAGAAAGTGTGTCGGAATGAGATTTCCACCCGATACACTTTACTTTGGGTTGATCTACGGTTCACACAGAGCTCTCAGATAGTCTATAAGCCACCTATAAGCGTCCACAAAGGTACAATCAAACTCAATAACTCTTTAAGATGCTCCTGAAGTTTCTCAAGTAGTGGCGCAGTGAGCGGTATCGTTCTTGTTGCCCCACCCTTACTCTGAGCGACTATCGTTTCAGTATTGAAGTTTATATCAGTCCACCTAAGTGAAAAAGCTTCAGGTCTCCTCATCCCGGTATACAAACAGATCCACACCGCCAATCCATACTTCTTAGTCAGCGCTTTCTCTAGGTCAACTTCCATCTCAGATCTTGATGATAATGAATATTCGAGTTAATTTTCACAGCTCGAAGCTTTATAATATCATCAAACGGATTGAATAGGCAATAACCCTGTAACACAATAAAAAAAGGATTGTAAGTCATTGACTTACAATCCTTTAGATTTGGTGCGGGAGAGAGGATTTGAACCTCCACGAGTGTTACCTCACATGGCCCTCAACCATGCGCGTCTGCCGTTCCGCCACTCCCGCAGTTGAGTTTTAATATAATACTCATTACTAGATTATTGTCAATACCCATTTCACTCTTTTACTCAATATATTTAAAAAAAGAGAGAACTATACAACCATCGTGTATAGTTCTCTCTCAAGAACAAAAGTCAATCATGTTTTTACCCTCGCCTAAAGTAGTCCTTGACTAATCATTTTAGCAATACTATTCTTTACATTTGCAGGAGTTAGAAGCGAACCGCTGTCGATCTTCTCAAGAATCTCTTGAATCTTCTCTTCTCTAGGGTCAGGAATAGACTCAAGCTTCTCAACAGCATCGTCCCTCATCTTGAACATACGAGCAGTATCAGAAACTTGCGCAGTATCTTTTCCTGGTGTCCTAGGTGCACGGCTCTCCTCACGCTCAGCCTTCTTGCGAGTAGTCTCGTCCTTTTGAACTGTACGACGAATGCTATCAAATTCGCCCATTCCTTGTATTGAACTCATGTGCCACCTACCTTTCACGCAGCCGATCCACCACGTAACCACATCCTAAATTAAGTGCAATTCCCAGAGCATCTTAATGTACTACATATTTAAACCATTTCAGAACGGGATTTAATTCACAATATAAACCAGCCGCTCTTCAACAGAATAAAGTCTTCATAATACAGCAGTAATAATACATCAATCACCACTAAAACTCTACTAAAAAATCTTCAAACAACAGTAAAGATACCAAAAACTGCTTTTTTATCAGCTTTTTGAATCTTATACTAGTATTAACGGACGCTAGATATCAAACTTTAGAATTAAATAATATTTAATATCGATTAAAACAAAACATAAACCCTTAGCACAAAAGAATTTAAAAAAAATATGGTATTTTTTTATCTTTTTTTAATAATTTATTGCAAGAAAATATGCAAGAAAAACACATTATCTACATATATCTCATAATAGACTTTATTCATTTTTATAATCGATAAACTGCCCCACCGTCATACAAAAGTCCCTAGTATCACCAATAAGATACATGCTTCCACACACAGCAACCAAACCATTATCCCCTGCAATATGCATCGCCAAATCTACAGCACTCAAAGGGCTATCCTTTACATCCTGAACAAGATTGGGGTACAATCCTATCGCCATCTCGGCCAACTCATTAGGTGGTATATGCCTATCACTGTTATTAGTAGTAAACACAACACTATCAAAGAGAGGAATAAGAATTCTAAGCATTGCCTTAGCATCCTTGTCCTTACACGCACTAAATACTAGTATCTTTGGCCTCACTGGATCAAAATACTTCTCAATACACTCTGAGAGCGCCCAAATACTTGCAGGATTATGTGAAGAATCCAAAATTATCCACGGAACAGAGCTCACAATCTCGACTCGACCTGGTATATCCAGATCAGTCCAAGCTTCCTGCATTATAGCCTGCTGAATACTAGATTCCAAAAACTCCTCAACAATCGCTACCGCAACGCCAGCATTATCAAGTTGATGGTCACCAAGAAGTGGTAATGAGACATTTTCATAATATCCTCTAGCAGTCCTAATATTTATCTTCTGAGACATAGTTGTATTGAAGTCATACTCAACACTCTCAACAAAGATATCACTGCCTATCTTCTGAGTCGTGCACATACTCGCTGCAACCTTCTCATCAATAACAGCCATCACATTATCCTCTTGCCTCCCGATTACAACAGGAGTCTTATGGCGGATAATACACGACTTTTCAAACGCTATCTCTTCAAGTCTCTCACCAAGCACAGCAGAATGATCATGACTAATAGGAGTAATCGCAGAAACAACTACAGGCAGCGTAGGTATATTTGTAGCATCCAACCTGCCACCTAGCCCAACCTCAAGCACAGCAACATCTACAGGCTTCCTAGAGAACGCCAGAAAAGCAATAGCAGTCAACATTTCAAAGTATGTCGGTCTATCTTCAGACATAAGAGAAGCAGCCTTATGAGCAATTTCAAAGCAAAAGGCAAACTCCTCCTTACTAATGAACTGCCCATCTACCTGAATCCTCTCACGTAGATCAATAATGTGCGGAGAAGTAAACATACCACACTTCAATCCAATTTTATTAACAATCGCAGAGGTTAAATGTGCCGTAGACCCCTTGCCCTTTGTACCTGCAATATGAAAGGCGACAAAGTTATTCTGGGGATTACCCAATATCTCGAGCAATTGTACCATTCTCTGAGTACCGAAATTATCAGCACTTCCTAGATATTTGCTAGCTCTTTCGTAGTTAATATAACTATCCAATATCTCGATAGCCTTATCATATATCATATCTTAATAATCCATTATATTAAATTAAGTAAGTCTGCAAAACACACCATATTCTTATTATACCTATATGAACACACCGAGAAAAGAAAATTATTACAATGAAATAATGCTAGCACTTATTTTATATAATAATATGTCATAAATAGTTACAATATGCTATCAGCAAAAATTAATGCAGAAGACCCAATAAGATAAATGCTATGCCAAAAACTTAGTTCTAGCATAGCTCAAATATACTCTTATTGATAAAACTAAACTAGACAGCCTTAAAATCCGGTGACAATCTAGGAGCCACAAGAACCTCAACCCCATCCAATCCAGACTGCAAACTCTCTGACAACCTACCAAGAGCAATCTCCTCACAAGGACAATGCCCAAGCACAACTGCCGAGATTCCATGATATTCCAGTTCCTCAGCATAATGATACCCAAGTTCACCACATACCACACACTCAGCACCACTACTCACCACCTTCTCAATATTTACACCACTACCACTCCAAACAGCCACTCGATTAATTTTAGAAGACTTTCCTTCAAGAACCTGTACCGCACTACTAGCAGTAGCCTTCTTGAACTTCTTCGCAAGAGCAGTAAGCGAAATAGCCTTTTTCAAGTTACCAACTCTACCAAATCCATATCTCTCAGAGGTAAAGGTCTCAGTAAACTCATATGCAGGTGTCTCATATGGATGAGCATCAAGCATAGCTCTCTCAACTCCAGATTTTAGGCTCATAGGTAGTAAGACTTCTAGCTTCCACTCTTCACTCTCATACAAGTCGCCAATTTTGCCAACATATGGCTTCGAGCCTTCTTGCGGAACAAATCCACCAATTCCCAAAGTCTTATAGCTACACTCTGAATAATTACCGATCTCCCCAGCCCCTGCACCACAGACAGCTTCCCGTACATCCTCAATATGCTCTTCATCAACAAATACTGAGAGTTTGAGCAACTCATCAAAAACGACCGCATCAACAACCTGCCTATCATCAATACCCACAATATCTGCCAAGATATCATTGACTCCACCCGGAGCAATGTCAAAGTTTGTATGAGCATTAAAAAGAGCAATATTATTGCGGCAAAGTTTATATGCAAGATTACCCAGAAAGGTATCTTTACAAATATTACTCAGTGGAGCATAGAATCTCGGATGATGAGTCACAATCATCTGGCATTTATTTTTTACAGCGTAGTCAACGACCCTATCAGTTGCGTCAAGGGCAACAAGTACCTTCTTCACAGAGTCAGCCAAACTTCCAGCCTGTAGACCATTTACATCCCCTTTACATGCCATCCAGCTAGGAGCAATATACTCCATAATACCGACAACATCCACAACCTTGGCCATAACAACACTCCCTCTGAAAGTAAACTAAAGAAAAGATCAACCTAAAAACTCTACCATGTCCTCAGGCAAGCCAAAATCTCTCAGCTCTTCCTTGGTAGAAAGGTCACTGATAGAATGAGGAAAGACGACCCACTCATTACTTTCATACTCCCTAACATAGAAATCAGGCTTCATATCCACAACACTATTATCTGGTTTATAATACAGAGTAGCAACAGTAATCAGCTCTACTTGTGGAAAACTCTCATGTAGAGCAGCTATCGTCGCTTCAATAGTCATACCTCGGTCGAATATGTCATCAACAAGTACGACTCTAGTTCCCTCACCAAGTTCTGCTTTTACCTCTTCCAGCGAACCAATTTCAACCTTACCCGCACTGCCAATACCATCATAACTTCTAGTTCTTAGAGTAGCATAACCAACATCTTTCCCCCAATACTTCAAGAACAACTCATGCAAGTAGAAAGAGACTGGTGCTCCGCCTCTAGTAATACCAATAATAAGATCATATGGCTTATCTGAGGCCTTACAAATATTAATCCCCATCCTCCAGCAATCAAGCTGTTCATCTCTCGCACTAATATACACCTTTTTAACATCGCTACTCATATTTAATTCCTAGAATTATACTAAATAAAATAGGGGCGCATGACATACGCCCCTAATAAAAAAACCATCTAAAACACTATACACCGAGATCAATCTTACCTACTAATGGAGTAGGAAGTACATATGTTCTAGCCGAAAGTTCGTTATCAACCATAAACAGTCCACCAGCTCCACCCTTTTCAATAAGTTCTAATTTACCAATTATAGTTGAAAAATTAGATTCTTCTTCAAGCTGTTCATCTACAAACCACTTCAAAAAGCTACTCGCAGCGTGATTTCTCTCTTCTAGTGCAATATCCATAAGGTTATTGATTCTAGAAGTTATATATTCTTCATGATCCAACCCACGCTTGAAAATATCTAGAGCACTCTCAAAGTCAGAGCCAGGCTTCGCAAGTGACGGAAGATCAGATTTTCCGCCTGCTTCTTGTACAAAGTTGAACATGATCATTGCATGAGAAAGTTCTTCTTGAGACTGAATCCTCATCCAACTTGCAAACCCATTGAGACTATGCTCTTCAAACCATCCAGCCATAGCAAGATAGAAGTATCCAGAGTAAAATTCCATACCAATCTGCTCATTGAATTCCTTATTTAATTTATCACTCAACATGGTATTTCTCCTCACATATTGTTCTTAATAAAAATTATTATATATAGTTTAATAAAATAATCAAACCATCTAGTATTATTATAGCAAAAGGCGAGAATATTAATATGGCAAATACTTATTTTTTCAATATTTTAATATATGAATTGCAAAAAACCCATTCAGTGATTTATAATGAATATACAAATCATTACATTTACACTATTTTAAGGAGACGAATAATGCCGCTAATAAAGTTAACAATAAGCAATATTGACAAAATAAATTGCCAAGAGCTGATGAAAGAAGTTAGCAAGATCGCAGGAGAAGAGTCAGGTAAAGGTGAAGACAGCATTATGGTTATTATTTCAGAAGGAAAATTTCTAATGCGCAGAGAAGAAACAGATTGTGCATTTGTTGATTTCAGAGGTATTGGAAAGATCGAGAAAGAAGTTAATGCAGCAATAAGTATCCGCATATCCCAGACTATTTCTGATCATACAAATATACTAAGCAAAAATATATACCTAAACTTTACTGATATCCCTCGTGAGAACTGGGGTCACAGCGAAGGGGTCTACTAATATGAATGACCAAGAAGAGATAACTGAGTTCTTTAATGATGGAGAAGAAGAGTGTACTAATTCAGAAAACTACGAGTTAAGACTTGTAGTACTCATTGAAAATACTTCCTGTATTGAAGATGTTATACCCGAGCATGGTCTATCTGTATATATAGAATTTGATGGCAAGACAGGACTTTACGATACTGGCGCAACTGGGCAGGTATTGGAAAACTCTGAGGAGTTATACCTTGACCTCAGCGAGCTTGATTGGATAGCTCTCAGCCATGGGCATTATGATCACACTGGCGGTCTGACTACTATTTTAGAAAACAACCCAAAAAAAATACCGGTCTATGCGGGTAAAAATGCCTTCGAGCCAAAGTACGCAAAGCGTGATAATGGTGTCATAGAGTCGATAGGGTGTCCAACGAGTAAGACAGAAATTGAAGAAATGGCTGCATTTGTTACAGAAGTTAGAGGCAAGACTGAAATCTCTGAAAATGTATTTCTAGTAGGACCAGCTCCACTGAATGAAAGCTACGAACACCCATCTAGATATATGGTTATAAAGAACAAAGAAGGTGAATATGTAAGTGATTTACTTGAAGACGAAAGAACCTTGGTTATAAAGACAAGTAAAGGAATTGTTGTAATTACTGGTTGCGCTCACAGAGGGTCGGTCAACATAACAAAAAATATTATGACTTTGTTTCCAAATGAAAAGCTACTACTAGTAATTGGAGGATTTCACCTAGGAAAAACAGATGATGAATCGATAATGAAACGCATCAATGCCTTTAGTGAGATGGACTTAGGAGGTATTGGGCTATGCCATTGCACAGGTGCAAAAGCATGCAATATATTCAAAAAAGAGCTAGGAGATACCTGTTTTATAGCTCCTGCTGGCAGCGAAATTGTACTCTAATAAGATGTAAAGTAAAGCAGATATATGCACACTATGCATATATCTGCTTTATAAATATCAAATACATTATATATCACGAGGATAATACTTATCTATCGTAGCGCTCACTTCAGTAAGCCAAGCTTTCCTCTCTTCGGAATCACTGACGACTATAATATTAAACATTCTGCGATAAAAATTAGTCACTCCACATAAACCAAATATACATTCTCTCCATATCGACTCCAAGGGGTCACCAAAGACGTTCTTTTCTCGACTAGTCTCAGTATTTGAAGTATTAAAAACCAAGGCCGACTTAGCAACGAGCAAACCATTAGGAACGCCTTCACCACTGTCATTCTCAACAAATTCATATGCGACCCCAGGACGAATGACTCTATCAATCCATCCTTTTAAGATTGCAGGTGGCTGTCCCCACCAGTTGGGGTGGATAATGATAATTCCATCAGCGGTAGCAATTTCATTACAGTGTTTTTGAATTTCAGGAGTTAAAGATGCGTCTCTTAGTAGTTCTTTGGAAGGTAGTATTGAGTCAAACTCTTCACGATAAAGGTCATGAAAAATTACTTGATGGTTATTACTCTTCAACTGCTCACAAACAGTATTAGCGATAGCATGGTTAAGACTTGACTCATCAGGATGTGAAAGTATTACTAGTATATTCATTTATAAAACGCCCAAAAAGTCTAATAATGAATTATAATCCAAAGTTGTCAAACTCAACAGCGATTTGCTACCTCTTCTTAACTTTAGAGCTAAGATACTTTTTGCAGACGATTTCAACCTCATCAAGGTCATACTCTCTTAGTCGTTGAATTATTTGTCGCATGAGTAAACTATTCTGTGACTGTCTTCTTGATTTAGCTTTAGCCATAGTATTAATCCCCCACTAAATATAATATTATTAATAATACTGAGATTTTAAAATATGTAAAGTCTATTTTGCTGGTTGCATATCAATAATTCTAAGTTCCAGACGAGGAGGATCGTAAAAATCATTGAAATTTAGAGAAAAGACAATATCCCATTTCCTCTGCCCCTTATCAATAGCTTCTAAGGGATCGATATTATTGAATACAACCGCTCTATATGCAGTTCTATTCTTAGTTGCATTGAAGGTAAAGTGTTTGTTATCGCGCCCCATTAAACGTGGAGTTCCAGAAACTCTTATATCTTTACATAGGAAGATTGGTTGTGGATTTCCTTCACCAAAAGGCGCCAACATTCTTAGTTCTCTTAGAAGTGAGTCATTAACATCAGTCAAGTCTACTTCACAGTCTATATTTAGAGTTGGCTCTAAGTGATGTTTCTCAATCTGCTTCTTACACTGCTCATCAAGTTCTTTTTTAAACGCAGCAATCTCACTCTTATCGATAGCAAACCCAGCAGCCTGTTCATGCCCGCCAAAGGTAAGTAATCTGTCACGAGAAAAACTAATTGCTTTATAAAGGTTTAGACCTGGAACACCTCTAGCAGATCCCTTACCTTTACCCTCACTGTTGAATGAAATAACAGCAACAGGAAGATTATAATCATCAGACAGCCTACCCGCAACTATACCGATAACACCTTCATGCCATTCATCAGCACAAACAACAAGTACAGAGTCTCTTTCTACATTGTACTCTCTATCGACAATCATTCTGGCATCTTTCAATGTCTCTTGACAGAGTGCTTGTCGCTCTTTGTTCTTATTATCTAGTAAAGAAGCTAATTCCTCAGCTTCTTCATCAGTCTTTGCAATTAAGAGATTTAAAGCAAGGTCTGCTGCGCCGAGTCTACCCGCGGCATTGAGCCTAGGAGCAATAGCAAAACCAATATCCCTACTTGTAGCCTTTGATGGGTCTACTCTAGACACTTGTAGTAATGCTTTAAGACCAGGAAACGAACTCCCAATTCTATTCAATCCAAAGCAAACCATTACCCTATTTTCACCCGTCATAGGAGCAACATCAGCAATAGTACCAATTGTCACAAATGGTAGGACGGAGAGCAAAACTTCCTGTAGACTCTTACCAACTTTTTCGTTACCAGTATACTCCTGACACACACCCCAAGCAAGCTTGAAAGCAACACCAGCACCGGTAAGTTCTCTAAATGGATAACTAGCATCATCACGCTTTGGATTGATAACAGCAAGTGCATTAGGTAGATCTTGCCCACCAGGCTCATGATGGTCTGAAACGATAACATCTATACCTAGAGCGTTGAGCTTGTCAATATTTTCATTCTCACTAGTACCGCAGTCTACGGTAACAATAAGAGTGGTTGCAGTATTCTTTGCATGTTCAAGGAAGGTAGAAGACATTCCGTAACCTTCTTCCATTCTACTAGGCAGGTAATGCGTAACATTTGCTCCCATTTCTGAGAATACAGTCATAAGAACAGCTGTGGCAGTCACTCCATCAGCATCATAGTCTCCAAAGACAATTATTTTTTCTTTACTTCGGATTGCCTTTACGATGCGTTTTGTGGCGATGTCCATCCCCCGCATTTTAGAAGGAGATAGCATTGTTGATAGCACAGGATTGATAAAATTTTGTGCTTTTTGAATATCTGAACCAACTCTCTGCGTCAATACTTGAGCCGTTACATAAGATATCTTGAGATGCTCGGACAGTACCTTTGCATCTTCATCATTAGTTGTACGCACAACCCATTTGGGTTTTGCGAGTTGACACTCATTATTTTGTCCTGAAATCATTAATTAGTAACCGTTAAATAAAATAAATAGAATAAAGCAATTTTACATAAACACAACTACACTGCAAGTACATTATATTATTAATACCTCAGCATTTGCTAACAAAGAATCAATATTTCATCTATTTGCTACCATTATTGGGAAATATCCCATAATCCATTTCATAATAAAGTTAATAAAAAAATTTTAATCTATGAGCTTATCACCATCTACTTTAAAATAATTTGCTGTAATCTCACTAAACCGTCATTGAAGGCTAAGAAATATCCTTGCTTTCAAATACAATAAATATGACAATATACAATAAAATTACATTTTTCAAAGTATAAACGACAAGGTATAAATTCTGTAAATAAAATGCTAAAACAATAATATACTTACGATCACTTTCAACTTAAGATTATTAGTGTTTTTTATGATACAGCTACCATTATTTTCACACATATATTACAATTAATAAGCTTAATCATATACTATTTTTTCACTTATGAACAGGCGTACTTGCTATTTCAATAGTAAACACATTTCCTAGCAAAGTCATGATAGTATAGATGAATTATTAGGATCATCACTTTATAAGCATAATCTCATTTGATAATATCAAACAATATTGATATATTTACAAATAATTATTGCAACAATAAGAACATCCTTGCAGCTAGTAGTTGCAAGGACGTAAGGGAGACAAAGTCATTATAGAGTTGATTAAAGCATCTTATCTTTTGAAATACAATCCTTAAATACTTCCATCCCACGTTTATTTGCACAGAAATCTCCGCACATGCTACATGTACCTTCTTCTGCAGGAGAACGACTATCATGGATCTGCTTCGCAATTTCAGGGAACATCAATTCGCTATAGAGCGCATCCCATTTCATATCACGGCGAAGAATCGATGCTCTTTTTTCTCCTTCACGACGATCAGGATACTTTGCAATATCACCAACACGCACAGCAACCTTTGTAGTACGGACTCCTACACGAACATCTTCCACACTTGGCAGAGCAAGGTGCTCAGCAGGAGTAATGTAACAGATTAAATCTGCTCCAAATCTAGCGGACTGCGCAGCACCTATTGCGGCTACTACATGATCATACCCAGCTCCAGTATCGGCAGGAATCGGACCAAGAACATAGTAAGGAGCATTTCCACTCATACGCTTTTCAAGAATAATATTCGCTTCAATCTCGTCCAATGGAACGTGACCAGGGCCTTCAACCATCATCTGACAGCCCATCTCACGTCCAAGTTCTGCTAGTTCACAATTTGTAATCATCTCAGCCATCTGAGCTCTATCATGACTATCATGTATCGCACCAGCACGAATACCATTTCCTAATGACAGAACAGCATCATACTTCTTCATTAATGAGCAAACTCTATCAAACTGCTCATAGAGTGGATTTTCCATATTATTATAATCCATCCATGAAACCATGAATGTCCCTCCCTTAGATACTAAACCACCGTAACGGTATCCCTGCTTACGCAATCGCTCAATAGAATACTGATTAATTCCACAGTGAATTGCCATGAAGCTCAATCCATCTGCAAGTTGCCTCTCAATAAGATCAAATAGAAATTCGGGATCAAGAGTATTAGGATTCTTAGTCTTACGAGCCTCTTCGCAAAAAGCTTGGTAGAGGGGAACATTTCCAAGTGGAAGACTTGTTGCCTTCAAAACTTCCCTACGTACAAGATCAAGATCACCTCCAGCAGAGAGCTCCATCATAGTATCAGCGCCCTCTTCTTCAGCAGCAATTGCCTTCTCTACTTCTAGACTAATATCACAAACATCAGAACTTGTACCGATGCTAGCATTCACCTTTGTGCTGAGTCCTTTACCAATAGCAGAACATTTTTGATTCTTTCTTGTTGGATTACATGGCAATACAATAGTACCCTTTGCAATTCCATCACGTATATCTTCTGCAGTCAAATACTCATTCTCAGCAGCCTTCTTCATTTCGTCTGTAACAACTCCCTCACGAGCAAGTTCCAATTGTGTCTTCATACCTATCTCCAAAAAAATTTTATAACTATTATCAAATAAGTTTATTAAAAAAAGGATTCTAGCAAAAATTGCTAGAATCCTTTTCCATAAGACTCAGTTAGAGAATATCTGTCGACACAGATATTACTCAAGCATACTTAAAGTTCGTCTTCTGACTCATAGTTTTTGAAAGAATAACAGTCAACTCTCAAGCTACTCCCTTACCCTTCCCAGACATAAAAATATCCAGTGGTAATACAAGGTTTCACAACTATATACAGCGATGGGATCGTTGTGGATTCTCACCACATTCCGTTAACTCTGATGCTATAATATATTAATAATCTACAAGCATTTACTAGTTAGCAGCTACAATATTCACTTTCTGCTTCTTACCTTTAGTAAATTCTACTACACCATCTGCAAGTGCAAATAGAGTATAGTCACGACCTTGGCCTACACCAACGCCAGGGTAGAATTTGTTACCACATTGACGAACAATAATATTACCTGCTATTACTTGCTCACCGCCATACTTCTTGATTCCTCTGAACTGCGGATTACTATCACGTCCGTTTCTACTAGAACCTTTACCTACTTTGTGTGCCATTATTAGACTCCTTAAACTACTCTAACCCAATAACTAGGCAGAGATTCCTGTAATTTTAACCTTAAGATATTTCTGACGATGCCCTTTAGCAGTCTTGCTATCTTTACGTCTGCGGAAGAATACACAACGAGTTTTTGGTCCTTTAACAAGTTCAAGAACAGTTCCTTTAACAGAAGCGCCTTCAACATTTGGAGTACCAATCTTAGTCTCTTCACCTGTAATTAGGCGAACATCTTCAAATGAAATATCACTACCAACTTCAGAGTCCAAGAGTTCAACAAATATTTCATCACCCTCAGTTACTGTATACTGCTTACCACCAGTTTGAATTACTGCTTGCATTTTGACTTACCTCATAAGTTATAATATATAAAAAATCAAGTGTTACGATTGTATAGACATACAGTTAAAAATCCAGCTATTTTTCATAAAAAAAACAACTTTTATTAAATTTCTATAAAAAAACTGCTAAATCTAGTAAAAGAAAAGCATTTACGGCAATAATGTGCGCGTAAATACTTGGCATCAACAACACGGAATGTTAATCTCCTTTACCGAAGAAGTAGATACATAATACAAAGAATAACAATACTTTCAAGATAATTCTGAAAAAAGGGAACACAATTGTTAAAAAAATTCCTCCTGCTTAGTCAGAGAGGATATCTCTACAAAGATCCTTGAAAATAATACTATTCTGAATTACCAACTCTATCCAATAATTCATTGCATAGGCATTGGTCATATCAGACCAGTTGGCAAAGTACTTCATGTGCTCTCTTACGACCTTCTTCGCGCCAGGTTGCGGATGCACCTCTAGCGTAAAAGTCCGCCTTCGCTGAGGAATGTTAGTAATTGCTAATTCAAGAATATGCCTAAGTCCACTGACTCCATACATTCCCCCAATCGCGCCTATCTCTGGAAGGAGCGTCGGTATTTCCATGAAAAACGGCAGATGATCACATACTCCATATGGACTAAATGTAGACATTGGATGACCATCATGTAGGTGAAAATGAACATATGCACCACTTTTGCATATTTGTTCAATATATTTAAATGCACAATTCCGTCCGGCAAGCGTTGACTGCTCAATTTTATAAAATGTTTCAAGGGACATCCCTGGATCTGGCTTTAGATCCCTTACATATATACTAGGGTGTGTCCGATAAAAATCCGCTACCGTCGCGTTAATTCCAATGTGACCAATATCAATACATGCACCAATATTTGGAAGATCCTTTATCTGCATAATAAGATCAAAATAAACTTCAAACGGTAGGCCAACAGCAAATTCAACGCATACAAACGCATCGGTCTTCCCCTCAAGTTTACTGCTAAGTCTCTTTATATATTCTATCCCACTGCTGATATCATCCCTATACGACATACTATCGTGCAGCACAAAACCACTAATCTTACTCCCGCCAGCAAATACAAAGTCACGGATAGTATCAGTATCATCATGATCGAGCACTACTGAATATGGTAGGTGTACGGTAGATGTTCTACCTGCTGGGGCAAATTTTAATATCTGAGAAAGATGCTCTGGGCTAGCAGGATGCAGTTCTGCCCCGATTCCTGCTATTTCATACCTATCATGTCCCAGATGAAGCAGAGCTTCATCACCTTTAATATGATAATTTAATAATCCATTAACATCAGGAATCTTCATATTATACCCTATCTATTCCCGCCTGTGCTCTCGACTGCACCACAAAGAATTTACCTTTAGAGAATGCACCTTCAATATCTTGAGCAGTACCAAAGTGCTTTTCTAGCTCACTACCGATTTTACACAGAACACCTGCAATGCCAAAAAGATTATCCTCAAGGAAAGGCTCAAACTTAGAATAATCAACAACTTTCTGCGCAAGACCTCTTATATTGCCAGTACTTACCAGTGAATAAGATAGATCTGCACAACGCTCAATAACGACCTCACCGGTACTACGTATATACTTTATTCGACACGGAGATCCAACTTGATTAGCAGAAGCCAAAGTCTCACCAAAGCCAACAGCCATTTCAATTCCGATTTCATCTGAACTACCTGTCACTGGGTTTGCCGTATGAAGAACAAAAGAGTATTCTGCATCAACAACCTCTTGAATAAGAACACCCATAAAGACATCAGAATGTTCCACACCATATTTATCACGACTGAGCACAGCTCTACGTGTCCACTTAGAAGCCCAAACAGTCTTTATTGCATCATCAAGATCTCCGAGCTCGACCCCAATAACACTGTCATATAGTCCCGCACCTGCAAAACCGACCAAGTCCTCACCACTAGAACTTGAGCGTACCGCCAAACTAGTTTCAGAACCAAAATACTCGGCTACCTCAAGCAATATACCCTGAGGTATTGATATTCTCTGAATGATGCTTACCAGCGCTTCCAACTTCCCATCCAGTTCGCTTAGCTCAACACCATCTAACCCATTTACACATGCTTCATACTCATCATACAACTCTTCATCTTCTTCCAGACAAAGCTCCATCACACCATAAGGTATAGCCATGACTTTCGGGGCATCAAATTCCGAAAAACTCTCTGAAGCAAGATATAATTCAGCAGACGCTCCCGCTTTTGCCCCGCAGGTGTTACTTAAAATCATATCAGCATTAAGAACTTCAAACTCCTCGCTCAAAGAGACCTCAGGAACAAAAATTTCAGCAGAAGTATCATTTGAGAAGCCGGCTCCAATATCTTCGCACTCACTCACACCATCCTGATTAAAGTTGAGTGCGACCTCTTTTCCAATCATACCACTAAGTGAAGTAAAAGAAGCCATTTCTTCAGCAGCAGCAAATGGAACCCGACCACTCCTTGCACGTACACCTAAATGGGAAAGGTGAGCTATAGGATGGGCTAGAAGAACTGCACATACAGAAGCAGGGATCTCCTCATCTCCTTGAGCATGGCGTAGCAATACAATATACTGTCCATTACGCTCATCAAATTCCGCTAGACTCTCAGCACCTACAACTTCTCCTCGAGCGATACCACCATTTATAACACTCCACGGAGCAAAGCCAAGCTTTGGTCTAATACTTCGCTGGACTATACCAAGTATCCTAGACAACTGAAAGACAATATTTGCTCTTATATCACCCTCGCAGTATACTTCAATAGCATGGAACGGTATCTTGAATTCCCGTCCGAACCTCACAACAGCACCAGTAAACACAGAATTAACAATGTCTGCATAACTACTACATAACCTCAGTCCTCTCTGGATTGATCCCCAAAGACGTAGAAGTGGCAGTCTACTACCACTCTGTAATACATCATCCTCCCAAGCTACAAACTCATTAATAAGGCATTCTACCTCATCTCTCATGAACTCACTGAGATAGATATGCTTCAAAGCAACTCCAATAATATTGAATCCGGGCACATCAATACAATCAGAATTACCGTAAGAGTTGACCGCTTCACTAATAGTAGCAAATGCAAAATCCTCAAGTTCTATATCAGCAAGACGGAGTTGTGTAGGAAGGATATCTCCACGTGTCTTGAGTAATGAATCAAAATTCTCTCGAATAGTTAGCGCAGCACTAGCTTTATCAAAAGGCTCACCGCTATTTTTAATATTTAAAAAATTATCTATGCATACTGCAAGATCGCAGAAATCATTCTTTATAGTTACCAACCTCTTCTCAAGACCTATTGCATTGAAAAATTCTTTAAGCTCTTCATAGAATATTTTAAATTCATTAACAAAGTCACCAGAATAATTCCCTCCATCAGCCGTAATTATACCTAAAATCCTCTGGGCTGTAATAAGATCTTCTGGACCTGCGCTACGATGGAGTTTATTTTGAAGATTATGTTTTATATCAAGTTTTATCTCTTTAGGTATATCATTTCGATGAGCAATATCGCGAATTCTCGTTAATGGTTCATGACGCATAAACTCTTCCGTATGCGACGGAAGATACGGATAAATCCTGCGTAGGATCCAAGCGTTTGAGTCACTTCTTACCTTGCTTACAGCATTCTCTATCTCCATTGCAGCTTTAGCATGATGGCACGGTCTGTAATGGCCACCGTCCTCCACACATGGTATTTCAGCAGTAGACAAGAGTCTTAAATATACAGCTATTGCCGCAAGGTCAGAGAGCTCAAGTTGTTTATCTGCAAAAAATAGATCCTTTACTGCTTCAAGCCTCTTCCTCCAGCTCTTATTACTCTTACTAAAATCGATTATCGCATCCAGTACCCAGCTCTCACTATCATAATTATATTGGAGAAGTGCTTTGGGTATATCACTCTCATCAGAAGTAAAAACATCATTCTTTATATCGCCCAAATTTGAGCCCGTGTTCTCAGTGTTATTTTCAGAAAGAATAATAGGGTTATCAGTTGTTTCAAGAATGCTCTTCTCAACCTCTACGACCTTCCTTTCAATCTCGATACCTAGCATACCATTCAACCGAATAAATATATTCTCAAGCAGTTCATGTTCATCTGGCCATTGCTCCATAATCAAGCTACCCGAGTAATTTCTTCCTTTAAGCCTATCAATGAAGAGCCTGACACCCGTATCATTATCAGCAGATGAAGCAGTAAATAGTGCTAGATGGCTATCGCTATCTCCCCAATTTTCGTGTACGTGGCAATGATTAATACTTACTTTGCTATCAAGGCGATCAATAAACCCAATATAATCGTTCCTCGTTGCATCACAACAATTAGCATGACCAATATCCAGACACATCCCGACATGATCTATACTTTCAACGTCAAGCTTTTCAAGCTCAACAAATAGTTCATTAAACTCTTCAGGTGAGTGTAAAGGTGTATTCTCAATAGCGAGTTGTAGACCTCTCGCCTTTGTCGCCAGAATTACAGGTACGAGCGACTTCGTAAACTCATACACACCCTCTGTAGCATCAAGATGAATATTAACAAGTTTCGCTCCAATATCAGTCGCAGTAGCGGCAGCCAAGAATATATCTTTCATACCTTCATGAGTAAGTGGGGACGCATTACACGAAGCATGTACTGAAAAACGTATTGCCTCACTTTCAGCGATTTCTTTGAGTTCCTTTGCACGTTCTGTTGTTACATCAGAATATCCCCAACCACTACTAAGACCATTATCATAATGCTTTTTATCACTAAACCACTCAAAAGCAGTGAATGAGTGACTCAGAGCATACTCAAAAGGTTCTTCTGGGTTTGATGTAAAGAACGCTGTCTGATTACCAATATACATTGTCATGCCTATAACCCAATCTGTGGTCTATTCTGAACAATATAATACTCACCGTCCTGCACTGCTCCTTCAATATCCTGAGCAGAGCCACATACCTTCTCAACCTCTACACCAATTCTACCAATCTGCTTGCAGAGTTCTTCTCTAAAACCAGAATCTAACAATATTTTCTCATTTGTATAATCAATTACCCTTGCTTGCGGTTCATGCGCTAAATAACTATCATATAGCCCAGCACCAGCAAACCCTTCCAAGTCTTCACCGTTTGAGTCTGAGCGGAATATTACCCCACCCCCAAATAATCCTTCACTCTTACCAGGAAGGGAGAAGATTTCAATATTTTCACTATTTTTATTATAAGTAAAGCCCAGAGAGCGCCCAGGGTAATTACCAACAAGTGTCTCTCCAAGTCCAAGTACAACCTCAGCAAAGACCTCATCAGAGTTCCCACTAATCGGATTGACGGTATGAATCACAAAGGCATAATCAGCTCTAACAACCTGCTGAACTAGTACACCCATCTGCAGTTTGTCATGCTCAAGTCCTAGATGCTTACGTGAGTAGAAAGCTCTATTGTTCCATTTAGATGCCCACACCTTCTTGACTGCAAGCCATACTTCATTCCAACCGGTATCGTCAAAATTACACTGATCCCAAACTTTTAAAAACTCATCTTTGAATCCTTCCGGTTCATTAAGCTGAAGTATCAACTTACGAAGCTTAGCCAAGTTCGTATTGGCATTCTCCTCTGCAAGAGCTACCAAACTACTGTAGCCAGTTGTAAATTCTTGGTTCTCTTTTGACTCAAGTGCTTTCTCAAAACTACCAAACGGCACAGCCATAGACATGGGTAATTTCATCCATTCAGGAAGTTTCCCAAGTAGGAGATTGAGATTATTAGACTTTCCGCCAAGTATCTCTCTAGTGAAATTATCGCGAGATACAGCCCAGTTAGAAAAATCTCTAACCTTGACTTTTGAGACATCAAACTTCTTGTCAAAACTCTTTATTGAGTCATTCTTACCTTCTTTGTACAGAATGCTACCAGTCGGAGTCGATGAGATAATTATACTTTTCCCAATTAACGCCCTCACCTCATTCCAGACCTCATCTTCAAAACACGCCCCAAAGACAACTCCAAGATTTCTAGCTCTAACAGACAGATGCGATACCAAATCCGGAGCAACACGTGTAAGTAACCCAACTACTCCACTTGGCACATCTTCATCTCCACCAGCTATCTCGGTTACAAGAATAGTCGGCTCGGCATAAACTTCAGCTTCTACCTCATGAAGATTATTTACTTCAACAAGCTTCCCAGATGCACTTCCTGGCCCAATAACCTGCCAGCCGCGCATACCTGCAGCAGATCGCAAATGCTTGAGCATTTCATGAACTACTTTTGAGAGCGGATAACTCTCACCACCTCTTACCGTCTCCTCTGCAAAGAGCTTCACTGCCCATTCATCACATCTACAAGCTTTGCCAATATAATCTGCAATCGGTTGAATTAAACCAGAGACATGAGCAGCACCATCCTGCACAACCCTAGCAAATCTTTCTGCAACTGTGACTCCTTCTAGTGCCTGAATTCCAGAAATATCAACACCATTAGATATTAAGCGATCCCAATGAGTCTTTGCCAGTACCAACTCTTGAGAACTTTTACCACTTAGTCCCATCTGAGCAAGAGCTTGATGAAGGACAGCAATCAACCAATTATAATCCGTCTGCGGAATATTCTCAAAATCCCTTCGCACAATATCTTCAAGAGACAGATCAAGATATACCAGATCTAAAATCTCAGTATCATCCCCTGCACTATTAATATAATCAGCAAGCTTTTCTCTAGCACTAATTGTTCGCTCAATTCTCTTATGTTCGTCACTAAGCAGTGCGTAAATTGAATCCTTCAAATCACCACTCAACCTATGCCCTGCACGCTTCAACGCAGCATTTAGTTCAGCACCGCCATGCACAGTCTCTAGAATAACCAAATAGTTTTCAAAATCATGTATTAGTGCACCTTTGATATCACCTCTAAAATCTGGATCGGTCACAATCGGTCTATCATAGTTTCTCATTCTCTCACGAGTCACACCATTCTCATTCAAGACGTGGTTGAAAGTCTCAAGGTTGCCATCACTACGGAGGTATGCAAGGTAGGCTTTACAGATAACAACATCATCAGGCGTTGTATTATTATGAAGTTTCTGATGCCACTCTTCCATAAAGTGCCCATGTGTCTCTTTTATATGATTACGGTGCATAATATTTAAAATTTCATCACGTATCAATTGCCCCTGCCCACCGTCACCTCCACGCCCAACGGTATGCATTATTCTGCGGATCCAATATCGCTGTTCTGGATACTCTTTCCAAAGAGCAGCAAGCCTATAGGTCAATTTCTTCTGGCTATCTGCCAATTCTCGAGGCTTGGTGTTATAGTTCCTCTGCCAATCAAGCTGTCTCGTCGCACTGTAGCGCAACCAAACAAAGGTAATCATTAATGAGTACTCATTGATGATGTTTCTTCCAAGAAGATCAATACACAGATTATACCTATGCATCAGAGTCCAACTATTATGACCTGCTTCGCAACCAATTATAGCCTCGATCATTTCAACAAATTCTTGAGGCACAGCATCTGGCGCATTATCATCGATAAACAATGGTAAAAATATATCATTACCTTTATACTTGATCCACTGATCTTCGCTAGATTGATATAACAAAAAAGTAATCGCTTCAGGACCAGAGGCAAGAGATCCTGGTATTTCGATTTTAAGCTTTGACAGACCGTCTTCAGAAGTAAAAGCAGTCCTAACTGATTTATCATCATAAACAACAGAAATCTTATTTCTAAGTGAAACCGGGGGACAAGTCCAACCAAGGTTATACTTATCAGTCACGCCCCAATGAAGGAATAGCGGACTAGGAACATTTGAGACCATGTACACATCAAACCCACCCTCGACTTGCACCCTACATAGCGCAAGATCATCGCCATTCTCAAGATGATAGTTTTTACACATAACAGAATCATCAATATTCTCTTCACCAACCCACTCCTTTAAGGCAACTTCTGGTAGAACTCCTGATTTTTCTGTATAGGTCAGACTGAGTGAATAATTATACCTTCCATTCTTTTCGTATCTATCCTCTTCCGGGTAAAAGAGTACAAACTCAATAGCTCTCCATTCCAAAGGCTTTAGCAATTTAAACTTGATTACCGAAGCACCACCTTCGCTTCTGAAAGGTGTACGTACCGAAAGGTCATCAAACTTCTCACTACCTTCAGCCCAGACATCCTTAGGAGCGGCAATCCAGTTACCGCCGTTCTCTTTCAACATTCCCCAATGTAAGATACACTTTTTCTTTTCAGGCATTGAAAATATTAGACAGACACCCTCTTCATCATAATAACTTGTAACAGTTAACGGCATTCTATCTTTTCCAACAGCGAATTGTTGTTGTGATTGTTTGATCTCTAAATTTGCATCATTATTCATCATCAGCCCTTTATCGAATAGTTACAGTCATACCCTCATTTTTGTACACTAAATTATAGCATTTTTCATATTTTTTGCTATTACAATTATCTTTAAAATTAGTGTAAAAAAGCAGTGGCGACCAAGAGGTCGCCACTGCTTATATAAACCAATAAGCATTATTACTAATATATTAGTCAGCAAAAGAGTTATCTACCATATATTGATATACGCCTTCTGTGTAAGATGCAACGTTATCCCAGTTGAACATATCTTCACATGCTTTACGTCCATTAGCACCAAGCGACCTACAATGCTCATGATCAGCAAGCATAGAGCCAAGTCCATGAGCAATACCACCAGGATTAGGATCAACAAGGAAGCCATTTATATTATGCCAAACAAACTCTCTTGGTCCACCAGCAGTCGTAGCAACAACAGGCTTACCAGCAGCCCATGCCTCAAGTATTACAATCCCAAACGGCTCGTTTCTACTAGGGACAGCAACAACATCCACCGCCCTCATAAGGTCAATATACTTATTTCTTGGTAGCGTATCAAGGAAGACAATAGAATTATTAAGTCCTAGGTCATTTGCGATATTAACAATCTTTTCTTTTTCAGGACCTGATCCAGAAATAACAAACTTTGTCTCAGGATATGAAGCCAGAACCATTGGAATAGCTTCAACCAGCATATCCATACCCTTTTGAAGACTCATCCTTCCAGCAGAAAAGACCGTTGGAGCCATCGCTGCAATTCCATATTCAGCTTTAATAGCAGCAGAATCAACAAAACCGTCGAAAGCATTAAAGTTCACTCCATTCGGTACAACATGAACTTTTTCATGAGGAACAGCATAAATCTTCTCAACTTCATCAGCCAAATATCCACTCACACAGATAATCTGATCAGCGTGAAAGCATGCTTCAGCTTCAGCATCACGTATTTCTTTAGCAAATCCATCAAAAAAGACATTTCCATCTCTTCCATACTCTGTTGAATGCATTGAGAAGAGAGCTTTGATACCGTATCTCTGCATAGTCAACTTCATTGCATTACCAGTGAGCCAGTCATGAGCGTGAATAAGATCAAAATGACCAACCATAGATGTGATGTCTGAGAATTTATCAGCCATCGCATCACACATCTTCTGCATAGTTACAAGAAAATCATCTTCAACAACATCGTGATCTACTCTATGATAATGTACTCCATCAACAAGGCTGTAGGCATCAAGATCTTCTTTACGTCTGGTTATAACATGTACTTCATGCCCACGTCTCTCTAGACCTGCAGCTAGTTCAGTAACATGTACACCAAGACCACCCATAAAAATTGAATGTAGAGACTCCCACGAAAACATTGCGATACGCATAATAGAAATTCCTTATTGTTTCACCAAAACACACAAAACCGACCTATGATAATTATTCAATAATAGACAAAATTCTCTTTTTACTAAAGTCGAAATATGTACTCATTAGTACATGTAGTATGACTTAAAAGTTTCGAATTTTCAATTTGATTTTATTGTTATGTTTCAAACAACTAAAACCAAGTATATATTGTCATAAGATCAAAGCTAGATATTATCAAGCACAAAATATCAGCTAATTTCGAGTATACCTTATTTGAATTGGAATGTATATCAAAAAAAAGCATTAATCAATATTATTATTCTAAATTGTATCAATTATTCATTAAAATAAACACAACAGTTGATATAATAACAATTTATAAAAACAACTTTTATTAAAAAAATTCCCGATTTAGCTTATAAAACATCACTTTTACTATAAACTCTCACTCAACAACAATTTTTAACAATAGCTCTTTTAGGAAGTTTGCTTCAACCCTTAATCATTACAAAAAACCGAGAAAATAGATCCTAAAGCATACTATTATATATATCAAGAGCCGCTGGAAATGGTTCCAAAGCTCTCTCAAAAATACCAAGGCTATATGCTATTGTCAGTCCATAGTTTGTAACAGGTACACATTGTTCTTGGCATTTTAGGATTCTATTCAACACCTCTCTGCGATTGGTCATACATGCCCCACAGTGAATCACAAGCTTATACTCTGATAAATCCTGCTCAAAATCATGACCTTGAACATGATCAAACTGTAACTCACCACCAACATACTGAGTCAACCATCTCGGAATTTTAACCCTACCAATATCCTCACCGATGGGATGGTGTGAACACGATTCCGCAATAAGCACTTTGTCACCCGGCTCTAGTGTTTCAATCGCCATTGTCCCAGCAACTTGAATATTCAAATCCCCCTTGAACCTTGCAAAAAGTATAGAAAAACTTGTCAACGGCACATCAGCTGGAGTATCAGCAGCAACTTTAAGAAAAGCTTGTGAGTCGGTTACAACAAGTTTTGGTGGCACGGTCAACCTCGAAAGAGCATCCCTAAGCTCACGTTCTTTGACAACCATGCAGTAACTATCATTATCAAGAATATCTCTAATAGCCATTACCTGTGGTAAGATCAACCTGCCTTTGGGAGCTTCTTTATCAATAGGCACAACAAAGACTGTCATTTCACCAGCTGGCACCAGGTCACCAAGGATAGCAGGCGTATTGACAAATTCATCAGGAGCCAGACGGAGCAATGCTCTTCTCACCTCTGAAACATTATCACCAGATTCTGCAGAAACCCTAATATATTCAATCTCGCCCGCACCAAGCTCACCTTGTATATTTGCAGAAACTTCGATTATATCTGACTTATTAAATACCACAAGAAGAGGAACATCTCGCTTGTTGATCTCAGATATGATAAACCTCTCATATTCATCCCAAATATCACCTTCAGCGACAAGTATTGCTAGGTCAACCCTATCAAAGGTTGCTTTTGTTCTATCATTACGAAGCTCACCAAGTTTTCCTTCATCATCCAAACCAGCAGTATCAATAAAGAGAACCGGCCCGAGCGGCAGTAACTCAATGGGCTTTTCAACAGGGTCGGTAGTCGTCCCAGCGATGTCTGAAACTATAGATACCTTTTGTTTCGTTATCGCATTGAGTAAACTAGACTTACCAACGTTTCTTCTACCAAATATTCCAATATGTAATCTCATACCTCTAGGAGCTTTTGCCATTATATATCCTCTATCTATTCACTTTTTCATAAGTTTTCATTGCAATATCAACTAAATACTCACCCGCCTGTGCACCAGCAAGCCCCATATCTCGAGTTGAATA
Source organism: Planctomycetota bacterium (assembly GCA_965140405.1). Classification (GTDB taxonomy): domain Bacteria; phylum Planctomycetota; class SZUA-567; order SZUA-567; family SZUA-567. The sequence goes on from OZ223208.1 coordinate 2,362,347, forward strand.
AGTATCTCTATGCAAATATGTATCCTCTTTAGTTGCATACCCTTTCCAACTACCATTAAAACTTGTCATTAATATAGGTTTTGCACTCTGCAACTCTGCTGTCAATTCTCCAGCAATATCCATAGGCATTCCTACAATAACAAACTCACCAATTTGTAAATAAGACAAATGAATCGGGGTATCAAATAGCCAACTCGCTAGTATCGGCAACACACTCCACTTTGGCCCCGCAAACGCAAACCTCGCTTCAGGCATCTCAATTGGAAGGTTTAGACTCGTCATATTTGTTACATCTATCGCTTTGCCACTTTTTATCACAGGAGCTATCTTGCCAGCCAAGGCCGCACCGAGCTTCTGAGCACCAGCAATATTGAGTACAGTAGACCTCGCATCACCAACAGAACCTGCAGCGAATAATACTGCCTTAGCACTAGTCAACTCTTTAAGCTTTGCGCATAGCTCTCCAGGGTAGTCAGTCGAAAATTTGTGTACATTCTTACGTACAACAGTAGCGTGAGCTGCATAAGTAGTCAATATGTATAAAATATTGCTTGGATCATCATAATCAACAAAACTAAGAGCAGTAAGGTATGGATTTACTCCGTGAAACCCCGCCCCCTCAGGAGCAGGAATATCTTTATAGATTCTGTTTTCAAGCCATTCACCAGCGTCTACTTTATCGTACTTTACCTTTGCTCTGACAAAGTTCTTTCTTGAATCAAGAATCGACTGAACAATAGCTCGTTTCAAATTATCATAATACACCTTATTGTATTTACCATAAAAGAATTCAAACACAGGATGCTTAAACCAGCCACCAACACCAGAATGAGTATGAGTAGCTGTGAAAAATATTTCATCTTGACTTAACCCTGTCTCCATGTAAACATCGTCTATAATATCTCCCATAAGTAACATGACATCTACTGCTACTATAGACACAGCTTTGTCACCAACCCTGACCGTCAGACTCTTACTAAAACTGGGATTTAGAACGCCCTCACTATCAAGAGGCTTCCTGTCAGTATAACCCATAATAGGTTGCCCTACAGAAGCGACTATCTCATTTTGAGCATATCCGACATATAGTTCCCCACTACTCTCTAATACTTTCGAATTCTCTAGGATTTTTACAGTATTATTATAATAATCCTCTTCAATATACGGAGTATTGCCTACCCACCACGGTCCTATTATCACATAAGCTAGTGATAGAATCCAAATTAGATATATGCAATTTTTAGGTACTAGCAGTTTATTAATTACTTTCAATGAATATCACCTTCGTTTATAAATACGATAATAAAGATATTATAATATTATTATAGTCATAATCAATCGTTGCAATAGAGATAATATTTCTTATAATCTAAATTCTAAATGGACTTTATCAATATGAGGTTGGGTCTTCCAATCTCAATATTTTATAATTTGTACTAACCACAAGGTTATTAATATAATATGTCACCAGAAAACTTTACACCAAGACCAGAAAACAGTAAGCTTAAAAGAATGTTTAGCCCGATTTATTTGCCTACATTCGATAAATTTCTAGCCATAAACTACCTTAAAATTTTCTTCGCCTGTATTGTCCTTGTTCTAGGCTTAGTACTTCTTATTGATTTACTAGAAAATTTTGATGAATTTTATAAATATGCAAATATTCATGATAAAACTACACTGCAGATGGCTTGGATACTTTTCAAGCATTACTCTGCTTATGCTCCATCTCTAGTGATCCAACACATGTTCTCAGCTCTGCCAGTAGCAGCAGCAATTATTGCAATCACCAACGCTGCAATAAATAGAGAGTTGACGGTTCTACGGGCGTCAGGAATATCACTACAGCGCATGCTAATGCCAATACTTATCGTTGCTCTTATTATTGCCACACTCTTTTCACTTACAAGAGATATGTATGTTCCAAATTTACTAAGAAAGAGCTTTGTTGTAAATAACCGTCTACGTCCAGCAGAGACGATTCCCCTAAAGATTGTTCTCAATGATGGCGACGCAATACAATTCATTGAGATGGGGCATTATGATGGTGAAAGTGGTCAAGCATACAATATTCGTATAGAAGTACGACAGAAGGATGATTTCCTTGCAGGCAGAAATATATTCTACGCATACCGTGCAAAGCGTGCATCACTTCAACCATATATTGATGTGTCCAATCCCGATGACGAGCACTTCAACAAGTGGACAGCAGAGGACGGTGCCTCAATTCTAATCCAGATGAATAATAACAGGATTATAAAAGATTGGGATGAGTCACTCCCAACCCTAGTAACTCAGGCTATGCTAGAACGTCAAGTACTTACAGAGATGGTTATGACTTGGGATGATCTAATGCGTCTTAAATCCGACCTTGAAGTCCAACTTGAAATCAATAATCGTCTAAGCGAACCATTTCTTCCTCTAGCAATGTTACTAGTTACATTGTCTGTTATACTCCGAATATCATCGTCAGGGCAAGAAGTGAGCTATATTACAAATTCAATAATAGGTGTAGTCTGCTGTGCAATATTCTTCATGCTACGTTCTACATTCTTCACACTCGGAGAAGCTGGAACAATTCCACCTTTTATTGCTGCTCAAGGAGCTACATTTATCTATTTTATTGTTGGCGGTTTATTATTAACCCATGTAGAACGCTAATATTCCTAATAAACAGTAACCTCAGATATTTAGTTTTTCCGAACTGCAACAATGTGAGCTTGAATGAGCAATATTGAGATTAAGCACTCAAAAATTATATTCCCAACACAATACACCGACTGGATTATTGGACTTTCTGGTGGCGTTGACTCTGTAGTACTATTAGATCTATGCCTAAGATATCTATCTGAGCATCCTGTAAAACACAATCTATATCCTGTCCACTTAAATCATCAAACCCGAGGCAAGGATTCAGATAATGATGAAATACTATGCAAAAAATTATGCGAACGTCATAAGTTACCAATCTATACAAAACAAATAGATGTTAGAAAAATCGCTCAAGAGAACCAAGAAAATTTCGAAGAGGCCGCCAGAATCGAGCGACACAAACTATTCTACGAACTCTGCAACCAAAAACAGCTAAAATCCCCGGCAGTTCTACTTGCACACCACCAAGGTGACCAAGTCGAAACAGTTCTTATGCGCCTACTACGTGGAAGCGGTATGCGAGGGTTACAAGGCATTAAAAATAATGTACCGTTGCCAATGCACCCCGCTCTTTCATCAAGACAACTCCAAGTATTCAGACCACTCCTAAAGCACTCAAAATCCAGTATTACAGAGTATGCCCTTAGCAGAGGCCTTGAGTGGCGTGAGGACAAGAGTAACACCTGTATTGACTATACTAGGAATCTACTTAGAAATATTATTATCCCAGCCCTCAAAGTAATTGACCCAAAAGCTGAGTCAAAGCTAAATACATTATCAAATATCTCTAAGAGAGTTGAAAAAGAAATTGAAAAAGAAATTGAAAATATACTATTTTCCTCTACAAAAATAGCAATTAAAATTGAGAAAAAATCCGCTCAAGAAGTAAGCGAAGCTGCATTTTTTCGACTTGTAGAAAATCTATGTTCCAAAATTGACCCTACCTTTCTACTTCCCAAAAGGGCGTATTCATCGCTGAAAGACCTTATTTCTGAAAAAATACGCGGAACAGACATCGCTAATGATATCCATATTAGTGAATATCATGAATGGTACTATCTTTTTAATAAGTATATAACAAAAAACAACTATTATTATGAAGCGCTTGCTGATAATTTTAAGTTCATCTCAGATAATTTTTCAGTTAAGATAAAACGAACCCACTTATCAGGGTTCATACCTGACACTGAAAACCCAAAAATAGAGTATATTCCAATATCTTATGCCGATACTTTATTGAGAATTACAAATTCCTCTGAACAAATAAACATAACCCAAATTGGCTTAAAAGGAAGTCAAAAATTATCTAAACTCTTAAAAAACCACCATATACCGATCCATATAAGATCTCAAATACCAATTTTATACGCAGGTACTGAGCCACTATGGGTCGTAGGAGTAGCGCTTTGTGAAGCAGCAAAGCTCAAGGAAGTAACAGGTGAAGTTTTTTGTTTAGAATATTCAGAAAAAACGCTTTGACAACCACATCCAAAAGCCCTATCTTTAAATATATGGATACAACTTCACTCTTGTATAAGAGGTGTATCCGAAATAACCTTACCGGAGAAAACAAATATGAGATTAACAAGAGTTATAGCGACACTTGGTCCTGCATCTTTTGATGAAGAAATTCTAAAAAAACTAATTCAAGCGGGCGTAGATGTCTTTAGACTAAACTTCTCACACGGCACACATGAATCACACAGAGCAGCGGTAGAAACAGTTCGAAGTTTATGTCTTGAACTCAATAGACCCGTTGGAATACTTCAAGATTTATGCGGTCCAAAGATACGAGTTGGTGATATGACTCAGGATCTTATATTTCTTACAGACGGACAAGAGACCGTTATCTGTTCAAATGATGTATTAGGCACATCACAAAGGTTTTCCTGCTCATACAAGCCTCTGGCAATTGATGCAGAAGTAGGAGACAAAATTCTACTTAATGACGGTTTACTAGAACTATCAGTTATTGCTATAGAAGGAAGTGATGTCCGTTGCAAAGTATTACATGGTGGTCAACTTCGAAGTCACAAAGGAATGAATCTTCCTGGTATGAAGCTCTCAACCCCATCTGTTACTGAAAAAGATCTTGAAGACCTAGCTGCTGGACTAGATATGGGTGTAGACTTTGTTGGTTTATCGTTTGTTCGTCGGGCTTCAGACCTTGATCCAGTAAAAGAAATGATTGCAAAACATACCCATAAGCCGAAAATTATAGCTAAAATTGAAAAACCAGAAGCACTGGAAAATATCGATGCACTAATTGAAGCAGCAGATGGTATTATGGTTGCAAGAGGTGATCTTGGAGTAGAGCTACCTGTAGAACAATTACCAGCAATCCAGAGAGAGCTTATAATTAAAGCAAACTCTGCTGACAAGATTGTAATAACAGCTACCCAAATGCTAGAATCTATGATAAATAATCCGGTTCCTACTAGAGCAGAAGTAACCGATGTATCAGTAGCAATAATTCAAGGAACAGACGCTGTTATGTTGTCTGGAGAGTCAGCAGCGGGAAGCTACCCAGTTGAGGCTGTAGAAATGATGTGTAAAATAGCAGTTGAGACAGAGAAAGGTCTCAAAAAGAATCATGACAACTGGAACTGGAGAAGAAATAAATTAAACCACCCATATGGCGAGGCTACTAGTGATGCAGCCTACAGAATGTGTGATGAACTTGGTGCAAAAGGGATAGTAACCTATACTTTTTCTGGACGTACAGCTCTATACCTATCGAAAAGCCGTCCATTTGCACCTATAATTGCATTTACCAATAACAGAGAGATTGCAAGACAGATGCGCCTCTTCTGGGGAGTTGAGCCGATTTACAACGGTAATATTCATAGTAATGGTGATATACGAAAACTTGCCTCAAAGTATTTTATTGAAAACAAGCACGCCAAGGCTGGTGATAACATAATTGTAATGAGCTCCAGGCCCTTCGGTGTTGTCAAGCATACCAATGGTGTTGAAATAATGGAAGTTGTCGAGCAAAACAGCGTAGAGGATCAGGTTGAGTAATGGAAAGAGTAATGTTCGTGGGTGCACACCCTGATGATATTGAGTTGGGTGCTGGTGGAATGATTTATCAGCTTATTAACTCTGGCGTTGAAGTATTGGGCATAGACATAACAGATGGAGAGCTTACCCCTATGGGTAATAGAGATATCCGTACAAAGGAGAGTATCGCAGCCTCAAAGGTACTCGGACTTACAGAGAGAGTCTGTCTAGAAGAGCCCAATCGCGTACTAATGGATACAGTCGAAGCAAGAGCAAAGCTTGCTACAGAAATCCGCAGATTCCGCCCGGAAAGAATTATTACTCATCTAGAGTTGGACGCACACCCAGACCATAGTGCCACTTATCAGATTACCAAGGGAGCTGTACTTCTTGCTAGAATTCATAAGATTGAGCTACCTTTTGAGCCATGGCGCACTGGAAGAATCTTAAAATACCCTTGTTACCATCTTAAAACTATATATAATCCTAATATACTTCTTAGATTAAAGAAGAAAGATTTTGAGAAGAAGCTTGAAGCGGTTAGTTGTTATAAGAGTCAGTTTATATGGCACGAGCCCAACAAAGCGATCTTCGACGAACTTGAAACACGTATGAGATACTACGGTAGTATGATAGGTTCAGAGTATGCAGAGCCGTACTATACCGAGACTCCTGCTGGTTTTTCAAGTCTTGACGAGATCATATAGTATGTTTTAAGTTATATGAATTATAGATAGATAAGACAAAAGAAGAGAGTAAAGTGCCAAAACTAATAGTAAACGGAAAAGACCAAGAATATTTACCTGAAAATTTTCCAGCCCTACTTTCAAACCTTATTTCAAGTTTGAGCCTTGATAATGTATCAATTGTGGCTGAGGTTGACGGCAGTATTGTCCGTAAGGAAAAATTTTCTCAAACAGCACTAAATGACGGAATGAAGATCGAACTTGTTAAGTTTGTTGGTGGCGGATAAAAATATGCAATACTTGGCATAGAGATTTGATTAGAAATTATTATTTTTACACTGTAGTACAGGAAGATTGATGAATAACGATATACTAACCATAGCAGGAAGAGAGTTTTCGTCCCGCTTATTTGTAGGAACAGGAAAATTTAGCTCTTCTGAAGTAATGCGTGAAGCAATACAAGCATCAGAGAGTGAAATGGTAACAGTAGCACTAAGACGAGTAGATATTTCAAACCCCGGCGACGATATGCTCGAAAAGATTGATACTAACAAGTGCCAATTACTACCGAATACCTCTGGAGCTAGAGACGCAGAAGAAGCTATACGCGTAGCAATGCTTTCACGTGAAGCGAGTGGTATAGACTGGATCAAACTAGAAGTCACCCCAGATCCATACTACCTCCTTCCAGATCCAATTGAAACGCTAAAGGCAACAAAAAAGCTTGTAAAAGAAGGGTTTATCGTTTTGCCTTATATCAATGCTGACCCTATTCTTGCCTTACACCTTCAGGATGCAGGAGCGGCAACAGTTATGCCTTTAGGTAGCCCAATCGGTAGCAATAGAGGTATACAGACGAGAGCAAATATTGAAATCATCATAGAACAAGCTAAAGTTCCCGTTGTTGTTGACGCAGGTCTTGGACTTCCTAGTCATGCAGCTGATGCTATGGAGATGGGTGCTGACGCGGTACTAGTAAATACTGCGCTTGCAGTCGCTTGTGACCCTGTTCAAATTTCAATAGCATTCAAGCTAGCTGTCCAAGCAGGACGTATGGCCTTCCATTCAGGACCAGCAAGTGTAAAAAATCACGCTGAAGCCTCTAGTCCACTAACTGGTTTTCTAGGCTAAAGAATTCCTAATACTAATTGATTAACAAAAAAGACCTACTACGATAAAACGTATTAGGTCTTTTCTATATTATAGTTGTACCTTGCCCAAATGGTTTACCAGTTAGTAACCATAGATCTGACAATAACCTGAGCGAGTTCAGCAATAGATTTTTCTTCGGCACTAATATAGACCTCATTCTTAGCTACATCATACTTTCCTGCAGTTGTGCTGTCTCTATTACTACTTACCGACCTGTTATTAATTATAAAATAACCCTCAGAATTGTCGTAAAGTGAAAAATTAGCCGAGACAATAATTGACATAGTCCTTGGTTGGTAGGTTGAATCGAAGGTAGAACCAGTATTTGTTACCTTGAAAATACTACCTGATAAAATAGCATCTGCATCTTTATTAACAACTTTTAATCGTGGAGAGAGGTTTATCGCTTTGATAATCTCACGAGTTAATGTTCCCTCTAACTCATTATAATATGTAGTATTACCAAACGTTGACACCTCAATAGTCTTAATATTTTCAGGCAAAGCAGACTGAGTTGTGTATGCACAACTTACAAGTGTGAGCGTAAGTGCAAAGAATGTAATAATAAGAATAGTTGAGCGCATTGTAACTCCAGCAAATTAGAAAAATAATAAACAACATTCAAATATATTTTATCTCATATTGTAACAAAGCACAAGTTTAAAGATAACAATATAAAACCTCGGCAAAAAAACTCAAAGTTACTTTGTATTAAAATTCTTCAGAAAAACTCCAATCATTACTATCCGCTGCAGTCTCATTAGCCTTTACCCTTGCCTTACTCTGAGCTTTTTCTACAATACTTGTGTCTCTTCTCATCGACATTGGTATTGCCGAAGCGGAAGTCTGAGTTTTTATACTTTCAGGAGCCGTGTCGTAAACTGGTGAAGTTGGAGAAGCACCAAATGGATCATCTTGATAACCACTTCCAGACAGTTGCTCCTCATAAACTGGAGCAGAAGCATATTGCGGCTGAGTTCTTGGCATTGCAACAGCTCCAAGCGGCACGGCAGTTGAACCAGCACCAACAGGAGCAATCGGTCCGTTACTTGCAACCGGCACAGGTTTGGATTCAACCTTAGTTTCAACTTCTACCTCTTCAACAATCTCTCCATTACTTCTAGGTATAGGAGGAGTCTCAAAATCATCCTCAGCACTTACAGATTGACTTATATCTTCTTCTGTATCAAACTCATCAAAACCACCTTCTTGAGAATCAATAATATCAGCATTTTGATTTTTAGTTTTTGGGGTAGCATAGTCTGCTCCCATTGGTACTTCAGAGTTACCCTTCGGCAGAGCTACAGCTGCGACCAAGTCTTCATCAGGTATATCAGAATCAATACCAGGTACTGGCACATCATCAGAATGCACATAATCTTCACTATTCGATGCTGCAACAAATGTTGGCGGCTTCTTTGTTATAAATGGAATATTAAATTTACCCGAAGACTCTTTCTTTTCGGCAATTTTCACATCTCCAATAATTCTTCTTGCTTTACTTGCATAGGAGGTATTTGGAAACCTCACCATAATCTGCTCAAGAGAGAATTTATATGCAATCGTACTATCTCTTGTTCCCCTCTTCCTATAGTACTCAGCGGAATCCCAGAGCTTCTTAGCTTGTATTTCCTCTAATTCACGAATTTCAGAATCGTAATCATCAACAGGTGCAAAATCAGCATCACCTTCTTCACCACCATCCTCAGCCGCTGCTTTTTTTGCTTCATTTACGGCAACTCTTACAGAGTTGATATCAGCATTGCCTAGCATTACTTCCATAGTCTTCTTAATTATACGAGCTTTAGCAACGAGGTCTGGGCTCATGCTGAACTCTGTCAATACTCTATCAGCATAAACAATACCTCTTGCTGGTTCATCTAGATCTTTGTAGCAACTAGCAATTGCAAGGAGAGACGCACCTGCATACGGCCCAACGGAATCATTAGCCACTACTGATTCAAATATTTCAATAGCCGCTCTCTTACCAACAGCAGGATCTTCCATATCGTCAAGCAAATTTACCCTTGCCCCAGCCTGAAATTTTCTTCCTATCAAAAATTCAATCTTTATAAGATCGCTCTTTTCAGCAGAGAAAGGATAGCTCTTTATAACCTGCTCAAGAGCTTTATAAGCGTCATAATAGTTCTCCATCATGAATAGACAATTAGCAAGTCGTTGTAACCCAACCCCAGCCTCATCACTATCTGGGAAAGCTTTAAGAAGCAAAAAGTACTGCTTAGAAGCATTTAGAAAACGCCCTTCTTTTTCTAGCTTGTATGCATATTTGAGCTGCTCTGCAGGATTTGGTAGTGCTCTACCACTACTCTGCGCCCAACCTTTATCTTGACTCCACTCCCAGTCAGCTGCAGCAAAAGCAGTGTTACTAATAAGTAGCAACATTGTAAGCGATGTACAAATAAAAGAGACCACACTTCTCTTCTTTAATGAACTTAGACAATTCGACATCAATTTAATTTCCATTCAATCCAACTCCGTTGATTATTTAATTTTTTCTAATTTTTCCACAGCACTCTTTGCTGCTTCTGTCTGCGGGTACTTCTTTATTATATCTTCTAAGACAAACTTCGCAGCTTCACGAGATTTCTTATTACCGCGCTGAATATAAAAATCTGCCTTTTCAAGCATAGCTTTTGACTGAGTTTCAGCGATAGCATCCTTTGCCCTATCAACACTTTCTTTTAACTCAGGAGAATCTTTTGCAACAGTTTTTGCCTGCAACATTCTGCTTAGCACCTCATCTTGAACCTCTCCTTCTAAACCTTTATCTGCAGACTCACTCTTTTTAGCCAAGACCTCTACTAGTTCAGCTTGAGCTTTCTGACTCTCTTTAGAATTTGGAAATGTCTCTACAAGATGCCTATACTCTATTTCTGCTTCAAGATACCGGCCAATTTCCTTATAGCACCTAGCGCTCATCAATAGACCTCTAGGAGCATACGGTCCTTTAGGATCGTTATATGTCACAGCCTTATATATTTCAGCAGCAGCTTCTAATCCTGAAATTCTATCTGGAAGCATCTGCCCATTTGCATCTTTTTTGAATGGAGCACCAGTAGCTTCTCTATCTCCAGTTCTAGCAAGTCTCCCAGCTAGATCAAGTTCCATTTTTATCCTTAACTCTACTGCGGCATTATCAAAACTCTTTGGAAAACTATTCTCTATAGCACTGAAAGCAGCCCAATAGTTACTTTGGCGATACTCACACCTTGCCAACCCCATGTATGCTTCTTCCAACTCATACCCTGTGGCTCCATTGTGTATAGCCATTCGGTAGATAGCTTTTGCATCTTCAAGTTTATTCCCGCCCTGAGCTAATTCCAACCTCTTTGCACTGAGATAGATATGTTCCTTGGATGGTTCTTGTACTTTACGAACATTTCCTTCATCGGCGTGCAAATATCCTCCAAGTAGGATTGCACCTGAGAGCATACCTACGCATAAAGCAACATTCAAGATACTTTTATTAATGATAATCAATCCAACAAACCTCTCATCAATTATATATGGCTTAGGCAGTAAAATTATATCAAAAATCACGCCTTAACACTATAATTTTTAATTAGACTTCTAAATATTCCAAAAGAACTAATGCTGGTACTCAATACATAACAGACATAATCTTCTAGCGCCTTGACCACTGCAAAATTTGTGAACGACACAGCATAGTTTGAGATACTTCCAGCCATATACCTCAGTCCAGCAAGATCTCCAGCTCTGAGAATAGTCCGCCCACCTTCAGTATTACACTTCTTACAAACAGATCCTCCATGTTTGGGGCTCAACACAAAAGAATCCATTTCGGACTCTCCACACACCAAACAAGTAGAAAGTTGAGGTTCAAGACCGAGATCTCTTAGCACAAGCCATAGAGTCTTCACAAGTATCGAGACAGGCTTTGCCTTTAACTCGCTACTCTTGCTAAGCAATGAAATCAGTCCCTCAAATGCAAGCGCATGCTTATCGTACAACATACAACTCTTTAAAACAATCTCACTAATGACTGCAGCGCAGGAGTAAAATAGCGGTGACCGTCGTAGCTCAACATATTCAACGAGTAGGTTTGCTCCTGTTGCCAGATCAAGGTCACTACGCTTGTTTCTAAACAGAGTAACCTCTTCTAAGTTGTATAGATCAAAATGTCCGTTCATAGGGCTACTATTTCTTCTAGCACCCTTAGCCAAAGCATTGACTCTACCATACTCCTTCGTGAAGAGGTGAAGAATGTAACTAGTCTCACTATAGCGATACTTCCTAAGCACTACCGCTTCACAATTTAGATACATCACCCATCCTCAATACATACCAAAGAAGGTAGACTCTACTAGAATCTATCTATATCGACAAAATCTCCTTCTCTATACAATAATATTATACATATTTTAGCATATCAACTTCAACCGTAAAATTATTTATTAATTTAAAGGAGAGCATATATCCTATAACTACTACCATTATAACATAAATGGACAAGTAATTACTTGTCCATTTATGCATTATGTTACAAATCTTGAAAGTCTAATCTTCTTGAATATCTTCAAATAACGCTTCACAATACTCTTCAGGATCAAATTGCGCAAGATCATGCTCTTTTTCACCAGTACCAATGAACTTAATAGGGAGTCTGATCTGCCTGTTTATTGCAAGGGCGATACCACCCTTTGCTGTTCCGTCAAGTTTGGTCAAGACAAGTCCTGTCACACCGACCCCATCAGTAAACTTCTGAGCTTGAGACAAAGCATTCTGACCAGTAGTTGCATCTAGCACAAGAAGGACCTCATGAGGAGCGCCAGGAATCTTTCTACCAGCAACCTTATAGATTTTATCAAGCTGCTTCATTAGATTATCTTTAGTATGTATTCTTCCGGCAGTATCTACGATAACATAATCGATATTTCTTGCGATAGCTGCTTCACAAGCATCAAATACTACGGCTGCGGGGTCTGCCCCATCGGCATGTTTTACAATATCGACTCCTACCCTATTTGCCCAAATATCAAGCTGCTCACCAGCAGCAGCTCTAAATGTATCAGCAGCAGCAAGTAACACTGTTTTATCACGATCAACAATAAATCTAGCAATTTTAGCCGTGCTCGTTGTCTTTCCAGTGCCGTTTACTCCAACCATTAGAATCACAGTAGGCCCATCTTCATTCTTACCAAGTTTCATTTCATGAAGCGCAGGAATACCCATTACAAGGAGTTTCCTCAGTGCAGCCAAGACCTCATTCGCATTGGTAATTGCACCGTCTTTATGCATTAGACGCAATTTTTCAACCATTTCGATAGAAACAACCGGCCCAACATCCGATGTAATCAACGATTCTTCCAAATCATCCCAGAAAGCACCATCTATCACCCTGCTACCTTTTATAAGGTTATTAACAGGGGTAAAAACAGAAGCAGTCTTTTTCAGACCATTCTTTAATTTACTTAAAAATCCGGCCACAATTCTTCCTTTCGTTTTCGTAATGAATCAAGTACTTTATATGGGACAAAAGGCATCCCGAGATTAGGTCCTCCCTTATTCGAATGAAAGTCACTCCCACCAGTTACCACTAGACTATTCTCAGTACAAAACTTGAGCAACTTCCTCTCGACATCAGGTGAGTGCTGAGGGTAAAATACTTCAATACCCTGCACCCCTAGCTCTAGGTAGAACTCCAAATTATCAAGCATAGAACTAGGCCCTGGATGAGCAAGAATACTCACTCCTTTTGCAGCCCTGATCATATCTATACCTTGAGGTATAGTCCACCTATCTTTAGGGACATAGGCAACACCAGTATCACCGATATACTTTTCAAACGCTTCACCGATAGTAGAGCAAACATGTTTTTCCATCAATAATCTAGCTAAATGCGGTCTTCCAATTGACATCCCGTCTTCAACAGGTAACTCATCATAAGAGATCTTGATTCCGAGGAGTTGAAGTTTCCTAACCATACGCTCCATTCTCTCTTCACGATTTTGCTGCATCCTTTTTAGCTCTACTCTGATATTATCATCCGGCTCGATCATCAACCCAATTATGTGTGCTTCAAGTCCTTGGTACTCACAAGAGAGTTCAACTCCACTAATAACCTCAATACCTCTATCTTTTCCAGCTTTTCTAGCTCTATCTATTCCATCAACATTATCATGATCGGTTAGAGCTATAGCAGAAAGACCGTTCCATTGAGCTTCTTCAAGTAGTTTTTCAGGACTGAGTACTCCATCAGAATAATTGCTATGCGTATGTAGATCGACCTTCTTCCCACTACTATTTCCTGCAGCCAATATCTACTCTCCCTCAGGGTAATCAATCCCACTAGCAACTCTGTCAAGTATTCCATTTACAAATTTACCAGAGTCTTTAGCCCCAAAGTTTTTCGCGAGTGATACAGCCTCATTAATAATGACTTTTTTAGGAGTATTCTTCTCCAATAATTCTGCACAAGCGACTCTCAGTACATTTCTATCGACACCAGCCATGCGCTCAACACTCCAGTTTTGCGCATAACTTGCGATCAAAGTATCAATATCAGCACGTTTAGTCTGAACTCGATCGATTAAATGGCTTGCAAAATTTCTTGCTTCATCTATATCAGTATGCTCGAATAAGAAGTCCATCACAGCGACAGGTTCATCATCACAACTAAGATCACACATAAAGCAATATTGTAGAGCCAACCTTCTAGCCATACTTCTAGGACGCATCATCTAGTTTAGCTCCCCGTATAGGTTGACCATTTCAATAGCAGTCATTGCAGCATTAGTACCGTTGTTTCCAGCCTTGGTGCCAGCTCTTTCAATAGCCTGCTCAATAGTGTCACAAGTAAGCACGCCAAAAGCCACTGCCTTATCACTATTCATTGCAACTTGAGCAATACCCTTGGATGCTTCAGCAGCAACATAGTCAAAGTGTGGAGTACCGCCACGAATAATAGCACCCAGTGCAATAACTCCGTCATAATTACCCTTACAGACTCTTTGAACAGTCTGAGGTAGTTCGAAAGCACCAGGAACCTTGATGATGTCGATATCATTATCATCAGCCCCATGCCTTATAAGACAGTCAAGAGCCCCTTCAACCAACCTATCACATATAAAGCTGTTGAAACGACTAACAACAATTGCAAACTTCTTTCCTTGTGCAGAAAGAGTCCCTTGAATAACCTTTCCCATTGTAATCTTCTCCATATATTTAATTAATAAAACAATTTATTTTTTTAATGGCTAGCTAAAGAAAAGCTAGTAAGAGAAAACTGAGGTGACTCTAGGACACCACAGTTTTCAAATTTTTCTACTATAAGTTTCTAATTATGACTGGAAACAAGGTTTTGTCAACACCTTGATATATAAAGCATAATAGAATCATGACCGTCGATAATCAGCAAAATGAATTCTCTTATACCAAAGCCGAGGTATACTCTATATATCTTCTTCCAACATATGCCCAAGTTGGGTTTTCTTTGTAGATAAGTATCTCTCATTATGAACTTTAGGAGTCATAATTATCGGAACTCTCTCCACTACTTCGAGTTCATATGCAGAAAGACCAGAAATCTTCTTAGGATTATTTGTTAGCAGTCTCATCTTATGAACCCCAAGGTCGACAAGAATTTGTGCTCCCAATCCATAATCTCTATGATCAGCAGCAAATCCCAGCGCAACATTTGCTTCGACAGTATCCATCCCACTGTCTTGGAGTTCATAGGCCTTTAGTTTATTATCAAGGCCTATACCACGCCCCTCCTGTTTCATGTAAACAATAACACCCTTACCTGCTTCTTGAACCATAGCCATAGCGCGGGCAAGCTGTTCACCACAGTCACATCTACAAGAATGAAACACATCTCCAGTCAAACACTCGCTATGAACCCTGACGAGTACAGGTTCATCTATGCGCTCACCACCCGGCTTTATATCTCCGAGAGTCAAGGCAACATGGGTCTCGTTTGCAATTTCTGAGTTGTAACAATGTAGCTTAAAATCACCATACTCTGTAGGCATGTTTGAAGTAGCAACACATTCGACAAGTTTTTCATTTCTGCGGCGATACTCAATAATCTGCTCAACACTACATAGTAGCATATCATGTTTCTTGCAGAAAACCTCGAGGTCTGGGACGCGAGCCATAGAACCATCTTTATTCATTATTTCACATATCAACCCAGCAGGTGGTAGACCAGCAAGTTTTAAAAGATCCACAGAACCCTCAGTCTGCCCCATACGTTTTAGAACGCCACCATCAACAGCTCTAATTGGTTGAACATGTCCAGGTCTCACCAGATCATCTGCCACAGATTTTGGGTTTGATGCCACTCGTATAGTATGCGCTCTATCTTCAGCGCTAATTCCAGTAGTGACTCCTTCTTTAGCTTCGATAGTTAGAGTAAATGCTGTACTAAAGTTTGACTCGTTTTTCTGGGTAATTTGAGGTAATTGAAGCCTATCACAAGTCTCACTATCAAGTGCAAGACATAGCCAGCCTCTTCCTTCAGTAGCCATAAAGTTTACTGTCTCAGGTGTGACATTATACCCAGCAGCCACCAAATCACCTTCATTTTCTCTATCTTCATCATCAACAAGGACGACCATTTTACCAGCTTTAAGCTCTTCCAGAACCTTTTCAATCGGCGCAAATTCCATAATAACTTCCTTTTTTATTAATCCAATCAATCATAGGTTTTGATACCTTCGTGACTAGAAATTATTAATTACTAACAATGTTAAGATTTAATCTATTTAAACATACTTCCAAGATCTATGCCTAATGAAGACAAATCCATCCCTCCAGTGAGACCTTGTAAATCATCTACCTTGGCCTGAGACACCTTTTTTTGTGCATCATTTACCGCAGCAATAATAAGATCACACAGCATTTCTGGGTCTTCAGGGTCGATTACGACCTTATCAATTTCAATGTCAATAAGCGTACCTTCACCGTTGACCTTGGTCTTTATCATGTCACCACCAGCACTACCGGTAAAACTTTTCTTTTTCAGTTCTTCCTGCTGCTCTTTAACCTTTTCACCCATTTGCTGAGCCTGCTGCATCAGTTTTGAAATATCCATAAAACCAACCTTTCTAAAAAATCTATCGCTCTATTTTAATAATTATCAAATATATTTAATTGCAAATCTAACCATATGTCACAGTACATACTGCTCCAAATAAATATCCAACTACTTCTTCCAATGCCTAGAAGATATATATCCCCATGAGACACCACAAAGCACACCACCTAAATGAACCATGTTTGCAGTACTGTTTCCCATAAATCCAAAGACAAACCAGATCATCATAAACCAGATAATACCCGGATCGAGCCTCATACCATACCTAGGGTCGAATCTACCTCTTATCCACAGGAAGCATAATAGTGCATAATTCACTCCGCTCATTCCTAAGAACGCTGGCCCCATCGCAGAGTACTGAAAAATATTTGGTAATGCAGAAAAAACTAGAAACATCATCAGCATATACTTACTGCCGTGACGAGATTCAATAACTCCTCCAAGTTGCCTCAACCACATCATATTGAATAAAATATGCATGATACCCATCACTTGAAAGGTTCCATTACTTATTAATGGGGCATGTAGAAGTGCTGGAGAAAACGGACGCCAGAACTGTCCCTTCATAAGTTCATCAAATAGTGACACCCCAGGCTGATAAGGGTTGGCAATCATAAGTAGCCCCTGAACATACTGTACCAAATCAGGACTAAGTGCTTCAAAGACCCAAATAGCAACACAGATGCCAATAAGAACTGATGTTACCCTATTACCACCAGTACGTCCTCCCCAACTTGCTTTGGGATTTCTCATATTCTTTTCATACTTATCTTGAGACGCCTTAGCTGCTTGCTCCATAACCTTGGCATGAAAGACGGCCTCTTTATATATGCTCTTATCACTCTGTGAGTTAAATTTTTCAAAAAGCTCTACAGCAAGAGCAACCTTATCCTCATCTATAACCCATACAGAGCATCTACCACTCCGTTCAAGTTCAACTTTAGATTCCAATCCATTTTGAAGCAAATATGCTCTTATAAGCATACCATCATCTTGATTCTTTACTTCACCTATTAAACGCATCTGTTAAGCATCCTCTATATTGATTATACTACCTTCAAAATTCTCTAAAATAACTTTTACACCTCTTTCACGGCCAGCATCTGCCATTTTCTGCGCTGGAGAGACAAAATTATCCTGAGTATAAGCTGCACGGCCACTATTCTGGTCGTGATACTCTTCATTAATACTGCCACTTATCGCTTCTCTAAGAACAAGGTGAACATCAACTTGCTTTCCAAGAATCTCTGCAGCACTTTCAGCTATCCGTTGCTTCCTATGTTTGTCCTCAAGTTGTTCATAAATAAAAGTTCCACCACCCGGCACAGAGAGATAGAGCTGCCCATCAGAGTAATTGTCAATATATACATCACCCAAAAATGGTGCATCAGTCCTACTTTTCTGAGAAAGTAACCCTAAGATCTTACTCCAAACCTCACGCAAATCAATATCAGTTGGAGAATGAGTATCCTTCGCCGAATCATCCTTTGCAGATGGTAACGAAGAAGAAACACTTTCAGGAACAGACAAGACATCCTGCTTCGACTCAGTTTCTTTTGTTATTACTTGAGAAACGGAACTTTGTTCTACTTCAGAGTGATTTATTGTCTCTGAAACATCTTCCCTCCATGGCACATCATTTTCACCTGATGGACAGAAGTGAACCTCTTCATTCTTTGGGACAACACCTCGAACAATAGTGTCCTCTTGAATAGAAAGTTCTCTAGCAGTATTATCCCCTTCAATTGAAACATTGTCAGGAATACTATGAGTCTGAGGGTTATTTTCAATTGTAACTTCAGGTAAATCCTGCGAAACTTGCAAGATAGGACTAGCAACTACCTGTTTATATGAAATCTCTGGAAGCGGAGCACCACTAGCATACGCACTCAACTTCTCAACAATATCACCTACAGGAGAGAGTGAGTCAAGCCCAGACAATCTTGCAACTGCCATCTCAAGAGGTATCAACGGATTGGTCAACGCTTTACTTCTGATCCGGGTTCTAGCCTGCGTAAGCACATCAAGAATAAGTAGAACTTGCTCTAAAGTCACAGCAGATGACAACTCTAAAAGAATTCCTTTCGCAGGGCCGTATGCACTTACTCCATCATCACTACCAGTAGCAACCACATGCATCAAATCACGTCCAAAAGCAATCAACTGATCAAGAAAATCACCTACATTTGTCCCTCTGGAATTAACTGCATCAACAATACCAAGAGCCTTTTTTATATCATGAGAAGCAACCGCTTCAAATAACCCAGCAACAGACTCTGCTCCAGCCACACCACGGACACGCTCAACATCTTCCCTAGTCACACTACCAGACGAGAAACTTACAAGCTGATCAAGCAACACCAGTCCATCTCGCATAGAACCACCACTGAAAGCAGCAACAGCGGCAAGAGCATCGTCAGTTATCTGTGCATCCTCACTAGCAACGAGTTTTTTGAGATAAGCAGTCATCTTTGGAGGCGGAACAAGCCTAAAATCAAAACGCTGACAGCGGGATAAAATAGTACCAAGAATTTTATGAGGGTCGGTAGTCGCAAGAATAAACTTAACATGCGCAGGTGGCTCTTCAAGGGTCTTTAGTAGAGCATTGAATGCAGCAACAGAGAGCATATGCACCTCATCAATTATGTATATCTTATAACGAGCTCTAGTAGGTACATACCCAACCTGCTCACGGAGTGCCCTGACCTGCTCTACGCCATTATTTGATGCACCATCAATCTCTTGCACATCAACATCCTGTCCACGAAGCACATCACAACATATCGAACACTTCCCGCATGGAGAATCAGTTGGTCCATTTTCACAAACAAGTGAACAAGCGAATATTCTAGCCATAGAGGTCTTGCCACAGCCATGAGGACCACAAAAAAGATACGCATGGGCAACTCTATTAGCAGTTATTGAATTTTTCAATGTCTGAGCCACATGCTCCTGCCCAATAACATCATCAAATGTATGCGGTCTATACCGCCTAGCCATCGCCTCATACATGAATAACACCTTTCAAAAGAAGATAATTTTATATAATTTAGTATACAATAATACTTACCGCTGTATTGTTGTCAGCGTCTTAAAAGCCACTAAAGACTCAAGTAAAGTAAATTTACTTTTATATCCAACTATATTTATAATTAAATATTATATTCAAAAACGCCAGAGAATCACGTAAAAAAGTTAATATTATCCTAATAAAAAAACGAAGCTCTCATAATTGAGTGCTTCGCAAAAATATATTAGCTAATTAAATATAGAGTAGCAGTTGAAAATATTATAAAAAAAGTAGTAGATAGAGGGAACCGGCGATTCCAACACAGACATCGGTCAGCTTAGGGCTGCTCCCGTCAGGGCCTGACCCGGTTAGGCGCCGTTGTTTTGCTGGGCCGATCCCCACTACCTACTACTCAAATAAGTCTGATTGATGATATTTAAAACCTGCCATCAGTCAAGACGATAACTCATTATTTTTTATCTTTTTTATTTCCACCAGACAAAAAGCTGCCTAATCCTAAAAAGACTTCAGCAGTCAAATCCCTTGCTGTATCAACACCAAGCTTGAAAATATCGCTGAGATGAATCCTTAAAAACTCAGCTGTTGCCTTAGTATCTGGCAGCCCAAACGCAATCCGCTCATGTACATCTTCAGCTTCCCAGACATCACCCCTTGCCCGCAAACCGTCAAAGTAGGCTTTTTCCTCATCTTCACTTATATCGTCAGAATCTGCATTTAAGTTACTAGAGAAGTTACCATTACTCCAATCAGCACACTCTTTACTTTCACTGAACTCTTTCAACACACCTGCACGGTAAATATATCTCTCATTCCCCATGTACAGATCAGACCAAGTTCTAAAGAGTGGGCAAACCGGTGTAGCATTACTATTTTTTACATACTCTTCATACTCAGAAAGTAAAAATTCCCCACGCGTAGCACCCAATCCACCGGTAGCAAGCACTCCATATGTTTCAAGTATCAAATCAAGATCTTTGATAACACATAGTGTCCCCCTATCCGCAGTGATCTCCGCCTCAATAGCCCATTCTTCAAGTAGCATACGAGGCAAAGCAACAGCACTCTTAAAGATACCAAAATTATCCGATGCAGAGCGAATCAAATCCCTCACCATAAATGATTTGAGGTGTTCAGAATGAATGTGAAGAAGCGCTTGAGTAATAAAAACCTTTAGCTGATTATTAGACAAAAGCTTTATCGCTTCGGTGCTTACAATCAACATCGGCTCTGTCTCACCTATGCAAAAAGCTACAGGACGAGATGAACAGAGCAAGTAAACATCTGGTGTATCAATACCAAGCACACCTGCAGTCTCATGAACAACCGAATATATCGCTGAAAGATTCTTTTCAGATATCCTTACACAGTTTGAGCTGTATGACAGTCTTGCATACTTTTCAAACCTTTTCCTTGAGAGCTCCTTACTTGCCCAATCAAACCCTTTTAGCTTCATAACTCTTGAGGTAATCATTCTATCATTCTTGGTACAGAATACACCTTTAGGAATACTGTTACTTGTATTATTATCACTCACGGCACACCTCCTCAATAAATGAATAACTTCATATTCACATTATATACCTATGCCGCAGCATTTTCAAGCTCACTCTCATTAAGTTGCTCAATATTTTGCGATTCTACTTTGTAGTTCTTGTAATAATCGACAAGTTCTACCCTCATATTATGAATATACTCAGGATCATCAGCCTCGTGAGGACTGCTTACCCTCTGAGTCAGCCTGCGATACGCCGCCTCAAGTTCCTGATCGGATGGCTTATCAAATCCACCAACCCACCTCTTTGGAACATCTTCTCCACTCTGTTGCATGAGACGCATTCCAACAATAGCTGCAAATATCCTATCTTCTCTCAACTCTTTCTCATCCTTGCTTTTTAAAATACGTTTATCAGCAATTCTTGACGATAGGTAGTCAGCATCTTCAAGAGTCTTGGCCTTTAGTGGTTTGGGCACCAGCTCTGAGAATTGGACGGTCTCATAAATATTAGCAATCTTCCTACTACCCACTTTCGATGCCAGAGTCACAATATCAACAGCCGAGCTCTCTACCTCACTCTCTGCTTTTCCATAATTTCCAGCAAGAAGACCAGCATTTCCAATAGCTTGGCTAATACCAGCATCAACCTTATTTATTGCACTCATAGTTCAACTCCTTATAATGATTTGAGAACATTACTTACATATAAATCGACCAAATCATCTTTTTTTCTCCATAATGATTTATTTTTTCCTAAAGTATTTGACTAGAAGTACGCAAAATAATATAATAAGTATGATGTTTAATGAGGAATATATAAAATTATGATCAAAATATTTAACCTAGTAGTCGTCGTTGTTGTCGTGCTTCTAACTGCCATAAACTGAGCAGCCGGGTTAAAATTGAATTTTTAATAACCCGGACTGAGAAGTCTGGGTTTTTTATTTTAGATAGGAGATAACACATTATGAAGGGAACAAAGCTATTTGTTGAAGCGCTACGTAATGAAGGGGTAGATACCGTTTTTGGATACCCAGGTGGAGCACTTATTCCACTCTTCGACGAACTAGTAGATGCTAAAGACATCAACTTTATCCTTCCACGTCACGAACAGGCTGGAGCACACGGTGCTGATGGTTATGCAAGAGTTACAGGAAAACCTGGAGTCGTTATTGCTACAAGTGGCCCTGGTGCGACCAACCTTGTTACTGGCATTGCCAATGCTCATATGGATTCTATCCCTATGGTTGCCTTTACTGGCCAGGTCAAGACCCACCTCATTGGAAATGACGCATTCCAAGAGGTTGACGTTACTGGTATAACCCGCTCAATCTGCAAACATAATTACTTAATTAAAAATGCAGAGGAAATGCCTCACATTATACGTGAAGCCTTTCACCTAGCGACAACAGGCAGACCAGGACCAGTAGTCGTTGATCTCCCAGTAAATATCACAACAGCAGATATTAAGACACCTGTACAGACGGATGTTGATTTACCTGGATATAATCCAAAACTTAAAGGAAATCCACACCAAATTGAAAAAGCAGCCAAACTTATTAATGAAGCAAAAGCCCCATTACTTTATATTGGTGGCGGTATCATCTCTAGTGGCGCAGAAGAAAAACTTATAGAGCTTGCAGAAAAAGGCAATATTCCTGTTACCTCAACTTTAATGGGTCTTGGAGCATTTCCTGACACACACCCACTATCTCTAAAGATGCTAGGAATGCACGGTACAGCCTACGCAAACTACGCGACAAGCAATTGCGATGTACTCATTGCTATTGGCTCACGTTTTGACGATAGAGTTACAGGTAAACTTGATGAATTTGCTTCAAAAGCAAAGATTATACATGTTGATATAGACCCAACTTCTGTCAGCAAAAATATCCCTGTAGATATTCCTGTTGTTGGAGATGCAAAAATTATTATTAGTGAACTGATTGCTGCGATAGACGAGCACCCTCGCACCGAGTGGTTGAAACAGATCAACGAGTGGAAGACTAATCACCCACTCTGTTATAAAGATGATGGTTTACGTCCTCAGTATATCATTGAGAAACTATACGATTTGACCAAAGATAGAAAGACCATTATTGCGACCGAAGTAGGCCAGCACCAGATGTGGACAGCCCTCTTCTACAAATTTACCAAGAGTCGTACACTGGTAACTAGTGGTGGACTTGGAACCATGGGATTTGGACTACCAGCAGCAATGGGTGCACAACTTGGAAAGCCAGATCACTTGGTTGTTGATATTGCAGGTGACGGTTCGATACAGATGAATATCCAAGAGCTCATTACCATAAAGAATTACAATCTTCCAGTCAAGATTCTAATTCTAAACAATGGCTACCTAGGTATGGTACGCCAATGGCAAGAGCTTTTCTTCAACGAGAAGTATGCATTTACCGATCTCAGCAACAATCCTGACTTTGTTGACATAGCCAGAGCTTACGGCATAAAAGGCATAAGGCTTGAAAAGAAAGAAGACACTGAAAAAATACTTCAAGAGATGATCGATCATGACGGGCCAGTACTTGTTGATGCTAGAGTTATTAGGGATGAAAATGTATACCCAATGGTACCAGCTGGTGAAGCTATTGACCGTATGATCGGTGGGATGGCATAAATAGCTATAATTAAATGTTTTTTGTAGAAAAGAAGATAGTATAATATTATGATAATTATAAAGAAGCTTGTAGTCCTAGTTAATGTGATATTTCCTGCCATGAACTGAGCAGTCGGGTTTACTTTGTAATTTTAAAAGCCCAGACTGTAAGGTCTGGGCATTTTTATTAAATGATAGGAGACAACGAGATGAAAGGTACAACATTATTGATCAATGCACTGCTTAGTGAAGGCGTTGATACTGTCTTTGGATATCCTGGAGCAGCTCTGATACACTTGTTCCATGAGATGGTTGATACAGACGGGATCAACTTCATCCTGCCACGCCACGAACAAGCTGGCGTGCATGCAGCCGAGGGCTACGCCAGAGTCACAGGAAAACCTGGAGTCATGATTGCGACTAGTGGTCCTGGTGCTACCAATCTCGTTACTGGGATTGCCGATGCTCACATGGATTCAATCCCACTAGTATGTATTACTGGTCAGGTTAAAACCCATCTAATTGGTAATGACGCTTTCCAAGAGGTAGACACTATAGGTATTACCCGCTCTATTTGCAAGCATAATTACTTGGTAAAAAACCCTGAAGAGCTCCCTCATATAATCAAAGAGGCTTTTCATATTGCAACAACAGGTCGCCCTGGGCCAGTTGTTATTGATTTGCCTGTAAATATTACAACAGCAGATATCAATACGCCTGTCCAAACTGAAGTTAATTTGCCAAGCTACCGTCCAGCAAGCGTAGGCAACCCAAAGCAGATATCTAAAGCTGCAGAACTTATAAACAGTTCTAAAAAACCTCTACTTTATATTGGTGGTGGAATAATAACAAGTGGCGCAGAAGCAGAACTTCTGGCTTTAGCAGAAAAGGCAAATATACCAGTAACAACCACACTTATGGGTCTAGGAGCATTCCCAGATACTCACTATTTAGCCCTAAATATGCTCGGAATGCATGGTACGGTTTACGCAAATTATGCGACAAGCAATTGTGATGTGCTAATTGCAGTCGGTTCAAGATTTGATGATAGAGTTACAGGAAAGCTCGAAGAGTTTGCCACCAAGGCAAAGATCATTCATATTGACATTGACCCAACATCTGTCAGTAAGACCGTACCAGTTGACGTACCCGTAGTCGGTGACGCCAAGCACGTACTTAAATCTCTTATTGACGAGGTAGACACACAGGTTCACACAGAATGGCTTACTCAGATTGATGGATGGAAGAGAGATTTCCCCCTTACTTATAGAATGGATGAAGGGCTAAAACCTCAGTATATTATTGAGAAGCTATATGAACTAACTAAGGATAAAAAGACCATCATTGCCACAGAAGTTGGACAGCACCAGATGTGGGCAGCCCTATTTTATAAGTTCACCAAAAGTCGCACTTGGGTTTCAAGCGGTGGACTTGGCACAATGGGATTCGGCCTTCCAGCAGCAATTGGTGCCCAACTAGGAAAGCCAGATCATCTAGTAATAGATATAGCAGGTGACGGCTCTATTCAGATGAATATACAAGAGCTAATTACTATTAAATCGAACAAGCTTCCTATCAAAATTTTGATTCTGAATAATAGCTATCTCGGTATGGTTCGCCAATGGCAAGAGCTCTTCTTTGATAAGAAATATGCATTTACCGATCTTGATGACAATCCTGACTTTGTCAAGATTGCTGATGCATATGGGATTAAAGGTATGACACTTACAAACGCTGAGGATACCGAAGCTGTACTACAGGAAATGATTGATCATGATGGACCAGTAATCGTTAATGCTATAGTGGAACGTGATGAAAAAGTATTCCCAATGGTTCCAGCCGGAGAAGCGATCGACCGGATGATTGGAGGCATGGCGTAAAATAACAATAGAGGATAAAAATACCTTAATGTAGAGAGTTTTTGCGTTTTATAGAGATTTTTTTCTCGTTATTTTCAAAAAAACTACGTTCTAACCATATTTTAGCATGGTTTTAACTGTATTTTTTAGTATAATAGTTTAAATTTATATAAAGATATCGATTTGTATGACAATTTATACAGATCGATATTTTTTGGTATTTTAATTGTTTCATTAACGTATAAGGAAAATACTTATGAGTAATTTCACCCATGAAATTGAGCAGATGTGTCCTGTTAATAAGGGCGCGAAACACGGCCCAGCTCCAATTCCTCAAGAAGGCAAGTGGACTAAAGCAAAGAAGATCGAGGATATTAACGGATTCACACACGGTGTGGGTTGGTGTGCACCTCAGCAGGGAGCATGTAAGCTCACTCTGAATGTAAAAGAAGGCATTATCGAAGAAGCTCTTGTAGAGACTCTCGGTTGTACTGGTATGACTCACTCAGCGGCAATGGCTGGTGAAATTCTTGCAGGTAAGACTCTTCTAGAAGCTCTAAACTCGGATCTAGTATGTGATGCTATCAATACAGCAATGCGCGAACTATTCCTTCAGATAGTCTACGGCCGTACTCAGTCTGCATTCTCAGAAGACGGCCTCCCAATCGGTGCTGGCCTTGAAGATTTAGGTAAAGGTCTTTGCAGCGTTACAGGTACTATCTACAGTACAAAAGCCAAAGGTGCTCGTTACCTAGAGACTACCGAAGGCTACATCACAAAACTTGCACTTGATGCTGATAGTGAAATCATTGGCTACGAGTTTGTTAAGACTGGTGTTATGATGGAAAACATCATCCAGAAGGGTATGGATCCAAAGGAAGCTCTTGAAAAAGCAACTGGAACGTATGGTCGTTTTGCAGATGCTGTCAAGACTATCAATCCACGTACTGAGTAGTAATCCCCTGCACTTTTTATTATTTAAATTTAAGAATTTTACATTAGGAGTATAAAAAATGGCTCTATTTGAAGGATATGAACGCAGAATCAAGCAGATTGAAGCTCTTATCAATCAGTACGATATGTCAACAATCGAGGATTGTGAAAAGGTCTGCAAAGAACAAGGTCTAGACATATACGCATTGGTTAAAGAAATTCAACCAATTGCTTTTGAAAATGCTAGTTGGGCATATGTTGTTGGTGCAGCTGTTGCTATTAAAAAGGGACAGAAGAAGGCTGCTGATATCGCTTGCACATTGGGTGAAGGTCTACAGAGTTTCTGTATCCCAGGTTCAGTTGCTGATGACCGCAAGGTTGGTATCGGCCACGGTAACCTAGCTTCAATGCTACTTAAAGAAGAGACTCAATGTTTTGCTTTTGTTGCTGGTCACGAATCATTCGCAGCAGCTGAAGGTGCTATCGGTCTTGCTCGCTCTGCAAACAAAGCTCGTCAGACACCTCTAAAGGTTATCTTGAACGGTCTTGGTAAAGATGCAGCACAGATCATCAGCCGTATCAATGGTTTCACACACGTTGAAACTGAATTTGACTACGCTACAGGCAAAGTCAAAGTTGTAAAAGAAAAAGCTTACTCAAACGGCGAGCGCGCAGCAGTAAACTGCTACGGCGCTGACGACGTACGTGAAGGTGTTGCAATCATGCACCTAGAGAGCGTTGACGTTGGTATCACAGGTAACAGTACTAACCCAACTCGCTTCCAACACCCAGTAATGGCAACATACAAGAAGGAACGCATCCTTGACGGTAAGACCTTCTTCTCAGTTGCATCAGGTGGTGGTACAGGACGTACTCTACACCCAGACAACATGGCAGCTGGTCCAGCTTCATACGGTATGACCGACACAATGGGTCGTATGCACAGTGACGCTCAGTTTGCTGGTTCATCTTCAGTACCTGCACACGTTGAAATGATGGGTCTAATCGGCATGGGTAATAACCCAATGGTTGGCGCATCTGTAGCAGTTGCAGTAGCAGTAGAAAAAGCATAATATAAGATAAACAATGAGGTAATAATATTATCCCCCATTCACTCGACTGGGGGATAATATATAATTTAAGTCCCAAATTATTGAGGTAAGTACAATGCCAACCCTATACCTAGTACGCCACGGCGAGACAGAGCACAATTTAAACCACATTATTCAAGGTCAAATTGATTCTCCACTAACCGAACTCGGTAAAACCCAAGCAGAGCAGACTTCCAATGAGTTAAAAGATATTCCTTTTAGCGCATGCTATTATTCTCCATTAGGAAGAACAACTAAAACAGCAGAAATAATTCTAAAACACCATAACATTCCAGCATACGCTGATAGAAATCTAATGGAATTTGATATGGGAGTACTAGAAGGAGAAGTGAATGATCACACTTTGCATGGTTTAGAGTTCAAGAATTTTGCCATCGCTCCTCATAAGTATATAACACCAGTAAAAAATGGTGAGACTTATGAATCCCTTACAGAAAGGGTTTACAACTGTTGTTATAATATTTCAAATGCACACTCAGATGATGAAAAAATATTAATAGTCTCTCATGGCGGTCCATTGCGCTCATTACTTAATCCTCTAATCAATAAACCAAGAAGTGAATTCTGGCTTGCTCCAGATGTCACACCAGCAAGTGTGAGTATCATAAAATGGCATAAAGGTTCAGAGCTCAAACTAGTAACATTTGCAGGTACCCCAAAAGAAGCTATTGAATTTGACAATTCACAACAATTGAATATGGTAAGACCAAATTAACTTGAAAGAAGATTCACATGCCTTTGATATACCTTGTACGCCACGGACAGACCGAGTACAACTCGAAACAAATCCTCCAGGGTCAATGCGACTCTCCTCTTACAGAACTAGGCAAAGAGCAAGCTAGAAAAGCTGCTATTGAGCTGAAGGATCACGACTTTACAATTTGCTACCACTCTCCCCTCGGCAGAACGACAGCTACTTCTGAGATAATACTTGAGTACCATAATACCGAGAAAATGCCTGTAGACGACCTGATGGAGATAGACCTTGGTACCTGGGAAGGCATGAAGATCGATCTTGAAGATCCTGAACTAAAAGGATTTATGACGTTCTGGAAATCACCTTCAAAGTATACAGCAGAAGAGAATGGTGGAGAAGATTTTAAGCGACTTGCTCAGCGTATGTACTCCTGCATAGAGAGCATCAAAGAAAAGCATAGTGATGACGAAAAAATACTACTTGTCTCTCACGGTGCAGCAATTCGCTCATTTATCAATCCCATAGCTGGTAGAAAAATAGATGATTTTTGGGCTGACCCACAGACAGAGCCAGCAAGTATAAGCATTATAAGATGGGACTCTGGTAACTCTCCTGAGTTACTCTCATACTCTGGACACGATCCAAGAATACTCCGAGACATTAAGAACACATAATTGGAAAGACAAAGCATATGGCAAGACTATTCCTAATACGCCACGGCAAGACAATATATAATGAAGAACGCCGCTACCAAGGTGGTGGTTGCGACTCTGCCCTAACTGATCTTGGAATCTCACAAGCTGAAGAGACTGCAGAGAAACTCAAGGACATAAGCTTTGATAAATGTTACTCATCACCACTAGGGAGAGTTCAGGCGACAACAGATATTATACTAAAGCACCACAAAATTGAAAATGAGCTAGACGAATCTCTCAAAGAACTTGATTTCGGTGACTGGGAAGGCATGAAATTTGATAAAGAGTTTGCACCAGACCCGATGTACCGAGAATTCTGGGAGAGTCCTGAGACATTTTCAGGCAAGAATAGTGGCGGTGAAAACTGCACAGATCTTATGAATAGAATTTATTCAGGCATTGAAGCGATCTGCCAGAGACACTGCGACGACGACAACATTCTTATTGTCTCACACGGAGGTGCAATTAACGCATTCCTCAATGTATGTCTTGACATACCCCTTGACAAGTTCTGGACATTGCCGAAAATAAAACAAGCAAGTATTACTATAGTTGATTGGAAGATAAATAACAAACCGAGCGTCATCCAAATTGCTGGCAGACCTCTGGAAGAAATTAAATTTTAGCTGGAATTGAAAGGGTTATATTATGGCATTATTTTATCTAATACGCCACGGACAGACAGAGTGGAATCTTGGAGGCAAGATGCAAGGGCGAGAAGATTCTCCACTCACTGACCTAGGCAAATCTCAAGCCCATAAAGCAGCAGACGAGACTAGGGACGTAAGCTTTACCCACTGCTACTACTCACCATTGGGAAGAACGAAAGCAACTGCAGAAATTATCCTGCAAAATCATAATGATATCACTCCAGTGCCTAATGATGACTTCTTAGAAATTGGCTTTGGGATATTTGAAGGGACAGTAAACAAACGCTCAGATCATAGGACCGTACGCTCTGAACATGAGAGAGAGTTGCATAATCTCTGGTTTGCACCACAGGACTACAAGGGTTGTCCAGAAGATGGTGAAGATTTTTATCAGCTACAGGATAGGTTGTACAAAGGTGTTGAGAAGCTTGCAGACAAGCATGACGCAGATGACACTATTCTCATCGTTTCACATTGTGCGGCAATACGTTCCGTTCTAAATAAATGTATCGATAGAGATATGAAGGATTTCTGGGAAGAGCCACGCACAGAGCCAGCAAGCATAAGTATTATACACTGGAATAAAGGTGAAAAACCAGAGGTACTTAGGTACTCAGGGCATGACGTCCCAGAAACTGTAAAATAAGAGCTTGTTATAAAAGGTTATAACCATGCAGACAATAAGCCCAATAGATTGTGCAGAGCTAATCACTAGAGGCAAAGTTTGTGCATTTACAGGCGCAGGCATATCTACTGCAGCAGGTATTCCTGACTTTAGAGGGGTTGGAGGCTTATATACATCTGGAAAATACGATCCCGATACGATCTTTGACACCAATTATTTTAAGAGCAACCCAAGACCTTTTTTTGATTTTTCGCGTGAATTACTCACTATTGTTGATAAGCTAGAACCTACCAAGACCCATTCGTTCCTAGCAAGCCTTGAAGAAGGCGGATTGTTGACCTCAGTTATAACACAAAATATAGATCCACTACACAACATAGCTGGCTCAAAGAAGATAATCTCTTTACACGGCAATTACGCCACTGCTCACTGTCAAAACTGCGGAAAGTTTTATGAATACGAGGTTATTCGTAAAATGATAGAGAGTACTGCTATTCCAACCTGTGATATTTGCCGAGGAGTAGTAAAGCCTGACATTGTCTTCTTCGGCGAGTCGGTCTTTGGGATTGATGAAGCAATCAAAGATATAAGCGAATCCAACATGTTACTAGTACTTGGTTCATCACTCATAGTTCACCCAGCAGCAAGTCTACCAAATTTTGCCAAGGTTGTAGTTGTTGTAAATAAGGGTAGCGTAAGCATGACTCAAAATAAGAATAGATATTTTGTAGATTCAGACTTAGATTCTTTTTTTACAGAAGTTGAAAAATATATATAATAAAGTATTAATTGTGAGTATTTTTAATATGTATTAAGCTATAATAGTTCCAAGATATTTACTAATTATTTTAGTGGTACAGTATAACTTTGTGGTGAGCTATGCGACTGCGGTGCCTTTTAGGTAACGAGGAAAGTCCGGCCACTGTAGAGCAAGGGATGTGGGTAATGCCCACCAGGGGTAACTCTAGGGACAGGCAACAGAGAAAAGACCGCCGATGGAATACTTCGGTATTCACAGGTAAGGGTGAAACGGTAGAGTAAGAGACTACCGCTCTCTTGGTGACAAGAGAGGCATGGCGACTGTCTTCCCAGTGCAAGCGCAAATAGGAATCCATCAGTTGAAAGGTTGCCCTTGTGGTGACCACGGGGTTGCTCGCTCCGTATCAGGATTCGGGTAGCGTGCTAGATCCAGTTGGCAACAACTGGGCGAGTCAAATAGTCGCACACGACAAAAGCCGGCTTATCGGCTCACCACATTTATTAAAAAGAATGAGAGCCTCTATTAATTAGAGGCTCTCATTCTTAATGTATTCCGTTATAACCGTCATTTCGAATAGAGTATATCATCTTATCAATAAGCGTCCATCCCATCATAGAGTCAGCCTTCATGTAACTAATTCCAAACAAAGCGTACCCGACATCCCTAGCCCTGTAAAATAAAAACTCAGACATACTAGAGTATTTTGCAGAAAAAAGACTCTGCGAAATAGCGGCTTCGAGATAGCGCTTCTTAAGATCCTGATTGGCATTAAGAAATTCAAAGAAGCCACGAACGCTCACTTCTATGTTTTTTACACACTTATTATTCCCAACACAAGGATATTTTTTGAATTCATCCTGAACATACAGGAGAATAATTGCTCCCATTACCTTGTATCCACTCCGACCTTTCAAATACCTATCAACATAGCTCAAAGCAATATTCAGATCTCTCTCATCCAAGTAAAAGGTATAGGATATCTGAGCAACCGAAGGATTTTCTTTGATTTTAAAATCAACATTTAGCTCAATATCAGCAACAGCAACCTTCTTTCCCGCAATTTGACAATACTCCCTACTTCCTGCAAAAGCAGAATACTCAAGGAGTATGATTACCCCTAATACAGAGATTATCTTTGATAGCATCATAATTTATACTCCAATAATATTAACAGATCAATGATACCAATTTTTTGCAATATAATCAACAAGCATTATTGATATAATTTGTTGGTAGGACACTACTTGCTACTCATCACATAATATGCATAATAACCATATTAAGTATAACAATTAACCAATAAAGTGAGCCTATGAAACTTCAACTTTTACAGATCAAGCTAAAACCAGACTATACAAACGATGTATTAAAAACAGCAGTAGCCCAAAGACTAGAAATAACCCCTGAAAAGATATCTAACATAACAATTGATCGACGTTCGATAGACGCACGAGACAAGTTTCAAGGTGATATATATTATATCATCAATGCGACTGCTGAAATCACAGCAAACGTAGATATAGACAAACTCTGGCAGGTACGTGAGGTAGTTGATATAACTGACACACCAACCATAGAGCCCTCGCCTGCACAATTTGAAAACCGCCCCGTTGTAATTGGAGCAGGCCCAGCTGGAATTTTCGCAGCACTAACACTTGCGATAAAAGGTCTCAAACCAATCATATTCGAACGTGGAAAAGCTGTAAAAGAAAGAACCAAGGATGTAGGTCTGTTTTGGGGTAAAGGGATTTTAAACCCTGAAAGTAATGTACTATACGGCGAAGGTGGGGCAGGTACCTTCTCTGACGGCAAGATTACTTCTCGTTCAAAAGACAAGCGAAGAACCAACCTCGTTAGAAAAGCATTCTTTGATGCCGGAGCAAATGAAGAGGTACTTTATGATGCATCTTTTCACATCGGTAGCGACAAATTAGCAGAAATAATCCCAAATATTCGCGAAAAGATAATCGAACTCGGTGGAGAATTCCACTTTGAATCAAAACTGACAGACCTTCTCGTTGAGAACAATACAATCAGAGGGATTACTGTCAATGGTAAAGAGATACGCACCGACGCTTGTTACCTTGCCACTGGGCATTCAGCCTACGACACCTATTCTTTACTTGAGAGCTCAGGAGCACTATTAGAAGCAAAACCTTTTGCCACAGGGGTTAGAATTGAGTTGCCACAGAAGACTATAAATTCATCACAGTTCGGCAATACAGAATTTCTTGATATACTAGGTTCTGCTTCATTCTCTCTGACACTAGGTAAAGATTGCTACTCATTCTGCATGTGTCCAGGTGGTAGTACCATCCCCTGCTCTACTGAAGCAGGAAGCTTGTTTACAAATGGCATGAGTTTATCAAGCAGAAGCAGCAAGATGGGTAATGCGGCCATACTACTCCCGCAGAAGTTCGATACATTTGAGGAAGGTCATAACTTTATCAAGAAACAAGAAGCAGCAGCCTATAATACAGGCAAGAAGGATTTCTCCCTACCAACAACCACCCTTGCAGACTTCCCATTTGCTTGCAAAGCTCTACCAGAAGATAGGAGTTGGAATAGGTCTGTACCTGCAAACTTTACCAAAATTCTTCCAGAAAAGATGTGCGATGATCTAGGCGAATATATTCCAAAGATGCTGAGGAAGCTCAAAGGGGTAGACCCATATACCGCAGTAATTGTCGGCCCAGAGACCAGAAGCTCATCTCCGGTACGGGTACTACGTAATAAAAAGATGGAGTGCATCACTATTTCCGGCCTATATCCAATCGGCGAAGGCGCAGGGTACGCAGGAGGAATAATGAGCTCTGCTATAGATGGGATTAAAGCAGTAGAATTTTCTCTAGAATAATTAAAAAACAAAGCGTAAGGATAAATCAATCCTTACGCTTTAATATTATAATACAATCCTATTAACTCGTGACATTTACCCAACTTGAGCGCGCAACCTTGTCAAACATGGTATTAAGTTTCAATTCAGGAACATTGTGTAATTTCATACATACAAAACTACCCCTTTTTACTGTTGCCACTATTTCGCCAAGAAACACTTTACTATTGCCATCAGGCCACTCAATTTTGAGCTCAAATACATTTCTCAAATCAACGGGGTTAATATATGCCTCCAATAACAAACCACCTCGACCAATCACAATAGTGTCACCAGAGCTGAATATATCATCAGCCAGCACCTTAAGTACTCTATAACTGAGCTTCATTTTAGTAGGTAATGATCTAAAATTAGACATCAATCCATCAACTGTATCTGTTGTTTGCTCATCAATGTCATCTTCTACAACATCGTCACGATACTCTATAACAGTCGTGCCCAGTTGAATGTTATCTCTATTACTAATTTTACTGACATGTACAGGTATATTATTCAAAAGAGTCCCACAGCTAGAGCCGAGATCTTCAACATAGCATAAATTATCAAGCCAGTAGATCTTTACATGCCTCCTAGAAACAGCAATATCATGAAGACAAATATCTACCTTGCTACGTTCCCGTCCAATAATAATAGGATCTTTGCCTATAACGTAATCTCTAGCACCATCAATAACATCGAATACCCTTAATAATGCCATACAAAATGGTTCCTTTAAGAAAAGCCCAAATCCTAAGAAATATCAAGAATATCATAAACGCTATATTCGGTTAACTCATTTCTGGAAGTTTTGCTATCTGTTCTTCGATCAGTTTATCATCAAACTTAGGGAATAAAACTTCAGGAGTGCCAATAGTATGCCCAGAAACCAGCTGCATATCTGCAAACCAGTCTCCATTCTTGAGAGGTTCGATATTCATGGTTTTACGCAGAGTCTCCGAAGCAAACGGCATAAATGGAGCCATAAATATTGAAAGCGCCTCAACAACTTTGAGTCCAACAAAAATAGTCGCACCGCACTTGACTATATCATCCTTACGGCTCTTCCAAGGTTCTTCCTCACTGAAGAATTCATTACCTCGACGTGATAAGAGCATCAACCTATCTAGCGCATCTCTATATTTATGCCCTTCGAGTAGCGCTGCAATCTCATCACGAGCAACCTCAATCTCTTTAAGTGTATTCTTTCCAGCGTCAGATAAATTCTCGTCACTTGGCACAACCCCTTCAAAATACTTATTACAGAAAGCTAGGTTACGCTGGATAAAGTTACCCATATTATCAGCAAGTTCACCATTATTTCTATTTTGGAATCCCTTCCATGAGAAGTCACTATCACTATTCTCAGGAGCAATTGCAGTAAGGTAATAACGGAGTGGATCTGGCTTAAATACCTCTAAGAATTCGTCAACCCAGACACCATAATCCCTACTTGTAGATATTTTACTACCTTCAAGATTTAAAAATTCATTTGCAACAACGAAGTCAGGCATACGGAAATCTCCGTGCGCCATCATCATTCCAGGGAACATCACAGCATGAAATACTGTATTATCTTTACCAATAAAGTGAAGTAGCCCAGATTTATCATCCTGCCAAAAATCCTTCCACATCTCTTCTCTGCCTTGAGAGGCAAAAAGTTCACGTGTAAACGTAATGTACCCAATAGGTGCGTCAAACCATACATAAAGCACCTTTCCTTCACCTTCTTCAAGTGGTACAGGCACACCCCAGTCAAGGTCTCTGGTAACACATCTCTCTCTAAGTCCTTGATCTAAAAGGCCATAACTAAATCTTTTAACTGACTCTCTCCATTCAGGATGTAGATCAAGGTATTCACGAAGATCATTCTCAAAAGTATCAAGACGAAGATACCAGTGAGTTGTTTCACGTACTTCTATACAGTCTAGACCAGATCTACCCTGCTCTTTACATACCATACAAACAGGCTCCAAAAGTTTTGTCGCATCAATAGGCCTACCACAACTTTCACACTGATCACCGCGAGCTCCCTCTTTATTACAGTCCTCGTTATAGCATCTACCTTCGATATATCTGTCAGGAAGGAACATATTACACTGAGTACAGTATACCTGCTCAGCACTTCTCTTGGCAACATGGCCTCTATCGTGCAAAGTAGTAAAGAAATTTTGAGATATCTCACTATGTTTCTTAGTATGAGTTCTACCATAAACATCAAACTCAATTCCTAAACCCTTGAAACTTGACTCCAGCACAGCATGGTAGCGGTCAACAATATCCTGAGGGTCAACACCTTCTTTTATTGCACTAAAGGTAATTGGCGCACCATTCTCATCCGAACCACAGACAAACCAAGATTCTTTGCCAATAAGCTTAAGAAATCTGTTATGAGTATCCGCAGGAAGGTATGCACCAGCAATATGTCCAATATGAGGTTTACCATTAGCATATGGTAGAGCAGCAGTAATCAATGTTCTATCTTTACTCATTAGAATCCTTTTCTATATTTAGAAGTTATTATCAATCAATTATTGATATATTTTCGCCAAATCATCATTAAAGTCAAGAAATGAGTTGTGAAAACAAAAAATGGTAGACCCATAGAAATCCCTACAGGTCTACCAAGTATAAAATTAGCTATTATCTTATGTTCTAAGGTATTCTTTTAGTGCTTCTATCTCATCATCGATAGCTTTCTCACTAGAGACTGACTGCCTAATCTCATCGCGGAGCATTTTCTGGAAAATATTACGCCCTCTAAAGAGATAATTGGTAATATCTGTCTCACTGACATCCAGCTTATCAGCCATCTCTCTATAACTTAGTTGTTTGCTTGAAGCGGTACTATCTAAAAATAGTTGTAGCGCTTTGAAATACTTTTCTTTCTTACCAGATGTACAAGCACGAGCCATATTTTTTAAAGTGGTCTCAATTAAAGATAGAGCCCATCTCCTATTAAAATCATCTTCAGCGGTCTCGTGAACTGATAGTTCAGGTAGCATAAAGTCTTCTCCATCATCATCTGTTGGAATAACAATGTTCCGTCTTGCTTGCTTTCTACTCTTTTTTGCAAGTTGTTTAGTAAGAAATCTATTTACAGTAACAAGAACAAAGGTACGAAAACGCCCTCTTTCGCGGTCAGCAGTTGCCACAAAATTCTTCTCAAGAAATGTTGCAAAGTACTCCTGAGTCATGTCACGAGCATCATCGTGGTTTAGACCTCTACGTCTGATATATTGGTATACAGGTTTCCAATAGGTTGTGCAGAGTCTTGAGACACATGTATGTCTATTATCACCTTCTGGATTTTGAGCTCCTATAACTACACTCCACGCAGTGGTTCTAAAGTGTGTAGGTCCAGAGATCAAATCTAACTCAGCCAAAGTAAAACTCCTGTATGAAAAAATATAGCAAACAAATGCTCAAACAAAACAAACGAACCAAAAGAAAGAGGCTCTACAACTATCTATCGTCACAAAAACCTAATTACTCGACACTTTTTATGAATAATTTTGCCAAAGCGTGCTCGATATATAGATGCTCATCAGTATCGATACATGCTTGTAAGTCACGCTTCGCAGCAGCATTATTACCAACAGCTAAGTTATACATACCGAGGTAGAACCTTACTTGGCAGACTGTTGCTAGGTCAGAAGCTCCCAAGAGTATCTCTTTGTGCTTATCAGATCCACTATAGCGAATCTCTTCATCCACTATAAGTTTCGCAAATGGATCTCCAGCAAGATTTAATACATCTAATTCTTCTGCCTCGCCGAGGAAAAAACTAGCAAGAGCAGATATCCATATTTTATCATCAGGTACAATTATACTACTGCCAAGCTGATTAGCATCAAAAGGCAACCCTGCAAGTTTTAGCGCAAGAACCCTCATAAAAGCTGCAGTATTGTTATCTATCTGATTTCGTGATATTGCACTCTCAAAATCACGAATAGCATCAGCATACTTCTCCTGAGCAAACAGTGCCATACCACGCTTTAGTTCAATATTAGCCAATTCTTTATTTGTAGCATGTACGATAGCTTTGGTAAAGTATAATTCGGCTTGATGTGGATTACCCATATACATGGCAAGAACACCATTATTATAAATAATATTCACATCATTCGGTGCTAAGAGCATCGCAGCCTCATAGTCAGCTTTAGCCGCCTCATAGTTTTTAATTCCGATATATACTGCTCCGCGACTCATATAACTCCAAGCCGCTTCGGGATCTAGCTCAATTGCCTTATTTAGATCACGAATTGCAGCTTCAGGCATATCCATGTATCTGTATAAGATATACCCACGATTTCTTAGTGCCCAGATAAAGTTTGGATTTAATTTTAGCGCTTCAGTATAGTCAGAAATAGCCTCTGTATACTTTTCAAGATCTTTATAAGTATCACCACGGTTGAGAAAAGCAGATGAACTATCACGCCTAGAAAGAAGATATTTGCTATATACTTCCAGAGCAAGTTCAAGATTTTTGTGTTCAGGTGATTTCTGATAAATCAAACCTCTCAAGTACCATATATCAGTAAGAGCAGGATTAGTCTCCTCAATAACTTCACAACGTTTTAAAGTATTACTATAAATCGCAGAAGCAAGTTCATAACGATTAGCATAATTCTCACTATCAGGAGTAAGTTTTAAAATAGCTCCTGCTTCAATAAGATCTACCCTTGCCTGCCCAAGCTCAGCATATTCATCTTCAGGAAATAGTGAAGCCATCTGTCTAAACTTCTCACGTGCCTTCTGAGTATCGTGCAGTACATCAGCATATATCATTCCAGCTTCATATAAAGCCATAATATATGATGAGTCAAGCTCAAATGCCTTGTTGTAGTCGGCGATAGCTTTTGAAAACTCCTGTGTAAGCCTATATACGCTTGCCCTCTTATCATAGGCTTCTGCATAAGTTGGATCGGTCTTTATTGTATTAGAATATAGTTCCAACACAGGCGCTAAAATATCCTTCTTAACCTTTTGGTCGGTTGCAGCTTCCACAGCCTCCCGATTTTTCTCTAATATATCATTTGCTCTTTTGAGGATACGCCTAGCTTCATACCTCCGCCTCATACTGGCTCTTCTCTCAATCTCTGCTTTTTTAAATGCAGCCTGTTGCGCTGCTGCAAGCTCACGCTCCTTTTCAGCACGTATTTTACTACTCAAGGCATACCCCGTAACAGCAAATAATGCAAATAAGATCACTAAAAGGAAGAT
Source organism: Planctomycetota bacterium (assembly GCA_965140405.1). Lineage (GTDB taxonomy): Bacteria > Planctomycetota > SZUA-567 > SZUA-567 > SZUA-567. The sequence continues at coordinate 2,401,491 of OZ223208.1, forward strand.
TTTCCTCTTATGCTTCCTAATTCTCCTCCAACTCCGACTTAAAATGCCTTCTTCATAAGCACTAACCGGCAACATCTGTAAGAATCTCTCTAGGTCATTGGTAAATTCATGCGCATAACGATAGCGATCTTCTGGCTTCTCAGCCATTGCTTTTAGGACAATCGCCTCAAGTTGTGGCGCAATACTCCTATCACGATTTCTTGGTGGAATAATTGGAATACGCATGTAATTCTTTTTAAATTCACTAAGCTTCATCTTTCCAACATCTCTTGGGTGCTTACCAGTAAGCAGACGGTAAAGCATCGTACCAAGTGCATAGATATCAGCTCTTTCGTCATATGGAGCTTTTTCCATCCTTTCAGGAGACATATAGTGCATAGTACCTCCAGAGAGTGTTGACACTTCCAAGGTATCCTTAGCCCTAGCAAATCCCCAATCAATTACATATACTTCACCAAACTCTCCCAAGGATATATTCCCAGGTTTTATATCAAGATGCAACACTCCTTTAGAATGAGCAAAGTCAATAGCATGAAGTACTTGAGAAAATATATTTAACAATCTTAAGCGGTTATTCTGCAGCGATTCACCACCTTCATGTTTAATTTCAAGCAAAAATTCATTTAGTGTCTGACCCTCAATCTTTTTCATTACAAATAAAGGGCTATCAGCTTCATCACGAGCAAGATCGTAGGTTGGTATAATATTTGGATGCTCTAGCCTACCACAGAGCTTTGCTTCCTGTTCAAGCATTTTCTCATGAGCAGGATTATGGGTAACTTTTAGTGCTTTAATAGCGACTACTCTCTCAAGTAGTTCATCCTTGGCAGAGATGACAACTCCTTGTCCGCCTTCACCGATGGTTTCATTGTATGAATATCTATCTGAGAGGTCACGATCTTGGACGCCACCAGTATCAGTTCCACCCAGAAGCCCAGCCAGAACGTCTTCAGGGACATTCTGAATAGATGAATCAATCTCAGAGCTATTATCCGACATATCAATCGTGCTATTTATACCATTACCCATAAACCCTCACAGACAATACAATCTGTTATCAAACACAGTGATCAACAAATTTCCTCAGCTGCACTCCCTTCGGTCGCTTGTTGGTCACAGTACAAGCGAAGTTTGTGGTTATGCACGTTTTCTTGGTGGGATGAATCCTTGAGGAAGCTCAAAATTATCATTACTTAATAAGCGTTCCCAATCGATATCACAATATAAAGACGTACCGCCAGCAACTCCTAGAGGTAGCATCAATAGACCAGCAAGTGGTATCATAAAGAGTATCTCCATACCAGCACCAAATCCGATAATAGTCCACTTATTCTGACTAATAGCTGGTAATTTACACTCGTACGGCAAGTAATTCCTAGCCATACCGACATCCAAAAAACCAATCCCAGTAAAATACGCCGTAACCAAGAATAACATTGTAGCACCAACAAACGGAATCAACAAGAACGGCAAGGTTAGTACACTATAAAATATCTGCCTTACCACAAACTTGAATGAACTAATTATACTTATAACAGCTGCCTTCATATCAAGTCTTAGTGGTCTATCAGGCTCTTCATCACCCTGCTCTACCTCTATACAGATCTGATCTTCAAGCTTCTCAGACAATATATCATTGAAAGGAGCGGCAACAACCATTCCCACAATAGTAAATGTAAAGTAACAAAGTACAAATACCAGAGGCATAGTAAGAGTCCACTTGAGTATTCCAGCCATAGCATTAATGATATCACTTAACCACGTACCAAACGAGCCCCAAAACTCCCAAGACAACTCAGGTATTTTGATAAGAGATATCAACCAGACAAAAATAGATATCAACATTATATATATAATAATATTAACAATTAGTGGCATCACCGCCCACCTCTTACTTCGCTTCGTACTGAGCAGTATTTGCGCTCCCTTGATCGGTAGCATAAACCCAGTAATAAAACTCTTCACATTATGCATCATAACAAACTCCTTTATTACTTTCCGATCAAATCGCCAGTAGTTTTAGATCTCTCAAGCATTATTTCCGCAGCCTTAAGTTTATTCCTCTCAACTTCATCTTGGCTAAGCTTCTTCAAATTATACGGATCATTTCCCATATCTCCAAGATCTTCATCAAGTAAATCCATCACATCTGAGAAATCCCCACTCTTGGCCTTCTCAAGAAGTATATCTGGTGAAGTGTTAGTTCTATTATCTGTCAGAGGATCTACCGATGGTATCTGTATCCTCCTTGCACCAGCCAAACGAAAGACAAAATCAGTATCAGCTAATGCATTACCATATACATCCTTACAGGTGATAATCAATGTATAGCCGCCACCTTCAAGCCCAGGAGGGATACGGTAGTAAATCGTCGCATGCAGATCTGCCACAGGTCCATTATACTCAGGCGCATAACGCCCATAATTATCCTGTCTTTCAACTACATTCTGTAACTCATCTCTAAGCTCAAGAGAAAACTCCAAATTACATCCATACATCCCACCCTGTTGAATCTTGAATCTCGCCCCATCTACCTCAAGATACAGTATTAATGTATCACCAGGTTTTGGAGCGCTTCCAGAGTACGGGGTATACAAACGGTAAGCCTGCACTTGATCAACATGTATAGGTTCAGAAAGTGATAAAGGAGTCTGCTTACCAAGTAATCTATCAAGAGTTTTAGAATATAGCGCAGCCTTTGCATAATCACCAAGTTGTATATATATAGCACAAGCAAGTTGTGGCCACTCGATATCTTCAGCAGAATTAGGCCTTGTCTGACGTAGAAATTGTAAAGCCTGTAACGGCTCATTCAATAAGAGAAGCACCTTGGCGGCGGTTATTTGAGCACGGCGATTTTTTGAATCAGACTCCGCCTTCATCACCACAAGCTCTTTAAATTTTGCTGCTATCTCCCGCTCTTCTTCACTTAGAGATTTCTTCTGCAACTGAGTCTGTAGTCTGGCTATAGCCTCATTTATATCCCTCATACCCTCAAAGCTAAGATTACCCTGCCTTGCAATCTTTTGAAGTCCGAGAAGTACATCCTCAAGGTTACGCGTGCCACCCTCTATATCAAGAGAGAACCCTATAGGGCTCATTATCAAAACAAGCAACACTCCAAATATAACTATCAATCTTTGTATACTCATATACATTGGACAACTCCTGCCAGATACAGATACCAAAAATTTCAGTTAACACAGTTGCAATTCTTAAAAACAATATAAAGAAAGATCATACTCTATACTTTTAGATCAAAATAATCTAATAAAACCTTCTCAATTCCTCCACGTGGAAGATCAGGTACAATAAACTCTTTTTCAAAATGATCCAAAAGCTCAGACGGCGCACTCTCAACAGCAAGTCCAACGCCACACTCCTTGAGCATCTCATAGTCATTCATTCCATCACCTACCGCTACCCAGTCACTAAGAGATAGCCCTACAATCTCATTCATCTTCTCAAGACCGGTAGCTTTATTAGCTCCCAGAGGAAGGAACTCGACATACATCCTACTACTCGTAGTAACATGCACCTTACTCCCAAACTTCTCTTTAATTTCAAGATCAATCTCTTCCAAAAGCTCTGGCTTACTTCCATCTGTAACAATAACCAATGCCTTTGTAGGAGCTTCTTTTATTGAGGAATAGTCCTCAGGAAGTATTTTATAAGGTACTTTATTTATTCGAGAATACATCTGAGAATACTCATTATCTACAAGAGTATACAGACAGTCACTATAGTAAGTATTTAGAGCTAGACCTCTACCTTTAGCATATGCAATTATCTCTTGAGCAATATCGTATGTTAACCCAATTTCGTATAGCGGTTTATCATCATCTGGGTGCATTATTCTACACCCGTTATAGCTAATAATTGGAGTTTTTAGACCAATCTCTTTCCAGTAAGGATACATTGCCTTCTGCATCCTACCAGAGACAAGATATACCCCAATCCCTGCATCCTGTGCTTTTCGTAGAGCGCGAATCACCTGCTCTTCAAGTTCGCCGACATGGTTTAAGAGCGTCCCATCCATATCAAGCGCCAACGCTTTATATCTCATTATCTTCGTCCTATCGAGTCAATTAGACCCTTCAATGCCACTTTATTAGCTGCAAAGTTCGCATGCAAATAACTCACCAAAACACCATCCTTAGAGAAGCCTTCTCCTCTAATCTCACCATACATATCTCTGCCAAAACGTAGCCCAAAGGTCTGTTTCCAACTATCAGGAACATCACCAATAATTTCAGAGTAATGATACTCATGTCCCCTGAGAAGCCGTCCTTTTTCACCAAAGATATTATCCTCTAGGATTTCCGCTTCAACATACCCAAGAGTTTTAAATTTAGAAAGCATACCTACACGCACAGGAAAAATCCCACACATATCATATTCATCACCCTCTAAAGTACGTATCCCTTCAGACATATACATTAGACCACCGCATTCAGCATATACCACACGCCCAGAACCTGCAAATTCCCGTATACTTTGCAACATAGAAGTATTCGCTGCTAATTCAGCCGCCTTACATTCAGGATAACCACCACCAAAGTATAGTCCGTCAACATTCTCAGGTATCTCAGAATCAGCTAATGGACTAAATTCAACAAGTCGGCAACCAGCCTCGAGAAGAGCCTTAAGGTTGTCTGGGTAATAAAAGTGAAAAGCCTCATCCATTGCAATACCTATAGATACAGGAAGACTGCTGTCATCACATGATAACTCTGAGCGAATAGGCAGTTCAATATCTTTTGCAGTCTCAAGAAGCAGATCTATATCAAATGCCTCTTCAATACCAATAGCTAGTTGCTCAATAAGCTCGGGTGATAATAATTCTGTATCCGCACTAACCAAACCAAGATGCCTACTGGGTAACTCAGGAATTGCATCCCTGACTAAAGCACCAGCAAAAGGTGGTAATGAGGCAATACTTTCAACAGCAGCACCCACAATCTCACCGTGCCTAACAGATCCAGCCATATTAGCTCCTACAGCGCAAACCTCCGGTGCTCCTTCAAAGTTACAAAATCCAGAAACAGTCGCGGCAAAAGACCGTGCCATAGCTTTACAAGAAGAGAGCAAAAACACGGGCAAATCAAGAATACGAGCGATAGAAGCAGTTGAGCCAAATTCCGAATCAGCACGTATTCCGTCGTAGAGTCCCATCACCCCTTCAACAATACAGATATCAGCAGGAGAGCCATCTGTCTCTTCAGCAGCAACGTTAAAGAAGAGCTCTTTTACGTAGCCATCTCCAGTCATCCATAAATCAAGGTTATAACACGCACGGTCACTCACAATTCTAAGATATGTAGGATCAAGAAAATCTGGTCCCACCTTGAATGTCTGCACAATTAGCCCGCGTTTACGTAGAGCCGCAACCAGCCCAAGAGTCACCGAAGTCTTTCCAGACCCACTAGATGTTCCCCCGATCACAAATGCTTTCATTCAAATCCTATCATTATCATTAATATATATAATACTAAGATGTATAACCTCTAGCAATGTCAACTAAACCCTGTAGCTTCTGCAGGGCAACAAGCGGAGTCATATTATCTATGTCAACTTCCGCAAGTTCTACAACAAGACGGTCATTTGCTTTTGCTTGCGGTGCAAATAATTCACTCTGCACCTCTCTAGCGGCAGCACGAAGCACCTCTCCCTCGTGCAAAGTATCCCAATCCCTCTCAATAGCCTGAGTTTCCAGGCCATCAAGAATTTCTCTCGCCCTATCAGTGACCCCAACTGGAATTCCAGCAAGACGCGCTACATGAATACCATAAGACTTATCTGCTGATCCCGCTACAATCTTATGTAAGAATATAACCTCTCCTCCCCAATCACGAACGGACACATTAAAATTCTCAGCCCTATCTAAGATTACCCCAAGCTCTGCAAGCTCGTGGTAATGCGTAGCAAATAAAGTTCGAGCACGAAGCTTATTATGAATATACTCGGTAATAGCCCAAGCCAGAGAGACACCATCAAAGGTCGACGTTCCTCTCCCTACTTCATCAAGGACGATCAGAGAGCGGCTAGTAGCATTATTAAGAATATTAGCAGTTTCAGCCATCTCTACCATGAAGGTTGACTGTCCCTTTGCCAGATCATCAGCTGCTCCTACACGTGTAAAAACCCTATCAATTATTCCAATTCTAGCACTCTCAGCCGGTATTCCACCGCCCATCTGAGCCATTATCCCCAATAGTGCAACCTGCCTTATATATGTACTCTTACCAGCCATATTAGGACCGGTTATAATATGTACCAATGCACCGCTATCGGTGAACTCCGTATCATTAGGAGTAAACTCGCTCAGCGTTACGTCGAGTACAGGATGCCTTCCACCGATAATAGAGGTCTCTATATCAAGACCAAGCTCAGGAATAATATAATTCTGAGCAGCAGCCATCTCAGACATAGATTGTAAAGCATCAAAGACAGCCAAGATATACGCAACCCCTTGAACTCTTTCAACCTCAAGCGCAACCTTATCACGCACCTCAATGAAGAGCTCCATTTCAAGTGCGTGTATTTTCTCCTGCGCACCGAGTACTAGTTCTTCATACTCTTTGAGATCACTAGTGATATACCTCTCAGCATTCGCCAACGTCTGCTTACGAATATATGTCTCAGGTACCTTGTCCTTATGAGTATTCGTCACCTCAATATAATAGCCAAAGACCTTATTGAACCCAATCTTTAGTGAGGAGATACCACTACGCTCCTGCTCCTCTTTCTGAAAATTCTTTATCCAGTCCTTACCGCCAGTCGCAATTCCTCTAAGTTCGTCAAGCCTGTCATTATACTCACTTCTAATTACATTCCCATCACGCAGATTTAGCGGAGGCTCTTCGACAATCGCTTTACCAATTAGCCCAACGACATCTTCCAGAATATCAATTGATCCTGAGAGATCTATTAGATGCTGTGAGAGAAATGATTCCGAAAGACAAATGAGGCGAGGAAGCTTAAGAAGACTATTATGAAGATTGATAAGCTCACGTCCACCAGCTCTACCTGTAGTAATACGCGCCATAATCCTCTCAAGATCACTGATCCCAGAAAGTACCTCTCTAATCTCTTCACGGAGTGAATTATTATCCAAAAGCTCTCGAACCGCACCTTGGCGATACTCGATATAATGAAGATCAATTAATGGTCTGAGTAACCAATTACGTAGTAGTCTCTTACCTGCACCAGTACAAGTTCTATCAAGAACTTTAAAGATTGACATCCCGCTACCTTCAGCAAGGAGGGTCTGAGTAAGCTCAAGATTTCTTTGTGTCGTCCTATCTAGTACAAGGTAGTCCTCACGGTTGAGTCTTTTTAAAGAACGTACATGAGTAAGAGAGATTTTCTGAGTTTCTTCAAGATAGACAAGTATTGCGCCAACAGCAGCAATAGCCGCAGGTTCATCTTCAATACCAAAACCTCCAAGGTTATCAACACCAAAGTGCTGTTTTATCCTCATGCGTCCTTCACGCTCTGAGAATTCATATCCATCCCTCTTAGTAATTAGCCCGATACTTCTTGCGTATAGAGCCTCGTTCAGTACCTTCCCATCCTGCATCAACTCAACCGGCACCAATGTTTCAGAGACACCCATCTGCTCAAGTTCATCCCCAACACTCGAAGCCCTGACAACCGAGACAAAGAATTCTCCAGTAGAGATATCAACACATCCAATCCCAGCCGACTTACCTATAACTGCAACCGAGGCCAGATAGTTATTATTATCCCCCTCAAGACATGACTCTTCTATCAGTGTACCCGGGGTTACCACACGTGTAACGCCACGTTTGACAATACCCACCGCTGAAGCAGGGTCTTCTAGCTGATCGCAAATAGCCACACGCACACCAGCCTTTATCATCTCTTTTAAATATCTATCTAGAGCGTGGTAAGGAATACCAGCCATAGGCATAGCATCCTCCTGTTTCTTACTCCGAGTAGTCAAGGTTAATCCAAGAATTTCGGCTGATTTTACTGCATCTTCACCAAACATCTCATAGAAGTCACCCATTCTAAAGAACAGAACGGTATCAGGATAGGCTTCTTTCATAGCCTCCCACTGTACCATCATCGGTGTCGTCTTCTTCCTAGCCATATAATCCTTAATCATCTTCGGTTAAAATTGATACTATATTTTACTTATACCCCTCACCAAAGGCAAGGGGTATTAAAGTAACATAAATATATATATTTGGATATTTAGTTAAAAAATCCCGCGCTACAACAATATTTTTGCTAAAAGCGCATCAGATCTAGCAATAATATCTCTTGTCTGAGCCTCAACCTTCTTCACAAATGAATTATCCTCGAACTCACCCCTTACAGTCGAAAAATCCTCTCCAACCCCTTCTAAAAGCCCATACCCAATCTTCATACTATCAACATACTCTTTATTTGCATCACGCTTTACAAGTTCGAGCCTGAGTTCAGCAGCTTTTCTCCAATTAGTAAGCACATTCTCAACAATAGACTTGCTATCATCATCACCAATATTGATATTCCCAAGCTTTGAGAGCACCCACTCCCATTTATATTTTTTATAGTTACTTCCAAGCCTTGCAAACGCTGCGTTAATTTCAGAGTAAGAAGACAACTTATTATTACTAATGTCATCTACGATCTCATTAATAAACTCTTTAGGAGCTATAAGACCAGCAATATCAACCCATTCACCAGCGCAAGCCTTTTCGATACAATGACTTGTAACGCGCTCATTTCTATAATAATAAGCTTCAAGAGCTTCTGCAATGGCTTTACCATAATAAAAGTTTACACCTGCATGGTATCTTGCAAGTGATTTATGAATAAACTCCCTAGGAACTTCTACCCCAACAAGCGCCTCTGGTACATAGCCATCCAACATGAGTTTGAGAGTATCAATAGCCTTTAAAATTTTCTCGACCGTATACGGATTAAGAGGTTGAACATTTATAACATCTACCGACCTACTAGAGCGCTTATCTCGTTCCAGCCACTTTGTAGTATCTCTTTCATACCCACTAGAGAACAATAATGAACCAGGTAGTAAAATACTCTTATTGTTTTCACGCACAAGCAATGAAAAAGGGAAGATAGAGGTGTCAACAACTTTTGCATGCCTTCCAATAACGCTAGTAAAGGGAGCAATACGTGATGGCCACAAAAGATAGCTAGACGACCCGGTTTTGGATCCACGCTCAACAACACCTTGATGAAGAGGGCCAAGTTTGAACCTATGGTTAGAAAAATTACTACCACTCCCTGCTGTAAAGAACGAATATATTGCCGCCAAGAGAAGGGTTGATTTATGATGGGATGATGTAAACGGGGCAGCAAATACAGCGCAAGCTTCACCCCTAAGGCATTCTGAGTTTGCAAAAAACAAAGAATTCTCAGCAGTAAATCCAGCATCGACTACAGCTGAATCAGCAACAAAACAGCGCTCAAGAACACACCCAACTCCAACAAAACCATTCTCAGCGACAATACTCTTGCTAACAGAACTCCCAGCACCAACCTTGCCATTTATGGTCGATTCAACAATTTCAATAGCACCAGAAATTTCTGCTCCTTCGCCAACATCAGAATTAACAATCCGACCACAATCTCTAATCACTGCGCTTCTACCTATTGTGCAAAGATTATGCTTACGGTTCTTATCCTCATCTTTCATAATACGAGCAAGATTTACCTTGAAGTCATTACTAGTCAAAAATGCCTGCAAATATGCAATCTGGGCAGATAGTTTAGGATGCAGAAGAACCTCACGTCCTCCCGACTCGACTAATACAGATATCTTTTCTGCAAACCCATGCGTAGTAAGGCCATCTGTTGATATATGTGCAACATTCTCAATTATAGCTCCTTCGCATATATAACAATTCTCAAGCGCTCTCCCAACATTTTTTATAGTAACTCCATATTCAATTGTAGAGTTTTTAATTGTAGCAAAACTTATTTTCACAGGATGTGAAGCTTGGCAATATATTTTAATTGTACCAACAAACTCGGTAAAATTAATTTCAGAGATGCTGAATCCTTCCTGTACAGAGACCCCTTCCCACTCAGTGCTACGACAGCCTTGAGCAATCAAGCTATCAATTTCATGCTTATGAAGTTTTCTAAAAATTCCCATGCAATAAGTCCCTTTAGCAGTATTAAGTAAGATTTAATTTATATTATAAGAATAACAGACCTATTTCTTAAGAAAAAAACAACTCAACGAACCATTTTTTTATAATTTGATTCGCCCAACCTTATGCTTTACATTCATATTCAGAACAGTATAATTGTTTATTGCTTTAAAATTGAATTTTTTAATATCTTTAAAAAGTAAGGAATTATGGCTGGTCAGTTAAGACACGATATTGTGCAGAAATCACGTGAATATAGCGCAAGGCTAAATTCATCATCCTACCATACACATATATCACCGAAGACAATTATTTTTATACTGCTATTTTCATTAGCCCTCCTCACACCATTTCTACTCGGATATAACTTGATTAGAACCAATGTAGGAACAATAGCAACTGCAGATAGATTTAGCCGAGTAGATTTCCAGTGGAAGGTTCCAGACAGTGCTGCAATTGTTAAAGAGGTTGAAGACACACATCTACCTATTTTCGAGAATGTACCATACAACACTTGGATGAATACTGTTTTCGAACCAATAGCAACACTCATGGAGAAAGCGGTAGATTTTAGAGATTCAAACAAGCTTCTCGATTTTGCAAATAAAAATGATATTGTACTCAGCAAAGAAGAAGCAGACATCCTCACCAACTACCTTCTTAGCGACATCGACCAAGGTATCTACTCAGAGTTGATCAACCCAGCAAGGCGAGCAGTCGGGGAGTGGGTTTATGCAAGAGGAGTAATTAGTGATGAGCTATATAATCAAGCTCTGGCTGAAGGCGGAACAAAGTCGATAGAGGTAATCCGCCCAGACAACCTCTACTCTAGAGGTATTATACTAACAATTGGCTCTGAAAACAGTCCTATCAAGCTCTCTGATACTAGCAATTTTCTCGAAAAAGGACTTTACGACAAGCTTTGGCTTGTAAGACCTGCTCTACGTGAAACAATTGAGAACATTCTTGAGCGAAGAGTAATAAACGCCCCTACCCTTATCTTCAAAGACAATCTAACGATTGAAACACTCAAGAGTAGAAAAGCGTTAGCACTAAAGAAAGCTAGTAATATTTCAAAGGGTGAGTTGATTGTAGAGCGTGGGCAACCAATAACTTCTGAAATATATCGCAAACTTAGAGCAGAGGCTGAGTCATTTAGCCAACAACGTGGAAATGCCTTTACTTTTAAGAATATTACAAGCAAATTTATTCTGGTATTCTTACTCTGTCTTTTCTTTTATATTATAGTTCGCAGTATTGCAACTGTTAAAATTTTACTCTGTACGTCTCTCTGCTTTTCAATACTAGTCCTTATTACCTATTTAGTGCTTCTCAATGGTAGATCTATTACGCTTGTACCTATAGGCTTCCTTGCTGGTTGTGTCTCAATTGGTAGCAAGAAGTACCTTGGTATGCTAATAACAGGTGTATATGCACTTTTTATTATTTCAATATCCTACCAACAACCCGCAGAGATTCTCGCAATTATATCGAGTGGTTGTGTATTCTCTTTACTTGCCCCTAACGAACGCTTCCGACTAGGTATCTTAAAAGTTGCTTTATTTAGTGGAATTGTTGGGGTAATGGCATTCCTTTGCTGGTATATAAGTGATGGAATCGACATTGTGCTTCCAACAAAATTATCAGATCTGATTGCACTAAACTTTAGCAACCCTGTCAACATTCTACTCAAACGTTCTGGTTGGATTATTACGTCGTCAATTGCATCTTTTGCACTAATTTTATTGAGTTTAAATACAATCCAGAGACTATTTGGAGCGACTTCAAACATACTCCTACAAGACCTTCAGGAGCACCCATTACAGAGCAAGCTTTTACTAAAGGCTCCTAGTACATATTATCATAGTTCAATTGCTGCCGCACTCTCAGAAGCTGGCGCTAATGCCTGTGGTGCAAATGGTTTACTTTGCCGCACAGCTTGTCTATACCATGACATTGGTAAGCTAGTAAAACCTGAGTATTTCACAGAGAATGAGAGTGGTATCAGCAGGCATGATATTCTTACACCTAGCATGAGCGCACTTATCATAGTCAGCCACGTCAAGGATGGTGTAGAGATGGGCAGACAGAACAAGCTTCCACCAGCAATTATTGATATTATCGAGCAACACCATGGCAATACCCTCGTTTCATTCTTTTTGCGCCAAGCTAGAGAAGAAGCTGAAAATCCTGACGATGTCGACGAACAACAGTTCCGTTACCCAGGACCGAAACCACAATTTAAAGAGTCAGCAATTGTAATGATTGCAGACTCTGTGGAAGCTGCCAGCAGATCTCTTGATGGTGCAAGTAGTGCAAGTATTAGGGCACTAGTACACAAAATTATTTTAGGAAAGCTTCATGACAGACAGTTTGATGATTGCGAACTGGCTTTCAAAGATCTAGCGCGTATAGAAAATGCCCTCGTTAGAGTACTGCAAAGTATGTTCCACTCAAGAGTTAAGTACGACCAAGCAGAGAAGAAGTCTAAAAAATAACCTAGTAAATTGTATATTTATCCTAGAAATGGAGTCATAAAAAACTGGTAATGCAAAAACTAATAGTAAATATTCTTGATGAACGTGAAGACACATCGAAGATTATACCTACCGAACTAATCACCAAAGTTCTTGAAGAAGCATATAAAGATAGAGGTGAAATAGATGGCTCGGTAAATGTTATGTTTATCGGCGATTCTCAAATAGCAGAAATGAACGAATCCTACCTTGCACATGTTGGTCCCACTGATGTAATTTCATTTGAAGATGGTGATGTCGAAGAAGATGTATTACTCCTTGGTGACATAGCGGTCAGCTCTGATACAGCATTGAGAGTTGGTAAAGAAAAAGGTATGAGTTATGAGGAAGAACTGACACTCTACTCACTACACGGCCTATTACACCTACTAGGTCTTGATGACACCACAGATGAACTCCGAGAAGAGATGATGTCAGCGCAAGAGGCTGAATTTTCAAAACACGGATTAAACTATATCAAATAACACTACCCGAGGAAATATAAAATTTTATACCAATTCGAGACCACACATATCGCCATATCATTTACCGCAGCGTTATTTGGTTGGCTAACTGTAGCTTACGAGTCAGCACTACAAGAACTTAGTCTATCACGTCTTGACGACATGATAGAGGGTAAACAGCAAAATAATTCTTCTATAGAGACAGAGAATACAGAGAATGAAAAACCTTTTATCCTTACAAACATCATAAATAATATTGTCAATTTCAGACTTGCTGCTTCATTGGCTAGCTCCTTCTTTTTAGGGTGTTTTCTTATAACTATTACACCTTTCTTCCTTGGAAGTGAGACTCTGAATGCCTTTATTAATCGCCACCAGAGTGAACTGCCACTTCCATACCTCTCAACAATACTTCCAATAATAATCTCCCTAATTATAACCGCAATAATCAGAGGCTCAGCTCAAGCCTTAGGAGAAAGAAAGTCAGAAAGTATAATATATCTATTCTCAATTCCTACATGGCTTATAACTCTAGTATTTAGACCTATCAGCCTTGCCCTACTGATTTCAGCAAGGGTTATAGGTAGAGGTATAGGCATCAAAGTTAGTAAGACTTCTGATGATATTGAAGATGACGTAATCGCAGCAGTCACTGATGGAGAAAAAGCAGGTATTGTTAATGAAGAACAACGAGAAATGATAGAGCGTGTTTTCGACTTCAACAACACCGATGTTGCTGATATATTTACACCAAGAACAGACATGAAATCCATTTCAGTAACTGAATCACTCTCAAATGCCATAAAGATCTCCATAGACTGCGGACACTCCCGCCTTCCGGTACACGAAGAAACTCGAGACAATGTCGTTGGTATTTTCTATGTCAGAGATGCGCTAAAGTACTGGGATTTTGAAGACAAGCCTCGTTTAATAGACCTTACTCATAAACCAGTGTTTGTCCCAGAGACCCAGAAAGTAGTAAACCTATTACAGCTGATGCAAAGCAGCCACACCCAGGTAGCTATTGTTTTGGATGAATACGGCGGAACAGCTGGTCTGGTTACAATTGAAGATATTCTTGAAGAGCTAGTGGGCGAGATACAGGATGAGTATGACAAGCACGACGATGAGAGCGGTATTACTACATATAGTAAATACCACATCATAAGTGAAGGACAGACCCATGTCAGTGATATAAATAAAGAACTTGATGAAGATATTATTCCAGAAGATCATGATTATGAAACGATCGGTGGTTTTGTTCTAGACAACCTAGGTCACATTCCGAAGACTGGAGAAGAGTTTAGGTACGAGGATATAGAAGTAAAGATCCTTGATGCAGATGAGAGAAGAGTGCTAAAAGTCGAGCTTAAACGTGACAAAAACGACTAAGCTTTTTTAATGGATATAAAAATCATGAATGAAATTGACAAAATATTAATGACTATTAAGTCATTGCGTGACAAAGATACCGGCTGCCCGTGGGATAGAGAACAGAATATTGAGCGCCTGCTCAAACCACTAAAAGAAGAGACAGAAGAACTTCGTGAAGCAATAGAAGAGCAAGACAACACCCATATAGCCGAAGAACTAGGAGATGTCATCTGGAACGCGCTCATGCTACTGGAAGTAGCTGAAGAAGAAGGAGTTGCGAGCAAGGCCGAAATATTAGAAGCAGTTAATAATAAGATGATCCAAAGACACCCTCACGTCTTCTCCACAGAGAATGCGAGTTCTGTTGAGGAAGCCATAGAAGCATACTCTAAAGCCAAAGCGATTCAACAAAAGAGCTAAAAATGTTGTGCAATATCATATCAAACACCCCGCTTGACGAACTGATAGTCTGCCTTGCAATTTTTATTGCAGTATTTTTTGTGTTGTACAAGGTCTACCGCATGATCAAATCCCTTGTTAATTTCTTCAAGCAGAACAGAGCATCAGAGCACACACAAGCCCAAAAAGCTGATATTGTGCACAAAAAGGAAGCGCTCGCAAAGTTCAAAGAAATTCACACCCATGCACGAGATAATCGCAAGAAAATTGCGAAAGAGATCAATTCCAACCCAAGCAAAACCACCGAAGCTCTCAGAAAAATGATGAAGAGATAGCCATAATATAGTATTTCGTGCTCGATATTAACCTTATAGGATATAAAAATATCGAGAAGATACAGAGTTTATTCTTTGTTTATCATTAAATATCAGTAAAATTATAGGCTATTATATTTTTAATATTAATATGTGATAGAAAGAGATAATCATTATGAGTAGTTCAAACTTCATACTTGCCGATAGAGCATCAGCAACAGATATAAGTGGCATTCGCAAAGTATTTGATCTTGCAGCAAAGCTTGAATCCCCTGTAAACCTTTCAATTGGTCAGCCGGATTTTGATGTACCGGAAGCGGTAAAAGCTGCCTCAATAGCTGGTATTAATGATGGCGCCAATAGTTATACACCTACCCAAGGTAGAGCAGACCTTTTGGCTGGCATTTCAAAATCACTTGATGATAAATATGGCCAAGGCGAAATTATCGTAACCTCCGCAGTAAGCGGTGGGCTCAACCTTGCGTTTCTTGCACTTTTAAACCCAGGTGATGAAATTCTTATTCCAGATCCTTACTTTGTAATGTACAAACAACTTGCCCTTATGATTGGGGCAAAGCCTGTCTACTATGACACTTACCCTGATTTTGCGCTCCCAATAGATAAGATAGAATCACTAATCACCAAAAAGACCAAGGCGATCATAATCGGTAGCCCATCAAATCCTACAGGTATCACCTATAGCGCAGACTCACTCAAAGAGGTAGCAACAGTACTCGACAGGCACGGCATTGTCGCCCTTTCAGATGAGATTTACGACATCTTTAGCTATGATCACCCAGCTTACAGCATTGCGGACTTTTACAAAGAGCGCACCATTATACTCAAAGGATTTAGTAAGAGCCACGCGATGACCGGCTGGAGACTTGGCTACGCTGCAGGACCAAAAGAGATAATTCAAACGATGGCAAAGTTCCAACAATTCACTTTTGTCTGCGCCCCTTCTATTGCTCAAATTGCAGGTCTCACTGCACTTGATACTGACATGTCTAGCTATGTGACTGAATACAAGACCAAACGCGACCTAATATACAACGGTCTGATTGAGATCGGCTATGATGTAGTCAAACCAGACGGTGCTTTCTACATATTCCCTAAAGCCCCTTGGGGTACAGGCGAGGAGTTTGTAGCAAAGTGTATTGCCAACAATCTACTAATCATTCCGGGCAAGGTATTCTCAGAGAAAAACACTCACTTCCGTATATCATATGCTGCGAAAGAAGAGACTATCCTAGCAGGACTAGAGATCCTTAAATCACTATTTAAGGAGAGTAAATAAGTTATGCGTATTCTAATAGTTGGTTTAGGAAGAATGGGGTACTCTCTAGCAGAGCAATTAGAGAGTGAAGGTCATAAAGTATACGGAATAGATTCCGATATCTCCAAAGTTGAGAAAGCAAGAATAAAGCTTGATATCATGGTTGCCCACGGATCAGGATGTAGTCTTTCCACTCTTAGGGAGCTCAATGTTGAAGGAGTAGATCTTGCTATTGCTGCAAGTGGTTCTGACGAGGTCAATGTTGTATCTTGTTTAGTCGCAAGGGAACTTGGAGTAAAAAGGTGTATTGCGCGAATAGAGAGCGAAGAACTTGCAAACAATCTCCGTGAAATGCCATTAACTTCACTTGGAATCGATGAATTTGTCAACCCTAGAGAAGAGACGGTTCGCCGTCTAGCAGATATTATTAGGACTCCTGGTACAACAATGACTGCCGAATTCGATGATGGAAAATTCCAACTTAGAGGACTTAGGGTAGAAAATGATTCACAGCTCACCTCACGTCCACTCGTAGAATTGCAAGCATTATTTGTTGAGCATTTTTTAGTCTCTGCAGTACAAAGAGGTGACGATCTTATTATTCCAAGAGGTAATTTTACCATACAGACTGGAGACGTCGTATACATTCTTCTTACAACAAACACCTTCCATAACTTCTTATCACTATTTGGTTTCAACACAGACAAAACCAAGCGTGTATTTATATATGGTGGTTCAAAATTAGGAATAGAGCTTGTTCAAGCACTAGAGAAGACAGTTCCTGAGGTAATTCTACTTGAAGAAGAGTGGGAAAAACGTCAGTTTGCATCTAGCCAGATAAAGCATAGCTCTATTATCAATGGCTCACCACAAGATACAACCTTGATGCAAGACCTAAAGATCTCGACAGCAGACTTCTTTGTAGGAGCTAGTGACAGCGAAGAGATAAACTTCTCAAGTGCGCTAATGGCGAAGCGTCTTGGTTCCAAGTATGGTGTAATGCTAACAGATCACCCTTCACACGTAGAATTATTTGACACACTCCCACTTGATGCTGTAATCAGCCCTGCAATTGTCTCTGTAGGAGCTGTATTGAAAGCAGCACGCTCTGGAGCAGTGCTATCTATGTTTAATATTGCAGGAGGTAGAGGAGAAGCTCTAGAGGTAGTTGCGCAGCCAAAATGCAAAAATATTGGCAAAGCTCTCAAAGAGATAGCATTCCCTGAAGGAGCCATGGTTGCCGCTATTGCTGATGAAAGTGGCTTCCAAATTGCTTCTGGTAACACTGTAATCGAAGCAGGTAGTACAATTATTTTAATATCAAAGAAGAAGAACATAAAAGCAGCTCTTGAGCTTTTTGATTAAAAATATTTTAACATTCACACATATTAAAGAGGAGCGAGCCTAGACAGGCTGACTCCTCTTTAACCTTAAAGGGAAAAGTATAGTACTAATTTCGCCTCCAGCCAAGCAGAGTAATATCATCAAACTGCTCATCTTGTTGAAATTCAGAGACATCTTTTATAATACTTTCACCTATCTCACGTATCGATTTCAAGGAATTATCTAAGAGGACACACTCAAGCCTTCTATCACCATATAATTCATCTCTAGTAGAATGAGCTTCAGTAATACCATCTGTAAACATAATTACAGAATCCCCTTTTTCAAGTTTGAAGTGCCCACATCTATACTCCACACCAATAAATCCGCCTATAAGCATCCCTACAGTCTTTTCAGAAGTCTTAACTCCGTCTTTACCTATTAGATACACAGGGTTATGTCCGCCATTTGCAAATGTACATTCCCCAGATATAGGGTTGTAATATGCAAGAAATACCGTGGCAAACATATTCGCTGAATTATACGACGATATGGCATCATTAAGTTGTGCCAGAGCACTGGCAGGATCCACTGTCTTTCTACATATATTACGAATTAGCGTACATACCATTGCCATAAAGATAGCCGCTGGCACTCCCTTACCAGAGACATCTCCGATACAGAAGACTACGCAACTCTCACTAATTTCAAAGTAATCAAAAAAATCCCCTCCAACGTCCTGAGCAGAAGAATAAAAGGCGTATGAAGAGAATAGTTCACTTACCAATAACTCTTTAGGTAGCATAGACATTTGAATCTCTTGCCCAGCTTTTAGTTCAATATCTATTTTAGCTTGATTCTTTTCGTACTCCTCTCTTTCTTTTAGCCCCTTAGCCATAAAATTGAATCTGTAGGTAAGGTAGCCAAGTTCATCCCTAAGTTTTGACTCAATCTTACAGTCAAAATTACCTTCAGCAATTTTTTCTGCTTCACGAGCAAGTCGGACGATAGGTAGAGTAAACTTTGAAGATACGATAGAAATTATTAGAGCGAAGACAGCAAGTAATAGTAACGCTGCACCTAGAAGCCCATAGTTAAGAATTATCACCTGTGAGTCTACTACTTTATTGTTTACTCTATAGGCAATCACCCATCTAGTGGCTGGATCTCGTATATAAAAATAATTATCATCACCGCGCTTATACTGATGTATATTGAGATCAACAATCTTATCGGCACCTAGTACCTCTTTATATACGTGTCCCTGAGAACCTTCAAATATGCTATCCCCGACAACCTTGGTACTACTACCTGATACCAACAAGAACCCTTCTTCAGAAACAACATACCAGCTTCCCATGACGTTATCAACACTTGTAATTTTCTTTTCAAGTTCAGCTATATCAACATCCAATCCAACAAGACCTTCGACTACATCTCCGTTTAGTATAGGGGAAGTCATCGTAAAGACAACCTTATCATCTACAGCAGAAACGTATGGTTTACTATAATAAACCGAATTTAAATTACTTTTATCACTATAGAATTTTTTACTAGCGATATACCATGGTCTCTCTGTAGCTAAATATCCTGATGGTTCTGTCCAGCCGTTAGTTATAAAGTCTCCATTATCATAAGCAACGAAAGGAGTACTAATCAAGAACCTTTCCTTTTCAAACTTGATAAACTCTGCCACCTTTTTCTTTGAAAGTTCCTGAAAACTCAGTAAATTTGAAAAACTCCTAATAGCCAATCTATCTTCACCAACCCAGCTGGTAAGCAGTTCATAGGCAAGCTGAGTTCTGACTTCAGCCTTTTGGAAGACCATATTCTTTATTATAGAATATGAAAAATAATGTAGAAACGCTCCTATTACTATTAAAACAAGCGCTAAAGAGATAAGGAATTGTCTGAAGAGTCTATTCCGAATCTTGCCTTTAAATCCATTACCTTCACAATCAATTCTATCCATGAGTTTTCCAGTAAGAGTGTATGAAAGAGATATTACGACTATAGCCCCTGTAGTATATACAGGAGCTATATAATAACTCAAAAACAATATATAAACACGAGCAACTTATGCAACATCGCCTAATAAATGCTTTAGCAAAGTTATAATAGTATTTCTTAGATTTGACCTACTCACAATCATATCTATCTGTCCGTACTCAAGAAGGAACTCAGTCCTTTGAAAACCTTCAGGAAGCTCAGCATTGATAGTAGATTTGATTACTCGAGGTCCAGTAAATCCAACAAGCGCACCAGGCTCACCAATAATTATATCACCAAGAGCAGCCCAACTAGCCCAGACACCACCCATAGTGCTATCAGCAACAATGCTAATAAATGGCAGTCCTGCAAGCTTTAATTTTCCTAAAGCGGCTGAGGTCTTTGCCATCTGCATAAGAGAGTACATACCTTCATGCATACGCGCACCACCACCAGAGCCAGAAACAATAATAACAGGCAGACTTTCTTCAATAGCAAACTCAATAAGTCTAGTTATTTTTTCGCCTACAACAGAACCCATTGAGCCAGCAATAAAGGCGCTATCAGTCACAGCAATCGCAACTCTTCTAGTAGCTATTTTACCTTCACCAGACCTGATAGCAGAGAGCATGCCGGTCTTGTTTATTTCAGATTCCAGCTTGTCTTTATAGCCTTTGCCGCCACCAGAGAAACCCAGTACATCTTTACTCATCAAGTTACCATCACGTTCAATAAATGAGCTTTCATCAACCATCATTTTTATACGAGTATCAGCAGAAATCTGAGTATGATATTGACAATTTGGACACACACCTAGATTTTCAGTCAACTTGCTTTTTATAATAATTGCTTCGCAGCTCTTACATTTAGTTGCAACACCTGTTCCATCCTCAGAAGGATTGATTTGCTGCTTATCACTTTTAGCAAAGTTTTTAAGTTTGTTCCATCCAAAAAAAGCCATACCAATATACTCCTATATTTTATAACCTAGTAACTAATTATTAATTACACACGCATATTCAAAATGTATCGACACAGTCGACAAGTAATACCTCACGCTTCCAACATTCCTCTGACAGCTTCCCCCATATTATCACTTCTAAATACAGCAGTTCCAGCAACAAGCAGATTAGCTCCAGCTTCTTTAATAACATGAGCATTCTCTAGACACACCCCGCCATCAACTTCTAATTCAATATCTCTATCACCAATCAACTCCTTAGCTTGACGGAGCCTAGCAATTGACTCCTCAATAAATGTCTGCCCGCCAAACCCAGGATAGACTGACATTAGCAGTAATCTATCAACACTACCTAAAAACGGAGCTATTTTTTCAACAGCGACATCCGGATTAATTGACAAACCTCGCACTAGACCACGTGAGCCTATCTCTGCAAGAATTTCGGTTGGATCAGGACAAGGCTGGAGGTGTACGGTAATACCATCTGCCCCACACTTATGAAAAGTATCTATATATTTTCCAGGCTCATCAAGCATGAGGTGTACATCAAAATGAAGACTAGTAATAGGTCTAAGCGCTTCAATAACACAAGGTCCAAAAGAATAATTAGGCACAAAGTGCCCGTCCATAATATCTAAGTGGATTATATCTGTACCAGAATCTTCTACTCTCTTTATTTCATCTCCAAGCTTTGTAAAGTCTGCTGCGAGAAGTGATGGCGCTATTCGACATTTCATAAAAAAACCTAACAATCTAAAATAAACTAATAATTCTAAAACTTTCCACTAACAACATCTATACTAAAAAATGATCGGACAAAATTGTTGAAATTAATTATATATACTTAGCATACTGTATGCAATAAGAGATAAATAATATATTAAACAACATACAAAGCATTTATAACATATACTAATAACAATACAAAAAGATGATGAACGATACTTTATAATTGTAATCTAAATTATCATAAAATATTCCCAAATCACCAAGACAAAAAAAAACTCAAAAAAAATAATTTTTTATTTCCATTTCACGTCACAATACTGTATACTGAGTTTTAAGTATATCTGAGTACACATCCTTTTATCCCCGGCGTGTACCATAAAAATGATTTTGGGGAGATTTATTATCTGCACATGCAGAGTATTACGGAGAAGCATAATGGCAAGTGGCACAGTAAAGTGGTTTAACGATCAAAAAGGTTTTGGCTTTATCATTCCAGACGACGGTGGCGAAGATCTATTTGTACACCACACAAACATCCAAATGGATGGATTCAAGACTCTAAAAGAGAATCAAGCAGTGGAATTTGATGCTGGTCAAGGCAAAAAAGGTCCTGAAGCTACAAATGTCAAACCTTGCTAGTTGAAGTTTATATATATAAGCGATAACTGAGCTATTGATATTCAACTCCTATCCGTTTACGGTTAGGAGTTTTTTAATTACGCATATTTAAGGTAACAATAATGGTAAAAAGACAGATTTTAGATGATGGCGGCATAGTCTTCTCTACAGCCAAAGGATCCGAGTGTCCTAAATGCTCTAAACCAATCAAGAAATGCATATGTAAAGAGCTGAAAAACTCTAAAAGGCCAACTGGAGATGGCGTCGTTAGGATTAAGCGCGAGACAAAGGGACGTAAAGGCGCAGGAGTAACCTTACTAACAGATATTTGCCTCAGTACTAATGAATTAAAAATACTTGCAAAAGATTTAAAGAAAAAATGTGGCACCGGTGGATCATTAAAAGATAGCGTAATCGAGCTACAAGGAGATGTTAGAGAGCAGGTCAAAACACTATTAGAGAAAAAAGGTTTCAAGGTAAAGATCTGTGGTGGTTAGTACAAAGTAACATTAGTTAATAAACCCAGCAAAATCAGCTTGTTTTTTTTATCGAAATACTTATACTTTCAGTTAAAGTTGATAATAGTTACTTGAGGATAAATATTCACGATGAGTCTAGCAAGTCCAAGCATACTTAACAGTTCCGATGTTGAAGAATACGAGTTCCTTACACCTGAGGAGCTGCTTGAAAAGTATACCTCTGGTGATGAAGGGGCATTCTGTGCCCTTGTCAGTGTTGTTGGTGAAAAACTACTTGGATTTATTACTAGGTTTACTGGTGATTTCCATATGGCTGAAGATGTTTTCCAGACAGTTCTTCTGAAGATCGCAACACATGCAAAAAACTACAATAACCGTGCAAGCCTAAATACTTGGATGTATGCTATTGCAAGAAATGCTTCTATTGATGCACTAAAGTCAAATAACCGCTACAAACTATACCTTGCAGAAGAAGACAGTGAGTCCACAGGTGAAGACCAAGTAGATAAGCATATCCTACAAGCCCTTTGTAAAGCACTTCCGCCTATCGACAAGTTAACAGTTGAAGAGCTCGGTAGGCGTATTGCAACCGCTGTCACTGCCCTACCAGAGCCTCAACGTGAGGTCTTCTTGCTTAGGGAAGACGCCGACCTTTCAATTGAAGAGATTGCAAAGATAGTCGGTTGTAGTAAGGAGACGGCAAAGAGCCGGATGCGTTATGCGATAAACAAGCTTAGAGTAAACTTAAAAAAAGAAGCCAAGCTATACGGACTCCTTGACCGACTGTAGATTTATATTCACACACAAGGCACATATAATACGGATATAACAACGCAATAATGAAAAATGAAAAGTTAGACATAATTCTAGATCACTTATATGGTGAACTTGAGCCTGAAGCTGAAGAATCATTTATTAATGAATCTTTAAGTTCAAAATCACTAACCAACCGTACAAATGAGACTAGGCGATTACTTACCGCCTACCGTCTAGGTCCAATAATGGAAATCCCTAAAGACGCAGCAGAACAAGCCCTACAAAGCTTGAAAAACGCTAAGGCTGAAGAAGAAGCAAAACAACTTGAAAACGCAAAAGTAATTGAAGAAGAGTTATCTAAAGAAGCTGATGAAGACAAATCCCCTTCTAATGAGACAACTCAAAACACTGATCAGGATATTAGTGAGCCAATATGTACAACTAAATTTCCAGACAGTCTTGACTCTACCTTACCAATAGCAACAAACAGAAGAAGACTAAGCTTCCTCAGTACAGCCGCATTAGTCATTTTGGGACTAGGAGTTGGCTACTATATATTTACAGATAACTCAACTGCTAAGAAATTATCACTAAGCGAGAAGAGTGAGATTGATGAGTTATCGCTTAATCTTGAAGAAAATGACGTTAATGAAAATCCAAATCCTGAGAAACTATCTGTAGCTCAAATTTCAGCACCCGATCACATTAAAAATATCCCTGAAATTGAACCTATAGAGTCTCCACCACTAACTAATAAAGAAAAGGTTGAGGATATCCTTGAAGAAATCGATGAAATATCATTGTCGATTGATGAAAAGGAACTCGAAGTTGTCGATAGAAATGACAAACTTCAATACAATGGCGATGACACTGATCTTCTCAATATAAAAGTTATTGACGGAGAATTAGAAGTAGCTGAACTTGAATTTGTCCCAATTGAAAAAGAATTCAACGAACTACTACCAGACCTAGATGAATCTAATGAAGTCAATACTATTACGACTGATTCAAAAACTATTGAAAAGTATGTAGCTGAAATTGCCCCAAACACTGACGACTCCGAAGTAGCTACTCCGGTTGCATTTTCCGAAGCTCAAAAAGTCAATAGTACATCGCTAAATTTACAAGATAATGATTCCTCAGAAGGTGACGATTTATCAGCAGACATTCCAGAAATTGAAGAGCTAGCTAGGAAAAAAGCTGCTGCCCATCTAGAAAAGATTTCCCAACAAGAAAACTTTGAGACACGCCTAAATGAACAAACAAAACAAGAAGCAGAAGCTAGACTTGCTAAAATAGAAAAGCAAAAAAAGGAAACACGCCTTGCTGAAGTCGCAAAGCAAGAAGAAGAAACACGTCTTGCTGAAATCGCAAAGCAAAAAGAAGAAGCACGTCTTGCTGAAATCACGAAACAAGAAGAAGAAGCTAGACTTGCTAAAATCGCAAAGCAAGAAGAAGAAGCTAGACTTGCTAAAATCGCAAAGCAAAAAGAAGAAACTAGACTTACTAAAATCGCAAAGCAAGAAGAAGAAGCTAGACTTGCTAAAATTGCAAAGCAAAAAGAAGAAGCACGTCTTGCTGAAATCGCAAAGCAAGAAGAAGAAACTAGACTTGCTGAAATTGCAAAGCAAAAAGAAGAAGCACGTCTTGCTGAAATCGCGAAACAAGAAGAAGAAGCTAGACTTGCTGAAATTGCAAAGCAAAAAGAAGAAGCACGTCTTGCTGAAATCGCGAAACAAGAAGAAGAAGCTAGACTTGCTAAAATCGCAAAGCAAGAAGAAGAAGCACGTCTTGCTGAAATCGCAAAGCAAAAAGAAGAAGCACGTCTTGCTAAAATCGCAAAGCAAGAAGAAGAAGCTAGACTTGCTAAAATTGCAAAGCAAAAAGAAGAAGCACGTCTTGCTGAAATTGCAAAGCAAGAAGAAGAAACTAGACTTGCTGAAATTGCAAAGCAAGAAGAAGAAGCTAGACTTGCTAAAATTGCAAAGCAAAAAGAAGAAGCACGTCTTGCTGAAATCGCGAAACAAGAAGAAGAAGCTAGACTTACTAAAATCGCAAAGCAAAAAGAAGAAGCACGTCTTGCTAAAATCGCAAAGCAAGAAGAAGAAGCTAGACTTGCTAAAATTGCAAAGCAAAAAGAAGAAGCAAACGATTCTGCTGTAAAAATAGTTGAACCTATCCTTACCCCTGAAGGACTAGATCTTTACTCGAACAATCAAGCACCAAAAATGGCTCTAAAACCCAAAAAATCTTCACCAGTTGCAACACAAATAAAGCCTGAAAACACCATATTAAACAAGCTTGAATTTAAAATTGACGACACAGCAGCAGATTTAATTAGCAAAGCTGAAACGCTATATATCAAAAAATCCTATCTTCAAGCACTCTTCGGTGTAGAGGAAGCTCTAACACGTTCGCCAAGTTATGATGATCGTGTTTCAGCTCTAACACTGAAAGCAAGAATTGAGCAAAAATTGAATAGCTATTCAGACATGAAGAGCACTATTGACACTCTCCGTCCTCTATCACCTCTTGATGCTTCAGCATTGCAAGTTCTTTATAATGCTGGAGTTAACCACATCAAAAATGAAAGAAGACGTGAGACAAAAGCAGCCCAACCAGAAAAAGTAATTATTGATGAAGAGCCAGCAAAGGCAACCTCATATATTATAGAAAAATCCTCAGCAATACCAGTAGCACCAAAACCTCAGATGAAGAAAAAATCACGTTTCAATCCTACTACCGACACCTACTATAAACGCAAATAATTTTTCTACTCCTATTTGTATCCGCAGGATTTTTCTGTATAATCCACATTTCATTATTAACTAATAAGTTTAATCAATATTAATATAAATAATAGGAGTTTTACAAATGCCTACATACGGTTACGAATGCTCAGCTTGCGGGTTCGAGTTTGAAGAATTTCAGTTAATGAGTGATAAGCCTATACGAAAATGCCCTAAATGTGGCAAAATGAAGGTTGAGAGACTTATAGGATCTGGCTCAGGAGTCATATTCAAAGGTAGTGGTTTCTATGAAACTGACTATAAAAGGGCTGGTGAGACAAAATCTGATTCTTAGCTCGGATATACTATAATATTTTGTTCGCGAGCCATAAAGCATAAGGTAGAGTAATGAGCGTACTCAAAGATAAAAATATCATAATTGGTATTACTGGCGGCATAGCCGTCTATAAAGTTGCCGAAATTGCCTCACTCCTGACAAAGAGTGGAGCAATTGTTGATATTATCATGACACAAGCTGCGCAGGAGTTTGTAGCCCCCCTTACCTTCTCCACACTAACAAAGCGCGAAGTTCATACTGATATGTTCAAAGAATACCTATACAAGCCTGGCCATATATCACTTGCAGACAGAGCTGACCTAATAGTTGTTGCTCCTGCGACTGCAAATACTATTGCGAAGATAACACATGGAATAGCTGATAATCTTCTTACGACGACAATACTGGCCACAAAAGCACCGATTCTTATCGCTCCAGCGATGAATGATAATATGTATAGTCACACTAAAACAAAGTCAAATATTGATTTACTCACAAAAGCTGGAGTTATGACTATCGGACCAGAGAATGGCATGCTGGCCTGTGGTAGAGAAGGAAAAGGCAGGATGAGTGAGGCTATAGACATATTTGAGCGAATAAAATCAATATTTAATGCTCAGAACTAAAAACACGTATTATTGTGCAAAAAAAGAATCAGCAAAAGGATCAATTGTATTCACCACACGAATCTTTTTGTTGTTACTTGTTATAGGCTCTAGCGGTTCAATAGCTGTCAACTCAGAATTTTCTTCATTTTGGATATCACCAAGGCTTGGTGGTGATTTCGTAAGATCAACATGCAACACCTCTTCAGAGTATACAGGTGAAGAATTAGGCATTGCTGGTGTCCGAGGAATAGCTGGAGATTGTGGTTGAGCAAACTCTACCATATCATTATCATATTCGTTGCCACTTCCTACTGGTTTTCCATTTATAGTTTCAGTACTCTTTGTAAACACTGCTTTAACATTACCATAAACCATTTGTTCAGGCACACCAGCCAAAATAGCCTCATCAGAAAGTTTATATAATTCCGAACAGATCTCACGAATATCCTTCTCCATAAGAGCCTTCCACACAAAGTTTTCAGGCAAATACGGCAAATCTGTCCAGCATGCAGAGAGAACAGCCAAGAGCTTCCTGCTTTCAGGATACAAAAGCTTTCTATTACCAAGACTTATCGCATCAGAATACCCTTTACACCTTTTCCAAAGGTAAAGTACCCTCATCAACCTTCCAAGCAGTGTTGACTCTTTAGGTAGCTTTCTCCACTCAGCAAGTCTTACCGAGCGAATCCCTCTAGAAACACGTTCAGAGTCAGCATTTAAAGCGGCAACCTTAATAAGGTCGTCCTTATCATCAATCTTTCCCTCAACAGCATAGACAATAAGAGAGTAGACAGCCCTACATACAGCATCACAATCTTCATCCACTCCGCCGAGCCTACCAGCATGCACAGCAGCCCTCATTCCATCAGCTGAAGGTACGGTATAAGCAAAAGCAACAGAAGAAGCTAGTACCATACTACCAATGCGAGGCAGGTCTCTTCTTTCCCCTTGTAGCTCTTCCATTATCATTGCTACATATTCAACTTCGGGATCGGTAATATTAAGGATAGCACATACACGTTTTGGGTCATACCCACCTTCCTGTACCATCATCTTACATATACCACTAATCTGTGCTTTTTTACAGGTATAATTTCTTTGGTTTGTCGGTGACTCATTATGAGCAATAAGTGCCAGAAGACCAGCTTTATGTCTGGTGCGAGAGAACACACAACTCTTTGCTTCTACAGTATTTATAGATAAAGCAGCAAGTATAACTAGAATATATATTGTCAAAATATTCGAGTTCACAGAAATATCCTTAATTAAAACACTATAATAAGTTTTGAATTACTAAGATTTGATTTAATTTAAGTTTATCCGATTAAAGTTGATTGTCAAGTTTTAAATACCAATTAAGACAAATTTACCAATTTAGCTCATAATATTCATATATTAATTGATAAAAACAGATATGATTTTATATTATACAAAATACTATCAAATAGATAACGCCACCCCGTTGCGGATGGTGGCGTTTGAATTTGTTATGCCATTTATTCGTTGCTTGGAGAGCTGCCTTAAAGCCCTCACTAAAATTTGTGCCTTAAACAAATTTACGCCTTGCAACAATAATACTTGAAGCCATAACATGTTATAGTACAAGTAAATTATCGGCATCAATAGAAATTTCTTTAGTAGTACTTTCTTTTTTTTAATTCCCTTGCTTGACATAGTAACAAAATAGCATATAACCATTATAAGTATCAAATACTAAACAACTTATATTTACCGGAGAACATTTGATGAATCATTTTATCTCAGCTCTAACATTTCTTACAATAATTCCAATCCCTAAGAGATATAAATACACTAGTAGTTTTGAGGGATGTGAGAGGTACTTTCCAATAGTTGGTGTTATTATTGGGCTCTTAGCAGGATTATGTGCATATATTTCATTCCTCATATTTCCACCACTTGTTGCGGCTGCAATCTCTGTTTTAGCACTTATGGTGATAACTGGGGGTCTACATATAGATGGATTAAGCGATACAGCTGATGGATTTTTTAGTTATAGGGATAAAGAAAAAACTTTAGAAATAATGAAGGACAGTTGTATTGGCAGTATGGGTTCTATTTCTCAGATATGTTTAATTATATTGAAAATATCTGCTATTTATGAACTTGCAGCAAGTAGTTACCTAGCGCTATTTATTGCTCCCATTATTGGGCGCACAGCGATATTATACCTAAGTTATAAATTTAACCCCGCCAACAGCAATGGACTAGGCTTCACAATAAACTCAGGAGTCACCAAGCTAGCAATGAACTTTGCATTAGCTTTATCAGTTGTTCTTTCATACTTCCTATTTGGGCTATTTGGTATTCTTGCAGTAGTATTTGCTCTTGCTACGACTTACTATCTAGGTAAAATTAGTAAGAAAAAGATTGGCGGCTTCACCGGTGATGTACTTGGCGCAAGTTGTGAGATAGCTGAAGCAACAACACTTATCATTCTTAGTACTTCAATATAATATAAAGGCACAAACAATGTCACATGGTGGAAATATAAAAGCGCTCAGAGATCTTGCAGGTAGAGATGTTATTGACTTCAGTGCCAGTATTAATCCTCTGGGTGCACCGAACTGGCTAAGAGCCGAGGTATCTCGTAACCTTAGCGAGACCGCTCACTATCCTGATATTGATTCTACAGATTTTAGACAAGCAGTGGCAAAATCTTTTCAAGTAGACGAATCTGAGGTAACACCTGCAAATGGTACTACAGAGTTAATCTTTACACTCCCAAGAATCTTAAACATTAAGAGGGCGGTAATTGCTGAGCCATGCTATATTGATTATCGTATAGCTTGCGAAAAAGAGTGCTTGGAAATAGTTTCATTACCACTTCATGTTGAAGATAATTTTGAACTAAATTATTCTGAGCTTGAGTCATTACTGAATACCCCGAGTATAGTATTCTTAGCACATCCGAATAACCCAACAGGCAAACTTTTAAACATCAGTGAAATGAATATAATTATTGCCAAGCACCCAGAGTGTACATTTATTATAGATGAAGCTTACCTGTCTTTTGCACCCTTACAGAGTAGCAAGGCAAGCTTTACAGAATTAATTAAAGAGTATAATAACTTAATTGTTCTTAGATCACTTACCAAATTCTATGCTCTTGCAGGGTTACGCCTGGGAGTCGCATTTGCCTGTAAAGATTTGACCAAGTTAATGCGTGATTCACTCCCACCTTGGAGTGTGAATACCCTTTCTCAAAAAATTGGTACTCGTGCGGTACTTGATTCAGACTACGCCAGAGAGACTTCCGAGTTTGTTGAAGCATGCAGAAATGACCTAATATCAAGCCTCAAAAGCTTCCCTGAACTCACAGTTTTTAAAACCTATTCAAACTTTATATTATGTAGAGTAAGCTCTATGACCTCAACAGAGCTCTTCTCAAGACTTATAAAACACGGCATTGCAATTAGAGACTGCTCTAATTTCAAGCATCTTGATAACACATACTTCAGAGTAGCAGTAAGAACTAATCCAGATAATAACAAGCTGAGCTGCGCTCTTTCCGAAGTATTTGGTACGAAATATATTTACTCAAAGACAAATTTCATAAAGAAAAAGACCCCGTCTCTTATGATGTTGGGATGTAGTTCAAATGCTGGCAAAAGCATTATCGTCTCAGCATTATGTAGAATACTCCTGCAAGACGGTATAAAGGTTGCACCATTCAAATCCCAGAACATGGCACTAAACTCTTTTGTAACCAAAAATGGACTTGAAATGGGACGTGCTCAAGCAGTCCAAGCTCAAGCGTCAAACCTTGAAGCAGACATCCGCATGAACCCAATACTTCTAAAACCAAATTCAGATACCGGTTCACAGGTAATAGTAATGGGCAAACCAGTAGGTAATATGAGAGTACATGAATATATTAAGTTCAAAGAGACCGCATTCAATTATGCTAAAGATGCTTACGACTCACTCTCATCTGATTACGATGCCATAATCCTTGAAGGAGCAGGAAGCCCAGGAGAGGTCAACCTAAAGAAGCACGACATAGTAAATACCCGTATGGCTGAATATGCAGAGTCCCCTTCGATACTTGTTGGCGACATTGATAGAGGTGGTATCTATGCTTCATTTATTGGAATGTACGAGACATTTGAAGAGTGGGAGCGACAGCTTGTTAAAGGATTTTTAGTAAATAGGTTTAGAGGTGACGCTTCACTTTTAGAGGATGCGCACAAATATGTAAAGGACTTTACCGGACGGGACGTCATTGGTGTTGTTCCATATCTCCACGACCTTGGACTACCAGAGGAAGACTCAGTATCCTTCAAAGACAATTTTCTTCCAAAATCCGGGAAGGATGCAAATCCACTAGATATTGCTCTTATCGCCCTGCCTCATGTCTCAAACTTTACCGACTTTGATCCATTAACAAATGAGCCAGACGTCATACTCAGACTTGTTAGGACTACCAGTGATCTTGGCACGCCTGATTGCATCATGCTACCCGGCTCAAAGAACGTAATTGGAGACTTAAAATTCCTCGATGAGAGCGGACTAGCCAACAAGATTATAGAGCTTTCAAAAAAACGTGTAATTGTTGGTATCTGTGGCGGCTTTCAGATTCTTGGCAAATCACTCAGTGATCCTCACAATATCGAAGGAGGTGGGAGTGTTAGTGGTCTTTCTCTAATCCCAATTGAAACGACCCTTGCCCAGGATAAGACCTTAGTAAGAGCAGAAGCTGTACATAAAACATCAGGATATATTGTCCGCGGCTACGAGATACACCACGGTGAGACCAAATTATTCGATTCACCAAAGTTATTTATTAGATCTGACGGTGAAGCAATTGGTGCGGGAGATGAAAATATCTGGGGTACATACCTCCATGGCGTATTCGATGCAGACGAATTTCGGCGTTACTTTATCAATACTCTTCACAAATCGCTAGATCGAGAATATACCGATAATATCCGCTATAGTTACGATCTAGAACCAGCCTTTGATCGACTAGCACAGACTGTTAGAGAGTCCGTAGATATGGACAAAATCTACCAGATGATGGGTATCTAACAATGAATACAAACTTAGAAATAAAGTACACTAATCTTAAAAAACTATTTAAATCTGTAGGTCATATCGGTATCGCCTACTCTGGTGGCGTTGACAGTACCCTACTGCTCCATATTGCAAAAGCAGCAATACCAAATAACGTAGAAGCAATCACCATTCTTTCAGAATTCTATCCTTCATGGGAGCTCTCATATGCAGAGGAAAGAACCAAGGAACTCGGTATACCCCATATAATAATCAAATTAAAACCTTTGGAAATAAATGAAATATCATCAAACCCGCCTGATAGGTGTTACAAGTGTAAAAAAGCAGGATTTACCCTATTAAAAGAGTATTGTAATGATAAAGGAATAGAGTATATTTGCGACGGTTCATGCATTGATGATCTAGGTGATTACCGACCAGGATATCAAGCAATAAAAGAACTCAGTATTTATTCACCATTTGTGGATTTAAAATTTAACAAAGCAGATATTATTGGCTTATCTAGAGAGCTAGAAGTTACAGGTTGGCAGCGCCCATCATGCGCCTGCCTTGCCTCACGCATCCCTTACAATGATGAGATAACGGCAGAAAAATTAGCCTTAGTAGAGACTGCTGAAATATTTCTTCACACACTAGGGCTTCCGGAGGCGAGAGTGAGACTTCACGACAATATTGCCCGTCTGGAAGTATTCACAGAGAACCTTGAAAAGGCATTCCAAAATAGGGTAATAATAGCTGAATATATTAGAAATCTAGGAGTGCCCTACGTTGCTTTAGAACTAGATGGGTATAAGACGGGGAGTTTAAACAAGGACTTGAATAGTAAGGAGCATAGAAATGCCCAATGAGAATAGTTCTGCAAAACCACAACAGGCAAATAGACATACAAGCCTTGGAGAACATATTGAAGATCTCAGGTCTCACCTCATACGTATAGGTCTAGCTCTTGCAGTAGCGATAGGTGTTACAGCTTACTTTTATACAGATCTCTGGGGCATAGCAATGCTGCCGAGAGAGAGCGCAGCAAAACTTATGGGAGTTGACGCTTCTACTACTTTTCCGCTACAACTTATTGGGCCAGCAGAGGGTATTAGTATTGTTGCTGGTCTATGCTTCAAGGTCTCGATTGGTTTACTTCTACCTTTTATATTTTATGAACTCTGGAATTTCATCGCACCAGGCTTACGCGACAGAGAAAAACGAGCTATACGTTGGATACTTATGGCAGGAACGCTCCTATTTTTTGCTGGTGTTCTAGTAGCTTTTTTTATAGCATTACCAACAGGACTAAAGTTCTTAATAAGCTTTGACAGCACTCTTACCGGCACTGTTACAGAGTGGCGAGTTGGTAATTATTTCAGTCTGCTGACAATGGCATGTTTTGGTTTCGGTATCTGTTTCGAGACACCACTAGTAATGCTAAGTCTCACTATAGCAGGTATAATTACCCCAAGCACAATAAAAAAGTACTGGAGACATGCAACCATTATAATATCAATCCTAGGTGCTCTATTCACTCCACCAGACCCACTGACAATGATAATGCTTGCAGGATCTATGCTACTACTTTTTTTCTTAGGGTACTATCTTTCAAAGATAGCTTATCAGAAAAAAATAGCCCACCAAGATTTTGAACACATTGAAGAGGATCTTGGGGAAGACTAAAAATAAAGGGCTTTGTAATATATTACAAAGCCCTTTATACTTTAAAGCTACATTTTATTCTACCGACATTCCTTCGTGTATACCATATCCAAATACAATACTCTCTCCATCCAATTTAGCAATAATGTCTCCACCATTACTAAATTCGCCCTCAATCAACTCGAGTGATAACAAATCAATAATCTCCTTCTGTATCACTCTTGCCAATGGTCGAGCTCCAAAGTTTGCATCATATCCTTTATCAACAAGGATCTCTTTGACTTCAGGTGTTAGTTCCAAATGTATGTTTTTATCACTTAGTAGCTTATTTAGATCAGCTATCTGAATATCAAGAATTTTGACAAGCGCTTCTTTACTAAGTTTCTTGAATATTATAGTATCATCAATTCTGTTGAGAAACTCTGGTCTAAAGTGTGATACAAGTACATCATCAATCTTCTTGCGTAACTCTTTTGAACCCAAGTCTTCGGCGTTCTGTATGTACTCTGATCCAAGGTTGGATGTCATGATAACGATAGTATTCTTAAAATTAACAGTCCTACCCTTACCATCTGTTAGACGTCCATCATCAAGTAGCTGTAATAGTACATTGAATATCTCTGGGTGAGCTTTTTCAATCTCATCAAAGAGAATTACACTATACGGTTTTCTACGTACTGCTTCTGTAAGATACCCACCCTCATCATAACCAACGTACCCTGGAGGGGCACCAATAAGACGCGCAACAGAATGCTTCTCTTGAAACTCACTCATATCAATACGTATCATATTATGTTTATCATCAAAGAGAAACTCGGCAAGAGATCTTGCAACTTCTGTCTTACCAACACCTGTAGGCCCTAAAAATATAAACTTACCAATTGGCCTATCAGGGCTCTGTATACCAGCTCTAGCTCGTCTTACTGCACTAGAAACAGCTTTTATCGCTTCTGGCTGATCTATGACCTTCTTACCAAGTTCTTCCTCCATATGAATAAGTTTTCCAGCTTCTCCCTGGAGCATCTTTGAAACAGGAATACCGGTCCACTTACTTACTATTCCGGCAATATCCTCCTCACCTACCTCTTCTTTGAGTAAGCCCTGCCCCTTAGCATGCATATCCTGTAGACGAGCATTCTCAACTTCTAGCATCCTTGAAAGCTCAGGAATTCTGCCGTGGCGTAGCTCTGCAACCCTTCCAAGATCACCATGCCTCTGCGCTAATTCTGCTTCAGTCTTTGCGACATCAATCTCTTCATTATAATTCTGAATTGCAGTAATAGCCTCCTTCTCATTCTGCCATCTTGCAGTCAAAGAATTAATCTGTTCATCAAGGTTGGCTTCTTTCAACCTTAAGCGATCAACTCTTTCATCAACATTACTCTCACTTTCAAGAGCTTTGAGTTCGATCGCTATCTGCATTTTCTGCCTAGTTAGTACATCCAACTCATGCGGCATTGAGTCTATCTCTATGCGGAGTGTTGAACAAGCCTCATCAATAAGGTCGATAGCCTTATCAGGCAAGAAACGATCACTAATATATCTTTCTGATAGATTAGCCGCAGCTATAACAGCGTCATCCTTGATGCGTACACCATGATGCACTTCATAACGCTCTTTCAAGCCACGAAGAATAGCAATCGTATTATCTACTGAAGGTTCTCCTACCCTAACAGGCTGAAAACGCCTCTCAAGCGCTGCGTCCTTCTCAATATACTTCTTGTACTCATCGAGTGTAGTCGCACCAATACATCGAAGCTCACCCCTTGCGAGAGCAGGCTTTAGCATATTCGCAGCATCAGAACTTCCTTCAGTTGCACCAGCACCAACAATAGTATGTAGTTCATCAATGAAAAGAACGATCTCACCCGCAGAGTTCTCAATCTCTGTAAGGACAGCTTTTAAGCGCTCTTCAAATTCACCTCTATACTTACTACCAGCTAGAAGCGCACCCATATCTAGTGAAAGTAGGGAACGATTCTTCAAAGATTCAGGAACATCCCCTGCCACGATTCTTCGCGCCAGTCCTTCAGCTAGAGCAGTCTTACCAATACCAGGCTCACCAATTAGAACAGGATTATTCTTTGTTCTACGCGAAAGCACCTGCATAATTCTACGGATCTCTTCATCACGTCCAATAACAGGATCTAGCTTACCTTGTCTAGCAAGAGCAGTCATATCACGAGTATACTTCTTTAGAGCTTCGTACTTATCTTCAGCATTCTCACTAGTTACCTTTGCAGAACCTCTTACGCCCTGCATTGCATCTAGGAATCCTTCTTTTGTAATACCATTCTTATTTAGCAGCTCAAATACCTCACCATTGGAGTCAAGCATAGCCATAACTAGATGCTCGCAAGCTATATACTCATCTCCCATTCTTTCAGCGTTACTAAAAGCACCTTCAAGAATTTTTCCAAGTTCTTTGTCTATACCATCTCCTGCTTCAACTCCAGATACTTTTGGCAAACGCTTCACACGCTCATCAACTCTTTCAAGTAGCAACTCAGGTTCGAGCCCTAAGCGTTTAATAATGTGTACAACTACACCCTCATCTTGAGTAAGAAGAGCATATAGTAGGTGTAGCGGGGTAATCTGCTGACTCTGATTATTTTGTGCTACTTTTTGAGCAGCCTCTAGAGCATCTCTAGACTTAATTGTAAATTTTTCTATTCTCATATTATTTCTCTCCTTTCAAAATAACTTTTAATATAACTTGTACAAATACCGTTCCAGCTTTAAGAAACAAACACCTCATAATAATATAAATACTTTATATATTAATACTTACACAACTACTAAACAAATAATATTAATTTTACATAACTATAGTATGGCCATAGCAATACTCGTCATTATGACAAAAGATAAAAAATACACATACATATTGATATCATATATGTAAAAAAAAAGATCCAAAGATATAATCTTTGGATCCAAAAAAAATGCGATTAACAACAAAAAAAAAGGTATAAAATTAATTTGCCTTACCTATAGAAAACTCCTTGGAGTTGACAATAAACGGCGACTGCAAGATACCTTTTGGACGACTCCACTCGCTCATACTCTCACGGATATCTCTCCATAATATAGATGGGGTCAATGCACCATCAGATTCTGTTATGTTATCTGCAAACATCTCTGAAAAGATGGTATGATCCTTACTATCATTCAACATAGATCTATCCCATCTAGCAGCAGAAAGCATAACTGTTGCACCATCTACCCCTTTTCCAACATCTGCGGCAATATCTTCCCATATTTTGAGTGAGCTGTTTTCAGTATTTGCATCAATCACAACAAATAAATTCTCACATTCACTCTGCTCCTTAAAATCTTTGACAAGCTCACCAACAGGAAGTGCAGAATCTGCAAGATAGATATTGAGTTGGACGCTACCATCACCCGGTGTAGTAGGGTTTGCCTCACCGGAAAAATATATGACAACCGTATCATCTTTACCTGCTTGAGTAGCAATATCAGCGATACTCTTCTTAAAACTCTCTTTCGTTGCCTCACTGCCTAAAAGTATACCAACACCTTTATACCCAGCATCTTTAAAACTATCTGCTACAAGCTCAACATTATTCTCAGGTGAAACTAGTGAATTAGCTAGCAATTCAGTATGATCAACACCAACAGCAATTGCATATTTATCACCCTTAGATACAACCGGAGCCGCAACCTCAGTCTCTCCAAGAGCTCTATCGAGCTCTTCAGTAACATGAGAATGAAACTTTCCTCTACCGTACCAAGCAAGCTTACCGTCTTTGCCAATTATTGCAACATATGGATACTTGTTGATCACACCTATATATTTATTCATAAATGATCTATCCAGATCCTGCATAATTGGATAGTCGCCCATTTTATTTTGAAGATATTCCTCTATTTTATCAGTTGGGAATTCAGTAACTCCAACAACTGATAGTGTATCCTTATTTTTAAGCATAAGACGGTACAAATGCGGTGCAAATTTGTCACAGCTTCCACACCCTGGTTTCATAAAGTATATAAGGGTGACTTTCTTCCCTATATTATCCTCAATACTTACCCTCTCACCACCAAACCACTCTTTTCCTTCAGGAAAATCAACTGCTTTATCGCCAATATTCAAATCACTAGCACTAGAACTCGTTGCTGTCACAAAGACAACAACTAAGACAAATATAGTATATAAAACAAAATTCTTCATTAATTTCTCCATAATAGTAGACCAGACACTATCAACTTTATTTGAAAAACATAAAATGTCAAGCCAATTATACCAAGAAGAATGAAAACATAACACTTACTAATATACTACTTTTAGTGAGGCTCCAAGAGGTAAGGAGTTGCCTTCCCCTTCAATCTTCATATCACATATGATAGCACTATCATTGGTCAACTCACTCGCATTACACTTCACAAAATTCTTTTGAATGAGTGCACTCCAGCCAGTATTATGTGAAGTCAAAAGAAAGAACAATGGATTATCAGAAAGTATTTTATGTGTCAGCTTGAGTAGTTCTGGCATATTTTTCTCAAATTTCCAAATTGTCTTACCCATTCTGCCAAATGCGGGTGGATCAAGAATTACTGCATCATACATATTTCCACGTTTAACCTCTCTAGCCATGAACTTGATAGCATCATCAGTAATCCAGCGTACCCCTTTCTCAGAACATCCAGAAAGGCCTGCATTAATCTTAGCTCTACTATTAGCACTCTTGGCTGCATCAACGTGGCAAACTTCTGCACCTGCAAGCAAAGCAGCTATTGATGAACCACCAGTATGGGCAAATACATTGAGTACTTTTACTGTGCGACCAGCATTTTTGATCGTTTCAGTTATCCATGTCCAATTATATTGCTGTTCTGGAAAAACACCTACCTGTCCATTGCTTGCAGCCTCAAGGCTAAATTTTATCCCAGAGAAGTCTACCGTCCATTCTCTTGGAGGTGTTCCTAACCATGATTTATCTACTTCATTATATACAAGATCTGCGCTACTCCAGATCTCCCTTGGTAGTGATTTCCTACCCAAAGCCATCGGTGCAGATCTATCACAAATTACTCCACCAAAACTCTCAAGTCTCCTGCCATCACCACAGTCGATCAATCGATACCCATTTTCATCCAGCATTAATACCCTCTTAATAAAAGTGTATACATAGAAAATAAGGCTATCTTATATAAGATAGCCTTATTAAATTTTATTCATCCTCAGCACTATTGCAAAGAATTAATACTTAAAACTCAAAAACACATGCCCAATGTTTATATTTAGTATAATCCATTGATGTGCATAGATGGTACTAGTCAATCTTCATTTCAGCCACAACCCAGTCATGAAGAGTAGTTGGAGGAACATGTACGTGATACTTCTGACGCATCCTTTGAGTAGCCTTTTCCAAGGTCATCTCTTGCTTTACAACAAGATCAACAGCAGTACGGCGAACTCTGTTTGTAAACCTGCCAGAAGGCTGTGCTAGATGATCCATTGGCAGTGAAAAATGCTTTCTACAGTTTACACAGTAATGCTTTGAATATGTCACTTCTAAGATAGTTGGTGCACTGATACCTACTTCTCTCAGTCGCCTATGTCCGATAGAATGTCTTTTACTTACAGTTCCACACCTTGCACATGGAGCTGTTTTTCTTGATAGGTTAATTTTTCTGATCTTGGTACCGCGTGGAACAACACTATTATTGGGCACTTTGTTCTCCTTGAATACTTTTCCCACAGACAACACAGTCGCTACCCCCGTCTGTGTTAGATTAATTTTTCTTATACTTAGCTATCGTCAAATGAGAATTACCAGAATAGTCTTTTTACGATTATAGATGATTTTTTTTATTTTTTTTGTAATTAATTGCTGTGATGTTAGCATGAAGGTACTACGACAATTTTTCTTTTAGAATAATTGTCGCAAAATGGTATTGTATTATATATAATACTCTCTACTTTAAAATTGATAACAAACGAGCTAATAAATGAATATAGATGATATAAATAGAATTAAGGGGTTTGATCACGCTCAAATCTTGGAAGAATTCAAAGATATTGCGATTTTAAAGGGATGTAGCGAGCTGATACGTTCATACTTCCTTAAAGAAATCTCAGAAGAAGAATTTGTAAATGGTTTGCAGAGCCACTCCATTTCTCAAGATAATATTGATCGAGCTAAGAAATTATTAGACGAGAGCATCATAAAAAACCAATCAAAAATATAGGTACAAATTAATTATGGATGAAGCATTTATAAAACCAGCAAGCTCCCCTTTCGTAGCATATATTGAGGGTAGTCGTCGACCTATAGCTTGCCTCTACTTCATTCTACCATTTTTAATAATATATCACGGCGGCATTTGGCTACTACACTCTTTAGAAAGACCTGTTGCAAACGGCGCAGATATAATGCTGGCAAAAGTTCTTAATATTTTTTACTACGGAAGTGTCTGGCTATACCTCCAGATCTTCCCGAACAGTGAAATATCTGAAAGCTCTGTACTCTGGGTTTTAAAGATTTTAGGCTCTTTTTTCAGTCTTATATTTATTATCTTTATACTCTTGCTCAAGCAACACCTAACCAACTCATCATGGAAGATTAATAAGAGTACACTTTTTTACATGTACATAGAGAGTGCTATCTTTGCAATACCACCTTTTATACTTGTCTGGGCTGTAAACAAAATAATACTATTACGAGCGGACTACTCTGCTGTGGGAAGCTGGATAAATGGCATAGTACTCTCAATGGGAGCAGGTGTATATGAAGAGTTCCTTTTCAGAATGCTTATCATGTCACTACTATTTCTCGGAGTTTCGAGCTTCTTCAAACTTGAGAACAGGACACTATATATTGTAGTAATGATGACACAGGCAGTGATTTTCTCTGCTTTCCACTACCTACCTTGGTCGAGTGAGGTATTCTCATTACCAATATTTACCTTCAGAATTGTAGCGGGTATATACTTTGGTTATATCTACCAAGAGCGAGGCTTCGGTATTGCTGCTGGTAGCCATGTTTTTTATGACATAATAGCCGAGACTATCAATGATATTTATTGATCGTGTCTTATCCATCCACTACATACAGCGTCACCACCTATCATAGATACTTCAAAACTATCTAAAGATTGTGCTTCGTTCATAAATGCAGAAGCCTCTCCAGTAGTTGGAGAAATGCCACTTCCACCAAGAATCTTTGGTGCGATAAATGCTACAACCTTATCAACAAGCTTACTCCTTAATAGTGCTCCAGCAAGCCCACCACCACCTTCACAAATAATACTTCTAATTCCAAATTGCTCAGCAAGCATCTCAAGTCCAACCCTAAGGTCAATATGTCCGCCACAATCTGGAACCAAAATGACTTCCGCTCCAGATCTCTTCAACTCAACAACTCGCTGCTGATCAGACTTTACGCTACCTAGGATTACGACCTTTCCGCCACTAGTTTTAAATACTGTAGCACCGACTGGTGTTCTTAATTTTGAGTCAATAATTACTCTAAACGGCTGAGCCTTTGTATGATCTCTAACATTTAATCGAGGATCGTCACATACCAGAGTACTAGAGCCTACCATTACAGCATCAACATCTGCTCTCATTGCCTGAACACTTTCCCTACTCTCTTCAGACGATATCCATTTAGAATCCCCTGAAGCAGTTGCAATACAGCCGTCAAGTGTCATCGCATACTTCAAAGTAATATGCGGAAGTTTGGTCTGGATGAATTTTATGAAGCCATGCATCATTTTTTTTGTCTCATCTTCAAGAAGGCCAATAGATACTTCAATACCAGCGTCTTCGAGAGTTTTAAGGCCCTCGCCACTTACAGGATCAGGATCATCAACAGAGACCACTACCCGCTTTACACCAGCCCTAATTAGCGCCTGTGTACAAGGAGGAGTCTTACCTTGATGGTTACACGGCATAAGTGTGACATAGGCGGTAGCTCCCTGAGCTCTAGCCCCAGCTTCTTCCAGAGCATTTACCTCTGCATGAGCTTCTCCATACATCTGATGCCAACCTCTACCTACAACACTAGATTCCCCCGCGACAATCACGCAGCCAACAGGAGGATTTGGGCTTACCCATCCAAGCCCATTTCTTGCTAATTCAATCGCTTGTTGCATATATGCTCTGTCGTTCATAATAATTTCTTTTCATAATATAAGGATAATTTTATAACAGATTATAACTATAATATTGAATAAAAAAAGAGGGATCTCCTATAATAGAGATCCCTCAAAATATCTTTATACCTTAACGACTACTCTTCTTCCTTGGCCTTTTCTTCAGCCTCTCTCTTCAAAGCACAGACTTCAGCATTTTCACAGCCATCAGCACCACCTTCACAGAAGGACACATTTCCACCTTCTACACTGATTGGCTTACCATTAATGAGGGCATCAGTTACTTTTCTTCTAGCATCAGTAAGAATTCTACCAAATGTTGCTCTAGAGGTATTCATTCTTTTGGCACCATCTTCTTGGTACAGTCCTTCGAGATTTGCCAGCCTCATTGCTTCCAACTCATCTAGCCTTAGTTCAACAATTTCTGTCTTTTTGATAGGTATACCAGCAGGCTTGAAGAGTGTAAAGGTAGGAGTAAAACATACTCTTCTTTTTTTGTGCGGTCTAGACATATCTCATCTCCATTCTATGCATGTGCAACATCCACTGCTAAAAATAACATAATAATGCTAAAAAAAACAACCAAATCCTACATATGTCCATAAAACAATACATAAAATCGTAAAAAAAGCAAGATAAAAAAGTGCGAAAATACAAAACAAACAGGAAAGAATCAAATAATAACAAACCATTAATGATCAGGTACAATTAGTGATTGCACTCTTATAAAATAAAAAGCAATATTCAAGACTTACAGGACAGGAAACCTCCAGCAATCCAAATGATTAAATACCTTAATTGTAGAATATATACTTTACAACACACTGTTTTATTATACTATAGAATACTGTCTTAGTCAACATTTTACAAAAAATCAGAACTAAATGTTTCTTAATTATCATGGGTATTTTCTAAAAACAAATATTAACTTTATACTAATTGTACTAAATAAAGGTCTGAGCAAATGCCTTCATCGCAACCAACAAATCATATCCATCCAACAATTATGCAATATACAAGCAACCTAGAAATTGCTTCTAAGTATGATGAGTTCTTTAAGAACAGTGCTTTATTTAGGTACGACTGCGAATTTATTCATGAAAATATCAGCGCCCCAGCAATGGTGCTTGACCTTGGATGCGGAACAGCCAGACATATGCTTTTTTTAGAGAGCCTCGGCTTTGAAACTTATGGAATTGACTTGAGTAAGCATTTTTTAAAAACCTCTAAAAGAAAATTAAAAGCATTTGGATATAATGATCAAAAGCTTATTCAGGCGGACATAATGCACCTACCTTTAAACAAAAACGCTAGATTTGATGCGGTCCTACTTATGTTCAGTGTGCTTGGGCTTATCCAAGGAAGCTCAAATAGAATATCCCTACTTTCATCATTAAGAGCAAATTTACATAAAAAAAGCAAAGTACTTATTCATGTACATAATTACGAATTCAGACACTCAACACTTATACGAAAATTAAAGAGTTTACAACAAATCATTACTACCCCAAGCCTTAAAGAACGTGGAGATAAAATTGTTCCTAATTACCGACAACTCCAAGATTTGTACATTCATTCATTTACAATTGATGAAATAATTAAATTATTTAATGACTCAGGTTACACAATAAATTGTCTGGTCGGACTAAATGCCAGAAGAGATGGACCTTGTAAATCTAATAATATTTCTGCAAATGCGAATGGTTTTCTGATTTCCGCTAGTCCAAATTATTAATCTTACAACCAAAGATATATAAGAGAATGACTTAGACTATTGACATCTCCTTTCTAATTTGCTATTATTTAAATTAATGTTATTTTTCTCTCGCATAATGAGTCTAATAATACATACTTAACAGATTGGAAATAATGATGCCAAGCGGTGTAATAAAGTGGTTTAGCCCATCCAAAGGATACGGTTTTATTACTAGAGACGGAGATGCAGAGGATATATTCCTCCATTTTTCAGGACTTGCTGAAGGTCAAGAGAGACAACTTTTTCCTGGAGATAAAGTAGAATTTTCAGAAGAAGATGGAGAAAAGGGCATAAAAGCTTGCAATGTTATATGCACACAAAAAGCAACCCCTGACGAGTAAGTCACAAAAAAACTCATAACTTATTATTTATTATTATATTACAGGAGAACTTCATTGCAGTTTTACGATTCTTTAGCAGCAATACCTCAAGATAAACTAGCAGATATGGTAGGTGGAAAATTCCACCTCACCCGTCTAGTTTCTATGCGTCTTCGCGATGTTAAGAATGGTGCACCACTCTATGTTGAACGCAGGGCAAATGAAGCTTTACTTGCAGCGGTATGCAGAGAGGTTGAAGAAGGCTTTATCTCACTCGAAACTTACGAAGCAGTAGTAGAGCAGGATGATGCAGATTTCGACATTACCAATATTCTCGGTATTTCTGAAGACGATATCTAAAAGTTCATAAATTTTTGTATAAAAGACTACCTTGATAGAAAACTCTATCAAGGTAGTCTTTTATACAATTACCTCAAAACGCTTTATTAGAAAACCTCTCTTTTTAGCAATCTATCCAGACGATCCTCTTCAATTCTAACATTTAGAGTCTTTCCATTTGTGACAATAACCTGCCCAGGAGGAGACTTCTTAGCTTTTCTAATATT
This sequence comes from Planctomycetota bacterium, assembly GCA_965140405.1. Lineage (GTDB taxonomy): Bacteria > Planctomycetota > SZUA-567 > SZUA-567 > SZUA-567. The sequence continues at coordinate 2,445,943 of OZ223208.1, forward strand.
CTTAGCCTGAGTATAGTGTACATCTGCTCTTGTTGCTTTGCGTGCTTTAGAATAATATACAGCAAGCGTCGCCGCATCCAATAAAGTTTCCTGTGGAAGTGCCAAACCCTGCACTTTGCTCTCCAGCCTCACAAGGACATGTGATCCTTGCACACCGGCAACATGAAACCACCAGTCATTACCTCTAGCAACACGTATGGAAAGGTTATCATTATCTTTGGCATTTTTACCAACATAGATAACCATATTATCATGAGATTCAAAAATTCGTACACCATTAGGTACAGCATTTCTCTTACTTACAGGTGGCTTTTTCTGTTCAAGCCCACTTATATGGATTTTGAGATCCTTGGCAATAGCAACAAACTCATCACTCGGAACAGTATCAATACTTACTTCTTCTTCCCATTCTAAATACTTCTCTAAAAGATCGGCTATCTCACTGTACTTTTCCTGCGCCTTTACCAGCTGACTCTCAATAATCAACTGTCCTTTATGAAGCTTTCTCTGCCTCTTAAAGAATTTTTTTGCATTTTCCAAAGGCTTGAGATGCTTATCTAATTCAATTTCACGCATCTGCCCTTCGTTATACATATCTGGAAGTTCAACAATTGACATTCCTCTCTTAATAAGAGAGAGGTTTGCTTTGAGAATCTCACCACACTCTAGGTAGTAGTCAGCCTTCTTGCATTCAAGAATCTCACCTTCAAGCTTCTCACACTTCTTGGCTACCCTCTTTAGTGCAGTCTTGATTGCTTTCCTAAACGGAGCCCTTAGTGGGTTTACAACTATTTCATTAAATTCAACCACAACAGCCTTTCATCGAAGGTATTTTGCGCGTATTTCCTGCGTAATACTATCGAACATTTTAAAATTACTATTTATATAATTACAGACTTCCTGGCGATCACCACCCAGAAGTACATCACGATAATACAGCTCACCATCTTTTTTCTGAAGCACCCCAAGATTCAAGGCATTCAGTATTTCTCCCTCAATGATAGAGAAACCGCTACAAAAATACAGTACCAACCAAATATTAATTGCTTTCATGCTGGCACGGTTTTTCAAAACACATGCCCTAATGTTTAACCCAACATACTCACCATTATTTTGTATATCAGCACTTCTAAAAAGCTGTATCCGTATTTCAGCCCTAGTCATAACTGATATACCACCAGTTGATTTTTCATCAGAAGCAGTGATCTTTTCAAAATCTCCTCTCAACTGACTAATCAAGACAAAGATACAGCCTGTCTTCTTCGCTACAGATTCCAAACGTCTCATTCCTCGACTTATAACCTCTAAATGAGTAGAAGATATCATTTCTATATCCTCTTTGTCCGTCTCATTTTCGCACTCAGATTTTGGAAGTAATGCTGTTATAGAATCAATAACAACAATTCCTATCTCTCCGCCAAGTGCAAAGATTTCACAAGCGTCAAAAGTATCCTCAGCATTACAAGGAGAACAAAATATAGTTTTATCAATCTCAACACCAAGCTTGGTTGCAAATACGGTATCAATCTTTCCTTCCAAATCAATATAAGCCGCCCCTGCTCCAGATTTCTGCACAGCTGAAACGAGATGTAATGATAAGGCACTCTTTCCTGAGTCAACTTCACCGAATAACTCAATAATCTTACCCCTAGGAATTCCAACATGTCCCGTAGCAAGATCCAAGCTAATCAAGCCACTCGGTATTGGCTTTGTATTGGAGTAGTCATTTGAATCCCTATTTGAATTATACAGCATAGCCTTTCTATAACCATCCTGAATACTCCTTAATAGCTTTTCATTCTCAATATCTTGTTTTATCTTCTACCCTCTCTGTCGCTCTTTTTTTAGCCGCTTCCAGTAATCAAGCCTCTTCTTTATCTCTTTTTCAAACCCATATTCTCCCGGAACATAGAACTCTGTTCCAGAAAGACCTTCAGGTAAGAACTCTTGCCCAGAGTATGAATCAGGTGCATCATGATCATACTGGTAACCTTTGTGATATCCTAGATCAGCCATAAGCTTTGTCGGAGCGTTTCGTATATGCATTGGTACAGGCTCATTCCTGCTATTTCGTACTAGTTCATCAGCAGACATCAAAGCTACTTCTAAAGAATTTGATTTAGGAGCAGTTGCAAGATACACGACAGCTTGTGCAAGTGCCGTATTCGCTTCCGGCATGCCCAGAAAATGAACAGCATCCTTTGCTGCAACTGCAATACCAAGCGCATTAGGATCAGCCAAACCAACATCCTCACTCGCAATCCGAACCAATCTCCTACAGATATACATAGGATCCGCGCCTCCTTGAAGCATGCGTGACAGCCAGTATACCCCAGCCTGAGGGTCTGACCCTCTTATAGACTTTTGTAGCGCGGATATGAGGTTGTAGTGCTCTTCAGCACCCTTATCAAAAGCAATCGTCCTACTAGCAATAGCTTCCTTGATGGTGGCAAGATCCACAACCCGCTTACCATCTTTCTCTGGTGTTCCGATAACAGCGAGCTCTAACGCACCGAGTGCTGCTCTCGCATCACCATTAGCAAAATTGACTAGCAGACCTCTTGCGTCATCATCAATGACAGGGTTTAATTTAGCAATACCTCTTACCTCATGAGTTAAAGCCGAATCAACAATACTACTGATATTCTCATCAGAGAGTTGCTTGAGTGTATAGGTTCTACACCTAGAAAGTAGAGCATTGTTAATTGAAAAAGATGGGTTTTCAGTAGTCGCTCCGATAAGAATGATAGCACCACTCTCAACATGTGGCAAGAATGCATCTTGCTGTGATTTATTAAACCTATGTATTTCATCAACAAAAAGAATCGTACGAAGTCCACTTAGCATCATACGTTCTTTAGCCTTAGCAACAATATCACGCACATCCTTCACACCCTGTAGAACCGCGGAAAAAGCCACAAAATGATGATTTGTAGTATTTGCAATTACCCTAGCAAGCGTAGTCTTACCACTACCGGGCGGTCCCCAAAATAGCATACTACCAACAGAGTCCTCTTCTATAGCTCGTCTAATTAGAGTCCCCTCGCCGATAAGCTCTTCCTGCCCGACAAACTCATTCAAAGTCTGTGGCCTCATCCTATCAGCTAACGGCTGTGCACCTGCAAACAATCCCATGCTTACTGCTTCCTATATTCTAAAACCCTACTACGCCCTTGTCGTCTATCTTTATGTAGCACGACTCCATCCCATGCAGGCGGATCGAGCCTTCTATGCTCAAACCTGAATATAATACGTCCATTTTCAGCCAAGAGTCCACTGATACCAGCCATAATATCGCTAACCTTCTCAGATCCATTCCAGTCAGGCATATCTATAAAAGGTGGATCAACAAATATTATATCGAACTCCTTATATGAACTGGACAAGTACCCCTCTACTCTCCCCTCATAGATATTGGCATACTCAGAAAGCTTTGCTTTTTCCAAATTGGACTTAATTGCTCTGACAGACTTTCTCTCCATCTCAACAAAATCACACGACTGAGCACCACGACTGAGAGCCTCAATACCAACAGAGCCACTTCCAGCATACAAATCTAAGACCCTTGCCCCTTCTATAACAGCACAAAGAGAATTGAAGATTGCACCTCTAGTCTTTTCTAAATAAGGTCTTGCACTTACTCCTTCTTCAACTTTTAACGGAGTCCCCTTAGCGCTTCCAGCAATCACCCTCATTTCAACAACCCTCAATATGCTAATCATTATTATTGTAAAATGAACGATTTACAATATCATTCAAACTTTCCTTGAATTATATCAAAATATCTACTATAATAAAGTCACAATTTAGTGAAAACAATCAATTTGTAATCATTTAGGAGATATAATAATGTTAAAGAGACTTATTCCTTACTTGCTTCTTACATTTATAGCTACCACTTCATCTGCATTCGCTTCTCCTGCATTTGACGCTATTGTGGCAGCGATACAATCACGTGACTATAAGATGGTCAATAATATGCTACTAGCAAACTCAAATAATTCTCTGCTTACAGAACGTGATAGCGGAGGCCGCACCATTCTTCATTACGCAGCCAACCATGGAAATACTAGAATATTAGCCGATATTCTTGCTTATGAGCCTGATGTCAACGCATTAGACAACGATGGTCAAAGCCCTATTTTCTATGCCGTTAATAACGGATATGAAGATAACACACGCATGCTTATAGGTGCAAAAGCCAATGTAAATATTGCTAATAGAACACGTTTTACACCATTGTTAATTGCAGCACAAAATGGTAAGCCTAAGTTGGCTAGAATTTTAATTGGTGCTGGAGCGGATGTAAACGTTAGGAGTGCTTCAGGAGCAACACCGCTAATTTTTGCAGGAGCAAAAGGGAATTCAGACCTTATCGAAACACTACTACGCAACGGCGCCGACTTGAGAGCTCGTGATAAACTTGGAAATACCGCACTGCACTATGCTGCTCAAAACAACCGTACAAAAGTAGTTAAAGATCTCCTACCACTTATCAACAAGCGAAATAATGCAGGTATGACACCTTTAGATATAGCTGTCCAAGGTGGCAACAAGACTATAAATATGGCAACTGAGCTTCTTAAAAATGGTGCCAAGACAGGTAAGTAGCTCAACTAAATTTTTTATCCCCAACTTGGCTTGCTTGAATAAAGTAAGCCAAGTTTTACTTTGATAAGACCTTATGAAAACACGCACAATTTTTGATATCTCTCTTATTGTAATCTTTCTTGGTGCCGGATCATACCTAGCATATAAATACTTAGGAGAGCCAACCAAACCAGTAAGGCCATCGCTACGGCTTGAGGAAGCTCACGTCGCAATTGGTGATAAAAAGATTGAAGCTCTTATAAGAGAAACAGGAGCTAGCGACAGTGAAGACTCATGGTATCCAGAAGTAATGTCAAACAGATGGAAGTTCATCAAGATATACCAGAGCGGTCTATTATCAGGTAATAACTCAACTTTATCTGACAGATCAACAAATAACAAAACAAGCAATGACAGTGGTTTTCATTTTGTTATTACAAATGGGTACGGCGGAGAAGACGGTAAGGTAACTGTAACTTCACGCTGGAAAAGACAAGAGGACTCTTCGCCATTCATAAAAGAACATTCCAACCAAGATATAGATTATCGCAAAACTATTAGTATCTGCCTTATCGGTGACTTCGATGCACAAGCTCCAACAGCTTCACAAATTTCGAGCTTGAAGGGGTTACTAAACTACCTATTTGAAGCAACATCTGTAAAGAGCTTCAATACCAGCTTTAACCCGTTAATTAATAGTAAAAAAAGCACCTCCCCAAAACTACTTCCACTAGACCTTATTTTAAAGACAAGAACCTCGAGATAGTTTATATCCAAAAAGAATTAGGGGTTAGAGCCACCTCTTTAGGGCATTTAGTCCATATTCAAGAAGATACTCAGCTCTATCACTGGTTTCCGCTTCAACATAACACCTAAGTTCTGGTGCATTCCCACTAGGACGCAGATGGACAATATCAGAATTATCAAATACCATACGCAATCCATCAGTAAGATCTATAGAAGCAATCTTTCCAAGTTCGGGCAGAAACGCTTCCATACAATCCTTTCCACCCTCAATGAGGTTAGAAATATTCCTAGTACTAATCTCGGTAGCTACACCTTGTAATCTATCACTTCCTCCTACCCTAGCAGGGAGCAATTCAACTAACTTTGAGATAGGTAGCCCAAACTTTTTGACAAGTCCGAGTATAGCTAGATGGACGATTATAGGATCTCTAGTAGGTAGTGGTTCGAGCTCATTACCATTTACCGATAGAGGTGACATCTGTAAAAATCCTCCATTTGCTTCATACCCGACAACTTTACGTTGCGGATCTTGAGAGTATAATTTTTGCAAAATAGCTATGACATACGGAGAGCCTATCTTGGTTCGCTCAACAATTTCGAATTTTTCACATAGTTCAACTGCAGTATTACTACTTACCGGTGTTACTACACAATCAGCATTTAAAAAGCTTGCGGTAAGTATTCCAGCAATATCACCTCTAAGCCAATTTCCATTTTCATCACTAATTAGTGGTCTATCGCTATCACCATCTGTAGAAACAATTACGTCAAGCTTATTCTCGCCGGCTATGCGCCTTGCAAGTTCAACATCTTCATGGCGTATTGCTTCTGTATCAACAGGTATAAATACATCACTCCTCTCAATAGGAAAGATAATAGCGCCAAGACGTGAATAAACCAAATTCATGATATCGCGTCCAACAGCAGAATGCTGATAAACACCAACAGTCATTCCACTTAAAAAATCACTTGGAAATGCTTTGAGCCACCTGTCAACATATGCGACCCGGGCGCCACTCTCAGGCTCACCTAGAGCATTTACATTCTCAGTAAACATCCCGTCAACGGTGAAGATATCTGGAAGGATGACTACCTGTTCTTTCATACCTATTTCATCATACTTGAGAATTTCACCTATGGCGGTGTTGTACTTGATTCCATTTCTATCATCAGGTATATGACTTCCAGTCACCATTACAGCCGGCATCTTATTTTTCATACCATAAAGTGCAACTGCTGGAGACGGAACTGTCGAAGAATTTACAACTGTCAACCCTGAGTCCTTAGCAGCTCTAGCCACCGCCTCCATAATTCTCGGAGTACTTTGACGCAAATCACCAGCAATGGCAATAGAAGTTACCGGATACTCAGAGTTCTGTGAAAGCCAAATACCCTTTAAATACTTGATAAATCCAAGAGTGTAAGCGTAACACACTTTATCCGTCATATCTGCAACGAGTCCTCTTGCACCACTAGTACCGAACTTGACTCCAGAAGACTCCATCAACTCACTTATTTTTATAGTATTACTCATCAAATCTCCATTATTTTAATGATTATCATTTTTAAATTTAAGTTATATTATGCAGATTTACTGGTACTAAATCAAGTCAATGATTATAATAGATTTTCCTAAAATTTGTTTTTGCAACGATTTAGAAAAAAATGTATATTAGATATTGTAGAGTTCAAATACACTGGTTATAAAGACCTAGAAAGAATACCCAAAATATGAAGAAGACATTCGTACTAGACACCAACATCCTTCTACACAATCCAGAAGCGCTCTCACTGTTTGAGGATAATACAATTGTCCTGCCGATTACAGTAATAGAAGAACTAGACAAATTTAAAACAAACAGTGACGAACTGGGTAGAAACTCGCGTTATGTTATTAGAGAACTTGACAGACTTAGAAAGATTGGAGACCTTAGTAAGGGCGTTAAAACAGAGAGAGGTGGGCAGATAATAATATCACTGGAAAAAAACCTCATAGAGGAAACCGGACTGACCCGTGTAACTGCAGACAACAAAATTATTGGAGTAGCTTACCATCTGTTTAGAAAGTCAAAAGAGACAGGATCTGGAGAGAAGGTAGTCTTCGTTTCCAAAGATCTAAACTGTAGAATAAAGGCATCAGTACTTGGGATTGAGAGCCAAGATTTCGAGAGTCAAAAGATCAACATTGATGAATTATACACAGGTCTTACTGAGCTATCTATCAGTAGTGCTCAACTAAATGAACTCCACCATGATAATGAGTTAACAGTAGAAGTCGGTGAACTACGTCCAAACCAATTTGTTCAATTGCATGCATTTGAGAACCCTCAACAGTCAGGGTTCGCTAGGCATATTGCTGATGGACATCTGAGAAAATTGAGCGACAAAGAGATAAAATGCTATACCATACATTCACGTAGTAAGGAACAACGAATGGCACTAGACCTCCTTCTTGATCCCAAAGTCCAATTAGTCACACTTGTAGGTAAGGCTGGTAGCGGTAAGACACTCCTTGCACTGGCAGCAGGTATGGAGTTAGTTATTGAGCACAGTGCATACGACAAGATCTCGGTATCACGCCCAATTATACCAATGGGTAAGGATATTGGGTTTCTGCCTGGTAGCAAGGATGACAAGCTCAATCAGTGGATGCAGCCAATTTTTGATAACTTGACATATTTAGTCAGTAATAAGGAGAACGACCTTGATTCCCTTGCAGCACACAGAGAGGTCGATAAATTTGTCACAAGTGGTGATATTGAACTTGAAGCTTTGACATACATAAGAGGCAGATCGATACCTAGACAATATGTAATAGTTGATGAAGCACAGAACCTCACCCCTCATGAGATCAAAACAATCATAAGCCGTGCTGGAGAAGGCACAAAAATGGTGCTTACAGGAGATCCGCAACAGATTGATAGCCCATATCTAGATGCAGAGAGTAACGGGCTTACATACGCTGTAGAAAGACTAAAAGACTCACCACTGCATGGACACATCACTCTAAGACGTAGTGAGCGTAGCCCACTTTCAGAGATTGCTGCTGAAATGCTATAATGAAAGATGTAGCTATGTAATGTTTTGCTTGACAATTTTCGTAAGATATGCGAATATTATTATATAATTATTAATAGCATGACAATAACAGCCTTGTGCAAAAACAGGAGCCTACAGATGAAAGCTACAGAGGGTAAGATTGGTAGAGTATTTATTTTAAGATTAGAAGACAATGACAAACTACCGACATGTATTGAAGACTTTGCTAAAGAGCAAGGCATAAAGAACGGCTATGTAAATTTCATTGCAGGTATCAAGGCAGGTAGTATCATCTCTGGACCAGAAGACGCAGATGAAAGACCTGTAAAGACGCTCACTGTGGATATTGATAATACCCATGAAAGCGCAGCAATGGGGATGATAGCCTGTGACTCTAACGGCGAACCAATTCTCCATGTGCACGGTTTTTTCGGTAGAAACGGCGATACATTGAGTGGTTGCCTCCGTAATGGAGTAGACGTCTGGGTTACCGGTGAAGCCATAATTTATGAAATCCTTGATGCAATATGCTTGCGAGAGGTTGAAGGGGACACAGGATTCAAGTTACTCAAAGTCGGCACTCAAGACCGAATTGCCTCTTTACAGAAACCAATAGAAGCAGCCGCAATTCATTACCAAGATAAGGTAGATACCACAGATGGCTACAGCCATATAATCCACCTATTCAACTCATCAATAAACTAATATTACTTTTTTGATAAAAGGTAAATAATAAATGCGAGCTCATCAATATATAGATGGGATCGCATTTATTATTCTTTGCTAGAATATCTTCAGCTCTAATCAATAGTCAAACCTGTCAACACGCCTACCAGCCTTTACTTGAGCTCTCTTCTTCTTCCCTTCAAGCCTACGAACTTTCGAGCCATACGTCGCAACAGTCTTTCTCCTGCGTTTACGCTGTACCAAGGCATCACTAAGCATCACTTCCAAACGTTCAACTGCAAATTTTTTATTTAGGGATTGACTCCTGCTATCCTCAACTGCAATCCTAAGCACACCATCCTTTGAGATCCTATTATATAGTTTCCTTCTAACAAGAGCCTTCTGAGCCGGTTCAAGTGCACCAGAACTAACAACTGAAAAACACACAACAACCCTCGTTGAAGCCTTGTTCACATGTTGTCCCCCTGCACCACTAGAATGTGAATACTCAAACCAAATTTCACGACCTATTGCCTCAAACATTATATCCTTATCCAGAGCTTAATGATAGTTATTGCTACTAATTAATACCATACACTCAATATACCAATTTATGATAATATTCCAAACACGAAATAATACTTTTTACTTACAAAATAATAAACGACTCTAATATAATTATCATAATCCCAAAACCAAAGCATATGATCACTAATTATTAACAAATAACAGATTTACTCATCTTTTAACAGTTATTATCTTGACAAAAAAATAACTTCAAGTTAAAGTTGATATTAGCAGTATTGCTTATAGCATATTTCTGGACGATTACAGTATAGCACTAGGAGATTAATTATGAAATCTAAATACCTACTACTTGCCGTTCTTTTAATGATCTCAGAATCACTTATAGGATTAGGCATGTATCACTCTATTTTGGGAAATATGCTTGCAATACCAATTGCAGCTCTAATATTCCTATTATTTCTAGCTATAACATGGAAGTTTATCATTGATAAGCTTGAGGAGAAGTGTCATTGGTATAAGTCAATGTTGGACTCCATCCCTCAACCAATATCAGTTACAGACAATGATATGAACTGGACGTTTGTTAATAAAGCTTCGACTGATCCTTTAGGAGTTAAACTTGAAGATGTCCTTGGTAAACAATGCTCTAACTGGGGGGCACCTATCTGCAAAACAAAGGATTGCGGAATCGAATGTCTTCGAAATAATAAGGAAGAATCACGATTCGACCAATGGGGTAAAAACTTCAAAGTTAATACAAGTTTCCTTTATAACCGAAAAGGAAAACAAATTGGGCATATCGAAGTTGTTAATGAAATTACTAAGCAGGTTGTACTTGACAAAATACTTGGCAATGTTGCAGAATTTTCTAAGCAAATCGATTCAGGTGCGGCTCAAGTCTCTATGGCAAGTCAATCGCTATCACAAGGCGCGACAGAGCAAGCTGCTGCACTAGAAGAGATAACGTCCTCAATGACAGAAGTTAGTTCGCAGACATCACACAATGCACAGAATGCTGAGCAAGCACGTAGTATTACAGCTAGTACAAGAGATTCTGTAAAAGATGGTGCAAACCAAATGCAAGAGATGACAACAGCTATGGACGAAATCCAGTCATCATCTGAGGAGATTACAAAAATTATAAAGACTATCGATGACATTGCATTCCAAACCAACTTACTAGCCCTTAATGCAGCTGTTGAAGCTGCAAGAGCCGGTACACACGGGAAGGGGTTCGCAGTTGTTGCAGAAGAGGTTCGCAATCTTGCTGCTAGAAGTGCAAAAGCTGCTGCAGAAACTGCAGAGTTGATCGAGTCTTCAAATTCTAGGGTTAAGAATGGCTCATCAATTGCATCAAAAACATCGGAATCGCTTGAAAAGATTGTTGATGGAACAGTACAAGCAGCTGACCTACTTGGAGAAATCGCTGAAGCCAGCAAAAACCAAGCAGAGTCAATATCACATATTAGTCAAGGAATTACCCAAATCGGAATTGTAACTCAACAAAATACAGCAAGCTCAGAAGAAACAGCTTCAGCCGCAAACGAACTCTCTTCACAATCACACAATCTTCAAGCACTTATTTACGAGTTTGAGCACCACAACACTTCTGCACCCGATAGTGCTCAAACAGAAAAATCTGTAAAACCAAAGAAAAAGAAGCAAACAATAGCTACCCAGAACCAACCAAGAACTCAAGAATCAATGTATCCAGACCCAAGTAATTCTGAGTTAATAAAACCTGAAGATCAAATTGATCTAGATGACTCGGAATTTGGTAAATTCTAATACGGTAATAACTTGAGCTGCTTGTACTCAAGTGGCTCATTACTACCAACAACAAGACTATCAAAATAGCTTTGAAGTTACACCATTTCTACCATACTTATACCTTATTTAATATTTCATAAAAACGGGTACGCTTTAATAGCGTACCCGTAAATTCATATACCACAACTAAATATGAAAATAACAACTAGTTCATATCTAGTTCAGCGAGTTTCTGATAAAGCTTCTCGCGCATTGACACCTGAGTCTGACCAAAGTCAAGCAGAGCGTTAGAACGATCTGGGTTAACCTTATTAAGGCTCATGAAGCGGTTCTCGGTAAGAGCGAAGTCCTTATAGCTGATAGAAGAAGCTTTGCTATCAAGCATTAGAGGGTTCTTACCTTCAGCAATATTACGTGGGTCAAAGCGGAACAAAGGCCAGAAGCCAGAGTCTACCGCTTTTTGTTGCTGAGCAAGACCGTTACAATGTGGAGGGTTCATTGGAATACCCTGAGCGATACAGTGACTGTAACAGATTATTAGGGATGGACCATCATAGCTTTCAGCTTCCATGAACGCCTTAACAACCTGGTTGTCATTAGCACCCATAGCACACTGAGCAACATAGATATTACCATATGTCATAGCGATCATACCTAGATCCTTCTTAGGTAGGTCACGACCGTTAGCAGCAAACTTAGCAACTGCACCTGTAGGAGTAGCCTTAGACATCTGACCACCAGTGTTAGAATACACACCAGTATCCATAACAAGAACGTTTACATTCTTACCACTAGCAAGTACGTGATCAAGACCACCGTAACCAATATCATACGCCCAGCCATCACCACCAACAATCCAAACACTCTTCTTAACAAGATAATCAGCAAGAGTATAAAGCTGTCTAGACTTAGGATCAGCATTACCTTCTAGTTTAGCTTTCACTTCAGCAACACGAGCTCTCTGTGCTTCAATTTCAGCCTGAGTAGTCTGAGGAGCCTTGAGAATAGCATCCTTGATTTCGTCACCGAATAGAGGACAAGCAGTAAGAAGTTCACCAGCATACTCTTGGAACTTATCACGAGTAAGAGCAAAACCGAAACCAAATTCAGCATTGTCTTCGAACAGACTATTTGACCAAGCAGGACCACGACCATTAGCATCAGTAGTAAATGGAGTAGTAGGTAGGTTACCACCGTAGATTGATGAACAACCAGTCGCGTTAGCAACAATCATTCTATCACCGAATAGCTGAGTAGCAAGTTTGTAGTAAGGAGTCTCACCACAACCCGCGCAAGATCCGCTGAATTCAAACATTGGCTTACGTAGCTGTGAGCCCTTGACTGTCGCCATATTTACTTTACTTAGCTCTAATTCAGGGATAGATAGGAAGAATTCTACATTCTTCTTCTCAGTCTGACGCATCTCTTCGGTCTTGAAGGTCATGTTGATAGCCTTCTTACCTTCTTCAGTCTTACTCTTAGCAGGACAGAAGTTCACACACTGTCCACAGCCAGTACAGTCTTCGGAGAAGCACTGTATAGTAGCCTTCATACCTTCGTATGTCTTGGTCTTAGCATCAGTAATCTTGAAACCAGCAGGAGCAGTCTCAGCAATTTCAGCGTCATAGATCTTCATACGGATAGCTGCGTGAGGACATACTAGAGAACATTTTCCACACTGAATACATAGCTCTTCATCCCAAACAGGGATATCACGAGCAATATTACGCTTCTCGTACTGAGTAGTTGATACAGGGAATGTACCATCAACAGGGAATTTACTTACAGGGATATCATCACCACATTGAGCCATGATAGCTGAAGTAACGTCTCTAATGAATGCATCATCTGGAGCACCACTAAGAATTGGAGGACGAGGTTGACCTGTAACAGCCTTACCAGAGTAGTCAACTTCGAATAGCTTAGCAACAGAACCATCGATAGCATCGTAATTCTTCTGAACAACTTCATCACCCTTCTTACCATATGCCTTCTTAGCAGCATTTTTGATAAGCTTGATAGATTCGTCTTTGTCTAGTACGCCTGAGATGTAGAAGAAACATGTCTGCATAACTGTATTGATACGTACACCCATACCTGTTTCTTGAGCAACAGTACCAGCATCAATAACGTAGAATTTGAGTTCTTTATCAAGGATATCCTGTTGAACTTCTTTCGGTAGGTGTTCCCAAACTTCATCTTTAGAGTATGGGCTATTTAGTAGGAATGTAGCACCCTTCATAGCATTCTTTAGCATATCATACTTTTCAAGGAACGGCCACTGGTGACATGCAATAAAGTTAGCCTGACGGATTAGGTAAGTACTCATGATAGGAGCATTACCAAAACGTAGGTGAGATACAGTTAGAGAACCAGCCTTTTTAGAGTCATAAACGAAGTAACCCTGAGCATAGTTATCTGTATTATCAGCAATAATCTTGATTGAGTTTTTATTAGCACCAACAGTACCATCAGAACCAAGACCATAGAACATACAACGTGTAACTGAATCTGGCTCGATATCAAGAACAGTATCATATTCAAGACTTGTATTAGTAACGTCATCAACAATACCACAAGTGAAGTGATTCTTTGGAGTTTCTTGATTTAGGTTATCGAATACAGACTTAACGATAGCTGGAGTAAATTCTTTACTTGAGATACCGTAACGTCCACCAACAACTAGAGGCCAATCGCCACCGAATAGAGACTTATCCTCTTGCATTGCTTCACCAAAAGCAGTACGAACATCAGTATATAGAGGCTCACCAAGAGAACCAGGCTCTTTAGTACGGTCAAGCACAGCAAAACGGCGTGCAGTCTTAGGAAGTGCTTCAATAAAGTGTTTTGTACTCCAAGGACGGTATAGGCGAACCTGTAGAAGACCCCATTTTTCACCTTTATCAGCCCAGTGAATAACAGCTTCTTTAGCGGTTTCTGCACCAGAACCCATAAGTATAATGATGTTTTCAGCATCAGGAGCGCCGAAGTAGTCAAATAGTTTGTATTGACGACCAACCTGTTTAGCAAAAGCATTCATCGCATCTTCAACAATACCAGGGGTCTTATCGTAGAATGTGTTAGAAGCCTCTAGACTCTGGAAGTAAACGTCAGGGTTCTGCGCAGTACCACGGATAAATGGTCTATCTGGGCACAAACCACGTGAGCGGTGAGCAAGAACATCTTCATCATCGATAAGAGCGATAATATCTTCTTGGTCCATAACTTCGATCTTCTGAACTTCGTGAGAAGTACGGAATCCATCGAAGAAGTGTAGGAAAGGAACACGAGCCTTTAGAGTTGCCATTTGCGAAATAAGAGCCAAGTCATGAGCTTCCTGAACTGAGTTAGAAGCAAGCATAGCAAAACCAGTCGCACGACAATCCATAACGTCAGCATGGTCGCCGAAGATAGATAGCGCATGGTTTGCAAGCGAACGAGCAGAAACGTGGAACACAGTACTAGTAAGTTCACCAGCGATCTTATGCATGTTAGGGATCATAAGAAGCAGACCCTGAGAAGCAGTGAACGTAGTAGTCATTGCACCAGCCTGCAGAGCACCGTGCACAGAACCAGAAGCACCACCTTCACTCTGTAGTTCGCTGATTAGCGGAATAGTTCCCCAGATATTTTTCTTACCTGCGGCAGAAAATGCATCGCTCCATTCACCCATAGGTGAAGATGGTGTGATTGGATATATCGCAATCACCTCATTTGTAGCGTGAGCGACACGAGCGACGGCTTCGTTACCGTCCATCGGAATCATTTGACGCGCCATGTTACCTCCTCATTAAATTAAAAAAAACAGTACTACTACTATTTAGAAAATAATTACACATTATTTATTACTTTTAAGTATTATAAATCTCAAACCAGCATTTTCTTCACTTATGATGTTTTCTCACTTTATTTTCGCATATAATTGAAACTTTGTCAATAAGTTTATAAAGAATACTCATAGAATATCTAAGGACAATTAACACGTAACTTATTTCAGAGAAAGTATTAATGAATTATTATGAACCTCTCGCTCAAAAAGATAAATTTTTATCGATCTAAATCTGACATTACATACATATTTGTAGTATATCTAGCTTTTCATGTACCGCAAAGACATATTAGTTATTCTTTATCGACTTAATCATAAATTATACTTAAGCTTATGCTAAATAAAGTATACATTTTATGACCGAGATTTGTAAATAATTTAAAAATAATGTTACCTCCAGCATATTGAGTTATTAACAAAATGTCATATTGGCAATATTTGAAAGGATAATATATGAAGTTTAATAAGTTACAATTAACTAGACTATCATCTCAGATCATATTTACTATTTTAATGATATTTGGGTTCTACCACAATGCTTCGCTAATTTTTGAGATTCTTCTATTTGCTGGACTCTTGTTTGGAAACTTCTTCTGCGGCTGGGGATGCCCTTTTGGTACTGCTCAGGAGATTATGGGGAAAATTGGTAGCCTCTTCATCAAAAAGAAGCTAAAAGCCCCAAGATGGTTGCAACGATACCTACTGTTTACCCGTTATATAGTATTTGCACTGATAATTATCAGGATTGCTCCCTTATTTCTTTATGATTTAAATGGGTACACGAATTATTTATTTATTGTACAAGATATTATGGAAGATTCAGTTCAGTATGCTTTGGGTAGTGTAATAATGGTTAGCTATTTAGTAATAGCGCTCATTTTTGACAGACCATTCTGTAATTATCTTTGCACAGAAGGAGCAAAATACGGGCTATTTAGCCTTACCAGACTATTCTCAATAAAGAGAACTGACTCTGCATGTATAGATTGCAAATTATGCGACAGAGCCTGCCCAATGAATATCAACATATCAAATCATAACCATGTTAGAAATCCTCAGTGTATCAACTGCCTAAAATGTGTTACTGCCTGCCCTAAGAATGGAGCACTAGGTTATGGGTTTATTGGCTGGAAAAGAAATAAAGCAAAATGACCGATTAGCAGTCAATAAATAGTTAAGACATAAAAAACGCACATATTCTCAGAATATGTGCGTTTTAAATAAATCATTAACAAATAGTGGTTTTACTTTGTCACTTTTTTTGCTCTATGACGTAATAATTTTTCTCTAGCAGACATAGCTTTATCTACTGCACCGCTAGCTTGAGCTTCAAGAATCTCTTTTGATAGGATTAATGCAGTATCTTTACCGCTTTTGATATCCCTTTTTAGCTCATCAATCTTCGGAGAAGCTTCAATACTCTTCTTCTCAACTTCTTCAGACTCTTCCTCACTCATATCAATCGACTTTGTGAGCGTTAGTGGGTGAAATTCATCAAGGTGGTGTCGTACGACCTTACCCTCTGTAGCAGAAATAACCTCTTCAGCGATATTAGCTGCTTGATCAGCAATTCTCAGAAGTGCTTGAGCAATAAACAAAATATGACAACTTCTCTCAATGTTACGAGGCTCAGACTTCATAATCTCAACAAGCTGCCTGAAGATCAGCGTCATCTCACCCTTTACAATCTGTCTTTCATCTATAATCTTCCACGCTAGAGTTGGATCATTCTCAAGTAGTGAATTGATACTCTCACGAGTCATCTCACATACCTGTTCAACCATGGGCATAAAATCTACAACCTGTGCGAGTATACTCTTCTCCATAATCAGAAATAGCACATGCTCACAAATATGAGTTGCTTGGTCACCAATTCTTTCAAGATCGTTATTGATCTTGGACGCAGACATCACAAAACGACACTCAGTCTTACTCAACTTACCACTATTTACCATTGTCTGACACTGTCTATCGATACTGAGCTCTATTTCATCAATCTCATTATCATACTCTATCATGTAACAAGCAAGTTCTTTATCCCTATCGAGTAGACTCATCATAGCTGTAGAGATAGCATATTCACACATCTCTCCCATCGCAACAAGGTTACCTTTAAGTTTATCTAATTCTAATTGTGGCATATATCTTCCTTTTATAGTCTAAGAACTCTATTACTATCTATAATGCAGCTAATATATTATGCTAGAAGAATTTATTCATATTAATCTGCTTAATTGGATTTACAACCGAGTTAAATCCTATTATAAATGGCATCTGGCAGTATTTTTAGTAAACCTGCTATTATGCGCCAGCGTTTTGTTATATACGCTAACTTCTTTTTAGATTCAATAGCTGATAATATTTGACGAGCAGCTTTCTGAGGTGGGGCTACCCAGAATAAGCCCTCTCCTTGAGCCATATTTGTATCGACAAAACCAGGGCGAATATCAGTAATAGTCAATGGTATATTCTCTTTAACCGCTTTTGCACGAAGCCCTTCAAGGTAAGAACTTATATAAGCTTTAGAGGCGTTATAAGCGGCCGCAGCCCCTCCTCTAATTGCAGCTATTGAAGACACCCCAGCAATTTGACCGTGCCCTTGTTGACAGAGGTAGTGAAAAGCAGTATTGGCAATTGCAGTAAAACCATTTACATTTACTTCAATGGTTTTTTTATCATTATCCCATGGCATTTCGGTGTCAATAAAACCTGTTCCAGCATTGATTACAACCAAATCAACAACGCCCATTTTATGAGTAATGGTATTAAATTTTTTAATGGCTTCTGTTGTATCTGAAACGTCCATTTCACAAAGAAATGAATCTTGCTCGAGAGACGTAAGCAACTCTTCTAGCAACTCTTTACGCCTTGCTGTGATACAAAGTCTATATCCTTTTGAAGATAATTGTAAGGCCAGCTCTCTACCAATACCAGAACTAGCTCCAATTATTATAGCAGTCTTCATGATTGATCTCACCTTCTAATCAATATTTATTTAGCAAAGAATAAATAGCAGTGACAATGCCCATTCTCTCTTATCTCTTCTTCATGAAACTCACAAGGGCAGATAATCTTAGCATCAGCATCTTTATTACCAGTTACTAGGCGACATGGGCAGTACCCTTCACCCTTAGCTTCACTAATTTTTTTTAGTCCAGTAATGATCTTTCCGACCATCTCTGCATCAGGGTTTAATTTAAAACCTTTTTCTTCAGCATATCTAGCCAAGCTGTCATAAATTTCACTCTCACTTTTTGATAGCTCCATAGTACCTCCAACGGTGCAATGTATTTACAATATCAATAATAATCGATACACAGAAAAAGTCAAGTCTCACCTTACTTTTGCTCTTCTTTTGATTCACGCTTAGTAAAGACAACAAGTCTCCTGTTTTGATTTGTGTGAGGCAGATCATACTTATAATCAGCAGTCATTCGATATCTTCCTTTGAAATATTGCTGAGCATCGGTAATCTCCTGCCCACAAGACGGTCCCTTCATAAATAGTACTTCACCGCCAACAGGTATGAACGGCTCGACACGTCTAAGCGTTGCAGGAATTTTTTCAACAGCTCTAGTAACGATAGAGCATGCCTCAATTTTTGAGTCTTCAGTGACACTACGCGGATATATGGTTACATTATCCAACTTCAATTCCTTCTTCACAATTTCTAAGAACTTTACACGTTTACCCCTGCTTTCAGCAAGTACAACGGGTAAGTCAGGCCTACGAACTGCAATAGGAGCTCCAGGAAACCCCGGTCCAGAACCTATATCAAGTACAGGTCCTTTGAGCTCGTGAATATCAGCAACTATTGCGCAGTCGATAAAATGCTTTAGAACTGTGGCTTCTATACCCATTATTCTAGTGAGATCGAGCTCCGCATTCATTTCACGAAGAAGCTCATAATACCTCCAGTACTGCCCTAGTTGTTTATCATTTACCTTGAACTCTCTTTTTTCAAAGAGTCTCTTCATATAACCAATAGTTGCCTCTTCTTTTTCATAAACAGCGTAATCATATGGGCGTTTTCCACCAGCGAAACCAGAAGCTCTATTTTTAGTAATAAACTTCTTCTTAGCGGGAAACTTCTTCTTGACTCCACCAATTGAGGCCGAAGAACCCTTCTGTGCAGAAGATTTACCATCAATTTTCTTTGCTGTCTTCTTAGAGGTCTTATTACCCGTAGGGATAGGAGACAAATTGCCTCGACTCGCTCCTTTACTAGTTTTCTTTCTCTTACCACTTGTCTTCTTTGCCATGTAACATTATTCTCCTTAATAGATATTACCAATATTTTATCTTATTAGACAAAATATACAAGTTCCATTTGAATTTATCTTGGGCTAGGCTATAATTTAGATAGATACTTGGATAAACAAATAATTCACACCACTATTTTAGGAGCTATTTTGCCAGAAATATTATATGAGGATAACCACCTGATAGTAGTCAACAAGCCTGCAGGAATGCTGACACAAGGAGATAACACATCTGATGAATCCCTCTTTGACTGGACAAAGGCCTATATAAAAAAGAAGTATAACAAACCAGGAGACGTATATCTAGGACTTCTTCACAGACTTGATAGACCAGTCTCTGGAATAGTCTGCTTTGCTCGTACAAGTAAGGCTGCTAGCAGAGTATCAGAACAGTTCCGCGCAAAAAAGACGATAAAAATCTACCACGCAATTGTCGAAGGGATACCGAACCGTACGTCTGCCCATCTAAAAAACTGGCTTATTGTAAGTAAGGGAAAAAATAGCAAGAGTAGCACAGTCGTTATA
The DNA here is from genome assembly GCA_965140405.1 of Planctomycetota bacterium. Taxonomy (GTDB): domain Bacteria; phylum Planctomycetota; class SZUA-567; order SZUA-567; family SZUA-567. The sequence goes on from OZ223208.1 coordinate 2,465,899, forward strand.
AATAAAAAAGCAGACGCAAAACAAGCTGAGCTAAATTACACCTGTCTAAAAGAAACGTCAGGAAGATCTCTAGTAGAGATAGAGTTATTGACCGGCTTAAAACATCAAATACGAGCACAACTTGCTTTTATAGGCAGCCCTATAGTAGGTGATTTCAGATACTCAAAGCAGAATCAAAAGACAGAAAAAATTGCTGACGGACATGCGATCCTCTTGCACGCTAGAGAGCTCACAATTATACATCCTACCCAGAAAGAGGCAATTTCGTTCACAGCTCCTTATCCAAAACACTTCCCAAAACTTTGAATACAAATAAAAAAACAGAATAGATAAATATCATCATAGCGACAAGTTATGATGATATTTTTTTACATACCAATCACAATTATAAAATAATATTATCTTTATTGGTTACTTATCAAACAATTATTGCATTTACCTTTTGAAGAGACAAAGCAGCACAAAACAAAAATTATGCAGTTTAGAAAAATAATATTAAGGAGATGAGATAATGTTTGTTGGAAAACTTATTCTAAGTAGCTTACTTGTAGCAACACTATTCACACCAGCAGTCTTTGCAAACGACACTTCAGATCGCAATTCACATACAAAGCAAAGTATTAATGTGAAGGCTGAAAAAAGATTAAAAGGTTATCAATGCTCTGGAAGATGCGATTCATGCTCAGACCAGAATTGCCCGTCTCGCAGAAGACCGTTTAAAAACAACAAAGGTAATAAATAATCGTGAACTAAGAGTTAATTCTTTTCATAATACCAATATCAAAAAAGGAAAAATATCATGAAGACTACTATTATACTTGTACTAGGCTTATTATTCATCATCACTCTAACCTCATCATCATATGCAAGAGAGACAGTAAGAAGAACATACAACGCAGCATGTGCAACTATAAGTGGCAGAGGCTGCTATAGAGACAATGACAGAAATGGCGGTAGAGTCTGCCCAAGAACAGCAGAAGAATGCACTGAAAAAGGTAGAGAATGCACAAGAGATGGCAGAGGTGCAGAGTGTATACAAGACAACGAATGCAATGACTGCTCAGGCGGTAGCCGAGTTCGTCGCCAATGTTCAAGAAGATAGAATATTTAATTCATATTTATTTAAACACTAGGAGACAACATGTTATCAAAAAGAATCATCATCATGGGTATGCTTACAGCAACTCTATTTACCCCAATCACTTTCGCTGCGTCTGCAAACCAAGCAGGTGACACAGCAAAGGTAACTGAAGAGACACGAGCTGTACGCAGAGCAAATAGAGGAGATAGATATGCCTCTAGAACTAATGAGATGAAAGAATTTTATACAGAATACCAAAAATCTGAGAATGAACTATTTGAAAAACTCCCAGAGATGAGCAGAGAAGAAGCAGAAGCAGCGATAGACAAATTCTACAATGAAAAATTTGCTAAGATGCCTTCAAGAAGTAATCCAACCAAGGATAATATTATTAAAACTATTGATGGTATGGATATTCCTCATGATTTAAAATCTGAAATTGAAGCCAAAATTAATTCTGTATCAACGACTCAGCACATCCGCATGAAGGAAAGAGCAATCAGTTTTGCCAAAAGCTTGATCGATATGCCTGAAGATGAGAGACAGGAAGATATTGAGCAACATAATATTAGAAATGAACGACGCTTCAACAGAATGTTTGACAGAAAGCACCACAACAGGACTGGAATGCGTGGCAAAGGTGGCATGCAGGGCATGATGCAGGGTAGAGGCAGAATGCAGGGCATGGGCAACAATAAAATTATGCAGTGCCCAATGATGCAGATGATGATGAACCAAAAAGCTGGTAAAGGTAGAATGCAAGGAATGGGAGGAGACGATACATCTAAAGACATGCAGGGTACCATAGACGGAATGGGTATGATGTGTCCAATGATGAAAATGACGATGAATAGCCAAGAAGGTGGCAGACACCATAAATTCAAAAAACATAACACCCACAATGATCGTAAGTTTGATCACGATAAAGATAATAATGACGAAGTAGAAGAAGATCATAACAACGATGCGGAATAGTACCCATTCTACAACATTCACGTGAATATGAAGTCAGTGAGATTATATAAAAATGGGCAACTCAATATTGAGTTGCCCATTTAGCCTTATAGAATCTTGAAAACACTATGCAAGACGCGGATCTTCAAGCGTCTGGAAGTAATCCTCAATAGTCTGAGCACGGCGAATCATACTGTAAGAGCCATCCTTATGTAACAAGAATTCAGCCGCACGTAATTTAGCATTATAGTTGAATCCCATAGCATGACCATGTGCACCAGCGTCACGTATAACGAGATAGTCACCAATCTCAATCTCAGGCAGTTCACGATCAACTGCAAATTTATCACAGTTCTCACAAAGACTCCCAACGATATCATATACTTGTGTCTTAGGAGCATCTTCCTTACCTAAAACCACAAGGTGGTGATATGCTCCATACATACCCGGTCTCATAAGATCGGCCATACTTGCATCCACACCTTTATACTTCTTATAGGTATTCTTCTCATGTAGTACTCTAGTAACAAGATAACCCGCATCACCAGTTATCATACGTCCCATCTCTGAATATATTTTCAATTTTGTTCCAGTCGGAGCAATAATGCGCTCGTACTCTGCCTTGATCCCCTGTCCTACGACTTCCAGATCAACCATTTTATCTTCAGGTTTGTACGGAAGACCAATACCACCACCAATATTTACAAATTCAAAAACAATACCAACCTTCTCCTGAATCTCAGTAATTGCCTCAAAAAGAATCTTTGCTGTCTCCACGAAGTATGATGCATTTAGCTCATTTGATGCCACCATAGTATGCAACCCAAAACGCTCAACACCCTCTTCTTTCAACTTAGTGTAAGCCTCAATAAGTTGTTCAAAAGTAAGGCCATACTTTGCCTCAAGCGGACTACCAATAATTGCATTACCTTCTTTTGCCTTACCTGGATTAAACCTACAACATGCAACAGCTGGCATTTCTCCAACATGCTTTTTATAATAATCAATATGCGTTATATCATCAAAATTAATTATTGCTCCTAGTTCTTGAGCTTTAATATACTCATACGCTGGGGTTTCATTTGACGTGAACATAATACCTTCACCAGTAATACCGACAGCTTCTGACATTACAAGCTCAGGAAAAGAGCTACAATCCGCCCCGCTACTTTCCTCCTTCATAATATCAAGTATTCTGGTGTTAGGACACGCTTTTACCGCGTAGAAATTTTTATACCCTTCACACCATGAGAATGCTTTCTGGAGTCTTCTAATATTTGAGCGAATCCCTTCTTCATCATATAGGTAGAATGGCTTCTGACCATGCTCCGCTATAATCTTCTCGACAATTCCCTGCCCAAATGGCAACCTATCTTTCTCATGCATATTATTTCCCTCTTAAATCTATATTAATAAATAATCTAAACTATAGTATGGTACTTAATAAAAAAGTTGTAGCCCAGAAATGGGCTACAACTAAGAATTATAGTTAAGTCACACTACGAGTCAATTGGTTTACTCACGCATAATATAAGCGTACCGACTCAAAGGTAAACTATCTTCTTCCGCGGCTATCCTTGCGTGGACGACTTGGACGAGCAGGAGGTGGAGTGTATTCTTCTCCTCTTTCTTCAAGAATTACAGCCTTACGACTTAGGCGAACTTTACCTTGACTATCAACTTCTAAAACCTTTACCTTGAGTTCATCGCCAATATTTACTACGCCATCAATCTCTTTAATAAATGCGTCGCTTAGCTCAGATACATGGCACATTCCTTCGATACCCGGTAGGATCTCAACGAAACAACCAAATTCTCTAACGCCAGTAACCGGACCAGTATAAACCTTACCAACTTCAGCAACCTGACAAAGCTGTTTAATCTTAGCAACAGCCAATTTAAGAGCATCGCCATCAGGAGCACAGATAGTAACTTCAGCCATATCACCAGCTTCATCAATATTTATGTCACACTTGGTCTCTTCCTGCATAGCACGGATAGTTTCACCACCCTTACCAATGATTTTGCCCATAAATTCACCAGAAACAGTAATCTTTTCAAGGCGAGGAGCATGTTCATTAATATCAGTACGTGGAGCAGCTATACATGAAGTAATACAACCTAGAATATGGTTTAGACCGTCACGTGATTGTTGCAAAGCCTTCTTCATAGTCTCTTGAGATACACCTGTAATCTTGATGTCCATCTGAAGAGCAGTAATACCTTCGAGAGTACCACAAACTTTGAAGTCCATATCGCCATAGTGGTCTTCGTCACCAAGGATATCAGTGATGATTACAGGCTCTTCACCTTCATCCTGAATAAGTCCCATAGCGATACCAGCAACTGGAGCCTTGATAGGAACACCCGCATCCATAAGAGCAAGAGTACTACCACAAACAGTAGCCATAGAAGACGAACCATTCATTTCCATAATTTCACTTACAGCACGGCAAGTATAAGCAAATCCGTCATCATGCGGCATCACAGCTTGAAGAGCACGTTGAGCAAGCATACCATGACCAATATCACGACGACCAGGTCCTCTTGGAGGACGCGCTTCACCAACAGAGAAACCAGGAGCTTGGTAGTGAACATACCATTGTTCTTCATAAGCTTCGTGAAGACCATCAACTTTCTGAGAATCAAGACCAGACCCAAGGGTCATAGTTACAATAGCCTGAGTCTCACCACGAGTGAATAGCGCAGAACCATGAGTCCTAGGAAGAACACCAATACGACAATCAATTGGACGAACAGTATAAAGATCACGTCCGTCAATTCTGTCATTAGCCTTGATATAGCCACGAACAACTTCTGTCTTGACCATAGCGATAGCTTCTTTTACTTCATCTTTAGTTGGGCCTTCTTCACTATCATCTTCAACAGCAAACTCTTCAACAAGAGCTTCTTTAACAGCAGCAAAAGCACTTCCTCTACCATCCTTATAAGGAGTCTTCATTGCCGCAGCAATCTTATCTTTACCAGCTTTTCTAATAGCGTCAAGGCAAGCAGGCTTTTCAGGTGTTACAAACTCGATCTTTTCCTTACCAGCTTTACTCTCAAGTTCAGCAACCATCTCACAGATAACCTTGATCACTTCATGCCCTTGGTATAGCGCTTCAAGCATTGCTTCTTCAGAGATATTGTTAGCACCAGCTTCTACCATAGTGATAGAACTAGAAGTACCAGCAATAGTAAGGTTAAGATCTGAAGTTTTTAGTTGTGTCTCAGTTGGGTTTATGATGAATTCACCATCAATCATACCAACACGAACAGCACCAACAGGTCCTGCGAATGGCGCAACAGATAGGCTACAAGAACAAGCAGCACCTATCATACTTAGGATGTCACCAGAGTTTTCCATATCACTTGACATCACGATAGACTGAATTATCACATCGTTCTTGTACCCATCTGGGAACATAGGACGGATAGGACGGTCTGTAAGACGCATAGTAAGTGTTTCATGAGTTGATGGAGCTTTCTCACGCTTAAAGAATCCACCTGGGAATTTACCCGCCGCGTAAGTCTTTTCACGGTAATCGACCATAAGTGGGAAGAAGTCCCCTCCTGGTCTTTCATCTCCGATAGCCATAGCTGATAGTACTACAGTATCGCCATACTGTACCATACATGAACCAGCCGCCTGTTTAGCGATAAGCCCAGTACTAATTTTGAGGGTTCTACCAGCGATTTCACGCTCGACAACAACCTCGTTCAGTTTCAATTCTTCCATTATTTCTCCAATATGAAAAATATTTACAAAACTGTGGAAGACGGGAATACTCGATAGTATCAGTGTTCAATCCTTGACTCTACAGTTACAGTAATTCAATAGTAGAGATAACGACTGAAGACTGAGTTCTAACAATCCCCGCACTCAACAGCGAAAACAAATTTTTAATTATTTTTAGTTAAATAAGACAAGGGGTCGCACGAAGCGACCCCAATATCCTAATTCTATTAGTCAAGTTTAGCACGTAGTTTTAGAGCTTTAACGATAGCAGTATAACGATCGTGACTCTTACGACGTAGGAACTTAAGTAGTTTGTTACGAGAGTTAACCATACCAATAAGACCACGACGTGAGTGATTATCTTTCTTATGAGTACGTAGATGATCTGTAAGTTCAGTGATCTGGTTAGTAAGTATTGCGATCTGTACTTCTGGGCTACCAGTATCACCTTCTTTGATAGCGAACTTCTTGATAATTTCAGTTTTTAATTCAGGGCTTAGCGCCATTTTCATTCTCCTAAAAATATGAATATACATTTTCAACTATATTAATTCAACAAAATAATAAATAAGAGTAATAACTAAGACTCCGCAGTTGATAACAGTCAATTACGAGTTCATAAATAGTTATAAGCAGAAGTTGAAAAGGCTATGTGCAACTCATAGAAGCGAATAAATATGAAGAACATGCCCAAGACAGACACGTCTATAACATCCAAATCGATCCACCACACCGCCGTATATCAACTGTTATTAACCACTTACAGTATTTACGATACGAAGTAGAAGCTATTTTCACTAATATTACTATCATTAATGAATATGTAATATTACTCATAATTCCCTGAATTACAAGCACTTTCTAAATTATATTTTTATTTACACTCATATCAATAAAAATAATCTTGATTCGCACCAAACAAGACTGATAATAATTAAAATGAGATATACGTAACAATTGTTTTGTGTTTATTAATATAAATATAACAAAGGATAACTATGAAAAAACTATTTATACTATCAATTATAATATTTTCAACATTGACAACAACTGTCTTTGCTATAGAAAATCCATGGCTGACCAAACTTCCTTTTAAAGAAGGACTCATCGTCTACAAAGTAGCAGGAAGCATGAATGGCAAAAAGGCTCTATACATCAAGGATTATGGTCAGTCTAAAGCTGAGTATTACAAGGTAACAGTTGATATGATGGGTATGAGCAATACTGAGAGCTCGACAACAATTACAACTCCAGACTGGGTATACACAATCGACAATACCACCAAACAAGGAATAAAAGAAGTAAATCCTAAGAAATATCTGATCGAAGAGTTTGAAAAACTCTCTGATTCAGATAAGGAAATTGTTGCAAAGAATGCTGAAATGGCTGGCAAGATATCTTCAGATGGACTCCAAGGAGAGATGAAAAAGGATGCAGCTACCATCAATGGCTACAAATGTGATATGGTAAGTCTTATGGGAACTAAGATTTATATGTTCGCAGGTACAGACATCCCAGTGAAGACAGAAGGTAACACTATGGGTATAAAAATTAGCGAAGTTGCTACCAGCATCAAGAAAGGCACGCCTCCTGCTAAAGCGTTCAAACTACCAAATATTCAGTTTCATACTGATAATGAATCAGACCAAATGATGAAGAACCAAGCTAAAGAGACCATTCAAGGGCTCTTAGAAGGCAGAAGTATGCAAGATATGCAGTTTGACGATGAAAATGATATTGTCTTCCAAGACGCAGATGAATTCCCCTTCGACGACGAGATGTCTGACGATGATGCTATACAGTTCAGAACTAATCAACAAAGTACCGATGAAGATGAATACAATGAAGAAGATGCAGCCAAAGACATCCAAAAAGGTCTAGGAAAAATATTCAAGAATATGTTTTAATAACTGACGTCAACTCAGCTTAATAACATAACGACTGATTCAATTAGAACCAGACAATTTAATCACAATACTAATATTTAGCCATCTCACAGCTTGCCGTGAGGTGGCTAAATATTAGTATCTGTAGGTTGGAATACCCATAAATACTGCATCCCTATTCTTTGCTTCTATCTATCACAAGTGGCAACCTCAATGTCGCATTCATAAAATTTATTAAAAATTACATCCTAAAATAGCGCTATTTAATACGCAGATGAGCCACCCTTCAAAGGTGGCTCATCTGCGTTAATCATAAAATAAAATTGAATTGTCTGTAATACCTTATGCAGGCAGAGCGTTGAACTCAAAGCCATCAGCAGCATCGTCTCTAGGATGAGCATCATCATATATAATCTTCATCTCCTCACCAGTGATATGTGTATAAACCTGCGTCGATGATATATTCTCATGACCTAAAAGCTCCTGCACAATACGTAGATCGGCTCCACGCTGTAGAAGATGGGTAGCAAAAGAATGTCGTAGAGTATGTGGAGTAACTTCACAAGAAAGACCAACCATTGATACATATGTACCAAGAAGTCTTCTAATACTTCTAGTAGTCAACCTACTTCCACGGAAGTTGACAAATACTGCATTCTGGTCAAATTTTATGTAATCAGCATGCCTATATTTTGCTTGAATATAGTCTTGGAGAGCTTCGGTTGCATACTTACCAATAGGATTAATTCGCTCCTTCATACCTTTACCTCTAGAACGTATTGTCTGCCTTGATAAATCAATATCTTCATGGTTTAGTCCAACAAGTTCAAATGTTCGCAGTCCAGCACTATACAGGAGTTCAAGAATAGCTTTATCCCTCTTACCAATGAAAGTACTATTATCAGGTCCAGCAATAAGTTTTTCAACATCTTCAACACTCATAAAAACCGGTAACTTCTTGTCAAGTTTTGGAGTTCTTATCCCCTGAGCTGGATTTGAATTCATACGCCCACGTTTTAGTTGAAACTTATAGAAGCTCCTTAGTGCTGCTGTCTTGCGTGCTATTGTCTGCTTACTGATACCTTTTTCACTAAGTTCTGCCATAAATCCTCTGATGGAGGTATGCCCTACTTCATAAGGGAAGGTTCCTGCTTCACCCCTAACTTTCAGATAATCATAGAATTGCGACAGATCGACTCCATAATTCCTCACAGTATGCTCAGACAAATTTCTTTCGACCTTGATATATTCTAGAAACTCATGAACAGCTGTATGACTCTTCTGACTTAATACAGACATTTCCCACTCCAATCTTTCCCAATCACCCATCCCTGAGTGAGCAGCAATATATACAGACATAATAAACAATAATACTTTATCGGTCTGTAGACGGAGTTTTGTCCAATCAATCCCAAAGATTCCGGTATTAGTTGACTAGATAGCTACAAAAAAAGAGCTGGCCAAAAGCCAACTCTTTAATCTGAACTATATATTTATGCAAAAACTAAAATACCAATTTTGGGCCATTCACATTGCTACTATCAGTTTTAGATTCATTGCTGACACGACTTGGCTTAATCTTTCTCGTAACATGCGAATCAACCTCAGCAGGCATTACATTCATGTTGAACATCTCATTAGTATTTACTGCTTCCTTAGGCTTGACACGGTCATCTATATCAGACGGAACAGCCAAGGCTTTAAATGAATCTTCAACACTCTTGTGACTAAACATCTTTGGCTTAACCACTTTCTTTTTAAGCTTGTTCTTTACAACCCTATAGCCCATTACAGTTGTATCAGTCTCATTTTGATACTTACCGATAGAGTATTCAAGGTTGACAACAGATACTCTGTATGTTGCAACACCTTCCCAGTATAACTGCTGGGTACTTGCAAGAGTATTTCTTGCATCAAGGATATCAAGGTAATCCCCTGCGCCTTCATCCCATTTAATTGTTTCCTGTTGGAGCACTCTTTCAGCCTGAGCAACATTCTCCTTCTGAGACTTTACCCAGTCAATAGATGAAAGTAATTTGAGTAGCGAAGCTTTGACCTCTTCCTTGACCATATCAGTAGTGTCTTCAGTAGCAAATTGATAGCTATCAAGAATTGCCTTTGCCTGAATAATCTTACCCCGGACAATCTGTCCACCACCTGCTAAGACATTCCAATTTAGTTGAAATCCAGCACTCCATCCCCAGTCAGTTCCACGCTTATCAATACCATTACTTGCAGAACTAGACCACCTATTTGTCTGTCCCCAACCAGCAACAGCGGACAATTCAGGGTATAGAGCTGATTTAGCTTGTACAATATTCTCTTTCTGCAAATCTTCATTCAACTTACTAGCCTTCAATTCAGGTCTAGCTGCAAGAGCTTGAGCAGTGAGACTTTCTGAATTTCCAGGATCAATTTCAGTGAAATCAAGCGGAGTTGTCAGCGTAAGATCTGAGTCCATTGGGGCACCAATCAGTCTAAGAATATTTACCCTATATACATCATACTCACTTTTTGCTTTAATATAATTTGCTTGAGCAATTTTATACTGTACTTCATACTTTAATACATCAATCTCAGCTACGTCATCTGCTTCATATCTTCTTTTTGTCTTTTCCCAATATTCTTTAGAAATCTCTGCCTGCTCTGCATAGATTTTTACAAGCTTTTCACTGAATAAAGTATAGTAGTATTGAGTACGGATAGTTTTTACAACAGCCTGCCTTGCAGTCTTGATATCTTCACTTACCCATTCATCATATAAACTAGATGCACGGATCGCAGAGATGATCGCTCCGCCTTTGAATAAAGGTTGAGAGACATTCAAGGAATATCCTGTTGAATTTCTTGCAGCAAGGGTCTCTCTATAAGGATCATAATTATACTCAAAACTTCTACTTTGTGACCACTTTGAATCAGCAGATATACCTAAAGAAGGCAACGCTTGCCCAATTGCCCCTACTCTTCTACCTTTAGCACCCATCTTTTGAGTCAAAGCTTGCTTGAATTTAGGAGAATAGTTTATCGCCCTCATCTCAGCCTCATCAATAGAGAGACTAATACTACCACTCGCAACATTACCACTACGATAAACAACATCATCGGCCATAACATCTACCCCAGAGTCGGCATCATAATATATCGTGGTTTGATCCAAAGTAGCTGAATCATCACCATTATAATATACAGTAGGCAATTTCTTTAGAGATTGTTGCTCATCAAGATCGATAACAACTCCACCATCATCGACTTTCACTTCACTTGCACTATACTCATCAGCATTAACACTAATAGAGAGTAGAGTCCCAAGTAATCCACCAAGAATCAGTTTCTTATAATTACGCATAACGGTCTAATTTCCAATATTATATAAAAATTGTAAGACAAGTATGACTATATCAATTAGGTATAATTTCCCCTCCCAACAGTCACGTATCAACCATGTAAACTTCGATCTGATTATAACATATCGTCATTTCTTTTCAATACCAATTACACATTTTATAAACAATCTATCAACTTTTATAAAAAACAATTTAAAACAAAACCGTAACCTTAAGACAATACGTAACTAATGGTCACAAAAAGCACTGATAGTAAATTATTATCTAATGCAGATATTACCCTACAAACAATAGGATTTATCAACTTTTATCGGAATTATCATCTTACTGAAATCATTTTATCACTTCTCCCAATCACATTAAAAGCTGGTTCTTTAAAGGTTTGCCAATACCACCAAACGTCCCCCTGTACTTTTCCACAATTTTTCACCAAAACAATCAGTTGCATCCGACCCTTACATCAAGTAGAATTAGAAACATCAAATAAAACGTCACTCATACCAAGAATTATTTAGAAGTGATTTTGATAAGCACTGGGGAGATGTAGCTACACAGCACTTGCTTCATTCATTAGTAATATTAATACTTATAAAATAAAGACTTACACTTAAACCAATGTGTCTATAAACTTACAATTTTAACCGTATAGACACAATATAGGACTATAGAAAAGCCAAATATTATTATGACCAAGACTAATTCGCTAGATCAGTGGAACGAAGTAAAGGAAGCACTCAGAGCAGCTCTTCCTGAAGCTAGTTTTAATACTTGGATCAGCAACCTTGACGTCGTAAAAATCAATACCAAAGAGATTACGTTGGGAGCAGCAAATCTCTTTGTAAAGACATGGATTGAAAAGAACTACTTACAGACTATCTCTGAGGCTGTCCGTTCAATACTTGGTTGTGCGCCAACTATCAATATAAAGATATCTGCTGAAAAGTTCAGAGAACATCGAAGAAGTATCAAAGAAGAGATAGAGTCTTCAATTGAAGAGCTCCCTACTCCAAATTACCGAACAAAGGTAAGTAGTCCTTCAGTACCACTTTTCAGCCAGAGTCAACATACTCTTACAAGTTTTGTAGAGATCCCACAGAATAGTTTTGCTGTATCCGCCCTCAAGCAAGCACTTACTTCACCAGGTGAATACTCGCCTATAACGATCTTTGCTGATCACGGTTTAGGAAAGACCCACCTACTTCACGGCTTATGTAATAGCTTCTCAACTGAGCACCCAGAGAAGAAAATTATCTGTCTTACAGCCCAGATGTTTGTTCAGCAATGCTCTGCATCTATTATGAATAACAATAAAGATGCATTTATCAAAAGATTCAATGAAGCAGATCTTTTAGTAATTGATGACTTTCACTTCATGGGCCAAGGAAAGAAAATTGCTTCTCAAAAAGAGCTGGTTGATATTCTTGACACATTAACGAGCTCAAAGAAACAAGTGGTTCTATCATCTAGCTCACCTATTCATGAAATAACTGGTATAAATTCTATGCTTGCTAGTAGAATTTCAGCTGGATTGCAGATAAGGCTTGATCCACTCAATGCTCCGGCACGAGAGAAGATCTTATCAACCCTTGAACCAACACTCAATAATGAACAAACACGAGATATTGCAAACCGTTTATGCGGTGATATTCGTGAAATCGAGGGAATACTCAAGACAATTAGAGCTATGAACAAGTTTGCAGGCAAGAACGCAAGTAACTCTAATATCATAGAATCACTTACAATTGCTCAAAAAAGGTCAAACTTCACCGTATCTGAGATTATTGCTGCTGTTTCTCTTGAATTCAATATCCCTGTATCGGATATTAAAGGCAAAAAACGTACAGGAGACATAACCAAGGCTCGTAGAATTGCAATCCATCTGTCAAGACACCTGACAGATATAAGCTTGACTGATATTGGTAAAGAATTCGGTGGTCGTAAACATCCAACAATCATGAATATCCTCAAGACGACTCCAGCCGACCCAACAAGACTTACTATGAGTAGACTAGAAAATCTGGTCACCACTCTAGGCGCAAACATAACCGTCTCTGAGTTGATGAGCACTCAAAAACAAATATTCTAACTACCAACATTATGAGTATTTACAAAGAGCAGACAAATTATGAAATATGACTCAATAATAATAGGAGCAGGCTTATCAGGATTAGCAGCTGGTATACGCCTCAGCCATTTTGACAAAAAAATCCTTATTATAGAGTCACACTCGATAGCTGGTGGTCTAAATTCATACTACACCCGTGGTGGCCGTTCTATAGATGTTGGTCTACATGCGATGACAAATTTCTGCCCTGCAGGTACCAGAAATGCCCCACTGACCAAGCTTCTTAGGCAACTTAGAATAAAACACAAAGACCTTGGTCTTGTTGAACAGTCAAAATCCGAAATCAACTTCCCTACCAGCTCTCTTCAATTTACAAATGACATAGAAATACTGCGTCAAGAAATATCAAGAGTCTTTCCTGATGAACTTTCTGGATTTGACCGCTTGAGAATGGATCTTAAAAACTTTGACTCCACCGCATTTGAAAACCAACCAGAAAGCACCCTGAATAAACTTTCAGAATACATTAATAGTCCGAGACTAAGAGACATGCTAATATGTCCGGTAATGTTCTACGGTAACGCCAAAGAAGATGATATGAATTGGGCAGAGTTTGCCGTTATGTGGGATTCAATCTACGAAAGTGGCTTTAGTAGACCTGAGAAGGGTATGAAGTACATTATAGATTTACTCATTGCTAAGTATGAAGAAAACGGTGGCAAGCTATGTTTCAATACCAAGGCAACCAAGATCAGCAAACTCCCAAGTGGTGAACTTGAGGTAGAACTCGAAGACGGTTCACATATTATTACAAATCAAGTATATTCTAGCGCACGCTTAGTTGAGACCTCTGCCCTATGCGGAATTAATAGGAGTGGAGAAATCGGCAAGATAGGATTCAGTGAACTAGTTCTCTACCTTGACAAAACGCCAAAAGATTTGGGTTGTGACAAATCGGTCATCTTCTACTCTACTGATGAACCCTTTACATACCGCAATGCAAAGGGGCTCGTTGATACAACCTCAGGGGTAATCTGCATGCCGAATAACTTTGACTACCCAGAAGATCTTCCAGAAGGCATAGTAAGAGTATCGGTAAAATCAAATTTCTCTTCATGGGATATTCTCAGTAAAGATGAGTACAAAGAAGCCAAAGAACACGCCACAGATAAACTTATTGAAGTTTTAGAGAGCTATATGCCTGATATTAGAGAACACATAACCTTCAGAGATATGTTCACACCAAAGACAATCACTAGATATACAGGACACCTTGAAGGAGCAATTTATGGATCTGCGACCAAGGTTCGCGATGCCGAATTAGAGATAAAAGGCGTATTCCTTATAGGCACAGACCAAGGGTTCTTAGGCATTGTTGGAGCACTCCTTAGTGGAATAAGTGTTGCAAATCGCTACGGACTAAAGTAAGATGCTCTACCGAGCTCCCCTTCTCTGGTTAGCAATTAGCTATATCTCAGGCGAAGTACTCAACACGTATATATCTAGTAGTATTTCCATAATGCTAATTATATCGGTTGCCATATACCTTGGCATTTCATATATTACTTCCAAAAAATATTTAAAAACACCAGCGCTGCTTAATGATGGTAAGGTCATGAAAGTAAGCATTACCAAGATATTATTATCTTGCTGCATATTATTTTTCATTATAGGATCTATAAGATATGGCGAAAGAGTAGCAGAGCTCAATAAATCTATTCCACTCTTAGAAAACAAAATCTACTCAGCAAAATTTGAAATCCTAGATGCCCCAAAGAACTATCTAAATGGCACTAAGAGCGGAAGCTGGCAGACCAGAGCAACAATACTCAGCATAAACAATAAGAGACCAGACTGCTACACAGAGGTCATGCTCAAAGGAAGAGGAAACTCCGACTTTCTACGTGGTGACATAATAAGTGCAAAATATATTCTTGATCTACCAATGTCACAATCAGAGTATCCCCAAGCCTTTTCATTTAGGCGCTATCTACACATAAAAGGCATTAAAGCCAACCTTAAAATACTAGGAAACTACCATATAACAAGAGCCAACACTACAAGTATTCTAAGGCTTGCTGAAGATATACGAGCTATGGCAATTCAAAACACACTGCATTTTGCGTCGCCAGAGACCAAAGGTTTTCTTACAGCAGCAATTTTTGGTTATCGAAATGATCTTGACAATCCTACCAAAAATTCATTCAGAGAGACAGGCATTGGCCACATTCTAGCAATTTCAGGGCTCCATGTCGGCCTTATGATACTTCTGACAAATTTTCTGTGTAAGCGCCTACACCTCAGTCCAAGAAAGACAGCAACAATAACGATTATAGTATGTATTATATTTCTTCTATTATCAGGTGGTCGCAGTGCTGTTTTAAGAGCAAGCATTGTCGCTTTTATCTATTTAGGCGGCGTACTAATTTTTAGACGTGGCAGTTTTATAAACTCTCTAAGTGCTGCTGCACTTATTATCTGCATCGCAAACCCACTACAGATCCATGATATAGGTTTTCAACTAAGCTTTATATCTGTTGTATTTATTTCTTTACTGAGCCACATGTTTATCAAAAAGCTACAGTCTCTTAGGCCTAAAAATTCCCTCAGAAAAAATCCATACCGCTATTTCATACATTCTCTACCATATAATGTAACACTACTGATACTAGTCACAAGTGCAGCTTGGCTGGGAGTCTTCCCACTCACAGCGTACTTCTTTAAAGAGGTCTCACTTATTGGCTTCTTGACAAACATACTTGTAATTCCACTCATGCCATTCACTATTGCTGGAGGACTATTGTTAGAACTAGCCCCACTCCTGCCGAGTAAGATTATTCCTATGTACACTGCACTCTGCTGCTTCCCCGCAGAGAGTATACTTTATATAAGCAAAACATTTGCTAAACTTCCAGTCACATCTATAAATCTATTCTCTCCATCAGCGCTACAGGTCTCAACTTATTACCTTCTCTTTTTTGCATTTTTTACCATCCAATCATACAGTAAGAACAAGAAAATATATGAGTACACCATTGTAGGATTAATAATACTAACCATATCATCTATCTTCTACACTGGTCGCAAAGAATCTTCAACATTAGATCAAGAGATTGCTATAATAAGGAGTAGAAATGGAGAGTCTGCGATTATTAGTGGTGAGACAACTATGACAAATACTGGTACAGATAATGAGCAAAAATATCCATACACATTTCTTATCATTCAGGAAGACGCCTATCCCAATGAGATCATATACTATCTTTACCAAAGACATATTAGAAGTGTAGACAAGCTAATTTACATACACAAACGAAAAGGACTCAATAAAGACTACATCAATAAACTTAACATTGGTGAAGTCGTATTGATAAATGAAAAAAATAAAACCGGCGAGACCAGAATAATACTCAATGAAGAAGCAAGCATTATAATGACTCGTAGTTCTTCAGGGAGAATCAACTGGTATAATTACAAGAATAACGAAATAGATATTCTGATAAGCAATTGGCAAAAAAGAAAACTGTTTAAAACCTATGTTAATACTAGATATCCTGGTTACAATGCACCAGTACAAATTCTACGCATATACGGCTCAAGCCCACTTAGTGAAATTCCAAGAGGTTCTCAAAGATCTCGACAGTTTATCCTAAGAGACAAAGATCTCGCAGAAAATCCTGGGCGTAAAAATTATGGTGTAATCGAAATCGGTAAAAAAATTATTAAAGGCTGGAACGGAAGTGAGTATACGCAGCTATATAATATGGATAATTAATCAACATTATAAACGTTCTCTACTGTAAAAAAGTAACTACCTCCTCAACAGCACTCACAGGCGTACTAGCTCCAGCGGTAACCACCACAGATTCGACCCCTGTAAACGATTCTTTTTCAAGCTCACTCGCGGTCTCAACATGAAATACCTCACACCCTTCTTCAAGTCCAATCTCGACAAGCCTAAGGGTATTTGCAGAATTCTTTCCACCAACAACTATCATTACTTCACAGTCCTTGGCGAGCATCTTTGCCTCAGCCTGTCTCTTTTCAGTAGCACTACAAATAGAATTAACAATCTTGCAATTAGGAAACCTTACTTTCAACTCACTTGAAATCACATTGAAAAGTTCCATACTAAATGTCGTCTGGGCAATAAAGAGAAACTCTTCAGGCATGCTTAGATTTTCACACTCTTCCTTAGAACCAATTACCAATACATCACCACCTGCATACCCGCATAAGCCAACAACTTCTGGATGCTTGGAATCACCTAATATCAGTACAGTTGCTCCTTGAGAAGAGTACTCGGCAATTGTCTTTTGACTTGACAATACATGCGGACATGTAGCATCAATTAGCTCAAGACCAGCTTCGCGTATTCTATTCTTACACTGTTGAGTCACTCCGTGTGCTCTTATTATAACAGTCCCACTCTCAGGGTCTTCAAACGCCACTCTTACCCCAAGCTCCTCCAATTCATTAACAACCTGCTTATTATGAATCAGCTCACCCAAAGTGTAGACATCATTACTAGTAGAAGAACTAGCAGTATTCTTTGTAATATCAACAGCCCTCTTCACACCCATACAGAAGCCAGCCGTCTTCGCAACTTCAACCTTCATTTACAGATATCTCCAACTCCATTGAGAACATAGTTTGGTGCATATGCAAAACTATCAATATCCTCCCTGGACGTACACCCAGATAGTACCAACACAGTCTCAATCATACTCTCAATTCCAGCAATTATATCTGTATCCATTCTATCACCAATAATTGCAGTATCCTCCCTCTGTGCATTAATAGTGCTCATAGCATGTCTCATCATCAGTGGATTTGGTTTACCTAAAAAGTATGCTTTCTTCCCTGTCGCCATCTCTATAGGAGATATTAGCGCTCCGGTAGCTGGCGCAATACCGTTCTCTGTCGGACCATTTAGATCAGGATTACATCCGATGAGTTTTGCGCCCTTCATTACAAGATTTACAGCTGTTGTGATTGTCTCAAAGTTATAGCTTGCACTCTCACCTACAACGACGAAGTCAGGATCGATATTGTTCATAGTAAAACCAGCTTCATACAAGGCGTTTATAAGGCCAGCTTCTCCAATAACATATACACTCCCCTTCTTCTTCTGAGTAGCTAGGAAGTGAGCTGTTGACAGTGCACTAGTATAAAAGTGCTTCTTATCGACCTTTACTCCCAGTCTTTTTAATTTATCAGAAAGCTCCTGTGGAGAACGTTCACTTGAATTAGTAAGAAAGAGAAACTTCTTCTTTTCCTTTTCAAGCCACGCAACGAATTCATTCACACCATCGAGAAGTTTATTACCGTGATAGATCACCCCATCCATATCACAAATAAATGCCTTCTTCTGCCTAAGATCTTCTAAATTCATGATTTCCCCAATTTGATAAAATATGGATTACTTATTAAACTAAGCCTCTGAACAGGTTTAATATTTGATCTAAAAAGAGCAAGAACGGAACACCAATAACACCGAACAATCCAGAGAACGCAAAGTATGCAATTAATATTCCTGGCATAGCCATAGATGGATTCCAGATAATCCTCAGATAAGACGAAAGATGTCTTTTAGGTATAAATAAGCACGGAATAGAACTACCGTCAAGTGGCGGCACAGGTATCAGGTTAAAGACAGCCAGTACAACATTCAAGTTTACAGCCATACGTAGTACTTCATATATCTGCCGAACACCTTCACTATGAAATCCAATTTTACCTGCAAAAGCAAGGTACAAGCCAAGAACAATCACAAAGCCTATCGCAAGAATCAAGTTTGCAACAGGACCAGCAAGAGCTACAAGCCCATATTTCCTAGGATTCTGCTGTGCCCAGAGTATGTTTACTGGCACACTAGCAAATCCAAGCGGGAAACCGATTAAAAAGTAAGTAACGATAGGTATTATGACCATACCAAAAGGCGTTCTCTTTATATGCGGAATAGGGTTTAGCGAAATATAATACCTAGCGCTCCCATCACCTTGTTTGCACGACATCCACGCATGTGCGGACTCATGCACTACAAAACTGAACAAGAATATCAAGTACATAGGTAACAACATTAGCAAATCATAACTATTAATATCGTCCATATAACTCCTAATTATTATTGTTTACAACTAAGCTTCCAAACACTTAAATACGTAAGAAGTGAGTTCATCTTTTGTCCATGGTTTAGCAAGAGCAAGCTCAATCCCAGACCTCATCAAACGATCTCTCTCATCAACAAGCACTTTATCATTTTTAAAAATCGGTAAAATCCTATAGTCAAGATCAATACCATGAATAAAATCAAAGACCTGCACATTATCAGGTAGATCATTTACTTCTAAATCAATAAGTACGAGCTGAAACCTCTTTTCTCTCAATAATTTTACCGCCTCCAACCAATTAGAAGCAAATGAAAATTCTACAATACCTTCTAAATCGTTGGCAATCATCCTAGAAATGACACGATCCTCTTCAATTACTAACATTTTTTTCTTTTCCACCACTAGTTACTCCGTATAATTGTAATCGTGTTATTAAATGTGTGTTCCAACATACTACTATTATTGTACTTTTAGAGATATAGTCAAGGACAGACCTAGAACGGTAGAGTAATGAAGAATAATTCCATACGTATCCTCATACTTTTTCTTACCCTTGTTGGCGGGGTATCCTTCTCTCAAGATATTCAAGGACCATCTCCACTTGAGAATAATGCACCAATTGACCTAACAAAGCATATAATTCTCGGTGAGGAATTAACCTATATTGCTAGTTGGGCAGGTTTTCCAGCAGGAAGTGTCAAAACTAGGGTATGGATTGATTTTAAGGAGATAGAAAACACCAAGGTTTTCCTTTTTGAAGCGACCCTAAAGACCAATGATTTTGTGTCCTTATTCTACCCAGTCAAGAATACTCTTCATAGCTATACTGAAGCTAATACAGGGTTTAGCAGAATCTTCACTCGAAAGATTAGCGAAGAAAGCTATACAGCTAACGACAGAGTAGATTTCATATATGACAAAAAAACCGCCCTTGGAGAACCAGATCCAGAGGTCGTCATTTCAATGATTCGCAACAATAAAGTAGATAAGGACTCTACACGTAGTATTCCCGGCAAACTATCAGATCCTCTTAGCTTCGCATGGCTTGTTAGAGGGCTAAATTTTGACAAGATTGGTAGCAGAAAATCTATATTAATAGGTGATCGGTTTGCAACCGGGATCGTTACCCTTACCCTTTTGGCTGAGGAAAAGCTATATTTACCTGATCTAGGAGAGTTCGACTGTTACCTTATCAAGCCAGAGGCATCAACATATGACAGCAATCAAAACCTTCTAAAAATAGAAGGGAATGCACTAATTTGGGTAGAAAAACATACAAAAATTGTACTTAGAGTCGAGGCCGATTCACCTATCGGACAAGCAAGTGCAGTTCTAACTTCGTATAAAAATACACATTTGGATAAATATGTAATTACTGAAAAAGAATAAGGAGAGTTATCTATGAAGTTCCATATTATTATCCCTGCAAGACTTGAATCTTGTAGGCTTCAAAAGAAGCTTCTATTGGACAAAAGCGGCACCACACTCATTAACCATACAGTTTTACGAGCCATTGAGATTGTTGAAACAGCTCCAGAGTTATTCTCGAGTATAACAGTCGCAGCAGATGATGAATCAATCATATCTACAGTTAATAGCATCAAAACCAGCTCAACTGTAAAGGTTCGCGCGGTAATGACAAGTATCGACCACAAGAGTGGTTCAGACCGCATAGCAGAAGCAATAAATATCGCTGGAATTACAGAGGGTGCTTTAATTAACATTCAAGGGGACGAACCAGAAATACCTATAGAGGTAGTTGTAGGTTTTGCAAAGTTCATCTCGGCGTTACCAGACTTTCAGATGGCGACTTTGGCTTATCCTCTTATAGGTTCAGAAAACATACTCAATCCAAACCTTGTCAAAGTTGTCACAGACAGTAACAATAATGCTCTATACTTCTCACGTTCAGCCATCCCATACTCCAGAGACTGCCCAAACGGCACTCCAGCATCAGCCTTAGGCCACATTGGAATATATGCATACAGGATATCGGTTATAAAGAAATTTGTCGAACTAGATCAAGGTACTCTAGAAATCAATGAAAAGCTAGAACAACTTCGTGCTCTTGAGAACGGCATTCCAATTGCGGTTCAAGTTTTGAAAGACTCACTACCTAAAGGAATTGATACAGAAGCAGATTATCAAGATTTCCTAAATCGTTTATAGGTTGAATTTTAGGCTGTAGACTATTGCCTAAGAGCATTGATAAGTATAGAATAAATAAAGGGGTTATATTAGAAAAAGAAATAGGCAACATATTATATGTCACAAGAAAAACTTTACTTTTATATCATAACCATTATTTGGTCGTATATTATTGCGCTAATAGGACCTATGCTATTTTTGGGACGAATCAATCCTGACGGTAATGGGCGAGCTATAGCAGAATTCTTTTTTTCGAACTTTTTTTTCATTAGCACATACATCCTTACTGGGCGTACCGAGATAGAGACATTTATAATAAACATGTGTTCAACACTAATAATCGGTATAATAATGAGTTGGATCATTACAAAACTGGCAGTGCAAAAGGAATACGCAAATAGAGAAAAAATCGAAAAATAACGGAGTGTATAACTTCCAAACACAATGAATACCTGTTTAAATACTAAAATACCACAACATAATATGAGGAAGAATAATTATTAAATGAAGCAAGATAGAAAAATCCTTAAAGACTCTAAAAAAGTTGTTATCAAGGTAGGTTCAAGCCTACTGGCAAGTCTGAATAATAACGGCATAGAGTTAGATTTTTTACTGGGACTTGTCGACACAATTGCTGCAGAATTTTCAGCTGGACGACAGATAGTTTTAGTCTCATCAGGAGCCGTTGCAGCAGGGTGTGTCGAACTCGGCCTAACCACTAGACCAACCACATTGGCCGAACTACAGGCTGCTGCTGCAGTTGGACAGTGTACTTTAATGCAGATATACAAAGAGCTTTTTAGTAAACACGGTATATGTTCAGCTCAAGTCCTACTTACATTAGATGATTTGAAGCAACGCCCACGTTTTCTAAATAGCCGAAATACTCTTAGAGAACTACTAAATTTCAACACAATTCCAATTATCAATGAAAATGACACAGTAGCTATTGAAGAGTTACAGCTAAAGATGGGGGATAACGATGCCCTTGCTGTATCTGTTGCACAATTAATTGATGCCGATGCAGTGATAATATTGTCCGACGTCCCTGGTTTATATGACCGCCCACCTACTGTTGAGGGAGCTAAATTGATAGGTCACGTTGGGGAGATCACTAGAGATCACTTTGAAGGTGCAAGCGGCTCTGTAAGCGGTGTTGGTAGTGGCGGCATGTCTAGTAAACTCGGAGCCGCACTCGGAGCTGTTAGTGGCTCTATTCCACTCATTATTGCAGACGGTCACAGAAAAGGCGTTATTTGTGAAATTCTTAGTGGTGAAGATGTCGGTACATTCTTCGCCCCAAGAGAGAAAAAGACCAACCTTAAGCGTCAATGGATTGCCTTCTCAAGGCCATGTGATGGCAAGATAATAGTCGATTCTGGAGCAGAAAAAGCACTTATACAAGGGAAGAAAAGTCTGCTACCAGTAGGTGTCAAAGAGATAAAGAGTACATTTGCTGAAGGCGATACAGTCAGCATTTATAATGAAGATGGTAGAGAGCTTGCTAGAGGTATCACCAATTATTCATCATCAGATGCTAAAAAGATCATCGGCAAAAACAGTAGCGAAATAGAAGCTATACTCGAAAAAAATAGCTTCAAAACAATTGTCCACCTAGACAACTTGGTAATACTTTAAAACACTAGCCTCTTATGGAGCAAACTTTGAATACTAAAAACAACAATAATGAAACCACGGAATTTGAGTCAGAACCAGCGAAAAGTCTCATTGCAGAGTACCAAGAGGCCATACTTAAGCTAGTAAAGTCGGATAGTTACACCCCAATGAGAACTAAAGAAATTTCAAGACACCTTGGCTTACCAAAACATGCACGCACCAACTTCCAAGAAGCAATTAAAGACTTAAAACGTCGACACAAAATAATGAAGGTAAGAGGTAGTAAATGGGTGCTCCCTGACCAAGGAGAACATATCAGCGGCACTCTGAGAGTTACCCGCAGCGGCTGTGGCTTCCTCATTCCAGATGACTCAAGTAAAGACGATGTCTTTATCGGCGAAGAAAATCTTCTAAACGCATTAGACGGCGACAAAGTGCTTATCTCTATCGACTCCCCAAAAGGAAAAGGCTTCCGTCATTACGGTACAGTCCAAGAGATTATAGAGCGTGCTTCACCTCGTTTTGTAGCAATTATTACTCAAGAGATGACAGCGGAGCCTGAAGATATCAGAAACCCCTACACTTATATTATTGAAGAGCCACCGAAAGATCTCAAGCCTGAGACTAAAGTAATCTTCGAAACTACAATTTACCCTGATAATATTGAAAATCCAAGGGGAAAAGTAATTGAAGTCCTAGGACCTGCTGGTGCTCCGGACACTGAAATAGCAGCAATACTTGCTAGTTTCAATGCTCCAGGAGACTTCCCAGAAGAGGTGAAAGACGAGGTCTATAGACTCGGTGACTCAAATCCATTCGCAGATAAGAGCAATCGCCTCGACTTAACCGAGGATATTACCGTTACAATTGACCCAGAGACGGCTCGTGATTTTGACGATGCACTCTCTATTACCAAGAACAAAGACGGTACATATAAGGTAGGAATCCATATTGCTGATGTATCACACTTTGTTAGGCCAGCAGGCATCATTGATGAAGAAGCTAGAAGTCGCTCAACAAGTATCTACCTACCAGGCAGAGTAATACCGATGCTACCAGAAGAGCTATCAAACGACCTATGCTCACTCCGACCACAAGAAGAACGCTTTACTAAGTCAGTTTTCATAGATTATTCGCCAGAAGGTGAAGTTCTAGATTACAAGATATACCGTAGTGTTATCAAGAGCACACGCAGAATGACCTACCCAGAAGTAAAACATCTTTTAAGCGATGAGGATGCAGGTAAAGCGTTTGAGGAGAAGGAAATACTAGAAGTTTTAGTAAATCTAAATGAACTTGCACAAGTTCTACGTCATAACAGAGTAGAAAAAGGTAGTTTAGAGCTCAATATGGCCGAGTATGTAATCATCTTCAATGAAAATGATGAAGTTATTGGCATGGATCCAGTGGAGCATGATTTTTCACATCAACTTGTCGAAGAGTTTATGTTGGCTGCAAATATCAGCGTTGCTCGCTGGTGCCACGAGAACGGACTTCCTGTACTTCACCGCATTCACGAATCACCTACAGATGAAGCACTTGAGGAACTTGCAGAGTTCCTGACTAGTTCAGGATACCCATTCAAGCCACCACTGAGAAGAGACCGCCTTCAAGCAATCCTTAACACTGTAAAAGGGAAGCCGGAAGAACACTCTATAAATCTATCAATACTAAAGAGCTTCAAACAGGCCGTTTACGGTCCAGACTCAAATATTGGTCACTTTGCTCTCAACTTTCCACACTACCTACACTTCACTTCTCCTATTAGAAGATACCCTGACCTCTACCTTCACCAAGCACTTGACGCAGTGTTTGATGCGAAGGGCAACAAGCTTCCTAAGAAGACTCATCGCCACCTAGAAACTGATATCAAAGATCTAATTCAACTAGGTATCCACACCTCCGGGATGGAGCGTAGAGCAATGAAGATCGAAGAAGGTGTCAAGGACTTCAGAAAGCTAGAGCTTTTACAAAAGAGTAGCGAGAAGGATTTTGATGCGGTTGTCACTGGAATTCGTAAATTTGGTATCTTTGTAGAGATCAAGGACTACTTTGTTGAGGGGCTACTCCCGAGAAAAATGGTAGAAAATATGGGATACTCTACCAAAGAAGTGGTTCCTAGTCGTGGAAAGAAAAACTCCAATCCAGAGAGAGGATTCCATTTAGGTCAACTAGTGCGAGTCAAGGTAACCAAGATTGATCTTTCAGCTAGAAGCTGTCAATTAAGACTAATGAAAGTCATAAATTAGCATTTTATTGCGACAGCTTAACAATAAAGCATTTTATTTTATAATTCGCTACAATTTATAGTATATTCCACTTTAAACCAATGCTTATAGTAAGCATTGGTTTAATATTTTCAAACAAACCATCATTATTTAGGAAAAATAAAATTTGCATAAGACACATATTGGTTGTAAACTAAAGGTATAGATTTACTTTGAAATTTATTTTAATTAAGTACTGTTAAGTAAATATCATCTCAATATTTACGAGTGATCCAGCAAAATATATTGCAGATTTATCAACACTATATATTTGACTAATCCGTATCCACTTAATTGCAATTAATTTTCATTTATTTACCTATTCAAAGTAAAGGATTTCAAAATGGATAGAATAATAATAGCAATGAAGGACAAGCCACAAAGTCAGAAGCTAGCCATCGTACTTTCAAGTTCATATGACTCCACAATTGTAGATACTGTCGCCAAGCTACGAGCTCTATTTTTATCTGAAAACTCAGGATATTATACCGTTATATACGAAGAAGAAGAAGGATGTAGTGCTTTTACAGAAGAGCTTGAAAATCTGCGTTCTGATAATAAAGTATCGTTCCCGACAATTCGCATAACTCCTCAAAATAGTAATATAGCTAGCACCGAGAACAATATAATTATAGAGAAGCCTTTTGGGCCAAAAGAATTAATCACGACACTAGGCAAAATAGGCAGTGCATCTTCTGCAGCTATTGCGTAATAACTATTTTTCCAAGAAAGAGTTAATGGGAATACTCGGTTTTTTCAATACAAAGTCAAGTCATTCAAATAAAGCTTTTGGTGATATCGGTGAAGATATCGCTGAAAGTTTTTTAATTTCAACAGGGCACAAGATCCTTGAAAGAAATTTCAAATGCAAACAAGGTGAGATTGATATCATTGCTAAGATCGACAGTATTATTGTATTTATTGAAGTAAAGACCAGAAGTACAATAAATTTTGGCTATCCAGAAGAGGCTGTTACACTCACTAAACAAAGGCACATATCTAAAGTAGCAAACTACTATATACATAAGAACAAATTATCGAAATTATCTTATAGAGCTGACATTGTTGCTATTGTTACAAACAACTCCACACCAGAGATAAATCATATTATCGATGCTTTTGCATTGATTTCATAATAATTAACCCTACCAAATCTTGATCCTCTTGATATCAGATAATTTCCAGTTATAATACTTAAGAATGTAAAAGGTTAAATTTATGCTTAGTTACGCTCTTCACTAGGAATTACTAATTGGTGATTAGGACTGCTTCAAGGGACATACAATGCCAAAAACTTCGACTCTATATAATCGTCACTATATTGTGTTGATCACCTACTCAGCCCTGCTATTTGGTTACTCACTGATTGGCGGGCGCCCACTCACTATGCACGAAGCCCGACTTCCCCAGACCACTAATGAGATGGTAAGCACTAGCAGCTGGATAGTGCCTCACAGCGGAGACCGCCCATGGGTAGAACGCCCACCACTACCACACTGGATAATGGCGGCTGTAACAGCTCCATTTGGCCATATTGACACGACATGGAAGGCGCGAATAACCCCGACGCTTATGGGTATAATTGCAGTACTATTATTAACTAATATTGCTGCAAGACTCTTTGGTAGCGCAACCGGAATTTTAGCAGGTTTTATACAAGCAACTTCATATGAGTTTTTCAGCTATTCGTGGCTTGCGGAGGATGATATATTCCTCTGTGTTATTGTTTACTTTATACTATATCTCTTTGTTAAACTTGAATTTAGTTCAAAATATAAAGATCATTTAAATGAGAGTATAAACCCCATCGGCCTTCGCCCATTTCTAGTATTACTACTGTTTATCAGTATTGGTCTTACCAATATGGCCAAGGGGCTAGTTTTCGGAACAACCATTAGTTGCATACCTATTGCAGCTTTTCTGCTATGGAATCATGATTTTAAGAAAATCATGAGATATGTTTGGATTTGGGGATGGCTTATCTTTCTTATTGTCGGTGGAGCTTGGGCAATATACGTCGGTTACACAATAGACGGAGCCTATGATGTATGGGCATCAGATCTATTTGGCAGATTAAACCAAGGTTATCTCAGAGAACCGTGGTACTACTACCTTCAGACTATGCCAACTATCACCACCCCGTGGACAATATTCTGCCTTATTGGCATCATTTTATGCATAAAGCCTGTATTTAAAGAACGCTACTCTGCAATCCGCTTTACCTTCTGCTGGGCAATAATACCACTAATAATTTTCTCACTTTCTCAGAGTAAACATCACCACTATATGCTCCATATTACAGGTGCATGGGCGATATACGCGGCTCTATCTCTCCGATGGGTTTGGGAGAAAATACTTTGTATACCCGCAAAATTCAGAAGACCTATTATTGGTATAACACTATCGATAATTCTGACTATACCACTCTGGTTTTTGAGTAGTGCTCTACACACGACCCTCCTTTGGATAGGCGCGCTTATTTTAGGAATTATAATCTGTAGCTTTTCACTCTTTGTTGGATTTTCACGTCGACAAGGGATTATCTCATTTGGTTCATTTTTAGGAGCTATACTGATTATTGCAATCTTCGGCCATACATTTATTGCCCCATACACAGACCAAACCGTAGACGATACAAATTTCCTCCAAGCAGTCAAAGACAATATACCTAAAGACTCACTACTTATACATAATGCAGACCATAGAGGTGGTATGGATTTCTTTAGAGTAATGTTCTACATACCTTCAAATGCTGTCCTTATTCATAATGAATCCTATCTACTACAGAAAAAGTATATCGGCAAAACAATCTACCTTATCGATCGTTCTTCACGCGAAGCTTCCCTCAAAGAATATGGAAAGGTTGCAATTATAAGCCAAAGCACTCACTCAAGACGGGAAAATGAACATGCTGGCAAACTTACCTTATTCAAAGTTGAGGTTGATTCAACCCTCCAACCACGCAAATATAAGAAAATTGACGCAATGCAAGCAATGGGTAGACGACTAGGCCCAAACTTGAGTGAATAAAAAGAAAGATTGCTATGTATATTTCTAGATATTTAAAGCCCGAGTATATACAGCTTGGGATGCGCTCGGGACATCTTGACGACATTGATGAGGAAAAGTCTGCTGAGTCAGAGCTTTGTAGACTGAAGACCGCTGTTATTTCTGAGCTATCAGAATTATTCACAAAAACAGGAGTCATTAGAAACCCATCAAAATTTGAGACAGAGATAGTAAATCACGAAAAGAGCTCGAGTAGCGCAAAAGGTAGCGGAATTGCAGTTCTTGATATCAGAAGTATGACCCCAAAATCAATGGGAATAATATTCGCTCGCAGCCAAGAGGGTGTATGGTTTGATTCTAGAGATGGTGAGTTAGTACATATATTCTTTGGTATCGCCTGCCCCTCATATGACACAAAAAAAGCACAGCACTTCTACAAATGGATTGCGCAAAGCTTTTTACAAGAAGATTGGCTACCTTCAGCCCTACTCTACGCCGAAGATGAACATGAGATAATAGGCATACTATCTAGCCTTCAATAAAGTATCTAAGGCAGCAATATCAAAAAATTCAAAAAAAACATTCTCCATCCATACTTTTAATGAAAGAGAATCCCAATTTTCAATAATTACTATATATACAAAGGATCGATCGATTCTTAATACTTACTATTACAACTAATAATTATTGTAATACCTGTACTATAGTTTCTTTGAAAAGGACATATTGAGTATGCTTCAAGACGAAGACCAGCGCAAGGCATACCTCCACTTAATGACCAGTTTTATTATGGAGGCACCAAAACGAGAGGTAAAGAAAACAAATTCGTCCAGCAATTTTGGCATTAAAGAAAAAGTAAAATATATGATTTCTAGTTCTGCCACTGGTATCGTTGAAGTATCACCAGCAGGTACAGAGTTATTTGACAGGCTTACACCAAATATGGCAGAATCAGAAGTTTTAAAAGTAAGTGACCATATATGCTTAGAGCGTGGCTACGTACTTATTAGTGATATGCGTAAACGTCTTTATATGCATCTTGATAAAAATGTACAAATATGGGTTGAGCTCACGCAAGATGGAATTAACCAAGAAGCTGTAATAACAAAGAAGAGCAATATTGAAGCAAAAAGCGTCTGGAAGGTGTATCGTAATAATATATTAAAAGTCTCACCAGAGTAGATATTTTATAACTATATATACTCACAAAAAAAATAGACACTACTCAGAAGAAGAGTGGTGTCTATTAAATTATAATGCTTTAAACTAACCTATTTACACTTCATCGTCAAATGCAGTATCATCAACAGGAAGTAACTCACCAAACATACTCTCTTCATTTTCTCGTTGTGGTTTTACAAGCTCCTTAGGATCAATCCCAAGTCTCTTCATTTCCACTTTTACCTCGTCAATTTCTCTACGCCACTTAATTCTTCCTTCAAAACCAATGACGTTATTATACATAGTCTGAGCTCTTTTTAGTTCACGTTGCAACGCCCTAATTCTATCGGAATCACACTCTCCTTCATGCTCTACATGTTTATCCTTTTCTGAATAAATTCTTCCTTTTCGCCATAGCTGCCCATAATGCTTCCTACAGTAGCCCTTCGCATGCACAGGATTGTTACAACCTTCGACAACACATATCTGATTTTTTTGCATAATTCCCCCTTAGATAGCCTATACGCCCCCCTACAAACGTACAAATATCAACCATAAATGGCCCAATGGTATATTTAGAATGTATTTTAAATACCTGATTTATACAATATTAATAAAGACTCCACAATCCTTACTAAAATATAACTTCATATACTATAATAATAAGCCATAATTCGCAAATGTCAAGTTTTGGACATCATGCATTTGTCAAATATAAAAAATATAAGATATAACTTGTTTACGACAAAAGCCTTACATATACACATAAATTTACACATTTCCGGCAAGGGTTGTAATATTATGCTATTTTTTCAAAGTATTTCTTCATAACGAGCATAGGGATTGTCATACCTACAAGTATGCCAACAACAGCTAGTGACTGCTTTGAAAATATATTCTCTGATATTGCCGCAATTATAATAGCGCAAAAGATGCAAATACTAATGACTCCATAATTGTAAAGATTTAGAACAGCCACAAAGCTCTTCTTATCAATAACGCCAAAAAGCTGAAAAGCCAGAAGTATTGTATTAATAGCCAAAAGGCCCAATAATACTGGTTCAAACGTGTATAGTGATAAAAATACAACGGGGATAATCATCAAAATAACTACCGCCATATAAGTACTCCAGACTCCATTAATAATCTCGGTTCTCTCTGGAGCAATATGATTATCAACACCAATTGGCTCAGGGAGTATAACGCTTAGATTACGCCTGATCATATTATCACTAACCTTTTTTGCTATCTCAAAGTCACTTGCCCTCTCAGAATCAATTCTTCCCGCATATACAGAATCAATCTCAGTAGATAATTCTAACGACTCCCCTTCAAAGTCATTCTTCTGTTCAACTTTATCATTATCCGGTGCAACCAAACTTACATTTAAAATAACTCTCAATACAGAAATATAAAAAAAGATAAATATCAACGGTATATAGATTGACGGATCGGTCAGAAGATAGACAAGATACTCATGAGCACTCATTCCCAGAACTACAATGAGCGAATACTGCAGTGCATAAAAGACAGCATCAAGGACGATAATTTTTTTAAAAATTGAGTTAAACAGAAAAGAATTAATAATAATTGCCGCAACTACAAAAAAAGTAACCAAGGATACAGTCATACTCAGCATAAGAGCAATAACTATTAACAAAGAAGCAATGACATACCCCATACTCATTGATATTTTACTTGGTATTACACTATTAATACTTGCATCCAGCGAATTATCTACCACACTAAACATTTCATTCCATGCTGATGAAGCAAAGGCAAGACAGACTCCTATAACAATCACACGAGGTAAAAAACCAACCCGCTCTACCCCTAGCCCAGCAAACAGAACAATATAAAATCCAGCCATAACACCAGAAGTAGCCAAACATGCCACTGGAAACCTTATAAGTCGTAATATGTTCACATTCAACCTTTTACAATATTATACCCAAAATCCCTGATCACCAAACTTTACATGTAATTCCATACTTAATTATATATAGATTAATAATAATTACCATTGTATTAAATAGTTAAATGAGTTAAAATATTAAAAATTGGTTCGATCATGTTTGTTAAGACAGTATATTTGTGAACCTATATTTTATAGAGGGAACCGAAAAAATATGCCTGTGCGGCCATGCCATCATTTGAAATGGATCGCTGCCCTGCATGGTGAGGTGCCCACCTGGAACATTGCGGTTCCAGAATCTGCTGTTTAACGGCATTTTGATGGTTTCAATTTTTACCCGGCTTTGCCGGGTTTTTTTATAAAAACTACTGTTAAATATCACCATACATACCTATAATGCATATAATTATATATACTTTATCTTGTTCTTTTTCAGGAGTAATAAAATGAAACCAAGCAGACTGCTCTCCATATTATTAGCCCTTACCTTATTAAGCATTAACTTAACTTTTGCTGCGGATGATATACATTATCAAGACATAAAATCATTGAAAAATATAATCCCTCAACAGGACTCATACTATACAATTTCCTCCAATGTCCAAATTGACAATATTTACTATACATTCACTATCACTACTCCTGAGTCAGCCGACCTTCAAATTACGAGTATTCCCTCCCTAATAAAAACCATCCATGAACTCAGCGTTATTGAGTGGTACAAGAGCACCCCTCAAGGTAATCAGGTATGGGCAGGCGCAAAAGGTTCTGTAAAAAACATCGGTAAAGGAGCAAAAGCGGTTGTACTACACCCTGGTGATTCAGCTGTAGCTATAGGACGCTCAGTTGCAAAGACCGGTAGAGCTATTGGTAGCTTCTTCAAAGGTTTAGTAAAGAAAGAACCAAAGAGTAGCAGTGGTAAAGATCTCGATAAAGGTGCAGGCAATATACTGACTGCAGATGTTGCCCGAAAAGCTGCATACGACCTACACCTAGATGTATATTCAAAGAACCCTCTTGTTATAGCCTTATTGAATGAGATAAGTAAGCAGCAGTGGGCAGGATCTATCGGTGTTTCCGCAGCAACATATTTTACTATGCCAGGTTTGAGTTCAGCTACTGCTATCACTACAGGTGCACTTACACCAGGTGCTGTGATAGACATTACAGAACGTATGATCCGTGACAATAGTCCAGAAGAGCTAAATAGGGAACTACAGAGGGTTATGCGTGAAATAATCGGCTATAGCAAAGATACACAGGAGTACCAATTATTTACAGACTTCCTCAACAATCCTAATTTCGACCCACGTCAAAAAGCCTATATTACACTATATCTTACCCAACTAAAGCATGTAGCAGGCATGTCAAACGTTCTATCCGTCCTAAAGAATTGTAGAGAAATTGAAAACGCTGTAATTCTTTACCACCAACTGCAACTTATGGCTGCAGTAGATATGAATGCTAAAAATGTTAAGTTTTCTCAATATGCAACTAATACAAATAGAATCTACGGTATTATTTCATCTGGAGACTTAATAGCAATACTACCTTTTGATTATGCAACTAGTAGTAAATTTATGAAAAACGAACTAGATATGATTCCAGAAGTAAAAGGAACTAGAAGCATATGGCTGCTTGGTGATGCCACCAAGAGTTTTAGTGCCTTAGCCAAAAAGAGTGGTATTGACGCTATATATGATGGTATACTCAAATTTGGTGCTTTCAAATTAGGTGCAACAGATTTAAAAAGTGATGATATGTAATTTTATTTATAGTGGGGTCATATATTCTTCTTAAGGAGAGGATTTAATGGAACTGATTCAAAATGCAGCGAAAACCTTCAAAAAGAATTTTAAAGGGGAAGCAGAATATTGTGGAATTGCTCCAGGGCGTGTAGAAGTACTTGGTAATCACACTGATTACAATGAAGGCTTTATACTGTCTGCTGCAATTGATCGTGAAATAATTCTATGTGGACGCAAGGTTGCTGGAAACAAAGCTACAGTCTTCGCCACTTCATACGGGGTAAAAGTATCCTTCGATACAACAGCTCCAGTTCTTGATACAGATAATTTTTGGATCAACTACATCCAAGGAGTAGTTAGTGAACTTGCAAAAATTGGTATCGATATAGGTGGATTTGAAGCAGTCCTTGATGGAAATGTTCCGCTAGGAGCAGGATTATCTAGTAGTGCCGCTCTTGAGGTTGCAACTCTTTACTTTTTACAGTCTATTTACGGTTTCGAAATGAATCCTGTAAAGATTGCTCTTACAGCCCAAGCCGCAGAGAATAACTTTGTCGGTATGAACTGTGGCATTCTTGACCAGTTCTCATCTACAATGGGTAAAAAGGATCACTTAGTCTTCTTAGATTGTCGTGATCTTGACGAGTATCGTCACATACCACTGGGTAATAATATAGAACTTGTAATTGCCAATACCAATGCACCACACTCCCTAGTAGATGGTGCCTACAACCGCCTGAGAGAGTGCTGCTTTGCTGCGGCAGAGCATTACTCGCAGAAGCTTGCCCCAAAAAAAGTAACACACTTGCGTGACGTGACAGTAGAAGAGATGAACGCCAATAGTGATGAGATAGCGGAAGATGTAAGAAAGCGTGCCAAGCACATCATTACTGATAATCAAAGAGTTCTTGATGGCGTTGCCGCCCTTGAGAAAGGTGACCTTAAAACGATGGGTGAATGCATGAACCTTTCACACATCTCAAGTCGTGATGACTTTGGTAATTCATGTAAAGAATTAGACATCATGATGGAGTGCGCCGAAGGTATAGACGGCCTATATGGACGCCGTCTCTCTGGCGGTGGATTTGGTGGTTGCACTGTCAACCTTGTAGCTGCGGACAGAGCTGAATCTTTTGCAGAAGAACTTGCTAAGCGTTACAAGGAGAGGTCAGGTATTGATGCAGAAATGCATATTTGTAGGGCTTGGGACGGAGCTCATGCTGTAAAAATTGATTAAGACTTAATTCACTTTAATTGTGTTGGAATATGCATTAAAACATTCCAACATAATTACTAATACATTATGATATTATGCATCAGGCTCTCAATATATAATAGGATCCGAATTAATGCAAACCGACATCAATAATCTCAATTTAAAGATATACCGAGCTTTCGGTCAAATAATTATTATCTTTTCAATTGGGGCATTCGGATTCAACTATCTGTTAAAAGACATTACACTTCTTGAGGCACTATATCTTACAATTATTACTCTTACAACGGTCGGTTATGGGGATATATCACCGCTAAAAGATGCGCGTCCTGAAGAAAGAACCGCTGCTCTAATATTTGCAATATCCCTTATGATCTTTGGTATGTCAGCTTTTGTCTACGCAGCAGGTATCCTCACTCAATATGTCACATCAGGACAGCTAAAACGTCACCAACGTGAAAAGAAGATGCAGAAAGTCATTCGCCGCTATAACAATCATTTTCTAATTATTGGCGCAAGTGAAACAGGTTGCTACATTGCTGATGAGCTGGAAATTCTTAAAAGAAAATTTGTACTAATAGACACCTCTCAGGTTGCTCTTGATCAGTATGCAGAGAAGAACCCAAAAGTTAACTATATTAGAGGTGATGCAACAGAAGAAGAGACCCTTATTCTTGCAGGTTTGAGCAGAGCCAAAAGGATAGCAATAACACTTCCCAATCCTAAAGACACCCTATTTCTCATAATGACTCTCAAAGAGCTTGCGATAAAGAACAACTGGAAGTTTGAAATAATCTCAAGGTGTCCAAACAAGCTATTTGAGCGTAAGTTCAGGCTTGCTGGAGTAGATGAAATAATTAAATCTGATATCACCTGTTCAGAACAGATTGTGACCGAACTACTCAGACCTAATTCAAAAACATTTATTGACCGCTTGAGTACTGACACTTCAAAAATTATCAGAGTTGATGAAGTTACCATATCTGAGGGATCTGCTCTTCAAGACGTACTGCTCTGCAACTCTAGAATAATCGAATCAACAGGGCTTCGTATTTGCGCAATTAAGCAATTAGCTCAAAGTAAGTGGTTATTAAATCCTCACGGAGATTACCAGCTAAAATCTGGTGACGTTTTGATATTTGTTGGAGACCTAACAAACTCCCAAAAACTTAGGAAGCTTGCAGAAAATGTCTGAAAAAAAAATGACAAACCGTATAATAATATGCGGCGATACACAGCACCCTCTAAATATTCTTGAAATGATTTTCAATGAGAATAACCGCATTACATACTCACACCACTATTCAGCCTCACCTGTACAAGAAAAGTATTCGTTAATAAGTGACAATAGTGAACTATTAAATTCTTGTAGTGAACGATACCCAAATATAGTAGTAGACTCAAAAGATGCGTCTGACGATGAAGTACTTATAGAGCACGGCATAAAGACAGCAAAAGCAATAGTTGTCTCATATAATGATGACAGAGAAAATCTACTCATTACCTTATCAGCTCGACAGCTAAATCCAACAATCCGCATTGTAGTAACGTGCTCAATGATAGAGACAATGCGTCCTAAGTTACTACGAGCTGGAGCAACTTCTGTGATTTCACGAAGTAATATTAGTGGACTGCGTATGGCGTCCCAATTGATACGTCCAAATGCAACCGAATTTCTCGACTTATTCTTTCAAAGCGCAGAAAATGATTTTTCAGCCGAAGAGATCATTATTACGGATGAGGACAACAATAATGGAGTTACGATAGTTGACTCAGAGTATGCAAAGAATAATCTTCTAATTGTAGCAATATTCAGAGATGATGAAGACTCTATACTATATAATCCTCCGGAAACCTACAAACTTATTTTCGGTGACATTCTATTGGTACTTGGGGCAAGAGACAATTTTGACGCCCTTTCGCCACATACCAAGTATCACTTACTAAGATCTGAGATTGAAGACCTACGATTCTAATCTTACTTAGTCTCAGTTTCAGAATAAGCCTCAAGCTTTCGATATAAAGTTTTTAGTCCGATTCCCAAACTTTTTGCTGCTTTTGTCTTGTTTCCTCCGAGTCTATCGAGTTCGCTAAGCACATAGACCTTTTCTATATCTTCCAGAGCAAGTCCTTCTTCAAACCCCCCTTTACTACTCACAGGATACTCAGTTGTTGGCATAGGTTGGCTACCAGTAATTTCTTCAGGCAACTGAGAATACTCGATGATATCACTGGGAGTCCGTACAACCGCCCCTTCAATAGCGTTTTCAAGCTCTCTAATATTTCCCGGCCAATCATAGCTTAATAGCCCTTGCAGAAAAGAGGTAGAGAATTGCTTCTGCGAATTATACCTTGCGGAGTACTTTCTAAGGAAGTGTTCTGCAAGAAACTCTATATCCTCTTTTCTCTCTCTTAAAGGAGGTATTCTAATTTTTACGACATTGATTCTATAGAAAAGATCTTCTCTAAAATCACCATCTTCAGACATCTGTTTAAGGTTTTTATTTGTAGCACAGATGAGACGAATATTAACAGGTATTGTTTCATTTCCACCAACCCTCTCAAGCTCTCTCTCCTGGAGTACTCTAAGAAGTTTTACCTGCATACCTAGAGGCATCTCACCGATTTCATCCAGAAACAAAGTACCATCATTAGCCATCTCAAACCTTCCTTTTCGAAGTCTGAGTGCCCCTGAAAACGAACCCTTTTCATGTCCAAATAATTCACTCTCCACAAGCTCTCTAGAAAGAGCAGCAACATTAACCTTTACAAAGGAGTTATTTGCTCTAGAAGATAACGATTGGAGTGCATTTGCAACAAGCTCCTTACCAGTGCCACTTTCGCCCTCAATAAGAACAGTTACATCTGTATGAGCTACCTGCTTAATTAGCTCTTTCACCTGGGTTATTGCATGTGATTGCCCGACAATTGACAGTAAGTCACCTGCATGCTCAACCTGTCTTTCCAAAGCAACTAAGTGGAGTGCATTCTTTACAATTACTCGAAGCTTATTTAGATCTATTGGTTTGGTTACATACTCATACGCACCAAGCCTAGTAGCATCAATAGCATTTTCAATAGAACCATGCCCAGTAATCATAACAACAGGCATCTCAGGAAAGAGCTTCTTTGAGAGCTCAAGAATTTCAAGCCCAGTACCGTCAGGAAGCATATAATCGGTGAGGACAAGATCAAATACTTTCTCTTCAATAAAAGCACAGGCTTTAGTCTTATTCTCCGCAACACTTACAATATGACCTGCATCAGAGAGCACCTCCTCAATAGTCTCTCTTGTGGCCTCATGATCATCAACAAGCAGAATACTGCAACTCTTATTTTTCACACCCATACTCCTCTATTTCTTCTTTCTATCTTTATCTTTTTGTAGCAATGCTTTGACTTTACCCATCCACTCATGATCAGTCGGGGCAAGCTCTACAAAGCGATTCAGGTGGTATAATGCTTTCTTTCTGCTAGGCTTATCTATCATGTAAATATGCCCTAATTGTAAATGAGCTTCGTATAATTCAGGATTAATAGCAAGAATATTAAGTAATTCCTTTTCAGCTCTATCTACATGACTGTCTTTTCTATAAGTAGCTGCTAGATCGAATCTAGCCGGTATATTATTAGGATCATTCTCAATAACCCAATTGAAAGAAACAACTGCTAACGGCAGTAAATTTTCATCCAGCTCACAAAGTCCTTGGTAGTATCTTGAAGGCACAAATTTATCATTGAGTTCCCATGCCTTTCTAAAGAACTTTCTCGCTAGCACCTTCTTCTTTCCTTCAAATCCATAGTAATAGCACCTACCAATATTATAAGCTGCAAGATAATTATCTGGATTTAACCTAAATGCTTTTGCAAGTTTCTGCACTGCATCTGCATACTTCTCTTCATACATCAAAGACTGACCCCAGAGCAACCAAGCATCTGATAGTTTTGGGTCTAATGATACTGCTGCTTCTGCATTTTTAGCTGCAATTCCATAGTTTTGCAGATCTGAGTATGATAGTCCAATCCAGAAATAACAAGCGGCATTTTCAGGATCAAGTTTTAATGCACTCTTGAATCTTGCAAGTGCTCTAGCCTTTTCATTCTTAGCAAGAAGGCGTGAACCCTCATAGATAAAGTTATCTACCTTATACTTTGTCTGAGAATCCAATGCACGACAATAAGGCACAGCAAAAAAAACTAGCACCAAGCACAAACATATATATTTTACAACATTTTTTCTCATATTATCTTACCCTAACACTTTTATGATTATTATTCTCAAAGATTTAGCTATATTTTACAGATCAGGAGGCAATAATACAGTAAAAAAATGAATTATCAATTAATCGAGATAATATGTCAAATATTGGATGAAATTTGCAACTGATTATGGTATAATAATATATCTTTTTACCTAGAAATTTGGATTTTTATGCGTATAGCAATATTTTCATGGGAGTCACTCTACGCGATCAAGATAGGTGGTGTAGGAATACATGTATTCAACCTTGCCAAAAACCTTAATAGGCTTGGTAACGAGGTGCATATTTTTACAAGACAAGGCTCAAAACTCAGCTTTAATGATACTGTTGAAGGGGTCTATATTCATAGACTTCCCTGGAATAGTGGTAGCAACTTCTTTGAAGAGGTTAGATCATTTAGTAATACCTTAGTCTATTATTTTACTGAAATATCCAGCAGTATTGGTAATTTTGATATTCTTCACTGCCATGATTGGCTCACCTTCGGAGCAGGACTACGATTAAAGAATGAAGCAACACTTATCGCTACTTTCCACACTACTGAATTAGGGCGCTCTGGTAGCTGGCCTGAGAGTGATGTAGCAAGAGAGATCAGCACGCTTGAAAAAGAGATGGTCAGTGCAGCGGAGCAGATTATTGCGATTAGTTTTGACGTTAAGCGCGAACTAGAGCAACTTTACCAAACCCCAGATTGGAAGACAGATGTTGGCTATAATGGTATAGACATTGAGCTCACCAAAACGGCTATGAAGAGATCGAATACTATTCGCTCAGAGTTAGGCATAGATTCTGCTGCTAAAATCATACTCTATGTCGGCAGTTTTAACCTCAAAAAAGGAACCGACCTTTTAATCAATACCTGCGAAAAAGTTATAGGCTCAAACGATGAAGCAGTATACATCTTCGTTGGTAATGGAGAGATGTCAGGGCGTATCGAAGGTTTATGCAAAGAATTTCCAGGCAGAGTCTTTATGATTTCCTCACCAGACACATTAAAGCTCCAAGCGTTATTCAAGGAATCTAGCTTTACTGTCGCTCCGTTCAGATTTGATCCATTTGCCGCGATCACCCTCACTTCGTGGGCTTCATCAAGACCGGTTATTTGTCTGGATAGAGGTGCAAGTTCTGAGATAGTCTACAACGATGTAAATGGAATTATTAGCACTGAAGAGGATCTTATAAATAATATTCTTGAACTACTACGTGATACAGAGAAGTGTAACTGGCTTGGTAATAATGCAAGAGTAACGGTAGAGACGGCATTTTCTTGGGAAGAGGTAGCAAAAAATACCGAAGCTGCCTATAAAAAAGCCGTAGGTACTAGAGCTTAGCAATTATTCATAATGACTAGAATGAATGAACGACATGGCACACTACACCCCAAACCTCAAGACTTGTTTCTGCAGAAATTTTTATCGGTCGGTATTTTGGATTCTCAGATCTTAGTTCAACCACCCCATCCATCATATGCAACCTCTTTACAACCAATTCGCCGTCGACTATCGCTATTACAATACTACCATTTTTCGGTTTCACACTCCTG
Source organism: Planctomycetota bacterium (assembly GCA_965140405.1). GTDB lineage: Bacteria > Planctomycetota > SZUA-567 > SZUA-567 > SZUA-567. Next base: position 2,505,967 of record OZ223208.1, read on the forward strand.
TCAACGACGAGTATATCATTAGGAAAGATGCCGACACCTATCATTGATTCACCAGTAGCTCTGGCAAAGAATGTAGCGGCAGGATTCTTTATAAGATGCTCATTCAAATCCAGTTGAGCTTCTATATAATCATCCGCTGGAGACGGGAAGCCTGCCTCAACCTTGGATTGGTAGAGCGGTATCTTATACCCCTTACCTTCGACATATTTTACAATATCGCCTACAAGGCTCTCTGGCACCTTTATCTGGGTAGTAGGCTCTTCAATTCTGCCAATCTCCTTATCTTTACTCACAACTACCACCTTCAAACTTTTCAACAATCATCAAGACCTCTTCTGCATAGAGATTATCACTCACGCCAAGCTTTCTTACCTTGCCCTCATTGAGTACATACCCTCCAATTATACTAATACTCTCCCCGTCAGCCCAATCCAGAAAGTCTTGAATAGATAGACAGTGAATGTTTGGAGTATCGTACCAATTGTATGGCAACCATCCTGTCTGAGGCATTCTTCCACGAAGTGCAAGATCGAGCCTTACCTGCCAGAATGCAAAGTTGGGGAATGTTACAATCCCTCTCCTGCCAACTCTGAGCATCTCAACAAGCACATCTGTAGGATGCATCAAGGTTTGAAGAGTCTCTTCGAGCACAACATAATCAAAGGATTTATCAGCGAACGACCCGAGACCTGAAGCGATATCAGACTGGAATACCGGCACACCAGAGCGCACACATTCCATAACTGCTTTAGGTTCCCTCTCTATTCCCTGCCCATTGACCTCTTTCATATCTCTAAGTCTAGCAAGTAGCTCACCATTTCCACAGCCAAGATCCAGCACAGACGAGCCGACAGGTATTTCCTGCTCTATAACCTTGTCTTGCCAACGAAGCTGTTTACCATTCTCATCTGTTACAGGTTTTAACCCTGCCCCAACATTTCCAAAAAAGTTCATAATACTGCCAGATCCCACACTTAGTAGAGCAGGATCGACCTGCTTCTGAAGCAGGTTTACTAAATCTAAAAATGATGTATTTCCCTCTTCAGGAAGATTAATGTCCATATCTATAATTCCTCAATTACTTAGTGATAATGCTAGTGAGTCATAATACAACCTTAGCGTTTCTTTGCAGACAAAAAGTTTCTTAGTAACGCATCAACTTCCTCAACCTGAACCAAGAAAGCATCATGACCAAATGCAGACGGCACATCAATATAGGTTACAGGAATATTATTCTTACTTAAAGCTAGAGCGAATTCCTTACACTCTTGTGGCGGGTAAAGCCAGTCTGAACTGAAGCTTACAACCATGACATTGGACTTTATTCTCTTACATGCCTTCTGTAAGTCTCCCCCACCCCAGCACTCTGCCGCATCATAATAATCCATAGCACGAATTATATATAGGTAGCTATTTGCATCAAACCTCTGAACAAACTGTTGTCCTTGATAATTTAGATAACTTTCAACTTCAAACTCTATACCAAAGCCAAACTGCAACTCCTGACTACTCTGAAGCCTCCTACCAAATTTCTCATGCATACCCTCATCAGAAAGGTAAGTAATATGAGCAAGCATTCGAGCTGCTGTCAAGCCAGCAATTGGCGGTTCAGAATCGTAGTAATCACCATTTTTAAAATTCGGATCATTACGAATCGCATAACTTCCAACCACATTAAACCCTAACCCTTGAGCTGATAGCCTAGGAGCAGCCGCAAACACAACAGTATTCTCAACAAAGTCAGGATAAGCAAGTGACCACTCGATGGCTTGTTGTCCACCGAGAGATCCACCAATTACTGCATAAAGCTTTTCAACGCCGATTTTATCAAAGAATAACTTCTGCAACCTTACCCAGTCTTGAACAGTAACAACAGGAAACTTGAGTCCATATGGCTTACCTGTCTCAGGATTTATAGAAGCAGGTCCAGTGGTACCGTAGCAAGAGCCAAGCACATTTGTACAGATAACCCTATACTTATTTGTATCCATAGCCTTACCCGGTCCTATTACCGTATCCCACCAACCTGGTTTATTCTCTCGCCACCTTCTATTTCCCTCCCAGTTCTTATCCCACCCAGCTGCATGGGCATCTCCTGAAAGTGCATGGCAAACGAGTATGACCTTGTCTCCAGAGCCATACTCTTCATATTCAATTTCAATTGGTGCAAGTGATCGTCCACAATCCAATTCAAATGGATCCTGAAGCGAAGCAACTTGTAGTCGCTTCGCTTCAGTCCAACCTACTGAATTTGTAGAATCCACATTATCCACATTATCATTATTTTTACTCATCGATAATATAACTTTCTATTTTACTTTTGTAGCAACAGTAAGAGCCTGATCAAGATCCGCCTTGATATCCTCAACATCTTCCAATCCAATGGATAGTCTGATAAAATCAGGAGTAACACCTGCAGCTAATAGTTCTTCATCAGAAAGTTGTTGGTGTGTCGTACTTGCAGTATGTGTTACTAATGTCTTACTGTCTAGTAGATTTGCAAGATGAGTAGCCAATTTTACACTATCACACAACTTCTTACTCGCTTCATATCCACCTTTTGGAGCAAACCCAAGTAGAGCTCCAGGTCCACATTTATAGTCACGGCCTGCACGCTCATAATCAGGATGTCCCTTAAGACCAGGGTATTCAACCCACGCCACAAGCGGATGAGCAGCAAGCCACTCAGCAATAATTTGAGCACTTTCACAATGCCTACGTGCACGTATAGGTAGTGTCTCCACACCAAGTATGATCTGTTGCGAATTAAATGGTGAAATACAAGCGCCTGTATCACGAAGTAATCCACATCTAACCTTGAGAGTGAAGGAAAATCCGGGTAGCACTGCATTCTCATGGTTTCCAAATACTTCCCAAAAATTATATCCATGATACGAATCATCAGGCCCATCAATATCTGGGAACTTACCATTAGCCCAGTTAAAGTCACCTTTTTCTATCACAATACCACCCATGCTTGAACCATGTCCACCTACAATCTTTGTAAGAGAGGTTACTACAATATCAGCACCATGAGCAAATGGGTCAAAAATTGGTGGTGGACTAACACTATCATCCACAATTAGCGGAATATCATTCTTATGAGCAATCTCAGAAAGCACCTCAATATCTTCCAAGTTACACTTAGGGTTACCAATAGTCTCACAATATACGAGTGTAGTATTCTCATCAATTGCATCTGCCACAGCTTGTGGATCACGAGTATCTACCAACCTTGTCTCAATACCAAAACGCTTTAAAGTCTTGGTAAAAAGAGTAACAGTTCCGCCATAAAGGTAGCTTGATGCAACAATATTTTGACCAATTGAGGTTATCGCAGTAACAGCATAAAAGATAGCTGACATTCCTGAGGCGGTACACACAGCTGAAGTACCACCGTGTATCGCAGCAAGCCTCTTCTCGAGTACATCGGTAGTAGGATTCATCAGCCTAGTATATATATTCCCCAACTCTTTGAGTTCAAATAGCCTTGCTCCGTGGTCACTATCTTTAAATGCATACGATGTTGTCTGATATATTGGCACTGCTTTAGACATAGTCGTCGGATCGATTGTATATCCAGACTGCACAGCTTGAGTATCAACGTTTTTATATTCCATAGTAATTCTCCTTTGTTATCACAGCACAGCTATAAAACCAACTATGCATCAATGCTCTATTGTTATATGACGTAATCATGGATCACTCCTGACTGGAGTATTCTTCCTTTTTCTACGAGTTGCTTAAAATTTACGCCCATATACACATCAACAAGTGCTTGTGCTGCTTGACTCCAGAGTGGAGCGAAGAGTTTATCCTGCCATTTATGCAGGTCGACACTTTCGACAGGATGGAGATCTCCCTCAAAGAGCATGATAATGTCTCCAACTCTAATATCTTCAGCTTCAGTAGCGAGTACATACCCACCATCCTTTCCTCTTTTACTTTCAACAAACCCAGCTGACCTGAGCTCTCTCATAATATTTTGTAAAAACGCGGCAGGTATTGCCTGCTCTTTTGCTATAACAGGAATCGTCTTCTGCTGAGTGATGGCATTATCAGCCAGTGAATAAATAGCTTTTATCGCATACTGTGTTTTCTGAGCCAACCTCATAATCCAAACCTTTCCTATCTGTTTTGTTTGGATTATACCTAGTAACTTTACTTTGTCAATAATAATTAATAATTTTTAAAGCATTTACTAATGAATTTATTATAAATAAATCCACCAATTCCTACTTTTCCAAAAACGAAAAGTTATAATTCACAATAATTCAAATCAAAATAACTAATATTTCTGCACAATATAACCTTTAAAACGCCTATTTTTATGACTATATCACAGCCACAAAAAAAAACTTATCTTTTTTTGTAATTTGATATTGACTTAAAACCTTAAAATCGTATTATTTAAATCTCACCAAGGCAATGGTGAAAGAAACAAAAACTAGGAGCGTAGCTCAGTTGGTAGAGCACCGCCTTTTTAAGGCGATGGTCATGGGTTCGAGTCCCCTCGCTCCTACCAATAAAACTTATAACACTTTTGAATTATATACGTGTTCCTATCGTCTAGCCCGGTCTAGGACACTAGCTTTTCACGCTAGCAACAGGGGTTCGAATCCCCTTAGGAATGCCAAAAAACGAGAATCTTCTAACGAAAGTTAGAAGATTCTTTTTTTATCTAATCTTACTATATTATTTCACTAAATTGCTTATAATAATATCCTAATATACTTTTATTATGGAGAGAATAATGGGATTTCAATTCTATATTACAGATGTTTTCACTAACAATAAATATAAAGGTAACCAACTCGCTACTGTTATACTTGAAGAAGAGTTACCAACCAGCAAAATGCAAGAAATTGCCCGTGAATTCAACTTCTCAGAATCCACCTTTGTTCTCAGACCACAAATAAACGCTACAAACTTTGATGTAAGAATATTCACACCTTCTGAAGAAATTCCCTTTGCTGGCCACCCTACACTAGGTACTGCTTACTTGATGTGGCAATACTATAATGGTAAAAATGACAGTATCATTACCTTGAGTGAACCAGTCGGACAAATCCCAGTAGACACCAGTTCCGATACTCTCTGGATGACACAGAAGAAGGCAACCTTTGGAGAGTTCCTTACAAGCAAGGATGCCTCTGCTCTACTCGATATCCCTATAGATTCAATACGTACTGATCTACCTATCCAAATTGTTAGCACAGGGCTTCCCGCTTTGATAATTCCACTTGTAAGTATGGATGCTGTTTTGTCCGCAAAGCCATCCCAAAATTTCTATTATGAACTTGCAAAAAGAATTGGCCTTTTCACCATTTACACTTTCTCAGAGGAGACTTATAACAGTGAAAACCAACTCAACGCTAGGGTCTACGCTGATATGAATGGTATTATTGAAGACCCAGCCACAGGAAGCGCCACAGGTTCGCTAGGAGGCTACCTTAACAAGCACACAAACAAAGATATTGATCTCTGCATAGAACAAGGCTTTGAGATTGGTAGAGACTCAATTCTACACTTGAAAGTAAAGGACGGAGTAATAAAGGTAGGAGGTAGTGTTAAGTTAGTAGCCAAAGGAGAGCTACTATAAAGGACAGTATAATTCTGTTATAATATTTTGAATGGATCGTAGCTCAATTGCTACGATCCATTCAAAATATGTCTTAGCAAGGAACTTACTTGAGTCTTTTAATCACAAATCTCTTATATCCTCTTCTAGCTCCTTTATAACCACCAGAGAAAGTATCGACAGCCATTCCCAGCCTCCTCTCAATAGTATCGATTAAAGAGACCAAGCTAGGCAGAGTCAACAGAGTAAGAATAGTTGCAAATATCAACCCAAACATCATTGCTACAGCCATAGGCTGCCACATCTGAGTAGATTCACTTGCATACTGAATTCCAAAACTATCAAAGTGGAAGTCCCAACTAATCCCAGTAACCATTGGCATAAATCCAAGCACAGTAGTCACCGTAGTCAGTATTACAGGTCTAAGCCTAGTTATACAAGCTTCTTCTATAGCATCAGGAAGGCTCATGCCCTCATTCTTTAGCTGAATAATATACTCTAGTAACACTATCGAATTATTTACAACAACACCTGCAAGTGATATCACACCTACCCCTGTCATAATAATCCCAAATGGCATACTAAATACCCCTAATCCAAAGAAAATCCCTGTCAGTGATAGAATAACAGAAGTAAGAATAACAAAAGGATATACTACCGAGTTGAACTGCGCAACAAGCACAAAGAAGATAAGCGAGATTGATATAGCACCAGCATACAGCAAGAAACTACTCGACTCAGACTGATCTTCATCCTCACCAGAGAATTTATAGGTATACCCAGCTGGCAAAGCAAATTTCATCTCTTCAAGCTTATTTGCTAACTCTTTACGAACCTTAACCCCTGATGTCTTTGTATCATCAATATCTGCAGATACAGTCACAACACGTTTATTATCTTTTCTTTTTATTGATCCTACACCGTTAGTATAAGACAACCTTGTCACCGTAGAGAGAGGTATAAGCTTCCCACTTGGAGTCGGGATAAATAGCTGTGAAAGGGTATCAACAAGTGTTCTACTCTTGTCATCAAGCCTAATCATAATATCATAGTCATCATCACCATCTCTAAAGTCATCAACTTTAATACCATTTATAGCAGCAGAAAGCACAGAGCCAATACTACTACTAGATAGGCCAAGTAATGCTGCTTTTTTCCTATCGATATCGAGTTTCAAAGTCGGCTTGGACTGTCCAGCGTCATCACGTATATTTTTTACATTAGGAATCTGCTCAAGTACATGCCTAAATCGAGCAGCAGAATCACCTAACACCTCAAGGCTTGCTCCAGACACCTGAATCTCAACCGCAGCACCTGTTGGCGGCCCCATCTTACGAGTTTCTACAGTAAAGTCTGCCCCTGCAAGATTTTTTACTCTTTCTTCAATAGCTTTTATGGTGTTAAAACTGCGCTCTGTTCTATCCTGCATATCTATAAATTCACAAGTTACAGTATTATTTCCACCCATTGAGTCAACCTTAGAATATGAAAATTTTATATTTGGGATATCACTAATAGATTGATACTCTTTGCCAAATTTATCCTTTTGAGTCTTTATCTGCACAGACTCTTTGTAATCAACATCAGCGAAATCTTTACTAAATATTCTTGTTTCACCATCTTTTACAACAGAGTTACAGTACTCTAAGCTTGCCCCTGATGGCATAGTCATCTTCAGCGCTACTTGCTCAGGATCGGTAACGGGAAAGTACTCTACAGGTATATTATAACCGATCATATACATCCAGAAACTTATCGCTAGGACTAAAGCCAAACCAGAACCAACAAGTACACTCACCCTAGGAAATATTCTCTGCTTTCCACCTTCTTCCCTTACTCCAAGGAACCTTCGAAGTAACTTTCTATAGCCAGCAATAAAGAAATTATCATTCTTAACATGCTCACCGAGAACCTTATGCATCTTCTTTTTTCGAACCTTCATTAAACCAGCAGCCATAGCCGGATTAATTACGAGTGCAACAAATAGGCAGCAAGCCAAGGTTACAATTACAGTAATAGGTATATACTGCATAAACTGTCCCATAATCCCTGTCCATAAAATTAGAGGAAAATATGCTGCCATAGTTGTCAACGAAGAACCAATAATAGCCCAAGACACCTCAGATGTTGCTTTTTTTGCGGCTTCGATTCGAGGCATACCACTCTGCATAAATCTATAAATATTCTCAATAATAACAACCGCATTATCAACAAGCATCCCAAGCGCAATAGTCAAGCCAAAGAGAACAACCATATTTAAAGTTATCCCCATTGCATTCAAAACAATAAATGCAAGAAACATCGAGAGTGGAATTGATAGAGATACCAATATTGCATTTCTAAGCCCCATTGCAAAACAGACAACAAATACAACAAGAATAAGCCCAGTTAGTATATTATTTTCAAGATCAGCAACCTGATCTTCAACCCTCTGACCATCATCATTAAGTATGACATGGGTTACTCCAGCAGGCCATGCTTGTTTATCAAGCTCAATCCTAGCCCTAACCTTCTCTACAAGAGCAACAATATTCTCACCACTCTTCTTCTTTACATAAATATTCACACTATTGAGACCATCCACTCTACCATCAGAATCTTGGTCTTTATTTCCATCATCAATATTAGCGACATCACTAAGGTATACTGGTGAGCCATCAGGCATTGTCGAAACTACGAGCATTTCTGCTTCAGAAGCATCTTTAAACTCTCCATTAATTTTAACTTGAAACTTTGCATCCTTTGTTCTGATACTTCCTCCTGAGAAGTCGCTATTCTCACCAGCAACAAGTTTAGCAACACCTCCCATATCAACACCATACAAAGCCATTCTCATTGGGTCTACCTCGATATGTATCTCTCTCTCGAGTCCACCACTTATATCTACCTCTAGTACGCCAGGGATCGCCTCTAAACTATCCTTCATATCTTCAGCAATTTTTCTAAGAGACCTTTTATCAGTTCCCTTGATTGCGAAAACATAGAATGGTTCTTCAGATAGGTTTATGTCAAAAACGAGTGGGTCGTCTTCAAGGTCTGTTGGAAGTTCACCCTTTGCTCTATCCACGGCATCCTTAACATCTGACTCAGCTTTATCGATATCGACTCCGTCGATAAACTCAACAGTAATTTGACTGCTTCCTTCAATTGAGGTTGATGTTATCTCTTTTACATCATCCATCCCTCTAAGTTTATCTTCAATTTTTTTTGTTATCTGAGTCTCGATAATTTCAGCCGAGACCCCTCTGTAATTTGTCTGTATAAAGATATATGGTATAATGACCTCTGGAGAAGACTCACGAGGCATTAGCATATACGAAATATAGCCACCAATAGCGAGTATTATTGCCATCACATATACAGTGACTCTTTTATCTACAGCAATATTAGAAATAATCATTTATCAACACTTTCATATTATTAGCAGTAAGAGTTATCATTATTAGAACAGAAAAATTCTATCCCATGATAGTCCTAGTTATACGATTTCACAACCTTAACTAATTCACCATCCTCTAACTGTCTCTGTCCTTTAATAATAACATTATCACTTGTAGTAAGTCCTGAGACAATCTCTACCTGATCACCACTAATAATACCTGTAACAATTTTCCTCATTCTAGCTACACCATCCTCTTCAACATAGCAAAGCTTCTGGTCACCAAATGGAATTACAGCATATATTGGCAGTAACAATGCATTATTGATAACACCTCTAATAATTTTACTCTCAACGAACATGCCAGCTCTTAACATCTTTTCAGAATTATCAACAACCATTTGTAGCTTATAAGCCTGCGCTCCATCAGCCGGCTTTTCCGAAAGAAAGACTTTTTTACCTTTTATAACTTTATCCCTATTCTGAGTAAGGGTAATATCAGCTTCTTCAAGATCCTGAACTTTCAAGATATCATCCTCTGGAATAAAAATATTTACTCTTACTTTATCAGTATCAAGAATATCGGCAATTGCAGTACCAGGAGCTACCAGCGCTCCAAGCTGAATATATCTTTTATTTATTACACCGTCAAATGACGCCTTAATATCAGTTCTTTCGAGCTGGAGTTTAGCTTTCTCAAGAATAGCTTCAGCTTCTTGAGCAGGAGCAAGAATAGAGTCATAAGTAGACTGAGAAATCACCTTCTTTTTAAATAAAGATTCATTACGCTCTAAGTCACTATCTCGTCTATCAACATTCGCCTTTGCTTCTTTTACAGCAGAAATATAATCTCTATTATCAATTCTGGCAATAACCTCGCCCTTTTTTACTGCATCGCCTTCATCTTTAAGAATCTCAGTTATCCGCCCAGTTACCTCAGCTTTAATAACCACATTCTCCCAAGGTTCAACAATACCTGGCAGTACAATTGAGTCCACAATTTTACCTGGTTTGAGGTTCACTACCTCTACATTTGTTCTTTCAAGAACAGCATGTTCCAACTCGCTAGCCTTTTGCTCTTCCATCTTGGCCATTTTGCTTCTAGTTCCTCCTACAAAGAAGAGTACACCTATAGCCAATACAGCAAGCATAAGAACAAAGGGAAGACTTGAATAAATCGCACTTTTTAATTTCCTCGAATTACTCGATTTACCATTCATAATTTATTACCTTTTGATATCAATAATTAAAAAAATCGTTGTACACACACATTACGCCGCATTATTCGCATTTAACACAAATTATAGATAAACTTACCATAATCGCCATTTTCCTCCAATTCTGCCAAATCAGAGTATATCGTATTTCTCACCTCTTTCTCAAGCGCTGAGTAGTCATACTCACATGTAAGAGGTCTCCAATTCAATCCATCCATATACGTATTCAAACTGAGAGACAGTACCTTTTTCGCATTTTTTACCAGTTCTGCCTCGCTGAAACATTCAGTAAAAAAAGGAGGCATATCTGAATATTTTTTATCTTTAATCAACCCGTCATAGCTAATAGCAATACTTATCAAAGTATAGTATATATCTACGGTTTCATGCTCACCTAAATCGAGATATCCATTCTTTTGAGCTGATTGTAAGAGTCTACCAAAAGAGTCATAACTCATCTTCAGCATTTCGCTATGCTCTTCTTTTAACTCTGGACTTACTTTATCCCATATTGATCCTACTCCAGCAATTTTTATTACCTTATGAAGATTTGGGTTTACAATGTTATAAAGCATCGCCCCCACAACTGCCGCATAAAATATAGCTCTTTCAGGGAGTTTAAAAGTTTTTGCCCTAGATATTACTCTCTGTCTTTGAGCAAACCCTTCGTTTAAGATTTTAACGATAATATCTTCTTTACACTTGAAATGCTTATAGATAGTACCTTTTGCATAATCAATTTTCTTTGCTAGTTTATCTATAGTAAAGCCAATATATCCGTGCTCAAGTAGCATATCAAAAGCTGTTTCAATTATTAGCGACTCCCTCTCCCGAAACTCCCGTTCCTTCCTGCTAGCTATGCTCATTTTATAATCCTTAATAGTCTTTATTATAATAACTCTACAGAATGAATTATAGTCCTTTTTTGACCAATAGTCAATATTATACCGAGCGATATTTACTACCTTTAAATATAACATTTAATATTAATCAACTTTATCTTGAAAAAAATATAAATCTAATGTACTATATGTCATAATCTAAAATCAAAATATGAAAATGTGGGTATGGTAATTTTACCTTCAAACCACATCCTTAAAAGGTATAATATCAACAAACTAATCTTATCAAAACTTGGTATGGGGAAGAGAAATGGTAATTCGTTGTCCAAACTGCAAGAAAGTATTATCAAAACTCGAAATAAAAAATCATAAATGCCCAAATTGCTTGTGTGAAATCAAGATAACCTCAACAACATCCATCCTCCGGCATGTTACAACATCTACCCCTAGGACTATTACACCTAGCTATTTCTCAGAACATGAACTTCTTGAGCCAAATAAAGAGAAGTTTACTATTGATCCGGAGTTCCCAAAACTAAAGGTCAACACCAATCCTAGGAATTTCTCAATAATATTTAAAGAGTCAAATATATTGTCAAAGGTTGCTCCTAGCGATGACATTGATTATGAAGTCACAGAAACTATTGGAAGCGGCGGTATGGGTATTGTGCTAAAAGCTACCCAAAAAGCTATAGGACGCGAAGTAGCTGTCAAACTTGCTGAGACTAATGAAAAGCTCGATAAATCTACCAGCAGAAAGCTCTGCACTGAAGCTGCAATAACTGGAAGACTTGAACACCCTAATATCGTTCCTATATATGATCTAGGTCTCAATGAAGAGGACAATGTCTTCTATGCCATGAAACTGGTTGAAGGCACACCGTGGTGCGACATTATTGATGCAAAGTCATTACAAGAGAATATCGAGATACTTCTTGCCGTCTGCAACGGCATGGCTTACGCTCACAATCAAGGTGTGATACATAGGGATCTAAAACCTGACAATATCATGATAGGCAAATTCTCTGAGGTTCTAATTTCAGACTGGGGTCTAGCTGCAGGAATTAATGATGACTCCTTTGCCCCTAGAATTACCTACGAAGACGCAATTGCTGGGACTCCGGCCTACATGGCTCCTGAGATGGCGCTAGGTTTCGAGGATAAAATTAATGAGACAAGTGATATCTATCTGCTTGGGGCGATACTCTTTGAAATTCTTACAGGCCAAGTTCCCCATACTGGTGACAGTATAATTCAATGTGTTTCCAATGCTGGAAAAAATATTATAGAAGAACCGTGGGTAAATAGTGAACTTTTAAAGACTGCGATGAAAGCAATGTCTACCAAACAGGAAGAAAGATATAGCTGCGTTGATGACTTTAAGAACGCCATAAAGACACACTATGAAAGTGTAAAACTATCGACCAAGGCCAAGAAAATTTTCTCACAAGGAAGACTTAGCAAGGATTATGGAGAGATTCTTAGAGCAATTCTTGGTTTTCAAAATGCTCTTGAGTATTGGAGTGAGAATGAAGAAGCAAAACGCTACCTAGAAGAATCAGTCAACTTTCTTTCAGACTGTGCAAGCAAACAAGGTGATGAAAAATTCATTTCAAAGATAGCATCGATGTTGAGATAACAACTTACTTGCAGTAAGTAAAGAATTTATGTCAACGCTATATGCATTGCTTCCATAATCATTAAGATTATTATTTAGTTCTCCATTAGCCACTACCAAAGCATTTACAATACTTCGCTATCAATTATTCCATATCAACAATAACTTCACTAATAAGGTAGAAGAGTAATATATTGAGCTATAACCCTATATACTCTTGACTTATGATAGTTCTCCACTACAATTCCATTGACAATACGTTGGCTAAAAAGCGTCAAATCGGAGAACAAGATGCCCAAACAAATATTTAAGTTCAATAAAATTGATGCTTTTGCAACAATTGGGTCTTTAGGTAATCCCGCTGGAGTTATCTGGTTAGATTCGACTGATACAATTACTGCTGAGCAGATGCTTCAAGTCGCGAAAGAACTAAAAGGATTTGTCAGTGAGGTTTGCTATATACACAAAGTATCTGAAGATACTTTCAGGCTAAAATACTACTCATCTGAACGTGAAGTTAATTTCTGTGGACACGCGACGATTGCGGTGATGCATGAGTTGTTCTCAAGTGATCCTAATATGATGGTAAAGAAAACGGTAAATATTATAACGAATGATGGCACATTAATTGTTGAAAATAGATTAAAGAATGAAGGCGCTGTTTTCATAATGTCTCCAGTGCCTAGCACAGACTACAGAATACCAAGTTTGGACAAGATAGCAAAAGCTCTCGATATATCGAGAACTACTATTAGTACTGAGTTAGCGACAAGTATTGTCAATGCTGGACTGACAACCCTCTTAGTTCCAATAAATTCACTTGAGAATATTATCAAGATATCTCCTGAACTAAAAGATCTAAATGCTTTCTGTAAAGAAAATGATATAGACATAGTAGAAGTATTTACTCCAGATGTTTCTTGTAAAGAAAATGATTATAGATCACGGGGCTTCGCCGCAACCTTTGGTTATCTAGAAGATCCTGCTACAGGCTCAGGAAACTCAGCATTAGGCTATTACTTGATAAATAATAACCTCTGGAATAAAGAGACCGTGGTAATAGAACAAAATAATTCAAAAGACAAGTATAATATTATCAAGCTCCAAAAAAGGGAAGACAGTGAAAGTAGATCCAGAGTAATATTTGGTGGAGGCGCTATAAAACGAATTGACGGCGAGTATACTTTATACTCTCAGCAATAACCATAAATGTTAATTAACCTATAAAGGCGATAAATATATAATGAAAACAGATGTACTAATAGTAGGTGCAGGACACGCAGGGTGTGAAGCAGCACTAGCAGTTGCGAGGATGGGGCTCAAAGCCCTTGTTGTTACCATGTCTATGGACACAGTGGCTCAGATGGCCTGCAACCCAGCAATCGGTGGACTAGCTAAAGGCCAACTTGTACGAGAGATAGATGCTTTGGGCGGCGCTATGGGATTGTGTATAGATGCAACAGGAATTCAGTTCAGAATGCTCAAGTCTTCAAAAGGTCCCGCTGTGCGTTCACCTAGAGCTCAAGCGGATAGATGGGCATACCAACACTGGATGAAGCACTATATGGAACGAGAACCAAATGTCAAAATGCTCCAAGACAGGATAACAGATATACTTACAGAAGACGGTAAGGTTATTGGAGTAAAGACAGCTATCGGAATCGAGATAGAGACAACATCTGTGGTCGTCTGCACCGGTACATTCCCTAGAGGAAAGACCCATATTGGTGAGAGCATTGCTCCTGGTGGACGTTTCGGTGAACCTGCAGCAACTGAGATTTCTGCTAGTATGGAGAGTCTAAACTTACCGCTACTAAGACTAAAGACTGGCACCTGCCCACGGGTTAATGCCAGAACTGTAGACTACTCAAAAATGGAGATACAACCGGGAGATAACCCGCCACAACCATTCTCATACCTTACAGAGTCCCTAGATCTTGAGCAGGTTCCATGCTGGGCAACATGGACAACAGACAAGACACAGAAGGTCATCGAAGATATACTCAAAGATGCTCCGTTATTTTCAGGACAGATTGAAGGTGTCGGTCCGCGTTACTGCCCATCTTTTGAATTAAAAATAGCCCGATTCCCAGAGAAGACGCGCCACCACGTATTTGTCGAACCAGAAGGAAGAAATACTGAAGAACTTTACCTCAATGGTCTCTCTACAAGTATCGACTTTAAGTCACAAGAAAGAATGGTTCGCTCAGTCCCTGGCCTAGAAGAGGCAGAAATCATTAGATACGGCTATGCGGTCGAATATGATGCAATCTCCCCAAAAGCACTCAGAGACACCCTTGAAACAAAGCTTGTCGCAGGTCTATTCTTGGCTGGACAGATAAACGGAACCTCTGGCTACGAAGAAGCAGCGGCGCAAGGTCTCTATGCAGGTATCAATGCTGCTCTGAAGGTCGAAGGACGACCACCTTTCATACTTGGACGCGATGAAGCATACATCGGTGTGCTTGTTGACGATATCGTCACACGAGGCACAGACGAACCTTACCGTCTTTTCACCAGTAGAGCCGAGTACAGGCTGCTCCTACGCCAGGACAACGCAGATCTCAGACTCTCAGAAAGAGCGAGAGAGTTGGGGCTTATCAGTGAAGATAGAGCGAGCAAAGTAAACGCCTTAAAAGAAGAGATCACCAATACCCTCAAAATACTAGAAAATACCCGCAGAGAAGAAAAGACGCTTTCTCAACACCTGAAGAATCCTGATACAAGTTGGGAAGAAGTAATCGAAAAAGCTCCCGAAGAGCTTGCTGATATCTCAGAGAGAGCAAGCGAACAAGCTTTGATAGAGACAAGGTACGCAGGATATATAGAGCGCCACCTCAATCAGATAAAGAAGCTAAGAAGGAATGCACACATGCGCATCCCTGACGGTTTTGATTACTCAGTAATTTCAGGACTGAGACTGGAAGCAAAAGAGAAACTTACAGATATCGCTCCAGAGACTATTGGGCAAGCAAGTAAGATTTCAGGAGTATCACCTTCAGATCTATCTCTACTCGCTATCAAGGTAAAACAATTCACTAATAACAAGGAATAGTAATAAACCCTTATCTAGCATCATACCAAGCTAGCCCTAAATTGGGCTAGTAATTAACACGACTTAGTATATTAGTCTTGCAAAAGCGAGCTTGTAGGAGATAATTAGTATATACTAAAGAGGTAAAGCGTTCATCTATATTGGAGGAACAAAAATGCGAATACTATTTATATTATCCTGCTTACTATTACTTCCACTCAATCTCTCAGCTAATGAAAAAGATGACAAGCAAATTGCAGAATTAAGCAAGAAGGTAGAAGAGCTCAACCGACAGCTCGATCTGCTTACACAGCAAATCAAAGAACAAGCCCAGGATGATAAAAGAGAAGAAAGCTCTGCTACTACTCCCGAGGAACAAGAACAGAGCACAAAGGTAAGCGACAAAACTCCACAAGACGATCAAATTGACAAGTTACTTAAAGCTGTTGAAAGTATCTCTAAAAATCAAGAAGATCTAAAACGTCAACTTTCAGAGATACAGACCGCGGCAGAACCAGTTGAGTCGGTAGAGACAGTTGAGAACCCAGAGGTAATCTATACTGATGATTCAGACCAAGAGATTCTATATGAATACGGCAACGTTGTAGGTGAGTCAGAACCGAGAGTAATATACGTAAATCCCGATCCTGTTTACGTTAGAGAACCGATAAGGTACTACTCTACCCCAAAATACGGTTTCAGCTTCAGCTTTGGAAATGGGAGTAACTACTGGAACAGAAACCATTGGCGCTATAATAGGAATCACCGCCGCCACTATTGGCATTGATACTAGAAGTCATCTTATTCATTTATAAGGCTAGAGTTCATGCAATACCTATGAGTTCCAGCCTTATATAATATATATATTTAAATTAAAACTCTATACCCTTGCGAGCCGGAATACCAGCAGCATAATAGTGCTTCACAGGAGAAATATCACTAACAAGGTCAGCAACATCGACAAGCTTTTGCGGCACATCTCTACCAGTAATAATCAACTCCAACATTGGTGGTTTAGTATTTATAATGCTAATAATGTCATCCAGTTCAAGAACTCCCCTCTTGATAGCCCCAAGAGCTTCGTCCAAAACAACGAGCTGGTACTGCCCCGATTCTACCGCCCTCTTCACAGACAAAATTCCATTTCGTGCAAGCTCAATCTCTTCCTTATACAACTCAACTTTTGACGGATCAATCCATCTACCACTTCCAAACCTATCCAAGGTCACATTATCACCGAGCATTCTCAGCCCCTCAATTTCGGCGCAATCACGTCCTTTTATAAATTGTCCAAAATAAACCTTCATTCCAGCTCCAACCGCCCTAAGGGTTAGCCCCAGAGCTGCAGTAGTCTTTCCCTTCCCATTTCCTGTATATATTTGAACACATCCACGTTTCCAGCAATCCATAACAACCCTTTTTTATATTAATATTTTAAACGTCTAACAGCATAATTATCTACTAATTACAGTAAAAATCAACTATAAACGAATAATACACCATTCAACTTCTATCAGAAAAATAAAAGGATACTTGAAGCGGAGCATACAGATTTATACTATAAGACTGTGAAACAACAAAAACTCGTTCCTAAATAAAGGGTAAAATCGCATGAACACCGCAAGATCTTTAAAACCTAAGGCACCACGTCGCAAGGCACACCTGAGAGGGTTCTCTCCAGATGGTGCGGAGGTTATCGTGGAGAGCAACGGTGAACTTGATATCATTGGCGGCAATCGCGATAATTACAACAACCTAATCAGAATTGCTAAAACCTACCTTGCAATAATCAAGGAAAATGGCTACGATATCTCAAATCTTAGCAAAAAGGAGTTCTCAGAGATAAATATAATTCTTAGAGAACTAAAAGAGCAGAACCGTAGCTAGAAAAGGTCTACTTTAATCCCAAAAAACCATATTCAAGATTACGCCCATTATTATTAACAAAAATCAACATGCCAGTATCTTTTTTCTTGCCAAATTTAAAAAATCATTGTATTATACCCATTAAATATCAATTATCTATCATTTATTACCAAGCCAAGGCTTAGTATAGCAATTAATTATTGGAGAGAATAATGAAGTACGCAATGTTATTAGTACTATTTTGTGCAACACTACTTACAGCAGGTTGTACCCAGCAACAAGTAACCAAGCAAGAGAACGACTTTATGCAAAAGTATAAAGAGGGTACAGTCGTGGTATATTTCTGGGACAAAAATTGCAGAGCTTGTCAAATACAGTCAACAGAGCTTGACGGAGCAAAGGGTATTATTGACTTCCCACTGATCCGCATTATCCCAAATGACTCCACAATAGCCAAGTATAACCTAAAAGTGTTCCCTACAACTCTAATCTTCCATAACGGTAAAGTTGCCAAGCGTTTTGAAGGTGTAGCCTACCGTGATCAGATTATTACTGAGCTAGAGTTTTTAGACAAAGAGGCCTCAGAACTATAAAAATCAAGAATACTTCTTGACTTACGGCTCGAACTATGTATTTTATAATACTTCAATTACTTAATAATTATTATATTTTACATACAATAGGTCATATTTAACAAAGGAAACGTAACAATGGCAAGAAACACTAAAAAAGCAGAACGTGAAGTGCTAGCAAAGGCTCGTCGTAAGCTTCGCAGAAAATTAAGTGCTCATAAGGCAGCAAAACACGGTGGTTCTAGTAAGACTCGCACTAAGAGCTCACACCCACACCGTCGTACATCTGCTCTACGCTAAGTAATAAGCGTTATTAATACAGAGTTTGAATTAAAGCCATATACTTTTAAGGTATATGGCTTTATCTTTCCCTCCCAAATAACTTCTTAAATAACCCGGGCTTAGTATTATTCACATACTCTGTTACTCCAGTTACACCACGAGATATCTCTACTTTTTCTATTTTTCTGTATCCCGTGCCGTAGAGGTCATTTCTGCTTCTTAGGATATTTAGGTTTTCATCATATCCTTTATCAATAAGCACCTTTGATGCTACCCACTGACAGAAGCCTTCCTCAATCGTCGTGCTTACTGCATATTTGGCATTCT
This sequence comes from Planctomycetota bacterium, assembly GCA_965140405.1. Classification (GTDB taxonomy): domain Bacteria; phylum Planctomycetota; class SZUA-567; order SZUA-567; family SZUA-567. Next base: position 2,524,685 of record OZ223208.1, read on the forward strand.
GAGCCAGCCAAGCATGCGCCCATTCATGTGCGAGTGTCTCATAGACCATTTCTTCGGGCAGACCATCTTGTATTAATATAACACACGTGCCACCGAGCTGTTGCATAAGACCCATCTCATCACCATTCATACCTCGACCTTCTTTAGTAATATCAGAACAGACCTCTAGTCCTACTCCACGAGGTAGAGTAAGGTGCAAATTACTCTGTATAATAGCCTCTACCTCACTAAGTACACTATTAATGTTACCAACTCCAGAAAGAGACTTGCCTTTACATTCTTCGCACATTGACCATTTCAAACCGTACGTAGCTTTACTCTTAGTTGGAGCCGAGCAGAACCGACACCTTGGGTAATTTTGAGTACATTCCTTGCAATAATACTTGGTTGATAATGGAAAGACGATAACCTTACGTCCAATTATCTTATTGCATAGCCCACATCTATTGGGATTTATCGAACATTTCTCACAAAGCGATACATTTTCAACCATATTCTTTGTTGGCTTACCACACTGAATACACTTAGGGCCTTCCATACAGTCGTTACAAAAGCTATCCCCATCTTTGAATCTTACATGACGCCCCTCGATCTCCACTGAACACAGAGAACAAAAAACCTTTTCTCCGGTAAATCCTACCGAAAAAAAGGTTAAAAGTATAAACAAAATACAAAGTACATTTTTACTGCATATCTTCATAAAAGAGCCTATCCCAAGTGAATCTTATTTGATTGAGGAACAGCACCAGGAACAACAATCTTAGAAGCTTCTTGTCTCTGCATTTCACGAGCATCTTCTACAAGCTTATCCATAGCCTTCTGAATAGCATCAGGAAACTCTTTTGCAGCCTCTTCAAGGTTTGTGGCTTCAAGTTTCGCTTGTAAAGGAATTACTCCCATCGGACTCATTACACTTGTATGAGCAGAGATAAATTTTTCTCTAGTGTCATCATCAGTACCATCAATCTTTATCGGTGTCATAATCTTGAAAGAGGCAGATTTCATATCCGTAATTGTCTCTTCTCTATAAAGAGAGTTGGTATCTACCTGTAGTTGATCTTTAAAATCTTCTTGTCCAGCGCTCATAATTTTCCTTTCATTGTTAATATTATAATACATTTATTCTATACTAATGAACCTAATAATCAAGCGAATAATCATCATTGAAGGTTGCAAGCATCCCATATTAGCCAATTCAGTCATGAACTAAATAAATTGCCTCCATTGTCCCATAAAAATGCATAACTATAGAGTATATTATTATTGTAATTGCAGTATAAATTGATATAATCTTATAAAGTATACTAGTATTTTCGTACTAGCGATTACACTTGTGTTGTGAACTAATAATATAATTCTTATAAACCTTTATATCGAAATAAATTAAAAGGGGAAATTCATACTATGAAGCTTTCTATTATTCTACCATCATTGTTACTATGTATAATCACTCTTACAGGTTGTCAGAAGGTCGACCCTACAACCCAAGATGAGATAAACCAACTCTCACTAAAGGTTAGTGATCTACAAAATACAGTATCAGTTCTTAATGAACAAGTTGAGTCAATGAATAGCGCGCCAAGTGGGGTTACCCTCCAGCCAAACTCGACCTCATATATGGTTGAGCCAACAGATCCAAACCAGCCAGTAGTGGAGATAACCAACATTGAACCAGCAAAAGCAGGTTCAAATCAAAATATTAAGAGCACTATTGCAAGCCTCTCACAAGAGGTACCCGGCTATACAAATAAAAGCATCTACAAAGGAAAGAAGTACATTGTAGTACCTGGCGTTAGTACTTCAGATGTTCAAGCGTCATTAACTAATGCAGGTTACAACCCTGGTGCCATAGATGGTAAGCTAGGAAAACGTACAATTAGTGCTATCAAGCGTTTCCAACGAGCAGAAAAACTTACCGTAGACGGTGTTGTAGGCAAACGTACATGGTCACGCTTATCCGAGCATCTATAAACAATAATCCATACGAGTATAATAATACAAAATGCTAAGAATTTTCGGCAATAACAACAACTCACCCTTTGTGGGACAGGATACAGTAGTAACAATCGGGATGTTTGACGGTGTCCACTTAGGGCATAAAAAGGTAATCAGTGAACTTGTAGCAGCGTCAAAAAAGTTATCCCTACCCTCGGTAGCAATTACATTTGACATTCACCCAAGAAAAATTCTTGGCAATGCGCCAGCAATGATATGTAGCCTTGAGCACCGATTACAACTTTTATCCACTCTTGGTTTAGATTCAGTATGGGTTATAAGTTTTACTGAAGAATTTTCAAAAGTCACTGCAAAGGAATTTATAGAATCATTCTTACTCGATAAATTGTCAGCGGCAAAGATTATACTTGGAGAAAACGGTAATTTTGGCTATAAGGGTGAAGGTTGCATCAAATATCTTCAGGAAAATTATCCCGAAATATCCACTGAATGTGCCCCTCGTGTAATGATTGACAATGTAACAGTGTCATCTTCGCTTATTAGAAAGTTTACATCAGAAGGCAACCTTTCTAGCTCAAGAAAGCTACTTGGCAGGGCTCCATCTGTACTGGGAAAGGTCATAAAAGGCAAACAGATAGGCAGGACAATTGGTTTTCCTACTCTAAACCTAAATCCTGACCATGAGCTATTTCCACCCAACGGAGTATATGCAACTTTTACTCGCTGTGGAGACACCATATTTAACAGTGTCACCAATATTGGCTACCGCCCTACTATTGATGATAGTAAGGAAGAAACAGGTAAAATTGAAAGTCACTTATTCAATTTTAATGGCAATCTTTATGACCACACTGCAGAAGTATTCTTCATAGAAAAGATTAGAGATGAAAAGAAGTTCTCTAGCATAGATGAGCTTAAAGAGAACATTGTAAAGGATTCAAATAAGGCAAAGAAAATATTGGCAAAAAGTAACTACTCAGACAGAACTGATTGAACGCTTATTAAATTATTTCCCAGAGAGAATAATTGTGAATGCTAAAATAAAAGGTAGAGTTCTAGTAATTGACAAGTATCACAATACTCTTGGTCCACTTATCGGTGTACTTGAGGACTCTGGATATGATGTAATTCTCGCAATCAAGCTTGAGGAAGCCAATCAAGTTCTTCTTGACCCCACCCTTCATATAGACTGCTCAATAATTAATGTTATTGAACCTATAAATGAAAGTTTTTTTGAATCTCTATCAACTCTCATAAATGCTAAGAACAAACTATACAGACCTCTTGTCGTCTATTCTTCACAACTCCCTTTCAAGACAGCCTGTAGGATGTATGCAAGCGGTGTATTTCAAATAATTGAAAAGCCATGCAATAACCAGTGTCTATCACAAGCAATTATCAATATTATTGGTTTACGAGATTCAAACTCACCAACTACTCAAGAAAAAAATACTAGCTATGACATCTTGATGCAAAATACTCCTATAGAAATATCTATCCTTGATAAATTTTTCAATATTAGTGAATGGAATAAATCTTTTGAAAAATCTGTTGGATCTGTAAGCATAGGAGATAATTTCTTTAAGAAGTGCTGTGGTGAAAACTATCAAGAAATTGCGGAACACCCAGTAACACGAACAGTCGAAAGTAAAAAGAATGAGCATGGAATTATTAAAATATCCACTCCAGACACTCAGAAGTATTACAATGTTATAGCAACCCCAATCATGAACTATTTAGGCGAAGTAGAGTCCATACTTGTACAAGCCATAGATCAGACAGAACAGATAGTGATGGAGAAAAAACTTAGGCGGCAAGTACAAAATTTCAACAGAATTCTTAAAGAGCAAGATAGAACGACGGACTACTTGATAAGTGTTCAGAAGGATTTACAAAGGAAGAGTATTGAGCTTGAAAGATTATCAATTACAGACTGCTTAACCGGCATTAATAACCGTAGGAAATTTGACGAAGATATAAAGAATGAATCATTACGTGCCTCAAGATACAAGCACACAATATCACTATTACTTATTGATATAGATGACTTCAAAGACGTTAATGACACTTACGGTCATCCGTTCGGGGATATTGTACTAAAATCACTAACAACTGTCTTCCAGCTTTCCATCAGAGAGACAGATATCGCTTCAAGATACGGTGGTGAAGAATTTGCTATTATCTTACCAGAAACAGATTATGAAACAGCTCAAATAGTTTCAGAACGCATTCGCTCAAACGTCGAGAAACGTAGATTCAGTCCAGGCTCTGACGAACTTTGTATTACTGTGTCAATCGGACTTTCGACAATTTCATCTGAGAATATTGACCCAAGTAAAATTATACAATTAACCGACGAATGTTTATACGAAGCCAAAAGATGTGGAAAGAACAAGGTCTGCTCTATCAATATCTCTTGATAATAATTGATCATCTATCAATACTAAGTATCGAGTATTTTCCTAATTCATTCCTCTCAACAATATAGTGAAGAACTTCCTCAGAATAACTATCTATATATCTTTTTACTAAATCTATATCAGTTGGTACAACCTCATCAGAAGCTAAAAAATTGCTCCTATCCATCCAATACAGCTCACCTTCACACGAAGCCGTTGTCACTAAGCAATCAATACTAATAACGAGAAGCGACATGTCATATTCATAAAGTAGCTCACCTGTATTAGCGTCTGTAACGATTTCACTAGAACTTGCAACTAATGTTGCTCCAGACGCAACTAATCCACACTCCTCATAAACCTCCCGAATAGCTGCATCTTCAAGATGTTCACCTTTCTCTACCTTACCACCTATGAGAGCATAATACCCACGATACGGCTCATTTCTACGTTTTATAAGCAACACTTTACCTTTGTATTGAATATAACACAAAACAATCTTCACAGTATCTACTCCTCAGGATCAATTATATCACTCGGCACAATTCTTATACCTCTCAATGCTTTCATTCCGTAGTCAAGAGCGCCCAAAAGATTGATCTTGTCCTCTTTATCATTTGCAGCCTTAATTTTCATATACATCTTTTTTAGGAAGAGACTCTCTGCTGTAGCAGCCTTACCTTCAGCAATATCCAAAAGTTCATCTATATCATATCCAAGCTTCAACTCAGAGAAATCCCCAGTGCAAGCAAAAAACTCCTCCTGAGGAAGTAGTAATTCAGGTTTGAAATCAGTCTTCTTTGTTCCTACAAAGCGTAAGCGTACTATATCATCCTTTAATACTTCATTTTTGATGCATTGATTCATAGCCAGGTCTAATAGTTCTTGATTGCTCCCAACATTATCGCAATATATACTAATGTCAAATATTTTTCGTATATCAATATCATACTGAGTTAATTCTTTGACGCCATCATGAGTAACCTCACCTACCAACACGCACCCATCTTTTGAGTGAAATTCACAAGCAAAGGGTCTTCCACTATATGCAGCCTTTATTATTCCATCAGCATTCTCAATTACAGAGTATGAGTGATAATGCCCAAGAGCTGTATAACTGAAGCTTTGTGCAAGAAGTTCACTAGCCGTGAATGGAGCGGTTATCTTTGTCTTCTCTTCAAAAACAAACTGTGTTCTAGCTCCGTGATGAAGCAAGATTGATATTTCAGCAGGATCGCGAGGTATCTTTTCCGCTAGAGGATGATCCATCACTACAACATTTCCAGTGAAAGCTTTAGCTGTTATACAAACATCAGCCCTATTTGGAAGGTATGCAGAGGTAAAGTCACCACCAGAAAAAATATGAACATTACTCGGTATCTCTGCTAATCCACGCCTAGAACGCTCATATTCAGAGTACGGACTAGCACCAGAGATATAGTCATGATTTCCAGGTACAATAAATACCGGAGGCAGTGCAGAAAATATCTCAAATGTCTTGTTAACAATCTCAGCACTAACTGAATCCCTATCAAATAAGTCACCAACAACTAAGACTACTTCAGCACATGTCTCTTCAGCAATATCTTTAAGACTTTCAAGGGACAAGAGTATTTCATCCTCTCGCATTTTACGAATTTTAGATGTATTAGAAAAACACCTCGGCAGAACTCTCGCGCCGAGGTGAATATCACTAATCTGAATAAATCTAACTGATCCACCCATTTCAATTATTTCCTAAAAACAGCAGAAGTGAACCATGCAACAAAACACTCACTCCGTTATAACTATAGATTACTATCTTATCTGTAAATTATCTTCTAACAGCAACCTTACTGCGCCTATTCATAGCATCTTCTGTCGACTCACGTGATATTCTTGTAGCAATAAGGCCATCCTGACCAGTCGCAAGCATCTCAGTTTTTCCAGTATCAAGAGCATGTACAACCTCCTTATACATTGATGCAAAACCAAGATCATCACTATGAGGAATTTCAAAACTTTCTTCTTTACCATGAACGATAATCGACTTCTGGTTTCTATCATAACGAATCACACCTTCTGTACCAATAAGCTCATATATAAACTCATTTACAGGCTCGCTCACTGTGTGGCAGTATGAAAAGCTGATCTCAATCATAGTATGCGCACCATTCTCATGATCCATGTGAACCCATGTATGATCAGGAGCATCATAATCTTCGACCCACGCACCAAATCCACTAAAGTCTATAATTTCAGACCCAAGCCACCACCGCGCAAGATCTATCTGGTGTGTACCACAATCGACCATAGGTCCACCTTCAAACATTCTTCCTTCGCGTCTAAGGTTTATACCATACTCACCAGTTTCATCATCATTACGATACTTTCCATGACAATTCCAGTTGAATATAAGTCTTATGGTTCCAACTTCACCAATAGCCTTATCTTTGATAAGCTCTCTAATCCTTTGAGCAACAGGCGAGAAACGACAGACAAGCCCTACGAAAAGTTTGAGACCGGCTTTATCTAGAATATCTATCATCTTCTTTGCTTCTTCCTCAGTAAGAGCTAGAGGTTTCTCGCATAAGACGTGTTTACCATATTTTGCTGCAGCTTCACAGTTTTCAACATGGAAAGGTGCTGGAGAAGTAATACTAGCCACGTCAAAATCAACCTTCATAAATTCATCTACATCCGTAAAGCAGATAGCAGGATCAATATCATACTTGTCCTGAATCTTCTTGAGTTTATTTGGATTAGGATCGAATACTGCGGCAAGTTCGATACCCTCAGTTTCGATAATAGCCGGAATGTGCCTAAAAGTAGCCACAATTCCACACCCCATAATACCAACTTTATACATAACCAGTCTCCTGCTCTCTCAATATATAAAAAACCAAAAGTTAATAAATATAATTCTACCTGAAGAGTACATCTTCCATTGTGTACATTCCAGGTTCTTTTCCACAGAGCCATTTTGCAGCTCTTACAGCACCTGCAGCCAAACCATCTCTAGATTGAGCTCTATGTGCTATTTCAATTATTTCAAAGTCACTTCCATAAAAAACACTATGATCACCAATAACAGACCCCATACGAATCGCATGCATACCGATCTCATCTTTGGTTCTCATACCAGACCGACCAACCCGTCCGTTTACAAGATCATTATCAATGTCCCTACCGGTAGCATAACAAATACTTTTAGCTAATGCAACAGCTGTACCACTAGGAGAATCTACTTTCTGATTATGGTGAGCTTCTGTTATCTCAATATCAAAATCACGCCCTAGTGCTTTTGCTACCTCTGCTGCTACTTTCAAAAGGAGACTCACCCCTAACGAATAGTTGGCAGCATAAATGATCGGTATATGCTTTGAAGCCAGTAATACCTGAGCTTCTTGATCTTGAGACATACCTGTAGTGCCAATGACCATTGCAACATTATTGTTGATAGCTTCAGACACTCTCTTCTCAGTACCTTCTGGCAGTGAAAAATCAATCATTACATCTGCTGAAACATCAAGAGAATCTGATAGTACAACATCAGAAGCACCAACCTCTGGCTCAATCAATGATATACTCTCACCAATGCGAGGATGCCCAAGATAGCCAATAGCACCAACAATATCCATGTCATCATCATTAGATGAGAGCACCATAAGTCTGCGACCCATACGACCTGTAGCACCACTTATAACAATTCTCTTATTCTTCACTTTTAACACCTTTGAATGCAAATACTAAAAGATAGAAGACTACCCAAAGAGCACATCTTCCATAGTATACATTCCAGGTTTTTTACCACAGAGCCACTTTGCAGCTCTTATTGCCCCAGCAGCGAAAACATCTCTAGTCTGTGCTCTATGTGCTATCTCAATTATCTCAAAGTCACTTCCGTAGAAGACGCTATGATCACCAACAACAGACCCCATGCGTATCGCATGCATACCGATCTCTTTCTTAGTCCTCTTACCTGGACGCCCTTCTCTTCCGTGCACAAGATCACTATCAACGTCTCTGCCAGTAGACGCGCATATACTCTTAGCTAGAGCAATTGCAGTACCACTAGGCGAATCTACCTTCTGATTATGATGTGCTTCAGTTATCTCAATATCAAAGTCACTACCGAGTACTTTTGCAACCTCTGCAGCGACTTTTAGTAGCAAATTAACTCCGAGCGAATAGTTTGATGCGTGAATTATCGGAATATACGTTGACGCCTCCAGCACCTGTTCTTCTTGCTCTTTAGACATGCCAGTAGTACCAATAACCATTGCTACCTTCTTATCAACCGCTTCAGGTATTCTTTTCTCAGTACCTTCAGGTAGTGAAAAATCAATCATCACATCAGCATCGACATCCAAACACTTAGCTAAAATTACTTCTGATTCAACCAATTCAGGCTCAATCAAAGATATCTTCTCACCAATACGAGGGTGCTGAGGATAGTCAATTGCTCCTACCAGATCCAACCCATCTTCCTTAGAAGAGAGAACCATGAGCCTACGTCCCATACGTCCAGCAGCCCCACTTATCACAAGATTCTTATTCATCTCTATACACCTCTTATTTATAGATTTTAGTAAATCAAAATTCTACGCATTGTTTCTAATCGCGTCGACAATCTGCCCGAGATTATTAGCAACAGAGATTGGTTTATTCCCAAACTCACTTGTAGTGATACCGTAGCAACCATACTGCTTCTTTAGAGCTTCTTCAGAATAACTATGGTAGGCAACAGTCGCATGAGGATCCTTGAGCTGGTGTCCGGTTAGGATACAAGCAACCGTCTCATCTTTATCAATGACACCTTCTTCGACAAGCATCTTGGCTCCGGCAACACTTGCTGCACTAGCAGGCTCGCACCCAAGCCCTTCCCTTGCAACCCACGCCTTAGCATCAACAATCTGCTGATCACTTACCGCTCTTGCCACACCATTTGTCGCATCTAGAGCTCTTAAACACTTTTTAAGGTTTACGGGTCTATTAATCTCAATAGCAGAAGCAATAGTATTTGCACGCTCATTGTTTCTATCAAGGTAACGGTAGTACTCACGAATAATATTTTTGTCAACATCTCCACCATTCCAAGTTAGGTGACGCTTGTTGACGAGATTATTCAGAGTAGGCGCACCCTCAGAGTTAATAACAGCGATGCGAGGCATCTTGTCAATTAATCCGAGTTTATACAATTCGATAAATGCCTTACCAAAAGCACTACTATTTCCAAGGTTACCACCCGGCACAACTATCCAATCAGGAATATTCCAACCAAATCCTTCCAGGACTCTGAACATGATAGTTTTCTGACCTTCAAGCCTGAATGGATTTACTGAATTCACAAGATAAATACCTTCTTGAGGACATACCTCTTGTACCCTTGCCATAGCATCATCAAAATCACCTTTAATCAATAGGGTAAGCGCACCATAATCAAGCGCCTGAGAAAGCTTACCGTAAGCGACTTTACCATCACCGATAAAGATAATAGATTTCATTGGTCCATTAGCAGCAGCAAATGCAGCCATACTAGCTGAAGTATTACCAGTAGACGCACAAGCAGCAACTTTAGCACCAACCATCTTAGCATGAGTAAATGCACCAGCCATCCCATTATCCTTGAACGACCCAGATGGATTCAAACCTTCATACTGTAGAAACAGATTCTTTACACCTGTATAGCCCGCTACAGTTGGAGAGAAGCGGAGCTGCGTATGACCTTCACCAATAGTAGCCCTCTTATCCTCAGGGGCAAAAGGCATTAGTCTAGAGTATCTCCATACTCCACTAACTCCACCTAGACCATTTGCAGGGGTAGCAAAATCACCCAGTTCTGAGAGTTTACTTGGGAGTTCTACTCTATCCCAGTCATACTCTACATCTAGCAATTCTCCACATACAGGGCATTTCGGTAAAATTTGCATTATATCATAAGTAGCAAGACATATAGGGTTTATACATTTTTGGTATGCAACTTGAGTACTCACTCCAACTCTCCTTAATTATCAGTATATATTTATTTTTAATCTTATCAATTGTATACCATTACTCAACAAAGTCAAGTAATATACCGCGTAATACAGTGTAAATACAATTTTTTTCGTACCTGTATTCTGTTATGTATTAGTTATTTATCTCTCTTTATTAGATAATCATGAATAGAAATCTGAATACAATTATAGATATTTTGTATGACTATATAGCATACAGGGCCAATAGCCGATACAGGGTTTAAAAAAGTTATCCCAATCCAGACAGAGAAGATTGTATTTTTTTGACCAAGCACCTGCCCGCTCTCTCTTGCATACTTCTTTCCTCCGATAAGATACCCAACTATAAAGTTCACCGCACATACACCGAGAACAACATAACCAGTATCAAAGAGAATATCACTAGATATATTATACTCCACTGTAAAGTGACTAGCTTCAGCACAAGCAAGCAATATTGCAAACGCCCAAATATACAGACTAACTACTTTTAACCTAATAGCAGTAGAATATATAGAGCCACCAAATTTTCTTAAAATAATTGAGGCAACAAGAGGAGTAAAGACAGTAAAGCAGATGCTAGACACCGTATGGTATACACCTATATCACCATCATAGTTTGAGATTACCGGCAAAGCTATCGGCAGAGCCACAGCCATAACAACATTAGTCATGAGCACACCCATAGCAGCGAAGTGGGTTTTCTTGTGCAAAAATTCAATTACTACAGGCACAGCAACACCAGTGGGAGTTGCGGCCACCAAAAATGCAGCTTGTGAGACATCATTACCAAATTGCTTAGTAATAAGGTATATGGGGAAAGGTAATATCAGGTTTGCAGCAACGATAAAAAAGAGTTCCTTTGAAAGCATCTCCTTCTCAAACTTTATGACAAGGAAACCAAAGAATAACAGAAGCATAACCGCTGGTCTAATAAGCCAAGAGAGCCCGCTGAGAACAGGAAAGCTCAAACCTAGAGCGATAGCTATAAGAATAATAATAGTCTTCATCAACTTCTCCATGAGGAAGAAACTCAGAATACATGTAATCTACTTAACTTTTCTCTTCTCCTGCCACTCAAATACAAAAATCTGTGATGCATTATAGATATTTTGAAAAATGATATAAGCAACCGGGGCGATTACAGAGATAGGATTTAAAAATGTCAGCCCAACCCAGACAGCGAACATAGTATTCTTCTGTCCAAGAGATTGACTACTCTCTCGAGCAAACTTCTTTCCTCCTAGAATATATCCAAGTCCAAAGTTTATAAAACAAAGTATTCCACTGATAATAAACATACTGATGAACATATCATGTGGAACCTCATTCTCCTGTACAAAATTTCTTGCTTTTGCGCAGGCAAGAATAATAGCAGATAGCCATATATAGACAGTGAATTTCTTTGTCCATACAGCAGATCGCAGTAATTTTCCTCCAACTATTCTTATACCCATCGCTATAGCGAGAGGTATAAGAATAGTTGTTATCACTGACAAAATGATCGCATACTCACTCTCAGTTTCACCAACATCTCTCGGTTCAGAAATTAGTGGAATCGCAATTGGTAAAGTTACTACAGTAGCTATATTTGTTGCTACTATAGCAAGTGCGACAAAATCTGTGCGTTTTTTAATAAACTCAATAACAATAGGAGACGCGACAGCTGCTGGAGCAGCAGCAATAAGGAATGCGGCCTCAGCCTGCCTATCACCAATAAATCGTACCAAAAGAAATACCGGTATAGGGATGATAAGATTTGCTAAAAGGACATAAAGCACCTCTTTAGAAAACATGTCCTTATTGAGCTTTACTACAAGAAAGCCCTGCACAAGCATGATCATTACAGTTATACGAATATAATCTGAGAATACCGCTAATTGCGGACATAAAAGCCCAATAGCAATAGCAATAAACAAGAGTATTGATTTCACTCAAAATCTCCGGTTAAAAGACACAATATTAACTTGTCTTATACTAGTTAAAAATAAAATGGGCATAATCATCATCACAAGAGATAAAGATTATACCCATTAAATCTTACGTTCAATATAACAGCAAATAGTTAGACAGTTACGCCTTCCTAGCTTCCTGTTTCCTCTTTGATTCACCCAAGATACGTTTACGCATACGTAAGGTCTCAGGTGTTACTTCTAGAAGTTCGTCATCTTCTATATACTCAAGAGCAGCCTCAAGCGAGAATATTTTAGGTGGAGCTATCTCCATATTCTTATCACTACCAGCTGAGCGAACATTGGTAATCTTCTTTGCTTTACAGACATTGACAACTAAATCGTTATCTTTACTGTTCTCACCACAGATCATACCTTCATATACATTTACACCTGGTGCAATAAAGAAAACACCTCTCTGTTGCAGTGCATCAAGCGCATATGGAGTACTAGGTCCTTTATCCGAACTAATAAGCACACCCTGAGGTCGTCTAGGAACTTCACCTTTAAACTCTTCATACCCTTTGATTACATGGTTCATTACAGCTTCACCCTTTGTCGCATTCAGCAGTCTAGTTCTCATACCGATAAGTCCGCGACTAGGTATAGTCAGCACCATATGCAACCTTGTGCCACGCATTTCAGTCTTCTCAAGCACAGCTTTACGGTTACCCGTAATCTCCATAACCTTACCAGCAGACTCTTCAGGCACGTCGATAGTCAACTCCTCTACAGGCTCCATCTTCTTGCCATTCTCCTCCTGAAATATAACGTGAGGTTTACCAACAGCAAACTCATATCCTTCACGTCTCATGTTTTCAATAAGGATACCCAAGTGCAAAAGCCCACGTCCAGATACATGAAAACACTCTCCCACAGTCTGAACACGTAGAGCAACATTACTTAGTAATTCACGTTTTAGACGAGCGTCGAGGTGTCGACTAGTTACATACTTACCCTCTTGACCCGAAAACGGTGAATCATTCGCACGGAACTCCATCGTCAGAGTCGGCTCATCAATTGCGACTGCTTCCATCTGCTCTGGGTACTCTTCATCGCAGATAGTATCGTAGATATCAACTTTTGGAGCTCCGGTGATAATAGCAATATCTCCTGCCTCAACACGACGTACCTCTTTCTTGCCAATTCCATCATATATACGTAAAGATTCCACACGTACTTTCTGATGCGTGCCATCACCCTTTATCAAGGTTATATCCTGCTTCTCAACGACACTACCTCTAAATACCCTACCGATAGCAATACGACCGACATACTCACTATATTCTATAGACGCTACCTGCATCAAAAAAGGTCCAAGTCTATCTACTAAAGGAGCAGGAATGCTTTCAATTACAGCATCGAGAAGAGGCAGACAGTTATCAGATTCATCTTCCATCTCTCTCTTAGCAAAACCAGATCTTCCAGAAGCATAAATAACAGGGAAATCAAGCTGATCTTCATTCGCTTCTAGCTCAACAAAAAGATCGAATACTTCATCAAGTACCGCTTCGGCTCTCTCTTCAGGTCTATCAATCTTATTGATAACAACCAATACCTTTAGCCCTGTTTCTAGTGCTTTTTTCAATACAAATCTTGTCTGTGGCATAGGACCTTCAAATGCATCCACAAGAAGTAAAGCACCATCAGACATTTTCAAGACTCTCTCTACCTCTCCTCCGAAGTCCGCGTGCCCAGGGGTATCAATAATGTTTATCTTTGTGCCTTTAAACATGATAGAAGCATTCTTCGAGAAGATGGTAATCCCTCTTTCACGCTCAATATCGTTCGAGTCCATTACGCACTCCGCAACGTCCTGGTTATCTCTGAATACGTCTGTCTGGCGTAATAGAGCATCAACAAGGGTCGTCTTACCATGGTCGACGTGGGCAATAATTGCGATGTTGCGAAGGTCATCAATACGTTGTAGTTCCAAATTTTTCTCCAAGATTTAAAAAAAGTTATATAAATAAAATTATTAATATTAAGATTATATCCAAAAAAACCAAGACAACAATAGACTAAAAAAAAGGTTTGCCGCTAAGCAAACCCCTTAAATAGCTAGTAATGCGCAATAAGCGCAAAACCTCTTGCTATTTATCCTCGCCGAAGAAGTACTCCTCAAGCATCAGGCAGATAGAGTGATAAATTGGTAGGTGTAACTCCTGAACCTTGTATGTTTCAGTCTCAGGCACATGTATCGCAACACTAGCAAGTTCAGATAGACGGCTTTTATTCTCTCCAGTAAGCGCGATCCTCTCTATCCCTTTTGAAGCAGCTAACTCAAAAGCATAGTAGACATTTTTCGCCTTACCAGAAGTACTAATTCCCACTAATACATCACCCTTAACTCCAAGACCTTGAACAAGTTGAGCAAAACTAAACTCACCATTTACATCATTTAGAAAAGCACTATTTAGTGAGGAAAAATTACCTAAAGATATAGCAGGAAGAGCCTGTTGAATACCAGAAGCAAGCTCTGGAGAAAGTCCTTCTTTCGCTTTTTCAGAGAGTTCTCTCTTCTTAACAAACCCCTTGAGCAGCTCGCTACTCCAATGGTCAGCATCAGCACTACTTCCACCATTGCCGCACATCAGTAACTTACCACTATTACTATACGAATCCCGAATCGTACAATATGCCTGCATAATACTCTCTTCACAGACACAAAGCCTAGGGTATCTTCTAATCAAATCACTCAATAGTTCTTGCATAAATAATGAACCTTATCACTTTCAGCCTAAAAGAAAGAAATTTCATAACAAAAAAAGCTTATAAAAAAGAACACATAACTTAAATACAAAAAGTATAATTACAGACGTTTCTTCGCTGCCTCAAGATCTTTTTTTAGCTCTTCATTATCAATATCGAACCCTTTAGAATCTACAACTTTGATTCCAGGGTTATTTTTAAGAATTGTACCAAAGTAGAACTGTGACTTAGGAAATTCAGCAAGAGGGTTTTTACTCAAATTCGTCTCAATATCAGTGATATATTTTACAGAAGAAGTCTTCTTCATCTTTGCTGGCGCATCAGGGTTTAGTGGATTTATCTTAGGACTCATTCTTACAGACTTTATCTTCCATGGTATTACTCCACCAACTTCTATCCACATGTCCACAATTTCTTTACGATTTCGGACCTCACGTCCTTCTGCAGTCTTGAGTACAAAGTGATAACTCTTTGTTCCATCATCAAACTTCTCTAAGCTACCCTCAATATCATAGTAGTCTCTTAGCTCCTTACCACTAGCAACATCTGCACCAATAAGTAGAGCAGCAATATTTATATCCTTATTTCCAGCGCTCTTCATATCTATCTGTTCAGCTTCACGTACACCATCGCTATCAATAGGCTTCACATCCCAGAGAAAAGTACCATCAATCAGGATAATAGCATACTTATTTTCAGGTACAGATTTACCATCGATGCCCTTATCAATGAATAACAGTTTATCCGGCATCTGAGCGAATACAAACGCTTCGCTGGCCTTAGCATTTTTAAATATACCACCAGACTTCTCAGTAATAACCTTTGCCTTCATACGCTTAATCTTCTTCTGTATAGAGAAGACCTGATCGAACGCAGCATCTACTTCACTAGCAGTAAGCTTTTTCTGTCCAACAGCTTTTTTCTCAACAGCATACGAACTAGCAGAAGATAACAATATAACTAGAGCCATTACAAACGCAATGAAGCTACAGTACTTTTTATTCATGATAACAGTCCTCATATAAGAAGAGTAATTTTATAGTACATCAAAATAATTTAATAAATACTAACGTTCAAGTTTTCTTTTGTAAAGCGACCAAACAACAAAGGCAACGCCTGCACCAAATGGCACAAGAGATAGATACTGTCCCATAGTAAGCGCCTGTTGTTGTACAAGTTCTGTCTGATACTCCTTGAAGAACTCGACAAAAAATCTTAGTAAGAAGTATAGAGATAGGAATACTCCAAGAAGTAACCCTAGTGGCCGCTTCTCTCCTTCAAATTTTTTATCCACAATTAGCAATACAGCAAGAACAAACAATCCCATCACGAATTCATATAATTGCGAAGGATGACGTAACACGGCCCCACGATCATAGTATAAAAATCTCACACCCCACGGCATATCTGTCTCACGACCAACAATACCTGAATTGAAGAAATTACCCAGCCTTACCCCTGCTGCACCAATAGCAGCACAAAAGGTAAATCTATCCATCATTTCAATAAAGCGAAGTTTATAGACTCTTGAGTATACAAATATAGAGAGTATGATACCGATAGTCGCCCCATGCGAAGCAAGTCCACCACGCCAAAAATACAGTATGGATATCAAATCACGCTTATAAATATGCCAGTCATAGAATATGCAATGTCCAAGCCTAGCTCCTACAATAGTCCCTATCACTCCGTATATAAGAAAGTTATCAGCAACTTTCTGATCATATCCACCACGTCTCATCTGCCACTTCCAAAAGAAGAAAGCAATCACTAAAGATATTGCAAATATCAGCCCATAATAACGAATTTGTAAAGATCCGATATGAACAAATACCGGATTTATAGAGTGAATAAAGCCAGTTTTATCCAAAATTAAATATCCTCTCTATCATCTAAGTCTGCATTATCAGTAGTAATTATCTGAACATCTTCTTCGCTTGTTTCAACTTCTGATTCTGCATTACTTTCAATTACAACTGCACCTTCAAGTTTATTATCAAGTTCTTCGTCTTTGCCAGCACTTTCCCCTTCACCCTCAACCACCTCTGGCTTGGGTAGCTCGACCTTTGTCAAGCGTCTAAGTTCAGCAGCCATAGGTAGAATATCCAGTGAAGCCAGACCAAATTCCTTCAAAAACTGGTCTGTTGTGCCGTAAAGGAGTGGATAACCGATCACATCCATCTTTTTACCCACCGGTCTTATACTACCACGCTCCATGAGCTGCCTCATGACCTGCCCACACCCTACCCCTCTTACCGCCTCAACCTCGGCCCTAGTTACCGGCTGTTTATAAGCTATTATCGCAAGAGTATCTAGAGCAACAGGGCTAATCTTCTTATCTTTCTCTTCTTTTATCGCTTTTTTTCCATAGAAAGCCTGAACATTGCGGGAAAATTCAGCCCTTGTCAACATCTGAAATTTCTCAGCTACTTCAACAATTTCAAAGGCTCTTTCTGATTCCTGATAGATTTTCTGTAATTCATTTATTGCTTCAACAACAGCCTCACGCCTTATACGCTTTCCTGCAGCTTTTGCAATCTTTTCAATACCTACCGCTTCGTCAGCCGCAAAGAGAATAGCTTCAACCACCTGTACAAGCGGCATAGCAAAACCTTCATCACCGCTCAACTCAAAGTCATCGTCTTCCTCATTTACTTCAGCTTCGTCAGCGTCCCCAGACTCACCACTCTCAAGACTTACCGAACTACCAACACCGAGTTCATCATCTTCAGCATCACCTACACTCACAGAAGTATCTTCTCCAGCACCGCTGCCATCACTATCAACAACTTCTTCTCCGGTAGTTTCAGCACTATCCACATCACCATTATCACTAGCGTCTTCTTCATCAGGAGTAATGAGCTCTTCATCACCACTATTACTCTGAAACCCTCCAGAAGCTTGTGCAATATCATCTGCTCCGTTTATAGCAGCACCGCTCTCTTCATCTTGCGTGATATCGTCTTCAATTTCACTCATAAAATATTCACTTCATACTAGAAATATCAGTAATAACGACCTAAAAGCCCACTTTAATATTTAGGGATTTTACACTTTTACTTCTCTCTGTCAACTCCAATCGTAAAAGAGAGCTTGAAACCGACAAAAATATATGTAAAATCATTTTAATTTCACATCATATAATATATAATGACTAACAAATAGTTATCATATTAATAAATAGCCCAAGAGCAAGGAAAATTAATGGAAGCTTTCGACACCGGCAAGAAGGATGTAGCCTATGAAAATCAGCTCAGACCAAAGGTCTTTGCAGACTTTCCGGGTCAGAGCCAGATAAAAGAGAACCTTAATATCTACATTAGTGCAGCTAGAAAACGCGGCGAACCTTTAGACCACATTCTATTCTCTGGACCTCCTGGACTCGGCAAGACCACACTTGCTGGTATTATTAGCTCTGAAATGGCGACAGAGATGCGAGTCACCTCAGGACCTGCACTAGAACGTCCTGCAGATCTAGCAGGATTACTTACAGGTCTACAAGAAGGAGAGATACTTTTTATTGATGAGATCCACAGACTTTCTGCAGTAGTAGAAGAATATCTCTACTCAGCGATGGAGGACTGGGCTATCGATGTAGTAATGGAGTCAGGATTATACGCCAAGAGTGTACACCTTAGCATACCCCGCTTCACACTCATAGGTGCAACGACCAGAGCCGGACTACTTACTGCTCCGTTCAGAGCAAGATTCGGTATTCAAGAACGTTTGGAGTATTACACTCCTGATTGTCTGACCGAAATCCTTCACCGCTCTTCAAGTATTTTAAATATTGGCATCGATGAGGAAGGCGCGACAGAAATAGCCCGTAGATGCCGAGGGACACCACGTATTGCCAATAGATTCCTTTCCAGAGTCAGAGATGTAGCTGATGTCAAAGGTGACGGAATAATCAACAAGGAGTTTGCCTGTATTGGCTTGGCGATGCTAGGGGTAGACGAGAATGGGCTAACAGATATGGACAGAAGATACCTTGAATGCTTGTTCAGACATAACGGTGGACCGGTAGGACTAAAGACTATAGCCATGAGCGTAGGCGAAGAAGATGATACCCTTGAGAATGTTTACGAGCCATATTTGATACGAGAAGGCTATGTCAGCAAGACACCACAAGGGCGAAAATTAGCTCCAAAAGGACAGCTAGCAGCCAGCAATTATGATAAAGAAGGGTTCTAATATGGATAGAAAATTTCATGATTTCAACAAGAAAGCAGCTACTTGGGACGAATCTACAATGCGCTTGAAGCGTAGTGAGGTAATAGCTGAGCATATAAAAGACAAGATTAAGCTTGAAAAGAACGAGACCTCACTCCTTGATTTTGGGTGTGGCACTGGACAGCTATCATTCTTACTCAGCCACTACGTACGCAGTGTCACAGCTGTAGATGGCTCCAAAGAAATGATCTGTATGCTCAAAAATAAAATTACAGAGAATAATATTCTCAATATCGAAGCACTGCAGCTCGATATTGATCATGAGATACATACCCTAAAAAGTAAAAAGTTTGACCTTATTACCAGTTCAATGGTTCTACACCATTTAGACAGCCCAGCAAGTGCAATAAGAGAGCTAAAGCTCCTACTAAAAGATGATGGAGTTATCTGCCTAGTAGACCTTGACAAAGAGGACGGTTCTTTCCACAACAACGATCCATTTATTACACAGCACGGGTTCGATAGAGATGAGATTAAAAAACTACTCGAAAGCTTGGGTTTCTTCTCAGTCACCTTCCATACCCCTTTCACTATACCCAAAACAGGTGCGGATGGCATCACCAGAGAGTTTCCACTATTCATGGCAATTGCAAGTGTAAACCCACCTAGCAAACAAGAGCGTAAAGAAAGAGGAGAGATTTAATAATGATTCTCAAGTATGCTCTACGGGTGCTTATTCTAAGTATAGCCTTATTCGTCCTTATTTTTGCAGGTTGCAAAGAGCAACCGAGTAAATCGCAACGCCAACTGGCAATCTACCCAGAAAAGCTTGAAGGTGAATCAAATATCAGAGTACTTGCACTTGAGTCAAAGAGCAGTGTGGATCTTATCGTAAGTGGTGCCTACAAACTCAAGGTAAAAGAGCTTGACGGCAGACTCCAAACTGGCGGTGGCAGTAACGCAGTTAGCATCAAGGTATCTGCAGTAGCGAACGGAATCAAGCTCGGAGTAAATTCGTATGAAGAAGCTCAAATTTCTCCCATAGGCAATACCCAACTCAGCATACGTTACGTCGACATAAATGGCAAAACAATAACGAAAAACTTCCCAGGAAGTTTCCACTTCAGCCGATCAAAGTCAGGAGTTTTACAAGTTGTAGTAAAGCTTCCGATAGAGCGTTACCTCATTGGAGTACTTCCTAGTGAGATGCCACTATCATTCCCACCAGAAGCATTAAAAGCCCAAGCACTTGCAGCAAGAACTTATGCCTTGTATCAAGTAAAAGCACGAACCAAGCAGCCATACGATGTATATGCAGACGTCAGGAGTCAGATGTGGGTACCATCAAAAGAAGCTGACCCACGCTCACGCATGGCGGTGAATTCTACCACAGGTCTTATTGTTACAGACAACTTTAGGTTATTCCCAACTTACTTCCATAGTGATTGTGGCGGTGCTACAGCAAAGGCAAAATACATCTTTTCTGATAGCGATATAACTCCCCTCTCAGGGAAAGAATGCCCACATGGTCCTGAGAGTTTAAAGTGGCGCTTTACCATTAGCAAGCCAACTCTCTCAACAAGACTAAGTAAGGGAGGAGTTAGTAATGGTCGTATTATACGTATAGAAATTTTAGATGAAAACAAGAGACAATTACAAACAATTGGACGCGTATACTATGTCAGACTCTTCATGGATAACGGCGTTGTCCAGACAATTCCCGCAAATAAATTCCGTATAGCTCTAGGAGCAGGAAAGAACGAACTAGCCAGCACATTCTTCAATGTTTCAACTGATAGCACCGGTCAAAATCTAACATTCGAAGGTCGAGGATTTGGTCACGGTGTTGGTATGTGCCAGTACGGTGCAATGTATTTAGCTAAAGAAGGCGAGAGCTTTGATGAAATAATCAAGTTCTACTACCCAGGATCAACAATAGTAAAGGTTTGGTAAATGCGTATTATTCAGATAAATTTGTACCAAGTATCTATCCCCTTCCGATTTTCTTTCACCCATGCAAATGCTCAAAGGAAACAAGCGGATAATATAATTATTGAAGTTAGGACTGAAAAGGGAGCTGTAGGATATGGTGAAGCTATTGCCCGTGAGTACCTTACAGGTGAGACGCTTGACAGTATCTGGACAGACATTACAGAGTTCTGGATGCCGAAGATCATGGATATTGAGTTTTCCTTCAGTAAACCAATCCATGAACAACTACTTCCACTCTATAAAGAAGCGAGTAAACTCCGCAAACTAGCCTCATACGGAGCACTAGATATTGCCATTCATGATGCAGCGGCATTGACTAGAGGACTCAGAATACCAGAACTCCTAGGGTTCCCTCAAGCTACACCTAGACTAACAGCACCACTAGGCGGGAGTACTGAAAAATCTATTAAAAAGAAAGCAATACTCTTCAAGTTTTTGATGTTCAAGGATTTCAAAGTAAAGACAGGACTTGGTAATGATCTAGAAAAAGTATCCATAGCCCGAAAGATTATTGGGAAGAAGGCCTCGCTGAGAGTAGACACCAATCAAGGCTGGTCATTTGAGGAAGCGGTACGAATTATTCCTGAACTTCAGAATCTCGGTGTTGATATATTTGAAGAACCTGTCAAAAGCGTAGAAGAGATGGCAATTCTAAATAAGACTCTAAGCGTTGACATTATGGCAGATGAATCACTCTGTTCTTATGAAGATGCAGAGCGCCTTGTAGAACTTGGAGCAGCAAGTGTATGGAACGTTAGACTTGGTAAGAACGGAGGATTCACAGGTGTAATTGAACTTATCAAACTTGCTGAGAAGAATAATATAAAACTCCACTTGGGTGTATTGGTAGGCGAGACAGCAGCTCTTTCAGAAGCATCCCTTGCAATCTCAGGAATCACAGACTTTATCCATGTAGAGTATGGCTTCTCAAAGATACTACTCAAGAAAGAGCCATTCTTCAATGGCACAGGCGGCTATTTTGGCAAGGCAAAGGTATCCCCAAAAAAAGCAGGCCTAGGCCTAGCATTTTACAAAAAATCTCTAAAGAAATATATTAGACGTGAAGCCTCACTAAATAACGGGGTTTACACAGAGCCAAAACCTGTTCAAAGGAGCATCCTTACTGATATGTCAATATTTCGGAGATAGAAGTGACTATAGAGTCTTTACTCATATCCTCAGTAAGAGCGATTCTTTGGCACGGAAATTTTCTAAACCATGTGCACTGACTCTTGGCTAGATGCCTTGAATTCATCTTCAAGGTATCTACCGCAGTTTCAAGATCCTCCTCACCAGCAAAGAATGGGAAGAATTCTTTATACCCTACTGCTTGTAACGGTGTACTGGCAAAGTGCTCACGGTTATTGTAGACATATTCAGCCTCTTTTAAAAGGCCTTTTTCTAGCATCATATCGACCCTATTCTCGATACGTTTATAAAGCACCGGACGCTCCCAGTCAAGCATTACCATTCTAAACTTATAACGTAACTCTCCCTGAAAATATCCTTCATCAGAATGAAAACCACTCCATTGATTCCGATTCGCACTGACCGGTTCTCCTGTAAGTGTAATAACTTCTAGAGCTCTTACTACCCTTCTTAGATCATTGGGATGATATTTCTGAGCTGATACTGGGTCAAGTTTTACTAAACGTTCATGAAGAGCTTCATTCCCATTATTTTTAGCATACTCTTCAAGTTCCTCACGTAGAGCCAGATCCTTTGGAGGAGATTCAAATATACCTTCAAGAATACCTTTATAGTATAGCGCAGTTCCACCTGAAAGCAGAGGCTTCTTACCCCGAGAAATTATATCAGTAATAGCTGAATCAGCTGCCTGAACATATTCGCCAACAGAGAACTCAGAGAATGTAGGTTCTATCATATCCAGACAATGATGCGGTACTTCTTGTTGCATCTGAGAAGTAGCCTTGGCTGTTCCAATATCCAGAGTCTTATAAATCTTCATCGAATCTACAGATATTATTTCTCCCCCAATCTGAGGGGCAATAGTAAAAGCAACCGACTCTTTCCCAGAAGCAGTCGGCCCAAGTATAATATAAATTTCATCTTTACTATTCATTAAATAAACCCATTCTCCGCCAAAAAGTCATTATCAAGTTTCTTACTTTCAGTTATATTGCTACTGAAACCACAACTCAACTGCCTAGAGATATACCTTGCCAACACATCTACTTCAAGATTTACCTCATCACCTACCCCTAAGTATTTCATTCTTGTAGAAGCAATGGTGAGAGGAATAAGACTAACAGAAAAAGTATCCTCAAATACGGCAGCAATGGTTAGTGACGTGCCATCAATAGTAATTGACCCCTTCTCTGCAAACATCTGCTTGAGATTTCCAGGCATTGTAAAATACCATATTTCAGAGCTGCCAGCCCTAGTTATTTCAGAAACTCTACTTACCGCGTCCACATGACCAAGCACAAAGTGCCCATCAAGACTATCACCAACCCGTAACGAAGGCTCGAGGTTTAATATACTTCCCTTTGTAAGCCTACCTAGAGTTGAGCGCTTTACCGTCTCCTCCACTGCACAAAAAGTAGCAATAGACCCTTTAACCGCTGTAACAGTCTGACAAACACCATTTAATGCTATGGACGCACCAATTTCTGGCGTAAATCCCAAACCTTTAATATCTACTGAGAGCTCCCTTGCGCCACCAGCTAATGGGGTAGAGGCGATAAGGGTTCCTAAAGAGTGAACAAGTCCAGTGAACATTATTGAATCCTCTTGCTTTTTGATGAAAAATCTATTATTCTATATAACAATAGTTGCTAATAATCAAGTATATATAAGAATGATATTTATTTCCCATTAATTTTCAATAGCTTATAGGCAACACATATTTTATAGCCTTCTATATCGCTTGATTTTTTTAGTACTCTACACTAATATTTGTTTTCAAATAACCAATAAGGTCTTTAAATATATGGATATAAACGGTATTGCAAAGAGGCGTGGTGCGTGGCTCGACGTAGAAGACAATGATATTAATGGTATTATCATTTCCAACAGAGTCAGACTAGCAAGAAACATAAATCGCTTTAATTTTATTCCAAAATTGGACAGATTTGGCAGAAAAAGTGTTATCGATGCAATACAGACAGCAATACAGACTGTTGAAGGGTGCAAGGGGCTTGAATTCATTGATACAACAAGACTTGACGACCTCCATTGCCAGTTATTCGTAGAAAGACACC
The DNA here is from genome assembly GCA_965140405.1 of Planctomycetota bacterium. Classification (GTDB taxonomy): domain Bacteria; phylum Planctomycetota; class SZUA-567; order SZUA-567; family SZUA-567. The sequence goes on from OZ223208.1 coordinate 2,549,071, forward strand.
TCGCAAGCCATGAGTTGATGGATATGAGAGATACCTGCGGTGTAGCCCTTGACGAAGCAGAGAATATTTCAATAATGATAAATGAGGAAGATCACCTCAGGCTACAGTCACTCAGTGGTGGATTTGGTCTACGTGAAACCTACGACAGACTTGACAAGCTTGATACCGCCTTTGCTTCAGTATTAAAGTATGCTTATAACGAAGATTTCGGCTACCTCACTTCATGTCCGACAAATGCAGGTACTGGTATGAGAGTATCGGTAATGATCCACCTCCCTGCCCTTGTAATGACCGGTCATATTGAAAAAGCTTTTAGAGCAATCCAAGACCTTCGTCTTGCTATTCGAGGTTTTTACGGAGAAGGTACAGAGGCACTAAGTGATATCTATCAAATATCAAACCAGATAACACTCGGACGTTCTGAGATCGAAATTCTCAATGATCTAATTGCTGTTATAGAGGAACTTGCTGGCTATGAAAATAAGGCTAGAGCAAAGCTACTCCAAGATGACAGAGTAAGGTTAGAGGACAGGATTGAGCGTTCATTTGCTATACTCCAGAGTGCGAGGATTCTCCCAAGTACCGAAGCTATGGATCATTTATCTAGCCTCAGACTCGGTATAAATCTCGGGATAATAGAAAATTTAAACCTTGAAAAGCTCAACGATATCTTCCTCTTCTCCCAAGAAGCACACCTACAGTGTAGACATGGAGTAGAGTACCTACCAGATGAGCTTGACATTATAAGAGCAGACTACATAAGAGAGCAGCTCGAAGACATCTAAAGTAATTCTTTATATCAATATATCCCTCTACACGCTGTAGAGGGATATATTAATTCATACTACTGCTTTATAGCAACGACGGCAATCTCCAAGGACTCATCAAAGTACTCCTTACCAGCAACATTACTATAAAACTCTAAAATCTTAAAACCAGCCTCCTCAAACTCACTTCTAATAGACTCTATAGAGAAGTACTGCAACCAGTTATACACTACCTTTGTTCTATTCTCTTCAAAAATAGTATACTTATCGAGTGCCACTTTTTCTTTATCATACTTGAAGGTATTCACGAAAGCATAATAATCCTCTTTTGACCAGAATCCAAAGAGTTGATTATGTTCATATAAGGCCTTCTCTTCCACCTGTTCAAAACTCTTCAAAGAATAAACATCGAGGAGCACGGCACCATTTTGCTCTAACGAATCGCGGAATATCCCTAGAATCTTCTGTCTCTGAACAGGACTAAGAGCAGCATAGTCACACATTATCATTATTATTAGATCGTATAGCGATGTGGACTTGAAATCCAAGTAATTCATGCACCTATAATCTATCGATAAACCTTCATCATTAGCAACAGTTCTCGCATAAGCCAACGATCGCTCCGAAAAATCAATCCCGGTTACTTTGGATCCACTTTTTGCTAGAGCCGTAGTATAATGTCCTACCGCACAACCAAAGTCACATACAGAGCTATTATCAGCGAGTGAAAACCTTGAGATCATCCACTCTACCGACTTCTTTATAAACCCTTCATTTCTTGATGCGGCTTCAATACTATTATTAAGATGGTATTGTAACATCATCTCAGATGTGTGCGGATCAGTCCAGAGATCCTCAGCGGTATAAAACTCAAAAGGCTCAGGTTTCTTGTTAATTTCTTGTATTTTAGTATACAATTGTCGTCTCCAAATAACAATTAGGTATTTAGTGACAACCTCGTACTGCAAATTCAGGACTTACAATACTGTAGTCACTAATTCAAACGTATCCATTTACTCATACTTTTTATAGCTATCATATTGCACCTCCTTTATATTTGTATTCAAGATCAACACCTTATTAAGGCCAAGAATTAACCCAAAAAAATCTAATAAATAAACCCCGAATAATCGAGGTATATCTATTAACAAGTTTTAAATTTCCTCACATTGAAGCGTAAGAGGGGTAGACCCAATAACCTTCAGCTTGATAAGTGTCCCAATAGTGTCACGTGGATTCTCCATAGGAGCATCAAATATGCATATCATATTGGTATCTGTCCTGCCGGAGTACCTACTTTTGTCCCTTGCTGTAGGTCCCTCAACCATTACTTCAACTTCTTTACCAACAAATGACGCGGTTCGTTTTGAGCTAATCTCTTCTTGAACTCTTAGCAATCTCTGGTTGCGCTCTTTTTTAACATCCTCAGGAACGTCATCTTCAAGATTGTCTGCTGAAAAAGTACCGGGTCTCGGTGAATACTTAAAAATATAGCTAGTCTGAAATTCAGCTTTTTTAAATAGATCTAGCGTTGCTTCAAAGTCCTCATTCGTCTCAGTAGAAAAGCCCACAATAAAATCACTGGTAATCAAAGTTCCAGGAGCATACTGCTTGATAAGCTCCAACTTTTCATCATATATCTCGCGGGTATAACCTCTCTTCATCGCAGATAGAACCTTGGTCGATCCAGATTGAGCAGGCATATGCAAGTGCTTACAAACACGAGGAAGCTCCTCCATAGCTTTGAGCAATTCAACATCAACATCACGTGGATGACTAGTTACAAACCTCCACCTTAGCACCTCAGGTACTCCGTCATGAACAGCTCTTAGCAGCTCCGGCAGGCTACTCCCAATGTCTTTACCATAAGCATCAACATTCTGCCCAAGAAGGGTTATCTCTTTTGCTCCCATCTCAGCCATACTCTTACACTCATCAATTACTGCTTGTACAGGCCTACTTGTCTCCCTACCTCTGACATAAGGGACAATACAATATGAACAGAAGTTATTGCACCCTCTCATAACAGAGACAAAGCCAGCAAATCCTTTATGAAGTTGCCTCTTATGAGCACCCAACGCACCAGCAGCAATTATGCTATCCTCACTAGTATCTACAACCCTCTCACCAAGACAAGCCCTATCAACCATATATGCAATGTTTGCGAACACTCTAGTTCCACACACAATATTTAGGTGTTTAGGAAGTATTTTAAAGAGTTCCTCTCCTAGACGCTGAGCAAGACACCCCATTATTCCAATAATCTTTGAAGGATCTAATTGTCTCACCCTCTGCAAGACACGTTCTTCAGCATGCTCTCTAACCGAACAAGTATTGAACAAAACAATATCTGCTTCATTCTCGTCTTCAACAATTTTATAGCCATTATCAACGAGTGATTCTACCGCCAACTCACTATCAAGTTTATTCATCTGACACCCAAAGGTGTGAATAACAACATTTTTATTACTAGTCATTAATGCAAACTCTCTTTAAAAAATCAAAATCCCTATAAAGTAACTCATAAAAAAAATCGAGCTATTTAGACTACTAGACAACTGCTACTTGGAGTAAGATCCAATCCAAACACTCATTATCATGAATGATTCTGTTATACTTTTCTATGTCTACCTTGTGAAACTTGAGATAGACACACTTCTCCTCTTTTGAAAAATCGACTACTTCTGTAAAAAAAGATCTCTCCTGCCCACCCGGCCATACGATCTTTAACTCTAAAACATTATACTCATCGAGCAACATCTCTGGCACTATTAGCTTTACCCCATCCTTACCAAAAGACACCGTATCACCAGTATAAAATATAGTTGCTGCATCAACAGCAATAAAACGTCCATGTACTTCAATTGAACTTGGAAGATATGAGTAACTTTTTTTTATCTGCTCAAGGGTCATATCGGTTCCCTTTACTTTGAACTTCTTCTCAGGTTTACCCTCTTTGAACTCAATAACGATCTGCCCTAGCTGGACGTTCAAACCATCTGTCAATTTAAAGACATCTGTAGGGAATTTATTAATGACCATACCTGCACTAGACTTCAAATCTTTTATAATATAAGTATCATCCTGAAGAATAATTTCTACATGAGCTCTAGACACCGTACTATCATTAATCACGCAATCAGACAAAGCTCTTTTGCGGCCAATAACAGTTCTGGTCTTGGTCAATTCATAGACGTAGACCCCTCTATTTGGATCAAAGATATTAATATATGCCATATCCCCACCAAGAAAAAGTAAAAAAGTTTGTTTATAAATAGTTACAAGAATAATATTCTAGATTTTCTTATGAAACATATCTACGCCACTCACGGCACTCCATCCACGCTTCACAAAGGCTTTTATTCCAATCTCATTACAATCCAAAACATAAAGAAAGAATTCAGATATCTCATAGCTAGCAAACCCAGAATATGATGCATGAAAGAGCTCATCAATAATCCCAGTACCACGATACTCTTCACTTACTACTACGTGCCTAAACGTACCATACATACCATCAGTTCCAGCGAGTAGAGTCCCAATGATTCGTGAATCCCTGTCATCTCTCGCAACAAAGCTCAATCCAGGGTTGCGCTTCAGATAACGCTTAAGAGTCTCAAGATAATTAGCATCATCAGAAAAACAGAGATTAGTGGTTTCTTTCCAGAGAGCAATCATCTCTGGAATATCCTCTACAGTCACTTCTTGAATTGATATATTTTGAAAAACCAAGTTTATACCTCAATCATTTCACCTGGCATCTTTTTAATGCGCTCGTAATCTGCCCTCTCAAGAACGACCGATACAATAACATCATTCTCTTCATATACAGTATCACCTACAACGCCGACCTGATTGATTACAGCCAGACGTTTTCCATCCCCAGCAGAGAAGCGAACCGTGACCTTACACTTGCCAGCGGTAACCTTCTCCTCAATAATATTTAGTAACTCATCAAGACCTTGTCCAGTATGAGCCGAAACTACTACCGATTCGCCAAGATCATTTATCAATCTTTCAAGAGCTAGTTCATCTGTAATTTTATCAGCCTTATTGATGATATATAACTTCTCTTTATCCTTCATCCCAAGCGAAGCAAGTGTATCCTCAACAGCCAAGACTTGTGCCTTTGCCATAGGGTCAGCACCATCAACAACAACAAGGAGTAAATCAGCCTGAGCAGCTTCCTCAAGAGTCGCATGAAAACTCGCAACAAGGTGGTGAGGTAGACGCCTGATAAACCCAACCGTATCAGAGATCAAAATAGTACTTGAGTTAGGTAATACAAGCTTTCTAGTCAAGGTATCGAGTGTTGCGAATAGCTGGTCTTCAACATACGCAGTATCACCTGTCAACTTATTAAGCATTGAGCTCTTACCAGCATTGGTATACCCTACAAGACAGGTAGTGAATTTTGTATCTCGCGTCGCTACCTCTCTAGCTTTTCTACTCTCAATCTCTTCAAGGTCTCTTCTAAGGAATGAAAGTTTACGCCTGATAATACGTCTATCAGTCTCTATCTGGCTCTCACCAGGACCTCTTGTTCCAATTCCCCCACCAAGCCTCTCAAGGTGAGTCCATTTTCTTGCAAGCCTAGGCAGTTCATACTGCAACTGAGCCAACTCTACTTGAAGCGTAGCCTGCTTTGAAGTAGCCCTAGACATAAAGATATCCAAGATCACTTCACTCCTGTCAATCACCTTTAGCCTTGCTGCTTCTTCTATAGTACTAAGCTGTGTGGGTGAAATATCATCATCAACCACGATAGTATCTGCCCCACATTCATGAGCCATATCTACCATATCATAGAACTTACCCTTACCTAGGTAGTATTTTGTAGTTGGCTTATCCAATTTCTGAATAAGAGAACCAACGACCTCTGCACCAGCAGTGTCGAGTAGTGCTGTAAGCTCATCTAGTGGATCTTCCGATGCATCATACCTTCCCGGTTTGATTACCCCAACGAGAAAACACCTTTCACTTGTTAAAGTCAGTTCTTCTCTATCAACTCTATCTTGATTATTACTAGTCATGTTGGCCTTTTTATAAAATTTAACTTCAACGTTGATATACGCTCATGCTACACAATTTATGTATATCACAATTCATAGTACCTAATATAAGATTTTAGCTAAAAACGCTTTACAGTAAATACCCTCTTACTAAAAAAGCAATAATTATAGAGATTTCACACCAGTTTACGAATATTCCCAATTCTATTCGGATGATTTGCGAACAAAAGTGACAAAACATATGGAGAAGGACAATTATAAAAGCCGATCATTACTATACGACAATCGCAAAAGCAGCATGTTTATTTGTGATTTTAAGGCAGTAATGTAGCATTTAATTTATTTTAGTATATTTTTTTATTTAATCACCGATTATAAAAGGTATAATAACAATTGTACATTCCATATGTTCATAAACAATAAATTGCATGAACATCAGTCATAAAGGAAATACCATGAACGAACGAGAAAGACGTAAAGAAGAACTACTAAATGAGCTTGCTAAGCGCTACCAGGATTCATCAGAGACGATGAAAAACCTAGCAATGCGTATCCAGTCTGCTGCACAAGATAGCCACAGCCAGACACGCACTCATGAAGAACATAATAAGGAACTCCGCAAAAATATAGATGCAGATCAAGGACCATTGCCATTCTCATATCTTGAGTTCCTAGAATTTTCGTCTTCTGCAGAGTTCGAAAAGTACAAAAACATGCCGGTAATCACCAAAGAAGACATTGAGTCTACAAACTTAGATGACTTAATCGAGTCGCTTCAAGACTAATATTTAATAAGAAGTTGACAAACAAGATCTTTTATATAAGCTATCCTTATTGAAGGATAGCTTATATTTTAGAGCCTATAAACACTATAACCCAAGGATTATGAATATAGATGAAGATCGGTATTTTTGGAGGAACATTCGACCCACCACACCTAGGACACCTAGGAATTGCCACAAGTGCCTTGAATGCCGGCTTAGTTGACCGAGTAATATTTGTTCCAACATCTACTCCCCCTCATAAATCACGACCTAAATTAACGTCAGACCAAGACCGCCTAAAAATGACTGAAATAATGATCCAAGCCCATGAAAACCTGAGTGTCTCCGATATAGAGATTGAACGAAAGGGAGTTAGTTATACATATCTAACAATACAAGATTTCCAAAGAGCTTACCCTGAGGACTCCCTTAGACTAATAATTGGAGCAGATATGGCAATAACGTTTGATTTATGGGTAAATTCGAAGTACATTATTGATAATGCACCACCACTAATCGCTGCACGTCCTGGATATCATTTTAGCAAGGACTTCGGGATAACTACCCCTAAAGGTCTACCATCTTCTTATAGAAAGATACTGCTATCAGGAATTTATCAGGCACCATTATGGGATATATCAAGTACTGGAATCCGTAATCTGGTAAAACATCCCAATTCTACAGACATTCTGCAGTTTCTTGATAAAAAAGTTTGCGACTATATTATAAGTAATAATCTATATGTTTAGTATCTATTTATAATACAGTTTTTTCAATCATTGACAAAATTAGAGAAAATGTTAGTATATCATTACTAAAAATAAGAAGCGCTGGAAATATGTCCCAGTGGTCCAATGGATAGGACGGAAGCCTCCGGAGCTTCAGTTTGGGGTTCGATTCCCTACTGGGACGCTTTTTTATGTACTCTTTTTGTACCCTAACTGGGAATAAAATGGTTATGAAACTAAAACTGCTCAGCTATTTCAGACATAACAATGAGGATAGTTTCGATGTAAAACTGCTAGTAATTATCAATATAATCAGCTTTATACTCGCCTTTTTTTCCATTATCACCAGCGAAATACTTTCTGCCAATAATACACCCTTACCAAGGTCAAATCTTATAAGTTTAGATTTCATCTCAATCTTCTGGTGTATGGTATTAATACTAACTATAACCCTAGCAGAGCTAGCTCTATACCCAGAGTACTTTCAACTATCACGAAAGCTATCTCTTTTTGTCTATACTTTTGTCCTTATTCCTGTAGGGCTATATATTTCTGGTTCACTCACAATTATAGCAATGTACTATATTCTGGCAATTTTTCTTCTAAACATCATTGCAACGACAAGAGAACGCTTCATTATCAACCCATTCTTTCTCGTCTTGATTTATGCATTTATCATTATATCTCACCAATATCCAGAATACCTACCGGCTCCACCTAGTGAAAGAATATTATTTCTTCATTGGCTTGTAGATGCTCCCGTAGTCATTCTAACCACAGCACTTCTAACAGCCGTAACCACAGAGACTTACAGGCAAGAAAACAAAAAGCTTAGAGAGCAAAATATAAGACTAGAGCAGCTCATGCGAACAGACAACCTCACAGGACTATACAATAAGACCTACTTGAATGAACAACTCCCTATCCTTCTAAACAAAGCCCATGATAGCAAGACACCTCTGTGCATATTTATTATTGATATAGATTATTTTAAGAATTACAATGATCTTTACGGCAATATAAAAGGTGACTCATGCCTGATTGAGGTTGCAAATATTTTAAAGCGAAACTGCTCACATATTACAGATTCTATCTTCCGCTTTGGTGGGGAGGAATTTATTCTAATATTACCAGACACAGACCAAGATGGCGCACGAATTCTCGCAGAATCAATTCTTGAAGATTTTCATCAAAAGAAAATTGATCATTACAGATCGATGATTTGTAATTATGTTACCGTCAGTATTGGCATTCACTACTACTCTGGTATTAATAAAGCAACCCCAGATGATGTTATCAAGAATGCAGACAATGCCCTCTATACAGTAAAAAGCAAAGGTCGTAACGATTACTGTATTAATATTAATTAGTTTCAAGAATTACTGAATCTGATCCTCAAGGAATTCAAGATAGCTTACTTACATTCAGAAATTGAGCAATTTCAAGAAACATCCCTATTGTCAACACCTGAGTTCAACTTTCAATCCGGCTTACAGTATACCGATTCTTTGAAATACTATCTGCAAGTATCTCCATAAAAATTACTATCTCACCAATTATTGCATTAATTTCTCTCCCAACTTTCTCAGGGTTCATTTGAGAGTATACTGCATCCCGCTCAATTTACTTTGACAAATCATTCATATTACACCCAGTACAACTCAATACTATCAAGTTATACTTTATGCTCATACAAACAACAACACTTCCATAGAGAAGAGTTTTCTCAAAAGCAATATAATGAACACAAAAGAAATTACAATAGCATGCGAACTTATGGTCAAGGATTTGTTTTAATACAGTAGGCAATATTCGAAAAAAGGCTAGCGATCCATCAATAGCATAATATAAAAACTCCTATATGTCGATCACCAAGCCATCAAAAGCAACAAATACCCCTTCAGGCATTTCACTCTGTAGCACCTCATGCCTGAAGTTTGTACCATGTGAAAGATGAGTAAGCCAAGTTCTCACAGCACCAATCCTGCGAGAAGCCTCCAACGCTTGCTGAACATTAAAATGTGTTCGATGTTCCTCGCGTCTAAGTCCATCAATAATAAGAGACTTTACCCCTGCTAAAAGCTTAAATGTGCTCTCAGGTATGAATGAAACATCACTAATATATGCAAAAGATCCAATTCTATACCCATAAATCTCACTCTCACCATGAATTACCGGCAAAGGCAGTATTTTAACACCAAAGAGTTCGAACTCATCCTTTACTGTATGCAGCTCAACCCTTGGCAGACCTCCACCTAGCGGTTTTGCTTCCCATATATAGTCAAATCTTTTTCTAATCCAGCGAGCAGTATCTTGATGCGCAAAAACTGGGATATCACACTTCTGTTTGAAACAGAACGGTCTAATATCATCCAATCCGGATACATGGTCAGCATGGTTATGAGTAAGCAGTATAGCATCAAGGGTCTTCATCTTGCTACGTAGTGCTTGATACCTAAAGTCAGTTGTCGTATCGATAACTATATTTTTACCATTGACACTTAAAAGCACACTTGACCTCAGTCTATGATCCTTAGGATCCTCAGAGGTGCACGTATTGCAATAACATCCTATTACTGGCACTCCCGTACTTGTTCCACTACCTAAGATTTCACATCTTATTTTAACACTCTCATGCATTACTTATTTCCAGTCATCTTAGAATCAAAAACATCCTTCCAAACCTTTGGGTCATAGCTCATACTTGAATTATTGAACATCCGCTGCAAAACATTCCTAGCGTAATACTTGACAATCCGTTTATCTCCCTTTAAGTTGCCCGATGCACCGGAAAATTCTCTATCATCTTGTAATGCCAAAAGAATTAGACTTAAAGCCTCCTCCGAAGCCCTTACATTTGCCTCAACTTTTTTATTATTTATACCAATTTTGACGATCTCACCAAGTGCTTCAAGTGTAGCAACAACCCTCTTATACTCCTGCACTTGTAGCTCATGTTTTACAGCAATTCCCCTGTATTCGACCATGAGCTTTAGAATTCTCACTGCTTCTTCACCACCAATCTTACCTAAAGCTTTAGCAATGTGAAGTCTCATTTGTTGTGACTGGCTATCCCTTCTTAGAGCCTTCTTAATATATGTCACTGCATCTAAAGAGTGAGTCGCTCCCAAGCAATCTACAATCGATACTCTAATATCAAAATCCTTATCACCCAAGTACTGTTTTGCAATAAGGAAGATAGTATCTTTAAGTCTTGCATTACTTTCGATCTTACGCTCTCTCCACAGCTTTTCTGGCTGAAAGTTAATACCCGCTTCTAGTGCAACAGCATGCTCAGCAACTTCAACATTTGAATATTCAGTAATTTCAAAGAGCATCGCCAAAACAGCTTGCCGAATTGTATTATACGGAGTAGACATATTCCACATGACATGCTTCATTAATAACTCTGTACCTTCAGCTCCAAGGTTTGCAAGCATCTTACAAGAAAGTACCTGAGTTTCAAATATTTCATCTTGAATTGGAGAGACATAGGTTCTCCCTCTACTCCTCCAAAACTCAACCCAACTATTTTTATTATGTCCAATATCGACACCGAGCATCTTGGTCAATATTTTCAAAGCCCTCTCTTGATTATCGTTTTCCAAGCCAAAGTTTATAACAGCCTCTACAGGCTCTAACTGCCAAGCCAATGAGGTCTCAACTCTTATTCGTGTAGCCTCCTCAACAGTAGAATCATATTCTCCGGTAATATTTGAAACTGGTGGTTCTCTGAGGGATCCAAGTAATCTTGGGGGAAGATCAAACTCACTATCTTCAAACATATTTACAATCTCATACCTCTTGTCTACATCTGTAATACAGAATGCAGGAAGATGTATAATAATGGATCTTCTGACATCCAAGTATGGATTGTATAATAACTCATCCTGCAAAGTTGGGATTACTTCAGGATCCGCTACCCTTGCAAAGATCTCGGTTACACCTTCTGATATCTGCATGTTATTTTTAGACAGAGTCTTTTTTAAAACACTCATAACGAGATCTCTGTTACCACTATCTGCCATTTCAACAAGTTTTCTAATATATTGCACTCTAAATTCAAAAGGAGAGTCTAGCCCTTTTATGAGATTGTTAATATTATTTCTTGCTTGATAGTCGAGTTCCTGCTGCCAGAGCTCCTCTCTAGCAGTACAATCTACAGTACACAGTTGTATCAATACCAATATAATAAGAGCAATAAATCTATTCATAACACTCCTCAAAACTCATTTCTAATAAATTACATTAGAACCAGAACAAATCATAATCTACTTGCTATAAAATCCTTCACAAGTATTATATAATTGTATTACATAATGGAAATAATATATAAAAGAGCAATTAATTATAGCATAAAAATCAAAGAAAGCAAAGAAAGATGAGTAAAGTCCCAAATTCTTACGAAGATGCCCAAGAAATTCTGAAGAGCAAGCCATCTCGAAGGCGCTCGCCAATCCTTAGAACTGTTATTATCACAACTCTAAGCCTCTCTGTTGTATTCTTGGTCTGGATACTTTACCCACTACCTGCCCCAAAATTTGCTATTCGCTCGATGCTTCCGTCTCATACAGCTATCAGTATTGAGAGCCACAACCCAGTAACATTATGGAAAGCTCTCAAAAAAGATAATTATCTTAAAAGAGTACAATCAAAACCAATATGGACAGTCCTTGAAAGAGAATACCAGAAAAACCACAAGACTACCCTAAGTTTTGACACCTCAGTCATGGTAAAAATGCTTGACGAAAAAACCAGTTCTATTATAGGTCTGAGAAATATACTCGCTATCGCCGGTGGTGTATCATATACAGAAAATGGCAAAGAAAATTTACACGCTATACTATGGCTTGACAATGTGGGTTTTCTTGCACTCAAGGTAGCACTCTACACAAAACCACTCGAAGTATATAAAAACATCAGATATTTCAAAGTGTCAGTAAACTCTACCCAGAGCCTTTACATTGCTCCTTCACCAGCATACCCTAGAGCCCTTCTAATCACCACAGACCTAAAAAGTCTGACTGAATTTAGGATACCTCCCAAAAAATACCTTACAACTAAATTCGATACAGAAGAAGATATTATTGAAGCAAACATATTCCCACAATACCTTCCAAGTGATATTGGCTTGAATACTCCTCCTATTACAGGCGGAGAGATAAATATAGTATGGTCAACCTCACTAGCAACAGCAACAGGTACGGTCGAGTTCTCGAAATCAATTATTCCGAATAGCAACACACCCAATCCAGCAACTTCAAAATTTATTATTAAAAACCCGGCTCCAAGCTTGACGATAAATCTACAATTACCAAACAAAACTGTCTCAACAGAGACAAATAATTTTATAGCTTCAATTGTAGAGACTAGTGATCCACTAATAAAGCCACTTCTGAATAACCTCGACCAGAATTTTACAAAGGAGTTAGATGATCAAGTATCACTAATGCTGACTGAGCCTACAAATAAAGATTCAACAAGTATATTAGATTACGCCCGACTATACTTTGGAGTAAAAAGCATTAAGAGTTCACAGGAGGTTCTAAACGCTGATCTCAAGAAACTCTTCCTATCATACTCTTCAAGTTCTGATCCGACACTAAAGCTTCTCAGTTCCCAATTTAATATTGAGTCAAAGGATCAAGTAACCAGTATTACAGTACCAATGCTTCCAAAAGTGAACGCTGTCTTCTCAAAAGTTGGAGAGGAATCATATATTGAATTGAAAAAGAGCACTTTAGATGATTTTAAACCGGAAGCTACAAACATAAAAGACTCACTATTTAATTTATCTCTGAGCTGGAATCACTCACCAACTCTTGCTGGTTCAATTGCGAACTCGATTCCTCGTACACTACAAACAGAAGCATTTGCACATTTTGACACCACCCATACTGTAAATATAAATGATATTCTGAAATTTTTATCCTCATCAAAATTTTTTACTTTAAGTTTTAGTGCTAATATTGATAATAGTTCAATAATAGACATTAATGTGACTCATAGCTTTACTGAATAATTATTAGAATTGATTTTGAAGATATTATTTACTATTCTTCCTTGTTAGGTATATTGATGACAACAGATAATCCAAATGAAGATCAAGATATCACTGATTCCCAGATATTATTCAGAATCAGGCCATATCCTAACGATAAGGATGCGATAAAAGCTGCTGAACACTTTACTTCACTCAAATACTCACCCAGTGATAAACGGAAAATTCTAGATAGATTATTTATATCTGATGAGTATTTTGCTGATGTAGCACCTATACTTCTCGCCTCCTTCCAACGCTTGGAACCACCTACTCGACATCAAATTCTGGACAATATAATCCGTCTTATTATCAAGGGTGTAGATTTTACGCATATTACTACAGATATTGCAAAATTAATGTGCGACAGTAATTACCAGTTTAGAGAAAAAGCAACGAGTCTTCTTATACACATGGGTGAATCCGCACTTCCAGCCAAGACGAGGATGATCTCATACTTAAGATATAAACTCAAAGATGTTCAGCTTTCAGCGTTAAAGGTTCTCTCAGCTATAGGACCGAAGTGTGCTGAACAAGCACTACCGAAATTAAAGTCTTACCTCAATGGCGCAAGTACTCCAGAACTCAAGGATGCTTGCAAATTGGCTATCAAGATACTAAAAGGTGAAGCAAAGCCACTACATCCTAAGATTGAGATTGCTGGAATTGTAGATAAAAAGTCAAAACTACCTGATGATTCTAATGAAGACGATGAGGAATCTGCCGCAACTCAACCTTCAACAAACTTCCCAGCAATTCGTGGAAAAGTTATAGTTATTGCAGAGGATCAAGATAGCGTACGAGCCATGATAAGCAAAGCAATTACTTCATGCGGTGGTAACACAAAAGAAGCTGCAGATGGCAGTGTCGTTTTAAAATTAATTCAGGCAAAGATTGATGTTGACTTATTTATACTAGACCTAATGATGCCGAATGTCAGTGGAGCAGATGTTCTAAAAGTTATTAGAGAGACTCCCCAGTATGCACTAACTCCGGTATTCATAGTCAGTGCCCGAACAGAACGTTCCTTAATGATGCGCATGGCGCAACTTGAAGTAGCAGCATACCTTACCAAACCTTTTAAGATAATAAACCTTCTAACTACCATCAACAACACTTTCGGCCAAAAATAATTTCAAAGAAGAAGGCTTACTCTGCAGAGTAAGCCTTCTTTAAATACTAAAATATCTGATTAATAAAATTACTTACAGCATACACTTTTGCATCACATTCCAAAATACAGTTGTATTTTCAGGCATTCTTACCTGTCCATTCTCACCATGGATATTCCTAAGCAGTCCATCTTTAACTGCATCTATCGCTGCAGAGAAATCAGTAGGAGATAGTTCACCAGAAGCGCGAACTTCTACAAGACCGCCATCTACAGCTAGATATATAGCCACCGGATTATTTACAGCAAATAGACTCTTTTTAAACCCAGGATAGATATCCCCAGTCGGAACAGCAGTTGCAATACCCTTATCCTCCAGAATCCAGTCAGAGAAACCACTTATTCTATTCAATGTATATAGGTCTTTTTCAGTAAAACCGCGTATCTCCTTACCACTCATAACCCAAGTCACACTTAAAGCAACAGGCTCTTCTACATCATAGTGACTGTAAATAGATCTTGCGATGGTCTTTACCGCAGGATTTTCACTTACAATTTTCTCTGCATCAGGTTGTAGTAGTACATAATCTCCTTCAGCTGTAGATCCACTACCACTCTCTTTGGCTTTGGAGAGTGATACAATTTTCTTATCTACTTCAATCCAATCATCACCAATATTTTCAGCTCTAGGAATTATATTTTTTGCGTATACCCTCTTCTTTTTGGAAGTATGCAGAGTTCTTATATTTCTTTGCTCAGAGTCATTATTCATGGCCGTACGAACCCCATCTTCACTACAACCACACATAAGGAACATTATAGCCAAGACTGTGGCAACTACGATTCTATTCATTTTATATCTCCGTTTACTAATAATATACTAATTGTACAAGTTCTTATTACTAGTTTATCGGAAGTAAGTTGATAAAACTCCAACCTTTCCGGTTGAAGTTGATAGAGTAGTTTGGTAAGAATACTCAGGAAATATACAATAAATTGATAATGTCAATTTTAATGCAAGTCAAGCTCTGAAATTTTCTTTATAATCTCAAAGCTTGATAATGAACTTATTATGAATTTTTTCTCTGACGAGGTCTCTCCAGAGAGTAGAGCTATATTTCTTGGGGTTATTTTTAATTCTTTTGCTAGCAGCTTAATTATTGCTTTATTGGCTTTGCCTTTTTCCGGAGCAGTTGTCACAGAAACTTTTAGATAATTGTTAAAGAAGCCAGTGATTGCGTTCTTCCGAGCAGCCGGTTTAGCCTTTACCGGTAATACAACTCCAGTAGAAAGATCAACTAGTTCCAAAAGATTAGAACAATCCACAGTAACCCTTACCTAAATCATAACCAAAAAAATAACAGCTAACAACTACTCACCTCTTGCAAGCTCTTCACTACGCTCTTTAGCTCTAAGCACACCAGCAACTATCACGTCTCTTAGACCTCTTTCCTGCATTATCTTTATAGCAGCTTCAGTAGTGCCATTTGGACTGGTAACTTTACGCCTCAAAATCTCTGCCGAATCACTACTTTCAGCCAGTAGCTTTGCAGCACCAGTAACAGTTTTACAAGCCATTTTCTCAGCGAGTTCCTCTGGCAATCCAGCTTCCCTACCAGCAGCAGCAAGTACTTCAGCAAAATAAAATAAGTACGCGGGGCCACTTCCTGAGAGCCCAGTTACAGCGTCAATCTGGCTTTCCTCTACTTCATATGCATCCCCTGCTGATCCAAAGAGCGCAAGTGCCATCTCTATATCATTACTATTGGCACTCCTCCCCTTAGCAATTCCACTAACCCCTTCGCCAACAAGCATTGGCGTATTTGGCATAACTCGTACAATTCTCGCAGATACCGCAGCTTGTTGAATTGCTGTAATTGTAACCCCAGCAGCAATCGATATAAGGAGCTGCTCATTGGTAAACTCCCTCCCAATATCAGCGAGTACAGTTGGAAGTACCTGAGGCTTTAGAGCAAGGAGAACAATATCCGAATCCATAATATCACAAATATTACTACTTACAAGACATCCCATTTCAGCGAAAACATTCCGTCTATCCTCTGAAAGATCACAAGCAGTAATAACACCCGATTCAACCAACCCAGCTTTTAAGACACCTCTTATCAGAGCTTCAGCCATGTTACCAGCACCGATAACTCCAATTTTTTTACCTTCAAACATCGCTCTCCCCTTAAATCTTATTTGAACAACTCACTCCCAACCCTGACATGTGTTGCGCCTTCTTCAATAGCAACTTCAAAATCATTACTCATCCCCATAGAAAGAGCTGGTAACTCGATATTGATACTAGACTGCACTTTATCGCGTAGCAATCTCAAACCTTCAAAGACACTCCTTGTCTGCTCAGCTTGAGAATAAAATGGTGCCATCGTCATCAATCCAACAATATCAACACTCTCATAAAAATCACTTATCATGCCAGTCGCCTCATTTGGTGCAAGTCCATACTTGTTCTCTTCACCACTAATACTAACTTCTATAAATACTTGTGGCTTTATTTCAGAGCTAGCAATCAACTTCAATAAACCTTCAGACTCAACGCTATGAATAGCGGCAACTTTACCCACTACTTTTTTAGCTTTATTCCTCTGAAGGTGACCAATAAAGTGCCAATTGACATCGGTTAGATCAGCAAGAATACTAAATTTCTCTGTAATAACTTCTACCCTATTCTCACCAAAGTCTCTGACACCCAGCGAGTACAACTCACGTATCTCATCTTCACCAACAGTCTTGGTTACAGCTATCAATTTGACTGAGTCTTCAGCTCTACCCGACCTAAGACAAGCTTGCTTAATGCGCTCTTTAACAGAAGCTAGGTTTTCAGCAATTCTACTCAAACGCTCACCTCCAACATTCTGTCAATTGCTTTCACTCCTTTAGCCGCTATCTCACTATCAACTCTGACTTCTACTTCCATATTTTCTAGGCAACTAAGAATTTTATCAAGAGTCACTAGCTTCATTGATGGACAATCAGCAATTTGTAGTAGTGGGTAGAACTTCTTACCTGGATTCTCTTTTCGGAGACGGTGCAGAATACCTATCTCGGTTCCAATTATAAATTCCCTAGCCTTTGACTCTTTACAGTAATCCAGAATCCCTGTCGTGCTTGCAACCAAATCCGCCATTTCAAGAACATCAAGCCTTCCTTCTGGGTGCATCACAATCTTTGCTGTAGGATATTCATGCTTGGCGCGTACTGCATACTGTAGGAGCATCCTATCATGAACAGGGCAATACCCTTTATCATAAATTATCAACTCCCTTCCGAGCTTACTAGCAACATAACGCCCAAGGTTTCTATCCGGAATAAAGATCACCTCTTTATCTCTAGGTATAGATGCAACAACCTTTACTGCATTTGCAGAAGTACAGCAGATATCACTCATAGCTTTTATCTGAGCGGTACTATTTACATAGGTCACGACAACCGCCTCAGGATGCTTGTCTTTAAGCACTTGGAGCTCAGCAGGTGTAATCATATTTGCCATATCACACCCAGCGTTAGCATCAGGTATGAGCACCGTCTTATCCTGACAGAGCATAGATGAGGTTTCAGCCATAAAATATACACCACATGAAACGATTACGTCTGCATCAGTCTTCTTGGCAATTTGTGCAAGCCCAAGGCTATCACCTACATAGTCGCCAATATCTTGAATTTCTGGATTCTGGTAATTATGAACCATGATAGTAGCGTTCTTTTCGACTTTTAATTTATTAATCCTATTGATAATATCATCACTCATTGTACTATATCCTATTAATGTTTAGGTACTTAAAAAAGCTAGAACGACAAACAGCTTATTATTTATTATAATCTCAGAGATCACTGAGTCAATACACGATTATATTTGAATAGCATTCTAGTTTATATAACAGATGTAATTACATTTATAATAAATGAAACTATTATCCACGACTTAAAAAGGACAAACTCTAAATGACTGGATTAACCTTAAAAATACTCAAAAAGAGCTATACAATCCACCGTCTCAACCCTTCAAGCTCTATTCCTATGCAACTAGCAGGATCTGGTTTTTATTCCATCACCCAGACAGATGATGAGTTATCAATCGTTTGCAATAGCGAACTTGAAATTGCTTCCGATAAGTCTGAAGATGGCTGGATTTGTATAAAGGTCCTTGGTCCTCTAGATTTTTCACTTACTGGTATTCTTGCAAAACTATCAGCAATACTCGCTGAAAAAGGAATAAGTATTTTCGCAATATCAACTTTTGATACAGACTACATCTTACTCAAATCAGCAGATCTACCACTTGCGCGAGAGAGCCTGCTAGATAACGACTACCAGTTTATAGATAGTGAATAAGCCTGAACTTTTCCGACTTTTTTGTATTAATTATATTATGACATGAGAAATATGAAAAAAAAGTGTTGTTAAATCGAAAAATATAAGTAAAATTTTACTTTGAAAGTATCGTATAAGTCGGTTATACATCTTTATTAAACTCTTTCTATTATATAGGAGAAATCATGGCAGTTAATTATCGCGAACTTGGTCTTATGAACACTAAGGGAATGTTTGCTAAAGCAGTTGCTGGTGGCTACGCTATTCCAGCTTACAACTTTAACAACATGGAACAGCTACAGGCTATCGTCAGCGCTTGTGTAGAGACAAACAGCCCAGTTATCCTTCAGGTTTCAGCAGGTGCACGTAAGTACGCTAACGCTACTATCCTTCGTTACCTAGGTCAAGCAGCTACAGAATACGCTAAAGAACTAAACGGCGGCAAAGGTCTTCCAATCTGTCTTCACCTTGACCACGGTGCAGATTTTGAAGTTTGTAAATCATGTATCGACTTCGGTTTCTCAAGCGTTATGATTGATGGTTCACACCACCCATACGAGAAGAATGTTGAACTTACAAAGCAGGTTGTAGAATACGCACACCAGTTCGACGTTACAGTCGAAGGTGAGCTAGGTGTTCTTGCTGGTATCGAAGATGATGTTTCAGCTGAAGAGCACGTTTACACTCAACCAGACGAAGTAGAAGACTTTGTTTCTAAGACCGGTGTTGATAGCCTTGCTATCTCTATCGGTACTAGCCACGGTGCCTTCAAGTTCAAGCCTGGACAAGATCCAAAGATCCGCCTAGACATCCTAGAAGAGATCGAAAAGCGTATCCCAGGTTTCCCAATCGTACTTCATGGTTCGTCATCAGTTCCACAAGAATATGTTAAGATGATCAACGAATTTGGTGGTAGCATGGCAGATGCTATTGGTATCGGCGAAGATCAACTACGTCTTGCAGCTAAGAGTGCTGTTTGTAAGATCAACATTGACTCAGACGCTCGTCTAGCTATGACAGCAGCAATCCGTAAGCACCTAGCTGAAAACCCTGGTGACTTCGACCCACGTCAGTACCTAAGCCCTGCACGTGCTCTATGTAAAGAGCTATACATCCATAAGAACAACGAAGTTCTTGGTAGTTCTGGCAAGGCTGAAGAAATCTTCCAGCTTTCAGGTGGTTGTGGTGGTGGTTGCGCAGGATGCGGTGGTCACTAAGCCATTAAGATTTATAATAAGTAGTACTAATAATTTCAACAGACCTACCATATTAGTATGGTAGGTCTGTTGTTTTAGCACACAATAAATTAATAGAATCACCTCTAAGTCCTTCAACTATAACCGGAAAGATAGATTATAGACTACAGAAACAAGACAACTCTCACCGATATAAGTTGTAGCTAACAGTAGCATAAATATTATTAGGAGTGAGACACCCAAATGAAACTACGTCAGACAATACAGAACACGTTCATTATTGCATCTCTTAGCATTACTCTTGTCTTTGCAGACGATTGTTCTGAGTTCAATATTGAAGCAAGTTCTCCGATGGACGCAGACTTCTTTGATAACGACATACCTGCCTCATACCTTTCAAGTAACGAAGATAAAACGGCACAAAATTATGCGATTATTGAGAGTGGTCCAACAGAAACTTTGATGGATAATGAAATATATATAGAAAATCTCCCTGTCGCTTACGACTCAAATATCAATATAGCTGATCAAAACTCTATAGATGAGCATATCAACAACAACCCTGACCTATATGCTGCAGCTGGAACATTTATAGATGATAGCGGCGAAGTATCAATACCTGAAAACCTTGTAATGATTGAGTCCTTTCCACAGACAAAGCGTTCTGATGCGATTGGAGTGACTTCAAGTAATATGGCAACCAATAAGCCACATACAGCTGCAGGAGAATTTGTAGCTGATGAAACAAACGGGGTAACAGCAGAGACTGATGAGAAGGATAAGTATACTGCATTACCAGCCGGTTCATTCTCAATAGGTTACCAGATGATGTACATGCATTACAACGAGGAAGAGGCCGCATGCGAAACCATATATAACGGTATAATGGCTGAATACACCTACATGGCCAAGAGCGATATATTCCTAAAAGCCTCAACGAGCCTTCTAGGAGGAGCCGTATTCAATAAAGACAACGGTACAGTATACTCTGATACAGCTGTTACTTTTGGTAGAAGATTCCAAACAGATGATGGAAAGCTAAGTATTAGCCCATACCTTGGTTTGGGTCTCAGATATATGAACAATGTATTTGCAGGTAATGGAGCAATAGAAAGAAATACTCTACAGCTCTATATACCTGTAGGTCTGCGCTTTGACTTCAAACCAAGTGATAATTTTAAAATGTATAGTAATATTGAAGCTGGAATAATTGGACTAAACCAAAATTGGACAACATATAACACCGGTTATGATAGTACAACAGCAAGCTTCAACGGTTTCAGTGCATCTATAAATCTAGGTACAGAGTATAAAATCAATAACACAATGACTCTAGGCATTTCACCGTACTATCAGTATATTTATACAGGAAAAAAATCAGGCTCACCTGTAGGGCATACCGATACACATATGATCGGTCTAAACGCCTTCTTAAAATTTTAAAGAAGACCCAAAAGTAGTAACCATATAATATAATAGGCAAGGGACGGAGCCCTTGCCTATTATATTATAACATTCATAATGATAAGATTTACGAATTACAACGTTCCAAATACTTACCATCTTCAGTACTAAGCTTGACTTTATCACCCATATTGATAAAAGGCGGAATAAGAACCTGTAGGCCAGTCTCTACAACCCCATTCTTGAATACATTGGTAGCCGTAGCATTTTTCACACCAGGATCACACTCAGTAACTTCTAGAACAACAGCAGGAGGAAGTTCAACACCAAGCACTCTAGAATTTGCAACCATAACAGTAGTCTTATTACCTTCAAGAAGGTAGAATTTATCATCACCTAAGATACTTTCATGAACTTCAATCTCTTCATAAGTTTTATCATTCATGAAGACATAGTTTTCACCACTCTTATAAGAGTAAGTGCACCCCTGACGGTCTACATCGATAGTCTCGACCTTATCTTCAGAGCGGAAACGATTTTCAATAATTTTCCCAGACTCTACATTACGCATCTTGGTCTGCTGATAAGCAGGTCCTTTACCAGGTTTTACGTGGGTCATTGAGATGATCATATAGATTTCATTGTTGTAGACAATAGCTTGACCACGATTAATTTGATTGATAGGTAGACTTGGCATTCTACTAGGATCTCCATAAAGAATATAATAAACGAATATTAAACATAAATATTTAATGAGAGTTTATGGATAGCAGGGTAAAAGTCAACTATAACTGATATTTTTTATCTCAATAAATTGATTTTCCAAGACCCCATACCCTCCCCCTGCCCAACATGGAAGTACCGTAAGTATCCCGGCTCTCTCGCTTCCTAGTATTTCTCTGGTCATATGCTGATGTAGGTGCCCGCAAATAATATGATCAACACCAGAATTTATAATCGGAACAAGAGCCTCATCCTTTATTAAGAGATAATCATATATGGTATAATTATTACTGCGAGCTTCTCTATCATATGCCCTAAAAACTTTGAAGAGCATATTTACAAATTGCCTAGGGACAAAAGTAGACAAATAACGTGCAGGATTTCCCATTAGCAGGTATCTTAAAAGCTGATGCCAGACATTATCAGTACAGTACATATCTCCATGTGAACAGTGGTACTTAATTCCATTCTGCTCGAATTCACACGCCCACCCCTCAAGATGCACGCCAATTTCTGATAAAGCAGAGTATGAATTATTCATTGGAAGAGTAAAACCTTGGTATTCAGTTCCTAAAGGGGTCACTCTCCCCCTTGAAAAGGCAAAATCTCTATTTCCACATACCATGCTGACTTCTAAACCAGCTTTCACTGCTTGTTTGAAGATACCCAAAATATCCTTATAATCTCCAACATACTTACCTTTTTTTTCAAACCAACAATTGAAAGTATCTCCAAGAAGTATTAACTTTCCACTTTCCATGCATTCATCTAAAAATATTTCTAGAGCTTTATTCTGCTCATTATATACACCAGGTTTTAAATGCATATCAGCAGCAAGTATTATTTTCATATTGGACATTTTTTCCTGAGAATAAAAATAGTATTATTATATAACTAATCTCCATTCTGCAATATATCAGAATGGAGATTATTAAATAAATCTAAATAGTTACTTGAAGAGTTCGATAGTACCTCCACCACCTTTTCCACTTTTTCCAGACTGGTTATACTTCTTCAGCATTTGCCTATTTAGTAAATTATCATCAGGGTTGTCCCAGTGTATTTCCATCATATTTTTCTCAGTCTTAGAAAATACTTCCGCTGTATCAGCACCAAGTATTTGTGAAAGTGCATACCTAGAAAGAGGCATACCTTCAGATTTACATGCCCACATAGCAATCTTGAGCTTACAAAGGCAGATTTTTTTCTTCTCAGAACCGTTGAGCCTATCCTTTTTTTGAAGCGTATTGATAGTACTCACAAATCCCTCAATATTAGGTGGCAGATTCGACTTCTCACTCACAGCATTCTCC
Organism: Planctomycetota bacterium; assembly: GCA_965140405.1. Classification (GTDB taxonomy): domain Bacteria; phylum Planctomycetota; class SZUA-567; order SZUA-567; family SZUA-567. The sequence goes on from OZ223208.1 coordinate 2,572,464, forward strand.
TTTTATGAGTTTCTCTACTTAGTTTATAGTTTTACTATCAACTTTGCAATGATAATACTTGATAAAAGCTTATCATTTTTTTATATCTACCTTGTAATATGTAGCAATAAGGCGAAATAAACAATAATTATCCATATCAACATAGTTTTAAAATGTAGAGATTAGTCAATATATTCGCATAATATCAAATAATTGATAATTAAGCGAAGGTACTTAACAAAATAGGGATAAATAGTAGTATATCACAAATTTCACTTTAATTTTGAAAAGGAGCATACGATGGCAGTTACAAAACTTTACAATAAGACTGGTGACAAAAAAGCAGTAAAAATACAAGAAGGTGTAGAGAGTAATATGGGAATGCTTCCAGAGGCATTTCAGGCAATGGGTAGAAATGGTGACTTTCTTGATGCTATACTAAAGCTTGCAGGTTCAGCTGGCAAAGGACTAGACCCAAAGACCAAGGAGCTCATCTGTATTGCCGTCAGCGCAGTAAATAATTGCGGCTACTGCTTAGATGCACATAGAGCAACAGCATTACAAGCAGGTATAACTGATGACGAGATTACAGCGACAATGGAAATTGTAGCAGCAATGAGCGCATTTAATAAATTCAACGCATCCATCGGGTTAAATCATGATATAAAAGCCAATTAATATATGACGCAACACAGCCTATAACAAAAGCGAGTGATTGATGATAAATCACTCGCTTTTGTATTTACTACAAATCAATCTTACAAAAGTCTCTTACAACCGACACCTGAAATAACACTTTTACCATCTGCGACTTTCTCCACACTAATTTGGACACCGATTCGCTCCTTTAGAGCCTGAACATGTGATATAACCCCGATAAGTTTCCCTTGTTGCTGAAGTCGCGCAAGAGCAGATAGTACTTTATCAAGTTCATCCTCATCAAGAGTTCCAAATCCTTCATCAAGAAATAGCGAGTTGACAACGACCTTCTTACTAGACATACTTGATAGCCCCAGAGCTAATGCAAGGCTAACAATAAAGCTCTCCCCACCTGATAAGTTTTTCGTAGAGCGCACCTCACCAGCCTGATCCTTATCTATAACATCCAATTCCAACAATTCTGATGTTGCCCCAGCTTTAGTTTCAGCTCTTCTAAGCAAGTACCTATCACTCATCTTTAGAAGTTCATTATTAGCATATCGGAGCATGATATCAAAAGTAAGCCCTTGAGCAAAATTCCTATACTTCTTACCGTCAGCAGATCCAATCAATGCATGCAGATCATCCCAACGTCTGCAGACCTCCTTCTGAGCAAGAAGTACTTCCTTCTTGCGATCATATATCTTAATTGCCTCATCATTGCTGTCCAATTGTTTTTTCAATGCACCAATAGATTGAACAAGTTGATTTTTATCCTTCAATAGAGTACTGAGTCTTTCAGAAACAGTCTCCTCAGGCTCATATTCAGCAATTTTAGAATTCAATTTTACTTCTTCCTCAAGAATCGCTTGTCTCCTTCCAGCCAGGCTATGCCTAGCCCTGTCATGAGCAGCAAGTATCTGACTTACCCTATCTATTTCGTCTGAGTCAAGTTTTCCATTGACAAAATCTTCTTCGGTAACAAAACCGCACTCACTAATATGTTGTGAGAATTTTATCTCTTGAGCCTCTAACTGTGTAGCTCTTAAAGTTGTCGAGTTTATAAGATTATCGATTTTAGTTCTATCCTGAGTAACTTCTAGCTTTATCTTATCATGTAACTCCCTAGCCTGAGCAAGTTCTTTTTCAGCAATTACAATACGACCAGCAAGTTTTTCTTTCTCATCCTCACAGTTCTTCAAACCATATAAATCTTGCCTCTCTTGACCGATACACTCAAGCTCATTACTAATCTTGATACTTTCAACCTTTAATTGCTCCAACTTGCTATTCTCTCTCTCAAGTCCTTTTCGCAATTCCAAAATTCGTGCTTCTCCCAATTCTATATCTTTTTGTAACTGTACTGAATATTTCGCATACTCAGCATACGAAGAATTACGAAGCTTTAATTCATTTACAATCTTCTCTTGCTCGTTTCGAACTTCATCCTCTTGATATTCCCCAAATTTACTCAGCTCCACGCATACACTTTTTATGGTTTCATCTGCTTCAGCCCTGAGCCGATCCAAAGCATTCTGAGAATTTTCATAGTCTTTGCAACTCGACACAAACGCCAAATTCTGCTCACTAACAGTTCGTTCGAATTCTATCAAGTCATCTTTGTGTTTTCCAAGAATCTGATTTTCTCGTTCTAGCTCACCCTGATATTTCTTTACCCGCCCTATTGCACCATCAAGCAAAGCTATCTTCTCCTCGATATCACGCCGTTCACCGCAGATAATACTCTCAATAGGAATAGAAGAAATCTCGATTGAATACTGTTGAAGCATATCTGAAAGTGTATTGCGAAGAGTGACTGTTTTGCTATTTTCTTCATTCAATAGAGACTTAGTATTAACAAGATCAGCCCTAATTCTTGCTATGGATTCTTTACACTTAATTATTTCTGACTGAACAAAAGCTTGCTTCTCTTTCTCTTCGACAAACTTCCTACCATACTCAGACTCCTCAGGAACACCTTCAGACTTATATGGATGCTCAAGTGCACCACACAAAGGACACGGCTCTCCATCGACAAGTTCATCTCTACGATTTTGAAGAGTTTTTATTACCTCTTCATTTTTTATATGCAGCTCAAGATGCTCAATCTCTCTAATTATCAGAGCCATTTCTAACTCATACTTTGCTAGCTCTTCTTCAAATTTTATTGCTTCAGAATTACCCTTATTCACATTACTATTTAGTGTCTCAATATATTTTTCTGAATCCTTAATCAATAAAGAGAAACGTTCAACTTCATTAATTCCAGCAGAACGAGCAACCAACTTCTGAAGGTCGAGTTCCATTTCAACAAGAGACTTATCACCCAAGAAAGCCTGAATTTGTTCTTCTATTGATCGACACTTATTATCAGATGCTTTACAGTTGCGAAGAGTCTCTTCTTTTTTACTCAATGATAGTTCATAACTATCCTTCGCCGACATATAAGCCTCTCTCAACCTTGGTAAAGCCTCTTCAGAGCTATATATCTCCGCCTGCTCTCTATAAACCCTTCTAAGCCCTTTTATAATTGATTCTATCTTACTTTCAAGAGCAACATCAGCTTCATGCTCATCGAGATATTCGGTAATACGTTCAAGTTCTGCTTGCTTTAAAGAGAGAGTTTCTCCAATCACATCACTATCTCTCATAAAACTATTAATGGCACCCATTACCTCTTGGCTATCAGAGTCAACAAGTATACGCCTATCACTCAAAGCTTTAATATTTGCTTCTAGCTCTAGTACCTTGTTAATAATATCAAGTTCCACTTTAAGCCTTAAACGACTCTTACCAAGTATATCATCTTTTGTAAACAGATCCTCTTCACACTTTAAAAGTGTTGCTTCTTTTCTTGGTGAAGCTTCTTGTAATTCAAGAAGGAGCTCACACTCTTCCTCCTGTGTCTTCCTGTTTCCACAGAGGACAGCGTACTCCCCCCAGGCTCTATCTACAAGTTGTCCAATTTTTAGACGACTTCTGTCTCTAGCAAAGTCGTCCTCGCTTTTTTCCAAATCTGCTATATCTTTCTCAATAGCAATCAGCTCCAGCCCAAGCTCACGTGCTCTAGAATACACATTCTCTGACAAGCGAAGATTTTTCTCAAGTTCTACAAATGCTTCCTCTTCCTGTAATTTTATTGCTAATTCATTTCTGATACTACTTACTTCATCATCAGAAAGCAATACAACACCTTCAGTACCAGCCTGCATTTCAAGTAACGCTCGATCCTCAAGACGTTTTCTCTCATGTACCGCTATTGAGATACTACTATATATTGAAGTATCAGTTATCTTCTCAAGTATTTCTGATCTTTCATTCGTATTTGCTTTGAGAAATTTAGCAAACTCACCTTGAGCCAGAAGCATTGACCTTGTAAACTGCTCAAAATTCATGCTTGTTATTTCTTCGATTGAAGCTCTCGTTTGATTTACTTTTTCTGTAACGGGCTTACCAAGAGTTAGGTTCTCAAGCTTGTGTTTATTACCCTGCAATTTACCATTGGCACTCCCTCGAGCTCTCCTCTGGCTCCAATGAGCCGAGTACTCTACAGATCCAATCTCAAAGAAGACTTCAGCAGAGCATTCACCACTACCTCTGGACATCACTTCGTTTGTACTGACAGATACCGTACTTAGGCGTGGAGTTCTCCCATAGAGTGCAAGAGATATTGCATCGAGTATAGTACTCTTTCCAGCCCCTGTATTTCCCACAATAGCAAAAATCCCACTATCAAGATACTGAGGGTCTGAGAAGTCTATCTCCCACTCACCGTATAAGGAGTTCAAATTTTTGAATCTAACTTTTAAAATCTTCAATGTATATATCCTCTACTCAGCATTAGTATCAGATTCCAGTAGTGCAACCTTAATCTCAGAATATAACTCATTCAACTCTTTTATTTGTACTTCAGAAAAATCCCTACCTTCCAAACACTTCTTAAAAACCTCAGAATCATCCAATTCCTCAAGAATTATATCACTGCCAGCTGCCACCTCACTCATACTTCTTTCAAGTACAGTCAGATTTCTCACCCGTCTTACCTCTACATTACTCCCTTCAACACAAGAAGTAATTCGCTCTTTAAGCTCTGAACATATATCACTACCACAATACTCCACTTCTATCCATATCGAATCATCAAGTTTTTTAAGCTCCTCAATACCAGCAAGTATTTCCTCCAAATTTCCAGAAATTTTCTTGAGCTTCTGAAATACAGGAACCACCACATCTGTAATTACTGGGATAGTATCTTCACCATTAAAATTGAGTATAAGGACCTTCTTCTCCTGATCAGCCTCACCAAAACTCATAGCAATAGGAGAACCAGAATACCTAACAGCATCAGAGCCACCTACTGTTTGTGAAATATGTAAATGACCAAGTGCGTAGTAATCAACTTTATTTGGAAGCTCAGAAATATCAACATGAGCAAGATTTCCGACATATAACTCCCGTTCAGAATCATCACTACTACTTATAGCTCTTGCTGCAAATAAATGCCCCATAACTATAAGCGGTATACCACTACCAATATACCTCCTTGCCTCTTCTACTACGCGTGCATAGTGTTCTTTGACCCCTAAGAGCAACTTTTCAGCTTTATCAGCAAGAGTTTCACCTCCCTCAACAATGCGCACATCCCTTTCACGTAAATATGGTACTGCGCACACTACAGCTTCACACTCACCTGAATCATTCACAACCTTTATTACTTCCTCACATATATCATCCCGTGCCGAACCAACCACCGAAATATTGAGAGCATTTAAAAGTTGTTTCGGAGCATCAAGAGAAGTAGCAGAATCATGATTACCACCAATAATTACTATCTTTTTACAAGATGTCCTTGAAGTCTTTGATAAAAAAGAGTAATAAAGCTCAAGGGCTCTATTACTCGGAGTAGTAGTATCAAATATATCACCTGAAATAAGTAAGAGATCTATCTCTTCTTTTCGAATCAACTCTACCAGCCAGTCCAAAAACTTTTCGAATTCATTATACCTCTTTTTTGTATAAAGCGACTTACCAATATGCCAATCAGATGTATGTAATACCTTAAGCATAATTTCATACCTTATTCAAAAAGATAAATCTCATGATAATAATCTTAATCAAAATTACATAGAGTGCATTTTATACATGTATAGTTAGCAGTGTAGAGTGTTTGAATGAAAATAGAAAACTCAATACACTATAAAATTATACCATTCATTAAAAACATAAAATTCATATTTTCAAATAACCCTAAAGCAGATAATTACTATTCACGCCATATCATAAAAGTTGCATCTCACTCAGATCAGATAAGTAATATATTACTACAGCACAGACCCATCACTAGGCAATGACACCCAGTAATTGAGACCTGGATACTTTACTCTATAATAATCAGTAAAAAGGTAAGGGTTCTCACTATTATCGCTAAACATATCCCAATGCCCAGGACATACAAGACGTGGACGAAGTTCACCGCAAAGGTCAGCAGCTTCCTGCCAAGTCATACAGCCCAAACAATTTCTACGAAAACGGATAGCATCTCTACCATTTATAGGTACAAAGGCGATATCAATATCCCACTTGGAGAGTTCACTCTGCATACCATCATAAATAAGTGTATCACCGGCATGATAAATGACATGCCCGTCCACTTCAACAATATATTGCAAATATGGAAAACCAAACTCTTCGGTATAATCAAATCCTTCATGTTTTGCTTTTAACACAGTAACTTTACAGCCAGCAATCTCAAAAACCTCTCCAACTCTCATAGCAATAATTCGGTCTCTGCTAATTCCATCCTTACCAACGAGTTCATCAATAGCAACTTCTGGAACAAGCAATGAGGCAGAGCCAGAAGCTTGCATCATTGGAGGAAGCGCAGGATGGTCGATATGGTCAATATGATCGTGTGTACAGAGTATAAGATCAGCATTATCGATAGATTCAGGAGCTAACGCAGGAGGAAAATTTCTCTTCTCTCTAGGAGTGAGATATGGATCAAAGTATAAGGTATGATTCGATGTTTTTACACACCACCCCATCTGCCCCAACCACCAGAATGCAAGTCTTCCTTCAGCAACGCTCTCATCTTTAATACAGTCTAATAAGTTCTCATTCATGATTCTATCCTTTAGAAAATGACTCACTACTTAGAATTATCAGTACCACTTTCATTAGAGATAAGAAGTTTACGACTAGGGTCACCAGCCAAGTACAGTGTTTGAGTAGGGAATGCGAACTCAATACCTTCAGCTTCAAAGCTCTTCATAATTTGCAAGTTTATTTTCTCTGTTAATTCGCAGAAAGGATACCAATCAGCAGGAAAATACCAAAAAGTTACTGTAATTTCAAGGTTATCAGAGTTCATGTTAGCAAAGTATACTCTAGGTGGATAATCGTTGTGCATTCCCTCATGATTTTCCATAATGTCTTTAAGAATCTGAATAGCCTTCTCAACCTTGACAATAGGCGTATCATAGGTAATAGTAACAGATATCTCTTTCTTGAGGTATGGCCTCCTCTGAATGTTACGCACAGCATCACTGACAGTTATAGAATTTGGAATAGATACTTGATGACCATCTAGTCGACGGATTCTAGTAGTTCTTACACCTATATACTCTACAACACCATCATACCCTTTTACTTCTACTCTTTCACCAACAACAAATGGTTTATCAGTAACTATCGTTACAAAGCCCAGAAAGTTCTTCAAAGTATCGGTGGCAGCAAGCGCGACCGCCATACCACCAATACCAAGACCTGCGACAAGTGTTGTTATTGAGTTACCTGTAATAGTCGAATAGATGTGCAGAGTTGCTACTATTACGATAATAACTTTTATGGATTTCTTAATTAACGTACTCAGAGCATTACTAAGTCTGAGTTCGGACTTATCCATCCATTTGAGTACAATAGTCTCCATAACGTCTGAAAGATTATAGAAAAATACAGCAGCACCATATGTAATGATAACATCTAGAGTCCATGAAGCAGCTTCAAGAATTACCGGCGCAAGAATTGCTAAAACAAAGTATATCCCTATCCAACGGATTAGAAATCTTAATGATGAATTGATAGCCCCAATGACCGAAGCCACAAAATCTCTTCTAGAATAATAAGTATCATCATCATCAGTATACCGAACAACAAGCTTACTAAGATACTTCTGCATTACTTTATTAACTATAATTGTTAAAAGAAGAAAGAAGAATGCTAATAACCAACGCCAAACCGGTCTACCAAGAAAGTTTGATTTTATAATAGGCTCGACGCTACTAGGTATATATTTGAAGATTTTACTCTCATCAATTTTTATAAACGAGTTAGCTCTATACTCAACTATATCATCATAGATATTCTTCGCTTGGCGCTTGAGTACATAGACACTCTCTTTTCTATCATCAACTTCTTTAAGCTCTTGCGCTTGTTCAGTTGTAAAATCAACAACATAGTCGGTAGCCGTCATATTATTAGAATCAACAAGAGAGGTCTTGATCCCCTTCTGCTTTAATAATAATGAGACAAAGAACGGTCTTACATTCTGAGCTGCAAGGATAAGAAGAGACCTCCCTCGAGGATCTACTGCATTTGGGTCAGCTCCTTTTTCGATTAGTACTTTAAACTTGTCTAATTTATTATTATTTATCGTAATCGCGGTAAGAGTTTTTCCAGCAATTTTAGAATTAACATCAAGCGCACCATCATCAATAACTTTTGAAAAGTCTGCCATAGTCCCATTTATAATTAGCTCTACCGTCGCCTTATCTTTATCACTAAGATCACTAATCTGATTCATTTTATCTTGTAAAACTTTGTCAGTACAAGAAGCTCTATTTGATAAAAAAGTAATAAAGCATAAAATAAATAACAATATAAATTTAAAGCTTCTACTTGTATTCATTGACTATCCTCACCTTCAGATAAGTAATTACAAATGATCTCATGCTAGAATGACACCTCCAGAACTACTTAATCCAGAGGTGCAAAGTTCAATTACTTCTTAGTAATCTTCTCAAGCCCACCCATATATGGACGTAGTACTTCAGGAATAACTACTGAGCCATCTTCCTGCTGGTAACATTCAAGTATTGCCACCATAGTACGAGGTAGAGCTAGTCCTGATGAATTTAACGTATGGACAAAACGGGTCTTCTTCTCAGTGTCTTTATAACGAATATTAGCTCTTCTAGCTTGGAAATCTTCAAAGTTACTACAGCTAGAAACTTCAAGATACTTATCAACTCCCGGAGCAAACGCTTCAAAATCATAGCACTTTGCCGCAGCAAAAGAGAGATCTCCAGTACATAGCTTTAGAGTTCTATAATGAAGCCCTAGCCTCTGTAAACAGGTTTCAGCATTAGCACGTAGCTTCTCGAGTTCATCGTAACTGGTCTCCGGCTCAACAAACTTGACCATCTCAACTTTATTGAACTCGTGAACCCTCAGTAAACCTCTAGTATCTTTACCAGCCGCACCAGCTTCGCGCCTAAAGCAAGCAGAGTAAGCAGTGTAGTAAATCGGAAGTTCAGCAAGTGGCAAAAACTCATTACGGTGAATATTTGTTATAGGCACCTCTGCTGTAGGGATCAGGAAGAGATCATCCCCTTTATCACAGCAGTACATATCGTTCTCCATCTTTGGAAGCTGCCCAGTACCTACCATAGATTCTCTATTTACCATTAGAGGAGGTAGCCACTCTGTGTAGCCGTGCTCTGTTGTATGTAGATCTAAAAAGTATGAGTATAGCGCTCTCTCAAGTCTTGCTCCAAGTCCCTTATAAAGGATAAAACCACTACCTGAGAGTTTGACTCCACGTTTAAAATCGACAAGGTCTAGATCTTCGCAAATATCCCAGTGTGCTTTAGGCTCAAAATCGAAGGTTGGCTTCTCTCCCCAAGTATCAATCTCAAGGTTTTCATTTTCACCATCACCTTCAGGAACATCTTCTGCTGGATGATTAGGAATAGCAAGAACAACCTGGTGAAGCTCTTCTTCAATGCTCTTACGACTATCTTCAAGTTCTTTAACACGCGAAGAAATATCTTTCACTTTCTCCATTACTTCAGAAGCATCCTCACCTGCCTTCTTTTTCATGCCGACCTCCTTGCTAGCTGCATTTCTTTGCGCCTGCAAGTCTTCAAGTTCAGCAATAACCTCTAATCTCTTAGCATATAGTTCAACACCAACATTAACATCTAGGTTTACCCTTTTTAGTTTGCAAGCCTCGACAAGGTAATCAGGGTTATCCCTAAAAAGTTTCATATCTATCATTGTTATTCACACTCCATTTATTATGTAATTTTAATTTTTAAATTAATGAAAACTATCCTTCAAGCGCAGACATCGCTTCCTGCAAAGTCATTCGTCCATCATATAAAGCCTTACCCGAGATGATCCCGAATAGGTCTAGTTTGGAGAGAGCTTTGATATCGTCAACAGAGGTAACACCACCAGAAGCAATGATAGGTATATCTGTAGCCTTGGTCGCTCTTTCCATCGCTTCAACATTAGCGCCAACAAGTGCACCATCACGGGAGATATCAGTATAAATGATTGCCCCCAAACCACTACCTGATAATTCAGCTAAAAAGTCTTCAGCTTTCTTTTCACTGGTCTCAGTCCATCCTTTTATCGAGACATATCCATCACGAGCATCAACCCCAACATTGACATGCCCAGCAAGCTTACTAATAAGCTCATCAAGAAATGCTCGATCTTCCAGCGCTTTCGTACCAATTATTACTCTATCAACACCGTAGTCCACAAGTCTTTTAGCCTTCTCAAGTGTACGGATACCACCACCGATCTCTACAGGGATATCGACTGTTTCAACAATCTCTTTTATGTACTTTTCATTCTCACTAACCCCGTCAAAAGCACCATCGAGGTCGACAACATGAAGGTATGTCGCGCCATCATCTACCCATCGCTGAGCCATACTTACAGGAGAATCAGAGTATACTGTCTCTTTATCCTTATCTCCTTGAAACAACCTTACCGCTTTACCGCCCTTAATATCTACCGCAGGCAAAATGTGCATTCTACTTTCCTTCATTCCAAATTATATTATTTTCAAACTTATTTATTTTCTTAATGTAATATCTTTACTGCTAGTTCTGACTAGCCTGATGAATTGCAAGTAGCTGCTTGAGAAGCTTCTTCAATTCTGAAAACTTTATCATATTAGGTCCATCACAAAGAGCAGAGTCAGGGTTATCATGAACCTCTAAAAATAACCCATCAACACCTGCAGCGACTGCAGCCTTAGCTAGCACCATAGCCATCTCCCTATCTCCACCACTACAGCCACCCTGTCCTCCAGGTAACTGCGCACTATGAGTTGCATCAAAGATGACCGGTGCGTACTGCCTCATTACAGGCAGCCCTCTAAAATCACTTACAAGATTATTGTAACCAAAAGAAGCCCCACGCTCTGTAATACATATTTTATTATTTCCACTCGTTGCAACTTTGTCCACAGCATTCTTCATATCCCACGGAGCCATAAACTGGCCCTTTTTAATATTCACAACCCTCCCACTCTTACCAGCTGTGACAAGTATATCTGTTTGACGAGAGAGGAAAGCCGGTACTTGCAATATATCTACGACTTTTGCTACCTGCTCTACCTCTACTTCAGAATGAAAATCTGTAAGTATTGGGAGGCCATACTTCTCTTTGACTTCCCCAAGGATACCGAGTCCTTTTTCAATTCCCGGACCTCTAAAATTTCCAACGCTAGAACGATTTGCCTTATCGTAGGAAGCTTTAAAAACGTACTGAATCCCAAGTTCGCCAGTTAGATCCTGTAGCATATTAGCCATATTCATTACATGCTCTTTAGATTCAATAACACATGGCCCAGCAATAAGCAATAATCCTTCACCCTGCCCAACAGTCATATTCTGAGCAAACTCAACCTTTTCAATTTTCCCCACAGATTCCCTCTTTCAATATTTAGCAAGTAAACTTAGAGTATTATTATACAATCAATATGTTATTTTTACAACTTATAACACTATAAATTTAAATCATACACTCTATACAATAATGTTCAAGTCGATTTTTCCAGAATTAACTTACCTCATGAGGTACCAAAGATTCCAATAAGGCACTTACAGGAAATTTATCAATTATTGACATTATACTACTAGTAGTGTAACATATTAGTATCAATTAATTTGACAAAAAGGCCAAGATGACCATATGACAAAAACACTAAAGTTATTCTTTAAGTTCAAATTTTTTTTACTATTAGCCGCATTGACATTTATGTCAGGATGCATAAGGATTGATAGTATGATATATTTAAATGAGGATGGCTCAGGAAGTGTGGAAGTTACAGAAATGATAACAGGCCAAGGCATTGATCTTCTAGCCAACCTTGGTAAGTCAGGACAGATACCAAATATAGATATAACCGACTATTTTACAGTAATTAATGAAACAGAACTAGCCGATCGAGCAAATGAAGTAAGTGAAGGTATTGAGTTCTATAGTGTAGCTCCAATAAAACTTGAAGACGGAAGTGTAGGTAAAAAGACCACCTATAAATTTAAAGATATAAACAAGGTAAAATTATTTTCTCAGCGTGCAAAAAAGCGAGCTACTATTGCCTTCAATTATAACAACAATAGGCTCAATATAACCACAAATCTGACTGAACGGGAAGAGGTAGAGGTGATGCACAGGGTGAAATCCCTCAATAATATCCCAGATGGGTTCAAGCCGGCATTTAGTGGCATGAAATTTAGTATAAAATTAGAGACAGCGAGGCCTATTGCAAGTACAAATGCTTTATTTGTAAGCCCTAACCGTAAAGGTATAACTATTATACAGGTAGATGTAGGCAAGCTAATTTCTACTCCAGAAGCTATTGAGGCACTGAGTAGCTATAACAGAAATACAAAAGAGAGATACCAAGAGGTACTTGAACCTTTTAACAATTGGTTGCAAGTTGAATATCAGAAAGATCTTACCATAAACTTTGAATAAATTCTCTGGAAGAAACCTAATAGAGAGATTAATATGAGCAAAACAACTAAAGCCCATGGAGTCGTCAGAGATCCAGGTACAATTTTCGTAAGTTGGAACCCAAAGATTGAGGGAACCACTGAAAATAAAACAGGTAAAAATTGGATAATCGTCGTAAAAAACACTTCCACAGACGAAGAGTATTCAATATCTGTCAATCCTAAAGATGGTAAGCATTATATCCATGATCTCCAACCAAACACCTATTTTACAATACAGCTATGCAAACTTGATGAACAAGGTGATAAAGAAGTATTTATAAATTTCGGGACCCTACTTACATACAAGAGTAGTATCAGTAATACTGCTGACACTACTACAACATGGAGTACAGATAAAGATTCACTACTAAAGCTTACCGGGTGCTTATGGGATGCCTTAGGCAGTAGCCACGGAAAGTCCAATGTCTAGCAATTCACATAAAATATACCAGAGCATTTTACTACATGCTCACCTGCCATATGTCCGTCACCCAGAACACCCAAAATTTTTCGAAGAGAATTGGTTGTTTGAAGCTATTAGCGAATGCTACCTACCACTTATAGAGATGCTACATGAAGTCGAGGATAAAGGTATAAGAGGGAAGATAACCTTGACCCTGACACCTACCCTGACAGCAATGCTTTCAGACGATCTCCTACTATCACGTTACAGTGCAAGACTTGCTGATCTAGTCAAACTGTCAAAGCTTGAAACGCTCAAACATAGTAACAACCCTGAGTACAAGGTTGTTACTGAGTTCTACTTCAAACTATTTTCAAGATTACAAATTCTTTTTGAAGAAGAATATAATAGAGACCTTATCAACGAGTTCAAACTTCTTAGAAGTAAAGGAAGAATCGAAGTTATTGGTTGCGCAGCAACACATGCTCTTCTCGCTCTTTCCGATGACAAGCGTGTAATTAAATCCCAAATTTATACAGGGGTCAGAGCTTACGAAGATACTTTTGGTGAGCTTCCTAGAGGGATATGGATGCCTGAATGCGCATACACACCACTCGTTTCAGAGGTAATTAAAGAAGCTGGATGTGAGTATAGTATTGTTGATAGCCATGGTATCCTTCACGCCGATCCGATGCCAAAATACAGCGTATTCTCACCAGTTAGAGATGTTAATGATCTCATATTATTCGGTAGAGACCCGGAAAGTTCAAAGCAGGTATGGAGTGCAGATACTGGTTATCCAGGCGACTATAATTATAGAGAATTTTACAGAGACCTCGGCTGGGATGAAGATGAGGAGTATATAGGACCTTATCTGGTTGCTCCTGATATTCGACATGATCTTGGTCTAAAGTATCATAGAATCACCGGCAATACCTCAATCGAACACAAGGCAATTTATGATCCAAAAGTGGCGCTAGAAACAGCGATATCGCATGGTAAGCACTTTGTTGACTCACGTATCTCGCAAGGCAACAGACTTATTGCACAGTGTAACAACTCTGTGCACATACTCAGCCCTTATGATGCCGAGCTATTTGGACATTGGTGGTTTGAAGGTCCAAACTTCCTAAAGAGTCTTATTGAATACTCAAGCGAGAGCGAACTTGAACTTGTCACTCCATCAGATTACCTAGACATAACAACAGAAATCCAAAAAGTAGATGTAAGTATCTCAAGTTGGGGGAATAATGGCTACTTTGAAACTTGGCTCAACGGCAATAATGACTGGATATATGACGGACTTCGCAATGCAGAAGACAAAATGCAAAGGTTATGCCATCTCTACCCAAAGGAGAAGATCTCAGAGGAGGAACATAGAGCTCTACAACAGGCAGGTAGAGAACTACTACTAGCGCAGTCTAGCGACTGGGCATTCATCCTTACCAGCGAGACAACCTCAGAGTATGCCACCAAGAGAGTCAGGGATCATCTTTCTAATTTTATGACGATAAATACTATGCTAAAAACTAAAAATATCGACATAAACTTTATTGATTCACTATTCTATAACAACAACATCTTTCCAGACATAGATTACACTGTTTTTTCCTAGTATTTTTGTATATTATTGACTTGTATCATTATATTAATTATAATAAAATTCATAACACTATTACTGATAAATAATAAAGGAATTATTAAAAATGGCAGAAGACTACAAAGTAGCAGACATCTCACTCGCAGACTGGGGTCGTAAAGAACTTGATATTGCAGAGCATGAAATGCCAGGATTGATGGCAACTCGCGAGAAGTATGGTGCAGAGCAACCTCTCAAAGGTGTGCGCATCATGGGTAGCCTACATATGACTATTCAAACAGCTGCACTAATCGAGACTCTTACAGCTCTAGGCGCAGATGTTCGTTGGTGTTCTTGTAATATTTTCTCTACTCAGGATCAAGCTGCTGCTGCAATTGCAAAATCAGGCGTTCCAGTCTTTGCATGGAAGGGTGAAACACTAGAAGAATACTGGTGGTGCACAAGACAAGCACTTACATGGCCAAACGGAAAAGGTCCAGAACTTATCGTAGATGACGGTGGTGACGCATCACTCCTCATTCACAAAGGTTACGAACTTGAAAATGGTAGCACGTGGGTTGAAGAAGAAGCTGGTAGTGAAGAAGAAGGAGTTATCAAGGCACTTCTCAAAGAAATTTATGCAGAAGACAACCAGCACTGGCACAAGGTTGTTGCTGATTGGAAAGGTGTATCAGAAGAGACAACTACAGGTGTTCACCGCCTTTACCAGATGGAGAGAGAAGGCAAGCTTCTTATACCTGCAATTAACGTTAATGATTCAGTAACTAAGAGTAAATTTGACAATGTATACGGTTGTAGAGAGTCACTTGTTGACGGTATCAAACGTGCAACAGATGTTATGATCTCTGGTAAGGTTGCAATGGTTTGCGGTTACGGGGATGTTGGTAAGGGGTGTTCGGAGGCTTTATCTGGTCAGAAAGCTCAGGTATCAGTTAGCGAAGTAGACCCTATCTGCGCACTACAGGCCTACATGTCAGGCTACCCAGTACGTACAGTTGAAGACATGCTTCCATATGCAGACATTTATGTTACAACTACTGGTAATAAGGATATTATCACAGCAGAACATATGTCAAAGATGAAGGATCAAGCAATAGTCTGTAACATTGGTCACTTTGATAATGAGATACAAATGGCAGAACTTGAAAAAATCCCTGGTATCCAGAAGGTTGAGATCAAGCCACAGGTTGATAAATGGTTATTCCCAGATGGTCACTGCATCTACATTCTAGCAGAAGGTAGACTTGTAAACCTTGGTTGTGCTACAGGCCACCCATCATTTGTAATGTCTAACAGTTTTACAAACCAGACACTTGCTCAAATAGACCTTTGGAAGAATAAGGACAGCTACAAGGTTGGAGTTTACACACTATCAAAGCAACTTGACGAAGAGGTTGCTAGACTTCACCTAGAAAAGCTCGGAGCAAACCTAACTACACTAAGCAAGGAACAAGCAGATTATATTGGTGTAAAGGTTGAAGGTCCATACAAGCCAGAAATCTATCGCTACTAAACCTTTAGTACAATATTAAATTATCTGATAGTTTAGTAATTATTATTAATTAAGATAAGATACAATACAAGAAGCCTTACTCTACAAAGTAAGGCTTCTTGTATTGTATCTTTAGCAAAATCATGCTTCTGCATAATAAACATCTACTCAGACTGCCACATCGCCTTCAATCCAACACATAAAGCTATCTGATTTTCAGCAGCAATACTCTGCTCTGATCTACCTTTTGCAATCGGTTCTATAATCTTCATAGCTTCATCAAGATTTCCACTTGCTTCTTGAATATGACCGAATGGCTTCAAAATCTTTGCTCTTCTAACAAGAAGGCTACTTAGCAGAAGTTTTGCTTCTTCATCAGTAGGTTTTCGAACAATTCTATCCTGAGTCGCACTAATAGCTGTATCAATTATATCCATACAATTCCTAATAATGCTCTTAGCTTGATCATGATTATCAGTTCCTAGAGCAGACTTAGCAATTCTATATAACTCACGACTGACCCCTTCTGCAGCCAATGACTGCCCATATGCAGATAGAGTATCATCATTCTTTATACTTATACAAGTGTGAAATGAACTAAGTGAAAGTTGAAAGAATTCGTGAGCCTTATCAACATTATCATAATCGTAGCACTGATAACCAATATATAGTGCAGCCACACCCTGACCACGCAGTGCTAGATAATTATCAGGTTCATACTTTAGAGCATTCTCATATGATAATAGTGCTTCTTGAACTTTATCTATATTATACTGACAGTCACCAAGCTGCCTCCATGCATCTGCATGCATTGGTAACTCATCTAGATAACTAATGAGTAGAAGCTCAGCTTCATGCAACCTACCCTCTCTCATAAGATCTAAAGCAACGGTGTATCTTTCATCCTGATAATCAATATCAAAGACATCTTCAAAGCTTTTTTCAGGTTTATCCAGACTTCCAATCTCAACTTCATTCCTTCCGCTATTACTATTGCCATTTAGCAGGTACATCGACTCATCATAATTAAAAAACTCTGCTGGAGACAGTGGCCCTAAGTTTTTCACCCCAGGCATCCACTCCGTTAAATTGTCAGATTTATCCTCTTCAACTATTTTATCAGTAAAGGCGTAATACCCAACCAACACACAAATAACGACACAGCAAGCATTTACAATGTAGTTTCTATATTTCATTTTTGAGCCTTATTTATTTATTACTTATTTTAGTCTAGCAATTATCCCGTAATATCCAGTTCATTATCGTCAAAATAACCAGTAATGTTAAACTTTTGTTTGTTTTTCCTCTTTCGCTTGATATAAAAACCAAATACTGATATAGTGTAAATATAAAGATAGATAGGTAAATGCATATCAATAAGGAGGTAGATAGTGGCAAGCAAGAGCAGGAAACAAAAAAAGAATAAGAAAGAGATAACCAAACCTACCAATCTAGCCGCTATTGATATCGGCTCTACATCAGTACGTCTAAGGATTGCTGAAGTAAATACGGATGGAATAATAACACCACTGGAAAATCTTGTACACCCAGTTCCTATATCTAATGACTCATTTTCAAATAGCTATATAACCCCAACAACCCTGCGCATCTTGTGCAAAGTAATGAAGAACTTTGCTGCAAAAATAGCCGAATATGATATTGATGAAATCTATGCAGTAGCGACCAGTGCTCTCAGAGAAGCAGAAAATGCCGATATGATAATTGACAGAGTAAAGCATGAGTCCGGAATAAAAGTAAAGATTATCGATCAAGTTGAAGAGAGTCGTCTCAACTTCGACCTCATCCTTCCTTTTCTTTCCGACAACCTAAAAGGTTGCAGAAAGAACATACTATATATCGATCTAGGTGGAGGCTCAACTGAGACACTCCTAATCAAGAACCAGAAAGTAGTCCTTGCAAACAGCATGCGCCTTGGTACGTCGAGACTCTTTCATAGCATACGACAGAGCGAAGGCATTGAAAGAAAGGCACTGACGCAGAGTGTTATTAGAAACGTAGTAAATGCAACTATCAAGCACTTTGATGGCTATAAAATTGGAGAATATGTAGTAGCCAACTCTCATCTTCACCTCCTATTTAAAGATCAAGAAGGTGTCAAAGACATCTCTGGCGGTACAGAGGTTCCTATGGAAGTCTTTAACAACATTGTTAAACGATTTTCATCTCAGTCAGATCATAGTAAAGCCGAGGAGCTACATATCTCTATCAACGAGGTAGAACTACTCAACCCAGCAGTAATTACCTTACAAAGACTCTTCAAAGGGATGAAGATTAAGAGATTCTTTACTGCCGACATTGAGCTACTAAAGTCTCTACTTACAGACATGCGAACAAAACTTTACGGGATGAACCCCATTATAGAGTTCGGTGATCAAATTGTTCGTTCTGCGATGGGACTAGGTGAAAGGTATTGTTACGATAGTGAACACAGCTCATTTGTTGCAAACCTTGCTCTAAAAATTTATGACGATATGGCTGATATACTTGGATTATCCGGCAAGGACAGGCTATATCTTGAGGTTGCTGCAATACTACATGATGTTGGAATGTATGTTAGTGATCAAGCTCACCACAAGCACTCACAGTATCTAATAGAATGGTCTGAAATTGTTGGTTTAAACCAAGAAGAACGTCAAAAAATAGCAATGATTGCACGTTACCACCGAAAGTCGCATCCACGCACCTCACACTTGGACTATATGAGTATGAGTGTCTCTGAGCGTTTACGAGTATCAAAACTTTCAGCAATTCTCCGTATTGCTGATGCACTTGACCGCCCACACCGTCAAGCAATCTCAGACCTTAGTGTAGTGGAAGAAAACAATACTATTGTTATTACTGTAACAAGCGTATCTGATATACTTGTTGAACAGATTGCTATCAAAGAAAAAGGTGAGCTACTCAAAGATATCACAGGTAACGATATAGAAATTAGGCTGCTCAAGTACTAACACAATATAATATCTACTAAACAACTCAACAATAGGAATAAGTAGGAATAACAATGAATAACAATGCGCAAGATTGTTTGAAAGTACCAGAAAACTTTATCAATAGAGAACTGAGCTGGATCAGATTCAATTTTAGAGTTCTAGCTGAGGCAGAAAATCCAGAAGTAGCTCTCCTAGAGAGAATGAAATTCATAGCGATTGTGTCATCAAATTTGGATGAGTTTACAGTTGTTAGAATAGCAAATACAATTAGAGCATATAATGAAGGTATGAAGACAACCGATATTGCAGGTATGAGCCCTAAAGAAGTACTTAGTGAAATGTATACACAAAAGAGAGAGATGACCAATAGACAATATCACTGCCTACAGAATGTTCTGCTCCCAAAACTCAAGGAAGAAAAAGTCGAACTTATTAGGACACCTGAACTAACTGATGACGACCATGAGTTCCTAGAAACCCATTTTCAAAACCAGATCTCTGCTGCACTAACCCCTATGGCAATAGATCCAGCTCACCCCTTCCCTTTACTTACAAGTGGTGCAGTTTATACAATTTTCAAAGTAAAGCCAATCGCTCAGCCCAGTGCACAATTTGTTGTACAGACTGACACTATACTTGTACAGCTTCCAGGCAGTATGGATAGATTTATTCTCCTACCTAGTGAAGAGGGTCATACAAGACTGGCAGCTCTCGATGACACAATTCAGCTCTTTGCACACAAACTTCTAGGTGGTTATGAGATTACAAGTAGCAGTACATTTAGAGTTTTACGTGATGCAGAAATGAGTGTTGATGATGAGGGCGCTGATGATCTTCTCAGAGAGATGGATATGGCTGTTAAGAGCCGTCGCTGGGGAGAGCCCATCTCACTTGAAATATCATTAGGGATGATTGACCCTGTAAAGGATTATCTCTGTAATAAGCTTGGAATTGATGAAGAAGACGGCGGTATATTCCGCATGCCATACCTATTAAACCTCAAAGATTTCTTTTCCTTTGTAGGCATGATCAAACGTCCAGACCTTTCAGAAGAGCCATGGCCACCTCAGCAAATTGCTGGACTTGAGTCAGAGGATATTTTCGAGGATATTAGTCGAGGTGATCACTTCATAAGCCTACCTTACCAGAGTTTCAATCCTGTTGTTAAGCTGGTAAAACAAGCAGCAGAGGATTCAAAGGTACTTGCAATAAAGATCACCTTATATAGAGTTTCTGGTAATAGCCCACTTGTCCAATCCTTGATCAGAGCTGCACATAGTGGTAAGCAAGTTACAGTTCTAGTCGAACTAAAAGCTCGTTTTGATGAAGAGGCAAATATTAATTGGGCTAGAGCACTTGAGTCTGCGGGAGCTCACGTTGTATATGGTGTCGTTGGTTACAAGACACACAGCAAAGTCCTCATGGTTGTGCGAAAGGAAGAGCTAGGTATCAAACGATACGTCCACCTCGCAACAGGAAACTATAACGACAAGACTGCCAAGCTATATACAGACTGTGGTATAATGACCTGTAACCCAAGTATAGGCGAGGATGTATCAGGTTTTTTCAATGTTATTACAGGTTACTCTCTACCTCCTAGGTGGAATATGTTGGTGATAGCTCCAATGGATATGCGCAGAAAAGTGATTGAAATGATCCATCGAGAGATATCAAAGAGTACTCCAGAAGACCCAGGTCTTATCAGAGCAAAAATGAACTCATGCATAGACCCTGAAGTTATTGAAGCACTCTATCTTGCATCACAAACCGGGGTAAGGATTGAGTTACTCATCAGAGGACTTTGTAGACTAAGAGCAGGAGTAGAAGGCTTGTCTGAGAACATCAAGGTTATCAGTATTCTTGACAGATTTCTTGAACATCCTAGAATCTTTCATTTTAAAAATAGTGGAAAAGATGAGGTGTACATGTCTAGTGCCGATTGGATGGAGAGAAATTTCGATCAACGTCTTGAAATTCTTTTTCCAATATTGGATAAAAACTGTAAGAAACAAGCTCTTGAAATCCTAGATGTTGGTTTCAAAGATAACGTTAAAGCATGGGTTCTTTTACCAAACGGAGAGTATGAGAGAATAGAAAAGCCAAAATCTGCTAACAAGCGGTACAGGAACCAAGAGTACCTGTATAATAAAGCCTGTAAACGAGCACCAAAACCAAAACTTGACCCAACGGGTGTATTTATTGCTAAAAGTAGTCTGAATTCATAATATAAAAAGAGGTGTTGCTATAATATCAGCAACACCTCTAAAATTTAACACATAAAACGATATATAAGTATTTAGAACCAACTAAACAACAATGTAAAAGGTGTATAAGCCAAATAGCAGTTATGACATCTACCCCGACTGTGAAATAGGAGTCTTCGATAATATAATCACAAAACCAAAAAATGGATCCACTCTTCTATAATTCTGAAAATAAAATCCATGATACTTTTTATCGAATCAATAAGTCAATCTACTTGCTTTACGCACATTGCATATCTTATCTGTCTTTAATATCAATGAAATCAGTTTCGAATCCACCAGTATACATCGCACGAGGACGGAAGATACGATTGTTTTCAATATACTCTAAAATTCTAGCCGTCCACCCTACAGTTCGTGAAACAGCAAATATAGATGTAAACATCTCCTCTGGTATACCCAAACAGCCATAAACAATGCCAGAATAATAGTCTACATTAGGAAAGACACCTTTATCCTTCCCAAGAGTATCTGTTACCTCTTTCTCCAGCAATGTCGCAATATTTAAGTATTTTTTAGCAGCAGAATTTTCGTTTGTCAAATAACCAGCCAAAGGTGCGAGAATCCTAGCACGCGGGTCATACGCTTTATAAACTCTATGTCCAAAACCCATTACCTTCTTCTTCTCTTCACGTCTTTTCTTGTACCAGTCTTTTACATTACTTTCTGTTCCAATTTCTTTAAGCATCTTCAATACTTGTTCATTTGCTCCACCATGTAACGGGCCATTCAATGCAGCAATACCAGCACCTACAGAGAAATAAATATCAGACAAGGTAGACGCAACAACCATTGAGGCGAATGTACTTGCATTCATTCCGTGATCAGCATGCAGTATCAAGGATATATCCATGATTCTCTCTTCAATAGGACTAGGAACCTTTCCAGTAGTCATATAAAGCAGGTTCGCCGCATGGCTCAGATCATTTCTCCACTCAATAGGGATATGACCATCTCGAAGCCTAGAAATTGCTGCAGTAAGCACAGACATTGCTGAGATCAAGTGTATACACGATGTAATCCCCTCTCCGTCATCCATAACCGGACGTGCATTCACAGGTCTTTTTATATCGTTAGCATTCTTAGTAAACTCAAAGATTGCCTTCTCCTCACCACGTGGATAATCTTCTTGAGGAATCGCATCTTCATCAGTATTAAAAGTACTATCTGCCCCAAAGCTTCTTTCAATATCCATATCCTTCCAATTGAGTCTCAGTGCGAGCATATTTACGCCAACACGAAGTGCTGCCATTGGGTTCATATCCTGAACAGGAAAACCCATCATAAGGCGCAGAGTGTTTGGAATATATCTAGCTTGAATCAACTCTTTATTGAAATCCGCCAATTCCTTTTCAGAAGGAAGTTTCCCGTGGAGTAGAAGGTATGATACCTCTTCATAAGAAGAATAAGCACAGAGGTCAAATATATTATATCCGCTATATACCAACCAGCCTTTTCTACCATTGACATAACCAATCTTAGTCTCACACGCGATGGCACCTTCCAAGCCAGGGCCAACAGTACATTCGAGTGGCCACGTAGCAGGTTGAGTTAACTCTGGTTCCGGCTCACTATCAGTTTCTCTATAAGCCTGCGCTTTTGCCTCTAATATTAAATCAGTTATTTCTTGTGTATTTTCATGTAATGATTGTTTTTTCATTTTAAAGCCTCCGAGTAAATTTTGCCTAATATTATGACAAACGAACGAGCAAAGCAAACGATTTATAAAAAAAATCCACAACGCCCATAGACTTAAATAAACAGCATTTTGGCAACAAGTCAAAGAGCGTCCTATGATATTTCAACTAATACTGTCAAGTCAAAGAATCTTCTTCAAAATACAGTTAATTTTATCAATATAACATAATCTCATAATAATTATACAAATATCGCTACAAACACATATAGCAAACTATAAAAAAATTCAGCTACCCAAGAAGAGGATAGCTGAATTTAAAATAAAATACTATTTTAAATAGACTATTTAGTTACCAAGTTCAAGACGAGCAAAATCAACAATCTTTGCAGTACCTCCAAGCTTCTTAGCTGCTTCTTGAATCATAGCACCAACTGTCTGCTTTCCTTCAGGATCTTTAACGAATATCTGTTCTTCAAGACATTTTTCACCATAGAATTTAGAAAGTTTTCCTTCAAGAATTTTATCCTGAATGTTTTCTGGTTTATTCTTGATTTCATCAAGGAAGACTTCTTTTTCTTTAGCAACCAACTCTTCAGGCACACCAGAACGATCTAAAGCAACAGGTCTTGCTGCAACAGCATGCATACAAGCGTCATTTGCAGCGCTCATAAACTCTTCATTGGCAACAGCACCATCCATTTCAACAACACAAATTGCACCAGACTTATTATTGAAGTGAGCATAAGCACCGAAAGTACCACCTTCAGGAACCTTGAAAGAAGCTATCTTCTTTAATACAACATTCTCACCAATAACACCTATAACCGCTTGAATTGAATCAGCAACAGTACCTTCTTCAGTAGAGGCAGCAATCAATTCATCAACATTTGAAGCACCAGTAGAGAAAGCAACATCAAAGATTTTATCAACTAGAGTCAAGAAACGTTCGTTCTTAGTTGTTGGTTCCTGCTCACACTCTACCTGTAGACAGATAACGACACCGTCTTTTTCGCGAACAGCAACTACACCTTCACCTGTAGCTCTATCAGCTTTCTTTGCAGCCTTATCAAGACCTTTTTTACGGAGGATCATCTCAGCATCTTCTACACTACCATCTGCTTCAACCAGAGCTTTTTTACAATCGCTCATTCCCATACCAGTATTTTCTCTAAGTTCTTTAATCATCGCAGCAGTAATTGCAGCCATATTATTATATCCTTTATATTATTTCCTATATTGTATTTGATAAAATATAGGCGTATTCCAAATTCTTCAAATCCACGACGCTTAAATTATAAATTTTAAAAGTATAATTTACACATCGTCAGGCATAGTGAACGCACCCATTTTAGATAGGTTTGTTGGTACATCCATACCCTTATCTTCGGTTTTACCAGCAGCACGTGCCTTGATAGCAGACTTATTAGATGCATTTTTTGCACCCTCTTTGATTGCAGCACCTAGCTTATTCAGAAGTAGCTGAATGCTTCTCTGCGAGTCATCATTAGCAGGTATGATAAAATCAATTGGATCCGGGTTACTATCAGTATCAACAATACCGATGAGTGGAATATCTAGTTTCATTGCCTCAGCGATAGCAATCTCTTCTTGAGAAGGGTCTACAATTACAATAGCTCCTGGCATTTCTTTCATATCGCGGATACCTTCAAAGTTTCTGAAGATCTTCTTCTTTTCTCTAGTAAGGCTTGAAACCATCTTCTTTGAGAAGTTTTCGATAGCTCCAGACTTTTCAAGAGCTTCAAGTTCTTCAAGGCGAGAAACTCTCTTACGCATAGTATTCATATTTGTAAGAGTACCACCCAACCATCTATGAACGACAAAGTAGCTATCAGCTTCAGTAGCTTCTTGACGCACGATATCGGCAGCCTGTCTTTTAGTACCAACGAATAGAATTTTCTTTCCGCTAGCAGCAATTTTATTTAAAAATACGCCTGCACGAATAGTTCCTTTTAATGTTTCACGTAGGTTGATGATATGAATTCCACCCTTTTTTGAGTGAATATAAGGTTTCATCTTTGGATCCCAACGTGATGTTCTACTTCCGAAGTGTACTCCAGCTTCAATAAGCTCTTGTAGAGTAATGTCTGCCATCTTTTCTCCTATGACTTTAAAATCAGCTAATATGTTGATATTAATGGCGTTAAAGCACACCAAATCACCATAAAGCTCTTAAAAAAAAAGTGCTTTTTGCACAAAAATAATCACACACACAGACCAAACGATCTGAGTGTATTGACTAATATAACCATAAACCCATTAAAGTCAAGCACTAAAACCACTTTTTACAGATTTTATAAGACAACATATTCTAATATCCAATGCAATAACGACAATATCTTTTAATAGAGAAAGTACCATTTACTGATAGAGAAGAATTACATCTTAGATAATTTTCTCTTGATTTTTTTATATAATACAACAATAATAGTATATATGAACATTAATAATGTATAATATAGATCTGGCTTGCATTATTTACGCACCAACTAATATGGAGTAACTATATGAAGAAAGTAATCATGGATGTTGGAGAGAAGTACCCAGACATTACTGGGCCAACAGCAGAAGCCTTTATTGATGAGCTCATTAGGCTCGAGAGCTCTCCATATGATGAGATCATCCTAGATTTTAAAGATACTACATCAATTAGTTCTATGGCAATGGGGACTTTGTACTCAACTTATCAAGCATTACTTGAACAGAATCGTAGCATACATGTAGTTAACCCAAGTAGTAATGTATCACGACTACTCCACCTAGTAAACATGAGCGACATAATCAAATAACTGTTATCATTTATAATTTCTCGCATACTCATAAACATAATATAAAGAAATCATAACATTGCAAACCTTTGACATTACCCAAAGTAAGGAGCAAAAAGCTCTTCAGAATAAAAGAATCTTAATCGTTGATGCAGACGTAAAGTCTCGCAATGTACTTGCATTGATTCTCAGGAAACTCGGAGCAACAGTAGAAGAGCTGAGTAATGGTAAGGATGCGTATGAATTCCTACAAGAGACAACATACCGCAAGAAGGACGAAATTGCCTTGATGCTGATGGGTATATCGATGCCTCAAATGAGCGGCATAAACCTCCTCAGAATGATAAGAGACCACAACCTACTCAAGGAACTCCCAGTATTTGTGATGCACTCAGCTCATGAAGACCGCGAACTACATGAATGTCGTTGCTTAGGTGTCACCGCTGACATTGCAAAACCCGTCAACATAGCAGAAGCAGTATCCACGATTGCTGAAAAAATCTCTAAATTGAAGAAGTTGAAGAAGAATAAAAAGGAGACTACTCCTACATTAACAAAATGGATCAATTATTCAGATTCAGGTTTTCCGATTGAGTACCAGAATATTGCTACCAGAGACTCCTACCCACTACGAGCTTCATTCTATAGATGTCCATTCTGTGACATGACATTTACTGCTCCCAAACTGAAGGAAAAATCGCTAGATCCAGATCTTAGTGATCAATTAGCCATTGGTCTCTACAGTGCAGGTACTGCCGAATACGAACATGTCGTTCCTTTACTAATAGATGTCATTTGCTGTCCAGACTGCTTGTGGGCAGCCGACAGAGAGGGTTTCTTACGTATATGGAATAGAGATAATGCCAAATTACATGAGATCGAGAAAGTGCCTAGCAACCGCTGGGAATACCCAATTTTTTCAATAACACCAAAATTACGAAATGAGTTTACTTTATTTAAAAGAAAGCGTCTTGACTATGTTCAGAAGATAAAAGACCTAGGCGAAGCCCTATTTACGATCTCCAAAGTAGACCGAAAATTCCCACGTAGCTTTAGCGACACCCAAATTAGCATTGACCTTGCCCTCTACTGCAATGAGTTCGTTATGAAAAATTCGAACCAATCAAACCACTCTATACTTTGCCATAAAGGAGCAGAGTATTACTTCAAGAAGCAGTATATTTCAGGAATGATGCTCGAAAGACTCAGAAAGCAAGACGACAAAAAACCACTCTTTGCTAGCAGACTTAATTCTATAATCAAGTCTATGGAGTTACTACTTAAAGTTGTTGACACCGAGCTTCCGAACTTACAACGTCGATGTTTGTTTTTACGCCAAAAGTTTTTTCTAGCAAATATGCTGAGTAATATTCTACGCCACCCAGATCAGAAACTTAGAATTATTGAACATAAGGAAGATGCCCTCCAAAGGCTCAACCAACTACTTGCAAACGCCGAAAATATGAACAACAATATTGAGGCAGCAATTATTAACAAACAACTTGAGCCAATTATTAATCACCTCAACCTGAATAACTTCAACCTTCCTAGCTAGTAGCGTATTCACAGGCATCTTTCATATAATCTATTGCGCGCAGTACCACATCAGCCTCTTCAAACCCATAGCTTATTCTCAGCTGTCTAGTTCCTCTCTCAAAATTATCACCAACCGGATTTTGACATATCTCCCCTGGTATATATACAACTATCGGCTTTTTTTCACCTTCTAAATCTACTAAATCGTACTCAGCTACACCAGTAGAACGTGTAAGATATTTATAAAACTTGGACTCTACTCCAGTCGTTATTCCTTTGAATGTCAAATAGAAGTAAAATCCACACTCTCCCCCACTCACACTTTCAAGCCACTTAGATAGTTTCCTATCAATTTCAAGCCGAATTTTTTTTGCCTTTTGATTATAAGCTTTGTTGACAGTCTCTATCTGGATATCCACCGTATTATCGAGCATCCAAGCAGTTACCTCCTGCATTATTAGAGAGTTAGAAAAGCCTATATCCGCTGTCTTCTGAACAATAGCCGAAAGGATATCTGAGTCTTCTCCAACAATATACCCGATACGCAGAGCTGGCGCTAGTATTTTAGAAAATGTCCCTATTTCAAATACAGGGATATCATACGATTTATTGAGCACAGAATGAATATCTGGGCAGTTTATATCGTGGTTTAACGAATCATACGCACAATCAAATATTAGAGGAATTTTTCTACCAAGTCTTGATGATACCTCGACTGCAACATCTATTATAGCACATCTATTTTCATAACTAATTACAGTACTACTAGGATTATTAACAGTAACGATATACAGAAATTTCAATCTTTCAAGATCACAAGCATCCATACCAAAGAGATACTCCCTGAGCCTCTCTGGATCAAGTCCATCCCTACCCTCCTCAACCGTCCGAATATCAAACCCCTTCCTCTGAAGAGTTTCACAATATATATAGTAGTAAGGATCTGCCGTAACAACGATCCCCTTTTCAAAAATATCTCCTAAAGAGTCGAGTATTGATGTAGCTCCGTTTGCTCCTATCACCAACCTGAGCTCATCCAGCCTCTTAATAGACATTCTAGAATCTCTACGGTTGATAAATCTTTTTACAGCAGCTATCAAGTTTGGAGCCCCTTCCGGACCACCATAATTTAGTGGCATTCGATGTTCAGCTGGGTTTTGGAAAACATACTGTATAGCTTCTACTACCGCAAGATTTGGTATAGTCTCTTCATTTACATACCCAACTCCAAGATTAATATCAATCCCATCCCTGAACTTTTCTGCAAACTCCCCGGTCATCTTTGCTACCGGAGAAGGCACTAACGAGCGTTTTGCAAATTTCGACAACTCAACATCTCTCATAATTTCTTGCATTTTCACACCAATACTAAAAAAGTAACCCTCTTATATTACGCATCACTATACACCTATTCCCAATTATTACTAGTTGATATATCATAATTTATAAGACAATTTCCGTCAAGAGGTAAGAATAAAGAAGAACTTTAGATAAATTTCATAAAAATACAATTTGACTAATTACAAATATACCGTATATTAAACATATTGAACACGCGTTCACAATATACTCAAAAAAGGTTACAATGAAAATAAATAGCACAGAAGTAGCAAAGAAAGCAGGTGTCTCTCGAAGCACTGTATCAAGAGTTATAAACAACAACCCTAGCGTTGTTGAGAGCACACGCAATAAAGTTTTAAAGGTTATTCAAGAGCTCAACTACACTCCCAACACCAACGCACAGTCATTAGCTGGGAAAAAAAGTAGCGTAATAGGACTATTCATTTTTGAAGATACATACTCACCTAGCTACAATTCATCCTGTCTAGAGTTCTTTATGAATTTTGTATCTTCAGTTGGTGAAGAGGTATTCCGCCACAAACACCAACTACTGATAGATGTAATATACAACCAAGCCTCACAAGTGCGCCTAAGGAGTCTATTCCAAAATGGAAATATTTCTTCTGGAATATTTATAGGTGCAGCTATGCATGATGAATTTATCCAAGAATTTATAAAGAGTAATAATAAAGTAGCGCTTATTGATTATTCTGATGACAAGAGTATTATTAATGAATATATCAGTCTGGTTAATACAGACGACATTAGTGCAGCTGAAGAGATCACCAATGAACTGATAAATGTTGGCTCTAAGCACATCCTTCACATAACCGGAAACACTAAAAAGTTTACAGCTAATCAAAGGATTAAAGGTTACAAAAAAGCTATCAAAAATTCAAATCTCACACTTTCACCAGATCTTATAGTCAAGGGTGACTTTACTGAAGAATCCGGATATACCGCAATAATAAAATGTTTAGAGCGTAGGATATATTTTGACTCAATCTTTGCAGCAAATGACCTTATGGCAAGGGGTGCACAACTAGCCATGAGTGACAACAGTATGCCAGAAGTTCCTATTTGGGGTTATGACAATCTCCAAGGCAGCCTTCCATTAGGAATAATGAGTGCTGACCCTTGCCTAGAGCAGAGTGCAATTAAAGCAGTGGATAATTTAATAGGTTCAGGAGCAGAAAAAAATAAAATCCACTACACCAAGGCTCGCCTAGTAAAGAGTATGAATGACTACCTAAAGTGTTTTAGTTGTTCAAGAAACTCTAATCCATAAGAGTAGTTATGCATTATTTAAAAGCAAATCATTCCTTGTATACTCTATAGATATTCGGTAAAATATACAGATCAATTTTGATGCTGTAAATTTTATGAATTATGAAAATAATAGAGAGCAAGCAAATTCCATATGTATATGATAAGACTCGCTTGGACCTACGTTCACGCTAGAATAATAAACTATATCGCAGTACTAGTAGTTGGCCTCACCCTTATGGCTTCAATTGTAGTTATCGGTGTAACAGACGGAATGTTAGTAGATATGGAGCGTCGTACCCGCAACCTTGGTGAACAGGTAGCGCTATCTTTTAGCACACCCATTTCAGAGAATAGCCTAAAAGATATCCCAGATATGAAAGGAGTTAGAGGCTTCACCCCTCTTATTCGAGATTACGCCCTGCTCAAGCACGGACTAATTACTGAGCCTGGAGTCGCGTATGGTATAGACCTCAAGAGTGAGTTAAAGATGTCTTCAATTGCAAAACACCTACAAGATATCAAACTTGATCCAGATAATCCTGAGTGGGTAGCCGAAGGTGCAGATACCGGTGGCAATACAGCAGCCTTTGTTGGTATTAATCTTGCAGAAAGACTCGGACTGAGTGCTGGAGATACCATGACAGTAAGTTACTCTCCTCCAAACTCCGACAAGCTTATTAGTAAGGACTTTTACGTAAGTAGTATATTCAGCAGCGGCTCACCTCTAAAGGATAGAAATGGCTTCTTCATTTCACTTGAAGATGCAAGAAAATTATTCATGACAGAGGCAGAACAAGCAAGTAAAGGTGTCTCTGGCCTATCCTTCTTTCTTGATAATCCAGAAAGAGCAAATGAACTAGAAATCCCGATTATTAAAAGTGTTATTCCAGCCCTTAAGATGAGCTACAGAGGGGTATACAGCACGACATGGCAGAAGCGCTGGAAATCCATACACGACGGAATGGCTTATGAAAATATGCTAATGGAGGTCGTGCTATTCTTTATGAATATCTCTTCTGGCTTCTGCGTCTTTGCTGTTTTAGCAACACTGGCAAGTCGTAGAGTAAAAGATGTTGGCCTGCTACGATGTATAGGAGCAAAAAGAATAAACACTATTGGTATCTTTCTATTTGTCGGGTTATTTATCGGCTTGATGGGAGTAATTCTTGGTGTTGGAGCAGGATATCTTGTAGGCCTAAATTTGAGTGATATATGGGAATTTTTAACAGGTCAACCATTCTACTCTCCTCAGCTTTTCGGCCATACCAGCCCACCAGTTATCTACGCCTGGAAGGTGGCAATCTACGCAGGCGCAGCACTGTTTATCTCACTTCTTTCAGCGCTATACCCTGCACTATCTGCAGGATGTAGAGAGCCAGTTACAGCATTAAAAGATGAGTAAGAGATAAGTATAAATAAATATAAAGACAAGCGAGCAAATTTATGAATAATATATTAAACAAAATAATCAGAGCCGAAGCAGTACACAAAAGTTTCCATGACGGCGAGAAAGATCTTGAGATCCTCAAAGGATTTGACTTCACTGTAAACAAAGGTGAGAGTGTAGCGATTATTGGCAGAAGCGGTACTGGAAAGAGCACATTCCTCAACACGCTAGGACTACTTGATAAACCCACATCAGGAAAGGTATTTCTGAATGGCTTGGATACAACTACACTTTCAGATTCTGCAAAGACCAAAATTAGGGGTGAAGAAATAGGCTTTGTCTTCCAACAATATCATCTATTTGGTGATCTGAACGCTCTAGAAAATGTCATGATAGCAGGTAATTTTGCCAAGAAGAATAAAGGTAAGAAATTTGCACTTGAGTTACTTGACAAGGTCGGTCTTAGCGAGAGGATAAAACATAAACCAAGTAAGCTTTCAGGAGGTGAACAACAACGTGTTGCGATTGCCAGAGCACTATATACAGAGCCATCTATACTGCTATGCGACGAGCCAACTGGAAATCTTGACCCAGAGAGTGGAGCTGAGATTATGGAAATGCTCTTCAAGGTTGTGAAAGATCATGAAGCTGCCATGGTACTTGTTACACACGACCTGCAAGTATCACATAACGCAGACCGTTCACTACGGCTATCCAAGGGCATTTTATCTGATTCAGTTTAATCACCTAATAGCAACTATGATGAGTTTGAGGTCGCAAATTATATATTACTATACTTATCATTAGTTTTCGCAACCGACCAAGTATTCTTAATTTTCTTTGCATCATACATCGCATCATCACTATACTTGATAAGCCTACTTATATCTTGTGTATCATTAGAGCTAGAGCTTGCTATTCCTATACTGACTGATACATATCCCAAACTCGATGGTTTGTGCTCAAGATTTTTTTGGCGAAGTTTGTCTAGTATCTCCTCTGCCAAATATTCTGAATCCTTCAGGCTTTCTACTATAGCAAAGCAGACAATCTCTTCCCCTCCAAACCTCATAAGAAAGTTTTTATGCTTTTTAAAACATTCTTTGATAACAGCTGAAATCTCTTTTAGCACATTATCACCTGCCACATGCCCATAATAGTCATTATACTTCTTAAAGTCATCTATATCTATAAAGAATGCCGAAGTATACCCTCCCTCGATTTCGTCAAAGAATTTATTTTCAGCAGAATATAGATACCTCTTATTATATAGTTGTGTGAGGGGATCAATATTTGTTAAAGATCTTAATTCATACCTCGCTATCTCGAGCTCTTTAACCCGTACCCCCTGCTCATTATGATACTTCTCAATTTGCTCACCAGTCAATTTGTTCACCCACGATACCGCGGTAAAGATAAAAGAAATTGTAATATATGCGATAACCAGCCTTATAAATAGTAAAGTATCATACTCAGCAATATCTTGCACACCAAAGAACCTGACAAGAATCTGAGAAAAGACTAATATCAGTAAATATCCAGTACAGATTGCAATTCGTTTATTATTATTCAAAGCTAAAAAAACATAAATAGGAAAAACCAGAGACCACAAATAGGTATTACTATCAGAGTTAATTATAAACATCCATGCAAAGAATGTACCGATTATTGCAATCATTATATATATTAAGAAATCTTTTTTCATCTTCCATATGAGTGCAACATACCCTACAAATAATGCAATAGAAACAATATCCATTGATAATCCTAGAGGATTAAAACAGATAATATCACGAAGAATAAAAACAAAAAGTATCAGAGTAACAAAGACACTATTCAAAGCTACAAAAGCAAACCTTATGTTGTCATGAGCATTACTGCTCGAAACATCCTGATTTCGAATCACTGTTAGTATTTCTTTTATTGTAGCAATCATCATAACGCCTCTATTACTTACTTATAAAATCAAAATTCAATAACAAATTCAACCAGAAACTACAAAATACTGATTCTTCCCATTCTTCTTTGCATGATACATCGCATCATCACTGCCATGTATTAATTGATTTAAAGAAGAATACTCATTCTGATGACTCCATGAAACACCAGCACTAATAGTTATCTTTTTAAATGGCGAGCATATATGTGGGATGCCGAGTTCTTCAACCTTACCAATAAGATTTGCCGTAATCGTCTCAATCTGAGTAAAGTCATCGATCTTCAATAAGCAGACAATTTCTTCTCCACCAAATCTCACAAGAAAACTATTGTAATTTTTAACAACACTCTTGATTACTCTAGAAACCTGAGTCAAAACCATATCACCTTTTATGTGCCCATAATGGTCGTTATATAACTTGAAGTTATCAATATCTATAAAAATTGAGACAAGATAGTTTGCGTGCCCGTTTTTTAAAAATCTATTGCCAGAACTTTCTAAATATCGTTTATTATACAGGGTTGTCAGATGATCAATATTACCCAGTTTTTTTAATTCAATTCGTGCCTGTTCTAACTCTTCAATCGTTGTTGCAATATCCTTACTATATCTATCCAACCTCGCTCTAGTCAAAGAACGAACCCAAATAAATGTTACTAGTGATATTGTAGATATTAGGTAAATTGAGGAAAACCGAAGTAAATGAGCTATACTATATTCAGTAAAATAAACACTTTCTGAAAGTCTCGCATAAGCCTGAATGAACAATAGCAATACAAAAAGGAATAACATATGAAATATTCCTCGTTTTAGGTCTGCAAATGTATAAATAAAGACAGGATATACAAAAGCCCAAATAATCAGCGAACCGCTAGGATTGTCTGTGGACACCATAAACGCTACATCTAAAGCTATTATTACAGCAAAGAGATCCACCAGAAGTAGGCTTCTCCTCTTCCATATTACAATATGTAAAATACTTACTATAAAGACAAAAACAACATTTGATAGAACAATATCGACACCAAGACAGCAGATAACCATCATAAGCACGACAAGAACTGCCATCCAATAGAATAGGACCAGCATATATACAGCGAGCCTTACATCACTCTCATCTTCAGGTCTTGATACATCTTGCTTTATTATAGTATCGATAATACTTCTATAAGTATTTCTCATGCAGTATTTTCCATAACTAATACAATATACCAACAATTTCTTTACATAAAGAAATCTTATCTTAATGCATTATAGTGCTAATACACTATAAAACTAGAGAATATTTCTATAATATG
Source organism: Planctomycetota bacterium (assembly GCA_965140405.1). GTDB lineage: Bacteria > Planctomycetota > SZUA-567 > SZUA-567 > SZUA-567. The sequence continues at coordinate 2,607,010 of OZ223208.1, forward strand.
TTACATTCAATAAAAAATTATCCGTATAACAATCAATAACTTTAACCATGACAACGAATTATAACAACTCTATTTGCAATTATTTGTAATCATTAAATTTACATATTCTTTCAATTATTCAAAGCAAGTGATTACTTAGTAACAATCCTGCATATTTATGAAATTATACAACAAACATCAATAAAGTATTATCAATTTGAGCCTTGGTAAGAATATGCTAATATACACAAATTCTACCATCATTATCTCGGATAAAATAATAGTAATACTCAATTAAATTTCCAGAACCTTACTATTGATTGTATTTTGAGGTATTGCATTATGTTTAAATTACTTGTATAACATAAATATACAATTTTATAAAGTAACCAAAAAACAGCTAGGATAGCACATACATGCCATTATTTTACCTCAAACTCATAGCGATCGTTATAATCCTTCTCACAGGGTTACTAGGAGGAAGACTTGCGTTACATTTCTCAAGCAATAACCAAAGCAACAGAATATTCTCTTTAGGCAACTCATTCAGCGCTGGTATTTTTTTAGGTGCTGGACTCATACATATGCTTCCGGATGCATTGGAAAATTACTCAAAAATTATTTCTAGCGACTTCCCATGGGTTTTCTTTCTCTGCGCATTTGGCTTTCTTATGATACTTGGACTCGAACAGGTCGTTGTTGGTGGACATTTTGAGGTAGTGGTTGATAAGAGCTCCCAACCGCGGCCAGTTACGTCATACCTTCTTACAACAGTGCTCTCCATACATTCAATTATTACTGGCATAGCGTTAGGTACAGAGAACACATTATCCTTATCTATTGTCATATTAATAGCAGTACTAGCTCATAAAGGTAGTGCCTCATTTGCATTAGCAACAAATCTCTGCAAGTCCAAAATTCAAAAGTCCCATATAAGTTCAATAATTTTACTATTCAGCTTCATGACCCCTATCGGAATTATTATAGGCGCAATCCTTGACAATGTGCTTTCAGGCAACATTGAACATTTAATTGAAGGAGGCTTCGACTCAATAGCAGCAGGCACATTCCTTTATGTTGCCATTGTAGATATTATAAATGAAGAATTTGCTATCAAGAAAGACTTGAGTCTCAAGATAATCTTTACATCTCTTGGACTATCTGTCATGACTATACTAGCAATCTGGCTCTAATATAAGTTATATTCTATTCAGTGAAAGTACCATAATATTTTAAAGACCAAGTTTTAAATGGTTAAATATATATCATTACGAGCAAGCAAAACAGTGATTCCAGGTAAAACACTGCCATCATATTAATTTCAAAATCACTGGCAACAAAATATTGTATGATAGCAATTACTCTCTTAAAAGAACCTTGCTATTATTTAAAACAAAACTATAATAATACCATTTTGTAGGATCAGTCGAAATACCATTTTATCATCTTGATGATAATCTCAAATTAACAATTTTTAGCCTTTAAGTATATAAATAGTAAGTAAAACTGACTTTAATTTATAATACCTGTAAGTATTCACTTACACTGCAAAATAGATTCAATATAAATTGGTTGTTAATCGCAATAACACTAAGGTTTAATGATATATAAATTACTTTCAATATTTTAGGAGAAACAATGAAGATAAAGACAAAGTTATGCCTAATTTTTGGCATTATTCTAACCTTGATACTTGCTATTACAACACTCTATGGGCTTTACCAAGTTGACACACTATCACTAAGAAGTAATGATGAATTACTTCAAGAGAGAGCAACTTTAAAGGTCAAAGCGCTCGATGAAAAACTAAACACTATTTTCTCAACCCTGCAAATGGCGTCCCAGGAAGTCGACATCTCTGACGCAGGTGAAGTAGATACTTTAAGTGTATATGAAACCCTAAAAAGAGTTCAAGCCCAACTTGGTGTAATTGAGTCATACTGCGCAGTTGAGAACGGAGTCACATACGATAGTATAGTTGATGGAGCCATAATTGAAGGGTTCAACGCCAAGGAAAAGCAGAGAGAGTGGTACCTAAAGGTATTTAGAGACCATGAAAAGATGTATATGACCAAGCCTTATTTTAGTGTTACCACAAATATGTATGTAATAGGTGCAGGTGTTCCAGTCCAAAGAAATGGCAAGGACGTCGGAGTGTTATGTATAGATATTGAATTAGGTGCAATCACCCAGTATATTGCTGGACTGTCAACTAATAAAAACTTCTTTGTAACCAATGAAGACGGCACTATCTTTGCCTCAAAGGATCCAGAGGAGGTTGGTAAAAATATCTTTGAGATATTCCCTAAATTCAAAAATTATAAAGACAAAGCTACATCAGAGTTTGACTTTACTTGGGGTGAGAATAAAGATCAAAAGTATAAGATGTATGAAAAATCTCTTGAGATACTTCCATGGTCATTCTGGCAATATGAATCATACAGCACTATCAATGCACACTCAAAAGACTTCCTTAACAAATCAATCGTCTTCTTTGCTATATTCCTAGTGCTTTCTTTAATCATAGTTTATATTGTAGCAAGACTCATTGCCTCGCCAATTATAGCTACTGCTGAAATAATATCTACCTTTGCAGCAACGGGTAATACTAATTTAAAAGAAGATAACAAATGGTTTAAGCGTAAAGACGAAATTGGAGTTATGGCAAAGACTTTGAATCAGATGATTGAAGTACTACATGAAAAGTCACTAACTGCAAAGGAAATTGCAAATGGCAACCTAGAAGTAAAGGTATCCGTCCTGTCAAAGGATGACCACCTTGGAGTTGCTTTCGACCAGATGGCAAATGACTTGAACTCTATTCTTAGTAGAGTAAACATGGCTGTAAATCAAGTAAATGACGGTGCCGCTCAGATAAAATCTAGCTCAAGTTCACTTTCAGACGGCGCTACATCCCAGGCTGCATCTATTGAGGAAATAAGTGCATCAATAACCGAACTTTCAGGACAGACAAAGACAAATGCAGAGAACGCAGAAGCTGCCAATAGGCTTGCTGCAGAGACAGCTGACGCCGCACGTGACGGACAAGAGCGCATGGGCAAACTTACCAGTGCTATGACCCAGATAAGTGCCAATGCAGAGGCGACTCAGAAGGTTATCAAGACTATTGATGATATTGCCTTCCAGACAAACCTTCTTGCTCTAAATGCAGCCGTTGAAGCTGCAAGAGCAGGTATTCACGGAAAAGGCTTTGCTGTTGTTGCAGAAGAGGTAAGGAGTCTTGCAGCCAGATCAGCAAAAGCAGCAGCAGAGACAGCAGAACTTATCCAGAACAGTAACAATCAAATTACTGAAGGTGTATTAATTTCAGAAAAGACTGCAGAATCATTGAGCACGATAGCAGAGAATGTCGTAAAAACATCTGATACTATCCAAGAGATATCAGCTGCTTCCAACGAACAAGCAGAAGGAATCTCACAGATTGGAATTGGACTAAATCAGATAGATACTGTTACTCAGCAGAACACAGCCAATGCAGAAGAGGTTGCAAGCTCAACTATGGAAATGTCAAATCAGGCAGCAATGCTACACGAACTAATACAGCATTTCCGCTTACGAAATATCTCTAGCAATATGAAAAATCCTCAAGATACTTACAAAAAGAGACGACCATCAAATATACCTATCAGCAGAAATCAAACAGCTAGCAATTCCGATTGGGGACAAAGTAGTGCAATAACCAGCAATGCAGCTATAGTAAATCCAAACGACCAGATAAACCTTGATGACGAAGAGTTTGGGAAATTCTAAGGCAACACTTTGATTTTATGCGCAAAATTCATTTTTCAAATTATACACATAAGATCGAAATTTTTAAAAAAATTCTTGAATATTGGGAGTTATTTTGCATTATTGTATATATTGATTTACAGTAACTATCTTAAAACATTTATATTGGAGATTAAAACATGCACATTCCAGATGGGTTTTGTTCACTGCCAGTTTGTATTGGTACCGCGGCACTATCACTTGGCGCTTTAGGAGTTAGTATTTCCCAGACAATGAAACAGAGCAACACCAAGAAAAGTAGTAGTATTATCCCTGCAACTGCGGCAGGAGTTGTATTTTCTGCTCAAATGCTAAACTTCCCAGTTGGCGCAGGAACGAGTGGCCACTTCCTAGGAGCTCTAGCCATGGCAGCTATATTTGGCCCATGCAGAGCATACCTCATTATGCTAGCAGTACTCGCTGTACAAGCGTTTGCATTTGCTGATGGTGGTATTACTGCTTTAGGAGCGAATCTCTTCAATATGGGAGTAATTGGTGGCTTTGTTGGATACGGTGTACTCAGAGGTGTGATGCACTTCTTACCACGTGGACGCAAGAGTTACCTAACAGCTGTTGGAATTGCGAGTTGGAGTTCGGTTATCCTTGCATCTATAGCATGCAGTGTAGAGCTCGCACTTTCAGGCACCTTCCAACTATCTCTAGCCCTACCAGCGATGACAGGCACCCACGCACTAATAGGTCTCGGAGAAGCTCTAATCACCTGTGCGATTGTTGGAGCAGTATCATATTCACGTCCTGACCTACTTCCAGACTGGAGTGGAGTTGACAAGTTTACTACAACAAATAAGCCTTCTACAGTATGGCCAGTAGCGCTTATTGGACTAGGTCTAGCCTTCTTTATGGCAGCGGTACTCAGTCCATTTGCAAGTTCATCACCAGACGGCCTAGAGAGAGTTGCTGAAGACATGGGTATCATGGATAGAGTAAGAGAGCTCTGGACTATGTCACCTTTACCAGATTATAGCGTTACAAGCATCTCAGATTCAGCTATATCTACAGGTATTGCAGGAGTTTTGGGAGTTATCATAACTCTAGCAGTTTGCTACGCAATAAACAAACTTATAAACATCCGCTTTGCCAACTAAGCAAAGAAATAGTTTTAATTCAAGCAGTAGTATAAAATAGCTACTATTCATAAAAAGGTTACAAAATCCCCATGGATTTTGTAACCTTTTAAATTATCACTCCACTCCCAAACCACACACCACTACAAGCAATATATTAAACTCCATTCATACACACCAAGCAACAAGCATACACCCACCTCAACAAGACACCCAAATAAATCCCCCTTTACTCTTACTAATCTTCCTACCAACCTTCTTATACTTTTTAGTAACATACTTCCCAAACTCAGTCAACTCATGATATATTGTAGAGTGATTAACCCCAATACGATCAAGCTCTTTCAAAATCCCCTTACACCTTAAATATAACCGCAAAAAACCACACACACTTCTAATGAAGTGTATGTGGTTAGATTATATTTGAATCAGAAAATCATAAGAAGTTTATGAAGCTTGTAGAACTTTTTTACCAGATCTTGGCTTCTTGCGAACCTTTACAGAACGAGCTTTCTTAGCATCTAGCTTCTTCTGTATTGATGCAGCATCTTTCTTACGTTTCTTATTCTTAGGAGTACCATTCCACATACCAGCAGTAACACCTTCCTTACGGAGGAGACTTGCAACAGTATCACTTGGCTTAGCACCCTGTCCAACCCAGTACTTAACTCTTTCTACATCAATTCTTACAGTTTCTTCTGCATTTGACGCTGGGTCATAGAATCCAAGCTGCTCAATAGGACGACCGTCACGACGAGTACGGCTATTGAATACACAGATGTGATAAAATGGAAGATGCTTACGCCCAGAACGCTTCAATCTAATACATACAGACAAAATTACTACCTCCTCTTTCTTTTCTTTCTACGTTGCTTCTCTTTCTTACGATTTTTTGCTTTATCTTGTTGGGCTTTTGCCCCTTGTTTCTTTGATTTACCGAAGACACTCCCCATACCCGGTACACTTGGCAGTTGTCCTGGATCTTCCCCTCTCTCAGCAGCGGCAAGCATACTTTGAGGATCTGCATCCACACCATCCATACCTGCATAAGTATCAGCAGAGAACATCCCAAGCTTACCCATTTTACCGATCATCTTACGCATTTGAGTAAACTGCTTCATCAGATCTTTTACCGGACGAGTCGCAGGATCACCATTGACATCAAAGTTTCCCGAACCACGCGCAATACGCTTCATCCTAGGCATACCGATAATTTCAGGGTTCTGTCTCTCTTCTGGGGTCATACTCTGAATCAATGCTTCTATCTTTTTAAACTTCGATTCATCGATATCTAAACCCTTGAGTTTGCTGCCAATCCCTGGCAACAACCCTAGAAGATCTTTAATACTACCCATTTTCTTGATCTGTGCAAGTTGTTTTTGAAAATCTTCTAAAGTAAATTTATTACCTTCAAGCTTGGCACGCATTGCCTCAGCTTCTTTTTCGTCTACAATGCTCTGAGCCTTCTCAACCAGAGAGACCACATCACCCATTCCAAGGATTCTACCAGCCATTCTTTCAGGATGAAACTCTTCAATGGCATCAAGTTTTTCACCAACAGTTACATACTTGATACATACCCCAGTAAGTTCACGGAGTGATAGAGCGGCACCACCACGAGCATCACTATCCATCTTGGTCATTACCGCACCAGTGATATTTAGACGCTTGTTAAATTCTTCAGCTGTATCTACAGCACTCTGCCCAATCATGGCATCACAGACAAAGAGTATTTCTGAAGGGTTTGTAGCTTTTACTATCTTCTGAAGCTCACCCATCAACTCATCATCAACGTGCAAACGTCCAGCTGTATCAAGAATGATTGTATCTAAGTCGTGAAGCTTTGCTATCTCAAGACTCTGCTTACATATTTTTACCGGGTCGCCGCCCTCTTGAGCGTGAACCTGAACATCAATCTGTCTACCGAGCACCCTGAGCTGTTCAATCGCCGCAGGGCGTTGCACGTCAGCAGCAACAAGTAGCGGCTTACGCCCTTCAGCTTTCCAGCGTGAAGCAAGCTTACCACACGTAGTCGTCTTACCTGCCCCCTGCAAACCACAGAGCATAACAACAGTTGGCCCTTCAGCATTAAATTTTATTTCATCTCTAGAACCACCGAGAAGATCAACAATCGCATCATGGACAATCTTGACAAACATCTCACTTGGATCAACAGCTGTCAGTACCTTCTCACCAAGAGCTTCTTTTTTTACGCGCTCCACAAAAGCTCTTGCGATACCAATATTGACATCCGCTTCAAGCAGAGCAACACGAACTTCACGTACTGCCTCTTCGACATTACTATCAGAGATCTTACCTTGTCCGATGAGAGACTTGAATGCCCCGTTCATCCTATCCGTCAAGCTATCAAACATAATACTTACTTTCTATTCATTATTCCCATAGTATGTTATAACTCTGAGATATATAATTTACAAAGTCGAACCAAACAATTGAACGCTTTAAAACAAATTCAACAACCAAGATTACTGTCCACAAATATTACGAACTACCATTACTCTGTCTATCCCAGAATGATCTGGTAGACTTTCAATAATTGCATCAGGATGAGCTATATGAACAAGAGCGGAAACATCCTCTAACTGCCCAGCTCCAAGCTCTAACAGCAAAACCCCATTGGCATTTAAGTAATCCTTTACTCCATGAAGAATAGACCGATAGCAGGCTAGTCCATTATTTTCAGCATACAGAGCAAGCTCCGGATCATACTTAGTAACTTCTGGCCATATACTCTCATCACCCTTTACAAGGTATGGAGGATTTGAGACTATGATATCAAATTTAGTATTAATATCAAGAGCTTGAAAGAAATCACTTTGAATAAATTCTATCTTATCAAGAACACCAAGAGCCTCAGCATTCATTTGGGCAATACTCAAAGCACTAGGACTAATGTCTACCCCTACCGCCTTAACATTACCTACATGCTTGACAATCGAAATAGGTATACATCCCGATCCAGTTCCAAGGTCAAGAAGAGTGCGCACACTATTTTCATAAAGTCGACCTTCATTGTTACTCTCAGAACCACCACTCTTCTCATACTCTTCAATTGCATCAAGAACTGCTTGTGGAATTTCAGTATCTTTTGAATCTGCTACTTGTTGCTTTAGCAGTTCGATATTTTTCTTATCCCACTCTTTAAAAAATTTATCAGACTTCTTTATTTTAGGCTTAACCTCGAGTATCTTGATTACTTTCTCAACTAGTATTTCAGTATCAGGTCTAGGCGATAATACATCAGGAGTAACAATAAAATCAAACCCCATAAACTCACGTTTACCAAGGATGCGGCTCACCGGCTCCCTAAGAACTCTCCGCCGAATCATCTCCCTGTATTTACCAATCTGCTCAGCAGATAATACTTCATCGTAAATAGTATACAGCTTTACTCTAGTACAATCAAGAACCGAACAAAGAAGTACTTCTGCATCAAGTCTAGGCGTAGGTATGCCTTTTTTTTCAAGGTACTCAGCCGAAGTCTTTATCAATTCAAGCGGTAACCACTCACGCTCATTATTATCACTCATATAGACTCACATACAGACGCGCGAACTACAAAAATTATAATACAACACAGATATAACTTGTAGTTTGATTCACTACCGAGCAATATCAGTACTAAATAAGACATACTAAGCGTTATCAAGCTCGAGCATTTTACCATATTCGCTAAGTTGATCTACAAGCTTTTGCATCTTACCATTAATAATATCACCTAAAGGAAAATTCTTACCCAGCCTATGATCAGTACACCTATCCTGAGGATAATTATATGTACGTACACGCTCTGAGCGGTCTCCACTACCCACCTGACCTTTTCTTTCAGCAGCTCGAGCTTCCTCCTCTTCACGCATCTTCAATTCATATAGACGCGTACGTAGTACACGCATTGCCTTATGCTTATTCTTTAGCTGACTCTTCTCATCAGCAACGTGTACAATAAGCCCAGTCTCAAGGTGCGTAATTCTCACCGCCGAGTCGGTCGTATTTACCGACTGACCACCAGGACCGGTTGCTCGAACAGTCTCTACTCTAATATCCTGTGGTTTAATATCTACCTCATACTCCTCAGCTTCAGCCATTACAGCTACAGTAGCCGCTGAAGTATGAATACGTCCCTGACTCTCAGTAGCAGGAACACGTTGTACTCTGTGTCCTCCACCTTCAAACTTTAATGCTGCATAAGCACCTACACCCTGAATAGATAGAATAACTTCTTTAAAGCCACCTTGCTCAGCTGGACTTGCCGAAACTTCTTCAACCTTCCAGCCAGCAATATCTGCATATGTCATGTACATACGTGTCAAATCACCTGCAAACAACGCAGCCTCATCTCCACCAGTTCCTGCACGAATTTCTAGCATTACATTACGGTTATCATCAACAGCATTGCCGTATAAGATATCATGAAGCTTCTCAGAAAGTTCATTGTATGAAGCTTCTTGTTCTTCAAGCTCTTCTTTAGCAAGCTCTGCAAGCTCTTCATCACCGCTACCTATCAACTCTTTACTCTCAGCAATATCATCTTCTAACTTGAGATACTCTTTAAATAGCTCCATAGAATCTCTAAGCGTACCATATTCACGCAACATATCCAAGTACTTGGGATCCTGCGACCCTTCAGGAGAGTTAATAATAGACTCAAGTTCATTGAACCTATCCAGTCTTTCAGCAAACTTACCCTTTGCTTTTTCTTCAAGCATTGTTATTCCTTACAGAGAACAGTGAACAAAAATCATAAAGTTTCAAGCGCAGAAGCCCTCAAAAATGACAATGAGAAAACAGTAATATAATACCTGTAAAATTTGATCCGCCATCAAGTGCAAATGTAAAAACATAAGAACAAGAATACAGGCCTCTATGTCAAAAATGAACCTATACCAGCCAAAAACAAGTGTAGACTAAATAATATAAAATTCATGCTCGAAATATAACGAGCATGATTAGAGAGAAATCATAATTATATTATTACTAAGTATACACAATAAGAAATAATATAAAAAAATCAAATTACTATATACAAATAGGTAAATACCTGAAATATAACTAAAGGTATTATCATTATAGTACACAGCAATCTATAGTGCTTAATCTCTCAAAAAAATTGCTTCTCTCTACCCGAGTAGAGCAAAGAGAAGCAAAATATGCAGACTATTTTTTAACTTTTTTCTTAGTATAAGGATTTCCACCCTCAGCACCAGCTGCACCAAATCTTTTCTGGAATTTCTCGATACGACCAGCAGTATCAACAAATTTCTGCTTACCAGTAAAGAATGGATGACACTGACTACAAATAGTCACTTGAATTTCAGGTCTTGTAGATTCTACTTCAAACTCAAAGCCACAAGCACAGTGTACCTTTGAAGGTCCACATTTTGGATGAATACCGTCTTTCATTGTTACTTCCTTATATAATGTACTAAATTTAACAACTACAATTTACAAAATTTAAGCTTCGGCTTCTGCCTTGCTTTTTTCAATAATTTTTTGTGCCATATTACTAGGAACAGGCTCATAATGAGACAAGTTCATGACATAATCACCACTTCCCTGAGTTAGAGCCTTCAGAGAAGATGCATAGTCTTGAACCTCAGATAGTGGAACTTGAGCTTTAAGTACCTGCAAGCTTCCAAGTTGGTCCATCCCAGTAGGTCTACCTCTTCTAGTGGAGATATCACCACTGATATCACCAGTATACTCGGCAGGGAAAGTTATTTCAATATCTACAATAGGCTCAAGAAGCACAGGCTTACACATCTCTGCTATTTCAGTAAATGCGTGCTGCCCTGCACTCTGGAAAGCAATATCCTTAGAATCAACAGGATGCTCTTTACCATCATATAGCTCACAAATGATATCAACTACAGGATACCCAGCCAAGAAACCAAGATCCATCGCTTTACGAACCCCTTTCTCTACAGAAGGGATAAACGACCCTGATATCACACCACCTACGATTGAGTTGACAAACTCAAATCCTTTACCCCTCTCATTAGGGGACAAACGTAAACGAACCTCTGCAAATTGTCCAGCACCGCCTGACTGCTTCTTATGGCGGTAAGAACCTTCACCCTTCTTTGTAATCGTTTCAAGGTAAGGGATGCGAGGCGGCTTAGTTACAACTTCTAAATTATATCTAGATTTCAAACGACCAAGCATAAAATCGAGATGTAAATGCCCAACCCCTCTAATAACTTGCTCATTAGTCAATTCATTACGCTCAAAGTGAAAAGTCGGATCCTCCTCACAGAGCTTGTGCATATTTGTTGCAATCTTTTGCTCATCACCTCTATTTTTCGCTGTAATAGCAAGTCCACACATTGGAGCAGGGAAAGGCAAAGAATGGAATACAGCACCAAAGTCACCCGCTGAAATAGTAGTACCAACATGAAGAGATTCGATTTTTGGAGTACAAACAATATCACCAGCAACAATCTCAGTAACATCCTCATACTTACCACCTTGAGGACGCATAAACTTAGCAAATTTTTCCTTCTCGCCATTCGCACCAACAACAAGGGCGTCACCAGCAGAAGCAGAACCCGAAAATACTCGGAAGAAACTCAACTTACCGACATGCGGATCCGATACCACTTTGAACACCTGAGCTTTAAATGAACCAGCGACAGAAGGCTCATACACCTCCTCAGTCCCATCATCCTTAACAATGTCTCGATGTGTATGGAAAGGATCTGGTCCCCACTCAGCAATACCATGCATAAGCTGCTCAACACCTATATCCTTTTCAGCAGAAAGGCAGAATACAGGTACAACATGACCACCACAGACAGCATCTCTAAGAACACTCATAACTTCATCATGTGAAATATTGTCACCATCAAGATAGCGCTCCATTAGACCCTCATCACACTCAACAACTGACTCAGTGATCTCAAGTCTTTTAGCTTCTAACCTGTCTCCATGGTTTGCATCATTCATAACTCGAAGAGAACTGGTAAAGGTCTCGCCCTCACCCTCATTCATAGTAAACGCAACACACTGCTTACCGAATGATTCTTTAATATTGGCTAGTATCTCAGAATAGTTTACATTTTCAGAATCCATGCGAGTTACTACTACCATCCTCGCGACGCCCTCTTTCTCAGCTAGTTCCCATGCTTTACGAGAGGACATTTCTATCCCTTTTGAAGCATTTATACAAATTACAGCAAGGTCAGCCGCATCTATTCCTCTTACAGTCGCACCAATAAAATCAGGAGCTCCTGGAGTATCTATAATATGAAACTGTTTCTTATCATACTCACAGTGCATTACTGAAGTAGACAAGCTGTGCCCACGAGCCTTTTCATCTTGATCAAAATCACTTACAGTAGAACCATCTGCAATTGATCCTAACCTACTAATCGCTCCTGCCTTTAGTAACATAGCTTCGGCCAGAATTGTCTTACCTGAATGACTATGACCACACAGAACAATATTTCTCACATCCTGGGGTGTATATTTTGCCATATTTATGATCCTTTCACACACTGCTACACATTGCTAAAAAAATAATACATATATACAAAAACACAATATTAAGATTATATTAGCAAAAAAATGCATTACAAGGACATAATCCAGCCATTTAAATAATTTTTCCATCAACCCTATTTTTTAAGCAAATGTAAGGTTGAGTTCGAAAAAAACTTTTAGGTGGTTTTAAGATTTTACAATATAAAGAGCAATTAATCCAAAAAAAAGAAATAACAATATTAGTCTAAACTTTTCGCAAAACAACATAACAAATTAAGAAATTTCTTTAAATTTGTATTTCAAATAAAAAACACTCCCACTTGGGGAGTGTTCATAATGACTTACCAAGTGCCCTATTCAGCAGCTTCAGCAGCTACAGCTTCCTCAACTACTGGCTCTACTTCCTTAGAAGCAATTTCACTCTCTACAAGTTCAAAAATAACCTGTGGAGCGCCATCACCGATTCTATGCTGCGCTAGGTGCAGAATACGAGTATAACCACCAGGTCTATCAGCATAACGTGGACCAATCTCACTGAATAAGTTTGCAACAACACTCTTATTATCCAACTTAGAAAGAGCTATTCTACGATGATGCAGCGTACCCTTTTTGGCAAGAGTGATCATTTTTTCAGCAAGTGGGCGTGCTTCTTTAGCCTTAGCAGGAGTAGTAACAATTCTACCGTGCTCGAATAAAGAACAAACCATATTACGCAGCATTGCTCTTCTATGGTCAGGTTTACGGTTAAGGTGACGACCGCGTTTCATGTGTCTCATGGCTCTTCCTTATATATATCTAATAATTGAAAATTTAAATATCCATACCGAACGAAATACCACGTTCAGCTAGTTTCATCTTGATTTCCTTCAAGCTTGTCTTACCAAAATTTCTTACTTGAAGCATATCAGATTCATTTCGACAAACAAGATCTCTAATAGTTTTAATACCTTCAGCAGAAAGACAGTTAGCAGCACGAACACTAGGATCTAAAACACTAACAGGCTGATCAAGTTTCTCTGTAAGCTCATTATCAACAGGAGTAATGTCTTGTGTTTCTTCACTAGTACCTGGAGTCTCATGAGGCACTTCAACACCAATTTCATTAAACTTAACAATTGGGTTTATATGTTTACGTAAAATAATACCAGCTTCGACAATAGCATCTTCAGGAGCAATAGTGCCATCTGTCCAAATTTCCAAAATGAGCTTATCATAGTTGGTCATTTTACCAACACGGGTTTCTTCAACTCTCCATCTTGATCTCCTAATAGGAGAGAAAGAAGCATCTAACGGTATAACACCTACATCAGAATTAATTTCCCAAGGGAAATCTTCACATCTAACATAGCCTCTACCTTTTCTGAATTCAATTTCAGCTTTAAAAGTAGTATTATCATCAACAATTTCACAAATCAGATGATCAGGGTTTGCAACCTGCAAATCAGTAGCACCAAAAAGGTCACCAGCTGTTACAGGACCCTTACCAGACTTTTCAATCTTTAGAATTTCAGCAGCACGACCTTGGTAATTGACTAAGATACCTTTAACATTAAGTGCAATGTTAATAACATCCTCGTAAATACCAGGTATAGAAGCGAACTCGTGCATTACTCCTTCTATTTTCATAGAAACTGGAGCTGTCCCTTCCAAAGAGCTTAGCAAGACGCGCCTTAAGGAGTTTCCTATTGTAATTCCGAAACCACGTTCGAATGGTTCGATTAAAAATTTACCATAACTTTCAGACTTTGAATCTTCTTCAATTGATACAGAAGTAGGAAGTTCAAAACCTTTCCAGCGAATACGCATTTAACATTCTCCTTTTACCAGTTATATAATAAAATCTAACATAACTGTGAATCAATTAGGAACAGGGCGCCCACGAGTAGTACAGCACAAAAACATTAATAATGTTTACTATACTCGACGACGTTTGCGTGGACGACAACCATTATGAGGAAGAGGAGTTACATCCTCGATGGCTTTAATTGTTAGACCTGCAGCCTGAAGCCCTCTGATAGCACTCTCTCTACCACCACCAGGACCCTTGACCTGAACTTCAACCTCTCTAAGACCCATCTTAGTTGCTTTTTCAGCAGCCTGTTCAGCAGTTCTCTGAGCAGCAAATGGAGTACTTTTTCTACTATTTAGAAAACCAGAAGTACCAGCAGATGACCATACTAGTGAATTTCCGTAAATGTCTGAAATAGTAATAATAGTGTTATTGAAAGTAGCTTTTACGTGAGCGATACCTTTAGCAACACTTTTCTTAACCTTTTTTTTGCGATATTTCTTCGCCATTTTAAATGCTCCGTATAATTTCTAATGATATCAAATACTAACGCATAGCCTTAACACTCTTCTTACCAGCAACAGTCTTTTTACGACCTTTTCTAGTACGAGCATTTGTTTTAGTACGCTGACCATTTACAGGTAGTCCACGACCATGGCGAATACCTTTGTAACAGCCGATTTTTTTAAGACGAACAATATTCTGATTGATCTGTCTTCTCAACTGCCCTTCGATCATGTAGTCATTCTCAAGAACACCAGCAATTTTCTTTAGCTCACCCTCAGTAAGGTCTTTTGCACGCATTCCGAGTTTTAAATCAAGTTTTTCACAAATATCCAAAGCTGTCTTTCTTCCGACTCCGTATATGTAAGTCAGAGCGATTTCAACAATTTTGTCATTTGGAATGTCAACACCTAAAAGCCTTGGCATCTATCTCTCCTGTGTCAAGTGGTTTTTCCACCTATGTAGCCATATATAAATATTAGGTTAAGAAAAAAGTACTCAACCATAATTAAAAAACTATTTTTAAAGGATAGTTATTTTGTAATAATAAACAAGTACAAATTTATTTTTTTATCCCTGACGCATTTTATGTCTTGGATTTGCTTTACAAATTACTCGAATAACACCTTTTCTTCTGATAATTTGGCAAGCTTCACAACGTTTTCTTACCGATGGTCCAACTTTCATTTTTATCTCCTACATTTTATAATTAATTATTTAACCTCTGTAAGTAATTCTACCCTTGGTCAAGTCATAAGGAGAGAGTTCAACAGTAACAGTATCTCCAGGTAGAATCTTTATAAAATGCTGACGCATTTTTCCAGAAATATGAGCAAGAACAACGTGCCCATTCTCAAGTTCAACTCTAAACCTTGCATTTGGCAGTGCTTCTTTTACGACACCGTCAACGGGTATTGATTCTTCTTTAGCCATATTATATCTCGCTTAAAACAGAACATCCATTTTCAGTTATAGCAACTGAATGCTCCCAGTGTACAGATAGACTTTTGTCTTTTGTCACCACAGTCCAACCATCTTTTTTCATCTGAACTTCAGACCGTCCAAGATTAACCATAGGTTCGATTGCAATCACAGTTCCAACAGGCAACTCAATATCAAGTCCAGACAACGTGTTAGACACGTAATTTGGAACTTGAGGTGGTTCATGCATATCTCTTCCAATGCCGTGCCCCACAAATTGCTTTACCACACTCATACCTGCAGACTCTACGACATCTTGAATTTTAGCACATACTTCTCTAAGTATAACTCCAGGTCGAAGCAATGCAATAGCTTCGTCTAAAGATTTTTTACATACATCAGAGCAAGCCCTAGCTTTTTTACTTACATTACCAACAAAAAAAGTCCTAGTAGCATCACCACAAAAACCATCAATCTTCGTCCCAATGTCAACACTTATAATGTCTCCATCTTCTAAAAATCTTGTCTTTGAAGGTATGCCATGAACAACCTCTTCATTTATAGATGCACAAATAGAAGCAGGATATGGCTTTACTTTTCTGTTATGGCTAGGGTAACCTAAAAAAGTTGGTATCGCACCATAACTTCTGATTAACGATTCAACTGCTTCATCAATCTCACCAGTGCTTACACCGACCTCAATCATATCAGCAACCAAGTCATGTGCCTTAACGACAATATGATTAGCTTTTCTAAGTTTTTCTACCTCTTGAAAATTTTTAAGTATTGGTCTTTCCATTATTAATAAAGGCGCTATCTACGACCTCTAACCTTTCCACCACCAACACCAAAACCATCATAATTTCTCATTAGCAAGTAGCTCTCAACTCTCTGAACGACATCAAGAGCAACACCAACGACGATCAATAGACCAGTACCACCAAGCATTCCTGCAACTGTATAGTTTACTCCAAGCACATTGCTGACAAATTGAGGAACTACAGCAACAAATGCGAGGAAGACACTACCAGCTAGAGCAATTCTAGTCATAATTTTTTCAAGGTGTTCTGCAGTCCTCTTACCAGGTCTAATCCCTGGCATATACATACCACTCTGCTTCAAATTATCAGCCATTTCAGTTGGATTGAAAGTAATAGCTGTATAGAAGTAACAGAAGAAGACAATAAGTATAATGTAAAATATAGTATAAAGATAAGCACCAAACCCAAAGAATCCTGAAAGATGCCATCCAGTAACTTCATCTACCCAACTACTCACAAACATTGGAACAGACATAATTGCCTGAGCGAAGATAATCGGAATAACCCCTGCCTGGCATACACGAAGAGGAAGGAATTGCTTCTGTTGAGCAACCATCTTTCTTCCACGCATAGCCTTTGAAGCTTGAACACTTACTCTTCTAGTACCAAGTGTTATCATAACAACAGCTAATGTCATAACAATAAACAGCACAAGAATTATTGCAACAGTAAATGGCGTCATACCATCTGTTTGCCCAAAGTTTGCAAAAATATCTTTTAGCGCTCTTGGCATTCTAGAAATAATACCAGCCATGATAATAAGAGATATACCATTACCAATACCAAATTCATCAATTTGTTCACCAAGCCACATTAAAAATACAGTACCAACAGTCAGACTAAGAGTACCATAGAAGTAGAAACTCAAACCTCTAGCGTTCTCAGCAACAAATCCAG
The DNA here is from genome assembly GCA_965140405.1 of Planctomycetota bacterium. Taxonomy (GTDB): domain Bacteria; phylum Planctomycetota; class SZUA-567; order SZUA-567; family SZUA-567. Next base: position 2,624,295 of record OZ223208.1, read on the forward strand.
CGCCACTACTTTCAGAAGCTGCAATCAAAAGACTACAAGCCATAGTAGCTTGAATAATACATAAGAATACAGTCGATACCCTTGTATACTGATTGATCTTCTTTCTACCAGCAGCTCCCTCATGAGAGATTCTTGATAGAGCAGGAACAATAGCAACAAGCAACTGAAAAATAATCGAAGCTGTAATGTATGGCATGATACCGAGACCGAAGAACGATCCTGAGCTCATTGCACCACCTGACATCATATCAGCCATTGAAAAAATTGTACCAGCAGCTCCGCCACCAGAAGCAATTTCATTCATATAATCACTTAGAGCTTTATAATCGATTCCAGGAGTAGGAATGAATTTCCCAAGTCTAAAGACAAGAATTAAAAGAAGCGTTGCGGCTATTTTTCCTCTTAATTCTTTAACTCCTAAAACCTTTGATAATGTATCAAACATTGTAGTCTGCCTTTATTATTCAGAAGCCTCAGTAGTCTCTTTTTTAGCAACAATAGCTTTACCACCAGCTTTTTCAATCTTCTCAATAGCAGATTTACTAAACGCATCAGCAGTAACATTCAGAGCTTTGGTAAGTTCACCAGTACCCAAAATTTTAATAAGACCACTACGGCCTATCTTAACACCAGTAGCTACAATAGCTTCAACTGTAACTTCATCGCCAGCATTGAATTTTTCTTCAAGCCAAGTCAAATTAATCGGAATGTACTCTGTTCTGAAGTTGGCATTATTAAAGCCACGTTTTGGAAGTCTTTGACGTAAAGGTGTCTGACCACCAATAAATCCTTTTAGACCGCCAGCACCAGAGCGTGAGTAATAACCTTTATGACCTCTGCCGGCTGTTTTACCATTACCACTTGCGGCACCTCTACCAACACGGTTAGCACGCTTATGAGCTTTCACTCTATTATTAACATCTGTAATGTTCATTGGTATAAATCCTTAATTCGTATATAGCTTATAGCTCAACGCCACGTAAACCCTGCACAATATCCTTACTTCTCAAGCTCATAAGACCGTTCATGGTAGCTTTTACAATGTTTCTAGTATTGTTATTACCAACACTCTTTGTAAGAACGTTCTTAAGACCAGCAGCTTCAAGGATTGCCTTTACAGCAGCACCAGCGATAACACCAGTACCAGGTCTAGCCGGAACAAGAATAACTCTAGAAGCACCAAAACGACCAACGATCTGATGCGGAATAGTATCGCCTTCAGTAATTGTGAAAGTTTTTACATCTGTATGAGCAGACTTGATAGCTTTTTGAATAGCACCAGGAACTTCTTTCGCCTTAGCATAACCGATACCGACTTTACCTTTACCGTTACCTACAGTAACCAATGCGCCGAAGCTCAAACGTCTACCACCTTTAACAGTAGCAGAACAACGGTAAATATCAATAAGAGTCTCAGAAAATTCCTTTACAGGTTTTTCATCTCTATCTCTTTTTTTCCTCTTATCCCTACCCTGTCTAGAGCGGTCTCTTTTTTGTGCTGGCTTTGGAGCAGCCTTAACTTCTTCAGTAACTACCTCAACAGCTTTTTCCTCTGGAGCGTTTTCTTGAACGCCATCAACTTCATTTTCTGCCACAGTTTACTCCTAAATTTTAAACTACTATAGACTGGTACTCAAAGCACATCAACTATAGAAAAATGCATATTGTGGAATTAGAATACTAATCCACCCTCGCGTGCTGCATCAGCTAAAGCTTTTACACGACCATGGTACTGTCTTCCACCACGGTCAAAAACCACTGTAGTGATCTTCATTTCAGCTGCTAGCTTGGCGATTGTTTCACCAATAGCTGTAGCAGCAGCTATATTACCACCGTATTCATTGAATGACTTGCAAGCAGTTGTAGCAGTAGCTACAGTCTTACCTACACTATCATCAATAATCTGAGCAGAAATATTTTTTAAAGATCTTTTAACCAAGAGTCTTGGTCTTTCAGCAGTTCCAATAACCTTACTACGTAGTCTATTATGACGACGTCTTAGATCTTTTTTCTTTTTCTTACAAATATCCATTACTCTAAATTCTCCGATAAAGGCTTTTAATTACAAACTAAGGATAACATAATTACTATGCAGAACCGAAACTCTTACCTTCAAGCCTACGAGGAGTTTCATCAGCGTAGCGAATACCCTTGCCTTGATATAGGTTAGGCGGTCTAACTCGTCTAACACGAGCAGCAATCTCCATAACCTTTTGTTTATCACAACCTTTAACGTTGAAATCCATGTATTCGCGGCTAGTACCCTTTGGAATTTCGAATTCAACACCTTCAGGTGCTTCAACATTTACAGGATGACAATATCCAGCACTGATAATAAGTGTCTTACCTTGCAGCTCAACACGATACCCAGTACCAACAATTCTCAACCCTTTTACATATCCTTGAGTAACACCGATAACCATATTATTAATTAGTGAACGGTACAACCCATGTAAACTTTTACCATGCTTGCTATTGTCAGTAGGAGCGACGATGATTTTATCATCTTCAACCTTGATACTGATCTGGGGAACAAGCTTTTGTTTTACTTCCCCTATAGGACCCTTTACAGACACTTCTTCAGCATTAACGTTTACAGTAACACCAGAAGGAATGTCAACAGGTATCTTGCCAATACGTGACATGTCAATTTCCTGTTAAAAATTACGAAAAATACAAACTCATACTAATATATAGTACACAGCACTTCACCACCGACATTCTGAGCACGGCATTCTCTATCAGAGAGTACACCTTTATTTGTGCTTACGACTGCGATGCCTAATCCATTTAATACTTGAGGTATATCAGTAACCTGTCTATACTTCCTACAACCAGGTTTAGAATATCTCTCTATCTTCTGAATGACGAACTCACCTTCAGGTCCATATTTAAGATCAATACGGATTTTGTTCTGAATAGGTTGTTCAACTATTTCAAAATCTTTAATAAATCCTTCTCTTTTCAAAACTTCAGCAATGCTGAGCTTTACTTTAGAAGAAGGCATAAACACCTCTGCCTTGCGGCAAGATAAGGCGTTGCGAATACGTGTCAACATATCGGCTATCGGATCTGTCATACTCATTTTCTTTATCCTATCCTTTACCAGCTTGATTTCTTCATGCCAGGAATTTCACCACGGTTGGCTAAAGTCCTGAGACAGATACGGCAAATCTTAAATTTACGATAAACAGCTTTTGGCCTCCCACACAACTCACAACGAGTATATCCTCTTGTTGAGAATTTTGGAGGTCTCTTACACTTTACTTTGAGGGCTGTCCTGGCCACGGTCTACTCCTTTTTATTTTTTACCTAATTCTTATCGGCAAATGGAACACCAAGAAGCTTCAAAAAAGTACGGCTCATCTCAGGCCCAGTACTATTTTTGATAACGAAAGTAACATCCATACCGAAGTTATAATCGGCATTATCGGCATTAATTTCAGGGAAGATGCTGACCTCTTCTATGCCAAGAGAATAATTACCTTGTTTATCAAATGAAGTAGCTTTAACGCCATTAAAGTCTCTAATTCGAGGAATAGCAACATTTAACAATCTATCTAAGAAGCTATACATTTTTTGTTGACGTAGGGTAACTCTACACCCAATTCTATTGCCTTCACGTAACTTAAAGTTACTTACAGCAATTCTTGCTAAACAAATTGCTGGTTGTTGTCCGGCAATAGTAGCCATATCTTTACGAGCTGCGTCTATCATTTTTGAATCTTCGATAGCACGGCCAACACCCATATTGAGGCATACTTTTTCAATCTTAGGCACAGAATTAATATTCTTAATGCCAAATTCTTTCATAATTGCTGGAACAACTTCTTTTTGATATTTTTCGCGTGTTAGTGACATTTCAGTTATTTCCCTCCAACGACTTCATTACCAGTAGCTTTGGCAATGCGTACACGACGGATCTTCTTCTTGCCATCAACTTCGCCTTCAACAACCATCTTACCAACACGTGTAATGCTATCACTAGCACCGTCTACAAGCATTAGATTTGAGAGGTGAATAGGAGCTTCTTGCTCAATTCTACCACCACTCTGAGGATTATTAGGATCAGTAGGTTTTTTATGCTTGAAGACCATATTAAGTCCTTGCACAATAGCTCTACCCTTTACAAGATCAAGACTAATGATCTTACCACGTGGTTGGCGATCTCTTGGGTTCTCACCCTCAGCAAGTTTGCGCTTTAGACCAGCAGCATTCTTACCAGAAATGACTTGAACCATGTCGCCCACACGTAGTTTGGTTTTATACTGCATTTTTTTCTGTACCATTTTTCAAACTCCGAGTGCCTATATAACTTCAGGCGCAAGAGAAACAATTTTCATAAAATTCTTTTGTCTTAGTTCACGCGCGACAGCACCAAAAATACGTGTGCCACGAGGGTTACCTTCACCGTCAACAATAACAACTGCGTTTGAGTCAAAACGTATTGAAGAACCATCTTCACGCTTAACTCTCTTCTTGGTGCGTACTACAACACCTTTACAGACAGTACCGGCTTTTAAGTTCGAGCCAGGCATTGCTTTTTTTATTGTAAGAACAATGATATCACCGATACTTGCATAGCGACGTCTTGAGCTACCTAGAACTTTGATACACATCGCTCTTTTTGCTCCAGTGTTGTCTGCTACATCAAGTATTGTCTGCTGCTGAATCACGATATCTCTCCGATTAATAAATAAATACTTTACAAATCATACAAATCGATACAATAGATATGGAGATCGATTATACTTTACGTTTAAGAATGTTGACTAATCTATAACACTTGTTCTTTGAAATCTTTCTTGTTTCCATAATTTCAACAGTGTCACCTATTCTAGCTTCATTCTTTTCATCATGGACCTTATATGTAGATCTTCTTCTTACACCTTTTTCGTATATTGGGTGCTTTACCTGTGTATTAACTTCCACAGAGATCGTCTTATCCATTTTATCGCTATAGACTGTACCTATAACAACTTTTCTAGTATTACGGGAAGCGATTTCACTCATTATTCACCACCTTCCTGAGCTGTCTTTGTATTTTCTACCAAAACAGTCTTCATCCTTGCAATATCTTTTCTTAACTGCTTAAGTTGCATAGGGTTAACTTCATCTCCAAGAGCAACCTTACAACGCGTTTCAAGTTGTTCTCTCTTCTTTTCATCGATGCTAGCAAGTATCGCAGCTTCTTCCATACTTCTAATTTCACTTATCTTCATACTGAATGTCTCCTCTTAACCATACATGTCTTTACAGGGAGTTTATAAGCTTGAAGACGGAAAGCCTGCTTAGCTAGTGTCTCAGTAACGCCGGCGATTTCATAAAGAATAGTACCAGCTTTAACTTCTGCGAACCAATAATCTACATCACCTTTACCCTTACCCATACGAGTTTCTGCAGGCTGCTTTGTTGCAGATTTGTGAGGGAAGATACGAATATGGATCTTACCAGTTCTACCCAACATTCTGTTCGCAGCAACACGAGCAGCTTCGATTTGAGCAGAGGTTATACGACCAGCTTCTAATGCTTGAATACCGAATTCACCAAATTCAACGGTATTACCAACTGTAGCCTGTCCTCTGATTCTACGTTTGTGCATCTTACGATACTTAACGCGTTTTGGTAATTTTACTGGAGGCATTATTTCATCTCCTGTTCTTGATTGTCCTCGACATCGCCCTTATATAGCCAGACTTTGATGCCGATAATTCCCATTGTAGTACGTGCTTCAGCAAAACCATAGTCTATGTTTGCACGTAATTTTTGTAATGGAAGGTTTCCTACAGCATATCCATCAGCACGAGCAATTTCAGCACCGCCCAAGCGACCAGATACTCTGATTTTAATTCCATAAACACCAGCGTTCACACAAGTCTCTACTGCCTTCTTCATAGCACGTCTATAATTTACGCGCTTAAGAATTTGCTCACCAATACCTTCGGCAACAAGTTGACCATTAAGCTCAGGCTGACTTACTTCGCGAATCTTGATCTGAACTGTCTTATCATCTACAATACTTTGTAGATCAGAACGTAGCTTATCAACTTCAGAACCACGTCTACCGATAACAATACCCGGTCTAGCAGCATGAATGATAACCTCTACATCATTCTCAGTTCGTTCGATCTCAGTTTTTGCAACACCAGCGAATGCTAGATTCTTTTTAATATAATTACGAATCTTGACATCTTCAACTAGGAAATCACCATAGGTCTGCTTATCAGCATACCACCTTGAGTCCCAGTCTCTTGTAACGCCGGTTCTAAATCCTATCGGATGTACTTTTTGTCCCACAACTTACTCCTTCGGTCATTTATTGACGAACATCAACCTCAACACATAGGTGACTACGACGACGTTTATATGGATGAGCCATACCCCTAGAGCGTGGGCGCCAGCGTTTAATACGCATGCCTTCATCTACCCATGCTTTTGAGACGTACAGAGCATCAACATCATCAACTCCACCATTCTCAGCATTAGCTTGTGCGCTACGAACAACATCATACAATAATTTAGCAGAGCGCTGTGGTGCAAATTTTAAAATCGTTAGCGCTTCACTAACTTCTTTCCCTCTAATCATGTCGATGACAAGGCGAGCCTTGCGAGGACTGACTGGAGAAAATTTGTGCTTGGCGATATGAGCCATGTTAACTTCCTTTTAAAATATTTTACCTATTATTTATCATGACCGTGATAGTTACGGGTCAATGCGAATTCACCCAATTTATGACCTACCATTGATTCCGTTACTAGTAGACTCACAAATTTACGACCATCATGAATGTCAAACTTATGACCAACAAACTCAGGAACTATTGTACAAGCTCTAGCCCATGTTTTAATTGGTTCAATCCTACCGGCTTCCTTTTGCTTCATGACCTTAATATATACTTTGTCATCAACATAAGGACCTTTTTTAGTGGAACGACCCATGTTTCAATCTCCGTTAATTCAGAAAATATACTACTTTTTCTTACGTTTAGTAATAATCATATTGTCGGTGCGGTGATTCTTTTTACGAGTATTTCCACCACGAGCATAAACACCAGTTGGACTACAGAAGTGTTTACCACCAGCACGTCTCTTTTCACCACCACCTAGTGGGTGGTCAATTGGGTTCATACAACTACCACGAACAGTAGGTCTCCAACCCATATGACGCTTCCTACCGGCTTTACCAATCTTAACCATACCATGGTCTTTATTACCAACAGTACCAATAGTTGCGCGGCATCTAATATCAACTCTTCTCATTTCACTAGAAGGCATAAGCAATATAGCGTGCTTTCCTTCTTTAGCCATGAGCGTGATATTCATACCAGCAGAACGACCAAGCTTACCACCTTGACCAGGATTAAGCTCAACATTGTGAATCTGCATACCTAGTGGGATATTTGCTAACTCAGTACAGTTACCAACCTCTGGGTCAACCTTACCATTTTCAACGTGCATACCTACCTCCAAACCTTCTGGGGCAAGAATATAACGCTTAATACCATCTGCGTAATGTAGTAGTGCTATATTAGCAGAACGGTTTGGATCATACTCAATAGTAGCAACTTTTGCAGTGATACCGTCACGATCATTTCTTTTAAAGTCGATCACACGATATCTTTTTGTCGCACCACCACCACGGTGACGCACAGTGATAACACCTCTATTATTTCGCCCGCTATGCTTAACCAAGGTCTTAACGAGGGTCTTCTCTGGTTTATTTGTTGTAATTTCAGCATAGTCCAACTGCGTCATATTACGAAGAGAAGGAGTTATCGGCCTAAATCTTTTAATACCCATTATATCACTCCAATATATATATCTCTTTAGTTATTATCTTAGAACTTCAATTGACTGATCATCAGCCAGACGAACCATTACTTTTTTAATCGGGTTAGTAGTACCAATACTTCTACCATAGCGGCGCTTCTTACCATGAGTAATAATAGTTCTAATACTCTTTGGAGTCACACCCCAGATTGTTTGCAATGCATTTCTAACGTCAACCTTAGTAGCCTCAACATCAACGACAAAAGTATAAGTATTAAGCTTCTCAGCATACTCATGCCCTTTTTCAGAGATATAAGGACGCTTAATAACGCGATACGGATCCATATTAATTTAACTCCTCTGATATTGCCATCAGTGCTTCTTTAGTAATAAGCACCTGCTTTGGCTTCAAAACATTATATGTAGTAAGCGACTTTAGCGGGCTCATCTGAACCTTAGGCAAATTCCTTACACTCTTCCAAAGAATCTGATCTGCATCCCTTGTTACAACCAAGCATGAAGACTCAATATTTAGATTCTTGAAAACACTAGCCGCTTCCTTTGTCTTTGGAGCTTCCATTGACAACGAATCAACTACAACAAACTCACCATCTCTTAGCTTACCAAGGATCGCACTCTTAAGAGCAGCGCGACGTGCCTTCTTAGGCATATCCTTTGTATAGTCACGAGGCTTTGGACCATGAGCCACAGCACCACCACGACTACCAACACGACAAGCATAACCCTGACGAGCACGCCCAGTACCTTTCTGACGGAAAGGCTTACCAGAACGACAAATCATTTCGCGTCTATTCTTAGTACTGTGAGTACCAGCGCGTTGATTCGCCTCAAACATAACGACAGCCTGATGTACTAGAGTGTAGTTTACAAACTTCCCTAGACAGCTATCATCAAACGAGATTTTTTCAATCTCTTTACCGCTTCGATCATATACAGGTAATTCGATCATATTACTTTCCTATCCGGTTCACCGAACCGAAACCCTATGGCTGACAACCCAGCGCGACAGACCTATTGCATCTTGCCTAAATCATCGCCGACCAAAGAAAAAAAATGGACCCTCATTGAAATCACAATGAACGCCCTCGAAATCCGCATAAACAAATTCATACCGATTTACGAGAGCCAGCAGTTCGTTGTTTAAACCCTTAAGTACCAATAAGAGTTTTAACGCTTGAAGGCTCCTTAACTCAAATGTCTTTAACAGTATATCCAATATCCCTTCTCTTACAAGAGGTCTTTTTTATTTTTTACCTTTTTTTTTCTACAAAGCCATCCATCCATAGCCTTACCCTCGTTATACAACAATTTACACAAGGAACAAAATATTTCTTAAAACAATATAAACAACTATATATTAACACTTACAACAATTATATAGCGAATTATTTTCTCAATAGCAATATACTTTTTTTAAAAAAATATTTTATCCTACACTATCATCTTTTCCACAATTATAGCATTACTTCCCAAGATTTTCCTAATATTTCTTTCTTTTTCACCAACTCTCACCGGAAAAATTATAACTTCATAATAATTTATTCATTTATGCTACTTGCTTAATCAAGCATATATCTAAACATCACTATATTAATAAGTTATAGCATTATGATCAATAAGAGAGTAGGTATAATTACCCTACTCTCTTTATTATTCTGAATTTAACTAAGTTAGACACTACTTTAAAATAGATCTAGCCTTATCATCACCAATATCTGCCATAAACGGTATCCCTGTCAGTTCAGCAGTCTCTCTATTACCAGCCATAAGCTCATCTCTGCTAATCTCTGAAAGTTTGAATTTCCTTGCTCCCGCCATAAACTGCTGCAAACCACACGCAAGTTTGTCTCCATAACCATACATGGCTACCGCACCAAATGGAATACTTCCCATTTCGTTTGCCCCAACCTTATTCTTTACGTCTTCCCACGCCGCAAATATCTCTTCTGGGTATGTTCCAACCTCTTTTACGCTCGCAGGTAACTCTTCCCAGTGTCCATTAAGTTCAGCACGTCTCTCAGGTTGAAATACACCTTGAATATTCGAACCTAGGTATCCTGGTATCATTGGTGCACGACCCATACATATTAGCTTTGCATATGGAGCACCCAGCGCCATAGCCTTAAATATATGATCTTCACGAGCAAATCCACCAGCAAGAGAGATATCAGGTACCTTCTTACCTGATTCTTCAAGAATTTTACAATATTCATAAGTCTTTACATGAAGGTGAAGGCTAGGTACTCCCCAATTCTCCATCATATTCCAAGGGCTCATCCCTGTACCACCACCAGCACCATCAATTGTAAGAAGATCAAGATTACAATCAGACGCACAACGTATAGCCAGAGCTAGCGCTTCATTGCTATACGCACCAGTCTTAAGAGAAATACGCTTGAAACCTAGTGATCTAAGCCCATCTACAGCTTTAATAAATTCTTGACGAACTTCTTCTGCCGAGTCAAGGTTTGTTGCCCCAAGGCGACTATGTCTTGCAAATGACCTAATAGCCCTTGAATTATATGCTGCCTCTACAGAGGAGTCATATGGGTTAGGGTCTACGACATAACCACGATCCTTCAAAAAACGAGCATACTCTATATCACTAACTTGAATTTCACCACCAATGTCCTTTGCACCCTGCCCCCATTTAAGTTCAATAATTATTTTATCACTGTATTTATTAATTATGTATTCAGCAACACCATTACGAGTGTCTTCTACATTCATCTGAATAATAATAGCACCGTAGCCATCATAATAACGCAAAAAGGTATCTATACGCCTCTCAAGCTCTGGTGCAGACTCTATGCAACCATCTTTAAATTTTGATTTCCTATCTACCCCGACAACATTCTCACCAATAACTATTGGGATACCACAAAGAGCAGCGCCCACAGCAAATGAATCCCAATATTTTGCAGCAATAAAGGTAGAACCCAATGCTCCTGTCATGATAGGGATCCGGCATTTTGTCTCTACTTCGTTACCAAATGATGTTTCAATATTAACATTTGGGAAGACACAATCGTCTGGATCATTTGTGAGCCCCTCAGCTAAACCATTTGCCCCCCAAGCATACCCTTGTATCCTCAGTGCATGGTACCCAGCCCCTTCACACACAACGTTAGCAGCTCCTGAAGTAGACTCTCCAAAAGCTCTAGGATAGAGTAACTTTCTACCTATAAGGGATGAAAGCCACGTCTCACACTTCCCTTTACAACTACTCATACATAGCGTGCATAGTCCAGACTCACATGGGTTTCCTCTGTTAACAGTACCTAAAGCATCATTACTTTTGCGCCATTGTTGCATAACTTCTCCTTGTTAAATAAGCTTTCATGCCTTAGAGCAACTAGACTTATATAAACAATAACATGGCAGTAGTGCAAATAGACTGAGTCACAAAGCATTACCAAGGTCATTATTTAACGAAAAAGGGAACAAACAAACCAATCATCACAAGTTGTTATTCAAGACATAAAAGCAATTCAATATTTTGGCATACTTATGCCATAACAAACGACCTACACATTACACTTAAACACATGCTTGAATCTATCACTGCTAACAATCAAAGTCAATAATAGTTATTATAATAATCAGTAATTTATAGCCCACATGTAGCAAGCAATATCCACACTGAAAAACTGCAATCACAAAATCTTAATATATATACACTTATACAAACAATACCCACTACTAACAGTAAAGTTATTAACCTTAATTTTAAAAAACAAATACAGCATTACAGCACGATGTGACAATTTTGTCACTGTCATACTCTATCTAAGTCACCCCACACCAAGTATAATTCCATAAATAAAAGGAAAAACCACTCAGGTTTTTCCTCAAAGTTATACTAAGTTACTACTATGCATAAATTACATGATTAATTCATAAATACAGCCTTATTCTTCGTTAACAACAAACAGTATCCTTCCACATCCAGGACAGAGGCATTTGTCAATATTAATATGCGCTATCACAACGTTTACCACACTTGCCGAAACCTTCCTAAAACACATCTGACAAGCAGAGTTTTTTAACTCTGAAAGAGCATAGCCCTTACCTCTTGATAGAGAATGATTATAAATTTTCATTACATCAACATCTTTGGCTTCAATTTCAGCTATTTTAGCCTTTCTTCTCTTTATGAGCTCAATTTGCTCAGTCTTGATAAGTTTGGCATCAGATTTATTACTAGACTGCACCTCTTCTAGCTTTTCCTCTTCAACAACAAGCTGTTCATTCTTCTCTGTTAGTATAGTTTTAAGTCCATCTAGCTCTTCCATGAGCTCTAGTTCTTTCTGCTCATTATCAGAGATACTCTTTTTAACATCCTTTATTCTCTCAGTAACGATCTTATACTCTTTGGAATTCTTGACAATCCCGATTTTCTGATCTAGGTCTCTTGTTTCCCCTTCGAGACTCTTAACATCAAGCCCTAAAGCATCAATCTGTGCAGCACAGCGCATACAAGCTTCCTGCACCTCACTTCTAGAAGCTTTAACTGCGTCACAGTTCTGCTGTTGCATTTCTAACTCTTTTGGGCCAGCATCGACCCTTCTTTTAAGTGATACCAATTTAGCATCAATTTCAGCCAATTCTTTTAATTTATCAAAGACCACACTCATACTAGCTCTCCTGTAGTTATATATGGTTTAAAATACCAAATTGCTAAACAAAATAATTAATACAAAGTAAGGATTCAAGGAACAGCTCTTTAGAGATAGAATTTTACTATTAAAAATCCCTACCCAAATAAAATTAGGTAGGGATATAATTTACTGTTCTACTATATCTTCAAGAAAACCATTCAGTTTTCTACTTCTAACTGGATGCTGTAGTTTTTTCAAAGCTTTTGCTTCTATCTGACGTACACGTTCCCTTGTAACATTAAACTTACGGCCAACCTCTTCAAGGGTATAAGTATAGTCATCACCAATACCATACCTTAGCTTTATAATCTCACGCTCTCTAAAAGTCAGAGACTCCAAGACATTATCGATTTTATCCTTGAGCATCTCATAACTGGCAACATTGACAGGATTATCAACCGAAGTATCCTCAATAAAGTCACCGAAATGACTGTCATCTGCATCTCCAGCACCAATTGGTCTATCCAGCGATATCGGATGCTTACTAATCCTCATGACCCTTCTAGCTTCAGAAATAGGAATATCTGCTTCTTTTGCTATTTCTTCTACAGTAGGTTCTCTACCAATTTGCTGCACAAGCAACCTAGTTATTCTACGTAGCTTACTCATCGTTTCAATCATGTGTACAGGTATTCGAATAGTACGAGCTTGGTCTGCTATCGCTCTAGTAATTGCTTGCCTGATCCACCAAGTAGCATAAGTAGAAAATTTATAACCTCTTCTATACTCATACTTCTCAACAGCTTTCATCAACCCAGTATTACCTTCCTGAATCAGGTCGATAAATGACAGCCCTCTATGCCTATACTTCTTTGCTATAGATACTACAAGCCTTAAATTACCGCTTGAAAGATGCTGTTTGACCTTTTGATACATCTTATAGCGTTTCCTAATATGCCCTGCTCTAGATCTAAGTCTCTCAAGAGGCTCTTGTGCCTCCATACGTATTCTATTGAGCTTATCCTCTGCCATTTCAAGCTTTCTTTTTTCGATGACAGTGGCTTTACTACCTTTTTTAGAGATCTGCGCAATTTCACGTTCGAGTCGATACGATTCCATAGCCATATCTTCGATACGTTTCTTTACCGGCATGATTCTCTTTGTACGTAGTCCCAGCTCTTCAAGAAGCATAGCACCACGCCTTTGACGCAGCCTAAGTTCAGAGAAGATCTTGCTCTCCTCACTCTCTGAGAGTCCACCTTTCTCAAGCTGTTTCCAGAGATCAACACATATAACATATAACTCTTCAAGAGTTGTGATGTGCCCAGGCAGTCTAGAAAGAATATCATTCTTCCCAATTCCTGCTGGATTTGTAGTCCTCATGATCTTATCAAGAGTTTCTCTGTTTTGTGCAACTTTCTTGTTAAGTTCCATCACATATCTTATTGCGATAGGGCTTTCAAGGGTACGCTTTCTAAACCTTTTACAGGATATTTCTATCTGCTTAGCAAGGGTAACCTCTTCTTCTCTAGTTAGAAGTGGAATACTTCCCATTTCCGACAGATACATCCTTACAGGATCATGAATATCCCCATTATCCGAATCAACACTTACTGCGCCATCGTCATCATCTGGAGTCTCATCTGGAAGTACATCAGTATCTGCTTCTTCTTCTTCTACACCATCGTCATCTAGATCAACACCTTCTTTTGCCAGTCTAGACAGTACAGCATCTATATCCTTACCAGTAACAACATCTTCCGGCAAAACTTTATTGAGTTCACTATATGTAATAGTTTTCTTTCCCTTGAAGGCCTCTAGAATCTCTTCTATTACCGCTTCAGTAATTACAACTGAAGGGGCTTCAGGTACTTTTTCTTCTTCTGACTCCACATCTACAGATGTTTCAACATCATCAGGTACAAGTTTAGCGATCTCATCATCATCTAGGTCATCATCTTCATCATCTAAATCATCACCTAAACTCTTAATTTTAGTTGCAACTTTTTTAGAAGTCTTCTTCTTTGTAGTGGTCTTTTTCTTTTTTACAGCTTTCTGAGATTCAGAAACAACTGTCTTCTTGGTGGCCACTTTTTTACTGCTTTTTTTTGCTACTACAGCAGTATCTTTTTTAGAAGCTTTCTTTTTTGCTACCTTTTTTTTGGCACTCATGCTCTAAGCACTCCTGCTTTCTATTAACAATAATGATACTTAAGTTTAAAAAATTTAATTAATCAATCAAGAGCCTATCCCTAGCCTCCCTTTTAACCTCCAATACATTTCGATATTACTTATTTATTATCAAAGACTTATACAACAAAACCTATATAATAAATCTGTATAATCAACATTAGTTACACCATTTCAACATAACTAAATCTCTATAGTTTTCTTAATTATATACGAAAATACCTTCCAGTCTAGTTTTTCTTTCTAATCAACCAAAAGAATAGTTGCAGTAAGTTCAATTTATAATCAAGTAACTTAAAAATACAAGCTCAGTATTTTGTTTGCTAGCTAATATTGAGCCCTCGTATTTCCTTCTCAATCTTCATTTTTTCAAGTAGTAGCGTATCGGCCAACTCTTTATTTCCAGAAAGCTCGGCTCTTGCATGTTCTGCACTAAGTCCATCACGTCTATCTTTGAGCCCATCGATCCTTATCCTACTCAGGATATCATTTAGTTCTGCAGCATTTAGGCTCTCATCTTCCCCTACGGATTTCACTCCATGTTTATCTTTATCACTAGAATATGCAAAGTCTACAAAGTTTAATAGCAACCCTTTAACACCTTCATTTACAGTCTTCTCCAACAAGCGCTCTACTCTTATTCGCTTCTCATTGGAGCCAAACCACTCATCTCTTATCAGGGTAGCACACAAGTGCTCAACCTCTCCGTACCACTCATCTGGAGGATACTCATCAACAATTTTATCACACCATTGCCGATCTAAAAACATATATCTTAGTAATCTGTCTTCTGCTCGGAGCTTTCCTTGCTTTTGTGCATCAATAATTATTGGAGAGGCATACTGCTTTGGCTTACTCCCACTACCTTTATCTCTACTGAATTTCTGAAAATCACTAGCAGAGTAATCTTGATATCTTGTCCTTCGATTTTCTTTAGGCTCAGGAAGAGAGTTCTCGCTAACACCTGCTACTTCGGCCACCTTACTGCGCATCATATTTCTTCTTAAGAGATTTGGACAGAGATTTACTAAATCCATAATACTCTCAATTGCAGCAGTCTTTCCTCCTAAATCACCTGAAAAATCTTTACTTCCGAGCTCTTCCTCAATTACATACGCAAAACTTTCCTTTGCCCCCGCAATAAATTCTTTAAACCTATCAGCCCCAAATTTTGGTAAAAACTCTCCAGCATCTTTGACTTCAAGACTGGATAATACCCAGAGATTTACATCTTCCTCCATAAAAAGGTCGATGGCTCTCATAGTTGCCTTCTTGCCAGCACTATCATTATCAAAGAGAGCTAATACCTTACCGTCATTATGTATATATCTCTTTAAAAGCCTGATATGTTCTACCGTCAAACTAGTACCAAGGGTTGCTACGACATTTCTTATACCATACTGATGGCACATTATTGTGTCTGTATACCCTTCTACAACAATCGCAGTCTTAGTAAGTCCTATCTCTTTTGCGGCAAAATTCAGACCAAAGAGTAGATTTCTCTTCATAAAGAGAGGAGTCTCCGAAGTATTTATATACTTACCACCGGACTCAGGCTTCTCTTCAAGCACCCTACCGCCAAAACCAATTGGTCTCTCTTGCAAATCAAAGATAGGAAACATAACCCTACCTCTAAAAGCATCATAGACCTTATCACTCTGATCTTTTTGCCTAAAAATTCCAGCTTCCAAACCAATTTCTTTGGCTTGCTCGACCTTATGGTCACCACTAAGCGCAACAACCCGCTTAAGATAAGAGTTGAGTAGACCTTCCCATCTTTCAGGAGCCCAGCCCAATCCCCAACCTGTGATGGTCTCTTTTTTAAATCCTCTGCTTAAAAGGTATTCTCTGGCAGCTGCTCCTTCCCTGTCGTCAGCTAGAGCTGCACGAAAATAGTCAAATGCCTGTTTACAAGCCCATAATAATGCCTGTTTTTTATCTTTATTCACTCCAGCCTGCGCTGGGTCAGCAACTCGCCCATTCTCATATTCGAGCGTAATACCTGCACGGGTAGCGAGTTTTTCAATCGCTTCTGGAAATTCACATCTTTCCATAAGCTGCACAAATTTAATTGCACTACCACCTACCCCGCAACCGAAGCATTTAAATATCTGTAGTTGAGGATTAACATTGAATGATGGGGTTTTTTCATTATGAAATGGACATACTGCTAGAAAGCTTGAACCAGTGCGCTTGAGCTTAACACCATAACTTTCCACTATATCAACAATATCGCTACTATCTTGCACCCTTTGTATGGAGTTTTCACTTATTAAAGGCACGAACAGCACCTCTTTCTAGTGTCATCACCCACGACAAAATCCCCCTAATCTCATATATGCCACTCCTTTTCAAGCATAATACCATTTTAATAATTACATGGCATTAACATTATTATACCACAAAAAATCCACTAAGTAAGAGGAATTAATATTTTTACCGTTTTTTCTCGTGTTTAGCATAATAAAGAGAGTCTATTCACGAATGAATAGACTCTCTAAAAACAAAGTGAAACTTATTATTATAGGCTCATTGCCTTAGCAATTAGGTCTACAACGCGGTTAGAGTAACCCCATTCGTTGTCGTACCAGCTAATAATCTTGAGCATGTTCTTACCCATAACAGTTGTGCATTGAGCATCAAATACAGAACTGTGGCTATCGTGAATGATATCTGAAGAAACGATTGGGTCTTCAGTGTAAGCAAGAATACCCTTCATTGGACCTTCAGCAGCAGCCTTAATAGCAGCGTTTACAGCTTCAACAGTAACTTCTTTTTCAGTTGTAACAACAAGGTCAACACAAGAACCAGTGATAGTAGGAACGCGCATAGCCATACCGTCAAGTTTACCCTTAAGAGCTGGGATAACTTCACCAACAGCAGCAGCAGCACCAGTAGTCGTTGGGATGATGTTCGCAGCAGCAGCACGAGCACGACGCATATCGCTGTGAATCTGGTCCGCAACATTCTGGTCGTTAGTGTATGCGTGAACTGTAGTCATAAGACCTTCAATGATACCGAACTCATCGTTAAGAACCTTAGCAACTGGAGATAGACAGTTTGTAGTACAAGAAGCGTTAGAGATAACAGCATCAGAAGCCTTAAGAGTATCTTCGTTAACACCCATAACAACTGTAGCGTCAATAGCTCCTTTAGCAGGAACAGTAAGAAGAACCTTCTTACATCCAGCTTTACCAAGGTGAGTCTTGATAGTTTCCATATCACGGAAGAAGCCAGTAGACTCAACGATAACGTCAAGTTCAACATTTCCCCACTCGATATCAGCAGGACCACACTTGCCGCCAATAATTTCAACCTTTTTACCGTTAACGATCATTGCAGAACCGTCTACTTCAACAGTACCGTTGAAACGACCTTGAGCACTATCATACTTTAGAAGGTGAGCAAGAGCTTTTGCATCAGCTAGGTCGTGAATTGCAACAACTTCGAAATCAGCGCGTTCAGCCATAACACGGAATACTAGACGACCGATACGACCGAAACCGTTAATACCAACTTTGATTGCCATGAATAAATCTCCTTAAAACATCATTAATAAGAATCAAAAAAACTACAAAAAATGTAACTTTACTAATTAACTTTAATATGTATCTGAAAGAGCATTTAGTTAGATAGAATACTCTCAGCGGTAAAAATTATATTGGAATAATTCTAATTGTCAAGAATTTATGCGCTATTTAGTGCATTTTTAAATAATTATTTATCGGTATAAATCATACATATGGAGCATATCTCATATAGGATGTAATCTTCAGAAGCATTTCTAACAACAACCAACTCCTAGTATAATCCTTTTACAATACCAGACATCAAAAACAATTTAATAATTAAAGTGCTTTCACCACACATAAGACATGTAATGAAAGCACTTTAGGAATATACAATCAAATCATACAAAAGTTAGACAGGCCTTTTAACAATTAAACAAATCATCTCTATAAGTTATACCCAGCGACATTGGTTCGTACATCAAAACAAACCTCACGACCCATCGCACCTTTTTGCTTCCAATCACTTAAAAGCCCATCGAGCAGCTTGATTTTTTCAGAATATCCAAGTTCACCAGGGAAGTTTTCAGAACAAGTGCCCCACATAATTGATATTTTACTATCAGTATCGATAGTCAATCTCGGTCTTGAACGACCGGGGCGCTGTAGCTTATCTATAAATCCAGGAGACTTTATTTCTATCTTAGAGATGCTCATTTCTTGGCCAAATCTTGAATTATTGATCTCTCTTAGAGCTCTTAGAGCTCCTCCAACTCCGTCACTATGCCACACTTGTCCATTCTCAGGTCTCTGCTCAATATCACCACAGATCAAAGGAAGCTTATCATACTTTTTCTTGACCCCATCAGCAGGAAGCAAGACACCGTCTTCTGCAACAAGCCAATAATAGCCATCGTGCTTGAGTTGTGCAGCAACAAATCGCGGGATAAACTCAATATTAACTCTATTTGGATATACTCTTTGCAAAGAGCAGACCTCTTCTACCCATGGGCTCTCACTGTAGACTTTCTTGACTTCATCGAGTAGACCTGGTTTGAGAAGGCTGGTGCCACTAAATAAGTTACTAAGCCTATCAAACTCTCTTAAAGCCTCTGGTGAGTACTGTTCATCATTCGTTATAAATATTGAAGGTCTAATCTTGAAGACCTCACTTTCAATACCCCTCTGCCAAAGCTTTACTATCCCAACAGAAAATAAAGCAAAGAGTATCAACATAGGAAGGATTGCACCAATAGCCTTAAAAATTTGGCCAATCTTGCCGCCTACTTTTATCTCGTTAGACGTACTCTTCCTACTTGAATTTATATTAATAATTTTATTTGTCATTATTCCAATTCACTACGAATCCTAAAGTAGGACAGCCTTTAAAATAGCAAGATAGCGCACAATAGGTTTATATTACGCTCCTCGTGAATATGCCATACTGAGGATTCTAATACAGAGTTCATCAAAAGCAAGACCACTCACCTCGGCAGCTTTTGGTAGCAAACTGTGAGAGGTAAATCCAGGGATTGAATTGACTTCTAAAGATATCAAATTGCCATTTTCTCCAAGTATATAGTCTACTCTAGCAATATCTCTTAATTTAAAGTTTCTATATATTTCACTCGACAAATCTGCGCATACAGCCTGAATATCCGAGCTTATCCTCTCTGGAGGGCAACAGTATTTTGTAGTTTCTGCCTTATATTTTGCATGATAGTCATAGAACTCTTCTACCGGTATTAGTTCAACAAATGGCAATGGTTTACCATCAAGTATCCCCACTGTAAACTCTATCCCTGCAACATATTCTTCAATCATTGCTGAGTCACCACTCTTTGTAATTGACTCAACAGCATCTAGTATCTCAACAAAATTCTTCGCTATTACTACCCCTACAGAACTTCCTCCAGTATTTGGTTTTACAACCACAGGCGAGTTCAAGTTACTATTTCGCAACTTCTCATCAAGTTTATCTGTATCTTCTACACATATCCAAGGGCATACAGGCACAGAGAGTCTCTGCATCATAACCTTGCTCATATTCTTATCCATACAGAGCTTACTTACTTGTGAACCACTACCAGTAAAGGGAATCCTTTTTCTCTCAAGTAATCTCTGCACCGTGCCGTCTTCACCAAAGAGTCCATGCAGAGCGATAAAGACAATATCACAGTTAAGAGCCATAATCTGCTCTTCACTGCCGTCAGCGATCACCTTACGAGCCTTTATCTCATTTTTACAAAGAGCTTCAGTTATTGCCTCTCCACTATCTAGTGACACTTCAACCTCTGTTCCTATTCCACCACAGAGGACGACAACATCAAGTTCCTTCAATTTATTAATATTATGTGTTTGCAATTTTTCTCACCTCAGTATCTATATCACCAGCCCCAATACAAATTATTGTTGAGTACTGCCCGACATATTCTTTTATTACACTACATATATCTTCGACTTCTACCTCTTGGTTACTTACATTTCCACCAAGATTCCTAATTTCCTGCCTGATTATCTCAGAACTTATACCTGGTATAAGTTCTTCCCTCGCAGGATATATCTCTACAACAACTACACCATCTGCTACAGACAACTCCTTAGCAAACTCCAACGCATAATCCCTAGTTCTACTGAATAGATGGGGTTGAAATACAGCCAAAACCTTTCCATTACGATCCAACTCTTTTGCACCTTGCAGAGCAGCCCTTACTTCAGTTGGATGGTGAGCATAATCACTATAAATTTTTGTCTTATTTACAGAGTGAATAAGCTCCATTCTCCTACCAACAGTCTTAATAGATTCCAGAGACTTCATGCCATCTTCAATACTTACGCCTAATTCTTCAGCAGATAGTAAGGCCGCTAAGGCATTTAATACATTATGTTCACCGCATAAAGGCAGAGAAAGTTGCCCTATCTTACGACCATCATAGCTAATTTGAGCATACTGTGAACCATTTTCTGCATAAATACTGCTTGCATATAGACCAACCCCTGAGGTGTTTAGCCCAAAAGCCTTCTTTCTACCGCTATGTGAATTGTAAATTTTAGCGCAATGTTCATTATCAATCCCTAAAATAAGCAAACCACTATTATTCTTTTCGGCAAATTTTTCAAATGCCTCCACAACTTTTTCAGAAGTCCTGTAATACGCTAAATGTTCTGACTCAATATTTAAAATAACAGCGATGCCTAATTCTGGCTCTAAAAAACTTCCATCGCTCTCATCAAGCTCACTAACAAATATATTTCCACCACACCGGTAGTTACCACGCATTGTTGCAGTGACCCCACCGAGGAGAACTGTAGGATCTAATCCCATCTCAATTAAAATATGAGCAACCATCCAAGTAGTACTAGTCTTGCCATGAGTTCCACAAATACCAACTCCTCTAAACTCACTCATGAGTTTAGCGAGAAAAGTACCTCTTTTTATTGCTTTATCGCCAGCAAATATCACTTCAGGATGGTCGAGCGGTACTGCACTTGTATATACAAGCATTCCACAATTTTCACCATGCTCTATTGAATGACCGAGTACGATATCAGCTCCTAAAACACGAAGCCTGTCAACTTGTTCATTTTCACTTCTATCACATCCAGTTACTATCGCTCCCTGCTCAAGTGCTATCCCAGCAAGTGCACTCATCCCAATACCACCAACACCCATAAAATGAATATTCTTCCCACCTAAATTCATATTATCCCTTCTCACTAGCTAGTTGCATAATACTTTCAGCTATTTCACCAGCCGATTCTGGTCTAGCAAGTAGCCGAACTGATTCTGCCATACTATCTCGAAGTTCTTTGTTATTCCAAATACGAACAACTTGCCTAGTAAGAATTTCAGACGTAAGTAATGGTTGCTCTAGGACAAACGCACCATTTTTCTGTGCAACCCACTCTGCATTTATCATCTGATGGTTATCCATTGCTGTTGGCAACGGTACTAGTATTGACGGGAGTCCTGCTGCTGCTAGTTCTGCAATACTTCCTGCTCCTGAACGTGAAATAGCCAACTTTGATTCTCTATAACAGTCTGAAAGCTTTCCAAAGAACCCATGAACGACAGCATCAACACCCAAGCTTTTATAAGCCTTCTTTATTCCTTCTTCATTGCCAGCACCAGCAACATGGATTATTTTACACCCTGTCTGTTCCTGAATATCTTTGATAGCTTCAAGAACTATTTCATTCAACCTCTGAGCACCCTGTGATCCGCCAATAATAAGTAGTGCGTCCCCATCTACTGGTTTCTCTTGGGCAAGTTTACACATCTGCTCCCTCATAGGTGAACCAAGATCATAAAATTTAGCCTTGGTATTTATAAATTGCTCTCTTGCACAACGAAACTGGAGGTATATCCCTTTTGCCCAACGAGATAATAATCTATTCACTCTTCCCGGTACTGAGTTCTGCTCAAGGATAACAACAGGTACCCCAAGTATTCTAGCGGCTATTCCTGGAGTTGCCGCAGCAAACCCACCCAGTGCTACAAGTACATCTGGTTTATACGCTTTAAACAACTTTATACTCTGCCAAATAGATAGAATAAATCTCGGCATATTTGACATGTGAGATAGCGATAGAGGAGAGCCTCTACCAGCTGAAAGAATATCAATAAAGTACCCTGCTCTTGGAACGATCTCCATATCTAGACCATGAGAAGTACCAATAAACGACACCTCAGTATCAGGGTCAAGATCTTTCAAAGCCTGTGCTAAAGAGAGCCCAGGAAAGAGATGTCCCCCTGTTCCACCACCAGCCATTATTACCCTCATGCGACATCTTTCTCTTCATTTGATATTTGGCCAAGTTCTATTACAGGTTCTGCCACTACTTTAACCGCGATATCAGGTTCAATTCTAGTAATACTTACAAGTGTACCTATCATAGCAAGAGCGACACAGAGTCCGCTACCACCAAAACTAATAAATGGCAGTGAGATTCCTTTTGGAGGAATTGATGCAGTTACAACAGCTATATTAAAAGCTGCCTGCAAACCAATTATCGCAACTATCCCATAGGCAACAAGTGAGGTGAATTTATCTGGCGCATGTTTTACAAGTCTCATGCCTTCATACACTAGTATTGAAAATAGTAGCACAATACCAATTGTACCAACAAGTCCAAGTTCCTGTCCTGCAATTGCGAGGATAAAGTCTGTATGAGCTTCAGGTAGGTAATAGAGCTTTGATACACCTTCACCAAGTCCCATCCCTGTAACGCCACCACTCCCAAGTGCAACCTTACTCATCCATATCTGATACCCTTTACCATCCTTATCACCACTAAGCCATGCATTTATACGTGAAGCTATATAATCCATCTTAGTAATGGCTAAATATATGCCTGGAGGAAGTGTCCCGGCTAGAGCTAAAAGAGTGTGAAATAACCTTGCTCCGCCAACAACAATCATCGATCCCATTACCGCACCTATCAGCGCAGAAGTTCCAAAATCTGGCTCAAGCATGATAAGGCCAACAACCATCCCCGTAAGCATTACAGCAGGCACAAATCCTTTCCAGAATGGCAGGTGTTTACCCTTAAATTTCGCCAGTGTAGCAGACATTACAAATACCATAAGAATCTTAGCAATCTCTGAAGGTTGCATATTGAATCCAGCAAACCTAAGCCACCTCGACGCTCCATTTACCCTTGTTCCAATACCTGGAGTAAGTACAACAACAAGCAGTACTATTATCAGCAAGAATATAGGTTTTATAAATTTCCTAATGGTCTGAAGGTTTACAAAACTCATGATACCCATTGTTACTAGTCCAATCGCGAGCCATATAAGTTGTTTTTTAAGGTATGTAAGATCAAATCCTGCGTTACCAGCCTTTACACAACTGGCTGAATAGACAAGGACGACACCAATACCAACAAGTGTCAACGACACAGCGATAATCCTATCACGAATCGATTTTAAGGTTTTCTTTTTCTCTAATATACATTCATTCATTTTATTATACCCAGTATATACTTTATAATATTACCAATACTCTAGTGCATCTTTAGTGTGCCAAAACCTATAATAGCTAGTAATGCTCCAATCATCCACATACGCACAACTATATGGTTCTCATCCCAGCCACAAAGTTCTAAGTGATGATGGTACGGTGCACACTTTAGAATACGTTTACCTGTAATTTTATATGAAGCGACCTGAAGGATTACAGATCCCGCTTCAATAACAAATATACCTCCAACAATAGGAAGGATTACTCCATGCTTACTAATCAAAGCTGTATACCCAATAATACCACCTAACGCCAAACTCCCGGTATCACCCATAAATAACTGCGCAGGCTTTGCGTTGAACCATAAGAATCCCCCGACTCCACCAATAACTGCAGCCATAAGGATACAGAGTTCCCCACTTCCAGCAATATATGGAATTCTAAAGTGGGCAGCCATAACCCAATTGCCGACGATGTATGCAAATGCGGCATATGCGGCAAGGACGAAGACAGAACAACCACTAGCCAAACCGTCAAGCCCATCTGTAAGATTTACAGCATTTGAACAACCAATCAGCACAAATATAAAGAACGGATAATAAAAAATCCCCAGATCAAACTGAGATTTATCCCACTTAGTAAATGGTAGTAGTATTTTTGTAGTATTCTCACCACCACATACACTCAGTCCATAGCAGACCGCTAGAGCTATCAATATCTGCCCAAGCATCTTCTCCCTCTTATTGAGTCCATTGGCTCCTAACTGTTTATACTTCATATAATCATCAAGTAAGCCCAAAGCACCATACCCAATAAATACCACTAACCCCATAACTACATACGGGTTACTCAAATCTAGAACAAGTATACTAGATATAACGACACCTATTATCATTACGACACCACCCATTGTAGGAGTATCAGCTTTTTTTAAGTGCAAAGCAGCAATTTCTTGGCTATCTTTTATCATATTCTCTGTAACATTCGATTTTTTCATATACCTTACAAATATTGGTATTAGTTTTAGGCATAGTATAAATGCTATCAGCATAGCAATAGCAGCTCTAAAAGTAATACTATCAAATACACGTAGAGGTCCATAACTAATAGAGAGATCAGCCAAAAATCTGAGCATATTAATTCCTTAATAAGACAATAAAGTAACACAAGTTACGTTCTTATCGTCCAACCAATACCGAAAAGTTTAGGAAATATTTATCAGATAGAGTTTTCTGCAACATAATTACAAAGAAGCCCAGAATAACAATAATGTGTTATTCTGGGCTTCTTTGTAATTTATAGTCTTTAAGAATACCAACGATCTTAATGAGAATATAATCGATACATAATGCTACATAATTTTTAATGCAGAAACAACCCTACTAAGGCGCATACCATTAGAACCCTTTACAAGGACAGTATCACCATCCTCAATAAGTTCCTTTAAATGCCCCATCAATGACATAGGGCCACGAAAATGTTTGATTATCTGATGCGCATTTTGAGCGTGAGCCCCCTCAGCAAGCGACATACACATCTTACCCACAGCAAGCACCACATCGATACGAGTACCAGCCAACCATCTTCCCATTTCAAAGTGTATCTTACTGCTATCACTACCAAGCTCTAACATATCGCCGACAATTAAAACCCTCCTACCGGTATCAAGCTTTTCCAATGTACTCACACTTGCTCTAAGGCTTTCAGGGTTGGCATTATAACAGTCTGAAATAATTTTATACCTATTTGTTCTTATCACTTCCTGTCTATCTTCGAGTTGCTTATATGACTTCAACGCTTCAGCCGCTTCTTCAAGGCTTACTCCCAAGAACTCGACAACAACTAGAGCAGCCAGAGCATTACTAATATTATGCTTTCCAAGTAATGGTAACTCAAACTTGACTCCACGCACATAAAATTCACTTGAATTCCACGAGTAGACGACCTGCTCCGCAACATAGTCAGCAGGAGACTCCACAGCAAAGGTTTTGATCTGAGCATTACTCCTCACACCACTCTTAAGCATCTCAGAAAAACGGCTCTCACCAGGTATAACAGCCAGACCGTCGCTAGGTAATTGAGAAAAGACAGCCATCTTCTCATTGGCTACTCCTGCTATTGAACCCAACCCCTCAAGGTGAGCTGGTGCAATACTAGTGATTACAGCAACTGTAGGTTTTGCTATTTCAGCGAGTCGCGCAATCTCACCCTGAGAACTTGTTCCCATTTCGAGCACAGCATAATCAGTTTCAGGGGTGTTTGATAGAATTGTTATTGGCATACCTATGAGATTATTGAAATTCTTTACAGGTTCACATACCTTATATTTTTTACGTAAAATATGTGCAATAAGGTGTCTCGTCGTTGTCTTCCCATTGCTACCTGTCACTCCGACCCACGGAATTAATGGTTCTTGCCAACGGTAAATCATAGCAAAGTCGCCTAAAGCTTTCAGAGTATCCTCAACGACGATTCCACTCTTACCATCCAAGGTCGCTCTATCTGAAACAATAGCAGCTACCGCTCCTTTAGCAAAAGCATCTGAAACAAATTTATTACCATCAAAGTTTTCGCCGGTTAAAGCGATAAATATATCTCCATCAGAAATAGTTCTGGTATCAGTGGAGACACCAGTAATTTCTACTACACTGCCACCAACTATATCACCGCCGATCCACTCAGCGATAGACTTCAACTCAAGCTGCATTATATCTCCCCAAACACCAATTATCTCTTTTCGAATGTTATGTATTATTTTATACAGAACATAGATATAGGTCAATCACTAATAGCTATTCATTAACAAAAAGCTTACAAATTACCTCTCTATCATCGAAATGCTTCTTAGTTGTACCAATAATCTGATAATTTTCGTGCCCCTTACCAGCAACCAACACAACATCATCTGAGGTCGCTTCTGCAAGAGCAATCTCTATAGCTTTTGCTCTATCATACTCAACTATCAAACAATCTTTATCAGTTATACCTAATAGTATATCATCCATAATCTGTACTGGATTTTCAGTTCTTGGGTTATCATTAGTCAGGATAACAAGATCAGCATTATTCTCTGCTACCCTTGCCATCAACGGTCTTTTACCGCGATCCCTATCTCCTCCACAACCAAATACAACTATCAGCCTCCCCTTTGTTATATTCCTAAGTACCTTCAAAGCATTTAATAATGCATCGTCAGTATGAGCATAATCGACAAATGCAACACGACCATCCTCCGCATCAATTCTCTGAAGCCTTCCTCCCGCTCCACTAAATCCACCAATAGACAATATTATATCTTCCAATGCCACTCCAGAAGAATATACAACAGCGATTGCCTGCAAGAGGTTGATTGCATTATACTCACCAATAAGAGATGTCACTACATTATAGACTCTACCTTCAACTTTTATATCCAACCTAGTCTCTTTGACGTCAAATACTGCTCCAACAATGCAGAATTCGTCTCCACTTTTATACCCTACCTTGATTACCCTTGCTTTAGTATCTTGTACAATGCGTTCAGAGTATTCATCGCCACTATTCACAATAGCAAAATTACTAGGTGAGAGTTTATCAAACAATTTTTTCTTAGCAAGAAAGTAGTTTTCCATTGTTCCATGATTATCCAAATGATCACGGCTAAGATTTGTAAACACTGCGTAGTCAACATTTTTTCCAGTTACTCTCTCCTGAGCCAATGCTTGAGAGGAGAACTCACATATAGCAAATTCTGCTGAATTACTAACCATGCTCTTTAGATATCTTTGAAAGTCAGGACTCTCTGGGGTCGTCAAAGGAGCAGGAATTACTTCAGAAACAAGGTCATACTCAACCGTACCGATTACTCCACATGTTCTACCAAGACGCTTTAAGATATGTGAAATTATCTGAGCAATTGTAGTCTTTCCATTGGTTCCAGTAATACCGACTAGACCTAGCTTTTCCTCAGGCTTTGAGTAAAAATTCTCCGAGACTTTCCTCAAGACCTTTCTCGGATTAGTTGTCACAAGTTGCCCAACACTCACATCAGCACAAGCTTTGCTAGTTATTACAAAAGAAGCACCAGCCGCTACTGCTTGAGCGATATACTTACTACCATCTGTATTCACACCAGATAGTGCGGCGAATAGAGCACCCTTCTTAACACGACGACTATCATAAGCAATTGATGAAATTTCGACCGATTCATCATAATCAATCAAATCACCTTCTATACCAATTAACAACTCAGACAGTCTCATAAGTATTACCCTTCCTTCTTACTCGGACTCATAGGCACTTTATAGTAACTCAATACACCTTCAAGAATATTTTTTACCGCAGGTGCAGAAACAGTACCACCATAGTGAGATTTCTTCGGTTCCCTGACAGATACAAGCACTATTACTCTCGGTCTTTCGATAGGAGCAACAGCTATGAAGCTACCAATATATCTATTTGCTGAGTACCCTCGCTGACCAGCAGCAAGTTCTTCAGCATTACATGCAAGCTGCGCAGTACCTGTCTTACCGCCGACTGTATACTTATCTGACCTTGCTCTCTTTCCTGTCCCCACATCCACAGTATCCTGAAGCATCTTCAATATATCTTCTGATACATTATTACTGATGACCTTCCTTCTTGGAGTCACCGGAACACTCTTGACAACTTTATCACCTGAGTAGATATTTTTTATCAGCCTAGGCTTGAGAAGTACACCACCGTTTGCTATAGCAGAATATGCAGTAACAGCCTGAAGAGGGGTAATCGTAACCTCCTGCCCCATAGGGATGGAGCCCATACTGTATGAAGTCCATTTCTCTGCTGGGCGAAGGGTTCCATCAAGTTCACCCGCCATAGGAACGCCAGTTTTAGAGCCAATACCAAACTCTCTTAGTCCTTTGTAAAGGTTGTCTTTTCCCATTATAGCTGCAATCTTTGCCATGCCTATATTTGAACTTTTTGTAAGGATTGTAGATACTGGCAAGACTCCATATCCATGAGAGTCATGTAGTACACGACCATTTTCAGGCATTCTCCACGCTCCTCCTTCGCAATTAAATTCGGTAGTTGGAGTTACCACTTTCTGCTCAAGCGCTGCTGCCATTACTAATGATTTAAAGATACTACCAGGTTCAAACACAGAGGCTATTCCAGGATTGAGTCTATTCTTAGCAGGAAATTCAGCCGGATTATTCGCATCAAAAGACGGATACCCTGCCATGGCAAGAATATCACCAGTAGCCGGATCCATAACAACCGCAGAGCCAGAGACGCCTCCATTTTCGACAACAGCTTTTTCCAACTCTCTCTCAGTAAGATCTTGGATATAACTATCAAGCGTAAGCTCAATATTTAGTCCCGGTGCCTCACTGACTAGAGCATTATTCTCATCAGCAAGTTTACGTCCAATTGCATCTCTTTGAACATCCCTACTACCACCTATCCCACGTAAAATTGAGTCACAGATCCTCTCAACACCTTCTCTGCCTTTACCGTCTATATCTGAGAAACCAAGCACCTGAGAACCGGTCATCCCTTGGGGATACCTTCTGGTATATTCCACGGGAAATACTATTCCAGGTAGTCTAAGATCCTTGACCTTTTGAATCTGTTCTGGATCTAGTCTTCTCTTAATCCATACAAACCGTGAATTTTCTTTCATTGCCCCAGTATACGCCTTATCCATCTCTGCAGGGGTAAGTTCCAGTACTTTTGCCACCTGTCCCACGACATCTAGTCTATCAACTCCACGCATATCTGCAACTTTTGGGTCGAACGCACAACTAGGAGTTTTTATTGAAATAGCAAAGTCCCTGCCCTTACTATCAATTATCTTTCCACGACGTGGTGTCCATGATATATTACTATTTATATACCCTTCAGCACTACCTGAAAACTCTTCATAGTGCACATACTGAATTTCATATAGTCTCCACCCAAGAACGGCAAATAGCACCACAATCAGTGCCAGAAAACATATTCCTCTCCTGCTCACCCTATTGCTATATTCATAAGGTAGCTCACAAGTATCACTCACTTTAGTTCTCCTCAACCTCTTCTCTATAGTCTACCACATTCTGTAGCGGTGTCATTCCCAGTTCATACGTCTCGTTATAACTCTCAAGATTTTCAGGAGAGATGAGTTCAGAAAGCTCCACTTCTGCTCTTAAAAGCATCTCATCAACACGCTGTTCATCCTCTAGTACCTTGGCAAGCTCATACCGCGCCTGTGTATGTAGACTCTTCTGGTTTACCGTGTATATCCCTAAAAGACAAGCTAGGATCAAAAATAGACAATATGTGAATAATCTTACTCTAAAAATTTTCCTACTCCTGGTAACTGTGGTTTATTAAAATTTAGCCAGACAACCGTATACTTTAAATCTTCTCAACAACTCTCAACTTCGCACTTCTTGCTCGCCTATTTACTTGACATTCTTGATAGGTTGGTTTTACAACCTTCTTACGGGTGAGCTTTACCAGACCTTGTTCTGCCAAATCCCTCATCCTGTACTTAGCAAGCCTATCTTCAAGAGAGTGGAAAGTTATCAAGACAAATCTACCTCCAGGGTTCAGAGCTGTTACTGCAGCATTGATTCCATCTTCAAGCTCTTTAAGTTCTTCATTAACCTCAATACGTAGCCCCTGAAATGATCTAGTAGCCGGATGTATCTTCCCCCTTCTCGGTACAACTTTTTCAATAATTTCAGCAAGCTGGAGGGTTGTCTCTATCTTTGATATCTTGCGTTCTTCAACTATTCTTTTGGCAATTCGCCTTGAAAACCTCTCTTCACCGTACTCGAAGATTATCCTAGCTAGATCGAATTCGGTATAACTCATTACAATATCAGCCGCAGTCTGTCCACGTGACTCATCCATACGCATATCAAGTGGTCCATCTCTCATAAATGAGAATCCTCTTTCAGCCCTATCAAGTTGCATACTTGAGACACCAATATCCAGAAGAATACCATCGACCCCTTTCACACCAATACTCTCCAATGCTCGTAACATATCAGAGTATCTAGAGTGGCATAGATCGACTTTGCACTCTGAATCCTTCAATCTTTGCCCAGCTATTTTTAATGCATTCTCATCACGGTCAAGACCTATTAAGTGACCAGATTTACCAAGTTTTGGAGCGATAAGCGATGAGTGCCCACCAAGCCCTAAAGTACCATCAAGTATAGCTTTACCTTCATTCAAGTTTAGCCATTCTAGAACTTCAACAGGCATTACCGAGAGATGTTCTGAATAGTCATATTCTTCACTCATTTTTCACTTTCTTAGTAGTAGAAGACAGTATATATAGCTTGTATCGACTAAAATTGATAAAATATTTAGAAGATCTTAAATTAGAGTTTTATTGAAAGAATCTCGTCAAGGTGTGCTCCAACGAAGCCACAGGAGAGAGCATAGTAGCCATATTTCTAAGCTACTTCTATTTGCATTTTAGATTAGGTCTTGATCATAAAGAGAGGAGAAATCACCGACTTGCAATATGCCTAAAGAGGTTCATACTTGGTTGGTTTATGATTCTACTAAAATTAACAGTATTGCTAATCGCAACAACTCAACAGCAACTAACTACAAATTACTCAAAAATATATGCACCGCACTACAAACTCACAGTCAATAGGTTCATTGGTAATACATAAAAAGAGATGGTTCAATTCCTTCTTACTAAAAACTCTTCCCAGTCTCAACATCAACAATATCTACTATCGATTTATCACTTATCCCAGTCATAGCAATAATATTGAGCTTGATATCCTCAAGATCCTTAAAGTTTAGCCCATTGACCCCATCTCTACGTAAGACCATAACTTTAACACCATCGATATCACCGACAACTGCTTCAGATTCAAGCTCAACACTTGCCTCTTCTACACCTTCCGCCATAGTCTCAATCATATTTGCCAACATATTCTGAGTAGCAAGTCTATTTTGCACTTTATACTCAATACTACCTTCAGGAGCAGTTACATCGGTGAATGAAAAATTCCTTACACCAGGAATAAAATCTTTTAAAGAGAGCACATCAAGAGCAAGGCCAGCCTTACCACTTTCTACCATAACTCTGTCATCAACTATCTTAGCGACAATACCAGCCCTATTTATGGTTTCAACAGCACGCGCACGTATTTCGTCATTATCAAATGTATACGCAAGCTGATCCATCAACGCGCCACCTTCATCAAAAACCTCATCTACCAGTCCAACTTGTCTCTGTAAAAACTTTATACTAACACTCTTCTTTTTAGGTTCTTTCAGTGTTGAATAGAGGTATACCCCTGCTCCACCAAGAGCCAGACTCATTATAAAAACAATTAATCCTTGTATGACTATTCTAAACACACCAACCACCTTTATAAAATTTACTACTATTTTTTTCAAATAACCCTTAAAGCACTAAGTTAACTAGCATCTAGGTCTGCAAGCATCCTTTTAAATAACTCTATAGGCATACCAATAACATTTGAAGTACTTCCCAAAGTAGCTTTTACAAACAGACCACCACTACCTTGAATTGCATATCCACCAGCTTTATCCTCTCCCTCACCTGACTCTACATACCCTATTATTTCTGATTCAGATAGCTCACGGAATTCAACCTCAGTAACTTCTACCGCCGCAATCAACTGCTTTGTAGCAGTATCAATAATAGATACACCTGTAATCACTTGGTGAGTATTACCTGACAAGGATCTAAGCATTGCTAGACCATCATCTTTATCCACAGGCTTACCTAAAATTTCATCACCAATTGCAACAATTGTATCCGCGCCGATCACCACCTCGCCATCATATAATTTCCTAGCGACAGAATCTGCCTTCTGAGTTGCAAGAATTTTAGCTACATCCCTAGGGGTGACCCCACTCGGAACATTTTCATCAATATCAGCAGGGGTTATGTCAAATTCTAGTCCATACTCTTCAAGGAGTTCCTTACGCCTTGGAGAAGCACTAGCTAATACAATTTTTCTCTTTGCCAGCGGTGTATATCTTCGGACAACAGTCTTAGCTAATAAGTCACCTATCCTCTGCCTTCTAGGGGTAACAGAAGAGGATATTACAGCGATCAAATACCATATCCTCATTTCACCAAACGGAATGGGAAAGAAATCGATAATTCTTGCAAAATTTCTTATGAGTATTTGATAAGATTTGGCTTTACCACCGGTCAAATTCCTTACACGTATTCTCGCAATAGCCTTACCTACAGTCTGCCCAAATATCATCTCAGCAATTGTAGTATATATAATGATTGATCCAAGCCACATAAAGAAAAGCATCAGCTCTTTTACAGTAAATACCGAATCCATTATATCCATATTCTGAGCATCAAGATAGTAGAATGGTACAGGCATCACAAAGAAACCATCAATGAGCAGTGCAAATCCTCGGTCAATAATTGAAGCAAAACCACCAATCCTCTGAATACGCGCTTGCTTGACCATAGTCTCTAGTACATTATTGCCATCAGTTGAGCCTGATCCGGACGCACTTCTCTTTAGACGATCCTGAAGCTTTTTCTTTCTTCTAAAAAATACAAATATTAGTAAAACAGAGGCCACAATAAGGACATAATTGAGTATTTCTTCAGTATTAATTCTTTCAAATATTCCAACCTCTTCCTTCTCAAAAT
Source organism: Planctomycetota bacterium (assembly GCA_965140405.1). Lineage (GTDB taxonomy): Bacteria > Planctomycetota > SZUA-567 > SZUA-567 > SZUA-567. The sequence continues at coordinate 2,657,983 of OZ223208.1, forward strand.
CATTCATACCCTTCCAAATACCGTCTTCGATATCTACCGAATAATATACCTGAACACCCTCGGCATCAGCCCTTGCAACGACATACTTGCCGTCTACAGATTTTATATCAATTCCAAAACCACCTCTAGCCATGCTTTCCTTAGAAAATGGTACATCAGCAAGAGCCCTCCACTCTCCAGAAGAAGTGTACTCATATAGAGGCATACCACCTACCCCTTCTCCATCTTTTGCACCAGAGTCTTGAATTAGAAGAATACTATTAGAATTAGAACAAACGGCAAAACCACCAGCAAGTTGCGTGCTAGCAGGCAGTTCTGGGAGCACCTCCCACTCTCCACCAATGTATTGAGCCATCCTCATTCCCGGCTCAACCTGCCTTCCAACAAGCTCTCTCCAGAAGACCACAGGTCGGTTATCATATTCAACGATCTCAGCAATTGCGATTTCAGAAACTCCAAGCATCGGTAGAGGCATCTTGTTCTCTACCCACTTATCGTCTTCAAGGGAATAAAATGCCCACTTCAAGCTCTCATCCCTACCAAAAGCGAGCAACTCACCATTTATTCTAGCAGCAGCAACAAGTTCAAGTCCACGAACCCCTTCGATAACTGGCTCAAGTTGTTTAAAGCCCTTGCCATTTATATTAAAGACAGCACCATCCTTAAATACGACACCGACACCACTATTATCGAATGCTAACGGTATGAGTGCAGCAACATACCCCTTATACCCACCTTTATTTAGAAAGATATTTCCACCTTTGCCGACTTTATTCTTTGAAAGGTATATAGAAAATTCCTCCAGACTCCCTCCACCTGCAAAATCATATTCTTCAAGTGTTATTAGAGCGCTTGAGTCAAGCTCCACAATTCTTGGATCTATCTTACTCTCGTTTGTACACCCAGTTAGAACACATATTATTAAAAACAGTATTATAGTATTTAATATCTTCATTTATTATCAATTCTCTATTGTTAGTGTATAATGTTATGCTACGATTTACTACAAAACTTGCATCCAGTGTCGACTTCTCTACTCATTTTGTGAACTCTCATACTTAAAAAGTCTATAGACAAGAATTCTCGCTCAAGACCATCTCCAATACCAGCAAGCATCTTTACAGCCTCAACAGCCTGCAAAGTCCCCATAACACCTACCGCAGGCCCAAACACACCAACATCAGAAGCTTTATTGTACCCGACCGGAGGCTCAGACACCAAACACCGAAGACACGGATTATTATTCTTATTGATTAATGCCAAAATATGCCCGACAAACTCCAAGACAGCAGCACTAAGTAAGGGTATTCCATTACTCCAACAGTGATCGGCCAGCAGGTATCTTACATCAAAGTTATCAGTGCAATCTATAACTAGGTCAAAATTTGATGTAATTATACTACCAATATTATCAGGAGTTATGAATGTTTGTAAAGGTATAATCGAAGTAGAATTATTTATACCTGACAATCTACTCATTGCCGCGTCAACCTTTTCTACCCCAATATCATCAACACGATACAAAGGTTGTCTCTGTAAATTTGATAATTCTACCCCGCCTTGGTCAATAATAACGACCTCACCGACCCCTGCAGCTATAATATACGGCAACACTCCACATCCAAGTCCACCACAACCGATAATGCATACCTTTGAAGATAGCAGCCTCTCCTGAGCTCCGCCCCCAAACCCTTTTAAAAGAATATGTCTGGAAAATAATTTCTCGCTCTCTTTATTCATATTTCGTATTTGTAGTCCTTGACAGTTTCTAATTTTTAATAATAATTAAATTATGATTTAACATATCATATAGATTAAATTATAATTATTAACAGCAGTATAATTTTATATAAAGGTCAACTACAATCAAGGAGTAAATAACATGGCAGAATACACAGTAACCCTTCCAAGCCTTGGCGATGACGCAGGGGATGAAGCTAAGGTCTCTTTCACATATTTTGAAGAGGGTGATACAGTAACAAGTGATGATGATATAATTGAAATGGTTACAGACAAAGCTACATTCAATGTACCTTGCCCAAAGAACGGTACCGTTCTCAAACTATTAGTCACAGAAGATGATACTGTCAAGGTAGGTGATCCTATCTGTATCCTCGAAGTTGCTGAATAGATATACTTTCTATTTGATTTGCTATACCCAAATGAGTAACTTATGACCCAAATAAAATCCCTGAACAGCAATATAGAGTACCGATTAATCCGAGAGATCTCTCGAGGTGGTATGGGGTGCGTGTATGAGGCAGAACAGCTTGGTGTTGAGGGATTTGTAAAACGTGTAGCAATCAAGACTATCAACGATAAGCATCTTGACAACCCAGATTTTATATCTAGGTTTATTGGTGAAGCAAAATTAGTAGCCAACCTAGTCCACCCGAATATTGTACAGATCTACCAACTCGACAAATACTCAGGAGGTTACTACATTGCGATGGAGTATATCAGCGGTATTACCTGTAGTGAACTCCTAAGTCTCCATAGAGGCCTTGGAATTAGCACCCCGATTGATTATATTACATTTATTATTAGCCGTATTGCTAGAGGTCTTGAGTACGCTCACAATTTCAGAGGTACCAATGGTGAGCTACTTGATATTGTCCATAGGGATGTCTGTCCAAAGAATATAATGATTACATCTGAAGGAGAAGGCAAACTTACAGATTTTGGAATTGCAAAGGCTAATAATGTTACTGTAGGTGAAGAAGGTGAAACACTACTTGGCAAGGTTCAATACATGAGCCCAGAGCAAGCAATGCTTGAAAAAACCGATGGTAGGAGTGATATTTTCTCTTTAGGGATTGTGTATTATGAGCTACTTACTGGTATATCACCATTCAAGACCGAGTCATCAATACTCAGCCTGAGTAAAGTTAGGATGTGCTCACTCCCACCTATAACCAATTACCGTAGTGACCTTCCCCATGAACTACTAGCTATTCTCAGAAAGATGCTAGCGAAAAAACCTTATGACAGATACGCCACTGCTGGCGAGCTCAGCTATGATCTTGAAACAATGATGTACTCAAATGGATACGGCCCTACTATCAAGAAACTTTCACATTATCTTCATACAGTCTTTCCAGAATTCGATATTAAATTGAAACCTTCCTCCGTAAATGAAGTCAAAGCGGCAACAGATGAGAAAAGTGCAGAATTTACAACTATGGAATTCCCGAATGACACTACCGTTGACCCCGGTCTCAACTAACTTTTCTATTTACTGGAGTAATACATAATTTTGGATATACATACAATAGTACCCGGAGTTGGCGCATTATTCTTCGGTATTCTTCTATGCCTAGTTGCTTACGGCATTATTGGTCGAAATTTTACACAAAAAGAGTTCCATAGCTGGCTGGAGAACCGCAGAGGATTCTACAAGATTCTCGGTCCAATACTAATAATAGCAGGAATAGTAATTCTAGTTATATAGCAATACATAACAAACGCTTATTACTAAAGATATAGGTGCAAAAATGCCAAATAACTTCCGCCGAGCAGAAAAAGCAGGTAGCTGGTATCCAGCAAGCAGAGATGAACTAACAGACCTTATCGATACCTTTCTAAAGTATTCATCCTCGCAAGTAGACCTCTCACTTATTGAGAAGTTACCCTGCCAGGCAGCTATTACCCCTCACGCTGGGCTGGCCTTCAGCGGAGAGTGTGCAACTAGAGCATACTATGCTATGAAGCAAAAGCACCCAAATCCAAAGACAATTATCATCTTTGGAGCTGTCCATAGTCACTGCACTAGTAGCGCAGGAGTTTGGAGTAGTGGAGAGTGGGATACTCCACTTGGCAGTATAGATATAGATTCAGAACTAGCTGAAAGAGTAATTAATAATTCTTGTGCACAAGAAGACTTCACCTCACACTTGACAGATAATGCTATAGAACTTCAGACACCACTCATCAAATACTTTTTCCCAGAGAGTATGATTCTACCTATTTCAACACCTCCAACCACAGATAGTGCCTCCATAGGTTCTATTATAGCCGAAATAACCTCTGATAACCCTGAAAACTATCTAGCAGTAGGCAGTAGCGACCTCACACATTACGGAGCAGCTTATGGCTTTTCTCCAGCTGGAAATAATCTAGAAGGTATAGAGTGGGCAAGAGAAAATGACAAAAGACTTATAACCCTAATCGAAGAACTCCAGACATCTATGATTATACCAGAAGTACTTTCACGCCATAATGCTTGCGGAAGTGGTGCTATTACAGCACTGACAAGTTTCGCTTCATCACGCAACATACTTAAAGGATACACTTTAGAGCACATACTCAGCCACGATATTATGCCTTCTAACCCACCAGAACTGAGTGTAGGATACGCCAGTATTATTTTCTAGCCCCACAAAACCTATTAATGAATAAATATCAACTCAAATTTCCGATATTACTTGACAGGCAGTAAAAACGCGGTATCATTATATTTTGTGTTTAAATGTAATCCTAAGGTTTATAATTAACCTTTGGTATCTGTGTTTATTATAATAATAGAAATGTGATTTTTTCAAATGGCAGAATCTACTCCACTATTCGATATTAGAGTTGCTAAAGGATTGATATTTGATGCTTTACGTCCACTCAGTACAGCACTTATAGACAGTGCAGAAGCTGTTGAAATAGTACTCCCTAGTGTATTGGAAAACATTTCATCATCCTTAGGATTTATTGGTGCGACATTATATACCCTAGATCTTGAGGGTAATCATTTAGAGTCTTTTGCCAGTTCAGTAAAGACATCAGCTGAAGTAGAAATTATTGAAATAGATGCCGACGAACCAATTGAACTCATCGCAGAAGAGAGTGATAAACTACTACCAGAAGAGTACGCTAACAATTCCCTCTGTCTGCCACTCCTTTTAAATGAAATTCCATATGGTATTATATGTTTCTTCGGCGGGGAACACGCTGTAACAGAAGAAATAGCTGAAATACTCAAAATGGTGTCAGAACAGTTGACACTTGCGATATATACCTGTTTCCTTGAGTTTGAGGAAGCAGGCAATTCTGAGTATGAATTTATTACAGATCTTCCGAGTGAACCTTCTCAAGCAGAGCTTGTTTCAGAAAATACCCCTCACATGGTAGACTTTGCCGCATCTCTGCAGATACTGCGTGGTGTAGAAGGAGGCGGCGATTTCCATGACTTCCAGCATCTACCGAATAATAAGATTGCTATAACTATTGGCAAGAGCTCAGGTAGAGGCGAAAAAGTTGAGAATGTCTTAGAGTTCATTATCCCACATATTAGAGAAGAGCTAACTACTGGTAAATCTTTACCAGAGGTATTATCAAGTCTTAATGAAAAACTGATAGAGGTCAGTGAACGTGGTATCCTTGTTTCAATAGCATTGATGATACTGAATACTCGTACTCGCAAAGTTCAGATCTGTAGAGCTGGTAGCGTCAGAATGCTAAGATTCAAAAACGGTACACTCTCACTCTTTGAGGAAGGGATCGGCCCTCATCTTGGAGGCTTCAGCGGTGTAAATATCAAAGAGGTTGAGCTACAGTTTGCCCCTAGTGATTCTTTTGCAGTAATGACAGACGGCATTAGTAGACTTTCAGACACAGAGAACTTCTCACTAGACCAATTAACGCACAATCTTTCATCTATAATGATGGATAACCCAGAGAGTCAAATTGGCGACCAAATTGCTGATCTCCTAAAAGCTCGACATACAAGTTACACACCAGAGCTAGACATTACAGTACTCAGCTTACAGCGCCTACGCAAACCTAAATCGATTAGCCAGCGCCTCTTCCGAAAAACATAAGCGAGCCTGCACCATTGACAGACAAGCGATACTACTACTATTTGCAGCACTCACAACCTCTTATTTAATTGGTTGCCTAAATAGTGCGTATTACCTTACCAGAATTATCAAACACAGAGATATTCGCATTGAGCATAGCTGTAATGCTGGAGCAACCAATGCTGGAAGGATACTAGGAAGAAGCGGGTTTATAGCAGTACTGATAATTGATATACTGCGAGGTTATTACAGCATCAAGCTTGGTAATTATATAATTGGTGATCCATCACACTCAGCACTACTCCTCTTCTTTACAATTCTCGGGCATATCTACCCTATCCAGCTTGGTTTTCAAGGCGGCAAAGGGGCTGCAAGCATCATTGGAGGAGTAGGAGCAATATCTTTTATACTATGCGGAGTTTTTATAGTAGTCTTCGGCCTTATATATTTTATTACCAGAAAGAAGACCTTCTCCGGTATTACAACCTTTATCCTCTTCCCTATTGTGTGCTATATTACCGGTGAACCACTACAATCCACAACAATACTCTCCTCAACAATACTACTTATACTATATACATATTACCGTACAAATAAACATCAAGCTACTCAGAGAAATAACCAATAAAAAAATCCTCTCAAGCACGAATGCCTGAGAGGTAATATAAAACTAAAGTATAGAATGAACTATGCCTTCTTTGCTTTATGAAGCTGTACATTGCGAGACTTTTTGCAGTACTTTTTAATTTCTAGTCCTTTGTGCTCTTTCTTTAGACGTACAACATAGTTTGCTTCACCACAGTCTTTACATAGCAACTGGTAGACTTCGACTTGGTTTTTTTTCTTTGCCATGGGTGTATCTCCTTGTATATAAAATAATAATTAAAATTAATTACTGTTTAAAGCTCCACATCTATTCTACAACAGAACGAAACAGCGATCAACCAGAAAAGATATGAGATTAATATTTTATGATACTTTGTATAAAGTTCAAGGGTAATTATAAAATAAAGTATTAAATTTATAAATATTAATAGAAAGACCTCTTGACTGAGCCCAAGTAAGTCATATAATAACTCCGTACTTGAGATAAGGGTACAGAAAAAAATATACATATTACCCCATAGTGTAATTGGCAACACCACAGTTTTTGGTACTGTTATTTAAGGTTCAAGTCCTTATGGGGTAACCAATAATCTAAAACCGCAAATACTTATATAACAAGTATTTGCGGTTTTTTATTATCTGTACTCAAGACATCTGAATTTACTCCAGTTTGAGAAATATGGGTATATTTTAATATTATGAAACAATATTGTTTGTTGTGCATCTATAATAATGAAAATAAGTATTATATTTAATATTTGCTTGATAAATAAATCATACTAAAGAGTATTTAAAAAATACGTTATTATTGTTTGTACGGTTGCAACAGCATATCTCAAAAGGAGATGATAATGAAACGAGAAAAGCTTTCTGAAAATGAACTAGACATGATAACAGGCGGAGTACTTTATGTTCAAAGCAGTACAAATGGAAAAAAGTATGAAGTTACTGGCATTTATAGAAATACTGACACAGGTGAATTTCTATTAAAGTATGACAATGATAAAGAAGTTGGTTATGCAGAAACAGGTGTTGTGAAGAATAGCAGTCTTGGGGCAATACTCGAAAAAATCAAATGGGATGTGTGTAGTGATAGCGGCATATTTAATCACACCGTCACTGTCGATGAAGATTTAATATAAAATTACAAAAGACTATAATAAGTAGAAGTTATACCTAGAAAAATAATTATAGGAAATATTTGTTAAAAAACGCATTTATATATTACTTTCATCATCCTGAATGCCTAAGTCTCACATGCTCAATATTTAAAACAAGCTTTAGTATATTTTTATTCTTCAATAATTCAGTGAACCATTTATTAAAAAATGTCTAGAATAATCAGAAAAAACGAATACATTAAATATTATGCGATATGTTTTATTCTTATTTTCTCAATTTTACATATATATTCTAACAATTTTATATTCCTTGTATAAGTTGGGTAACCAAATTTAAAGATAGTACTACTCCGGTAGTACTATCTTTTTTTTAAATATAGCTTAATGAAACATGAGTGAGCACTTCAGCTTGTTGCAATTATTTCAAATATTTTAGAGGTAAAGATAATAATAAAATTCATCACAAAGAAAAGAATCTGCCTTATCAAGATATTACTCCACCACAGATTTTCTCTGACATATTCTTCATTTTGACTCTCTACGCTATTATGGCCTTTTCTCAAAATGAAGCGAGCAAAATAGAATAAAAGAGCTACTAAAATCGAAGAAAAGATCGCTTGCCAAAAGACCATAGCGATGTTGACTGAAGAGCTTGAAGATAGCGGAGAAACATAATTATAACCACCATAGATTTGATTAAGATAGGCTATCACTCTCAAAATACTTATCAATTTTATCAAAAAATAACACCCAACAGCATACCCAATAGCAAGTAACGATCCAACTCTTTCACTTGCAGGCTTCTTAATAATAATATACCGAACAACAACAGGAGAAAATAACGTAACAATAAATAAAACCCTTACCAAACTCACCAATCCTGTCATAAAATCACTCCAACACTAAAAGTAATAATAAAAATATTTCTGCTAACCCATCAGCTTCACAGGCACAACCGCTTCAAGACACCCGCCGCCACTTCTAAAACCATACATCTCAAATATCAAGACACTCGCTTTCTTGACCTCGACCGCTGCTCCATGACTTCCTAATAAAAATGCAGCAAGATCACCCATGTCAGGTTGGTGTCCTACCATAATAATTGTGTCCTCAGTAGACAATTCTTTGACAACACCTAGCGCATCCTGAGGAGTCATCCCACACCCCAACCTCTTATCCTCAATACTTGTATAATAATGAGTAGAGCTCTTTTGAATCCCTTCAGCCGTCTGAGCAGCTCTAAGATAAGGGCTAAAAACCAGCACTGCCTTATCTAGGTCATCGATTTTCGACAAAAACTTCCCAATTTTTCCAGCCTGTTTCATACCTTTTTCGGTCAAATTCCTCTGAAAATCACTCCCAGCATAATCCTCAGCATCACCATGTCTAATAAGTACCAGTCTCACAATAAACTCCTATCTCAAAAACCTCATAACTTATTGCCTTTTATCACTATAAATGTAGAATATACCATCAATACTAATTTTATAAATAATAATTATATAAAATAGTATACCTATTTTAAACCAAAAAAGATTTGGATACAAAATATATGTTGAAATTAGGTCTAGCTTTGGGCGGTGGTGGTAGTCGTGCAATGTGCCATATTGGCGTTATTAGAGCCCTTGAAAAAGCTGGCATCAAGCCACAAGTAATTGCAGGAAACAGTATGGGCGGTATTATAGGAGCGGCATATGCTGATTCCTTGGATATTGACCTAGTTGAAAAACAGGTAACCGCACAGTTTCACGGTGGAGGACTATTCCGTCCACGAAAAGGTGATGGACTAGAGCGAAAAAAAGGCTTCTTCCAATTTGTTAAACGAGATCTGAGAGCCCTTACAATTGCTTTCGTTTTATCATTTAGGAGAGGCTTCCTTTGGAAGAACCCTTGTATAAAAGCTGTAAAGAACATTTTTCCAAATCCTAAGAAATTTGAAGATTTACTTATCCCCCTGTCAATAGTAGCACTGAATTCGACAGAAGGGATTCTTGAAACATTTACAACGGGGGAGCTGCGAGAACCAGTAATAGCCGGAACCAATGTCGGTGTAGTCTTCCCTCCATATAAGTGGAACGACAAGGAATATTTTGATGCGGCTCCACTCTGTAGCATACCGGTAGAGCAAGCAAAAGATCTAGGAGCAGATATAGTTCTTGCTGTTGACATCCGTTCGCAAGTACCTACAAACTACAAGGTCTACAATGGATTTGACACTATTTTCAGAGTTGAAATGGTTGAGAGCAAGATAATCAATGACAAGCAGGCCGAGCAAGCCGATTTTTTAATAAAACCTGAGACCGGAAATATCTTTTGGGGAGACTTTTCAACCTCCAACGATATAATAAAAGCTGGTGAAGAAGCGACTAATAAGATAATTGACAGACTAAAGGAAGAGTTAAATGCATCATAATAAAGCAACGTTAATGGTAAGTTCAGAGGACAAGACAGGTATTGTAGCGTCACTTTCAGATATGGTATTCAGATACGGTGGTAATATACTTGATGCGGACCAACACTCTGATGAGGATACGGGAATGTTCTTTATGCGTATATCATGGTCACTTGAAAGCTTCACCCTAGACAAAAGTGGCATCGAAGACTCACTAAAAGTACTAGCCAAAGGTTATAAGAACATGGCTTGGAAACTCTGGTACAATGAGACCAAGCAGAAGATTGCAATCATGTGCAGTAAGACCTCACACTGCCTGTATGATCTATTACTACGTGAAGCCCAAGGTGAGCTTGACGGCGATATTGCTATGATTATCAGCAATCACCCAGACATGGAGAGTGCAGCAAAGCACTTTTCAAAACCTTTCTACTATATTCCTGTAAAAAAGGGTGAGAAGAAAGAGGCTGAAGCAGCCCAATTAAAGCTCCTAGATGACAATGAGATCAGCTGCATTGTCCTTGCTAGATATATGCAAATCATCTCACCTGAGTTTTTAAAAGGGAGAGAAGGTAATATTATAAATATACATCACTCATTCCTCCCTGCGTTTATTGGGGCAAAACCTTACCACCAAGCAAAAGAACGAGGAGTGAAGATCATCGGTGCTACCGCTCACTATGTCACTGCAGATCTTGACCAAGGGCCAATTATTGAGCAGGACGTGACTAGAATTACACATAGAGACTCTGTAGAAGACATGATAAGAAAAGGCAGAGACCTAGAACGCCAAGTTCTCAGTCAAGCAGTAAGACAACACCTTCAACACAAGGTACTAACATACGGAAATCGTACGATAATCTTCAACTAGTCACTATTGAAAAAGGATCATGATTACTTATAATTCATAATATATTTTATTTATTACTTTATGAAATAATATTACTAACTCAAGGATTAACGACAATGCGAACCAGAACCGAACGAGATAGCATGGGCGAAGTAGAAGTACCAGAGGATTCACTCTACGGAGCACAGACAAGGCGTGCTATCCTCAACTTCCCAGTTAGTGGCTGGCCACTACCTTCAGGCATGATCAAAGCAATGGGGCTTATCAAGAGAGCCGCGGCTCAGACCAATCATGAACTTGGCAAGCTTGATGCAGAACGCACCGCTTGGATCGAGAGTGCAGCTGGAGAAGTAATTAGTGGTAAGCTTGACAAGCACTTCCCAGTTGATGTATTCCAGACAGGTAGTGCAACCTCTTCAAATATGAATGTGAATGAAGTAATAGCAAATAGAGCAATACAACTGGCTGGAGGCAAGGTTGGCAGTAAAGACCCTGTCCATCCCAATGATCATGTAAATATGGGACAGAGTTCAAATGACGTCATGCCAACTGCTCTGCACGTAGCTGCAGCACAAAGCTTGAAGGATGAACTTATTCCAGCTATGCAATTACTCCAGAGTGCTCTAGCAGAAAAAGAAAAGATTTTCGCTGATTTTGTAAAGATCGGAAGAACTCACTTACAAGACGCAACTCCAATCACTATGGGTCAAGTATTCAGTGGTTATACAGCACAGGTAAAGAACTCTATAAAGAGAATGCGTAACTCCTTAAGTTCTCTATCTGAACTCCCACTCGGCGGTACAGCAGTTGGTACAGGACTAAACACACACCCTGAGTTCTCTCCAAAGGTTATCAAGAAACTTGCAGAAGAGACCGGCATTGCTTTCTACGAAGCAGACAACCACTTCGAAGCTCAAGCAGCACGTGACGCCATGATAGAAGGAATGGGATTACTAAAAGCATTTGCCATAAGCCTGAATAAGATTGCAAATGACATTAGATTCCTCGCTTCAGGACCAAGGTGTGGTTATGGCGAACTCCAACTCCCTGAGATCCAACCAGGTAGCTCTATCATGCCGGGTAAAGTAAATCCAGTAATCTGTGAATCAGTAATGCAGGTTGCAGCGTATGTTGTCGGAGCAGAAGCTTCAGCCTCTTTCTCAGCAGGTACACTCAGCAACTTTGAATTAGCAGTAAATATTCCGCTACTTGGATACAATTTCCTAGAATCAACCAGGCTTCTTTCAAATGCTTGTAGGGTATTTGTCAGCCAAGCACTTGACGGTCTAGCCTGCCACGTTGACGCATGCGAAGGGTATATCGACAATTCTTTAGCAATGTGTACAAGCCTTGCCCCAATAGTTGGCTACGACAACGCTGCCGCTATTGCAAAGGAAGCCTACGCAACAGGCAAGACAGTAAGGGAGGTTGCCCTTGAATCAGGAGAGATGGACAAAGATACCCTCAACAACGCACTCGATCCAATCTCTATGACCAAGCCGTCGAAGTAGAATTAAATATTAACTAATGAAGCATTTATGAATAAAGAAGGTATAAGGTACATAACTAATGAAACATTTTTATAACGCAGCAGCAAAGATTCTAGCCCCAGCAATCGATATGGAAGTAGCAGAAGTAGAAGGTCTACTCCTACTTCCGCCAAAACCTGAGATGGGAGATATCGGTTTCCCTTGCTTTTCTCTAGCAAAGAAACTCCGTAACGCTCCACCTAAGATCGCAGCCGAAGTAATAGAAAAGCTAGAAGTCACAGAACCATTTTCAGAGATCAACCCTGTGGGCCCTTATATCAACTTTGTTCTTTCGCAAAAAGCACTTACAGAAGCATCAGTAAGTGCAGCTCTAAAAGATAATTGGGGAGAATCAGAAGAAGGCAAAGAGAAGACAGTTGTCATTGATTACTCAAGTCCAAACATCGCCAAGCCACTAGGCGTACACCATATCCGTTCAACAATGCTTGGAGCAGCACTGAGTAGACTCTACAAAGCAACTGGCTGGAATGTGGTCACAGTCAACCACCTTGGAGACTGGGGTACGAACTTCGGCCAACTTATGGTCGCATACCAAGCTGCAGTTGAAGCAGGTGAAAATCCAGCAACAGATATAGACTCACAATTAAAGCTATACGTCAAGTACCACGACCTCAAAGAAGCAAATCCGACACTTGAAGACGAAGCTAGAAACTGGTTTAAAAAGCTTGAAGATAAAGATGAGCAAGCAACACGCCTCTGGACAATCTTTAGAGATGAGAGCATAAAAGGTCTTGAAAAACTTTATACAAGACTGAATGTCAGCTTCGACCACTACACTGGCGAGAGCTTCTACAACGACAAAATGGAAGACACCGCAAACAGGATTAGCGAGAAAGGCATCTTGAAAGAGAGTCAAGGAGCATTAGTAGTCGATCTTGAAGACAGCGCAGATATCAAAGAGCCATGCTTGATCCGTAAGAGTGATGGAGCTACCACATACGCAACACGTGACCTCTCAGCAGCAGAGTACAGGTTTAACGAGTACCACTTTACCAAGAGCCTCTATGTTGTTGCAAACCAACAGGAACTGCATTTTAGGCAGGTATTCAGTGTCCTTGATCGCATGGGTTACGATTGGGCAAAAGGCTGTGAACATATCAAATTCGGTATGCTCTCATTCGGCGCAGGCGTATTCGGAGAGGAAAGAACCACGGGATCAACAAGAAAGGGTAACGTTATCTTTCTTGAGGATGTACTCAATAAATCTGTAGAGAAGGCCAGAGAGATCATTAGTGAAAATGCTAGAGATGATGAGGTCAAAGCTGATATAGACAAACTTTCAGAAGCAGTAGGTGTTGGAGCAATTGTTTTCACTGAGTTCATGCAGAGACGAAATAAGGATGTTGTCTTCACCTGGGACAAGGCGCTAAACATGCAGGGAGAGTCTGGTCCATACTTGCAGTATACCCACGCACGTCTAAGCTCTGTTATCAAAAAAGCTGGTATTGATACAACCAACTCAGACCTCACAAAGCTTACAAGCAGGCTTGAAAGAAATGTAATGCTCAAGATCGGTGACTTCCCAACAATAGTATCAGTAAGTACGAAAGAGAACGAACCAAGCATGATTGCTGAGTACCTCTTAGACTTATGCTCTGAGTTCAATAGAATGTATGCTGACAAAAAGAACCATCAGATCATCACCGATGACAAAGAACTCAGTGCCGCAAGGGTTCAACTAGTAGAAGCAACCAGAAAGACCCTAGCGAAGGGTCTAGACTTACTTGGACTCTATGCCCCTCAACGCATGTAGGTAGCTAGATACAACGAAGGAATTTTTTTATGAGTAACAAAACATCTGGAAAAACAGAAAAAGAAGTCCGCAAAGGCTTCCATCCTGCTCTTGTAATCTCAACAGTAGTAGTAGTCGTATTCGTCCTCTGGTTCTGCCCATACTACCTGATGCGAGCAAGAACGCAACAAACAGAAGCAAGGGCAGCTGAGATTCTACAAAAAAACAGCTTTACTGAAAGCCATGGCACTAAAGAGATAAACGGCGTACTTGAGTTGAAACCAGTAAAGAAGTACTCAGACTACCTATTTTATAAAACGACAAATAGTCCTATTTTGGTTTATGCTATACCAAAATATTACGGAGAGACTGCAAAACTTACCTTCTGCCTCAAGGATGGCGAGATATATAAGAAAGATATTGACATTAAGCCTGCAGGATTAAAACTCCCAAAGCTAGATAACACTTGGCAAAAAAACTAAAAAGGAAGAATGCTGATGCTCCCGATAATTCTTACAAACAATTCTAAAGAGTTAAGAGTTTTAATTGTTGGAGCAGGTAAAGTGGCCAAACGCCGAGCAGATTTGATTTTAAACTCTGGGATAAAGCATCTTGATATTATTGCCCCAGAGCGATGTGAAGAATTTGAAAGTATCAGCTCAAAAATAACTTATAAATGCGATACATACCAAGAGCAAGATCTGAGTGAATATTATTTGGTATTTGCTTGTACAGACGACCCAGCGGTCAATGCAAGAGTTGGAGAAGACGCTAAAAGTAGCAAAACCCTTTTCAACCTTGCCGATGACCCAGAATCATCAGACTTTCTTGTACCTGCAATTATTACTGAAGAAAACCTTGTAATTGCTGTCAGTACAGGTATCCCAAGCTATACAAGAGAATTAATGGCGAACATTGAAAAGACTCTACCACATAAAGTTGGGCAGTATACTCAAATTCTTGGACGAGTACGAGAGGCTCTTAAGAGTAGTAGCATTTCTAGAGTTAAAATGAAGCAAATTTTAGAAAAATTTTCAAAGAGTGAAAACCATAACCAGATACTTATATTTGGTTCAAAGCTTGAGAATCTTAATAATGAGGAAGTAACTTCACAAAGCCTCGAACTATACACTACTTTAAAATAAATTTAATAGTTAATTCATAGATAACAATGGAGTAAAAAACACATGGCACCAATTATTTTATCATTAGATGATATCACAAAAGAGTATAACGACAAGCCAATCCTTGACGGAATTTCATTATCATTCTATCATGGCGCAAAGATTGGTATTGTTGGGCATAACGGTTCTGGTAAATCTACATTATTAAAAATCATGGCTGGTCTTGATAAAGATCACGGCGGTGATGTAAAACTCAAAGAAGGCGCATCAGTCTTGATGATCGAGCAAGAACCTCGGCTGAATCTTGATAAAAATGTAAGAGAAAATATTGAGGAAGCTGTCCAACCAATCAGAGACATGCTGACAAGGTACGAAGAGATCGGCATTGAGATGGGTGAAAATCCTGATAAAATGGACGAACTTCTCGAGGAGATGGATGCACTTCAACAACATATAGACTCTACCGATGCATGGGAGATCGACAGAATGCTCGATCTAGCCGCAGACGCACTTGTTTTACCACCAGATGATGCTGTAGTATCAATGCTCTCAGGAGGTGAACGTAGACGTGTAGCCCTATGTAAAGCGCTTCTACAAAAGCCTGACATCCTTCTACTTGATGAACCAACAAACCACTTAGACGCGGAAACGGTTCAATGGCTTGAAGATCAACTAAAAGTCTACCCTGGTACTGTGGTAATTATTACGCATGACAGGTATTTCCTTGATAACATTACAAAATGGATTCTGGAGCTAGAGAATGGTAAAGGATTACCATTTGAAGGAAACTATTCATCTTGGTTGTCACAGAAAGCAGAAAGACTGAGACTTATTGAGAAGAAAGAAACAGAGAGACAAAAAGTTCTACAACGAGAGCTTACTTGGATAAATACAGCAGCAAAAGGTAGAAGTAAGAAGAATAACGCACGTATTGAAAGGTATGACCAACTCGCTAGTGAAGAGTTCCAAGTCAAGGGAGGTGATATTATCATGCAGATCCCATTTGGTCGTAAACTAGGTGATAAGGTTGTAGAATTCAAAGGTGTCAGCAAAGGGTATAATGGTGTTACTCTGATTGATGATCTTTCATTTGACATTCCAAGGGGTGCTATTGTTGGTATTGTAGGTCCAAATGGTATGGGTAAGACTACACTCTTCAGGATGATTGTTGGCGAAGAGACCCCAGATAATGGTAGTGTAGAAGTTGGAAAATCTGTTGACCTAGCATATGTAGACCAAAACCGAGATGAGCTAGAGGACGGCAAAACAATCTTCGAAGAGATCTCATGTGGCAACGAAATTCTCGATGTCGGCGGTAAGAAGATGAATGCGAGAGCTTATGTTGCAAGATTCAACTTCAGAGGGCCTCAGCAACAGAAGAAGGTTGGCCAATTATCAGGTGGTGAGAGAAATCGTGTACACCTAGCCAAGCTACTACGTACTGGTGGTAACCTTATACTACTTGACGAACCAACAAATGACCTTGATGTCAGCACTCTAAGAGTTCTTGAAGAAGCACTAGAAGACTTCCCAGCATGTGCAATGATTATCAGCCACGACAGATTCTTTTTAGATAGAATTTGTACACATCTTATGGTATTTGAAGGAAATGGCAAAGTAAAATGGTTCGATGGCAACTTTGCAGATTACGAAGCACACCTAGAGTCACAAGGAGAAGCCGCATTTACAAACAGACGTAGCAAGTACAAAAAGCTACCACTTTAACAAAATGATAAGAATAAGGAATTACTAAAAAATGAAAAAAAGCGCAATTACTATTTTTGTATTACTAAGTTTGAGTATGCTAGCAGGCTGTGGAGGAGGAAACGGAGTGAACAATTCAAACTCTGACGACGATCTCCGCACAAAGCCAAACACCGACTTCACAGTGTTTAAACGCAAATTCTAATAATAAATATCAATAATATATCTCAGAAATATACAATGCAACTCAGGAGGCAGAATCAGTCTCAGGAGTTGCATTTTTTTCAACCAATATCTCCTGCCTACTCACTCCGTACATAATACCTCCAATGGCGCCGTATACAAGTAGCCCAAGTCTATAGCAGAGCATCATCACCGCAGCACGGTGGGCATTTTCTGGAAATCCTGGGGATGCAAGTCCAAAAATCCATGCAAATGCCAACTCTCCCTGCCCCGCTCCACCTGGAGCAAGAGGAATAAAATTCACCACCAGACCAGCGAAAATTAAAAACAATAGAATTGATACATGTAGTCCCTCAATACCTACAGCCTTTCCAAAACATAAAAAAGCAGCAAATGTCGAGAGATGAGAAATAATAGAGACGAGTATCACTGATACTAAAATACTCTTATTATTCTTATATACCTCGATAGATTCTACAGCTTTCAAAAAACCTCTACCAATAAATGTAGTAAAATTACATCTACGCAGTCGCTCAGCTAAGAAAAAAGAAGAGTAGAATAAAATTGCAAAGAAGAGTATACACCCTATAGTAAATACCCCATAGCCTTTGGCAATATTCATGAATTCATTTTTTGTGCGAATAAAGTCTATATTGACCCAGATACCAGTAATTGCCAGAATGAGAAGTGTAGGTAGTCCAAGTAGTCTGTCAAGAAATACCGTAGTTGTCACAGGAGCGACCAAAGATTTATCCTCTTTAGCAACCTTGTATATCCTATAGAAATCCCCACCAGTTGAGCCTGGTATAAAGGTATTAAAAAAGAAACCAACGGTTAACAACCTAACAGCTGTGGTAAATGTCAGTTTTATTCCCTGCCCTGTCAGGAGTAATACCCAACGTAAAGCACCGGTTAAAATCTGCAGACTTAGAATAACAATCCCGAGAGCAACCCACGGCCAGTTTTCCAGCGCACCAGCAATTTCACTAGGTTTAATGGTACCATTTGCCACCAAAAAGACAAGCAATCCAAGAGCAAAGCACATTCTATGTACAGCCAATGCAGGACGTTTAAATAATGTACAAACCGCTCCAGGCAAAAATGCTCCAGCCATAGAAGGTAGTAACTGCCCATCTAAAAACAACGGATCAACAAATCTACAACCTAGTAGGAGTATAAGTAATAGAGCCAGCCCAAAGAGGACCCACTCAAACTTTGTCGGAATATAAAATTGATTGCTACTATCCAAGTTGCTCAATAAACGCCTCAATTCTTGTCAATGTTCTACCGTCAGTAGTAGACGGTCTATCCCCTTCAATAGTCAGTATTGGCACTTGAAATTCACGCCTCATCAGTAGATCATGTATCTGCCTATGGCAGAAGCTCTGAGTATAATGAATCACTCCATCCAACCTTCGTTTCTTTACTTCATCACTAATGCTTTTTATTCTTATCTCTGCTGAGTAGGGATAAGTATACTCTAAGTATGTCTCCGCCAAGTCTCGTCCAATACTCTTTATCATCGAAAATTCATAAGGGACTTCGTGATATACAACCCTTGCACCAAGATCATCTATAACATCACTAAGGTCAGTTAGGATAGTAGGTACTCCCAATACTCCAATACGCGGTCTAGTATTATCTTCAGGCCTAGTCCTTACTGACTCCAATAGATCCTTCTGATACTCCTTACACTTATTGTAATCACCTAAGAAATCTGTTAAATACAACTGAGAGAGGAATAGTTCAAGGCTTGTAACCGAGCCATTCTCTACAGCAATATTATCTATCTCTCTTGCAATACTTCTTACTAAGTCTAATTTGACTTTCCATTCATTTATACTTTCTATATCTGCAGAAAAGTGCTTAGCAAATGAGGCTACCTCCCTTTCAAAGTCAGACTTTGTCCGGTGATAAGGGTAAGAAAACGAAATTGTCTCAATACCTTCACTATGCCAGATATCTTCTAGTGCTACATTCTGTGAACAATCCCCTTCACGAACACACGCTATTTTTTTATAACCGTATTTACGTGCAGTAGAGTAGAGTCCTTTGACCCAGGCACACGAGTTCTGAGGGAACCCAGCCTTCTCCGCCTCCAAGACGATCTCATACGCTTCTTCTTCACCAACAAATATATTATTCAAATCAACAGGGGTATAACCACCAGCAAATATCACCTCAACCGGTAAGGTCGTGGTCAAGCCAACTTTTTCACTACTCATCAACACCCCTACTAAAAAATTAAAAAAATCCAACACAAATAACAAGAAATCAACAAGTCTAAGAATCAGTCTACCAGCATTTTAGAACGCAGTTCATCAGCCAAGTCTTTACTTATAAGGAGCTCAACCAGAGAATAACCTAATTCCAAAGATGTTCCTACACCTCTACTTGTTACAATATTATCATCTATCACAACCTTGTCTTCTAAGAATGTCACCTCTTTGGCTGCTTGAGTCAGCTCCTGCATATTAGCAGGATAACATGTGGCATTTTTACCATCAAGAAAACCATTAGGAGCAAGTACTTTTGCAGGAGCAGCGCATATAGCTGCGACAATTTTTCCCGCATCATTGTACCTCGTAACTGTTTGAATTACAACCTCACTCTCAGCAAGATTTAATGATCCAGGCATCCCACCAGGTAAGAAGAGTAAATCAAAGAGTGGAATTTCAGAGTTCAAAGTAACATCCGTTTGAACCTTTACCCCTTGAGCACTTACAATCTCACTACTACCAAGCCCAGCGAGAGTTAGCTCTACCCCAGCTCTTCTTAAAATATCTATAGGCGCAATCGCCTCAACACTCTCAAACCCATCAGCAAGAATTACCAAAGCAGTAACCATACTCCACCTCCAAATCAACAAAAAAACAACTGAAATACTTGAGATAACTTATATTGAAATCACACCGCCAAGCCAAGTACGAATCATATTCATCCATTCATCATTAAAGTTTATATCATTTGTAATAGCTATAAATGGAGAATCTGAGTATCCACCTAAAGTATAGACTTCCACTCCAGGAAGATCGAATTTTTCCAAAAATTCTTCCACTGCGTCTACTGAAGAATTATAGAAGCCAAATTCGACTCTATCTCTAGAGTAGACCCTGACTCTAAAGGTCATCCTAGTACCACGTAGCCAGAAGTAATTTTTATGAGCCCAACTAATAGAGAAGGTCTCTTTTCTTACAGCAACGAGAAGATCTTCCATGAGCTCTGCCATAGAAGGTGTAAGCTTTTCCGAATAATATGCAGCACCCTTGACCTTCCAAGGCTCGATACTATCATGGTTATTATCAACACTTCCGCGCGCATCAACAGAAGGGTCGGTTCTTGGCACAACCTGTTCAGCAAAGAAAACTTCTTGCCCTCCGACAAGATACTTAAGATATTTCAAACCCTTTATACTTACTCCTGATTTTGACAGCCATTCAATTTCATTTACAATTTTTGTAGAGAATCCTTCAGAAGCTATTATTACCCGTTGTTCTCTATTTAATACTTCTGTATAATCTGCTGCATCTCTATCGAATGTCGAAGCAAGTAAGCTTGAAATCTCCACCGCTTCATCATCCATCTCCACGCCCATATCTTCCCAGACTCTTTTAAGCTGATCATTATGAGGTAACTCAAGAAATTCTGCAGCAATTTTACCCAGTCCACGCGCACTCAAGGAGCTAACATTGGAGACAAACTCCATAGCTCTACCATCCACACGCCTATCACTGTCAGCAATACCTATATTTATAATAATTGCGACAGCTCTACCTAGCACATCAACAGCCAACAACTCTTTTACACCTTCTATCTCAGTAAACGAGAAATTTTCCGACTCACCTATCACCACCAACGGTTCACCAAGAAAGTGTGGTTGGAGTTTTACCCTAGTCACAATTTCATTAAGATTATCTAGATCCAGCTCCACAGCTTCTAATTGTTGAAAATGCTTGCCAGCTCCTGTAAATACACTACCCATTGTTTTCACTACCCTTATTATCTATATGACCTATCGAGCACAGCTCTTAGATACAAAATCACGCTATTACTTAATATAATATATTAAAATTATATCAATTTAATTTACGTTCGCTATGGTTATTTTAATAAACTAAGACAATGCCATAAAATATTTCCCCTAACCTGTTGTTATTAGGGGCGATAATTACTATTTTGTTCTTGACGTATGCATACAAAATAGTAAGAATATAATTACGGAGAAAGTTGATGAACACAAATGACAATCCTTTTCGCTTTTTAGAAGACTTTGATGTAGCGAAAGTTGCACAAATTCTTGCTGGAGAACTCCCCTTTGTGGCTGGAGCTGCTCTTTCACGCATGTCACCTATTTTCAACGCCAAGGTCATGGCAAATATGCAAGAGGCGATGCGTAACGAGGTTGCGGTGGCAATCAGTAAGTATCGGAGTATCCCTACAGAGGTTATGTACGATATAGCAGAGGAACTGGAGAAGAAGCTTAAAAAACCAGAAACCAACCAATTTACCAAACAAAAGAATTCTATCCTTTCAAATTTGGATTTAGGAGCTATTTCAAATGCGATAAGCAACCTGAAGACTGACAAGAATAAACCAGTGCACCAAAGCAATTCATCACTCGAGCCTGTAGAGTCACGTATTATAAAACCTGAAGAGTATGATGAATACCTACGTGGTGGTCTAGAACCTGACCCAATTTTAGAGCCTGAATACTTTGAACCTACAGTACACAAGAGCCTAGAAAAGAGCCCAAGTCAACCTAAACCTTTACAGAATAATAATCAAGCTAACGAACTCGACTCAAAGACAAAGAAAGAGCTAGCACTCCAGCAAGCACTCCTACATACGAGGAGCAAGAAACATGATACACGGGTAATGTCTAGACCTGCCAAACCAGTACCGCAGCAGAAGAGCACATCCTACAAACCCCAGAAAATCGACGGCATGGCACTTGCTGCACATATTTTACGAGAGTCATCACCAGAACTTCGTCAACGGGTATGTAATGAAGTACCTGATCTATACCGCAAATTAAACGACAGAATGTTTGATTTTGCTGATTTAGAACATAGTAGCCGTGAAACTATAGGTAAAATTTTTACAGGAATAGATCCAAGAATAAGTGCCCTAGCGCTACGGTTTTCATCCGAACATCTTAAGAATACAGCACTTACATCAGTAAGTAAACGAAAATCAATTATGATTATTGAGGAGTTTAAAAAATCCTCAAAAGAGAAAGTACGTATAACAGCGATAGAGGATGCTCAACAAGAGATCATAGATTACGCTATAGAACTCCAGACCCGTGGAGAAATAATCATAGACCCGAACGACAGCAGTATTGTATAATCTTCTTTTTTCCTTATTATATTGATAGTAAGATAGTTCCGCTGTTTTTACAAACAAATTCAGCCTAGACTACACACAATAATTCAATACAGAAAAAAGGTATTATATGCAAGAAGTAGACAAGACACTCCAAACTATTCTCCCACGGGTAATCATGCCTGGTCAATATGTAGGATCAGAGGTAAACTCAATCATAAAACCCGACACAAAGTTCAATTTTGCTCTATGTTTTGCGGACACCTACGATATAGGGATGAGCAACCATGGAATGCGCATCTTATATGAAATTATTAATGCTGAGGAAGACTGGAGCTGTGAGAGAGCATTTTCCCCACTACCAGACATGGAGAAAGAGCTTAGAGATGCAAATTACCCTCTCTGCACCCTTGAAACTGGTAAAAGGCTGAGTGATAATGATATTGTTAGCTTCTCACTACAATATGAATTAGGAATAAGTACCGTATTTACAATGCTAGACCTAGGTGGCATTGCGATAAAGCGGGAAGATAGAGGCACAGATGCACCAATTATAATAGTAGGAGGACACGCTACATTCAATCCAGAGCCATTTGTCGACTTCTTTGATCTCTTCTTTATCGGAGAAGGAGAAGAAGGACTCCCAGAAATACTCGGAGTTATAGAGAGCATGCCTGAGGCGAGTAGAGATGAGAAGATTACAGCCATAGCCAAGAATGTTGAAGGAGTATATGCTCCAGCGCTATACGAAACCGAAGAAGTAGACGGATTTATTACAGTCAAAAAGCCAATAGATGATAGTATTCCTTTCCCAATAAAGAGACGAATAGTCCAAGACTTTGCAAATCTAAAGATGCCTGAAAAACCAGTAGTTCCTCTTATTGAAGCAATCCATGAAAGAATCGTACTTGAGATCATGAGAGGCTGTCCCAACGGCTGTAGATTCTGCCAAGCAGGTAACATCTGCCGGCCAGTCAGAGAACGAAGTGTTAAATCGCTCCAAGAAAGTGCGAAAAAGTGCTTTATGAATACAGGCTATAACGAGATAGGTCTGATGTCACTGAGCACTAGCGACTACGAAGATTTTGAGAATCTAGTTGAAACACTGGACAAGGACTACGCCCCACTAGGTGTTGGTCTATCCCTTCCAAGTCTCAGGGTGAACCACACACTTGGCGGTATCCCAAAGAAATTCAAAACAGTCCGCAAATCAGGACTGACACTTGCTCCAGAAGCAGGTACCGATCGACTCCGTAAAGCAATCAACAAGGATGTTACTGATGAAGATCTACTAAATTCTTGTGAGGAAGCTTTCAAACAAGGTTGGAGAACGGTAAAGCTATACTTTATGGTCGGTCTCCCAACGGAGACAGACGATGACCTCATAGGGATTGCTAATCTAGCGACAAAAGTCGCAAAACTTAGAAGAGGTGGCGGCAGAGGTGCAGCGTGTACAGTATCTGTCAGTAACTTTGTCCCAAAACCCTTTACACCTTTCCAGTGGACAGGTATGGCAACAAAGGAAGAACTAACGAGAAAGCACGAACTAATTGCTAAACACATGACATATAAGCAGATAGACTTCAAGTGGCACAATGTAGAGAGTAGCTTCCTTGAAGGTGTCTACTCAAGAGGTGATAGACGCCTCGGTGAGGTCGCCCTCAAAGCATGGCAAAAAGGCGCACGCCTTGAGGCATGGACCGAGTACTTCCGACCTACCCTCTGGGAAGAGGCACTTAAAGAGTCAAATATCGATGGTGAGTTCTTCGCCAGTAGCACAAGAGACCTTGATGCTCCACTCCCGTGGAATCACATTGACTCAGGGCTGAGTACCGACTTCTTCAAGAGAGAGCTTAAAAAATCACAAGAAGGAATTGATACCCCAAGGTGCAGTGATGACAACTGCTCAGGATGTGGCCAAGTTGGATGTGGCTACACAAAAAAGTAATCCCGTAATCTATAATGGAATCGTAATGTTCGGCACAAAACACTTAATAAAAAGCTTGATAGTAACCGTCCTACTCGTTATAGCCTGCTCCTCTACAGCTATTCAAGCTGCGGGGGCATCTCCCGATAAAGCAAACAAAAAACTCTGCCTAAGTGATCTAACTCTAGAGGAGAAAATTGGACAACTCTTCATTGTAGATCTAGCTCGCCTAGACGACCTACAAACCGTGACAGAGTTGAAACCGAGTATTACCCAAAAGCTTGAGAAGTACAAATTAGGCGGCATCATACTATTTGCTCAAAACCTAGTTAATAAAACTCAAATACTCAACCTTATAAGTGACATCCGCAAGACAGAGCGCACACCAATGTTTATTTGCATAGACGAAGAAGGAGGCAGAGTAAGCAGACTACAACACACCAAGTCACTCCACCTTGAGATGTCACCCTCTGCTGAAGAGATTGGCAAACGTGATGACAAGTCATACGCATACAAGGTAGGACTTACTCTTGCAGAACAGGTGAAAAAATTCGGATTCAATGTAGACTTCGCACCAGTTGTTGATATCAACACGAACCCAAACAATACAGTAATTGGCGCACGTTCATTTGGCTCAACGCCTCTTATTGTATCAGAGATGTCAACAGAGATAATCAGAGCTCTACAAGATAACAACGTCATGGCAGCAGCCAAGCACTTCCCCGGACACGGAGACACCACTATAGATACACACCACGCTCTGGCATTTATCAATCACGACCTCACAAGGCTTAGAAATGAAGAGTTCATCCCATTCCAAAATGCCATAGACAGCGGAGTGATGAGTATAATGCTCGCCCATATAGTAGTTCCCAAGGTCACAGGTAGTGACATTCCAGCCACAATGTCACCTATTATTGTAGAGGATATCCTCAGAAAAGAGATGGGTTTCAATGGGCTTATAATTACTGATGCACTAATGATGAAGGCAATCACAGAAAACTATTCAACCGCTGAAGTATGCACCAAAGCTATAGAAGCAGGAGTAGATATTCTTCTAATGCCTGATAATATTGAAGAAGGTTATCAAGCAGTTCTAAATAAAGCCAAATCAAACCCAGAATTCTTAAAAAAAGTAAACCAAGCAGTTACAAGAATTCTAAATGCTAAGAACCAACTCGACCTTACAAATTAACAAAATATCAAAGTAATAAAATATAGGTAAAATACAACTTTTCGTTTAACTATTAAACACACACCAGTACAGCAAACTAATACATAAACAATTCCGACACAAATTGTGATAATTTCATTGTTATCCTTAATCAATACAACTAGAATATAAGGAACATATAATCAAAATAGCTATTAATATTTAAAAACAAAATGGGGAGAAAGCGATGAAATACGTATTAATAATTATGACTATTGCACTTATGGGGTGTGTCAATACAGATGTATATGGTGAAATAGACCCAAATGATATGACCATACTTGTTCCTCCAGGAAACGGCAGACTGGTTAGAGATTGTAAAAAAATTCTACAGAAGTGTGGATGGAAGACTATTGTAAAGAGTAGAAATCATAGATTCACAGAATTTTCTGGAAATACATCAGATAGTTACGACATATATAAAGTAAGGTATGAACTCAGAGTATACGCAGAATATGTCGACCTAGGACTTGATTTTTCACCTCGTATTAATTTCAGCTTCACACTTATTGACAACGAAACAGGTGAAGAGGTCTTCGCCTCCGGTGGAACAGGTTCACAACGCGCAGCCCGCAATAGGTTTAAACAACTCATAGGCTGCTCAGTAGATTAATCAAGATAAGGTATTAACGATCGACTACTTATCAGTATAATTAAATATCGATTGATAGTGCAAATTATGGAGATTACAAATGTCAGACAATAACTGCTCACAAAAGCTACAAAACGACTGTTGTAGGGCGCAACCACAAAATTGTTGCTCAGAAAAATCGACTGATAGTAGCTGCTGTGATGAACAACCGCAAAGCAGTTGTTGTACACCCCAAACACTGACGCAGAGCTCCTGCTGTACAGAACAACCTCAGAGTAGTTGCTGTAGCACTCCCCAGAGTGACGACAAGTATGCAGAGTCGAGAATGATCTCTGAATGCCTTGAGTATGCCAAATCCGCAAAAGAAGCAGGTCTACCAATAATCGGCATCATGTGTGAGTATGCACCTCGTGAAATTATCAATGCCTGCGGTGGTGTAGCTATATGCCTCTGCGGCGGCTCACAGAAAACAGTTGAAAGTGCGGAGGTCGATCTCTCAGCCGGCATTTGTCCTCTTATCAAATCAACTTATGGCTACTTCCTCGAAAAATCCAATCCATTCTTAGAGATGGCAGATCTCCTTGTTGCCGAGACTACCTGTGATGGCAAGAAGAAGGTCTTTGAAATAATGGGCAAGGAGAAGGAGTGCTACACGCTAGAACTCCCACAACTATCAGACGCCGCTGCCTCTAAAGAAGCTTGGTTGAATCAATGCAAGAGCTTTGCTTCATTCCTTCAGGAGAGATTTTCCTGCGAAATTACCGATAATAAATTACGTGGAGCAATCCGAGACTTTAATAAAGAGCGCCAACTCCGTCTCGACCTTGCCTACCTCATGACCCGCAAGCAACCACCACTCACAGGTAGAGAGCTACTCGGGCACAACAGCATCATCTCCCCTCTCCCATGGGCAATAGAGCGCTACGAACAATCACTCACAAAATACCAAGGTATGACTGAGTGTTCTGGACACAAAGACAGAAAGAGAGTTCTACTTACTGGAGTACCAGTAGTACACGGCGCAGAAAGAATACTCGAACTTATAGAGAGTGTAGGCGGTATAGTAGTCGCGCAGGAGAATTGCACAGGTATCAAACCACTCACCCCTCTAGTCGATCCAGATGCAGCTGATCCGATGGCTGCAATTGCGGAGAAGTATTTTTCACTCCCATGCTCAGTTATGACACCGAATGCAGGTAGAGAAGAGCTACTAAGAAAACTAGTAAAAGACTTCTCACCAGACTGTATTATTGACCTCTCGTGGCAAGGTTGTCATACATATGATATTGAATCACTTATGATCAGAGAATTCTCAAAAGCCCAAGGGCTACCATTCTTAAAGATCCAGACAGATTATTCTACAGCAGATACAGGACAACTAACAACCCGTATACAAGCACTACTGGAGATCTGCTAAAAATAAGAGGTTTTTTTGAAGGGTTAATACACTAAGTAGTACCAAAGATAAAGAATAGTAGATGGTGGAGGATAACGGGTTCGAACCGATGACCTCATCGCTGCCAGCGATGCGCTCTTCCAACTGAGCTAATCCCCCTTTTGGCTTGATTTGCAAATGATTTTACACAAAACCCCACAAAATTGCACTATAAATTTTCACAAATAATAATGATTTTACCCTTACCAACTTACTACTCAATACAGTCGAATATTCTATCATATCTACTTAATCATCATAATTAAATTCGCCTATATCTTAAATATGCCAAAACATGTGCATAGGCAAAACTTCATCCCAACAAAACGCGCAGTACAAAAACGATTCAACAGCACAAAAAAAAATATCAGCGAAACTACCAAAATCCACAATGCACTATAAAAACCTGAACCATACAAGCATTAAAAATAAAACCATATATACCAAACAACGTAACAAACAACTTAATTTCAGTGATATAAAATGCACCCAATATTTTAACTGTTTTAATTCATCTCTCAAGTTTAAGAACCTATTAAAATCCAAGCTTTTATATTTAAAACAGAATACCAAAAATTATAATTTTTACTATTTATTCATATCTAGCGAAAGTATCGAGTAACGGCAATTAAAATATATCTTTTACAATTTATATTAAACACCTTGCAAAAAGACCAACTCAATAGATAATACATAATTGAATAATTCCAATTATCTATAATAAAATAATAATGAGGTTACAATGAGCAAAAAAAGAAAGCCCTATACATTTGACAGAGTTGTTCGTATCTGCATCAGTACACTACTGTTTATTACAATTATCTGGCTTCTTAGCTATCTAAGCGAAGTTCTTATACCATTTGCCATTGCCTTTTTAATGGCCTACCTTATCAACCCTCTGGTTGGCTTCATCCAAAGAAAAATTATACAGAGCCGAGTTATTGCAGTATTTCTGAGCCTAATAATAGTATTTGGAGCAGTTATTGGGGCAGGATTTATTGTACTCCCAATGATAGGTAGTGAAGTTCGGCATATGGGCACACTTATCACCCAGATCAGCACCGACACAAGTGGCTCACTTACTCAACGAGCAGAAGAGATAGTCTCACCAGATATCTGGAGTGAGATAAAGGATTTTCTAAAAAAATCAGAAGTCAAAGAGTACCTGCAAAGTGACCGCTTCATGGAATCAGTAAAAGTGGCGATCAGCAAGATAATGCCGTTAGGAATGGGTATTTTTACTGGTGTAGTCAGTATTATCGTCGGTCTAGTAGGAGCATCGGTAATACTATTATACCTTGTATTTCTTCTACTCGACTTCCAGAAGGTACGAAATGACTGGAAAGCTATTATCCCTCCAGCCTTCCGCCCTACAGCCACAGCATTTGTTCAAGACTTCAATGTCGGTATGAATAGGTACTTCAGAGCACAAGCAACCATTGCTTCTATGGTAGGCATTCTCTTTGCAATAGGTTTCAGCATTATTGGACTACCACTAGGTATCCTTATTGGCCTATTTATTGGTGTACTAAATATGATTCCATATATGCAAGTAATCGGCATCTTTCCATCGCTACTTATGGCGCTCGCATCATCGCTCGATACTGGTGAAAGCTTCTGGTACATGTCAGCACTAGTACTCGGAGTCTTTGCAATAGTACAAGCAATCCAAGACACAATACTCACCCCAAAGATAATGGGTGATGTTACTGGCTTTAGCCCAGCGATTATACTACTTTCACTCTCAATCTGGGGCAAACTTCTAGGTATGCTTGGGTTACTAATAGCCTTACCAATGACGTGTTTACTCTGGGCATACTACAAGCGAGTCCTATCGCACTCTATCGAAGATTCGACACTATCACTATCATATGACACAGAATCTGAGCTCTACAGTGAAGAGAACAGTGACGATTTCTCAGAACAAACCGAATAAACCGTTAACATAGCATAATTATAATAAAGCTACAGTACCAATATGGATACTGTAGCTTTATATAATGACAACCACAAATCAGTTCTTAGTGTAGAGGTAAAAACCTATAAATCTCCATCCCCGCCAAGTAGCTCTTCACTAATTCTTTTATGCCTTCTTATTTTCTCTTGGATCTCATAATCATTCATAATGATCTTTATCAGGTAGGTCATCCAGAGGGTAGCCAAGCCAAAGCACATACCAACAGACATTACCCAAACAAGAGCTACAACCATAGGGTTATTAAAGAATGAGAGCATAATAGTAAATTTCTTTCTTACAATTTGGAGCAAACCAACTAATAAATCTAATAAGTAATAACTACTTTGATATATCGGAAAAGTCTGTAAGAAACTTCTGCAAATATTATGTACTATTTTTCAACAAGCTTTTTAATCGCTAAATTAGCGAGTGTGAGCCCAAAGATTCCGGTTATTGTTGAGAGACTACCAAGAGCATTTCGCTTCCGCCCCTGCCCTGTACATGGAGTAATATCCTCTGTCATGAGGAACTCCCGATAATTATCTGGAAGTTCTTCATATGAATACACACAATCAATTCCCGTACTCACTCCTTGCCTTCTGAGTCTCTTCCTTACCCTTCTTGCCAAAGGACAATTCCTAGACTTTGAAATATCTGCAATCTCAATCATATTTGGATCGGTTCTCAGAGCAGCACCCATACTTGAGAGAATTTCCAAACCTCTCTCAACCGCCCCGTGGAGTAGCTGAACCTTTGGGTTTAATGAATCTATTGCATCAATAGTGATATCAGGACTACCTTCAAATACTCTATCGAGCGTACCTTCACGCACAAACAACTCACAATTATCAATATTACACTCAGGATTAATATCAAGGAGTCTAGCCTTTGCAGCATCAACCTTCTTTACCCCAATATTTGAATGCAGAGCAAATAGCTGTCTATTTATATTTGACTCAGAAATCACATCAAAGTCTATCACTCTAATATTTTGCACACCTGCTCTAACTAACGACTCAGCAGCATAGCTACCAACAGCTCCCATCCCAGCTATTACGACTAAAGCAGAGCTAAGCTTCTCAAATCCGTCCTTACCAAGTAACGCCTCCGTACGCGCAAACTGGAGCATATTTATATTATTCATCAAATACCCTTTATAAATTCATGACAATTTTTATTAATACTATCTACGAATTCGCTCTGATCAATCCCTTTTATACTAGCAATTATCTTATACAAAATATTGATATTCATAGGAGAGTTACCTAAAGGTACACGAACCTTATCATCATAAGCTATAACATTTGGCCAAGACACCTGTTGATCTGGTGAATCAGTCTCTAATAATAGGCTTTTTAAAGGAATATAATCGACTAATTTTTGAAGCTTTTCCCTACCCATTTTAAATATTGAAAATGATAAAGAAATATACCCTCCAAGGTTGAGTACTTCTTTTACCATCTGGGTAGACCCATAAAATGAATGCACCATAAATTGAGGTAGACCTGTAAACTCTTTTAAAATACTCAGACAATCTTGCTGAGCTTTGACAGAATGTACTGAAACTGGTTTGGAATAAGTACATGCCACCTCAAGTTGAGATCTGAAGACCTCAACTTGTTTTGAATAATCAACCATAACTCTAGTTTTATCCAGACCAATCTCTCCAATGCCACAGCGTGTTTTACAGACATACTTGCTGAGGCTCAGAATATCTGCAATTGTAATATCATCAGCAAACCAAGGGTGAATCCCAAAAAAAGGTGTAATACTAGCAGGGTATCTATCGACCAAACACGCAATACTATTCCAATCAGCGGTAGAAGTAGCATTAACAAAACATTCGAGCATTCCTGAATCAAAACGAGCATTTAGAGCAGTATCAAGTTCTTTTTGAGCAATATTCAGCAAATGTGAGTGAGCATCAATGTATTTCAATATAACTCTTCCTTATTTATATAGAATAATCTAATTTTTTACATAATATATTGTTAATTATGTAGTATAATACACTAGAGTAAAATATTAATTATACTAATATTTTACCTATTTTTTATGAAAAGCCATAATTTTCACAAAAAAATCAAAAAAGCTATTGATTAGAATCACCGTTCCAATATAATCCTTAAACCTAAACAAAAGAGCTGGCGAGGTAGCTCAGTCGGTAAGAGCGGTAGATTCATAACCTACAGGTCGGCGGTTCAAGTCCGCCTCTCGCTACCATTAATATTTTAGTACGTAAGTACTTACGATTTTTTAAACATTAGATTAGAGAAGGTCAAGGTAACTAGAAATGCCAAACATTAAGTCAGCAATCAAACGAGTTAAACAGACAGAGAAGCGTACAGCACGTAACCGTGTTCGTAAAGAACGTCTAAAACAAACTCTAAAAGCTTTCAATCGTGCAGTTGTAGCAGGTGAAGAAGTTCAAGCAGGTGAACTATTCAAGAAGGCAAGCAACCTTGTTGACAAAGCAGGTAACAAAGGTCTTATGCACAAGAACGCAGTAAACCGCAAAAAATCTCAGCTTGCAATGAAGCTAAACTCAATATCTGCATAATTGAGTCGGTTTACTTTCTCTAAATCAAAAAGTCTAAAGAAAGACTCTTACGTATTCGTAAGAGTCTTTTTTTAGATATATCTCGTTATACAGACTGCATTTCAAGAAAATAATTGGCAATTATCTTTACCTTCGCTATTGCAATGGAAAGTTCTAGATGTAAAATTTATAAACCACTTGTTATGCTGTTATACCAGCAAAGACGATGTAGCTCATATGAGTATTAGCATCCAGCAATTCGTCAGAGAGTGCGAACGTATATTTTGACTTTATAATTTATTGATCCCTTATAGGTTTCATAACTATAAGTAATCATCTTATAAGCTTAAACAATGAACATGGAGAACTAATGGCTTGGTTGGGAATTGATATTGGCAGTATTGGTCTAGGTGTTGTACTGATTGACAATGATTCAAAAGTACTTTTCAAGAGTTATAAGCGACACCAAGGGGAAGCGCTCAGTGCTTTAAAATCAACCCTTGACGAGATTGACATCTCAACAGTTGAAGGCTTAGCTCTTACCGGTAGCGGTACAGAACGCCTCCATATTGGCGGAGTCCGCATTGATCCTATTGTTGCAGGTGCAGAAGGTGTTAAAATTGCACTTCCAGAAGTTAGAAACATCATATCTATTGGTGGTGGTTCTTTCTCACTTACTCAGCTTGATGAAGCAGGCAAGTACACACGCTCAAGTATTAACTCAGCCTGCGCTTCAGGTACAGGAGCATTTCTTGACCAACAAGCAACACGCTTGCAAGTACCTCCAACAGAGCTCGCTCAAAAAGCAATGAGCTATAATGCACACCCTCCTAGCGTTGCTACTCGTTGCGCGGTATTTGCCAAGAGTGACATGATTCACTTACAACAAGAAGGCTTCTCTGTAGAAGCAATCGCAGCAGGTCTATGTGCTGGACTGGGACGATCTACTGTTGACGGTCTACTTGGTGGCAGACAAATTGAGGGAAAAACAGCAGTTGTCGGCGGTGTAGCGAAGAATACTGTTGTTGTTAAAGCGGTACAAGAGAAACTTGGAATTGAAGTATTGGTTCCAGAAGAGCCCGAACTCATCAGTGCACTAGGAGCTGCCCACGTAGCCCTTAAGAATAAAGGTGAAGGAGGTATTGATTTCACTGGTCTCAACCCAGAGGACGAGCATAAGAAGCAGAGTTACCTGAGAGCTCCTCTTGAGTTGAAACTGAGCGACTACCCTGACTTCCAGACAGCGGAACACTGGACAAATGAGGACAACTCAGAGATAGCAATTGTAAAACCATCAAGTGGTAATATAACTGTATCACTTGGTATCGATATTGGTTCAACTTCAACAAAAGCTGCAATCCTTGATAATGAAAATAATGTTATAGCTTGGATATACCGCAAGACAGCTGGAGACCCTATCAAAGCGGTCCAACTCCTATTCAAGGCATTTAGAGAAATGCAGGAACGCGGTGGCTTTACACTAGAAGTCAAGGGAGTCGGTACTACAGGTTCAGGCCGTAAGATGATAGGAGAGCTTATTGGAGCAGATATTGCAACCAATGAGATTACAGCTCACGCGACAGCGGCTAGCTTTATCGATCCTGAAGTAGACACAATTATTGAACTTGGTGGTCAAGATGCAAAATTCACCCAGTTACAGAACGGCATGGTATATAACTCTATTATGAATTACGTCTGTGCAGCAGGTACAGGTAGTTTCATAGAAGAACAAGCCCACAAGCTCGATATACCATTAGCCGAGTATGCAGACAAGGTAATGGGACTGGAGTGCCCTAAGACATCTGACAGATGTACAGTATATATGGAGCGTGACCTTGACATATTGCTAGCAAGAGGCTGGAGCAAAGAACAGGTAGCAGCAGCAGTACTTCACTCTGTACGTGATAATTATTTGAATAAAGTAGTAGGTGGTCTACAGATAGGCGATCATATATATTTCCAAGGAGCAACAGCTCGTAACAAAGGACTTATTGCGGCCTTTGAAGTAGAGTTAGGTAAACCTATCCAGGTAAGCCCATTCTGCCACGTTACTGGTGCTCTAGGTATGTGTTTACTAGCAAAGGATCGTGTAGCAGAAGAAGACAAGTCTGCAAAATTCGAAGGTTTTGAATTTGCTGATAAAAAGATCTCTGTGACATATGAGGTATGTGAACTATGCCACAACCGCTGCAACCTTTCTATAATCTCTTCTGGCGAGAAATCTCTTGCTTGGGGACTAAAATGCGGCAGAGATTATGAAGATGAAAAAGTCAAAGTCAAAAAGGTGACAACATTTGACTGGTGGAAAGAAAGGGAGCAAGCTTGGTCAAAGAATATCCGTAGAACACGCGATGGTGGCCCTATAGTTGGTATTCCACGAAGCCTCGGTACATACGGCTACTACCCATTCTGGAATGCGTTCCTAAAAAATCTAGGATGTAACGTAGTTCTAAGCAGCCGTTCAACAGAAGAGATACTACACAAAGGTGTTGAAATATCACAAGCAGAATACTGTGCTCCAGTAGCAATGGGTCACGGGCATGCTAGGAAGATGCTTGAGGATAATAATACAGATTACATATTAATCCCGCATATGATTAGAGAAGCAATACCAGAAGGCTTTACTGATGCGCATTTCTGCTGTTATGTCCAATCTCATCCATCGGTTCTAGCTCAAGTTCACGGGCTGGAATGGGGGAATAAGCTTCTTAGTCCACTTCTACAGCTAAACCTACCAGAGAAGATTCAAGTATCACAACTTGCTAGTGAGTTATGCGGACCACTCTGTGTTAGTGAACCAGAAATACAAAAGGCTTTACGAGCTGCCAAAGAGCACTACAACTGGTTCAACCAAGAGTGTAAACGTATCGGTGCTGAAGCTATCAAAGATATTGAAGAGAGAAATAGCTTGGGAATCGTCTGCGTTGGTCGTCCTTATAACACTTGCGACGCTGGTATGACCTTGGAACTACCTAAAAAGATGGCAGAAATGGGATATCCTGTTCTTTTCATGGATCAATTAGATTATGACCTATCCTCTATTCTTCCAGAATATGATAATATGTACTGGCATTATGGCCAGAAGATTCTAGCTGCGGCAAACTACATAGCTAATAGCAAACGTCTATTTGGTGTATACTTTACCAACTTCATGTGTGGGCCTGATAGTTATATCATGACCTATTTCAAAGAAGAGATGGCTCGTACAGGCAAACCATACCTATGCTTACAGTTTGACGGTCATGGTGCTGATGCCGGTTATCTTACTAGGATCGAAGCTGCACTTGAAAGCTTCCATTTATACTCTGGGATCCCACGTCCACAGTAAGAGCCAAACACATAAGTATTCTTAATGATAAAATGTATACCCAGATGATACGAGGAATAAACAATGTCAAGAACAGAAGAACGAAGACTTGTAGAGAATAAAGAGGGAAAGATATTATTAGTCCCTAACATGGAGCCATACTGTGTTAAGATCATGCATAGCGTGTTTAATTCTATTGGATACAATGCACACGTACTCGAAGAGAGCGATGAAACTCTATCAATAGGTTTCAAACACACAAGTGGTGGTGAATGCATACCTTGCCCAATAACAACAGGTGCACTAATCAAGGCTATGGAAGATAATAATTATCCGCCTGAAAAGGTAGCTCTATTTATGCCAACAGCCTGCGGCCCTTGCAGATTTGGTCAATATGCAAAGCTCAACGAATTAATCTTCAAAAAGAAGGGCTGGGACAAGATTGAGATACTTAGTCCTACTGCTGAGAATGCTTATGACGGCATGCCAACTAGAGCCCGCATAAATCTTTGGAAAGCCCTACTTATAGGCGATATTTACAGAAAGATTTCTTGTAAGATCCGTCCTTACGAAGTCAACAAAGGCGAGACAGACAAAGTTATTGAAAAGCATATAAACTTAATGTCAGATTACTTCAAGAAGTTTGACGTTTCAAAAGCTTCGTCAATGATCAAAGACTGTGTAAAAGAGGTACAATCTATAGAGATCAGGGACGAGAAACGTCCGCTTATTGGTATTGTTGGAGAGATTTACGTTAGATCAGATTCGTACATCAATAACGACCTTATCAAGCGCATAGAGGAGTTAGGTGGTGAAGCATGGCTTACCCCATTCTCTGAGTGGATCTTCTATACTATCAGGGTAAAAGAACTTCTTGCTGAGCAAGGTGATATCAGCAATAAGGGAATTATAGGAAAAATTAAATCTGTAAAAAACAAGGCAATAAATTGGCTTGAAAACACCTTGGTATTTGAGAAGTGGGAGAAAGAATTCTACTCTGCTGCTTCACCACTACTAGATGACAGGCATGAGTGGGAGATCGAAGATGTCATGGAAGAGGGACTGAAGTACATGCCTTGGCAGTTTGAAGGAGAGTCAGTGCTTACCATTGGTAGAGCAAAACTATTTGTAACAAAGGACGGAGCAAAAGCTATTGTAAACGCCTCGCCAATGTTCTGCATGCCAGGAACGGTAACAACGAGCATCTTCCCTGTTATTGAAAAAGAGCTTGGAGTACCAATCATCTGCAATTTCTACGATGGTTCAGGCGACCCAAACAAGAGCCTTGCTCCAGTAATGCACTACCTAGTTGAAGATATGAAGAAGTCAAACTAGCTACGAATTATATAATAAAGTGAGCACCTCTACTTATCTAGAGGTGCTCACTTTATTATAACCTATGTATATTAGAAAAATTCTAATATACTAAATCAGATAATTATACAGTTGCCAACATAGACTTTTCTTTACGCCACATATATAAAGACACCAGCAATGCACAAATTATAAAGACTACCGGAATCTTAATAATATAAGTCAGCTCAAAACCATACGAAGTAGAAACACCTGAGAGCACCTGAAATAAACCTGCTATCCCCCAGCTTCCTCCTACAACCCACCCTGCTCTTTCTGTAGCTGTCAACCCTCTTGCTTTCTTTGCTGCAGTAGCAATAGTCGGAAAGATCGATGTCCCCCATGAAAAGCCAAGTATAAGGGTAATAGCAATTAAAAAATACCCCGGCTCAACAGTGACAAATATCAGAAAAGCAACAGTAGCAACAGCCTGAGTCATTGCTACAAGAAGGTACCTTGAATGGTTCTTGGATATCCATCCCCAGAGGTATGATCCAGCAGCACCTGAAAGGCCAAGCAAAGCCAGCACAATTCCGCTCCACTCAATGGCTATTTCATCACCATACTGAATCTCTAAAAACTTACTATATATCGTGTAAATAACAGCAACAGGGGTAACAAGGCACGAGGCAAGTATGACAAGTGTAGATATATGGAAACGGCTTGCTTTAGTTGCTATATCATGATTCTTTTGACGAATTACAGTACTCTCTGAGAGTTTTTCATAAGCAATATTTTTCCTAATAGAAACAATAAGAATACTACATATCACGCCTGGTAATGCCAACAACCAAAAACCCGTAAACTCATAATGCATAAACCATTGAGACGAGATTATTGCCCCGGAAGAAAATCCAAAGAAGCCTCCAGATAAGAATATTGGCACACCAAGATGTTCATACTCACCACTTGCGATATGAGCCGCAACTACCCCATCTGGGTGAAATATCCCAGTTCCGATAACACTGACAATAGCTAGGACAGTAAAAGCTTCATAGCTTTCAACAACACCAATAAGCGCAAGCAAACTTGATATTGCCGGTCCAATAAATAAAAACAACTGATCAGGAAAGTATCTTATAAATCTAGCAGCAAGTGGTTGTATAAGGTTGACAATTATCCCACAAAGCCCGACAACTCCAGCAAGTGCAGCAAATGATACCCCAAGTTTTTCTTCTAATGCAGGCAAAAGAGGCATCATAAAGCCTACATACATATCAACTACCAAGTGACTGAAAGCCAGAACAAGTAAACTAAAATGTGACATAATCATTCCTAACCATATGGACTCACCATAATATCCCTCACAACAAAGGATAATATTACTTATGAGCAACTTCTTAAAATTATACTTTATACCTTTATAAAGTCAATCTAGTATAAAATAATTATCTTATGTCCAGAGCTATAAAATATGGTAAAAAAAACAAATATTAACACTGGTTTTATTCGGTTTTAGGACTATAATTGTTACAATTTTGAAATTAAGATTCAAAAGACCTATTTTTGTTTATAATAATAGTGAAACAATGCTATTTTTACTTACCATAAGCTTACGAAAGAGTATTTGAAATGACCAAAGGTTATGTTGCACTTGAAGATGGAAGAGTTTTTGAAGGTGTATCGTTTGGAGCCAAAGGCAAGAAGAGTGCTGAGGTAGTATTCAACACCTCTATGACAGGCTACCAAGAGATCCTCACCGACCCTTCATATACTGGCCAGATAATTACTATGACCTACCCTTTGATTGGAAACTACGGTACAAATGAAGAAGATGTTGAGTCAGGCGGGATATTCTGCTCAGGTTTTATTGTTAGAGAATATTGCGAATACCCTTCAAACTTCCGTAGCACAATGAGTCTTAGCGATTATCTTAAGAAGAATGGCATCCCTGGTATTACTGGTATTGATACTAGAGCACTAACCAAACATATTCGTACAGCCGGAGCGATGCGAGGAGTTATTGCAGCAGGCGATTACAACCCTGACGATCTAGTCAAAGAAGCCCAGAACTCACCAAAGCTTGAAGGAGTAGATCTTGTAAGCCAAGTTACAACAAAAGAAGCGTATGATTTCGACGAAACTTGCTACTGGATGGACGAAGCAAAAGAGAAGAAATACAACGTAGCTGTGTACGACTATGGTGTAAAGAAAAATATTCTTAGGTGCTTATGTAGCTTGGGTTGTAAAGTCAAAGTATTCCCCGCCACCGCTACAGCTGAAGAGATCTTAGCCAGCAACCCTGACGGCATATTCCTTTCAAACGGCCCAGGTGACCCAGAAGCTGTTACTTATGCAGTTGAAAGCGTCAAAAATCTTATTGGTAAGAAACCGATTATGGGTATTTGTCTAGGGCATCAAATTTCAGCACTGGCTCTAGGAGGCAAGACTTACAAGTTAAAATTCGGTCACAGAGGATCAAACCACCCTGTACGTGACGAATCAAACAAAAAGATTGAGATAACAAGCCAGAACCATGGCTTTAGCGTTGATATGGAAAGCTTCCCAGATAGTATTGCAGAGGTTACGCATATCAACCTAAATGATAAGACGGTAGAAGGCTTACAGCACAAGACCCTGCCTCTCTTCTCAGTACAGTACCACCCAGAGTCTTCTGCTGGGCCACATGACGCTGATTACTTATTCCAAAGATTCATTGACATGATGGAAGCGAATAAATAGTATGCCTCTAGAGGACATAATGATATATTTCCTAATAGGTGGTGGTGCTGGTGTTCTTGCTGGGATGTTTGGTATCGGTGGAGGTATATTGATTGTACCGGCAATAGTACTACTAACTGGCATGAACTTAAAAGAGGCCTATGGGACTTCACTTGCCGCCCTGCTTCTACCTGTAGGAATCTTTGGTTGTATTATTTATTATAAAGAGAAGTTATTAGACTTTAAAGCAGCAGGAGCCGTAGCATTTGGAATAGTGTGCACAGTTGGAATTGGTGCTTATATTGCAAATATATTAGATTTAAAGATTCTGAAGATATGTTACACTATCTTTTTATTCTACACTAGCTTTAAATTTATTACACCTAAAAAGCTGTTTAAACGGCACTTTGCAAAAGATCGCAATAGTACTACCGCCAAAGAGTATAGTAAAGAATTAGCTATACCTGAAGTAGTCAAGCCGATGTATATGAAATGTATCGCAGTAGGCTTGATTGCAGGATTTATGTCAGGTTTTTTTGGAGTTGGAGGTGGAGCTGTAATAGTTCCACTACTTACACTCTGGCTCAAAATTCCGGCTAAAGAGGCTATTGCGACCTCATTAGGAATTTTACTACCTCCTATAGGTCTACCAGGAGTATTGGTCTACCACTCTGCAGGTAATTTAAACTTTGGAGTAGCGACCTGTATTGCTATAGGTCTACTAATAGGCACAATATTTGGAGCAAGGCTGACTATTAAGTTACCAGTCAAGCTTATAAAGACCTCTTTTGGTGTACTATTACTAGTAACAGGTATAAAATTTGCGCTAAACATTTAAGAATAATATTAGATTAATTTAATAAACACATAGACAAATTAACTCAAGAAGGACATCGAAAATGCCTAAAAGGACAGACATCAAGAAGATTTGTATAATCGGAGCTGGCCCAATTGTAATTGGTCAAGCCTGCGAATTCGACTACTCAGGAGCCCAAGCCTGCAAGGTACTAAGACAGGATGGCTACGAGGTAGTCCTTCTTAATTCTAACCCTGCGACAATTATGACCGATACGATAATGGCAGACAAGACCTATATCGAACCGGTAACACCTGAGTACCTTATAGAAGTTTTGAGGAGAGAGCGTCCTGATGCCCTACTCCCTACCCTTGGCGGTCAGACAGGTCTAAACGTTGCTTTTGAAGCAGCAAAAACAGGCATTATGGAAGAGCTCGGTATCGAGTTACTTGGTGCTGATGCGGATACTATCGAAAGAGCTGAAGATAGAGACCTATTCAAGCAAACAATGGCAAAAGCTGGTATTGATCTACCAAAATCAGGTCTTGCCAGAAATATTGCAGAAGGAATGAAACTAATCGAGGACATCGGTTATCCATGCATTATCCGCCCAGCCTTTACACTTGGAGGTACAGGTGGTGGTGTTGCTTGGAACAAAGCAGAGTACGAGCACTTCCTCCGCACCGGTATTGATGCATCGCTAGTCAATGAAGTTCTTGTAGAAGAGTATCTTGCTGGCTGGAAAGAGTACGAACTTGAAGTAATGAGAGATAAGAATGACAATGTAGTTATAGTCTGCTCTATTGAAAACCTCGACCCAATGGGTGTCCACACAGGTGACTCAATTACAGTTGCTCCTATCCAAACACTATCTGATAGAGAGTACCAGAAGATGCGTGATGCAACTATCACATGTATCAGAGAAATTGGTGTAGAAACAGGTGGTTGTAATGTACAATGGGCACACGATCCAAAGACCGGTAGGACAGTCATCATCGAGATGAACCCAAGAGTTAGCCGTTCATCAGCCCTCGCGTCAAAAGCAACAGGTTTCCCAATTGCTAAGATTGCTGCCAAGGTAGCAGTAGGTTATACTCTTGATGAAATAATGAATGATATCACCAGAGAAACCCCTGCATGTTTCGAACCATCCATTGACTATTGCGTTATCAAGATTCCTAGATTTAATTTCGAAAAGTTCC
The DNA here is from genome assembly GCA_965140405.1 of Planctomycetota bacterium. Taxonomy (GTDB): domain Bacteria; phylum Planctomycetota; class SZUA-567; order SZUA-567; family SZUA-567. The sequence goes on from OZ223208.1 coordinate 2,699,338, forward strand.
CAGGTTGTGATCCAAAGCTGACTTCAGCGATGAAATCAGTAGGTGAAGCTATGGCTATAGGAAGAACATTCAAAGAGGCACTACAAAAGGGAATGCGCTCACTTGAAACTGGTAGAGCAGGATTTGGCTGTGACGCAAAAGAGATTGACTTTACACTACTTGAAAAAGAAGAACTTCGTTCAAAATTAACCATACCAAATTCTGAACGTCTTTATTATATTGAGGCTGCTCTACGACAAGGAATGAGTGTTGAGGATATCCATGAGTTTACAGGTGGTATAGATTTCTGGTATTTAAACAATATGAAAGAGATTGTCGAAGAAGGTATGGAGTTGAAGCAACTAACACTCGACAGTATTACTCCAGAAAAACTCTACAGAGCCAAACGCATGGGCTTCTCAGATATTCAACTTGCTCATATCTGGAATACTGAACAGACAGCAGTCAGAGAGAAGCGCAAAGCCAATAACATCGAAGCTGTTTACAAGCTTGTTGATACCTGTGCTGCTGAGTTCGAGGCTTACACACCATACTATTACTCAACATACGAGCAGGAAGATGAGACTCGCAAGACAGATAAAGAGAGTATTATGATTCTCGGTGGCGGACCAAACAGGATTGGACAGGGTATAGAGTTTGATTACTGCTGTGTACATGCTTCATTCGCTTCAAGAGATGAAGGCTACGCCTCAATCATGGTAAACTGTAATCCAGAAACGGTGTCAACAGACTATGACACCTCTGACAAACTATACTTCGAACCACTTACAGTTGAAGATGTACTAGCTATTATCAGTAAAGAAGAGCCGAAGGGAGTTATTGTTCAGTTTGGTGGGCAAACCCCACTAAATATTGCCTCACAGCTAAAAGCTGCGGGAGTCAATATTCTCGGTACACCAGTTGAGGCTATTGATAGAGCTGAAGACCGCTCACAATTCAAAGCAATGCTTGACAAGGTTGGCCTGCAACAACCTGGAAACTCTACAGCAGTACTAGTTGATGATGCCAAAGAAAAAGCTGCAATACTTGGCTACCCACTTGTAATGCGCCCATCGTTTGTATTAGGTGGAGCAAAGATGGAGATTGTTCACGATGAAGAAGGACTCATTAAGTACTTTAGTGAACTTGCAAGTTACTGCGCAAAGGCGGATCTTACTATCAATGATGAAAAACCAATTCTACTAGATAAATACCTAGAAAACACTATTGAGGTTGATGTCGACGCAGTATCTGATACAAAAGATGTCTATGTTGCTGGTATCATGGAACACATTGAAGAGGCTGGGATTCACTCAGGCGACTCTGCATGTGCACTTCCACCATTTACACTTAGTGAAAACATCAAGAATAGACTCACAAAAGCAACAACAGATATGGCTCTGGAACTAGGCGTAAAAGGATTGATGAATGTCCAGTTCGCTATCAAAGGCGATGAAATATTTGTACTTGAGGTCAACCCACGTGCTAGCCGTACAGTACCGTTTGTTAGTAAGGTTACAGGTGTGCCACTAGCGAAGGTTGCTACTCAGGTAATGCTCGGCAAGAGTATTGAAGAGCTAGGTCTAAAAGACTTCACTCCAAACTTGAAGCATGTTGGAGTAAAGGAAGCAGCCCTGCCATTCAGCAGATTCCCTGGTACAGACTGTGTACTTGGACCTGAGATGAAGAGTACTGGTGAAGTAATGGGTATAGACAAAGATATAGCAATAGCATTTGCAAAAGCCCAGTATGGTGTAGGTATGAGTATACCTACTTCTGGTAAAGCATTCTTATCAGTTATGGATTCAGATAAAGACACACTACCAGAGATAGCAACAAGCCTTATAAACCTTGGCTTTGAAGTTGTAGCTACAAGGGGAACTCATAGAGCACTTGCTGAGCTTGGAATCAAGTCAACTGAGATCAAAAAGGTTTCAATCGGTTCGCCAAACGTTATAGACATGATGATCAATGAAGATGTAGATCTTCTTATCAATACTCCTAGTGGTAAGAGCCCACACAAGGATGAGATCAGTATCAGGACTACAGCTATAGAACGTGGTGTACCATTAGTTACTACTATCAGAGCTGCAAGAATGCTCACAAGAGCAATCCAGGCAAGCAAAGATGGTCTTATTATGAATGTCAAGTCAATGCAAGAGTACCATGCAGATATGGGCTTGTAAATAGTACAGTTCTTACAAAAAAAAAGGTATCTCATGCTTGTGCATTGAGATACCTTTTTTAATGAAATTAAGCACGTGAATTATGTTTTGAACGTGTAATACCAGAATATCATAAAAGTACTAATTTCTTCCACCACCTCTAAGGAACATCCTCTCAAAGTGCTCATTGACATTTGACTCAGCGCTTCTTACCACCTGTGAGCCAACATACATGAGCACTGATAGCTTCCAAACACTCTCTGGAGCACATATTACAGCAGTCTTAATATCATCATTCTTCCCTAATCTTTCAAGTTCAGAATCTACCGCATCATTGATACTACCCCTGAATATTCTTTTTTCTTCCATCTTATTGACATACTTTGCTGGTGGCATCCTCACTCCTCTAGCAATCATAACAGGGATAAGACCACTATTCTCCACTTCATCCATATCAAAACCTTCAAAACCCATCTCTTCTCCAGGTATTGCGATATGCGGTTTATCAGTGGTGACCTCACCATCATGCATATATACACAGCCATCCTTACTATCAGTGAGACAGACGTAGGGTAATTTTGTCGGGCCGAAGGTAAAGAGGAGATTCTTCCTTGATTTTACAATGTTGGTATCAGCTCTAGCTAATTCAATTGCTTCGTTAAAATCCATCAAACACCTTTCTACTTATTTTTTAATCTACAACTAACTAATTATCGATAAACAGAAAAAAAAAGCAATGAAAATAGTATCCGAAAGCTCAAACTATTCAAGTCTAAAATCATGTTACTTCCTTAAATTGCTATACATGTCAAATACAGCAGAAAATTCAGGAGAACAACACCGTCCTTTAGGATTATTCACAGCACAATTGCAGTGCTGCATTGCTCCTGTAGCTTTGACTGCTTCCTGCGTCGTTGACGCGCCGTCATCTATAGCCCTAAAAATATCCTCTTTTGTCACCTTGTCACAGTAACAGATATACGGGCCATCAAGATTCAATTCAACATCTTGACTGTGATTTGTTGAACCCGCACAACATTCCGCTGAACTATTGCAACAATCATGTTTACTATTTTTAGGCATACAACAATATCCATATCATAACACACACAAATTCAAAAAAATTACTCAAATATCGTCACGTCAGAACCCGTATCTCAAGTTCTAAATCTACTCCATATTCTTGACAAATTTTAGAGGCAACATAATTTTTAAGTACAATGAAGTCAGAGTATGTTGCACCAGATTTATTCACAAAAATATTACCATGAACTTCTGATACAGCTATTGCACCAATAGTAAAACCTTTTAAATTAAGCCTGTCTACCATCGCACCGACAGAGAGCTCATGAGGTGGATTTTTAAACACACTACCACAGTTAGGCAACTTAATCCTACTTGTCATCCTCTCACCAATAATACGGTGCACAATACCTACTAATTCCTCAGGACTGCCCTTCTCTTCAAAGCACAACTCAGCACCTAGAACAACTAAATCATCAGAGCCCTGTAATTTTGAAGACCTATACCCAAACAACATTTCAGAGCGAGATAGCATTAAAACACGACACATCTTCTTCGAATATACCTTTACAGAAGAAATATACTCACCGATATCCCCGTACTTACCACCAGCATTCATTACTACTGCGCCACCCACAGTCCCAGGTATACCAGCCAATACCTCACAACCACCGCATCCAGCCCTAACACCTTCATACACAAGCCTTGAAAGCTTTACCCCAGATGATACAGAAATTTTATTAGCTGATATATCAACAGAAGTATTCTGAAATTTTGACAGAGAGATAATATTCCTATCAAAGGAGTCACCAAAAATCACATTCGTTCCACCACCGAGAATGAAGGAATTCTCTTGTTCACTAAGAGCAGAAAGAACCTCTTCTTCAGTCTGCGGCAGATATAAAAAATTCCCCAATCCACCTATATGGATTGAGGAATACTCAGCTAAATTTGGTTTAGATATAATCTGCATTCTTTCTCACAAAACGAGTATAATGTAGAGACAAATACTAAACGAATATTTACGCTTCACATTGCGCAGCAGTAAGAGCGATAGTATCAACGATATCTTCCCACTTACAACCACGAGATAGATCATTGACAGGTTTAGCAAGACCTTGAAGAACTGGACCGATAGCAGTAGCACCAGCAAGTCTTTCAGTGAGCTTATATGCAATATTACCAGCTTGAAGATCAGGGAATACAAGGATATTAGCCTTACCAGCTACAGGGCTATTAGGAGCTTTACTTGCAGCAACGCTAGGCATAATTGCAGCATCACCCTGTAGTTCACCATCAACATTTAGTTCAGGCGCACGTTCTTTTGTAAGATTCATAGCAGCAACAACGTGGTCGATAAGTGGACACGAAGCACTACCTAGAGTGGAGAATGAAAGGAAAGCAATGTTTGCATCTCTTTCAGGAAGAAGGCTTTTGAAAGAAGAAGCAGTAGAGATAGCGATATCAGCAAGCTGTTCAACACTTGGCTGAGGAACAACACCACAGTCAGTGTATAGAAGAACATCATTAATAGAGTGGTATGGGCTTGATTCAGGAAGAATCATAATAAAGAAGCTTGAAACAGTTTTAATTCCTGGCGCAGTCTTAATGATCTGCAATGCAGGTCTAATAGTATTAGCAGTAGAGTTTACTGCACCAGATACATAGCCATCAGCCTTACCAAGTTTTACCATCATAGCAGCGTAATACATTGGGTCAAGCATAGTTTCAGCAGCCTTCTCTTCGGTCATACCTTTAGCTTTACGCATTTCATAAAATTCTTTTACAAACACATCTCTATCTGGGCTAGTCTTTGGATCAGCAAAGATAGCCTTACTAACATCAACGCCAAATTCATCAGCTTTTGCCTTGATTTCAGCTTCATCTCCGATAAGTACAACCGGTCCTAGACCGATTTCAGCAGACTTCTCAGCCGCTATTAGAGTCCTTTCATCAAGTGCCTCAGGTAGAGCGATTGTCTTCTGACTCTTAATTGCGATTTCTTTTAATTGTTCTAATAAACCCATTTGTTTCTCCCCATTTTAAAAAATGCCTATAAAATTCAAATCATATAAAGTTATGAATACTTTTACTTACGAAATCTACAGCTTGAATTTTAAAATTTCCTTAAAGTTACGTATCCTGCAACAATCAACGTATACTAGCAATTTTAACTATCTGAAATCATCAAGCTTATAAATGACAAAAAACTTTACTACTATTATTGGTCAACAGTAGCAAAGTTTAAATTTTATATATACTGTTACTCTATAGCATTCTGCCAGTAGGCGACATATTTATTGCTGGAGCAACACCATGTTCGTTAAAATACTTTTTTCTCATACAAGTATTAGAACTGTCGAGGTCATTGCAGTAAGAAATCAACCATGCTTCTTTTATAACTTCTGAATTCCCCTGAAATTCTTGAAAGAACCCACAAATTTCTAGTCTATCACACTTAGTATTTTCCATACAGAATATACCCACTACAGTCAAATTTCACGACAAAAACAAACAAACGGACGCAATGCCCGTTTGTTTGTTTGTTTCAATCTTATTTCTTAAGAGCTCTCTTTTCGCGTGTTTCTTCAGTAAGTCTTGTAGCCTTACCAATTCTATCACGTAGATAGTAAAGTTTTGCTCTCTTAGTACGTCCACGGCGCTTTGGCTCAATCTTATTGATACGTGGGCTATGAAGAGGGAATATTCTCTCAACACCTTCTCCAGAAACTAGACGCCTAACAGTAAACTTTTCATTTACGCCAGCACCAGTACGGGAGATTACAGTACCTGAGAAGATCTGTACGCGTTCTTTTTCGCCTTCTACGATACGGCAATGTACATCTACTGTATCACCGACTACAAACGTAATTTCTTCATCTTTGCGGATTGCGTTGGCTTTATCCAACTCCTGAATAACCGGATGGCTCATTTTTTAGATACTCCCTAATCTTTAATATATGTTATAACAAAATAAATAATCAATCTTATAAAATTATATATAGGAATAATTAAAAATCAATGAGATTTTTAATTATAAATTCTTTCAATACACTACGATCTAAAATAAGCTCAGAAGTAGATAACTAAAGATTGCACACAATGATAATTACAAAATAAAACAATCACTTCAGACTCTGTGAAGTGATCAATATTTATCTCTAAGAATATATCCAAATATCCCCATACTTCAAGGGTAATTATTATTTTTTCATTATTTATTTACCAGATAAATATTACGCCGAAAAAACACAGCATTTCCTTGCATAATTTTTATGATAAAAAGCCTGAATTTATTCTCAGATTACTACTATTTAACCCATTCATCATTATTTTTTACCTATAGAATTAATTACCAACCTAGCAGAGGCAAATGCCCACTCAAGATTATACCCTCCACACCTTCCATCGACATCCAGTACCTCACCAGCAAAGTATAAATTTTCTACCCTTCTACTCTCAAGAGTTTTTGGAAAAACCTCTTTTGTATCTACCCCTCCGGCAGTCACATAAGACTTCTTAAACCCTTCAGTACGAGACACTTCCAACACAGAAGCCACCAAAAAATCTATTATTTTATCTTGACTAATCTTTTTAAGCTCAGCAAGGGTAGTACTCTCATCAGTATTGCTAGAGTCTAGAATATACTTCACAAATCTTTTAGGAAAATACTCACTAAGAATCACAGATATAGTTCGCACCCCACTACTCTTCCTCCAAAAAGTAAACCTATTCTCCCAATCTTCCTTACTATCATTACAGAAAGAAATAGTTAGTTTTACATCTTTATTCTGCTCAAGCAACCTACCAACAATCCCTGACGCATCTAAAACAACAGTCCCGCTAAGTCCTTTATGCGTAAAGAGTAAATCTCCTTGAAATACATGAGCAGCTTTTCCCGAACCAACCTTCACACTACACGCCGGTAGACTCACCCCAGCCAACTTATCATGCGGCAAATCCGCAACAACTAGCCCAACCAGCGCTGGAGAAGGTTGTACAACCTTGTGTCCAAGCTCCCTTGCCAGAGCAAAACCACTCCCATCCGACCCAAGCTCAGCCATACTACACCCACCAGCAGACAACAAAACACTCCCAGCTAGGTATTCACACCCATCTACAACTACCCCACGGCATACTCTATCATCACAAAGAATACTACTTACACCTTCTCCGAGTAGTAGCTCACCTCCAAGCCTAGCATACTCCTTCTTCAAAACACCGAGGACATCACTAGCTTTACTCGACTTTGGAAATACTCTTCCACCTGCCTCCACAACGCACTCAAGTCCAAGTGAGGTAAAAAATTTGATCATCTCAGCAGGTTGAAAATCATATATCGCAGTTCGTACAAAATTCTTCTTCCCGTAGTAACCATCAAGCAACTCACCAATAGGCAAATCCCTAGTAAGGTTACACCTTCCTCCACCCGTAGCAAGCAACTTCTTACCCACACTGCCTAGGCGCTCAATAATCAGTGTTTTCATTCCAGCTCTTACCGCCGACACTCCAGCCATCAACCCTGCCGCGCCACCGCCAATTACCACTAAATCAGACATCTTACTATTCATCAAATACCACCTCTTCTTATAAAGTAATTTACCGCTACTAAATCACAGAATTAAATTTTAACTCCAAAATACGCTTAATTATATTAAAACATTTATTTCATGAGAACAAATTAATAAAATAATTATTAACCTTCATTGAGATTTATTCTCATTATTGATTTTCAGCAATATTTACAATATTGCTGGGGCATCTGCTATGCAGATGCAAAATTGTGAGTATATATCATTGATAGCTCAACGCGATCTATTATTATACTTTTTAAATATGCTACGTTTATCTAGAAAGTTACTTTTTGAAAAGGTAAGCCAAACTCCCATGCAAATGGGTAGGCTGCAGAAGTAGCCTACTCTCTGTCCACCTCGCTCTCCTATTACTACCTTATGGTCATTATCAACCAATCTTAGTAAAACACAAACCCATAAATAAAAAAACTTCCCAAATGCTATGCATCAAGGAAGTCTCACAATTCAAAAATTTTAAAACAGCTCTTTAACTCTGCAAAACAATATAACTCATCACTCTATGAATAAGCTGCGCTACCGCAAAGTCATATCCGTGAAATCCCTCGATAGGCGCAAGCTCCACAAAGTCCATCCCAATGCATCTTCTCCCCTCAAGAAATCTCTTTATCATCCATACGACCTGATACCAATCAAGTCCACCAGGAACAGGAGTCCCAGTCGCCGGCATAATAGCAGTATCAAACGCATCAACATCAAAGGTTATATAGATATTTTTTGGACAGTCCTCAGGAAGGAGAATGCTACTCTCACCACTTCGAAAAACTTCCTCCGCATCCTTATACCAGATACTATGTGCCTTCCGGTACTCATCCTCTTCACTCGAATAACTCCGCGTACCTATCTGATAGACTGGTATCCCCATCTCATGCACCCTACGAAGTACACTAGCATGGCTATACTTCGTCCCTGTATACGAGTCCCTCAAATCCGCATGAGCATCAAACTGCACAACTCCAAAATCCGTACCATACTTCTCATGCATTGCCTGAATAGCTCCAAGAGTCACTGTGTGCTCACCACCAAGTAATACTGGTATAGCGCCACACCCAACACTTGCCGCAGTAGCAAACCGAATAACTGAAATAATATCCTCAATATCACCCTGACAATCAATCGCAGGAGCAGTATAAACACCCGTCTCAGTCGGTACACAGGAATTCTCTAATAACTCAAGCTGACAAGAAGCTTCAAGAATAGCCTCAGGACCTTTAGCAGTCCCACCTTCATACGAGACACTCTGCTCAAGTGGAACAGGGATAAAGTGAAAGAGTGCTTCTTCCGGCGCACTAGGAGCAACATCTTCCCCATGAAAATTAAAACTCCCCATACTATACATCCCCCTTAGAAGCTATCCTGTCCTTATAATCAGCATACCCATATTGGCGCACACTGTCCAATGTCCCACGACTTTCAGAGTACCTATATATCGTCGGAAGCTCTACACCGTTGAAGGTAGTATTCTTGACAAATGAATACAGAGCCATATCAGTAAAGCACAGCCTCTGCCCAACTCTGAGTTCCTCATCAAAGGAGTAATCACCAATTACATCACCAGCAAGACAAGATATTCCTCCAAGCCTATAGGTATACCTTTTGACTCCAGCCTCGCTACCACCAATGAGCACCGGTCTATAAGGCATAGCCAAAACATCAGGTAGATGCGTCTCAGCCGACCCATCAACAACCCCAATAAGACCATCATTATCAATAACATCAAGCACAGTTGTAAGATAATACCCACCATTAAGAACTACCGCCTCACCCGGCTCAAGATATACCTCAACATTATAACGCTCTTTAAAATTAGTAATCAGACGACACAACAGCTCTATGTCATACCCTGCTCTAGTAATATGATGCCCGCCGCCGAAGTTTACCCACTCAATTCTTTCATCACTCAGAATACTACCGAACTTACCTTCAAAGTGCTCAAGAATTCTCTCAAGAACATCCGCCCCTTGTTCACACATCGCATGAAAATGTAGTCCAGATATCCCGTTCAAATCAGCATCCTTGAGTACATCATGCTTTATACCAAATCTGGAACCTGCAATACATGGATTATAGAGATCAACCTCTATCTCACTATACTCCGGATTGACCCTCAACCCGACCTTGATATCTTTCTGACTGTTAACGACAGCCTCTTTATGAGCCTCCCACTGTGATAAAGAGTTGAAGAGGATGTGATCTGAGAACTCTATCACCCTACCCATCTGGGAAGGAGTGTATGCAGGAGCATAAGTGTGAACTTCCCTATCAAATTCCTCACACCCAAGTTGCGCCTCAATAGGACCACTTGCACATACACCATAAAGGTACTTACTGATTATTCCAAATACCTCAGGAAGAGCAAAAGCCTTCAGAGCCAGTAGTACCTTCGCACCAGTTCTCTCCTGAACGCCAGCAATTACCTTACAGTTCTCCTCTATAGCATCTTCATCAATAAGATAACAAGGAGTATCTACTCTGCCTATTAGGCTCTGTAGATACTCACTATGATTAATTTCAGTAGGCATTATGTCTTTCCAAAAAGTTTACTCTGGAAGCTCTCCATCAAAGTCTACAATCTGCCAAGGCAGACCATACTTGTTGAGTGACTCCATAAATAGGTCAGGGTCAAGCTCCTCAACATTGAAGACACCTGTACCAGACCACTCACCAGTCACCATCATCATAGCACCTATCATCGCAGGCACACCAGTTGTATATGATACAGCTTGAGCTTGCACTTCCTTATGAGCTTCTGCATGATCACAAACATTATAAATATACTTCTTAGACTTCTGACCATCCTTCTCACCATCAAAGACACACCCGATGACAGCCTTACCTGTATAGTTTGTACTCAGAGTACTAGGATCAGGAAGTAGAGCCTTGAGGAATCTTAGCGGTACAACTTTATTGCCTTCATACTCCACCTCATCAATACGTGTCATACCTACATTTTCAAGTACTTTAAGGTGAGTAATATATGCCTCAGAGAAGGTCATCCAGAAACGAATCTGCTTGAGACCCTTTATATGCTTTACTAGTGACTCCATCTCTTCGTGATAGAGCATATAGCTCTCTTTTTTACCTGCAATAGGATAATCAAAACTGAAGTGGACACATTCATCATTGAGGATTGCCGGTGTAGCCACCCACTCTCCATCCTTCCAGTGCCTTACTTCCTGAGTAACCTCACGAATATTTATCTCAGGATTGAAGTTTGTTGCAAACGGATGTCCATGGTCACCAGCATTGCAGTCAAGAATATCAATCTTCTCAATAGAGTCGAAGTGATGCTTCTGAGCGTACGCACAAAAGATATTAGTCACACCAGGATCAAACCCACATCCAAGTACTGCCATTAGTCCCTTCTCTTTGAACCTGTCCTGGTATGCCCACTGCCAACTATACTCAAAGTGCGCAGTATCTTCAGGTTCATAATTAGCCGTATCAAGGTAGTTGGTCTCTGTCTCAAGGCAAGCATCCATGATAGTCAGATCTTGATAAGGTAGAGCAACATTGACAACTAACACTGGATTAAATCTATTGATTACCTCAACAAGTTCAGCAACATTATCAGCATCAACAGCAGCAGTTTTAATATCAACGCCATATAACTTTTTTACCTCTTCAGCGATAGCGTCACACTTCGAAACAGTCCTACTTACAAGGACGATTTCAGTAAAGACTTCACTAAGCTGCGCACACTTCTTGACAACAACATTCCCTACACCACCTGCACCTATAATCATTACTCGTGACATATTTCCTCCAATCCTTATTTGAGCTAAATTATGACTATATTATAATCAAATTCATCTCAACCTTCTCTATAATATACTAATTTTTCTCAAAATATGTGTACCCTTGAAGACCTTCATTAAAACTATTCAGTATCTTAGTACGTTCTCTTGCCGTAATATACCCCTTCTTTATCGCACCTTCTGCAATACGCTTGAGTTTATTTTTTATCGACTTTATATCATACTCTACATACTCCAAGACATCTGCGACAGAATCACCCTCAAGTTCTCTTATAAAATCATAAGTACCATCCCGCTCCACATGTATTGAGAGTACATTAGTATCCCCAAACAAGTTATGCAGATCACCAAGGGTCTCCTGATAAGCTCCAACCAGAAAGACTCCCAGATAGTAGTCTTCATTACCACTAAATTCATGAAGCTTGAGCCTTGTCTTCTTATGCATGTAATCAGGAAAGACATCTATCTTCCCATCACAGTCACAAGTAATATCAGAAATTATTGCCTGCCTTGTAGGCTCTTCTTTCAACCTATGAATAGGCATCACCGGAAAGACTTGATCAATTGCCCATATATCTGGTAGCGACTGGAAGATACTGAAGTTTCCATAGTACACATCATACACCATCTGCCTAATACTTAGTATGTCCTCAGGCACATAATCAAGCTGATATGAGAGCTCAGATATCTTGATCAATATATGATTGATCATATTTTCCACTTGAGCCCTGACCCTTATAGAAATTTGACGGTGCTTGAATAACTGCTGTGCCTGACTACGGTAGAAGAGAGTATCGTTCGCACACTCCTGTATACTGTTTAAGGATAGCATATCAATAGTCTCTAATAGACGGTGAAGCAGATCATTGGCGTCTTCAGATAATTTTTTAGGTAATGGTGGCGGTGTGAATGAAGCCACATCCAAGATATCAAAGATAAATAGCGAGTAGTAGGCAACAGTAGCCCTACCCGACTCAGTTATAATTGTTGGGTGAGCAATCTCACTATTTGCAAGAGAACTTATTATCGTCTCAACAACGTCTGTGCAGTACTCCTCTACAGAGTAATTTCTACTAGAGTGGTAATTTGTATTTGTACCATCATAGTCCACAGCAAGCCCACCACCGAGGTCTATATGACCCATTGGTGCCCCTTCGTTGACCAACTCTTCATATATACGGCAAGCTTCCATGACTCCAGCTCTGATATCACGAATATTCGAAATCTGTGAACCGATGTGATAGTGCAAAAGCTGCAAACAGTCGAGCATTCCTTCCTTCTTGAGTCTATCAATAACCTCTACGATATGGCTCATTCCTAGCCCGAACACACTTCCGTCACCGCCAGATTCTGCCCACTGTCCAGTAGCTTGTGTCGAGAGCTTACTACGTAGACCAATTAGTGGAGATATCTTATGATGTCTCGACCTCTCAATAATAAGGTCGACCTCACCAGGAATTTCAATAACAAAGAATACTGGAAAACCCATTTTCAGAGCCAGCAACCCAAGGTCAATAAATTCGGTATCTTTATACCCATTACATATAATTAATGCTTTTCTATTACTGAGCATACTAATAGCAGCAATAAGCTCCGGTTTGCTACCAGCCTCAAGTCCGTGGTTGAACTCCCTGCCAAATCCCGATATCGCTTCGATAACCTGCTCTTGTTGGTTTACCTTTATTGGAAAGACTCCTCGATATTCACCTTGATACGAGTTCTCTTTTATAGCTTTTCTAAATGTCTTATGAAGGTGAGCAATCTGTGAACCTAGGATGTTCTCAATTCGAAGAAGTACAGGCATAGAAAAACCACGATCTTCAGCCTCCTTCACTATCTGGTGAAGGCTTATTCTTGTAGGATTTTCCAAGCCGAAAGGTGAAACGACCACATCACCTGTCACTTTATCAACCGAAAAATAATCCACACCCCAATTGTCGATTCCATATAGCTCTGCTGATTTTTCAGCATCCCATCCAGATTCTTCTATTTTAGTATCACTCATGCTATATCCTTATATTGACTTATATTTATTGCGTTAAAGATAGCAAAAAAACGGTGGAATACAAGTTTGTTTTTATTTAAATATATTTTAACAATAAATTCCTTAAATTATGTATTAATAACATTTATCTACACACTTCATAAAAACAGAAATATGACCATAACCCATCACTTAAATTTCACCTAATTTCAAACAACAAATGCAGCAAATCACAATCATTCTTCGGTAATAATAATTCAATCCACATACACCTTTCTTCAATAATAAAACCTAAAAATTGATCAGTATTAAAGCTGCATAATAATGATCGTGACAAAGCATCTAGCCTTGTCACGATCATTATTATTATAACCTAAAATACTAACAGAATATGATTAAATCAAATTTGGTGATATGTTATGACTGGAAAGCAAAGTTTTTGGAAGATCTTCTAAGCTCTCTAATACTTTCTGGTACTCATCTTTCAGAGCCAGTAAACTATTCTGCGAACTCTCCAACAATGAACTTATCCTCATTTCAGCCTTACCATCTGTATCATCCATATTCACAAATGAGCCATTCAAGATAGCTTTCACCTGCTGATCACACTTACTCATGAACGAAGTTACGAGTTCATCGCACTCAGCCTTTATACCTGCAATACCCTTTGACATCGATTCAAAATTCGCTCTGGCATTCTGGAATTCACTATGAATAGCTTGAGTATATTCTTCCTTTAGCTCTGAGAGCAATTCATATACTGATGATATTTTTTTCACCCTATATGCATTTGCCCCAGCAAATGCATAACCTTCATCAAGGTTACCAACACGAGCATTATTTAAAGCTATAGAGATACAGTAACCAGCGCTTTCAATATTGCAAGTCTCTAGACACTTCCAAGGACATTTTGCAAATTCTAACGTTTTATTTTTAACTCTTTTCAAAAAATCATTGTTTATAGCTCTTCCCAACATACCTACTGGGCTCTGAATTATAACCAGATCATCTACCTTTGAGTTTACATACTCTTCTTTAAATCTTGTATCAGCATCGCACTCATTAGTTGCGACAAATCTCGTACCTAACTGCACACCACTTGCCCCAAGTTTTAGTAATTTATAGATATCCTTACCATCATATATCCCACCAGCAGCAATAACAGGAATTTTCCTCTGGAATTTTCCCTCATAGATCTTTATAGTATCCACAACTCTAGGAAGGATCGACTCCAAGCAACAATTAGGATCATTTATCTCTTCTTCCTTGAATCCAAGGTGACCGCCAGCTTTTGGGCCTTCTACAACAACAGCATCAGGAATATCGTCAAACCTTTTCTGCCAACTCTTGAAGATAAGATTTGCCGCTCTCTCAGTAGAGACAATCGGTACGACCATTATGTTTGCCGCTCGCAAATCACTTACGGGAATTCCTTTTATAGGCAGTCCTGCACCTAAAAAGATTAGATCAGGTTTTTCCTCAAGAATAACAGCCATTAATTCTTGAAAATCATTAGCAGCGACCATAAGGTTGACACCAATCAAACCAGATGAAAGCTCCCGTGCTTTGCGAATCTCATTCCTAAGTGCCCGTATATTAGCCTCAATACTATTCTTGAAATAATCAGGTTCAATCATACCTATGGCATTTGCTGCAATCACACCAATCCCGCCTTCAGATGACACCGAAGAAGCGAGTCTTGAGAGTGATATACCAACACCCATTCCTCCCTGTACAATTGGTATAGCTGCTGTTTTGTTACCTATCTTTAATTCTGGCATTGCGAAAAGATTCATATAGTTTCCTACCTTATAAAAAAAATGGCATTCCCTAGAAGGAATACCATGCATAGTACACAAGGCCCGTATCAAGACCCCTTGAACGGTTTATTTCCTTCCCACGCGAGGAACACATAACTCGTAAAACATATCGTCTTCTGGCTTCCGAATAGCAAAATGCTTGTCACTTCCCATCAAATATTTTGACAGTGTTCCAAGCGCCTCAATTTCGGTTACAGCGGCGCGTCCGCGATGGATTTCCACCATCTTCCGTTTTATGTATTACGTAAAAATTTCAAAGAACATTACTTGATAAATACCAAGCACATTATATCCCTTATACTCAAATGCACTATATATGCAAGGACTATTATTGTTTAGCAAATAAGGAACAGTATATATAATTATTAATTATATATATCTATAATACCTTTACACCCTGTTTTACAATACTTTTCTACAGGAGCGAGATTACGAAAAGGTAAAGCAAGTAAAATACTAACTATCACTTAATATATCAACACTTATACCGCCATCATTATAGTAATTATTTGTCATCTCATAAGTTATATATATCAAAACGAATTTAAACCTTCGGATTATATATTGAAACAATACGGAAACAGTGAATTAATTTACTAACCCAACCATACTATAATCCTTAATTATCATTAGTTTAAACAATTTAACCCTAAATTATAGTTAGTGACAAATAATAAAATTAGATTATTCTAATTTTATTATTGACAACCAACTCTTAGTTTGATATTATATGATCAAGTTGAAAAAACGAGTGAGACACGAGAAAGGAAAATAATGAAAATTGGTATCTATTATGGAAGTACTACAGGCGTAACCGAAAACGTTGCAAAGAATATTGCTGCAGCACTCAACAATGATGATATTGTTATCAGTAGTATCACCAACACTTCCACAGCAGAAATACAAGATAAAGATATGCTTATTCTAGGATCCTCTACATGGGGATACGGTGAACTTCAGGACGACTGGACAAATTGTATTGACATTATCAAGAATGCAGATTTATCTAATAAGAGTCTAGCGTTGTTTGGTATCGGAGATCAAATTGATTGGTCAGACACCTTTGTGGACGCTATGGGAATACTTTATGAAATCCTTTCAGATTCTGGAGCGACTTTTATCGGCTCATGGCCAATAGATGGCTATAGCTTTTCAAATTCAAAAGCAGTCGTAAATGGTCGCTTTGTAGGACTGGCAATAGACGATACGAACCAAGCAAATGAAACGTCATCAAGAATTACACAATGGACTGCATCTTTAATATAAGGTAATACATGATTTTCTTATACGTCATACCCATTATAACTAATGCAACTCAATGTTACCTCCATTCATAATATAATGGGTATGTTTTAATCTTTGAACTTATAAGGAGCACGACATGGATAAAGTTCTCAATCACCACTTATATGAGTATAAAAAAGGACTTAGAAGGCTAATTCTTCATACTATACCAAAACCAGAAATTGGCGATGCAATCAAAAGATTTGAGACTCATAAAATTCCGTATATTGTTAATAGCGCAGGAAGAAACAATTGCAACATATACTTTGGTGACCAAATATGCATAGACATTATAAAGCAGATTGACAAAGAGAAATTATCCGATTATACACCTGAAGAGGACTTCATTTTAGGAACAATGCTAGGATATTGTCGTCAACAGCAGTGTAAGCGATTCTTGAAGCTAAAAAATATTGAAACAAGAAAAACAGCTATCTTTGCTATGGAGAAGAGACAAGTAAAACTAGTATTATCTGAAAAATAAAATACTTACATCATTTAATCATAGATATCATGCCTAGTAATTAGGCGCGATGCAACACCTGGACAATAGAAGACACCTGTAAAGTAGCAAAACTATTAGAGATGAAGCAGAACAATTTGCTTCATCTCTAATAGTTTATACACAAATCTCCATTATTATATTAATGGCATATTATAAGCTCGTTACAAAAATAAATATTCACAAAAATAATCAGCTATATAAAAGGTAATTGAAAATAGAAAGATTTTTCTGATATACGACTTATATCAGCTTGCATGCCATTAATAAAACGAGAACATTCAATAAAAATCTCTATTCTACACTTATAATGTATTGATCGTCATTATATTCGAGTTATTCGGGCATAACTTATCACAGAAATTTTTCACCTGAACTCTCTGATTAAGTTCTTACTCTATTGACATATAACGCTATTTAAATCATAATGTCTTAAATTATATAATGCCATATGAGGATAATAATGAAATTCAAAGTCAAACCACAATATATTATCTTAACAGTTATCGCTGTAGCATGGGTCTTAGCATTTCCATATTTCAAAGAGAGCTTTTTAACCAAATACTCATTTATGCCACTTCTCGGTATTGTTGCAGCAACTGTTGCTAATACAACTCCAGCAGCGGCTGGTATCGTATATTTCCCAATTCTAACCAAATTAAAAATTGATCCATTTACAGCCTTCCAGTTCAGCCTGATCATTCAAGCCTACGGCATGAGCCTCGGTACATTCAAATGGTATAAACTAAATAAAAAGTTATTTTTGTCAAATATTCTCCCGGTATGCATACTGGGAGGCATGGTCGGTGCGAGCCTGAGCATTATAGTATTTCCCTTAAAGAGCCCTGAGGTCTTGACTCTAACCTTCAATACCATTGCTTTTATATTTACACAGGTTATCTTTTTTTCAATACTTTTAAAATTCAAATATCCCAATAATACAATTGACGCGAAGAAAGCAACAATCTTTATTCTCTTTACAATATCATTGATTGGTGGAATTATATCAGGGTGGATTGGGTTTGGAATTGATACTATTTTCTACTTTGTACTGACAATCGGTTTCAAAGTCAACCCAGCAATTTCAATTGTGACATCAATTTGCCTGATGGCAGCCACCTCGATATTTGGCACAATACTAAATATAATTTTCAATGATGTTCCATTCGCACTCTGGTACTCAGCAATACCCGGCGTAACCATAGCTGGACTTTTTATAGCATCATACATAGCTATAAAGATTGGCGCAAAGAATGTACTGCTACTATTTACCTTCTTTCTCTGCTCTGACTTCTTCCTAACCCTCTGGACTCAAAAGACCATACCAATGAGTCAAGCACTACGCTCAGGGCTCACCTATGCTCTTGTCATCTATCTTCTAGCAATACACGTCAAAATTTTCAAACAAGGTTATAACAACATGACTAGGGATTTGGGGGAATTTGAAGAGCGCGAGCCCATCCTTTCTTCTATTGATGAAGAATAAATTATTCCATTCTATTTTCATCATAGCACCATAAATCCTTAGCATTTGCTATTTAATATCACATAATATCGAAAATGACAAAATAGAAGTAACAATTAAGCCATAAAAAAATGGTAATCCTTTAGCATTAAGGATTACCATTCATATAATCTGGAGCGGGCAATGAGATTCGAACTCACGACCCCCACCTTGGCAAGGTGGTGCTCTAGCCACTGAGCTATGCCCGCTTAAGCATTTAAGAAAAAGGGTTAATTACTCAACCCTGATATCACTTTTTACTTCGCAAATTGTTAAGTGTTCAACGCTTTGCTTTCATCAGCGACAAGAAAGATGATACGAAAAAAGAGAAATGAGTCAATAGTATTTTTTATTTTTATTAACTATTTTTATCAAGCTCGCAAAACTACTGCATTAAACAGTGAGAACATCTCAAAAAAGATTGAACTTTTTTAATTTATTAATTTCAGAAAGCTTCGTACTCGTTCCACAAAGAGCGCTTTATTTGTCAGTACGACCGATCCATGACCATGACCAGTAACAAGTACAACTTCAGAGCCCTCTTTATTTTTTAAGTTATTATATATACTCTCAATTTCAGAGCACATAACATATGGATCATTACGACCACAAATCAACAGCACTGGGATATCTATATCTTTTGCGTATGAGACAGGATTGAATATAAACGGGTTATACCCTTGAAGCACTCCCCCGATAATTGCTAATAAATTAGCAAAGAAGAACTCAGGTAGCTTAAAAATCCCAACCCTATGCCTTATAGTAGTAATAAATTTATCAAACGGAGCTTCAAGAATCAGCCCGTCAACACCTCTAACTTCAGCAGCATAAAAGGCTCTCATTGTAGCAACAGCTCCCAGTGATACCCCATAGACAATCAGCTTTTTGGGAGAAAACTTATGCTTAGCATACTCTATACCAGAGAGTACATCCCTGTACTCATGATACCCAAAGAAGGTCTCTGAGCCAGAGCTATCACCATGCCCTCTAAGGTCAAGTAAAAAAACCTCATATCCCTCTTGCAGGAAGACCTCAGAAGCCTCTAAATTATCTGACTTACACCCTCCGAACCAATTATAAAGCACAACCAATCCTTTACTACCAGAAGTAGTAATATACCAGCCAGTCAGCTCTACCCCATGCTGAGGACAAACTTTGTGGACTGAATAACTATGGTTATACTTTTTAGGCGTATCAGTTATCCTAGTCCTATACACATTAAAGCCACAGAGCGCTTTCTTTACTGCTTTAAATACCGTTACTTTTGGATCATAGTCATCCGGCCTCTCTGGGAAATGGCTCATCCCTTTAGCATGATTAAATGCTACAATACAAAGGATTAAAACAAGTAGGATAACTCCTATTCCCAGCCACATAACCTATACCTCAACAATCATCTTAGGTACAAAATCAAGCCAGTCACACGACGCCAGAATATACCTTACTCCTCCAAGCTCACAATCCACCGCCTCAAACGGCTTACTCCTATCTAGTGCGTGAAGATGTCCATATACAGCGAAGTCCATATTGTTACTTTCAATTATGTCTGTCAATTCATTCTTCACAGGTGTCGCCGATATCGGAGGAAAATGAGTCATACATATCCGCATATCAACATCATTAGGAATTGAAGCAAGACTGTTTTGTAAGCGCACGAGTTCACTCTTACACACCTTCTCATCATCTATATCAGAGTGCTTTCCAGAAGTCTTGGCCTCCTTTTTCTCAGCAACATTATTGGGGCTAGATTCATTACTACCACCATCACCCAAAAAAGGCCACTTGACATACGGATAGTTCCAGAGCCTACTACCACTTATCCCAACGCCATTAATAACTACAGAGTTGTTCTGAATAACCTCAAAGCCCTCTCCTGCTGCTTCACGAACCTTCTTAAGGCCTGACCACCAATAGTCATGGTTTCCACGAAGCAAGACCTTCTTACCCGGAAGCTCTCGAAGTATAGCAAGGTCTTCCTCGGCCTCGTTTATCTTGAGTGCCCATGAAATATCACCGCCAACGAGTACGACATCATCCTCACTTACAACATCAAACCACCCTTCACGTATCTTACGAGTGTGATCATTCCAGTTGTCGCCGAAGATATCCATTGGTTTATTTGAGACTGTAGAGAGATGAGGATCAGATAGTGCAAAAACTTTCATGTATTTTAATTCCAGTCATTGTCAGTAGGTTATGGTCTAGTAAACGGCATAAAGAATCGACTATATTCAAGCTCAGCGAAGCGGTCGGTCATACCTGCAATATAATCTGCAACAACCCTATCAACACTCACTTCTCCGATCCTATCCTGATGCCTTTGCGGCATAGTCAACGGATCCTCTACATACGTAAAAAAAAGTTCCCGAAT
This sequence comes from Planctomycetota bacterium, assembly GCA_965140405.1. Taxonomy (GTDB): domain Bacteria; phylum Planctomycetota; class SZUA-567; order SZUA-567; family SZUA-567. Next base: position 2,720,320 of record OZ223208.1, read on the forward strand.
ATATCGTTCCGCTTTCTTAGCCATACGCAGTACCCTATAATCCTTATAAAAGACATCTGCAAGAAAAGCCTCAAGCTCCTCCTTCATCAATCTCATTCCCTCAGAAGTGCATACAATAAGCTCATTTGAAGCACGCACATCACCTACTGACTCGATGCCAAGCCTTTTTATATTCCTCTGAGAATTATCAATAACATCTGTCACCAGAAGGTTGATAAGCATCCTGACCCCTTCTGCCCCTTTATCATAAAGGTTCAATGAGTTATAACGTTCCTCACCAATCTCATCTATGGCCATCTGCCAAAGAGCTAGCTGACGTAACTCCTCTTCGTTTAAAATCCCACTGTACAATCCATCATCAATATCGTGATTATCATACGCTATCTCATCAGCAACAACAGTTGCCTGCACTTCAAGCAGAGCTGTTCCACTTCCCCTAAACTCTGGAGGTGTATGAGGAGTATCGATACAGAGCGGATTATGATGTTTCAAGAATGCCTCACGAACCTCATAGCTGAGATTTAGACCATCAAAATCATTATACCTGTGTTCTAAAGAATCCACGACTCTAAGCCCATGATAATTATGATTAAAACCACCATCATCGATAAGCAGTGTATTTAGTACCATCTCTCCAGCATGACCAAACGGTGTATGCCCTAAATCATGAGCAAGCGCAACCGCTTCCGCAAGATCTTCATTCAACCCAAGCGCCCTAGCAATCGTCCTGGATATCTGTCCAACCTCAATTGTATGGGTCAATCTAGTCCGGTAAAAATCGCCCTCATGATTTACAAAAACTTGTGTTTTATATTCCAGCCGTCTAAATGCAGTCGAATGAATAACTCTATCTCTATCACGCTGATAAATCGAACGATACTTATGTGGCGACTCATGATGAATACGCCCTTTAGAATCACTCTCCAACATTGCATACGGTTTAAGTTTTATCATTACTATTCCTTAAATCATATTGTAATAAAATTTAATCCTATAAATTATAAACACTCAGAAAAATATCCAACAACAGCGCCAAGCACCAACGACGTCCCAAGAATAATACCTACTGACTTCGGCTCACTCTTTGATACAAGTATAACAATCGGAATTGCAGCAATAACAGCAACAACAGCTCCGTTAGCCCAGCCTTTCAGACCTAATACACTTGAATACTTGATGATAATTCCGAGCACTATCCACTGAAAGAATGCTGAAATGATAGAGTACTTATCCAATTTCTGAATAATCATTGGAATGATATCCAAGATACCAGCTCCGACTCCCAGCCCTAATGCAATCCAAAGTTCTTTCATTGTCTACCCCTTACTGTCAACATACCTCTTCCAAAAACCAATAACAATTCTTGAAAATTCGTCAGCAAAAGCCTTTTTATCAAGAAGACCAGATGCTTCCAGCCTATCACGCATTCCCGTGCGCAGCATTCTTAAATCATCCACCTGATTAGCTAAGGCTGAGGCAATTTGTAAATACTGCTGTGGAGACGAAGCTACAAGTTGCTCAAGACCGACTCGTGACAATAGAGATGCACCTACTCTAGATGCATGAGTCTTACCACAAAGCCCTATCATCGGTACCCCCATATATAATGCCTCACAAATAGTAGTAGTCCCATTGTATGGGAAGGTATCTAAAGCAATATCAATCTTGGAATAATAATCCAGATGATCCAGAGTTTTAGTAGTCATTCCAACAAGTATCAATCTACTACCATCTATCCCATGAACTTCAAACCTCTTCTTGATTATATCACGTCCTTCTTCTTCACTTAGGGCCTTATTTTTCAGGAATAACTTGGCAGAAGGATTATCCTGCAGAAGCCTTGACCAGAGTGCTATCATATCAGGATTTATTTTCGCCATATTACTAAATGATCCAAAGGTAATAAAGGAATTATCCTGAGCAGGAAGGGACGAAATAGTTCCTACACCACTCGGAGGCGAGTAGCACAAGAATCCTCTTTCCATTCGGATAAGTTCTTCAGTTGCAAAATTATCTGCATCCCCAATAGGATCTGTTACAGAGTCAACAATTCTATAATCTATCCCACAAACACCTGTAGTATCAGGATATCCGAGCCAGTTGACCTGCACTGGCGCAGCTCTATATGCACAGACATTGACCTGAGCATTAGCAGTATGTCCACCCAACTCAAAGAGTACATCTATCTTTTTGTCCCTTATTTTTTCAGCAACAGCAGAGGCATGCATATCTCTTATACTGACAAAAATATCGGCAAGCCCCTTGAACCTCTCTGTCATCTTGTCATCCCAAGCATTACTACAAAATAGAGTTACGACAAACTTCTCTCTATCAATCTCTTCAAGCAACGGCAGCAAGAAGTACGCAACCGAATGCTCTCTCATATCGCTTGAAAGTATACCAAGAAAAATCTTCCTATCAAGGCTGAGTTTATTTTCAAACTCAGCTGCTATTGGGATTATACTACCAGCTACTTCCTGACCATATCTCTGACTCTCATCGAAAATCCTCTCCCTACTTATCCCGTTAATATCATGAAGGTATAGAAGGTAGTTACTCCTTGCCTGAGCAAAATTAGGAACATACCTGAAGACCTGCTCAAGTATCTCAATAGCCTCTTTACTACTACCTGTATCGCGTAGTAGCGAGGATTTTTCAAGCATTATATTTAAATCCCCTGGGGCGAGCTTACTAGCTTTATCCAAAAAACCCAACGCTTCAAACGGTCTATGCATCTTGTTCAGAAGGGCTGCTGCCGATATATACGGTTTGGCCTCCTCTGGAGCTTTCGCTAGCCCTTTAGATACAAATAATAGCCCTTTACTCGACTTACCACTATCTCCCCAAAGATTTCCAAGCACCACAAGGAGTAGCCAGCTTTCAGGAAACTTCTCGATTGCTCCCTCACAGAAAGGAATACCTTTTGTGTAATCTGCCTCTTTTTCATAAGCAAGGGCTAGATACTCGGCTGCCTCTCTATTATCAGGTTCAAGCTCATACGCTCTAGCAAAGAATGCCTCAGCGCCACTTATTCCAACCGAATTCAGAAGCGTTCTTCCCAAGCCAAGAAGAGCAAGCACATCGAGTGGTTCAAGTTCCAAAACCTTCTCATACCCTTTTAAAGCCAGTTCAAGATTACCTCCAAGCTCTGCGTAGTACGCACCCTCAAAGAACAAATCTCTGCTCTCACCGAGCAACTGTATCAAGCGAGCCACTATCTCGACTGCACCCTCAAAGTCCCTCATCCTACTAAGTACCTCAAGCCTCGTACGAAGTGCAACCTCCGAAGATTTATTCGCGATCAAATACTCCTTAGTCAGAATTTCCGCACTTGTAATATCACCTACCAGAAGAGCTTCTTTAGCTTTCTGCAATTTCGTTGGCAACGCTGAATAACTGCTATTGTCCATACTTGTCCTTCACTAAAAATTTTCAAACAGCTTGACTATGCGCCCTGCAATATTAAAAGAACTTACTTTCCAGCCATCTCTTCAAACAATGGAGCCAGAACTTTATGACACTCGACAAGTGCCTGCGGCATAACTTTTATGTCAGCCATTACCGGCATAAAATTTACATCACCTTCCCAACGAGGGACTAGATGCACATGAAGATGGTCAAGTACACCAGCTCCTGCACACTTCCCTTGATTTACCCCAATATTCACCCCTTCAGCCTGCATACCTCTCTTCACTACAGCCTTAGAAAGAGCTACAAGTTCCCAAATTTCTTGTATTTCATCATTGGAGGCATCTTCAAAATCACCATAATGTCTTGCTGGCGCAACCATTATATGACCTCCATTATAAGGAAATCTATTGAGCATGACAAAAGCCTTATTCGCCCGATAGAGTAGTAAATGATCCTCTTCATTGCCAACATCTTTAAATGCATTACAAAAGAAACACCCTTCCTTCTTTGGTGCTTGATCAGTTACATACTGTAGCCTCCACGGCGCCCACAACCTCTGCACAATATTCCTCCCATTATTTGTAAATTAAAAGCAGTGCCAAGGAAATCCATCAACTTTAACCAATGATACAAATACCCGACCTTTCAAGCAATTATAAAATTTTCACACATAAAGTACAGAACCAAACTCCGTTAATGTAAGATTACAATTTTTTTCCATATCAAAACTAATATCTGACTATTGAAATACAGTATAATATGACTATAATTTAAACAATTCGATATTATTTTAACATATAATCATTGTTATAACTATTTTTAGTGATATTTGCTATTGAAAGGGAGATATGAGCACTTACAACATCGGAGTAATACCTGGTGACGGTACAGGTCCAGAAGTAGTGGCAGAAGCGATCAAGGTTCTAGATGCAGCAGCGAGCAAATTTGATTTCAAAATCAACAAGACAACATATGATTTTGGTGGTGAAAGATATATGAAGACTGGAGAGACTCTTCCAGACGGCGCTGTAGATGAACTTAGAGAGTATGACGCACTCCTTCTTGGTGCTATCGGCCACCCAGACGTAAAGCCAGGTATACTTGAGAAGGGTATCCTTCTAAAGATGCGCTTTGAGCTTGACCAGTACATCAATCTCCGTCCGGTAAAGCTCTATCCTGGTGTTAAATCTCCATTAGTAGGCAAAGGTCCAGATGAGATAGATTACTGCGTAATTCGTGAGAACGTTGGCGGTATCTACTCAGGAACAGGTGGTCTCTCTATGGAAGGCACTCCAAACGAAGTAGCTGTTCAAAGCATGGTTTACTCTCGTTTTCAGGTTGAGCGTGCGCTACGTTACGCTTTTGAATACACTAGAAAATATGGTAAAAAAGCCCGCGGCCTAGCAGATACCAACAAGCTCGCTCTCGTTGGTAAGACAAACGTTCTTACTTATGCATATGGACTATGGGACAGAGCATTCAACGAGGTTGGAGAAGCTGATTACAAAGACATCGCTCGCGAATATTACCACGTTGACGCTACATGTCTATATCAGGTTGAAAAGCCTGAAATCTTCGATGTCGTTGTTACTGGAAACCTCTTCGGTGATATTATTACAGACCTTGCAGCGATCACACAGGGCGGTCTAGGTATAGCTGCCGGTGGAAACATCAACCCAGACGAAGGTGGTGTAAGCATGTTCGAACCAATCGGCGGAACAGCTCCAAGCTTTACTGGTCTAAATCAGATCAACCCACTTGCAGCAATCTGTGCAGGTGCGATGCTTCTGAGAGAACGTGGTGAAGATGCTGCAGCTCAGAAGATTGAAGATTCAGTATCAGTACTTACCAAGACTAAACTTAAAAGCCTAGCAGCTGCCCAAATGGGCTACTCTACTACAGAAGTAGGAGATATGGTAGCAGAGTTAGTTGCTCAATAATAACCCTCTACTTAGTAGGCACTGAAATATTTTCAGTGCCTACTTTATGTAATTGTTAATAAGATATATTCTAATTAATCGAAAGGGAATAACTGTGAGTACCTACCAAAGAGTTATGCTCAAGCTTTCAGGTGAAGCGCTGGGCGGAGAGGCTGGTCATGGATTTGACCAAAAGGCAGTAGAGGCAATCGCATCAGAGGTTAAGGAAGTTGCAGAAGCAGGATATCAGGTAGCAGTTGTAGTTGGTGGTGGAAACTTTATGCGTGGAACACAGATAACAAGTATCGGTGTAGAGCGAGGCACAGGCGACTACATGGGTATGCTCTCAACAATTATCAATGCCCTTGCACTCCAGAGCGTTATCGAAGGACTTGGCCAACCTACCAGAGTTCTTTCAGCAATAGAAGCTCAGCCAGTATCAGAACCATATATCAGACGCAGAGCAATAAGACATATGGAAAAAGGTCGAGTAGTCATCCTAGCAGGAGGTACTGGAAACCCTTACTTCACTACAGATACCGCTGCCTCACTTAGAGCAGTAGAACTAGATTGTGACGCACTATTCAAGGGGACTAAGGTTGACGGTATTTACACAGCCGACCCAGCAAAAGACCCAACAGCGAAGAAGTACGATACACTTACATACGATATGTGCTTGGAGCAGAACTTGAAGATTATGGATGCTACTGCATTTACTATGTGCCGTGAGAATTCACTTCCAATCGTTGTTTACTCTATTACCGAGAAGGGTTCTACCCTCAGTGCGGTAAAAGGCAACAAGATAGGTACAACAGTCACTTCATAAATATTTTAATATTTATGAAGTAGACATAAGAAACTATTGTATTAAAACTTTAGAAAAGAACCGGAGGAACTATGTCAGCAGATAATGTAACCAAGACAGCTACAGATGCAATGAAGAAAGCGTGTTCGCACCTAGGCAAAGAATTCAGAGCCGTTCGTACAGGACGTGCCACTCCTAATCTTATTGAGAATATTCAGGTAAATGCTTATGGCGCAAATATGCCAATGAACCAATGCGGAACTATCTCAGTTCCAGAAGCTAGACAGCTACTTGTAAAGCCATTTGACCAGAATATTCTAAAAGAGATTGAGAAGGCTATTATTGCTTCTGACCTTGGAGTTACACCTCAGAATGACGGTAAAGTTATTCGTATGAACTTCCCACCACTCACTGAAGACCGCCGTAAAACCATTGCGAAAGATCTAAAGAGCAAGGGTGAAGAAGCAAAGATTTCAGTAAGAAACGCTAGACGAGATGCTATCAAAGATCTAGAAAAGCTACAGAAGGATAAAGCTCTTACAGAGGACGACCTAAAGAAGCTAAAAGACGAAATCCAGAGTAACGTAAAGAGCTTTGAGAAGCAGATCGATGACGAAGTTGACAAGAAGACCAAAGAGATCATGGAGATATAGTTCTTCATTCAGTCTCAAGGACTATAAATAATAACAGCCATAGCTATAGCTATGGCTGTTATTATTTATATTTTAAAAGCTAAATTTACTTGAGCAAATTAATTGTAAACGGATACTTATACGGCTTCCCATCATACGCCGCGATCGAAGCAAGAATAATTGCAATAACATTCCAAATAGCTAGTAGTGCTAGCATCAAATAACCCACAAGAATCAAACAGAGAAATCCTGATATAATTGAATAAATAACCAGACTTATCTGCCAATTAAATGAGTTCCTGCTATGCTCTTCAACAAATGAATTCTCATTCCTCATAATTAACCATATAACTAGAGCCCCAAGAGGCGCGCTGAATAGAGAAATTAGGTGAGAAATCATAGCTATTATTCTATTTGCCCTATCCTGCTTTATAATAGAGTTATTCCCGTATATATTATTTTCCATAATACATCCTTTTCTTATAAATTAAACAAAATACTTCTCAAGCCCAATATAGCACACTAAGACTGTTTTGCAAGGATAAATCTACCAGCACATAGTAAAGATATTGATAATATTTCGCGATTTGTTAACTAACAATATTTTATATATGTATTTTACATGTACATCATCAACACCAATGCAAAGCAAAAAATATAAGTAAAAAGCCACGGCAAGACACAATGCACTATCATAATATAACCCCAATTATAAAAAGCACTTACAAATTGACAACAAATTAAATAGCCAACATAAATACACTAAAAGCAGAGGTCAGCTAACTTCTCTACCAATATTCATACATTGCATTCGCTTTATTAATACACCTTAAATCTCAACCCAAACAAATGAGAAACCTAAGAAAGAATTGATTTCGCCATAATCCTCGGTATACTTTCCACTAGAAAGATAAATAATATATAATTAAAAGAAAAAGTTTTACTTAAACCAGTTTGAGAGGGTCAAATAATTATGCGGATTATATTAATATTAATGCTTATTTTAGTAACCGGTACTGTTATTCATGCGGATGAGAAGAATGATAGACCGGCAATCCCAGAGATCTTCACACTAGCAGACCTTCAGGGTGAGAACCCTGAATTTCTGGAGAAGTATTTTATTATCAGTAACTTTGAACAGCGCCTTCAACTAGCAACAGGTAAATTATCCAAGAAACTTGGTAGAGTTCTGGTACTCCAAAAGGATGATATACTTTATATCGCTTTCTACTTCCAGACAGACTCTGGAAAGTACAGAAAGATAGGACGCACAATAGCGGTGAAAAACACCTCTATCCCTAGACAGGACACCCATCCAGAATATAATATCCCTTGCCTTGTCTTATCACGAACAAATGGTCAAGGGATATACAGAGTTTACCTTTATAATGGACAGACAGTAATTCAAAAAGGCGAGACAGAAACGACTAAAAAAGATTAATTATATTTTAAGAGATTATTACCATAGAATCAGATAGGAAAGAAAGACAAAGATGGCCAAGAACACTCTACGCTGTATAGAAGGAACAAAGGACTACTTCGGTGACGAAGGAAAACGCTTTACCAAAGCACTTGCTGCAGCCAGTGACACCTTCTGGAAATACGGCTACGAACAAATCACTACCCCAGTATTTGAAAAGACCGAACTCTTCGCTAGAGGAATTGGCGAAGCTACTGATATTGTTGAGAAGGAGATGTACACCTTCAAGCCAAGCTCAGATTTCCTTACACTCAGGCCAGAAGGCACCGCAGGAGTAGTAAGAGCATACCTACAGCACAATATGCATAAACAAGGTAGTATCAGTAAGCTCTGGTACGCTGGCCCTATGTTCAGGCGTGAACGCCCTCAAAAGGGTCGCCAACGCCAGTTCAATCAAGTAGGTGTAGAGGCACTAGGTAGCGACGACCCACTACTTGATGCAGAAGTAGTATCAATGGGTCTGTCATACTACCAGAGTCTTGGCATTACCGGCATCAAGACAAGGCTAAATTCGATAGGGTGCAAAGAGTGCCGCCCTGAGTATATTGTAAAATTAAAGCAGGCTGTAGAACCAATTCTTAGTACCCTCTGCACAAGCTGCCAAAGTAGATACGAGAAGAATGTACTCCGTATTGTTGACTGCAAAAAGTGTGCGGATAAGACCAAGGATCTACCAGCAAGTTACGACCACCTCTGTACTGAGTGTGACGAACATTTCTCAACTGTAAAGATGACCCTCGAAGCCCTAGGGGTAGACTTCCTACTCGACCAATCACTTGTTAGAGGTCTGGACTACTACACCAAGACAGTATTTGAATATACTTCATCTGCTCTTGGCGCACAGGATGCTATCGGAGGTGGCGGTAGATATGACGGACTGGTAGAAGAACTCGGTGGCCCAAAAGTTCCTGCTGTAGGCTTTGCAATAGGTGTTGAGCGTGTAATGATTGCTATGGAAGCACTCTCATGCTGCAACTGCTCTGCCCCTCTTATGATCTACGGTATTGGTCTTGGGGAAACTGGCCATAGATGTATGGCTGGTCTTCTTGCAAGAGTACGCAGTGCAGGTTTCTCAGCAGACATGGATTATGAAGGCAAATCTATGAAAGCTCAAATGAGAGCAGCCAATAGACGTAATGCACTACTCACACTTATTCTTGGAGAGAGTGAACTAGAAAAAGGTATTGTTGTAGTAAAAGACATGCGAAGCGAAGAAGGTGAGCAGGTTGAGATACCCCTTGACAAGTTTATAGAGACTCTAAAAGGTATGATCCCAACACTAAAATAAGTTATTTACCATAATACTATTATAACTTTAGAGACCTGCATTTATATGCAGGTCTCTTTATATTTATTATATCAGCAACTATGATACTATGTTCATTTTCAGTTCTTACTACGTCCTATAATAACTCATAAATTAATCAAGAAATATACGATAAAACTTGCACACAAATTTTATTTGATAAAAACCTAAAGTCCGATAACTTTCCACCGATGATAAGCTTGGAGAGGCATTTTATCGATAAAACAATCCAAAAAATAGTATCATATGCTCAAGTCATATCGACTTTTAGCATAGTTTTGTGACCCCTTTGGGGAGGGGTCACAGATGAAAAAACTGACGTTATTTAATTTATACGACCAGGGAGGGTTGTTATGAGTGCGAACATTATCGATACCAGCGTAAACATGTCATTTTCACAAGAATCAACAAGCTTTAGTATGAGTACAGGTACACAATCAAATCATGACTCACAGAGTAATTCATCACAGCCCACTACTGTGACTCAAGAAGCAACTGTAGTTAGAGATAGCTTCGAATTTTCTAGCAAGTCTTCTAGCACTTCAATTACTTATAATGCTCCAAAACAATTTGTACGCTCCAACAAAGTTTCTGGAAACATAGCAACTGTCCGCCAGACCTACTTTACACCTCAGGGAAACAAGCAACTTGAAGACAACATCAACCAAATGCTTTCTGATTTTTATGGCAGCGACACACCAGAAATGAAAGAACATAAAGAAACCTTGAACAATATAAAAATGCTTGATCCTGAACTTGCTCAAAAAGCCATGTTCCTTATAACTCTTATGGACAAAGAAGATGCAGAGAAATTCCTAGCAAACATGTCAAAATTTTCTTATCAAATGAACGAAAGCAACTCAAACGCAACTTCTCTCAATACAGTTGCCACAGCCAGTGCCAGCGCAACAGAAGATAAACGCTCAGCAACAATAGAAAATGCAACAAATGCACTTGAAGGCTTTGCTGAAACTCTCTCAACTAAGTTAAATATCTCTATCAATCTTAGTGAAATTAGATTTACTGGCAGTGATATGGCACAATTTTTTAACAGTAATATAAATGGATCTCTCAATATCAACATGTGTGATCCCCTAGTATTTGATCTTGCTGGAGATGGTATAGACTTAAAGAGTGCAGAAAATGGGGTAGACTTTGATATAGATGGTGACGGAGAGAAAGAGCAAACTGCATTTATTAAAGGCGATGACGCACTACTATACCTAGACAAGAGTGGTAATGGTATTGCAGATAACGGTAATGAACTCTTCGGTGACCAAGAAGGTCACACCAATGGCTACAGCAAACTCGCTCAATACGATGAAAACAATGATGGCGTTATTGACAAACTTGACAAAGTCTACAGTGAACTCAGATTGTGGCAGGACAAGAACGATGACGGCTTCAACCAACTTTCAGAAAGCATGTCACTGCTAGAAGCTGGTATAGAATCAATCCAACTAAAATACAATGAACTAAATGAGTGCGACGGTAAAGGAAACATGACAGGTCAATCCAGTAGTTTCACACGCACAGATGGAAGCAAAGGCTACACCGCAGACATGCTGTTTAGAAATTACTCCAAATAAAGCTCTTCCCATCCCGTAATACAACTCCTGCAAGATAACGCAAAAGCTATCTTGCAGGATATATCAATGTTCTCAAACAACATTAATTTCAGAAGCAATAAGTGCCAATTTTTCTCTCTTACCTAACTTCTTAATCCTAATTTCCGCCTTACTAGCTTCCGATCTATTCTTAAACTCCTGCTTAAAAACTAATTTAAGCGGAGACCTTCCTCTACAGTATTTTGCCCCCTTACCACTCTCATGCTCAGTAAATCGCCGCTGAACATCGGTAGTAATACCCGTATATAGTGTAGAGTCAGCACACCTAATAATATATAACCACCACACGATTAAAAAATCCTTAATAAAGTAATTTACAACTCAAATCATCCAAGTATACTTATTCTAATGATTTATTAAGTCAAACAAAAGAATATTCACCTTTATTTTAATATAGACATTACAAATCGGAGAAAAGAATGCTACAAACAAATGAATACTTTGACGGCAAGGTAAAATCAATCGGACTGAACAATTCTGGAGGTAGATCAACAGTCGGTGTAATGGCAGTAGGCGAGTACGAATTCGGTACCGACACTATTGAGATCATGCACGTGGTTAGTGGTGCGCTCACAGTACTGCTTCCTGGTAGCACAGAGTGGAAGACATACAAGAGCTGCGACAGTTTCGAAGTACCGGCAAATGAAAAGTTTGCTCTAAAGGTTGAAGAAGAAACAGCCTACCTCTGTACTTACAAATAACACGATATTAATAGCTAGAGAGACCACACATGATACCAAAGAGCGAAATCGAATACAGACTGAATAAAGTTCAAACTTTACTAGACAAATATGAGCCAGACTGGTCTGTAGCAGTAATTACCAAGAAAATCTCAATCTACTACCTCACCGGAACCCTTGCTACAGGTGTACTCTGGTTAAATCGCGGTTCAACTCCAAAACTCTTTGTACGTGTTGGCTTTGAACGAGCTGCTGGTGAATCTCCACTTGAGCAAATACATAGATATACGAGCTACAGAGACATAAAGGAAATTGTTGATTATACTTCTGACTCTGTACTGCTAGAGAAGTCGACAATGACCCTCAGTGGGTTCGAGCTCTTCAACAAACACTTCTCCTTCAAAGAGACCAAGCCACTCGAACAAATTCTCAGTCGAGCGATGTCTGTAAAGACAGATTACGAAATAGAACGACTCCGTAAAGCAGGATCTATTCACCAGAAGGTTTTCGAAGAGATTGTTCCAACAGTTCTAAGTGAAGGTATGACCGAAGCAGAGCTGGGCTCAGAGGTACTCAGAGCCCAGATAGGACTAGGTTCACACGGGCTAGCAAGATTTCAAATGGCCGATACAGATGTCTTTCTGGGGTATCTTTCATTCAGTGAGAACGGTCTAATTCCTACTAATTTCGATGGACCAGACGGCACAATGGGTAACTGCCCTGCTGTTCCATGTTTTGGCAACCCAGATAGAAGATTACGTTCTGGTGATACCGTATTTATCGATACTGCTTGTGGTTATGACGGCTACCATACAGACAAGACCAGCCTCTACACTTATGGTAACTTTAACAACCCAGAAGCAGAAAAGGTCCATAATATCTGCGTAGAGATACAGGAGCATGCTGCTTCCCTACTCAAACCTGGAGCCATCCCCTCAGAAATATATAACATAGTCACCTCAAAGCTTTCTCCCGGATTTTTAGAAGGCTTTATGGGATGCCCAAGTGAACAAGCTGGTTTTCTTGGCCACGGTGTAGGCCTACATGTGGATGAGTATCCTGTTATTGCTAACAAATTCGACGAACCCCTTGAAGAAAACATGGTAATAGCATTAGAGCCCAAAAAAGGCATCCCTGTCGTTGGTATGCTAGGTACAGAAAATACCTTTCTTGTTACCAATACTGGAGGCGTATCACTTACCGGTATTAGGTATGATATCATTAAAGTTTAAAAAACGACAAAATCACTTAAAAAAAACACGCAATATAGCGTGTTTTTTTTATTGATATTATCGCACCATCGATTTTCTTGCAATAATTATCATAATTTTATAAACATATAAACACATACAAAGTAACGACTTAAAATTTATTTAAAATATTTTTTCGGTTTTTTCCTAAAGTTTCTAAGGTTACCCCCGTTAATAACGATGTAAGCATAATTCCAAGCTGTAGAAATCTTCTCTCAAACCGACTCTGCCTTAGAGTTAAAAAAAAGAGAGCGCTTAGAACAAACCTTACAAAAGCCTTGAAGTATATATTAAAATTTACGCCTTGCAAAAAAACAATTAATTGAAAGGAGGTACTGCCTATTAGCTGGGTCATTCTATATTCCTAGCGCTTGAGTAATTTGATTTAAAATATAGAACGGTGATACGGACTGCCGTGCATGGATGTGAATAGTCCAGGAATATTAAATACGGGTTGCCTTAAAACTCTAATATTCCAAATATTAACTTGAATTTCATGGAGGAAATTCGCTATGCCTATGATCGTTGCGAATAATTTGAATGCCCTATCAACAGGGATTTCACTAGAAAAAAACAATTCTAAACTCAGCGGGTCTTTAGAAAGACTCTCAACTGGTTTCAAAATCAATTCTGGTAAAGATGACCCATCAGGTCTCGTTATCAGCGAACAGCTCCGCGCTCAGAACGTTGGTCTTGAAAGAGCAGTCCAGAACACTCAAGAAGCAAATAATGTTCTCGGTATTGCTGAAGGTGCGCTAAACGAGATGAACAATATTCTCTCAAAGATGCGCCAGCTAGCTATTCACTCAGCCAACAGTGGTGTTACTAGTCCAGAGCAGGTAGCAGCCGACCAAGCAGAGGTCGACAGTTCAGTACAAACACTCGATAGAATCGCCCGTACAACCAAGTTCTCAGATCAGTTTCTTCTCAATGGTAATAAAGAACTAAGTTATGACTCATCAGTACAGATAAGCGATTCAAACGACCACAAACTTGTCAATGAAGAGCTTTCAAACATTCAGCAAATCTTCAAGAAAGATAATTTTAAGCTCAATATCAGTTTTTCAGGTTCTCAAGCATCAGGTACTTCCTCTCTAAAAGAGAACGGTAATGAAGCCCAAAAAGGCTATGTTGAAGTAAGTAAAAACAAGTCCTCAGCTACACAAATCACAACAGGACAGACCGGTACCAACGCTTCAAAGAACTACACACTTTCAGCAGACCAGTCATTCACACTCTCTGGTAATGGTGGTAGTCGCTACCTTTCATTTGCTGAAGGCACTCATATTGGTGAGATGGTTACATCTATCAACAGCGCCTCAGACTCAACAGGTGTGAAAGCAACACTTATCTATGACTCAAATGCAACAGTTAAAGAAACAGCAACAACAGGTGCTCTTCAAGAGCTAGCTACCTCAGCTCACACAAGTGGTCAAGCAGATGTCTTCAATATCAGTGCACTTGGTGAAGCAACATCATCTGGTGCGACATCTATCTACGTAGGTTCATCAACAACTATCAAGCTTGGTCAAAATGTGGATGGCTATGGTCGTGCATATCTGAAGATGATAGACGCTGACTCATACGAGATCTACAAAGATCAAAACATGACCATGAAGGTCGCTGAAGGAGATATTTCATCAACGACTCATTCATCTACGATTTCAGCAACAAATAATTCTGAGCTTTCAGGCATTAGCCTCACCTTCTCTACAGATGTTGCAGCTGGCATGACCTCTGTTATCCAACTTGGGGTAATGCAAGAAGATTCAGATACAGGAGCAATTGGCACCGACACTGTTAATTTTAAAGAACTTGAAGATGCTGCTTTAGGAACAGACGGTTCAACAAAACAATTTATTAACTCTGGTTCATATCTAAGTGGTGTAAAACTTGGTACAAACACTGATGAAACAGGTAAGATGTACCTAAAAGCAACACTAAGTACTAGTGCTGGTGATAATTCACAAGTCTTCATTTATAAAGATGCTAGAATGCGTGATGAAGACCTGGTAGCACAGTCAGACAAAGTAGACTTAACAGGAAATTCAAGCGGTGGAGTCGCGCTAAGGCTCTACGGAACAGACACAGCAACAAGTGGTGAGACATCAGGACTATATGGTACTCTCAACTTCAATATGGCTACGACTGCATCCCAAGATCTCTCGTTTACGACTACAATTTCATCGGAAAATCTCGGCTTACGTATTAGCACTACAGAATACGGTAGCAACGAATTCATCAAGGTAAAATCTGATCAAGGAGAGCTTTTCAGCGTCTATAACGAACAGCAAGAAGCAGAGCTGATCGGTTCAGGCGAAGAGAAGTCAAGCTACGGACGGGATGCCACCATTTCACTCAACGGACAAGAGTTGAAGTTAGACGGGATTGAAGGAAAAGTTGCGAACTTGGATACCGCAGCTAAGCTTTCACTAAATCAAGGAACACTAGGTTGCACCACTGTAGCAGCGGTCGGTTATGATGAAGGAGCTTGGGGATCAAGAGCTTACCGAATGGCAGATTCAACAGATAACTATGTCAACCACGCTATCAAAAGCACTACCGAGACACTCGGCGATTGGGAAGGTGGCATGCAGTTCCAGCTAGGTGAAGGTGCTGGCGACCAAGAAAGGACAGTGTTCTCACTACAAGATGTTACAGCTACTGAGCTAGGCCGCACTCAGTTCTCAGATACATTCGGCGGAAATATTGATACAGAGAAATACTTATCAATCAATGACATGCTCAGTGGTGGACTTGCTAGCCTTGGAGCAGACCCTGTAAAAGCTCTTGAAATTATCGACACAGCTATCAATGATGTATCGAACCTCAGAGCCGACATTGGTGCTTTCCAAGCAAATATGCTCGAGACAAATGCTAGTAGCTTGAATGTAGCAATTGAAAATATCACAAAGACAGAGAGCTATATTAGAGACGCAGATATGGCTAAAGAATCAACAGAGTTCACTTCGAATCAGATCATGGTTCAAGCAGGTACATCAATGCTATCACAGGCAAATGCTTTACAGCAGAACGCACTATCACTCATAGGCTAAGAGTAACAAGAGATACTTAGTAGCATAAGAATGAGGTAATAGTACCATAGGCTGAAGGGTCTGGAGAGCGGAACGTGCACCACTTTCTAGGCCCTTCTTTTCTGTCTGAGAAACAGAACCCAAAAGGAGTATTTTTTTAAAGGAGACAGAAATGGAAACACAACAACTTTCAGAAGGATCTGCGGTTCTACAACGTGCTGTCCCTTCTAACGCACACCATGTAGCAGCAGAACACGAAAACACAAGAAACACCGGATTAAAGTCAAAAAAAGCTTTTGATGAACAACCTATCAAGGCACAGCCAACAAAGGACACGTTCGAGACTACTCAGAAAATGGAATCAGCTCAGAACAATACAAGTGAAACCTACTCAGAGATAGAAGAGAATACCCAAAAAAACTTTGACTCACTGATAAAGAGTATGATCAGTACCAGTGTCAAGTTTACATCAGACGACTCGACAAAGGGTCACTATATCCAGATAACAGACAAAGCAACCAACGAGCTTCTCAGAACCATCCCAAGTGAAGCGATGCGTAAGGTGCTTGATAGCATACATGACCATATAGAGGATTTACTCAATGAAACAATGGACAAAAACTTAGGCCATATAGTAGATATGAGTAGCTAACCCTTCACACCTAACAAAAGCCCCATCCTTAACTCCACCCTAGTGCCAACTATCAGGCACTAGGGTATCTTTTTGACCATCATAAAATTATTAAAGAACATAATATCCGATTTAAGTTGATAAAGAATAATAAAATCCGTAAAATATTATTTACATCATATTTTGTATTATCCCATAAGATCAGAGGTTACCAGAGAAAAGCCATGGCAAACAAACGAAAACTTACCGGTAAAGAACGTCGCAAAAAAAAGCTTCAAAAGGTAAAGAAGCTCCAAACCACCAATAATTCGTTACGGATGAGTTCTGACGAGCTTGTACTTTATAATCAAGGTGTCAAAGCTCAAATGAATGGCGACCTTGCAAAGGCAGAAGAATTCTATAAAAAACTCTTATCAAACAACCCTGATCACCCTCAAGCTCTGCTACAGATAGGAACTATAAACTATACGAGAAACAACCTAGAGCTTGCAGAAGAATATATGTCAAAAGCTTTCAAAAATGGCTTACAAGACGAGAGTTTCTATATAAATTACGGCTTGGTATGCGACAAACTCAGACGGGACAAAGAAGCAGAAGAGTGTTATGATAAAGCGATAGAGCTTGAGCCCAAAGCACCTCAAACATACTTCAATAAAGGTCTGCTACTCTATAGAAACTTCCGTTTTGAGGAGTCAGTCACCTGCTTTACAAAGGCAAATGAACTCGATCCAGGTAGCTGGATGACAGAGTTCCAACTAGGTTGCTCACTCCAAGAGTGCAAGCGCTATGATGAATCTCTAAAATTCTTTACTGAAGCCGATAAGAAACAACCAGAAAACGCTAGAATATTATGTGGCCTAGCTATGTCACTACTGAGAAAATACAAATACCACGAAGCACTTAGTTATGTAGAAAGAGCAGTAAAGATCGCTCCAAATAATTCTACAATTCTATTCAACTATGCGTTTGTTCTAAAAGAAAACGGCGACAAGCTCAAAGCAAAGTCTGCTTTCGAGCGTGCAATAGAGCTAGATCCTAATAGTATTGAGGCTTTACTTGGGCTGGGTAGACTTCTTACCGAGCTCGGTGATTACGAAAACTGTAGAGAGTTATTCCAGAAAGCAATAGATATAAAACCTGATTACTACGCACCATATGCCTCAATGGGTATAAGTTATTACAAGTCAAATGCTAGAGAGTCTGTAAAATGGTTTGACAAAGCCCTTGAGATAAACCCGAAAGCTGACGATGTATACTCGCTACGCGGCTACGCACTAAATATTCTTGGCGACACTGAGGCTGCAGAGATGTCACTGCGTAAAGCTATAGAGCTTAGTGAGACACATGCAGAGTACCACCAGAATCTTGGAAACGTACTTGTTGTACAGAGCAAGATAGGAGAAGCCTTAGAGCATTGCAAACGCTCTATAGAGTTAAACCCACGTAATAATCTGGCATTTAGTAATGTTTTACTATATATGCATTATATTCCACAGTCCACTAGAGATGATATATGGAAGCTACACCAGACATATTCAAATCTCTTCGAACCAAAAGATCTTGAACTTCGTCCATATCTTAGCGAACCACGAACAGACAGGAAAATTCGTATTGGACTGGTTTCAAGCGATTTTAGAAAGCACTCTGTTGCTTACTTTGTTGAGCCACTACTCACTCATAAAGATAGCGCAAATTTTGAGTATTACACCTATGCAAATGTCAAAGTCCCTGACAAGTTTTCACAAAGGATTGCTGACTTCAGTACAAAGTGGCAGAGTATCTTGCAGCTTTCAGATGTTGAAGCAGCAGAACTAATTCGACAGGACAAGATTGACATACTGATAGATCTTGGCGGCCATACAGCTGACAATAGACTCAAAGTATTCTGTCTCAAACCTGCCCCAGTCCAAGTATCATGGCTTGGCTATCCAGACACAACAGGACTTAAGTCTATCGACTACCGACTCGTGGATGATATTACCGAGCCTGAGGGTGCGGAAAAATACTCTTCAGAAAAAATCATTCGACTCCCTGGTGGATTCCACTGCTATAGTCCTTTTGACGATTCCCCAGACGTATCCCCAAGCCCATCAAAGAAGAATGGCTATGTGACATACGGTTCTTTCAATAATTTTGCAAAGTGTAGCCAAGAGACAATATTCCTCTGGAGTGAGATACTCAAGAATGTACCAAACAGCAGAATTGTCCTCAAGGCACTCAGTCTAGGTGACAAGTATGTACAAGAGTTCGCTTATAAATCATTTGAATCATTCGGTATTAGTCGTGATAGAGTCAGCATGTACCCACGTACAAAATCCCTCAATGATCACTTTAAAAACTATAATGATATAGATATAGCACTCGACACCTACCCATATAACGGCACAACCACCTCATGCGAAGCTATGTGGATGGGCGTACCAATGGTTACCTTCTATGGTCCAAATCACGCCTCACGTGTTGGACTTAGCCTACTTACACATATGGGAATCCAAGAACTAGCCGGAGCATCCCCAGAAGAGTATGTCAATAAAGCTGTTGCTCTCGGACTTTCAGAAGAAGTACGCGATGAACTTAGATCCACAATGAGAGAAAGGCTCAAGAACAGCCCTATAATTGATGCGACCCATTTCGCGAAAAAATTTGAAAACGCTATGACTGCAATGTGGAAGACCTACTGCGAGACCCCAAAAGGAAGACACGAACCAACACCAGATGCTCCTGTGCAAACTCCATCAATGAAACTTAATTTTGGACAAAGCACTTTACAAACTCCTTCACTTAACGAAGGAATTAAATTATCCTTTGGAGCACCTAAAACTGATGATAAAGATGACGACCCAACTAGTCCTCCTGAAGAGGGCTTCAAACTTAAATTCTAAGGAACACTATGAACCCTGAACAGAAAAGACTTATAGGAACAGCCCTATCATTTCACCAGACAGGCAATCTTGAAAAAGCCTTAGAGCTTTATCATGAGGCTCTAAGGATTGATCCTACTCATAGCGACAACTTGCTCTTTATCGGTATTGTATACTGTCAGCAGAACAATTTCAGGACAGCCTGTGATTATTTTACTCAGATAGAGCAGAGCTGTGTCGAATCAAATCCTAATTATTATATCAATTATGGACTTGCCCTCTCAGAACTTAGTGATTACGACAATGCCATAAAGATGCTCAAAAGAGGTATAGAATTAGACCCCGAAGCATTTGAACCACACTTCAATCTTGGTCGCTGTTACTTTAAAAAAGGAATGTTTAAAGATGCTGGAGACTCTTTTCTAAAATCTCTAAGCATCTCACCAAATGACCCTCAAGCACTTGCATACCAAGGCTCTGTACTTATCGAGCTCGGCCAATACAATGAAGGTTTAGAGCTTTTACAGAGATCCTTTAGCCAAAATGGTGAGACTTCATTTATCAGACAAAATATTGGCTATGCTTTTGAAAGACAGGGAAATACAATTGAAGCTCAAAAGCAATATGAGAGAGCTCTTTCACTTGATGATAATAATATTCAATCATATTTTGGACTTAGCCGTACAAAATCAAAGCAAGGTTTTTTCAAAGAAGCAGAAAATATTCTTGAAGGTGTTAGATACCGCTTATCAAATAAAGAAGAAGCCATACTTGAGTGTAACCTCAGTACAATCGCCCACTTACAAAACGACAATGTAAAAGCAGAGCTACACGCAAAAAATGCACTGCATATTAACCCCGAATCAAGAGAAGCAAACGGTCTACTAGCTCTAGCATACAGCAATACAAACAGACAGATCGAGGCAGTTGAGCTCTTTTCCAAAGCAGTAGATACAGAATCGCCGAGCCAGATGCACCTTATTAATATGAGCAAGAACTACACATCTATTGGTATGGCCAATGAAGCTATAGCTACATCTCAAAAAGCCTTTGCAATTGATGTCACCAGTGCCGATGCGTTCAGCAGTTTGCTACTATATTTGCACTACCCAAGTGGAATATCAATATCAGATATCTCAACCCTCCATAAACAATATGGAGAAGTATTCTCAAATTCTTCGAATTCAGAAAATACCACGTCAAAACAAACACCAGCTGAACGCCTAAAAATTGGTTTCATCTCTGGAGATTTTTGTGCTCACCCTGTGCAATTTTTCATAGAGCCCTTACTCCAGGAGATACATAATGATGGCAAGGTTGATGTAGTATTGTTCTCAAATACACCAAAGAAGGATCAAGTAACAGAAAAGCTTATAAGTTATTCGCAAAAACTTATCGACATCAGGCATTTAAATGACTCAGAAGCTTGTAGCATAATTCAAGCTGAAAATGTCGATGCCCTTATAGATCTTTCAGGACATACGAATAACAATCGCTTACCACTACTAGCTATGAAACCTGCAATGACACAATTAACCTATCTTGGCTACCCAAACACCACTGGTCTAAAAGAGATTGATTACCGTATAACGGACAACTACTCAGACCCTGAAGGAGTTGATGAGAGATATAGTGAAAAGCTTCTGAGGCTTGATGATTGCTTTTTAACATACTTACCACCCGAGCACCCAGCAGCAAAAATTACTGATTCCAGCTCTATAACATTCGGCTCATTTAATAATATTGCAAAGATAAGTGATGAAACAGTAAAAATGTGGTGTGAAATACTAACAAAGGTTGAAAATAGTAAATTACTGATAAAATGCCACGGTCTAAGCTCTACAGATTTAGAAATACTTTTAACAAAGAAGTTTACAGAAAATGGTATCACTAAAGATCAGATTCAATACGCCAGCAGACAGCCAGACTTCCAAAAGCACCTTGAACTATATAATTCGGTCGATATCGCCCTTGATACATATCCGTATAACGGCACAACCACAACATTTGAAGCACTTCTGATGGGACGCCCAGTAATAACCTTACGTGGCAATACCCATGTTAGTTCAGTGGGTAATAGTATTCTTACAACACTTGGTTTTACAGAGTTTATAGCTTTATCACCAACAGAGTACATAAATAAAGCGGTATCACTTAGTCAGGATATATCAAAACTTCAAGATTACCACTCAAGCATAAGCCAAAAAATGCTAGAGTCAAAATTGTGTGATAGTAAATTATTTTATAAGAAATTTATTGAAGCAGTTGAAAAAATAATGATAATAGCGTAATCATTATTTACATCATTTTTTTACGGAGTAAAACGTTGGCCAGTCAAAATTTACCAGAAATAAAAAACTGTGAAGAATGTGGACATCCAATATTGAGAGGGTCAGATAGCATTTGCCAACACTGCAAAGATAAATTAACCCGTGAGAAGTACTCAAAATTGATAAAAGCAGAAAAACATATCAACAAAGATGGAGGTTGGCTATCAGGTTATAGTGCATGGACTGCAATCATGGCCATTCCAATTGTAGTCTTTATGCTTGTGATATTCTTCTATGTGCTATCACTTGTCACACATACAAAATAAGATAAAAAGTTTTAAAATTTTTAGAAACTATAGTAATATTAAGGAAATAATAATGGAAAAGATTGATCCATGGAAACAAATAGATGCGTTAATAGCACTCTCACTTGAAGAAGACGTAGGCTCAGGAGACGCCACAACCCTTGCACTCGCTCCTGAATGTGCAACGCTTTCCGCTGTATTTACCGCAAGAGAGGACGGAGTCCTCGCAGGAGTAGAAGTAACTGAGCATCTTTTTAAAGCAATTGACCCAGCAGTTAAGATCACTCCTATATTAAATGATGGCGACAAATTTTCTAAAGGTGACAAACTAGTTGCTATTGAAGGCCCTGCTCGCTCAGTACTAACTGGAGAGAGACTAGCTCTAAACATCATGCAGCATATGTGTGGAGTAGCGAGAGAGACAAGCAAGTATGTAAAAGCAGTAGAAGGTACAAAGGCCATGATTTACGATACTAGAAAGACCAAACCAGGGCACAGAGCAATTGAGAAGATGGCTGTAAAATTTGGCGGAGGAGCAAACCATAGACAAGGACTCTATGATATGATCCTTATCAAAGACAATCATCTAGCACTTGCAAATATAGCTAGCCCTGCCGAAGCAGTAAGGCAAGCCCGCTCTGCTTCAGACTTGGAGATTATGATTGAGGTCGATACTTTAGAACAATTTGCAAATGTTCTACCAGAAGAACCTGACTATGTACTACTTGATAATATGGGACCAGATATTCTCAGAGAAGCGGTCAAAATGGCTGACGACTATGCATCCACAGGTGGACGCAGGCCAAAGCTAGAAGCTTCAGGTGGTATCAATTTCGATACAGTCACCGCTATAGCACAGAGCGGAGTTGAAAGAATCTCTGTAGGAGCTATCACTCATAGCGCCCCTGCTCTTGATATAGGACTTGATTATACAGAATAGATCGTAAAAAAAAGATTTCTTTTATAAAAACGAGAGACTAAGTTAATCTCTCGTTTTTATAATTAAGCTATTGAATTTAAATCATCTTGAAATCGCCATAATAGTACTAGCAAAAGCAACAGCAGCAGTCTCTATGCGAAGAATATTTCCAGCCAATCTCACCTTATCTACGCCTAACCCTTCAATCAAGTCGAACTCTTCATCACTAAAACCACCCTCAGGCCCCACAAGACAAGAGCAATCTTCTGATCTATCAGAGTCTGCAAGTACCTCTAGAATACTTCGACCAGTATAATCAGCCATCAATAATTTACACTTCTTACTACCGAGATAGTCAACAAGTTTTACAGGATTAGAAAACTCCGGCACCCATGAGTTTCGAGACTGTTTACACGCCTCTACAGCCCAACGTCTATACTTATCAACAGGATCATCACCTCCAGCAACACTTCTATCATATATCACTGGCACAACACTACTTACACCTAATTCACTAAGTTTTTCTATCATATACTGTAGCCTCTTACCCTTCGGTACAGCTACAGCAATTTCAACTCTAGGGATAGCTCTATCCTCAGTAACAATTTCAGCTCTCTTATCAACTAAAACCTTTCTGGATTTTAGCTCAATTATAGTAACAACTGAATAATGTCCCTTACCATCAAAGACTTCAATCTTATCACCAACTCTGAGTCTTTTTGCTCCGGCAATATGCCTCGCCTCTTCAGCAGAGAATTCATAATTACCGTCTACTAATTCCGGCAAATAAAATCTTGCAAGCCCCATACTATTCCTCAACAATATTTTCAACGACACAAAATAAAAAAGTCCCAAGCAAGTGATCGCAAGGGACAATATAATTCTTAGTAATCTTATAAATTACAAGCTATTACTTAGGTATACTCACCACACTTGCAAGGATGTTCTGACCAATAAGTAACATACTCATTCTCAGTTACAGTTCCATTACCATCTGCATCAATAAGAAGTTTCTCTTCAGGTGTGCAGACAATTTCATCAACTGCAATTACCCCATCACCATCTTGATCAAACCAATAGAACTCTTCAGTGTAAAAATAAACAGCCTCAGCCTTGGTTAGCTCACCATCGTGATTTGCATCAAGATCCATTGGTTCAAAACAACCACGTTCTTGATAGTCATACTGACTGCTATCAGCAACAGTCGAGCTATTTTCACTACATCCAGTCATAACAATTGCAGCAAACAATACAACAATTCCATAAAAAAGTTTCATGATACTTCCCCCTATAAGTTCCCCCAGGAACAATAAAAATAATTCCTTAAAATCCAAAACACCCTATTATTTACTTTCCTCCTACAGAAGCAAAAAACAGAGTCATAGAGAGTACACTTTTAAAGCAACCTCTATTACTTTACTATATCATGTAAAATAAAGTTTGCAAGTAATAAACCTTATCCTTCTGGTGTGAGTTGTTCCGATAATATTTCTGAGGTATATGCAGCCTCTGCTGCGGCTTGTTCTGCAAGTTTTCTATTACGCCCATCTCCCTTTCCAATCGGTAAAGAATCCAGGGTCAGTTCGACAGTGAAGATCTTCTCATGTTCAGGGCCAGTGGTATCAACTATGGTATATACAAGATCTCCAAGCTTATGCTTTTGAACTATCTCTTGCACCAAAGATTTAAAATTTTGCTTCTTTGCATTATTAATTGCAAGATCAATCTCCTCATCTAATAACTTGAGTACAACCCTCCTTGCTTCTGAAATATTACTATCAAGATATATTGCTGCGACAATTGCTTCAAACATATTTGCATAGAGTGATACAGGTAAGGCTTTACTTTTTGCTATTCCCCTACCCAGTCTCATCATCTTTCTAATATTAAAACTTTCAAGAACTCGACCAATAACCTTTCTGGAGACAATTTCACCCTTGATATCAGTCATCGCACCTTCATTACTATCTTTACACCTATTAAAGAGCTCTTCACAAATAATAAAATCTAGTATCGCATCGCCGAAGAATTCTAAACGTTCATTATTCTCATCTCTCTGAGCAGTACTACTACCGTGCCTCAAGGCGTGCATAAGTTTCTTGATATCTTCAAAATGATAATCAATTTCATTTTGAAAACTCTCAAACATGTCTTCAATATCTTTATCCATAAATTGCTCACCAAAGCTTAGTATTAATTATATATTTCATTTATTTTCAAAGTAATATACACATAGTTTCTTTAGAGTACAACTCCCACACTCTGGATTTCTAGCATGACAGACCCTCCTACCATGGAGTATTATTCTATGCGATAACTTCCCCCATACTCGCTTAGAAAATATCTCCTTTAATTCTTTCTCAATTTTTTCTGGATTACTCTGCAAGCTTAGCCCTAGCCTATTACTAAGACGTATGCA
Source organism: Planctomycetota bacterium (assembly GCA_965140405.1). GTDB lineage: Bacteria > Planctomycetota > SZUA-567 > SZUA-567 > SZUA-567. Next base: position 2,745,871 of record OZ223208.1, read on the forward strand.
GTGGGTATCTACCATTATCCCAGGTTTACCAAACGCATTTACAAGGACACAGTTTGCAGTCTTCCTGCCTACACCAGCAAGACCAACCAGCTCATCCATAGTTTCAGGAACGTTAGCTGAATACTTCTCAACCATATCCTTTGACGCACTTATAATACTCTTAGCCTTATTCTTATATAAACCTAGAGACTTAATAATACCTTCAACATCCTTTACATCAGCATTTGCCATCTCAAGAGGGGATGGATAAGCCTTAAATAACGCTGGTGTTACTGTATTAACTTTTTTATCTGTACACTGAGCCGAAAGCACGGTAGCTACCAATACTTCAAACGGATTAGAAAAGATCAACTCACACTCAGCTTGCGGATAGAGCGTCTTCAGTTTCTGATGAACCTTCCTCGCTTTATTCTTTCTCTGAAGTAAATCATTCATATAGCAGCCTTCTAATATAAGAGCAGGTATGTACAAAGGGTTAGGTATAGAGTCTGTGTGCAAATATCAATAAGAGTGGTAACAAATGGCCCACTGGCAAGGGCGGGGTCAACACCCAATCTATTACAAAGCATAGGCACACAAGTCCCGAGTAGAACTGATCCCATAATCCCTACAAACATTGATAAGCCAACAGTCAGTGGAAAACGTGGAACTATCCCAAATATTGGTGGGCGGATATCTTCATTAAGTACATCGACTTCAGTTACAGTACCATCAACATCAATTTTTTCAATAACTACATGTTCACTATCAGTCATTCCTCCAGCTATAAGCGCCAGCGTAGTTCCACAGAAGACTCCAATAATAAGGCCTACAAGTATCTCTCTACGGAGTAGCCAAAATAGATCGCTAAACTGAATTTCCCCTTTAGCAATACCACGCACAGTAATTGTCGAAGCCTGAATACCAACCGTTCCACCGAGCCCCATGATAGCCGGGATAAAGTAACTAATAGCCACAACCTTGCTCAATGTAAGTTCAAATTGGCTGATAATGAATCCCAATACACTCATACCTAAAAGTGACACCACAAACCAAGGCAGACGCTTCATCGCCCTAACGAAAGCACCTTCATCAAGAGGTCTTTCTACACCTACACCTGCCATACGGTACATATCTTCTGATGCTTCTTCGTCCATTACATCAAGAATATCATCAAAGGTAATAATTCCAATAATCCTTCTGCGAGGATCTACAACAGGGAGCAGTGGCAGGTCATACTTTGTCATATACCTTGCACAGACTTCCTGATCAGCATTCGGACCTACAGTAACAGCAGCTCTCTCTACTAGCTTCTCAACCTTTGTATCAGAGGTAGCCGCAAACAGGTCATCGACACCGACAAGTCCCAAAAATTTCATGTCTTTTCTACATACAACAATGGTACCTAGGGCATCTTCTTCAAGATCTTCCTTACGGATCAACTCTCTAACCTCTTCTACTGTCATCTCAGGAAGTAACTGAATAAAGTCATTATTCATGATACCACCAGCAGTATCCGGCTCGTAACGGAGTAGTTCACGTAGTTCAACAGCATCATCCCTTGCCAGAAGCGATAAAATACTCTCAGCTCTAGAACGTGTCATTGAACTCATAAGATCGGCAGCTTCATCACGAGGCATAGACTCAACAATTTCAGCAAGTCGCTGTGGAGGCATATCTTCTACATAATCAGCAGCATCTTCGTTGTGCGCTTCTTCTAGTATTTCCCCCTGCTCTTCAGGATCCATAAATGCAATGATCCTATCCTGAATATCATCAGGAAGTTCATGCATGGCCTCAGCCACATCAGCAGCATGGTAATCATCAAGAATAGCCTTCATTTCTGACTTATTCCCGATCTTAGGAAGCATATCTACTAGTTTTTCAACGACTAATTCGACACCCAAATCATCTGTTTCGCTCAATGGTTCCATTAGATTCTCTCTATTATGTGTATAAAGTTCCACACAAGATTACAATAGTAATTTTAAGGTAGCCTCTATAACAATCCACTCTTTATCAAAGCATCGGCAAGCACAAGGTCTTCTTTGGTAGTTAATTTCATATTATATACAGATCCAAGGATTACAGATATTTCCCTGCCAAAGTACTCAACAAGCCCCGCTTCATCAGTAATATTATCAGAAACGCCTCCTGTACTTCTAGCATATTCGAATGCATCTATTATAACATCCCTCCTAAAACACTGAGGGGTCTGTACTGCCATAGCACCAATGCGAGATATACTCCCGATAATCTTATCACCTTCGACCCTTTTTAACGAGTCTTGTACAGGAATAGCCGGCACAGCCGCACCATAGTCTCTTGCCATCTTGAATAATGCTTTAAGGGTATCTTGTTTTAAAAATGGTCTTACAGCATCATGAATAGCGATGACATCAGACATACTATTAGTAAGGGATATTCCATTCCATGAGCTATCATACCTTGATTCACCTCCTGTAGTGATCATACTGACTCCGCGATCTTTAAGCTCACTCCCTACTATCTTTCTTGCATACTCTTCATCTTCTTTACTCACGACCAAGATGATTTCGCTTATCTCTTTCATTCCCTCAAACGCTTCAAGTGTACGGAAAACAACCGCTTTTCCACCAAGAGATAGCCACGGTTTGTTTTTATGAGCTCCCATTCTAGTGGATGCACCTGCCGCAACAATTACCAAGCTCACCTCTGGAAGCTCTTGCCCAAATCCGTCATCGTACTCATCATGATTATTCATATCGTTTATTGCCTCTTGACTATCAAAAAGTTTAATAGATAATACATCGAATAAGATCATTCGACTTTATTAAGTATAGATAAATTATGCTAAAAATGTTAGTGGTTAACCAATTTCTAACCATTTTTCCATAATCACCCTAAAAAGTAACATAATACAAATTATAAGGTATGTAAAAAGCAATGGCAAGAAAGTTTTTGAAAGATCAAGATGGGGTCCAACTCATCACTAGCTGTAATAATCGTAGCCGTGCTTTTCAAGTAGCAGAGACAATATCGCTTGATCTAGGGATAAAAGCAGTTGTAATAAATGTAAAGGATCCAGAGACTGGTGGAAACGGTCTTGGAATATACATCCTAAGCAAGAATGGGGAAATATCCCCGCCTCTTTTAGAAGAAGCTATAAAACTTTGGAACGAATTCATCTAATATATTGCTATATATCAACAACTAAAGCAAACTCCAGTAAAGTATTAAAGCCACAATAGAGCAAAGAATAACCTACTCTTCAGACTGAGAACCCGCCTGAGTATTAGCATAGATATATATACCTGACAAGACTAAATCAGACTGACACTTTGCTGGAAAGAATTCAGCTAAAGATTCAGCCCAACCACCAGTTATAATAATCTGAGGAACATCCTTACTGAGCATGACCATTCTTCTCACAGCCTCTTTTACAGCACCTATTAGACCAGCAGACGCACCATTCAAGATCGCCGCTCTCGTAGATTTCCCAACTCCATCCTTAGCCCACGTAAGATTTTCAGCTCCTATTGAAGGTAGCATTGCTGCTGTGGTAAGGCTACTGAGCCACATTTCAGGACCTGGCATTATCATTCCACCCTCAAAAACTCCTGCTTTTGATATAAGGTCTACAGTAATAGCCGAGCCTGCTTGAATAGCAATAACAGCCTCATCAGGGCACATCACCTTTGCTGTAAGTGCAGTTAGAAGGCGGTCCACACCAGTGGTCTCTATCGTTTCGATAGAGTGCTTAATAATTCCAGAGGTAGAAGATATAATATTTATGTCTTCTACCCCAGCATCATCTAATACACCAGTTATAATCCTATTTGCACTTGAGACCACACTAGCAATAAATACAGTCTCTCCGTCAAGCTCAATCTCACACATGGCACTCTGCACAATTTCTGCAGTAATTGTTGCGGTGTCGATTTTATTGATCCACACCGCTTCTTCGCCATCAAACTTACAGAACTTCACATATGTATTACCTATATCAATCGCCAACATAGCTTAGATCTCCATACTAACTAGTGAGTATTACTTCCAATCTCTACTTCCACAATGAACAATAACCACAGTCATATACTTACCTTCGTGCTCGATATCAGACTCCATGTCAGCCCAAAGTATCTCCCCCTCTTGCTCAACATAGAACGCTGTCTTTGCCTTGCCCAGAAGATTCTTCTCACGGAGTAGCGCTCTGACTTTTTCAATATTCTTCCCAGCCTTATACAAAAGCATTGTTTCACAAGTACCAAGAGCTTTCTCTACCTCAGAGAGATCGGTAGCAGGCATGATAAGAACCCTATCTTCTTGAAGACATAGCGGATCTACAAACTTTGCCGCAGCTGCCTGAAACGCACTAATACCAGGAATAATCTTTACAGAACTCTTATTAATTCTACCCTCAAGGCAGTTTATAAGGTATGTACTAGTACTATAGATATTTGGATCTCCTAGAGTTATTTGAACAACAGAGAGACCTTTTTTTATCCGATCTTCCACAATTAATGCTACCTCTGTCCAACTATCAATTGTTCCGTCGTTATCCCTATTCATCGGATATATGTGTTCAATAACCTCTTGAGTATCAAAATTTATGTACTCTTTTACACTCTCAAGAGCAAGGCTCTTAGTGGCTAATTCAGACCTAGGCGCAATCACAACATCAGCTGAACCAATAATATTCACCGCTCTTACAGTCAGTAAGTCGGCACATCCCGGCCCAATCCCCACAGCATAAAAATTTCCCTTCACTGCCTTCTTCATCACAACCTTTCAATTATGTTATATTTTTAATAATTATTTTTTAGCTAATATTCTCTTCCAACGGGTAAGAGCCTTACCAACCTCTTTACCTCCAGCACTTCCTGCTGACTTATATGCCTTAGGCGTTATCGCAGGATTTAGGCACTCGAAGACACTCTCAGTAATAAGCTCAGACACAGACTGCATGGTTTCAAGGTCTATATCACACAACCTGCAACCTCTCTCCTCTGCGATACGTACAAGTGTTCCTGAAACTTCATGACAATTTCTAAATGGCAACCCAGCTTCTACAAGGTATTCTGCAAGTACAGTTGCGTCAAGGAACCCACCTTCAAGCATACCAGCAGCAACCTCTTCACGGAACTTTAAAGTTTCACCAAAACCTGTAAGACAAAGCAGTGTCATCTCAGCTGTTTTCACAGCATCAAATAACGGTTCTTTATCCTCCTGTAGATCGCGGTTATAAGTCATAGGAAGTCCTTTGACTACAGTGAGCAACGTCATCAATGAACCGATAACCCTACCACTCTTCCCTCTAGTCAGTTCCAAAAGGTCAGGATTACGTTTCTGCGGCATGATACTACTACCAGTACTCCACGCATCATGAAGTACGAGTAAATTCCACTCAGAGCTTGCCCAGAGAATTACATCCTCAGAAAAACGCGACAAGTGGATAAACATCATAGATAAAGCAGCAAGGACCTCTATTACAAAGTCTCTATCACTCACTGCATCCATACTATTTGGACAGATACCATCAAAGCCTAGCTCTTTACAAGTAATACTTCTATCGATTGCCAAGGTAGTACCAGCCAAGGCACAACTTCCAAGTGGCATGAGATTTACTCTCTTACGAGCATCCTTGAGGCGGTCAATATCACGACCAAGCATCTCTACATATGCTAGAATATGTTGCGCAATAAGAACAGGTTGAGCACGTTGAAGATGGGTGTACCCAGGAATAACTAGTTTTTTATTATCATCAGCAACTTTTACAAGTACCTTCTGAAAACCCATAATCAATTCGATAATACCATCGATTTTCTCTCTAGTCCAGAGCCTTAAATCTGTAGCCACCTGATCATTCCTACTTCTAGCAGTATGAAGTTTTCTAGCCGGATCACCAATTTTATCAGTAAGAGCTGCCTCGATAGACATATGAATATCTTCATACTTGATATCATATACAAACTCACCAGACTCTATCTCTTTAGAAATCTCCTTCATGCCTTTTCTAATAGCAGCTAGATCCTTCTTCGTGATCAGCTTTACTTCAGCCAGCATTTTAGCATGAGCAAGGCTACCCTTTATATCGACTTCAGCCAATTCTCTATCGTAGCTTATAGACTCAGTAAATATCTCCATAATCTCACTAGTATTAACGGAGAATCTTCCCTTCCACAACTTTGCCATACTCCACCTCTCTAAATATTGCCATTAAATCCAAAATTTATAAAATATGAGCTTAATTTTACAGCTTTCGCTTCCAAACGCAACCAAATAGCGAACAATCTTATTGATAATGACTTGATAAAGAAGATAATACACATACTAATATATAATTATTATAGAAAATCATATAAAATATAAGGAGAATAACCCAAATGGCAAACAAACCAAATAATAGCGCCGCTTTTGGCATGACGATAAGTCTACACCTACCAAATATACCCGGCAGCTTTATGAAGATAGCGAAAGCAATAGCAGATGCTGAGGCAACCCTCGACATTGTTGAAATGCTTTCAGATAATGGGCCATTCAAAAAACGTTGCGTACACATCCACTGTAACAGCTTGGAGCACGAAAAAGAAGTTGCCAAGACCATTGGTGAGCTTGAAGGCGTCACTATCGAAGAGATTGTTGATAAAACTATTGAATATCATACGAACGGTAAGATGGAGATTCACTCACTAAGCCCACTAAAGACCCGTAATGATCTCTCAATTGCGTATACTCCTGGTGTAGCCCGTCCTTGTAAGATCATAGCTGATGACAAAGAGCAGGCATTCAATCTTACCTGCAAAGGGAATACTGTAGCCATAGTAACAGACGGTACAGCAGTCCTAGGTCTAGGCGATATTGGACCAGAAGCAGCCCTACCAGTGATGGAAGGTAAATGTCTGCTATTCAAAGAGTTCGCTGGAGTTGACGCAGTGCCTATCTGTGTAGATACCAAAGATCCAGACGAGATTGTAAAACTTGTAAAACTAATTTCTCCAACATATGGTGGTATAAACCTTGAAGATATCTCGGCACCACGTTGTTTTGAGATCGAAGACAGACTAAAAGCAGAGCTAAATATCCCTGTCTTCCATGATGACCAGCACGGCACTGCAATCGTTGCGCTAGCTGCCCTATATAACGCTCTAAAAGTTACAGGCAAAGCAATTACTGATATCAAAGCAGTCGTCTGTGGACTTGGTTCAGCAGGTACCGCCTGTGCTAAGATGTTCCATGAGGCCGGTCTAAAGAACATAATAGGCGTTGACAAGATTGGTGCAATCAATTCAAATTCAGATTGTGGCGACAACCCAGCTTTCAAATGGTTCCAAGATAACACAAATCCTAATGGTGAAGAAGGAGACCTAGCTACTGTTATCAAGGGTGCAGACATGTTCCTAGGCGTATCTGCTCCGGGAATCCTGAGCCAAGAAGCAGTAAAGAGTATGAATGATAAGGCAATTGTCTTTGCCATGGCAAACCCTGTACCTGAGATCATGCCTGAGCTAGCAACAGAAAATATTGCAGTCATGGCAACAGGTAGATCTGATTACCCTAATCAGATCAATAATGTGCTCGCATTCCCAGGGCTATTCAGAGGTGCACTGGACTGTAGAGCGACTGCGATTACTGAGGGCATGAAGCTTGCTGCAGCTCAAGCGATAGCTGATATTGTTGGAGAGAACTTGGCAACGAACTACATTATACCTTCTCCACTCGACCCAGTAGTAGCAGAGAAGGTTGCTTCAGCAGTAAAACATCAAGCAATAAATGAAGGTGTTGGTCAGATACACCCAATACCAGCCCCAACATTTATCAACCTAAATTACTAAGAACACAAATCAAAACTATATTTTGGCGCAAAGTTATTACGATGCTTTGCGCCAAAATAATACTCCTAAAAGTATTAAGATATACCAGAAAGAATAACATGTGCGGAATTGCAGGCTACACAGGAAAAAGCGTTGAAGGAGTACTCTGTAAAATGAGTGCCCTCCTCGCCCACCGTGGCCCCGACGCAACAGGTTATGACAATACAAAAGATATTCACCTAGTCCACCGCAGACTAAAAGTAATAGACCTAGAGTCAGGTATGCAACCGATGAAGACTACTGATAAGCAACTTATAGTAATATTCAACGGCGAAATATATAATCATAGAGAGCTACGCAGCGAACTTGAGAGTAAAGGACACAAGTTTCAAACCGACCACTCAGATACCGAGGTGCTACTGCACGGATATAAAGAGTGGGGAGAATCCCTGCCTGAGCGACTGAACGGTATGTGGGCATTCTGTATTTATGACAAAGAGAGAGAGAGACTCTTCCTCTCCCGAGATCGTTTCGGTCAAAAGCCACTATTCTACACTCAGACAAGAGAAGGGCTTGTCTTCGCCTCAGAACTGACAGCTGTCGCAGCTCACCCAGCAGTTAGCACTAACATATCGACAAACAGTCTGCAAAAATACTTCGCCTACGGATTTATTCCACACCCTCATACAATTTATGAAGGTGTATTCAAGCTAGCAGGAGGTTTCAACCTTACCTTCGACCTAGTATCATCTAAACTCAGTACAAAGCGCTACTGGAGCTATGAGATAGAACCTGATTATTCTCTCTTAAAGAGCAATCAACACGACCTAGCTGAAGAACTCCTCTCACTACTCAGCCAAGCGACAAAGAGAAGGCTAGAGTCAGATGTAGATTTAGGAATACTACTGAGTGGCGGGATTGATTCATCAGCGATTGCTGCACTAGCATCCAAGCACGCTGATACGGTGTCCACCTTTTCAATTGGATTTGACAGAGAGAGTTATGATGAGTCACCATACTCTACCAGAGTTGCCGAGCTTATAAAAAGTAAGCACTACCTAAATACAGTAACGATAGACAAGACCTTTGAATCACTCCCTTACGTATTATCGCAACTTGACGAACCACAAGGAGATGATTCATTACTACCGACATACCTTGTCTGCAAGACTGCAAGAGAGAGTGTTACCGTAGCACTCGGCGGTGACGGAGGTGATGAATTATTTAGTGGTTACGAACCATTCAAATTCTGGCGTTGGGCTAGAAGGTACAATATCTATCTTCCAAAACAAATACATACGGGAGTAAACTTTCTGACAAGCCATATCCCTGCATCAAATAACTATATGTCACTCAGCCTCAAGTTGAAGCGATTCTTCCACGCCTCAGGACTAAAGATGGAGGTATGGATCCCTGCACTAATGTCACCACTACGAATTAAGGATATTATAGACCTACTAGGTGAAGACACTGACATAGACAGTATCTACAGCGAAGCTATTGAAAGCTGGAATAACTGCAAAAGTAAGTGGGTAGGAGACAAAATAACCCAATACTATGTAGACTACTACTTGCAAGATGACATTCTCGCCAAGACAGATAGAGCCTCAATGATGAATAGTCTAGAACTCCGTAGTCCATTCCTAGACATTGACCTAGCAAACTTTGCTAGAAAGCTTCCTCACCAGTTGAGAATCAAAGGAGGCACGACAAAGTACCTACTAAAAAAAGCCCTTGAACCACTACTCCCTAGAGATATTCTCTATAGAGGTAAACAAGGTTTCTCACCGCCAACGGGAGATTGGTTTGCAAACGGCTCACTCGCGGCAAACAGTATAGATAACGGAATTATCAATATGAATACAGCAAAGCATCTACTTTCCGAACATAAAAATGGCAAGAACGACAATCGACTCTTCCTCTGGAATCAGCTTGCTCTTGATTATTTTTTGCAAAGAGGAAACAAATAATGAACCAGAGGTTGATCAAGATAACAGTAGAGTACGACGGCACTGCCTACTCCGGCTGGCAAGTACAGCCAAATGCTACCACAGTACAAGGTAAGATTGAAGAAGCAGTACACCGCCTCACAGGAGAGACTGTCAAAATCTATGGGGCTGGACGCACAGATGCAGGAGTGCACGCCAAAGGTCAAGTAGCAACATTCAAGACAAAGAGCGATATACCTACAGAAAATTTCGCTAGAGCTTTGACTAGCCGCTTACCTAGAGACATCTCAATAAGAAATGCTGAAGAGGTAGACCCAAGCTTCGACCCTAGACACGGTGCAAAGATGAAGCTCTACAGATATGCCGTATATGCATCTACTATTGCTCCAGCTATCGGTAGACAGTACATGTGGCACGTAAGCTGGGATCTTGATATTGAAAAGATGAAGAGAGCAAGCAAGTATTTTGAAGGCGAACACGACTACACCAGCTTCTCAAATCAAGAATGCAACAATGAAGAAGCCAATAATATTAGAACTGTAGAAGAGTGCAAATTGACATATTCAGAAAATATCATTACAATAGATGTCATGGGTAGAGCATTCTTATATAATATGGTACGAAATATTGTCGGCACCCTAGTTGATGTTGGTAGAGGAAAGCTAGAGGTCGAAGATATCCCAACGATATTTGAAGCAAAGGACCGACAGCAAGCCGGTCAAGGAGCACCAGCCTGCGGTCTTACAATGGAGTGGATTTCATACGACTAAGTTAGCATTAGAGATAACATAGTCTTTTTCTTTTAAAGGATTTGAGCTATGCTACATGCTATTTCACACAAGTTCAAACCAGTAGAATTACTCAGATTCGCTCTACCCTCAATCTTTATGATGCTCTTTCTGTCTCTCTATACAATTATAGACGGCTTCTATATTGCGCACTATGTAGGCACTGATGCGTTTGCAGCGGTAAGCTTAGCATATCCATATAGCGCCGTAATCTTTTCTATAGCTTTTATGTTTGGTACAGGCGGAAGTGCAAGTGTAGCCAACCTCCTTGGAGAAGGAAAAAAGTTAGAAGCTTGCCAGACTTTTTCACTCATAGTCTTAGTGACAATGCTATCTATTGGAATTATTGGTATTGCCTCCTATGTATTTATAGACCAACTAATACCATTTCTTGGTGCAAGTATAGAGTTACTTCCTGATGTAAAAATCTATCTAAGCCTATTAATTTTATCCTCTGTACCCGCTGCTCTTCAAGTAATATTTATTAGCTTTTTTGTAACAGCGAGCAAACCAAATCTTGGGTTGATATTTACAGTAATTGCTGGAATATCAAATATTGCACTTGATTATATTTTTATCGTAAAACTTAATTTCGGTGTAAAGGGCGCAGCATTAGCGACAGGACTGTCATACTGTATTCCAGCAGTAGGCGGGATTGTATTCTTTATAAGGCGTGAAAATGGGCTCTCCTTTTCAAAGCCTAAGTTAAACCTTGCCGAGCTAAAGAGTAGCTGTAGCAACGGTTCATCTGAGATGATAAATAACCTTTCGAGTTGTATTATAACCTTTATCTTTAATATTACAATGATGGGATATGCCGGTTCTAGCGGTGTTGCTGCGATTTCAGTCGTCTTATACTGTGAATTCCTATATACAGCCATCTTTATAGGTTTCTCCGTAGGAGTCGCTCCAATCTTCTCTTACCACTATGGAGCACGCAATTCAATATACTTCAATAAGCTTCTACATACCTGTTTACTCTTTATCGGCATTGCTGCAATTCTGATGTTTATCGCGACTTACTTTTCATCAGAGAGTATAACGAGTATGTTTGCAAAACGTGGAAGTAAGGTATTTGATCTGACATCTACAGGTTTAAAAATATTCTCCTTCTCAGTGCTCTTTTCGGGGATTAATATTTTTGCCAGCGCCACCCTGACCGCCACAACCAAAGGAAAACCCTCAGCAATTATCTCTATAGCAAGAACTTTAGTATTCATTATAATTGGCCTATACCTCTTCATTTACCTATTTGACATAACAGGAGTATGGCTATCTATACCATTTGCAGAAACAATCACGATTGTGATTGTAATTTATTATTATTATCATTTCAAAAGGAATTCAAAATATATTAAATAGTAGCAATATCCACAAAAAAATATAAGCGCCCTATTAAAGGACGCTTATATATAAGTAGCTCACAATTTATTTCTACAGAAATCTACGAATAACAAACTGCTTATCCTTGCTAGAATTGCTATACTCATTGACAGGTTTTCTGGTAGAAATGATATCCTTTAGACGCTTCTTCAACGAATGAATTCTCACTCCACCTTTTCCGCCATCACTATAACGAGGTCTACTCTCAATTACGCTCTCTTTGTCATACACAACCACTACATGACCACTCCATACGATCAAGTCAAGCGGCTCAAGTTTTTGCAAAATTTGCTCAACTCCGAGTCCCTCGATATCAAGCCCCTCACCATACTCAACAAGTTGTGAAGTATTTCTTGGTGTTGCCCCATTAGCAGCCTGATACAACATTCCAGAACAGTCAACACCTTCAAGTGTCCATATTTTCTTGTTCTTCCTGATAAACTCATCACGGTTCACACAATCACCTATAGGATAGAACTTGAGTAATTGCTCTATACCATCAGCATAATTCCCACCCCAACGATAAGGCAATCCGACCATACTCCTAATACTAGCAAGTATATCTTCTCTTGGAGGCATTGTTTTGTCACGACCAGGAAAATCCTTGAGACACCGAACAACAAAATTTGAATCAATATAAAGCTTTTTGTTAGAAGGATAATCTGAAGTTTCTACTTCATAAACATAAATCCTGCCAAACTTATAAGAATTAATAAAGCGGAACTTCGTGTCTTTTAGAGCAATATACTCCAACTCACGAATATGCCCTTTTTCATCGGTTTTAATTCTTGGTTGAAGGGTATCATAGTCATAATAGAGCGACGGAATCTCTTTAATAGAGTACACCGGAGTAGGCAAAATAGCTCTAAAATACTGCTCTTCACCATCATTAACACCAATATTATCATCTGCCAGCCCAACAAATTGAACAAGCAAAATAATACTTAATACCAGTATGCCAACTTTAGTCTTCAAAACATCCATACTTAATTACCCAATAGGTATAACAATACGTCCATATTTTTCATTAAGAACTTCAGCCATAGCAAGGTATATCGCACTGAATCCACATACAAGACCTTCATACCCAGCAAAAGTTTTAATCGCATGTATGTGGGTAAAGTCTGCGAGAGCGAGCAGGAAGAATAGAATTGTTAGTGTACCAAAGATAACCTGCAAAGCCTTATTTGCCTTCAGAGTAGCTACAAACATATATAGAGTAAAGATTCCCCACATAGCTAGGAAGCACCCCATGAACTCAGCCGGTACTGGCTTGATGTTAAGTCCCATATTTGGTAGTACCCATATTCCAACAAGTGCAATCCAGAAAAATCCATAAGACGTAAACGCCGTAAGGCCGAAAGTGTTACCCTTTTTAAATTCAAGAATACCTGCAATCACCTGTGCGGCTCCACCGTAAAACAATCCCATAGCCATAATCATTGCATCAACTTCAGGAAAGAATCCTGCGTTATGAATGTTAAGTAATACAGTAGTCATTCCAAACCCCATAAGTCCAAGAGGTCCTGGATTTGCTAATTTGTCACTCATCGTTAAAATCTCTTTCATTATAAATACAAAACTTTAATGTTCATCTTGCAATTTGCAACAAATACAAATAAGCTACAAATCACCTCACCCAATTATTAAAGATATAATAATATCAAATCAGCAACCCTTTGCAACAGAGATTTTAGAATTAATCCCAAGTAATGATCATACAACTATAATTAATAAAAGAATTTAGAGCATAATTCATAATGGGGTATATCCCAAAATAGAGACATACCCCAAAACAATACTTATTAACTCAAATTTTAGAATTTACCGAACTCACTATCATCAAGAGCGATCATTTCGGCAGGCGTAACAACGGCTGCATGGCTAGGAGCATGGTGCATATCCTTTCCCCATTCTTGCTCTTCATTCATTCTACTCTCCATTGTCTCAACTTCTCCTCCTGATGCCTTTAGTTTGAACTTAGCAATATGCTCTCTAATCTCTGCGGCCTGTTTAGACATTTCAACAGAAGCACTTGCAGTTTCTTCGGAACTTGCTGTATTCTGATGAGTCACCTGTTCAATCTGAGCTAAACCTGTATTAATCTGTGCAAGTCCTTGAGCTTGGTCACTAGAAGCCGAAGCAATCTCAGCAACCAAATCATTGTTTTTACCAGCATTTTCACTTATTTCAGATAGAGCTTCTGCTGTCTGTTGACAAATACTTACTCCCTCAAATATCTCCTTATTGGATTTTTCAATAAGATCTGCTGTCTCTGCTGCAGCTTTTGCTGACCTTGCAGCAAGATTTCGAACCTCTTCAGCTACAACAGCAAACCCCTTGCCATGCTGCCCAGCCCTTGCAGCTTCTACAGCAGCATTTAGAGCAAGAAGATTTGTCTGGAAAGCGATATCATCGATAGTTTTGATAACCATCTGAGTTTGCTCTCCATTTTCAGCAATTTGCTTCATCGCATTATTCATATTATCCATACGCTCTTGCCCTACTTCAGCTGCCCTTGCAACAGTAGAAGCAAATGAATTCGCTTGGGTTGCATTGTCAGCATTTGTAGTTGTTTGTGACCCTATTTCATTCATAGAAGCAGTAATCTCCTCTAGTGCAGCCGCTTGTTCAGTTACACCTTGAGCACGTATCTCAGCTTCTTGTGCCTGATAGGCATCCCTATCAGCATTCAAGACCAGCGATAGACTCTCTTCAGATTTTCTGAGCTCAGGTATAGATTGATCAACCTTATCAAATGCTGCTATAATTTGATTCCCACTATCTACCATAGTAGATATAATCCATGCAGATATACCTTATAGGATTAATATTGAAATAATTGCTACAACACCAATAGCCCCTACTTTATATTTTATACTCATAATAATACCTCCAATATTTACATATAGTAACTAACTGGTATCAATAGCTCCATATCTTGATACACAATATTATATATTTACTACGAAAATAAAATATCACAAGTCAACAAACAAACTTATTTAGCAACGACGATTTGAAATAACTTTAATATTAAAAAAGCACTATTCAGAATACTTTTCACTACTTTAAAACCTCAATTTCTTCTTGAAATAATAGACGCTCTCCATCTAAGAGTATCTTTACATCATCTCCAACTTTAGCTAGACCTTTAATATATTTCGCACTCTTGACTGAAGCCAACCTAGGAGGTGGAGAAATTTGATCCCTTTCTATAGTCATTACCTCACTAACTGTATCAACAACTAAGCCTAGCTGCACACTATTAATATTAACAACAACAATACAAGTCCTCTCATCATAATCACGTGAACTCATACCAAATCGTAGTCTCATATCAACGACAGGGATTACCTGTCCTCTAAGATTTACAACACCTTTTACAAACGAAGGCATATCTGGAACAAGTGTAATATTCTGAATTCCGACAATCTCAGTTACATACGCAATACCAACACCATAAACCTCATTCCCAAGGTGAAACGTTAGATACATATCACCTATAGCCTCTTCATCTTCTCCAATTACTTCATCTAGTTCTGCATTAATTTTATCAATACTATCTCTTGACATTCCAATCTCCTTAAAATAATTTTTATGTTAAATAATAAAATGCCAAATAGACAAGCTACGACACCAACACACAATATAGCATTTTTTTCAAAAATATACAATCAAATATTACTGTAAATATAATTTATATTTTCTTCTTATTTTAGAGATTTACCTCCCCTTGCACCTCCTCATTACATCTCAATAATCACAGGAGTTTTTGTGTTTTACAGAGCAAATACTCAAACTAATTTGCGCAAAATCGCACAATTACGTATCTTAACAAAACAAAAACAATTTTAGCACTAAACTGAAACAAACTTGTTTTATAACAAAAAATAATTATTCTGCGCAGTAGAATAATATACAAAATAAACACTTAGCTATGCCTTTTAAGCAATGGCATAAAAAAGATAGCTCCTAAAAAAACTACTATCATAGCACAGATAATCAAGGTAGGATAGTCCCAAGTATGAGCTATAATTCCAGCCAAAAAAGCCGCAATAACACTTGAGAGAGCAGTTGAAGCATTGAACAACCCAAGCCCCTCGCCTTGTCCGAAAGGTGTAAGCTCACTTGCAAATGAAGTACCTGCAACAATGAGTGGTGACCATGCAATTGGTATCATAGCAAAAGCAATTGGCACCAGCACTCCCCATTCAGATCTTCCACAAAAACACAAAATACCAAGCCCTAGCAACGAAGCAAAGAGCATTATCACTCCAATAAATACGACTACACTATTTCCTATAATCTTACCAAGCCGACCAGACGGGGCGTAGGCAAACGCTCCAGCAGTTGCGAAGATAGCATAATAAGTGGACGACTCACCTTCAGATATACCATAAGACTTACTCATTAGTAATGGATAAAGGTTCATAAACATCCACATACCAAGTGTGACTAAGAACCAACTAAGAAGAAAGAGCCCGAATGGTGTATAGATATTTCTTATAAACTTTTTAATACTCCTCAGGGTAACATTTTGATAATGATGAAACGGAGGGATTATACTTTTTGATCTTCTTGATATGTGATGGTGTATTCGTGGTACAGCCTTACTCCTTGAAGTTGAGCCTATATACGGAACAGTTCTACGACTCAACAAAAATCCAGGTAACATCAAAGCTCCCGCAAACATCATACCCCACGACGCATTTGTTGCAAATGCCGCAGCGGCAAACAATCCTAAAGCCTGCCCTGTACCATAAAATGTCTGTAGCCACCCTATCCTTTGATCCCACTCTTGGTGTGGCTTTACTTCTACTATATACATTGCCGATATTGTATTACCTGCCCCAGCACTAAGTCCAATTATCAGAGCCAAGATAAACCACAACGCAACCGAATCAACATATATAAAACCTACTACACTCATACCCATAAAAATATAGCTAGCCAAGTATAAGAACTTGTATAATGAATATCTATCCGCCAACATACCAAAAACAGGAGAAGCTAACTGTCCTAAATAGAATGCACCAACAACAGCACCCGCCTCTAATGCGCCCTTTTGGCTTCCAACAATTATAGGTATAAGAATCGGTGCTAGTCCAAGTACAATTGCACCTTGTAATAGAAATCCCCAGTACCACTTTTCAATATACTTAGATTTAGCTATTGCGATTATGGTTTTAAACATCACTTCCTCTTCTAAAACTATGTTGTAATAAATAGTAAAGCCAAAAGACATACAATTGATCTCTAGCATTTTCCACTAATTCAGTGAATGTGACAAGTTAAAAAAAAAACCACATGCAAAGAACATAGTGGAGAATAAAACATTGTAATATAATAAATAGTGTATTACCTCTTCCATAATAGAGGCAGAGGGTTTTCACCCTTACGATACGCCTTACAAATCTTCTGTAGATCTACACCCAAAAGAGCTGCGATCAATACCCCTTGATTTATTAGGGTTGTCTTGAGTACACCCAACTTCTGCCACCTCCTCCCAGATGTTAGAACATCCATTTCTAGCTGAACCACACGACCAGACGCTCCCACATTCTTTACTAACATTAAGTCCTCAAGAATTGGTACTTCAGGGTACCCACCCCTATTTTCAAATACCTTATACTCAAGAAATAAAGCCTGATCACCGTATGGTTTTTTAAGCAATTTTGATCTTATCCATACCAAATACTCAACAAGAGCTATCCAAGGTATTCTATCCCGAACTTTGAAGCCAAAGCATCCAAGCTGCACCCTACTATCCTCAAAAGCCGCTCTTACCAACGTATCCCAACCACAGGGCAACTCTGAATCCGCATGAAGAAATAGCAATATCTCTCCAGTTGACACTTTTGCCCCATAATTCATCTGAACAGCTCTTCCTCCGTTGCACTCTAGAGCCGTACATCCTTCTATCAAAGCCTTTTGAAGAGTAGCATCGCTACTACCACCGTCAACGACAATGCACTCAGTATTGAATGCAAGATGAACTGAGCGAACACAGCGTTCAATATTATCTTCTTCATTTAGTGCAGGGATTATTACCGATATCCTTCTTGGCAGGTTTTCTATCTCATCAACGTCTACAAACGTCTCAAGAGTAAAATATGAATCAAGCATCGAGACTGTCTCATCAAAGACACTACTAGTACTCCAATTAACGCCTCTAAATAGCTCAGGTTTATGATGCGATAGCCCTATCATGTAATACCCACCATCATCAGACGGACCTATAACACAGGGGTACTTTTCAAGCTTTTTAAAGCATCTCTTAATATTTATTGTACGGTTATCAGGACAGTCAGTTCCCAGAAGAACTACCCGTTGTGCACCGCGATCAAATGCCTTCTTAAATGCTACCTCCATACGCCGCCCAATATCACCTTCAATCTGCTCTATATACTCATACCCACTCCCCAGCCATTCCTGCATATCGTGGATACTTCCCCCAGAGAATAGTATCTGAAGCTGTGCGTCCACACCTAACACCTGCTCAAGTGCATACTCTGTCATCTGTCTTTGAAGAGCTGCAGCCCCTTCTTCTCCAAGTGCAGGGATCAGCCTTGTCTTAGTATTACCATTCACTGGATACCTTGTAAAGAGTATCAAGACATCATTTTTATTTGAAATTTCATTCATTATATTTGCTATCTATCTCTGCACCCTTAGCCATAGCTTGAGCAATTTGGCTATAAATGGTGTTAATCTCGATTTATTATACAGCCCAGCCACTCTTTTTATTGCTTCTGACTGAGTAGGATATGGATGAATCACACTCCCGAGCTTCCCGAGCCCAATCCCTAAAGTAATACATGTTGTGATCTCATTAATCATTTCACCAGCATGCTTTGAAACAATAGTCGCCCCAAGAATCCTATCACTACCCTTTTCAACCATCACCTTGACAAAGCCTACCTCATCACCTTCAGCCCTTGCCCTGTCATTTTCAGCCATATCAAACTTATAGTATTCATACTCGATCCCGGCACTTATCGCTTCCCCGTCATACATACCGACGTGAGCTATCTCAGGATCTGTATAAGTACACCAAGGCATAACCAATGAGCTAAGCTTCTTCTTACCCTTGAACAAAGCGTTCTGAACAACAATCTGAGCTGCCGCATCTGCCGCATGAGTAAATTTCCACTTCATACATGAATCACCAGCAGCAAACACCCGCTTGTTCGTTGTTCGTAGATTATCATCTACTTTGACCCCATGCTTCTTATCGTACTCAACACCCGCTACACCTAACCCCATCCCTTCTACGTTAGGAACTCTTCCTACACCAATCAGTATTTCATCACCAACAACAGCATACTCACTGCCATCCTTTTCGATAACAAGTATCTTTTTTCCATCAGTACCACGCTCAACACGCAAAGCCTGTGAATCTGAATACAGTTCTATACCCTCACTTTTAAAACGTTCCTCCAATATTGCCGAAGCATCTTTATCCTCATGTGGTAAAAGTTTCCCCCTCTGAATTATAGATACTTTGGAACCAAGCCTTGAAAAAGCTTGAGCCAACTCGCACCCAATCGGACCTCCGCCTATTACGATAAGCGCCTCAGGCAGGTCTACTAAATCAAAAATATTCTCATTGGTATAATATCCAACATCTTCTATACCTTGGATATCAGGTATAGCCGCTCTTGCCCCTGTTGTAATTACAGCTTTTTTAAATCTCAGTACCTTTCCATCTACCTCTACCGAATTTGGGTCTATAAACCTACCATCACCGATAAATACATCAACACCTAATTCAGTATACCTTGCAGCAGAATCATTCGTACTGATACCAGCCCTAACCCTTCTCAATCTCTCCATAACTGAATAAAAATCACTTTTAGCTATATAGCTAGGGCTGAGCCCATACCTTGCCGCTCCCTTCATTTCATGAGCAGCATTAGCAGAACGAATCAGACTCTTTGAGGGGACGCACCCTACATTCAGACAATCTCCACCCAGAAGGTTCCTCTCAATTAGAGCAACACTCCCACCCAGAGACGCAGTTGCAATCGATGATATCAACCCAGCCGCACCAGCTCCTATAACAACCATATTATATATTCTTTTCGGCTCTGGATTGACCCAACCATCAGGATGTACATTATTTACAAGCTCTCGATTGTACTCATCATCAGGGGGCATAATCAATCTACCCATCATCACTCTCCTTAAGTCTTCCTCTAGCCTTCTTGACTATTAGAGCCAAAATAATCATAATGCTCACTACAACTCCAAAAAGCACCCAAGGAACACGTCCTTCACGTATAGCTGTAGTTATTGCATCCGAACCAACCACATATAGAATTGTTCCTGGTAGCATACAGACTGCAGACCACACCACATAGACCCCAAACGGCACTTTTGTCAGCCCAAACCCAAAATTAAGAAGATTGAATGGAAATAACGGCACCAATCTGGTTATAGCAATAATAATTGCCCCGTTCTTCTCTACAAGTGAGTCAAGTTTTACAAACTTTTCATTTTTCGACAGAATTGAATTCACAAAATCTCTAGCGAAATACCTCGATATGAGAAAACAAAGTGAAGCACCAACAGTAGCTCCAATAATAACGGTCAACACACCGACAACCGACCCAAATATTACACCCGCCATAATTGTGAGAATTGATCCTGGGAGAATGAGAACTGTTGCAACAACATAAATAGCAGCAAATACTATTGGGCCTAATACGCCTAATCCTGCAACCCATTCTTGCATGTCATTAATTTTTGTCTCGAGCTCAAATACGCGTGACAACACAATAAATACAGTCAAAAGGAATATACCAAGTACAGGCTTCACAAATCTCTTCATGCTCACCTCCTTATACTATTAGGTGTCACACTCCGAACCATTCCTTCTGCTGAATAAGAGCTACCGGTTATATAAAGTATACACATCAACTACAGAGCGTTACCCTACCCTTCGCTACAAGACGTCCCAGATGAGAAACAAGTAAAACACCTATGATGCCGAAGCATTACTCTCTGCTTCATTGCATCACTCAAAGAACTTCCTAGGTCGTACCCATCGTCATCGTCAACCAAGGTACAAGCATAAACGCCCATACCACCTGCTTTTTTTACAACCATCTTACTATAGTTGCACATAAAGCTTTTGCGTTCTTCTTCGGTCTTGTAGGTTGTCATACAATTTTCTGTAATTTGCGGCACATCAGGATGCGAGCATGGAGATAAAAGATCAGGGAAAGAGATAATATTAGTCTCAGCAGGAAGGCCAAAACTTGTGAGCAACTCTTTATACATATTATCGACATCAAGTTTTCTTTCACCTTTTTTAGCAAGCCTTGCAACAGAGATTTTAAAACCTATATCATAAAGTTTTTTTAACGTTTGAAGTGCCATTTCAAAATGCCCTTCTCCACGATTTGAGTCATGCTCTTTGGCTATGGGAGAATCAAGACTCACCCTAAAACTTAGCTGATTCTTTGAGCTCACTAATGGAGCGATCTGGTCAATCTTATTTATGAGCGGCTCAGTAGCATTAGTCAACACCAAGCAAGGTCTGAACTCCAAAGCATACCTTATAATAGCAACAAAATCTCTATTTACAAATGGCTCACCACCAGTAAATGAGAATTTTTCAATTCCTAACTCCACCGCTTCATCTATATATGGCTTGATATCATCAAGATCAACTTGCTCCAACCTATTACTACTTGGGCTAGCTCCTTCAAAGCAAAATTTACAACTCAAGTTACAGAGCGTTCCAGTGTTAAACCACAGCTCTTTCAATTCATCAGGCTCAATATACCCTCTTGGATCACCATCCCCAGTAACTAGCCAGTCATTATTATTTATCATTTTGCCTCCCAAAAAAACCTAAACATATATACTTCATTTTACTCGTTGCTATGTTTTTTATCACTAAAAACTCTACTCAAATAATATTAAATTAAACTGCTTACATAATACCAAATTTAATAAAGTACTATACTATTACAATAACAGTAACTGCTAAGAAAAAGCAAATTTCTAATACTAGAAAATTGTAAACCAAATAATATTAAGCTAGACTAGGAGGTGAACATAAAAGCTGATACCATATAATGTAATTCTCACTGAAGTCAATTTAAGCACACCAACACTTACATCTTCTACATTTGCTTCTAGTGTTATAACACTTAGTATCAATGAAAATTTTATATCAATATTCCAACTTTCACACGACATCAAACAATACCAATAATATATTAATGACGAAGATCTCAAGAGGGACTTTTTGAGATAAATAGAGATGAGAGCTAGATACGAAACCATATTTTAATTGAACAACAAGAGATCCAAAGTACCGTTTCTATTATAAAATACTGCACTTCGGGAAAAAAGTACAAAAAATATACAAAAAATATACAAAAAAATAACAAAGAATATAATAGTTATTAGTTTAAGATACAAGAAATCCGACCATTTGACTCAAAAAAACCATCTCAAGAATATATACAGCAAATACATCTCTACAATCTCTATTTAAAATTTTAAAAGCATATATTTACATAACCCTTTAACATCACGGTATATTATGGCTCAATTTACTCTATAAATACTGTAAGCGTTTAAAAATGACTCCCACAAGATAATTGAAATCATTCTACTAGCAAAAGTATGAATGCGGTTGACATAGAGGTATAGTTATCCAATACCTAACCATCAACTTGAATTTATCCATATAAGAATAATTCCAGCTCAAAAAACTCTACACGATACACTTATTTAAAGATGAAAGTATATAGTATAAAAAAAACGCAAGTCTCTTAAAAAAAGAGACTTGCGTAAATATTTGGAGCGGGCGGGGGGAATCGAACCCCCGTAATCAGCTTGGAAGGCTGGAGCTTTACCACTAAGCTACGCCCGCATAATGTTTGTATTAATATCATATTGAAACTAACACGCTTTTCAAGAGCTAAACTTATTTTTTTATACTTATTATTAAAAATAATCCTGATGGACCATTTCCGGCATTATTTATTGTGATAAGATTCAAAACAAATGATAAATTAAGAAATAAATCTTGAAAGTGGCATAAGCCCATGTCATTATTATTGATCTCAAAAAACCCAGACAAAGTGCTATCATATGATCAAATAAACCTTTATACACCATTGCTTATTACTACATATTTGAACACCACAATTCAAATAACCACTATTTTTTACTAGTATTATTACAAAAAATTCTTATATTACGTATTTTTATACAAAAAACACTAAGAATCTAAATTTATCCTTGTCCTAATATTCTTTATGATTATTATTAGAGACAAGTTAGTATTATACTATTTTGTCTTTCATCAATTCAAAAAATGTGAGTGTTTTAAAAATGGCAATTAAGAATGAGATCAGCAAAAAAATGCAACAGGAGTTTGGAAAAAAATTGAGACAAGCGAGAGAAGATAATAATTATTCTCGCAAAGAGCTCTCCCTCCTACTCAATGTTAGTGAAAAAACGATACAGCTATGGGAAACAGGCAGTACGTTTACGACCAACCTTTCACACTATAGCACAATTGAAAAAGAATTTGGGCTATCCTTTTCCGAGTGCATTCAAGAAATAACAAATATACCCCAGCAAGAGGGAGTCGAGGACAATGCAAAAATTGGACCTATCCCTATAAGCTTTGCCACTAAGCCAAAGCAAGTAGATAGTAAAGCTCAGGATATGCTAGCTATTCCACGTGTTCATATGCGTCGACTCATCCACAAACGCTCTGGATTTGAAGAATCAGAGATTTTAGATTGGGTATACGCACCAACAGAGTGGTTCGAAAGGACATCAAAGCTTGTCGCTTGCTTTATGAATGACCATTCAATGAGAGATCACTTACCTAAGGGATCTGTTTTAATAATGGATACCCATGTTCTTAAGGATGATGAGCTTGCAGGAGAGTCTGTACTTATCCAGAGAGCGCGTAGTTTCTTTATTAGAAATATTGTCGAAGATGGAGATAGTCTTATATGCAAGTCAGATGATCTAAATCTCAAAGACTTCGCCTATGACAAGCGTATAATGCGCGTAATAGGTAAAGTTGTAGGTCGCCTGACACACTTCAAATAAAGCTCAAATTCATCTATTATTCATAATAGCTGAGGCTGTAACGATGTTCCATACAGCCTCAGCTATTTATTTTTAATACATTTCAACTAGATACACTCAAGCATAATAGCGCTTTGAGGTCCAACCCTATACTTTTTACAACGCATTCCAACCATTGCGCCCTTTTTAGGATCAACTGTGATATCTTGAGGGCTTTCTAATGATGTATCAACAATTCTAACCCACTCTCTTCCAATATCAGGCACATCAACATAGACTCTTTCTTCTGAAGCATTTAAAGCAATAAATAACGACTTATTTCCGTCGGTTTCTTCACAATCAGCTTCCAAGCAATTTCCATCTAATTTGAAGGCCAATGATTTTGCTGAAGCAGACCAATCAACCTTCTTTCCGTGCTCTCCATGCCACGTTATACCTCTACCATCTTTAAAGAATGTACTTCTGGTTAAGACCTTATGCCTCTTCCTTAAAGCGATCATCATTTTTGTAAATCTTAGTAGATCATTATTCTTCATCTCCAGATCCCAATCAACCCAACTGATATCATTATCTTGGCAATAGGCATTATTATTACCTTTTTGAGTACGACCGAACTCATCTCCCGCAACGACCATCGGAACACCCTGGCTTACTAAGAGTGTAAACATAAAGTTTTTTATCATTTGCTTTCTAAGTTTACAAATCTTTGGATCATCGGTCTCACCTTCAACCCCTAGGTTCATTGAATGATTATTATTCTCTCCATCCTGATTTGACTCTCCATTTGCTATATTGTGTTTTTTTGAATAACTTACTAGATCGTGCAAGGTAAATCCGTCATGAGCTGTAATAAAATTGATCCCTTGCTTAGGTGCTCTGTGATAAAGGTCATCAGAACCACAAATTCTACTTGCTACCGAACTGACCATACCACCCTGTCCCTGCCAGAACATTCTAACATTATCTCTATAGTATCCATTCCACTCTGACCACCTGTTGAAGTGAGGGAAGTACCCAACCTGATTCAATCCAGCAGCATCCCATGCTTCTGCAATTATTTTTGTATCCGCTAATACTGGATCCTTAGCGATTCTCTCAAGAAGCGGTGGATCCTCCAATACCTCACCATCCTCTCCTCTTCCTAAAATAGAGGCTAGGTCGAAACGAAAACCATCCACATGCATCTCAGCAACCCAATACCTTAAACAATCAATTATCAAAGCTTGATTTGTAGGGTCATTACAGTTAAAAGTATTACCGCATCCAGAGTAGTTCTTATACTTTCCTTCTTCATCAAGTATATAGTATGAAGCATTATCAATACCTCTAAATGAGATTGTAGGGCCTCTTTCATCTCCTTCAGCTGTATGATTGAAGACGACATCTAAATATATTTCTATTTCAGCTTTATGAAACTCTCTAACCATCTCTTTGAACTCATTAATTTGGTTATAATTTGAACCATTTGCAGCATAACTAGCTTTTGGAGCAAAGAAACATACAGGTGAGTATCCCCAATAATTTCTTAGAATATCCCCCGTATCATTATGCCTCATGTGCTCGTTTTCATCAAATTCAAACACTGGCATTAATTCTACTGCAGTAACACCTAACTCTTTCAGATATGGTATTTTCTGAATAAGCCCTTTATAAGTTCCTTTGTAGTCAACTCCAGAGTTTTCTTTTATTGTATATCCTCTTACATGTAGCTCATATATCACTGTATCTTCTAAGGCTGTCGGTATTGGTCTACTTCCCTCCCAGTCAAACTCACTAGTACCAACAGCACAGCGCCTTACAAAGTCGGAGTAATCTTTCTGAGGATTTATATCCCGTCTAATTTGTGGTTCGCCCCATTTAGCTCCACCTGTTAGAGCTTTTGCATATGGGTCTACAAGTATACTTCTATCATCAAACATATTACCAATTTTAGCAGAATTATCTCCAGCCATTCGCCAACCATAGCGAATGTCATCTTCCGCTCCTAGCACCTCAACATGCCAAACATTCCCAGTTCTATTTACTTCTGAGTCCAACTCCACTTCTTGAACAGCATCAGTAACTGACGGTTCAAACAGCACTAGAGTACACCCTATCGCATTTCTAGAGTATATAGAAAAGTTATACCCATGTGCAGTCTCTGTAGCTCCAAATGGCAATGGCTTGCCATGACTTATATCATACTTTGTCTTTCCCATATCAATCACTTTATATAATCATACAATTAACTTTTAACAATAATCGCATTAGAAACAAGGATATATCTACCCTCAAATTTAGCTCACACCAAGCCCCATAAAATGGAGTGATGTAATATTTTTCATATTTCTTTATTTACTAATATTAGTCTTATTTTTTATTTTTTTCAAGTAAGATTTCTGTTTCCTTTTTACAATAAACCTGTTATAATTATTTCGAAACCATTATTTAAACATACTTTAAAAAAGCAAGGATAGTAAAATGAATTTTAAATCACTCAAAGAAGAGACCTGTAACGGTAATTTAGAACTAGTAAAACATGGTCTTGTAAAACTGACATGGGGTAATTTATCAATTGTTGATGAAAGTGGAAAATACTTAGCAATAAAACCGAGCGGGGTATCGTATGATAAGCTAACACCCAATGACATAGTGATCCTTGATTTTGATGGTAATACAATAGAAGGAGAGTACCGCCCAAGCTCTGACACGCCTACTCACCTACTACTCCTTAAAGTGTGGAAAGATCTTGGTGTACGTTCTATGGTACACACACATTCTACAGTAGCCACAGCATTTGCCCAGGCGGGCAGAGCAATACCGTGCCTAGGCACGACACATGCAGATCAGTTCAACGGGCCGACTCCACTAACTAGAATACTTACCGAAGAAGAGGTCAATACAGCTTATGAAGAGAATACAGGACGCGTAATTCTTGACACATTCACAAAGAACAACTTAAACCCATTAGAGTTTCCTGGGGTTTTAGTTGCTGGGCACGCTCCTTTCACATGGGGAAAGAGCTCAAAGGGCGCAGTTGAGAATAGTATAGCTTTAGAAGAAATTGCAAACATGGCACTTGCAACACTATCTATTGACCCAAACTGCCCATCAATACCACCATACGTTCTGAACAAGCACTTCTCAAGAAAACACGGCAAAGGTGCATACTACGGCCAAAGTGTTTAGAGTATCAACTTACAAATTAAGGCAATACATAATTAAGGACGCCAAGCAAATCTGGCGTCCTTAATTATTAAATTACAAGTATAATAGTCTACTACCTTGTCCACGACTTATGCTTATTCCATACCCAGTAAAGAAAAATCCCCACAAGAACAAAGAGAGGTAACATAATATACCAAAATCCCCAGATTCTATCCTGAAGATACTCGGGTTCAGGCGTTGTTTCACCACTAAGCTTCTTTTCTTGCGATGAGAACTTTGCGAGAGAAGTATCATCTGAAGGAACTGTATCCTTATCAAAATTATTCCCTGTTTCAGCCTCTTGCTTAGCTGATGCATGGAGGGCTTCATTCTTTTCCTCAAGCTTATGCTCAACTTCTACAATCTGCTTCTGTATGGCTCTATCTTTTTTAGGTTTTTCAATTACGTCTCCCATTAATACTATTGAGAGCACAGCAAGCCCAAATATCAGAACAGCCATACCAGCCAGCCAATTTTTATTCTTTGGTAGTGGAGGATCTTTTAAACGAACCATATTTCACTCCTTGTGTTACAGGGAAAGACAAATCCTACAACATAAACAGTTCCCTAATTAAATTGGTTAGTATGATTTAGCAAATACAACCCTACCCTTACTAGCTTTCCCACAAAAGACGCACTCACCCGCCCCACTCTTTTCATAATCGAATGGCACACACCTAATAGTCACCTTCAGTTCATTTGCTTTACCTTCACATTCAGTACAACCACACCAGTGCATAAAGGCAAAACCACCGTGCGCTTCAGGATTCTCAGCATTCTTTGGAGTAAAGAACTTCTCAAATTCAGAATATGAATCGATTTCTACCGTATTTTCTGCTCTATATGCTAGAGCCCTTTCAAGCATACCATCTTGCATTTCCTTGAGAATACTTGCTGCAGAAGCAACAAATTCCTCACGCTTGATACCCTCTTTTTTATCTCTATCTCGTCTTCCAACAAAGACACTTCCACTCTCCATATCCCTAGGACCTACCTCTACTCTTAGTGGTATACCCTTCTTGACCCAACTCCATCCCTTCTCACCGGTATTGATATCACGCTTATCAAGGATTACACCTATAGGTTTAGAATCATAGAACTCTTTAGAAAGCATCTCTTGCAACTCAGTACAATAAGCTAGGACAGCTTCTTCATCCTCCTGCTTTTTAACAATAGGAATAATCACAACATGCTTCTGAGCAAGACGCGGAGGAATAACCATACCATTGTCATCAGCGTGGGTCATTATCATACCACCTATCAACCTTGTTGACACACCCCAACTAGTTGTCCAAGCGTATTCCAGTACTCCTTCTCTAGACTGGTACTGTATTTCTGATGCCTTAGCGAAATTCTGTCCTAAGAAGTGACTTGTACCTGCCTGAAGTGCTTTTCTATCCTGCATCATTGCTTCAATACAAAGAGTGCTTACTGCTCCAGGGAACCTCTCAGCAGCAGTCTTCTCACCAGTTAGTACAGGCATAGCCATATACTCCTCTGCAAAAGTCTTGTATACTTCCAGCATCTTTCTGGTTTCATCAAGGGCTTCTTCTTCTGTTTCATGCACTGTATGGCCTTCCTGCCAGAGGAATTCCGCTGTACGCAGGAACAGCCTCGTTCTCATCTCCCAACGAACAACATTTGCCCATTGATTAATAAGAATAGGAAGATCTCTATAACTCTGCACCCATTTTGCATAAGTAGCACCAATAATTGTCTCACTAGTAGGTCGAACAATTAGAGGTTCTTCAAGTTTTCCAGCAGGAACAAGCCCGCCGTTTCCGTCATCTTCAAGTCTATGGTGAGTTACGACAGCACACTCTTTAGCAAAGCCTTCGACATGCGCAGCTTCCTTCTCTAAAAAGCTCTTTGGAATGAATAACGGAAAGTAAGCATTTTCATGTCCGGTATCCTTGAACATTTTATCCAATGCAGCCTGAATATTCTCCCACAACCCATATCCCCAAGGTTTGATAACCATACATCCTCTTACCTGAGATGTCTCAGCCAGTTCTGCAGCTTTTACAACTTCTTGATACCACTGTGGATAATCTTCTTCTCTAGTAGGTGTTATTGCTGTCCTTGGTTTTTTAGCCATTATTCACTTCACTCCAATCTATAATTTACTCCAAGTTTATTATAATTCACAAGTTCTATATTATACTGTCAGCACATGCCAATTCAAGTGTTCATTTCAGTAGAACCTTTCTGATTAGCACGTAACGATAATTTTATATTTAATAAGTAAACTTTTTTTTCGGTTAAAGTTGACTATTACCCTACAAATACATATTATATTAAATACGTGAAATTATATTTATAGGTTGAGTATTGATGAATCAGGCAGAACAAGTACTATCTTCACCACTAGAAATACAGAATAAGCTAAAGATGGTCTCCGGTAAAGAGGTACTTCTTATGTTAACCAATAATACCCAAACAATGGTTACAATAAAAGAGTCACCCAAAGGTTCCATTTCGTTACGTGCGCACAAGATGTTTCTCCATGCTGATGAAGAGATCATTACTGCACTAGGACAATGGATCGGCGGCAAAAGAGGCGCAAGAGAGCGAGTAAAGCAGTATATAGCGGCGAACTCTGCTCTACATATAGATCAAAGAATAAGACAACGTAAGGTCTCTATCAATCCAGCTGGTAAGTATTACAACCTAGATAAGATGGCAAAAGAAATAAATGATAAGTACTTAGGAGGGCGCTCAAGTGCACCAGTAACATGGGGTAGAAAGGTCACAAAACGCAAGCCCTCAACAATACGGCTGGGATGGTACGATCCAACACGAAGGTTAATAACATTATCTCAGCGCTTGGACAGGCGAGATATACCGCGCTATATGGTCGAGTATGTACTATTTCACGAGATGCTTCACGAGGTTATAGGAGTAGAGACTAAAAGCAGCGGTAGGCGTGATATCCATAGTAAAAAATTCAACCTTATGGAGCAAACATATCCATTTTATTATGATGCACTAAAATTTGAAAAGAAGAAGTGGGGTGGAGTATAATGAGTGAAGATAGACAGAGGGGCGGCGCTGCTAGGTATCTGGCGATGGTAGCCTGCGTCCTACTCGGTGGATTTGTATATGTTGGGTGGAGGATTAAGAAGGGTGATGAGCTGCAAAAGCAGCACACACTAGCAGCAGGTATTGAGAATGAGGTAAGACGAGACGAACTTACCCTCACCATACCTAAGGGCAATGACACCTTATTAGGTGACGACGACGACCTACTCAGCGACTTAACAATCGGAACAGATACTGAAAAAGACTTCCAGACACTTGATACACCTGACGATATTGATATTGAAGCACTCCTTTCCTCTACCCCAGAACAGAGTGAGTCGGGTATTGGTGGAGTTGCAGGAAATAGCAACTCAGGTATAGTTCTTCCAGAGACCGAACAGGTATCGCAGTCAAACCTTCTACCTCCACCAGCTCCTTCTGCAGAGTCTTTTGCTAGAGCACCTTCTGCTCCACAACTACCTGAAAGTACAGACTTCCTCTCTCCATCTCCTTATGAGAATGAAGCACCACAAACGACACCGATCCCAACCAGAAATATTAGTGTTGAAGCACCAGTAGAGGATCTCGCACCTAGCGACGCACTTTCACATACCAGCTATAAAAAGTATACGGTTAAGCGTGGGGATACACTGAGTAAAATTGCACAGCGAAGCTTGGGCTCACGTAAACGTGCAAACGAAATATACGCCATGAATAAAGATATAATGTCTAGCCCGAATCTATTAAAAGTCGGAATGAAACTGAAGATACCTTTCGACAGAAATTCCCAACGCACTTCAAACCATAGTATATCTACTACAGATTCGCTTCCATCGATCGCTATGAGATATTATGGTAGTGCAGAACCTGAAATAATAGAAGGTATTCGACTCGCCAACCCAATACTTTCACAAGGAGGTTTTAGGGAAGGCACAAAACTCACTATTCCACCACTTGAAGTTGTCCAAAATACGCCGGTTGTTATATACGCTGATACCCCAGCAGGCAAGGAACGTGTCTATACTATACGTTCAGGAGATACTCTATCAAAAATTGCTGCAAGGAAGTATGGTAATGCAAGCAAGTGGCGTAGTATCTACAATGCAAATAAAGACAAGATAAAAAAACCTTCTGCTATAAGAGTAGGCATGACCATACGCCTACCATAATGGTATTCCTCCATCCCCGAAACACGTAATATAAAACGCCCCTAAAAAATAATTAAGGGCGTTTTATATTACGTAATCGTTATAATATTAATATTATCCTTTAATGTGAGCACTGTTCTTTGCAAAATCTTCAATAGCACTCCTCGCTTTACTCGGTACAGTATATACCCCTGCTCCATTTATACAGCCACCTTCGCAGGTCATTACCTCTACAAGGTTACCATCTTTACACCCAATAATAGCATAACCACGAAGGGTTTTCAAACCTTCTTGACACAGACCATTCACTAGAACACTCTTAATTTTTGACGGATCGGCAGCCACATTACTAACAGCACCAGCAACTCCACCAACCAAAGCAAATCCTCTGCCCTCACTGAAAGCAAGTTCTTCAATCTCAGCTTCCTCAAGTACAGCCGTTTCTATAGACGAAGCTTCAAACATCGCTCCAATCTCTTCAAAAGTTAGAACATAGTCTACACAATCATCTATTACACCTTCATACCGTTTAGCAACACATGGACCAATAAACACGGTTACAGCATCAGGATAATCCGTTCTCATCTTCTCTGCAATATAGTGCATAGGTGTAGGAGTATGTGAGATATGAGGTACTATTTCAGGCATGTGCTTATTCGCCGCTTCAACATACGCAGGACAGCATGAGGTTGTCATAAAATCTTCACCATTCTTGACAACCCTCTCTTCAAATTCTTCTGCTTCATGCTGACAAGTAACATCTGCACCACTCGCTACCTCGACAACCCTATCAAACCCAAGTTTTTTAAGTCCAGCCGCGATACAACCCATTCCACCCGAAAACTGCCCAGCAATAGCTGGTGCACACATAGCAACAACCTCTTTTTCAGACTTAAAAGCTTCAAGGACATCGATAATTTGAGATCTTTCCATGATCGCCCCAAATGGACAAGCTCTCATACACCTACCGCACGATGTACACTTATCAAAATCTATCTGTTGTTTTCCTGTTTCATTATTTCGTCTTATTGCATCAACCGGACACGCCTCTTCACAAGGTACAGGCACCCTAACTACTGCATGGTACGGGCACACTTCTTTGCATTTTCCACAGTTGATACATTTGTCTACATCAATCTTTGCTTGATGATTAGTTACAGTGATACAGTCAACAGGGCAATTTGAAACACACGGTCTAGCAATACAACCACGACATAACTCACTGATTACATACTGTGCTCTAATACAACTTTCACAAGCAATATCGAGTACAGTGAGAACATTTGGCTCTATTTTATCGCGTTTTTTAGCCTCATCTGTATAGTGAGATATACGTAAAAAATCGTCTTTCACATTCTGCAAATCAATTCCTAAAGCAGCAATACATCTATGCTTTATAACCTCTCTATCTTTATAAATGCAGCATCTATAATTATCATCTTGATACTCTTTTGGAAATAGGTTGTAAGGAATTCTATCGAGATCTTCAGCATCACACCCATTATTATAAGCTTTTACAACTTCACACATTACTCTACGACGGAACATTGTAGCATGATTGACATGTTCTTTAATTGACATCCATTCTCTCCAGTAGTAAAGGCGACGCAACAAAGTCACCAACTTTCCCCTAACGGTACAGTCAGAGTTATAATCAAGCCTCCAACCTAACAATAGTATATTTATAATTTACAAGCACTACACCTTATAATATTTTATTTAACACAAAACAAAACCTTATTATAAAAAATATACAATAAACTGAGTTATTAATCAATACATGGTAACAAGACTGTCACAGAAGTACCAACACCAATCTTACTTTTTATATCTATCCAGCCTTTATGATTTTCAACTGTGCCGAGCACCGCCGATAGTCCTAACCCACCACCAAAATCTTTTGTTGAGAAGAATGGCTCATACACTCTACTAAGATCCTCTTCATCAATTCCAACTCCACTATCTCTAAAGACAATCTTCAAATATTCTCCTGAACATAAATTATTAGACCTATCAAGCACATCCTCTTCAGATAAATATATTTTTTCAGCCACAACCTCAAGCTCTCCTCCATCACGCATTGCCTCACATCCATTAACACAAATATTCACAAATGAGCTAAATAATTGGGTATGGTCACCACGTACAATCATAATATCAGCAGCATAATTTTCAACAATACTGATCCTATCTCCAAATTTTTTACTTACAAGGCTTAGAGACTCCTTCAAGACTTGCTTTATATCGACATCAAGATAAGGCATAAAATTCTTTCGACTGAACGTAAGAAGATTCATGGTAATTACCGCAGCCTTTTCAGCTGACGACAGAATCATATCTACGAAATGCAGATTTTCTTGGTTACTAATCCTATTCTTAAGAATTTCAGCACTCCCAATAATACCACCCAATGCATTATTAATGTCATGAGCGACGCCTCCAGCAAGCTGTCCCACAACACGCATTTTTTCAGAATAGAGCACTTCCTCCTGCATTGCTAGTTTTTCCTCTTCAGCCTTTTTTGCTAGAGTGATATCTCTGCAAACGCAAGCAAACTGGCCAAACTTTGGAGAGAAAGAGTATATATCAAAATACTTCCCAAGTACTTCGGAATAGTCCTCAAAGCGCTTTGCCTCCTGAGTTAGAGCAACCTTACCATAATTTTCAATCCAAGATTTCTTCAAATTGGGTAGTAATTGCAATACAGACTTACCAATGATATCTTCACTTCTGCAATTCATAATGTTTTCAAATGCAGGGTTAACCATTAAAAACCGATAATCGCATGGCTGATTATTTTCATCGAGTATTATCTCATGAAGAGCAAATCCATCAAGCATACATGTAAACAAACTTCTAAATTTTTCTTCACTTTCTATTAGTTCATTAGATGCTTCTTCAAGTTTTAGCAGTATTCTTGATAAAAACAGATATATTACTTCCAACACAACAAACAGTGTTAAAAAGACAACTATCGCAAATGCCACTTTAAACTTGTATAGCTTTTTACGAACGCTGCTTCTAATTTTCATATTTTGCTGTATATCATCCTCGGTATTTAGTAAGACAATAAGCATACCAATATTAAGACCTTTATAATCCCTTATCGGCATCGCAGAGATATACTTATTATCAATAATAACACTTTCCGGCTTATGCCAAAACCTCTCAAGCATAGTGCCATCAACAATACTACTAAATAGCGAATCATTTGTACTACTTACTCTGACAAAAGAGTCCTCGACTACAGGATACTGCTCTGAATCTCTTAGATTCTCAGCAATTTCAAGAAATCTTTTGGGCATATATACAGCATGGT
Organism: Planctomycetota bacterium; assembly: GCA_965140405.1. Classification (GTDB taxonomy): domain Bacteria; phylum Planctomycetota; class SZUA-567; order SZUA-567; family SZUA-567. The sequence continues at coordinate 2,780,512 of OZ223208.1, forward strand.
TCACATTCTTACCAGCAGATAGACTCCTTGTAACTTCAGAGAGTGGCATCAAAAATTCAACAGATCCTAGGTATTCGCCCCCAGGACTATTTATAGGACAAATTCCTCGCAGGACAAACCCACCTCGCCCTACTTCAATTCCAGAAACTGCTTCATTTGTCTCTTTCACCATACGAATTGTATCTCTAAATTCTGATATATCGTCAGTTATATCAACTTCAATCCCATCTCTATGCGTCTGCCAGCCACGTCTCCATATTCGAGCAAGACTTCTTACGTTTTTAGTATGAAAGTGTATTTTATAATTTTCAATATTACCAAACTTATCTAAACCCTGGAGTTTACTTTCAAAGGCTTTTTTTAAGATAGCTCTAGCCTTTTTACTAGCCGGATCATTTTCATTTTCAAGATCTCCCTTATTAGCAATTGCATATACATCTAAGACATTTTGATCATTAACTAACATCGCTGCTTCACGTACAGCTAGATCTTTATAGATATCTACTAACTTATAGTACCTTGTAAAAACAGCTTTACTTTCAGTCTGCCATTTTGAGAGCATTTCATCATTTACCATGCTTGATTCGCTCTCAACTATTAATGATATATGTATATTAACGAGATACCACCCTAACAAAAAGGAGGCTACCAAGACAAGTGATACAACCGCTAAAATTTTAAATTTTATAGCCATTAACTACTCACTCGGGTTCAAGTTATAAGTACAACACTTACCGATTTTTATGCAGCCCATTTTGATACTTCTTATAGGCTTTGTAAGCTTCTAAATCCAAGATATTTTATAGATAGATTGTATAGCCTTTGCAATAATTCTTCAAATTTTACTATAGAAGTATCTAGCAGTTTTAAATTCCTTGGTAAGTACCGCCAGAACAAAATAATTGCATTCTCATCGCTACCTATTTCAATAGGAATTGTATGAATGGTATAAGTAGCACTTGCAAGAGATCCTTGGATATGCTTTCACGTCATGCATATTCATTTACATCATCACTGGTAATAGTCTTCACTTTGTACTCAGTAGGTAGCCAAATAACTCACTGTATAACATGACAAGGTCATTCTCACAAATCAGCTTTTACGTTCAGACAAGTCAGCAAGCAGTACTTATGTTTTGTACCACTTTTATATCTGCTTCACAACCATCAAAAACGGCTACGAATTACTAATATTTACTAATATTGAGCACTCTTAAGAACTTACCTCATTCTTTATCTGTCCTCTACTACCAATCGCCAAAAACATTTATTTACGCTTTCATTTTTATTAATTCTTAAATTTTAAAAACCACATGCTATTTGTTCACTATTACAAACTTATACTATTCTTTATTATAGCCTTATAACAATATCATTGTATATGACACTAGAAATCTGTTTAAACGAATAATAATCATATATTTTGCCAAAATATACCCAGCACCGAATTAGTCAAACTTATAAACACGTATTTACTTATACTCTATACAGCTTTTCTGTGAGCTTGCTTAAATAGATATATACTAAGCGAAGGTACGTCGAATATAGCAGTAAATCATAGACCGATAAACATCTACCGACTATCTCTGATATATGTAAATTATTTATTTTCTTACAATAGCGTCTTGAAACAATCATGATTATCGAATTTTACGTAGCACTATTTCTTTTCCAAATACTCTTCTTTAGTAGAATAGATAGTAGAATATTATTAAATACATATCAGCAACTAACTATTTTATCTCAAGTGCTATACGTTGAACTTACCCCACCATACATACTTAAAATTTTCCAAATTCATCGTCATCAAGTATGATCTGCTCAGACGGTTCGACCATTGCTGCTCGTTTATTATCAGGTGTAGATTCCCAGCCGGAGTTTTCCAGTACAGACCTATCCTGATATGACTGGCTGGCTCTATGTTTAGGTTGTGTTGCTGAACGCCTTGCTGCTTTGGTCTCTTTTAGCTTGAAATGCTGAATCAGTTGTTGCAGGACAGTAGCCATAGATGACAATTCTTCACTTGCGCTTGCCGTTTCTTCAGCATTCGCAGTATTCTGCTGGGTAACGGAATCAATCTGAGTAAGACCTATATTGATCTGCTTTATGCCATTTGCCTGCTCTGAAGAGGCAAAAGCAATTTCTGTGGTAGTATCAGTAGTCTTGGTAACGTTGGCAGAAATGACGTTTAGAGCCTCTGCTGTCTGTTCAGCTATTGTTACTCCCTCCTCAATCTGGCTGTTACTGTTCTGAATCAGCTCAGCAGTCTCAGCTGCAGCTTTTGCACTTCGAGCAGCAAGGTTACGTACTTCTTCAGCTACTACGGCAAAGCCTTTACCGTGAATTCCAGCTCTTGCTGCTTCAACAGCAGCATTTAGTGCAAGAAGATTTGTCTGGAAAGCAATATCATCAATTGTTTTGATAACCTTCTGAGTCTTTTCCGCATTATTGCTTATCTGAGCCATCGCTTCTGTGAGTTTATTCATTTTTTCCTGACCGGTGGCTGCTGCTTCGGCTGTTTCAGAAGCAAGTTGGCTTGCTGCTGTTGCATTCTCTGCATTTGTGGTTGTTTGTACACCCAGTTCTGTCATGGAAGAGGTAATCTCTTCCAATGAAGCGGCCTGTTCTGTGGCTCCTTGAGATAATGATTGTGAGCTGGCACTAATCTGTTGTGCACCGCTTGTTACTTGACTTACAGCTGTGTTTACCTGTGCCAAAGTTGAATTTAGATCTTTTGCCATTTGAGAAAAAGCCAGACCTAGGTCGTCTTTTTCAGATAAGACAGTAACATCAACTTGCAGGTCACCATTAGCAATCCTTCTAGCTATTGTTGCTTTTTTGTGTAGTATGCTAATAAGGCTATTTAATGCATTTTGCAAGTATCCTATTTCATCTTTACGCTGTAGGTATTTTTCATTTATCCGTTGTTCTGTTGAGCCCTCATTTGCAAGAATCAGTAACAAAGCGCTACTATCAGTGATAGGCTTAGCTATTCTACTGGCAAAAATATAAACAATCGGCAAGGCAATAATAAGCAGCACTATAAATATTATTACCGATGTAACAAAGTATTGATCGCCAGATTTCTCAATTTCATTATAAGATTCATACTGCCAGAATTTCCAGTTTAGTGACTTCAAATCTGAAGAGAAAACCCGGAACTTCTTATTACCCTGAGCTTTCCAGTTAAAAGAAAAATTAGCATCAGGTGTATTTTTATACTTTTCAAATTCTGGGAGTAATTCAAAAATATTTTCGCCTATCTCTTCAGTATTTTTTGATGCAAAAATATAGCCATCTTCATTTGTAAGATAGAAATTACTATTTGCTGAAATCGAATTGATAAAATCAGTTATTCGCTTTAACTTAATATTAGCACATAAAATACCAACAACTTTTGATTTATTATAATATACAGGCACAGCTAAGGCCATACCAATGTAATTAGATGTACTCATATATGGTTTTGTGATAAGTCTCTTTAATCCTTTATCAATTATCCCAAAATACCATTCACGCTTTGCTTCTTTAGCATTCCAGTCTTTGTAATACCCATTCACAACATTGTCTGCGCAACGACCATCAGGCAGGGTAGCATATGTTTCAACGCAATTCGTCTGTTCTTCTAAATTTTTTAATGTCTTCAGCATTTTATTCATATTTACAAAATCGCTACCATCCTCAGTAATTTCAATCTCCCTTGCCGTCATTTCAATTGTTCCGAATAAACCGTATATTTGCTGGTCAAGAGAATTGCGTTTTTGCTGGGCATTATTAGCAAGCATTGATTCTGCATTCATTAGGGCATTTTTTTGAAACATGCGTACACTATAATAGATAGTGCATATCAATATACTAGTTAGAATAATACCGAAGGTGAGGCAAAGCTTCATTTTAATCTTCATCTTTATTACCTTTCCTGGGTTCAAGCTCTAAATACAACAACTTGCCAATCTCTATACAGCCCATTTTAAAACTTCTTGTAGGCTTCTAAATCCAAGCTATTTTCAAGGTATCTTGTATACACCCTGCTCTAATTCTTCCAATTTTACTATAGAAGTAAGGTCTTTAATAAGTATCGCCGATCAAAACGTTTGCATTCCAATCACTACCTCTTTCATAGAAACTATATAAATGACATAAATAACACTTTAAAGATAGACTCTTGGATATGCATTTATATCCTGCATACTCTTTGCCAACATCAATGGTAATTATCTCTATTTTGTACTAGCAAGTGACCTAAAAGTCTCTACAATAGCCAAATAGCTCACTTTATGACGTACACGACTACTCTAATAAATCTACACTTTTTAATATGACATATATAAGTTAACCTTACTAAATTATACCTGAGATTCTTTTTTTTGCGATTTTTTTTTTAAACAAAATAGCACATTATTTATATTTTTAATCCTTAAAATTTATGAAAAAAAAGATGCCACTCAAAAAGAGAGGCATCTTTGCTATAAAGTATGTCTGTATCTAGGCAGTTATTACCACTTAGTAATCTTACTCTTATCTAGAGTCTTAATAACAGTACCATCTGCGAAACGAACTGGTTTACCACCACTCTTCATAACTTCTTCGCTATAAATTCTAGTACCGATGTATTCACAGTACTCAGTGTAGCAACGATTACATGCTGGTGCATTTGGTTCACCTTCACAAGTTGCAGGCGCAGAACAACTGCTAGAACAACCAGATAGAGCTACAACACCTAGACCAAGAACTGCAGCTAGTAGAAATTTTTTCATCCCTAAATCCTCCAAAACTATTAAATTAATTGCAAATAAACAATAAACAAAATCAAATCCCCATACATGATAATATACTTAATCACTTATCACAACCACAAATAGCGAATACCAGATTTCAGACAGACAACTCACATCCAAACCCTAATAATATATTATCTAACATCCTATAATATCAAAATGACCTCAATATAACAAGCTTTAACCTGCTTTTTTTTTATTTATTTTAATTCTACCCATATTTATCAACAATATTGCCAACCTTTAGACAATATCACACAACTATATTTATCTATATCCCTTTACAACAAACAATATATTCCGATAATATTCACAATATATAGTGAGTTATTCAAACAAACAAAGGACACATAAATGCTAAGAATTGATATACTAACAATCTTTCCCGAGATGCTGCAAGGTGTTTTTTCAGAAGGGATACTACGCATTGCTCAAGAAAAAAACATTATAGATGTATACTTCCATAATATACGAGACTATACCACCAATAAACACGGCAAGACAGACGACAGACCCTTTGGTGGTGGTCCAGGCATGGTAATGACTGTACAACCAGTAATAGACTGCGTTAGAGCAGTAGAAGCCATGGACGAAGCATCCAGCAGACTTATCTTCCTAGGTCCTGACGGCAGTAAATTCTCCCAGCCTCACGCAGAAGAAATGAGTAAATCAGAGAGATTAATCTTTGTTTGCGGTAGATACGAAGGATTTGATCAAAGGATTTTTGATATACTCAATCCTGAAGTATTCAGCATTGGTGACTATGTCTTGACCGGCGGAGAGCTAGCAGCAGCCGTTATCGTCGATGCGACATCACGCTTACTTCCAGGAGCCCTAGGTACAGCAGAGAGCGCCCATGACGAATCCTTCAGCCTCGAAATAGATGGCAAACAATTACTAGACTACCCACACTACACCCAACCAGCAACTTATAACGATCTCGCAGTTCCAGAAATCCTTAGAAGTGGCAACCACAAACTAATAAGTGAATGGCGTCTAAATGAAGCAAAGAAGAAGACAGAGAAGCTCCGACCCGACCTTCTTAGCTAAACACACTCTCTTCTCAGTATTCTCATTATTCTCGATATCTCATTATTTTAAAATATTAAAATTGTTCTAAAAAAAAATCAAACAATTTACGAGCAATGCGAGCCTAGACCACTAGATATAGTGCACACCTAGCTACCAAATACAACGATTCAACTTCAACCCTATATTTTTACAGGATTTATGTTGAAATTACCTACAAAAATATAGATGATATATTGTTGATTATAATAATTGGGGGTTATGTCTACAGACTATGCTACTATTGTGGAAAAAATATATATCAAAGCACTACATGCTTGCACTCATTATCACGAGTGTATTAATATGTAGCTCAACAAGTGTTTTTGCAGCTAAAGTAAATGATGGGACAACACAGTCAAATATTGCGCCAGAACGAGATTATAAACGTGAGATGATGACATTTCCATCACAGAAGAAGAAGAATAAAGAAACGCAGACAATAGAGAAGAAAGAAGAAGCGTCACCCAAAGAATCAGCCCTGACAAATAGCATTTTACCAATGATTATAATGGGTGTGATTGTTTTAGGAATATTTCTCTGGATAAGCTTGAGCATTATAAAGAAGATACTCCCAGGGGGAAAGCAGTTATTCTCTAGTCCGGGGATAGAAATATTAGGAAAGACGCATTTTGATTCTCAGAAATACTTGGCGATAGTGAGGGTTGGTACAAGAATACTCGTTGTAGGTGTATCGCAGAATGGGTTCGATCAAATTAGTGAAATCACCGACCCAGAAGAGGTAACAGAGATACTCTCAACTGCAAAACCAAAGACCAGTACTGGGCAGAATCTCTTCTACAAGATGTTCCAAAAGCAAGTTGACAAACGAGAAGAGAGTTCAAGAAATAATAAAGCAGTAGCAGAACCATTGGTTCAAGATAGGATCTATCCACAAGGAACTACAGAGTCTGAGGCAGATCAAGACTTGCTGGAGAGACAGGAAAGAATAAAAAAGATCAGAGACCTTGAATCATAAAAATTGAATTTTATACTGATAAATTATAAGGATATACCTTGAAAAAAATAGTTGAGAACATATACTCTACAGAGAAGGCAGGCACGTCAGACGTGGGTGTTTTTTTTGGGATAAAAAAATCAACTTTAATCGGAAATATCCTACTAATTGTTATTGCCCTGATACTTATGTCAATTTCAATTGCTGGAGCAGCCGATCTTCCTCCTGCTAGGAGTTCAGGTCCTGGACCTGGCGATGTTACTGGACCTCAGCCAATTCCAGAAGGAGTACGAGATCTATCATTTCTTCCAACGATAGATGAAGGGTCACTAACAGCAGCAACAACACCTTCACAAGTAGCATCGGTACTACAGATCGTCGCTCTCTTGACCTTTATCGGTCTAGCGCCAGGTCTTCTGATGGTGACTACTTGTTTTTTAAGGATTATGATAGTGCTTAGTTTCCTTAGAAAAGCACTTGGAACACAGACAATGCCACCAGATAAAGTCCTAGTTGGTATTGCATTTGTACTATCAATATTCATTATGGCTCCGACTTGGGAGAAGTCATGGGATGAAGGAATGAAACCATACTTTAACGATGCTCTTGATCCCGAGACTGGTCAAAGGATGACTCAAAGCGAGATGTTTTCTCGTACACTATCGCCTGTTAGAGAGTTCATGTTCTCATGCTTGACTGCAAATGAAGGAGAAGAAGAGGTGCGCTTCTTTATGGGAGTATCGGGACACCAAGTAAAAGGGGATGATGGCGGAGTATACTGGGTAGGCGAGAATAACCGCAGAGTAGAAGAGTTTACAGAGTTACAACTTGCAGACATTCCAACCTTTGTACTGGTGCCTGCTTTTGTAACCTCAGAAATGAAGAGAGCCTTTTGGATGGGATTCTTACTTTATCTGCCATTCTTGATTCTTGATATGGTTATAGCCTCAGTTCTTATGAGTATGGGTATGATGATGCTTCCACCAGCTATGGTAAGTATGCCGTTTAAATTGATTCTATTTATTCTTGTCGACGGTTGGCGACTACTAATGGAAGCACTAGTAACAAGCTTCCCCCCAGACATGTTGGCATTTATAAATGTGATTTCGTAACTTAGTTATAAATACTTTGTGAAGTATTAAATATAAACGAGGAGTTCCAATGATTCCTACAGTGCAGGGTGTAATCGATATCGCCCAACAGACAATGTTTACCGCAGTACTACTATCTATGCCAGTACTACTAACATCACTTGTTGTTGGTGTATTTATCAGTCTTATTCAGACGGTTACAAGTGTCCAAGAAATGACTATCACCTTTGTTCCAAAACTTATGGCTGTAATGGCAGTTACTCTTCTTGCTCTATCTTGGATGATACAGCTTCTAGTAGAGTATACCGAAGATTTATGGTCAAACATGTCCCTACTCGCTGGGGGGTGAGTAGAGGCATGTTTGCTCTGCATACGAGTAGCAAGCATTAGATTGACAATATAGAGAGAAGCAAGCAATGGAATTTGGCCAATTCGTACAACTAGATCAAGCTTTGATGGGATACTTTGTATTCGGTCTAGTATTAACACGAATGGGCGGTATGGTAATGAGTTCGCAGTTCTTCTCCTCTATGCAGATACCGACAAAATACAAAGCAATAGTAGCAATTTTCTTTACGCTAACTGTCTACCCTACCGCCAGAACTACATGGCATTGGGATAGCAATATGATTTTAAACGCTTCAGATATTGGTTTTTTAGTCTGCCAAGAACTTATTATTGGTGTAGCCATAGGCTTCCTATCAAACATCATTTATGGTTCAGTACAATTAGCAGGTCAGCTCTGCGGGCAGCAAATTGGTTTTGCTATGTCGACAGTTATGGATCCACTTAGTAACTTGAATGTTTCACTTATAGGTTACCTCTGGGCACAGATTGCAGGACTAGTATTTTTAATTTTGAATCTGCATTTATACATTATTTGGCTACTAGACAGAAGCTATGAAATCATAGGTATTGGTGATATCCTCTTCCCTTACTTCTTAGCATCTGTAATAGAAGGTTCTGAAATGCAGATGGAGTTGATGTTCAAAGCAACGATGCAGGTAGCGATGCCGATAGTTGCAATAACATTAATCATCAGTGTTATTATTGGTTTTGTAACCCGTACGATGCCACAGATGAACATTATGGTATTTGGTATGCCACTGAGGGTAACGCTCGGCCTGCTCTCAGTGATGCTTCTAATCCCTGGGGTGTGTACTGCTTTTGCTGGAGCTGAAGAGGGTCATATTTGGTTTGATAATGCTGGTGATGGCTTATGGCATGAAATGCTAGAGATTCTATCTAATACTATAGCCCATATGGCACCAGACCAACCTCTAACAGCCGAAGGCTATTAGGGTTGATCTTGATTTAAGAGAGTAAATTATGGCAGATGATGCTGATGACAAGACTGAAGAACCAACCCAAAAGCGCACCGCTGATGCGCGCAAAGAGGGTCAGGTAGGTAAGAGTCAAGATCTGAGTGCATCAATTATTCTGCTCGCTGGAGTAATTTTTTTGTGGTTCCTAGGTCCTTGGATGGAGGACACTATGGGCTCAGCAATAGTTAGAATTATTGGCGAAGAGGTACCGAATACGCTTGCACCTGAAGCACAAGACATAGATGGTATCCTAATTATGTCTCTGGAGTACTGCGCATATGCAGTTGCACCGTTTTTATTTATGATAGTAACTGCAGCGATTGGGATTAATGTCTACATGGTAGGATTTACTATCTCTTGGGAGGCATTAGAGATAAAGTTTGACAAGCTAAACCCAATCAATGGTATTAAACAGCTCTTTAGCGCTAAAAAGTTTGTCATGCTCCTTATGAATATGTCAAAAATACTGTTGTTAATGATTGTTGCCTATGATTTTTTATCAGGTATTTATGGAGACTCAGTAGTTCTGTCTTTTTTAGAACACCGTGCAATCTTGAAGTATGTAGTAGGAAATCTCTGGGATATCGCTTTTCGCATGGCACTGGTTCTATTTATTCTCGGTATTATTGACTTTATATATCAAAAATGGAAGCACAATGAGTCACTAAAGATGTCTAAGCAAGAGGTAAAAGATGAGCACAAAAATGCAGAAGGTGACCCAGAGGTAAAGAACAAGCGACGTCAAAAGATGTATGAACTAGGGCAGCAAAGAATGATGCAAGAAGTCCCTGAAGCAGAGGTAGTGGTTAGAAACCCGACCCACTATGCAGTTGCACTAAAATTTAAACCTGAAATGCAAGCACCAGAAGTTGTTGCAAAAGGTAAGAATGAAATTGCTATGAAGATTATTGATCATGCCAAGGAAGCTAACGTTCCAGTATGGCAAGAGCCTTGGCTAGCGAGACAGTTATACCAACTTGATCTAGGAGACACTGTTCCACCAGAATTGTTCCAAGCAGTTGCAGATATTTTAGCCCATGTTCTTGATGAAGAGAAGAGAGCTTCCTTCAAGAATAAGAAGCCACCAGCAGCATAGATTGAGAAATAAGCAGCAATACTGATAGTGATAAAAGACAAAAGGATATATAGAGATTATGGCAGAAGCAACAATGGATCTAAAGAATAGAGCTATAGGCATACTGAACAATTTCAGTGGTGTCAAGCAGTCTATTATCCCTGCTTTCCTAATCGTAACCATTGTTATTATTATCTACCCAATGCCATTATTTATAATGGACTTCTTACTAGGTGTTAATATTGCATTAGGACTTATGGTGCTTCTAGCATGTGTATTTATTGATAAACCTAACGACATGACTTGTTTCCCATCACTGCTACTTATACTTACTCTTTACAAACTCGCTCTAAACGTAGCAACAACACGTCTAATCTTGACCAATGCACCAACCGACCTAGACCACGCAGCTGGTGAAATCGTCTATTCATTTGGTAACTTTGTTACTGGCTCCTCTGGCGAAGCATACGGCTTTATTGTTGGTATTGTAATCTTCATCATCCTAGTTGTTATCCAGTTTATTGTACTTACCAAAGGTATGACTAGAATTGCCGAAGTAGCAGCAAGGTTTACACTTGATGCTATGCCTGGTCAACAGATGGCGATTGATGCCGACCTGAATGCTGGGGTAATTACCGAGGATGAGGCAAGAGAGCGACGTGATGAGATTAGACAGATGGCTGACTTCTATGGTGCTATGGACGGTGCCGCAAAGTTCGTTAGAGGTGATACTGTTGCAGGTCTAATTATTACCGGAGTAAATATTGGCGCAGGACTTATTATTGGTGTTGCTATTGGTGGCATGAGCTTTTTAGAAGCAGGCCAGATCTTTACAAAATTAACTATCGGTGATGGGCTTGTAGGTCAGGTTCCATCACTTCTTATCAGTATTGCCTCAGGTATCCTAGTTACTCGTGGTAACAAACGTGACGACTTCGGTGGTCTGATTATCGACCAGCTTATAAATCATAGAAAAGCACTTGGGATCTGTAGTGTCTTAGTAGGCAGCATTGCACTGACAGGACTTCTAGGGATGACCCCATTCCCATTCATTCCATTCTTTAGTATCTCGGTAGTTTCTGGAGTATGGTGGTGGCGCTTGGGCCAAGGAGCTGGCAAGACAAAGAAGCAGATAGAAGCAGAAGAAGCAAAAGCTGCAGAAGAAGCGGCAAAAGCCGAACCAGCAGAAGAGAAGGTAGAGGATTTCCTAAGAATAGACCCAATGGAACTAGAAGTTGGCTATGGTCTTGTCCCACTAGTTGATGTATCACAGTCCGAATCAGGTGGTGGCGGTCTTCTCAACAGAGTATCAATGATCAGGCAACAGATGGCTCAAGAGCTTGGTATCATTGTTCCACCAATTAGAATTCGTGACAATATGGATCTAGAGCCTAATGAATACTCTATCAAGATTCAAGGCAACCCAGTAACTAGGGCAAAAATTGAACCAGATAAATTTATGGCTATGGATGTTGGTACTGTTACAGACAAGATCAGAGGTGTTGAAACGGTTGAGCCTGCGTTTGGTATGCCTGCGGTATGGATTAGTGATAGCCAACGCGAAAAAGCAGAACAGTATGGTTACGCAGTGGTTGATGCAGAGACGGTTGTTGCTACACACCTAACCGAGATTATTAGAAGCCGCTCACACGAACTTCTCACAAGTGAAGAGGTACGCCGACTCCTCGACAATGTCAAAGAATCAATGCCGAATCTTGTACAAGCTGTTACACCTGAACCGCTATCGCCATTCGACATTCAAAAGGTACTGGCAAATCTTCTACGTGAAAGAGTATCTATTAGAAATCTTCCTGCATTTTTGGAGGTTATGGCAGAGATCGGTAGACGTACCCGTGATCCAGAAATTATTACGGCTCACTGTCGTAACAAGATTTCAAGACAGATCTGTAATGATTATGCCGAAGACAATGTCCTCCATGTAGTAATGCTTGACCCATCACTTGAGGATACTATTAGCAAGCGTATCGAACACAGCGATGCGGGTTCATTCTTGACACTACGCCCTGATGCTCAGAAGAAGATCGTCGACGGTATTGCAGAGCAAGTTCAAATCCAGCTCCAAGGAGGTCACTCAGCACTACTTATTACCAGTCCACAGATCCGCTTACAAGTCAAGCGCATGACAGAGAATGCACTAGCAACCTTGGCAGTAATCTCATACAACGAAGTTCTTCCAGAGTTCAAAGTTGAGAGCGTCGGAATGGTAAAGACAGTACTCTAATAATTGTTTAATTGAATATAAACTCAGTGAATAAGGTAGAAATAAAAATAACAACAATGTCAAATAACCAACACAGAACTTTTCAAGGCAAAAGCGTTCAAGAAGCCATAAGCAAGGTAAAAGCTGCTCTTGGCGATAACGCATGCATTATTGAGAAGCGGGTCAGGAAGAATAAAAACTTCTTCAAGCTCGGTGGTGGTGAAGAGATTGTTGAGATTATTGCCAGCGCAGCGCCAAGTGTGGTAAATGAAGTTACCCCTAGATACAAACCGCATGCAAATAAGCAAAGCTCCAGTAAACAGAGCCCTTCACTACTTGAACAAGCGTATGGAAGCCCTGCTCCAACAAATCGTCCGAAGACTCCATATGAGATGTACAAAGAGGCCTCACAGCCAAGTCAACCATCAAGAGACAGCTACAATGAACATTTTGAGCAGAATGAATATAGAGAGCATGCACCTACGTCACAAAGAGATACTCAGCCTTCTAGGCATCAAACGGTAGTTACTGAGAATGCTGCAGAACAATTGATGGCTCAGATGCGAAGCGAAATTCTTCGTCTCACTAGTATCCAAGCTCGTGGTGCAATACCTGAGGTAGGCGAAGCCTTATTAGACTGCTACCAATCACTTATCGAGAATGAAGTAAATGCAAACTCTGCTCGTACAATTGTCGAAAAGCTCCAAAGAGATATGCCTTTTACTATATTAGATAGATCAAGTATCAATGAGCACGTTACTGAGGAGATAGCCAAGTACATCCACGTATCAGGTCCATCTTGTATGAGTAAAACCAATAACCGCCCTACTGTCATTGCTATAATTGGTCCAAACGGTAGCGGTAAGACAACAACATTGACCAAAATTGCATTTGAAGCAGTAGTAAAACAGAACAAGGCTGTAGGTCTAATCACAGAAGATATTAAGCGCCCTGGTGCAGAAGCCCAGCTACGCTCACTCACCAGCATCATGCAGTTACCACTAGTTTCAGTCAGCTCCGCCTCAAACATGGCAGATGAGGTTCACAACATGTCAGAGAAGGATTTAGTTCTTATTGACACCGGTGGAGTATCACACAATGATGAAGTAGGGATTGCTGAGCTCTGTGAAATGCTCAGAGTTGCCAATGTTGATGAAGTCCATCTACAGCTACCGGTAGCGATAACCGAGCGTACAGCTTTAGCGATAATAGAAGGCTATAAGCCTCTAAACTACAACAGAATTATTTTCAGCAAGATAGATGCCTCAGCCTCATTTGGAATGATCCTTAATATTGCAAGCAAGGTAAACACTGATATATCTTATGTTACTAGCGGTTCAAACTGTTCTCAAGGGTTATATCCTGCTGTAAGAGAAGATCTCGCTAAATTGATAACTGAGAGCAGGATAGAAGCGATAATAGATGGTTATAACTCAAATAAAAACTAAGAAAGGAGCTTAAATTATGGTCGTTAGAAGACTTGCAGCATTTTTCTCACTACTGGCTTTCGTGATTTTTGCAACCACTTGGATAATAAGAAGACTTCTTGGCCTCTCAACATCTGATGTTATCTCGATGTTTAGCCAAGGGGTAGTAATAATTTTTGGATTCTTCATCATTGGGATGATACTTTCAAGAATGGGTATTTCACTTATTAGAGAGTTTCTTGATGAAAAAGAGAGTGAAGAAGAGGATAAGCGCGAACGTGCTAGGAGTTTGTATTTGAATGCACTTTCAAGTACACCTGGAGTAGACGCGTCAGATCTAGATGATCTATAAATAAGTATTTATTAGTACTGTTAAAGAATTATATGATTATTTCGTTATTTACTAACAACAGGGAGATACAATGAACAGACATAACGAATATTACGGACCACCATCGACACTTACCGATGAAGAAGTTGCAATACTCTGGCAGGATTATGTAACAGAAAGATCTCAGCTTGTTAGAGATTCACTGATTGAACACTACATGACACAGGTCTACCAGACAGCTGAGCGTATGGCATCAAAGCTTCCAGACCATGTCAATGTAAACGACCTTATAGGTTGGGGAACACTAGGTCTTATTGATGCAATCAATAGATTTGACCCAAGTAGAGAGATAAAGTTCTCAACATACTGTAGTTCGAGAATATCGGGGCAGATAATCGATGAACTCCGCAGGCTAGACTGGATTCCACGCCTAGTAAGGGTACGCGTACACCAGTTAGAGAGAACTCGTGACGCTCTGAGCTCAAAACTTGGCCGTATTCCTGACGACGAAGAGATTGCTCAAGAGATGGAAATGAATATGGATCAGTACGACGACTTCATCAAGGATACCCGAGTTAAAAGCATTGTATCATTAAACCGCAAGTGGGACGAAGATGATGACGGAGAACTTGGTCAAATTGAGATGCTTCCTGATGCTACAGCGACAAATCCTCTTACAGAATTACAACGTGCTGAGATCAAAGAGATCGCAATAAAAGGTCTTAATGAAAAGCAGAAGCAGGTTCTTGTCATGTACTACTTTGATAATCTCAACTTGAAAGATATTGGCGACATTTTAGAGCTTTCAGAGAGTAGAGTCAGCCAAATTCATGCTCAGGTACTCGAATTTCTCAAAGAGAAATTTACTGAGCGTCAATTGACCCACGTGCAATAGTAGTAAATTATTTCATTATTGTATATAATTCACTTGCGTAAGGAGTATATAAGGTAGTATACTGAATATAGATAGTAGCGATAAACGCACCCTTTTTGGAGAAGGATGTACCGCTTGTTTATGACAATAACAACTGTAAGCTAGTAAGCATACATTTTAGCGAGGTGAGAATATGTCTTCAATAATTCTAGGTGATCAGGCAATGAAGGCGAGCTTCATAAGTCAGATACAGGATAGATCTGTTGATATAGAGCGTTCAAGCGCTCAGGCTCACAATGCATTTAATGAAGAGCTTGCAAGGCGTGCTGAAGAGGTTGTTGAAGAGACAGAGCAAGCAGAGAATAATGGAATAAAAGATGATGACGAGAGGGGCCACGAGCAGAAACAACAGAAACGTCGTCGTCGTCACCCGGAAGAACCAGAAGGTGACGAACTCCTCGAAAACTGGCCAATGGGTCCAAACGATGATGGTCAACCACATAGTCTCAATATTATTGCTTAGCTATACAATATACAACTAATAAGTTTGTATAAAAAAGAGAAGCTGTCCCCTCCCTGTGGACCACTTCTCTTTTTTATTTCTACTACCTTTTCATAATACTCCTTGTTGATTTATTTATTATTTCAAACTTAATAATTAGTTTGAAATAGAACGGTTATATCTCTAAAATTGATATATTCAATATAAGTTGAAAAACCTATAAAAAGGAATAAGTACCCATGAGTGATAAAGATGAGAAAAATGGTCTAAAAATGTATCCAGGCGTCAGCCTTGGTAGTGCGAGAAAAAAGGGCATTTCCAAGTTTAAGATCACATTGCTATTAATAATTGTAATTGTTGGCGCATCAGCCGGGGGATACTGGATAAATAGCGAATTTATCTCCTCTGAAAAAGACATACCTGAAGTAGTTGAAATCATTGAATCAGACCCAGCCCCTGCGGAGACAGTCTCTGAAGCTACAGATTCAGAACTAGACCTAGACATCTCCCTTTCTCCAGAGCCCCAAAGGGATATAGTCGAGGAGACAGCTGTAAATGAGCCTGACCTTGCTAACGAAGCTTCAACTCTTAGCAATGATGATTTAGCCCTAGATAATATTCTAGAAGAGCCTGAAGAACAATCCCAAGTTACCACTATTGAACCGGTAACAGAAGAAGAGACCAGTATAATCGATGACACAATCTCGGCAGCAAGTGACGCAGTAGATGTCGTAACAGAGACAATTACTGAAGCAGTATCCGACCCAACACCTACCATAGGAACCAAAGGTAGCGTTATTGATGCCATTAAACTTTCAGATGCAGCAATGGCAGAGAAGGATTACCCAGATGCACTCTCATCCCTATCCGACTTCACTTCATTACCAGCGGAGTCACTTGGTAAATTAGCTCCAGATGTATACTACCGAGCAGGACTAGCCAACAGATATCTTAAGAATGAGACTGAAGCCCAAAACTACTGGTTGAAAGCATATCAAAATTACCCAAATACTATTACAGGAAGACTCGCAGCACTAGCTCTTGCTGATACGTGGTACTATTGGTATGTCGAATCAAACCGAGATTTCAGCAAGTGGGAATCAATAAGAGATGCATATTCAACTGCTATCGGCATGGATGGAGCACGTTTTATGGCTCCTGCAACCGAGGCACAGACTGCGTCAAGACTTACTTATTTAAACCAGAAACTGGTATTCGATCCAACCGTGAAGGTAGCAGGTGCAATATTCCATAAAGTAGAGCCGGGAGAGTATATTAGTACTATTGCCAGCGAGTACGGACTAGGTACTTGGAGCTCTATCGTTGATATCAACAAAGTAAATCCCAAGAATTTAAAGGTAGGTATGACCCTCAAGGTTATGCCTGGTAGACTCTTTGTCTTGGTTGACAAGCGTAACTTCACCCTATCGTGGTATCTTGATGGCAAGTTTATCAAGCGCTACAAATGTGCTGTCGGAGCGGTTGATTCCGAGACACCGGCAGGTCATTATGAGATATTCAAAATGGATGCTGAACCAAACTGGACAGATCCTAAAACTGGCAAAGTTTATAAATACGGTGAAGAAGGCCACGCAATAGGTAGCAGATGGCTAGCAATGCGAGGTGGCAGCAAGACAGGGCTAGGGATTCACGGTACGATAGTACCTGAGAGTATTGGCACCAAAGCATCTAATGGCTGCATAAGGCTGTTAAATAAGGATGTTGAAGAACTATACGGCTTTGCTAGCATTGCTAATAACAACGAATCTGAAGTACTTGTAATAGAGTAGTAATTATTAATATTACTAATAATTACTCCATCCACCTCTGCTTTATAGCGGGTGGATGTTTTATTTACGATGAAAGGACATAGTTTCATTTTACTTTGCAACAACAGAATTAGTATTGCTTACCTATATAATAAAAACAGGTACTCCAATTAGGAGTACCTGTTTTTATATAATTATCCTCAGAAATTTGAGCGGCTCTACTAGAACCAATTTGTCTGAGTGGAATAATTAGGCGCAGCGGTAGGACCAAACCAAGCTACAGGCTGCTCAATACCAGGTACAACAGGTTGTGCTGGTGGAGTACCAATGATAGTAGGCAGTTGCTGTGAACCTTGTGAAGGTGCGATCGGCACACCATACGACGCGCCATACCCATTAGGAGTATTCATAAGCATTGGTTGAGCAACAACCGGTACAGTAGATCTAATAGGAATAAGTTGTTTTTTCACAACCGGACCATTAGCTGTATACTCTGTTGCGTAAACCTCTTCATAACTAGTTACAATCTGAGTTGCTTGAGGCACCATCATAGGCATTACCGGCATCACAGCCATTCCAGGCATACCACCACCATATTGGCATTGATTATGAGGTATCTGATTCTGACATGGTTGACATACTGCATTACCTACTTCATTACCAACCTCTACAGCTTCTGGATCTGTATAATAATTGTTTGTTGTTCCGCAACCTGTCATAACGATTGTTATAATTAAGGCCACCCCCGCAGCGAATAATTTCATTTTCTTTCCCCCGATATATTAAATATTAAAAGTGATTATAATCTGTCTTATTTTCTTTGACACCCTTATATACGGTTTAACCTCAATAGTCCTTGACAATTTTCACACAATATCAATCGGAAAGATGTAATTCCAAAAATCATAATTCATAATACTTGCTAATTGACAGCATATTCTTTATTGGTCATTTACCCACAGTAATCATAATATAATCTCTATTTCGAAGGATTAATCTAGTTTTATTACAGAATTAAGTATAAGGATATTGCTGATTCTTATACATAACTATATAATTAAGTAATAATGAAATGAAGATACAAAAACCCGAAAGGATGCAAAAATAATGCCTAATAAAATTATAGCACTACTATTAATGATTACTTTATATTCAAGCTCAGCCCTAAGAGCAGAAACGTTAGAAGAAAAGAAACCAAACAACGACTCTGTAGCAGTTCAAGAGCAACCAGATTTTGCCACAGATGATGCTGGCAAAGCAGCTCAAGACCTTCCTTTTGCCAAGACTCCAGAAGGCTGGACAGATTCTCTGCGTGCAGCTCTAAACAAAGCAAGAGCAGAGAACAAGTACATCCTAGCCTTATTTACCGGAAGTGACTGGTGTCACTACTGCACACAGCTCAAAAAAGAAGTATTCTCTACACCAGAGTTTCAAGCATGGGCAGATAAGAATGTTGTAAAACTATATCTAGACTTCCCAAAGTATCACCAACTTCCAGAACAGACAAAAGCGCAGAATGTTGCACTATTCCAACGGTTTGGCATACAGGGTTTCCCTACGGCATTATTCTTTACACCTCAAGGACAAGCACTCACAACTATAGGCTACCTGCCAGGTGGTGGCGCAAACTGGATAAAGCAAGTAGAGATGTTACTACCAAAGACCCTAAAGGTTGAAAAATCCCTAACTGTAGCGATGAAAGATAGCGCAGCAAATGATATCCCATTACTTCTAGGTATCTATGACAGCAAGGCAAAGAGCGCTCCAGTGGCAAAGGATAATATTGACCAGACATTCTCTTCTCCCGACCTGCTACTTCCTTCAGGAAAAGAGATCGTACTTTCAAAAATTGACTATTCAAAACTAACACCAACGCAGAAAAAAATGCTCAGTTCAGTATCTACAAGCAAAGCATTCCCCAAATACATCTTGCTAAGTTCCAAACGGGATGCGATATATTCTAGCGAACAGAGTCACCTCCAACCTGCAGAACTTGCTCAAAAGATCTCTTCATACCTAATCAAACCTGAGTATGACGGAAAATGGCTGCAGGATTATTCTGAAGGTCTGAAACTAGCGAGACTCTACAACAAACCTCTCCTGCTATTCTTTACAGGTAGTGATTGGTGTGGTTACTGTGAACAGATGCAAAAAAATATCTTTAAAACTGAGGAGTTTGCAAAAAAGTCCAAGGACTATATACTTGTAGAGCTAGACTTCCCACGAGGTTTTGAGCTTCCTGAAAATATCAGAATGCAGAACGACGTAGTAATGAATGCTTTCAATATAGAGGGCTTCCCAACAATAGTTCTAGAAAGTAGCAATGGCATGCCGATAGGCGGCTTTGGATATACAGCGAGCCAGAGTGTTTCTGATTTCTTCGAAACAATTGAGAAGTCGCTAGAACAATAGCATTTTAAATATGACACACCAATATAGTCAGCATTACAATAAGATTGTAGTGCTGACTATTTATTTAATATACGGATATTCCGATTCTTACCACTTTTATAATTGACTTTATTGTCAAATTACTGCATAGTTAACAATTATAGTAGTAATTTTCAGATTTAATTAAAACAATAATAGGGAGAAGTTATGAACACACTCAACGATACACAGATTGACATCACTCCAGAGCTAAGAGCAAGCCGCTCCGTACTCATTATTCTAGGTGTGTTACAAATTTTATTTGGTATGATTGCGCTAAGTGTGCCGTGGATCGTAAGCGATGCTGTGGCAAAGGTTGTAGCTATACTATTTATTATTGCTGGTTTCGTACAATTCTTCCAAGCACTCCATAGTCACTTTGGTTCAAAGATGAAATGCGCAGTTGGAATACTTGTTTCCATATTATATGTTGCGGCCGGTGTATTTCTACTACTCCACCCTGCAAAGGCTATAATAGCTCTTACGCTTATTGTCGGCTGGTTCTTTACAGCCAAAGGAATTATCCTGATGATAGAGGCACTAAGAACCAAGAGCACTAAGGGTTGGATGATGTTCAATGCAGCAGTAACACTTATTCTTGGGCTAATGATTCTTATTGATATCCAAGGCGGTTCAATCTGGATTATAGGAGTTCTAGTTGGAATAAACTTCATCATTACAGGCTGGACAGCACTATTACTTGGAATGAGTATCTCAAAGAACTAAAATCTAGTATCACAATTTAACCTATTAGAGACCACTCACTGTGAGTGGTCTCTCTTTATAGATACATCACCAGACCAAAATTCTTTTCTCTCTCCTCCAGGAAGCTCTAATACGATCTGCCCACTCTCAGCAAAATCAACCAATACACCAGAAATTACACTTCCAGAATTATCAAGCTCAACCTCCTCATGGTATTTCCAAGCAATTTTGAGCCACTCCTCCCTTATACCTTCAAACCCTCCATCCTCCCACATACTCAGAGATTCTTCAATATAAGGTAGCAAGTTGAGCAACTCTTGCTCTTGATTTGACTCAACTCCTGTCTCTATCAACAGAGAAGTCGCTGGCTTCTCCAATTCACTTGCTTTACTAAGGCTCAAATTTAGATTTACCCCAGTACCAACGATTATATAATCCTTGCCGTCACATACAGCTACCTCTGATAGTATGCCACATATCTTATTATCCCCAACAAGTACATCATTAGGCCACTTGCCTTTTGCATCTACTCCTTTACTTATCAGATACTTACAAACCCCAAGTCCAGTAGCCATTGGTATTGTTGCAATCTTAGGAAAAGACTGTGCTGTAGATATCAAAATCGAAAATGTAAGGTTCTGCCCTTTCTCTGTCAGCCATACCCTATCAAATCTCCCTCTTCCTGCAAATTGCTCTTTTGCAGCAAAGACGTACCCACTATCGACTATACTTCCATTTTCCACACCAAGCTTTACCTCTTTATTTGTTGACCCAACAGAGTCGACCCATACTGGGTTCATTAGCTTCATAATATCCTCCACAAATTTTCTATTTTGCGCACCACCTACAACAGATCACCTAACATAACTAATTAAAATATCTAATTCTTTATTAACATTAATAGATATTATAGTAGGTATTATCCTGATTACCAGACAATCTTAAAGAGACTTCAAAACAACAAAAAAAACACATAAATGTATCTTTTTAAAAATGCTAAAACAGGATAAATTTTAAATGAAATTTTGAGTATATTCAGGAAAATACGGAAAATTTGAACATACTAGCATTCAGTAATTATTTACTGGGACTAAAAAAAGATTATTGATTTCGACAAATAAGTATTGATTAATTTAGGTATTATGTTAATATTGTAGAGATTTAGTAGAGAGATAGCCGAATAATTAACGATAAGACGTTGTCGTTTTACTCAATGGGGAATTCCTTGGGTTCATAATCTACCAGATAATATTAATTTAATAAATTAGCATATATTTTACGAATTTGTATTTAATTTGACAGACAGAGAAAGGTTTTAATTATGACAAATGTCCTAGGAGTCGGCTTAGAATTGCTAGTTCTAGGTATGGGTGGAGTATTCTTATTCCTCATCGTACTTGTAGTTCTTATGAAAATCTCAGCTAGTTTTTTCACTACGTTTGGTCACCTCTTCCCAGATGCAGAGGTAAAGACTGTGAAAAAAGCCGCAGCTAGTAGTGGAAACGAAGAGATTGCAGTTGCTATTGCTGCGATGACAGCTCACACAAAATAGTGGAGCTAAGGTTTTGGTAGTTTTGGATTAAACATATTGCCAATACCACTTATGATTGAGTAATAAATTTATATTTTTAAATATGTAATATTTCATTTTCATTAATTAATTAGGAGAGTAATCGTGGCAAAAAAACTCGTCAAATTCATGTGTACGGCATTTAGAGACGGCTTCCAGTCTGTATATGGCGCACGTGTATTTACTAAGGATTTCATGCCAGCAGTAGCTGCGGCAAAAGACGCAGGTATCGACTGGTTCGAAGCAGGTGGTGGTGCACGTTTCCAATCATTGTATTTCTACAGTAACGAATGTGCTTTTGAAATGATGGACGAATTCCGCAAGCAAGCGGGTCCAGATGCAAACCTTCAAACACTTGCTCGTGGTGCAAACGTAGTGGGTCTTGATTCACAGCCACGTGACATCATCAATCTTCACGCAAAGCTATTTGCTAAGCACGGTATTACAACAATCCGTAACTTTGATGCTCTTAACGATGCTAACAACCTTATTGATTCTGGTAAGGCTATTGTTGCAGCAGGACTAAAGCACCAAGTCTGTGTTACACTAATGGAACTTCCTCCAGGATGTACAGGTGCGCACGATGTTGAATTCTACATGAAGACACTGAAGGATATCAAAGACGCAGATATTCCATTTGATAGCCTCTGTTTCAAAGATGCTTCAGGTACAGCAGTACCAAGCAAGGTATACGCAACAATCAAAGCAGCTCGTGAGTTCCTAGGTAAGGATGTTCACATCCAATTCCACTCACACGAGACAGCTGGTATCTGTGTTAGTGGCTACAAAGCTGCTCTTGACGCTGGTGCTGATGGTATCGACCTATCAATGACACCTGCTTCAGGTGGTACGTGTCAGGTAGATATTCTTACAATGTGGCACGCTCTACGTGGTACAGAGTACGATCTAGGTATTGACCCAGATAAGATCCGCCACGCAGAAGCTGTATTCAAAGACTGCATGAAAGACTACCCAGACAAACCAGAAGCTAAGGCTGTTGAACCACTTATTCCTTGGAGTCCTATGCCAGGTGGTGCTCTTACTGCTAATACTGAAATGCTACGTGATAATGGTCTTATGGATCGTTACGACGAATGTCTAGCTGCTATGAGTGAAGTAGTTCGCAAGGGTGGCTTCGGCACATCAGTTACTCCAGTGTCTCAGTTCTACTTCCAACAGGCATTCAACAATGTTATGTTTGGTCCTTGGGAGAAGATCGCTGAAGGCTATGGTAAAATGGTTCTCGGTTACTTTGGTAAGACTCCGGTTGCTCCAGAAGCAGAAGTTGTCAAGCTTGCTAGTGAACAGCTTGGTCTTGAGCCAACTACTGAGATGCCAGTTGATATCAATGACAGAGATCCTAACAAGGGTATTGACGCAGCTAAGAAGATGCTTACAGACGCTGGCATCACAGATCTATCTGATGAGAACATCTTTATTGCTGCTGCATGTAAGGAAAAAGGTATCGCTTACCTCAAGGGTGAAGCTGTTATCGGTGTTCGTAAAGTCACTAAAAAGGCTGACTCTGGTGCTGCTGCTTCTGCAACTAGCGAAGGTGGTTACACAGTCTCAGTCAACGGCAAGAAGTACGAAGTTGTTGTTGAAGGTGGCAAAGCTACAGTCAACGGTAAAGCTTATGATATAGATGTTACAGAAGGTGTTAGCGGTAACGCAGCAGCTCCTGCAGCAACAGGTGGTGGTGCTGAAATCAAAGCTCCAATGCCAGGTGCTGTTATCCGTATTACAGCAGATACCGGAACAAGTGTTAGTGAAGGTGATGAAATCCTTGTAATCGAAGCAATGAAGATGGAAACACCAATCAAAGCAGCTACTTCTGGTACAATAACAGCAATAAACGTTGCTCCTGGCGATAAGATTGTTGCTGGACAGGTTCTTGCTACTATCGGTTAATATTCGGGTCAGCTGTTTTTGACTACATATTTATTATATTCATTCTGCTTTATTTTTTCATGAGGCAGAATGAAGATAAAAGTTGTAGACAAATATTTTAATAACAAAGGAGTTTTACTTAAAATGAAAAATAGTAAAAAATTCCAGCCGGCTCTTCTCGTTCTTCTTGTGCTCATGGCTATATCTGTCTTTGGGGGAAGTATTACCTCAACAGTACAGGCTAATGATGCAGCAACAGAAGAACAGACCGAAGGCAAAGGAATTTATAAAAGCACAGGTATCTATGGCTTCTTAAACGGTGATGAACTCTCGGAAGAAAAAGCTCTTGATCGTGCAAAAAGTGATTATGAGAGTTTTGTAGTTCTCAAAGAAAGCCTAAATGGCGATACAACAGCTGCAAAAGCTCAAGCGGCTATTGATGTTCTACATAGTGGGCATAAGGATAGCAAGCAAAAAGGTATTTTCCCAGTAGGTGTTGGTCAGTTTATCATGATCCTTGTTGGCTTACTACTAGTATACCTTGCAATAGGCAGAGGCTTCGAGCCACTACTACTACTACCTATCGGTTTTGGTGGTATACTAGCGAATATTCCAATGGCTGGTATTGCTGAAGCTGGTTTAGGTAGCATGGGTGACGGTTTCCTACATATTCTTTACACTACTGGTGTAACTAATGGTCTATTCCCACTTATAATCTTTATGGGTGTAGGTGCGATGACAGACTTTGGTCCACTTATTGCGAATCCAAAGACTGCACTTCTAGGTGGAGCAGCACAGTTCGGTATTTTCACTACCTTACTTGGTGCGCTTGCTATTGGCTTTACTCAAAAGGAAGCCGCTTCAATTGGTATCATCGGTGGTGCAGATGGTCCTACTTCTATCTTTGTAGCGAGTCAGCTAGCTCCGCACCTTCTTGGTGCAATTGCTGTTGCAGCTTACTCATACATGGCTCTAGTACCTATCATTCAGCCACCTATTATGACAGCGCTAGTTCCAGAGGCAGACCGTGCGATCGAGATGAAACAGCTCCGTCACGTTTCACGCGTAGAGAAGATTGTATTCCCTCTTATCGTACTAGGTCTCTGTATCCTTATCTTGCCAGATGCTTGCCCACTTATTGGTGCGCTAATGTTTGGTAACCTTTGTAAAGAGAGTGGCGTTGTTGACCGTATTGCAAATTGTATGCAGAACGAACTTATCAACATTGTTACAATCATGCTAGGCCTATCTGTTGGTTCGAAGTTACAAGCAGACAAGTTCCTAAATGCAAATACCCTCTTCATTCTAGTACTTGGTCTTATTGCTTTCAGCTTCGGTACAGCAGCTGGTGTTCTAATGGCACGTCTGATGAAGAAGTTCTCAAAGGATCCTCTCAACCCACTTATCGGTGCGGCTGGAGTATCCGCGGTACCTATGGCAGCTCGTGTAGTTAATGGTGTTGGTCTGAAGTACAACCCGCACAACTTCCTGCTGATGCATGCGATGGGGCCGAACGTGGCTGGTGTAATTGGCTCAGCTGTTGCTGCTGGTATCCTTCTTTCACAATTACGTTAATTACTAATTAAGGAAGAAGCTTTTGCTTCTTCCTTTTTTTTAGAATAAGTTCATTAATAATAGTTAATGATAATAAAGTTAGAAGTAAAGATTATAATTAAGGACACACTACTATTGATAAAAACTTTTAAATAACATTAGTTCAAGTCAGTACACTATTTCCTTATATAATAATTTTAAAATTTAATAATTATGTAAACCTTATATTGCAGTATTTTTTTCACACATTTTTAGGAGATTTAAACGATGGCAAGTCTATCAACTTACGAGTATTACCGTGATGACCTTTCAAAGATCCCACCATTACGTGCTATTGCTGAAACACTTCTTGCAAGTGACAAAGTACGTGAAGTAACATGTGCAGAAGCTTATGAACTAGCTATGCTTCAGGGTGACGTTGCAGTATCAGATATGCTAATCTACCCACCAGCAGCTGAACGTCTTGGTCTTCCAAAGGGCGCTAAACTTCTTAACAACTGCCATGGTAAAATTGTAGGACGTACAGCTAATGCTCGCCGCTTCTTCAACAAACTTGACGCAGATGGCCAAGAAAAGGTACTCAAGGACTGTCGCGAAGCAATAAGTGATCTACAGATCCGTGGCGATCTAATCAAAGCTGAAGCAATTGTTGGTCTTGATGAAGATCTTATGATCAAAGCAACAATTATCGGTGACGCTAAAACTGATGCAGCAAACATCTTTAGTTGGTTGACTAACTTTACTCCTTTTGCTGAGCTTGCTGATAAGTATGCAACCAGTAAGAAACTTCCAATTCTTGATATCATTGTTATCGGTGATAACCTATGGACATGTAACGACACATTCTATGCTAACGTTGGTTTCCCACAGCTTGCACTTGTTGATGAAACAGCAAATGTTATCTACAACCTAGGTATGCGTTACTTCGGTGAACGTAAGAAAGGTACTCTTACACTTGCTTGGACTAGTGGTATGAAGGTTGGTATGGCTGCATGTCACGGTGGTATTAAAGAATTCGATTTCAGCGCTTGTGAAGATGAAAAAGTTGCTAGTATGGGCAAGAGAGCTATTGCATTCTTCGGCCTATCAGGTACTGGTAAGTCATCACATACTAACAGCCTAGACAACGCAGGTACAATGCCTAAGGGTACTACCAAGGTTGTTCTTCACGATGACGCATTCCAGATTGACTCAGACGACATGTGTTGCCGTGTTTGGGAACCAAGCCTCTTCGATAAAACTGACCAACGTGGTCTTGATCACCCAGAATGGAAGTATGCTATATCAGTAATGAACACTGGTATGATCCAAGAAGCTGGTCTTAAGAAGTGTATAGGCCTTGAAGTACGTAATGCTAACGGTCGTGCTATCTTCGATAGAGACCTTGTTGGTGACGTGGTTAACAAGTGTGGCTTCCCTCAAGCTCTTGTATGGCTTATGAAGGATACTTGTCTTCCTCCAATCCTTCGCTTCACAGACTACAACCTAGCAGTAGCTATGGGTGCAGCTCTAATCACTAAGCGTAACAAGGCAGAGAATGTAACAGCAGAAGAACTCAAAAAGCTAGCATTCGTTCCATATGCTAACCCATTCCGTGTTTACCCACTATACAAAGACGTTGAAGCGTTCACTAAGGTATTTGAGAGTGGCGCTGAATGTTACTGCTTCAACAGTGGTGGTATGTGGAATTCTAGCGACACAGATCTACGTGACGTTAAACTAAGTACATCACTAACTCTTCAGACAGCTGTTGCTATCAGCCAGCTTGAATGGGAAGAATGGGATCTTCTTGCAGGTGCACAGATCCCTACTAAGGAAAGCATTGATAAGATCCTTCCTGGATTCTACGAAAAGTACAGTACAGATACTGTTGAAAACCGTGATGAATACATCGATACTCTTAAGAACCGTTTCCAACAGCGTCGTGACTTCCTAGCTGGTGCAGATCAGCTTGCTGAGCAACCAGAGCTTCTCAAGCAGCTTTCAGATGCAATGGTTGTTAAGGCGTAAGTCTACACGAACTAAGATAGTTTGCTACAATAAGTATATTATCATTAGAGCCTTCTGGTTATCCAGAAGGCTCTTTCAATTTAAGGCATACCACATAACTAATAACAACCATATCTCATTATTAAGCTGAAATACAACTAACCTAGAGGTATTAATTCATCAAACAGATGCGCAGATGATTTTGTAGGAAGAACAATAATAAACTCACTCCCCTCACCCGGAACACTGTTTACCTCTATAAACCCACCAGCTCGTTTTACTAGTGATCTAGAAACGCTTAGCCCAAGCCCAGTACCATCAGGATTATCCTGCCCATTTTTTACCGAGTAAAATGGCTCAAATATACTTTCATATTTATCTAAAGTAATTCCACAGCCAGTATCTTTAATACTAATCAATATAGAATCTCCATCTAGAGATGTAGCAATTCGTAAAACTTTGTTATTTGAAAACTCCATTGCTTGCTTAGCATTGATCATTAAATTGGCAATCGTATGCATAATATCAGTTGCACGGCATAAAATATCCGGTATATCACTATCAAAGCTTGTCTCAATATCAATTCCAGAGTCTCCAAAATCACTCCGCACCATACCTACAATATTCTCAATCAGTCTATTTACACCAACCATACCAATACTTTTTGAATCCTTAGGAATTAGAGCAGCAAGGTTATCAGCAATAAGAATTGAATCTTCAAGAGCAACGATTAAATTCTTAAGTTGCTTGGGATCACTAGCCTCACCAGAGTTGTACTTACTAACAAGCAAAGTTAATTCCTTTAAAATCTCTCTGTTTACTCTATTAAACTTATTAGCAATCGCAGTAGACAGTTCACCTATTGATGCCATCTTCTCAGCGTTAAACAATCTGCTTTCACGAAGCATTTTTTCATCAATATCCTGAAATACTCCGCTAATTCCAACAATAGCACCTTCTTCAATAGTCGCACTTGCAATCATTGTCATCCAGAGGTACCTACCTCCACTCATTCTTATTCTAATATCCCCCGTAACGTGATAGAGTTCACCACTTAAAAGAGCAGAGACATTATCATGCCATCTTGGAAGATCAGACTTATGAATTATCGCCTTCAATTCATCAAGACAATCAATACTCCAATTCTTATCATACTCCAGTTTTTCATAGAGTGTTGTGTCTATATCGAGCTTGTCTAAGAAGATATCATACTCAAACGAAGCTGCCCCAGCTACTTTTAAAGCCATATTTAAGCGCTTCTGACTCTTCTTTAGAACCTCCACTGTTGTCTCAATAGACTCCTCTACCATCCTTCTTTCAAGAAGTATTCCAAACTGTAGTGCAGATATCTCGATTGCATCTACACTCTCTTCATCCCACTTCTCCTTGATATCCTTACATGCGAGTAGCAGGACTCCCCACTTCACCCCTTGACAAAAAATTGTTGTAGCGTAAAAACCTACCAAATTTGAGTCAGTAAAATCAATAGGATTTGAAAATTCAATTTGATCTACATGAATAAAGACAATTTTTTCCTGTTCAATTACATTATCCGACCGAATTCCACTAGAAACTATTTGAAATACCTCATTCTTATACTTATTTAAATCATCATCCCCGCCCCAAAGAGTTTTTACTCTATAAGAGGAGCTATGTTTATGTCTGCTATCCTCGCCAACTTCAGTATGTACGTGCTCAGCCAGTACAACTATGTCTACATCAGCACCTTTTCCAAATACTTCCAATGCTCTACTTAGAGCCCTGTCAAAGTCTTGAGAGTTGTCAAGTACACTCTGAGTTCCACAAGTCAACGCATATAAGAGTTTATCTCGCTTAACAAGAGCATTTGTTACTCGATTCTGTTCATGAACATCTCGAATAATATACATTACCCCTTTTATATCTTCATATTCACAAGGAGAGAGAGTTACCTCACTATCCAGCATACTTCCTTTCCTATTGTGTAGAGTTATTTCAAACCTTAGCTTCTCTCTAGTTACAAAGACTTTTTTATCAATATCATCAAATATATCACAAATTTCTTGAGGATAAAATTCACTTGAATGCCTACCAACGATATACTGATGATCATAGCCAAGAAAGCTAGCATGAGCTTTATTTGAAAATAGTACGGTTCCTGAATCTCCTCTAATAAATATAATATCAGCAGTATCAATTGCTGCCTGACGAAAAAGTTCCGCTTTATTATAACTTTCAAGAACCCTCTTATAGAACAGTACATACCACCCAGTAAAAACACTCAACACACCTAAAAAGAATAGCATTGAGTATACAATTATCAATTCCTGTGGTATCACACTAAATACTTTGCTTATCAAGAGCGATCTCAACTATATATTTGAATAAAACAAAAATTTAAACAACAACAATATGCTATTTTAAAACCAAATAAAATAAATAGCAATCAAATATAACATAAATTCAAATTTATATATTATTGTATGCAAAAATAGTCGATATACGAATAAAGTGGATAAAACTATACCGTTATAAAGATGAAAGGAATCATGATGAAGAGATTACTTATTCTCACATTGTTACTAACTACACATTTCTCAGTATTTGCAGCGACACAAGATCTACCAACTGAGGTAAAATCCGAAGTTAGCAACAAATTCGAAGAAGCGATAGCACCAGAAATACTAAAGGCACAGCAAGACCTTGCAGAAGTCAAGAGAAGGTTTCTAAACGGTCTTAAAAAAGATAATAAACTGTACCTTACGATTAGAATAGCTGACCAATACGGCAATGTCGAACAAGTATATATTCGCACGTATCTATGGAAGGATTCGACAGTAATGGGCCAAATTTCAAACAATTTATACAGCGTCAGTGGTTATAGACCTGGGCAAACAATCAGCTTCGATGAATCAGATATTCTAGATTGGACATTAATCGATGCAGATGGTAAGGAATATGGCAATTATCTTGGGCGCTTTGCTGTAAAGTGGCTAGAATCCAATAAAAAAACATCTCTAACAAATAAAGAGAGCAAATAATATGGCAAAGCGCGACAAAGACCCAGTTGAGAAGTATCATGACAGAGTTGCAGGTATCTACGACACAATATACGATGGTAGTCCATATTGGGAGTCTGTTTTCGAAATTACCTGGAGACACATGCTAAAGTACCTCCCTAGAGATATGTCAACAAAGTGCCTAGATGTAGGATGCGGTACTGGTAGATGGGGACTGCGCTTATTCAAGAGTGGCTACCAATGCGATTTTCTTGATATATCTATGAAGATGCTAGATCAAGTAAGAAAAAAGATTGAAAAGCTACCAAATATTTCATATCAGCCAGAGTTATACCATACCTCTATAGCAACAATGAAGATGATAGAGGACGAGAGCTATGACTATATTGTTGGTCAAGGAGATCCACTTGGTAGCGCTGGAAAGCCAGAAAGAGCCCTCAAAGAGCTTACACGAATTCTACGTCCCAACGGTACTATAGTTATGTCAGTTGACAATATTTATGGCGGTATGTTCCACTTTTTGAAAGAAGATGACATCGATGGTTTGGAAAAATTTATAAAGAACGGCCGTACAAATTGGGTAACAGATGAGTCAAAAGAGCAGTATGAAGTTACCGCCTTTACACCAAAGAAAATACGGAGCATGTGTGAAGCTAGAGGTCTTGAAGTACTATCAATTATTGGTAAGACAGCCCTTCCACTTCGACGCTTTCAAAACTGTCTGAAAGACAAAGAATCAAGAGAACGCATAATACGTCTAGAAGAGAAGCTAAACTCTGTGGAAGCAATGCTTGGAAATGCAGCTCACCTAGAGTTTGTAGCCCGTAAAAAGTCTGAGTAATAAATATGGGAGGCTTTTAGAGCCTCCCATATTTATTTTCAAAAGATTACTTAGTACTCATACAGATATCTATAATATGATGCCCATGTGGGTGCTCTTCAGGATTATTCAAATAAAACTCATAACTCGGTCTAGACATATCAATCTCAAGGTTATTCTCCACCATCCAACTAACAATACTCTCCCAAGCAGGTCCATACTCCTCAGGAGTCTTAACCTCAGCATGAAGGACAGAATATTTTCCCCCTGGTGCAACCTTTATCTCAACACCATCACTGGGTTGAGTACCTTCAGGCACTTCAAGGCATACCTCCAACTTTAATTCCTCTGGAGGAGTGACACATGGATCATCTTGGTATGCAGAAAACAGACTTGCCCCGTTTGAGCACAATCCCTTTGGAGCAGCCCATGCAAAAAGTTTACCTATCAGTTCTTTGAATATTCCAGTATTGCCCATATAATTGCCAACATAAGACACATATGCAATATTTCTACTCTCAAGTTCCTTGACTACTGGCAGATCCCAACTCATAATAATCCCCTTCAATATAATTGTTACACAAAAAAAACATGACTATATTTACTGTAAAAAAGTAAACACACATATATCATACTGAACAAAATATCATAAATCAAGTAAATTATATAAACAAAAACCGAACATAAAAACAGTATTAACTGGTATTTTGATCACCACTACTTTGAAGAGGTAGGTATATAGTAAATATACTCCATTCACCTTGCTCGCTCTCTACAAAAACACACCCCTTGTTCTCATGTACAATCCTATTAACTGTATTTAGCCCAATACCAGCTGAGCCCCGTTGACTGTTACTTGTAGATGCTAATGAATCGAATATAGTTTCCTGTAGTTCTTTACTCATACCACAACCATTATCTTTTATTTTAATTCTTATGAATCCCTGTGAGCCCTGTATCAACTCATTATCCTTACAAAACTCCGCATCAAGAGTTACCTTATCAGTACATATAGTCAACCGAGGTTCTCTCCCTCTAACAGCCTCAACAGCATTTAGAAGAATATTTGTTAACGCTAACTCAATTCTTGCAGAATTTATACATACAATAGAATTACTCGCATTTAAGGAAAGGCTAAACATACAAAAGACATCATTTGACTTAACTAATTTTGTCAATAAGAGGTGAATATCAACATTCTCAAAGAAATCACCGGTATTTCTTGCAACTGCTTGCAATTTTTTTACAGTATTTGCTGCTCGGTCACAATTTTCTATAATTCTAGTAATATACTCTCTGAGCTCACTCTTATCATCGAGTTTTCTCAATACAACCTCACTCATGCAGATCACGCCACCAAGCATATTGTTAATATCATGAGCACACCCTCTCGAGGTTAGCTCTAATGCCTCAAGTCGTTGAACTTGAAGGAGGTACTCATTTACTTTGTTATGCTCGGTAAGATCCTTCATAACCAAGACAAGCCACTTTTGCTCACCCACTCTTGAAGAAATCAACTCTACACTCATATCAACAGTGATCATCTTTGAATCACTTAAAGACAGTACTGTCCGCTTATTCTTTAATGATGAATCTGAGAGTATCTCTTGTACAGGATTAGAGCACAACATGCCATTATAATTATCATACATGGAGATGATTTCAGCAATATTTCGCCCCTCATAACTCTCACTTTTAGCACCTAACATTTTTTCAGTAGTTGGGTTTACCCTATGTATCATACCCGTCATGTCAACAACAACAACCGCGTCAGAAAGACCATCTATAATGATATGGGCATTTCTTTCATATTCATCAACTTCAGATTTTAGTTGAGTGATATACTTTTTAAGCTTGATAATAAAAGTGCAAAGTACAACTACAATAATGAGCAGTACTAGCACATATATATTTAATGACATATTTATATTCACTATACCCTTCCCCCAACAACATATCGATCAAACGAGGATTTTTTTTCACAGTTGTAGTATTCACACAAATATATTTTAACCCGAATACAAGAAAGTAGCAACAATCAAAAAAGTAATCTCAAAGTTTTTATTCATATCAGTATTAAAAAAACAATGCCATGCGGCAATAGCATGGCATTGTTTATTTTGGAGTGTAAGGCACAGGGGGAACTTGTGCCCTATTATTTTGACCGTGGAGAGGAAGGATATCGGTAGTAAACTACCGAAAGTTGACTACGTTCTAGTAATCAAAGATGTTATGCTGGGTATAGCGGAACTGTACATCAACCATTCTACCCCGCGTCCCATCATTACGAGTGAAAGCCCCATCCTGAGTAATCTTATTACCAGCATTATCTTCAAAGATATCATCATAACCAAGGCTGAGTTCACTTACCCCCGCAGCCTCCAATGTACGAATCTCATCTTCTTGAGACTTCCCATCGCCATTAAGGTCATTCCAGACCTTCAAGTCTTTATATATAGCATCTTCGCTGTTTAATACACCATCATGATTTTCATCATACCTAGACATTTCAGCAAATCCGTTAGCATCACCTTCTTGATCACCAAACATCTCCTTACCGCTAGTACAGACCCCATCACCATTACTATCAAAGAAGAGAAGCGCATCATCACCTTGCACAAAACCTGTTTGAACCTCACTACCATCACCTTTAATATCATATACCACGCCATCCTGCACTGATCGCAAATCAATTCCATTACCATCAAGATCGAGTACGACCGGATCAACAAAATGTAAGAAAATGGAAATTTTAACATACTTTCCTTCATACTCAATCATATCTCCACCGTTCTCAACTAGCTCACAATCCTCTACAGAATCAACAGTGTATGCTTCCATCTTCTGCATCTTTACTTCCATACTTATAGATCCGAAAATATTTTCAGCACCAAATGTATCTACTTCCATACTAATAGCTTTAAGAGCACTAGAGATATAAGAGTCTTTACTAGCAGAACTCCCAGCTATTGATGCTAATCTATCCTGTATTTCATTATGAGCATCAAATATATCACTGACAGTACCTGCCGCTTTCTCTGGGTCTTTATCACTAATCTCCAGTAGATAATCAATCAAGGTTTTTCTAGTTGCATTTTCTTCAGATAACCAATGCTCAAGGATTGCAAATGATGAGTTAAAATTACTAGAAGAGGAGAAATACCCTTCAATATTAGACATCAATAAACTTGTATTTTGCTCAAAAGAGTAATTTATTATCTGGGTTTGCGAGTATGTATGCGAGAATAAACTTATTATTTCTTGGTTTTTAAGTTCAATTGACTTTGAGAGAGCTTTGAGTTTATTGGTATGCTCTTCCATAAAAGATGCAACCATATCATTAAAGAACGCACTACTGCTCTCATTGTCTTCAACTTTTTTAGGTTCGGCTGTAGTGGTGTTATTAGAGGAAGCTAGTGCTAGAGTTTCGTCGCTTACGTACATGAGAAGACCTTTCTTTGAGTATTTTATCGCCTGAAATTGGGATAAAATCCAAAAAACTCGTCCATGATTAACCAGTAAGCGTCCTTGCTTGATACCTTTATTAGCGGACATCAACTCAAGAACTTTAATTCTTTTTACTTGATAGTATAATAAATAATAGTCTTATGACAAGGCAAGAATAAACTTAGTAAGGATGGCACTCCATGCAACACACAATATAATTTATTATAAAGCACTTGTTTAATCACATGAAACACATAATCACGATACTTTTCACATTTAATGCTTTAAAGAGAAGCGTCTTTTGGCCTTTGAGAAAACCCAATAAAAAATAGGCACCTCAATAAAAGAGATGCCTATATCAACAAAACTAATGTACTTCTTTTTTAAAACTCATCCCTGTTGTATTTTCAGTAAATCGTCTCTTCTGATCCTCAGGATACTCACTCCAAGCGTGCTCTTCAAGTTTTAGAAGACGAGCCTTTAATTCATCCGCTATCCTGTCCTGCTCGGCCCTCTTCTCTGATCTTTCAAGGTTATCCTTTGGATATATCGCATCACCGATATAGATCCTAAGGGGATAATTCCTAAGAAGCTTTATCCCTGGACTTCTAGGCCAACAGAAGAATGCACCCATTATATATATAGGCTGTACAGGTGAATGTGACCTCACAGCAAGCATCCCTACACCTGCCTGAATATCTGTTATCTTACCAGTATCACTCCTCGTACCCTCAGGAAATATTACTACAGCTCTACCTTCAGATAGCTTCTTGCAGAAGGCCTTTAATGCACCTTTACTGCTTCCTCCATCCTCCACCCTCATAACAGGGAATGCAAAAACACTTCTAATAAACCAACTAAAGTACTTGTTAACAAATAGAGTTGACCTAGCCATAAAAGCCAGTGGTCTCTTCTTATAAGTACATCCCAAAAGTAGCGGATCAAGATAACTACTATGATTCGAAGCGACAATTACCGGACCATTATTCACCAGCTTTTCTTCACCTATAAACTGTACTCCTCCACCCCAGCGGAAGATCCTCATCAACCATACTTTAAATGCAGTATATAGTCCTACTCCCATAATACCTCCCAGTATTCATTTTAAATTTATTATCAGATAGACAGGCCTAACCATCTCTACCTCTAAATAAGCTCATGTTTACAAATAAATTGCCAGCACAATAAGAATTATGCTGGCAATAAATGATATATATATGCTAGTAAAAGTCAAGTGAACTTGATTTAGCTTTATGCCCTCTCACCATGCTGTGACTCAAGAGCAGGCCCAAAATGATCAAGCTCTTCAAGGAATATCCCAGTACCTTTAACTACTGCGCGAAGTGGGTCATCAGGTATGTGAACAGGTATACCTCTTGTCTCTTTGGTAATAAGCTGGTCAAGTCCTCTCAGAAGCGCTCCTCCGCCAGCAAGGAATATACCACGGGTATAGATATCACCAGCAAGATCTGGCGGAGCTCCTTCAAGGGTATTCAATACTGAATTAACAATAGCATCAACAGGTTCTTTTATTGCTTCTCTAATCTCTTCACTGCGTATCGTTAAAGACCTTGGAAGTCCTTTTACTTGGTCACGCCCCATTACCTCTGTTGTAAGCTCTGTCTCAAGCTTATAAGCGCTTCCAATCTCTATCTTGATCCTCTCTGCAGTAGATTCACCTACTACAAGATTATGCTGCCTCTTCATATAGGTTATAATAGCCTCATCGAGCTTATCGCCAGCGACTCTCAGACTCTCGCAATTCACCATACCCATCATAGAAATAATCGCGACCTCTGTTGTACCACCACCGATATCGACAATCATATTACCTACCGGTTCATCAATAGGCATTCCAATTCCAATAGCTGCCGCCACAGGTTCTTCTATTAGATATACTTTCCGTGCTCCAGCTCTTTCAGCAGAAATAGTCACAGCCTTCTTCTCAACCTCGGTAATTCCACTAGGAACCGATACCACAACCCTAGGTCTAACCCACTTATGCTGGTTATGTACACTACAAATGAAGTATCTGAGCATTGCCTCTGTAATCTCAAAATCAGCGATAACACCATCTTTTAAAGGTCTAACAGCAACAATATTTCCTGGAGTACGTCCGACCATCATCTTAGCTCTAGTACCTACCGCTTGTCCATCATTGAGTACATTATTTGTACCCTTCCAAACAGCAACAACAGATGGCTCACATAGCACAACGCCCTCACCCTTAACATACACAAGGGTGTTACAAGTACCGAGATCAATGCCCATGTCATGGCTAAATAATCCAAATATTCGATCAAAGAGTATCATTAGTTACAATCACTTTTTATAATCAACGTAGCTATTTATCCACTTACCGTCTAACCACCAATAAAATGACAGCTACTAGAATGCTGAAACATCTACCATCTCAGCCACATCACCAGCTCTAATTCCCACAAGCACTGGACTTATAACTTCACAAGTACTTGTCACACTATGCACCTGAGCAATTCTGATATCAGTCACATGCTTACCATTTCTCCAGATAGCAAATCTGTTCCCCTCTTCAACCTCAGCATTACTCCTTCCAAGATTTATAAAGACCTTCTTACTGCTTGGATTATATGTCAAGACTTTTGCAACCACTTCACTAGATTTATCACGAAGGTCTGAGCTCTTCTTTACTATCTCTTTGATATCAATATCACTCTTACTCATCCCCTTGGTCAATTCAGGGAGAATGATCTCCTCACCTAATGAATCATCCACATCAACCTCAGGTATGTCCAAAGCAGAATCGCTTTTGACTTTCGATGCTTTTGGGGAGACACTTGTCAACTCTTGCTCATTCTCTCCGGTTACCTCAGCCAGATCCATAGTTTGATTTCTCTTAATAGCTGCATAAAGTAGTCTTCTCATATTCACTACTTTCTGCTCAATTTCATCATTCTGTGCACGGAGTCTATTAACCTCAACATTCGACCATTCAAGGGTTGTTGCAGATTTTTTTATCTCCGCAGACGCTAATTCTAGTCGAAATGACAACTCTCTATCTCTACTCTGTAACTCATTATTCTTACTGACTTCTGTATCATACATATCCATAATTCTGACTGAGTATGCGCCAAAGAATATTGCTGCAGACAGTGCGATCCAAGTAAAAAACACACCTGCCCCAGGCTTACTTATAATGGAGTAAGGTTTTTCCTCTTTCATCAATATAAGTCCTTATTTTTGATAATATAATAGAATAACATAAAACTAGTCACCCTATTATCGTCTTTTAGACAAGAATTTGTGCAGTCAAAATACCTTTTTTGATACGAACCAAGTAACCTTGCGACTTCTACTATTTATTATTCGAGCAGCCTATTCATTACAAATAGACTGCCCCACGTAAAAATATACTGAGTTGACTAGAGACTAGCCCTCAACCTTGATTACTTCAAGCGCTTTATCGATACGCTTTAAAACTTCATCTCTTCCTATCAAATTTAGAGTCTCACCTATACCTGGGCTGACAGTAGCTCCTGTACAAGCGATGCGTAGAGGTTGCGCAACCATACCCATCATCAGCTCACGACTCTCGGCAAATTCATTCAAGCTCTTCTCTATAGAATCATCATCCCAATCAGCAATACCGCTCAAAAATTCTCCAAGCTCTTTGAGTGTTGCAAGCCCCTGACCATCATTTTTAAGAAGATTCTTCTTCACCGCTTTAGGGTTATACTCAAAATCACTACTGAAGAAGTAGGTAGTATTATCAATAAAGTCTGCCACTTGAGAAACTCTTTCACGCTGAGTTCCAGCAAGTTTTTCAAACCAAGCATCCCCTCTTGAGAGGAGATCAAGACCAACACGCTCAGCTTCATGCTTGAGAAGAGCGACAAAGTCAGGAAGCTCCATCTGCTGGAGATACTGTTGATTCATCCAAGCAAGCTTCTTGAGATCGAACTGAGCAGCAGAAGCATTCACTTTTTCAAGTTTGAATAATTCAGCCATCTCTTCTTTACTCATGATCTCTCTATCATCCCCAGGAGACCATCCACAAAGAGCGAGGAAGTTGAAGAGAGCTTGTGGCAAGAAGCCTTTCTCTTTGAAGTCACCTACATACGCATCACCATCACGTTTTGAATAAGGCTTACCTTTAGCATTTACAATCATAGGGAAGTGTCCATACTTTGGCGGAGTAAACCCTAAAGCTTTATATATGAATAGGTGTCTATATGTATTCTCAACATGATCATTACCACGCAGAATGTGTGTTATCTCCTGAGTCGCATCATCAATAACATTTGCAATATGGAATACTGGACTTCCATCACTTCTGACAATGACTAAGTTACGTAGAGAGTCTACTGGTTTCTCACACCTTCCAAGAACCTGATCATCGAAGAAGACATAACGCCTTTTAAAGCGGACAGAGGCCACAGTACCACCTGCTACGCTAGCAAGAGCGACCTGCTCACTTCCGAGTTTTTTACGTACCTCTTCTCCAGCGACCTCGCTACCATCTTCAAGTATAAGAACAGATTCACTTAGAGTATCCCAGTTTACTGGGGTTTTGTAGGTATCTCCGCTATTAGGAGAGGTAACAGTATGCAATATAGTCTCATTATCAGCTACTATTTCCCCGCCTTTCCACTTAATTTCAGCATTATCACGAGGTTCCGTAATGAATGAAGGATCAAAAAGTTCCTTACAAATTCTCAAGTAAACCGGTTCATTTTCACCACTCTTAGAAGCTATACCACTTTCAAGCATCTTTGCTGCGGCTACCTTATGAGTATCAGCAGCAGAGGTCTGATAGAAAGGCTCCCCATCATAATCAATACCAAGCCATTTTAGCGCATCAAACATCTTCTCAATAGCTTCAGGAGTAGATCTCTCAAGGTCGGTATCCTCAACCCTTATAACAAACTCACCACCAACACTTTTTGCATATAACCAGTTGAAGATGGCAACGCGAATATTACCTATATGAACATTACCAGTAGGGCTTGGCGCAAATCTTGTACGAATCAAATTATTTCTCCACTAATCAAATATTTATCTACATGTTAAAAAACACTATTAACAAATTTCTCCGCTTGAGTAAACATATCCTCAGCAACCTTACGCGAAATCCCCGCTCCTTTTAAAACCTTGAAAGCATACTCTAGAGTAGCCATCTGTGTATGCGAGTGCGAGTCAGAACCAAATATCATCTGCGCACCATACTCCTGAGCAAGCTTGGCCACATACCCATTACATAGAGAGTGCCCACCTTTCGCAGTAATCTCAAGACGCACCCCATTCTTAGCAGCAAGTATTACATCCTCTTCACTTATTAGTCCGGGGTGTGCAAGAATATCCGCTTTTGCCTCTATAGCTGCCCGGTTAGTGCCCTCTTTTACATCTTCAGCAATAGTCTCACCATGGACAATAACCACCTGCGCTCCTAAAGACCTCGCGAGCTCAACCCCTTCCTTTATATGCTCTGGACGTACATGGGTCAATTCTACTCCAGCTAATACTTTCATGTTCCCAAGTTCATTCTCTTTTTTAGCAGCCTCGATAAGAACAGGAAGAGTAACGGGAATTGTTGCAAGCCCAACATGGTCAGCAAATCCTAAAGCTTTATAACCAGCAACCTCTGCCCACCTGATATGCTCAGCCGGACACAATTCTCCATCCGACAAGAATGTATGCGTATGCAGATCAATCATATTATACTCCTAAATCATCAATATAACAATATATACTATAATAGAATACCTGATAGTATCAGACTTTCCTGTCATTTGCAAGAAATAAAGCGCTAGTAACTCCTATAGAGATATATAAAGAGAATACTTATTGCGAGTACCTTAATCAGTTAGATACAAACAAACCACTAATGCATCAAGTAATTTAAACAACAACGAATTTCTATTGATACATTATAATAGCACTTCAAAACCATAAACAACATAATAACTAGGCAAATTTCAAACAAAAGCACTCAAAACAATTATTTTTATGCATAATTAAATGGACTTAAATAAGACCATAACCGTAACAGTCTAAAATCAAAATCCTGCATAAATATCTTAATTTTATTACAATTACTGATAAATAATGGCAATTTAGAACTTTTACCAGAAACATCTCAGCAATCAAAGGTCGTTTTTATCCATATTAATTCAATATTTATCTATAGCTTTATAAAAAATCATGGTATATACTGTAATTGATGACTTTATTAAAATACAACCATGTTTACCGCAAAAACTCCGAGTTATATTAATTAAATATTCACATATTTTTCAGTAAACATCTATTTAATATACGTCATCAATGTCAACAAAAACACAACTAACAATTGACAAAGTTATTACTTTACAATCATTATTTGCAAAAAAAAAATGACATTTTTATGAAATTTATATTGCTTAACTAATATTTGTGATGTAGATTGAAGGTATGTTTCAAGATTAAATCTGAGTTTTGCGCATTATTAGTATTTATTGATCAAACGTATTTAAAATTTAGACCTTGCTATTACATTACTACATGAAGAGATAGTCAAGGTTTGACACTGTTTGTTCAATTCTACAATAATATACAAGCAACAGCTTTTGTATTCGCAAAAAAATACTAGTCTTTCGCAAAATGCGTATTGCGTAACTCTGATTACTGGTGTAGATTACATGTGGCTGAGTATCGTTACGCTTACACCACTCATTTTTTTCGACACAAATAGTTATATTTTCTTCAAGTTTTTTTTAACTTGAAAAAAAAATTACTTGTGATTATGATACAAAGTTACTTCGCACGTTTTTAGTTTATAATAAATAGAAATAAGAAAACACTATGAAAAAAACAATCCTATCTATGAAAGGCATCGACAAGCGATTTTCTGGTGTCCATGCCCTAAAACAGGTAAACTTCGAACTGAAAGAAGGTGACATTCACGCTCTTGTTGGAGAGAACGGAGCAGGCAAATCAACTCTAATGAAGGTACTTACAGGTATCCATGAGAAAGACTCTGGCGAAATTATTGTTGATGGCAAGCTATTCAACCCAACAGACCCTAAAGATGCATTAAAATGGGGTATTGGTATTATCCATCAAGAACTTCATATGATGGAGCACCTTACTGTAGCGCAAAACATCTTCATCGGTAGAGAATCTACCACAGCAAGTGGGCTTTTCCTTGATGAAAAAGCTCAGAACAAAAAGACAGAAGAACTTCTAAAGCTTCTTAATGTCGACATTGATCCAACAGAACTCTTGCAGGACTTGACAGTCGGCAAGCAACAGATGGTTGAAATTGCTAAGGCAGTCTCACATGACCTAAAGATCCTTATTCTTGATGAACCGTCAGCAGCTCTAACAGACAAAGAGATTAACGAACTCTTTACAATAATGAGAGACCTTGCATCCAAAGGTGTAGCAATGATCTACATCTCCCACAGAATGGATGAGATTGGTGAGATCACAGATAAAATTACTGTACTACGTGATGGTGAGAATGCAGGTGTCGGTGACACCGACAAACTAACCAAGAACGACATTGTAAATATGATGGTAGGGCGTGTTATATTTGAAGAGCCAAAGACAGAAAGTCATGTAGAAGCCAATGCTAAAAACGTGCTCAAAGTTAGTAAACTGAATGCAGGTAAGATGGTAAAAGATGTCAGCTTCAATCTACGCCAAAGCGAAATCCTTGGCTTTGCTGGTTTGATGGGGGCAGGTAGAACAGAGACCATGAGAGCTATCTTTGGTGCTGATGAGTACCAGTCGGGAAGAATAGAGATCAACGGCAAACCTGTACATATTCGTACACCTATGGACGCAATTAGTCATGGTATTG
Source organism: Planctomycetota bacterium (assembly GCA_965140405.1). Lineage (GTDB taxonomy): Bacteria > Planctomycetota > SZUA-567 > SZUA-567 > SZUA-567. Next base: position 2,823,156 of record OZ223208.1, read on the forward strand.
GTTACCTTTCAGAAGACCGCAAGCGCTTTGGTTTGGCTGTCAACTTGAGTGTTATTGACAATGCAATCATGGCGTCGTACGACGATTTTGAGAAATCATTATTTGTTGATTCCAAAAAAGCAATAAAGGCTACAGATCACTATATTGAGGCCTTAAACGTTAAGACTCCTTCTATTAATCAGCTTATCAGAAACCTTTCCGGTGGTAACCAGCAGAAGGTGGTTATTGCAAAATGGCTGATCAAGAATAGCGAAATTCTTATTTTTGATGAACCGACCAGAGGTATTGATGTAGGAGCAAAGAGTGAAATTTATGCTCTAATGAACGAACTAGTAAAAGAAGGAAAATCGATCATTATGATATCATCTGAACTACCAGAGGTGCTTCGAATGAGCGACCGAGTGGTAGTAATGTGTGAAGGTAAAATTACAGGCGAATTGAATATTGAAGATGCTGATCAAGAAAAGATCATGCACCTTGCAACTCTTAGGGGAAAATAAATGGATCTAGAAAAAAAATCATCGGTTGAAAAGAAAAGTAGAGGTAGCTTACAGAAGTTTTTAGCACTGGCAGCCTTAATTATTATTTACGTATTCTTTTGTTTTTCAGGAAGAAATTTCTTCTCATATAGTACTTTAGTAAATATATTGGATTCATCATACTATATTGGTTTTATCTCAATTGGTGTGACCTTTGTTATCATTACAGGTGGTATTGACCTTTCAATCGGTACAGTAATGATGTGTGCGGCAATTATCGGAGGTACAGCCTACAAGACATGGGGTTGGCCTATTGAACTAGCACTCTTACTTATCATGGTTGTTGCAATATTATTCGGTATTTTTAATGGTTTACTGATATCACGACTAGCGTTACCCCCTTTTATTGCGACAATGGGTACGATGATGATGTCGATGGGTATAGGCTCAATTGTATCAAATGTTCGTAGTGCAACATTCCCTACTAGATCTTCAGCTGACGGCTGGTTTAAAAGTTGCTTTAAATATCTAACAGAGGAACGAGAATCCATACCCACAGGTGCAATAATATTATTCGGAACTGCCATAATTGCTTATATTATTCTGACAAAAACCAAGATGGGACGTTTTATCTTTGCTGTCGGAAGTAACAAAGAAGCTGCTAGACTATCAGGTGTTAATGTCAAGAAGTGGGAGATGATGACATACGTCATCAGTGGTTTCTGTGCAGGTATTGGTGGTATTGCGTTTGCTGCAGTATACACGACAGTTATGCCAGCTCGTGGTCAGGGTTTTGAGCTATATGCTATTGCCGGTGCAGTTATTGGTGGTACATCCCTAGCTGGTGGTGTTGGTACAATTATGGGTACAATGATTGGCGTATTCATCATGAGTGTACTTAGAGCTGGGCTACCATCAATGGATCTTCAGGCACACTGGCAGACATTCTTCACAGGTGTTGTTGTAGTTGGTGCGGTACTACTTGATGTATACAGAAACAAAAAAGCATCTCAAGTTAAAATTCTTACTGCTGCTGCTGCATTCAAGCAACAAGAGAGCCAGCGAATTCTCAGACGCAAAGCCGAAGGAGCAAGCGCTGAAGAAATCGCCAAAATGAAGCGCGAGATGAAAGAAAGCGTCCGCATGATCAAAATTAAAGAGAAGCAAGAGAAGATTTCAGAAAGAGCTAAAGAGCTCGAAGCAGAACGCCTCTTTGATGAAGAGAACAAGAAGAACAAGTAGTAATAAATAATTTAAGTCAAATGTTTGTAGCAGTATTTTATTAAATAATATGTGTGTATTTTGTTGGCTCATTATTGAGTAATGAGCATTAATTTTTCTACGTTTTTATAGAGGACTGAATTATGAATTTGAGAAAAAGTGTTTCTATCGTTTTGTCTAGTGCATTATTTGCGCTATCGTTTGCAGCGACACCTACTCTTTCAGCAGCAGAGCCTTACATTGCAGTAGTATCTAAGGGTGAACAGCATGATTTCTGGCAACAGGTTAAGTTAGGAGCGAACAAGGCAGCTGAAGATGTTGGTGCTGATGTTACTTTTGAAGGTCCTCCATCTGAAAGTGATGTTCAGATTCAGGTTGAAATGCTAAACAGCGCAATGGCAAAGGATCCAGTAGCTATTGCTCTTGCAGCCCTCAATACTGAAGCTGTAATCGACCAACTTCAAGAATGTCTAGACAAGGGTATTCCAGTTATCGGTTTTGACTCAGGTGTGCCAAATGCTCCAAAGGGATCAATCTACGCTAATGCTTCAACAGACAACTTCAATGCAGCTGGTCTAGGTGCAAAAGAGATGTTCATGGAAATTGAAGACAAAATTGCAGCAGCAACAGAAGCTAAACCTGTAACAATCGTTATCATGAATCAGGATGCTTCTGGTGAATCTCTTCTAAGCCGTGGTAAAGGTTTCAGAGACACAATGATTGACCTAATCGTTTCAGAAACAGATCTAACAAAAGATGATATCGCAGTTATTGGTAACCCTGCATACATTAGTGCAGATAGTCCAACATCTGGCAAGAAGGTTTTCCTTGATATGATCGTTCCTGCATCTGCAGCAGCTACAGACGCAGCGGCATCTGCTACAGCAGTTCTTAACAAGGTTAAAGATGAAAATGTTCTTGGTATCTTCTGCTCAAACGAAGCTACTGTTAAGGGTCTACTTGCAGCTACTAATGATGGTGAAGATCTAGGTCACATGTACAAGGGTCTTATCGTTATTGGTTTTGATGCTGGTGCTGGTCAAAAGAATGCAGTTCGTAAGGGCTACTTCCTAGGTTCAGTTACTCAGGATCCATTCTCAATCGGTTACAAAGCAGTTGAACTTGCATACAAAGCTTACAAAGGTGAACCAGTTGCTGACATTGATACAGGTGCTAAATTCTACACAGCAGAAAACATGGACAACGCTGACATCAAGGGTCTACTTTACGACTGATTCTTAGTATAACATAACAGCATTAATTGTTATTTATGGGTGTGGCTTTATATAAGCTACACCCATTTTTCTATTCTGCCTACTTACCAAGCAATTATAAGCCAAAAAACTCAAGTATAGCCACTCAAAATAGTAATTTTCTCTCACTTTAACAGGTTTAAAAATAAATCTAGGACAAATTTAAAAAATATAGTAAGAAATAAAAGGAGTGCTGTTATAATATGACATAAGATTACATAGAGAGCATTAATGATAGTTTATGGTAGTATATAACATTTTATTTTTAACAGTAAATAACAACTGCAAACTGTAATTTAAAATCAGATATATGATATTATTATATATATGTATAAGGAGATTAATGATATGCCACAAGTTAGAAAACAAGTAATAGCGATCATCGCCATGGTTGTTATTTTATTTAGTATTTCGTCGATACAAGCAGCAGAGAGCGAAAACATAAAAATTGCTAAAGCGTTATCCAATGCATACGCAGAAATAGCAGCAAAGAGCAAGCCAACAGTTGTAGCCCTTAAAACTGTAAAGGAGATAGATCTTTCAAAAAGCATTCCAGATCTACCGCCAAATATGCCAGAAGAAATGAAGGATTTCTTCAAGAAATTCCAAAACAATGGAAATGCCCCACGTTCTCAAAAAGCTGAGGGTATGGGCAGTGGTGTAATTATTGATTCAAAAGGCACTATCGTAACGAACAACCACGTTATTGACGGAGCAACCGAGATAGAGGTAAATCTCGAAAATGGCGATAAATTCAAGGGAGAGGTTGTTGGTGCAGATCCTAAGAGCGACCTTGCAGTGGTAAAGATCGTAAATCCAGATAATATCGAATTTCCTTATGCAGTACTTGGCAGTTCAGCAAATATGAAAGTAGGCAATCTAGTAATTGCTATCGGAGCTCCATTTGGGCTAGAGCAGAGTGTAACAGCAGGTATCATCTCAGCCACCAACCGTAGCCAGCTTGGTGGAAAACTTCAAGATATAGTTTATAAAGATTTTTTCCAAACTGATGCAACTATCAATATGGGTAACTCTGGAGGTCCTTTGTTCAACCTTGACGGTGAAGTAATAGGTATCAACTCAGCAATATCGTCAGCCTCAGGTGGCTCCGACGGTGTTGGCTTCTCTATCCCTATTGATATGGCCAAAGAGGTCATCAGCGAGCTTATGGATAGTGGTAGCGTGACCCGTGGCTACCTTGGAGTAGCAATTCGAGACTTTACCTCAGATATGGGAGCAGCGATACCAGGAGTCACTCAAGGAGTACTAGTTATGCAACCATACCCAGGCACTCCAGCTTTCAAAGGCGGTATGCGCATGGGTGATATTATGCTTGATTACGGTGGTACACCTCTGAAATCAGCGCAGCAGCTTCAGAACCTTGTTGCTCACACCAAGGTAGGAGATACAGTTGACGTACTAATTATGCGAGGAGGAGAGAAAAAGACCCTCCAAATCACTATTGCCAAACAGCCTAAGAAGATGGGTGTCCCTGAAGAAGAAGAGGTACAAGAGTCAATGGCTCCAGCTGGAGTAGAGTACAGGAGTAACAAACTTGGCATTACAGTCATACCTCTATCACAAGGTACCCCTGAAGAACAAGAGGTTTATAAAGGTATGAGTGGTGTACTTATTCGTGACGTAGCTCTGGGAACTGATGCATTTGACAAGGGTCTATCTGGAGGTATACTCTTAAAGCTGATAAACCAGAACGTAGTTGAGAATATTACTGATTTCAAGAGTATCGAACAAAATATAGGTTTTGACTCACAGGTATTACTCCAATTCCTTATCGGCAAGAACCCTGGAGTGCTGATGCTCAAGACAAATACAGAAGAAGAGGCAAAAAGATTAGAAGCCGAGCAAAAATAAAATTATTATATATACTGGACACAGAACCCAAGGCTTACGCCCTCCTACCCCACCAAAAGTAGTGAATAATGCCTGTATATAACACGATATAACTCCCCCTGCCAATCTAGTCAGTGGGAGTTATTTTAAATTAAGAGTTTTCAAATAACGAAAAAAATACAAAAAAGCCTTTATACATATTGACATAAGTCTAGTATTCTGTAATATATTTTAGACATAAATATTGCCCCTTAGTCTAACGGCAGGACGGATGATTCTGGTTCATTTGGTCGGGGTTCGAATCCCTGAGGGGCAACCAAACTCAAGAACGCACTGATTCATACCAGTGCGTTTTTTCTTTTATACCAACCACTTACAAGATTCCCCTGTTCACCCCAGTCCGAAGAAATCCCTTGACATCCGTCTATATTAACGGTATTTTTGACGGTATAATCTCAATACCGTCAAAAAGGAAATCACATGCCGCTATCAGACCTCAAAGTACGTAAACTCAAGCCAAAGGACAAACAATACAAAATATCAGATATGGAAGCACTATACATACTTGTAAACCCATCTGGTAGTAAACTCTGGAAAATGGATTATTGTTTTGAAGGCAAGCGCAAAACAATGTCATTTGGAAAGTACCCTGCCGTTACCTTGAAGAAAGCACGTCAAAGAAAAGACGAAGCGAGAGAACTCCTTGCTGACGGTATCGACCCAATGGTAAAAAAGAAAGAAGAACTACAAAAGGTGGTCGAGAAGACAGTAAACACCTTTGAAAACATCGCCAGAGAGTGGTACGACACATATAGAGCCAAATGGTCAGAAAAACACGCTGTCCGCATCCTAGCCAGACTAGAGAATCACCTATTCCCAACAATTGGTCACCTACCAATTAAAGAGGTAACAACCAGAGACCTCAGAAAATTGATAGACACAATCAGCAATAGCGATCTAAAGAAGAATACCCGTCAAAATACCAACAAAGCCCCAACAATCAAACGAGCTCTACAGCACTGTAGCAATGTATTCCTCTACGCTATACAAACTGAACGAGCAGACTATGACATCACTGTAAACGTAAAAGGTTTAACCCCACCCCACAAAGAAAAACACCACGCTTCAATAACAACACCCAAGGAAATAGGAGAATTCCTCCGCAAAGCAGACGATTTCAAAGACAATACCCTAGTAAGCATCCTACTAAGACTCACTCCCCTAGTCTTCGTCCGCCCTACAGAGCTACGAGAAGCCAGCTGGGAGGAATTTGATTTTGACGATAATCTCTGGAGAATCCCAGAAGAACGCATGAAGATGGGCAGACCACACATAGTCCCCCTAGCCACTCAAGCCCAAAAATTACTGAACGAACTCAAACAACACACATCAAATAGTGAGTTCCTATTCCCATCTGACCGTGCAAAATCAGGAATAATCAGCGACAACACCCTCAGGAAAACAATTATCGACAAACTAGGCTATCCACAAGGCACAGTAGCTCCACACGGCTTCCGCTCGACCGCAACGACTCTATTAAATGAGCTCGGATTCAACTCAGATGCCATAGAACGCCAACTTGCACACGGAGAACGCAACTCCGTCCGCGCAGCCTACAACTACGCCCAATACCTCTCCCAACGCCGCGAAATGATGCAAAAATGGGCTGATTACTTAGACAAACTAAAGCTTTAGCACATACTAATATATAAATTATTAATAAAAGAATATATTAAACTTCAATATTTCCTATTAAAATTCTATAACCGAACTCAGCAAATAATCACGTAAAACAAACTTTTTTAAAAAAATAATTATGTGCTAATAATCATCTATAAAGCATATAAAATAAACCATTATTTTTTAAAAAAACTAATAATATTGTTACCGTTTTAATGAAAATAACTAGTTTCTTTTTTATAATGAAGTTAGTTTTCTTTGATCATTATTTGTTTTGTCTTTCTGTATAAAATATATAATAAAATCTATTTCATAACTTGTTTTTAAGTACAAAAAGGGAAAAACTTTTTAATTCTTAATAAATTTACTATCTAAAAAATGAACATGACATTTTTAAATAATTCAACTTGTTTGCATTATTTTTTTCGCTCTAATTAGCTTCTTTATGATATTGCATTTATTTTTGTTATACATTTTTTAACAATAATATTTTGCTGGAATTTTGTTTTTAAATACTGAAAATCAATTATCTTTCCTAAGGAATGCCAAAATTTAATTTTTAAAAAAAACTTTTACTATAATTCAAATTATCATACTATTTAAATTTTCACAGAACAAATACTGTAAAAAGTTTTTAAAAATATCTTCATTATAATAATTAAGATCTAAAAAAAATTGATTTATAATTCTGCAAATATAAGTACTACAAATAAAATATTGTATCGCAATCTATTCTTTTATGCATTATGTATTCTCACAATCAACTACACAATAATCAGTTACAAAAAATACACCTCCTAGCAATAGAGATATATCCTATATCGCAATTCATACAGCTAAATAGTTTCTTTGATTGAATTTTTAATATAACTTTTTGATATTTAATTGTAAAAATTAAATATTAGTTTATAAATTATAATTCACACCGATTAGGACTTCTTTTTTAATAATATTGATTTCATCATTTCAGTATAAATGTTGTATTTAATATTTGTATATTTATTATTTAGCATTTTGTAAATCAATTTATTTCTTAATTTTAAGTCTTAAGATTCATTATAATTTCGTTTTTAATTTTGAAGTTTTAAAATTCACTTATATCTTTTTAAATTTTAAATCAAAAATTATAATTTAAAATTGTTAATACCTATTTCAAAATTACTGACACTTTTTTAATTTTTATTTTCTAATTTATCGTTTATTCTTATACATAATTATTGAGATTTTTTAAAAAAACACGTAATTTGTTTTTAAAAATGTCTATAATTTTTTCTATCTTTTTTATATAACTTTTCTAACTTCAATTTTTCATATACTTAATCAAAGCATAATCCGTACCCACATAAAATCATCATATTAAAGGACTTACCCAAACAACCCGTCATATTTTATTATTGACACCACCAACCAAAACTCATATTGATTATATTCAAGAACAACTTAGTTCAAACGTGTACACTTCTGGCCAGAAGAGTTTATTGTTAAAAATTTTTTAAGGAATAAATTATGAAAAGAAAACGCAAACCTAAGTCATTGCCCAAAGAAGGACTAGCCCGCTTGCCAGAAGTATTAGAAGCAATGGGGATTTGTAAAACAACCTGGTATGCTGGAATCAAGACAGGACGGTATCCTAAACAAGTTCGCCCAAGTGCAGGTACAGTGGCATGGAGAGTTGAAGAGATTAGAGAGTTAATTGCGAATCTGGAGGTGGCTGAAAATGACGAGTAATATCTTTAATCAAATTAATCAAGCATTATCGCACAGATTACACGAAGCCCTCAAAATATTGTTACCAGATGGAAAAGTCATAGGAAAGTACTACACCTGCGCATCAATTAAGGGTGGACATGGTCAATCTTGCAAGACCGATCTTTCCAGTGGTAGGGGTTGTGATTATGCCTCTGGGGAGAAATGGGGAGACATTATAGCACTTGTAGCACTGCAACATAGGTCATCACAGTATGAAGCAGCGTTGTTCCTTGCTGATATGTTTAACATTGATCTCAACAATCAGTATTCAGGAAGTCATAGTGAATTTACGGGAGAATCTGGATGGAGTCGGAAAAACTAATATTACCTATTTCTGAGCCAATTCCTGAACTACCTACAAAGTTTCAAAATGCAACAATTTACGACTATAAAAGTCAATACGGTCAGTTGCTCTGGTGCCTAATTAGGATCGACAATCCAGACGGGACTAAAAGCTACTTACCACAAACAGTATGGGAGAATAGTTCGGGTAATAGAAATTGGAAGAACAAAGCTCCGCCAGCACCAAGACACATGTATGGTCTCGATAGATTGGGAAAAGCTGATTCATCTAAGCCAATACTCATAGTCGAAGGTGAAAAAGCAGCAGATGCAGCAAAAAAGCTTTTCCCAGACTATATCTGTATGACTTGGCAAGGTGGAGCAAATGCGGTAAATATGACAGACTGGTCACCTCTTGAGAATCGTGAGATAATTATCTGCCCAGACAACGATGAAACTGGGATCAAGGCAGCACTCAAGATAGCAGACATACTTGATGAGAATTATGCGAATAAAGCGAAAATAGTCTGTTTACCAGAAGAGTTACCACCCAAATGGGATGCTGCTGATCCTATTCCTGTTGGGGTAAACATTCACGAGTTGCTTAGTAATGCTGTATTCAAGGATGAATTTCTAAGATATTATATGAAGCGTCATCAAGGCAGTAGTATTCCAATTGACGTAATTGCTGAATCTGAAGAAAGCTTTGATATACCAGAATGGCCTGTTCCAGACCAAGCAGTATTTTTGGGTTTTGCTGGTAGGTTTGTTGCACTTGCGACTAGAGACAGCGAAGCAGATTTGATAGCTGTACTTATGACCTTGTTTGTAAGATTTGGAGCAGAAGTATTTCAACACGAAGAAGATAAGGGCGCATATTGTTTTGTAGGAAATACGAAGCATCCACCTTGCATATTTATTGTAGTAACTGGAGATTCAGCAAAAGCGAGAAAAGGTGTCTCGGTAAGCCCTGTAACAGCTTTATTTGATAGGAACACATGTAATGATCACAAACTGCTGGAAATGAATCTGCCACCTCCTGCAAAGGTCAGTGGCGGCCCACTCTCCAGTGGGGAAGGTCTGGGGTACCAGTTTCACTTAATGTCAAAAGATCAAGATAATCCAGATAGAAGACTCTTTATTCAAGACGAAGAATTTGCCAGTGCTCTAGCATGTTGTAATAGACAAGGTAATACGTTGTCTATGGCGGTTAGGACATTCTGGGATGGTAAACCATATTCACCACTGACAAAGAATGACCCTGTTGAAGTTGATCGAGCTCATCTATGTATATTGTCACACATTACTCAGGATGAGTTAAAAAGTAAGATGACTTCATTACAGATTTGTAACGGATTTGGAAATCGCTTTTTGTGGGTCTGTGCAAGGAGAACTAAGGAAGTACCTTTGCCCCGACCAATGCCACAAGATGAACTTTCAGAGTTACAACTTGAACTCTGGAGCCTTGTTCAAAAAGCACAAAACTTATCAGAGGTAACGATGACAACGGAAGGGGAAAAACGATGGTGTGAGATTTACTCAAAACTGACCAAAGCTTACTCTGGAATGTTTGGAGCGATTACCGCAAGGTCAGAACCACAGACATTACGGCTAGCATTAATTTATGCTCTTTTAGATGGAAAGGACAGAATAGATGTGGGACATATAAACTCTGCTTATGCACTCTGGCAGTACTGTAGTGACTCAGCAAAGTACCTATTTGGCGACCATTCTTCAGATCCACTAGAGGAGAAAGTCATTACTATTTTACAATCAGGATCACTCAGTTTAACAGCCCTAAGTAATGCGCTGGCTAATCACGTACCAAAGGAGAAACTAAAATCTATACTTATGAAATTGGAATCATCAAACCGAATAACTATACAGACCGAACGTACCAACGGTCGCCCTAAAAAGATCATCACCCTATGCGAAAAAAGCTAAGAAAGAGAAATAACTCAATTAATCTTAATTCGTTATATTAGCTTATTTCGCTTAATTCGCAGTAAGACCAACACAGCTATGCTGGCTCTGTTGACTATTAAATGAATCTGTTTTTACAGTCAACATTCCAACTCAACGACACCGTGAAAAGAATCTGCTTATCACGGAGCGAGGAAACACGCCTTGTCGTTAAGCTGGAATAGCCAGCATACCCAACGTGGGCACAGACTTCGTCTGCTTCACGTTGGGCTGGTCAGGGGAAGTATCCCCTTGAATCCCCTCTTAGTTTATAGCTCCCCAAAGAGGGAAACTATAAACCGTACCGAAAGTCTCACAACTTTACGGTACTAATTAAAACCATAGAAAGGATTACCAATGAATCGTGATTACAACATCAAAGTACGTGTCTCCAAGATTGAGCGCCAGCATATAAATGAACTGGCAGCAGAGACAGATATGACTATCTCCGATCTTATACGACACCGCTTACTCAAGATTCGCCTTAGAAACTCGAATCATGAAAAAGAACTTATCCGGCAAGTCGCACGTATCGGCTCAAATCTCAACCAGCTTGCCCGTTGGGCAAACACACATAAAAGTCGCACTCCTTCATTAGAAACAGTCCTCTGGCTGAACCGAATATATGAAGAAGTCAAAAGTTTAAAAAACAGAAAGGAATAAGATGCTAGTAAAACCATTTGCACATGGTAAAGGTAGTGGTGACGCAGCAGTATACTACCTACTCAGAATGGATTACCACGGTAGACAGGAGCACCCACCAAACATACTTAGAGGTGATCCTGAAATGACTAAAGAATTAATAAACAGTATTGATAGAGAATGGAAGTTCACCGCTGGTGTCTGTTCTTGGAGCGGTGAAGACACCGTCACTCCAGAACAAGAAGTAGAAATGATGGAAAAACTTGAAGAGCTTGCATTCGCTGGTTTAGAGCATGACCAATATAACATTTTGTGGGTACGCCATAGCCATGCAAATCACCATGAACTTCACTTTGTAATACCACGTATGGAACTATCAACAGGTAATGCATTCAACGCTTTCCCCCCTGGCTGGGAGAAGGACTTTAGTCACTTTAGGGATTATATGAATGTCAAACATGACTGGACAAAACCTAATGACCCAGACCGCAAAAGGATCTTTACTCCAAGTAACGCAGACATAATTGAAGCACGACTAACCCGTTGGGGACAGAATCCAACAAAGAACGAAAAAGATAGCGTCAGAAAAGAGATCAATAACTTTATTAAAGGAAGGATTGAAAATGGACTAATACATGACAGAGCTGATATTATCAGCACCCTACAAGAGGTCGGGCTACAAATTAATCGAGAGGGCAAGAATTACATTTCAGTCAAAGACCCTGACAGTAATATTAAAATTAGACTCAAAGGAGGTGTTTATGAACATCAATGGAAAGCTGCATGCTCTACAGGAGAAGCTGCAAGAGAAAGGAAAACAGGAGCAGGAAGTATTCAAGCAGGAGCAAGAAGTATTCAAGAAGGTATACGAAGAGAACTTGCAGAATATGAGCAAGGACTTACAAAAGTCATCCGCAAGAGAGCTCTATATAATGAAAACCGCTACCCTAGCAGAAATTCGCAAGACATCAAAAAGGTTGAAAAGGGAATCCCGTTTAATGAGCAAAGCATTCATCGGCACATGGCTGATAAATCTGATGATGGGATTTATGATATCGACAGGAGTGACAATTGGGCTTATTTATACAATGGAATGGAGAACAGACAGCATAGAAGCAGAAATATCGAAGTTGAACAGAGTAAAGACAGCCATTCAGGATCACAAGATGGACATACAGAGATTATTGAACAAGACAGAGGGAGCATATCTTTACAAAAACAAGGGAGAAACGTACGTAGTATTTCCGAGAGGGATCGACCTCAATACTTACTGCGAGATAGACGACCAGCCAGCGATCAAGGTCAAAAAGTAAGATCAGAAGGCGTATCATTTATTAATTCCAATACAAATATGAATCAAGGATATCAAAATGAAAAATCCCACAGAAATCGAGACACTTGCATTAGAAATGATAGAAACAGTACGCAAAGATTTATTAAAACAAATCGAAAATGCTCGCCAAGAAGCTATGAACAGCTTCGAGATATGGACAGGCGAGCAAATGGAAAAGTTGGAGCTTATAATAAGCGAATTCGACAGATTAGAGAACTCTGCCAATGCATTCGAGACATTACGTCAAACCTGTTTAAAATTGCAAATAGTTGTAGAAGCAATGAAAGACAGCAAGTAAGACCTGATAAATCACAAACACATGATTTTAAAAGATAGTATAATCCCAAGCAGACATTTCTGCTTGGGATTATTAAAATAATCTGTATTTTTGTAGTATACTTCATATAATTTACGATGTTAGCAAATCACCATATTCTCATTAATTAAAGGATTTATAATGGAATTATCATATGTATAGGTTAAGTCGTTTAGAAATATTAACAACACAGGCTTTTGTTTTTCAAAGAAATGGGATATTGATGTTGATAATAACGAACTTACCATTAAACCTAAAATATCGCCCAGTCCTTTTGATAACTCTAATGCCGATTTTGAATACTATCAGGTAAAAATGGCTGTGGAAAATCAAATTTAATAGACATTATTGGCTATAATCTAGAATCACTTCACCCAAAAGAAGAGCACAGCCTTGATGAGTATTCATTACTATTTTGGGTTGAAGGTCAAGCTTTTGTTTATGAAGAAAAAATACTTGTTATACACAGAAAATCAAATAAACCAGTGCAAATACCGGATTACAGTTTTCTTCTCAATAATATTCAAATGTCAAGTGGAAAGAAATTTCATGAAACTGGCAAGTCCACAAGAAGCTATATAGCTAAATATTCAAGTAATACACTAACTATTCAATCTCACTACAGCAATAATGATTTCAACAACAACTTCTGTAAAATAGTTCAACTATGCGACACTTATCCTACGGATTTTTATCAACATCGCGATAATATGAGGACATCAATATATCAATCAAGATATAAAGTTATACCTAACCAAAATGGACTTGGCAAAAAGTATCAGTTTTTATGCAAAAATTACAATTCTATTAAAACAGATTATGATTTATACTATTCTGATTCAAAAGTGATAATAAATTCAAAATCAATAAAAACATCTTTTAGGCAAAGTTTTTCTGAGGAAATAAATGGAATTAAATTTTTCACTCCATTCAGGATAAGAATGTGTTATTTTGTGGCTACTATTGCTACGGCTTTGCTGTTTTGGCCTATTAGTTTTGAGCTTATAATGTTAAATCCTTGGTTTTTAATAAGATTTTCTGCTGATATAAGTGTAAGTGTTCTGGATGATGCTGGCGGTTTGCCATAGGTTTTAAGATACCTGTATATCATTTTTATTTTGTTAATAAATGACATACCGTATGTTGTAAAGCTTATGATGATCAGTCGACCTTCTGGCTTTAATACTCGTTTGGCTTCTTTAAGCGTTGTTTCTGGATCTTGAATTATGTGTAAAATATTTATCAGTATTACTGAATCGAAGGTATTGTCTGAAAAAGACAGATTCATACAGTCTTCTTTCGTTGTGGTAGTATTGGGCAGGTCACTAAGATTTCTACTAGCAACTGTTAACATCTCTTCTGAATAGTCGCAAGATGTGAGGTGTTTGGCTTTTTCAGCAATTGTTTTAGAGTACATCCCTGTGCCGCAACCGGTTTCGAGTATCCTGCCTGTAAGGTCGAGAGATTCTAGCGTCTGTATTACTTCTTTTATGTTTTCACTTCCAGCAACATATTTAATTTGTTGTTCGAAAGTATCAGCGAATCTTGACCAGTATTGTTCATTTGACATATTGCCTCCTTGTCATTTTTTAGTTTTTAAACTGCCAGTCTTTTGTGTGAATTTGCTCTCTCCAGAGAGAACTGTACATTCCGTCTTGTCTTATCAATTCTTCGTGTTTGCCTTCTTCGAGAATTTTTCCATTATCAATAACATATATTTTGTCTGCTGCTTTTATTGTATGAAGCCTATGGGCAATCACAATAATTGTCTTGTTTTTTACTAAATCACTGATTGCTTTCTGGATATGTAATTCGTTTTCCGGGTCCAGTGATGCTGTTGCTTCATCAAGTAAAATAATCGGGGCGTCTTTAAGAATTGCTCGGGCTATGGAAATACGTTGTTTCTCGCCTCCTGAAAGGGTTGAACCTCCTTCGCCAATAACGGTATCGTACCCGTCTGGAAGTGCCATAATAAAATCATGGCATTGGGCGTGTCTGGCTGCTTTCTTTACCTCTTCAGGGGAAGCGTCTTCTTTGCCGATTTTAATATTATTATAGATCGTATCGTGAAATAAGTAGACATCTTGGAAGACAATTGAAATTTGTGACATTAGTGTGTTTGAAGAATAGTCCTTGACGTTTATACCACCGATTGTTATTTCTCCTTTATTTGTATCCCAGAATCTAGCTATAAGACGGGTGAGTGTTGTTTTTCCTGATCCGGAGGCTCCAATAAATGCTACTAAACTTTGGGAAGGAATGCTTAATGAAATACCATCTATAACCTTGGTATTATGGTAGCTGAATTCAATATTCTTCAACTCAATGTTTGTATTGCTGACCTTGGTAATTCGTTGACCCTCTGAAAGAGCAGGGATATTCAGTAGTTTATTTATTCTTTCTATGCCGAGCTTCTTATAGTTAATCTCTACAATAAATATTGCAGCATTGATAAATGGCTGGAATACGTGCATTCCCATAACTAGAAACATAAGATAAACAGGCAGGCTGATCGTATGTGTTACTAGCATTTTGTAGCCTAGAGTAATCATAATAATTATTCCGCTATTTAAAATGATAGAGCTTAGTGACATTATTGAGCCGGGGGCTGCCTCAAGTTTAATACTGGCATTTCGTAATCTTTTAAAAGCATTTTCAAGCCTGCTAAATTTTGTGCCGGTTAGATTGAAAGCTTTGATTAATTTGATGCCTTGAATGTATTCTAACATTCTTGACGATGATTCAATCTTGACTTTCTGGTGTTGCTTACCAAACCTTCTGACAATATTACTTGATAATAGTACGAATGGTATATATAGTGGGACGACTAAGATTGAGATGAGTGCTAATTGCCAGCTTTGATAACATAGAACGCATATTAGTATAACAGGCATCAATGCTGCTCCAAATAATTGTGGAATCATATGTGTAACCATTTCCTCAATGTTTTTGTAGTCGTGGACAATGTATGCGCCGATATCACCAGGATCACGGCTGTTAAAGAATCCCATAGGGAGTTTCTGCAGGTGCTCTGTAACCATTTTTCTGCCATCTGATGTTATTTTATAGCCAGTACCGAATGACTCAAAGTATGCATTGCGGCTTGCAAAGTACAGCAGTATCAGTGAAATTGCTAGACCGATACAAGCTATTGTTATCTGTGTAGTATTGAGCAACACTTGCGGGTTTTGCAGAGGCTTGAATATTTCAATAATTATTATCATCGATATTCCGTATGGTACTCCGCGAAGCAGGTATTCTATGCATGTCCATAGAATCATTTTGTTGAAGAGTCTGGGGTTTCCTAATGATGCCATGCGTATTATTTTGAATATATTCATTATCCTTCTCCGTTAGTGTTTGAAATAACCCAGTTCTGTGCTGTTGAGTATGAATTCCACATTCTTGCGTAATTTTGATTTTGTGCGAGCAATTCTTCGTGGGTGCCATTTTCTTGTATTGATTTATTATTGATGTATAAAATCTGGTCTGAGTTTACAACTGTATTGAGGCGGTGTGCTATTACAATTATGGTCTTTCCTCGTATCAGGTGAGAAAATGATTCAAGTATTTTGCTCTCATTCTCAGGATCAGCATAGGCTGTTGCTTCGTCGAGAAGAACGATTGGTGCGTCCTTTAGGATTGCTCTGGCAAGAGAAATTCTTTGTTGCTCGCCTCCAGATAGATACGTTCCGCCTTCACCGACAAGAGTCTTGTAGCCATTTGGCAGTTTTGAAATAAACTCGTGGCATTGTGCGGCTTTCGCAGCGTTAGTAACTTCTTCGAAACTTGCTGCAGTATTACCCATGCGAATATTCTCTTCAATTGTATCGAAGAAGAGCATGCTGTCCTGGAATACAAACGAAATAATGTTCATTAATTGTTCGATAGGTATCATTTTTACCGGTACCCCGCCAATTTTGATCTCTCCTGTTGCTACATCCCAAAACCTGGCTATAAGCATTGCAAGGGTACTCTTACCACCGCCGGACGGACCGACCAGTGCGGTTATTGTGCCTTCATGTGCGATAAAATTAATGTCCTCAAGTACGGTATCATCTGAATATGCAAATGAAACTTTATCAAACTCAACTGAGTATCCTTTGAGTGTAGCCTGCTTGGTATGCTGGGGGAGTTCATATTCCTGAAGTATACTATCAATTTGATTTACCCCTACTGTTACCTGCGAAATTACTCCGCCTATCCAGATAAGTTTGAGCATTGGGAAGAACATACTTCCGCTAAATAAGATAAACATTAGAACTGTTGGAATGTAATCAGGGTATGAGTCTGCTTTGAGTAGAAAGTAGGTCGCTGGAGGAACAATAAGAAGGGTTGTTGCTGCTAATATAAGGTTGAAGCCGATGTAAGGGGTAGACCATTGTTGAGTGATTTTAAATGCATAATTTTGAAAATCATTAATATTGTTATTTAGCCTTTCAAAAGCCTTTGTGCTCTTTGTGAATATTTTAACAACTTGAATGCCTTTGACAAATTCAACAATGCTTCCGTTCATTCGTCCCATTATCTTTACGTATTCATCAGCAACTGTTTTCATTCTAGAGTTATTCATCTGGGCTATTATCAGCAGAGCAGCGATAAATATGCACATCGCTACCAGTGCTAGTCTCCAGTCAATAATAAACATATAAATGATAAGCATTGCCGGAAAAAGCAATGATGAGACAATATCTGGTATATGGTGAGCTATGAATAGTTCTATTCTTTCAACATCATCGCTCATTACTTTTTTTATGCTTCCAGATGTTTTGTCTGAAAAGAACCCTAGAGGAAGTTTAGCAAGTTTATTACTGAGTTTTACTCTGAACTCGTACAAAATGTCAAAAGCTGCGATATGTGACAGCATTAATGATGCAAATAAAAAAATACAGTATACTACAAATGAACCGAGTGTGATATAGCACCAATACCAGATATAATCATTATTTATCATTTCTGGTTTAGTTGCATTCAATGCGAGTTCTTTGAGGATTTTATAAATAGCGATATATGGGATGAATTGTGCTGCCGTACTTACTACTGAAATAAGTGCTGAGAAGATAAGCCAGATTTTCTTTTTACCGGCGATCTCCAGTAATCTTGGGATCCCTTGTTTTGTTTTCATTGTTTTCTCCTGATTCATTAAAATGAGTAGGTATGTTAATAACGAACAGTGTTCAGAAAGTGTCTAAAAAATTTATTTTTCTTGGTCAATAAGCTTTTGCCATCCAGCGATAATAAAGGTGAAGTAGTTGTCAAATATTTGTCTTAACTCTTCTCTACATATATTGTGATATACTATCTCGCCTATTGTGCCTAGTATCCAGGTGCTGACTGTATGCAGGAAAAAATCGGGGATGTCTATATTGATTTTTGGGTATTTGTTTTTAAGCATTGTTAAATATTCTTTTCCTGTTTCTACATGACTGTTTGTGAAATTTTCTCGGAAGTTCTCGTACTGTGACCCATAGGAGTGGAACAGGAGCAATTTGAGTTCTTCGCGGTATGAACAAATTAGATCATTATATAATTCTATATATTTTTCTTTGTAGTCGTTGGAAGCTAAGATGTCCAGATTAATAAATTCAGGTGAATTGTGATTCTTCGCAATTGAAGAAAATTTGTTAAGAAGTGGTTTTAGTACATCTTCAAGCAGTTCATCTTTGTTCTTATAGTAATTATAAATATTGCTGGTACTGATGCTAGATATGCTTGAAATATTGCGCATGGATGCTCCTTTGAATCCTTTTTTAAAGAATTCGATTCTGGCTGCATCTAATATTGCTGATTTTATGTGTTCTTTTTTTATTTGCATGTTTCTATTCTCATTCTTATTAATGAACGCTGTTCTTTATACTTCGTTTGAGCTGGAAATTCAAGAATTATTTTAAATTAAAATTTCGGTTGAAGTCGCGGTGTGGCAGGCAGCTTCTAATGATTATAGTAAAATGATATACTCAATCTTATTTGCAGGTATTTATGATCCTTATAGCATTACTGTTATTTAATACAATTGTGATAAATATTTGTGGTTGTGTTTGATTACTATTCTTTTGTTGGGACTAATTTTTTGTATATTTTTTTTGTTATAATTACAAGTAAATAAAAGATACCGGCAAGTTCTATTACCGTTGCTCCTGTTGGTAGTTCTGGTTCATAAGATATAATTATGCCGCTCCAAGTAATAAGCAGACAAAATACAAAAGATAATAACATCATCTTCCATAAGCGTGTTGATAATTTGGAAGCTGTTGCTGCGGGTAGAGTTAATAGTGCGATAACCATTACAAGTCCAACTACCTGAGTAAGTATTACTACTGTGAGAGAGGTCATTAAATTAAGTAGAGTGTGATATACCCCAGTGTTAATGCCTCGTATTCTTGCTGTTTCTGGTTGGAAACTAGTAATAAGGAATTTATTGTAAAATAAAAATGTCAGGAGTAATATTACAATATCCAATATCGCAATGTACCATATATCAGCTTGGTTAATCATTAATATATTACCAAAGAGGTAGCTCATAAGGTCTTCGTAATAACCGGGTGTTGCTGTGATAAAAGATATGCCTGTGGCCATGCCTACTGCCCATATAGCACTCAATACCGTGTCTTCTCTCTCTTTACTGAAATGGGTAACAACTGATATAATTAACGCAGCCAGTATTGCTGCTGTGACGGCTCCAGTAAGAGGGCTTATCCAAGATATTCCATATACAACCTGTATGTACTTAGCAGCTCCCATTCCTCCAAGTACACAATGAGCAATGGCACCAGCGACATAGGTTGTACGCCTGACAACTGTATAGCTACCGACGATACCACAGCAGATGCTTGTAAACAATGCGCTTATAGCTGCATACTGCAAAAACGTAAATTTAAAAAAATCTTCAAAAAATAGTTCCATTATTTTTCTTTTCTAATGATTTCACTATTGTGAGGTGTATGTAACTTTTCATCTGGATCAAGGATAGGGCAAGGTGCTGAGTGTTTCAAAAGCATCATATCCTCATGGTAAGCTGAATGTAAGAGATCATGAGGCATTGTAGATGATTCGCTGAAAGACAGCACATGATTAACACAGGCAATATGTGAAGCATACTGTGTTACTACGTTTAGGTTGTGTGAGACTACTATAATTGTAATTCTCTCACGTAGCCTTCGTAGTAAATTATAAATTTTTCCTTCTACTACCGAATCAACATTTGCTGTTGGTTCATCAAGAAATAATATGTCGGGCTGAGATGTCAGAGCTTGAGCTATCAGTACTCTTTGCTTCTCTCCACCTGAAAGTCGACTAAAGGAACGGTTTGCCAGTTTTGTAAGTTCTACATCTTCCAGTGCTTGGTGTGCTGCAGCTACATCCTGCTTATTGTATCTCCCGCAAAAATGCCTTTCAGCACGTCCCATTAGTACAACATCAAATACATTTACTGGAAATTCAGGATCGTATTCCAGATATTGCGGAACATATCCTGATCTTTTGATTTGCTCGCTTATTGGTTTACCAAAAAGCTCTATACTTCCTCGCAGTGGCTTTAGGATACCTAGCGCAAGTTTTAAAAGAGTGCTTTTTCCTCCGCCATTAGGGCCGACAATAGCAACCATATCCCGCTCTTTAACTTGCAGGTTAATATTGTGTAATACTTCCCGTTGATCATAGGTAAAACAGACATCTTTGATGTTTAAAACTATTTGGGATGAATTCTCTTTTTCGGGATCTGTAGTATTATAATCATTAGTCAAATTAGAGTCCTATTTCTGGTTCTTCAAGTCGGAGGCCATCTTTTGAGCAATACCTTTTAAGTTGTTGATATAATCCTTGCTTAGTGGATTCACAGGTACTACAGATCCCCCAATCGCTTTAGCTACACTAATAGCTGAGGCTTTGCTAAACTGTGGCTGTACAAATATTACTTGAATATTCTCTTTCTTCGCCGTTGATATAATATTAGCTAATTGTTTTGCCGTAGGAGTCTTACCTTCAATTTCTATTGCTTGCTGCTTTAGTCCATATTGGTCTGCAAAATATCCCCAAGCAGGGTGGAATACCATAAGAATTTTACCTTGTAAAGGGAGTAATTTTTCTGTTATGAATTTATCAAGCTTATCAAGGTCAGCGCAAAAGTTCTTATAATTACTTTCGTAGATGCTTGCTCCCTCAGGGTCTATATCGCTTAAAGCATCGGCTATGGTTTTGGCTTGTATTTTTACATTCATCGGGTTAAGCCATGTGTGAGGGTCTTTAGCTTCATTATGATGCTTCTTATTTGAGTCCTCTGTGCTATGTTCGTCCTCATGTAAAGCATGTTCATCCTCGTGATGATGCTTGGTCATTGTTCTTAGCTTTATGCCTTTACGAGTATCAATAATTTTTAAGTCTTCATTGAGATCACGTATTTTAGGTATAAATCCTTTCTCGAAAGGAACTCCAATTCTGAAGTATAGTTTTGCGCTTGTCATTTTTGCTAGTGTTTGTGATGTAGGGTCGTATGTTGCAGGACTACTTCCTTGGGGCACCACAGTGGTTACGTTTACTCTGTCTCCGCCTATACGTTCGACAAAATACTCTTGTGGTAGAATACTAACAATAATATCTTGTCTCTTCTCAGTAGCGTTTGAATTCAAAACAGGCAAGCACAGTAGTGTTAATACTGCCAATGTAAGACGTTTGATTGATTTTTTCATTTTTAATCTCCATATAATAATCTTTATATATAATAACAAAATTTTATTAAGTTACGATTTGGTTAATGCAAAATTAAATGAGAGAATATCTTTATCAATTTTTTCGTTATTCAACAGTACAGTTACTAGAAATAGAAGTTAGTTGTCACTAACTTCTATTTCTATACTATGGAATTATCTGTTAGATGCAAGTGGCTTATTGTTACTAAAATATTTATTTATAAATAGTTGTTCTTTATGATTGCAAAATTATGATGTATATTGCCCTTGTTCCATTATATAATGATTTGTCTGTGGGTATCCAGCCTAAGGAAATTAGAGATCCTGCTGGCTCAAGGCTTTCTTTGTTAACATCTCAGTTTTTAGATATTTACAATATTACAGCATATAAAATTGATCCAAATAATGTAGTGACAACAACCATTTCTGAGGACTCTGTGATAATAATTGACTCTTCTGAGGCTACTCCTGAGTCATTGGATGGTGAGTTAGTTCTTATATTTGATTTTGAACAAAGAAAAATCGTATTAAGAAGAATTATGCAGACATCGCAAGGTTGGTGCAGACATCGCAAGGTTGGTGCGGAGTTCCAGATAATAATAGAAAAGGGCATTTTGTAGTTTTTATTGGGGAGGGCTGTAAGATTCTTGGAAAGGTTTACTCAGTGCAAACGTTTCTTTAAGGTTTTATTATTTTAAGCTACCTTGGATTCAAATTCTAAGTGCAACACTTGAGTTAAATGAAATAGTATTAAAAGATATCTAATTTATCAAAAGCATATTATTTCAAAAATACACTAACTTGAAGGTGTTACTTTTTTAGTGTCGACGAAATAATTAGTGTTTTCTTGGGGGTAAGTAGACACCCTTAGAGAAAATCTTCGCTACCGTCTAAGTCGTTAATTACTTCAGTCGTTCTCCTATTTCTATTATTTGGGCTAAATGTAACGAATTCAACATTCTGTTGTTTAAGTTTCTTTAGGAAAGTATCCTTTAATACTACTTCAGGTAGCACCTCATATATAAATAACCAATATTTATCTCTCTCAAGATATTCCATATCATTGATAGTAGCTGCATTGTTATATAATTGAGAAATTAATGACTCTCGATTGTCATTTTGATAGTTTAACTTTAGATATTTATATAATAATAAAAGGGATATGCAATCATCAATTTCTATAAGATTGTCAACAATGGTATTTGATATTTCAAGGTCAAAGTCATATTTAATTGAATAATATATAGAGTATGCAAGTGCATCTGTTGCTTTACGGTGTATTGCATTATTAAACAAGGGGGTAATTACTAATGCAATTTCATTTGAGTTTGAATCAGTTAGCATATATTTCTCAATGAATGGTATTAGGTAGGGTCTTACTGTTGCCAACGGTAAAAGGTATTTACAAAAGTTACTACGTGTCTCAATGCTCATATTGTAAGTATGAATCATTTTAATTGCGTAGCTCACTGTACAATAGTTTTCACTATCAGTTAATGATATTGCAAACCTTATAAAGGATTTGAGTGATTCGAATGAGATTTCAGATGCAGTAAAATAATTTGTGTAAGCTTCTAATTGTAATCTTTAGAGGATAAGGATATCCTTATCCTCTAAAGAGCTCCGAACTGAAAGGAACTTGCACTATGAATGACGAAAAACTCCTCTCCGATGATCAGGTGAAAAATATTCTTAAATCCACGAAGAATATCTCTGATCTGAACCAACTCTTTACTCAACTTAAAAAACAGATCATTGAATCGATGTATGATGAAGAACTCAAAGATCATTTAGGTTTTGAGAAAAATCAGAAAGCTTCCAGTAGAAGAAATAATCACCGTAACGGTTCATACAAAAAAACAGTTGAGTCTGAACACGGCGCAATTGAACTTGACATCTCAAGAGATAGAAACAGTGAATTTGAGCCTGTTGTCGTACCCAAAGGGTCTAAGGATATCTTTGAAATTGAGCAGAAAATTCTCAACCTCTATGGTCTGGGAATGAGTACCAGAGATATCACACGTCATATCGAGGAAATTTACGGGGTACAGATGAGCGCAACCGGTATTTCCAACATTACCAATCGTATTCTTGAAGAAGTAAGACTCTGGCAAAAACGACCTCTTAACGACACCTACGCTGTGATGTTTCTGGATGGCATGGTCTTCAAAGTCAGAGAGAATAATTCTGTTTCGAGGAAGACTGTATACGCTCTTATCGGAATTAATATGGAAGGGATTAAAAAGGTTGTAGGTATTTATGTCTCTGAAAACGAAAGCTCCAAATACTGGTTTACCGTGCTGAGCGACATCAAAGAGCGAGGAGTTCAAAAGATACTTATTTTTTGCACTGATAATCTTAATGGTCTGGATAAAGCTATCAGCGCAGCTTATCCTCAAAGTGATCATCAGAAATGTATTGTCCATCAGATCCGCAGTTCTATAAAGCATGTCAGCTACAAAGATATGAAAGCTGTATGTGCCGATCTGAAAGTAATCTACACTGCCAAAGATGAAGAGACAGGTAGGGCTGAGCTTGAGAATTTTATAATGCATTGGGATAACAAGTATGAATATATCAGCAAATCCTGGCTAAAGAACTGGACTGAACTTTCAACATTTTGGCAGTATCCTCCAGAGATTCGCCATCTTATTTATACAACAAATCCGATTGAAAGTTTCAATCGGACTGTTCGTAAATTCACTAAAACAAAGGGGATTTTCCCACATGAAGAGAGTCTGTTAAAATCAATTTTTCTTGGTGTACAGAATATCGAGAAGAAATGGACTTGCAAAACCCGTAACTGGGGTGTAATATACTCACAACTTTTAATTATCAAAGAAGACTACCTTGAATCGTAATATCTGTACTTACACAAATTATTTTACAGACTCCCATTCAGTAAAACTAACAAATTTAGAACAATTTTTTCTGAGCCTATTAATCACTTTGAAGAAACGAATAACATAATTCCAAAAGCAGTAATGAAAATCTCGCCACTTCAGTATCAATCATTTTCTACCAGAACCCTTTCACTATTATGCATTTTCTATGACATGCTAATGGATATTTGTGATAACTATCAGGAAATATGCGAAAAAATATTTGCCAAGAAGAATAATAATGCTCATAATATAAAAAAAAGAACAAATGATGATTTTGGAGAATACATCGTTCAAATACTTAAATACATATTCAAAGAAACTGAAAATAAAACTTTTGGAACTAATTATAGTAGCTCAGGTTTTGATAAATTAGTAGAAACGATTAAATCACTACCAAACGAATATTATAATAATAACCGTATCGAAGCACCAATATCTAACCTTGAGAACAATGATTTATTTACTATTCTTGATTTATATGATAAATACCAATACAACGAAGAACAAGGAAATATCTGCTTTTCATCTTTACAAATTAACTTTTTTCCTTTAAGTTCTGGAGAAAAACATATCTAAATTTGATAAATTGTATTTACGAATATTGTGATGTATCTACAGTAAATGAATCAGATATAGTTATACTCTTAGATGAGCCAGATAATTTTATGCATCCTGAAACAACAAGACGTTTTTTAAGTCATTTAGAGAAAATTCTTACACAAATACCAGACAAAAATTTTCAAGTTATTATTTCCACTCATTCACCGATACTTCTCTCTGACGTTCCATCATCAAATATAATCAGAATGAAAAAAGATAGCATAACTGGTGAATGCGTCAAATGCGAGATAAACAATCAAACGTTTGGTGCAAATATTCACACTATACTAAGCGAAGATTTCTTCATGAATTCTACCATCGGTAAATTTTCCGAAAATTATATAAAAGACCTTATTTCAGATATTTCAGATATTAATGGCGATACCAACAATATTAATAAGTTGGTAAGTGATTATAGAGATCGTATTGAAATAATCGGAGAAAAAATAATTCGCAATCGCCTTCATCATTTACTCAATTCCCAACTTGACAAGCTACAAAATATTGAATTACAAATTAAGCATCATGAAAATATAATTGCCAAACTACAAAAGAAAAAAGAAGTCAAGGAGCTGAGCAATGATTAAGATATCTTCTCAATTCATAGATGAATTACAACCTAAAGTTATTGCTTGGTATGCAGACCGTTTTAGTAGTATTTCTCAACAAAAACCCAAAAACGTTAGCCCCATTACTTGTAAAATATGCAACAAATTACTTGTCGATAGTATAGAAATAATAAAGTTTTCTAAAACTCAAATGGATCGTTATATCAACGAACTTAACAGCCATTATAACTATAATATTATCATAAATGATAAAACTAAACGTGAAGTAATAATAAACTTCTGCAATGATATTTTTAATTACGCCAGCTTTAGAAATGAATTCAGACCAATTTTTATAAAAATGGCAAACTTAAAGAGTTGTCCATATTGTAACTCAGCTTATGTTTTATCTGCTGGAAAATTAAAAGACGACGAAGCTAACGACAAATATTCAGTAGATCTAGACCATTTTTACCCTAAGTCACATTACCCTTTTTTTGCAATAACATTATCAAATATAATCCCAGTCTGTAAATTTTGTAATCAGGTAAAAAGTAATCATAATATGACCGAACCTCATTTATACCCATACGAAGAAGAATTTGGTCAGGATGCTAGTTTTAAATATTCGCCTGTTACCGATTCCAATAAAGCATTACCTACTGCATTTGATCCATATTTACAAAATACAGACTCCTTTGAAATAGATATTAGTATTAATGAAGGTTCTCTTATTAAAAACAAAATAGAGAATCATAACAACATATTAAATATCAAAGATATGTACAAGTCTCATAAGAACAGAGTCGCAAGAATTGCCGAATTAAAACAAATATTTTCGGAAAAATTACCAAACGAACTTGCAATGACTTTTCCTGATCTTTTTTCAAGTGACTTATCTGTACTCAAGGAAGTAGAAGACACATATTTTAAGCATCTTACACAAGAAAGGGAAATACTATCAAAATTCCATAAAGATATTATTGATCAAATTAATAAAGAGTATGAGGAACTATAGTTATTTCGCTTTATTCGCTTAATTATCACTTACACATCATCTTATCAAGAGTATGCCAAGGCAAGAACAATTTCATAGGATACCCAGATACCTGTTGAAAATCATAACGAAGGTAAAACTCTTTTGCTCTATCATTCAAGCAGTCGAGTATCACCGCTATATACGGCATCATCTGACCTGTCGTGTGACAGTCAGAAAGAGCCTGTGCAAGCAACCTTTCGCCCAGTCCCTGCCCTTGATACTCTTTATCGACCCCAAGCCATGCCAGAGTAATTATAGGCAGTAGTGTACTAGGTAGTTTCTTCGTCTCTTCTGCTGGCAATTCATCAAAGCTCACCTGCCCCATAGCAAGGGTATAATACCCAGCAATCTTACCTGTATCACTAAGCAGTACACGAGTAACAGACAAACGCTTATCCTGTGCCTGTCTTGCTCTCTTTTTGAGCCATTCATCAACTGCACTCTCACCACTAGAAAACTTACTCCTAGGGTGAGGCTTTGACAATTGCTCTACCTTGAAACCCTTCGGAAAGATTACAGCCATTACTGTTTACCCTGCATTATCTTCCCAAGCCTACGCTGTGCCTTGGTTAGCTTACTAGGTGCTTGCAACGCATTCCAGAACTCTTCCTGCTCCGGTGCAGATAATTGTAGCACCTGATGCTCAGCAGATTCTACCTCTTTCTTAGCTAGCGGTACAAGCACAAGCCTGACATAATCAGATATACCGATATGCCTCTGCTCTGCTGCTTGCTTAATAACCTTTTTACTAGCAGGGTCTAACCGTGCTTGCAAAGTAGTACTCGTTGTAGTAGTCATAGTAAATCCTCCATAAACAGACAACCATATTGTAATGCATTATGCATGCATGCGCAAGCTGTTTTTCAAATAATAAAGGCTATACACTGACAAAGTATATAGCCCCAAAATCATAAAAGATATAATTCCCACCTATGTTTCAAGTGAGATACCGCAAAATCTACACTTCCTAGCATTAAGCTTGATAATCTCAGCACACTCAGGGCATTCTTTAGTATCTGTAGGCTGTACAATATCCGCACCATGCTGATTATTAGAATTGTTTACATTGTTAAATACTTCCTGTGCACAAGAAAGCGTATCTGTACTCGTTTTTATATTTTCAGCATATAACGGGAAAACAGAATTTATATAGTCTGAATGTAAGTTGATATACTTAGCAACTCTTTTCTTTCTCCTTCTCTTAATTATTATTGGAACAAAAATGAACACTCCAATAATTCCCCATGTTAAATAAGCACGGCTTACTCCAGCTGCTCTTAATATCCCTGCAAGTTTTTCTTCAGATAATATTACGAAAGCCATGAAAACAAGCACTCCAAGGATTACAAGCAAATTTCCTACGTTACTATAAAATACTCTATAATACTTCTTGAATAGTATTGGAAGTTTGGGATATGCACATCGCAAGTTTAGCAATGAATAAAGCATGCCAAAATATGGAATAACAAGTAATAAGTAACCTATTAGCGGTAACTTTCTAGTGTAATTAATTGTCAATCTGTTAAATAAACCTTCCGCTTCTAAAGCGAATTGATCAGTCGCAAGATTATAATATCGCTCTACAACCAATGAGTCTTCACTATCTGTAGCAAAATACCCAAATACAACAATAGTATGGCCTTCTCTGACATCAAAATCAGCAGGTAGTTCAATCTTAAATTCTGCATTATTCTCAAGACTAATAACCCAAGCTTCATTCTTTACATGATGCTCTGTAGTTGATGATATTTTGCTATTGCGAGAAAACCCAGTTCCGTTATATGCAAGTCCACCACCGCCACCACCAGACACCGAAGAACTAGCATAATGCTGCACATCTGTTGACACAACAACACACCGAACAGCACTATACTTATCAAGATCAAACTCCTTTAATTTTGATAGATTCTGTTTTGTCAATGATTTCTTATACTCTTCAGTAAGAGCATTAATTTTTAAACTATAATCGTCATCCATTGCAACCTCCTTAGTTTAGTAAATTATATCACTCTATATTATTTCTTAGTTTTAGCACTCCACTTAGTTTCAGAGAATGGTTTAGGGTCTCCAAACGTTTCTTCCATCCAAGCATCATGTTCATCACCTTTGAGCATCTTCATCTTCACAGTTTTCTTACCACTCAACTCATCCTCTACTTCTGCATTAATAAACTCATTCATGATAGCCTTTTCTTCAGGCGTACCATTTTCAAAGATTTCTAAATCAGCTTTATTGAGCTCACTTATCAACCTTGCTTTTATCCTTTCTCTGTTAGACTGAGTAGCCGAAGGTTTACTGCTCACTTGTTTAGTTGAGGTAACCTGAGCAGAATCCTTTTCTGACGCCCCAAAGTACTCTACCACAGAAATACCAAAAATAATGATTGCCAGAGGTATTAAAGTTAGCTTGTTCATTAATTTCATAAATGCTCCTTTCAATATTATAAAAATGCAATTTAACAAAACACTAATTACTCGTTCCATATCTCAATACAACACCGCCTTGCTTCAGCTTCAGCCAGAGCAAGATCCTTTCCTTCGACTTCGTGCTTGCGACTGGTGAGCAAGTAAACGAAGTATCCTTTAAAAATTTATAGTGAGTTGCCAGTCCAGAAGAGGCCAGCATTAGATCGATATATTTGTCGTTATGGTATACTTTGGCAATATAGCGGTTATCCTTAGATCCATATATTTGCGAACTTGTGAGCAATAAATATGGGAACTTACCCTTACCAGTGATATACAGATCCACATGCTTGCCAAGAACTTGACTTTCTAGATACTGTGTTGCTTCCATATAAAATGGTTTATTCTTCCCCGGCGCATTAATCCCATAAAGCCTGACCTTAAGTATCTCATCAGTATTCGCCACCCAAACAGAGACAGTATCCCCATCCCGAACTTCTTTAACAGTCCCAACCACATACCTCTCATACCGCCCAGCATGAGAACTAAGTGAGGTAATGCTAAATAATAACAACAGCCAAAATCCGGCAAGATATGACCTACTAAGACATGAATAACACACTGACGACTTCCCCATTATAGATCCTACAAATCCAACGGTTCAGCCAATAAAAAAAGGGTGCCGAACCGTCTGCACAACGGGTATCGCCAAACACCCACCCACAAAACAGCCCGACACCCAAACTGGGTGTTCGTACTGTTCTGCTTGTGGGTTGCGGTTAAAATTTGGCGATTTCGTTGTGCAACAAAACAAAACTACTATATTAAATTGTCTTACTTCATTAATTACAAACTATTATAATTTTATTTCTACTCAAAGTAATATATATGCATTTACAATAATACCAATAAATACTCACATGTCAATAAAGTCATATGACTAGCCAAGAGATAGCTGTATGCTACTTTCCAATTCATTATTATCATCTAAACAGACATACCCTGAAATACACCTTCTTCTATATCGTTCATCATAGTCATGATTTCCTAACTGAAGATAATCTTTATATCCCCATATCGGCCACACAATGCGATATCCTCTTGTTTCTAACCACTCTACTAAGAATTTTTTATTAACGGCAAGGTTTGGCATAAATGCAACCTCTTGTTCACTATTATATAAAGTACTTGGGCAGAGCATTATAGTCTCATTATTCTGGTTCAAAAAGTATCCCTCATATTCATTACTAAAAGCCAAATCCATTTCTGTGAATACTTTATTTGATGGAATACATATTACAGCCGAATCATAAGCTGCATATTCTGCAATATCACTATTCATATTATGTGAAAAAGGATACATCATATATTCATTTTCATTAACATTAAACGTCTCTTTTTCATAGTCTTCATACATCTGATTATGATACTTGTAAGCTTCAGACCAATAACACTCTCTTACATAAATATTATGATTTTCTCGATTTATACAATTTCGCAAATCACGAGGCTCATTCGTCAGATATTTTTTCAAGTGTTCGACATCATCACTTTTAACAACAACAGTGTTAAAACTGACAAACAACTCTTTATATGGTTCTCTATAGCGATCCTCTGAATTATCAAACTCTTTATCGTTAAGTACACCCCAAGACTTAGTAGCCAACCAATCTGAATCCTCAAATTTAAACTCTAATAGTTGATCAATATTCTGTATATCACTATCATCCTTAATCCAGTCTTCTGGCTTGGTGTCATTCATTGGAATTTTATGATGTAGACTCTCACAATCAGTCAACTTACTTCGATCAAAATTTGGATAATACACTACAGTTGGATCAATATCTCTCATATGTGGATGTTGCCATAAACCTTTATAATCTTCAAACTTTTCTTTAGAATTATAATCTACAGGCTTCATTCTATATTTATCGGAAAGCTTTGCCATAAATTCATAATATGCAATCCACTGATACTTTTTTCCCATACGCTCAACTGCTTTAGGTGCTCTGTCTGCTAAACGATCTAAATATTTATCGTTATTACCAAAAAACTTCTTAGACCACCCCATTTCAATCGCTCGTATGAAAACAGCTTTACTTGCAAAGTAAAGATCAAAGTGTTTACGCGAATCGAAGAGGTTATTGTTTTTGATATTAGGTGCAACCACATCATTATAAAATTGAAGTTGTTGTGCGGTTAAACTACTAATAAATTTTTGTAATGACGCTTCTGTTTCCGCTTCAGTCTTCACTCTAAACTTAGGCAGATCTTTCTCATCAATAGAATATTGATCATTCGCTGGAAGAATCATGCCATACCCATAATCAATCAAGTCTCCGTCACAATCTTCTATATACCCATTTATTTTTTTAAACATCTCAATCTGCTCATGTGAAAATTTTACAGCAACCAAATCCTCAATAAATTCCTGATATGTATCATCAAAACTTATTCCAGTCCACTTGCTATTAGTGCTGTCATGATTATATTGTAAACCAATTATGTAATTAGAAAAATCACCTCCTTTACATGACCATAGAATACCTCTAAACTCATAATTTTTATCTTTCGATAGTTTTTCATGCTTATCATAAGTTTTGTTAATATATTGAGCATCGTACCACTGACTTTTGTATGGTGGTCGACACAGATTTATATCAAAGTCAAGTTGCACCTTTTTATACTCTGCATACTCGATAACCCCTTGTGCATAATCACGAAGAACAATGTGAGGGGTAACTTCATCCTTATTAAAAACATTTTCAAAAACGTATTCACATAATTCCTTCAATGATTCATTAGTATCAGCTCTCAAAACAACTCCATATGCAACAGCGTACAACCTTTCTATAACATAAATATCATTAATATTTTCAAATTCCTTTAGCAGCCAAAGCACTAAACTTGTTCTATCATCAAGTAATTTAACCAATGCTCGTGTCGCATCGTCTCTAAGCTTCCGATTGCTACTTGTAAGCAACCATGAAATGACATAAGCATAAAGTTGCAATTGATCATCATTTATTCCCTTACAATTACCTGCAAATACCCAATCTAGAATTATATTAATATCACTGCTTTTTTGGCTTCTATCAGTTCTATTTATATATAATGTCCAATCTCTGTCTCGCTGGTTAAAATTAAGTTTAAATAGATTTCTATGAAGAAACTCAGCATTTAATCTACACCCCACCCTTAATGAGAGCTTCAACATAATATCTTGAAATTTTTTGTAGTATCTAGTATCAATTACGATGCTAATTATTTCGAGTGTCTTTTCAGTATATGCACTGTTTTTTCTCCATTTTAGGCTAGATAAAAATGCCTCTTCTACACAATACTTGTACTCCTCTTCTTTGTATAAATCATATAGCTCATACTCTGACACTTCAGGAATCAACACAGATAATGACTCGAGTAAGCCTTGATTCCTTAATATATCTTTAGTTAATGGTATTTTCTCAATATTATCTTCTTTTGAAATAAGCAACTTAGCAACTAAGTAATCTTCCATTCGATTGTAATTTATAAAGACATATTCATCTCCATCATGTAGCATATTCTTAAAAACCAACCCTTCAGCACATAGCATGCTAAGAATTTTAGATTGATTTTGATTACAATACATATCAGCAATATCTTTGCACAAAAGATACGCATTTTCGTATAATAATCGATTATCTTGATTGACTAACTTTGCTTCACAAATCTTCTCAACACATTTTCCTACGACATTAATAGATGGGTCAAAATTTAACTCCGTTATATCTGAAAGTTTTCATTAATTATTTTTATATATGCTTCAAAGATAAGATCTATACTGCTGCTGCCAAGAAGGTTATAATTATCATTATTTCTACTTACACATTCACAAAATGTTTTTAGAAACATTGGATTATTAAATTCAAACTCTAATTGTGGGGTGTTTGGTAGATCAATTTTATAATAATTAAAATAAGTTGTAACCATCTCTATATATTTAGCTGCAGATCCTACATGCTGAACTGCAACCACATCACTAATGCTATTATCAGAAAAAATACTTTTATAATATGATTGTCTAACAGATAACACTAACCCAAGCCATGGGTAGTTTTTTATTTTATAAATAAGTCCATTTATATGACCTTTCCAATAACAATGCCCTGCCCCCTCATTGATAGCGTCTATAAAGAGTATTATTCTTTTGCGAGACATTTCAGCTTTTGCAGCCAATGCCTCAAGCCAATTATCTTCACGCATATTATTAAATGGAGATAATCCTATCAACTGATTCCACAATTCAATATTACTTACAAAATGCTGCCCCAAAAACAACAAACTATACTGATTATTATCTTGCATTTCTTTTATAACATCAGCTAACAGATGGCTCTTGCCAACTCCTGCCTCCCCTTGTATAACTAGGTATGGCTCATTGATAAGATTAAACTTTTCTGAACAAATTAGTTGTTTAAATTCAATAAATTTATTACATCCTTTAGTGTAATGGTAGTTACTCAAAATGTCATAATTTTTATTGCTTTCATATAAATCATCAAGAATTCCTAATTGCCTATCTATTGAATTCACATAGTCATTCAAACATTGGATATTAATTTCCATAACACCTGATAAATCCATATTGCTTACGAAATCTAAGATATCATCGCAAATTTTCTGTAATTCTGCAAATATTTCTTTACACTCAAAGGTGTCATTCATTGAGTCATTTTGAGGGCAATAACTCCATAAATTGGATATCTCCTTTACAGCTAATCTAAGTTCTTTATTTACTGTCCCTTTTCGCAAGAAATAGTTAAACACACCCTTTACTGGCAAATCAACATTTAACTCCTCAGAATATCGACCACCCAAGTATGAAATTGCTTTTTCATTATGACTTATAAAATTACCTTCAGTGAACTCTTCTTTATTAAACCAAAATTGATATAATCCTTCGTGCATATTCATTTTATCAATTAGATCACTCTGAGACCATAATTGAAAGTCAACACTCATTCCTTTCTCACCTGCAAGCTCAGTCCATTTCACTACATATTCATCCCATTTCTCTCGTGCAGTTATTGTTCCGTCATTTCTAGGGTCTGGCAGGTCATACGATAAGGCGATCGTACACATAATAAGCTTAGGATGAGTATCCAGAAAACGTTCGACCGATTCATTAACTTGTCCCCATTCAGATGAACCAAGTGAAGAAGTAAAATATTTAGCTTGGAATCCCCATTCTATTTTGTCATCTTCAGAATTTTCTAATGTCCAGTAGCATTCTAAACCTCCGTCTGGAGTGCCATTTCTCACAAAATAACATTTTTCATATTTATCCGCATGAACAGGGTTTTCTCTCCTAGCTAGTTGGCAAATAAATTCTTCAAATCCTGAATTACGACTACCATTAACAGGGCGAATAGCAGTAAAATCAATATTTCGGTTTTCACTCATATAATACCTCACTTATGACAATCACAATAATATACATTATACATATGATACATATTAACTCATGTAAATCAAAAGAAAGATATCTTATATATACTACTACCAACAACTTCCTTATGATCTTGAAGAGATTATGAAGGAAGCCGTCGCAGAGTCAGTCATTAAACGTTTTGAAACCTGCTATGACTGTATGTGGAAAGTACTAAAGAGATACCTCACTGAAGAGTTAGGTCTTCCAGAAGTACCAAACAGCCCAAAGCCAATACTAAGAATTGCCAATGAGAATAGTGTATTACCATCAGATATTACTCCGTGGCTATCTTATGCAGATGCGAGAATAGGAACATCACACGACTACAGCGGAACAAAAGCACTAGACGCTTTAAACCTAATGAACAGCTTTGTTCCTGACGCTATCAAACTCTATGAAACAATGAGCAAAGAGAAATGGGTATAACTATGAGTAAGACTCTATCAAAAGATATAGACTTATCACAAAATGAACTAGACGAAATATCTAGACTCATAGGTAAACACTTACCCAACACAGAAATCTGGGCTTACGGTTCACGTATAAAATACACCTCTACCCCAAAATCAGACCTAGACCTTGTCTCAATCACCGATAAAACCAACTCACGAGCCATCTACGACCTCAAAGAAGCCTTCGAAGAAAGTAACCTCCCATTCAGAATAGACTTCTTCATCTGGGATGAGATACCAGACGAATTTAAATCAAATATCGAAAGTGAACATATTGTGTTAATAGCAAAACAGTAATTACAATAAACAAGATTATCTAAAAAGGATTTTTCGAACATACACCTTGAGCGACACAAATGAAAATGCCGTCAAAAATACCGTCAGAATTGCGAAATTTTTTGAGACATTCTCGGCAGTTCAAAGCAGCACGAATGAGTTTTTTAGAATCCGCGTCATTTGACGGTATAAACGAAGGTTAGGATTCTAAACAAAACACATAACTAGCTACTATAAAAGCAGTTACAAAACGATACATTAGCCTGAGGGGCAACCAAAGATTAAAACGTACTGGTTCACACCAGTGCGTTTTTCATTTAATACCAACTACTCACAAGATCCCCCTATTCACCCCAGTCCAAATAAATTCCTTGACATCCGCCTATTATGACGATATTTTTGACGGTATAATTTAAATACCATCAAAAAGGAAACCATATTCCACGATCAGACCTTAAAGTACGCAAACTCAAACAAAAGGACAAACCTTACAAAGTTGCTGATATGGAAGGACTCTATATTTATATATCACCATCCGGCAGTAAATTATGGAGAATGGGATATAGATTTGATGGTAAACGCAAAACAATGTCATTTGGCAAATACCCTGCCGTAACTCTTAAAAAAACACGTCAAAGAAAAGATGAAGCCAGAGAACTACTCTCTGATGGTATCGACCCTATGGCAAAGAAGAAGGAAACAACGCAAAAAAAGATCGAGATAACAGTTTGAGAATCGTGAGGTAGTTATATGGCCTGATAATGTTGAAGCAGGAGTCAAAGCAGCACTCAAGATAGCAGATATAC
This sequence comes from Planctomycetota bacterium, assembly GCA_965140405.1. Lineage (GTDB taxonomy): Bacteria > Planctomycetota > SZUA-567 > SZUA-567 > SZUA-567. Next base: position 2,859,092 of record OZ223208.1, read on the forward strand.
TCGATGAGAATTATGCGAATAAAGCTAAATTAGTCTGTTTACCTAGAGAGTTACCACTCAAATGGGATGTTGCTGCTCCTATTCTTTTTTTTCTTGAATAATTCCAATATCCCTCTTCAACTTTTTTGTCGAATAAAAATAATAAATCATAACTTTTAATATAAACGGCAGGAATTTCAAAATTAATTGCCGAATCAGCAAACACTTTGCTGACTCGGCAATCGAACAACTTAAACAAAAATGTACAGAACTCTATTCTGCACAATCTTAATAGAGCGAACATAATCAATTTGCTACAATTAACTATTAAAACTCCTCACGCTTATTTTTTCTACAATAAACAGCCATATTAAACTTTTTTGCTAAAAACATGGCTATAATATAGGATAAGATACACGCAATGTAAACATCACCAAGTAAATGCGCCTGATGTACCATTCTACTTAAGCCACAAAAAACCGCAGCAGAAATCCAAATTATTCTTGCCTGAGGGAATAAAACACATAACGCCCAAACACCGCCAAAAGCAACCATGGCATGACTGCTTGGTGTTCCTAAGTTATTACTTTTCCACCACGCTCCTACCCAACCACGAAAAACACTACCATTAAAAAATAATGGATCCGGCCTTTCTCTCCGGATTATTAATTTTAATATCTCAGCGCTCAAGCCAGACAATAGAGCTGAGGATACTAAAAATGCTGCTCGGTTCAAATATCTATAACCATTTCTAAAAATTTTGTGCAAATCAATTATAATAAGTGCGAATCCCGCAATAAGCCATATAGAAAAGTGCCCTACCTGTTTCATAATCAGCATAACAGAATTTATTTCCGATATTTTTGATAACTCAGCAAATTTATAAAAACTCGGAACTTCACACCAAAAACAAATTAGTAATCCTAATTGAAACAATACAACATAATAAATCCATTTCAACCAACTTGGCAAACTCGTGAATTTATACTTTAGCTCTAAAACATAACTCATATATTCTCCAATGATTATTTGAACATATATATGTTTCCCTACAATACATTAAAGTCATCCGATTTATCTACCGCTTACAATAATATCTTTAATCAATCAGACTATTTATAAAATGTATATCCACATGAGACATTAGGATTGAGTGTATTTCTATCATTTATATCTTTTTCATTAATGGGATAAATATTACAGTTGGAGGGTTTATTGTTATGAATTTTACAAAGATATTTACCTTCATCATCCTGATAAAGTAATGGACACTTAACAACAAAACGACAGCAGAAACCACAATTTTTACACTCTCCATGCCTCTTTAATTTCTGGCTGTTCACGTATTTTTTATCAAAATATCCTATATAAAATCTTCTTATTACTCCTATACTTTGAAGATATTTATTAACTATTATTTTTCTCATTTCAAATTGCTCCTGAAACATATACTGATATTATTGAATTTTTATTTATTAAAATATTACCGTGTAATATGTAAAATAACCCTATTAGAACCTACTTAAATAGGTTCCAATATTTATATAATAATTATTTATGATGATAAGTGATGAGTAAGGAATAAATACGTATTAGTATTTATGGGATCGTTATAATAAAGATAACTTGTATTTTGTAATAATAATGCTATACTTTTTTAAATTTGAATGTAAACACAGCGCCAGATACACCATCATTTCTATTACAGCAGGTAATCTCGCCTAGAAAAGTACGGGTAATACTCCGCGTAATAGCAAGTCCAAGGCCAAAACCTGTTGTGGCATTACTTGTGCGGGCACTGTCAAGACGAACAAGAGGTTCAAAAATTCTTTCTAAATCGCTTTCCGGTATTCCACTACCAAAATCTGAAATTATCAGTTCAACAAATTCATCCATATCTCTAAACGTCACTTCAGGTGCTTTATCAGGTGCATATTGTTTAGCATTTTCAACAACATTTATAATTGCCGAATAGATTAAATTACTTTCTCCAGCTATCATAATTGATTCGGGCACTTGAACTTCCGGACAAATTTCATGTACGACTTCATAAAGACGAACCACATGTTGAGAATCAGCTTTCAGATAACTTGTACGAGTAAGCAAAAGAAGTCCTTTAATCAATTGTTCCAGCTTTATTATATCATCAAACATCTCGCGAAACGCATCCTGATATTGCTGTGGAGTTTTCGTTTTGCGTAGTGTAATTTCTGCCTGAAGTCTCATCTGTGCAAGCGGAGTACGTAAATCATGCGATGCAGCTTGAAAAAACAAACGTTCTCTCTCGATACCATCAGCGAGTCGTTTCACCATTTCATTAATCGCAGCTCTAAGACATATGCATTCTGAACTTGTTCCCGCATCACTTATACGGTAACCCAAATTATCTGGAGTAATACAACCGGCTTCTGCAGCCATTCGAGAAAGCGGCCGCAACTGCCAGCGAACTAATATAATTAATAATATCCCTAATATCAAAATTACACTTGGTATGCCTACTATTAATTTATCATACAATCTTTCAAGCTCAATATGTTTTTCAACAGTTGACTCAAAACTGGATACAACAAGAGTGATACTAGATTTGACTGGCAGAAACTTATATGCGACCGATTTATTCTTTTCACCCTTATCTGACTCGTATATTTTCTTTAGTACTTCTCCTGGTAACTCAGGCCATCCTTCTTCTCCTAATAATATTACCTGGCTCTTTGTGGCAACATGTTTCATTTGCAGAGAATCCCGCGATGACCAGAGTATACGACCATCTTTTGTCCTGATCTGCCAATCATCAGACATCCCTGCTGGTAAACCATGAGCCTCCATACATATTTTACCATCGCCAGCTTCCATATCTATTGCTGACACCAGCCACGCAAGACGCGCATTCAACCGACCATCAATTTCATATTGCTGTGACTGTTTCACTATCCGTACCAGAGCTATCCCTGCACCAATAAGTCCAACCGTAAGGACAAGTAACATTATTATGGATATACGAATTGATAATGACAATTTAAAAACAATCCTCTCTTGGATAACCTAAGCGATATCCTTTTCCTCTAATTGTCTGAATAAGACGAGATTTTCCACCACTCTCCAGTTTATTCCTTAGATAATTGACATAAACATCCAGACGGTTGGACGCAACATCATATTCTGTCTCCCATGCCTGCATTTCAAGTTCTTCTCTACTCAGTATTCTATCCGCTCGCTGCATGAATACTCTCAACAAGTTAAATTCCTTCGGCGTTAAATACAACTCCTCATCACTACGCCATACCTTTCCGCTAGAAGAATTCAAAACAATATCATCAAATGTTAATTGCGCAATATCCCGTGATCCGGGTCGTCTCATTACAGTACGAATACGGGCTAATAATTCTTCAAAAGCAAAGGGCTTGACTAGATAATCATCTGCACCATCATCAAGCCCTGATATTTTATCTTCCATGCTATCTCTAGCTGTAACCATTATTACCGGAACATCAGAACGAGATCTTCTAAGTTGACGTATCAGACCAAATCCATCAAGCTTTGGAAGGTTTATATCAAGTAGTATAAGATCAAAGTCACCGGTTTGAGCCTTCTTCAACCCAGTTTCACCATCTGAGGCAACACTGACTTTATACCCTTCTTCAGACAATCCCATTTTAAGAAGATTTGCCATCTTCACAGCATCTTCAACAACTAGTATAGATAACACGTTAGCTCTTTCATTTTTAACTATTTAGCATATTCACTCATACGGCTGTGAACATACTCATCTTCCTCACGATTTCTTTCTCGACCATAATCATTGTTTTCTCCCCCGCGGTCACCTACACGGCCATGATCGTCATCCTCTTCCTCACGGTCGTCTGCGCGGCCATGCTCATCATTCTCTTCTTCGCGATCACCTACTCGACCATGGTCATCATCCCTTTCACGGTCACCAAAACGACCATGATCATCATCTCTTTCACGATCACCAAACCACCCATGATCGTCATCTTCTTCCCTCCGATCACCTACTCGACCATGGTCATCATCCCTTTCACGGTCACCAAACCGACCATGATCATCATCTCTTTCACGATCACCGAACCACCCATGATCGTCATCTTCTTCCCCCCGATCACCTACTCGGCCATAGTCATCATCCCTTTCACGGTCACCGAATCGACCATGCTCATCATCTCTTTCTCGATCACGCATTTTATCATGATCATCTTTACTATAACACTTTCTACCGTACTCGTCATCCTTTACTTCGCGGTCATTATTTTTTTCATCATTATCTATTGCTTCATTAGCAGATTCAGCTTTTAAGCTGCCTGAACTTTCATCAGCAAAAACATAACCAGACAAGCCACCACAAAAGACAGCAACAATCAATGCTTTACTAAATTTACTCATATTTAAACTCCTTATAAAAAATGAAATCAAAACTTCCATACGCATCATTTTATATAAAGATTTTAAAAACAATAAATATATTAGTACATTCTAATGTAAAAATGTACTCTGTTACTACTTAATTTTAAAATTAATTATTTTATAGACACTTATCCAAACATAACAATAAACAACCATACCTATTACAGTTTAAAATAAAAGAACATACGTTAAACTTCTCAGAAATTTATTCTAGTTCAAAGCAGCACAAAAAAGTTTTTTTAAATCCGCATCAATTGACGGCATTACAGACGGCAAGAAAACCCTGCAAAACGCATAACTTACTTAGCACAATATGTTTATAAAAGCACACATTCGCCTGAGGGCAACCAATTTGTAAAACGCACTGGTTCAAGCCAGTGCGTTTTTTCTTTTATACCAACCACTTACAAGATTCCCCTGTTCACCCCAGTCCGAAGAAATCCCTTGACATCCGTCAATATTAACGATATTTTGACGGTATAATTTAAATACAGACAAAAACGAAATCATATGCCGCTTACAGATCTCAAAGTACGTAAACTTAAACCTAAAGACAAACCATACAAAGTAGCCGATATGGAAGCACTCTATATATTTGTCAAGTAATGCATGGGATAAGTCGCTTGAATACAAAATCCCTCGGTCACTATGATGTAAAATATCTTCACTTGGCGACCTGGATTCTACCGCATTCTTTAATGCATTACAAGCTAATCAATAATTAACAGTGTCACTTACTTTTATATTTATAAATCTCAGAAAACCTTACTGGCTCTATTCGCCAAAGAATGATTATGCATCCTTACTATCTAATAAGTTACTGAAGTAATGACAGGACATTACTACTCTTAGGCTTGAGTGCACCTTTAATACCTAATCTTAAATACGAACAGTATAGACTCGCAACTCTTGCGCAACACTTCGATTTACTATGCCCCTCTTGCTTTACATATCAAGGTGTTAATGTAGCTTCATAATGACATGTATATACTTTTGTATATTATACTAAGAAACGACATTTAGGTTTTTGATTAAACAAAAGTATAAAAGAATAAATCCATAATTTTCTAAAAGCCATCATAAAAGACAAACATATCCGTAAGTATTTAAAACACATATGTAATAAAGCCGTTACAACATTGTTGTGATTAATGTTTAATTTCTAAAATAAAACCAAAACAAAACAATAGATTTTATTTTTCAAAAAAATTAAGAAAATATCATCATGACTTTGTTATGGTAAAAATAAAAAAATGTAAAGATATACTATGAAGTATGTTGTAGTTTTTTTTGCTTAAAGTAAAAAGTACTTTCGTCGCTATTTATAATCATATACTCTAATCAAAGAATAAAATCAAATCATACACTGGCATGATAATTGACATATATACTTTCAGGACAGCAAGCACTAATTTTGCTGTATTTTGCCACAAATATGTATTTTATACTTTTTGTTGATTTTCGTACACATATTTTTGGTAGTAAATATTTTAGGAGAATTGTTATGCGGTTAACACCAAGAGAAATTGAGAAACTCATGCTACATACTGCTGGAGAACTTGCAAAAGAACGATTGGGAAAAGGTATAAAACTCAATTATGTTGAAACTATTGCATACATTTCATCAGAAATAATGGAACTCGCTAGAGAAGGAAAAACAGTCAAAGAGGTTACTGAAGCAGGACGCAAAATGCTCACACGGGTTGACGTCATGGATGGAATTGCTGAAATGGTTACAGAGGTTCAAATTGAGGCCACCTTTGATGACGGAACGAAACTTGTTACAGTACATGAGCCAATATGCTAATCCTTAATAAAGTTTTTTAATGTCTAATATTAATATCAAATTTAGGAGTTTAAGATGATACCAGGTGAAACAATAATAAATAACAAAATAATAGAACTCAACCAGGGATTAGCAACAAAGGAAATTGAAATTACGAATAGCGGTGATCGACCAATTCAAGTAGGTTCACATATTCACTTTTTTGAAGTTAATAAATTCTTGAAATTTAACCGTGAACAAGCTTATGGCTATCGATTGGACATTGCGTCTGGTACCTCAGTTCGCATTGAAGTCGGTGAGAAGAAAAAAGTACAACTTGTTGCTTTGGCAGGAAATAAAATTGCCAAAGGTATTAACAACCTTTGCGATGCTCAGATAAACGATACAACCTTGGCCTCATCACTAAACAAAGCAAAGTTAAAAGGATTTCTTTAATCATATGATTTTAAAACTCAAACCAGAGTTTTAAGCAGTCACATAATTTATTATTATAATTTTATTATATAGAATCAACTTTTTTTAGGAGACAGTAATGAGCATAAAAATATCCGGTGAAGAATATAGCTCCATGTATGGTCCAACAACCGGAGATAAAGTTCGACTAGCCGATACCGATTTATTTATAGAAGTTGAAAAAGACTATACCGTATATGGCGATGAAATGAAATTCGGAGGCGGCAAGACAATCCGTGACGGGATGGGTCAGAATACAGAAATTACTAGTGAAGAAGGAGCTCTTGATTTATTGCTGACGAATGCATTAATTTTAGACCACTGGGGAATTATTAAAGCAGATATAGGTATCAAAGACGGCAAAATTGCTGGTATAGGCAAAGCTGGTAATCCAGATATAATGTCAGGCGTAACCCCGGGCATGGTCGTTGGTGCTGGAACTGAAGTACTTAGCGCAGAAAATATGATTGTAACAGCTGGTGGAGTTGACACGCATGTTCACTATATTTGCCCCCAACAGGTGGAGACCTCACTATTTTCAGGCATAACCACCATGATAGGTGGTGGAGATGGACCAGCTGAGGGTACACTAGCAACGACCTGCACCCCAGGCAAATTTAATATCCACAGAATGCTACAAGCTGTTGAAGAGTTCCCCATGAATTTCGGATTTTTTGGCAAAGCCAACAGCACCAGCAAAGCACCTCTGATTGAACAGATAAAAGCTGGAGCAATGGGGCTCAAACTGCATGAAGACTGGGGAACGACCCCTTCAACAATCAATACTAGTCTAAAAGTTGCGGATGATTATGATGTTCAAATCACGATTCATACTGACACACTAAATGAAGCAGGTTTCTTTGAAAGCACTAGGGATGCGATAGCAGGCAGGACTATACACACATACCATACAGAAGGAGCTGGTGGCGGGCACGCTCCAGATATTATTAAAGCAGCAGGATTGCCTAACGTTCTTCCTTCATCTACCAGTCCAACCATGCCATTTACGAAAAATACTATTGACGAACATCTTGATATGATTATTGTCTGTCATCACCTTGACCCAAAGCTTAAAGAAGATGTAGCATTTGCTGAGTCACGTATCCGTTATGGCACAATTGCCGCAGAAGATGTTTTGCATGACATGGGAGCTATATCAATACTTAATTCTGATTCTCAAGCAATGGGGCGTCCAGCCGAAGTTATTACCCGAGCATGGCAAACAGCAGATAAAATGAAAAAACAGCGAGGTCAACTACCAGAAGCTTCTGGCGAAGATAACGATAATTTTAGAGCAAAACGTTACGTTGCAAAATATACAATTAATCCAGCAATTGCACATGGTGTTTCCAAGCATGTTGGTTCTATAGAAGTTGGTAAAATTGCAGACCTAGTCGTATGGAATCCACAATTTTTTGGAGTGAAAACAGATATCGTAATTAAAGGAGGATTTATAATTGCTGCTAAAATGGGGGATGCCAATGCATCAATTCCAACTCCACAGCCGGTACTTAACCGCAAAATGTGGGGGGCATATGGAAAAGCCCGCTCTAACAGTTGTGTGACATTTGTTTCCAAAGAAGCTCATAAGGATAATATTAAAGAAAAGCTTGGACTCGAAAAAATGGTTTTGGCTGTCTGTGGATGTCGTAATATTGGCAAAAAAGAAATGATTCACAACTGTGCGACTCCTAGTATTGAAGTCGATCCAAAGACCTATCAAGTGAAAGCTGATGGAGTAGTCATTGAATGTGAACCGAGTAAATCTTTACCACTTACTCAGCGTTATTATCTTTTTTAAAATAACTATAAATGTGTGATTCTAGACTGACTTCCAATATGGGAAGATTTTTAAACCCATTGAGTCTATGAATCACATATAATAATATTGATAACAGCAACATAAAAATAGTCGATACGTAAAATTGTTACAATATCATTATTTGCAGTGACATATAAATGGTGGACACCTAGAAAACTATTTACTATAATGTTTTTAAAGGAGTCTATCATGGCAAACACAAGAAGGTATTCAGTCGAGTTTAAAGAGGAAGCAGTAAAGCGTGCTCTTGAAAATGGGTATTCGATTTCAGAAGTTGCAAAACAGCTGGGCATGCCAACAACAACAGTATAGCAATGGGTCAAAAAAAACAGGAAAAACCAGCTGAAATAATCGATTCTCCTCCAGAAATACTTGATACTGGTGAAGAGATGAGAAAGCTTCGCAAAGATAATGACCGATTGAAGGAAGAAGTAGAAATACTAAAAAAGCTACAGCGTTCTTTGCAAAGGAGAACCGGTAAGGTACGCTTGGATTTATTCTCATTAAACAGAGTATTCAATGATGAAAATGTGTAGGATTCTCAAAGTCAGTAGAAGCAGGCAGGAGGAAATATCACTACTTCTGAGGATATAAAAGAACTTGCAGATCAAGCTTTATACAAATCAAAAGAAACCGGCAGAAATAAAATCACCTTTTATAATGCCTAATTTATGATCAACGTCACTACTCAAAAAATCCTGACGAATAAAACCTGCATCAAACTTCTCCGTCAAACAGCCAACAAGAATGGTGAGTATTGTCGCTGACATTGAATGCAGAACCACCATAAACAATCCGAACAGAACTACCATTATCATTCCAAGCATAACCTTTTTTCATCCTATTTTACAGAAATACCGCAATGATAAATGTGTATAATCACGAGTAAGACTCTATCAAAAGCTATAGATTCATTACAATGTGAACTCAACGAAATATCAGAACTAATTAATAAATACCGACCAAGCACCGGGACCTATGCTTTGGGCTCACGTATCAAACACACCTCTCCCCCCAAAATAAACCCTAAACCTAGTTACTATCACAAAAAAAATGCAATTCAAGAGCCACCTACTACCTCAGAGAGGCCTTTGAAGAAAGCAATCTACCTTTTAGAGTAGACCTCTTTGTATAGGATGAAATTCCAGAGGAGCTCAAAGCCAACATTGAAAATGAACATATTGAATTAATAAGTAAACAGTAATCAAAGAATCAAGTGTTGATCGACATATCATAAAAATTCCGTTATAATCGTGAGTTTTTTTGATATATTCAGAGCAGTTCAAAGCCGTACGATACAGTTTTTTAGAATCCGGATCAATTGACGGTATAACAGAAGGCAGTCAAGCACACCACAAACCATAACTAATTCAACAACAACAACTTACAGAATGACCCCAACTCCTGTGGAACAACCAAGAAATTTAAAGCCGTAAGTGTTTAATATCAAACACTTACGGCTTTATCATAAACTCATAATTTTCTATATATCTCAGTCTAATTGCTTAGCAGATAAAATCTGCGAACTTCTAAACTTCCATTTGCCATCTTTATCCTTTCGCAAGATTTGTAAAGCATCTATCTCTACGCTCTTTACCTCAGGGTTGTCACTATGTGGTATATTCTGCTGGACTACTCGTATTACGATAAAGTCACCTGTCTGTCCTACAAGTTTTGCAGAGATGATCTTGAAATCCATGTCCATATTGAGCATCGATTCAGCTACCCCTTTGAGCTCTGCTTTATAACTTGGTGAGGTATGATCTAGTCTCTCGATCACCTGACCCAGGTTCTTACTCTTTGTCGCTGAGAGATACTCTTTATACACTGTAAACGCATCTTTATACTCATCTGCATGCACTACTGTAACAGCCGTAACCATAATCAGTAGTATAAATACCATCTTCTTCATATTGATCTTACTCCATTTTTATTTAGTAGGTTATGCTTTAGAAAACAATTAGTCTTTATTTGGTGCGCATTACCATTTAACGTGATAGTACCAGAACTCCCAGTAAAATCAGGATCAGTCTCTCCAATATTAATTGACCCACTTCCAAATGCATTACTGCCAGCATTTAAAGAGCCTCCACAAAACGCACTCTCTGAACAAAGTATCAATAACAATACGCCTGTTAGTAGTAAAATGTCACCCCGCACTCTCTCACCTTTCACATATTCATAACCCAACCATCCAGTAAGTCAGATTACAGCCAGCCAAAATATCTACCCTATTCTAAACAAATACTTATTATATTATACATGACATGCACAAAAAAAGCAACTCATATCAACTCAAACATCTATTTATGTAGCATATTTAAGACAAAATCGCAACAAACACACAAGAGTAGCTATATCTCACAAATCATTTCATACCATAACAATACAAACCCCTCTGCACGGTTTGCGTTTCCAACATCCCCACTCTCAATAATTTTTTACATCACCAAACAGACTAGACAACTTAATATCGGGTATATAATTATGATCTTTAGCGCAAATAAACACATTTATATCTTCAGCACATCATTTCAAAATAGTATTAAATATCCATAAACACTCAAACGATGAAGCAGCTACAATCTCAAATCATCCGCTATACGCAATAATCAACAATACAAGCACTCCTTATGCCTATTACACCTTTAAACAAAAAATTTCGAATATTATTGTGCATCACAAATCAGTTCAACCCCGAACAATACAGTCCCATCAAATCCGCATCATTTGACGGTATAACAGGAGGTAGTCAAACACACCGTAAATCACAACTAATTCAACAACAATAACTTACAAAAACACCCCCTACCCTGAGGGGCAACCAAGAAACTTAAAGTAGTAAGTCTCTGACATCAAAGACTTACTACTTTATCATCAACACTTAACTATTCGTATCTACCTCAGTCCAGTTGCTTCGCATCTAAGATATGTGAAGTTCTTAACTTCCACTTACTGTCTTTATCGTTTCTTAAGATTTGTAGAGCATCTATCTCTATGATTTTAAAGTCCTCAGTCGCATTTATAGGGATGTTCTTCTGGATGACTCTTAGTACAATATATTCTCAACTATTGCCAACCAACTTAGCCACTGTGATCTTGAAGGTAAGATCTAGGTTTGTCATTGATTCAGCAACACCTTTATTTCTGATTTGCAATTTGGAGAAGAAGTATCTAGAATACTAATAACTATGCCAATGGCAAAGAGTTTGCTGGACATATAGAAGTAAACAGTAATTTTGATAACAAGAGCTTTTTCTATCATCAATATAGTGTCTGGGAGCGTGGTTGTAACGAAAAATTAATGTCTTGTCTTGTACAAAGACAATATTTCCCTAAAGGTAAAGAGCTGCTGAATATACCAGCAAACTAGTTAAGAAGAGTTGAGGAATGGGTTAACAGTCAACTTGGAAAGAGACAGGGATTTAAAAAGCCCACTTGAAGTATATAAGCAGGCTTCGTAAAAAGTGCAAGTGTTGCACTTAGAATTTGAATCCAAGAAGACTAAAACAGAATGTACCATTAATTACATAAATACCAAGCAATTACAAAATGCCCTTTAAAGAACCCATCAGATTAAAATTTGACAGACAAGCTGAACCTTTAAATAGTTGATAAAGTCTACTAATTATTCGTTTTCAAGTCCTCAAATAATGCTATAAATTTTGAACTATCTCTATAAAACACCGGTGGTTCCCCGATATTTGCACGAACAGTATGATCACCTCCTGTATACCTCTCACCAGAGAAGAGGTGAATCCAGTTATCTTCTGGCAAGTATACTTCCCAATCTGTGACTTCTTTCTCCAAAACTGGAGCCACAAGTATATCCCTACCGAATAAGTACTCATACCTAATATCATAGGCTTTAGAATCGCCTTCATAATGCATAAATAGAGGTCTTTGAATAGGTAGCCCTTCTTCAACTGCTTCATTTATACAGTACGTTCGATACTCTTTTAATCTCTTGAAGATATTCGTCATTCTCGCAAAGTGCTTTAGTGTATCTTCATCAGAATCAAATTGATGATTATCTTTTGGGCGGTTGCCTTCATGCCCACGTAAGAACGAAGTAAATGTATTCATATCCAACCAACGCATCATAAGTTCTTTCGAACGTTTCATCCCATGAAGGGTAGTGTATCCTCCAATATCACTGTGATGATAGCAGTTACCCAGAATCCCTGATGAGAGCGCAGCAACTACTACAGAAGCTATTCCATCATCAATACACCACTCAACACACTGATCCCCTGCCCAGAGAAGTGGACAGTACCTCTGTGTGCCTGTAAAGCCTGCACGCATAAAGTACACAATCTCTCCAAGCTTTCCAGCTTCACTAACAGCTTCATAATTTGTCTTTGCCCACAAAGCAGGCCACATATTATGCATTATCTCGCCGGTCTTCCCATTAGACAATATACAGTCTGTAGGTAGATACTCACCAAAGTCTGCCATCCAGCCATCAAGACCGAAGTCTATCAAGTTCTTTGTAATCACATCCTTCTTATACCACGCTACTGCTTCCTCACTTGTCAGATCAATTATACCACAGTTAAACTCACCAAAGTCAACGAGGTAATCTTGACCAGCAAAGTCTTTTACCAAGTACCCCTCAGCCTTTGCTACATTGAATATACTCTCATTCTCAAGAACAAAAGGTGTAATATATCCAAGGAAACGGATCCCCTCTTTCTTGAGTTCCCATATCTTTTTATCAAGACCGGGATAACGCTCTTTATCCCACTTCCAGTTCCAGTACAGCCGCTGTCCGAATGAAGTATTGTTTATCCCTTCCCAATCCTGACACCACAAACCAGCAACACTGATATTTCTATCAAGAGCCTTATCAAGTAAGCTTTGTACCACCTCAGTACCACCTTGAATCCCAAGCACAACACCTTCATGAGTCCATGCAGGCAGAGCTGGCTGGTGCCCAAAATACTCAGAGATACTCTTAGCAAGACCTACAAATGTTTGAGCAGTACCAATGGTTAGACCTGTCGGAGTGTCCCAAGCCTGAAGCTCATGATAGCTTTCATTCTTAAAGTTAAAGTCCATATAAGCAGTACAGTCCAAATGACAGAAGTACTTTTCCGAAGAGACAAATGTAGGCTGAGGATAGTTTGTATTATAATAATCCCCACCTGCTCTATCATGAACATCAGCAAGGAATGTGGTATAGGTCTTCTTATTACGTCCGACACCAGGTTCAGAGGTCCATAAAGGGAATTTTTTTCCTCTCAAGTTGAAGTGCGTGAACTGCTCACCACAACCAAAGATCTTTTCGCTCTCTTGAGCAGCAACCCTTATCCAAACTCGATTGATCTCATCATCATAATATGAAAAAGAGAGCTTTAAATACTCACCTCCATCATCGAATAACTCAACACCAACTATAGGGGTATCACCATTCATAAGAGTAATACTAGAGCTGCTTTCACACTCTTCAACCTTGAAATTCCTCAAAGGTATCTTCTCAAAGACATCATCCTCTATTTGAAAGTTACCTCGATACATATCATACTTTGCAGTACCTCGACCAACATAAAAGAACGGTTTATCCTTTGAGTGGTTGATGATATCTATTCCATTATACTTGATTTGAAAACCTTCTTCAGATTTTACAATATTCATATATCTTCCTTTATCACCCTTAATAGTAATATTACTAAGGATCAGAACGTATTTCTATATTGTCATTACTTCGATATTCTCACCAACAATACCAACATACGCCTTATTATCAACAAGGTTTGTCGCATCAGGATGAGCAATCAGCCATTTATTGGTCATAAAGAGTAATTCATTCTCACAGCTCTTTATACTATGCTCGTGATCTAGCACATAGTTTGTACCTTTAGTAAGTATGATCACACTTCTAAAGCCATTACTATCTACCTTACACGGAGCAAAATGCAAGGTCGTTGCATAGACCTCCACAGCACAACCCTGTGGCAGATAGAATGCTTCAATCTTTTCTGAGGAGTACTTATTCTCTTCTATATCCCATATATGCCCTAGCAACAAAACAATATCAGTCACAGCATATATAACCTCGCTACATTTATGATACTCAAGGCCATTTAACATAGTATTGTTGCCATTACAGTAACCAACCTCTATAGGCATTTCACCATAAATACTATTTCTTACTTGTAAGCATACAGGAGCATCTTCCAGCTCAGCAACTGATGCGACATACGTATTACCAGTATCCGGCAACTCACTTGAATCCATCATATATGAATCAAACTGCTCAAAGGAATATCCAGCTACAATACGTCCATACTTACTAAACCCCATACCAACCACAGCATTAATCTCTACTGACGTGTTTGTAGCTTTCAATTTATCCAAAGTATTCATATTAATTAATCAACTCCCATCCTTTTATCTTAGCTACAATCTCAAATGGTCTCACATAGTCACCATAAACTAGCGATGCATGATGAGCCACACCAGTACTAACAATCTTATCAAGCACATTCTTTACACCTTCTGCAAAGACCGCTTTTGCGTACGTACCGCGCAATTCCTTATCCATTGGTACAGCTGTACCCTTCTGGACAAACACACGTACATCGAGTCCTGCAGAATCAATACGGAATATGGAGATTTCACCAGACTTGAGTACAAAGTCAGCGGTTACTCCCTTACCTCCAGCAAAATAAGTATCTAATGAACGCACACACTTATCATCACATAGATTACAAGGCGCCACACCACAATGCCACAAAAGAGCATAATCTTCTTCAAAGTTGACTTGAGAAAAATCAAAGAGATATGGGGTCTGCCCACCTATAGCCCTATGAGCAAGCATCGATAACGCACCTTCAAGATCACCCTCACACCCAAGGATATAGTCTTCACTCTGTAGTAATGACATTGCCGCACACGGACTGATACCATACTCTCCAGCAAATTCCGGCCAACACCTAATAGCCAGAGCATCTAATTTCTTACCTTCGACAAATACATTTAACTTTGCAGCAAGTTTAGCAACAAGCTCAAGCTGCTCTTCACTTATCCCTGAGACATCAAAGAGGCGCTGAAGTTGTGTCTTCCTTTCAACTACTGCCTGCTCATCGACCTCGACGTTAAAGATATCTGCTAATTCAAAGTGATCAACAAGTATACCTAGTTCTCTATATACATTGAGATCATATACACCTAGATTAAAGAACCCATCAGCTCTATATCCAGCTATACCTACATGTGAGTCTTTATAACAAGCCAAAATCCTTACAGCGTCAATCCAGTCTTCATCAATATCATCACCAATCACAGTCTGATAACTCTTGAATCCAGACTTGAAAAGATTGGAAGCATTGAGGTTTACTCCACATACAGAGTTCAGCCTAATCTTACCACCATTATATGGGAGTTCATTCAAACCCCAAAGAAGAATTGGCTTCCCCAAAACTTTATTAATTTCCAAGACCAAATGCCCAAGATGGAATGTTCCGCTAATACATACAAAAGCATCTACATCTTCAGCGAGCAACTTCTTTGCAGCCGCCTTTGCGTTGTCGACCTCTATGACCAATTTCTCTTCAGCTACTATTTCTATATCATCCCTTGCCATCAACTCTCTAAGCTTAGCCGAGTAGATCTCTTGCGCTGCAACGTAGTCAAATGTCTTTCGTCCAAGACAAGCAACACCCAACCTTACCTTATACTTATTGCTCATTATTACTCCTTATTTTATAGTATTATAAATGCAGGCGAATCAATTATTGTTCACTCCACGCCCAACATCTTGTTTTCATTTTAAGATTTTTGTACAGAGAATTGATATGCAACTAGAGATGCTAAAATCATGGGCATATTTACATCCTAGACAGAATCTTTCTGCCAATATGCCCACTCATATAATTTATTTAACGATACTACCTCACACTAGGTTACTTACTAAATAACTTAATATTATTTCATTTCCAGCGCATACTCTTCATTGATAACCTTTTCAGCTCGAGCAATTATTTCCTGATACTTTGTAAATAGTGCCTTATTCTCAGGGCTTAGATTTACAAACCAACCAATTACTGGAGCAGCAGCAGCTTTAAATTCAAGCTTCTCTTCTGGTGTTGGAGTATAGATAGTACCACCTTTCTCAACAAATGCCTCATACGCTGGCACTTCATTAAACCTTGGATAAGTGCGTAAGTAGCTCTTGATAATGTCAAAACCATCAATCACAATCTTTTTGTGCTCATCACTTAGACTTTCAAATTTACTCTGACTCATAAACCAAGTACCAGCTGCATACGCATGACCATCAAGAGTGATATACTTTATACTGTCATCAAGGTTGATTGCTTTAATATCAGTAATACCATTTTTAGTACCCTCAACAATTCCCGTTGCAAGTGCAGTATACAACTCACCCCAAACAATACCTGTAGGCGCTCCACCCATTGCAGTTACCAATCTTTTCTGCACATCAGCAGGGATAGTTCTTATCTTCATACCTTCAATGTCTTTTGGACTTTTGATAAGTTTTTTAGTTGTTGCAAAGTTTCTCCAGCCACCGCTATTTGAGATAACCATAAGGCGTGCATTTGGTACCTTTGACATGATACCTGCTCTAAGTTGAGCAATAAAATCTTGTTGATCAAAAACCATCTCAGCAATACGGTCATTCTTGAGCATATATGGGAGATCAAATACAGCAAATGGAGCCCAGAAGTTTGCTACTTCACCAATATTTGATTGGTAACAGTCGACCACATCCATATTAAGAGCTTCAAAACACTCTCTTCCCCCGCCGCATAGATTTGAGCCATGGTGCAGAGTAACTTTTATCTCACCATTTGACTGGGATTCAACATAAAACTTGAACGCCTGCATCGCTTCGCCATTATAGCCATCTACTCTAGGGTCATTTGATAGCATACTCAACTCAACAGCTTGTGAGGTAAATGTAAATGTTGCAACAAGTAGCAGAACCAACAAGGTTAATTTTTTCATTTAATTTCTCCAATTATCAAACACAATAAAACTCTACAAACACAATAATGATATACACACTACAACAACCCTAATACCCGCGGTAAGAACATCACGATACCAGGGACAAACGATATTAATAGAATTACAAAAAACTCAACAGCCAAGAACGGAACAATCTCTCTTGAGATAACCGAGAGCCTCTCTTTAGATATTGATGAGGCAACAAACAATACGAGCCCCATTGGAGGAGTTGCGAGCCCAACTGTAACATTTACACACATGACAACAGCAAAGTGAACAGGATCAATTCCAAACTTCATTACAAGTGGTTGTAAGATAGGTCCAAGGATCAAAATTGCCGGACCCGCGTCAAGAATCATTCCTACCAAGAATAGAAATATATTGATTAGAAATAGTAAGAGATACTTGTTATCGGTGAGCGTACCAATACTAGAGGCTATCTTTTCTGGAAGACCAGATATAGAGACCACTGATGAAAAAACAGTCGCCGCACTTACAAGAAGTAGTACAATACCAGACTGCACAGCCGCATTCTTCAGTACTTTTGGAATTTCATTCATCTTGAGATTTTTTGTGATAAATACCCCGAGAATAAATGCATAGGCGACAGCGACAGCCGCAGACTCCGTTGGAGTAAATACACCACTAAGGATACCACCTAAAAGGATAACAGGTGTAAGCATTGGTAGTATTGCCTTTTTTGTTGCTTTTGCGCGCTGACCCCATGTAAACGGCTCTTCTTTGCCAAAGTCATTCTTCTTTGAGATAAAGTACGCAACAATCATTAGACCAAAGGCAATCAAAAGTCCTGGTGCAAACCCTGCGGCAAACATTGCAGCAACAGGAACACCCATTACGTATGAGTACAAGATCATCAATCCACTAGGAGGGATGATTGGACCTATAACAGAGGATGCAGCAGTTACAGCTGCGGAGAACTTGGTGGTATACCCTGCTTTCTCCATCGCTGGAATCATCATTGAACCAATGGCAGAGGTATCTGCAACCGCAGAACCACTCAGACCAGCAAAGAGAACAGAAGACAAAATATTTACGTGAGCAAGTCCACCTCTTATATGCCCCACAAGCCCTCTAGCAAAATCCACCAGTGCCTTGGTCGTGCCACCAGAATTCATAAAGTCACCAGCAAGAATAAAGAACGGCACAGCCATCATCGGAAAGCTATTTATGCCATTGAACATCCTTGCGACAAGCATATTCAAGTACACAAGTTTATCGTTAGCAACTAGATCAAAACAAGCACCAAAAAGCATTGCAAAGAACACAGACATGCCTAAAAATAGCATTACCAAGAATGTCCAAAAAAACAGCGCCATATATTACTCCTTTTCTTGCTGTTTAAAACTGAGCAAGTAATTATTTTTAACAAACACAACTTTTAATTAGTGATGGTTCAACAATCACACAAATCCTGCTATCTCTTTATAATAATGCTATCAGCCAACTCTTTATACCTCTTAGTAGCAAAGCAGTTTATATATACCAAGTACTTCTCAATACCTACCAGTATCATTAGTGCAAATCCAATAGGTAGGCACAAATAGATATAGAACATAGAGAATGGTATCGAGGTAGCAGTAGAAGCTAGTCCACCAATAGCGTAACTTACAGAATACTTGAAGAAGATAAAGAGAATAACCGTCTCAATAATCAGGTATATAAAGGTAATAATTGTAAATGCTCTCGGCGTTACACGCGCCAGTATCACATCCAAATTCACAAATAAGTTTCTTCTATACCCAATAGGGGCTACTAGGAATGCCAGCCAAACCATCGTAAATAACGATATCTCCTCAGTCCATCCTGGAGGGCTATTCAGTACATACCTACAGAAAACTTGATATACAACAAGAATCGACATTGAAGCTATGAAAAAAGCGACAATCCACAATAAAACCTTATGTATTGACGTATTAATTTTTGTGATACCAGATATTAATTTATTCATCTACATGCTCCAAAGAAGTCCATTAATTAAACATATATTTGTGATTCTATACCCACAGTGGCATTGTATAACTTTACCACAAACTAAAGACTAAAAACAAAGAGTACCGCAATTACCATAAATATAAAACTTACTACATTACTGACATTCACTAGTGTCCCAGCCAACTTCTTATCATAATTGAAGAGAACCGAATAAGGAATAATTGACATCCCAATTGGAAGAATCAAACTTAGTACGACAATCTGACGAACTTCCTCAGCCACTGGCAGCATCACCCAGACTAGAAACGCTGCCGCAATGCCAAGTATATACCTTAGTGACAATACTGACACGAGCCTCCTTATTGTCCCTTTATCAATATCAAAGGTCATAAACATGCCAATAACCAGCAGAACAAGTACTGAGTTTGCCCCTGCAACAACATCCAAAAAGTTTAAAAACATTTTAGGATATGTGACAGGATATACCGCAAAGATAATACCAACGATATAAACAACAAAAGCAGGAAAAGTAATAAGTCTTTTTATAATATACTTGCCATCTATCTTATGCTTCACTGGTGAGTAATAGATCGCAAGAATATATGATGAGCCAAAAACAATAAGAGCATTACCAAGGTCAAACATTGCTATGTATAACAACCCACTACTTCCCCAAATAGCCTGAACAAATGGATATGCAAACAGACCTATATTAAAGCCCGCACACGAGATAATGAGTAAACCTTTGTACGCTTTTTCCTGAGTCTTACGAAAAGCTAAGATACCGACGCCACTCATCAAAAGGTTGAAGGCAATACTAATTATGACTACATTTAGCATCGAGCCTTCAAGAGGAGCTTTATAAAACGTTCTCAAAACTACCGCAGGAAGTGTGAAATTCATAATCAGATTTACAAGCGACTTACTATCTTCGACTCTCAGAATTGAGAGTCGTTTGAAGACATAGCCAAACAAGATAATACTCACATACAAGCCGATAACCGGATACGCGTCAGCAACCATTTATTATCACCATCATTTACTTTCCAGCTATATCCTCTACAACCAAGTATGATGCAGAAAAGTCCTTCTGTCCCAAATCCATACTCATTCCTTGAGAGAACAACTCTACAGTATTATTCAAACCATGCAACTCAAGGTCTAAGCTATTAGCCAGATCCTTTGTTAGATTAACATCTTTATTCATATTAGCTAGTGAGAATGCAGGTGCAAAATTCTTCTCATTGATAGCTTTCCACTTGCCATCAAGATAGAAATTCTGTCCACCACCGTAAGATATAGATTTGACAAAGTCTTCTGCTGGTATCCCACTCTTCTTAGCAAGTAGCATCATCTCATTTACACCGTTCTGGATCTGAGCAACAAGAGAGTTGTGACATAACTTCATTGTCAACCCAACACCATTTTCACCTAGATAGATAATATTGCTCCCCATACATTCAAGTATCGGCATAATATCAGCTACTTTTGCCTTATTACCTCCGATATAGATACCAAGATCACCTGAAATTGCTGCAGGCTTGCTCTTGACTACAGGGGCATCAAACATCGTACATCCACAAGCGGCAACCTTCCCAGCCAACTCCCTACTTACAACCGGTGATACTGTACTCATATCAATCACAACCGTTTCAGGCTTTAGCACAGGCGCAAGTTCAGCTATAACGGACTCAATAATTTCATTATTAGGAACCATTATTACAATATGCGTTGCGTAGGCAGCTATATCACTGATTGACGAAGCCTTCACTGCTCCAAGTTTTACAAGTTGTTCAACTTTATTACTATCAACATCATAAGCCATAGTTGGAAACTTACCAACTTCTATTACTCTCTGACACATAGACTCACCCATAATTCCGAGCCCAATAAATCCTATTTTTTTCATTTCATCTACCTTATTATGTTTTCATCAAATTAAATTTATCAAAAGAATTACTCTTAACCCGACTAGGATCTATTCAGTAGTATCTGTCTGATCCCACGCATTGATGAATATATCATTTCCAAACCCAGTATATGGACTGAAGAAGCTATCTTCATACACAGCATAACCACAAGTAGTAATATCAGCACCAAATCCAGCAACTTCAGCAATCTGCTTACCAGATCTCACAGCGGCAACGATTACCTCAGTAGCAAAATCATAATTCCTATATATTTCAACAATACGTTTTACCGTTTCAATTGGAAACTCGCCATTAGCCTCGCCCCAACCAACAAATGGAGAACAGTATGTCGAGCCTATTCGAGCCACCTGTATAGCCTGACTTGCAGAGAAGACAAGTGTTACATTGGTTCTAATACCGCTTTCATTGAAAACTTTTGCTGCACAAAGCCCTTGCTCAGTACAAGGTATCTTGATCACAAAATTCTTTGAGATAGTACTTAGTTTTCTTCCCATAGCTATCATATCATCAGCTTTAGTCAAGTTTGGATCAATCTCAACAGATACAGGAACATCGGTATCTTTGAAGTAATCTCCGATCTCAGCAATCACTGAGTAGAATGGCTTACCCGAAGTCATAATATGACGAGGATTTGTAGTCACCCCATCCACACCCCAATTTTCATAGGCATAGGTTATCTCTTCCATTTTTGCACTGTCTAAAAAATATTTCATTTACTCTTCCCTTCAAAGTTATTCAAAAATTTTATTACTGACAATAATATCAATAATTGTTATTAATTAATAATACACAACCTACATTGTCTTTACGATTTCATCCAAGATAACAGCGATTGCTTTTGCTCCCGCATCATAGTTATCAAGACTCCGCTCGCCCACATATGTAGCTCGCCCCTTCTTTGCAACAAGTTTTTTTGTACTTTCTGCCCCTTCATTTGCACCTTGAGCACAAGCCTTTATTCCTGTAGCTATGTCTAGTTCATTCTTAGCCGATTCAATGAGGGCATCCTTAGCAGGGAACAATGCATCTAGTAACGTCTTATCACCCAGCTGTGCACCACCACGCTTCTGAATCCCTTCAATTGCAGCACCAAGCATCTCGCCCAATTCAAGAAGTGTTAATTCCGCCTTACCTTTTGCATACTTTGCAGCACCTCGAAACGCTCCACCCCAAATAGGACCTGACGCTCCACCACAGTACTCAGTAATAATCATAGAGCAGTCTTTCATAAACGCACCAATATCATCAGTACTCAGCTCATCCCACTCTACTTGAAGTTGTTTAAAACCTTTTGCAACAGACATACCAAAGTCACCATCACCAGCAACTGAGTCAAGTTCACAAAAATACACTTCATTATTTATAATAATTTCAGCAACCTTATTTACTAGATTGACAATATCACTCGTTGTTAATTTCTGCATCATATTCCTCGTATAGTTGTATTATTTAAATGAAACTGGAGTGTCAGTAGGATCATCTAAGAGTTCTTTCAACTCATCATCTAGCTTGAGTAGAGTCAATGACGCACCAGCCATATCAATCGAACTCATATAAGTTCCAACAAATGTCTTATATATTTTGAGCCCTTTTTCCTTCAGAGTAGCTGAGGTAGAAGCATTTAGTACAAATAGCTCCATTGCAGGAGTACCGCCCAACCCATTTACAATTAGTGCTACATCATCACCAGCCTCAAAGGAGACACTATCATTCAAAATTCGCTCAAGTAATGAACCTACTAGCTCGTCAGCACTTCTCAATTTTTCACGCTTCACACCTGGCTCACCATGTATCCCAACACCAAACTCAATCTCATCTTCTTCTAATTTGAAGGTTGGACTACCCTTTGCTGGTACAGTACATGATGTCAGAGCAAACCCCATCGTCCTCACATTTGCTATAACCTTGTTTGCAATACGCTCGACATCGTCAAGCTCCATACCTCTCTCAGCAGCGGCACCAGCAATTTTATGGACAAGTACAGTACCTGCGACACCTCTTCTACCCACTGTGTAGAGACTGTCTTTTACTGCGACATCATCGTTAACATATACCTTTCTTACTTGAATATTATCATCTTCTTCAGCCATCTCAGCAGCCGCATCAAAGTTCATACAATCACCTGAATAATTCTTTATGATTAGTAATGTACCCTTTGACGACTCTGTCTGGCATATACCCTTGTACACCTGAGTAATCGATGGTGAAGCAAAGACATCGCCACATACTGCTGCATCGAGCATCCCTGTACCGACAAAACCTGCATGCGCCGGCTCGTGTCCGCTGCCCCCACCACTAATAAGAGTCACCTTATCTTTATTGAACTGCTTTCTTTTTACTATCTTATACTTTGTATCAAGCTCAATTCTATCGCCGTATGCTTCCTGCATACCTTGAAGCATCTCTACAACAATATCATCTACTTTATTCGTTATTTTTTTCATTCAATTTATCCTTTAAATTGTCTAGTACATAGCCTACTGATATTCAGAACCAATCTTGTCAGCAGTCAAGATAGCTGCATACACCATTTCCTCTGTGATCTCAAAAGGCATGTTATAGATAGTCTCACCAGGAGCGCAAGCAAGAGCCGCAACCTTCCTGATGTCATCCTCCTTGATCTTTTGTACTCCAAGATCAGCAAGGGATGTTGGCAGTCCAATTGTTTTACAAAAACTTAGTACTTCATCAAGCTCTTCACTTGGTGCATTTTCAAGTATCAAGTGTACAATCGTGCCAAATGCCACCTTCTCACCATGGTAGTAATGATGGCACTCTTCAAGAGCTGTAAGACCATTATGAACAGCATGTGCGGCAGCAAGTCCAGCACTTTCAAATCCAACACCACTAAGTAGTGTGTTTGCTTCAACAATATTATCAAGCGCAGGTGTTGCAACATTCATCTCAGACGCAGCGATCGCCTTTACGCTATCCTCAAGTATTGCATTATAACAAGTCTCAGCAATCATCATCCCTGTAAGTGTAGCTTTGCCCTTATTAGTGTTATTATCTGCATTAGCTCTTGAACATGAGCGAGCCTCGAAGTAAGTAGAAAGAGCGTCACCAATACCAGCCACAAGCAATCTTGTAGGTGCTTTAGCTACGACAGCAGTATCTACCATTACTAGATCAGGGTTTGACTTATTTGGTAAATACTTATCAAAACTTCCATCTTCGGTATACAGCACTGCAGTATGGCTACACGGTGCATCGGTCGCGGCAATCGTAGCAACGCATACGATCTTACAGTCATAGTAGTGACCTGCTGCTTTTGCAGTATCCATCGCCTTTCCACCACCAAGTCCAATAACAGTACTCGCATTCTCTTTCTTAAGGATATCAACAATCCTCTGTGCTTCCCCCTCAGTACACTCAGTGTTGAATCCCGCATAGACCATCTTCAGATTTGAATTTGCCAGACCTTCGTCAATCTGAGCCTGAACCCTTCCTCTGTCTTCATCTGTTGCAACCATTACAGCAACACCACCAAACTCTTCAAGATAGCTAGCTAGATCTTTTATCACATTTGGACCTTGAACATAATTACTTGGCGAAATAAATGTCTTAATCATTGCACTCTCCTTAAGGTACTCATTATCTAATATTTTAAAATCTAAAGTTAAGTATTATTAAATACATAAAATATAATTATCGTGTCCATATAAAAGTCTCAAATTAACCAAAGAATCCCCACGACTTTGCGCGAGCAAAGACTTTGAATAAGAGATATCACTTTATATGGTATCAATCTATGGATGAAGAATAAAACTAGTCAACTTCTAGAATTGTCTCGAATTTTTGCAAATAATTCCTCCGGCAAACTGCGTGTATTTTTGCAGAATACTTTGATAAGAACCAACTGAATTGTACTTTTTACAACAAACAAACAAACAAACAAACAACTTTATATATCAAGCCTTATTAGACTAAATTTAAATATCACAATAACAACAATACTAAATATCAATGTAAAATGCAGCAAGTAAATAACCTCATACCACGCTACTTATTCGTAATACCCAGTTTACCAGTCATTATACTCTAGGCTTTCCAGCAGATTTACGCTTACTCAATTGTGCTTTCCCCAAATACTGCAAATGCCCCTTATTCTCTTTTGCAATAATCTGAAGTAACATCTTTGTAAGTTTCTCACCAGCTTCCTTAAGAGGTTGAACCATTGTGGTCAACGGAGGATCAATAGACTCACCAAACGGAATACCATCATACCCAACTACAGAGACATCCCGACCTACCTTGAGTCCTCTATCCTTTATTGCTCTAATAGCTCCTATAGCGACAACATCTGTAACACAAGCAATTGCTGTTGGTATTTTTTCTGAAGCAAGTATTCTCTTACTCGCCTCATATCCGCCCACTTCGGTCATATCTGTCACTATGTCCCACTCTTTGCGGTACTTCAACTTGTTCTCTTTCAGTCCATACTTAAAACCATTCTGCCTCACCAAAGCATGGCTTAATTCTTTATTACCACCAAGGTATGCTATATCCTTATGCCCTAGAGAAGCAAGGTAACTTACTATAATCTCAAAAGCCTCTTCACTATCAATATCATACCAAGAATATCCCTTATCATCCTTACTCCTTCCATATGCAACAAATGGAAAGTCCAATGTTTTAAAGAGCTTTATACGCTCATCATCAACAAGCGTTCTAAGAAGGATGCACCCACTTACCTTGCCCGAGTAGACAGTCTGCTTTATAAATGTCTCCTGCTCGACACCTTCATGGTTGAAGAAGATTGTCAAATCCCAACCCTCTTTGATCAGCACACTACTCATACCTATTAATAGCTGCGTAAAAAACGGACTAGCTTGAGCCGAAATATCATCACCTCCAAGCATTATACCAATAGTCTTAGTTACACCTGTAGCAAGCCTCTGTGCAATTACATTCGGTCTATATCCAAGCCTATAAGCCTCTTCTTGCACACGCTTACGTGTCTTCTCGGCAATGTTAGGATAGTTATTTATTGCTCTAGACACCGTTCCTTGTGTAAGCCCCAAATGTTCCGCAAGTTGCTTTAGTGTAATTTTACTCATTTTCTAATATATCTTTCATTCTTGAGAGCCAAGGAAAGCGCTTTTTGGAAAGCGCTTTCCAGATTTAGCTTACTTTATATTTTTAGCTTAGTCAAATTATATTTTTACAATTTATTTTATTTGTTACGTTCAAAACAAACCAATTATACGGTGAACTCAAATTCCAAGTGCAACACTTGAGTAAAAGAAGAAATAGTAAGGTGGTAGATATATATTTCACCAGAAACAAACTATTTCATCTACTCAAGGAGAGCGTATGGAACAGAAATATCACCACCTTACTTTTTAAGATCGTACGGTTATTAAAGTTCTATTGCAAAAGAATAAAAGCTATTCATATATAACCAGAGTTCTCGGAGTGCATAGAAGTACCATATAGTAGAGAAATTTCGAGAAACACTGGCTACAGTGGATACAGAAATATCCAAACTCATCAAAAAGACTGAGAAGGAGAGGTAAGCCCAGAGCAAAAAAACTTGACTAATTCGTGATAACCTATATTATCAGGAACTACACCAAGACTACTCTCCAGAGCAGATTTCTGGGGTAAGCGGATAGGTGACTGGGAAGCAGATCTAGTAAGTGAAGCCAACCATAAAGGATATCTAGTTACTTTATTTGAGCATAGGAGCGGATTATTAAGACTTGGGTATGTTAAGAATAGTGATCTTGTAAAAGGCGAGATTATTCGACTACTTACAAACTTTCAAGTTTATACTATAACCTATGACAATGGCAAAGAGTTTGCGGGACATACAGATGTAAACAGACTTTTTGATAACAAGAGCTTTTTCTGTCACTCATACAGTGCTTGGGAGCGTGGTTGTAAGGAAAACATTAATGGCTTGCTTGCTAAGGAATATTTCCCTAAAGGTAAAGAGTTGCTGAATATACCTGCAAACGAGTTAAGAAGAGTTGAAAAAGTGGTTAACAGTATACCTAGAAAGAGACTGGGATTTAGAAGCCCGCTTGAAGCATATAAGCAGGCTTCGTAAAAAAAGCAAGTATTGCACTTAGAGTTTGAATCCAAGAATAATAAACTATAGAGGGTGAAGCTAATATAATTGCTTCACCCTCTATAGTTTACACTCAATAACAGAAATAACCTGCTCAAACTTTCCGTTAAACCTATTCACGCTCTTTAGCTTTATAATATTTAATTGCAGCACGCCCAATAATATATGCAGTAACTCCACCAGCAGCACCACTCACCCCATATTCAACAATATCAGTATTATTAGAGATACTTTTACCAGAACCAGCCAAAAGAATAGCCGGTACTGTTGCCACGATTACAGCTATGATTTCAGGGATACGTGCTTTGCTATCAATATCTTTACCAAAGATAAGAGCAATTTTTAAAATAAGTGATACATGCATACGAGAAAGCACAACAGTTCTTCCAGCAATACCAATAATTCTAAGGATACTGCTACTACCAGAGATCCCATCCTGCCAACGCGCAAGAACCCCTGCTGTAAAAGAGAGAGCGACCTGCGCATTAACCAGACGTTTTGCAAGTCTAACAGGGCTATCTTTAGGGTACTTCCGTTTAAACCTACCAACCATATGTCGGCAATGGCATTTTCTAAGCCCCATAAAGAAGAATAAAAACTCTTCCGCATAAATACCCTGTTGTTCATTATTACTAACTAACATAATCTATCCTGTAAGAACTAGACAACTTGCTCTTTTAACATAAGTAATATAATTACTGAGCATCTCTTTCAGCCATAATATCTTCAATGCTATCTTTAATTTCAGCAAGTTTCTCATCACTGAGATCTTTTAATACCTGACTATTCTCGGTAACCTGAGATAACTTTGCTGCTCCAGTGTTTTTTTTCTTTGCGATATACATCACCAGTAATGCAGCACCAGCGCCAGCAAGGGCTCCTTTGAGCAATCCATCTGTAGACATAATTTTCCTTTCAAACCATCAAATAATTTACTAATCTTCTTTGTCACTCTTTTCAGCGCGTACATCCTTTACCTGCTCTTTTAATTCTTCAAAGCCACAGGTAACCGCGTCCCACGTACTTACTGCACCGGAGATGATAGCCTTTCGAACCTTTGGATGCCCTAGTACAACTGCAATTCCAGCACCAGCGATAAGACCTTTCAAATAGTTCTTATCAGTAAAGTCAAACCAACTCTTGAGAGTTCCCTTCTCAGCCACCTGCTCTACAGGTGCAGCAGTAGTCTGAGTCACAGGATATTCATCAGTAGTTGCATACTGATTATAGTATTGATTATAATACTGATAATCCTGAGGCATAGTCTGATACTGCTGGAGCTGTTGTGAATAATACTCTGGGGTATACCCATATACTGCCTGTTGATTGTAGTCCATGATTTCTCCTTTAATACTGCTTATAAATTTTAAATATACCATTACATCTTATTAATCGATATATACAACTTCTGCTTCTTTTTCTTTAACTACTCTCTCACTAATACTCTTTTCTTCTTCAGGGAATTTAAGTAAGCGAGATGAGTTAAGAAGTATTCCAATGGTATGAGTAATATGAATCATCCCAGCCATCATAGGATTGATATATCCTGCAGCAGCCATTATAGCTCCAATAATGTTCGTTCCTGTAGCCAGGGCAAAATTCTGATGAATCACATTCTTCGTTTTCTGGCTAAGTATTCTTATACCATACAGATCATCCAACCCATCATTAACTAGAACAACATCAGCGGCTTCAAGGGCGACATCTGTCCCCCCTATTCCCATTGCAACCCCAACATCAGCCCGCACCAAAGCAAGCCCGTCATTTATACCGTCACCAATCATAACAACATCGAGACCATCATCCTTAAGTTGTTTGATAATTTCATCTTTCTGACCAGGCAGGAGAGAGTGATGACAGGCATCAAAACCATAACTCTCTGATATATACTCAGCAGCGTATTTACTATCCCCTGTAAGCATATGAAGTTGCTCAACACCAGATTTCTTTAACTTAGCCAGAGTATTTGCAAGCTCAGGTCTCAACCTATTTTCAAAACCTAGAATACCTGCCACATCTTTATTCTTTGCAACAAAAGTAACCATCATCCCATGACGCGCCATATCTTCACCTTGAGTTTTATAGGGAGCAACAACGACACCGGACTCCAGCATATAAAGGTAGCTACCGATAAATATTTCATCTTTACCAACCACAGCCCTTACACCTTTACCATGTACAAAATCACATTCATGATGCGGAGCTGGTTTTATCCCATGTTTTCTAGCTTCATGCCTAATAGCTTTTGCAAGAGGGTGTTGATTATGCAATTCAGCAGACATCGCTATTTCAAGGATTTGAATAGTATTATAATTATTTAATTCTATAATATTTGTAAGCTCAGGTTCATGCGAAGTAAGTGTTCCTGTTTTATCGAAGCAATATACAGACGTCTCAGATATTTTCTCAAGGTGTTTTCCACCCTTTATAAGTATACCTTTACGTGCAGCAGCACGAAGCGCAGCAGTAATAGCTGAAGAAGCAGCCAACACTGTAGCACAAGGACAAGCCATCACCAACATAACAGTAAGTGAACGAGCAATACTACCGGTTATCAAGAGAGTCAATCCTGTTGAAGCAAGCCCGATACGAAGAAGTCTATGCGCTAGTTTATCAGCCATAAGTTCTATAGGAGCACGATTACTCATATTATCTTCTACTTGACTCAGAATATGAGAAAGATAGGTATCGCCGCCTACTGCTTTAACTTCAGCCTGAATAAGCCCTTCTTCAACAATTGTTCCTGATAGAACTTTATCACCTTCTGTCTTACTAACAAGAATTCCATTACCAGTAATTGATGCTTCATTGACCAGAGCATCACCAAGAACAACTATAGCATCAGCAGGAATCTTTTCTCCTGTATGCAGAACAATAATTTCTCCAGTTTTTAGTGATGAAACAGGTACTTCTACCTCAACCCCGTCTTTTATAATAAAGACATCCTTAGTTGCAGCTTCTAGAATACCCTGAATAGATCGTCTTGATTTTTCAGTAATCTTATCTGTCAGGAGTTCCGCTCCTTCAGTAATCCACAAAATTTCAAGTGCGGTCAATGCTTCCCCCATAAACACTGCTAGAAGACAACTTGCCCCTAAGAAGGTATGAAGACTTAATTTTTTCTCTTTTGCTGAATCTCTTATAGCCTTACGAATAAGAGGAACCGTAAGCAGAGATACGGCAATGCCAAGCGGACTGAAAAAGGTCTCAGCGAAGGATATTTTTAAAATATGACTCCCTATAAAAGTAACTGCAGAAACAGCACTCGCTGCGGCAAAGCGCCACATACTTCCCGAGTGTGAACTAGTACTTACTTTTTTAACACAACAAGACGTTCCAACTTCCGGACAATATTTTGCCATCAAAGTAAACAGAAAAGCATCCAACTCAGAAATCAAACTTCCTTCACTGATAACAGACATATCATATACAAGCGCAGTGCTACAACACTTCATGTTATCTCTTATTTTATTTACCCCATTTATACTTGCACAGTATTTCAACCATTCCTGCTGCATAGCAGATCTATTTTTTAACAATACTACAGTTATACGTAATCTGCCCTTACTCTGATGCCGTATTTTAATTTCTGATTTACACTGTTGTGACTTCAACATATTCCGCCTTTTCATTACTAAGATGAATTCTTGCAGCCCCCTTTACCGTTTTCAGACAAATACGCTTTCCTTCATAATTATCACCGGTATCAGAAAACAGTTCACTTACATGCTCCAACCCTTCCAGAACAATTTTTTCTCCGAGAGAAATCCCCATACTTTTCATAAAAGTCACAAACTTTCTTCCGCCTGCAATATCAGTAACCTTAAAATCAATTTCTACTCTTGCAGAAGAGAATTGCTGGATATTTCCCTCTTCATGACACCCGATAATACGAGCAGCAAAAGCCTCACCAATTTTAATTCGTTCCTGATTATTAATTCTTATAACATATTCCATTGGCGGCAACCTTCTCATAAGGCGAACTTTGCTTCCAACTTTAATCCCTAGCATTTCAAGCGACTTCTGCAGCCAACAACCACCCTTGATTTCAGCAACTTCAGCACAATCATTAAATTTTATTTCAGCAAGTTCTTTTTGTTCTTTACTAACGTTTAAAATTATCTTACGAGTTAGACCTCCACCAAGCACCACAGATCCTTTCGGACCTTTCAATCTTAAAGAAGGAGTATTTGTAGAAAGGTGTTTATGACACTCAGAACCTACTCTAAGCCCAGACCTTTTCATTTCATTTTCAAAAGATTCATTTGTAATAGCGACAATACGCAACAGTTGCTCAAACGGAGCATTATTTAGATTCATTATTTTCTCCGCTATTAGATAATTGTTTCACGAGATTTTCCGTCTTTCTACTGACTTTAGCTCCATTAAGAACATACAAAAGCGAACCTACCGTAGAACCGTTGTGAATTAGAGCCGATGTAAACGGTGAGAATTTACCTAAGGTTGAAAGTAACAATGTCAGAGTATTAACACCAATTGAAGTTTTCATTCCCATGCTTATCTTTTCTTGTGAATTCCTTGCCAGTCCATATGCATAAACCAACGAAAGTAATTCATCCCTTAAAAGAACAATTCCAGCAGCTTCACGCGCAATATCTGACCCTTCAGCCATAGAGATTCCAACATCTGCCGCGACGAGAGCAGGAGCGTCGTTTACTCCATCACCAACAAACGCGACAGAATACCCTTCTTCTTTAAGATTTTCCACTACAGTTGCCTTATCCTGAGGTTTTAACTCCCAACGAGCTTCTACTCCAAGTTTTGAAGCAATAGCCTTTGCAGTTATTTCATTGTCTCCGGTCAACATTACCATACGTTTCACACCAAGTGCTCTAAAGCAATCAAGACAAAGCTCACTCTCTTCACGCAAAGTATCACTAAGAGCAATAATACCAATCAACTTATCATCTCTAGCCACATAAAGAATTGTATTACCGTCGAGGCGTAACTTATCCGCCTCCATGTCAGCAATAGCGCAGTCCACCTTCTCATCATCATGAATAAAGTGTCTACTACCAACTCTTATAAGCCCATCATCAACATACGCTGAAACACCATGAGCAACCACAAAGTCTACCTCACTTGTATGAGGAATATTAATCTCACGCTCCTTTGCAGCAGCAACAACTGCCTTTGCGATTGGGTGCGTGTAGTGCTCTTCAGCTGCAGCAGCAATTGATAGTATATTATCTGCATCAAAGCCATTATATGGTACAATATCCGAAATACTAAACATACCAGAGGTAACAGTCCCAGTCTTATCAAATACCAACGCATCAATTTTAGCAAGCGACTCAAGTGCAGTAGCACCACGCACAAGTACTCCACGTTGAGCAACAGCATACATCGCTGCCTTCTGAGCAGTTGGACATATTAGCTTCATTGCGCACGAGAAATCTACCGCAAATACAGCAGCAGTTCTTGTGAAATCTCTTGTCAACAGGAGCACTCCCGCCCCAGTGGCAAAACTTACCGGCACCAGATTATCAGCCAACTTCTCTGCATTACTCTGCGCCTCTGATTTACTTACCAATGATTCTTTTATAAAGCTGGTAATACGAGCAGTTGAGACTTCACACCCAACAGTCTTAACTTCTATTTTGAGTCGCCCTTCCATTACCACACTACCAGCATAAACTTGCGCACCAATCTCAAGGGCAACCGGAACACTCTCACCAGTAACCGAAGCCTGATTAACTGTCGCCTGCCCCGCAAAGACAACCCCGTCAACCGGAATCAACTCACCAGAGCCAACAACTACAATATCACCAAGATGTAAATCAGCAAAGTCAACTTCACGCTCTATACCATTCTGCTCAATCCATACACTCTCAGTTGATGGCCTGAGCATATTTTTGAGAAGTTTTGTTGATCTGTATCTAACCGATTTTTCCAGATACTCCCCAACATCAAGCATAAATCTTGTAGCACTAGCTGTAAGATACCTGCCCTGAACAGTCAATACAGACAAAGTTACCGCATCAAGCACCTCTACTTTGAGTCCTTCTTCGACCAGCGTATCAACACCTTTAACAATAAACGATATATTTCTGAGCCATGTATATACTGGCTTTATGGCTGGTGGCAAAAAACTTCCTACAGCTGTCAAGCCTGCAGAGAGTATCAAGTTCATTAAATCAGGAGGATTTTCTGTACCAGCAGGACCATCAAATACCTCTTCAGGAAGTTCACAGAGTCTAAGCAAGATCAACGCTCTTACTCTTTTATCACATTGATATTTAACTACAATAGAGCCAAGTTTTCGGTTAAAACGTATGTGATAAATCTCTGTAATTTTATTCAGAGAAGCCTCAATAATATCTTCCTGCAAACTTGGGATACGCAAAAAGCTACTGCGCACCCTAAGTCTTCCAGGTATATCATGAGCTAGAATCAAATCACATCCATTATGCGAAAATATCTTCATAATACTAAACCGTAGTCTTTCGTTAATTACTTTTCTTCTGCGTCGTCAGCAACTTCTTCACTCACTGCACATTCGCTTTTAAGCATTACTTTATTAAGCATATAGCCTGTACCGACACCCGCAGCAGCAAAAATAGCTAGAGACAAAAGACCTTTTGTGCCAGTAACACTTGATGCCAATGCGCCCGCAAATGACGAAGCTCCACAAATAGCTGAGTCACGTGCAGCAATTTTAGCAACCTTAATGACTCTCTCTTCTGAAGCTTTCTCAGTCTGGTAGACTCCTTTTGCAGTTCCTGCAACTGCACCAACAATAGCTCCAGTAATTCCCGCATTTACAGCATGTTGAGTATAGCTATAATTTTCATTCATAGTATAGTTTACCGGATATGATACGGGAACATTTTGATAATAAGTACTCATTTTTTTTTACCTTTCGTTTATTCTTCAGACGCTGCTTCTTCAGCCTCTGATCCACCTGCAAACATAGAACCTATTACAGCTCCAATACCATCACGCACAGTCTCACTGGTAAAGATAAAACCAGCTGCCGCTCCAACGATAGCACCTTTCCAGAAATCACCAGGAGCTTCCTGCACTAGCTGAGCTACCTGAGGAAGTTCAGGAGTCTTACCACTTGCCATATCAGTGAATAGCTCCAGATACTGACCGTAACGATTCATATCTCCAATCTCAGATCCCTTCGCCTGTTCAAGGTTTTCTGCAATCATCTGTGGCTGAACTCCCTGAGGCATCATCTGAGGTTGTCCAACCATACCCTGAGATACCATCTGAGGCTGACCGACCATACCCTGAGGCATCATCTGAGGTTGACCGACCATACCCTGAAATACCATCTGAGGCTGACCGACCATACCCTGAGGCATCATCTGAGGTTGTCCGACCATACCCTGAGATACCATCTGAGGTTGTCCAACCATACCCTGAGGCATCATCTGAGGTTGTCCAACCATACCCTGAGGCATCATCTGAGGTTGTCCGACCATACCCTGAGATACCATCTGAGGCTGACCGACCATACCCTGAGGCATCATCTGAGGTTGTCCGACCATACCCTGAGATACCATCTGAGGCTGACCGACCATACCCTGAGGCATCATCTGAGGTTGTCCGACCATACCCTGAGATACCATCTGAGGCTGACCGACCATACCCTGAGCCATCATCTGAGGTTGCATACTACTCATTGCAGGACTACCCATCATAGGCGCTCCACTCTGATCAATACCTCCAACAGTCCCAGACCCTTCAGGACCTTCTGGATGCAACGGCTCATGAGGAGCCATACCGCTACCCTGATACTGCATAGAACCCACTCCCATACTCGGCATTACAGGCTGCCCAGCAGAACCCGGCATACCAGATTCAGCATGAGGACTTCCACCCTCAACCGCAGTAGCTTCTTCAGAACAAGAACTACTTTCCATTTCAATCTCCTTACATTGTTTAATGCAAACACATCCAATAATTCTATTACTACAAATACAAAATAATCATTTACAACACATCACACTTCCCAAAGATCAGGTGCTACATCTTTAGCTGAAAAGGTTAAATCCTCAGCAGTCAAATTCCTGACATGCATACTCAGCCTTTCCAAAACTACAGACAATTTATTTTCATCAACAGCTAGTAGTTTATCCGCGTAACTCAACAAGTAGCGAATAACATCTTTAATAAATCTCTGAACTTTTTTAGAATCCGTTTTATCTTTATCAAAACAGATTAAGAGGCTTCCCGATACAATATTAAGCTTTATTTCCAGCACAGACGGTATCTCTTCGATCACGGATTTCAGATGATCAGCAAGTGGCAACATATCCTTTGTAAGACGCGTTAACACCTTAAGACCAAATCTTATCCTCCCCGGAATTTCATGCAAAATCACAGGTCGAGTCTCAACTTCAATTATTTTTTTCTTAATACGTCCAATAATCATTAATTAAATTTCCAATATAAAATACTTGTTAAAATAAATGCGTACCAGCTTGATATATAATGACTGATAAAATATATGACCCTACCAGACTCGATACACACGCAAATATTGTCCATGACCATGAAGATTCACGAGCCATAACAACAATAGTCACAAAGCACGGACAATAAAGCAGCATAAAGACAAAAACACTTATGACAGCCGGCATCGTCCAGCTAGGATCTTCCCTCATTCGGTCAACAAAACTTCTATCATTACCTTCAATTACCTCATCCGGATCAGCCTCGCCCAGTGAATAAGCAGTAGAGAGAGTCGAAACGATTACCTCTTTTGCAGCAACACCGGCAAAAAGCGCTATATTAACTCGCCAATTAAACCCAGCAAACTGAGTTACTTTCTCAAGCCCGGTACCAATACGCCCCGCGACAGAATAACGCAAAGCATCTTCAGCTCTTTTAGATTCAATATCCATTTTCTTTTCAACAAGCTCCTGCCCGGTATACGCAACAATAACCTGTTCAATCTCGCTATCAAACTTCTGACTAATCTCATCCGGCAGCTGCGGGAATGTCATCGCAACCCAGAGAAGCACGGAGATAGCAAAGATCACTGTCCCAGCTTTCTTCACATACTGCCACACTCTTTCCAGCGTATGCACAGCCACACCATAAAGCGTCGGCATGCGATATGGCGGAAGTTCCATGATAAATGGAGTAGACTCACCAGTAATAACAGTCTTTCTCAGCAGCAGACTTACCAGCAACGCAGCAACCCAGCTCCCAATGGTAAGAATCAACATAACTGTATCAGCGTTGTCAGGAAAGAATGCCGCACACAACACAAGAAAAGCTGTAATCTTTGCCCCACAGACAAAAAACGGTGCAGTAAAGATCGTAGCAAGCCTCTCTTTCTTACTTCGAAGAGTCCTTGCAGCCATAACCCCCGGTACTGCGCATCCTCCTGGTATTCCCCCAGACAGTATAAATGGCATTACCGAAGCCCCATGCAATCCGAAAGAACGAAGCACCCTGTCAAACATATACGCAACACGGGACATATATCCAAGGTCTTCAAGAAAAACGAGCATCGCAAACATAATCAAGATCAACGGCGCAAATCCCATTACAGCTCCAACCCCATCAATCATTCCACTCACAACCAGACTCTGCATCAATCCTTCAGGAATAAAGCGCACAGCAAGATCAGCAAACCAGCCAAATAAGCCCTCTACCCATCCCTGAGGTATCGCCCCTACATTGAAGGTAATATAAAACATTGCATATAATATACCAACCATGATAAGCGGACCTAGCAAACGCTGAGTAAGTACTTTATCCACCTTATCAGAAAGGTCATAGCTTACCTTTGATTTACGAACCACTATATCTTTCAAGAGTGCATTTATATACCCATAGCGGTGATCAGCGATAAGTGCTTCAGGATAAGAATCAAGTGACTTCTGAATGTGCTCATTTATTTCATGTACTTGGTCAAGCAATTCAAAATGAAGCTTCCCAGAGCTCTCACCATGTTTGAGCACTGCTGAATCTTCTTCCAGATACTTTATAGCAGTCCATCTTGCAGGGTATTTATATGTCATAAATTTTTTATCATCGATCTCAGCGCTCATTTTATCAAGCAAAGCATCAAGCTCAGATCCATATGAGATATTAAGAGGTTCATTACCAACTTCCTGATGTGCTTCATATATTGAAACAACATGCTGCATCAATTTATCTTTTCCAACACCTCTCCTTGCCACACACTCTACAACTGGGGTGTTTATTAGACTGCTAAGTTTCTCTGAATCAATATGAACACCATTTTTGCGGGCTGAATCCATCATATTAAGCCCAACAACAACCGGTATCCCCATCTCCATAAGCTGCACAGTAAGATATAGACTCCGCTCAATAGCAGTTGCAT
Source organism: Planctomycetota bacterium (assembly GCA_965140405.1). Taxonomy (GTDB): domain Bacteria; phylum Planctomycetota; class SZUA-567; order SZUA-567; family SZUA-567. Next base: position 2,896,820 of record OZ223208.1, read on the forward strand.
CAAGCATACATAGAATCACATCAGGTTTTTCATTTATTATCACATCACGGGCAACCACTTCTTCAAGCGAGTATGAACTCAGTGAATATGTTCCAGGCAAATCTGTAATTTCGATATCATACTTTTCAGCATGAAATACACCTTCCATACGGTCAACAGTAATTCCCGGGTAATTCCCAACCCTTGCGGTTGCCCCTGTAAGCACATTAAACATTGTAGACTTACCGCAATTCGGCTGCCCCGACAGTGCAACCTTTATAGTCTGCTTTTTTTTACTATCCTTCATCTCAAACCTTTTCCAAACTTAAACGACACCAACATTTAGCGCCAGCAACAACATTGTTAGAAAAAACTAACATATAGGGTAAAAAATTTTATTCTCTTATGAACTACATTGCACTTGCTGTCTCACAATACACAAAATCAGCCTCATTATTCCTCAGTGTAAGTGTAAAACCCTTTAAACGAATAGCAACCGGATCAAACAACGGAGCTCTACCAACAATAGAAAATTCTGTCCCCGGAACAATACCCATATCTCGAATTCTTCTTCCCAGTTCACCCTTAGCAGATACTTGAGTCACAACCCCGATATCATCATTTTTCATTTCTCTCATATTTATATGCATATTTTACCACACCTCCTGCAAGAACAATTAGACGCCACTGTATTAGTTTTAACACTCTAACTTTGTTTTATGAAACTATATCAGAACTTAACTATTATGCAATACAAAAATAAATAATATTTCAAATAATATTTAAAGACCGCATACAGCAACGTCTCCTAAAACAAATTTTTACCCGCAACAAGAACACACTCACTCAACACAACACATCATATCTTTCATATTACAAATCATTTACAACACTATTAATTATGATTCCAGCAATTTGTTACATACTATCTTACAAGTTAAATTCTTATTAGGTATCATTTCATACAAATGAAAATAATGGTTGACTCTGTAATTACTCAGTCAACCATGTCAGCAACTTAATGTTTATTTTTTCGTATCATATGCATTCGCCAAATAGGCGCACAAAGATAGAAGGGTTTTTATTTATGCATATACTCACCACCAACACCAGCTATAGCTGAAAATCCCCACCAACCAGATTTTGGCACAGAATAAGAAAATTGCCCATCTTCATTTGCCATAATTCGTTGAGGAGAACACGCATCATTAAGTGAATCCACTCTAGCTTCTTTTTCAAATTTATTTTTTTCCATATCAATTTTATGATTTGTAAAGACAACGCCAATCATAGCATTAGGTACAGAAACATACGCTTGAGTCTTAGCATCCCATTTCTGCACAACTCCACGGAAAATATTACCTGTCCACAGAGCATAAGGCCTTACAAGTGGCTAATCTGAACAGATAGCACACCAACAGAACAAACAAGTGCAAATACTGCCACTCCCAACATAGTTTTACTAACACTACTACTCAACTCTATCCTTTCTTTTCAATAACATAATAATTACAAATAGTAATATTAACATACCGCAACTTACCACATCTAATCAAGTTAAACTAAAGTAAAACAAAATTTCTCTATAATATAGAAATTTACTCCAATTAAATATTGGCATAGATTTAAATACGCAGAGTAAAGAAATAATGTTATTCTTATTTATTAAGGTTTATCACTATCATTACATAATAACAAAGTAGTATTCACAACAACCGACAATCAATTACCATCATATACTAGCCTCTGTAATCTCAAGCAGTTATTAGCAGGCTCTAAAAGCCTCAAAATACAAGTATACTACCTTAATACCTAATTATTTCACAGTTTTCAAACAAGTCATACCCAAAGTTTTTTAAGCAAAAAAAGAAAAACCATTGACTATTAGTTAAACGCAACTAACATTGTTGAGTGAAACTAAAAAACTGCCTCTTATAAAAGGAATACTCATGAATTCAGTCCCATTAAGAACACTTTCAAGAAACAGCAAGGGAGTAATAACACGAATAAACGCCAAAGGTGAGTTGGCAAAGAGAATTAGAGACATTGGACTAAACCCAGGAATACAACTAACGTTAATCGGCAGAGCTCCTCTCAAAGACCCTGTTTCAGTACGTGTCCGAAACTTCACACTAGCCTTAAGAAATAACGAGGCTGACTATATTTATGTAAACGCATTATAAACCTGAGATTATTAAGAAAAGCCATAATGAAACTTGATAAAGAAATGATCAGAGTTGCACTAGCAGGAAACCCTAACTCTGGAAAAACCACAATGTTCAATCTCCTTACAGGAGCAAGACAAAGAGTCGGCAATTATCCTGGAGTTACAGTAGAATGCCGAGAAGGTATGCTTGAACATTCAGGATACCTGCTTAATATTGTTGACCTACCCGGCATTTATTCATTAAATGCCTATTCACCAGAAGAGATCATAGCTCAGCAATATCTTCTCCATGAAAGCCCACATATTGTTATCGTTGTCGTAGATAGTACAGCTCTTGAACGGAGTTTATACTTCATCATCCAACTACTCGAGCTAAATCTCAAAGTTATAGTCGCCTTAAATATGATTGATGAAGCAAAGAATTCAGGCATAAAAATAAACATATCCAAACTCCAGAAAGAGCTTGGTATTGATATTATACCGACAATTGCAAGAAAAGGATATGGGAAAAACGAGCTTCTTGACTCAGTGACTGCATACAAACAACCCATAGAACAAGTAGCTATTAAGATTGATTATGGTGCTGAACTTGAACACACAATAAAACGTATGGACAATATTATTAAGTCCACCTCATTTTTAGATTATTACCACGAAAGCAGAACAATTGCGATACGCTATTTAGAGAGAGATACTGAGATACAGAAAGAAGGCATCAGCTGTAACCCAGATATACACAACCTGCTTATTTCTGAGGTTTTTGAAGCAACAAAGGTAACAACGAGTTACTATAACAACACACCCGAATCAATGATTGCTGATAAGCGATATGATTATATTTCCTCAAAAATCACTTCAAATATTATTCATTGGCTACCATATAATCAGACCAAAAAAGATATCACTGAAATAACAGACAAAATCCTTACAAGTCCATTAATTGGCACCATTTTTTTATGTCTGATATTATATTTTACATTCTGGTTTGCAACATCATTCAGTGAAACTCCGATGAACTGGATTGAATCATTCTTTGAAGTTCTTACTTCATACGCAAATGCTTTCATCCCGAAAGGTCATTATAATTCACTCATTACCAATGGTATTCTTGCCGGCATTGGTTCAGTACTGAGTTTCGTGCCGATAATCGGCTTGATGTTTATTGCAATTTCAATCCTTGAGGACTCAGGATATATGGCAAGAATGTCATATATGCTTGATAAAGTATTCAGGATATTCGGACTGCACGGCAACTCAATATTAGCGCTTATTGTTTCCGGAGGCATTGGTGCTGGTTGTGCGGTACCTGGTGTAATGGCTACCAGAACGCTGAAAAGTCCAAAAGAAAAGATAGCAACCATATTAACAGCACCTATAATGAGCTGTGGCGCCAAACTTCCTGTTTTCACACTTTTATCCGCTACTTCTTTTCCTGAGCATATAACAGAATCACTCTTTATAATAACATCTGCTTCCTGGGTCTTTGCACTTCTAATAGCAAAGCTTCTCCGTTCAACAATTATCACCGGCAAGCCAACCCCATTTTTAATGGAACTCCCGCCATACCGCCTCCCAACTTTAAAATCAATTATAATACATTCTTGGGGAAGAGTCTGGCAGTATATTAGAAAAGCCGGGACGATTATTCTTGGAGTTACAATAATATTATGGGCAAGCATGTCATACCCGCTTCTACCAGCCCCAGTGTCCCGACAGTTTGAAATAGAGCGCGATATAGTAAAAAATAATGCCATCATTTCCGAATCCGAAAAAACCGAACGTCTCAGACTAATAAATAATCATGAGTCTGAAAGCAAACTTATTAATTCTTACGCAGGAAGGGTTGGTAAAGCAATCGAACCAATAAGCAAACTTGCTGGTTTTGACTGGAAAATCAACATCTCACTTTTAGGAGGTTTTGCTGCAAAAGAAGTTATCATATCCACTCTGGCAACAGCATTTTCAATGAACGAAGTATCTCCAGAAGAGAGTAACAGTTTCTCTTCAGTATTGAAAAACACGCCATCATTCTCTAAAGCGACTGCAATATCTCTAATACTTTTTACAATGCTCTATGCGCCGTGTTTTGTGACAGTAGTTGTAATTGGAAGAGAGGCTGGCAAGAAATGGGCTGTTTTTTCTATAATATTCAATACATTTTTTGCATTTGTAATATCAACGATTTTCTACCAGCTTGCAGTTCACTATTACAGCTAACAGCCATCCCTTTGATCATAATAATAGATATTAAAATACCAAGTCATGGAAAATATGAAAAGTACAACAAAACTAACAGTAATTCTTTTTTTCATTATTATAATACCAAACTCTGCAATAATTATTTTGCACGAGTCAAAATATTCTGACGCTGCATACATGTTTGTTTTTGTATATACAGTAGCAATTTTTATTATACTTATTCCGCTTTCAAAACTTACTTTATACATTGTCATTAATAAGAACATTACCGATATAAATAAAGCACTTAATAAATCCAAAGAAGGTGATTACAGCGGTAATTTCTTACTCCCCTTACAAAAGCCCAACGAAAGCCAGATAATCAAACTCAAACGCAATATAAACTGGCTAATTCACGCTGTATCAACACGTGAAGAGAATCTCAATATCAAGCTTGAGAAAGAGAAATGCAGTAAGATAAAGTTCAAAGAAAAATCATATGTAGACTCACTCACCGGAGTTTACAACAGAAGGTATTTTGAAGAAAATTTCCCTTGTTTTACTAGAACAGCAATCAGCAATGAATCGAGTATTACTTTGATCATGATTGATTGTGATAAGTTCAAAGAAATCAATGATACCTATGGTCACCAGGCTGGAGATTCAGTACTCCAGACTCTCGGCACAATACTGCAAGAAGCAGTAAGAAGTTCGGAAGATCACTCATTTAGATACGGTGGAGATGAATTCGGTATAGTTTTATTAAACACACCAACTCCCCGCATAAACAACCTAGCAGAAGAGGTTAGAAAAAATTTCTTTTTAAAGAATCAATACAAGACAACACTCTCAATAGGCATTGCATATTATAAGAAGCAGGCAGGAGGAAATATCACTACTTCTGAGGATATAAAAAAACTTGCAGATCAAGCTTTATACAAATCAAAAGAAACCGGCAGAAATAAAATCACCTTTTATAATGCCTAATTTATGATCAACGTCACTACTCAAAAAATCCTGACGAATAAAACCTGCATCAAACTTCTCCGTCAAACCGCCAACAAGAATGACGAATATTGTCGCTGACATTGAATGCAAAACCACCATAAACAATCCGAACAGAACTACCATTATCATTCCAGGCATAACCTTTTTCATCCTATTTTACAGAAATATCGCAATGATAAATGTGTATAATCACGAGTAACACTCTATCAAAAGATATAGATTCATTACAAAGTGAACTCAACGAAATATCAGAACTAATTAATAAATACCGACCAAGCACCGGGACCTATGCTTTTGGCTCACGTATCAAACACACCTCCCCCCCAAAATAAACCCTAAACCTAGTTACTATCACAAAAAAAATGCGATTCAAGAGCCACCTACTACCTCAGAGAGGCCTTTGAAGAAAGCAATCTACCATTTAGAGTAGACCTCTTTATATGGTATGAAATCCCAGAGGAGCTAAAAGCCAACATTGAAAATGAACATATTGAATTAATAAGTAAACAGTAATCAAAAAAGCAAGTGTTGATCGACATATCATAAAAATACCGTTATAATCGTGAGTTTTTTTGATATATTCAGAGCAGCTCAAAGCCGCACGATACAGTTTTTTAGAATCCGCATCAATTGACGGTATAACAGAAGGCAGTCAAGCACACACAAACCATAACTAATTAAACAACAACAACAACTTATAGAACAACCCCATCTCCTGAGGGGCAACCATTAAACTTTAAACCATAAGTATTTGATATCAAATATTACCACAATACTTGAAAACACAGAAGCAAGACAGTAACAAGAGCACCCATACAAAGCAACGTCATCATTTTCCTCAAAAGTATTGGCTTCTTCACAGATACAGTGTATCTCACCCTAAACAATTGCGGAAGTAGCTTCCTCACCTATTGCTCACGTGCACCACATAGCAGTTTACTATCAGATAACGCTGTAAACGTAACCACAAACTCTTGCCTTCTGAGTCTCTGAGTCAAACGTCCCCAATGCTCTAGCAGATTGTTTACCACACCACATGTTCGTATGCACCCGCCCTGAATAAAACATCCTGGATGATAAAATATATTCATATATTATTTCCACCTTGCCTTATAACAAACAACATGTAAAATATATAATATTAATACGTAATGGAGATATAGATGAATGACGCGAAGTATTATTATAAAAAAATATCGTCAAATTTAATACTACTATTATTACTCACAACACAAATTTATGCCAAGGATGTAATAAATAAACCTATAAGAGACATTGAAGTAACTCTCAGCTATACACTTGACATTGAAGGCAGGAGAACAACAACGCTAAATCTTACCTCATTACTCCCTCAAACAATGGATGAGAAACAAATTATTTCAAATATTGTTTTCAGTCCTGAGCCAAATAATATTTTTACTCAAAATGGAAATGAATATGCTCAATGGACGTTAAAAGGAAAAACAATCAAAAGTATCATTGAGATACGATTTAACGCAAAATTACACCAACAAATTTTGGAAGATATTAAATCAAAAACAAAGCTACACAAAAAAAATAGGCTAAAATTTTTAAGAAGAGAAAAATATGTAGAAGTGGGAAGCAAGACATTAAAAAACGCTGAAAGAAAAATAAAGCATAGTAACAATAATGTGAAGCAAGTGGAGTTTATACTAAAGTTTGTAAAAAAGAATATGAAACCAACAAACGCTACTCGAGAAATGCTTGGAGCATCAAAAGCACTAATTGCAGGAAAAGGTGACTGCACCGAATACACAGATATTTTTATCGCTCTTTGCCGCCAATTCAAATTACCTGCCAAACATATGAGTGGCTATATTATTACTCAAAATGGGTGTGTAGGCCACAGCTGGGCAGAAGTATACACTGAAGAAAAAGGCTGGTTGATAGTAGACCCTCTACATATGGATCAAAAACTTGGAAAGTTCAAAAAATTGAATAACAAATACCTTGCATTTTCGTCTATTAGAAATGATTCAGAACTTGGCAAAGGCATGCTTTATTCATGGAATATTAAACAAGCAAAAACTGCGAAAGTCACCCCAAAACTTACAGCTATTGACAAATAATTTCAACATTTTCAAAAATATTAAAAGCCGCTACATCGCAGGAATATGCATAATATCTATTTATAATTTTTTACAATACACAATTATAAAAATACTTGCACACTTATATATCATAGGCAAATATGAATTACTCGAATTAGTATAGCAATGCTACCTGATCACTCCTAAAAAACAAAATCGATAAAAACATTCCATATTTTAATACTTTGCCATATATTATCCTTAATAACCAAGCCAGCTCTTTATATCTCTTTACTACTACTAATAATCGTAAACTTTTACTATTACAATTTTGCAAAATAACTACATAAAAATAAAGATACAACTCATTATATTAAAAAACTCATGCCAAAAGCAATGAGTTATCCCGTTCTATAAAATATCCATAATCATGATCTATCCCTAGTATTTAAATCATGATGACCCTATACACACTCCAATAATTTACTTCAAGAAGTACAATTATAGCAATTGCACTTCTTGAAATAGAAAAAGTACTACTCATTATCAATCTGTTTTATCGATAGTATTTGTGAATTTCTAAATTTCCAATTACCGTCTACGTCTTTTCTTAATATCTGCAAAGCATCAACTTCAACGCCTTTTGCATTGGGATTTTCCGTCTTAGGAAGATTCTTTTGAACAACCCTTAATACGATGATATCTCCATTCTGCCCGATAAGATCAGCAGAAACAATCTTAAAATTCATATCTGTATTAATCATTGCTTCAGCAACACCCTTAACCTCAGCTTGATAAGTAGGAGAAGTTGTGTCAAGTCTACTCATAACTAGACCAAGATCCTTCTTGATAGTTCCCGCCAGATACTCTTTATAAACCCTCAATGCATCTTTATAGTCATCTGCTTTAGCTGGAGTAACAACAGCAAAAAAACATATAATTGCAAATAATACTATTCTTTTCATATTTACCTTTCACTAAAAAAAAAACTAGGGGTAGACCGAAGTATACCCCTAGAGGAGAAGTGAAATCAAAGTTTAAAATAACAAACTTTAATTCACAAGCCTTTTATGTTACTAGAAACTAACCTTAACACCAGCACTGAATCCAACGTTGTAACCCTTATCCCAGATCTTGTGATCATAACGACCGTATACAGATACATCATCGCCAATAAGAGCAGTCATACCTGCACCCCAATATCCGCGGTGAGTAGACATACCGTTCATTGTAGTACTGTAAGCCTGACCACCAATAGATGAAGAAGTAGTGCTATTACGTGAACCACCAGTATTTAGGTATTCAACTTCCCATCCACCCCAAACTTCTGGTAGGAAAGCAAGTTTATCAGAAGAACGGAACAATTTACCTACTTTAACACCTAGATCTTGAATAAGTGAGTTACTAGTAAAGCTATCAACTGCGAGATTAGCAGCACCAGCACCAGTTTCAGTATAGTCAGGATCATAGAACATTGTATAGCTTAAGCTATAAGTAGGAGTAATCTGAATTGCAGCAGGTAGGTTGAATGTATAACCAATAGTACCATTCATGTTGAAGTCAACACCTGTTCTTTCACCCTTAGCAGTTGCACCATTCCAGATGTTTCTGTTAGAGTCAATCATGTGAACACCCATAGTTGGTGACATATCAACAAAGAAGTTATCCCAGTTATAAGATGCATATGCACCGAAGCGAATAGCATTATCACTAGAATCACCACTTCCCCAGTAGCCATCAGTCTTATTATAGCTATAACCTAGGAGAGCACCAACACGTAGTTCTTTAGCGAACGCATAGTCAAGACCAACCATAGTACCGATATTCCAGAAATCATAACCGATCATGTTGCCATCAGATCCCTGTTCACCGAAACCACCGAAACCATTTGCCCAAACCTGAACCTTCTTATAAACTCCACAATCAGAAGCAGAAGTGAATCCAGCTTCATATGCATCAGCAAGAGTATCAGCATCAGCCATATTAGATAGAGCAGAAGTTGCCCCACCAGAGTTGAATGAAGAAGTCATCGCAGCCCCGATGTTACCAGAGCGGAAGCTAGTCATCTGATTAGATACAGACTTAGCAGAGTTCTGTACAGACATCACACCAGCCTGAGCAGTTGCTGTAGTACCTTCTTCACCAATAGTCTGCTCAGCAGCACGAGCAAATTCAGGAGCAGCAAGATTAGTCATAGCCTGAACATAAGAACGACCTGCGGCATCAAAAGAACCTTCATTTGCTACAAGATAGTTTGCAGCAGTAGCAGCAGTAGATGTACCACCGTTACCTGTTACTGCATTGCGTATACCAGAAGTATTTGCAGCAACTTCAATACTCAAATCATCAGCAGCAACAGTACCACTTCTTAGAGTATATGTTCTATAGGCATTTTCAGATGACAAAACGGTACCATCAAGAGCTGTTAGATTTGTAACAGCAACTTCGATAACATCTGTATAAGTTGTACCAGCAACACCATTAGCACCAACAATAGTATCTGTTGCTGGAGCATACGTAATTGTACCAGCGACATCAACAGTACCAAAGTTTGCAGTTGCTGCTGTTACTTCTGCCTGATTACCAGTACCTAGGTCAATTGCAACTGTACTACCAGTAACATCTAAGTTATTAGCACCACCTAGAACACCTAGAACACCAGTAGAACCAATATTAACTCTATTAGCACCTACTGTATATGTATTAGTAATAGCAAGTGCACCATTAACATTCATTGTGCTCACTCTAGTATCAGCATGGTTAGTAAGAGTACCAAATTTCCCTGAGTTAACAGTTAAAGTACTAATAGCAGATCCAACAGCAGAATCATCTAGAACAGCCTGAGCAACATCTGTTTCACCTGCAAGTACTACAGTACCAGTAATGTTAGCAGCATCAGCAAGAGTCAAAGTCGCAACTCTGTTTGCAGGACTAACAGAATCATAAAGACCAGTAATAGTAGTAGTACCTGTGATACTACCACCACCAGATGTGATAGAGCCAGTAACATCTGCAGCTAATGTTGCATCTACATTAACATTTATGATTGTAAGATCTGAAGTACCAGCAGCAACAATAGCACCATCTGTACCACCTTTGAAATTAACAGTATTTACTGTAAGTTTTGCATCATCATTAAGATTAACAGTTGCCCCTGCAGCTGCATCAGTAATATTCAACTCAACAATCTCAACAGCATTAGAGTTTGTTGCATCAGGATTCTGAATTGTTAGAGTTGCAGCAGCATTAGCATCAGTAAGATCTACCTTCTTAATCTTGAGCCATGCACTCTCACCAGCAGCAACAGAAGTATTATCAATCACCATAGTTGCAGCATTTGTATTAGTAGTTGCATCAGTAGCGATAGTTAACAATCCAAGTACGTTACTGCTATTGTCACTATGGTTATCAATAGTTGCAGTTGCACCAGCAGCCGAAGAATCAACTTCGATATGCGAATCACCACCAACACCAGTCTCAGCAATCCAAGCAGCATCGTTAACAGTTACAGTTGAACCATCTGCCATAGCTAGAGTATTGTTAGAAATAGTTAGCGCACCAGCAGTAACATCAAGATCAGCACCACCGGCAAGATTCAGGTGACCATTGATATTCGCACCATTAGCTGCAGTAAGAGTCTGCGCACCAGTGACAGTAGCAGTTTCACCACTTGTAACAGCAAGCGTACCAATAGATGCATCATCACCAAGAGTCAATGTAGAACCAGCAGAAGTAGTATTACCAAGTTCAACTGCACCAGTACCCATATCACCAATACCAGCTCCAAGTGTAACATCGTTTTCTAATTTAACAGTGCCTGTAATAGCAGCACCATTAACAGTAACACTACCAACTCCTCTAATTTTAGCATCTGAACCCGCTACAGTCAATGTATCAATAACGTTAGTACCAGCACTATTAGCAAGTAATAACTCACCTTCAAGCGCAGTATTACCCTCAACATCAAAGTTACCGCCAAACTGAGTATAGTTTGATCCAGAACCAATAGCAATAGTACCAGTAGCATCAGTTGTTGATGTGTTGCCTGTAGCAACAAGTGTCGCTCCGTTAGAAACAGATACTGTCTCACTAGCACCAGCAGTTACACTACCATATGCTTCTGATGAAGTCACAGCAGTTTCAGCAGCTATATTGCCACCAGCAGGAGTACCAGCATTAATAAACTTACCTGGACCAGTGACAACCAGATCATCACCACTTTCATAAGCCATAGCAAAGCCATCATAAATTACATCTTTTTCAAGATATATAGTTGCATTCTGATTTACATAAGCACTGGCGGTATTAGTATTATTATAGGTACCACCCATCTTCAAAATACTAACATCGCCAGTATTTGAAAAACTATTTACAGAAAGAACCAAATCTTCTCCATTACCATCCATTTGAGCGATACCAGTAACACCACCTTCAAATGTCACATTACCAAGATCAAGTTTAGAGTTAGCAACTGCGGGATCATTAGGAGTAGTAATAGTAATAGTAGATCCAGCACCAAATGTAGAACTATCGTATGACAATACACCTGTTGCACCTGACACATCAATACTTGCAGAATCATTAGCACCAACAGTCAGAGCAGTACCAACAACATTAGCAGCGCCAGTTGTCACAAGACTACCGTTGTTATGAATAGTTGTTCCATTAATTGTAGCTACATCTGCAGCTGCAATAGTAAGTGTTTTACCTGTTGCAATATCTGTAGCGTCAGGACAAGTACCACTCAGTGTCAACGCCGCACCAGAACCAACATTAATCGTTGTATTATTATCAATATCAAGATTCAACGCACCAATTGCACCAGTATCTGTAGTCAACACACCAGCATCATTTGTAGTAGTAATTTCACCAAGTGCTAGAGTACTTGTTCCGCCATTAGTTGCAGTAAATTCGCCATCATCAAGCTCAAGTGAAGTCGCACTTACGGCTCCATCTCCTGATGTCGTCAAAGCACCAGCATTACCACCTGTAACAGCACCAAGAGCAACATCGCCAGTAGCGGCAACTGTCAGAGTTGTACTATCAGCAATAGCTGTAGTACCGCCAGCTGTAAATGCTGCGCCTGCAGTGAGAGTTGTATCATTATCAATAGTCATATTTCCAGCTGTCACAGCACCAGTAGCAGTAGTCAAGGCACCGGTTGCGCTTGTTGTAGTAATATTACCAAGTGCTAGAGTACCTGTTCCACCATTCGTTGCTGTAAAGACAGCATCATCAAGTTGAAGTGAAGTAGCACTTACTGCACCAGCTCCTGATGTCGTCAAAGCACCAGCATTACCACCTGTAACATCACCAAGAGCAACATCGCCAGTAGCGGCAACTGTCAGAGTTGTACTATCAGCAATAGCTGTAGTACCGCCAGCTGTAAATGCTGCGCCCGCAGTAAGAGTTGTATCATTACTAATAGTCATATCTCCAGCAGTTACCGCACCAGTAGCAGTAGTCAAGGCACCGGTTGCGCTTGTTGTAGTAATATTACCAAGTGCTAGAGTACCTGTTCCACCATTCGTTGCTGTAAAGACAGCATCATCAAGCTCAAGTGAAGTCGCACTTACGGCACCAGCTCCTGATGTCGTCAAAGCACCAGCATTACCACCTGTAACATCACCAAGAGCAACATCGCCAGTAGCGGCAACTGTCAGAGTTGTACTATCAGCAATAGCTGTAGTACCGCCAGCTGTAAATGCTGCGCCTGCAGTGAGAGTTGTATCATTATCAATAGTCATATTTCCAGCTGTCACAGCACCAGTAGCAGTAGTCAAAGCACCGGTTGCGCTTGTTGTAGTAATATTACCAAGTGCTAGAGTACCTGTTCCGCCATTAGTTGCAGTAAATACGCCATCATCAAGCTCAAGTGAAGTCGCACTTACGTCGCCAGCTCCTGATGTAGTCAAAGCACCAGCATTACCACCTGTAACAGCACTAAGAGCAACATCGCCTGCTGTATTTAGTGATAAAGTATGACCATCACCAACAGTTGTACCTGTTGCCAATGTCAAACCATCTGAACCAACAGTCACTACTGAAGTTGATTCACTTGCATCCAAGACTAAAGTATCAGCTGTAACCAGACCAGCATCATCCGAAACAGTCAATGCGCCAGTACCATTCAGTGTTACTGCTCCAGAAAAAGTCATAGTATTATTAGCAGTTGTTGCAGAATCCTGAATAGTGATAGTATCTCCACTAACAACATCTAATGACGTAGCAACTGACGCGGCATTATCTAATTCAATAAAACCAGTTGTGCCTCCTACAGTAGAATAATCATCAGTTCCAGTTGTATCATCTGCAACAACTGTTAGACCATCACCGATTGGTTTATCCGCTGCCAACGCATTACCAGAAAGTGATGTAAATACCAACCAGCCCGTTAGGACAGCACCGGTAATCAACCCTTTCCTTAAAAAATTATTTTTCATTTCCTTACTTCCCCTTATCTTTGAATAAGTTCTTATTCTTAGAAAAATTAAAACTACAAAAACTTAAAAATTACCAGATACCTTTATTTTGCTCTCATATTATTCATTGCCTGAAACCACAGACGTTCACCGATAAGCACAGACTATTTACTAAATAGCAACTACACAGATCCTCACTAATCCTGCAATTACAAACAAATAAACGCCCTATTTGGAATAACCCAACATGAGACACAGATATACACAGATAAAATTTTCACAGATAAACGGGATTGAAACTTCTAAATACTACATTACCTCTAACTTATCCCCACAGATAATCGAACCAAACTACAAATACACAGACACACAGATTATGCACCTCTTATCTAATACGTTCATTACATCCATAATAAAACCCACTAGAATACACAGAAAAACATAGAATACAGCTTGAAAGATTGCGAATCACAATACAACCCTAACGATCTCAGCCTTTGGACTCAATCCGAAATTAGCCAAAAAGCCGATACGCTTACCCGTAACCTTTAAAACATTGATCATATTAGCACGACAAGAATCAATTTTATCAGGCACAGCTACAATCTCAACGACGATTTTATCAAAACAAACAAAATCAGGGACATAAACCTCATTAATCATGCCTTCTTTATAAACAAGACTTATCTGCTTCTTGCTTTCAAATTCAATACCTCTCATGCCAAACTCACGCTCAAGACATTCATGATATACACTTTCAGCAAAACCACAGCCTATCTCGTTATAAACGTCGAAAATAGCGCCTCGAATATTATAACTCTCTTCCTTGTATAATAAACTCAATTGACCACACTTCCCAAACTCTATGCTATTCTGTGTACTCTACGAGCCCTACTAGAAAGCAGACAAACAATTAATTAGTAAAAATGCACACAAAATAAAGCTACCAAGCTACTACCCAACTTCACTTTTCTAGCTATCCCCCTTTCTTTTTTCTCCATATACTAACAATTACAAACCGAAATATACGAAATATACAAAATATACAAAATATACAAAAATCTCAAAAACAACAAAATAAACAAAAAGCGCAAAAGATACAATTTATACAATATTATAAACTTACAGCCATTATTTAAACTACTTAACAATAAGAAAACATATTATACAGCAACCCATATATCACCCCAAAAGGGAAGTAGACAGGCATTGCGCATGCCGCCACATACACCGAAAAAGATAGCAAAACATCCAATACCTATCCACTATGGGAAAATTTTATACATAAATACAACCTAAATAAATACAACAAATAATCTACAACAAATCATGCTTTATCAGATATTAAAGTTTAAAAAAACAACTTACAAAACAACTACACTATTTTACAAAACTTAACATTACACAATAAAATGTTAGCTCAATTTGGAATCAACCAAAACGAGACACAATATGCACAGATTTCACAGATATGTTAATGCTTCACAGATATGTTAATGTTGCTTCACAGATATGTTAATGCTTCACAGATATGTTAATGCTTCACAGATATGTTAATGCTTCACAGATAACAACTACTTACAATATAACTACACAGATTATATACCACTCAGATTTAACGGTAACCACCAATTAACAAGGCTTTTTTAACAACTTTTACCGAATAACGTCATTAATATACTAAAAATAATCATAATATATACTTTTATTTATACCATAATTAAATTATCATTCAAGGTTTTTCTTATTTTTTTTGTAGCAATATTAAATATGGTGTTAATATTCTTATAATAATTTTGCTAATATTATATCTTAATATTATGCACATATTAACAACAAACGAATGTATCAATTCATACTCGAACATATTAAAACTACAAACCCTTTTAAAATCGGTCATTACATTGATAGCAAAACCTTATCAACTTCTACCGGATATACCATATTATTTATTATCACAATTAATAACTGAAAAAGTATGTTATAAAATATCATAAAAAAAAGTCCAGCTTTATGTTATTATCAGTAAATTGATTCAATCTTTTTCGTAACGGTAACTCTCTATAATTTTAGGACTAATAATACATACAGTGACATTAGCACTTACTTTTCTATACAATAATCATGACTATACATATAATATATATAAGTCAAAACATAATAATAGTTGTTTACACTTTTCTATTTCATCTTATTTAATAGCTAAAAATTATAAGTACTATTAATCATCTTCTCATTACATTTTAACTTTATTTCTTGACTTTAGCCAGCAATTATATAAAGTAAAAGTACAAAATATATGACTTACCTCAAAATCCACTAAAAAACAACAACACTCTTATCGACTTTTTCAGATATGCTATTTAGTTAAATAGCATTCTTTTGTATCATATTATCACTCATAATAAAGGACTCTTTAATGTACCAGAAATATAAACTAGTTATTATTATTATAACTTGCATAATTGCTACTTTCATTTTAGGCACTATAATTTACAACTCTTTAAAGAAAAAAAATAACAATAGTTCAAATACTAACACACAAAATATCGACCAAATACCGGTATTCAATATTAATACAACAAAACTATCTTCAGAGCAAAAATCTGAAGTTACAAAAATAAGAGACTCAATAATTTCAAGTACTGACAAACTTAATAAACAAGTATTTGATGCAAAAATGAACGCCGGAGAAAACAACCTATTAAATATCAACCGCATTGCTCAAGACAAAAATATGCAAGAGACCAAAATCATTCTTTCTGGCATTCGCGAAGCAATTATCAGATATCAGGAAAACATCACAAAACTAATGCTTGATCTAAAGCAAAAAATAGAACTGGGATTCCTTGACTCAAATGCAAAAAAATGGATTCTTATTGGAATGAACAGTGGTCATAATTATTATCAAGCAACGACCAAAGGTGACCTTCTTGTTCTCGATCAGGCAGAAGCTGCAATTAAAATTTTGACTGATAACATTGACAAATGGTCAGTAGACAATGGTAATATTTCATTCAAAGACGCCCAACTTCAAAAAGACTTTGCCGAAAAGTTTGCCATGATAACTAAAATTAAACAAGAACAAGCAGCACTAATTAATCAATACAACCAAGGTTACCAAATAATGCTGAACTCACTAACAACAAGCAAATAACTACTTCCAGCACAGTTCATGAAATACCATCGAATATACGATATTTCTTCATTATCGTATATATGGCATTAATGACATACTTTAATTTGAATGTATCATTTGCTACAAGAAATTAGTAAAGAAATAACAAAATTAATATTATTTTTTTATACATTACAAATCAGTACAACCTAATGCTATTCAATTCACTCAAATCCGAGTCATTTGATGGTGTTTATGATGGCTCTATAATAGACATACAAACACTAACATTAGACCGGCACTAGACTTACAGAACACAACCATCACCTGTGGAACAACCAAGAAATTTAAAGCCGTAAGTGTTGATATCAAACACTTACGGCTTTATCATAAACTCATAATTTTCTATATATATCAGTCTAATTGCTTAGCAGATAAAATCTGCGAACTTCTAAACTTCCACTTGCCATCTTTATCCTTTCGCAAGATTTGTAGAGCATCTATCTCTACGCTCTTTACCTCAGGGTTGTCACTATGTGGTATATTCTGCTGAACTACTCGTATTACGATAAAGTCACCAGTCTGTCCTACAAGTTTTGCAGATATGATCTTGAAATCCATATCCATATTGAGCATCGATTCAGCGCCCCCTTTGAGTTCTGCTTTATAACTTGGTGAGGTATGATCTAGTCTCTCGATCACCTGCCCTAAGTTCTTACTCTTTGTCGCTGAGAGAGACTCTTTATACACTGTAAACGCATCTTTATACTCATCTGCATGCACTACTGTAACAGCCGTAACCATAACCAGCAATATCATCACCTTTTTTTTCTTCATATTGATCTTACTACATCTTTTTTAGTAGGTTATGTTTTAAAAACTAATCTTAACTCCCGCACTAAACCCTGCATTATATCTGTTATGCCATATCTTGTGGTCATAACGCCCAAATACGGAAACTCTGTCGTTCACTAGTGCAGTAACTCCTCCGCCCAGTAGCCTCTGAAGATCTCAAGGCTTGACATTGTGGTTGAGTATCTACTGTCACCGATTGAGCTAGAAGTAGTTGAATTACATTTTCCACCTGTATTAAGGTACTCTACCTCCCAGCCTCCCCAGACCTCAGGAATAAAGGCAAGTTTCTCGCTAGTTCTAAACAACTTACCCAACTTCACCCCTATATCTGTTGAAGCAGTTACATCAACTCCATCTCCAGAAGAAGAAGATGATAACGATGAAGAATCAGAACACGAATAAACCTCACCTACAGTAACTGCACTACCAGCATCAAAAGAAGAATCATACGTACGAACTGTACCGTTACCAACATTTGAAACGCTTACGGCATCACCTGCACCGGAAGTAGAATAACTATCAATCCTACCAACAGCTATATCAGCTGTTGAAGCACCATCTGTGATCTTAAGGGCTACACTAAGTGGTAAAAAAATATTGACGCGAGTAATAAAGCATTTAAAGATAAACTAAGTATTTATAAGGGCAAAGGGTTATATAAAAATGATGACACTAAAATTACTTCATTTTCAATAACACAAAAAATATAACAGAAAATACGGATAATTCCGTTCCAGAGCAGTCAGAAAACTCCATAAATATATGATATAATTGGTATATAAGAAAAAATTGAAATATTGTTAAATGTGGATTTAAGTGAATAAATGGTGTCACTTGCAAAGGAAACCGGAGCTACGTCCCTTGAGGCAGAGTTTGTAGGTTCTGCAAAGTTATTTGAATAATCGATCACCTTACCATTTACCGTCTCACTCGCAAAACGTTGTTCCGTGTCATAGGCAAATGTTGAATCATTTCCATTGACGCTCACAGCTGAAAGTTTGCGGTCAGAGTCTTGCGAGTAGGTGTAGTTATTAGTCGTTCCGCCTGCAGTCTGAGCAATTACATCAATCTGCCCATTTGTTTTACTGGTAATCGCATTAGCAACACCGTTTGGTGCTTGAGTCTCTTTGATGCGGCTAAAACCATCAAGCTTATGGTTTAAGGTATTAGTTGCAAGCAACGCGTAAGTCGATGACACAAAACCTTTTTTTTGCTCAACAATTTTCGGCATCTTCTCAATCCAAACGCTCTCAGGGATGCCACCACGTCGGTCTTTCTTGCCATAACGCTTGCGATTTCGTTTGCCGTTTGCTGTACATTATTTTTTGTGAAGCTGACCGCCAACGGCCTTATTTTTCAATAAATATTTATAAATTGTCTAGGGACTGACCTTGATACCGATTTCACTTTCCATCGAGCCACTGATTTGTTCTGTGGAAAATTCAGTATTAATTTTCTCTTCAATATGCTTGATAACTTCAGGCGTAATTTTTACGTTTCACAACTGTTTCCTGCGGTCCTTAGCCATTTTCTTGAGCTTGCTCAGGTCGATTAACCACGCTTGACTGTATTGAGTTTAATTTCTCGTTTTATAGTCGACTCATTTCTCACCAGTTTTTTTGCATTTTCTACTTTTGCGATTCCCTCTCGTAAAAAGGCTTTAATTATGATACGTTCTTTGTAGGTGATGTGGCAATAATTTGCTCCCATGATGCTCTCCTTTTGAGTAAATGGCGTCGATATTGTTTGGCGACATTATATTCGACCATATCACCACTTTATGTTTACTCACTCAGGGCGCACTTAGGAGTGTAATTCACTGGCTAATTAGAGATTTTAAAAAGCAGAAAAATCGACAGCCGACCCTTCAATAGTAAGTGTGTCGGGTGTTGGTAAATCGTTAGCTATTTCTAATATTCTTGCAGCAGCAAACTCATCACTGTTGTCGACATTTGCGAAATAACGTTCTCTCCAAAAACGAATCTTTGAAACAAAATCATCTCTATTTGATGTGTCTATTACGCGTTTAATGGATTCGTTGAAATTTGCTGCGTTAGTATCATAGCCATAAATCACTTCATTCAGCCCATTGAATATTGAGCGTACATTGACTACAGGTTTTTCCGCTCCCATCGCATATGAATACATGCCACCAGATCCATCAGTAATACAAAAAAGGGATCTTGCGTATTGACTTGTATAATCAAAATCAGTCGAAATTTCTAGCGCACATTCTTGTTGTAGATACTTCAGACCTTCATACTGCTTTGCATACTCTTTTTTGCATTTAGAGTTTAACCATGGGAACCTATAGAGCAATTTGAATTTTTTAAGAATCTTAGTTGCTCCTATGAGAGCGGATATTAATTCTAGTGAAAATGTTGTATGGGGTATCACGAGAATTGTATCCGTGTCACAAGTGATGCGTTGTAGCTTTTTTTTGATTGAGGTCAACCGCAAGTAACCTGTTGCAATAATTCTAAGTGGATGATTTTTTACAGCAAATTGATCATATGCCTTATTATAATGTTTTAAAAATCTTTTATTAACCTCTGTAAAAGTATAGTCATATCTAGAGGCGCTTAATCTCGATGACCGGCATATGTTGTAGAAAACTTCTTTTTCTTGCTCCACACTCATTTGTTCTTTTGAAAAATCAATTTTATCTAAAGTGTATTGCAAAGAGTGAAAAATACCAATTTTTTTTCTTGTGAGGTTGGGACATTGAAATTCTTCATGAGCAACAAGCACAGTGTCCTCTTGAATAATAAAAGGAAAGAAAGCTTCGGGTAAAAATAAACTTTTCTCATTGTATAAAATGACTGATTTTATAAAATAAAAATTTACATCTGAGTTTTCTTTGACCAACTCTTTGATTCTTCGTAAGCTTGAGTGAGCCTTTATCCCATCATGTGGTTTCCTGATTATTAGCTGTTTACTAAAGTCTATGGCATTTTTTATTTGCATATAATATTTACAATAAACAACAAGCAGAAGACTGTTGATGCTTAGGGATTGATTCTCTTCCAGGAACATTGCTAAAGAATCAACTTCAAGATTATTTTCAAGTAAAACTTCTAAGAGGTAATCAGGAGAATTTTGATTGATTATTACAAATTCGTGCTCATCAAGTTGTTTTATATCATTCTTGCCAAACAAAAATATCAATAAATTGATTATCACTTGTATATCATGATATTCGCTTTTATAGACTGCGACACAGTTGTGACAATAGTCATCGAATAAGCAGATACGTTTTCCAAGGCAATTGTGGAAAAAGTCCTTGATAATTTCTTTCTGTGATAAAGATGTTTTATTCTGCTTGTTCGTTGACAAATACTCAGTCAACCCTTGGATTCCATGTTTCTGAGCAAAATTAACCGCACCACATAGGATGCCCCTGTTAAGTTCCAAGTTTTCGAAATTATCAGAAATTAAACACATTCGTTCAAAATAATTAGACAAACATCTTTGATCTCTTGTGTGAATATATAATGACAGCATGCCTGAGTAACCTGCTGGATTGTCAGGATAAGTTGAGATCAAGGTCAGGTAAATTGATTCTGCTACTTTGTATTTCATAACATCTATAGCAAGAAATGCCAGCTCTTGAAGTCCAGCAATATTATCAGTAAGGTTCAAACAAGCCAGATCAAAAATTTCATCCTTAAGGTCATTCCAGTCTAAAAAGCGAATGTTTTGAATTGCTTCGGTATAGGCGACGATATCTTTGGGAAATGATTTTACTAGAAGCTTAAGGACTTTTTTTCTTTGAGTATAGCTGAAATTTTTATAAATTTCGAGGTAGAGTAAATAGAATTTAATATTATTCGGGCAAAGTGATATAATTGAATCAATATAATCAAACTCATCGTCATCTTTGTCCCCAGCTTGACTTAATGCAAAATGTTTTGCAGCATCAAGGGCTTTGTCGATATTATTTTGAGTGATTAGCGTTTTTATATTGTCTATCTGTAAATTAAAATCAATATTGGTAGGCTTATTTATTGTCATACTTATCTGTCCTATAAGGTTATTATGCTAAATTATTTAGTACTGATTGATTATTGGATATAATCTAACTTTGATAATTAAAGAAAAATTAAAAATATATGGTGTATGTAATTCAAGCATATAATTGTTCATCATAGTATTAATGATTAAGATTAATTGCTCAAAATCTGACACTGATGTTGCTATCGCCAATTATGTACCCAACTATTATTTGAAAGTTGATCTTCATATGCAAAAAGGTCACATTGAGTATCAACCTCTGCCCACTTACCTGAGACGGGAACTGTGTTGATGGTAACACCTCGTGACAGCAAGTTTGATAGCATCCCAGTCATATCAAGCCTGTCTCGTTGTGATACTGAAAGTGAATTCAAGTAATCAGAAATCTGCCCCCAGCCTGTAGGTGTAATTTTGATTAGTCCCATATATTGACCTTGAATTTGTTCAATCGTGGTTGCGCAGGAACCAATCTCTTTCAGCACTCCTGAATCTTCAATAAAAGTCTCCGCATCGTCAAGTGGATTATCAAATCTTAGTTGCCATAACGATTGCCAGTGAGTATCAAAGGTAATCACAATGTCACCCTTAGCTGACATTAATTTTGCAACATGATCTTGGTGGTAAACAATATCTGAATATGAAATAATGCAGGTCTGGCTAAGTAATAATTCCATAGCACAAGCAAGTGTCGCTACCATATTCGTTTCGTTCCAACGATCATTATCAATTGTGCTGAATTCTTCCTTTAAGGTATCAGGAGTCAGCGTTTCTTTTAAATAGCCGCGCAAAACAGCAATATGATCAATCCCGCTTGCTCTCATGGCATCAAATTGCCACTGAATTAATGTTTTGCCAGCAATTTCGGTTAGGCATTTTGGTTTACTTGCGGTCATTTCGTTTAATCGCGAACCACGACCTGCAGCTAGAATTATTCCTTGTGTTATGTTTGACATGTTAAAGTTCCTTGCTGAAAAAATGTTTGATTAATTGTTGGTCAAAATCAGAAAGAGGATCGCTACGTTCAGGATGCCACATTATTCCAAGTAGATTTTTCGTAGAATCATATACTCCTTCAATCCTCTCCTCTGCGTCAAAAGCAAATCCCGGCAAATTATCAGAACTTTGAATTACGTAGTTATGATATGAATTAACAACTGCGGGGTTTGGCGGTTGCAATGAAAAAGGAATTTCGCTAAATTTTATTGAATGCTCTTTGGCTGCATGAGAATCATTTTCAGCTTTGACGATTTTGCCGCCATAATGATTCACCAAGAATTGTAGACCGCGACACACACCCAGTAACGGGCTTTTTTTTGACACCGCATACTCAAGCAAAGCCATTTCTGTTGCCTCACGCCTCGGCTCAGTTCCAAGGTCATTACCACCACTAATTATAAAACCGTTTAATTGCCAAGAACGAACATAATCAATTATATTCTCACCAATATTTGGCAGCATCACCCAATCTACTTCGGGCAAAACTGTTTTAAAAAAAACCGACCAATCTGACGCAAGGCTATCTCTGGGCTCATGATACCCATCAGCTTGTACAATACGTGTCGTTATGCCAATTCGTAATTTTTTCATTGTATTATTTTACCTATAGTTTGCGGATAGTTCTTTCATCACAATATAAGCCAATCTTTTTACCAGAGACTAACGAAGCAAATGCGCTCTCTCCACAGCCAATAGCTGCAGGCAAACCAAGTTCCGCGCAACGAATTGCCATGTGAGAATTAGTGCCACCATAGCGCGTAATAAGTCCGGCAATATTTTGCACAAATATCCAATCATAGCCAGGATCCGCCCCCTCGATACAAACAATTTTACCAGCAAGGCTATGCTCTGTACTATTGTCAAGCAATATACATTCACCCTCCACTCGTTTGTTAGTGACAAAATTAGCTTCAGCTCGCTGGATTGGCACAACATAAATATCACCTATATCACATATGACACCACCAAGCTTCAATTCACGATTAAACTGTCGCTCAATCTGAGCGTACTCTATCTGCCTCCCAAGGTTGCGCGAGAAAAGATCTTGCGAAGAAGTATATGCTGATGAAAGTATTTCCTCAATTGTAAGATATGAAAGTTCTTCGCGCGAGAATCCCCAATGTTTTCCCCATTCAGCTACCCCATCAAGAGCAGCTGAAAGATTCTTGGTGAAAACAAATTTCGCATACTCTCGACCTCGCACAGCACAAATAAAATACTGTAGAAAAGAATTAGCATTAATGTGCCCCAAACCTATTTCTAAAAAGAGACTACTTAATGAACTTTCCTCTGCAGATGTTAATTTAAAATTCTTATGACCTAATTTAACGCCAATTTGGTCAGTGTTATTAAAAACATTAGGAGTCTCACGATAGGACCGCGACATAATGTCGTACGTTCCAGGGCGTAAATGCCCATACTTCTCAAGAAACTCTTCCGAACTGCGATCTCCTCTGATAACTTCCGAACACTCTTTGGTCAATTCACTTAATATTGTTGAGAAGGAAGCTTTAAATTCGTCGACTCTCTTAACGGTAAGCGCGCCCCTTTCTGCAGCAGAGCGCAACATCGCCTCAGCGATAAAGCCATGCCTTGCGATAATTGAAAAAGGCACAGTGCCATAACGAATACAATCAGACAAAACAACATTCAACCATGCCGCAAGCTGCACTGGGTTGTCTATTGGCATTTTAAGTTTTCCCTGCTTCTGGTATGTCGCCAATACCTCAATCTCATATAATGCGGTTTTGAGCGATCCACCATCATCAAAATTAAGGTTTTGTTTTGTTAATTCAAGAAGTCTTTTAGAGTACTCCGAAGCTTGTCTTTGTGAAAGAACGCCATCATAGCGCTCTTTGAAGGTATGTTCAAAATTAAAATCGTAGATCGTATGAGCAATTTCGAATTCAATTTTATCATGCAAAAACGGTTTTGCGTACAAACGTTCTGTCCAGGCATTAACAAGTTTTTCGCTAGCCTCTTTGTCAAGATTACAAGGCAAGAAAGAATTGAAGCTCAAACGCGTATCAATATAAGGACTTCCACCAAGCATCACCATTAAATCTGAACGAGGTAAAGTATGGTAACCCATTTTAGCGCGCGCTACACTCCATGATTCGGCCGTTATAATATAACGATACAATGAAGATGCGAGCGGCGAGGGATCGGCCCCAATAATTTCTGCTGGATTCCAATCGGCCATGTTGCTTAGGATCGTAGTTTTTCCGTAAAGCCCGTTACGTCGCGTAAGATAATTCTCAAGAAATTTTTCAATGTATTGCAAGTGACTCTTATGCTGCCGAGTACTGTCATCATGTTGCAACGCCACTCCGCCAGCATGCATTACCTTTAAAACAAGATCGGTACGCCAGTTCTTTGTTGTTGCGATAGGACGAACTTGAAAAAGGTGAACTTTACCTCGAGCATCAATGCCAAATTCAATGTCAATTGGTATCTCACCAAAAAAATCTTCAAGCTCACGCGTGAAATGCAACATCGCCTTAACTCTAGGGGAGTCGCAGTATTCTTCCTTCGCGTCACGAAAAACCAAGATAGTCTTACTGTCGCCTTGCCCACTTGTAACTGTATCGGTCAACCCAGATTCATCATCGTAATTAAAAACATAGTAATTCGCTCCGCTATCGGGAATACGCGTCATGACAACCCCGCTAAGGATAATCTCGCTAGACATCTTTTGTACAAGAACACGATCTGTTTCAGCGGCAGCAGAACCCTTGTACGAAGCAATAACCGCTTGAACCGCTTTTGTCACTTCGCTAGTATCTTTCGTATTAACATTAAGGATTGATTCAAAAGCACCTGCCATCGACGAATCGGCTCTATCTTCAGCACTTGCAGAACTTCTAACCGCAACGGAATTTCCTAATTTACTTCTAATTTGGTCAATAATATCTACTTTAGATGCTGCCCATTCTGCAGTAGTAAAATGCAGCAGTTCCGGGATATGAAATGAAAAATCGTGCTGTTGCAGAGCATGTAGTGTTTCTGCTTTTGATGAAAATTTGAAATTGCAATTTTTATGGTTCATCGAACACCGCTTGTCTCGCTATGCCAAGATTTCAATATCATCTCAGCCAATGATTGAATGTCATCTGAATGAAAGCTGTTTTCTAAAACATAATTAGCATCCTGTGGAAATTGCGGTTCAATATCCATGCCTGGTATATTTTCCTCAGTACCCTCTTTAAATTTTTTATATAATCCCTTCGGGTCGCGCTCATGTAGAGTAGCTAAATCGGCTTTGATATACACCTCAAAGTATCTAGATAATTTTTTTCGATTCCACTCATGAACTTCATGAAAAAGACTCATCGTCGAGACGATAACTATGTGCCCTTGATCGGCGGCAAGTTTAGCAAAACGGCAAATCCGATACGCATTGTCTAGACGCCCCTGTAGATCGTGCCCACAGTTGGCAATATTTACCACCTTTCGCATCATATCGCCATCAAGCCAGAGCGGAAGCGTATCTCTTTCTTTCAATAATTCAACCATCTTTCTGGCAATCGTGGTCTTGCCTGCACCTGAAAGTCCAGTTAACCATATAACAGATCCACTCATATTATTTTCTCTTTGCTATCCAAGCTCTAGTTGTGTAAGGAACCATTATTGACGAAACCGACAATGACTGTAAATAATTTTCAATCTCGTTTATTACACTATTAAATTTATCGCCTGCCTGTCTCTGTACTGTTCCATGCGAACGCCATGCTTCAACGCAATCCTTAATTGTCATTTGGTGCTCAATTGGTCCTTCAATATACTGAACATCAGTAAAGATCTCACTATTCTTGATCACTTCCGACTGATCCTCGCGTCTTGAGCCATAACCATACCCATCCACATGGGACTTAATAATGTTTTCGATTTGATTCTGAATCTCATCATCAAGATTACGGTGATTCCACATGCAAGCAAACCAGCAATCTGGTTTTAAAATACGATAAGTCTCTTGCATCGCTAATCCCCTGTCAGCTACATTAAATGACGAACCGAAAGTTACAAAGTCAAATGCGCCATCTTCTTGCTTTGTCTCATGGCTATTGGCTTCAACCCAAGACACATTGGGCATTTCGGCTGTGCGTTTCATACCATTTGCACGCATATTGTCATTGGGTTCAACAGCAACAACGTTTAACCCCATGTTCGCAAGATGAAGTGTCAGATGCGCAACCCCTGCGCCAATGTCACATACATCCTGCCCTTTCTTGACGCCACAAATCGAAAAAATTTCCTCTAACGCTTGCGCTGAGTAATCAGGTCGTTTAAGATAGGCATCAGCCAAAGAACTATAATCCCATTCAGTTTTCATGTTTTTCCTTCATTTTATAAGAATCAAATATAACTTAAAAGCCTACATGATTCGGATAATCACCATTAATAACCAACGTGTCATCGGTAGGTTTATTAAGCATGTAAACTTTCGGGTGGTTTGAAAGCTGAGAGTTGAGCTGTCTCAGCATAACATAGACATTTAACGAATCAGGATGTCGCTCTTTCGCTAATTCAAGAATAACTGAGGCTTAATTCAGGCTCTTTGCATGACAAGGGTACTGAGCAATCTTGAGATAGTTCTCTAAAGGTAGACCATCAATAAAGTTCATGTGCTTCGGAAAATGTCGCAAGTAGGCCTAAGGATGAATTGGTCATAGCAAAAAGCTGTACTAAACGTTCATAGATTGCTGGATAATTAGTGTTCGTCTTTTTGGTTTCGGCAAATGATTCCGCATCTTCATTTAGTTGCCCTAGTTTCATAAATCTATCGCCTTGTGCAAGTAATTGTACGTCTTGATTATTAATTAGCATTTCCCAAATCACTGTATAAACCCTTAAAAACAATAATACTTTTATGGAGAGAGCGATTCAAGCTTTTTATTATCTTTTTTATGACATTGACATGTTTTTCAAACATGATCAGTTTTGAATCATCTCTATAAGATCATCGCAGAGTAGGTTTAAAGTGGCGGGGTTTGTCAAGACAAAATATCAGGTTGTTTAACCAACACCTCATAAGTTGAATTTAAAGTTGACTATTAGGTCAGGAGTTGTGAACTATTTTTCTCAATACGCTTATATTTTTGAAATGATTTGCATAATTACAACTATAAGCTCTTTGACAGCAACATATTATACATTAACAGACTACAAGCCTTATCTCTACAAATGCACAATATCCCAATTTGTCGATAGCTTTGCAGAAACAAAACTATATATTCGCTTGTTGTTTATTTACAGTACAGATTAAATATTATATAATTTAATTCCATAAGAGATATAACTATATATATCTCTTATGACTAGCAAGCATCACTATATTATTTACAGAAATATTACTGAGTAACGCCTCATGACTAGGCCCAAGAATATACCTATTTCCAAATGCCTCTAAAAGTTTGTTGACAACCCTGTTCACATCTTCGGTACTACCATTAACCAACAGATCTTGTGTATCAACGCCTCCCATGAAAGTTATTTTATTTGCAAATTTTTCAGCTATTGTTTTTATATCCATTCCCTTAGCGTTGATTTGAAACGGATGCAAGCAGTCAACTCCGGCATCAATGAGATCAGGAATAATATCTGCAACTCCACCGCAACTATGAAGAATAAAATCAAGATCATAGTTATGAGCTTGCTCAGCAAAGGCTCTTATCCAAGGCAGAAAAAACCGCTTAAAAAGCTCTGGAGAGAATAATAATCCTTCTTGCATCCCAAAGTCATTTCCAATAAACAAGCCATCAACTAATCCACGAGTTTGTGAAAAGAACTTCTCATTAGCTTCTAAGTAAAATCCTCCTATTCTCTCCAGAGCCTCTTCAATTATTTCTGGATCACTTAACATCAACATAAGCATTTCCTCTGTGCCAAAAAGATAACACAAGTCATGAAAAAAAGCCGACCAAAAGCCACTCAACCTATAAGAATCTCCAACCTTTTTAAGCTCTTCAATAGTCTCAGTAAAATCCAAATACTTACTCTCTGGAAAGGCAATACTATCTAGTTCAGAAACATCCTCACAATCAGCTAGCAAGCCGATCTTACTAAGCCCATGAGGATTTGCATCCTTCCATGGGCGCATGGATTTACTTTCTGGGTGTATATATGTTGATGTGATATACTGTGGCGTAATCCAGCGAATATCATCATTGAACTGAACTTGAATTTCTTCCAGCGATCCTGTTTTTATAGCACTATTGATTTTTTCGATCGTTGCTGCTTGAGGTTTCCCCAGCCAAAAACCGCACCTATCAACAGCTTCTCCTCTAATTATTTTTTTTATTCGTTCTCTAGATTTCATAATACCCCATTTCAACAATATTGAACTACTTCCCTTCGCGATACTCAGCGCGGTCTTCATAATAATCCGGCACCTTAGTACCATCCTTTTCAAACCAGACTGGAGCATCTACGCCAGAACAAAGAATGACATTTCCCCATGGCTCAAATGCTCCGGTGCGTACAATAAATTTAGCTTTTTCTGGATATACTTCGACCATTTCTGCATGTGGTATTTTCTCGATTTCGCACCTATCACATAGTTCAGTAACCTTAGCAAAGAGCAGCGGATTATTCTCTTGCTGCTCCTCAGCAACGATTACTCTTTCATAAATAAAATCACTCACTAATAATTCTAATATATCCATAATACTTGGTACATCTGCCTCAATTGCCAGATCAATTCGTTTTTCTTCTGGAATTGGAAATCCCGCGTCTGAAATAATAATGAAATCTCCATGCCCCATTGAGGCAATTGCATTATTCAGATGTTTATTCAATATCCTACTCTTTTTCATATATCACTCATCCTTTATTTTAGTTTTAATTCTAATGCACTCTTGTATGGCAATGACTCGATTACTCCATCCACCTGTACCGACATTGATGCTGCAATATTTGCCATTTTAACCGCCTCAAGAAGATCACAACCTTCTCCTAATTTTACAGCCAAAGTTGCATTGAAGCAGTCTCCTGCTCCCGTAGTATCGATAACCTCAACTCTCTCCCCAGGAATATTTACGACCTCTTGATTTGAGTCTAAAATATATGCCCCATGTTCTCCACCCGTCATGACAACTTTTGTGCCGTATCTATCATATAATGCTTTACATAAGACTTCAGGTGTTCCGTCAAAACCAAGCAACCCAGCAGCCTCTGTGTTATTTGGCGTTAGATATGTTGCGAGTTTTACAAATTCATCAGGTATTGAACGAAATGGCGCTGGGTTTAACATTGCAGGTATATTCCTCTCTTTAGCCAACTTTAATGCATGAAATACGGCATCGAGGTTTGCTTCAAGCTGTACGAGTATGACATCAGGATTAAAATCAAGACTAAACGACTTCTCAATATCTGTAGTGCTAAGATATTCGTTTGCACCTAAATCTATAAGTATCTCATTCTCACCAGTACTTCCTACCATTACAAATCCAACCCCGGTATTAGAGCTTGCTGTTTTATATATCCCCTCAGTTTTTACACCTTCATTCTCTAGCATTAACGCAGCTGAGCTGCCAAGATTATCCTGACCAATGCAGGTTGTAAATAATACCTCCGCACCTAAACGTGCCGAACATACTGCTTGATTTGACCCCTTTCCACCATGTAACTGAATAAAACTATGCCCAGCAACTGTTTCTCCTGGCTCTGGAAAACTATCAGTTTTCATTGTCATACCAACAGCATAACTACCTATTACGTGGACTTTTGCTTTTTTTATGTCCATAATATCTTCCTAACAACTTCACACTTGTTAAAGACAACTTATCAAAAATGCCTAGTTATTTGAGAACAGACAACAATATAATTATTTCAAATAACTAGACACCAATATCAAAAATACCTATTCTTTGTTAGCCAATAGGTTCACCATCCTCAAGCTTCTTCAACCATTCCTTTACATTACTCTTATCACAACGTTTAATTCCAGTATCTTGACTCTCTAATTTTTGTTTATTTTTAATGAATAGATAAAGGCTTTTTACAGGAAGGTATCCTTGTTGATATGGGTTCTGACTGAGGGTAGCTTTGGTCGCGCCAGCTTCAACATTGTCAAGGGTCTCTGGCATAAAGTCATGTCCAACATGAGAAATAGTGTCAAACTTGTTACTACGTAACAAAGCTCTTCCTGCAGCCATTGTTGTAGGAGCACCAAGGGAGGCTATGCCTGTCAAATCAGGATTTGCAAGCAGAGCATTTTCTATGGCCGCATACATTTGTTGATCTTCCCACCCTGTGCTTACAACCTGTACGACCTCTATCCCAGGATACTCCTTCAATGCTTTTCTAACTCCAGCTTCTCTATCCTGTGACCATGATGCAGAAGCATCACCACTTGTAATAATGACCTTACCCTTTTTACCCATATACTCAACTAATATCTTACCCTGCTCATAACCTGATTGCACAAGATCCTGACCATAAAATGCAAATCTCTTAGATCCAGCAGCTTCACTATTGAAGGTAACCGTTGGAATTCCTGCGTCAATAGCCTTGTCTATCATCGGGTTGAGTGCTTCTGCATTAACATTAGAGATTGCAATACCATCTACCTTAGTAGTTATGGCATTTTCAATAAAATTAACTTGCTCATCAACATTGATACCTATAGGTCCAACCCAATTCAATTTAATTCCACATTCTTTTGCAGCAGCCATTGCTCCAGTCTTTATTACTTGCCCAAATTCGATCGCTGTATCATGATAAATAACAGTTATTTCAATCTGCTTATCATCGGCAGTTGCTACAGACATAAATGTTACGACCCCAACCAAAAGCATAACTAAAAATCTTTTCATCTCTCTCTCCTAAAAATATGTTCCTACAAAATATAACAAACAAACACTTTACAAACTTCACAATCATAATTAATTGCACTATATATTATGCGTCACTACTCTCGCCTATCAATGCATGTCGAACAATCTCATCTTTATTTATTTCATTGCCAATCAACTCTTTAACAATCTCACCATTCTTCATAATCAACACTCTGCTAGCCTCAGCGATCACCTCATGAAGCTCTGAAGAGACCAAAACAATTCCTATCCCTTTACTCCTTAGCGTACGGAGTATTTCGAAGATCTCTGCTTTAGCTCCAACATCAACACCTCTTGTTAATTCATCCATAAGTAATACCTTTGGTTCTGTTGCTAGCCACCGGCTGATAACTACTTTTTGTTGATTTCCACCACTCAAATTCATAATATTTTGATGAATATCATGGGTCTTAATACTTACTTCTTTGCGGTATCTTTCAGAAACTTTCCGCATGCTCTTCTTGTGCATCCACACACCAGCATGGGTTATATCTTCAACATTTGAAGTATTAATATTCTCCATAATGCTCATATTTGGAAATAACCCTGATCTTTTCCTATCCTCTGGTATCATGGCAAAACCATTATTAATAGCTATTATTGGCTCTGTATTATTGATCACCTTACCATCAAGACAAATGACTCCATCCTTCATCTTCCTCATGCCAAAAAGACACTCAAGCATCTCTGTCCTACCAGCTCCTTGGACACCATAGATTCCTAGTACTTCACCTTCGAATAATTCGAAGCTAACATTCTTTACTCTACCATCTGCACTAGAAAGATTTTTAACCTGCAAATATCCTAAGCCACTTGGCTTAGGAGGTTTACTAGTTTTCTCAGTCATTCCAAATTCCTTACTGAGCTTCTCCCCTGCAATCAGCTTTACCAATGACTCAATCCCAACATCTTGTTTAGCAAAGGTTCCACAATAGGTACCATCCCTAAGGACAGAAATCCTGTCACTCATATCCAGAACTTCTTCAAGACGGTGTGAAATATATATAATGGTTACACCCTTCTCTTTTAGTCTCTGTATATTTTCAAATAGTTTGATTGATTCGGTAATTGTCAGAGCTGAAGTTGGCTCATCTAAAACAATTACTTTTATGTCACGCGATAATGATTTAGCTATTTCAACCAACTGTTGCTGTGCAATTGATAAATTCTTTACTAAAGTTTCAGACGGTATATCCGCTCCCAGTGAATGCATAACAGTAGAACTTTCTTCATGCATTCTCTTCCAGTCCAATCGCCTCTTTGGAGTTCTTAACTCTCTACCTAAGAATATATTTTCAGTAATGCTCAGATTTGGACAAAGCTTCAACTCTTGATACACAATTCCAATACCAAGCTGGATAGCAACCTGCTCATTTATCAGTTCAACTTCACTTCCATCGAATACAATCTTACCTGTTGTCGGTAAGAACAACCCAGCGAGGATATTCATAAGAGTAGATTTTCCAGCACCATTCTCACCTACTATAGAGTGCACCTCTGCTTTATTTATTGAGAAGCTAACACCAGAAAGAGCACATACTTTCCCAAAACTTTTCGATATATTTTCAAACTCAATGATTGTTTTCATATTCAAACCCTTACACTGTTTTTCTTGACCACATATCAATGGCAACCGCTACGATGATCACAATTCCAATAATAAACATCTGGAAGAAAGGTGAAACACCAAGCAATATAATACCATTTTTTAGCACACCCATGATCAACACCCCGATAAGAGTCCCTACGATCGTCCCTTCTCCACCACTTAAAGATGTTCCTCCAATTATTACAGCAGCGATAACATCCATCTCAATGCCGACCCCTGTAGTTCCCTGTACTGTAGCCAAGAAAGAGAGATTCAAAACACCTGCTAAAGCGCATAATGTACCAGTAATTGCAAAGGCCATAATTTTTGTTAGGTTCTGATTAATTCCCGCAGCTTTTGCGGCAAATTTATTACCTCCGACGGCTTTCATTCTAAAACCAAGTATTGTTTTTGAATACACCAAATAGGCCACTATTACTACTAGAACAAATATAATGCTAATAATCGGCACCTGACAGATTTTTCCTTGACCGAGATATAGAAAGCTACTCAACTCATCTGATTCAACAGTTCTTTTTGAAAGTGATATCACTCTAGCATTACCTACAATAAGTGCCGCTCCACGAGCAATATTCATCATCCCCAAAGTAACAATAAGTGCAGGAATTCTACCGTAGGTGGTCAGTACCCCATTGAGAGTACCAAAGAATACACCTACAACAATTGCAACTAATATTCCTACCCAAATTGAAAAGCCATGAGTCAAAATCAGACCACACGAAATTGCAGCTGCACCAAATATAGCACCTACAGAAAGATCAATTTCACCACAGACAATAACCATAGTCATGCCCATAGCAATAATTCCTAATAGTGAAATCTGCCTTATAATATTGAGTAAATTATTAATCTGTAAAAAATACGGCGATGTTATTGAAAAAAATACTATGAGTAATATAAGTGCAGCAAACACTCCAATCTCTCTTGTATTCATCTTACCGACCCATTTGTGCTTAATACTGTTCTGCGTCTTAATATTCATTCTCTCTCTCTCTCAATTTCAACCTCTCAATCTCTCTCTTAATACAAAAACTACTTTAGTAAAACGTTATACTTAATTTACAAAAAAATTATTTTACTTTTGTTCCAACACTTCCCTTATCAACAATGCCAAGCTTAAAATCATATTTTATACACTCAAGTTTCTCGTTATTTATAATAGCCATCAACATCTCTGCAGCTTTCACACCAATCTTATGAACAGGTAAATGAACAGTCGTTATTCGAGGTTCAAAAACATCAAGAAATGTAGTATTATCAAAACCAGCTATAGACATATCATCAGGAACATTTATTCCAGCTTCTTGCAAGGCCTTATACGCACCGTATGCCATTAAATCATTACAAACAAATACTGCATCAAGCTTTCTTCCATGTCTTCGTAATAACTCATTCATGCATTCATAGCCACTATCATAGTGATAATTACCTTCAATAATCAAGTTTTCATCAATACCAATACATGCCATAGCAAGTGCGTTTTTATACCCTTGAAGTCTCAATATAGTATTAGTTGTATTCATTGATCCAGTAATACAGGCAATAACTTTATGTCCTTTTTCTACAATAAAATTACAGATTTTCTCTGCTCCACCCAAATTATCCACATATACCCCAGGTACACCTTCCGCCCCTTCAATATAACGCTCTATCAACACAGTTGGGTAACGTTTTTGCAACATATCAATAAAATATTTTGGTGATTCATAATTGTTTTGAGTGGTAAATATAATCCCATCGACAACCTTGCACCGTAGTAAGTCAATATATCGCTCTTCCTTTTCAAAGGAGCTATCAGTATTACACAGCAAAACACCATATTCCAGATCATTCATATAATCTTCAATTCCTTTTGATAGCTCAGAAAAGAAAGGGTTGCTCACATCGGGAACAACAAGTCCAATTATATGTGATTTACCAGTTACCATGCTTCTGGCAATAGAATTAGGTTTATAACCAGTTCGACTTATTGCTTCTTTTACTCTTACAACTGTATTCGCACCAATATTATTAGTCTTGTCATTAATAACTCTTGATACAGTAGTAACCGAAACATTACAAAGCTTTGCAATATCTTTAATTGTAACTTTCATCTCATCCTATATTCTATTTAGAAGAAGCACGCCACCTTAGTATAACGTTACACTAAACTCTACAACATCAATTATGTTAGTCAAATTTTAATTATAAAAAAGTCCGCTTTAGAAATATCAAGACAAAAATTTTTAAGGGAATAATTGAGAAACAACAAATTACTTGTGTGTTTCTTTCATTATTCAAATCAGTTCAACCCTGAACAATACAGCCCCATCAAATCCGCATCATTTGAGAGTATTTATGATGGCACCCAAACCAACAGCAAAAAAACCACTTACCAAACAACCACTTATAACCAAAATTCCATCTCCTGAGGGGCAATAAAAAATTTACAAACTGTAATCCTTACACATAAGAGATCATATATTAATAATTCCTTATACTATAACACTGTCATCATTAACATGGCAGACTAAACTAATAATAAAGCACGCCTAATTCTTGGCGTGCTTTATTATTAGTTTAAATTCTTAGCGTATACCTCAACGCTTAAGTCAAACGACTACTTCTTTCCAGCCCACATCTCAATCTCAACAAGAAAGGTCTCTAGCAAACCAGTCTGAACAGCAGTACGACACGGTAGTGGTTGATCAAAATATGTCACATAAACTTCATTAAATCTTGGCCAAAGATCCAAATCTGTCAAGTATACATTGGTCTTAAATACATCATTAAGCGTACAGCCCGCATAAGACAATTGCTTAATACAATTCTCCATTGTAAACTTTGTTTGTGCTTCTATATCATCTCCAATAACGACACCTTCCATATTTATAGATGCTTGACCAGATATCAATACAAACTTACTCGCATTTACTTCTAATACTGGAGAGTATGGACCTGCGGTAATGTGTTGTACTGCATCTTCTGGAATTTTTTTAATAGACACTATTTCTCCTTTTCAAATTTATAAATTACAACTATTTTGCTAACTCTATTACTATCTAAAACTTTTTATATAGTTAGCTTCAAATTCTTGAAACTTTTTTATTACAAATGGTAACTCCTCATCGTAAATTGTCATAGGATTTATATAGAAGAACTTACCCTCTGGCTTAATAAATATCGGGGAATCACCACTCCTCATTTCCTGAGCAATCTCACTTAAATCTAAATCCCCGTTTACTGTCACTCTGACAAATGCCATTGGTTGACCTGCTTCGTTTGGAAAGACTCTCTCAACACTAAAGAGCTCACTCTTGGATAAGGCACTAATTATCTTCTGAACCATATCCTCTGCTCTTTTATCTTCCTCTGCTGGGTCTATCTCCATATATTGCTCAATTGCCGAGTACAACCCAATAATTTCCTCTCTGCCAGTTTTTAGCATTCTACCAAAACCGTAGTTTGGAAAATTAGTTTCGTGTACAATATCCATAAAATCACTCTTACCTACAATGAGACCACTTGATTGCGGTCCACGTAGGTATTTTCCACCACTGAATATCGCTACTGTTGCCCCCATTTGAGTAAACTTCCACAAATTTTCACGTGGTGGTAACTGAGCAGCCGCATCAACAATAACTGGCAAATTATACTTATTGCCTACTACAATTGTTTCTTCTAAAGAAAGAGCTCCTGGAGTATCCAAACCATACGGAGACGATATAAAGTAAAAAATAGCTGCAGTATTTTTAGTTATACAAGCTTCTAGGTCTTCAGATGACATGCTATCTGGTATATTTGGATAGCCTGCCCAAACCTGTTTGGCTCCAAGTTGCCTGATTACATAATCGTAAGGAATATGCTGTGCTGACATACTCAAAATCTCAGCTTTTGTAATCTCCTCTATTGATAAATACCGCGTTTTTTTATCGTACATCTTTGCAATTGCACTTACTGCACTGAGATAAATCCCTGCATCGGCACCGT
Source organism: Planctomycetota bacterium (assembly GCA_965140405.1). GTDB lineage: Bacteria > Planctomycetota > SZUA-567 > SZUA-567 > SZUA-567. The sequence goes on from OZ223208.1 coordinate 2,934,023, forward strand.
TACATATTGCCGAGCTCTCATTATTAGTTAAAGAAGCAATTCTCTCCTGTACTACTTGTTGAAGCTTACCTATCTCCACATGATTTCTTGCTGCCTCAGACATAGCATTAAGGGTTTGCTCACTCATTTTTGAGCCACCAACAATAGTATATGTCCCTGCTGCGTTTATTAAAGGAGACAACCCTAAATCATCATATATTGACATCTATTTTTTGCCTTTCAAATTAAAGAGCTATAATATTACAATGGAAGTACAGAATACTCTTTACTCTTATCATACCCATAGTCGTTAGGTAGTTTGCTATATGGCGTAGCTACTCTTGCATTCAAGTCCCATACCAATTCACCTGCTCTAAATGTCATCTCACACTCAAGTTTTTCACTACCTCTATTAGAGCCAAAACTAGTATCTTTAAAATTAAAATCACCCTTACGTACTGACCAAATTGCAACATCAGCTTCTGCACTAACATCAAGGTTGCCAAGATCGTTTCTACTATACAAAGCAGCAGCAGAACTGGTACAGAGTTTAAAAATGTCATAATACGAAATATCACAACATGACTTTACTTTAGATATTGTCGTCTGCATATCAACTGCAGTATTCATGCTCAGAAAATGTAAATCTGTTGAAATTGTATCAGGGTAAAACTTTTGCTCCATAGCAGGTATAGCATTTCTGAATAAGAAACTACCAGCACCATGACCAAGATCAAACTTAACTCCCTTCTCGCGAGCCTTCCATAGATATGGATAAATAATGTTATTCTCATCAACGACAGGAACAGGACCTCTGAAGCAATGGGTTGCAATATCATTCATTTCAAGATAATCTTCAACAAGGGCTTGAAATGGTCGTTCTTTCTTGAAAACCCCAAAATCAACCATAATGGGACTACCTACCTTGCTCTGCACCTTCTTTGCATAAAGAATATCGCGCCAGTCTGGTTTTTCATAGTGTGCCACCTTGATACCGACCAATATATCTTTAAATTCTTCATAGCACTCAATGAAAGCCCCATAATCATTATTCTCTGGGTACTGCTCTACCATTAATGAACTCATTCCATAATCAGCAATATTCATAAGCGCCAATACTCGAGTCTTTACTCTACTTATCACACTTGCTTTAAAATGCTCAAAATTACGACAACCAGCCGTACCTGTATCAACCATAGTAGTAACACCACTTTTGAAACTATGCATATCAGGCTGTATGCTAAAATCTCCCGCCCATGCATTTGGCATGTTGGTGGTATAGTATACATGAGTATGTGCGTCTATAAGTCCAGGCGTAACCATCAAGTTTGTTACATCAATAACAGTTTCTGCCTCAGCACTATCTAATTTTGTAGCAACTGCGGCAATTTTACCATCACACCCAATTGCGACATCACGCACATCATTAATAGAATTTTTAGGGTCAATAACCCAACCATTTTTAAGTATGTATTTATATTTTTTCATTTGAATCTCATTTTATTTTAATAACGTAAGCAAAGAATGCGAAACCCATGGACTCATAGAAATCCAAACATATACTGCCATAAACACTGCTATGAACATACACGCATACTTCATCGTTGATAGTGAGTCAGACTTTGCTATCCCCTGCCCAATAAAAAGATTAACTCCTACTGGCGGTGTAACAGCACCAACCATTGCTCCAAGGGTAATAACAATACCAAAGTGTATTGGAGATACTCCCATATTTTTTAGTATTGGCAGAAATAATGGTGTATATATTAAGATAATCGGTGTGGCATCCAAGAACATCCCAGTAATAAATACAAGTAAAACTACAAACAACAGGATCATGTTAGGATCATGAGTTATAGTCAACACCCAACTACCTATAAGTAATGGAGTCTGACTGATTGTCAAAAGCCTAGCAAGAGCTGTAGCAAATGGAACGATAATAATTACCGCACCAACGGTCTTACAAGTCTTGAGTAAAATAGTCTTTATAGAGTCAAGTGTTAACTCTTTATGAATAAAGAACCCAACAATAAATGAATAAACCACCGCAACAACAGCTGCTTCTGTTGCCGTAAAGACACCAGAGTAAATACCACCTAAAATTATTACTGGAGAAAATAGTGCCCATTTTGCATCCCAAAACGTACTTCGTACACTTGTAAATGACATCTTTATGTCAGGGTGTGCAACATCGACACCAGTTACTAATGCATAAATAGTATTTGTAGCTATCAATGCTATCGCCACAAAAATACCTGGTAAAAATCCTGCAATAAACATATCTGAAACAGAAACCTCAGCTACCACAGCATAGATGATCATTACTACTGAAGGCGGGATAATAGCACCCAAAGTACCAGAAATAGCACCCAATGCACCAGAGTATCCTGAGTTATAGCCTTTTTTATTCATCTCTGGAATCATCATACCACCGATTGCGGCAGTAGTTGCGCTTGCTGAGCCACTAATTGCTCCAAAGAATGCGCATGAAAGAACCATAATAGAGCCAAGGCTACCGGGAAGCTTGAGCAATATACTAGAAGAGAATGCGACCAAGCGTTTAGAAAGCCCACCTGTTTCCATCAAATTACCAACAAGTATGAAAAGTGGCACAGCGATATATGAAAAATTATTCAATCCAGTAAATGTAACCTGTGACACAATTGAAGTTTGTACATCAGCGAGGTAAGCAAACAGTAAGGCTGCAATACCTAGTGAATAGGCAATAGGTATGCCAAATATTGCTAATGCCAAAAAGAACAATAAAATTACTAATGCAGTCATCCTATTTCTCTACCTCCAATTCTTTTTTTCTTAACGCATTAATGAAGCGTTGCACATAACGAACCCCGATTAAAAAAAACATTAATAGCTCTATCCCATACATAAAACTCATAGGGATCTCTAGTGCTGGAGAAAGCTGATCAACAGCAAGAGCATTCTTAATCATATAAATGGTTTGATATGAGATAAAGAAAGAAAATCCTGCACATATAAGTTCCACACACCGATCGCGTACTGCTTTTATTTTTTCCCCAATCAGCAATTCAAGCAACTCAATCTTGATCATAGAGTTATCTCTTACTGCAATAGAGGCAGATAAATATACAAGTATGATATATGAAAAGCGTGATACCTCTTCAGACCAATCAAGAGGCAGATTGAAGACAAAGCGAAATAAAACCTGTATAAAGGTTATACAGCTCAATATCACAATCAAAACAACACTAATTTTATCATCTAGTCGACTAAGCAACATTTCACACTCCATTTGATTTAATAATGCCCAACTAAGCACTATGCTTACATTACCTTTATACACTAATTATTACATAATAATTTATAAAATAAGTAAGGAACCAAAATTTTACTATCATGTATTTAAATTAAGTATTGTTAATACACTTACATACCCATTTCACTCTTTAAAAGCTTGAATAATACAGGGTCACTCTTATTGCCATACTCCTCAATAACGCTGAAGCCTTTCTTGAAGAGATCAGCCTTGACTGAATCATCAACGTCATTAATCTTCACCTTACCAGTAGCAATTAATTTATCATAAGCGTCCTTCTCACCAACGCTCCAATTGTCATTCATATAGTTTCTAGCAAGAGCGATACCCTCTTCAAAAATCTTTTGATCCTCTACTGACATATTATCAAAGTAACTTTTACTAACCACAAAACATACAAGCGACGCTATATCTTTAGTTAGTGAAATATATGGCTGAACCTCTTGAAAATTATTACTCAAAATAGTTGTAAGTGGGTTAAACTGTCCATCTACAACGCCCTGTTGCATTGCTGAGAATAGTTCACTAAATGACATTGGTACTGGATTTGCGCCAACTTCTTTGAAGAAATCTAACAAAAATGCATTTTGCACACAACGAAGCTTTATACCTTCAATATCAGCAGCCGTTACTATTGGATGTACACTATTTGAAATGTTTGTAAAACCTATAATACCAAAACCAAAGCCGATTAGATTAGATTTCTTAAGAGTCGCAAGAAGTTCATTCCCAAATTTCCCGTTTAGCAAACGCTCAATATCATCAGCGTTCTTTAAAAGATATGGTGATGATAAAAGATTAAAACTCTTATCAAAGTTTGAAAGAGCAGATGTACCACTTGGGCACATTTGAATAATTCCTTGCTGCATCTGTTCAATAGCTTCCTTATCATCTCCCAACTGATTATTAGGAAAAATCTGAACATCATAGCGCCCCTCAGTCTTTTCCTCAACATACTTCTCCATAAGCCTCAAACCAATTACTTCGTTATTGGTCTCCGGCAAACCAGCAGAAATCCTAAACACCTTTGGTCCAGCTATGGCTTGACCACAATTTGCCACGACTAAAACAACTGTAAAAATACTTAGTAGAAATTTTTTCATAAGTCTCTCCATTTTATAAATAATAAACTGACACGATATCATACTAAAATTAAGTTTTACAACCACTACAATCATACAATTATTATGAATACATAAAATATTTAATAATGACAACTTGATATTTAATAAACAGACAACAAGCTCAAGCAAATACATACACACAGGTAGTAAAAACAACCCACCAATGCACTAAATTTAAAATTGTTGCCTATAGCCTACCATAAAGGCAGGTATTAATCAAATATATTTTTAGATTTTTCAGAATATTTGTAAGAAAACCCTATTTTCATAAAGATAGTTATTAAAAATGGCGCTTAGTATGCGTAGAGTAATCTTACATTTAGTTAGATTTGATCAACTTAATATATTAAGTTACGTATGACGAGTATCAGAACATAGTATTTTATAAAAACTATTTTACTTGCTCTCACCCTCTGGAGAAAGGTTACGAACTTGTTCAAGATAGTTATATAAAGTAAATTTCGATATTCCAAGGAATTCACAAACACGTTCGCTTGATTTTGAGATTAAAAAAGCGCCCTTTTGGTCAAGAAGAGAAATAAACTGTTTTTTCTCATCACGGTTCATAATCTCAGGCTTAACGCCAATCTGTAGAACCGAATTTTCAATCAAAGCGCCTAGCAACTCATTAACATTGCCTGCAAAAATTTCTCTATCTTGGCTTTTATTAGCAGGCATAGACTGTTGCATACCTGAAAAATTCTTGAGTTTATCAATTAAATTACCTAGCCCCGTTATATCAAAATTAACACAAAGAGACCCAATTACTTCATCTTTTGAATTTCTCATAAAAATCGTTGAAGATTTTACCAATTTACCATTATGTAAATGAGTTATATAGTTATACTCATCCCCATTTTCAGAAGGATTTCTCAACACTTCTAACCCAAGGTTGCTACCACAATCACCGACCTTTCTGCCTGTAATATGACCATTCTCAATAGCAACAATCGTATGATTATAATCCTTTGTTAAATCATGCAAAACTACCTCACACTCAGGACCAAATTGCTCTGCAAGCATCTTTGTTAAGCGTTTTAAAAATTTTAATTCATCCTGTATTTGTTCCATAATTTTACCAATATAACCTATCTTTATTTACCAATTCTTCAGAGTTTCATTGCTTACAAGTTATCACAAAATAATTCCTATTATTATAACTTAGTATACTAGAGTATATCTTTGAAAAGCAATATTGTCAAACTTATTTTTTGATAGGTAATGTTTGATTTCTTACGAAATAATATACTTTACCCTAATATCTAAAAATTTATTATAATAATTGCACTCTTTTATCAATTTACAGTTTTAGCCTACTAGTTTCCGTGTAAATTAATGCAAAAAATATCAATTTGCAAATAGAATCCAGAAATATCATTTATGATATCATCAATATGCCCATAAGTATTAACAGTAATTTCACTAGAACGAAGAGATCTATCTGAAATAGTAAGCAATATTGAATCACAATTTTATCGAAGCAAAGGTGTTTTTGTAAAAGAACATACACAACTTATATATTTGCAAAATTTAGGTGTTCAAATACTTACAATAGATAGAAAAGTTCAACTTGATATATAAATAACAATAATAAATCGAAGTATTTTACTCTGAATAAAGCAGTTCACCCCAGAACAGTATAGACCCAACAAATCTACTTCATTTGCTGACACCAAAACCAACATCTAACCAAGAAAAAAAATATTAATGAAGTTTAGCTTCGGAACAAGATTGAAACTAGCAACTCTTTCCCACAGCCACAATATTTACGAGGCATTTACTTTGCCTATTTTAATAATTTTAATTTTAAATGTTAAAATTATATCTTTTAGTTGAAAAAAGACCCACAATATGGTAGAATATATTGTATAATTGTTAAAATAGTAATATTATGCATGTCTTTATATCAATATATTTTAGAATTTTGCCATACTTACAATTTTAGATATTTAACATTTGAATCAAAAGAATAGAGTAATATATTAGGATTATTATAATGGGAAAAGTTTCAGCGCGTAAAAAACATATTATAAATATTATAACTGATAAAAAGCTTGTTTTTATTAATGAGTTGAGCGAACTCCTCAATGTTTCTTCAATGACTATCAGAAGGTACATAAAAGAACTTGAAAACAGCGGAATGATAACTATTCACAATGGCGTTGTATTGCTTAATGAGGAATTTGATAATACAGATGATAAGCACTACTCTCTTTATAATGCCGCCACAGTTAACGTTGACAAAAAGAGGGCAATCGGTAATGAAGCTGTCAAACTAATACAAGAAAATGAAGTTATTATTATTGATACAGGTTCAACTTGCGAATTTATTGCCAAGGCTATTCCTAAATCACTAGATATTACTACTATTTGCTATACTCTAAATGTGTTTATGGAAATATATAACAAAAAAAGCAAAATAATTTTTGGCGGTGGTTACTTTCATAAAAACTCTATGATGTTTGAAAGTAGCGAGTCTATCCAGCTTATTGCTAATAACAGAGCTTCTCTAGCTTTTATTTCAGCTAGTGGTATCAATCTTGATCTTGGAGTTACATGTGAGAATTATTATGAACAAAAGGTAAAAGTAGCAGCACTGAATTCCAGTTTAAAAAAGGTTCTTGTTGCAGATAGCAGCAAGTTCGGGAAGGTCAGAGTTGCGCATTTTGCTGAAGTTTCTGATTTTGATATGGTTATAACTGATAGATTACTCGATCAGGAGTTTATTGATTATTTTACAGAAAACAATATACCTATTATTCTTGCTGACCCTGAGTAGAGGGTATCCCCAAAAAAAAGCTATTACTTGTTTTATCATAAATAGTATTTGTTAATATCCCCAACGATCCACTTCACTTTAAAACTTATTTCTGAGAATAACCCTTACAATTCACATTATGCAATAGTCTGCCAGATTGACTATTAAAAATTTAAGGAGTAGGTAGATATGATTCTTTTACTCCTATATTATAAAATACCTAATAATTGCTAAGCCGCTTATGCTAAGCTGAAAATATACCTCAATGTAATTGAAGGCCTTTACTCAGTTAAAACACATCCATAATCGACATCCGATATAATTACAATCAACAAAATACTAAAATGTTATAACTGTATCATTACTCTATAACAATGCACCTTAAATTTACACGCAAATCATCAAGTACTACCAAATACTGATACTTTATTCACAAACAAACACATAAATGTTAATAAAATAATATTTCAATTTGACTAAGCTTGTTTAATACTGTAGATTTAAGATATAGTTATAGATTTGTGTGAATTATAATTATTTAAGCGTCTGGTTGTTGTTTTATATTTATTTTTTGTTTGTTTTGTTTATATTTTAACATTAAGGAGTTGCTATGAGAAAAAATCTATTTTTGGCAATACTATTCATTCTTTGCGTTAGTAATACTGTGTTATTTGCTGGACCTTTAGATACTTCTAACGTGCGTAAAGATATTACTGCTGATGCGTCTGGTAAAGAATATACAATTGCAACGGTTGTTAAGGTTGATGGTATCGCTTGGTTTGACAGGATGAGAGACGGTGTGAAGCAATTTGGAGAGGATACCGGACATGATACTTGGATGGTTGGCCCAAGCCAAGCAGATGCAGCTGCTCAAGTACAGATCGTTGAAAACCTTATCGCTCAGGGCGTTGATGCAATTTGTATCGTACCTTTTTCTGTTGAAGCAGTGGAGCCTGTCTTAAAAAGAGCTCGTGAGCGAGGTATTGTGGTTATTTCTCATGAGTCTTCAAATTTGATAAATGCGGACTATATTATCGAAGCATTTGACAATTTAGCTTATGGTGCGCAACTAATGTCTGTTCTGGGTAAAGATATGAATGGAGAAGGTGAATATGTTGCTACAGTTGGAAGTTTGACTTCTAAATCACAGAATGAATGGATTGATGGCGCTATCGACTACCAGAAAAAGAATTTCCCAAAAATGACATTAGTGACAGAGAGATTAGAAACTTATGATGATGCTAATACAGATTACAATAAGCTAAAAGAAGTGTTGACAGCTTACCCAGATCTTAAAGGTATCGTGGGTGGCCCTATGCCTACCTCAGCTGGTGCAGGACGCTTGATTGCTGAACGTGGTCTTAATGGCAAAATATCCTTCGCAGGGACCGGCCTAGTCTCTGTTGCAGGTGAATATCTAAAAAATGGCAACATTCAATATATACAATTCTGGGATCCTGCTGCAGCTGGTTACGCTATGAATGAACTTGCCGTTATGGCTTTGAATAAGAAAAATTCTGAAATTAAAGCAGGGTTAAATTTAGGACTTGAAGGCTATACTGACCTTATTACACCAACAGATAGAAAGAACTTGTTGTATGGTGCTGGGTGGGTTGGTGTGACAAAAGACAATATGGATGAATACAATTTTTAGTCCTGCATGTATTGAAAGCACATGGATTGTTACTAGATAGCTAATAATTACTTTATTAAATATAGTTTGTAAGAGATTTTATTATACCTGTCACCATAAAATAGTAAGTTTGTATTTACTCATTAAGTGATAGGTTATTGCCAGTAGTCTATTGTAACCTCTACTCTATTACTTGTTAAAGATTATATTAGTAATAGATAGAGGTTTATTTACGCAATATGATGCTGACTTCGTAAAAAAAGTCTTTTCTATTAGATGCTATAGTTAAAGTAAATGGAAGGTATAGATGGAAAAATTTTTGGAACTTAAAAATATTAATAAGCACTTCTCGGGTATTAAAGCTCTGGACAACCTTTCACTTTGTATTAATAAAGGTGAAATTCATTGTCTAGCAGGTGAAAATGGTTCTGGGAAATCTACATTAATAAAAGTTATTTCGGGTATATATCAACCTGATAGTGGAGATATCGAAATTGAAGGAAAGGCTGTTTCTGACTACTCACCTCTATTAGCAATTGATTATGGAATACAGGTAATATATCAGGATTTTTCACTTTTTGATGCCATGACTGTGGCAGAAAATATTGCTTTGAATTCCGAACTTAGAGATAAAAAACGCTTTGTAAATTGGGGTAAAATTAAAAGCATTGCCAAACATTCGTTAAAGCAATTAAACGTTGATATTGATTTAAATGCTAATGTCGGCAGCTTATCAACATCTGGGAAACAGTTGGTAGCAATCGCAAGAGCTCTACTAGATAATGTAAAATTACTTATTATGGACGAGCCTACAACAGCTCTAACGACTAAAGAAATTAATGTACTCTTTGAGGTAATAAAGAGTTTGCAAGCAAGAGGTATTGCTGTTTTATTTGTCAGCCACAAAATGCGTGAAATGCTTGAAATGAGTGAACGGTTGACTGTTATTAGAAATGGTCAGTATATTACTAGTGGTGCAACTGCAGAATTTACTGAAGCGTCAATTGCTAATTATATGACAGGTAAAACTGTTACATCTGCAAGATTTACCTATAAACATAAAGATAATGTGGCTCCTGCTATAGAAATTAAAAATCTCTCACATATAAATGCTTACGAAAATTTAAATTTAAAAATTATGCCTGGAGAAATTGTAGGACTATCTGGTCTATTGGGTTCTGGAAGAACAGACCTTGCGCTTACACTATTCGGAATGATGCCTCATTATACTGGTGAAGTATTAATGAATAATAAAAGCATTCGTCTTGCAAATGTTCAAGATGCTATAAATCATGGAATCGCTTATGTGCCAGAAAACAGGCTCTCTGAAGGACTATTTCTGACTCAGTCAATTGAAAGTAATATACTCTCTTCAATATATGATAAACTCGTACGGTTTATAAGCTTTGACCGTATTAAAGGACACCGTTTGAGTGACAATATGATTGAAACTATGCAAATTGCAACTCCAAGTGGTAAAAAAATTGTAGGAGAATTGTCTGGAGGAAACCAGCAAAGAGTTGTAATCGCCAGATGGTTTTTAACAAATATAAAAGTATTGATTCTAAATGGTCCAACTGTCGGGGTTGATGTTGGCTCAAAGGTAGAAATTCATAAAAAAGTTAGAGAATTATCGCAAGAGCATAAAATTGGTGTGCTGATGATAACTGATGATATTCCAGAGTTGATTCATAATTGCAATAGAATTGTTCTTATGCATAGAGGAAAATTTGTGGAAGAGGTTGATTCAGTTGAAACTACTGAAGATAAAATCAGTGATATCTTGAAAGGATTTGCGTGAATATTTCAAAGTTATTTAAGAAAACAGAGACAATAATTGCTCTTATTCTAATATTGATAATGATAATTATTGGCTCAATAAATCCCGCTTTTTGGCAACTGGAAAATATATTCAGTCTACTTAAGAGTAATATCATTATTGGTATCATGGCTCTTGGTGTTACTTTGGTTATGATATCAGGAGGAATAGATGTATCCTTCCCTGCCTTTGCGGTTGCAGGAATGTATTTAACAGTAAAATTAATGGTTTATACGAGTTATCAGGGTATTATAATACCCTTCATACTTGCTATCTTGATTGGTCTAGCTTGTGGTGCTATGAATGGCTTCTTTGTTTATAAGTATAAGATGATACCATTGATTGTTACACTTGGTACAGCAAGTATGGTCAAAGGATTTATCCTCGGGGCTGTTGGCACGAGTATGATAAATATCAACAAAATGCCACCTCAGTTAATTTCTTTTGCGAAGAGTAATATTATTAATATAACAAAGAGTGACGGAACAACTTACGGACTTACTTCCATGATACTCCTTTATCTTGGACTAGCAATTATTATTCATTGTTTTCTTACGTATACAATGCTTGGTAGAGGTATCTTCGCATTAGGAAATGATAAAGAGGCAGCAAAAAGAGCTGGGTTTAATATTAAAGTCATCACCTTTACAATTTTCTGCTTAGCTGGAGCAATTGCTGGATTCGCTGGGTTACTACACTCATCTATGATCTGGCTTGCCAACCCTCGTGATTTTGTAGGGATGGATTTAGAAGTAATCGCTGCTGTTGTTATTGGTGGGACTAGTATCTTTGGCGGAAAAGGTAGCGTATTAGGTACTCTATTGGGCGTGTTTATGCTTGTTATAATTAAGAATAGTTTAATTATTATGAAAGTTGAAACCACATGGCAAAAGGTCGTTATCGGGCTAATTATTATTATTGCAACAGCAATAACTGCCTGGAGAGATAAGAAAACTCAAGACTGATAAGCTGATTGATAAATTATAATCGGAAGTTTTGGTTGCTATCCTGAGTTTTGTCTTTCAATTTAATTATCAGTTATATAGGTAAAGGAGATGCAGTGGGAAAATTGCTTGGCTCAAAAAAATTTAGTACTAATGATGGTAATATTTTACAGCTTATAATTATTACTTGTATAATATTTATCGTAATGAGTTTATTAAAACCAGATAAGTTCTTACGTTTATATAACTTCGAATCAATAACATATATTTTTCCGGAGTTAGCGTTATTTTCAATTGCGATGATGATTGCAATGCTCACCGGCGGTATCGACCTGTCAATTATAGGAGTTGCTAATTTATCAAGTATTACTGCAGGGGTATTCTTTCATACAATAGCGAATGATACTGCAACGATAGGAGCATTTACCGTTGTAGTGGGAGTAGCACTTGCGCTCATTATTGGTATTTTTGCAGGTTGTATAAATGGTTTGCTTATTACAAAATTTAATATTATTCCGATTCTAGCGACAATGGGTACGGGGCTACTGTTTACGGGGATAGCACTGGTTCTAACGGGTGGTCCAGCAATTGTAGGCTTCCCTAAAGCATGGGCATTTATCGGTAATGGAAAAATCCTTGGACTACCCTTCCCATTTATTGTTTTTATGGTTGTAGTCTTAATTGTTTCATACTGCTTACGTAGAGTTACCTTCGGTGTAAATTTAAAATTAATTGGTACAAACCCTAAAGCGGCCCGATTTGCTGGTATCAAAACCGCTAAAATGATCTTTATTTCATACGTAACAACTGGACTTTTAGCAAGCATTGCTGGAGTAATACTTTCAGGAAGAATAAATGCAGCAAAATCTGATTATGGTGTTTCTTACCTCTTACAGGCTGTCCTTATTGCTGTTTTAGGAGGAACAAACCCAGCAGGAGGAAAGGGAAATGCTTTAGGAATATCGATAGCAGTTGTGGCACTAATGCTACTTTCAAGTGGTTTTCAGATTTTACGTTTTAGCAATCATTTGATTGATTTCATCTGGGGAGTCTTCTTGCTATTAGTAATTGTTATAAATTCAATTCGTTATAAACGCAATAATTAGTTTCTGGGTCTGCTGGATAAAAGTATATGAATTCATCGGATAATAAAGGAAGTGATATGAATAATAGTAAATTCGAATTATATAAAGAGTATTTTATAGAAAAAGAGCGGGAGCTCTTAAGCTTTAAAGATATAACTGTTATTGCGTTTCGATATGCAAGTGGAATTGAAGCTATACGCCTAGAAAATAATCGTGGACATATTGTAATATTACCATTCTATGGTCAAATGATTTGGGAAGCGGTTTTTGATGGTGTAGATTTGACAATGGAAAATATGTTCTCAGAGCCTAAATACGCTAACAATATTGCTGGGACTTATGGCTGTTTTGCTTTTCACAGTGGAATTTTAAATAACGGTTGCCCCTCCCCCAAGGATACTCATGAACTTCATGGAGAAATGCCTTGTGCCAAAATGGATAGAGCATATATTGAATTTAATACTGAAAAGGATGGCGAAGTCTGGTTAAAACTTATTTCAGAGTATGAGTATGTTATGGGATTCGGTTCACATTATCTGGCAACACCTAGTGTGACGATTACTCAAAATTCTGGACTGGTTGATATCGCAATGCAGGTAAAAAATCTTTCCACACAGCCAATGAATTTGATGTATATGTGCCATGTTAATTTTGCATTCTGTGAGAATGCTACAATTATTCAACCAATACCTTTTACTCCAGAGAATACTGTTGTACGTACTCAGGTTCCTGGTCATGTAAATGCAACAAAAGAGTATTTAGACTTTATTGAACAGCTGAGAATAGACCCTTCTGTACATGAAAAACTCGACCAGCCACAAAAATACAATCCAGAGCAAGTATTTTATCTTAAAGGCTTGGTCGGTGAGGTAAGTCATCTTCTCAAGAGAAGAGAAGAAGATAGCTTTTGTATCTCATATAACACCCAAAAATTTGATCATACTGCAAGATGGATATTGTATAATAGCGATCAGAAAGTTGCAGCCTTTGCTTTGCCAAGTACTTGTGACCCTGAAGGTTTTCTTACTGAAAAAGAAAAAGGAAACGTAAAGATCCTAAAAGGCGGTGAGATTACAGATTTTGTGGTTAGATTAGGGTATTTGAATAAGAGTGAAACAGAGACATGTTTAAAAGACCTTGGGAGAAAATAATGCCAAATAAAATAGCTGTTGTAGGAAGTAATATGGTTGATTTAATAACTTATTATTCAGAACGTATGCCGAAACTTGGCGAAACAATCGAAGCACCAAATTTCGAAATTGGTTGTGGGGGAAAAGGCTCTAATCAAGCTGTTGCTGCAGCAAAATTAGGATCAGATGTAATGATGATAACAAAAGTAGGCGATGATCTTTTTGGCGATAATACTTTTAAAAATTACAGTAACTATGGGATCAATACTAAGCATGTTGAGATTGTTCCAAATACTTCCAGTGGTGTTGCGCCAATCTTTGTAGACCCTTCTGGAGAAAACAGTATCATCATAGTTAAAGGTGCTAACGCATGCCTAAAGCCAAGTGATATTGATGCTGCTGCTGAAGACCTAAAGAAATGTAATCTAATTATTATGCAGTTAGAAGTTCCGTTGGATGTTATCTATCATACAATAGAGTTCGGAGTAAAGAATAATATTGAGACTTTATTAAATCCTGCCCCAGCCGCAAAAGAATTACAATTAGATCGTATAAATGAAGCAACATTTTTTGTCCCAAATGAAACAGAGCTAGAATCTATCACTAATATGCCAGTAGGAACTATTGAAGAAATAACCGCAGCGGCAAAGTACTTAAATACTCAAGGTATTCGTGACGTAATTGTTACTATGGGCAGTAAAGGAGCATTGCTGGTAAATCAGAATGAAGTTACTCTAATTGAACCTTGTAAAGTTGATCCTGTTGATACAACTGGAGCTGGTGATGCTTTTATTGGAAGCTTCTCCCATTACTATTTACAGGAAAATAAAGACGTGAAAAAAGCACTAAAAATTGCTGCTCTGTATGCGGCCAATTCAATTCAAAAAAAAGGAACACAAATTTCATATGCAACTAAGGAAGAGTTTTCTTTAATCAATAATGCTCATTAATTGTCCTTTAACTTAATATACTGTTCTATTATGATTGAATATCGTTTCTAAAATTGTCATATAAGTTATTTTAAAGAGTATTAATTGATGTTGATAAGTAAAGACTACTAATATGTTATTGTTCAACTTGTTTGTTGAAAATCTTCCAGCTATCTATTAATTATTATTTTATAATTTAAGACTTATTTGTCATAACCGCTTGCATTATAAAAGATATTTGTTGTTACTATAATAAAACTATCGATCATCAATATTTATTATGTCTAGTAATACTTTTTAGTAGACTATGCAATACGATTATACTGTGAATTTAATTAATATTAACATTTGAATGGAGTAGATAATGAAAAAAAGTGAATTAGCAAGATATATTGATCATACCTTATTGAAGGTTGACGCAACAGAAGAACAGATTAAAACACTTTGTAAAGAAGCAATTGATAATAAATTTTATGCTGTGTGTGTGAACTCATCCATGGTCAAATTGTGCAAGAAAATGCTTGCAGAAAGTGATGTCAAGATTTGCTCTGTAGTCTGCTTTCCTCTAGGCGCAATGTCTACTGCAGCAAAAGGATTTGAAACCAAACAGGCTGTTGCTGATGGGGCAAATGAAATTGATATGGTGATCAATATCGGCATGCTCAAAGATAAAAAATATCAAGAAGTTGAAGACGATATTCATGAAGTTGTAAAGAATGCCAGCCCAGAGGCATTGGTGAAAGTGATTATTGAAGCAGCTCTATTGACTGATAATGAAATTGTGACTGTTTGTAAACTCGCTGAAAAGGCAGGTGCAAAATTTGTTAAAACGTCTACAGGAGTTAATGCTTCAGGAGCAACTACTAAGGCTGTGGAGTTGATGAGAAAAACAGTATCTGAAAATGTAAAAGTTAAGGCAGCAGGAGGCGTAAGAAGTTTTGATGATGCAGTGGCGATGATCAATGCGGGTGCAGAACGTTTGGGAACAAGCTCAGGGGTTTCGCTTGTAAATGATGGCACAGTCAGTACTGATTACTAATATCTCGTAAAACTAATATTGAAGTAACATTGAAGTATATTATGTTTTTATGTGGTTAATTCAGTATTTGCTATATTTTGCATAATATATAAAACATATAGAAACAAATGAATACATTACTAAAAAAGCGCACTGGTTCAAACCAGTGCGCTTTTACTTTACTAACAAGCACTTACAATAATTCCGGGTTCACCTCTCACAATAAATTCCTTGCAATACTGTCATTTTGACGTTATATGCAAGAGCTTTTACCCTTGCTTAGGCACAGAATTTATTACTCTACCGTTTTTATATGCAATTTAAATAGCGATTGCTTTCTCTAAACAATTATCTCACTTTGTCTCACCTCTTATCCTGTGTTAAGATTTAAGGTTAGCAACAGCAGCATGTTCAATGTCAAGCCCGCCAACATATCTTTTCATAAAGCTATCAAAGCCTTCAATACCATCTTTTTCAGGTTTGACCATTACTTTCTCAACACCAGAGAATATTTTTGTTTCTAAGTACTCAGATAAATCAGTTAAATCATCCAACATAAACTGTGCAAGCAATGCTATACCCCATGCCCCACCTTCTGACGCAGTTGACATTGTTGTTACTGGGGTAGTTGTAGCTCTTGCCATTACTTTATCGCCAACACCTGCAGTTTTAAATAATCCTCCATGCCCAAGCATTTCGTCAATTTCTACACCTTCATTCTCAAAGAGTATTTTTAATCCAATATTCAATGCTCCAAGTGATGTATATAAATTTGTCAGCATAAAGTTAGCTAAATTAAACTTACTATCAGAATTTCTTACAAATAAAGGTCTGCCTTCCTCAAATCCAGTACTATGCTCACCAGACAAGTATGGATAAGCAAGTAGACCACCACAATCCATATCGCCTTCCAATGCTTTTCTATAAAGCTTTCCAAAAAGTTCATCATTATCAGGCGTTACCCCAAACTCTCCTAAAACTTCACCAAATAAATTAACCCAAGCATTTAAGTCTGATGTACAGTTATTACAGTGAACCATAGCCACTAAATCACCACTCGGCGTTGTTACTTCATCAATCTCACTATAAACCTTTGATAGTGCTTTTTCAAGTACAATCATAGCAAATACCGATGTTCCGGCGGACACGTTAGCTGTCCTTTTCTTTACACTATTTGTTGCAACCATTCCTGTTCCAGCATCACCTTCTGGTGGGCAGAAAGGTATTCCAGCCTCTAATTTACCACTAACATCAAGAAGCTTTGCCCCTATTGGGGTTAAATGCCCTGCATCTTCTCCAGCTACTAAAACCTTTGGGAATATGTCTGTGAGATTTATATTTGTTAATTCTTTAAACTGCCCTACCATTTTTTCATTATATGATTTAGTCTCTAAATCTATAGGGAATACACCTGATGCTTCACCAACACCTATGACCTTTTCCCCAGTCAAGCGGTAGTGTACATAACTTGCAAGAGTTGACAAAAAGTCGATCTTACTTACATGTTCTTCCTCATTTAAAATTGCTTGCCTTAGGTGTGCGATTGTCCATCTTTGTGGGACAGGATAATTGAATAACTCTGTAAGCTCTTTACTTGCCGCGCCTTGAAGGTTATTTCTCCAAGTTCTAAATGGAACTAATAGATTATCATCTTTATCAAAAGCCATATAACCATGCATCATGCCACTAAAACCAATTGCACCAACTGTTGTAAAGTCACAAGAGTATTTTTGTTCTATATTCTCTCTTAATTCAGTATAAGCAACCTGTATACCTTCCCAAATCTCGTCGATTGAATAAGTCCAAAAATTATCAACTAGCTTATTCTCCCAACTATAGCCACCAGTAACCAAGGTACTTCCATTTTCATCAATTAAAACAGATTTAATTCTAGTTGAACCAAGTTCAATACCTATACTACAATTTTTAAAATTCATAATTTCCTCTTTTACTTATAACAGTTATTTAATCGGATATTAACATTTTTCCATATCATTAATTATCGACATTTATAACGAGTACGCCCATAATATTTAAACAATATTTAAAAAATAATTTACAGTTACTCATCTACGACACTTCATTTTAATAGCTTGTTTTAGAAGCTTTTTGCGTATTATGGTCTGCCCCATTAATATTATCCCTTAAAACATACAATATTCTCTTGCTTTTGGCAAGGACAAAGTGTCCTTGTAAGAATAAATATCATATTCCTTCTTACTCAGACTTTTGCTGTGCTCTACCGGAGTAAAGACTTCAGATGTCTATTAGAACGTATAAAGAGACATTACACCCGCAATTATTATTTTAAAAAATCCAACAATATAACTCTTCCTATGCTAATAATTATTCCCTAAATCTATCATTAAAAACGATATATAGTCATTCTACCATGGACGTCCAAATTATCTATATGTAAATGCTTTAACCTTGATATTCTTCTGCCATTTCCTGATAGCAGCAGTAATTAATTTATAGCCATCAGTATATTACTTTGAGCAGTATGAGTAAAATACTCTTAATAATACTGTCAGAATTGCAACTTTTTTCAAAATTCGCAACAGTTCAAAGCAGCACAAAAAAGTTTTTAGTCCGCATCAATTGACGACATTATAAAAGACAGAAAAGTGCACCAAAACACAGAATAAAGTCAACATCAATCAATTATAAAATAACACTATATTTTGAAGGACAACCAAGTAATAAAGGTTTAAGTCTTTGATATCAAAGACTTAAACCTTTATTACTAACTAGCTACTATACTTTATATATGAAGACTCGTAACATAGAAATGATGGACACATAGGCATTCTTTATCTTTAGCCGTATATTCTATTGCTTGCCTATGTAATATTTACGGCATATTTATAATTAATCGCACTGGTAGTAGTTATACACAAAACTGTATATAAAAAAGCTTAAACAATCATATACTCTTATGAAGCACAACTTAAATAATAATCCATATATGACCAATTAAATAAGCTAAAGCTAATTAGTACCGTCAAGATCTACACTCTCAATGCAGTGACATACTTCTGATAATGATAGAATTGTTAAAAATAATTCTATTTTTTTGTAACTTCAACTTGGGCTGCTTTTTCGTAGTACTGCACAAGTGCGCCATGGTCGCATCCAGCTTTACCATCAACTTTAAGAGCTTGCATAATTTCCATTACTCCAGCTGTTAGTGGCAGTGGTACGCCTATATTGTGTGCCGTCTCTAGAGCATTTGCAAGATCCTTAATGTGTAGTTCTATTCTGAACCCTGGATCAAACTTACGATCAAAGACAAGTGGCGCCTTTGCATCAAGAACAGTACTTCCAGCTAGACCACCACGTATAGCCTGATACACTAGCTCTGGATCGACTCCAGCTTTTGTTGCGAGGGTGAACGCTTCAGACATAGCTGCTATATTTAGAGCAACAATAACTTGGTTAGCTAGCTTTGTAATATTACCTGCTCCAATCTCACCAGTATAAACCACTGAACCAGCCATGGCCTTCATAACATCGTAGCATTTATCAAAAATTTCCCTCTTACCGCCAACCATTACTGATATTGTCCCATCAATTGCTTTTGGCTCACCACCACTTACAGGTGCATCAAGCATATCAACACCTTTCTCAAATAGCTTTTCAGAAATTTCTCTGCTAGCAAGTGGAGCTATTGAGCTCATATCGATTACGACACTACCTGGTTTTGCTCCTTCAATAACACCATTCTCTTCAAGAACCACTTCTTTGACATGTGGTGAGTTTGGAAGCATTGTAATAATAATATCAGATTGTTCAGCAACAGACTTAGCTGTCTCAGCAGAGGTCGCTCCAAGCGCAACCAATTCCTCAATAACAGTAGCTACCCTACCCATTACAACCAATTCATAGCCATTCTTGAGTAAATTTTTGCTCATAGGCTTGCCCATTATACCCAGACCAATAAAGCCAATTTTCATATCCTTCTCCTTTTTTAAATACTTGGATCATTAGAACCACTATTATTATATAAAGTATTCTGCGATGTATAATGCTTGAGTCAGATATTTTATGTCTTCAAATGCTTGCATTAAGGTATTATAATAACATCTAACTCCTATATATGACGTCTCAATTATATGACTTTACCCAAACATCCAATATCTATAGAACTCCCTGTATTGTAATAAACATTTCACTACCCGTCAAAGGTGAATATAACTACAACAGTAAAATATGTTACAATACTAGGAAATACCAATATGACAACCAAACTACAAATAGCACTGGTTAATTCCAGTGCTATCTAATTTATACAAGTTATATTTTCATCAAAGTATAGACCGCAAGATTATCAATATGAAATTACTTATTCTTAACTAATGCTGTAAAGGTGTAAAGGATCTCTCTGGTAAGATTCTTCATATAATCTTCTGCGTGACTTATTGCATTGTCCAAAGTTACTGGTCCTGGGCAAATTGAAAAAGTAGCTGTAATACCGCAGTCTCGCAATTCCTCAATCTTCTCGCCAATACTACCTGCAAGAGCAATACACGGAATGTTGTACTTTTTAGCAATAATTCCTACTCCAGCAGGAGCTTTGCCATACTTCGTTTGAAAATCTATCTGACCTTCTGCTGTAATTACTAGGTCTGCGCCCTTTATTTTTTCTTGAAGTCCTACAGCATCAAACACCAGATCAATCCCTTTTGCAAGAAGTGCATCTGTAAATACAACCAGTCCTGCTCCAAGGCCACCAGCGGCCCCTGCACCTTCAATTTTATCAATATTTAAACCAAACTGCTTTTTGACAACTTCTGCAAAATGCTTCAACCCTTTATCTAAAAGTTCGATATCTTCTTGACTTGCACCTTTCTGCTTGCCATATACATATGCAGCTCCATTAATACCAGAAAGAGGATTATCAACATCACAAGCGACTTCGAACCTAACATCTTTTACCTCTGGAAGTATCCCACTAATATCAATACTAGCTATATTAATAAGCTCCCGTCCTATTGGGACAAGCTCATGCCCTCCTTCATCATAAAATTTAACTCCTAGTGCTGCGGCCATACCAATACCTGCATCATTGGTTGCACTCCCACCAATTCCAAGTATGATTTTTTTTGCACCCTTTTTAATTGCATTTTTAATCAATTCACCTGTGCCAAAAGTTGTAGTAAGAGAAGCATTTTTCTCTTCATCATTTAGTAGAGCTATACCACTTGCGAGAGCCATCTCAATTGCTGCTGTCTTGCTAGATTTGACAAAAGTATAACTAGCTTTGATAGATCTAAAAAGTGGATCATGTACATCACATGTTATAAGTTTACCACCGAGAGCTCCTTGTAGCACATCGACAAGGCCATCTCCACCGTCTGCAACAGGCACTAATACTGTTTCAATGTTTTTATCAAACTCTTTGACGCCTTCTTCTATTACCTTCGCAGCTTGACTAGCAGTAAGACTAGATTTTAGGGCGTTTGGTGCTATTACTATTCTCATGTTAAAAATTCCCTCATTATAAATTTACTCAAGTAATGCTTCGTTAAGTAGTGCTAATGCTTACTTGCTTTCTGTTAGGGTTTATAGAATATTGCAAATAATTGCCAGTATTTCTTACCCGTAAATTTCAAAGTATTCCTCTGGTGTTGGTATCTTACCAAGTAAAGCCACAATTGCAGCCACTTCAGCACTTCCTAGATACATCTTTGCACCAGTCCCCATACGGTTATTAGTATTTTTAGTACTTGTGGAAAAGACCATGGCATTTTCAGCAGCTCTTGCTTGATTACCCATACAAAGGCTACAACCTGGAATTTCAACCCTTGCACCAGCTTCTTCAAATATATTTATAATACCCTCTTTCTTCAAGATCGCCATATCCATTCTTGTTGGCGGCACAATCCACAATTTCTTTACTCCCACCTTCTTTCCGGTAATTACCCGTGCTACTGCTTTAAAATGCTCAATATTAGTCATACATGACCCAATAAATACTTCGTCAATCTCAACACCTTGATGCTCTGATAACCAACAAGCATTGTCTGGATTGTTTGGAGCAGCAATAACAGGCTCCTTTATTTCAGAAAGATCTATTTCTAACTTATCAGAAAATTCTGCATTTGCATCACGACGTAATAACTCAGGATGAGCCAGCCAATTTTCAGTATCATTTAGCCTGTTCTTTATTGTCGTCTTATTTTCATACCCGCTATCAATCATACTCCGCATAAGATCAACATTACTCTTCAAATGCTCAACAATTTTATCTTGCGCAAGATCAATAGTACAACCAGCCGCACTTCTCTCTGCAACTGAAGCCGAAAGTTCAAAAGCTTCTTCCACCGTCAGTTGGCTTGTAAAGCCTTCCATTTCAATGATTTTACCGTTGAAAATTCCCTTCTCATTGCTCAGTTCACTACCCTTCATGGCGATATAATTTACAACATCTCTAAGCACAATTCCACGATTTAAATGTCCATTTAAACGTAATAATAATGACTCAGGTACATCGAGTGGCATCATACCCAGTGTTGCCGCAAACGCCACAAGTCCTGATCCAGCTGGGAAAGAAATTCCAAGAGGTGAATGCATATGACTATCACCTCCAGTGCCTACTTGGTCAGGAAGCAACATTCTGTTCAACCAACTATGTATTATACCATCACCAGGCTTTATGGCAACGCCACCACGCTTCTGGAAGTAATTTGTTAGAGTGTTATGCATCACAAGATCACTATCTTTGGGATAGGCAGCTGTATGACAAAAACTCTGAAGCACTAGTGGTGCCTGAAACTTCAAGCAAGCGAGTTCAGTAAGTTCATCACAGGTCATTACCCCGGTAGCATCTTGACTCCCTACTATTGAAACCTTAGGTTCACAACTCTCACCAGGCAACACTCCTCTTTCACCACAAGCCTTTCCTATAATCTTCTGAGCTAAAGTAAAACTCTTTCCTTCCTTCTTCTGCATACTTTCAGGTCTTATAAAAATAGTATCACTCTTCATGTGCAACACTTCTCGCGCTCTTTGAGTCAACTTCTTACCAATCAGTAGCGGTACCCTCCCACCAGCTCTATATGCATCAGAGATAATTACCGGCTGCATAGAAAATCCTGCTATTACCTTTCCAGCAACATCTCTTATCTCACATTTCTTTGTATCTATAATTACCTTTGCTCCATGCTCTATCTTTGTTACATCACAAATAATTGGTAGACCACCTGAATCAATAAAGGTATTAAAAAATACCGGAGCAAGGCTTCCGGCAAGAACAATACCACCACTACGTTTATTGGGGATATATGGTATATCTTCACCAATTGACCAGATAAGTGAGTTTACTGCAGATTTTCTTGAGCTTCCAATACCAACAGTATCACCAACAAATACCGTTCCTTCACCAGACTCACGATTTTTCTGCATAGTATTGATACCATCAGGAAATTTAGCCTCTCCCATTGTAAGAGAGTGTAGAGGTATATCTGAACGAGTAGCAACATACTTTGGTGGCGACAGATCATCATTATTCACAACTCCTGCTACTTTATAAACAATCTTTTCTATTATCTCAGGTAATTCCGGTCTTGAGAGAAACCACTCTGCCTCTGCCCAGCTCATAATTACATCTCTAGCATACTCATTACCACTATCCATTAAAGATTTAATCTCATCAAAACTATCAAATACTAATATGAGTTTCTTAAGAGCTTTAGCAGCAAACGCTGCGTATTTTATATCACTAAGTAAATTAACTAAATGAACAACATTATACCCACCCATCATCGTCCCAAGTATCTCTATCGCATATTCAGGAGAGATAGCACCGCACTCAATATTACCGAGTACAATAGAAGTTAAAAAATCTGCCTTAACCCTTGCCGCCTCAGCAACACCTGCCGGAACCCTATTGATCAACAAATCAACAAGAAAATTCATATCTTCAGTATCATCTAATAATTTTCTGCATAACTCTTCTACTTGATAAGCAGACAAAGGCAACGGTGGGATATTTTGCAAAGTCCTTTCAGACACATGCTGAAGATATTGATGGTTCATAAAGAGTCCTCTCACTATGTATTAATATATAAATAACATCATTAATAGAAATCAAATTACAAAAAAGTTAGAATCCTACAATGATGATTATTATTAATTGACCAATTTTGACATTTGTTGAATATATATCTAGTTTAGCATATTAACAACATTCAAGCTGTAGCAAAAACACTAATAAATTTATTGATTTGCAAATAGGTATGATCTACGAAACGATATGAATCTTATCCATAATAACTGCTTCAGAATTACCGATAGACTCCAGCGATTTTAGACTTTACTCTAGAGCCATTAATCAAAAGAATCTATAGCCGGAATGACTGTAGCTAATGGAAGTTACATAGTGATGTTTAACAGGCAACAACTATGGAGTTCTTAACATTTGAAGTTTTATTTATAACTACACTAGAGTGAAATTAAGCCCACTAAAGACCATAAAAAAAGTGAGTACATGGTAAAGATAATTTAATAGGACTCCATTTTGAAAAGCATTGCTATAATATACCTACAATCATAAGCCAATCGAACAGTATCTAAATAAGTCAAGTTCACATAGACTTAATATCATTTATTTCTTAATATTTCTACTACTCTCATTTTTTAGAACATCATCATTAAACTGAAGATAAATATCTTTAACATGCTCATAAACACAAATTCTGGCAAGCTCTTTATCTTTCGCTTTAATTGCATCAATAATTTTTCGATGGCAGATAAGACCAAAGCTCGCACCAAGTTTATTACTGACAACACGCCAAGCAGAACTGAAGACCTCCATTAAAACCTGACAAATTTTAAAGACGACTTGATTACCAGACATTTTTAGAATATATAGATGAAAATCTTTATCTAATTCTGCGTATTTATCCAGATCACTTGCTTTTTTTGACATCTCATCGTAGATCTCTTCAAGTTTATCGATATCCTCATCAGTTACATTATCAATAGCATAAGGTATAAGTGCCGGCTCAAACATAACTCGGAACTCCAGTACACTGCTAATATCATTTTCACTCAAAGATAAAACCGGAACAAGAATATCAAGCGTGTCAGAAATGCTAAAATTTCTAACAAAACTACCCTCGCCCCTTTTTATTTCAATAAACCCCTGAGCTTGCAAAGACTGTATTGCAGACCTAACTGAAACTCGACTTACATCAAATAGCTCACATAACTGATTTTCAGATGGTAACTTATCCCCAGTTTTCCATACTCCATCAATTATGAATTCTTTACACTGATCATATACTTGACTTTGAACCTGAGCTCTACTTATCTTTTTTATTAATTTATTCACAATATCACACCATTTTCGGAGGAAAATTTCAATTTAAACGTAACCGCTATAAGTTAAAACTAACATTATCAGTATGCAAACGTAATCAGTATATTTTTACTAACTTATTATATTCTACATAGCGTCGCTTGTAATACAAGTATTTTTATTAAAATAAGACATTATTAAAATTTAATTCAAACTCAACTTCTTGTATACCTTAAATCAGAAATTCTCGCTACTAAATTGACAACTCTATCACTGCGATAAACAGTAAATATCAAAAGTGCTTGTGTTGCTTAACGCTATTATTTATGCATAACAAACAAGTAAGAAATATACACTCATACTCCCACACCAGCTTATTACCAATAGTTACAAAGTATCTCCTACCAATTCCATGTTTTTTGCAAAGGAGCTGTATATTCTATTGCATTTTTAAAATTCGTTATAAGCTAACTCAGAATCAGTCAAAATCAATTAAGACTTTCATTACATTTTGAGGACATGAATCAATATAGTGGTATGCGTCAGCAAAATTTGCAACCGGAAAACGGGTTGAAATTAGTTTATCAATCTTAATCTTTCCTGCCGATAGTAATTCTACTGCCTGCATATAATCTTTACGTACATACATCATTACCCCGATAATATCAATTGCCTGACGCTGTATTAATGGAACCTCTAGAGTCACCACCTGTTTAAAATTAGCAACAATAACTATCCTTGAGGCAGGACGTGCGCTGACAACAGCTGCATTAAATGTAAAGGGAGTGCCCGCACAATCAATAATAATATCAGCACCCTCTTTTCCAAAATAATCCTTTATTACATCAACTAATAAACATTCAGTAGTATTTTGTATCTTTTCAATTCCACATTCCCGTGCAGTCTTTAAACGTTGCTCATTAATATCAGTCAGTAAACAATTACCTCCATTAACCTGTACCATCTGTGCTACGAGATTACCAATTGCTCCAGCCCCCATAACGACAACATTCAAGTTATTCACATTACCACAGCGCCTCAATGTTCCAGCAGCTACCGCTACCGGTTCAACAAAAGCTCCTGTATCATAGTTCATATTTTCTGGTAGCTTTACAACAACCGACTCAGGCATACAGAGATATTCTTGAGCCATACCATCAATGTGTATTCCATATACTGAAAGATTCTGGCAAACATTTTCATTACCTGTTTTGCATGGCTGGCACTCTCCACAAAATACCTGTGGTTGAATTGTGACCTTATCCCCTGCTACAACAGAAGTAACATTACAACCAACTTCTGAGACAACTCCAGAACCTTCATGTCCCTGAACCACAGGAAAGGTCATATATTTATGTAGACCATGATATACCTGTATATCAGAACCACATATCCCTAGTCTCTTCATTTTTATTAAAACATCATTATCACCTACAACAGGCATAGCAACATCACGGCATTCGACAGCCTTGGCTTTTGGCATTCTTACTTGCAACATAATTTAACATCCACTCACTCAAAGTTAATTTAAAACATAAGCCGTAAGCACAAAATCGTGGCACTTACGGCTTACAAAGGACAAAATATAATTTTAACTCTAACTGTATATACTACACTTACAACATACAATTTAAATTCCACAACATAAAGCCATTAACAATATCTAATACTAATTTACTTTATTTATAACACTGCCATTAATAAAAGACTCAACATTCTCAACAGCTACATTTAGTAGTCTACTTCTTGCTTCTTTTGGTGCCCAGGCAATATGAGGGGTGATATTACAATTTTTCGCTGAAAGTAATACATTGTCCGCAGCTATAGGTTCAGTGCTTACAACATCAACACCTGCATAATAAATTTTTCCTGATTCCAGCCCCTGCTTTAGATCTTCTTCGACAATAAGTGGACCACGTGAAGTATTAATAATTATGACCCCATCCTTCATCTTAGCAATTGACTCAGAATTAATCATGCCCTGAGTACTTTCAAATAACGGACAGTGAAGACTAATAACATCAGACTCAGCAAGAAGTTCATCAAGGGAAGCATATTTTATACTATCTGTTTCCAAATCTGGGTTCTTATTCTCATCAAATGCAAGTACCTTCATACCAAACGCCACAGCAATACTTGCAGTAATATAACCAATTCTACCAAGACCAATTATACCCATTGTTTTACCCGCGAGTTCGATCAACGGATAATCCCAATAGCAAAAATCTTTGGATGCAGACCACTTTCCATCTGCAACGGTTTCAGCATGATGTTTTATATTATGGCAAATTTCCAGCAAATGTGCAAAAACAAACTGTGATACTGCAGTAGTACCATAAATAGGTACATTACATACAGGAATACCCTTTTCAGCCGCATAATTTGTATCAACAACGTTATAACCTGTTGCCAGAACACCGATATACTTAATATTAGGACATGTGTCAATTATTTGCTGAGTAATTGGTGTCTTATTGGTAATAACTATTTCAGCATCGCCAATTCTATCAACAATATCTTCTTTTACTGTTCTGTCATAAACAACAAAATCCCCAAGAGCCTTCATTCCATCCCAAGATAAATCTCCAGGGTTGAGTGTATATCCGTCTAGTACTACAATTTTCATAACCATCTCCTATACATTAATTTGAAGCCATGCCTGATTTAAAGTTCTCTTTGCATTTGCAACAACAGCATCAGCATCTTCATCACCAAAAGGTTTAACTTCAAATGAAACAATCTTTTTATTGTTTTCTGAAAGAAGCCCGATATCAATACAGTGTTGTAAAAATGCCCTAACCTCTTCAACATCATTCTCACTGTAATCATATCCAAAATAAATATGCTGGTCGCCATATCCTGCATGAGATTCATCATCAATAATTGTATTACCGATATGAATATGAACAATATCATCTTTTATAGGATCTAGGGATTGAGTAAGCGACTCATGATACATTGGTATATGGCTAAGATCAACCATAAGTCCAAAGTTACTATAATTAGCTTTTACTCTGTCAGTAAACTTTTTAGCTAGTGACGTAGGACCAATCAATGATTTTTTATCAATATCGTAGTCAAATATTTCAAGCACAACATTCATATTCTTTTTCTCTGCATACTCACAAAGATTACTAGTTGTTTTTACCAGATTTTCAAACGCTTGATCTTTTGTTTCTTCTTCGTATTTACCAGATAAAAAAGCAATACCTGGGCAACCCAACTCTTCTGCTTCATCAATTGCCTCGATAAGAGTCTGCTCTGCCTTAACCCTTTCAGCTTCATCAATATGATTTGGATTCAAACCTGTAGTTAACAATCTAGGTTGTGCCCCATATCGAACTTTCAACTTTGAAGTTTTGATAAGATCATGCGCTTTCTTACGTACTTCATCATCTTTCATCCAAGTTACTTCAATAGCATCAAAGTAGTCATCAACTGCAATTTTTTTAATTGTTTCAAGTATTGGGCCATCACCTCTTATAGTCTGTGGATATGCCATAAAATGAACAATTCCAACATCCATAAATTTTTTCATTGATATCATTATATCTCCTTTAAAAAAAAAGCTTTTACATGCAAATAAATAGCTATGAATAATATTTAAAACAACATATTAACTTTTTCGTGCAATCACTAACTTTACTTTGTCGACAATATCTTCCGTAGATAAGCCATATTTCTTTAAAATAACATCATATGGACCAGATTCAGTAAAGCAGTCCTGAACTCCAATCATGCCCAACGGAAGTGGATCGTTAAGAGATAGAATTTCAGATACCGTACCTCCCAAGCCGCCAATAACACTGTGTTCTTCAACAGTCACAGCACAACCTGTTTTCTTCACTGAGTCAAGTAAGGTAGAAGTATCAAAAGGCTTGATTGATGAACAATGAATTACTTCAGCATCAATACCAGAATTACTGAGAGTTTCAGCAGCATCCAGAGCTTTAGAAGTCATCAATCCACATGCAGCAATTGTTACGTCATTACCTGAACGAATTACTTTGCTTTTACCAATCTCAAAATCCACACCTAATTCAGGGTAATCAGGAACCGGATTACGCCCAAGGCGAATAAAGACAGGCTTACCCATTTTTATTGCTGCTCGAATTGCAGGTTCAACTTCAGATGCACATGCCGGTACAAGAAGTGTCATCTCAGGAAGAGCTCTCATAATTGCAATATCAGTTAGTGACTGGTGGCTTGCACCATCAAATGAATCTGACAGCCCACCATAACCACCAGCAATAATTACAGGTAACTTATTGTAGCAGATTACATTACGAATCTGATCCGTTGATTTCAAGGCAAGAAAAAGACTAAATGCACTGATTACAGGACGCATGCCACATGTTGCCATACCTGCTGCAATATCAGCAAGATTACCTTCTGCCACACCAACATTAAAAAATCTATCTGGATATTTTTCTCCAAACATACCGGTTTTTGTACTGCTAGAGACATCAGCATCCAAGACCCGTAGTCTATCGTCTTCTGCACCTATGTTGAGTAATGCCTGCCCAAGCGCATCACGTAAGGCAATATTTTCTATACTAGTTTTCATCTATTTCCTTCCATTTTTTCAATGTTGCTTCTAGCTCAGGTCTTGCTATAGCATATGTCTCATCATCAACTGGAGCACCATGCCACTTATTGCTATCCTCCATACTCCCAACTCCCTTGCCTTTGCAGGTGTTATATATTATTACTTTTGGTCCTGCAGTCTGTTGTTTTGCCCATGCAAGAGATTCACGAATATCCTTGACCGAATGACCATCATACACTTTATCTGCTACATTCCAATTAAATGCAGTAAATTTCTCACCAAGAGGATCCAGAGGCATAATATCCTGTGAATACCCATCAAGCTGTACCTTATTATAGTCAATCATCAATGTTAAATTTTTAGGCTTAAACTTCCCAGCGGCCATAATTGCTTCCCAACTTGAGCCTTCATTAAGACAACCTTCGCCTACAACGACATAAGTCTCAAATGGAGAGTCAGCGGCAGCAGCGACCAGTGACATACCAAGCCCAACTGAGATACCATGACCCAATGCACCTGTTGACATATCAATTCCTGGCAATTTATTCATACATGGGTGCCCCTGTAACCGGCTATTAACCTTACGAAATGTTTCTAGCTCTGACTCAGGGTAAAATCCTCTACGTGCAAGAACTGTATATAACATCGGCGCAGCATGTCCCTTACTCAAAACCAGTCTGTCTCTATCTTCCGCTTTAGGTTCTGCAGGATTAACATTCATTTGATCAAAATACAATACAGTCAACAATTCCGCTACACTCGCCGACCCACCCCAATGGCCTGATCCGACACTATGTAGCATATCCAACACAGTTATACGGAATTCCATTGCCAAAGCCTGCAATTGAGCTTCTGTATAATCAGCCGTTTTAACGCTTTTAATCATAATATAATTTCCCATCATTCAAATATATTAATACAAACACAAATACTTATAATTACTATTATAAACAAGTGTAAGTAACTTTTAATAAATCTATAACTAGCAATTAATTCATTTCACAGCCGCCATCAACATTCAGCGTCTGGCCAGTAACATAATCTGAAAGTGAAGAAGCAAAAAATAGTACGGCATTTCCCATCTCCTCCACAGTACCTAGGCGCTTGAGCGGAATGGTAGAAAACAACCCTTCAATCACTTCGTTAGCCTTCTCTTCACCCAAAAATTGCTTTTTATCTGATACATTTTCAGCCCACATTGGTGTTTCTACCACACTTGGGGCAATTGCATTAACATTTATACCGTAAGGAGCAAGTGCCATAGCCACACATTTTGTTGCGCTAATTATTCCAGCTTTAGATGTAGCGTAGTGAATTTGTAAAGGCCTGCCTGCTCGCCCTGAAATGGAAGAAAAGTTAATAATCTTTCCGTAACATTCAGCGCTTTTACCAGCGTCCTTCACTTCTTGCGGAATGCGTGAAATCATATGTTTAGCAACTGCTTGAGTACAAAAAACTGTACCTTTTTGATTTACATCAACAACTAAATCATACTCATCTTCTGTCACATCAACAAAAGGTTTGTTCTTACATATTCCTGCTGAATTCACAAAAATATCGATTCTATTGTGGGTTTGTACCACAGAGTCAACCATGTTCTGTATACTCTCAACTGAACTCAAATCCACTGAGTTGGCACTTAACTCAAGATTACTGTTCTCTTTTTTAATCAACTCCAACGTCTCCAGCATTCCTGCTTCATTGACATCAGCCACTGCTATAGATGCTCCTGCTTTAGCAAGGATCAGAGCGGACTCTCTGCCAATACCAGACCCACCTCCTACCACCAATGCAACTTTATCACTTAAATCTATCTGAATCATTTTAATACCTTACATTAAAAATATAAACAAAGCCCAAAAGCGAAACAGCAAAAACCATACTAAAACAAATTTCCATTTTCATTAAAACTAAATGGAGCAAATTCTTCCAAAATAGTCATTTCAGGATGATTTTTAACTTCCTCTTCTAATGCTTCTGAAACATAAATTTTTTCAATATGCGATGTATTCATAATACGAATAATCTTTGGATTTTCCTTGTTACAACCAACAGCTGTATGCACTGCAGCTGAAATAGCCATTCTGTCATTCTTCATAATAATTGGCAAAAACGCCGGTTCAACCACAGTACTAGTCATGCAATTTACGTAACCTTGATCAAAATCACATTTATCAAATAAGCGTTTTGTTGAAATACTACATTTGCCCATTCCTATGGCATTCCCATGTGTCTCTTCACTAAGATCAAGAACCACATACCGTTTAATTTCCATTGGTCCAGTAACATAGGGAGTGCAGAATGTACCAGTAATATTTGGATCCATTCCATCACCACTGAAGTTTTTGCCAATTTGATCTATAATCAAAATATCAAAATTATGGATCTTAATTTCAGGCATTAACTCTTTTGCTTTGAGTAATAAAATTGGCTCTTTTTCATCTATTTCCTCAGGGCGTAGTGCCTCTATAATGCAAGTATTATCAAAGGCATTTTCTACAATTCCTACCCCAAAAAGTATTGGTGAGTTTTTTAGCATTACACGTGCAATTTCAGGCACATTTTCATGCATTACACCAAAGCCTTCACTATGACAGAATTCAGCACCCAACTGTTTTCCAAGGCCAATAGTCATCATTTTATAAATACCACTTTCATGAGGACCTTGAAAAGCTGTGTGCGGCTTTATCCTTCCAGCGACAATAATTCCGTCTGATTCATGGGCATTCTTATCAATATAAACAGGTTTATTCTTAGATGTCCTACCAACCTCTACAACTTCCATGCTTGAACGAATTGGCGCACCAATGAATTCTTCAGTTACGCCCATTCCCTCAATTACCTTTTGTTGACCTTCAGCTGTCGCCCCACCATGACTTCCCATAGCAGGGACGATAAACGGTTTTCCACCAAGAGCTTTCACATTATCAACAATTGCCTTTGTAATAACTGGGATGTTTGCGACACCTCGACTACCAACAGTAATTGCAATATTGGCTCCCTCTTTAATACTATCACCAATGCCAATTTTTCCAAATTCAGCAGTAACAACACTTGGAATATCTTTAATACAAGATGAATCAAATTTCTGCTTTACTGCCGCCATTTTAGGCAGTTCAATCTTACCCAAAATCTTTTCAAGAATACCATCTTTATCCCAACTGCTGTCACGTAATTTATCACTCATGTTATACTCCATACAAGTCGCTATAGTCTTTTGCTTCATTCGAAACTTGTAACATCATTCGCATTAATAATTAAATATATCATCTGCAACCAATAGCAGGCGCTCAGATATTTTATGTTTCATCAATTCTGCAAAATCATTATCATAGCTATAAAAATGCTGTCTATTAACAAATTGGCCATCGTCATTACGTTTGCCTAAAGCTGCGAAATTATACTCGCGGAAGAAAAAGTTTCTTGGTGACATTTCTTTTTCAAACTGATCAAATTGCTTAAGACTCGCTGCAGCAAAAGGTGAACCTGCAATTGCACATTCTTGCGCATAACGGTATGTCTCTTTCCACCAATACTTAAAGAACGGCTTATCAAGTTCGTACACTGCATCTGAGTATAATTCTTGTAACGACGGAGAAATTTTAAAATGCAATCTTCCCTTACAAGCATCCTTGAATACCAATCGTGTCTCATGGCTCAGGTCATCCCCAGAATGACAATCGAGCATAAATCCATATTCAGATGCCATTCTATATTGCCTAGCTACTCTCAAGCTCAAACCTTCATAGCCATCAGCACAACGATAGTCAACAGCCTTTTCAACACCAAAGTTTGGTGCCAAGTGAGTAATTGGTAATCCACGTCTTACAATTTCAAGAATAAGGAACATCAACTCTTCTTCAGTAGTTATAGAATCAAAAGTAGAAATTTCTGGAGGATTTTCGTCAATACTTAGCTCAAGGTCATATGCTTCACCTTGTTTGAAACTGTCAATATACTCAGCCAGCTCCTCTACCGCATCCAGAGCCTTCCAGTATTTTGCAACATAACGTCCAAGTTTTGCTTCATCAAGCTTATAATTATGCTTATTAACAAATTGTGAACGCAAATGATAGCTGACAACATCTCGTCGTAGTTTATTATCTGGAATAGCATTACTTAGGTATTCAACCGATGCCACTGCAGAACGACAACTTAGAGCCTTATAATCTAGAATATCAGAGACATCAAGCGTATAGAAAGTATAATACTTTGCTGCATCAAGGAACTGTTTTGTTCGTTTAATCCCTTCTTCCCCACGTTTTACCTGTAGATGATCAGCATCAGCACCGTAACGTAACGGATATTTGCATTTCAACGCATTAACTGCCCCGGCAGTCCATAATCCTTCAAAACTACTCCCTGTATGTCCTTCTTGCACAGCGCCTACACTGAAGAGATGATTGATACGAGGAGGTTTTCCTGAGAGGACATCTTCCATAATATTCAATTCTCGTACCGAATTCTGAATAGCATTTGCAGAGAAATCTCCCCTATACATTGCTTCGAAGATTCCAGGCCAGATAGCAGTTGAATGGCGAACTCCGATACCCAAACGAGGTACAGCTCCGAGTGCACGTGGTCCCTTCTGCGGATTAACCTTCTTGAAGTAGCTATGAAGATTATAGTCACAAACTGGAAAAGCACTAATTTTAGTATTACCTGATGTTAAAGATGTAATGCAATCAGAAAGTGCAGATTCATCACTACTTTCACTAGTACCGACCTGTAGGAATACATCCTGCCCATCGTTTAGACTTGCTAGCAAATAGTCATCTCCATTATAAGAAGCAATTGCTGACGAGCTAGTACTGATTATATCATCAAGGTTATAATCCTCTCCTTTATCAGTAGCGAGTAACACCTCTTGCCAAGTTGTTTCTGAAATATTTTCCAAAGACTCTTTCACTGTGCTTGTATTCCAAGTAGTTGTATTTAGTACTGCTGGGTTACAAACAGGATCAATCTTGAGCTTGTTAAAACTTGGATAAAATTTATTGACAAGCATTTCTATACTTTTTAACGAAGTCATATGCGAATCGATAAACTGTGTCAAAGTATCATTAATTGGTTTCCATTCAACAACCGCTTCTTGATCTTCGCTGACCATAGCCAATAAACGTTCAGGAGCAAAATCAAGTTTATCACCTTCAGCCCACCATGCCTGGCGGAAAATTTCGCTTTTAAGCAAGGTTGCTAGTATATCCTTTGATGTTTTATTTTTAACTGCATTCGGATCAAACTCTCTTTCAACAAAATCAAGTGCACGACGAGCATTAGGGAATACAGTAATACTAGGCGAACCAATAATATCTACAATGTCAGGAAGTTGCTCACCATAAATTCTTAATGAAGCGTTCATAATACGTACACGTTCAATATCACAGCCAAGGCCGCCATCTTCAACTGGAGTAAACATCTTTTCGTATAAATGTCTTGTTACTTCTACACCAGCAAACATTGATGCGGCTTCACCACCGTCTACCTCAGCAGCAATGAGCTCATCACGAACAGGGAACGCAAGACGGCCATTCATAACAACAACAGAGTTAACAATCGCCTGACTATCATTGAATACTTTAGCAAAACTTAGTGCTTGATAAAGTCCAAAACATAGCGTAATTGTCAATGAAATACCATCTGAGCCAAGAATTTTAGCAGCTTCCAAGCCTGCAAAAGTACCAGGTAGCTTAAAGGAAATATTCGGTACACCTCCAAGTCTTTCTGTTAATAATTCATTAATGTACCTGATTTCTTCTACCATTTTTGCAGAATTATCGTGATATTTAGGACTTACCTGATAACAAACAAAGCCTGTTTTTCCTTCAGTCAACAAATAAACATCACGTATAAGGCGACAATTCTGTTCTACAATTGTAAGAGTATATAGCGAATATAGCTTGTCATATGCGTCATCATCAAATGATAGAGGCACACTACCGTGATAGTATTTTGCAACCAATTTTTTAAACAATTTTTCATTTTCAGGATTATTTAGATCCCACGCCATGTTTATAAGAGGAGGATTTGTTGTCTGGAATGAAGCTCCAAGCCAGATGGTGTACTGCAAGAAAGCGCCAAAATCGTTACCTAGATATGTATCAGATTCTTTATACATATTAGCCACTGCCTGCTGCGCAAATTGCGATTTACTAATATTCTGAATTACATTACAGACATACTCAGGCAAACCGCCACCAAGTAGTTCAGTACATTCTTTTTCTGCTTCATCACCAGTAAATGCTTCTGCATTGAATCGTTGCATCGTTTGCGTTTTTAACTCTGTCATTAATTCCTGCTGTAGAGTTGGTGACTTGCAACAACATTCTTTCAAAATATCATGAGCCTTTGCAAAGGAGACTTCAAGCCTATCAGCACCTATCTCTTTAAGCAAATACCACTCAACCAATTTACTCTTCAACCCTATCGCAAGTTTACTGAGAAAAGTAAGAATTTCCTTCTGTTCAGTCGTTTTATACTTATCATAATTATTTTTTATAGGCAGTAAAATTGAATTCAGTTCATCATCCCAATTATCTGATTTTACATAAAAAAACAACTTATTGATCAACTCAGAATAATTCTTACTGTTAACCTGCAACGAAAATTTATGCATCCGCTCCAGAAGTATTTGTTCTTTTATAGTTTGTAATTTTGTCTTCACTTTTAAATATCCTTAATTATTCTTATTATTAATTAACTGCAATTAATAAATTCCCTTTTTTATTGTGCTACTTATTCTCCAGGTACTAGCATGTATTTAATGCCTTCTTTATTTTCAAATTTTTCAAAAGCATCTTTCCACTGAGATAATGGCAACTTGGCTGTTAAAAGTGTCTCTAGCTTTACTTTCCCACTGGCAACAAGTCTGATCGCCCAGTCCCATGAAGAATAAATTGAACCAAGAGTCCCTGTCAACTTCAAATGCTTATATGCAACTTTACTGTAATCAATTTCTACTTTGCCACCAGGTAAACCTATTTGAGTCACCTGCCCCATCTTACGAGACAAATCCAAAGCAGTATTAATACCTGGTACACTTCCAGAACATTCAAAGACAACATCAGCTCCACGCCCTGCGGACAATTCATCAATAATTTCCTGCAAATTATCTTCTTGAATGTTAATCGCGTAATCAATGCCGAGTTCTTTTGCCTTATCCAAACGTAATTTATCTATTGATGTCCCACAAATTACAACGATTGCTCCGCATGCTTTGGCCACCTGTGCAGCCATCAGCCCTATCGCTCCAGGGCCAATTATTAAGACAATATCATTTACATTGATTTTTGTCTCTTCAAGTACTGCATTAGTAACACATGCCAAAGGCTCGATCATCGCTGCCGTTGTAAGGCTTATATTATCAGGTAAGGGATGAATCCTTCCCTGTGGTACAACAGTATACTCCGCAAAAGCGCCATTATACCAATACCCAAGAACACGTCGTTCATTACAAAGATTATACATACCAATACGGCAACAGTAACACTTACCACAAAAACTATATGCTGTTTCGCTGACAACTCTGTCACCAATATTAATACCTTCTACCCCTTCTCCAATGTCTGCTACAATTCCACTAAATTCATGGCCAGTGGTTACAGGAAAACGCATAGGAATACCAATACTACTATGATAAATATGAATATCAGAACCACAAATACCTGTTCCATGAACCTTTATCTTGACCTGTCCAGCCTTTACCTCAGGTTCAGGTACATCGCGTAACTCCATATTCCCTGGACCTTCAGCATATTTCACCAACCCTTTCATTCAAAACCCTTCCATATCATTTGCTACCATTTGATACATCTTAAGATTTACGATTATTTCCACACATTATTACATAATTTTATAATCGTAAGTATCTCTAGACTAAATCAAAATATAATTATAAGCCCAAATTATCAAAAATATTTCTTATTGTTTTGTACCCTGTTTTTGCGGCTGTAACTCCATCTGGTTTATCTAGACACTCCATAGCAAGTGAACCAGTATAGCCTATTTCATGTAAATCCTTAATTGTCTGCTCAAAATCATAGTGCCCCATACCAGGCACACAGCGGTTACTATCGGACAAATGCACATGACCAATAAGTCCCTTTGCGTCATGAATAACTTGTGAAATATCTGCATCTTCAATATTGAGATGATAAGTATCAATATGGATTTTCAAGCTATCGCTGTTGTACTTCTGAACAAATGGGATTGATTCTTCCAGTGACACAAGATAATCACATTGAAAATGATTGATCGCTTCCAAGCCAATGACGACTTTTTTTTCCTCTGCAAATGGAAGAACCTCAGACAATGATTTATGCAGAAGATTTTCAAATGCATCTTTACTACTGCACCATGTTACCATTCCCCGCATCAACCCAAGGATAACAACACTATCAAACTCCTCGGCTAGATCTATGTACTCCTTGAGTCTACTTACAGCCTGCTTGCGATTGTCCTCATCTTCACTTGTAAGACACAACCCATCAATTGACCGACTTGAACCAGTACCAAGTGCCGCGAGAGTCATCTTGGCAGAATTTAATAACCCTTTTAAATTATCTCTATCAAGTTCTGCGGGACGCTTTAGGTGAAGCTCAATAGCATCATAACCAATTCTCTGAGCTATATCAATTGACTCTTCATAACTTCCACGCAATAATATTGGCGCCTTATCCTCGATATTATCCGCTACTGTAACTGTAATTTTCATATTATTTCCTGCTTATACATTAACTATTACGAGTAAACAAAACTTTAATTCAATAAGTTAGGCAATAACATTACAAGGTCTGGCACGAATGTAACCAATATTAACATTAGAATTAAACTTGCATATAGTGGTAGAGAACCTTTTACCAGCTGTTCCATTGACATTTTGGCAACATTACAGCAACTGAACAGACAAACACCAAATGGTGGAGAGACTAAACCAATAGCTAAATTCATAGAGAATATAATTCCGAAGTGTACTGGATTTATTCCTAACTTAAGAGCAATTGGAAATAAAATTGGCACTAATAGAATAATAGCAACTCCCGCGTCCATGATCATACCAATAAACAGCAAGAATACATTTATAAGTATTAGCGCTAAATATTTATTTGCTGTAAAAGCTAAAATAAATGCTGCTATTCTTTGAGGAGTATTTTCGAACGAAAGAATAAAGGTAAATAAATTTGAAACACCGATTACAAAAAGTACTGCTGCTGTTATTGTTGCCGTTTTAATAATTGTTTCATATACTTTTTTCCAGGTTAAATTTTTATATATAAAATGACTCACTAATAGCGCATATACCGATGCTAAACCACCAGATTCTGTAGGTGTAATACTTCCTGTTAAAATACCTCCAATAATAATTAGTGGCGCTCCTAAAGCTGGTAGACCTTTCACTCCAGACTTAAAAAAGTTTTCCCAACTAAATGGCACAATCAC
Source organism: Planctomycetota bacterium (assembly GCA_965140405.1). Classification (GTDB taxonomy): domain Bacteria; phylum Planctomycetota; class SZUA-567; order SZUA-567; family SZUA-567. Next base: position 2,973,028 of record OZ223208.1, read on the forward strand.
ACCATAATTATGCTTACTGGAAATGTAATAGTTCTGAGCAACCATAAAGACCATGACCATTACTCCAGGAATAATACCGCCCAGAAGTAGCTTGGCAATCGAAATTTCAGCTATAGAACCAAGAATAATCATAATGATACTTGGTGGGACAATAACTGCTAAGGTTGATGACATTACAGTAACAGCTGCTGCATAATCCTTACTATATCCTTCCTTCTGCATTTGAGGAATCATAATAGAACCTATAGCTGCGGTATCAGCAACAGATGAGCCAGAAATACCACCAAATATAAAGCTACTGACAATATTTACCGCTCCTAAGCCACCACGAGAAAAACCTAAAAATGACTTAGTAAAATCAATAAGATATTTAGCAATACCGCCAGACTCCATAATTACACCAGCAAAAACAAAGAATGGTATTGCTACCAAAATATATGACTCCATACCAGAAAACAGCTGCTGTGAAATACTGACAAATGGCACCATATTAAAACTAAAAATTGCTACAAGCGCCGCGCATCCTAAAGAAACTGCAATTGGCATTCCCAGAACCATTAGGACGACTGTTATTAATACTGTTGAAATACTAACAATTGAATCCATATTTATCTCTCAAATTATTGTAAAGTGGATAATCACTTACAAATTGTCTTAATCAATTAAACTATTCCATAATGCCTTCACTTGGATCACATAATGAATAAAAGCGACTATAATCATACTTACCATTATAAATTAGTATCAACTGCTGAATTATACGGTAGATACAAAATATCGCACCAAATAGAACCGGCAAGCGCAATATCCATAACGATATTGGTAATACCATTGGCATACTATGCATTCTATAATACCCTTCTAACGCTATCGTTGCAGACCATGCAAACATAGCAAGAACAAACATAAAAAGAATGTATTGGAATATTAGTATGTATTTTAAAATCTTTTTATGCTTTTTAGCCAAGCGGTGTAGCAATATTTCAATACCTACATGCGAGTACTCTACAATCCCTAAGCTGATCCCAAGCCATACCGAAGCATTAAACGTAAAAGTAATAACTTCAAGTGTCCAAGGGAAATTCAAGACCATAATAAATCTCGCCAAGACTTGCATAATCAATACTACTAATAAAATAAAAAAGAACACAGGTTGTAGATAGTAATCCAAATTTGTAATCACATTGATAAATTTTTTCATATTAAGCCTTAATTTCCAAAATTAGCACCTGATATTTCTACGCAAGACATGCTAACAAAATAATAAGCCGAAAGTCAAAAGTCAACAATTGCGGAAACCACTAATAATTTAATATTCATGACAAGATATTTTAAAATATAAACTAAGAAAACAATTCTAAACTCAAACCTATACCACTACAAATACTTCATGTCTTCCCCGCTACATACAAACTTATCTTGTCATGAATTTATTTACTATTATTCACGCAAAATACGACAATATCTTATTACCTTGTAAAATCTACAGCTTTTTTGAACTCATTCCAACTCTCTTCACCACCGACTAGCTCTTTAACATAGTCATATACTGGTCCCATAAGATCGATCCATGGTTTCTTCATTTCAGGTGAGAAATCTGTGAAAATAATACCATACTCTTCCATCTTTTCACGACCTTCTTTTTCTTTTTGCACATAGTACTTATAGACAACATCTCTCGCCTTACCATTAATACTCTCTGTAATCGCGTTCTGTACTTCTGGCTTCAATTCATCCCACCATGACTTATTAACAACAATGAAAGCGCCATCAGCCATGTAGTCCCAAACATTAAAGTATTTACAAGGCTCATATGTTTTAGCGTTGTAAACAGTACTTATTGCATTATCTTCACCAGAAACAGTACCAAGCTGAATCGCTGTATAAATTTCGCCAGAAGGTAGTGGCACTGGTTTTGCTCCCATAGCGTTCCATGTTTTAATAGCAAGTGGCACACCCATACTACGGAATTTCATTCCTTGAATATCTTCTGGAGTTATAATCTTGCGTTCACTATTGATATTTTGTCTTGACGGACGTGGCCACCAACCTACGCAAACCATATTCTTCTCTTCAAACTTTTTCATCCATTTTTGAAGAATTGGTGGTTTCATATCAAAAAAGTTCATCTGATGATCCATACCATCAAACAAGAAAGGTGTACTCATTGCTGATATTTCTGGAACAACTGTACCCAATGGAACATGTGACTCACACATCATCTGTACAATATTTGACTGAGTCTGCTCCATAATTGTTACCCAGTTACCTTTTGCTAATGCACCAGCAGGATAAATAGTGATATTTGCTTCATCCTTAAACTTTTCTTCCAAGTCGGCTTTTAACTGCAGAAAACCATTATGCCATGCAGAATTTTCAGGCGGTGTATTATGCTGAATTTTCAAATCAAAAGCTTGAGCAGGAACAGTAATAAATCCTGCGAAAGCTGTCAAAATAAACAACAAACACATAATTTTTTTCATCTTATTCTCCTTAACTACCTCAAAACACATAAAACAACAAACATTAAAATACATATAACAAGCAACACAACTTGTAACATGTAATACAAGTTCAGTTTACTACACTCTCCCCCTTAGTCAAATTATTATTAGTTGATTTTTTAAATATTTTCAGAAAATCTACAGAAATATTTCTTATAAATATTGCGTTATTTAATGTAAAACAGCACTCTATCTACAAAAATATCGTTAAATATACTTATAAAATTTACGTGCATATTTTTAATATAAAGTCTCTCCAGAATAGTCTTACCTATATTCTCCTCACCTGCCTTATCATCCTCCTATAATATAATGTAAGAATTTTAGTAAGAAGAATGAGTATGAAACAAGTACCAGACACCTAACACCTACAACAATACAGCAACGTTTTTTGCCTGTAGCTTGATGTAAAGGTAGTTTATAAGTATAATAATTAGAGAGAGCTGATCTAAATACTGATTAGCTATATAAGCCTACCAGATGTGAACAAGAAAGGATATTCAATGAAAGATTACACCGTAGTCCTTGGGGCATCACCAAAGCAAGATAGGTACTCTAACAAGGCGGTTTCACTACTACACAAGAATAACATTCCTGTTATCCCTATCCATCCTACAGCAAAAGAGATCAATGGCATTGCATGTCTACCTAGCCTGACAGAGGTAACTGTTCCAATAGAGACTATCACACTTTATATAAACGAAAGTCGCTCAACAGAGCTTATAAAAGAAATAATCAACTGCAATCCACAAAGAATCATCATGAATCCAGGTACAGAAAACCCACTTCTTGAAGAAGAAGCAAAAAAAGCAGGAATTAAGGTACAACACGCTTGCACCCTTGTACTGCTAAATACTAATCAATGGACGCTCTAAGTACTTATTACAAACATGAGCGCCGACTGGCAAGTACTTAATATCTATAAAAAGAACTCTACAAGATGCGCTAGATCATGAATGGCAACAAAAAAACTTAAAGCCGCAAGTATTCGGTATTGAATACTTGCGGCTTTATTATCAACGCTTAATTATTCGTATCTACCAAAATCCAGTTGCTTAGCAGATAAGGTCTGAGAGCTTCTAAATCTCCACCTGCAGTATTTCTTCTATAGAATAATTTATAGAGCATCTATCTCTAAACTATCCCTCAAGGTTATCACTATGTAATATATTCTGCCAGATCACTCGTATAAAGATGTAGCCACTTATTTACCTTATGCCTTGGATAGGTATTGTCTAGTCGTCATATCACCTGTTCTAGATTCATAGTAATTGCTATATAATTCATCAATAAGTATTTTTAGTGAGTCCTCATCGGTTTACTCTCAATACAATATACCCTCTGTTTCAGCAATTTTAACTTGAGCCTTTATAAAGCTATCCCAGCTACTGTTGAAATGCTCGAGTAATGCCGATTTTTCTTCTTCATTGAGAGAGGCATACTCAATTGAATTCAATGCAAGTTGTTTGAGCCCTCGTAGATCCAGATTCCACGCCATACATGCTATCCAGAAGTCATAACTTACTCCTATATAGCCAAAAATTGCTGGGTCATCAGGACTCAGCACAACAGGCAAACCCAACTCAAGAAATGTCTTTGCTGGATGATTACGTTGATCATCTACATATTGCAGAAGTTGATTACTTATTGGATTAATTTCAAAGCATATACCTTTTTCCTTGAATAATTCAATCAAACCTGGTGTCTTTATCAATGATATGCCATGTCCAATACGCTTGCATCCCAAGAGATAGCAATCGTAGAGATTATTATTATAAGGCAGCGACATTGACTCTCTTCCATAGGTAATACTATCATCACTAATATGGTACTCTGTTGAATTTATGTTGTCGTTAGCAAACCATTTTGATTCTCCGTCATGGAAATAATACTCAAGCTCTGGGCATTCTTCTTTTGCCTCGATAAATTGCTTATACAATGCCAGTGTCTGATAACCCGTATCTTCTTCTCCATAAATATCATAGCCTACTACGTAATCAGGGTATTTTCTAATATAGTCTGTACACACCTTTAGCTTTTCGGCAATATAACTCTGAAATCCCGTGTCACTGCATACTGGTGGAGAAGGATGTCGCGAATTAGAGTAGATGATTTTAAAAGTCATACCGTAGTCATTATTAACTCCAGCTTTCATTGCCGCTTCTTGACATACGATACTATAAAAGTCAACTGTAGTATATCCCAGCTCTTTCACTAGTGGCTGGTATTTAGATTTGAGTTCTTCCGGTATCCAAGGGTTCTGCGATATACCACAGCGAAATTCTATGTGATTGACATTGTCTTTTTCAAGCATTTCAGAGATCGCATTAAGGTTATATGGATAGCATACCTCCTCAGAGTCATAGGCATCCCATAAAGTCGAGAAAATATTCTCAAAAAGGGGCCAGTTATGTGGAGGGTAATAATTACTTCCATTGATCACTATACGCTTGAGAATAGCATCCTTTAGTTTCGCTCTGTCAAATTCCTGATCAGATAACTTTGACCATTTTTCTCCAGGGTCATCTTTGCTTATTTTTAACATACAATTATCAGTGAGCTTATAATTTACAAAGTCAATTCCACCTGAGAGATAATATGCATTGGGTGAGCCAAGATACTTATCTACCACCCAATTAAAATCCCCCATTGCTGAAGGATGAATATGGAGAATAGACCCTTTAGGCATTGACTGAATAAACCTGAATAAATCACCGTAATCCTTATCGGAAGAGATTTTATCACGGACTTTAAAAAATGGCTGAGCAGGCCAAAAGACCTTTTCTGGATCTTCTCTCAATTTGTGATTTGGCTCTATATCAAGATTACACTCTTCATATACTCTTTTTTTAAGGGCATTCAAGCGCTGATTTACTATTTTTTCAGCATCGGAAAGTTTGAGAGAATGTTCAAAAGATTTCTCATTGGCTAGTTCTATAAGTTCTGAACGTTTCTCAAGGTAATTATCACTGGTCAGTTCTGCTGATATAGTATTACCTGTAAGTGAGAGTATCGCTATGAATAATAGTAAATGTAATGAATAATATCCCGTATAAAATTTTCCCATTATTTCACCTCATTAAGAATTTATGTATTATCAATACTACAACTTATAATTATCAGATTTCTTGAATACGCTATTAAGGGTAGAAATTGAATCCCAGCAATTCAAGAAGATTACAATAGACTATATTATACCAACACTACCAAAAACAAACAAGCATATTGCCAGATATATCGATATATCAAAATATCACATGTCATAGCATTTATACTGTTACTTATTCATATTTTATAGTCTACATGCTATAGTAACCTAAAAAAAAACAGCACAGAGATCACTGTCTCTGTGTTGTTTAATAATAACAAACTAATAATTCATAATGCAATACTACCATGACATAGATAACTATATAAAGTGAAATTTACACCAAGTAACAAATCCATTAGAGAAAATTAAATCATAAGCCTTACTAAATATCTGAAATCTGAACAACTGACCTCTTCTTAAATGATACGGTAAACGCCTCAGTGGCTTCAGTCGCTTTTACCCCGTCATGTACGGATATTATTGGTGTTTCTCCAGTCTCTATATACCGGATAAATGCTTTGGACTCCAGAGCAAATGCCTCTTTAAAGCGATCATAAAATGTATAGACACATTCACTACGAATACCATTATTATCAAGAATGGTCACATCTGCTATAGCGGGAGTGAAGCCTATACGGATAATTCCCTTAGTACCATATATTTCAGTCCTTGTGTCATGCCCATGAAAAGCCGTACGACTTGCCGTAATTACAGCCATGCCCCCATCATCAAACTCACACATAACACTTGCATTATCAGCATCACCAATTTCTTCAAACTCTTTATGCACATAACTCCCACCCATCGCATAAACACTCTTTAATTCACTCCCAAGGTACCATCTTGCTAGATCAATATCATGAGCATTCATGTCATGGAATATACCACCGGAATGCTTAGTATACTCAACCTGAAATGGCGCAAAATCATCATGATCAGAGGTCTGTGACCTGACCATAAATGGTTTTCCAATAGCACCATCTTCTATACGTTTTTTTGCAAAAGCATATGCCGGATCAAAGCGCCTTACAAATCCAAGCATAAAGATTTTTTTATCAGCAATTTTGTTTATTATCTCAGCTGCTTTTCTACACTCTTCCAAATTGACAGCCAACGGTTTTTCACAGAACACATGCTTTCCAGCTTCTAGTCCTTTTGTTATCTGATCTGCGTGAGCAGATGTAGATGTTGCAAGAAATACCGCTTCAATATCACACTTATCAAGCAACTCCTCATAATCTGTATATAGCTCTTGAATACCATGCTCTTTTGCCCATTCTAACTCTTCTGGGATGATGCTACAAGCAGCTTTCAAATCACAATTTGGTAAATTTAATAAATTCTCAGCGTGGCTTTTCCCAAGTCTTCCAAGTCCAACAATTGCAGTTTTAACCATACTAATACCCAGCCTTTCTCAATGTATTCTAAGGTTCAAATTACATAACCTCTTTTACACACGCCAAAATTATACTTGCTATCATATAATGATCGCACTCCCACAATTTATTATTCAAAATCTCACCAGAAGCAAAGCTATCAAATCCCGTAGCATTTACAGCCGCAGCCCACTCAGCAACATAGAAAACTACTATGTTAATTAATTAAGATGACATTTGATTTAAATAATATTGTTGTGAAGTACTGCTTGATAATTGTACTTAATGCTTATTAGTTATAAATTTGAAAACTTTGAACTCTAACATGATTACCTATTATAAATTAATTCTTCAAATTTTGACTTATTTACAATATTGAAATAATTATTCTAGCAAAAATATAGTGACAAAGTTAGTTAGACAATACTCAATTAAACTATCACTCGTAGTTATTTAAAAGCAATTAATAAAAGTACTGTCTAACTATTTGTTGGTAGGATAACAGGAGATTATATTACATCAAATACTGCATTGGAAATAAATCTTACTTTAAACCTATGGATTGAATAAAATCTTATAGTGATGCTTCATAGCCTAAATGACCTAGTATAGCCAAAGTCCAAGGCGTTTGTTATATACCTGCATTTTCTCGGATATATTTACGTCCTTTCATTGCATATTCAAGTGGATTGGCTTTTGCTGGATCTTGCTCAGCTTCGACAACCATCCATCCAGTATAACCAGCTCCATCAAGCGTTTCGAATACTGGGGAAAAATCAATAACACCATCCCCAGGAACAGTAAAAAGACCTTCTTTAACGCCATCCAAGAAGCTTAATTTATCGTTATTTACTTTTTCTAACACACTTGCTCGAACATCCTTCAAGTGAACATGACCAACCCTACTAACATACTTCTTTATAGCGGCAGCAGGATCCTCATTTACAGCAAATAAATGCCCAGTATCAAATACTAATGAAAAATAGCGTTCATCTGTTCCATCTAGCAGACGCTCAGTCTCTTCACAGTTTTCAATCACAGTACCAAGGTGATGGTGATAGCAAAATTTAATTCCATACTCCTCTAGGGCGATCTTTCCCGCTTCACTCATTGCACTACATATTTTTTTCCAGTCAGCCGCATCTTTTATGACAGGTTTAGCACCGCCAAATAACGGTGTAGCCATTTGCCCCTGTATACTACCAGACTGCTCTGATGCTCCTATTGCCTTTGCTCCCATGAACTGTAAAAATTCACAAGTTTTTCTCAATGCAGCATAGGTTTCTTCTGCTGGCTTTGAGAGGAAGAATGTACTAAACCATTGATTACAGACTACTAAACCAACTCTATCTAAAGCCGCTTTCAATTCTACTCTATCTGTAGGGTATTTTGTTCCAATTTCACAGCCAACATATCCCGCTTCACTCATTTCATTAATGCATTGTTCAAAAGAAATATCAGCGCCTAATTCTGGCATATCGTCATTTGTCCAATTAATAGGTGCAATTCCCAGTTTGATATTATCTTTATTCATCATTACTTTCACTTTCAATAATAGGTTAGAACTTACAATATTAACTCAAACTATACTAGCGTTTAAAATATTAGTATTTCTTCGCCTCAGCAAGGTGCTTCTGCATAACTTCTGAAGCCTCCATAACAGCCTTTGTCTCTGACAACTCTGGAGTACCAGCACGCCACCAAGTTTCATACCCATCTGTCATGCTTTTTACCACTGATTTAACGTCAATAACAGTACACTTATCGCTCTTACCCGCTTCTTTTAACGCAGAGATAAATTGTTCTGGATTACTTACAGACCAAGTGTCACAACCATAGCTCTTACCATTCATTGCAAAATCGATTGGCACATAGTCACCATCCAGTCTCTTGCTACTCTCATTTCTAAAGCGTAATTCACAGCCGAATCTCGGTATACCCTGCCCTGTTTGAAGGTTGTCTATACATTGCCAGCCACCATTATCAACAACAACAATATTGATCTTAATGCCTTCTTGTATAGCCATAACAATTTCCTGATGGTACATCAGATAAGTGCCATCACCCATCAATACCCATACATCACGTTCAGGTTCAGCCAATTTTGCCCCAATTGCTCCAGGTATTTCATAGCCCATACATGAGTATGCATACTCTAAGTGGTAAGAGTGCTTTGAACGAGGTCTCCAAATACGTTCCATATCTGATGGCAGACTTCCTGATGCACACACAACAATTGCATCATCAGATATTCCGCCATTATTCATCATACCAATGATCTTTGTTTGAGCAAGCTTCATTGGATCTTGAGATTCAATAGCAAATAATCGATCCACCTCATCATTCCACTCTTGTTTAATCTTTGCAATTTCATCTGTATAAGCTGATTTATAACCAATCTTTTTCAAACTTGAATGTATCTCACTTAACGCTAGTTTAGCGTCAGCTAAAACAGGAATACTATCAAGTTTATAAGCATCCATTGGATTTACATTTATTCCAATTACAGTAAGGTCAGGATTTTGATATGCCCATTTTGATGCAGTATGGAAGTCATTAAGACGTGTGCCCACTGCTATCAAACAATCCGTATCCTTGGCCAAGCGATTCGAAGCCAAAGTACCTGTTGTTCCCATTCCTCCAAGATTGAAGTCATGATCCCAAGAGATTATGCCTTTGCCAGCCTGTGTCTCAGCAAATGGAATATTGAATTCTGTAGCAAATGCCTCTACTTCTTCCCAAGCTTCAGAGTAACGAGTTCCACCACCCACAAGCATCATCGGTTTCTTCTTCTTTGCAATTATTTCTGCAATTTCTTCAGCAAAACCTGGAGCTAATGGACGTCTCTGATGCAAATGCACCCTCTTCCTGAAGAAGCTTACAGGGTAGTCATATACTTCTGCCGCTGTATCTTGAGGCAAAGACAGTGTCACTGCACCAGTCAGTGCTGGATCTGTTAGAACTCTCATAGCATTTATTGCTGCAGACATAAGTTGTTCAGGGCGTACAATTCTATCCCAATACTTACTTACAGGCTTAAAAGCATCATTACTTGAAATTGAGTGACTATGCTCTTGTTCAACCTGTTGGAGGACCGGATCTGGTTGACGCGAAGCGTAAATATCTCCAGGCAAGAACAAAGCTGGTATTCTATTAGCCGTCGCAGTTGCCGCAGCAGTAACCATATTCATAGCACCAGGACCTACAGAGCTTGTGGCGCATAAGATTTGCTTCCTATTATTTTGTTTTGCAAACCCAACTGCAAGATGACCCGCGCCTTGTTCATTATTAACTCTATAGAATTTAAAATCATCCCCTATTTTTTCTAGAGCTTCACCAATTCCAAGTACACACCCATGCCCAAAGATACCAGCAATTCCCTTTACATACTTGATCTCTTCTCCATCATAGTTAATATACTGATTATCGAGAAAACGAAACAATGCCTGTGATGTAGTCAACCTTACAGTTGTCATATAATACGCCTCCATTTATTTCTTAGTATTTTATTTGTCATCCCAATAACTCTATAATAGCAGTTTTAATTTTCATTATTATTACTCTACTTAGATCAATATACTTGTTTATTGATCTAAGTAGAGTATTATTCATTTAATGAGCAGATTTACTTCTCTTTGCAGCATCGATAACTACCGCAATAACGATAATTAAACCTTTTGCAATTTGCTGCCAATATGCGTTGATACCAAGTAAGTCCATACCATTGTTCAAAACACCAATGATCATTGCACCGATTACACAGAAAAAGATTGAGCCTGATCCACCAGATAGACTTGTACCACCAATAACAGTTGAAGCAATAGCATCCAATTCATATGAAAGACCATATGTTGGGTTACCAGCTACTGTTCGACTAGTCAATAGAATTCCAGAGACTGCTGAAAGAAGACCTGCATAGGCATAAACATATACTAGTGTTCTTTCAACTTTGATACCACAAATTCGTGCAGCTTGCATATTACCACCGATGGCAAATACATGTCGCCCAAACTGTGTCTTATTTAGCAAGATAAATGAAAAGATTGCAACCGCCGCATATATCCAGATAGGATTCGGAACAAACAAAAAGCTTCCTCTACCTATACTAGTAAATGAACTTTTCAAATCACCAATAGGTCTACCATTTGCATATAGAAGAGCACCACCTCTAGCTATAGTCATCATGCCTAGCGTTGCAATAAATGCTGGAATTTTCATATATGCGTGCAGAGTACCACTTATTGCACCCAAAAAGGCCCCGACAAGTAGCACTGCAATTATTGCTAGCGGTACAAACATACTCGCACTAACGAACTGATTTGGATTGATTTTATTTTGAACTAATGATGCAACCATAACACTTGTCAAGGCAATCACAGATCCAGATGAAAGGTCAATACCAGTCGTGATAATTGCAAATGTCACACCTATTGCAATAACACCAATAATTGATACCTGCCTTATAATATTCAACCAGTTTCTAACTGTTGGAAAAGAGTTAGGTGCAGCAATTGAAAGCAATATACAGATCCCTATAAAAATAAGTACAATGCCGTATTTACCTAAATTTCCAGATATTTTCTCATTCATTCAAGCATCCTTCTTCATTATTTAATTTTTTTTTAATATTCAAAGATATACTACAACTCTACTGAGAAGCAAGAGCGAGAATTTTCTCCTGAGTTGCTTCTTCTCTACTCAAGACTCCTGTCTGCTTTCCCTCATGCATAACAATTATTCTGTCACTAATAGATAGTATTTCTGGCATTTCGGAAGAAATCATAATAATTCCTTTACCCAACTTAGCAAGTTCAGAAATAAGCCTATGTATCTCGGCTTTCGCCCCTACATCAATACCTCTAGTAGGTTCATCTAAAATCAAAATTTCTGGTTCTGTGAGGAGCCAACGAGAGACAAGTACCTTTTGCTGGTTGCCACCAGATAGATTTTTAATCAATTGCCTTATAGAAGGAGTTTTAATTCTCAGAGAATCTCTCTGTTTAGAGCATTCTTTATTTACCTTCTTTGCTCGCATCAAGCCAATATGATTTAAATAGCTCTTAACATTTGGCATTATCATATTGTCCTCTATAGACAGCTCCGGAAAAATCCCCGTGAGCTTTCTATCTTCTGTAACAAAACCGATATGATGTGCAATTGCATCTTGAGGAGAATTAATATGAATTTCTTCACCATGCAAAAATAGCTCACCAGAGGTTCTCTCTCTTGCACCAAAGATTGTTTCCATTACTTCACTTCTGCCTGCCCCCATAAGTCCAGCAAACCCTAAGACCTCACCCTTTTTCAACTCAAATGAGATATTCTCACAAGCCCTTGGAGATGATAAGTTATTTACTTTGAAGAAGACATCGCCTATATCTATAATTTCTTTATGGAAGAACTCATCCATATTCCTTCCAACCATCATTGAAATCAATTTTTCTTTTGAAAGGTTTTCAACCGTGTCACAACCGATGAACTCACCGTCGCGATATACTGAGACCTCTTCACAGATCGCAAAAATTTCATCCAGCTTGTGTGAAATATAAATAACAGTCAAACCCTTCTCTTCTTTTAATTTTCTTATAATATGAAAGAGAGTGTCTACCTCAGAATCTGTCAGAGCAGAAGTTGGTTCATCCATTATAATCAGATCAGAATTATTTGACACTGCAGTAACAATTGCAATTAACTGTGCATTTGCAATACTAAGTTCACACATAGGAGTTGCTGGGTCTAGTTTTATTCCTAGATCATCAAATAAGACCTGCGCGTCACTTTCATTCTTCTTTTTATCTACAAATATTCTATTCTTCAAATTTTCTTTACCCAAAAAAATATTTGCAGCAACACTAATATTTGGAACAGGGCTAATTTCTTGAGGTATAATTGATATACCCTTATGTATTGCCTCTATCGGACCATTTACATGATATGGCTTACCCTTGAATTCAATATCACCACTATCAGCATGATAAAGACCAAATAAAACCTTCATCAACGTTGATTTTCCTGCACCATTCTCACCCATAACGGCATGAACGCTTCCTTTTTTTACCTTTAGATCTACCCCTTTTAATGCTTTAACCCCTGGGAATGATTTTACTATCCCCTTCATAACAAGAATATTTTCTTCATTCATATAATCAATATCCTAAAATATAGCTTACCTGAAAAATTGATATGAGCTCTACAAAGAGCATTTAGCTATAGTGAATTCGTGAAATATAAAGCAATAGGATTGACAATCACTCTATACTCCACGAATCAGTATAATTACTTATTCACTCTATTTTTCATACATTTTCAAAAACTGAGCTTTATTTCCGACAGTAACAACCTGGAAAGGAATCCAAAGAACCTTGTCTAATTCTTGACCATTAACAAGTCCATAAGCAGCTTCAGCACTTGCATATCCTTGCTGGAACATATCTTGATATATTGTTACATCCAACCCTTTGCCTAAATAACTTAGACCTTCTTTTGTTGCATCAACACCAGCAATAATAATATCTTCATCTTTTAGGCCATTTGCTTGAGCAGCAAGTACCGCACCAATTGCCATTTCATCATTATTACATGCAAGGATATTTATACCTAGTCCGGTCTGCATCCAATTTTCTGCAATATCCTGACCCTTAGCTCTATCCCAGCGACCTTCTGCTTCAGCAACAACAGGAACACTTTCTCCAAATACCTCCTTAACACCGATTGTTCTTTGTTCAGCAGCTTCTTGTCCACTTGTACCTCTGATAATTCCTGCTTTGCTTGGGCCCTTTAAATGCGATGCAATCCACTCACCCTGCATAATACCAGCTTGAACTGATTCAGACCCTACATACACATCAATCATTTTTTGTAGATCATCAGGAGCGAGTCTATTTGCAGTGATGATAGGTATATTTGCGTCTTTAGCTAGCTCGATAATTGGCGCCATTGCAGCTGGGTCGATTGGCACAACAATAAGAGCATCAACGCCCTTAATAATCAAAGTCTCTACCTGATTAAGCTGTACTGCTGGATCATCTTTTCCATCAGTCATAGTGACAGTTACATCATCATGCTCTGCATCAAACTTTCTAATACCATCCTGTAAGTAGGTCTGACCAGTATCAGCAAAACTACTCATAGCCGCTCCGATGTGTACTTCCTTAGCGCTTACATGTTGAGCACAAACTGCAAATACTGAAAACGCTACCAATAGACCTAATAATAATTTTTTCACAACACAATCCTCCACAAACAAAAAAAGAATACTGCTAAAAAAAGGAATGAATTTGCCTATTTTATAGGCTAAACAACTCACAACAACACACTAAAATTGATTTGATTTTCACTGATTATACTGAGTTTTATTGAATTACCACTAGGATATTACTTAAGATATAAGGTATATTTTTACTATACTCTATGATTAACAGAATGTCAAAAAAGTAAAATATTATCGATACACATATATACTATTACAGCATTTTTACTCTAAGTGTAAAAGCAAGATTAACTGTTTATTGAAAAGAGCTTATACAAAAATATTTAGTATATTTTACCACATAAGTGCACGAAAAAATATTGGTTAAAATCTCAAAAAGCAAATCCATTCTGCAAACGATTTCATAGATTATCAGTAAATCCCAACTCGCACAATAAAACCACAGCCACAATATGCAGCACCAGCCCAAGAATAAATCCTACCCGACAATCATTACCACAAATCTATCCAGACATTACCAACGTGCCACATCAACAGCATTCACAAGCTCCCACAACAGAGCCATGCAAATACCATGCCACCACAATAACTACCGATCAATATCCACAGACCTCAATCCCAACAATAAACCAAGATCGTAGGCTATATAACTAAAGATACTATATGGAATCTTTTCTAAGCAACCGAAAAAGTTTCATCCAAAATAAAACCTACTTAATCCTTACTTGCCACTAACAAGCACACTACATCGTAGCAACCTTTACAGGCAGACCAGTCCTTGCTGACTCCAATGCTGCCTCGGCAATCAGTACAGGTTGGAGACCATCAACACCTGTAACAAGTGGCTCTTCATCATTAATAATTGCCTTTACAAAAGCCTTCATCTCATCACAATATGCATCCATATAACGCTCTAAGAAGAACAGTAATGGCTTTTCACTTATGACACCCTGCTCTGTTGAAATCTGCACTGTGGACGCCTTATCGTTCTCTGTTACAGCAGCACCTTTTGTCCCCAAGACCTCAGCTCTTTGATCATACCCATATACCGCTTGACGACAATTCTCAATCACACCAAGAGCGCCATTTTCAAACTTTAGCGTTACGATAGCTGAATCAACGTCACCTGCTTCACCAATTGCCTTATCAACCAAAACTCCACCTGCAGCGTAAACCTCTACGACCTCTCTTCCCGAAAGAAATCTAGCCATATCAAAATCATGGATCATCATATCCATAAACAAGCCACCAGAGACTTTGATATACGATACAGGAGGAGGCGATGGATCCCTCGAAGTTATCCTTACCATCTGCAGATCACCTATAGTCTCATCAACAATCGCCTTACGAATAGCAATATAATTATGATCAAATCTACGATTAAAACCAATTTGCAACTTAACACCAGCTTTTTCAACAGCAGCTATAGCCTCACGAATTACAGCTGGTGATGGATCTACCGGCTTTTCACAAAAGATATGCTTACCTGCAGCCGCACCCTCTTTAATAAACTTCGCATGTGTATCAGTAGAGGAGCAAATAATAATAGCGTCTACTGAAGGATCATCAAGAATTGCTTGAGGATCTTTACCAACATTTGGAATACCAAACTCTTTAGCCCACGCCTTTTGCTCTTCACCCAAAAACGGATCTGCAATCCATGCTACACGAGCGGATGAGACTTGATGTGTAATACTTTTTGCATGCACATGACCTATTCTCCCCGCCCCAATGATTCCAACATTTAATATTTCCATATACGCAACTCCTATACAAAGAATTAATCCATAAAGCCAAACAATCTTATTCAAAATTCAGATCAGCAAACTTTTCACCCTAGACGACTTCAAAGCACTTCCTAGGAACCAGCGCCTTACAAAGCACTCCTGCAAACGTTTTCACATAGCGTCATATTGATTTATCAAAAACTAGATAATTTCGATTAACTTATAGTGATTTTTATGTAGACTATCTCAACAAGTAAAAATATTTGTGCCATTTCCAAACTATAAGAAGACAGATACTTAGTTGAGTAAACTTATGATATACTGTCAATATACCCTATATTTTACACTATACAAGAATATAATTCCAAAAAATCAAAATCTCCCTACCAAAGATCATGATTTCTAAACAAATGCACACACTCTAAAATCCACAGTTAGAATTTATTTTTCAGACATATAGAACGAGAAAAGATAAAGGTAGAAATACTCATGAAAGCGATTGCATTATAATGTATTACACAAAAACACATTTCAAAAAACACCTATCAAATAAGAGCACAAACATAAGCGATAGCTTTATAAAGAGAGTTATTAGACAAAAATACGCGCTATGCCCTTATAACAACAATAATAAAAAAAATATTTTTTAGTAATTCATACCCATCCAAGGCTAAACAAATAAATACTTTCATTCAACACACAATCTACTTAACAAACACCCGCATATCTTCACCTACAGATCAAGCTTAAATTAGTATTTACTGCAAAACATAGGGTTTTCCCATTAACACCATAGAACCAATATGGACAACATTTCAGATGATATACATACAGCAAAACCAACTATCATTTCATTCCAAATACAATACAACTATAACCCAAAAAAATGCGCCCTAGCACTGCTTGAAAAAGAAAGTACCAACAACTTGTTTACTCACAACTCAAGTAAGCCATGTATCACACACAACAGCATGCACTTACAAGTATAAACCACTATCTCACTCAGTATTTCTAAACATGTAACCACCAAATTTTTTGGCCATAAGCTACTATAATAATCGTCAAATTAGTATTGAAAACGATTCCGATAAAACTATAATGAAACTATCTGAGCAATGCTTTTATCATTGAAATTAGTCAGATTAGCTATTATTTATATTTTAAACTTATGGTAAACCCTCACCCTTTATCCTGGATATCCCAATGTCAAATAAAAATAATGACAACCAAACCAGAAAAAAAATTGTATCTCTTGATGTTGCTCGTGCCGCTGGAGTATCACCAGCGACTATCTCAAGAGCATTTGCAAATAGAGATATCAACATAGAGACCCGTAACCACGTATTAAGAGTAGCAAATGAACTTGGTTATTACCCTGATGCCCTTGCCAGTGGTCTAAATAAAGGCATAAACAGCTTAGTTGCACTGATCTTTGACGAGCGCCCTTTGAACGAATGGGAATTTCAAATGCTCGACAAATTTTCATCTATCTTACAAAAGAGAGGATTCTTCCCGATAATACAACGCTTATCCAGCCATAATCAATATGAAAAGATGAAGTCCGTTGCCGCATGGCGTGCGGCAGGTGTTATTGTTTTCAACGACTCTTTGGATGCGACCCTCCTCACCAAGGCTTTCAAAACATCATCATTAATTGTTGTAAATACAAATTTCAAGTCAGATGAAGATATAAACGCTGACCATATTGTCCTTGATGATCAAGAAGGACTATACCCTATTGTAAACGATCTTATTGCAAGCGGTCATAAACACTTCACATGGATCGGCGGCATTGGCGTGTCTCTACACCGCGAGGAAATCATACGATCAACCCTAGCAGCAAATAATTTATCCTTTGTAGACCGTGAAACTGGCGACTATACTTACGACAATGGTTACATGAAGACCCTTCTTATGTGCAGAAGAACACCACAAATTGACACTATAATGTGCGCTAATGATTCAATGGCACTCGGCGCAATGGACGCCATACGTTACACTCTCAAGCTTCGTGTTCCAGAGGATATTGCAATAACTGGCTACGATGACGTACCCCAAGCCTCATGGCCTGCATACAACCTGACTACTGTCAGGGAAAGTACTGATGAAATCTTGACTGCAGTTATGAACTTTTTTGACACTAGGCTAGAAAATCCTGACCTTCCAGCACGCTTCTACACGTTGAAAAGCAAGTACATTCTCCGCCAATCAACACCTAACAATTCATAGGCATATAGGGAGATACATCTTCTTATTGAGCTTTTAACACTCAAAAATACCCATAGTTATTCTACAATAACAACCTCGGTCACCAGCAATTCACTTAATTTAATCTTAAAATTTATTTTGCACTTGACTAACTAAGAATACCATAGTAAACTGCTGGTATAAAGTTCCATAAAAACACTAAAAATAGCACTTTTGTTCCAATAGCAGGTGTAATGATTGAATAAGGATAATAATGCAGAGCCAATCTTGTAGTGCAAAAATTAAGTCCTTGTACAATACTTTCTCTAAAACAGATAAGAGTATTGCAGACTATATTCTTCAGAACGCTGCCAATATACCCAACATGCCAATTAGCCAGTTATCAGAAGAGCTAGAGGTTGGTAGAGCAAGTATAATCAGATTTTGCAATAAACTAAACTGTAATGGGTATAAAGAGCTAAAAATCAGTTTGGCAAGAGAAACACCTGCCGGAAAAGGAATGATTTACTCAAAAAGTAAGAATAATTCCCTAGAAAGCCTACTAGATGATGTTACAGCTGAAAATGTGGCAACACTACAGATTAGTAGACAAAAGATTGTAACCAAGGACATTGCAAAAGCTGTTGACGTTCTATTGGGATCCAATAATTTACTGATTCTTGCTCAAGGATTCTCTTCTCTCCTGGGTGAGGTTGCCAAGTATAAGTTTATGAAATTAGGACTCACCTGTGAAATCAGCTCTGACTACCAATTTCAATGCTTTTCATTAGTAAATATGGATAAGCAAGGTGTAATACTACTCATCGATCTATCAGGAAACCTAGGTGATTTGAGACCACTTATTGAACTAGCTAAATCAAAAAGGATCAAGATTATAGCTATTGTAAACTATGAACAATCTGAGATAACAGAAGTAGCTGATATTGTAATACTAACAGAGGCAACAGAGTCACCATTAGAGGATGGAGAGCTGACAGCAATGCTTTCACAAATAAACATTTTAGACATGCTCTACACACTAATGGCACACAAGCATAACGATAAACAACTTAAAAGGTCAAAAGTTTTTGAAGACTTGATTATAAAACAAAAATCAAAGAACAAGTAAGTGTTATTTTTTTATCGTACTTGCAAACGTTTACAATTTACATTGAAATAGTAGACTATAAGCCGTACTTAGCAGATGAAAACGAAAACATTATTATTCTAACTATAACGAATTTAAACATTTAAAATATCAGAATAGGTTATATTATACAGAATTTAGCACTTCACTATCAAAATCAATTATTTCACGAAAGGAAGCAAAAATGTCTAGCAATACACCAAAGCTTTTGGAAACAACACAGACAAGTCCTACTTCTGTCTGGAATGACAGCTGTTCTACTTCTGAGCTTGAATACGCCATCAAAAATGGCGCAACAGGCGGAACAACCAACCCTACAATTGTTGGACAAGTCCTAATAAAAGAATTCTCACAATGGGAAGACTATATTCGTAAGCTAATTAAAGATAATCCATCAGCAACTGAGGTAGACATTGCTTGGAAGGTTAATGAAGCTATGGCAATAAAAGGTGCAGATATGCTCCTGCCTATTTTCAAAGAGTCAAATGGTAAACACGGTCGTATGAGTATACAAACCAATGCTCAGTATTACCGTAATACAAAGTTAATAACAGAGCAAGCAATATACTTTGACACTCTAGCAGAAAACATGCAGGTCAAAATGCCTGTAACTGAGGCTGGAGTCGCTGCTATTGAAGAGTCAACATACAATGGTGTAAACGTCAACGCAACTGTATCATTTTCGACAGCTCAGGCGATAGCTGTTGCAGAAGCAGTAGAACGTGGGCTCAAACGTCGTGAAGCTGAAGGGAAGCCAACTGAAAACATGACACCAGCATGTACAATAATGGTTGGCCGAGTAGATGACTGGCTAAAGGTTGTACAAAAGAAGGAGAACCTAGCTATTACTCCAGGAGCACTTGAGTGGGCAGGAGTAGCAGTATTCAAGAATTCTTATAAGCTCTACCAAGAACGTGGCTACCGCACTCGCCTTCTATCAGCTGCTTACCGCAACCATCTCCATTGGAGTGAGTTTATTGGTGGTGATGTAATCCTTACCATCCCGCATACATGGCAGGTTCGTTTTAACAACTCAGACGTTGAAGTAAAGCCTAGAATGGATATTCCAGTAGACCCAGCAATTATTGAGGAACTAAGACGAAAAATGCCTGAATTCATCAAAGCTTTCGATGAAGACGGTCTATCTCCTGCCGAGTTTGCAGGTTTCGGTGCAACAGCACGTACATTACGCGGCTTCCTTGATTCGTATATGGGGCTAATATCTACAATTCGTGATATCATGATTCCAAATCCTGATAAATAAAGAATGTGAATAACTCAACGTTATTCAATATATGTAGTAATTTTATATCTAAATAATAGATTAGTTGACTAAGAAATAGAGGTATACTTATGTTATTAAAAAGAGAATCGCAGGAACTAAAACAAGGTATCAATCCAATCTGTAGAGAAAATGGCGGTGAGCCAGATATGATGATGGATATAGATATACTAACTCTTTCTTCTGGTACATCCTACACCATAGATGACCTTGAGAAGGAATGTGCTGTTTTACTACTTGAGGGTGAAGTCAAAATTAAATATGAAGATAGCGAGGTAATTGCTAAGCGTAACACTGTATTTGATGAAAAGCCATACTGCCTCCATGTCTGTAAAGGAGTAAAAATCACTATTGAAGCGCTTGAATATAGTGAGCTAGTACTTCAAAAGGCCTTCAACGAAAGATCATTCCCTAGTAAGCTATATACTCCAGAGATTATAGTAGAAGATGTACTCGGAGATGGAGCAATGCAAGGCATGGCACGTAGGAAGCTTAGAAATATTTTTGACTATAGTAACGCTCCATATTCAAATATGGTTATGGGAGAACTAATTAATGCCCCTGGCAAATGGTCGAGCTACCCTCCTCATGGACATCCTCAGCCAGAGGTATATATATATCGCTTTACTGAGACTCAAGGTTTTGGGACAGGGTATATAGGGGATAACGCATACAAGGTAATTCATAACAGCGCTCTACTCATTCCAGGTGGCCCGACTCACCCACAGAATGCAGCTCCTGGGTATGGCATGTATTATTGCTGGATGATCAGACACTTGCCTAATGACCCATGGCAATCTCGTATAGATGATCCAGCTCATACTTGGTTACATGATCCAGATGCAAAAATATGGGATGGGCTATCGACTTAATCTTAAGGTATGATCTAAACAACTGATTAGTTTATTTTACCGTTAAAAACACTCATATTTATTTCAAAATAAAAACTTAACTACTATAAAAGGAGAGGAACAACATGAAGTATGGTATAATTAACAACTGGATAGATGGCAAGTTTACAGAATGTGACAAGCCACTTATCGATGTAGTTAGCCCAGTAACTGGAGAAGTTATTGCACAAACGGTTATTAGTGATGCTACAGAGGTAGATATTGCAGTTGAAGCAGCAAAGAAAGCTCAAGAATCATGGGGAAAATTAAGCATTAAAAGCCGTGCAGAAGTTATGTACAACTACCGTAATCTACTTGCAACAAAGTACAAAGAAGAACTGGCTCAACTAAACCATGAGGAAAACGGCAAGACAATGGGTGAAGCGCTTGCCGGTGTTGCCAAAGCTGTTGAACTTGTAGAAGTAGCTTGTGCTGCTCCATCATTCATGGTAGGAGAGACCGAAGAAGTCAGTCGCGGCGTAACCTGCCGTACAGAATTACGTCCAACAGGTATTGTTGCAAGCATTACTCCGTTTAACTTCCCCGTAATGGTTCCACACTGGAGTGCTCCAATGGCTCTGGTATGTGGTAATGCAACCATACTCAAACCTGCATGTACAACGCCACTAAGCTGTGCAAAGATTGCTGAAATTTTTAAAGAAGCAGGACTACCAGATGGACTATTTAGCGTAATCAATGGTGAACGTGACGCTGTTAGAGGCCTTTGTGATAATCCATCAATAAATGCTGTAACATTTGTTGGTTCTACACCTGTTGCTAAGATAGTCTATGAACGTGCAGCAAAATCTCTGAAAAAGGTTCTCGCTCTTGGCGGAGCAAAGAACTACCTAATTCTTATGCCAGATGCCCATCCGGAGATGGCAGCAAGGGACATTATCGCTTCCTTTAGTGGCATGAGTGGTCAAAGATGCATGGCTGCTTCAGTGCTTGTCTGTGTTGATAATTGTGACTCTCTCCTAGCTCGCATTATTGAACTAGTTAAAGAGCAAGTTCCAGGTATTGATATTCCACCAATTCACACCACCAAAGCTGCTACTAATATTCGTGATTATATCACAAATGCAGAAAAGCTTGGGGCAAAACTACTAGTCGACGGCAGAGCAACAGCATGCGAAAATGCTCCAGCAGAATTCTGTGTTGGCTCCTCAATTATTGACTGGCGCGGTAAAGAAGAATTAATGCCAGAAGAAGAAATATTTGGGCCAACTTTAGAAATACTCGCAGCAAAGAACCTCAATGAAGCACTAGATCTACACCGTAGTAGCCCATATGGCAATGCCGCAGCAATATTTACTCAATCTGGAGCAGTAGCAGAAGCAGCTATTAAAGGAATGGCCTCTGGAATGCTCGGTGTTAATATTGGTATACCTGTACCTCGCGACCCATTCTCATTTGGTGGCTTAAAAGAATCGAAGTTCGGTAGTGGTGATGTTTCAGCAAAATACTCCCACCAGTTCTACACCAATACAGTAAAGGTCACAACCAAGTGGAATCCAGAAGACAAAGTGGACTGGATGAGCTAAAAAGCAGTTGTAATAGATATTATGACTTTGAAAATCACATAATGCAAATTCTGTGTAAAAGCAAAAGTTCTTCTAAAAGAGTGATTAATTTATATAATTACTCTCTTAGAAGAACTTTTATTATGGCTAAAAACAGTAAAATTAAACAACTCACTCAAGAGCTAATGGAATCAGAAGATACTACCAGCGCGGTTGATCTGCAGAGTGTACTTAAAGAGATGCTTAAAAACGGTGTCGAAGCACTACTTGAAGGTGAACTTGATAATGCTCTCGGTTACCCAAAGCACGATCGTAAAACAGAGAAAGCAAATTACAGAAATGGTAAGAATTCTAAATCAGTAAAGACAGATCTTGGCTGTATGGATGTTAAAATACCAAGAGATAGAAACTCAGAGTTCGAACCTAAACTAGTACCTAAGAACAGTTCTACCCTTTCCAGTATTGAAGATAAAGTAATCTCTATGTACGCCAAGGAGATGAGTACCAGAGATATATCTGAGTACATCGAAGATCTTTATAATATTCCATTATCAGCACAATCGATATCAAGGTTAACAGACAAGTTTCTTCCTGTTGTTCAGGATTGGCAAAACAGACCTCTTGATGCGAAGTACCATTTTATTTATTACTAGCTAGGCAATAGCCGCAAAAAGATTATCACGATCATGAAATTTATCAAGAATTCCTTTTAACCCTTTAGCAATATCAATAACTTTTTCAAGTCCTTTAAGACTAGAAGGTAATTCGCGTACACCTTTACCACCTTTTTCAAGTTTATCTGATATTGAAATACTATTTTCATCCTCACCGCTGATACTCTGAGTAACTTTGCTCTCAAGCTTTGCTGCTATCTCCTCACTATTCTTAGCTTCCTTTTCATAGCCAATATCTCTAATACGCGCCAAACCCTTCCTGACCTTATCAAGTTCTATATTCTTAGTATCTTCTTTACGTCCTTCTAGCTCTCGCATTTTATCTTCTTTTTCTGCTTCTAGCTCTTTCTTGGACTTTTCGTCGATATCCTCTTTCTTCTCTTCTTCTGCATTCTCATACACGCTTCTATTCTGATGGTCAACTTCATTGTTGATATTATCTAAAACAGTATCAATTATCACTTTTTCACCGTTTGATAATTGTGAAGTATCTGCTTCAAGTCTGCCATCTTCACTTACCTTAATTTCAACAGGAGTTATAACACCTTTACTTCTAAGACTTTCGTTGAGTTCCGTATTAATCGCCAGCATGCTCTCTTCTAATTCATCAGTAGCAGCTTCATCAGCAGCAGGAGATATCACTTCATACACAATTGAGCAAGTTTTCACATCGCCAGTAATTCTAATTTTGTGCTCATATTCATCTGTATCATTATGCTCATACTCATGTTTTTCCAGTGTTTTTTCAACTATTGAGTGTAGCTCCGGACTTCTTCCTTTATCGACACCACAACCTAAATATTTATCGAATAGTATTTCCTTCTGACTTGAATCAAGGTCATCACCTAATTTGTCTTTTGCATCAATTAATTCTACACGTCCATCAACGTCAACCTCCACCTCAAAATTTTTAAGGTTTATTGTTGAAACATCTCCTAGCTCTTTGGGTACAACATTATTTGGATCAGTATTCACCTTTTCCTTAGTAAGAAAATAATTTATACGATCTTTAAATGGCTTCCAATGATCTTCAACAATATCATCAATATCAGAATTTATCATCTTACCATTTGCAAATTTATATGTTGAGCTTTTTTGAGTTGAATTTCTGGTTGCAGAATCATCTCCGCACTCTTCTATTTTAAGTGATTTTATTGCTTTAAATGTCGCTTCATCATTAATAATACGTTCCCCTCTATCTTGCAATATCTCCAATGGCTGCCCATATTTAAATTCAGCAAGCTCAGCTATAAAATTATCACTTTCTAATAAGACATCAATGAAATCTTGCGCACTTATCTTCATTTTACGAATTAATGAACCCGCTTGTTCATTAAAATCTATCTCTAAAAGAGAATCTGCCAACTCTTTTTTAACTTCAGAATCACTATTCAATGCATCTTCAATTTTACGTGACCTAGCTTTTTCTGAACCTGTGTCACCAGCAGGTTCTACTACAATATCCCCTTTATCATCGACATATAGGCTTAGTTCTTCATCTTCTCCTAAAACAATATCGTGATCTAATAACAAACTCTCAACAAAATTGCTTACTTCCAACTGCAGTTTGCTTACCTTTGTAGAAAAGACTTCAATTATATCATATATAGGAGATTGGTGGCCATCACCTCTTCCACCATTAAAAAGAAGGTCTGGTATACCTTCTGGCACATCCAGCATATTCATCATTGCCTTGAACTTATCTATATGACTATTATTGAATTTTTCCAGAACTCCTGAGTGTTTAATTGGATTACCATTTCCATCAAGTACCTGTACTGAATCGCTGCCATCCCGCAATACAGATTGTTCATACGCTGATGCTGCTTGACTTGATATTCCAACAGAATCTTGTCTTTGATAAGTGTTTTTAGGATTATTACCCTCGACATGGTATTGCTTTAGGATTGATATTATTTCAGAATTACCTTCAATAGCGTTTTTGATCTCATCTTTATTCTTAATACCACGGCCTACAACAACAATTTTACCATATTCATCAATATCAAGTGCTATAGATCCCTGCCCATCAACATTAACACCCTTTTCAGCAAGGACATGCGCGACTCTATCAAATAACTTAGCTTGAAGTGAATCCGTTTCACTTTGTATGATATTTCGATTTGTTTGTAAATATGAATTATCCGATACACCCGTACAAACAGTCGCATCCATGCAACACCTTACTTTCCGCATAAGTCAGAATACTATTTAAACTACATCCAGAATATTTTAAATATGCTTAGCCACAGAAGTATTAACAATTTCTGTCATTCTTTTTGGCAAAATATAATAACAAGTTACTATTAACAACACTCATTCTAAGTATCTCAGTCGTAATACCAAAAAGGTGTACCACGAAATGAATAAATTTAATTTTCCAAAATAATGGACAAAATTTCAATCAACCACAATCCTGCCAGAACGACACTTAAAGCATAATAACTTATATAACTTTATCCAATAAATTATCTAACTAACCAATAGCCTTGTATAAATTTTCCTTATCGTGAAATTTGGCCAAGATATCTTTTAAACCGGTAACGCCGTCAAATGCTTCCTTAAGACCTCCAGTGAATGCGGCACCACTTGTACTCTCGCCCTCTTCTACATCTTCGCTCATTACCAGAGTTTGGTTGAGCATTTCAATTACCGACTCTAACTGCATAGTTTGCTGATCAGTCAGACTATCTGTAGAAGCTGATAGCTTACCATTCTCATCAACCTTGATCTCAACAGGAGAGTCAAAACCATACTCCTCTTCTAGATAGCTACTAACACTCTGACTTATCTCTCTAAGACTATCCCCTAGCTCCTTCTCTGCTGCTTGATCTGCTTCTGGTGATATAACCTCATAACTGACATCCATACGACTGTAATCAACACTGATCTTCACCTCATGCTCATACTCATCAGTATCACTATCTTCATAGCCATGTTTTTCAATTAGAAGAGTAGCCAGTGTTTTAAAGCTGGTACCCAAGGCATCTTGATCTAATATTTTTTCTGCAATACCCTTGAGCCTGCCATTTAGCTCATTACCTTCACCATTAAGCCCTCCGATAACCTCGATATTTCCTTCCTCATCAAGAATCGCCTCATAAGATTGGATTCTCATATCAGGCGGAGCTTCTGGAGAGAGCAATTCACCTGTTTCGTCGTCATAAGAGACTTCATTATATCTCATCAATTCAGTCATTACACTAAATTGAGCCGTTCTATCAAGGTGAGCTAGGGTTGCATCAATATCATCATTTATGATAGCACCATTACTTATTGTAAAAGATTTTGTTTCTTGTGAAAATTCTGTTTCAGCGATATCATCATCACCTTCAAAAAATGCTGAAAGCTGCTTTTTAGTCTCACTATCTGGCAGTATCTTATAGAGTCTATGTGCTGTATCATTTGACAACCCATGATCAGTAACAAGTTCTGTAAGAGCTGTCTGATTAATATCTAACTCCTGTAATGAACCTGCAAGTTCATTAGCAGTATCAGAATTAGAGTTCAAGGCTTCCTGTAGTTTCTCTGCTCTTGCTCTTGCTTCTGTCCCTCCTTCATTTGCTGTTACTGTTATTGTACCATCCTCAGCAACTCCAATATCTACCTTCTCGTCCTCACCAAGAGTCATACCTTGTTCTGCTAAGATATCATTTATCTGAGTTGATACACCCTCATTTAAAGATTTTATTTTAGTCGTAAGATCGGATAGTAGTGTACTTAAATCTTCATCGCGACCTGTATTTAGTCCGAGTAAATCTCTGATATTACCGTTATCACGAATAATTGTTCTAGTACTAGACTTTTCCTGTTCCACTACTTTTGCAGATGCAACCTCAGTACCAGGCGCAACATTTTCTGTATCACTAAGCACCGTAGAGACCATCTTACTTTTCTTAGAGTTACTTGCATATGAACTATAATCAACAGGATTGTATGGGTTGTAGTAAATAGGCTTCTCTTCTGGAGCATCTTTTATTCGCCACTTTTCTACGTCTTTTGAATGGTTCATATACTCTTCAATTTCTTTAGCAGATGCGTTCTTTGCAATATCCCATATCTTTTTGGATATTTCAATTGACTCCCTATTACTCTCTGTTTCAGGCGAATAGTGACGTATT
Source organism: Planctomycetota bacterium (assembly GCA_965140405.1). Taxonomy (GTDB): domain Bacteria; phylum Planctomycetota; class SZUA-567; order SZUA-567; family SZUA-567. The sequence goes on from OZ223208.1 coordinate 3,000,760, forward strand.
GATCCTTCTTTACGGCCGAAAAAATCAAGATTAAGCTCCCCTCTTTCATGCATGTCATAATACGCACCAAGAACAGTTCCATAACTTACACAATCCTTATTACCTTTAGACATTTTCGCCTCAATAAAAGTATCCTCAATATAAGTATTCTCATTTAAAACATCTTCAGCTAACCGGTCAGACTCTTCACCATTAGCACTCTCTACCGTTAGTCTATGTTTAATCTTGCCATTAACTTCCTCATTAACTAAATCAAAACGCATTCCTGCCATGCTGCTAAAACCTTCAATATTTTCTGACAGTTTATCCTTAATATAATTAAATAGTTCATCACGCTCTTCACGGTCATCAAACATACAGTCCGTAAATGCGAAGTCAGCACCAGAATCCTCTTTAAAACCAAACTCATCTGTTTTAAAGCTTGTATTGAACTCACCATAATAACTACCAGTTATCTCCTCATTAACTGTAGTATCAAGATACTCACCTAAATCTTCTACAAATACCTTACCATTTAATTCAACACAATATGCCTCTTGTGACCACTTACTAGTGGTACTTGCCGTAGAATTATTCCCTGCACTCGGTGAACTATCTTTAAGAATTGCCAAGAGTTCAGAATCACCCTCCAAAGCTGCAGCAATCACATCTTTGTTCTCAATATTACCAATTAACTCAATCTTACCATTCTCGTCTAAATCAAGAGCCAAAGAACCACTTCCCCTTATAGTGACCCCAGCATTATTCAATAATTCCGAAACCCGCTTAAATAATTTCTCCTGAGGAATTGACTCCGTTGACTGTAAATCACGGCTACCTTTACTTGAAATAGAACTATAACCATCTCCCAAAAGCTCTAGATTGCTTGGCATAATAATCCCCATATTAATTGGCTAAAGATTAGACCTTAGCACAACAACAAACATAAAATATTTATTTAATATAATCTGAATGATTAACTATCTCTATTTACGGACATAATCTTAAAATCTTTAATGATAACTTAAATTTTGTAGCAAGAATATCTAACACTTATCTAATACTACTTATAATTAAAACAGGGTGACCTTATACAGTCACCCTGAATCATTTAACTTCAATGTTTATAATAAATTATACCGCCATAGCTTTAATTTTTACTTATTAAATCCTTATTTCTTGTCTTTATCTGCAATTACTATGCCTGATGGAAGATTTAGATCTTCTACTTTTTTACTGAAGTCAAGTACTTCACAGGACTCTTTTGAAATTGACGCTACTGCAAGTGAACGCTTTGATACTGCAGATGTTGTTGCTGCTGTAATATTGATTGTTCTTTCTTCACTTTGTGCAATAACGTTACCAGCACTATCCAATGCCATAACCATCCAGTCCCATTTACCTACATTGGGAAATCCTGATATATTCAATTGAGTATAACCTTGACGATCCATATAGTACCAACTACCGTCATTATGGCGATAGAACCAAAGATACTTTGCGGCATTAAGGGTATTTCCCCAATCAAAACTAACCATCTGACCTGTTGAAAAATTCGCATTATCTGCTGGAGCAAGTAATTCTGGATTATTTCGTGCTCTAACAATAACAGAGCCATTGAACGGTGCAGTCAATACTGAAGAGTATAGAAGATTTCCTTGATCATTGCGGTAAGCAAATCTAAAACTTGTACCTGCTGGAATTGCATAACTTGCGACTCCAGCTGCGTTCGTTACAAATCTATCTGCAGTTAATAGTTTACTATCATCAATGGGATCAGCGATCATCACTTGTATATTTGCTGGCTTATTACCTAGATAGTTAAGAGTAAGTGATGATTCAGCTGGCATTATTAATGTACGGTTTGCAGGAAATGATGTAATATTCTCCTGACTATAATGCCAAAAGCCTTTATACTTTGCGGCATAAATTGCTTGCAGTGGGTAACTTGCTGGGACATTGAAATGGTAGCTACCTAGTGAGTCAGTCTTCATGTCACTCTTAAAAGTATACGAACTATGGTCATTAAATAGCATAGAGTAGCTTTCAAGATACCTACCGTCTGTCTCAGGTAACCACATAGAGTCAACATCTGCACTTATCGGTTCATTCCTCATAATAGGATTTACAACACGCACTGGTACATCTGACAATTTACTACCAGTAGCAGATTCAACTTTTACCACTGAATCATCATTGAGAATTAATACAGGAAGCACAACATATCCAGCACCTTGATGAAATTCAGCGTTACCTGCATGTTGCCAAAAACCCTTAACAAGTGAATAACAGCAAGCTACTCCACTTGAATCATCGGTATCTATCGGTATTTGTACTGCACCACTAATTGTACCAGCAGCCTTACCACATCTTTTGTTTGGTGGACGTGGAATTGTTCTCAGTCTATCAGCTGCAAAGCTAATGCGTGGAGTAATTGTTGCACCATTTTGAGTAACTCTATATCGCATCACCCCAGAATCGGCAAGGGAATCACACTGAGTACCCAAAATAAGAACCATTGCCACAAGAGCCATAAAGCTCACTTTTTGTAACATTTTCATAATAGTATCTCCAAATTAAATTTTTATTAATAACTTCAATCAAACTTCTAAATACAACATTTGAATTTTTAATCCAGCCCACTTAAATACTTCATGCAGGCTCTAAAACAACACCTCATTCTAAGGCGGCTTCAACACGATGTTTGATTCTCCAAGCATAGCATTCTCCATTTCCATATTTCCTTCCTTTTCAATTAAACCCACCAATAACCTCACTAAAACCCGACACAACACAGCAAAGCCAATAGGCGTAATATATAGACACCATCCCAAAACACCCAAATCACACCAAACATACCATAACGCAAACCCCATCAACTAAAAGCATCTACACACCTTTGCATTAAACTTTCAACAATAAACACTATTTAACAACATAAGCACACATAACACAACTTACATTCATTCACTAGCAAAGCCAAAAGGCGTAATTTGCACAAACAAAAGACAAATACGACCTAAATCATAGAAAACAGAGCAAGTCTTGCCAAAAACGCAAAGCCATACTACTTCCTAGCCTCCCACTGTCTTGAGTATATGCTTCAAAGTATATAACACAAAGTACTCTTGTCAATAGAATAATTAGCCCTTTGGCTTAAATAAACAAAAACCCTCCACATCCAAAAACCGTAACTCTACAATGCTCAACGAAATACACATATTGGTTTCATAATAATAATTTTTAAAAAAATCTATTAAAAGTTCAAAAGCCTTCTTATATTTCTCTCTGAAACAGCAAAAAATCGACTTCCACGCCCTAAACACAAGTGTCCTTATTCGTGCACAACAATAACTACCGGCTCTATTACTACGGCATTACTAACCTTGTCATTCTCAACATTGTTATGAGAATGGAATTACTATTACTAAAATGGTATTGTACAGGAGTTACCGGGGAACATGAAAGATATGAAATGACGATGCGAAAACGCTCTTAAAAGAATACGTAAGAGATTATTCTTAATATATTGCTATTTTTCCTAAAACAATACGTCAAAAAAATGAAGCAGAAAATACAAAATTCGTGGCAGATTTCACTAGTAACATTACTTCAAATATAGTCATTACTGCACAACAACCTCAGGCAATACTTATACCGAAAATGCGCTAAAGTATCTCAATTAATTACTTCAGAGCGTATACAAACGCCTTTACTTTTGTGGCAAATAATGATCCACATTTATTTGCTTATCGGTATCGCCATTTCCATCATAAGTATTGATACCGGCAACGCCTTCAATACTCTTATTGTTGTGTAAATACGCAGCAACATCTTGGGCCGCAAACTTATTCTCATGAATAGCATTCGCTATAGCCCATAATGCATCATATGAGTTGTACGCTATAAAGCTTGGGTTTTCATTGTACTCTTTTTTAAAGTCATCAACAAATTTTGCGGTCAACTTTGAGGGCTCTTTCAGACTAGGCTTTACATCAAGTACATAGATAACTTCTGGATATTTACTGGTAATATTTCCAAAGTCAAGCTCAGCAAGGTCAGGTGTCACGATTATTGGGACATCAAGGCCTACATCTATCGCTGCATTAATAAATTCCTTACCTGGATCTTCATGATCAAAAATACCCACAACCGCATCAAAGGTATGGTATTTTTTTAACTCCATTACAGGTTTTACAAAGTCTGTTCTAAACAGGTCAAATGAATAACGTGCTATAATCTCGACATCATTAATATCACTCGATGATTCTATAGAGTTTTTTACACCTTTGCCGTACACATTATTAGGATAAACAACAGCAATCTGTTTCCAGCCATTAAATTGACAGAATTCACTAATAAACTTTCCTATTCTTTTATCATTTGGATAATTTCTGAAGAAGTATTTTGCACCATTTCTACTCAAACTTGGAGTACTAGCTGTAGGAGTAAAAAAGAGTATCCCGTAAAATTCGTATATAGGTTGAACTTTTACCGCAATTGTTGAATTCAGATGCCCAATTACATAGCTTACATCTAAATTATCAGCAAAACTTTGAGCGATTGTTCTTGCCTCATCAACCTTCCCTTGATCATTTCTAATAATAAGCTTGATCTTCCTTTTCCCTATGAATCCAGAGTCATTAATTTCTTTTGCAGCCATCTTTACGGCATTTACGATATGGTCAGGGTTACTCGCATTACTGTTAGCCACAACTCCGACAAGGATATCCTGTGATTTTGATGCTCTGGCATTGTTTGCTCGATTAGTAGAAGACTCATCAAGTATAGAGGAGCGTTTTTGAGCCTCCACCGTCAGTTTAAAAAACCACACACAGCAAATAATGCTGAAAATAATGGTAATAATTAAGAATATTTTTTCTTTAAACATTAATTAGCCCTTTTCTATAGCACCTGTCTTCTACATAGTTGAGCAAAAATACCATCCGTATCCGCAAGTAACTCGTCAAAGCTACCAACCTGTGCAACGCGCCCTTTATCAAAAACATATATTTTATCCGCATTTCTAATGGTACTCAACCTGTGAGCTATCACAACTCTCGTAAGTTTCAAACCTTCTATATTTGCAGACACCTCAGCTTGCAACTTATTATCAAGCGCGCTAGTAGCTTCGTCAAAGAATAACATCTTCGGCTTTGAAGCCAGAGCTCTAGCTATCATGAGCCTCTGTTGTTGTCCACCAGATAGTACACCTCCACCCTGCGGTAACACTGTATGTATCCCCATCGGCATCTCAATAATCTCATTTGCAAGACCTGCTTGTGCCAAGGCATCCCAGACTTGTTCTTGTGACAAATTCTGCGCACCACAGACATTAGAGAATATACTCCCCTGCATGATCCCCACACCCTGCAAGACTACACCAAATTGTTTTCGCAAACTTGATACATTTAGAGTAGATATATCAAGTTCATCAAATAGTACCATACCAGACGAGACCTTCTCTAGCCCAAGCAGTATTCGTAAGACAGTACTCTTACCTGCTCCAGATGACCCCACAATAGCCACAAACTCCCCAGCCTCCGCTTTAAAATCAATATCATGGAGTATTGTACTATTTTCATCATAGCCAAAAGAGACACCACGGAGCTCGATATCACCATTCAGACTCGGAGCTTCCAAGGTATTATTTGAATGCTCAGTTTTCTCATGCAAAATTGGTCGAGCTCTCTCATACTGCGGCAATGCTTGTATTAGTGCTATGACAGTTCCAGAGAACGAATTTATCGCCGAACCGATTTGAGCCGCTGCTGCGGTAAATGCCATATAGCTTCCGGTTGAAAGTCTATCATCAGCATCACTCGAGACTATAAGGTAGAATATCAATGCTGTCTGGACAAGTGGCATCAAGGAGAATAACATACTAAAGATCTGAGAAAATATTGAGTATCCAAAGCTAAACTTTCTCTGTTTGGCAAACAAGCTACTCCACCTTGAGAAAGCTCTCACCTCTGCCCCAGCAACCCTTATCTTGGATATTCCAGTTATCAGCTGCAGTACCAAGCCTTGAATCTCACCACCTACTTTCTGAACCTTGCGCTGAAAACGTAACTGATACAACGATAGTACAAGCCCAGCAGCGCTACCTACAACAGCAAACCCTATCACAACCAAGGTAAGCTTCCATGAGTACATCGCAGCGACAATTACATTGAATCCACCAACAGTTACACCGAGCATAGTAGACAATAAATTATTTGATATGATATCTTTTACAGCAATTATACCCAGCGCTCTAGAGGAAAGATCACCAGCATCATACCTACTAAAGAAAGCTGCCGGTAGAGAGAGCAATCTATCCCATACCGCTGATTGTAGTTTGAATGAACTTCTCGATGTAAATCTCATCATCGAAAAACCTTGCACGAGAGCGAATAACGAACTTGCCACAGTTGCCACAAAAAGCCCAAGCCCAAATTCAAGGAGCATACTGTATTTTCCACCAGGAATTACATGCCCAATAATCATACCTGTTGCCGCAGGAGTAGCCATACCAAGGAGTCCTATAACAATTCCTAGTAGTGCAACCCATACTAAATCTCTATGCCCCTCTTTCCAAGCAAGTTTGAAGATATCGCGCTCTTTCACCTTATCATCAGGTAGCGAGTCAAATATACTCCAAGCAAAACCTTCTATTTGTTCTGCAACACTTGGTGTTACTTTTGAATAGCTTCCACCAGCATAAGCGTAATAATAATTATCACTGAGAGGTTTAAGTGTGACCGGTCTACCTGACATCATCCCTATAAACACCCCAGCATCAGAATTATACCATTTATTGTCTAGTCTTACCCTTCTACAACGCAGACCAAAATTAGCGGCAAATGCCTCTACACTCTTTGTAACTTTCAACTTATCTTGATTTAGAGTAATACCCTTTACCGATGCCGCTTCATAACAAACACTAGCCAACTCATCATTTATCAAACTTATACTGCTCTCACTATCCATTACCCCTGATAGCAGTGATAGCGTTTTTTGAAACACCTCTTTGTCACTACTACTCTGTGATGCAATTCTATCAAACCAATCATCATCAACCTGCTTTTCTACATGCGAAAGAATTGATAGGATAAAGCTATGTAATTGAGATATACCAGCAATAAGTGTTTGAGTATCTGCTTCAATTGGTGATATTTGAATCTTGTTAATAGCAGTCAACCACGAACTGCGAGAAAGAATAACCTGACTATCCCGCTCCAGTAATAACTGCCCACAATAGTTCGCCTCTCCAGATACGTTGATAAGGGCTGGAGACTCTTCACCACCAAGTATCTCTCCATCATCAAGTTCTATATTAGTGTGCTGATAAGAAACTCCCGTAGGTACTTCTGAGACAAACTGTTGAATAAATTGCTCATTAAATTTACTAATTTGGAAAAGTAATACCTCTAAATCACTCTTACTGAGATCGAGGCGACTCAACTCTGATAGTGGTATTTCTTTGATAAAGCTACCTTCTCTCCCACTAATCTGAATCCCAGCCGGAAACGGTAGTACCATACCACTAGAGAATGAAGACAGTGCAAGCAAATCCCCAGCACTGCGAATATAGAACACATCTACAACACCTTCATTCACAAGGTATAACGCGGACTTCTTTGTGCAATATGGTCTATTCCCACGAAGCTCAATACTTGTGGCGTTGGCGAATACTTTGTTGAATGTTTTAGACATCTCTGGCATATGTATTAGTTATCCGATATCAGTTTAGCATAGTAGGAATTCTCATCCAGAAGCAACTCTTCATGAGTTCCCCGCTGAATTACTTCTCCCTTCTCAAGAACAATAATTTCATCAGCATCCCTAATTGTACTGAGACGATGCGCAACAATAATGCAAGAACACCCTCGACGCCTCAAACTATTATCCACCAAGCTTTCAGTCATAGGGTCTAGAGCACTTGTCGCTTCATCGAGTATTAGTATAGTTGGTGACTTACAGAGTGCTCTGGCAATTTCAAGCCTCTGCCTCTGCCCTCCACTAAAATTATTACCACCTTCAACAACAGTAGCATCAATGCCACCAGTCCTATTTACCAAGTCTTCATAAATACAACTATCTTTTGCTGCTTGAAGTATCTCAGACTCAGTAATAGAATCATCCCAGAGTGTTAAATTCTCTTTAATCGTTCCTGAGAACAAGAATATATTCTGGTCAACAACAGCGAGTGAATTCGTTAGAGCCGACCTGTCATAGTCCTCCCTTGCAAGCCCATCAAAGAGCACCTTCCCTTCCCAAGGGGTGAGTAATCCAGATATTATTCTCGCAATTGTAGACTTACCGCTACCAGAACTCCCAACAAGTGCAATGCGCTTTCCTGGTTTGAGATCTAACGAAAAGTTCTTTACAACAGGAGGTTCGAACTTATTATAACCGAATGTAACATTCTCCACTTTTATATTTCCCGAGATACGCTTTACCACCCTGCTATCATCTTGGTTTAATATATCCTCTGATTCATAGGCGAGTACATCTTCAATTCTACTTATATTTGCTTTCATTGACGCCAAAGATCCCCCGAGCCCGACAAATTGCCCAATTGCGGCGAGAAAAGCTCCCGAGAGCATCTGAAAAGCCAGCAAGCCTCCGATAGATAGTTCACCAGACATTACCTTGAGCCCGCCTGCAATCAAGACCGCCACCGAGTTTAGTGACATAAAGATACCGGGAATCAATTTGTAAAGTGCTATTTTTTGAGTTGTGAGATTACCAATAGAGGTATAGCGGGAGTAATACCCTGACCACTTACTGAAGAAGTCGTCCTCAAGTCCACATGCTTTTATCGTCTGCATCATTTGCAAGCCACCCATAGTTAGCGAAGAGAGCTTGCCACCTTCTTGCAGGAGACGCATATTGACATCTGTTTGCCACCGCCAGAATAACTGAATACTTGTCACATTGATAAGCGCAGCCAAGACTGCCAAACAGGTAAGAAAGCCATCATACTGCACCATAACCACTAGGTAAAACACCGCAGTGAGCATCCCAACAACAGCACTTGCAAGTTCACCACTGATAAATGAGACTACTTGGTTGTTGAGCGAGACACGAGTACCTATCTCAGCACCATAACGTTGTAAGAAGAATTGCACTGGTAAACGCATTATATGCCACATAAATCTTGAGCACTCTTTTACTGCAAGACTCGTCTGAAGCCTGAGAAGATAGTACCCCTGTATCCAGCTAAGCATAGTCTTTATAAAAAAGGTTGCACCAATCCCAGCGAGGAGTGGCCATATCCAGTCGACCGCGCCTCCAACCATGATATCATCAACAAATATGCGGCTAAATACTGGCGCTACAATACCAGGTATCACCAATGCAAGACTAGCAAGGATGACAAGGATCAATGTCGACTTACCTCTACCAATACGAGAAAGAAGCCCACCTAATAAAGCGGGCTTCTTCCCAGTCTTCTTAATACTTTCACCTTTTTTAATAACTAACGCAACACCAGTAAACTTCTTATCAAACTCTTCCCAGCATACAGTTCTAGGTCCACATGCAGGGTCATTAAGAAAGACCTTATCCTTCTTAAACCCTTCAACAACCAAGAAGTGATTGAACTCCCAGAAGACAATACATGGAAGGTCTCCAGCATCTTGAAATATTTCTGCGGCTTCAACTTTATAGCCATCAGCTTCAAAACCATATGTCCGTGCAACACGGATAAGATTACCAGCCTTACTACCATCTCTGCTTACTCCACACTCGACACGCAGTTTTTCAAGCGATACCCATACACCATAATGGTGCATAACTATTCCCAGAGCCGCAGCACCACACTCCACCGCCTCCATCTGGAGCAAGGTAGGTGTACGAGCCCTAAAAGATTTTCCACGAGGTAGCTCTGAGACTTGAGGTGTAGACTCTTCTGTTGTCATATCACATCCCAAATATATGTTTTATTATTGGAAGTACGAGAGAAAGCGGCCGTCTTTTTTCCACAGTAACTTCTCCTTGAACCATAGTTCCTGTTTCAATAGTAGTATCAGAACCAGAAGAGGATGTCCAACGATATCCACTGACGGTATCAGCTGCTGGTATTAAGTCGACAACAGCAATTATTGGCGAACTCTCTGCTTGCTTTATAAACTGCTCAACCATAGTCTGATTCCCAAGGAGCTCTGTAAGTGTTTCAGGCGAAGTTGAATAAGGCGAAACCCATGTAACAAGCCCCATTATGCCACCATACTCCTCCTTCTTTGTAGTACTTGGATAGACCCTGACAGTCATACCAGATTTGACCTTTTTGCCATCAACACCACTCAAGAAAAACACTGCACTCTTTTTTTCATCTGGATTCTCGAGCATTGCAATAATCTGCCCTTTTCTTACGACATTACCTGGCTTTGTTCTTATCTCTACAACCCTACCACTCAACTGCGACACAACAGTACAGTTGATCTCTATCTGCTTTAGTAATTCAGCCACTTCCCTTTGGTGCTCTGCTACCTGCTCTGCACTTTTAAGTACTTCGATCTCTGAATCATTCTTTACCTCATACTGCTCTTTCATCGAATTAATCGTATCGATTCCAGTTGTATTGATACGATTGATAATATCTGTAAGACCTACTCTAGCTTCCTGAACCTTTACCGGTGTAATTATCTTATTCTTTCTAAGATTTTGCATATGCTCCAAATGCTCACTTAGAAAATCTTCTTGCTCTTTGAGCTTTCCCGAAAGAATCCTTAGGCTTTTGAGTTTTTCCTTGCCTAGAGTGTCATGAATACTAATCCGATCATCTACAAAACTTTCAAGTTTTTCATGTATCTCTTTGGCATTCTCAAGGGCTTGGTAAGCATTATGAAGTTTTTCAAGCATATCAGGTCTATAGATACGAGCAACTATCTGTCCACGCCTTATATTCTCTCCAAGGCTGACAAAGACCTCTTCGATCTGGCCTTCACCAATAGTTACGATACCCTTCAGACCTCCCTCACGCAATATAAGTCCGCCAGCAGAAACAGTCACAGGGATCCGACCATACCAACTCCAAAAACCTGCAAATACTAGACATACAACGAGTGAAAGTAAAGCGATCCATCCCTTACGATCCGCCAAACGCATAGTCTGGTCAATATCATCTGGAGCACTTATATTCTCTAAAGCTTTTTTCCTAAAAAGTTGTGACATAAGATAACAATTCTTTCCATAGAATCTTTTAACATAAAGTATCATATAGATATGGCTATAGTAAATAACAGATCATAGTATACAGCACAAACATACACTTCATTAGTATACAAATAACACTTTAAAATTCAATGTATTCCCAAAGTAATCATTATATTAAATGGTCTTGCTAAAAGTTATTTTTTATAATACTTCCTAAATCAATACCTGTTGTTTCTTTAATTTGGCTGAAATCATATTCACTACCACTCTTTGTTATTGCTAAAAATTTATTAACACTTTTCTAAGAAAAACTTTCTTCTATAAGGGCTTCTTTACAATCAGTAACACTCATAGTAATAACTTCATTGCTTATTACTCCAACAAGATTATCACCATCAATAGATATAGCCATACCGCCATCATGGATTATTCAGCCAACAAATTTATCAAGATGACAATCTTCAACTTTAATATGCGATTAAGGGTTCACATAATCTTATTACCTCTCTTCTAACGACTACCCTTTACTTACAGGGGGAATACCTTCAATCACAATACCATTACTGTCTTTTAGAAGATCCTCGGGTATTGGTACCGTTTTATCTTCACCTATGATCATTTTACTATTTACAGTTCCGCCACTTATAGTATCGAGATCTTTCTGTTCTATTTTCTTCTTACTCATCGTATTACCCTCAAAATTATAAGCCAACCTATCAATAAAAATCTTCAGTAAATACTATATAACTATTCTTCAGTATTAATGTTAATGGTAAAGTTAATTATATTTTGCGAATCAACAGTCAACAACGTAAAATAAGCCGCAGTTCCAACCAGATCTGTAGCACCCAAGCCAATACCGGTATCATATAGCTTCTTGACTCCCCCTTCGCTATATTCAAGGTTCAACCTTCCTCCACTACACATTGGTGTAGCTTTGATCGGATCTCCTCCATTTACACTGACATATAAAGTACTACCATTAATTTCGCTTAGTTCATCGTCTGAAAGCTTTTTTGTATCATCCAAAAATATCTCCAATTATATAAGTTTTCCCCGTTGATCCTTAAATTTACCTATTAGTAGGTATTTTATTCTACTAATAGCCACCCATAAAGTGCTAGGATTCTCACGCCATCGCTGACTCTCAATTTCTCACTACTATATAATCACAGTAAGTAGAAATAATTTTTTTCTTATCCATCTTAATTTCCATTATCAAAATATGTATTATTTAAAACTTAAATATCCATGCCTTTTTGCTATTTCATTATTATACTATTATAGACGCACTACTAGGGAGATTGTTCCACATATTCCATATAAACTATTTTTCTATATCATTATCAACATCCAGTGTATCTGCACCGGCTGCAGAGAGTAGATCTAATGAGTCCAAAGACAACTTTGCACCTTTTCTTCTCGATGCGACGGCATTCGAGGCAATGCTGTTCAACCTAGATATAAAAATTTCACTACCAGTATAAGGGTTAAAGCCCTCCGAACTACCTAAGCCCCAGACTATCTCCAAGCTCTCACGGTACTTACTAAAATAAGTATTGTCAGATTCATACCTGTAAAGCTCATCGAGATCCTGCGCAGAGCTTTCACCAGCAAGTACATCAGTAAGAATTAGTTCTGCTCTTGCTCTATCCATCATAATTCCCTCATCAATCAACACCTAAAGCGCGGCTTGCAAGTACAATTGATAATTACAAAATGCCACTATTTAACAGATTACTCTTCTGGACATTCTTCATCTTCAATGACGTTTACGAATAACCCTTCACATAATTATGTAGACACATTACCTCAGTATCTGTTTCATAAATAATTATATTATATTTACAATATTGTACGGTAAATATGAATCCTTCCAACCACGATTACCTGAAATAGTTATGCTAAAGAGTGACTACTCTTTGGCTGTATTATCATCAATATCATTTATTACCGATCCTGATCCAGCTGCAAATAGCTGGTCAAGCGTATAAAAATTGATAACATTACTTTTTTTGTCTTTTGAAATAGTATTTAATACATTATCTAGAATTGCTGATATCGAATTAGCGATACCAATACTATCACTACCTACTTTACCCTCTCCCAGCCCCCAAGCAGTCTCTAAATCCACACGATACTCACCAAACTCTGGATTTTCCTCTTCATATCTTAGAAGTCTATCCAAATCCTGAGTAGAAATCTCGCCAGCCAACATATCACTTAGTAGCTCTTCAGCCTTAGCTCTATCCATCAAGCACCTCCTTCATATCCTGCAAGCCAGCAACTAGTGCAACATTGGCTCTATGAAGACGCATCCTCACTGATGAGACAGTAAGATTAAGCTCATTTGCGACCTCTTTATAACTCATTCCATGATTTCTAATTAGATCGAATACCTCTTGTTGATCTTTGGGTAGGTTTGCAAACTCTTCGTTTATTCTGGTCTGCACTTCATTAGCGATACTACTAGCCAAAGGACATTGGGCACGTCCTTGAACATCTGGTATTTCAGCTACAAAACGAACCAATTTTTTGCGCCTAATCTTCTCCCTAAAGACATTTATAGCTATCGTAAAGAACCAACTCTTGAGTGAGCAATCACCTCTAAAACTCTCACGCCCCTTCCACGCCCGCAAAAAGACCTCTTGAAGTAGATCGAGTGCTTGGTCACTATTCCCATCACAAGACCGAACCAAGTAGTTCGCCAAAATCTCTCCATGTTCATTACAAGCATTTATGAATTTCTCTTCCGTCAGAATGTAGCTCATACTATTCCCTTACTTTGAGAGTTATTTCAACTTTACTGCTGGCACTTAAGAATAAATACACATTTACCAACTACAACTTTCAACCCTCAGCTTCATTTCTCAAAGAAATCTTATTTTTATCTATCAAGAAAGTTGTCATACCGCAGCTGAAAATAGCTTGAGCAAGTGATAACACCGGATCAAGTACCGCAATAACTCCGACCCCAGAAATAAACGCAGGCTCAAGGGGAAGATTCAATGGTACACAGGTAATTGAAAGGAACATTATAAATGAGAGACCCACTGAGCCGATACTTGCTAATGTACAGAGCACAGCGCCTACAATTATAAAGCAATATTCAAATACTCCCAGCTCTACCCCAAATACTTGAGCGATAAAGATCGGCATAATACTGTAGAATACCGTATATGACAGAGAGCAGACAAGAATAGCTAGAGGAAGCACTGTCACAGCCTGATCACCATTAACATGCTTGTTATTCTTTTTGAACGCCTCAATCCCAACAGGCATAGCAATAATAGCACTTCGCGCTGATAGTGCCACAAGAAAGAATGATCCAAATTCACTAAGTATCTCAGATAATGAAAGGCGTAACTTTATGCGCAACATCAATATAGAAAAAGGTATTACCAAAAGAGCTGCAATACTTATACACAAAGACAACTTCAGTATCGCCATCAAAAGATCAATACCAACATCTGAAATAAAGTCATAGGATAGCGCAAAAAGAATAAAAGGCAGTAAATATAGTGACAGACAGATCATCCTGGTAAAGGTCTCAAGAATCGAGTCAAGGGCATTAATCACAATGTCACGCCCCGAGCTCTTCCCCCGAGCCAGCATGACAGCAAAGAGGAAAGAGACAAACAGCACACCTAGTCTCTTATCCTCCGCCATAGCCCTTGTAAGATTAGGAGTTACAATATTATTCGCAACATCTAATACCTGATCAAGGATATTGGTATCACCGCCTTCTTTGAAGCTATTAGAAACGTTCTGCAATAACTGTTGCTGGGCAGCAGGAGGAAAGTCAGCCCCTGGCTGACCAATTATTCCAGCAAATACTCCAAGAATGCTAATCAACAATAAAGCGGTTGGAATTATTATGGCGATACGCTTGATAAGTCTCGAATTATTCCCACTTGCGAGTAACCTGTAAATACTTGTAATAACTGCTGTCGCCATAATTGGTAGTACACAAAGCTTCCAAAAGTTCATAAAGATATTGGTTGGAGGCAAAAGGTACTCAGAAAATTGTGGCAAAATTACTCCCGTTATTCCACCAAGAACCATCCCACTAACAACAACCCAGGCATTTAAAAGCCAATGAGTCTCGCGCTTCTTTCTTATCACAAAAACCCATAATAACAGAAACACTACTACATATATAATACCAAGATATATATAACTCATCAGCGGTCTTTTAGAAGCATCAACTTTAGATGAATCATCTGGTCCCAGTGCATACTTTTCATTGATCTCTGCCACAGTCGCAGTTTTATTATTAAAAGTTATTTGCAGATAATCATTTATCAAGCGGAGAAGATCAGGCTTTCTAGGATTTATTGCAATTGCTAATGGATCAAAATAATCAAGAGGGACTTCTTGGACTTTATAATCCAATGACTTTATTTCGTTAGAAAGCGAAAGAAGTATTGAATATGGAAGAACAGCTCCTGCAATCTTTCCTTCATAAACCAAAGCGAAGCTCTCTTGTGATGTCGATAATCTGTGTAGTGTTGCCTTAAGGAATGTAGAAGTCATAAGGTTGTCAGCAGTAGAATCTTTCATCGCAGCTATGGTGAACTCTTTTGAGTTGAGCAACCGCAAAATATCTTCATCACTTGGAGTCCGTCCTTTGAGTTTCTTTTGTATTTTAGCTAATGCCAAACGACTCAGTATTAGTTTATAGCCAGAAGTGACATGCGGGTTGGCAAAATATACTGCTTTATCACGACTAATAGTCTTACTGAGTTCACAAATTACTATATCTGCCTCATCTGCAATCAAGGTATCTACTAGACCGTCATATGTTATAGAAGTCCTCACAAACTCTGCCTTAACTCCAAGAGATTCAGCAATATCACGTGCAAGCTCAACATCAGAACCAGTCAACACTCCATCCTTTTCAAATACAAAAGGCGGCACATCAAACTTCATAACCGAGACTCTCAGAGCACCGTACTCCTGTATCTCACGTATATCTTGTGGCATCTCTGGCGAATAAAAACGCTCCTGAGAAAATGAATTACCAGATAGCATAAGTAGCACAAGCATAATCACCGCATGCACCTGTGCTATTGTCATTTTATACAAAGCTCACTCCTCTGCGAAATCCATAATACTTATCTTTAACTTAAACTTAGATCTATTTCAACACACATAAATATTAGACGCCAGCTTTTTCTACCCCTCATTCTAAAGGATAGTTATACCAATGAAGCTCAATAATAGGTATTCAAAAAAGCCATATCAAAAATATATCTACACAACAACGTCAAAAGAGTCAACAAATCAAAATTATCATTTTAGGAATCAGAGTCTTAAAAAGTATCCTATTTATAATCTAATAGCATTAGTATTCTTGCAACTAAATCGCAACATTGATACCAGCACTATATTATTATTAAATAAAAAACAATCCACCAACCTGATTCATTATAGTGCTATTACGTTAATATAGCAACCTATATTAACCTGACAATTCAGAATTATACTAGCAGGAAAGGTAAAACAGCGAAGCCTTTTAGTATATAAGTTAACGCATAAGCTATACAACATGATATTAGCATGTATATAAAAATGATGCCATATACAGTAAGGTTCTGTGAATTTCTACTGAGACTAGTTTCCATCCTTAAATATTAAAACCTGCTCTCCTAGATCGTCATCAATTCGGTAAACAGAACTCAAATCAGCAGCGACTAAAAATTTCCCAATGCAATTACCAGAATCTGTATGTTTCGCTTTGATTACAAATCCACCTACACACAAATCAGAATACTTATACGTATCGACACATTCTATAGTATATGGTGTATTATATATATTTAAACTAGTTAATACGGAAGGAAGGCTCTCGATAAATTTAATTGCTGTAGCCGCTTTTATACTTATGCATCCTGGAGCATATCTATACACACCGTCTGGTATAATCGTCATCTCACCCTCACGAACAATTCTAATTTCCTTACCGTCTGCACTAAAATAAAAATCAAGCTTATACTTGCCACTATCATTAAAAGAAGAATCATAGTGCGCATGATTTGATTCATCAACATTTAAGATACCAGAAAAACCCATATTCTCACCTCTGCTGAAGAGGTTGAGCTCAAAGATCAAAAGGCCACTTGGTAAGTGCTTTATAGTAAGAGCTTTATTCTCTATCTCACTACGACCACTATGTGTATACATACCACCAGTAACTGTACATCCAACAAGAGGAAAGTCCTGCACACTATCCTGTGTAAAAATTAAAGTCATTAATAGTCGCCATTCAGCACCTTTAACAATATCCATATAGTAGATATTTCCACTTTCTGAAACGGCAAAGTGGTACAGCGCTGTGTATTTTGAACCATCAACAGAATTATCACCAGCAGATAAGACCATTACCGGATCGTTACCAATTATATCATACCCTTTTTTTATTATGACACTATTAGAGTTTTTATCCAATATATTCAATGCTCCAGATACTAAATTACAAGCACTAAAAAAATCCATATCAGGCTCACAAACTAAAGCTTTTTTAATATGTTCCGCAATTTTAACTTGTTGTAACATTGTATCATTTTGAGCATTATCACTCATTACATTCAAGGTTTCACTGCAGTAACACTCCGTCATTGCTGTACAAATAATGACAAGAACACATAAATACTTCGTAACGGTTTCCACTCAAAACATCCTTATTTTATTTTATACTAATAAGCAACACAAGCGTTGCTAGTATGTGAAGTAGTGCGAACAGAGCTACCAAACAAAAGAACATACTAACTATAAAAAGCATATACTTTTTCTTACCTTTAAATTTATTCTTGGAAATATAGGCAAGCCCTACCCCGCCTCCTATTACTCCAATTATGAATATAAAGATCACAAATATTAATTGCAAATTAAGTTCCTCCATGTTTCTAAACAACAGACTTAACTTATTAATTAGCATCTAATTAGTATTAACAGCCACCTTCAATTAGCGTAATTTATGTTAACCGCATGCCTGCATTTCAAGGAGTCGTCTCTTTGTATCTATTTCTGCTTGCTCAAGAACCTGAATGACCTCATCAGACAGATTTACTCCTCCCTCTTCATTCTTAAGATGTTTCTTCGCATATTCAAGCGGAGTCTCACCAGCAAAATTTTCAATAGCTGGATTTGCATAATTGTCCACAAGCTCTTTGATTACACTTAGAGGATAAGATGCATATTCTTGTTTGTATAAGGAGGTAGCACGTTGTACTGCAAGGTGAAGAGCGGTATTTCCGTGCTCATCTATATCATTTATATAGCACCCGTAATTGACTAGAAAACTTACTATCCTACTTGTATTATAATTCATCTCATTACTGGCTGCTGCAAGAAGCACAGATTTTCTTCCTTCATATTTGGCCTCCATGTATGCTCCAGCAAAGACCAAGTATTTTACCCCATTCATATTATTTGCTTTAACAGCCTCATATAGTGGAGAGGTTTGACCATCTCTATATTTATCATTTATATTTGCACCAACAGTTCTAAACTTCTCCATTACAGCTGTATTTGGATTTACTGCTGCCTTGAGGAAGAGTTCGTTTACCAGTTTGCACTCAAAAATTTCTACAACTTCTTCATTAGGATTTCGCACAGCATACTTCATCAAGTTGTATACCGGATAACGTTTATCCTGCTGCTGAAGATCTAGGAGGAGCTCGATAACTTTAATATTTGTATTATAGCACAGTGCATAATACAGCGGAGTTCCACTCAGCTTATCACCAATATCATTAGACTTGATGCCAGCAATAGTATTTACATCAGCACCATACCTGACAAGCAATTTAATAACCTCTGGATTTGGATTATATTTTGCAGCTAGATGTATGAGTGACAGTCCTTCATCATTTGTAGCATTTATGTCTGCCCCAGAACCAATGAATTTATCAAGTGTTATAATTTCTTTATAACCTTCATATTTCGTCGCAGCAAATATATCAATGCCCTTATTAGGCACTACCACTTCCTCAGCCATAGAAATTGAACATAACGCCGTAGTAATTAGTATAACTTTTGTTATTGTTGAAATTGTGCTCATAATTCATCCTTTTATAACTAATAAAAATCCATATTCAAAAAAGCAACCAGTTTGCTTCAAGTTCAGTATAAAACATTAGAGGACAAGGACTCACAAGCAATATTATAGGACGTTGAGTGAACTTTATCGGACTCTATATAAGATAATTACAGTTATAGTTGACCTCCTTTTAATTATTTTTAATAAAAAAAATTTGGCATCTCCTCCTACAGTACCAAAAACCCAACACATTTTTTAAATTTCACTGATAAGGAGAGTAAGGATAGTTATGTATTATTATTAACTATTACGTATTATATTTTCTTAAACACTGTTAGTTGCTTGTGTTTATATAGCTACAACTATAATAGTATCTTTTATTTTAGGGTAGATTGATTATTAGAAGACATGAAATTGCTAGCAAATGGTGACTGCTTTATATATGGCTGGAAGCCTATGATAGAAGTAAAAACCTTGGGAATATTAACTATAAATTTGGTCAAAAAAGCAAAGAATAAGCTATAGTGGAGCTGACTAATAGCAAAATATGATACTATTGATGCAGCAGGTCTGCTAGGCAGCATCGACTTTGTACGAATGGATAGAAGACATCATGAAGTAACTCCAGAATCAAGAACAGCAGGTGTATTTTACACACCGAGTCACCACTATCATATGACTCTTACAAGATATATAAATTCAACATAACTATCTACCTCTTATTCGGCATCTTTGTAACTGTCTCGAATCTCCAAAAATTTATCCAAGTTAGCAAACATCAAATCAACTAGAGAAGGGTCAAACTGCTTTCCACTCTCCTCCTTGAATAGATCGAGTATTTTATCTAGCTCCCAAGCATCCTTATAGACCCTTTTACTACCTAGAGCATCAAAAACATCTGCAATAGCCGTAATCCTTCCGTAAATATGTATATTGTCTTCTTTCAAGCCATTAGGATAGCCCTTACCATCCCATTTCTCATGATGTTCATAGGCAACAATAGCTGCAGTCTTCAGAATCGGTCTCTTTGAATTCCTCAACATCTCATACCCAATTTGAGTATGTGTCTTCATCGTTACCCACTCTTCTGCATCCAGTTTTCCTGGTTTTTTGAGTACAGAGTCAGGAATCCCCACCTTCCCAATATCATGCATAGGTGAAGCTATTCTCAAAGTATCTGCTTCCGTCTCACTGAGTCCTGCTGCTCTTGCAAGTATATATGAATACTCTGCTACTCTTTTGACATGCTGTCCTGTCTCTTTGGAGCGGGTCTCACCTATTTCACCCATTTTGTATACAATATCTTTCTGAGTATCAACAATCTCCTTGTTAATCTCTACAATATCAGTTATATTCAAAGCAAAGACCAAGACAGAATCAATCTCTGGTATTCCTTTAAAGTGAACCATATAAGTTCGTTTACCAAATGCCAATTGATTGAACACACTCCCACTTTCCTCTATTACTTTTGCAATAGAGCTATCTTTAGGAAACAGCTCATCCAAACTATCTACACCTTCAAAAACCTCAACAGCAGCTGCATTTTTAAAAGTGAGTTTACCATTTTTTTTACCTAATAATATTGGTTCTGGGTTATAAATAGGAAATTGTGACAAATAATACCTCTGTTTAGCCACATCTTTATTCACCCCAACCATACCATACATTGGACAGTAATTGTACGAACTTGTTACAAATGAGAAAACACCTAAGAATGCAAGCCACCAAACATTAAAATAAATGGCAGCAAGTACAAGAACAAAACCTCCTACATTTCGAACATGTTTTTCATATTTAAATAGATTTTGATAAACTTGCATTGTTTTCCTCACCAGAAAGACTTATCACTTTTAAAACTCAAAAAGTCTCATACAAACCTACACAACAAATTATATTATTCATGAAATCAAATTTTTTTTCAAAGATAAAGTTCTAATCTCCGAATTACACTCAAAAAGTTCATAACAACCCACTCCCTCAAATTCTAAAAAAACTTAGAGCTCGCAAGCAACAGCAGCAAATGATAGTAAAATTATAGCAAAAAAAAAC
The DNA here is from genome assembly GCA_965140405.1 of Planctomycetota bacterium. Taxonomy (GTDB): domain Bacteria; phylum Planctomycetota; class SZUA-567; order SZUA-567; family SZUA-567. The sequence goes on from OZ223208.1 coordinate 3,021,977, forward strand.
AAGCCGGATTTTATAATCAAAAAAAAATTACATCTATAATATGAGTGTTAACAACCACATAAACAAGCACAATTTCATTACAAACAAAATTTCCACAAACTATAGATTACACTATATTAAATAGCAAATACTACCGACAGCAAAAAAATATCTAGTTAAAACCACGACATTTTCACTTTTACAAGAACTATTTAATTGTATTAAATAGTTTGATTATTTTATACACTTTGCCAAAATCGCGCCTTAATATTCAATTGACAAAATTGTTTCTCATTGTTAGGATTACCATACTAATTATGATATATCAAATGTAATATGCTTTTGTTATGCTATATAGCATTAAGCTGATTATTTAAAAATTTTAGATTTTAATATAATTTATAAGGGATAGAGATGAAGATAATGTTACGTGAGAAGTTTTTAGTTCCTACAATTCTGTTTATTTTAATATGTATAGCTATACTAGGGTATCAGTCATACAGAACTTCAGCTGAGGTACTACAAGATAAAATAAGAGAAGACCTCGAACAAATTTCAAGCCTTTTAGACAAACAGGTCAATCTCTGGGTAAGCGGTATTGAGGCGACTGCAACCGCCCAGGCAACTCGTGAACAGCTCAGGAAACTATTAGAAAATCCCAACCCAACTCCTAAGGATGTAGCGCATGTCAACGACGCTCTTAATGAAGCTATAAAGTCATATTCAGACTATGAAGGTTTGAATCTTTTAGATAAAGATGGAGTAATTATAGCATCGTCAAGCCCTTCGAATATCGGGATGGATTTATCAAGTAGACAATTTGTAAAAGACAGTAAGTCTAGCGGTGAGACTGTTATTTCTGATGTACTTGCAAGTAAAAAGGATGGTAGCCCAGTTTTTCTATGCATAACACCTGTAAAAATTGATGGTAAGACAAATGGTTTTGTCACAGCAGTGATAAACTGCACCCTATTCTCTGATAAATTTATTACTCCTATCAAGATTGGCAAAAATGGCTACGCATTTGTTGCAGACAATAAGGGTACCGTCTTTGCTCACCCTAATAAAAGCTTGGTTATGAAGAACAATATTAACGATTTTGCTTGGGGTAAAGATATCTTTGAAACGGAGAAAGGGGTCGAGTACTACTCTACAGGTGATCAAGAGAAAATGACTGCTTACAACATAGAAAAGCTTACCGGTTGGGCAATTTTAGTATGTGCAAGCATTAATGATATTAATGAAGGCGTCGCAGTAATTCGTAACACGGCCTTAATAGGTGGTATAATAGTAGTAGTTTTACTTGGTATAGGTCTGACCTATCTTCTTACTAAACTAGTAATTGTACCGGTAAAAGTAATCATGGATTTCTTGCAACGTACAAGTTTGGGTGATACCTCAACCAGTAAGCAATATGCCAAAGATTTGCTAAAAATGTATAAGAGAAAAGATGAAGTAGGTAACATGACCCTAGCAGCAGGAAGCTTACGAATATACCTTGACAAGAAAGCCAGGGAGGCGCAAACTATCGCCTCGGGTGATTTCACCGCAAATGTTGCGATAGCCTCAAAGGATGACACACTCGGTCGCTCCTTCACAGACATGAAAGAACGCTTGAACAAAACCCTAACCACTATGTCTGCCCTCATAGATCAAGTTACAAATGGCTCAAATCAATTTGCTGCAGCAAGTCAGTCACTATCATCAGGGGCGACACAAACCGCAGCATCACTTGAGGAAATTAATAGCTCGATCATGGATATTGGCTCTCAGACAAAGCTAAATGCAGAGAATGCAACGACAGCAAACACCCTAGCATCTGGCTCTAGACGTACAGCAGATAAGGGTAATTCTGACGTAGAAGAGATGGTTGTCGCAATGGTTGATATGCAAGAATCAGGACAAGAGATTGCAAAAATTGTGAAAATGATTGATGATATTGCATTCCAGACCAACCTACTCTCTTTGAATGCCGCAGTTGAAGCAGCTAGAGCAGGACATCATGGTAAAGGTTTTGCGGTAGTAGCAGAAGAAGTTCGTAATCTTGCAGGCCGAAGTGCAAAAGCAGCAAAAGAGACTGCCGATCTTGTAGATCAAACAGTATCTAAACTCTCAAATGGTGCTGATATTGCACATAGCACACAGGACTCTCTTGGCAGTGTAGTTGTTGACGTTGTCAAAGTTGCCGATATTCTTGGAGAAATTTCAACAGCCAGCACCGAACAAGCAGAAGGTATTGCCCAAATTAGTATTGGACTTCAACAAATTGATCAAGTTACTCAGCAAAACACTGCAAATGCGGAAGAGACCTCAGCTGCTGCTATCTCAATGTCAGCACAGGCGCAAGAATTGACAAACCTGATGTCACAGTTCAAGCTTGAACAAAATAATTTGGATTCTCTGGATATGACTAATGAGAACACCCCAAATAAAAATAGAAAATTATTAGACCATAACAATGGATAAAGATTACCAAACTTATTGATTACACTCAAAAGCAAATTTGATAATTATTATAAATATTGATTTTCTAGTTTTAATATTTATAATTATGCTAATTCGACAAGTACACAGGACGTTTATGACAAATCAAACAAGACCTGAGTACAACACATATTTAGATGGTCGAGCTCACTTGTGAATTCGACCATCTTTTTTATTTCAATCAGTGGAGTCAGTAATGCAAGCAGAACAACCAGCCTCTCCAAAGATATTCCTACTAACCACAGAACTCCCAGTAAATCTCTTAATGACCCGTAACGCTGTCTGTGCAGCAACCCAAATAGCAGAACTACTTTCATTCACAGAAAAGAACAAGTACGACCTCGAGGTTGCTGTCGAAGAAGGCTTCAGTAATGCAGTACAACATTTTTCAAAAGAATCAGTAGAAGAAGAACGCATCTACATCGAGTTTACGATTGAAGAGGGTTATCTAGTCACTTCAATACGTGAGAACGGCATACCGTTTGATATGAATGAATCTGAGAGATTTACCCCTGAGACACTTGAAAGCATGGAGCGTCCAGGACTCGGAACATTTCTTATGGAGCAAAGTATGGATTCTGTAGAGTATTTTGTTCACGGAAGAGACGGCAAAGAGACTAGACTAAAGAAAAGGATTAACAATACGACCATCCCTGAACAACTCGTCCCTACCAAGACTCGCAGACGTAGCAAAATCAGGCCTACAGTCAAGGAGAGTATAAGTAGAAAAGCCACCAAGAGTGACCTGCCAGAGATATGCCGCCTTGCTTGGAAGTGTTATGGCTATACCCAAGAAGAGTTACTCTATAATTTAGACTTACTCACCGAGAAATTTGAAGAAGGGCTGGTCGTACCTATTGTCACCTTTGATGCCGACAGCGGTAACTTGATTGCTCACCAAGCCCTCAAGTATCACGATCCAATTACAAGGGTTTCAGAACTCGGCCTCGCATTTATAGATCCATCATATAGATGTCCAAACCTGAGTAAGAAGTTTGCTGCAGATGCACTCAGAATAGCTGAGTCACATGGCGATAAAGGTATGTTCGACTGTTCTGTCACCACACATATATACTCACAGAGAGCGATACAAGATTATGTCGGCTCTGGACCATGTGGAGTGATGCTGGCTATTGCCGCTACAGGGATGGAAGCAAAAGAATTAACCACTACTAAGCAGGAAAAAGGTACCATCGTCAACCATTACTACGCCTTTGATCGTTCAATTGGCACTATCTACCCACCTCTTCATCATAAAGACATGATAACAAAAATTTATAAGTGGTTGAAAGTGCCCAGAAACATTGAAGAGAGCGCTGACTGTACGCCTGCTGGTGAGAGCGGTATAAGCGTTTTTCCACTCCCAGATGAGCTCAATGTCTCCTTTATAGTTGTTCACAAAATCGGAGAGGAGACCCTGGGTTCGGTTCAATCAGGTTTAAGGCAGTGCAAGAGTGAACATAGAGACGCAGTCTATATATTTATACCACTAGGGGTAGCTTGCTCGCCATACCTCGTTGAGAATTGTGAAAAATTAGGCTTTTCTTTTGCAGGCATTATGCCACATATCCATGATGGAGATGACCGTATTATATTGCAGTGGGTCAACATAAGTATAGACCCTGCAAAAATCAAAGTATACGGCGCTAAATCAGCAGAACTACTCAGCTATATAATATCCGAGAAAGAACGAGTAGAAGGTTTATAGTAATTAATTAATAGGCACTAAAGAAAGATGTTCTTTAGTGCCAACAGAAAAATCAAAGCGATGTTTGCTTACACCAATAAAAAGCAACTACTCTTGATACTCACCTTCGCATCTACGTTTTTTAGAAAGAGAACTTATATGAGTATCCTCACGAACATCCATATCAAGTTTCTTGATCATATCTTTCAGGTAATCAACATGAGGACATACGCCAGCATGATGACTCTCTTTTGTTATACAGGTTGCAAACTGCACGGCGATTTTATCACGAGTCAGCCCTTCCTTAGCCTTTATGAGTCTCAATAAGTGAGAAACCTTACGCTGCAATGCTCTGCCACAACAGCCACCACAACTTAGATACATCACACGGTACTTCTTATCCTTTGCGAGATCAGCAAAGCCATCAACCCTCTCATTGAATGCCTTCTCACAGAAATACCCAGAGCACCTCTCAACCACAAGGTGGCACTGCACAACAATAATATACTCTATACCTTCCACTCTGATCTCCTAAATAAACATATGCGATAAAACACAATTATAAAATATTATATTAAATATTCAAATACTTTCAAGCAGCCAATATATCATTAATAATATATATCTGGATACGTTTCTAACCATGCATAGCACAATAATTTTCGCATACTTATTATTTTTATTTACTTTAAAAATATTGTTGTTAAAATACACTAATCATCTAATAAGGATAGGATCAAAAAAATGGCAAAGAATAAGAATGTTATTATAATAACAACCTTTGGTACTGATGGTGCAGTATCAGCTGCAATTACGCTAGAGTCTTGCCCAAAAGCAAAGATAATAACAACAAGTACCAATCGCCTTCATTCTTCGCTAAAATCCCTAGAGAAGTACTCTGAATCAACCATTTATATATGTGGTGTCGGAGCAGGAGAAGATTTTGCCAGCACTAAAGCGACCCTGCAAAAATTGCGTAAGAGTTCAAATAAAATTATATGGTTCTGTGGACGTGGCTATATGAGTCCTTACGAAGCTGAACTACGAGAGTCATGCACAACCTGCTTCAAAGACTCAGAGAGTAATTCAGCCCTGATAGCTGAGTACTTCACCAAGACAGAGACCCCTCGTATAACAGGCCTCCTCGAACTAGCAAGAGAGTTTACTACCGGTTCAGAAGAGATCCCAGAAGATCACAAGTGGTGGCACGATCTTATTAGAGCATCTGCATCCCGATACTTCAAGTACGATGATACTGAATCATACACAGAGTGCATAAAAAAGCTGGCTGGTCATAGTGAGCCGACAATTAAAGATCAAGATGAAGTTGAAAATTGGCGAAAGAATGGTGAAAGAACACAGCTTATTGGTAATAGCCCTGCTCTAAAAAAACTTCGCAAGCAAATATCACTCGTTGGTCCGGTAGAAGCACCTGTATTAATTCTAGGTGAGTCAGGGGCAGGTAAGGAGCTTGCAGCCAGACTTGTTCACGAATCAAGCCCTAGAGCAAAGGGAGAATTTATTGCTGTAAACTGCGCAGTTCTTAGCACCAGTTCAGACCTTGCTCATGACAAACTCTTCGGACATGTCAAAGGAGCCTATACAGGAGCGAACAAAGATAGTATTGGCGCGTTTGAAGCAGCAGAAGGTGGTACTCTATTTTTAGATGAGTTTGCAGAACTCCCTATCTCAGCTCAGACCCAGCTACTCAGAGCTCTTGAAGAGAACGAAATAGTTCCACTCGGTAGCATTACCCCACGCCCTGTAAATGTAAGAGTAATAGCAGCTACCAACGGTAATCTTCCAAAGATGGTAGCTGATGGTAACTTCAGACTAGATCTCTATTACCGACTCAATGTGCTCCCACTAAGAGTACCAAGTCTCAAAGAGAGACTTGGAGACATAAAGTCTATAGCCCGCTCATTCCTTCATCAACTAGCTAGTAGTGGCTATACACTCACCCTTGATGAGAGTGACTGGAAAGCAGCTTCAGAATATAACTGGCCAGGCAATATCCGCCAATTTCTAAACCTACTTAAACGCTCTGCATATATGCAGATAAGCCTGAGAGAAGCAATCAATCAAGAGATAGAGAGTGAACCAAGTACTGAAATTCCCGAGTTTTCAGAGCTGTACTTTCCACGTACACTCAAGAGCGCTCATCCAGAGAGTGATATTCGCAAGAGCTATATGCGTCATATACTCGAACTCGCAGGAGGCAGCCACCTCAAAGCTGCTCACACCCTAAATATTTCAGTAAATACACTCAAGCGTTGGCTTTAACTCTCAGGTGCAATAATGTTACGTTCGCAAAATAAAAATTAATAGAATGTTCTTGTAGAAAAAACGACACAAATATGTAAGTAGTATTAAAAGTTGAATTTATAACACTCACTGAAAAGGAGTTCAATATGAAAACACTTATCGTTCAGTACATCCCTAGAGATGATTACTCACATACAGGAAAAATACTCTCAGCTTTCAAAGAAAAGATTGTAGGAGAGGTACAGACACTAGACCTACTAAAAGACGTTCCAGACTACTTTGATAACCCAAGAATTATGGCATATATAAACCAAAACTACCTTGGCCAAACCCTTAGTGATACAGACAAAGCCCTACTAAAAAAGATGGAAGGCTTTGCCAACGATGTAAAAGATGCAGATTTTGTTGTTCTTGCGACACCAATGCACAACTTCTCTTACCCTGCCCTTGTAAAAGCTTGGTTTGACTCTGTAATGCTAAAAGACATAACATGGAAAACCGGAGAAGGTGGGTATGAAGGTCTATGCACTAAAGGCAAGGCTGCACTGCTATACGCTAGTGGTGGCTCATATGAAGGAGAAGCTGCTGGCTGGGATCACCTCACCCCAATCGTTGCTCAATCATTTGGTTTCATGGGCTTTGGTGAATTTAATACAGTTACTGCTGGAGGGCTCAATCTACCTGATTGTGATCAAGAAAAGATTGTGCAAGAAGCTCAGCAAGAAGCTAGAGAACTTGCAGATTCATGGTACAACGTCTAAAATTAATGTTTTTATAATCTCTTACATGGGAGCCCCTAGTGCTTCCATGTAAGATTTTATAATAATGTAATTAAAATTTAAATAGCTATGAAAGGGGTTTTTCCCTCAAATCACACCAACTTGACAAGTGGTATAAATTAAATCTTAAAAAAGCGATAATAGTTATTGACATTAGACGGGATTGCCATACTATATTAACTCATGAGTTTGAAGCGGAGAGGTGGCAGAGTGGCTTAATGCGCGGGCTTGCTAAGCCCGTGAAGTTTTCGGACTTCCGCTGGTTCAAATCCAGTCCTCTCCGCCAATTATTATGATACTCGCTGGATGTTTTCTAGCGAGTATCTTTTTTTGTAACTACTGGACAAGCATCACAAGGACTAAAAGATATGTCTGACGAGACAACTACAGAACTAATTTTAAATTGGAAATTCCTCGTAGCGCCATTTGTTTGTGCAATAATTGGCTGGTTGACAAACTTTGTTGCCGTAAAGATGTTGTTTCGCCCGAAGAAACCTATCAACTGCTTACTATTTAAAATTCAAGGAATCTTTCCAAAGAGGCAGAAGGCTCTTGCAGAAAACCTTGGCAAAACTATAGAGAAGAACCTCATTTCTCACGATGATATTCAAAAAGTCATCAACGACGAGTCATTCCACAAGGGATTTATCGATATAGCAGGTAAGAAGATAGACGACTTCATTAATGTCAAAATATCTACAATCAACCCAATGATTGCCACATTCCTAAGCGATGATCTAAAAAAGAAGATCAAGTCTGTACTCATGGATGAGCTTGAAGAGATGGTTCCTGAGTTTCTAGAAAAAGCTGCCAGTGAGCTTGAGTCACGAGTTGTTTTTAGTGATCTTGTAAGAGAGAAGGTAGAAGCATTTGACAGTTCAAAGATTGAAGAGATACTCTTCTCTGTTATGAAAAAAGAATTCAAATTTATCGAAATAATTGGTGGAGTACTCGGCTTCTTTATCGGTATTATCCAATCTCTAATCTTCTACTACTGTTAAAAGTTAAGCTGTTTGTGATGCTAGCAGCTTTTCCGTAAGATCTGCCGCACTACACCCATATGATAATACCTATATTATTTTCCAGTTTCAAATATTTTTACCATATACTCACCTTCAAGTTCTTAATAATAACATATTGCCAATCCTAACAACCTTATGCTAAGTCTTACATTCTAAGCACTCAACAAATTTATATAGTTACCAATAAAGCGTCTCCTCACAAAGGAAATGCAATCATATACCCATATCTACATCTATCTGTATCAGAAATACCATACAATATCAGATATTTTCAAACTTTCGCTGCTATCCATGATAACCGGAAATACCTTGACAAATTTCCAATATGTACTAAAATGTACAAATCACATATCAATTTGCAGGGGTATAGCCTATTTATCTAGTTTTTGTTTTTAGCAACAAATCTTTTTAACTAGTACTAACAATAGTCTTTAATGCAATGAAGTCGCTAAAATCGAGAAGTCGCATAAGTTGTAAATTAAGAATATAAAATAGCTTGAATTGACCTTAGGAAACATTTAGTAACTCCTAGCAGGTCTTTTTTTGTTAAGCAATAAGATAATTTATACCTAACTGCAGGTATACAGTTTTTTGTGTTCACTTTTCTTATATAAAAGGAGCGAATAATGAAGTTCATGTCAACACTTTTGGTTGCCCTATGTTTAATGGTAATCGCTGTTCCAGCAAATGCTGCTGAATTCATCACAATCGGTACTGGTGGAGTAACAGGCGTATACTACCCTACTGGTGGCGCAGTTGCCAGACTTGTTAAAGAAGCGACAGATGGAAAGATTCGAGCATCGGTAGAATCTACAGGCGGTTCTGTTTATAATATTAATAATGTTATTTCAGGAGACCTAAACCTAGGTTTTGCACAATCAGACAGACAGTTCCAAGCTGTAAAAGGTCTTGCTGAATGGGAAGGCAAACCACAAGATAGCCTACGCTTCCTATTCTCTCTACACCCAGAAGTAGTTACTCTTGTTGCTGCCGACGATGCAAACATCAATAGCCTTGAAGACCTAAAAGGCAAGGTTGTTAATATCGGTAACCCAGGATCAGGACAACGTCATAACGCTATTCAAATTCTTGAAGCTGTAGGAATTGATCCAGAAAATGACATCAAGGCAGAAGGCCTAAATGCTGCAGAATGTGCAAAGATGATTCAAGACGGTAGAATTGATGCATACTTCTACACAGTTGGCCACCCTGCTGGTTCTTTCAAGGAAGCTTCTGCGGGTAAACGCAAGGTTCACATAGTTGCGATAAAAGGTCCTGAGATCAATAAACTTCTAGAATCTATGCCTTATTTTGCATCAACTAAACTCCCTGTCAAAAAGCTCTACCCAAATATGACAAATACAACAGATACAGTTACTAGTATTGGCATGCTTACTACAATCGTATGCTCTGCTAACGAGAGTGAAGATACTATGTACACAACAGTAAAAGCTGTATTTGACAACCTTGACAAACTAAAAAAGCTCCACCCTGCCCTAGCCAACCTAGACGCTGAAACAATGGCTAAAGATGGTAAGTCCGCTCCATATCATGCAGGAGCAGCAAAGTACTTCAAGGAAGCAGGAATCATAAAATAGTTTTTTATCCATAGGATAGGCTCTAGCAGCCTATCCTATGTCTTTTTCCAACAAAATATAGCCATTAGAAGTAAATACCCTATATAGTAGGAGTATCCATTCAACTAAAATAGAAAACACGAATATTATGAATAAGAAACATCCAGACAATCATTACTTTGAATCTGATGAAGATTTTTCCCATAGCACATCGGCTGAAAGTATACTTGAAGAGCACGAAGCGGTAGCTCGCGAGCATAAAGGTACTGTAAAATGGGTTACAGGAGGTGTAGCTCTTTGTTGGACACTATTTCAGCTTGCCCTTCCTGAGTACTTACTACTAAACAGTGCATTTATTCGCGCGATTCACCTTGCTTTCGCCCTATCTCTGGCATTTCTATCATTTCCAATGCTTAAGAAATTAAAGCCGAAAAGTTTGAGCTGCCTCTGGGCAACAAATAAACTTCCAATCATCGATATACTTTTTGCATTACTCGCAATTTGCTGCACTATGTACATGGTAGTATACTATGAAGATATCGCTTCACGTATGGGCAATCCTACCACTATTGATATGCTCATGGGCGGAGGTATTATCCTACTGCTACTGGAAGGCTGCAGGCGTGCTCTAGGGTGGCCGCTTACAATTCTTGCCCTGCTATTTATGCTTTACTGCAACTTTGCTCAGTCCTCATTCATCCCAGATGCCATGCAGTTTAGATCTCGAAGTCTTTCGTATATTGTGAGCAAAATTGCTATCGGTACTGATGGCATTTTCGGTATTCCACTAGATGTTTCAGCAAATATGGTATTCCTATTTGTATTATTCGGCTCAATCCTTGAGAAATCAGGAGGCGGCGAGTTCTTTGTAAACCTAGCTTTCAGCCTACTAGGTCGCTATAGAGGTGGTCCAGCAAAGGCGGCTGTACTAGCAAGCGGTCTTACAGGTATGGTCTCAGGTTCTAGTATTGCTAATACTGTGACTACTGGTATGTTTACCATTCCACTGATGAAGAAGGCAGGCTACCCTGCTGAGAAGGCAGCAGCAGTAGAAGTTGCCGCCAGTACCAATGGTCAGCTAATGCCACCAATCATGGGCGCAGCGGCATTTATCATTGCAGAATACTGTAGCCTCACCTACTTTGAAGTACTTAGAGCAGCTATAATTCCTGCGGTAGCATCATATATTGCTCTTATCTATATTACCCATTTAGAAGCTTGCAAATTAGGGCTTAAAGGTCTACCTAAGGAAGAACTACCAAACTTTTTCGAAGTTCTATTCTCTGGTTTACACTTTTTACTCCCAATAATTATAATGCTTTATGAACTCATTATTGAGCGACGCTCGCCAGAGCTTGCTGCTTTTAGGGCGATATTATTCCTCTGTGTGCTAATTGTCATAAGAAATTGTTACAAATGTGTGGTAGAAAAGAAGGGCGGACTCAAAGCAGGCCTAATTAAATCAGCAAAAGAACTTATCGCCAGTATGATCGGTGGTGCAAGAAATATGATAACTATCGGTGTTGCCGTTGCAGCTGCGGGTATAATTGTTGGTTCTGTAACTATGGGTTCAGGGCAGTTGATTGTTGATGCTGTCGACCACTTTGCAGATAACAGCATAATTGCAATCTTGCTACTTTCTGGTTTTGCTTCACTTATTCTAGGAATGGGACTACCTACGACCGCTACTTATATCGTAATGGCGTCACTAACGGCAGGCATTATCACTCAACTTGCTGGTGACTCTGGTATCATTATCCCAATGCTAGCAGCTCACCTCTTTGTATTCTACTTCGGTATTCTTGCTGATGATACCCCGCCTGTAGGTCTCGCTGCATACGCAGCTGCAGCCATTGCTAAGAGCCATCCACTCAAGACAGGTCTGCAAGGGTTCTTATACGATTTACGTACAGCCATACTTCCATTTATGTTCGTCTTCAATACCGAGTTCCTACTCTTAAAACTTGATGGAGACACATGGGTCAATATTGGAGGATTTTGGAATATTTCATACATCTTTGGAGCAGCATTACTAACGATGTTCTTATTCTGTATTATCACTCAGCGCTTCTGTTTCACAAATATCAAGTGGTACCAAACATACGAATACCTATTACTAATTGTACCATGCCTAGTCTTTGCTTGGCCTGAATACTTGATGAAGCATTATATGTTTATGAACCGTACCCAGTGGAATTTCGCCGCTATGGGAATACTTGGTATCTTCATTATCAGCCAGTTATTCTGGAAAGCCACAAGAACAGAAGGCTCCAAGCTTGGCGATTGGCTCCGTATGCGCTTTCCGCCAGTTTAATAAGAACTAACATCAATTTATAATAACAATGGAGACAGATAAGCTGTCTCCATTGTTATTTAAATATATAAAAAGAATAACCGTTTCTATTTAAGTGGCCTCCTACAACAGTAATCCAACTTGTCTTGATAATCCCCTTTACCGAGAGCACCCGCAATAACACTGATCAGGTATATCGCACCCATTGTAACCAGAAGATTTATAGCAGCATAATAGTGTAAAGCGATTCCACCTACCCAAACACTAAAGTATATAGAGAAGGCAAAACCAACCAACCCTCCCCAGAGCGCACCTACTGAATTTGCTCTCTTAGAGAACATAGCAAGAATAAAGAGCGCCAGCAGTGGGCTACCCAAAGCATTCACTATCTGATTTACAATTACAAAGAGGCTCTTTGTCTGTCCTACCAATGTCACCAAGATCAATCCAGATGAAATACAGATAATCCCGAATATAGAGACCACGAGTATTCCAGAGAACTCTTTTTTTTCCTGCTTTCCCATAAAAATAGGCAGGACATCAGTAACAAACGAATTTGTACACGCATTGATTCCAGAATCTATACTCGACATAGTTGCCGCAAGAAGTCCAGAAACAACCAACCCAAATACCCCAGCAGGCAAACTCTTGATTGTCACGATAAACTCTTTCATTGCTATCGTTTTACGCTTTGATACAGGTAACGCATTCAAGTCAATCGAGTCGAGAGTACCACTACCAACTGCATGAACATACACAGCGATACCGAATAATACTAGAAGTGAAAGAGCTACAAACGCAGCAGTAGCATTGAGCCAAATACCTTTCTGCGCCGCCTGCAAACTTTTAGCTGTAAAGTACCGCTGAACTACTACCTGATCCGCTCCATACCGAGTAAGAAAAGCTACCGTAACTCCAACCAACCCACTCCAAAAGCTTATTCTAATATGTGGGTCAAATGAGAAGTATGCAGGATCAAACGGGTAGAGCGGTTTCAACCTGCCACCACTGTACGCAACATCTAAAAAGTTTTCTGCACCGATACTCTGCTGAGCAACATATAGTCCTACGACAATCCCACCAAATAAAACTACAAACTGCAGACAATCCGTCCACATGACAGCTCTTATACCTCCGAGACTAGTATACACTGTAGCGACAACTCCAGCGATAAGAATAACATAGTATATATTTATACCTGACATTTTACTAAGTAACATCCCAGCAGCATACAGAGCCGTTGCCATCCAAAATACTCTCCATACGATAAAGACTACACTTGCCAGAATCCTCACCTTGACTGAGAATCTCAACTCAAAGTACTCATAAACACTACTAAGTCTCAGCTTGTAGAAGAATGGCATCCATATTTTGCTAACAATAAATGCAGCTAAAAAGAATACAGGTAAAGAGATAATAACGTATAGACCGTTTGCAAATACCTCTGTGGGTAGAGCCATATAGTTGACAACACTGAACACCGTAACCATGACTGACAGCCCTATTGTCACCCACCCCATACTCCTGCCAGCCAGAAAAAAATCTAGCTTTGTCTTATCATGCTTTCTAAAATATACTCCGAGAGCAAGAACCAAGAGTAGATACATCCCCATTATATAATAATCAATACTTTGCAAATTCACTACTCCCACTCTTAAATATGCTTTCAATTTCCAACTAAATAATCAAGGTTATTGAAATATCCATTCGATGCAAGCATAAAAAAGCCCTCAGAAACAGCCTGGAGGTTACTGAGGGCACCATAAATTCATTGATAAATACTAAAAGTTACTTACTACCTCTAAATTCCATAGGGGTCTTATTAAACTCCTTCATAAAGACAGCATGGAATCGTTGAGGAGAGCTAAAACCACATGCCTCTGCAATAACAGCAGCAGGTGTAGTACTCTCCAGAAGCATATGCATAGCCTTTTGTAGCCTAGTATTCTTGATCTCTTCATGTATAGTAGTTGAAAGAGCTTCACGGAATCTCTTCTCAAGTGCTCTTCTACCAACAGAAGAGTTCTTTACTACATCTGAAACATTTATACCCAGAAATGCATTTTCATGAATGTACTGTACAGATTGACGAACAATTTCATCACTTGTAATAATTGTATTTGAAGATGCTCTTAACACTAGGGTCTTTGGAGGGATCTCTAGTGCTACCGGCTCTGTATACTCACCCGACATCATCCTTCCAAGTACAGCAGCCGCTTCATACCCAATACGTTCACAGTCACAAGGGATACTACTAAGTGATGGATCAGAAAGTTCACAAAGCACATCCTCATTATCTACACCTATAACAGCTACCTCATGAGGCACAACAATACCTTCCTCTTTACAAAGGTCTGTAATACGAACCCCTATAGTATCATTCGCAGCCATAATACCTACAGGTTTTTTGAGCCCAGTTATAAACCTTTTCAAGCTCACATTTTCAATAGGATTTTCCCATGTCTCAAGACTAAGGTCAAAGTAATCCAGCTCAATCTCAGACTCTGCCAATTTGTCTCTAAATCCTTCATAGCGCTTTAATGCCCAATGAGCCTCAGGAACACCGCAGTATGCAAAATTTGTACAACCACAAGCCAGCAGATGCTTCCCAGCGATCTGCCCAGAGTCATAGTCACCATTTGTCACCATTGAAAAACCATAGTCGACAGCTCCAGCGACATCTACAGCAGGGAGTCCTTTCTCACGCAGACTTTCTGCTTCTTCCAGTCCATGTAAAATAGCGATTACACCATCGCCTTCCCACTGTTTTATATCCAGAAACTCTCCAAGCGTAAAACCGCGTCCAAATAGCTTCCATGCTCCTACCTCTTTTGAATACCTTATGACTCCACGAGCAATTCCATGCTCGTAATCACTTTTAATATCAAGTAGTAGGGCGATTCTTTTCTGCCTCATGATATTATTCCTCTATATAATAAAATTAATGTAGCTTAAAAATGATTCAATCCATTTTGCACACAGTAATTTTCTTTTTTTCACTGCCAATGTTCGCTATTAAAAAGCTCTCTATTATTTATTGTCACTATTTTCTAATAATTACGGCAAAATTTTAATCAAAATAGCCAAAATGCGACTTTAACGTAAAACAATAATAAACATTCGTATAATACGAATTGCATAAGAAAAAAACAAGATGTATACTGAAATTAGAGTAAAAACAATTATAATATTTTAAAGTAGTATTATTAGTCTATTAAATAATAAAGGAGAAGCAAAATGGTAGAAATGATGACAGGTGCATACCTTCCTGGAAATTCAACAGTAGTATTCAAAGAACTTGAGATTCCAACTCCAGGTCATGGTGAAGTGCTTATCCAAACAGGTGCATCAACAATTTGCGGTAGTGATATCCGCTGTATCTATAGAGAGCACCTAGGTAAGGGTCCTGAAGGTTACCAAAATAAGGTCTGTGGACACGAACCAGCAGGTAAGATCATTAGCGCTGGACCAGGCTGTAGACGTTTTGGTGAAGGCGACAGAGTCGCACTCTACCATATCTCTGGTTGCGGTGTATGTAATGACTGTCGTCGTGGCTATATGATCAGCTGCACTAGCCCACTACGTGCTGCATACGGCTGGCAAAGAGACGGCGGAAACGCTCCATACATCCTAGCCGAAGAGAAGGACTGTATTCTACTCCCTGACTCGCTATCATATGAAGATGGTTCATGTGTTGCATGCGGTTACGGCACGACCTTTGAAGCGATTATGAAGGTTGGAGTTAGCGGTCTTGATAGAGTACTTGTTGTTGGTCTTGGACCAGTTGGTATGGCATGTTTGCAACTTGCAAAAGCGATGGGTGCGAGTAAGACAATCGGTGTTGACGTCACCAAGTCACGTTGTGATATTGTTAAAAAGCTCGGTCTTGCTGACGAAGTTCTTTGTGGTAGCGGTGATGAAGTAGTAAACCAGATCAGAGATCTTACAGGTGGTCACGGTTGTGAGAAGTCATTCGACTGCTCAGCTCACCCAGCTGGTCGTCTAGTTGCTATCCAGGGTGCTCGTAAATGGGGTAAAATCGCATTTGTAGGAGAAGGTGGCCCAGTATCCTTCGAACCAAGCCGTGACATCATCCACGACCAAAAGACAATCTACGGTTCATGGGTAACAAACATTCAGAACATGGAACTTCTTGTAGAGAAGCTTGATGAATGGAAGATCAACCCAGATATCACCGTTACAAACAGATTCAAACTTGAAGATGCAAGCGAAGCATATGCTCTTATGGCAAGTGGTGAATGCGGCAAGGTCGCTATCACTTTCGATATCTAAGCTCAGCAATATTAAAATAATATTCAAAGCAGAACTCCTATAATTGGAGTTCTGCTTTGAATATACCCAAAATACATACAAGCTACTTCACATTACTTATCTTCGTTGTTTTTTCTAGAACTCTCACGCACAATAAGATCAACACTTATCATACTAACTACCGGCTTACCCTCATTGATATGCTGAATCTTCAAAAATAATTGATCATGCGCTAAGCGCCCTATTTGTACCTTTGAGATATCTAGAGTCGTAAGAGTCGGACTACACATCTGAGACATAGGAAGGTTGTCAAAGCCAACAATTGCGATATCACCGGGTATTCTAACCCCATACTCCTGTAGAGCCCGCATACACCCTAATGCCGTAACATCATTTGATGCAAAAGCCGCCTGAGGTAAAGACGCACCCGCCTCCAAATATCTTTTCATATCTTCGTATGCACCTTCATAAGTACAGTCAACTTTGAAGATCCAGTCTTTATTAACCTTGAACCCATAACGCTGTAAAGCAAGGTAATAAGCTTCTTCTCGGATATAGAAATTTGGTGTAAAGAGATTCCCGCTGAAGAAGCCCACATTACGATACCCAGCATCTTTAAAGTGTGCTATCGCTTTATAGACCGCTTCACGATTATTCATAGTTACATAATCAGCAGGCAAGTCATAGAAGTATGAATCGATAAAGACCATTTCTTTGCCAGTCTCCAAGAGAGTCTTGATATCACTAGACACAAGCTCTGTAGCCAAAACAATATAACCACTTATTTCGGAATCCTCAGAAATTATTTTAGCAATACTACGAATTGATCTTGTTGAGTCAAAAGCATCTATCTCAACACCTACCTTATGGAGGTGAGCCGACTCCATTATCCCTTTTATATAGTCTGCAACAAAGTATTCATGGTTACTATTTAAGATATGTCCATGTCGATATATCTTTAAAAGTTTTATGGTAGTAGCTTTAGCACTTTTACTACTGTCAGATATATACGGATACTTAAGCTCTTTAGCAACTTCTAGAATTTTGTTCCTAGTGCTTTCGCTTACCCCTTGTTTATTATTCAAGGCAATAGAGACAGCTGATACAGATACATTTGCTCTTTCAGCTATCTCTTTTATACCGACTCTCATCACGACTCCTACACTTTATGTATCAATACACAAAATATCAAAGTGCATATTCTATCAAAATAGCATTAAAAATCTATAATTTCTTGATATTCTGGTATAGACTCTTGTGCACCTTTTCTTGTTACAGCAATAGCTGCAGCTGTCGTTGCAAACTCTAAAGCTGCCAAAGTAGAAAGGTTACTAGCCATTGCGACAACAAATGCACCATTAAAAGCATCTCCAGCAGCAACAGTATCAATTGCTGTTACTATCCTTGCAGGAATAAAATGTGAGGTCTTTTCACTTGCACAAGAATAGAAAACACCATCTTCACCCATTGTAATGATAACATTATCAATGCCCAACAAGTGTAGCTTTTTAGCAGCTTCAATAGCGCTAACAACATCAGTAGGAACAATACCAGTATAAAACCCAGTCTCACTCTGATTCGGAGTAAAATAATCCACCATACCTAGCATCTCATCCGGCAATTCACACGCTGGTGCAGGGTTGAGGATAATCTTTGTTCCGTTATCTTTGGCAATTTTGAATGCATACTCAATTGTTTCAATAGGACTTTCTAATTGAGTAAGCATATAGTCAGAATCAATTATTGCTTTTTTAGCATTGTCAATATGCTTAGGAGACAAGCAAGCATTTGCTCCCGGATTTATCCCAATACTATTCTCCCCTGAGTCAGAGACAAAGATCAAGGCTGTTCCAGAACTACAATCATTTACTGTGACAATATAATCTGTAACAATACCTTTATTTTTAAAGTTCTCACAGGCTTTTTCACCAAAACTATCATCACCCACACATGCTATAAAGTAAACATTATCTCGACTATTAGATGCTTGGGCAGCAGCTACAACCTGATTCGCTCCCTTTCCACCCCCAGTTATTGTAAAATTATTTCCCGAGATAGTTTGCCCTGGAGTAGGGATATCCGGTACGTATAACACCATATCTGTATTTGAACTTCCTACAACCACAATATTACTCATTGTTTTTCCTTATATCACTACTGCAAGCCTATTAAAGTTACAACTTATATATCCGCGACTTGCTATGCGGATACTTCATCACCAGTACTTTCCAAAGACCTCAACACCCTGTTTCTATACGTATCCAAGATAACAGCGATAACAATTATAAAACCAGTAATTATCTGCCTTGCAAAATCACCAAGTCCAATAAGTAGCAACCCATTATTAAGTACCCCTATAATAGCTGCCCCAAGGAAGGTGCCAAGCAATGACCCCTTACCACCGGACATACTTGTCCCACCAATCACCACAGCAGCAATAGCATTTAGCTCAAAACCAACACCAGATATTGGACTAGAGATATTTAGTCTTAACATATACAGGATTGCAGCGATACCAATAGACCCGCCACAAATTATAAACGCCATAACTTTAAAAAAGTTTGTATTATGTCCTGAAAGCCTTACTGCTTCCTCATTATTACCAATGGCATAAAGCATTCTACCAAAGACAGTTTTACTCAATACAATAGACCCAATCACAACAAAAAATATCGCAATAATAAATATGATCGGCACTCCAAAGAAGTTTATAGCACCAAAGTTTATAAACGAGTCTGGAAACATAAAGAAGGTACGGGAATTACTGATATACAATGCCGTCCCTCTAGCAATATTGAGCATACCGAGTGTTACGATAAAGGAGTGAATCTTCCACTTGGTCGAGACCAGTCCATTGAATGCTCCGCACAACCCTCCTACAATCATACTTGCAATAATCGCTAGTAATATCGCTTCCCATGGAGTAAAGTATTCACGGGTAATTATTATTCCACTCACAATACTACAAAGGGCAAGAACCGACCCAACAGAGAGATCGATACCGCCAAGCAATATTACAAATGTCATACCTGAAGCAATTACTGTATTTATACTAATCTGGGTAAGAATATTTGTAAGGTTTGCTGAAGAAGCAAAACTTTTTGCAGTCAAGGCAAATGCTATACAACACACCAAAAGCGCAACCCCAATACCAGCTTCTTGCAACAAAAAGTAAGCTAAACGTTTAATTTTCATCTTTTATAACACTCCATTTTCAATGTATATTTTGTTTTGAATTACAACTATTACCCATTTACATAGTTTGTGAATGCCAATTTTAAAATTTCTTCTTGATCAAAGTCCTTGCGCTGAACTTCACCAACAATCTCCCCATCCGAAAAGACTAGGATTCTATGGCACAAACCTAGGAGTTCAGGCATATCTGAAGATATCATAATCAACCCTTGTCCTTCTTCCGCCAGCTTCCACATTAGCTGATATATCTCGTACTTTGCCCCAACATCAATACCCCTTGTAGGCTCGTCAAAAATGCAGACCTTACCACCACAGAACAACCACTTTGCAATAACAACCTTTTGTTGATTTCCCCCAGAGAAGTTTCGTACCAGTTGATTCAAATTCGGGGTCTTTACTGCAAGATCATCTACCAATTGTTGAGCCATGACATCTTCTTTATGTTTTTGCAGAAAGCCACGAGTTGAGATCTTTTTGGGATCGGTAAGAGTCATATTGACCTTACACGGCATCTCCAACACCAACCCTTGTGACTTTCTATCCTCAGTAATAAGACTTATCCCAGCTTTTACCGCGTCTTTAGGTGACCTAATTCGAAGCTTATTACCCTCAAGATATATCTCACCGCTCTCCTTCTTATCAGCTCCGAAAATTGCTCTCATATTTTCCGTCCTGCCAGAACCAACAAGTCCAGAAACACCGACAATCTCACCTCGTTTTACATTGAACGAATTAGTGTATTTTGAGTCCCTCCTCTTTAGATCAACGACTCTGAGTAGCTCCTCACCAACCTTTACGTCCTCTCTAAAGAGAAACTCTTCGGCCATAGATTTACCCACCATCATCTGAACAAGCCTAGGAATATCTACGTCGCCAATAAGCTTATCCCCTACCTTTTCACCATTTTTCAGTACCGTAATCCTGTCGCCAATCTCAAACAGCTCTTTGAGCCTATGAGAAATATATATAATAGTAATGCCATTCTTTTTTAGTCTTCGTATAGTCTTAAACAGTAGCTCAATATCGGTATTTGTTAGACTAGCAGTTGGTTCATCTAGTAGTAGTACCTTACTGTCTGTAGAGAGAGCTTTTGCTATCTCAATAAGCTGCATTTTCGCTACACCTAGTAGCTCTACTTTTGTCTTAGGCGATGCATCCAGCCCAACTATTTTTAAAAGTTCTTCTGTATCTTTGTATAATTTTTTAAAATCAACAAACCCATTTTTACGTGGCAATCTTTCAAAATATATATTCTCCGCGATAGACAAATACGGTAGTAGGTTTAATTCTTGATGCACAACACGAATTCCTGCTTGAATTGCATCATGTGGAGATTTTGGTCTATACTCTCTCCCTTCAAACTCCATAGTACCTTCTTGATGAGTATATATACCACACAGAACCTTTATAAGGCTTGATTTACCCGCACCATTCTCACCAATCAAGACATGGACCTCACCTTTTCGAATATCCATATCTAGGTTCGCTAGTGCTGTAACCCCTGGAAACTTGACCGTTATACCTTTTAAACTTAGTATTTTTGTCATTAAATAATCCTCAAATTATAATCACCTGAAATATACATATTGTTAAAAACACCTTACTGGAGTGGAGAATACAACTATTCACCAATCCAGTAAGATACTTACAAAGAGAGTGACTACTTCTTTTTTACTAGCTCGATAGGAGTCTTAAACCAACCAGTAGGAATATTATCAGGTCCAACTTTGCCTTCTGAAAGTAGATTTAGACCAACTTTGATACCAGCAGATGCGAGATCTTGACCAAACTGATCGATAGTAGCAAGAACTTTACCTTCTTCGATCATCTTATTGACTGGAGCAATTGCATCAAAACCAACTATCTGCACATCAGTTCTTCCAGCAGCTTGTAGAGCTTTTTGAGCACCAATAACCATTGAATCATTTGCACACATTACACCCTGTACATCTGGATGAACAAGTAGAAGATTACTCATAAGCGCATTAGCCTCCTCTGTTTCCCAGTGAGCAGTATTAGATGCGAGTACTTCTAGATCATACTTTTTAACTGAACGCATAAAGCCTTCTTTTCTTTGCTTAGCATTATCAGCTCCTGGGTTACCTTCGATAATAATAACCTTGCCGCCTTTACCAATTTTTTCGCCTAGGTAGTCACCGACCATCTGAGCACCATCAGCATTATCAGGACCAACGAATAAGAAATCTTCTGGAAGTCCAACTTTTTTCAAAGCTTTCTTATCTAGTGTAACATCAAAGTTCACAACAACGATACCTTTATCGATAGCTTGCTTTGCAGATTTAGCCATTAGAGCTGAGTCAGCAGGAGCAAGAACGATAACATCTACACCTTGAGCTATAAAGTTTTCAACAGCACTTACCTGGGTCATGAAGTCTGTTTCAGAGTTCATACCAACAGCAACTAGTTCGAATGTACCGTCTTCCTTAGCAAATCTTTCAGCACCTTCAACCATATTCTTAAAGAATTCGTTTGCTAGTGACTTCATAACCAAACCAACTACTGGCTTATCTGCAGCGGTAGCAGAGGTTACGGAATATGACAGAACAAAAGCGAGTACTAATAGTGATGAGACTAAGCGTTTTAACATTTTGATTCTCCTTAATTAACAATGCAGAACATTCCGCACCCATTGCGAAACACAAACAACTAAAAACATTTTAGTAGCAATAACATCACAGAGATAAACATTTACCTAAAACCCTAACAAATATCTCAAATATCGCAAAAACAAGAATTGTGACAAATAAAAGATTACACCACAATATCATTTAAGCGAATTTATTTCTCTATTAACCTCAAATATCACCTCTAACCTACTAAAATAATTTTAGTAAATTATGCTAAATCTAAACATAATATTTCCCTTAATATAATAAATATAATATCTATATCATATCATAGGATGATGCTATCAATCATTCATCCATATCACTCAAACCAGACTGAACAGCATCAACCCACATTTCATATTCAACAAGATCGTCATAAAAAAATGGGATAGCAAAAGCTATCCCAAAAATTTAAAAAGATGTATATAATTGAAACTTAAAACTACTTAGGCTCACCCGCAGGCCAAATAATTTTATGCAGCTGCATCTGAAAACGTACGGGAAGATCATCATATAGCATCCATTCTGCAAGTAACGCCGGCTCTATCTCTGATCCCGGGCCACATAACGGACTGAGTAAAACTGTTGCCCTCTCATCCAGTCCGTGCTTTTCAATTAGTTCCCTTGCATACTCATAGTCATTTCTATTAGCAATAACAAACTTTACCTCATCCCCTTTACGCAAATTCTGGAGGTTGTACCAATCCATACACCTACTCATATTTGAGCTAGGACACTTCACATCCATAATTCTTGCAATTGGAGGAGGGATAACTCCAATATCTTTAGCACCATTGGTCTCAACTATCACATCATAACCAGCAGACGAAAAGTACATACAGAGCCTAGGTGTATTTTTCTGAAGCAATGGCTCACCTCCTGTGACACATAAATGCTTCGCGCCTAAAGGCTCGACCTCATCAATGATCTCTTTAAAGCTCATAGTCCGCCCACTAGACTCAGCAGTTGCCTCAAGTGTATCACACCAAGCGCACCGCATATCACACCCAGCCAACCTTACAAAGACAGTAGAGATCCCTGCTCTTGTCCCTTCACCTTGTAACGACCTAAAGATCTCATAAACGTTTAGAGTCAATTCATCATCGAGTTGTATCATAGCTTCCAAATCCTCTATAAATTTTGGTTATAATAATTTTATAAATTTAAAGTATACAAATATATAGAAACATACAAAGAAAAATCCCACCACAGAAATGTGTGGTAGGATTCAAAATACATTTACTAGACCGCTAAAGAAGACATCTACGCTTGAACAGCTGTAAGATCTCTAGTACCACGAGGAGCCTTCTGAATTTTTCCAGCCTGAATACAAGAAGCACATACAGTCATCTTCTTTGGACCGCCATTTACTAGCGCTCTTACATTTTGAAGATTTGGTTTGAATGTACGATTAGTCTTACCAGAGATCTTCGCACCAGAACCACCCTTTTTCTTCTTAGCACCACGACGAGCATACTTTAGACCAAACATAGTCTTTTTACCACAGATTTCACAAAAATTTGCCATTTCCCTACTCCTTTGACTGCACTTGCTCACGCAAGAGCATTAGACCTTGATTACAGAAGCTGTAGTACCAAAAAGTATACCATGCTCAGTAACATCTATAATAAATAAAAAATTAAAAACATATTAAGGCTAATTATTATCGTATTACTACCAATAAAGTCAACCCCCTTTTATATAAAAACCCTAGAATACATAGTTTTTTTAATCTCATTCAGACTTATAGCCTAAATAATGAAGTATTCTACTTATACTTTTCATCAATAAAGTTAATATCGTAGTCATTATTGACAAAGTTATGATTAGTGATGATCTCTCTATGGAAAGGAATAGTAGTCTTGATTCCCTCAATTAGGAATTCACTCAGCGCAACCTTTGCTCTAGCAATGGTATCTGCTCTATCTTTACCCTTCACAATGAGTTTACCAATCATCGAGTCATATGTAGGAGGGATAGTGTAGCCAGAATATGCAAAAGAGTCAACCCTAATATTTTCACCCATCGGAGGTACAAACAAATCAATTTTACCCGGAAATGGCGCGAACTTTCTCTCTGGGTCTTCAGCATTGATACGGAACTCCATAACATGTCCGTCAAACTTGATATCCTCTTGTTTCCAGCGAAGTTTCTCACCATAAGCAATACGGAGCTGCTCTTCTACTAGATCAAGACCAGTAAGCATCTCTGTCACAGGATGCTCAACCTGAATTCTGGTATTCATCTCCATAAAGAAGACTTCGCCCTTTTCATACAGAAACTCAATAGTTCCTACATTTTGATAACCACTTATTTTAGCAAGATTTACAGCAGCCATACCCATTTTATCGCGAAGTTCAGCATTTACTACTGGAGATGGAGACTCTTCAAGAAGTTTCTG
The DNA here is from genome assembly GCA_965140405.1 of Planctomycetota bacterium. Classification (GTDB taxonomy): domain Bacteria; phylum Planctomycetota; class SZUA-567; order SZUA-567; family SZUA-567. The sequence continues at coordinate 3,046,561 of OZ223208.1, forward strand.
CTGACGTCTCTGCATAGTACAGTCTCTCTCTCCGAGGTGTATTACATTACCATGCTCATCAGCAACGATCTGCACCTCTACATGCCTAGGGTGTTCTAGGAACTTCTCAATGTATAGATCTCCATTTCCAAAAGCCACCTCTGCTTCAGCTCGTGCTTGCTGCATACCACTCTGTAAAGATGCTTCATTGTGAGCAATACGAATACCACGCCCACCACCACCTGCAGTAGCCTTTACAATTACGGGATAGCCAATCTTCTTAGCAAGCGCTCTAGCTTCTTCGTCACTCTTTATAATCCCATCACTACCAGGAAGGATTGGCACACCAGCTTTTTCAGCAAGGTCTCTAGCTCCAGCTTTATCAGACATACGAGCCATTGCTTCAGAAGATGGCCCAATAAACTTGATACCTAAAGAGTTACAGACATCCGCGAAATGGCCGTTTTCTGACAGGAAACCAAATCCTGGGTGAATAGCTTCGACATCTGTAATTTCAGCGGCAGAGATAAGGCTAGGAATATTAAGATAACTACGCGCACTATCAGCCGGACCAATGCAGACAGCAGCATCAGCCAATCTTACATGTAATGAATCCCTATCAGCCTCTGAGAATACCGCAACGGTCTCAATTCCGAGTCTCTTACATGTGCGGATAATACGTACAGCGATTTCTCCACGGTTTGCAATTAAAATTCTAGAAAACATATTATATAGACACCTTTATATCAGTTAATTAATTCGAAACTACTCTTTAACAAGGAACAAAGGCTGTCCGTACTCAACAGGCTCACCATTCTTAACAAGAACCTTTTCTATAGTACCAGAGATCTCAGCTTTTACTTCATTCATGATCTTCATTGCTTCAACAATACATACCACAGTATCATTAGTTACAGTATCTCCTACAGAAGTAAAGTCAGCAGATTCAGGAGAAGGAGCCGAATAGAAAGTACCTACGATTGGACTTGGAATAGGTGTTAGTCCAGCGGTATCGTCTACAGTAGGAGCACCAGCAGCAGATATAGCGGCAGGCATAGCAGGAGCCATCATTGCAGGGGCAGCGACCATGTTACACCCTGGCTTTTTCAACTTAATTTTCAAATCTTTCTCTTGAAGCTCTACCTCTACTAGATCATTTTCATTCATTATCTCAACGAGTTTACTGATTTTTTCAATACTCATTCTGAAGTACCTTTCCCAAAGTTAATATTATATGATATTTTATTAAATTAAAAAAACTTATCGATCTCTTTGCCACCCACACGCACTTTTACACACAGCAACTTTCAATTATATTAAAAACCGACCAAATTCCAATGGGTTTTTCATTCATAATAGCAATTATCCAATTACAACAGACTCAATATCCTTTTCAAGACTGCTCAAAACAGTAGTTCTATCATTACGCACAACAACCATATCCTCAATACGAATTCCACCCTCCCCTGGATAATACAGCCCAGGCTCTACCGTAACCACTGCGCCAGCTGGCATTTTCGTTGTTATCTTTGATGAAACCCTAGGGGATTCGTGTACATCAATCCCTACCCCATGCCCAAGTGAGTGCACAAAATATTCTTCACACTCTGCGCCAGCAAAAACAGCCCTAGCAGCTTTATCAGCTTCTTTTATTTCACGCCCACACTTTATACTCACAACCCCTGCCATCTGTGCAGCAAGCACAACTTCGTAGCGCTCACGCCAAAGATCTGTTACTTCAGAAATAAATAATGTTCTAGTAAGATCAGAGCAGTATCCGTCAATCACTCCACCAAAATCAATAAGCAGTATGGACTTATCCTTTATTACTCTTTCACCAGCATGAGCGTGTGGCAAGCTGGAGTTTACTCCTTCAGCGACAATAGTATCAAATGAAGGTTTCTCAATACCTTGGTCGAGCATCTGCAATTCTAGTTCAAGCTTGAGTTCTTTCTCAGTCATGCCTACATTCACATGCCCTTTAAACTCCCGAAAAGCTGCCTCAATTGCTTGTATAGAAGTTGTTATTTTTTCTATTTCCCATTCGCTCTTCTGCTCTCTTATACTGGCAATTACACTATCGAGTGGAGCTGTTTTTAGTCCTTCAGCAAGTATTTTTTTATACCAATTCACAGAAATATCATTATCAGAAATCCCAATTTTCTTATTGGCTTTCTTTGATAGAAGTTTTGCTGCAAATGTTGCAGGGTGGTTCTTCCATGTAAGAATATCATAGCCACTGGTCGACTGTTGAGCCTCTTCTACATATCTACCGTCTGTTATTAAGTATTTCTTAGCAGAAGTAATCAAAAGAAGTGAATCATCTCCAGTAAACCCGCTGAAGTAGCGTACATCACTATTTCTGGTTATCAAAGCCCCTGCCAGCCCACTCACGCCTACGAGCTGTCTAAGTTTTTTTATACGTATTTCAATTTCTTTTGCAAGCATAACTATATTATCCTCTTAGGTTTTAGAATAAATCTAATCATACCAGAGTGCTCTGTCTTGGTCAATGCTCCTTATCAACTCATCACCAATTTTTTTAACCAAATATAAACGGCAAGGTTGAGTATACCCTCAACCTTGCCGTCAACAAACAAATTTTTTTTTTCCCGAGTCAAACCAACTAGCTTACAATTATTCCCCAAATAATCCTAATGCTATATCAACTTTGAGATTGACCCGCTATTTAGCAGAGCATTGATTGCCTCCGATGAATACTCTGGATCCTTGCCCTTCTGAGCTTGATCAAGATAAGCTTGAATTTTTGAACTGTAGTTATTTGAAAGGAAACTAAAGGTGTCATTTTCTTCAGCATTATTACTGTTCATCATATCAAGAAGAGTTGTCTGAGTCTGGTTCAGAATATCTTTCACCTGATCCATAGTATCAATTCCACCATATTTACTCTGAAGCAAGCCAATCATAGATTCACGACCAGAATCTAGTTCTTCGGCGGTTACTTCACCATCGCTATCCGCGTCAAATATCTTAAAGATTGCATCTCCAAGCTTCTCTAAACTTTCACTTTGCTCAGCACCTTCTTGATTCATTGCTGTATGCATAGCAGCAAATTCTTCTTTATTCAGCCCACCACTCTTATCAACATCATTCTTTTCAAATTCTGCTTTTGCTTCTTCTTCAGTAGGCTTGGCTGGACGTAGCATGGAGTTAGTTCCATATAGTGACGAATTATTAGTAACACTACCGATACTCATAACATCTCCTTTAACAGTATTGTGGTATATTCTAGACCACAGAATCAATCATAATTATTATTCGTAAAAAAATCCACTGTCCCATCCCGAGCCATATATCAATCCCCATCAACTCTGACTCTGCCCCTACAATGTCAATTATTGTTCCAGATTAATTTTTATAATGAATAATCACCAAAAACGAAGATATATACTACTATTTACAGCATATTAGCGTTATCCACAAAAATATTTTAATCAGAGTACCACCTAACAATGCCCCGATCAAACGGCACATTTAACCGGAATATTTTTCTTTAATAGGAATAAGCCTATTCAGTATATGTTGATAATAACTGATAAAAACATACTAATACCAGTTTCAATGCATTCATCCACTTGCAAATCGCCTAAAAATCAGAATAATAATCCAAAATACAGATTTATTAACTAGTAGTTTAATCATGACAACTTGAAAGGAAGAACATGCCAGTAATTCAACCATTCTCAGGATGGCGCTATGATCCAGCAAAAGCAGACTACGCCAAAGTAGCTATGCCTCCGTACGATGTGGTCGGTGAAGAGTATCAGAACGACCTCTACACCCGCGATCAAAACAATTCAGTACGTATTATCTATGGTAAAATTTTTGACACAGACACAGATAGTGACAATCGCTACAGCAGAGCTGCCACTCACCTTGATCAGTGGCGTGAGGAAGGTCTTCTTATTCAGGACAAACCTTCCCTCTACCTCTACGAACAAGAATTCTCAGCAGACGGCGTCACCTATAACAGACACGGCTTCTTCGCAAGAGTTCTTCTTTCAGAATGGGGCGAAGCAGGAGTCTTCCCACACGAAAAGACACTCTCTGGTCCAAAAGAAGACCGCCTAAAACTTATGAAAGCTGTAAAAGGTAACCCAGGTCCAGTATTTGGCCTCCTAAGCGACAAAGACGGCAATATCAGCAAAGAACTTGCAAAGCTTTATAGTGCATCACCACTTGCAGACTTTATTGGTGACGACAAAGTAACAAACAAGTTCTGGGTACTAGATGATCAAGAGAAGGCAAATGCTTTCAGTGCTCTCTGCTCTGAAGGGCAAATCTTTATTGCAGATGGTCACCACCGTTATGAAACAGCTCTAAACTACAGAAACACTGTACGCGAAGCTATGCAAGCAGCTGGTCAGACTCCTCCTCCACTAGGAGAGCTTGACTCTGACTACCTAATGATGTTCATCGTTCCAGACAGCGATCCAGGTCTGGTAATCTGGCCAACTCACCGCCTAGTATACGGTGTTGATGACGAAGCAGTTGCAAACCTTATATCTACACTTACCGTAAACTTTGACCTAAGAAAAGAAGCTAACGAAGAGAAGCTCATCAAAGATATCGAGGCCAACTCAACACCGGCTTTCGGACTCCTACTAAATGACGACAAGTACTTTGTAAGCATGAAAAATCCAAAAATAATGCAGACTAGAGCCTCAGACAAGTGTTCAGCTTGGCAAGAGTTGGACGTATCTGTCTTACACCTTCTTATTCTTGAAGACCTACTTGGAATTGATGAAGGCAAGCTTCTACGCAAAGAGAACATCATCTACTCTAAGGACGCAGCCGAGTCACTACGTATGTGTAGCAAGCATGAAAAAGGCATACAGTGCGGCTTCCTAATGCGCTCAACTACCATGGAGCAGGTAAAGAATGTCAGCTATGAAGGCGAAGTAATGCCACAAAAGAGTACATACTTCTTCCCTAAAGTACTATCAGGAATGGTCTTCAACCTATTCTCCTAAAAAGATTACATATAAAAAATGGCTGATACGTTAAGTATTGGCCATTTTTTTATAATGAGACTGAACCTAAGTTCCAATATTACCGATAACCTATAAGATGAAAAAATCTCATGTAGTATACTACTCAATATTCACACTATGCCTGATTGCACTATGCCTTAGTGGCTGTAGTACAATATCATCTATGCGCCCTATCAACAGCATCCGCACAATACTACACACAAGCTTAGAATCATCAGGATATATCGGTAGCGAAGAGTTCGAAAGAACACTTGATATCTACACCAATTCAAAGACAGTACAAGGTAATAGCCTACAAGTTCTCAACAACGGCTATACATTCTTCCCAAAACTTCTTGAAGAGCTCGACAACGCCAAAGAGTCCATAAATATAGCGATGTACGACTTCACTCTAGACAAAATAGGCACACAAGTATATGAAAAGCTTATCTCAGCAGTCAACAGAGGCGTCAAGGTTCGTCTGACATATGACGAATTCGGATGTGATTCAAAGATAGAAGAATTTCATGAATTACAAGAAGCAGGTGGAGAAGTACTCACCTTCAATACCACAAGATTCTGGACTGCCCTCAGGTTGAACAGCCGAAACCATAGAAAGATCGTTCTTATTGATGGGACTTCAGCATTTGTCTCCGGTCTGAATATATCTGACAACTATAATAGCGATGGTTTCAATGGTTGGCGTGACTCAGGGGTATTTATCAAAGGTCCCGTCTGCAACGATATAGAAAAAGTTTTTGCCCAAACCTGGAACCAAGCAGGCACCGAGTGGTTTGGTATGAACCTCCCAATTGTTGGATCAGTAGAGGTAAAACGTGCTCTGGATTATCCATTTATGAAATTATTCCATACAGAGTATGAGCCTCAAATTAAAAATATTGAGGAGTGCGGTGATGTCAATATCCGCATAGTTGAACAATCACCTGAATGGATAGATAGTTATCATGTAAATTTATTCACAATAGCGATCAATAGTGCTAAAGAATCGGTATATATATCTACACCTTACTTCCTACCTTCTGACCTTATCAAGAGAGCACTAATAAATGCCTCGAAGAGAGGTGTTGATGTAAGAATACTGACCCAAGGCAAGACAGACCTGCCATTATTCAGAACTATAGCAAGAGGTGAGTACCATGACTACACCGAGTATGGGGCGCGTATATTCGAATGGGACAACTCTATCCTGCACCACAAATGCGCAATCATCGACGGTAAATATGTTATCGGAGGGAGTGTAAATCTCGATTCACGCTCACTACTTATGAACTACGAAATTGCTTTCTGTACCGATACCGAAGAGGTTGTACAAAAGTACCTCAACATCTACCTAGAAGACCTATTAATTTCTACAGAGTACACTCACGAAGACGCACTCAATATGCGTACCGGCAAGACTCTCCTCTTCTCCCCTATCCGCGGTCAACTATAAAATACTTGCAAATCTCAACAACACATCCCCTCTCTCAACCAACACCAATATTCCCAACAACCTAATAACAAAAAACGCCCTTAAACAACTAAAAATAGCCCTGCAAAAAAAAAACATTAAAGAATCAGCTGAACCAAAAGGTTCAGCTGATTCTGTTCAAAAACAAAATAGTATAAAAACGATAGCAAAGTTTTATCTGCCACCATAATCATTACGAGTCTTCTTACTTGCTTGATACTTCTCCCTGCCTAGTACTAGGTCACAAATATCAGCAGGATCAACAATACTGAACTCACCAATTGCAACACCCTTATCCATAGTCTGACCACCAAAATACTTGAGTATAGGTGCTTTTCCAGTATCACGATATTTCGAGTAATACCCAGCCAGTCCACCAGCAATACGCTCAACCTCATCATCCACTCCACCTCGTACGAGAATGAATGCACCCGGTTTTGGATCGGTAATATAGAACGTATCCCCTTCAAGTGCAAGTGCTTCAATTATATCACCCTCATCACCACTCCGGGATGATATCAACTTTGCTCCATTCTTAGCTCTATAATGCCTACCAAACTTGAGCATATCAAGGTCATTTTCAGTAATCTCATCCTTATACTCCATCAACTCACTAAGCCTTGCAGAGTAACCGATATCAGTAAGCAGACAACCTCCAGCCGGCGCGGGATAATCTTTGACTCCAAGCTCATCAGCAAGACCCATTTGATCGTAGCGAGAACGCCCAGAGATACCGTATAGCTCCTCTCTATTTACCCAACCTTCCTTCTCAGGAATAGTCTCTTCAAGTAGCTGCGCACAAAGCGGTCTAAGGAGTAATCCTTCCCCGCCATATTCTTTGAGGTGATTTAGTACACAATTCATAGAATGCCTCTGTTGACTCTTAGGTCTCTGGCCAACCACTTCACCACTACATATAAAATCTGCCCCAATCTCACGCATAACCTCAAGACCAGTCTTTACAGTATTTATCCTACAGTCGGTACAAGGGTTCAAGTTCTTGCCAAGTCCATACTTATTATCCTTTACAAGATTCATTATCCCAGTAGTAAGATCTCTAAAGATTACTTGAGATGCACCTAGTTCAAGGCAGTCCTTCTCAACCTCTGCTCTCATCTGAGGCAGTAGCCTCCTACTCTCAAAGCTATGCAAGCCATGAAAAGCGATAACCTCCAAACCCATCTTAACCATAAGTTTTATAACAAGTCTACTATCGAGTCCACCCGAGTATAGACATACGCACTTCTTCTTCATTTGTACCACCTTTAAAAAAATATTAGTTTCTATCCTCACCCCTTGCAATTAGGAATGTAATACCTATTATGATTAATATACTACTCATTTGTCAAGGGGTATAATTCTCCTATAATACTATCTGAGTTAAATTTACGCAAAGTATTTATCATTTGATCATAACACCGCTTAGTCAACTGGGGATGAGATGGAACAAAACGACTTTGAGCATATTGTAGATAGCATTATAGACCTTCCAACCCTTCCTCAGGTCGTAACAACTCTAATTCATGCAATAAATGACCCATATAGTGATGCATCAATAATAAACAACATTGTAGAGAACGACCCTGCTCTTGCAGCTAGAATTTTAAAGCTTGTAAATTCATCATTTTACAGCCTTAGCCACCCAGTAAATTCTATCCAACAAGCCGTTGTCATTCTTGGTTTCAATACAATAAGAAGTTTATCAATCAGTGCCTCGGTTTTCAATGCTTTCACTGCAAACAAATTCTCCTATGAAGGGTTCTGGACACAGTCACTTGCTTGTGGTTTTATACTGGATGTCATGTCAAGGTACTCACCAATACTCGACACCGATGCAACCTTTACAGTAGGTTTACTTCATAGTATTGGCAAAATTATTATTGAGCAGTATGCCCCAGAAAAGTTTGAAGAAATTTTGAATGTAGGCAATCAACGTAAGGTATCATATATTGATGCTGAAAAGGTAGTACTAAATACCAGTTATACTAATCTTGGATATTGGCTCACAGAGAAATGGTCACTATCAGAGAAGATCCAACAAAGTATCTTATACCAAAATTCCGTAGAAGAAGCTCCAGAAGACATTGCCCCACTATCAGCCGCAATACAATTTGCTTTCAAATTTTGCAGATACAAAGGCTGCGAGAACGGCAGTGATTTTGACAAGCCAAGCCCGCCAAAGCAAGAACTCTGGGATAGCCTGCAAATATCAGAAGAAGACCGACAAGAAGTAATCGACAAACTTGAAAAGTGCGTAGAGTCCGCAATAGACGCTCTAGACGACCTCTGCTAAAGTGAAAAACTCAAAGCATAATTTAGTACTACTTCAAAAACTCGCAATAAACATGTAGTCGTGAGTATAAAGTTATACTAAATGTATCTTGCCGATCCACACAACCTCCTCAATTTACTGCACCAACTGCTCTGCACACAAGCGTATAACTAAAAAAGGTAGAAGGCGCAATTGCACCCTCTACCCATTGATACACATGTTTATGGTTGAATACTACCCCTCAACCTTTACAAGACAGTAGTTCTTCTTGCCCTTACGAATAACTAGTGTCGATTCACTAGCTAGATCATCAAGGTTTACTACCTGCTCATCACTCTCAAACTTGACATTGTTGAGTGACACTCCATTTTGTTGAAGAGATCGTCTAGCTTCACCTTTACTCTTGAAGAGCGGTGTAAGAGCAAGAAGATCAGGAGAAAGAATTCCAGATTCAAGCTCAGCCTTTGGTACGGTTACAGCTGGTACATCGGAGAAAATAGCCAAAAGCTCGGTATCTTCAAGATTTTCAATCTTCTCACCAAAGAAGATACGCGTAGCCTGTAAAGCACTAGCAAGCCCTTCCTCACCATGTACACACTTTACCACCTCTTCAGCAAGAGTCTTCTGCGCTCTACGCTCCTGAGGGGCATCCTTTGTAGCCTGTTCGAGTTCAGAAATCTCCTCCATAGAGAGGAACGTAAAGTACTTAAGATAGGTAATAACACTAACGTCATCAGAGTTTAACAGATACTGATACATCTGGTACGGACTTGTGATATTTGGATCAAGGTAGATTGTACCTCCTTCACTCTTACCAAACTTCTTACCCTGACCATCAGTAACAAGCGGGATTACCATACCGTACGCAGTATCTCCCAAAGTCTTGCGGACATAGTCTATACCAGCAGTAATATTACCCCATTGATCACCACCACCAAGCTGAAGTTTAACATTATAATTCTTATAAAGATATCCAAAATCATACGACTGAAGCATCTGGTAAGAAAATTCTGTAAAACTTAGTCCAACATCAGAATTTAGGCGTTTTTTCACCGATTCTTTCGCCAACATCTCGCCCATTCTGAACCTCTTACCCACATCCCTAAGAAACTCTAGAAAGGACATCTTACCAATCCAGTCTTTATTATTAAGAATAACAGCAGAGTTTTCACCACAATCAAAGTCAAGAAGTCTCGCAAGCTGCTTACGCTGCCCAGCAATATTTTCTGCTATCACCTCTTCACTTAATAGGTTTCTCTCTGCATTTTTACCAGATGGATCACCGATCATACCCGTAGCACCACCGACAATGATTACCGGCTTATGTCCAGCAAGCTGTAAGCGCCTCATAGTTATAATTGCGAATAAATTCCCGATTTGCAGGCTTACTGCAGTAGGATCATATCCGGTATAGAAGGCTACAGGGCCTTTTTCGAATAGATCTCCTAGAGCTTCGTCAGAGACATGCTCGACCAACCCTCTTTCACGCAGCTCAGACAGTAAATTCCCCATATTTCTTTCCTTTATATCTTGTTATTGTATTATGAATCGATATATTGTATAATAGTTAGTTGATAGTATAGGTTATACTATCCAAACAATATAGTACAGATTAACCCGTTGATGTCAACATATTGGGTCAACATACTGGAGATAGCTTGGTAGATTCACCCTCTTCGATCAAACAGAAGATATCATTTAAGTTCGCGAAACTCAACGCCTCACGTTATTTTTCACACCATGATATCATGAGACATTTTGAAAGAGGCTTGAAACGTGCAGGTCTTAACGTAAACCATACAAATGGTTTTAACCCTCGACCAAGAATGGTTTTTCCGCATCCGCTTCCTCTTGGGGTAGCTTCAGAATGTGAAGAGATCGAGGTAGAATTTTCTGAATTTTACCCACTCGAAGAGCTATTCAAACGCTTATCACCTGTGCTCAAACCATGTGTAGACCTTATAGGTATGACAACATTAAAAGCAGTCAAAAAGGGACGTGTTGTATGTTCATGCACTTACAGCATTGAAAACTTCCCTGATTTAGAAGCACTTTCAGATGCAAACTCAGAAATGTTAGAAGCAACAGAGATAATGCTCGAACGAGGCCACGCTAGAAAGCGCCGCAATGTAGAGATTCGTAAGTTTATTGAGAGTAGTGTCCTCAGTCCTTCAGGTATTATTGTAACGCTCCACCATTTTACAAATGGAGCAGGCAGAGCAGATGAAGTTGGTAAGTATCTAGCTGGAAAATTAGGTCTAGACTGGCACAGTCTGAGCTATACCAAAATAGCAATGAATTTTAAAGAGTAGTATTAGTAATTTTGTAGTAAAACATATAGATATCTGGAGGCTACCAGTAAAGAGTGAGTAAAAAAAAATCTTTCTCCTTACTTTTGGGATGCTAAGAGTCTGTCTGTTATTTAGTAATGTATTTTATAGTTGGAAAATATCATTTGAAATTTGATAACCAATTATAGCAAGCGACAAAGCATTTAGTATTATACCTTATTTTGAGGTATAAACGAATTTTACTGATGAGTAAGAGCAAGCAAGATTGGGCGAAGAGCACACTGGTGCTACCAATTAACTCCTTGCGTAGACCATCTATTTAACACAATGAATTTTACGGAGTATTAATTTGACCAAGAAAAAAACAACCACTAAAGTAGCTGGCACAACAGAAACAACTGCAGATACAACTAGTAAAAAAGTAACCAAGAAGAAGACTAGCAAAAAGACCACAAAAAAGGTTACAAGCAAAGTAGCAAAAAAGGTTACCAAGAAAGTAGTTGCTAAAGAAGGCACACCAGCCCCAAAGAAAGCCGTGAGCAAGGTAACAAAGGCGTCAACTAAAAAAACCAGCAAAAAGACCAGCAAAAAGACTACTAAAAAAGTAGCCGCTAAGGACATGCCAAAGGTAGAAAGCGCTACACCAGTTGGAACAACCTCAAATAAGAGCACCAAAAAAAGCAGTAAAAAAGTAGCCGACAAAGTTGAGAAAGCTCCTACTCAAAAAACTATTGAAGAGCGTATCGCAGAACAAGAAAAGCAAGGCGCGAATAAAGCTGAAAAGAAACCTCAAGCAACTCCACCAAAAACTACCGAGACTCCAATCAAACCTCAAGTTGAGAAAACTCCCGAGGCTGTTGCGCCAAGGGCAAACGGTCTTGCCCCTATGCCAGGTGAGAAGATCAGTGGAGGCTTACTAGCTCTAGAACAAAAAGCCGCAGCAAGTCAACTTAAGAGAGAGCCTGAAGCAAGACCTCAAAAGAGTGAGGAAAGAGCAATTGAGTCTAAAGATGTTGGCAAGTCTAGACCACCAAGACGCACAGAGAGAAAGACCGAAGAGCCTGTAATACCAGCAATTGAAGAAAGCAAGCCTCAAAAGCAAACTGAAACAGAAGTGGAAAAAACCGAAAATAGCCAAGATTCTAGTGAAGAACAAGCGCTTTCTCGTTCAGCACGTAGACGTCGTAACTACAGAAATAACAAACGAAAGAGATTAGAGCAAGAACGTGAAGCAGCAAAAGCTGGCACAACAAGTGATAACGATACTATAGAAACAGCTACTACTGTTGAAGTAAAAGAAGAGATTATCAAGACACCGGTAGAGCCAATCACCGTCTCAGCGATACTTGCAGAAAAAGAGAAAGAGAAGAAAGCCAAAGCAGCTCGCAAAGAGACTGGTAGAAATATGCTTATGAACGTTGTAGATCACGGCGAGCTCAGAGTAGCGATTGCTGGCAAGAGTGGCCTAGAAGAGATCTATATTGAAAAATCTGGTGGTGAATTTGTTCATGGCAATATATTTAAAGGTATTGTAGAGAATGTAGAACCAAATCTACAGGCGGCGTTTATAAATATCGGAGCAGAAAAGAACGGTTTCTTGCATGTGAGGGACGTGATCTATCCATTCGGTGGTTTTGAAGATATCCTTGGCAAACCAAACCGCCAGAGACCTACAACAAAACGCCCTCCTATCAACCAGATGCTTCAAAAAGGTCAGGAAATTCTAGTACAAATTACTAGAGAACAAGTAGCGACCAAGGGGCCAAGTCTGACAACTTATATATCTCTACCAGGTAGATACCTTGTACTTATGCCAGCGGTTAAAAAGCGTGGTGTAAGCAGAAAAATTACTAGCAGAAACGAACGTGACGAACTTCGTAAAGCTCTTGAACAACTTGATCCACCAAACGATATGGGTTACATCATCCGTACAGCCGGTATGGGTAAGGGTACAGAAGAACTACAGAGAGATCTAGACTACCTTACAATGCTCTGGGAAGCGATCTCCAATCATACCCAGAACGTCAAAGGACCTATGGCTATCTATCAGGAGAGTGACCTTGTAATACGAGCTATACGTGATTATTTCACAGACAGCATTGATACAATGTTCATCGACTCAGAAGAAGAGTATAAGCGTGCTCAGGAATTCCTCAAACTTACAATGCCAGAAGATATTAAGAGAGCAAAGTACTATGGAGGCACAGAGCCACTCTTTAGTAGATATAATGTCGAAGAAGAGATCAGCGGACTATTCAGTAAATCTGTTCGTCTCAAGAGTGGTGGTGAGCTAATTATTGAGCAGACAGAAGCGATGGTTACAATTGATGTCAACACAGGAAGATTCCTAAAAGGAAAATCTTCACACGACATGGTACTGAAGATCAACAAAGAGGCTGCAGGTGTAATTGCTAAGCAACTCCGCCTTAGAGACATGGGTGGGTTGGTAATGATCGACTTTATCGATATGGAATCAGAAGAAGATAGAAAGAATGTTGAAAACACCTTCCGCTCTGCAATGCAAGTTGATAGAGCTAAGACAACAATCCTTCCAATCAGTTCACTTGGCGTAATGGAGATGACTAGACAGAGAATGCGTCAGAGTCTCAATCTCAGCCATTTCGATGTATGTAAGCACTGTGGTGGCTCTGGAGTTGTCAAGAATATCGCAACCCTTGAGACAGAGTTTATGCGCGGCCTACGTAGCATCTTAGAAGAAGGCAAAGACTGTAAGATCAAGATGCACCCAGACACCGCGATAGCGATATCAAATAAGTCTCGCCTGGCACTAACAGCACTTGAAGAAGAGTACAGAAATAACATCACAATTATCAGTGATAATACGCTTCGCCCTGATAAGTTTGTAATCAACAAATAAGGCAAACTTTACAGTAGTAATTACCCCATTAGAACTCTATAATATATAATATTATAGAGTTCTTTTTTAATTATATTCATAGATAAGGTGCACCCATCATGAGTAATATAGTCAATACATACCTTAGGTTATTCTTAATCATATTTATGCTATCTTCCCCCCTTTATGCTATAGAACCATCAGCGATAAATGAGGCAGAGGTTCTTGAGACTGGTGGAGAGCCGCTCAGTGCAGAGCTGGAATATATTGATATATTCGAAGAAGGTCTTGACGAGTACATTCAAGGTAACAGCCAGCAATACAACCTAGGACTATGCGAATTTCTCCTTGAAAAGATTATGCAACTTTCAAAGTTCACTGGCGAAAACCGTGACCCTCTGGAAATGATCGAAAGAGCTAAAGAACAGCCTGATATTCCAGCGACACTCCAGTCAAGGCTAGTTCTAGCTGAAATAGAGATATACTTGAGACAAGGTAACACAAAGAAGGCTAGAGAACTAGCTGAGTCAATTGGCTTTATAAAAGAGCTACTTATAGAACGCCCTGATATTGACAAACTAACCACATTTTCAACAATTGCACCAGACTTTTGCCTACCAATAGGGCTGGTTTCAGGAGTACTTGATGAAAAAGAGACAAGAGCACATGTTATAATAAAATCTATTGAAGAAAGTGACATTGCTCTTCACTTTGGTAACAGCACACCTATAACCATATCCCTAAACGGAGTTGATCAGCTTAGAACAACTACAAGAGAGAAGAGCTATCGCGGATCAACAAGCTATAGGACTACACCTAGACAAAGGGCTCAACACTCTCACACTTGTATGCCAGAAAAAGCCAACTACCAAACTTTACCTAAGGTTGACAAATCCTGACGGCTCCAACCTCAATCCAGACTCAGTAATTATTTCAAATCAAGAAATAACTACGAAAAAAGATCTCGACAAACTCATCGCCACAACCAGAACAGATATGGATGAACTCCCTCCCAGCATAAAAACCGGAGCAGAGCAATTCTTCGCTTCACTATATAATTCTGACAATGCAAATCATAGAGTTGCCTACTACCTTGGTTATCTCATGATGATGAGAGAATCACTCGCAGACACCCCTCAAGCTGTCAAGCAGCTACTCCTCAATGCGGCAAGGTACAGTCCAGAAACAGGCATCTACCTTATGGCAATTGCTGAAGCCAACGACGAGAGCAAGAGATTTGTAGCAGACAGAGAAGAGAACATGAGGCGTATGTCACTTGAAAAAGCTATAAAGCTTGATCCAAATAATATTCAAGCCAGAGCAGAGATCGCTCGTTATTACCTCTCTTCCCAGAATAGCCCTGACAGAGCTGAAAAATATATTGATGAAGCGATAAAAATAAACCCTATTGCAGTTATATCGAATACAGTACTTTATGATATTTATAAGACACGTGGCTGGGACGCTCGTGCTCTCCAAGTAGCACAAGAGACAGCAAAGCGTGATCCTCAAAACCCACTAGTACAACGAATCCTAGCCCGCGCACTGATTGACAACTCGACAATCGCCGACTCCCTCACAGCATTTGAGGAATCCTATAAACAAGACGCAACAGATAATAGTGCTGCAATAAATATTTTTCGTCTGTTGATTAGGACAGGTGCAACAGATAAAGCAATCGCTTTTGCTCTAAAACACCTAGAGTTAGACCCTTATAATACACAGCTAAGACAAGAATATATAGAACTACTCTTGGAAAATAAAAATAAAACAACGCTGACAGCTATCCAGACAGCAAAAGACTTATTCCCAAATAGCAATACTTTTACCAAACTCCTAGGCGATTATTACGCAACTATTGCTCATGATAACGAAACCGCTCTAAAGTACTATCAAGAAGCACTAAGCTATGACCCTGCCGATCTCAAGACAAGTAAGTACCTTGACTTTAAAGGTATCACAAAAGAATCTGCACTCAAAGAGATTCAAAACATCACAGAGTACGTTGCCAAAGTTTCAGCAGGTAGAATCCCTAGCGGTACAGACAAAGCCTATATACTGAGTGAAAAGTATGACAAACTAAACTTAGGAGGTACACGCTCACGTACCACTCATCTCATAGTACAAGTATTGACCAAGAACGGTGCAACCTCTCTCAAGCGCTACCCTATATGGAATGACAAAGAGACAGAAGAGACCAGCGTTAATATAGCCAAGGTGACCCATCCAGACGGCTCAAGTAGTCTTGCACAGACATCTACAATACAGCGACAAGGGGATAAAGACATCACATTACTGGACTTCCCAGCACTTGAAGCGGGAGATATTTTAGAGATTGAGTACACAATTTCACAGACAAAGCCGAATTTTTTTGGTTCATATTTTGGCAATATCCAGCTCTTCAGCAATACACTCCCTATATTAGAGTCTCGATATATTCTTTCAGCACCAAAGAATGAGAAATTGTACTTTAATAGTACAGATACAGTTCCAGATCCAGAAGTGATTGAGGGTGAGAATGAGACTACATATATTTGGACAATGACGGATCTGCCCGCAATCACCTTCAACCCGTTCTCACCACCGATCAATGAGTTATCCCCTGCGGTAGAGGTCTCTACCTTCAAAGACTGGAATGCTCTTGCAAAGTGGTACTGGAACTTGATAAAGGATCAGAATCAAATAACTCCTGATATAGCAGCAAAGGTAAAGGACTTGACCTTTGGCAGCAAAACAGATAAAGAAAAATTAGCTGCAATCTTCAACTGGGTTACCTCAGAAGTACGCAATAACGCTTGGGAATTCGGTGTGCACGGTTTCAAACCATACAATGCAGGTACAATCTTTACCCGACGTTTTGGAGATTGCAAGGATAAAGCCATACTTATAAATGTTATGGCAAAGGTCGCTGGTATCGACGCTTGGCCAATGCTACTGCGCTCTACTCAGAATGATAACGTTGTCGTAGGTAGAGGACGTGAAGATCTCACCCTACCACTTCTTTCCCACTTCAACCACTGCATATCATACGCAGAGCTAGACGGCGAGCCATACTACTTGGATGGAACAATGATGTTCAGGACAATAGACTCCCGCCCATCTACTGATGCTAGTGCCCCTTCAGTAATTATCCGCCCAAGCGGAGCTGAGATAACGTCTACCCCTCCATACTCTGGTGATGCTAATCGTTGGGTTGATTATACCGGTATTGGACTAAATGCAGAAGGTACAGCAGACATAGACTTTACTATTGCGACCACCGGCGAATCATCAATGTACCTGAGAGCATGGTTTAGTAACCAGAGTACTTGGGACAACGTACTAAAGGCAATCAGCACTGAGCGCTATGGACATGTTAGCGCAGTATTTGTAGAAGACTTTGGAAGCAATGAAGGCCTTGATAAAGATGAAGAGATGCTCAAAGGTAGAGTAAGAATACGTGACTACGCCAAGCAGCGCTCAGACAAAAAGCTATCATTCTCTATTCCAAAGCCGATACTAAGTAGAATTGGCAACAGTGCAGGCGCATTTCCATCTGAACTTAGTAGTTATGCTATCACGTCAAAACGGAGTACCGACCTAATACTGCCGACACTCTACAAAGTAGAGAGACATATCAAGATTGAGTGGCCATCTGGCTGGGAGTTATCCGAAAAGCTTCCTGAAGATGTTAATATAGATACGGAGTTTGGAAGACTTAGTATAGCATTTGAAAAGATCAATAACATCTTAAAGCTCGATTACATAATGGAGTTGAAGAAGGTACGAATCACCAGTAAAGAGTACCCAAGCTTCCGTTCATTCTGCTTCAAAGCAGACAAGCCTACCCGTACAAGTTTTACACTCTATCCAGAAGAGTAAGACATTGCTACAAGCTTATAATATAAACAGCGTGCTGGGTACTTCCAGCACGCTGTTTATATTATATAATCTGAATAATTACTATTTATTGATGCTCTCACTGAACTCGCATACCTTCTTTACGGCTTTTGAGGCAAACAAAGGTGTAGCCATTGCTCCTGCTCCGGCAACACAGCCACCTTCACATGCCATCACCTCGACAAGGTTACCGTCACAAAGTTTTCCTGAAGCGTACATTTCCAGCATCTTCATTGCTTTAAGTGATAATCCATCTATACTCACAGCCTGTACTCCCGCAGTACCTGGCGCATACGCAGCAACAGCTTCAGCCACCCCGCCAGCGACAGCAAATCCTCGACCTTCTCTACTTGGAGGATTTTCAAGTTCAATCCCTTCAAGTAAACAAATATCTATATCATGAGCGACAAAGAAAGTTCCTACCTCTTCAAATGTCAGAACATAGTCGACATACTCATCTTGGAATCCTTCCTGCCTCTTCGCAACACAAGGTCCAACAAAGACTGTTACAACATCAGGATTGGCTTCCTTCTCATTCCTTGCTGTATAGTGCATAGGAGTTCTAGTATCAGAGACGTATTTCTTTAGCCCACTGATATGTTTCTCTACAGTCTGAATGTACGCAGGACAGCACGAAGTAGTCATAAATGGTTCACCCGCCTCCATCCGCTCGACAAACTCTTCCGCTTCCTTTATCGTAGTAATATCAGCACCAGACGCAACCTCTACCACCTTATCGAAACCCAGCTTTAGTAACCCTTCCGCAATCTGTTCTAGCTCTCCTGGAAACTGCCCAGCTATTGCTGGCGCAATCATTGCGACCACCTCTCGCTCAGATTTTAGTTCTTTAGCTACATCTATCACTTGTGACTTTTCCATGACCGCACCGAATGGACAAGAACGCATACATCTGCCACAACTTATACACTTATCAAAATCAATCGTTGCTCTGCCAGTCTTATTTTTACTTATTGCATTTACCGGACATGCCTCTTCACACGGCACTGACACCTTTGTTACCGCATTGTATGGGCATACATTCTTACACTTACCACAATCTATACACTTATCAGGATCAATAATAGACCGCCCATTCACTACAGTTATTGCATCCTTTGGGCAATTCACCATACAAGGTCTAGCGATACAACCTTGGCAAACATCAGTAATATAATAACGATTATTTACACACCCTTTGCATGCGATATCAAGTACGGTCATCACCGGACCTTCAATACCTTTACGCTCCAAAGTATCAGTAGCATACTCACTAAGGGTCTTACTATCGTCGCAGTCATCTTCTGCAGCCCAACCAAGAGCAGCAAGACTTCTCGATCTACATACAGCTCTATCCTTATACAGACAACATCTCACACCTTCAGAAGCTTTTGGATACATCAGGTATGGTATCTTATTGATTTCTGACTCAAGCTTACCGTCTTTGAATAACTCTATCAAACGAATAAGGATCTCTCTCTTTATTTTAGTCGCATTATTTTGACACTGCATATCAACCTCACTTTATATTGTCTAATGAAGACGAATAGTTATTTAATAAATGCTCTCACCTTACAGGCGATACTCGCTACCGTCGCCTCAGACACAGGAACTCCATTTACAATAGCATACGGAGCTTTACCAAACTCCCTATCCTTGCATAACCCTACACATGATGAAGGCCTTACCTCTACTTGTGCTTTTTCCTCATCATCTAAAAGATCTACAAACTCTTCGAGTCCAGACCCACCCATTACAAAACAGGTTGTTCCCATACATATCTCAACAATTACCTTTTCCATAATATCTCCAATTTATAATTTAGCTATTTTAAATATACTCAATATCTACTATCTTTAGGTACTTCTTCTCAAGAGCCTTCTTCATGCGCTTGACAATATTCCTCCTCATTTCTAAGTCGATAGGAAGGGTCGGATCCTGATGCGCCTCATTAATCTTTGTACCTATTACAAACTTTATCTCATCATTATCCATTAAAATATCAATAATTTTACCCGCCGGATCATTCTTTGGATACTCTCTCTTCTCCAGATACTGCACGACCCGTGTTAGAGTCAGAATACCTTCCGTAACAAGTGATGCAGACCTCATTTTAGATGCTGGTGGTAGATCATTACCCGCACTATCCATATCAATCTGATTGGTCTCACCCAACTCTCTAGCAACAATTTGAGCAGTAGTACCACCGCATACTATAGAACAACCTCTATGAGCTTTGAGCATCATAGCGTACTCACCATCACGCTTCTGATCAAATGGCGGCCCGCTAAGCACCAGAGCCTTTCTAGGTTTTCTAAAGTAAATCACAGCACAGCTAATATCATCTTTGGCAATTCTTTCAGGCCATTTAGCAAGTGCCGCATTACGTACCATTAGAGACAGCTCTCTTGCAGATATATCTGGTTTTTCTTCAAGTATACTGAGAATATAATCCCTACACCCTTCAATCTGCCATCCAAACGCATAGTCTCTACTACCTATCCCTGCTTGAGAGACCCCATCAGAGCAGATAATAACCCTATCGCCACTTACAGGGGTGAATGAAGCCGCATATATTGCCCTAGCCTCATCTTCACCACCAATTCGTTCTCTATCAATAGGAATACTCATACCATTTCTAATCAAGAGGAATGGAGGGTTTCCCTGCTCAACAATACGCGCAGTCTCTTCAAGAATACAGTCTACTATAGTAAACGTTGAATAACTAATGCGTCTAACCTGACAGATAGGTAGAGAGTCACTCATAATACGGGAGAATTTCATGATATCCCTATTTGCAGCAGAGAATCTCTGCGCCATTGTTGCTGTCATCGTAGCAAGTATATTTGCTTTGACACCACTACCAAGGCCATCGGCTAGCGTAGCAATAAGCCTGTTCTCATTATGCAGACGAGTAGACTCAAAAGCATCACCGCAGACATTCTGTCCATTCTTTATCCACTGCGAACACTCTACTTCGACAAAGATCTCTGAATCTTTCATTAATCTTTCTCCGTTACATAGTCATCAGCAATCCTACTCAACAAGATCTCAGTATCTGTAACATGCTCACCAAGTAGACAGGCAATTTCCTGAACCGTTGTAATGTTTTTCTGAATAACCTCCTTGGCTCTTTTGGCTATCTGCTCACGTTTCAGTTCCTGATTTGTTACGTCTTCAATTACTGCCCCAACGACCTTACCTTTTTCAATAACAAATATATTGACATTGAAAAGTTTGTGATCACACTCAAGATGCTCACGTCTAATATCTTCACCAGTTCTAAGGGCAGAAGAAAAGTACTCGCTGAATGGTAGTATGCTCTCAATCTTTGCACCCTTTAGCCCCGGTATCACTTCGAATGCATTCTCAGTATCTTCACCAAATAACCTAGCGAAAGAGATATTACTCTCGATGATCTCCATGTCCTCATTTATAATAACTACCCCAGAAGGCATAGAACGTAAAAGTGCATTGGCTTTTTTCTGAGCAAGTCTACGCATATATGAGACACACATAGATTCCTCCGCCCTATTACTTGAGAGTGCAGTAGCAAAATCTTTACAAGTATTGTATCCGCACCCTCCACAGTTGAGCTCATCAGCAGAGGACTCCTTCCCTACTCTCTTCATAGCCGTAGTCATTTCTGCAGGAGACAATACAGTCCCTATCGTCCTTTCACTATGAAATTCCATCTCTACAACATTTGAAGCTTCTCTAGTAGTAGAGTTTACACTCACACTCCCAGAGCGATATACATCCAAAATACTCTTCAGACCGGGTTTGCCATCTACCATCCCAGCTCCACCTAAGCATCCACCAGCACAAGCAAGGGTCTCAATGAATACCGTACCACCAATTGTCTCTTCATCCAAAGTTTCAAGAATAGAGTCTATCTTCTCAATACCAGAGATACATACCATATCAACTTGCTCACCGACAAGGTACGGCTTCATCGTCTCAATCATTCCGCCTTCAATAGGGTACAATACACCTTCTTCAGCTGATTTTAATTCATACTCACCCATACCATCAGCATGTATAGCTATTTCAGCGTTTTCCATCCACTTTCTAATCTCCATGAATGTCAGACCGACTCCTATATAGTCACTACAATTATCAGATTCATTCTTCTTTGCTGTGCACGGACCGATGAAGACGATACTGATATCATTACCAAATTTCTCTTTCATCATATTAGCAGTAACAACTGCAGGAGAAGCAACAGGGGTAATATTCTTTGCATACTGACCAAAGTGCTGCCTGATATAGTCAACAGCAGCTGGACAAGCACTTGAAAAGAAGAGACCAGTTTTTTTACTCTTTATTATCTCTGCAGTATACCTTGACACCTCTTGAGCACCGAGCGCTGCTTCGACAACTCCAGCAAATCCCATACCTTTAAGAGTAGCGATCATGCTGGAGTCACTAACTCCAGGGAACTCTGCCTTCCAACTTGGAGCGATACAGACATAGACATCTTTTCCTTGATCAATCAATGCTTTTACTCTTGAAATATCATTACGTATTTTTTTAGCATTTGATGGACAAACAGCAACACACTGCCCACAGGCAATACAGATTTCAGGATCAATAGAGGCATGAGCGTCTTTTACAACAATCGCCTTTGACGGGCATCTTCTCAAGCATTTATAGCAATCCAAGCATTCTGTTTCTTGGGTATATACTGCAAATCTTCTATTCATATCATTGATCCTTCTATCTGACTAATACTGTGAAATTGAATAAATATACAAAAGACCCCTAAGTCGTAATTACTGTTTAATCACACCCGATCCTGTATTTATTCTCTCAGACTTTTTTTTTCCAAAGGTCTCTTCCAGAATATCCCATACCAATTCTTCATCAACATTATGATATTCTTTATCACCTATTGTTATATTTGGACCTTCCCCGCACTTACCACAACAGAGGTCACCACGAAAGTCTATTTTATCCTCAAGATTTCTCGCCTTAACAAAGCCGTCTACAACCTCTTTCACTCTCATATTTCCTCTTGAATAACACGAGCTTCCCATACATATTTTGATTTTAATGGCAGTATCCATATCTCTCCAATCAGTAAAAATATACTTATTACTACACGATTAATAATAACACATTTACGATAGCAGTCAAGTAAAAAGATATTTTTTTACTTATTAATCGCTCCGTATGTTTGCTACGTACCGAATTATCTGGCAGAATACCGATTAGCTGCGATACTAGTAATAATTAATCGATAAATAATGATCTTATTTGTTGACATAATTTAAAATAAAGTATAATATTAGTGCTACCATTTGGTAACAAAGCTAGCCCATATTTATGATATTACAATTGACATATAGTTTAAAAAAATTTGCAACAATATTTAACATTTTCCAGAAACACTTTATTTCAGCCAAAGGAAGAACAATTATGAAATCATCAATTAAGATTCTAACTACAGCGCTACTATTTGCACTAGTATCACTCTTTACCTGCAATGTAAATGCTGAAGAAAAAACCTACAACGTTGGTACAGAGCCAACATTCCCTCCATTTGAAATGCTCGATAGCGAGACTGGTAAAATAACAGGGTTTGATATAGATTTACTTACAGCTATCGGCGAAGACCAAGGCTTTAAAATCAATGTTCTTTCTCTAAGTTTTGATGGCCTTATCCCAGCAGTACTTGTAGGCAAGATAGATATGGCTGCTTCTGGTTTTACAATTACTCCTCAAAGAGCCAAGGTTATAAACTTCTCTACCCCATATATTGATGCTGGGCTAGGTGCAGTAAAACTTGCTAGTGATGACAGTATCAAAACACTCGCCGACCTAAAAGACAAGACTGCCGCTGTACAGATCGGTTCAAGTGGTCAAAAGGCAGCTGAAGATCTCAAGGCAGCAGGCAAGCTAAAGGAAGTTGTAGTAATGGACAACTCATCACTTGCTGTTACCGACCTACTAAGAGGCAGAGTAGATATCGTTATCAATGATATCCCTGTAAATACTGCTTTTGTAAAAAAGAGCCACAACAAGTTGGAAATGATTGCTGAACCTTTAAATACAGAGCAATACGGTTTTGTTATACCAAAGGCCGACACAGAGCTTCTTGATAAAGTAAATCAAGGTCTTCAGAATGTACGTGATAACGGCACATATGACAAAATTTATGACAAGTACTTCAATACAGAGAAATAGTTCGGCTTAGCAGTAAGCTTTTTTGGCTCAATATCTTATTTTAAGATATTGAGCCTTTTCATTAATAGTTAATATATTGACAAAGAGTCTTTCACGGTTATTATTAACAACTTACTATTTTAATTAACATTCAAATATTAACAAAGGTTTCGCATGCCTTCAATTTCAGAAATAGCAAACTTGGTTACAAATTTCTTTACCGAGTTATACATAACAATTGTGAATGATTTCATTCCACAGCTCATCCAAGTATTCCCTCAGCTTCTAAAAGGAGCTGTAGTAACAATAGAGGTTACAGTTATTTCTGTACTCTTTGGAACTATTTTTGGATTGATGTTTGGTCTGCTTAAATTATCAAAAAAATGGTACCTACACTACCCAGCTGTAATATATATTGATATTGTACGTGGCACGCCACTACTTCTACAAATATTGATGTGCTACTTCTTACTCCCTCCTGACATCACCTCTGTATTCGGTACAAATAATGCGGCTCTACTCTCTGGTATAATTGCCTGTAGTCTTAACTCAGCTGCCTATGTTGCAGAGATAATGAGAGCAGGAATTCAATCTATAGATAGAGGTCAGATGGAGGCAGCACGTTCGCTAGGACTGAACAAGACCCAAGCCTACACCAAAATTATCCTTCCGCAAGCTGTAAGACGGGTAATTCCACCGCTTGGTAATGAGGTAATCATACTACTAAAAGACAGCTCACTCCTATCGGCAATCGGAGTCACCGAGCTGGTACTTGCAGGAAAGCTATACGCAGCTAGAGAGTTTGCATTCTTCCCTGCTTATATTGGTATTGCAATAGTATACCTGACAATGACAATCACCATATCACGTGTAATCCACTGGTACGAAAAAAGGCTCGGTATAAATGATAAAAATAACTAAACTACATAAATCTTTTGGCCAGCTAGAGGTCTTGAAGGGTGTCGATGCCCACATTTCTGAGAAGGAAGTAGTCTGTGTTATCGGGCCGTCAGGATCTGGTAAGAGCACCTTCCTCAGATGTATCAACCGCTTGGAAGATCCAACGAGTGGAAGTATCCTTGTAGAAGGTGTCGAAGTCAATGACCCAAAAGTCAATATCAATGCAGTAAGAAAAGAGGTAGGCATGGTATTCCAACACTTCAACCTCTTTCCACATATGAATGTACTCAAAAATATTGAACTTGCACCTATACTTGTACGAAATCTTAAGAATAACGCTGCAAACAAGATTGCTCTCGACCTTTTAAAGCGAGTAGGTCTCAGTGAGAAAGCCCTAGAATATCCAGATAAGCTCTCAGGTGGGCAGAAACAACGAGTAGCAATAGCCAGAGCTCTAGCGATGCAACCAAATATCATGCTCTTTGATGAGCCGACATCAGCGCTCGACCCTGAGATGGTATCAGAGGTACTGGGAGTGATGAAGAGCCTTGCCGAAGAAGGTATGACAATGGTCGTAGTCACCCATGAGATGGGATTTGCCAGAGAGGTTGCAGACAGAGTATTCTTTATGGATCACGGAGTGATATTGGAGTCAGGAACACCTGTGGAGATTTTCGACAATCCTCAACACTACCGCACCCAGGAATTCCTAAAAATGGTTCTTTAGTCTACCGTCTATTCGAGCACTTGCGTCTTCTAGAATTATAACTTTACCTATTTATATTAGATATTGTATCTTTTAGTGGCTTCAGACATATTAAATAAAACCTCGCGCACAAAGACACTATCGTTTTCATCAAGCATCTCTTCGAGGATTTTTGCCTCCTTTTCTGCTGCCTCACGAATTACTGGATATATTTCTTGCCCCTTGACAGTCAACATTATGATCTTTTCACGTTTATCATGGCGACTCGCCCTTCGTTCGACATACCCTTCTTTTTCCAGACGATTTATAAGTTTTGTTATAGTAGCTTTATTATACCCAAAGAAATCATTGATCTCTGTCTGATTTACACCCTTACCAGCTTGAAATAAAATAAACAATATCTCCATCTGAGACTTATTGATATGATATGGCTTCAACTCATTATCTAAAAAGCGCTGGGAAAAACGGTGTAGCATTGAAATACTTCTACCAAATGCACAGCTAATATTCTGCTCCTCATGCAAACCTTTTCCCTCTTTTTTAAGCATACATACCTTTCTAAAGTATTTGTAACAACATAACTGGTAAGATCCCTAGTGTAATATCATCATATAGTAGAGTAAATGCTATTATTATACTGGTAGGTTTACCAGTTTTGGAGCAATTTGTGAGTGATATATTTTATAAGCGAAAATCCCGGTAATTATCAGACTAATAGCTTCTGTCAAGGGAAACGCGCTCCATACCCCAACGACCCCGTAGTGCATACCCAAAAAATATGCAAGTGGCAGAATAAGTAAAATTTGACGCGAGAATGAAGAAATTAGACTTATCCATGCGACACCAAATGCTTGAAACGCGGAGATAATTATAACAGAGCATCCCAATAGAGCAAAACCCAGACTGATTATTCGCGTACAAGTTACCCCCATAGCGACCAATTCAGGGTTGTCACTAAATAACGACATCAAAGGCTTTGCCAGGAGACTAAAGCAGATACTACCTAAAAGCATAAAACAAACAGTATAAATTATACTATATTTCACAGCATCTATTACTCTTTTTTTTATCTTCGCACCAAAATTAAATCCAACAACAGGCATCATTCCCTGAGTCAGACCAATAACAGGCATAATTATAATTGCATAGGTCTTTGATACGGCACCATACACTGCAACTCCATTTACCGATAATCCAACAAGAATATAGTTTATACTACTAACTGTTAGTGCATTAAGCCCTTGAAATAGCATACTTGGAAGCCCTACTTTCAGTATTTCCTTAACAATATCTTTATCCATTTTAAAGTTAACGTGTAGCTTTTTAAGTTCCAACTTGAGGGGATTGTTGTGAACCACCTTGAGCGCGTAAAGCATACTCACAACCTGACCAATAACTGTTGCTAGAGCACCACCTACAACATCAAGCTGAGGAAATATCAACCAGCCAAATATCATTATAGGATCAAGTACTATATTTATAAGAGCACCTACGATTTGTACCTTCATTGAGCTTACCATTTCGCCTGTTGCCTGCTGAATACTTATAAGCACGAGACTAAGAATAAAACCAATAGAGCCATATACTACAATGTTCAAATATTGTAAGGCATACTTGAATGTTAGAGGGTCAGTAGTAAAAATGGTCACATACCTCTCAATTAAGAAGTAATTCAGCACAACAATCACCAACCAAGCAGCAATAGCAATAACGACACCATGCTCTGCTGCATTGGCAGCTTCTTTCATATCACCTTCACCGATCTTTCTCGATACATAAGAATTTATCCCTATTGATAAACCTGTAGCTACTGAAACAAGTAACAATTGTATAGGAAAAGCGAGAGATAGCGCCGTGAGTGCTTCTTGACCTATCTGCGCAAGAAACATACTATCGATGACATTATATAGTGCCTGTACCAACATCGAAGTAATAGCAGGTATAGACATCACTATTATCAACTTCCTCATATCCATCTTTGCCATCTTATCAATATTTTTATTCATTTAATCTTCCTTTTGATCGAATTAGTTGCCTCGTGAAACCAAATAATAGCCAATTGGTTTCCAAAAGCAACTACTATTAAATTTATACTTTGAAATTTTTACAAAACGCACAATTTACTTATAGATCTCTCTAAAATATAAAACTAACCCATAACAATAATACGCCAGAGTCTAATTCCGATAATAATTGATATAATAAAGGTTTATATTTTTTTTTGGCTAATTATAATAAGTAGATAAGACGATATAATTTTGGTTCTTTCAAAAATTTTATATTTTTTTTGAAATGAATTGATATTAAAGAGAAATTAAGTAATGAAGAAGTCTAATTCTATATATTTTATAACCGAACAAGGTTGACTTAAGGAGATTAAAGATGAGTTTTGTTAAAAGGTCTGTACTAGCCGTTATTGCTGCTATTGTACTAACCGCCCTGCCTGGATGTGAAAATATTTCAGGCGTAAAGGAAGAGAACCAGCAGCTTAGAGAGATTATTCTAAAGCAGGAAGATGAAAATCGCAAATTGATGGGTGAACTAGAAGCGCTACGCCTGCGCCCAGAAGGAATCGATCCAGCTGAGCTAGAAGCGCGTGAGATCGAGATCAATAAGCGTGAGAAGCAACTTGCTGTTCTACGTACCGCTCTAAGACAGATGCAGGGTCAGGTAGCCCTATCAGAAAGGGTTGAGAGCCAACTTCAAGCACTAGCAGACGAGCTTGGCGGTGAACTTGTAGGCAATAAACTGATTCTACCTATGGACTACTACTTTAAATCTGGTCAGTACACACTTATGGCACAAGGCAAGAAGAACCTAGACCGTTTTGCAGAAGTACTCAAAGACTACCACCTACAGCTAATGATTGTTGGCCATACAGACAACGTGCCTATCAAAAATCTTAAGAAACGTGGTATCACCAGTAACCGCCTATTATCTCTATACAGATCAATGGCAGTACTCAACGAACTTGAAAAAGCAGGTTATGACAAGAACTTGATGTACCCAACAGGCTGGGGTGAGCTAAAGCCTCTCTATCCAAACAATTCTGCAAAGAATCGTCAACTAAACCGCCGAGTAGAGATCTATGTAGATCCATCAGGAAGCGGACTACTAAACGCCTCAGCTATTACAGATGTAGAACCGACTTATGGCGCCCCACTATCTTCTAACGAGATGTATGGCGACGGCGGCCCAGTAATTGCTCAGGACTAGAAACTAGCAAAAAAAAATTAAGCCAACCTACTAAAATATGCAGTAATCCTATAATTATAGGGCAGAACATTGACTCTGCTCTATAATTATTACTTAAATCCCTCCAATACTAGCTATATCTTTTTAATAAAATAGCCTCATAAGCAATATAACAGTTAAAAGGAAATGAGAATGAAGTCAATACTTTCAAGAGCTCAAAGGTTTACCAACGAAATATACTTACGCCATAAAATTCTCAACAAAGGTGGTATTACTTACCACCAGCACTTGTTTATTGCAGAAGCAATTGAGTCACTTCGTCCAAAAAAAATACTAGAAATCGGGGTTCAAATGGGGTGCACGTCTGCATTCCTCTTACGTTACTTAGAACTTACAGGATTATCCGACACAGAGTTATTCAGTGTAGACATTATCTCTGAATGGTATCAACAAGACACCAAAGTGCACCACAAAGTAGGAGAGGAAGTTGACAAGCATAATGCTCCGAAGAAAAACTGGAAATTACTTACTAACAACGTAGTCGCAGCATCGCAAAATACCAATATTATAGGAACAGACGTTGAGTTATGCATATTAGACACATCTCATGTTTACCCTGGTGAAATTCTTGATTTTCTAATGGTTCTGCCTATGCTTAAGAAAAATGCTACCCTATTTATACACGACATATTAATGTCGCGTCACTCAATATACAGCGATGTAACCTCTATGCTCTTCAGTGCTATTCCTGGCGAAAAATCCTTCCCTCGGACAAATATGTTTGCTTCAATAAAAGAAAACATAGGTAAGGTTATTTTGAGCTCTGATATATACAATAACCTTATTGGAGTATTTAATTTACTCACAGTAGAATGGCAAAGGCCATTAAGCGCAGATTTCCTAAATGGGCTATTTACTTATTTCTCAAACTACTATAATATGGATTGCATGGATTTATTTACTCATGCCTGTTATTTGCAGACGAAGAGCGATCTAAAAAAATTATACCACAACTCTTGCCCTGTATGTGAAGATAATGCAGAAAAGTCCTGCATTCCTCCACTCAATACGGACAATTCGTGTTCTAGATGTAACTCAAGTATATCACAAAGAGTACTTAGAAAAATATCGCACTATATGAGTATCAATACAGAAGAATTAAGTGTTTTATCAGACAAAACAGACACTGCGCTTCCCCCAGAAATCATTGAAATATCAAAAGATATAAGAGACTTATCAGTATACCAAGATAATTTCAACTTAATAATGCTCAATATTAATAGCACAAACCTTGATATAGTAGTCAAAATATTAGATCAACTTCCGAAACTCCTTTCACCTGAAGGAATTGCCATTGTCAGCCTTATTGATCTTTCAAAAGTCAGTATAATGAACAACGAAATCCTAGAAAGTATCTCCTCAGACTCTCAAAAATTTAAAGAATACTACAAGGTAAATTTTGCAGAAATTGATTGCCCAACGCAAAAAATTGAAACAATATATATAATTTCTCAAAGCAAAGTAAGTATAGATACTTTGTTTAATATTAAGCAATAAAAACATTATCAAACAGGTAGAGTTAAGTCATTTTGACCCAAAAAGATATTAAGCACAGCTATAATACTAAAACAAAAAATCAAATATAACTACCTGCTCCACAACACCTTATTCACCAAACACAAATCCAATGCAATATTGGCACAGTAATTGTTCATTAATTATAAGATGTAAAAGAGATAACCATTCTTGTCAAAGGGACAGGGTTGGTTTTCATCACAAACAACTAAAAATGTATCTATTTTTCGAAACTATTATAACAAAGGAGCTAAGAAATGGGTTTTCAACCTCTAGGTGACAAAATTATTGTTAAGCGTCTAGAAGCAGCAAGCATGACCAAAGGCGGTATCGTTCTTCCAGATTCAGCAAAAGAGAAGCCAAAGGAAGGCGTAGTTATCGCAGTAGGACCAGGCAAAGTATGTAATGATGGTACGCGCAGCCAGATGCAGCTAAAGAAGGATGATCAAGTTCTATTCACTTCATATGCAGGTACCGAGGTAAAGTTTGAAGGTGAAGAGTTCCTTATCATGACTGAAGAGGACGTTCTCGCAGTTGTAGAGTAGTTAGAACTGTTATTACAAGTCATAAATTTCGAACCATATTTCATAATAAATACAACAAATTTTAAGGAGCTAAAATATGTCAGCAAAAAAACTTGCCTTTGATGTAGACGCAAGAGAAGCAATAAGAAGCGGTGTAAAGCAACTTGCAAAAGCAGTAAAAGTTACCCTAGGTCCAAGGGGTCGTAACGTGGTTATCGAAAAAGCTTTCGGCGCACCTACAGTTACAAAAGATGGTGTTAGTGTTGCAAAAGAGATCGAGTTAGAAGACGCATATGAAAATATGGGCGCACAGATGGTCAAATCTGTAGCTAGCAAGACCTCTGATATCGCTGGTGACGGTACTACTACAGCTACAGTACTTGCAGAAGCAATCTTTGAAGAAGGTCTCAAGAATGTAACCGCTGGTGCATCTGCTATGGCTCTCAAGCGTGGTATTGACAAAGCAACAACAGCGATTATTGATGAACTTAAGAAGATCTCAAAGCCGGTAAAGAGCAGCAAAGAAATCGAGCAGGTAGCAACAATTTCAGCAAACGGCGATAATGAAATTGGTGAAAAGATTGCTGCAGCAATGGATAAGGTTGGTAAAGACGGCGTTATCACTGTTGAAGAAGGTAAAGCACTTGAGACGACTATCGACCTTGTAGAAGGCATGCAGTTCGATAAGGGTTATTTGTCACCACACTTTGTCACAAACGCTCAAGATATGTCATGCGTGATGGAAAATCCTTATATTCTAGTTCATGAGGCAAAACTTTCAAATATCAAGGATCTAGTTCCTGTTCTTGAAAAGGTTGCTCAAGAAAGAAAGCCACTTCTTATCATAGCTGAAGATGTTGAAGGTGAAGCACTTGCAGCACTTGTTATCAACCGCCTACGTGGTACTATCAATGTCTGTGCAGTAAAAGCTCCAGGATACGGCGACCGTAGAAAAGCAATGCTCGAAGATATTGCCATCCTGACTGACGCCCAAGGTGTATTTGCAGACCTAGGCATCAATCTAGAAGAGCTAGATGCTAATGCTCTAGGTACTGCGAAGAAGGTAATTGTTGACAAAGAGAGCTGCACAATCATTGAAGGTGCAGGTACTACAGCAAATGTCAAAGCTCGTATCGCTCAGATTAGAGCAGAGATAGAGAACAGTACTTCAGACTACGACAGCGAGAAGCTACAGGAAAGACTTGCGAAACTTGCAGGTGGTGTTGCTCAGATCAACGTAGGCGCTGCTACAGAAGTTGAGATGAAAGAGAAGAAAGCACGTGTAGAAGATGCGCTTCACGCTACAAGAGCAGCAGTAGAAGAAGGTATCGTACCTGGTGGTGGTGTTGCCCTAGTTAGAGCGAGCAAGGTTCTTGACAAGCTCAAGGGTGAAGGCGATGAAGAACAGATCGGTATAGATATTATCCGCCGTGCACTATCTGCTCCAATGCGCACAATAGCATCAAACGCAGGTAAAGAAGGAGCAATAATAATCCAGAATGTTCAAGAGAGCAAAGAAGCATCATACGGCTATGATGCACGTAATGATAAGTACGTAGATATGCTAAAAGAAGGTATCATAGACCCAACAAAGGTCACACGTAGTGCTCTTCAGAATGCTGCGTCGATCAGTGGTCTACTACTAACAACAGACTGTGTTATCGCAGAGATTCCATCTAAGGCTCCAGCAATGCCTCCAATGCCAGGTGGAGGTGGTATGGGAGGAATGGGTGGTATGGGCGGCATGATGTAAGCACCGCAACATAAAACCTAATCTTTTGCAACCTTGATATTTCCGCATCTATTTGGTGCGGAAATATCTTTTCAAATAAAGGAAAACAATTGACGAATTTTAATAATACTCATACTGGAGCTTTCTACGTTGCAGCCTGTATTATACTATGGTCACTAATACCTTCATTTGCCAAATTTGCTCAGAACACACTAGACCAGCACCAGTACATGTTCTACTCCTCAACAGTATCATTTATTACCCTCCTATGTATTTCCATTTACCAAAAAAAAGCAGGCGAGGTCTTTTCATATTCAATAAAGACCCTCTCCCTGCTCCTCCTTCTTGGCTTCTTAAATTTCCTCTATTACCTACTATTATATCTAGGGTACAAGGAGGCGAATGGTCTTGAAGTACTAGTAATACAGTATCTTTGGCCAATATTCATAGTTGTACTTTCATTAATTCTTTTAAAAGAGAAATTATCAAAAAATAAGGTACTCTCAGTGCTAATTGGCTTTACCGGAGTGACTATAGTTATAACAAAAGGAAACATTCACCAACTAGATTTTTCAAACCTTAACATATTACTTATAGTAATGATTGGAACATTTTCATTTGCACTCTTCTCAGTACTCAGCAAGACTATAAAAGTAAACCTAACCAATTCCGTAATGATTTACTTTCTAGCAGCCTCAATATACTCATACATATCTATAAATACCTTTTCACGCATGACCTTTCCTCTTCCGAATGACTGGATATCGATCATTATTAATGGAGTATTCCTAAATGGCATTAGTTATTTATTCTGGATCAAAGCTCTTAAACAAATGGATGCATCACAAGTAGCACCATATATATTTATTACGCCCATCCTTTCAGCATCCCTATTAATACTAATATTTAATGAACCAATACTGCCAGTATATTATATCGGCCTAATACTCGTAATAATTTCCGGCTTAATAAACACCAAATTTAGCAGACATTGACGACAGCAATAAATCAAAGAATAAAACGAATATTGCAGAGGACTAAAAAATTTTGTCATTTTCATATTATCCCACCGACAATGACATCCACCAACAAACAATACACTAATCAAAACTTAGTAATCTTAAAGCACTAAAGTTTGTACATACTCACAACCTAATACTCCTCATAATTATATTACAACTTATACCAAAGTATACACCTCAAAAAACATATCACGAACCAATCCTAACGTTTGAAACCTTTACAATTATATCAGAAAAAAGAATAGAGATATTTTAAAAAAAGTAGTAAAATAGAATCATAGCTCTTACAGCAACTCTTCAGATACAAGTATATCGCGTATAAGAAAGTCTATAATTATGAGCAAAAAAACAAAGCTAGTATTAATGTTTCTTATAATCATATTCTCATGTACCCCTTTACATGCTGGAACTACACGCAGAAAGATATTAGTCCCTGCTTTCAATATATCCCCACTATTTATTTTTTCTGAAGACGGCAAACCAAGTGGGGTCGGTTACGACCTACTAAAAGAAATGGCAATACTAGAAAACTGGGATCTTGAAGTTACCGAGCTTCCAATAAAGGATCTACTTCACAAATTTGAGACAGACCGTGATGAGAATGTAAGCATGATAACATTTCTTGCATTCGACAAAGAGCGTGAAAAATTCTTAGATTACACCAAGAACTCAGTACTGAATATTTGTGGCACCTTGGTAACAACTCCTGAGAATAGACTTCAAAAGTTATCTGATCTAAGAGATAAGGATGTAGTAATTCTTGAAGCTGGTCTACCCGCAGATGTATTCAAGGATATGATCTTAGAACTTGATATTGACTGTAATATTATTAGAGTTAAAAATTATCCAGAGCTACTCGACTTTGTTGTTGCACACCCAGAATCAGTTGGACTGATCAATAACTACACATTTTACTATTATTCTACATTTATAAAGTATGAGGATCTTGTTTCAACCCTACTTGTTCTACCTAGCTTTAGTGAAAAGTATGCGGTCAGAAAAGGTATGGACAGTGATATCCTTGAGACGGTCAATTCATATCTTGAAGAATGGAAGAGAGACTCAAGCAGTCCTTTCGCTGCAATCTATGAAAAATGGGACAAGGGCAAGCAAGTGGAGAGAAGCTTGATTACAAGATTATCAACACTAGAATTGCTGTCAGTACCTATAGTATTATTTGCATTATTACTATGGATTGTCCTATTACGCTACCGCATAAGAGTAAATACCAAAAAGATCCAGTCAAAAGAACTTGATTTAAAAGCGACATTGATGAGTATTGGCGATGGTGTACTGGTAATTGATACCAACAGAAACATTTTGAACATCAATCCTGTTGCGACCAAGCTTCTAGCAACCAGTAACTCAGAAGTAGCAAGTATTTCAAATCTATTCACCTTGTTAGACTCAGAAACCCGAGAAGTCATTCCCAACCCTATCGACATACTATTAACAAAAAAATCTCTTCTAAACCAATATGGCACATGTCTTCTCCAGAATGTATTGGATGAGCAATATATTATAAACTATACTGCCTCACCAATATACCTTGAAACAACGCAAAAAGGTGTTGTTTTTGTATTTAGAGATATTACAGAAGAAGCTAGAAATATCGACATAATTGCCCAGTCCGAGCGTGAAAAATCTCAAATGCTTGAGTCTGTAAACGAAGCTATCTTTGTGTACGATATCGACCTAAAGCTAGTAAATTTGAATAATATTGCCAAGCAGACGGTTTTACGCCAGAACAGGCAGGACAAATGTCATAGGTTTGCAGTGTACCCAACTAATGCATAATTCTAAAATTCCATGTGAAGATTGCCCTGCACAAAGTGTAATTTCTTCAAAAAAGACTATAGTATCAGTAAGAGAAGACAAATTTGGTAGCACTTTCCAAATAAAGTATACCCCGATTCTAAATAATAATAACGAGATAACTGGATTAATAGAAGCCATCCTTGATATTTCCGAACTCAAGCTCACAGAAAAAGCTCTTAGAATCAGCGAAAATAATTACAGGATGCTAATTGAAAACCAGAGTGATATAGTGATAAAGCTCAATCCTGCAGGAAAGATACTCTTTGCGACAAAGTCATGTTGTGACTTTTTTGGAGTAGAAGAATCAGATTTTACCGGACACTCCTATCTTGAATTTACCGCCCCTGAGGATCACAAAGAAGCACTAGAAGCCATAAATTACTTTGCAAAAGATAGTATTGTTAAGCGTTTAGAACTACACCACCCAACACCTAGTGGCTTGCGCTGTGTAAGCTGGCAGCTATCAGTAGTACTGGACGACTCCGATGAAATCGACTACGTCATTGCAACTGGCTCAGATATCACCGATATTAAATTAGCAAATGAACAACTACAACACGTCCAAAAACTTGAAGCAATTGGCCAACTCGCTGGAGGAGTTGCTCACGATTTCAATAATATGCTAGGAGGCATTGTTGGCTACGCAGAGCTAATCATAATGAAGAGTGGGGACAACAAAACTATCAAAGAGTATAGCAAGCAAATAATTGATACAGGTGAGAAAGCAGCAGAACTTACCCAGCAGCTTCTATCCTTTGCCCGCAAAGGGAAAGCGTCATCAACACCAATAGATGCTCATACGTCAATCAAGCGTGCGATTGATATTTTAAGCCGCAGTATTGATAAGAATGTAAAGATAGAGCTTGCTTTAAATGCAAAGAATTCAATGATCATAGGAGATCCTACTCAGATTCAAAAACACAATTCTCAACCTCGGTATCAATGCTCGAGATGCTATCGGAAACAATACTGAAGGATGCTTCTCAATTGAAACAGCTACTATCAGCCTTTCAGAAGAATATTGCAGTAACAGTAATTTTGATATAACTCCTCAGGATTATATTCTAATCAAAGCCAGAGATAACGGCATAGGCATGGAGAAAGAAGTATTAGAACATATCTTCGAACCATTCTTTACAACAAAGGAGATAGGGAAAGGTACAGGGTTAGGACTTGCATCAATATTCGGGGCAGTCACCTCACACTTTGGTGCAATTACTGTTGATAGCGAGCCTGGGTTGGGTACAGAGTTTGATATATTTTTACCGGTGATCGGCTATTACAGCGAGCTCCCTGACCCCGAAACATCAACAGACGTAATGAAGTTACTTTCAGGAGCACGTCATAAGGTTGTACTTGTAATAGATGATGAAGAGGTTATTCGTGAAGTAGCAAAATCCCTCCTCGAAAATTTAGGATATGATGTCCTTCTAGCAAAAGATGGCGTTGAAGGGATAGATATATTTATAGCAAATATGGATATCATATCTTTAGTTCTTTTAGATGTTATTATGCCTAGAATGGGTGGCAAAGAAACCTTGAAGAAGTTGATCAAGCTAGACCCAAATGTAAATGTAATAATTGCTTCCGGCTTTAGTCAATCAGATAGAACTGAAGACTTCACCAGCATTGGAGCAAAGGCATTTATAAAAAAGCCTTACAAACAGAGAGAGCTGCTGGATATCATTAAAAAAATCTTACCGGCATCTGATTAAGTTTCTATTTTGATATGTTATATTCTAATATTTTATTATAAAAATCACCATATCACCAGTATAATAATAGTAGGCTCACAGGAGACTGTAAGCCTACTATTTTTATATAATTATGAAGAAAGGTAATATGGATTTTTATAGAAAGAGTACTATTCAAGTAACCTGTGAGAAGGGTCTAGTTCCTTGGTTAGAAGATGAGCTTAAAGGGGCGAATGAGAAGATTATTCGCAAACATAAGACAGGATTAGAGCTTGAGGGTACCCTTATAGACTGTATCCGCTTGAATCTATTCACCCGTACTGCCTACAGCGTGTTATACCTTTTAAGAGAATTCAAAGCAAATACTCCAGACGAATTATACAATGAGGCAAAAAAGATTCCGTGGCACGGTATAATCCCTAACGACAGCTATTTCAGTATAACCACAAATGTACAAAATGAGTCCATACATGACACCCGCTTCCCAAGCCTCAAGCTCAAAGACGCCATAGTTGACAAGATCAAAGAAGAGACAGGCGAACGACCTGACTCTGGTAAGGAACGTCACCGTATTGTAATCACTTTGAACTGGTATTATGACAAGGTATGGATATATATCAATACGAGTGGTCGCAAGCTCTCCGACCGTGGCTACCGAAAGATGCCTCACACAGCACCACTTAGAGAGACACTTGCAGCTTCTATAATTCGAGCCAGCGGCTACACTGGAGAGACTCCATTTATTAACCCGATGTGCGGTAGTGGTACTCTAGCTATTGAAGCGGCAATGCTTGCACGTGGAAATTACCCACAGATCAACCGGGACAATTTCTGCTTCATGCATCTGAACGGCTTCAAGCCAGAATTTTATACAGAGAGACGTGATCTATCATTAAAGTCCCGTGAAGGAGTCTCCCTGCCTCTAAAGCCTATTATCGCCTCCGATCACGACCCCGAGGCCATACGTTCTGCACAGATCAACGCCAGCACAGCTGGAGTTGAAGACCTTATTGAATTTATAGAGTGTGACTTCTCTGAGACCCCTATCCCAGAAGGTGATCGAGGAACGATAATACTCAACCCAGAATATGGTGAGAGACTTGGTGAATTTAGTGAGTTACAATCCAAGTACCGAAGGATAGGTGACTGGCTAAAGCAAAGCTGTAGTGGGTATAAAGGTTACATCTTTACTGGTAATATCGACCTAGGAAAACAGGTAGGACTCAAAGCAAGCAGACGTTTTGAATTCTTCAATGGTAATATCGATTGCCGTCTACTAAAGTATGATCTATACGATGGCAGCAAGAGGTAATAAGGATAATAAATCAGTATAATTTTAAAGGATGTAGCTGACAATTGACAGCTACATCCTTTAAAATTATACTATTAGCTAATATGACAAATTTTAGATATAATTAATTTTCGCCAAATAATCACGATTTGCCGTTCTAGCAAAATGAATATCTGGATACCCAAAGAGCAT
Source organism: Planctomycetota bacterium (assembly GCA_965140405.1). Lineage (GTDB taxonomy): Bacteria > Planctomycetota > SZUA-567 > SZUA-567 > SZUA-567. Next base: position 3,085,118 of record OZ223208.1, read on the forward strand.
ACAATAATAATCTGAAGCTCCTGGAGTCAATAATTTTTCCTTATACTCCGGCAAAAGCTCGAGTGATAACTTGAGTAATCCACACCAAGTAGTACCAAGACCACTAGCATTTGCCACTAGTTCAAAATAACTCAGAGCTATAGCAATATCTATCATTCTACAAAATGGGACATCCTCAGGAGCAGAGACAATAAGAGCATGCGGAGCAGTTCTAAATACTCCATCAATCTTATGCTTTTTCCATGGTTCAACAGCAGCATTTTCAAGATATGAAGCCTGAGGGGGAAGCCCTTCACTCTCTTGAAGTGATATAAGTCCTTCCATAATACCATCACGGATCTTATTCATTTTATCAATATCATCAATAACATCAAATCTCAAAGCAGTATTATTCACAGCTGTTGGACAGTTATATGCAGAAAGAAGAAGTTTTTCTATAAGCTTCTTGTCAACGTTTTCCTGCTTGTATTTTCTAGTACTCCTTCTTCCTCTAATAAGTGCATCAAGGCTCTCAACAGACGGCAGTACCTCTGCACTAAGCTCAACACTATCGACCTCAGGATTGAGACCAAATATCGAGATAGCACCAGTAGGACAGAGCGTATAGCAATGCTGGCACTTCATACACTTTACTTCATCTTCCTGCTTAATTTGTGGAAGTCCTCCATCGGTCATTTTTATAATTCTTGTCGGGCAATCCTTTACACATGCACCGCATTTGACACATTTCTCACTATCAATTTTGAATTCCAACATAATCTATATCTCCTTGCAAATCTACAAATAAATCTAATTAGCCAACCATTCACGAATTCTAAGCGCATATAGATCGATATCACGTCTAGAATTAAGTTCCGTGACAGCAACAAGCAGACAATCAGATAGTTCATCATACCAACGGTCAAGTCTGATACCCGGTTCAAAAGACTGCCCCATACGTCTAAATAAATCCATAACAGGCTTCTTGAAGCGGATTACAAATTCATTATAGTGTGACCCTGTAAATACCAGTTCTGCCCCATCTATCTCTCCAAGAACATTCCGAGCATACTCTGCCTTTTGTAGACATAGCTCAGATACCTTTTTAAAGCCATGTTTTCCCATCACAGAGACATATGCCAGTGCTCTTAGAGCGCATAGAGCTTGATTTGAACAGATATTACTGGTTGCTCTCTCGCGTTTTATATGCTGTTCTCTAGCTTGTAAAGTCAGAACAAAGCCACGCTTTCCATCCTTATCAACAGTCTCGCCAACCATTCTTCCAGGTATTTTACGAAGAAGTTTTTTTGTAGCAGTTATAAATCCAAGATATGGTCCACCATAGTTCAGAGGCATACCTAAAGGCTGTCCCTCACCTACAGCAATATCAGCACCCATCTCTTGAGGTGTCTTTAAGACTCCTAGAGCAATCGGATTTACTATCATTACTAGTAGAGTTTTATTCTTATGAAGCTCTTCAGCAAGCCTTGTATAATCACATACTCTGCCAAAGAAGTCAGGGTACTGCACAATAACCGCCGCAGTATCTTTATCAGTTTTAGATAGTAGTTTATCGATACTCTCTTCAGGAGTAGGAGAGTATGGTAACTGCTCCATCCCAATCATAGCATTCCTACCATAACTATCCATCACCTCACGATAATGAGGGTTGATAGAACTATCGTAGAGAATATTACTTCTTTTAGTATGATTCACCGCCATCACAGCAGCCTCATATACGGCTGTAGCACCATCATATAAAGATGCATTAGAGACATCCATGCCAGTTATGCGAGATATTGCTGTCTGGTATTCAAATATAGCTTGTAACATACCTTGGCTTATCTCTGGCTGGTATGGTGTATATGCAGTGTATAGCTCGCTCTTACCACAGAGTTCATCAACAGCTGCAGGTATATGGTGGTTGTATGCTCCTCCACCTATAAAGTATCCGCCAGAGCGCATTGGATAACGATTACTCGACTCTAGATCCTTCATATGCTCAAGCAGCTCCATCTCGCTCATGGCTTTAGGTAGATCAAGTTTAAAATTCTTCAATGAACTCGGGATATCAGCGAAAAGCTCATCAATGCTCTCCACACCTATAGCTTCCAACATTTTCTGCTTATCATCTTCAGTATGCGGTATATACGACATTACATCTCCTAGAGCAAAATAACTTTTATAACTACAATAAATATAAATATTAATACTAATAATATCTAAATACGCATAGCAATCAATGTGTTTTAACAATGAAGTTTATTAAAAAAGTAGAGGGCTGGAGACCATCCAACCCCCTACAAGTGAATAAATATATATGATATGGCCAATAAGTATCTAGGCACAACTTCTACCATATTAGTAAAACATAAAAATCTATGCTATATAATCCTCATAGTCTTCAGCGTTCATCAAGTTATCGATTTCACTTTTGTCAGTAAACTCCATCTTGAATATCCACCCAGCACCATAACAGTCGCTATTTACAGCTCCTGGCTCATCTTCTAGCTCAGTATTGACCTCAATTATCTCACCTGAAAGAGGTGCAAATACAGGTGAAGACGCTTTGACCGACTCGATAGTACAGACCTCATCACCTTCCCCAAATTCAGCCTCATCTTCTGGCAACTCTACAAAAGTAATATCACCCAACTCATCTTGAGCATGATCTGTAATTCCTACAGTTGCCACATTCTCCTCAATCAGAACCCACTCATGATCTTTTGAATAGAGAAGCTCCGCATCAACCTCACTCATTATATTTCTCCAACTCCAATTTTTTTAAACAACAATAAATAAACTACTTCTCAAATGTATAAATATACCCAATATCCCTTTTTGTCAAGATGATTTTTTATTTTAGAGTATAAGAAAAAATTCCCTTAGCTATACAAAAAAAAACCAACCTTTTCTCCAACAAAGACATAAAATATAACGCTCTTAATACCAACAAGTTAACCCTATAACAAACAAATGCGTAGCTATATAGCGTAATATAAAAATCTATTTAATAATAGCTCTTAATTCGTCTGTTTTAAAGAAAGGTAATTCTACTATTTTAGCTGGTATCATTTTCTTTCCTAACTTAATCTCAATATTAGCACCAATTATACCAATATCATCCTGAACATACCCAAGAGCAATACTCCCACCAACAAATATTCCCGGCCCACCTGAGGTAACATATCCTATCTTTTTACCGTCAAGGTATATAAGACTCCCTTCTCTAGCAACCCTCTTACTTTCAACATCAATACCAACCAATTTATTCTTCTTTTTTCCGCTTTTAGAGTACTCGCCTAGTATATCTTTTCCTAAAAAGTCTTCCGGTTTATCAAGACTTACCAACTTTGTATACCCAGTCATAAGAGGATTTACATCAAGCGAAAGTTCGTGACCATACAGAGGTAGCCCTGCTTCTAAGCGCAATGTATCTCGAGCACCAAGACCACAAGGGCAAATCCCAAATTCTTTACCAGCCTCACACGAGTAGTACCACATCTGCCCAAGAGCATCAGCATCTACAAAGATCTCAACTCCAGCTGAACCTGTATATCCTGATCTGCTGAGTATCATAGTAGCTCCCTGCCACTCAGTCATTATAAAAGAGTAAAAAGTCATAGTCCTAAAATCGAATCCAGTAACCTTTTCAACAACTTTGTACGCTAATGGCCCTTGGATATCGATCTTACCTGTACTTGCAGACTGGTCTTCAAGCACTGCTCCCTCTGGAAGAGTTTTTAAAAGTAGCTCAAAATCACCTTCAATATCACCAGCATTGACACATATCATTGCTTCTTGATCACTGATCAGGAAGACAACGACATCATCCTTCACTCCAGCATTCTCGTTACAGATAAAACTATAGCGCATTCTGCCAGCCTTGAGCTTTGTAAAATCTCCAACAAGCATCTTGTTTAATGCAACTCTAACATTTGAAGAAACCAGAGCAAACTCTCCCATATGAGCTGTGTCAAAAATCCCCACCCCTTCACGTACAGCCATATGTTCTTTTATAATCCCAGTTTTATACTGCACAGGCATATTCCAGCCATTAAAGTCAATCATTTTTGCCTCAAGTTCTGAATGGGCTGGGAATAGTGGAGTATTTTTACTCATTTTTGTTCCTTTTCAATATATAACCGAATCAATGCAAAAATTTATTATACTAATAAATTGGCCATTGAAAACTCTGTTTTTTTGAAAACCCTTAAAAATAGTATAAATGATATAATGAAATAACTAACCTCAGAACACCAATATACATAATTTGCTATCATTTTCGACATATTTGACAATACCCAGTAATACTACTTATTTTTTAAGTAACTGCAAAAAGCCAAGTAATCTATTAGTATATAAAATAACTTTAAAGTAAAAGCTCCAAAAAAAAAAAGATCAGAACTCCCAAAGGAGTTCTGACCAAAATAATTTTCCCCACAAGTACTACCCAACCATCCTCAGACCAAAGGCTGCTCTTCCTTAGGTAGATTTACATCTACACCCAAGGCGATAAGTTTATCAAGCCTTCTACGCTCTCTTTCACGCAAGATAACCTCATCCGACTCATCACACCAATCCAGAACAAATTCAAAGTCCCTTGCAGCTTCAAGAGAGATAAGATTTGGAATCACTCTTCTGTTCTTCCAATGCTTACGAAATAGTTTATCCCTCTTTTGTACTACTCCACTTCGCCATTTTACTACGTCTTCTTGTGCAAACCCAAAACAACCAGCACCCATACCATCAGACTCCATAAATTCCACCCAAACATATCTACGCAAAGCACAACACAAAATAAGTAACCATCTCCACACATGCTCAGTCCGGTGTTTTCAAATATTTCAAGCCCTGATCCCACACGACGAATGACTCGAATTACCCGTCCCAACTTTAACCGGAAGCTATTTAATATAACGATAGCGAGAATCTAATAGAATTCAAGTCTTTTTTTCGATAAAAGTTGTTTTTTTTAAAAACTATTTAGTTACAATTTAGGGAATCTTTTTTTACATTGCATATAAACCATAAAATATAGAGAACAACCAGCAAAAATATCTATATATTGTTATCTATGCTTCGGTACAATATTTTGAAAATATTTGTAAAAAAATACGCTATTATCTCCATACCGAAGATAATAGCGTAAATTAGTAAAGTTTGAAGATATATGTTACTACATATTATCTGCGAGCAGTCTTCTTAGCTTTAGGCAAAGAACCGCCCTTATGCAACCAACGACCACGAGGTACACCACGGCGTGTTGCGTGAGGTTTACAACGAGAATGAGCCATTTGTCTCTCCTTATTATGTAAAATAAAAATCCAATAGAATTAAAATTAAGAGTATAAATACTAGTCAGAAGCCATACTTCTGTCAAGTAGTTTTAAGCTTATAAATAAAATAAATTACATTGCCCTCTTGGTAGCGCTCAGTATTTTGTTCTCAGCCATCACGCCCACATTTCTACTTACCTCTACTCCATCTTTATAAAAGACGAGTGTAGGTAGCTGAGTAATACCATATGCTCTATAATTCACCGCATAAGTAAAGCGTTTATCTGACTTTGCACCTGCAGGAAGTTTTTTAATAGCCTTCTGCCAGATTGCGTCCTGTCTTTTACAAGACGGACATGATACCTTAGCAAAGTACACAACAGTAGTACCCTTTCTAAGGCTTGACGAGAAGTCCTCTGCCAACATTCTCCTACCAGCAGGAGCAGATCTTACCTGAGAATTAGTTTTTACGTTCTTTGATTCATTCTTTGCACTTGTGTCCTGGTTGCTGCTCACACTAGCTGTTTGAGCACACCCTGCAAGAAGAAGTAGTGAGAAAGCAACCACGACTCCAGCAATATATTTATTCATATATAATGTCCTTTTTTACGAAATTAATTGCATATATTTTAATAAAATACTTGCTAAGAGCCAATCTCTTAGCAAGTATTTATATTATTTATAATACTCAAAAAAGACTATTTGTCCAGTATAAACAGATAAATATTATAACAATAACAAGGTATCATCTGAGAAACTGTTTCCTTTAATAAAAAAGCAGCAAAAGATACGGCCAAATGATCATAACGTAGGTCTACTCATCACTCATTCCACCCCATCCTAATTGTGGAGCACTTGCGTCACCTTCTTCGTCTTCATCATCTTCATAATAGTAGTCGCCGTCATCTTCTTCATAACTATATTCTTCAACTTCTTTGAGTTCGAATCTACCTACAAGATCCCTTAGCTCTTGCGCCTGTCCTTTCATCTCTTCGGTAGCACTTGCAGTCTCTTCAGCATTAGCTGTATTCTGCATAGTCACAGCATCTATCTGCCCTAGACCTATATTAATTTGAGATACTCCCTGCGCCTGTTCCCCAGAAGCCGAAGCAATCTCTGCCACGAGATCTGTCGCTTTACTAATACCAGTAGCAACATTATCTAGAACCTCAGCTGTCACGATAGCGACAGTATTACCTTTTTTAATTTCTTTTACAACATTATCAATAAGCTCTGCTGTTTCACCAGCGGCTTTGGCAGATCGTGCTGCAAGATTTCTTACTTCTTCCGCAACAACAGCAAACCCTTTACCATGTACCCCAGCTCTTGCTGCTTCAACAGCAGCGTTAAGAGCAAGAAGATTCGTTTGGAAAGCAATATCATCGATAGTCTTGATAACTTTCTGTGTATCAGCTGCAGAGCGACTAATCTCCTCCATCGCTTTTGCAAGTTCATTCATCTTTTCTTTACCGTCTGTAGCGATACTACTCGCATCTTTGGATAGAATACTAGCTTGTTCTGCATTCTTAGCATTGAGATTTGTTTGGGATCCTAGTTCAGACATTGACGAAGTAATCTCTTCTAAAGAAGCAGCCTGAGACGTCGCTCCATTTGATAGAGATTGACTAGCACCGTTTACTTGCTCAGCACCTTGCGCCACTCTATCTACTGTGTTTGATACCTGATTAAGAGCCATATTTACCTGCTCAATCATCAGTGACAGGTTCTGATTCATCTCATCCTTCTCAGACTTTACAACAACTTCAGTACGCCACTGACCGGATGCGAGCCTTTGAGCAATATTATTGACCTTCTTATAATCTGCCAATACACTACCAGCCACACGGAATAGCTCTCCCATCTCGTCATTTCTCTTGAGGGATTTCTCAGCAATTTGTATTTGAAGATCCCCTTCATGTACGAGAACACTCTGAATCCTCAATACCTCTACAATACCTTTTCTCACTCCATAAGTGATAAATACAGCAAGGATAATTCCAACAAGTGCACTCACTGCACTTATGATGATTCCAAGATTAGCTTGCTTGGTACCTTTATCTATCATAAGTGCTATTTCATTAGCTGTATTTGACTCAACCATTGCCACTATTTTTGTAAATGCTTCAGAAGCTTGACTCAACTTTGCAGAAGCATTAGGTTCAAGTTCAGTATTAATCTTATTTGCAACATTCTGCCATTCATCTACAACATCTTGATAGCTGAAGACCATGTTCATAATATCCACAACCGTCATCTTATCTTCTTGTTCGGTCAGCAAGGTATTTAGCTTATCTAGCTTTTCAATAGCTCTTTTTAATTTGATTTTAGCAATATTTTTGAACATTGGATTTTTGCTAATAATGTATTTTAGGTTTGCAATCCTAACTTCAGAAACAAGACCGATCTGTTCTTTTAACTGCGCTACTACTTCGGAGTTAGCATTTATCTTCTTTTTAGGAGATTCTCGTAATTGCGCCAAGACGTTCCCAAGTTCTTTACTCGCTTGTGTAAGCTTCTTTCTTGCCTTTGCACTAGCTTTTGGATCTTTGATCTCAGCTTTACTACCCTTTGCAAGTCCCTCCACAGAGCTATAGAAGGTAGTAATAAATCTTTTTAAAATCAATCCTTTAATCTTATCACTAGAACCAAGCATAGCCATCACTTTTTCAGCCTGTGCTACTACCTCATCTTTCTTCACATTCAAATCACTAAGGCTCTTATTAACATTTCCCCCACTACCAGCCAGAATAGCATTTCCATGATTTAAATACACGCCGACAGAATTATTTAAATCATTTATAAGTTCGACCAATTTTAGTAGCTTCATTTGATCGTAATCCTTAGTTTTATAGAACATATTGAGTAAGGTTGCTAGTCTTTCTGACGATTCCATCATCCCAACTTGCTTCTTCTCTTCGTTTTGAACTTCCGTATCCAATAGCATAAACCGTTCTTTAAACTCTTTAAGAGTAACTGCAACGCCCTTGTAAAGAGTAATCATATCTGCAGGTTCTTCTATAGGCGCTTCTTCGTCCTGTTGACCGTCTTCCTGCTCAGAGTCAACAGTAACTGTATCTTCAGAGCCTTCCTCGGTAGTACCTTCAGCCTCATCATCGGTGGACTCTTTTTTACTAAATTCAACTTCGCTTTTTAAGATTTCATCAAACTCAACCAGAGCAACGTCTACGCTTGCCAGTAGCTCATCAACCGAAGTAACGATTGTCTCTGCAACTTCTTTATTGCCTTCTCTTACAAATTCAATCTGCTTTCCTTGTATTTTTTCAACATTTATCGCCGCTGTCTCAGTATGGAGTAAAAGAGGTAGATTCTTCGTTGAAACATCCCTAATCCCACCATTTACAGAGGTAATAGCGATCCAAGCGAAAACACCTAGAAAGGCAATGATCAAAACCAAACCTAAAAACCCGCCACCTATCTTATGAACTAATTTCATACAAATCTCCTAACACTCCACCAATATTAATTCAACGCAAAACTTACACTTAGTTAGTATATAATATTTTTACAAATTATTCCAACGAAAAATGCTATCTCTACTGACCCAACCTGCGATTTTACCCTTACATAATAATTAGAGCATTTTCAATTATAATAAAAATGCAGACATAAAAGACCACAATAAATAATATATTACTCAAACAATTTGCTTGAGGTACACCTTGCAATTAAAATAGCACATGACAATACCCTATAAATACTAGCAAATTCATTCATCACGAGAATATACTCAGCACTAATATCTAATAACACAAAACAACAACACATTACAAATCAACCATCATTTTATTTTTTAAATTCTATAAGCTACCAGTATCTCTTCCGTAAATGTAGTAAATTTTACTCAAAAATCAAACAACTTTTTTTTACATTTTTGCATATTAATATTGCTAAAATACCTTTAAAAGTCAAAGTAAATTCAAATTTAATTACGATCTTATGATATATGTCAGTTTTCAATAGTACAGAGCACAACAAAACCCACTAATGATCTATGTCTCATAAAAAGCTTAATTACAACTACTATATAAAATTAGACCATAACCCAAAAGGTTATGGTCTAAAAAGACTCTACCATCATCAACATTCAGTAAGCAGACTACTCTTTGGTATTAAGAACAGCTAGGAAAGCTTTTTGAGGAACAGTAACATTACCAATAGAGCGCATCCTCTTCTTACCCTCTTTCTGTTTCTCAAGCAGTTTTCTTTTACGAGTTATATCACCACCGTAACACTTAGCCGTTACATTCTTCCTGAACGGCGCAATGTTCTCACGAGCCATAACTTTAGCCCCAACAGCAGCCTGTAAGGCAATCTGGAACATATGACGCGGTATCTCTTTACGCAACTTACTAATTATCGCTCTACCACGCCTCTGAGCTTGTGATTTTAGGCATACAACAGATAACGCATCAACAGGCTCTTGATGTACAAGAATATCCATCTTACAGAGCTCTTCTTGCTGGTAGCGGAGCATTTCATAATCCATTGTACCATATCCCTTTGTTGAGCTCTTCAGGATATCATAAAAGTCATATACAATCTCAGCAAAAGGTATTTCATAACTTAGAAGCGCTCTATGTGCGCCAATATACTCGAGCCCTTTATACTCACCACGTCTCTCCTCAGTCAGTGTCATAATCACGCCAACATACTCTTTGGGAACCATGACCTGAAGTTTTACAACCGGCTCACGGAAACTCTCTATCATCCCAGCATCTGGTACATCAGCTGCACTATGGACATCTATCTCTTCCCCAGAGGTAAGTCTAATCTGATAAGTAACATTTGGAGCAGTCATTATTAGATCAAGATCACTCTCTCTCTCAAGTCGTTCGTGAATAATCTCCATATGCAACATTCCAAGGAATCCACAACGATACCCAAACCCAAGAGCCTGTGAAGTCTCTGCTTCAAAAGTAAATGAAGAATCATTGAGCGCAAGTCTCTCCAGAGCTCTTCTAAGGTTCTCAAAGTTTTCAGTAGAACTTGGATAGAGTCCACAATATACCATACTCTTTGGCTCATCATACCCGTCCAGAGGCTCAACTTCTGTTTTATCCTTTTTTAAGGTATCGCCAACCTTCACCGCAGATAACTGCTTGATATTACCAACGACATAGCCAACCATACCAGTACTCAGTTTGGTTGTCTGAACCATCGCAGGCCTAAAGGTTCCAAGCTCAGTTACCTCATAACTGATATCACTTGCGACCATTTTCACGACGTCACCTTTTTTGACCTCTCCATCTACCACTCTTAGGTGTGTAATGATCCCCCGATAATCATCATATACAGAGTCAAAGATGAGACCTCTCATAGGATCCTCTTCTTTACCCTGCGGAGGAGGTATATCACGAACTATGGCCTCAAGAACTTCCTTAATTCCAACACCAGTCTTAGCACTGGTAAAAATCACTTCTTCTGGGTCACACCCTAAGAACGAGACCAACTCTTCTTGTACAGCATCAGCAATAGCGTGAGGAAGATCGATCTTATTGACTACAGGGATGATCTTCAAGTCATTTTCAATAGCTAGATAGGCGTTTGCGATAGTTTGAGCTTCAATCCCCTGAGACGCATCCACTACAAGTAATGCCCCTTCGCACGCCGCTAGTGATCTAGAAACTTCATAAGTAAAATCCACGTGCCCTGGAGTATCGATAAGATTTAGAAGGAACTCTTCACCACTCTCCTGCTTATAGTTCATCGCTACAGAACGAGCTTTGATTGTGATCCCTCTCTCTCTCTCGATATCCATATCATCGAGGAGCTGCTGCCTGAATTCTCTCTCTGTAACCATTCCTGTTTCAAGTAACATTCTATCAGCAAGAGTACTCTTACCATGATCGATGTGAGCAATAATACTAAAGTTACGAATATTTGATTTCTTCATTGCCTGAGGACTACCTTTATTGTAAATACAACTCTATACTTAAAATTCTACAAAAGACCATATGCTATAATATTATATAAATATACAGCCCACACACAAGTGTAAGGGCTGTATACTGTAAACTTACCGAATTATATTCTATTAATAATTGTTATAAATTCAATACCAAACTAAAGAACTAATAAAGTAGTTATAAAAGTAAGCCTCTACCACTAAACTAACTCAAATTATCAAAGACACACCCAGCCGCACCTATTACCCCTGCATCAGCTCCTAAAGCAGCCGGCACAATGTCCATTCTATCAATTGCCCTTTTAAACGGTAGTACCTTATATTCATTATTGATTTTATCAAACAGGAAGTCACCAGCTTGAATCACACCACCATATATAACCATCATTTCGGGATTTAAAAGATTAGCCATACCAGCACAAAGATTGGCAATATAGTGTGTTGCCGAGTTGACTATCTCCAAAGCCAGCTCATCCCCATCATCTTCTGCGGTCTTGAATACATCTGCACAAGTAATAGAGTCGTAATCATCAACCTTTGATAAAGTGCTTTCCCGCCCAGATTCTAGCCCTTCGACAAATCGTCTCTGAATAGATGCCGCAGATGCATAAGCCTCAATACATCCCTTACCACCACAGCCACACTGCCTTCCATTATTTTCCACAATAAGGTGTCCGATCTCGCCTGCAAGACCATCAATCCCTTTCCATAGCTTCTTATTTAGGACGATTGCTCCACCAATACCAGTACCAATAGTTATCATAATCATAGTTGAACAGCCTTTTGCAACTCCAGCAAAAAACTCTCCATACCCTGCCGCATTCGCATCATTTTCAAGTATTGTCTTTATCCCAGTAAGCTCTGTGAGTTTAGCAGCTAGAGGGGCATCTTTTAATTGTAGATTTGGAGTATCATACACCACTCCGGTTTCAGAATTTACGATCCCTGGACAAGCAGCGCAGACCCCTATATACTCACTTTTATCAACGCCAAAATCGGCTACGGTCTTCTCTATCAACTCAGCCAAAGCAGTACTAATAGCCTCGAAGCCACCATTCTTAGGTGTTGCTACTCTATTATTCAATAATACTTTTCCATCAATATCAACAACTGCACATCGTGAATTCGTACCACCAAGATCAATTCCAAGTGCCAATCTTTTACCCGTACACATACCAACCATCTCCCAAAAAGCTGAACACGACCAAGTCAGTCTCCCACAAAATAAGTCTCTTCATATCAAATGAATCGCATATTCAGATCGCCTACTGATTTTTAATCCATTCAATAAACAGCTCAACCGCTCTACCTCTATGACTAATTCTATTTTTCTCATTACCATCTGCTTGAGCAAAGGTAATACCCAACTCATATGAAAGAAAGAGAGGATCATAGCCAAAACCTTTATTCCCATCCTCCTTCTCAATGATTTTGCCAGCAGTCTCACCTTCAAAGAACACACTATCATTTCCGTTCAAAGAAAAAGCTAGTGAACATACAAACTTGGCACCTCTTTTCGAAGCCGGAACGCCACTCATCTTTTTAAGTAATAGTTTATTATTACTTTCATCTGTAGCATCTTGGCCAGAGAACCTTGCTGAATATACACCTGGCTCTCCATCAAGATAATCGACCATCAACCCAGAGTCATCTGCAAGCACAGCACACCCTAGCTGACGGGCAACAGTTTCTGCTTTTAAAGCTGCATTCTCTTTAAAGGTACTACCAGTCTCTTCAACATCTCCTACCTCAGGAAACTCCGAGACAGAGCGTACATTTATTCCTAGCGGCGCAAGTGTTTCAGAGAGCTCGATAAGCTTCTTTTTATTCCTACTAGCCAGTACAATCTCAGTAACTTTAGACATATAACACAAAACCCTAAAATAAACCTAAAACTAAAGAATACTAGATTCCAAGCGCACTCTTCTGTATTTCAACAAGACTCTCAATACCTTTAACTGCTAAACTTTTTAGCATAGTAAGGTCATCATCAGAGAATGGCTCACCTTCAGCAGTACCCTGAATCTCAACATATTTACCGCCACCAGTCATAACAACATTCATATCAACTTCAGCGTTACTATCTTCGGTATAGCAGAGATCAAGAGTTGGCTCACCAAGTACAATACCCACACTCACAGCAGCCACAAAATCATTTAGCGGTAGCTCTTCAAGATGTCCTTCTTCCTTCATCCAGAGAAGTGCATCATAGAGAGCAACCATTCCACCAGTAATACTAGCACACCTAGTTCCACCGTCTGCCTGAATCACATCGCAATCAATATTAATTGTAAATTCACCAAGGCGGGTCATATCAACTGCAGCACGCAGGCTACGACCAATGAGTCTTCCTATCTCCACAGTTCTACCACTCTGCTTGCCTCTAGCTGCTTCACGTCCCATACGTGAGTGGGTACTCCTTGGGAGCATTCCATACTCAGCAGTTACCCAGCCTTCACCACTACCTTTCTTAAAAGCGGGAACACCTTCACTCACAGAGGCAGTACAAACAACCTTTGTGTCACCACATGAAATAAGCACTGACCCTTCCGCATGCTTGGTAAACCCTCGGATAATCTTTATTTCTCTAAGCGCCTCTGGACTCTTCATGAATAATTCTTTCTAAATAAAAGACTCAAAATAGTAGTAAAACAAGTCCTCAGACTACACACCAAGAAGGGTCGTGATCAAGCCACGATAGATATGCATTCTATTCTCAGCCTGATCAAACACCGCAGAGATAGAGGTATCATCCATTATCTCATCGGTAATTTCATCGCCTCTATGAGCAGGCAGACAATGGAGAACCTTTACCCCGCTCTTAGCAGCAGAGACAAGCTTCCTATTTAGCTGATAGTCAGCAAAGTCAAGCCTGCGTTTCTCGGTCTCAGCTTCTTGACCCATGCTAGCCCAAACATCTGTATAAATCACATCCGCCGTTTTGACAGCCTCAAATGGATCTACAATCTCACGCACGTCACAACCAGGACAAACCGTCCTCATAACATCAAGACTCTCCTCACCAAGGTGATAGCCGTCAGGACTTGCTAGAGTAAATTTGATACCAAGTTTTGCACAGATCGTACCTAGGCTGCGGGCAACATTATTACCGTCACCAACGTAAACCATCTCTCTATTTTTACAATCATCTCCAAAGCACTCACGCATAGTCATGACATCTGCCATAGCCTGAGTTGGATGAGAATAATCAGAAAGCGCATTGATTACCGGTACATCACAAAGGGCAGCATAATCTTCAATTTCTTCATGCGAGAATGTTCTCATACTAATAACATCAGCAAACCTAGCCATAACTCTAGCCTGATCAGCCAGCGACTCTCTATCAAACATAGGTTGCCCTTTGAAGTCCATGTATATAGCAGACCCACCTAGTGAATTCATTGCAACCTCAAGGCTTATACGGGTACGCAGAGAAGCTTTTTGAAAGTACATTGAGAGTGTTCTACCTTTGAGAAGATCATCGGTTTTCCCAGCCTTCTTCCTAGCCTTGAGTTCGACAGAACGAGCCAAGATGCCTTCTAGTTCTTCTGCTGAAAAATCTGCAATATTTATAAAATCTTTCTTCATAATTCTACTTACCTCTCATCTAACGTTCCAAGTAATAACAAGTCATACAACCAAGAGCTAGAGACCTGCTATCACCTTATCAATTATATCAAACCCTCTACTTAATTCCTCTTCACAGATATTGAACGCAGGCAGCATCCTTAGGACGCTTCCGTGGGTACAGTTTATCAATAAACCTTCTTCGCGGCACTTATCAACGATGCCTGCACCTTCAATTTCAAGATCAATACCTATCATAAAGCCAATGCGACGAGCATCCTTCACTATTCCACTATTACTAGCAAGCTTGGCTGTTCTTTCGCCGATATATTCACTAAGGGTTTTAACATTCTGAAGAAGACCTTCTTCTTCTATCACCTCTATAGCTCTTATTCCAGCAGCACACCCAATAGAGTTACCACCGAAAGTACTTGCGTGAGTTCCTGGGATTAAGCTGGCTCCAACATCTGGCTTTGCCATAATCACTCCCATAGGCATACCACCAGCAATTGCTTTTGCCGATGTGAGAATATCAGGTTGAACACCAAAATACTGGTAACCAAACCACTCCCCCAGACGAGCAGGCGTAGTCTGAACTTCATCAAATATCAGTAGGATTCCCTTTTCGTCACATATCTTACGAAGGCCGAGAAGAAACTCTTTAGTAGCAGGAAAAGCACCATTCTCCCCCTGTACAGGCTCAAGCATAATTGCGCATGTCTCATCATCAATAAGAGCTTTGACACTTTCAAGATCATTAAATTTAGCATGACTAAAACCTGGAACCGTCGGCTCGAAACCAGCCCGATATGCAGGCTGTCCTGTAGCAGAGATTGCTCCAAAGGTTCTGCCATGAAAAGCCCCTTCCATTGTTATAATCTTATACTTTGGTTGGCAATGAAGACGTGCAAGCTTGATTGCCCCTTCAGCAGCTTCAGCTCCAGAACTACAGAAGAAACACTTCTGACCTGATGCTCTAGTAGAGAGCATCTCAGCAAACTTACCCTGCTCTTCAATATAGAAGTTGTTGGCAACATGTATCAACTTCTTCGCTTGCTTAGCTACAGTCTCAGCTATCGCAGGGTGGCAGTGCCCAAGCCCAGCCACTCCCCAACCAGGAAAGAGATCCAGATACTCTTTACCAGTTGCATCCCAGACCTTACTTCCTTGCCCCTTAACTATAGTCACAGGTAGACGGTTGTAATTTGCCATTACATACTTACCAAACTGCTCCTCAATCTCACTATGGGTCTTCACCGGATCTATCTCCTTCGTTACGCTTTATTTTATCATGTATCAGAGCAGCCATACCTCACTGCTCAAGTACTCTTTGTCAAATTACAAAACTATCTCAGTACCAACACCTTTAGGTGTAAACATCTCAAGCAACAATGCATGTGGCTGACTACCAGAGACAATATGCACTTTACTCACGCCGTTGTCCAAAGCATGTATAGCCGCCTGAGTCTTCGGAATCATCCCCTCAGCAATCTTCCCCTCAGCGGTCATCTTCTCAATAAGCTTTGCATCAGCATGAGATATCAAAGTACTAATATCATCTTTATCATCGAGAATACCGACAGTATCCATAAAAAACACTAGTTTATTTGCTTTTAGCTCACTAGCAATGAGTGCACTTGCAGTATCACCGTTGATATTATATATGGTATCTTTATCATCTCCAAGCCCTTGAGCAATAGGAGCAATAAACGGCACACCACCACGCTCATGAATCTGGTAAACAAGTGAAGAATCAATAGCCACTGGATTTCCCACAAAACCAAGATCAACATCAGGAAACTCAGGTAGAGACTTCTTTAATGCTTTGATTAGGACATAACCACGACCATTAAGAGGCTCTGCTTTACCGCCCACCTCCTCCATGAGGTCAACAAGGTGTGAATTAACTTCATCGCCTAGTACTTTTCGCACAATATTAATTGTTTCACTACAGGTAACCCTCTGCCCATGCACAAACTTAGCTTCAATTCCAGATTCTGCCATCGCTCTAGTAATTGATTTTCCACCACCATGTACCACTACAGGCTTGAGTCCAACAGTATGCATAAAGTCGATATCAATAAATATTTTTTTAAGAACTTCATCATCCTCTTGCGCACTTCCGCCAAGCTTTATCACAACAATTTTATCCTGGAAATTCTTTATATATGGCAGTGCTTCTATAAGGGTTCTTGACTTACGAACAGCTTCTTCGATCATGGCTTTATCTTTCATTTAAAACAACAAGGAACGAACCATATCGTCCCCTTGCACATGTTATTGCTACCATAGCATTGTCTAAAAATTCAACTGATCACCTTCAAACTAAGACGATATTATAGCTATTATACCCTAATATGTCAAGGGTTATCAGTTAAATATATCTATTAGATAACTCTACAACATATCTAACTTATGTATACTTAATATAAAAAGAAATATGCTTAAAACTCTATACTTCATACAGTCAGCCCAGTACTACATAAACGCTAGTAAATAAGCTATTATACGATATTATAAATAATGGCAATTAAAATAAGCATATTAGCCATAAATAGCTACCAACACTAGTAAAAAAGAGTAGTTAAATATTTATCCCTCTACAATGTTGAACTGCTACGCTGTAAATCATTAGTTGAAAAATAGAGCTGTAAGTCAAATTATCGACTTACAGCTCTAGCAAAAATACAAACAAGTAGCCATAAGCAGAACTCTACTCTTTTACAGCACCTGCTGTAAGCCCACCAATAATCTTCTTCTGCATGATAAACACCATAATAAGTAGCGGTATAGTAACCACAATAGATGCAGCCATAATCGCTCCAAACGGTTCCTGATAAGCAGATTCACCTGAGAACATTGCAATAGCTACAGTAACGGTTCTATCCGCTTCTTTTAAAGAAGTAAATGTCAGAGCAAATAGATACTCATTCCAAGCCCCAATAAAACCAAGCAACCCTGTAGTAACCACAGCTGGAAGTGTAAGGGGAAGTAGTACAAGATAGAATGTCTGAAAGAAACTAGCTCCATCAATACTAGCAGCCTCTAGTAACGCATCAGGTAACCCTCTAAAGAATGAACTCATTACCCAGACAGTAAACGGCAAAGTAAATAGCATGTATGACAAAACCATACCAGGCATTACATCAATCCCAATATTACGTATCACAGCGTACAAACCAGTAAGCACAGATATCTGCGGGAACATTGTAATAGAAAGGACGAGATACAGCATAGCTGTGCGCCCTGTAAAACGCAATTTACCAAGAGCAAATGCAGCAAATGACCCAATGATTAAAGCTAATATCGTAGTAGAAAGCGATACAATTGCAGAGTTTTTCAAACCATTTATAAACAAGCTATTATGAAATACCGTCTTGAAATTCCCCCAATAAAATGAGATTTCTCCAGTCTCGACATCACGCGGTAGAAGTGTTGCTGGTGTCATAATGAGCTGATTATCAGATTTGAATGCAGAACTCAGAGCCCACACAAACGGAAACACTAGGTAGACAAAGATAAATGCAAGAACAATATATAGTATAACTTTCCCTATTCTATTCTTATTTTCCATGGATCTGATCCCTTCCTAGTATTCTAATAAAGAAGAGCGAGAAGAGTAGAATTGCAAGGAATATCATCACACTGGATGCTGAAGAGTATCCCATTTCCTTCCCTTCGATAAGCTTATAATATGTATAACTCGACATTGAAAAGACTTTGGAGCCAAACAGCACTTGAAAAAGGTCGAACACACGGAGCGAGTCGAGCATCCTAAAGATAAGAGCAACAACAATCGCAGGCTTTAGAAGAGGCAAAGTAATAGTAAAGAACTGCCTAACCTTACTTGCGCCATCAATACTTGCAGCTTCATAGTAGTCACCAGGAATAGTCTGCAAGCCAGCAAGTAGTAGTAAAGCCATGAATGGCACAGTCTTCCAGACGTCAATAACAATCATGATCGGCACCTGTAGACTTGGCTCAACAAGGAAAGCAAACTGCCCATCAGTAAGCCCTAAGTAGTAGGCGACGGTATTGAATAATCCGTATCCCTGCGAACTGAACATCCACGCCCACATCTTGGTACTTACTACAGTCGGTATAGCCCACGGTACAAGTAGCGCCATACGCATCACCCCTCGCCCCTTAAAGTATGAATTCAGCGTCACTGCAAACGCCAGACCTAGCACCAACTCCAAAGCGACAGCAATCACCGAGAACACTACGGTATCCTTTACCGCGGTTACAAACTCCGCATCTGTTGCACCAAGTGTATACCGCTTCCCAAATATATCATAGGTACCAATTTCCCAATAAGCGACAGGGTCGAAAGGTAAAATATCAATTGGATCGGCAAATACAGTATTCCCCTCATCATCAACCTTGATGTTACCATTATCATCTTTTAAGGGTGGAATCTCAAAGACATCCATTGATAAGAGCATTTCATAGTTATCCAGCCCAACAAAATTGGTCGGCTTACTCGAAGCAAATGTTTTGTCTGTCATACTATAATAAAAGACTGATACAAGCGGATAGAATGCTATCACAGCAAAAATTATCAATGCCGGCAGCAGTAACATCCACGCTGTTCTCACCTCACTCTTACTTGTATTATTCATAAAGAACCTATCTCTAAATATTAAGCAAATCAGAACAAACCGTACTTATCAATATCATAGAAAAGCATAGCTCACTTTTCAAAGTACTAATCATCACAAGACAAAGTCAGTTAAATTACTAGAACAGGTCTGGTAAAGGGGATTTAGCTCTTTCCTCATCCCCCTTACCAAAACTAGACTTATTAAAAATAGTTACTGCATTACTTTCTTGATTTTTATAGCCATCTCTTTGGTACCACGTTTAGCTGAGATCTCTCCACTAAGAACCTTATGAACAGTAGTATAGAATATACGAGAAACTTCAGCATAGTTAGGAGCAGTAGCAGTAGAAGGTCTAGCGACACCTTTAGCAACGATTGGACCCATCTTACTTACAAACTTATCAGAAGCTACTTCTGGGTCATCATATACAGTCATCATACCTGGCAACCAACCGTAGTCCAACACTCGCATCTTTTGTACTTCATATCCAGCTGCGAATTTTGCAAACTTAACAGCCTCATCTGGATTCTCAGAATATTTACTGACAAATATTTCCCAACCACCGATAGTTGACGCACTTCTCTTATCACCTTCTGGAAGCTGAGTAAAGTCAAATTTACCTTTGATACTGCTATCAGCACCTTCACCTAGTTTGTAGCAGTAAGGCCAGTTACGCATGAATGCAGCGTTACCCGCCTGCCATACAGCGCGAGAATCTTCTTCCTTAAATCCTAAAACACCTTTAGGTGAGATCGTACCAACCCATTTAGTTGCGAATTCAAGAGCTTTAATAGCCTTAGGGTTGTTGATTGAAATTTTCTTATCTGGTTCAACAATAGTTCCTCCACCGTTTGAAGCAATCCACTCTAGCCCATCACAAGTCAGACCTTCATATGCATCACCCTGCCATACGTAACCCCAGAACTCTTTATTACCAGCTTTTCTCTCACCATCTTGTATCTTAGTAGCCATCTCTTCCATCTCTTGCCAAGTCTTTGGTGGGTGATCATAGCCATACTTCTTTAGAAGGTCTGTTCTATAGTATAACATTGGTACGTCGATAAATAGTGGCAAAGCCAGGAGCTTTCCTTCTGGTGAAGTATTATTAGTAACTACCGCAGCATTATATTTAGAGATCTCTTCCTTGGTCATATAGTCATTTAGAGGTAGTAGATGTTCTTCAAGATCGCCTGGCCAGATAACATCACCATTGAAAACATCTACATCACCACTCTGTGCTTCAAAATTCTGAAGCAAGAAACCTAGCATATCGGTCGTACTCTTTGCACCAGTAAGAACATTTACTTGGATCTCAGGATGCAACTTCATATACATATCAGCTGCTTTTTGTGCAGCAGGTACATCACTACCAGTACTACCAGCAAAGAAACCGATTTGTACTTTATCAGCCGCAAAGGCACTCAAACTCATCACACAAACCAAAAGCAATAATAGTAACTTTTTCATAACACTCTCCTAAAAACAAGGACACAAAACAAACAAACACACAACAACATTTAAGTTTATACTGTAAAGCAAAACCTATTATAGTCCTATATAAACACCATACGGCTCTATCACGACAAAATCACCATCAACATATGTCTCAAACGAAGACTCACTCCAAAGAGTTCCTATATTACCAAGAGTCTTTTTATCTAAACGCTCTTCTTTAGAAGAAGCATTGAAAATAAATACGGCACTCTCGCCCTCATACTCTCTAGTAAGCTTGAACACACCTGTATCTTCAGTAATACTCTCAAGCTCTATCTCGCCATATTTGAGAGGCGCAGAACTATGACGCAAAGCACATAGACTACGAAAACACTCAATCGTTTCACCCTTGACACCATCCAAGGCAGGGACAGCACGAGCAAGATGCTCCTTAGCTATTGGTAGCCAAGACTCACCAGAAGTATTGAACCCTCCGCCGCTTTCTGAGCTCCAGACCATTGGAGTTCTACAGCCATCACGCCCTTTCATTTTTGGCCAAAACTCGATGCCATATGGATCTTGAAGTAACTCATATGGCACATCAGCCTCAGTAAGCGCCAGCTCTTCCCCCTGATAAAAACACGGCATACCTTTATTAGCAATGAGTAGTGTCATAGCAAATCTACCCATTTGCTGAGGACTAACGCCATCAGCAACCCACCTAGACGCGACACGCTTTACATCGTGATTACTTGTAGCCCAACAGATATCAGAGTCAACAAGGAGCCTCTTGGCTTTATTCAAAGCATCAAAAATATACTTCCCATCACAAAAATCTTCCATAAGATCAAAGCCATATGATGTGTGTAGTATGTTATTTCCAGCTGTATACTCAGCAATAGTCGCAAGTCCAAAATCGCTACCTATCTCACCTACAAGTACAATTGCCCCCTTCGAGTCGCTCAAGGCTCTCATTCGCTTGAAAAATTCGATATTCTCTGGCTGAGTCTTATCATACTTATGTGCTTGCTTAGCATACGGATTGAATCCATCTGAAACACCTCTACCAGTTGCTTCAGTATCAGTCCACGGCGGATTATTACGCAATTCTTTATCATGGAAATAGAAATTAGCAGTATCAAATCTAAATCCATCTGTTCCGAGGTCGAGCCAGTACTCACTTACTCCTAGTACCGCGTCTTGAACCTCAGGATTATGAAAGTTTAGATCTGGTTGCGAGGTCAAAAAATTATGCATATAGTACTGTCCACGCTCTGTATCAAATTGCCAAGCCGATCCTCCAAAGATTGAGAGCCAGTTATTCGGAGCAGTCCCATCTTCCTTCATATCGGCCCATACATACCAGTCAGCCTTAGGATTATCTCTACTAGAGCGACTCTCTTTGAACCAGTCATGTTCAATAGACGTGTGGCTTAGCACTTGGTCTATAACGACCTTGATACCCAGTGAGTGCGCTTTATCAAGTAAAGCCTTATAGTCATCTAGTGTGCCAAACATTGGATCTACACCTCTATAATCCGAGATATCATATCCAAAGTCAGCCATAGGTGAGGTAAAGAATGGCGATAGCCATATAGAATTAATTCCTAGAGAAGCGATATAATCCAGCTTCTGGGTAATGCCCGGCAGATCACCAATTCCGTCATTATTACTATCATAATAACTACGAGGGTAAATCTGATACATTATTAGATCTTTATAATCCATCAAAAATGCTCCATTGCAAGCAAAGTACAATATAAAAATAGTTCTTTGAGTCAGACTTAACACCCTAATCTCAAAAATACTATAACAAGTTTAAAAAATAATAAAAAAGCGAAAACTCTTGCAAACTATATAGTTTGTGCCTCAATAGAGCTTTTTCTTCTCCGTTCACTTCTTTCACGAATACGCTTAGTCCATAGAGTTGTCGTATTTGAGACTTCAGCTGGTATAGTAAGGTTTCTTTCCGATTTTTTATCAAAGATATGAGCAAGTTCCATATCAACAACAAATTCAACCGTGTCATTACTGATAACATCTTCGTACTTAGGCTCTACGCTAGCGATAAACTCATGCTCCTCACTACTAACATGTAGAAGTATCTCTTCACCAAGCATTTCAGATATCCCAGGGTTACCTGAGATGACCGCATGTCTTTTGGTATCTTTTTCAGCTGCTTCTTTGAGAGTAAATGCCCTAGGCCTCAGCCCTAGCACAACTTCAAGTCCGTCCTCTTTTCCTTCAAGCATTTTTTGCATATTTGCAGGTAGCTCACATTCTACGCGACCACCAATAAATCTAAATTTACCCTCAATTTTACGGAGTATACCATCAAACAAATTCATTGGAGGAGTACCTATAAACTTAGCGACAAAGAGAGTCGCAGGATAATCAAATATCACACGTGGTTCCCCAACCTGCTCAATCACTCCTACATTCATCACACATATTCTATCACCTAGAGTCATAGCTTCGACCTGATCATGCGTTACATAGATCATGGTAGTATCAATTCTTTCATGAAGCATGAGGATTTCCTTTCTCATCTCCACCCTCATCTTGGCATCAAGGTTTGAGAGAGGCTCATCGAACAGAAATACCGAGGGCTCTCGCACGATAGCTCTTCCCATAGCGACGCGCTGTCTCTGCCCACCTGAGAGCTGTGAAGGCTTACGTTTGAGTAAGTCGTCAAGCCCGAGTATTTTCGAAGCAAACGAGACACGTTTATCAATTTCTTCTTTGGGGAATTTACGAAGTTTTAAGCCGAATGCCATATTTTTATACACACTCATATGAGGATATAGTGCGTAATTTTGAAATACCATTGCGATATCTCTATCTTTTGGAGGTGTATCATTTACAATTCGATCACCAATTACAATATTACCTTTTGAGTTTCGTTCTAGTCCAGCAATCATTCGCAAGGTTGTAGATTTACCGCACCCAGACGGTCCAACAAGTACAAGAAACTCACCGTCAATTATTTCAAGGTTGAAGTTTTTTACAGCTTCATATCCATTGTCATAAATCTTCCAAACCTTATCAAGAGTAACTCCAGCCATCTACTCACCTCCTACAAGCAATGCCGCCTCAACTCCAAGTAGATGCCATTCAACTTAGATTCCATCATTTGCTTATAATCGCATCGAGCAAAACGTCATCGCGACAGAAAGGTTACTAGGCAACACACAGAGATCAGCAAACTAGTTACACAACAAAAAGCACAAAAACATACAAACTCAATTTAACACATTAAAATATTTATCACAAGAAAAATAGGTACTTTTAAAATTTTATTTTTAGTAACAACTAATATTTTTCTGCAAAGGACTAAACAAATATCCTATTTTCCTCAAATTTAATTTTGAGACAAACAGTTACGCCACTTTGTTACTTTACACTTATTTCTTTCATTATGCAAATATAAAATTAATATTTTAAACAAAGCAATAATGTCCATATGATTATTAATCTTAGTTTAAAAAAAAATCCGCTGAACATACTGTAGTATTGTGCGATTTACAATTTCACGATTTAGTTGCTTTGTAAATTGCTTAAGCATAAAATTACTTCACATTTATAACATCATCCCTAAAAAAAAGGAATGATGAACAGGTCATCATTCCTTCACAAAAGTAAAAATTAAAAGTAAACTCAACTTTCAAATGCCAATATTTCACTCAATGTTGGTGCAGATTCCTGCGCACCCTTTCTGGTTACAGCGATAGCTGCTGCAATGCTAGCAAACTCTAACGACTCGATTACACTCATACCAACAGAAATTCCAGCAGCAAATGCCCCATTAAAGGTATCTCCCGCTGCAACAGTATCGATAGCCTTGACCTTTCTGGCTTGAACAAACTCTTCTCCCTCTTCACCTATATAGAATGAGCCCTTTGATCCCATGGTGATAATTGCATTTTTTACACCTTTACCTAGAAGAATCTCACCCGCTTTTTTTGCACTTTCAATTGAATCAGGAAATACCCCTGTATACATCTCAGTCTCTGTCTGATTAGGAGTAAAATAATCGAGCATCTCAAAAATCTCTTCAGGAAGCTCATAAGCAGGAGCAGGGTTTAAAATAGTCTTCGTTCCAGATTCTTTAGCAAGCTCAAAGGCTTTTTGGTTGGTTTTTATAGGACATTCTAACTGAGCGAGCAATATATCAGCCCCGGCAATAGCATCTCTAGCCTCTAAAATATGCTTAACATCAAGCTTTGCATTTGCTCCAGGATTTATACCAATACAGTTTTCGCCAGAATCAGCCACAAAAATAAGTGCTACTCCTGAAGCAACCCCCTTCTCTACACTGACATATTTGGTATCTATTCCAACCTCTTCAAATCCTTTAATAGCACTCTGACCTAGATCATCATCACCAACACAAGCCACAAAACATGTCTGAGCTCTACCACTCAAAGCTTTTGCTACAGCAACCGCTTGGTTTGCACCTTTACCACCACCAGTAACAGTAAAGCAGCTTCCAGATAATGTCTGACCTGGCTCAGGTATTTCCGGAACATTGAGAACCATATCTGTATTCGAACTTCCTACAATTACAACTCCAGCCATAACGACTCCTTATTATTAGATTTCATTTTTATATTAATAATGCGATTGTACACCTCTTGCCTATTCATGACTATCTAATAATACATGATTTATTCTCATATACAAAGGCTCTTTACTACTAAACTGTAATATTTTCAATTAATATGGCATCCTATAATACAATAAATCCTTGACCTACTTATGATTTTTCGTAAACTATAGTGAGTTATTTGCTCATTTTGCAACCTGAGCACATAACTACTAAATGGCTCATAAACAATATAATATAAATAGTTTACAATTATATTTATTCTTGACCTAATAATAATAAACCGAAAGCGGCTATTTCTATTTATTTGCTTTTCTTTCGAAAACAGCACACAAAAGAAAAAATACAGAAAACAACAGAAAATTAAATTACCCTTTAATTGTGTTATTAATTAAAAATTTGATATATTAAATACAAGAGCGCGTTATTACTTTAATTTTATTTTTTGGAGGAACCACAATGAGCGAAACACTTGCTCCTGCAATAGATGCAGGACTTTCACAGAAGATTGCTGACACTATACGTTGGCTATCTGCTGACGGAGTACAAGCAGCCAACAGCGGACACCCAGGACTACCTATGGGATGTGCCGATATTGCTGCTGTGCTACTTACGAGAGCTATGAATATTGACCCAAATGATGATAAATGGTATAATAGAGACCGTTTTGTTCTATCAGCTGGTCACGGTTCAATGCTATTATACTCTATGCTCCACCTTGTAGGTTTCCTTCCCCTAGACGAACTTAAACAGTTCCGTCAACTTGATAGCCTTACTCCAGGCCACCCAGAATTATTCCACACCAAGGGTGTTGATTTCACAACAGGTCCCCTAGGTGCTGGTTTTACAGCAGCAACAGGTATGGCTCTTGCTGAAAGAATGCTCAGCGAGATGTATAATACTCCAAGCTTTGAAGTTACTGATCACTATACATACGTATTGATGGGTGACGGCTGTAACCAAGAAGGTATCACTCAAGAAGCAGCTAGCCTTGCAGGTCACCTAAAACTTGGCAGACTTATTGCCTTTTATGATTCAAACGGCATCCAAATCGATGGCAAGACAGAGATCTGCTTTACTGAAAACGTAGGTATGCGCTACGAAGCAGACGGCTGGCACGTACAAAGAATTGATGGACATGACCACGCAGCTATTGCAGCAGCAATTGAAGCAGCAAAATCTGAAACAACAAAACCAAGTATTATTATTGCGACTACCTCGATTGGTAAGGGTTCACCAAACAAAGCTGGCACTCCAAGTGCCCACGGTGCACCACTAGGACCGGATGAGATTAAAGCCGGTAAAGCGGCAATTGGTTGGTCAGATGAAACATTCCAAGTTCCAGCAGAAGTTACAGAATACTTCAAAAAGCGCAAAACTGAGTGGGCAGCAAAACGTAAAGAGTGGGACGAAGCGTTCGAATCTTATGAGAAGAAGCACAGCAGTATAGCTAAAGAGTTCTCACGCGTAATGAGCGGTGAACTTCCTAAATCATGGAAGAACGCTACTCCAGAATTTGCTTCAGATTTCGTTTCAGCAACCCGTGCTTCAGGTGGTCAAATTCTTGCTGATTTCGGTGAAGCAATCCCTGAGATCATTGGTGGTTCTGCCGACTTAGTAGAGTCTAACAAGACATTTATCAGTAAGGGTGAATTCACCAAATTTGATTATGTAGATGCAGACATGTACCTAGCCCGCAACATACATTACGGCGTACGTGAACACGCTATGGGTCAGATTTCAAATGGTATATCAGCACATGGCGGATTCATTCCATTCTGCTCAACATTCTTTGTATTTAGCGACTACGTTCGCCCAGCGATCCGTATGTCTGCTCTTTCTAAACTACAGACTTTGTATATCTTCACACATGACAGCATCTATGTTGGTGAAGATGGTCCTACTCACCAGCCAATCGAACAGTTCGCTGCTCTACGTTGTATTCCGAATGTTGAAACATTCCGCCCAGCAGATGCGAACGAAGCAGCATATTCATACCAGTACGCTCTTGCTAAGAAGGACGGTCCTACTGTCATCACTCTTACTCGTCAGAACCTTCCAACGATCGATCGTGAGACTCATGCTCCAGCTAAGGACACTCTTAAGGGTGGGTATATCCTAGAGAAGGATCCAGATGGAGTAGCAGAGATCTGCATCATTGCTTCAGGTAGTGAGGTTCACCTAGCTCTTGAAGTTGCTGGTGTCCTACGTGATTCAGGCAGAACAGTACGTGTTGTCAGCATGCCTAGCCTAGATGTCTTCAACCAACAAACAGAAGGTTACCGCCAGAAGGTACTTCCAAAACGCTTCAAGAATAGAGTAGTTATTGAAGCCGGCGTTATCCAAGGTTGGGAAGGTATTCTTGGAGAGAACGGCATCTTTATAGGTATGGACAGCTTCGGCACATCCGGTCCAGCAAACCTTGTAGGCGAGAAGTATGGCTTCACTGTTGATTCGGTTCTTGACCGCCTAGCTGAAGCGAATTTCTAAGTTGACTCGGCAAATAAGGCACAATGATGTGGCGTACTAATTAGCATAAAGTGAAAAAGAAGTCTATTGTATTATAAGCAACTGCATCGCAGAGCGATAAAGGCTTTTTTTAGGCCACAAAACGTCAATTTTGCCATAAATGTCATAGAAGTTTTTGTTATGAAAAAAGATCGGTTTTAGGCCGATCTTTTTCCATAGATATATTTTTTTTTATGCTTGTCAAAAAACGAAAAATAAATTATATTATAGGAAGTAAATCGTGGGATAGATTTACCATAATATACGGGGTAGATTTATCACAATATATTATTTTAATTTCATTTTCATTAAATTCTTTAGGAGAAAATTATGCTACGTAAAACTATTCTTGCTACTCTTGTTCTAGGTGCTGTTCTTTTCGTTACTGGTTGCCAGTCTTCTTGCAACACTTGTAAAGTTGTAGAACCAGAAGTTGTTTACACAGGCTGCAGCGTATGCGACCAGTAGTATCAACTAAGTAATGTACCAGAATGTATTATAGAAAAACACCTTGCTCATGGGCAAGGTGTTTTTCTATATAGTTCCAAGTTCAATTCAAATTATTTTTCTATCCCGAGTAACTCCATCTCAAAGATAAGGGTATCACCAGGTTTGATTGCTCCAGAAGCACCTTGCAAACCATACCCAAGCTCATAAGGGATTACAACTTCCCATTTATCACCAACCTTCATTTGAGGCACGATAAGCTGCCAACCCTTGATTACGTTCTGCAAGTTAAATACAGCAGGCTCACCTCTCTTAATAGAACTATCAAACTCAGTACCATCAACAAGTCTTCCAGCATAATGTACTTTTACATCTGAAGTAGGACTTGGAGTAGCCCCTGTTCCAACCTTGATTACCTTGTATGCCATACCTTCAGGGGTTACAGTCACGCCGTCCTGCTTCACATACTCTTCCATAAACTTCTTACCAGCTTCTATATTTGGTTTTGCGGCGCTAGTCAACTCTTCATTCATCTTCTTGGTAAAATTATCCTCTAGCTCTTTCATTGCACCTTTGATTTGGTCATCAGAGTATGCACTCTTTTTACCGCCAACACCATCCTCAAGACCTGCTATCAAACTATCAATTGCAAAAATATCTCCTCCTTGAGAGATCTGCACAGCATACATATATCCAGATCCGTATGAAATCACATCTTTAATATCAGCAGGAAGCTCGAGACTATTGATAATATCAGGACCTGCATCAGGATTCTTTTTTGTCTCCTCAGCAACAAGCTTATTAACCTCTTCGCCAGCTTTTGTCAACTCATCTTGCGAATAGGCTGGTTCTTTTTTCGCGAAAAAATCTTTTATCCCCTCTGCAAACTTTGCTTTTTCAATAAAGTTAGCACTCTTACCAACCTCTTTGCCAGTATTATACCCGACACCATATGATGCTATTGTTTTTGAATCATCAGCAGCATATAGCGAGCTATTTACTCCGAGAAAAACTATCAGCCCTAACACCACACTCCACAAACGTTTACTATTCATATTTTTCCTTACATAATCAATGCACAAAGAATAACACTCAGTCATTCGAACAAAATATCAAAATCTATTTTAAAGTATATTGATATACCAGTTTGAGCGCAAGTAAATGCTAATAATTAATATAATTATCCGCTCAAAATGTTATTATTACCAATACGCCAACATCCTTCGAAATAATTTCTTGTTTAATTACTATAATTCAGATATAATGTATATATGATTTAGCCTACAATACATTGTTCTTTAGGTACACAAATGGAGCCAAGACACCAATGAAGGAAAAAATAATGGTCGTTGAAGATGAACGAGCGACCCGCGATTCAGTAGGATTCATACTTCTAGCCAATAATTTTGATATTATTCCAACCAGTAATGGTATGGAAGCTTTGGAAATTTTAAAAGAATGCCAAGGCATGTGCAAAGATATCTCACTTATTATGCTTGACTTACGTATGCCTGTTATGTCTGGGACAGAATTCCTTAGACACACCCATATGCTAAAGAATGTACCACCAATTATCGTTATGACTGGTTGCCTTGAAGATTTTGATCTTAACGAACCGAGTATGACAAAACCTGTCTCTGTACTATCCAAGCCATTCAAGGAAGAAGAGCTCATCCAAGCAGTAAATGACGTACTAAGATAGTAAGCAACAACACATAACATTGATAAAAGACGGGACGCCTGACACGGCATCCCGTCTTTTATTACATATTAAACTCCAACCATTAGTACCCAATAGTACATCTTTATAAAAAAGCGAGACCAGCTAAAAATGCTAGTCTCGCATACGCATACACGCAACAATTATATCAATAATGATTTATAATCCAAGCACATCTCTAATCGCATCTACCTTATCAAGCTTCTCCCAAGGGAAGATATCTCGACCAAAGTGACCATACGCAGCAGAATCGCGGTAAGACCAACCATTTGGATCGCGAAGTGATAGAGCCTGTTCAATACAAGCTGGACGAAAATCAAAGATCTCACCGCTTTGTAAGATCTTCTGAACATCTTCCTCTTCCTTGACACCAGTACCATAGAATGAGAGGTTGATTGATAAAGGATGAGCAACACCGATAGCGTACGCAACCTGAATCTCACACTTTGTAGCCACACCAGCAGCGACAAGGTTCTTTGCAACATAACGAGCGAAGTATGCAGCTGAACGGTCAACCTTTGTAGGGTCTTTACCTGAGAAAGCACCACCACCATGAGAACCAACACCGCCATATGTATCAACAATAATTTTTCTACCTGTCAGCCCAGCATCGCCGTGAGGGCCACCGATAACAAACTTACCAGTTGGGTTGATGAAGTATTCTGTATCTGCAGTCAAAAGACCAGTTGGTTCCAAAGTCTCCTTTACAACTTCTATCATATCTTTTCTGACAATATCAAGACTTATATCATCTGTCTGATGCGAGATAACAATAGATGTAATACACTTTGGCACTCCATCTTCATGCAAGACAGAGACCTGCGACTTACTATCAGGACGTAGGTATGGGTAAACCTTGTCCTTACGTAACTTCTGTAGCACATCAAGAAGTCTATGGCTATACTGAATTGGAGCAGGCATAAATTCTGGAGTAGCTGTAGTAGCATACCCAAACATCATGCCTTGGTCACCAGCCCCCTGCTCTTCAAATAGTCCTTGTCCAGCAGTGACACCCTGAGAGATATCAGGAGACTGTGGGTGTATTCTACATTCATATTCAAATGTTTTATCACAGAACTCAAGTTCTTCTCTATCGTAGCCAATTTCTTTTACCACATTGCGAGCAATTGCTTCAGGATCAATATTATCCCAACCACCGCAGGTAATTTCACCAGCATTCAAAACAAAATTAGTAGTTACAGATGTTTCACAAGCCACACGGCTCATTTTGTCTTCAGCAAGACATGCATCTAGAATAGCATCAGAGATCTGATCACAGACCTTATCTGGGTGCCCTTCACTCACAGATTCAGAAGTGAATACGTGAGTAGCGTTCAACTTACTCATAATAGATAATCCTTTCAAACAATCATCATTTCATGTCAGTTCAAGTTACAATAACTTCGAGTATTATAGAGTTATTCCCGTTCTAATCAATATATTAATCGTATTAATACCAACACAAAGAAATTTACATCTAATCTAGAGCATGTATTTATTGAATATATCAATCAAGCTAGTCACCAATTACATAGAAGCTATTACAAATTACAGTATATTTATTATTCCTTTCTTTAACTCTTACGACTTCCTATGTAATGATCAACTTTGTCCGGAA
Organism: Planctomycetota bacterium; assembly: GCA_965140405.1. Lineage (GTDB taxonomy): Bacteria > Planctomycetota > SZUA-567 > SZUA-567 > SZUA-567. The sequence goes on from OZ223208.1 coordinate 3,116,806, forward strand.
AGGCCAATAAAAAATCACAAAATAAAACAAGGCGCTTGACATTCACCCTCAGATATGTAAATTAATAAGACTTACGTCATCGGCTTGTCCCCGATGTCGTCATACTAAATATATATAAAATTGAAGATTGTATTAAGAAATTGTTTTTTATTTACCAGAAACATAAGAGAAGAGTTCATTAAAATGATGAGACAAACGACTTTTGCAAAGCCAGCAGAGTTCAAAGCTGATTGGTATCTTGCAGACGGAACAGACCAGATTGTTGGTCGAGTTGCTACCGAGATTGCAACAATTCTAATGGGCAAAAACAAAGCGATCTATACACCTTACATTGATACAGGTGATTTTGTTATTGTTACAAACTGCGAAAAGATGATTCTTACAGGCAACAAGATGCGTGACAAGGTATTCAGGTATCACTCAGGTTTTGTTGGCGGCCTCAAAGAGGTCAAGATTAGTGAGATGCATGAAGAGCACCCAGACCGTATTATTCGTAATGCAGTACGCAGAATGCTCCCTAAGACCAAGATGGGCAGACAGATGCTCAAGAAGCTCAAGATCTACAAGGGCAGCGAGCATCCACATTCAGCTCAGAATCCAAAGCCACTAAATATTGACGCAGGGAGGAAATAACAATGGCAGATAAAAACGGTTATGAATGGGGCACAGGAAGACGTAAAGCCTCAGTAGCTAGAGTACGTATCCGCAAAGGTAGCGGTGAATTTATAATCAACGGCAAAGCAAGATCAGTATACTTCACAACACCTAGACAAGAGGCCGCGATCATGGGTCCTCTAAAGCACCTTGACGTTGAAAAGGATTACGATGTATTCGTAAGTGTTCGTGGTGGTGGTACCACAGGTCAAGCTGGTGCTATAATGATGGGTCTTGGACGTGCGCTTCTCAAGGCAGAGCCAGAGAAAGAACAACTTCTTAGAGACCAAGGTTTCCTATCACGTGACTCACGTATGGTTGAACGTAAGAAACCAGGTAAGCCAGGTGCTCGTAAGAGCTTCCAGTTCTCAAAGCGTTAAGGCAAACCCGAAAACTATTATTCAAAAAAGCAGCTGTGGAATTCACAGCTGCTTTTTTTATATACTAATTAGTATCAACAAAAAAAACTTCACTTCAAATCCAAATAACATATTCAGAGAAAGCATTCTCTCCAAATGCAATTATCATACCACAGAACGCACGCCAGACATAACTGCTATAAAACTGTACCTTTATATAACAAGAAACTAAAACTACATATTTGTACGCTAAAAAGTTTATTATAGCTAAACCTGTTAATAATATCTGCACTGTGTTTCATCAGAAAAACTACACTTTTTTAATATAATCCCACTAAATTTCAATTACAACAAAAAATAAAAAATAAATTTAGCCGTATCACAACAAACCAAAAACCCTTGTAATACAAGGAGATAAATCATACTAACGCAATTTCTCAGCTTATTATTTAAATAAATATTAAAATATCTACTTGACAAAGAACTATTCTTCAATAGAATACACAACATAAAGATATTAATTTATCGAATAAAGTTTTAACAATTTACATATAGGATTGAATAAGGACTCAACACAAAACAAACAAACAAACACAACACACACAAACACAACAACAAACACAACACATAAGTGTATTCTTTTCCAGAAATGTCTTCCCGACTACAAACCTGGGCACACAAGAAGAATACCACCAAACTGAGTTCCAAAAATCCTATATGTTTTCCTTGTAAAAAAAATAGCACCGAGAGTTACTCGGTGCTATTTTTTCTTTTCTTAATCTTCTTCATAAACGCTTCATACTCTTTCGGGACAAATATTGCACTGATCATTGGATAAAAGAATACCGCTACTATGATTGGTATAATTACATTTTCAAACCTAAATATAAATTCCGGACCATACGGCATACTACTAGCAGTCTTTATAATAATAAATGACATACAAGCCGCAGCAACAAGACTCTTTCCAAATGTCGATATGAAGTCCCGAGCCTTCTCTGTCCAGACTTTGCCTTTTTCAGTCCCTCCGATCTTACACTTGAGAGCTCTCCATAGAAGAGACACATTAACAATAGCAGTAATACTAGTAGCTAGTGCTAGTCCAGCCTCACCAAGAGCACTACCATACGATCCTCCGCCCCATCCAGCCTCAACCGGCATACCAGGGACAGTAACTCCATAGTAGTGGCGGTATAAATCAGGAGCTTTTAAAAATAAAATATTTAGCACAAGGTTAAGACCAGCCATAGCAACAGCTATCTTTACTGGGGTCTTATAATCTCTCATCGAGTAAAATGCCCTAACAAAGAGTTGCTGCATGCTGAAGAAGACCAACCCTCCCGACAGGCATACCAGAACAGCTGAAGTTCTATATACAGCGACATCACTAAATTCCAAATCTGGTGTCTGATACAGCAGCCTCACGATATTTGGCGCCATTGTAATCATTCCAAATGCTGCAGGGAGCATTACAAATAACAGCATCTTTAATGAAGAAAACAGTGTGCCTATAAAGTCTTTAATTTTATCCTTTGCAGCCATACTTGAAAGTGCCGGAAATGAAGCGGTAGCAACAGCGATTGCAAATATACCTAACGGCAGTTGCATCAAGCGGTTACCAAGGAAGAGGTATGAAGTCGCTCCTTCATAAGGCGTACCGCCTCCGACAGTATCTATAGAGAGCCAATACGCTATAAGGTTATCAATCAATACATTGAACTGGACAATGCCTAGTCCTAATGCTGTAGGAGCCATATTCTTGAAGATATTTGTAAGGCGCGAATTCTTAAAATCAAAGCTTAATCCAAGCTTTACACCTTTGGAGCGAATCAACGGGTACTGAACAGCAAGCTGCAAAATACCAGCTAGGAGTACCGCGTATGCAACATACTTCATACTACCAACAAACTCATCACTCTTAGCGACCATAGCAGGCACCGCTTCAAGCTTTTGGAAAAAAGTCATCTCCATATCTATAGGCCAATATAGATATGATATATATCCAAGGCTCGCCAATATCATAATATTTAGGAGAATAGACATCGCTGCGGGCAGAGCAAATGACCTCAGACTTTGCAGAATTGCTCCCATCAGTGCTGAAGTACAGATAAACACAACGAATGGCAGCATCACTGACAAAAGAATAAGTACGGTCTTTACTCTAATATCAATGGTAAAGTTGTCAGCGAGTATATAACAAACAGAACTACCGATAACAGCAATTCCAGCTGTAACTATAAGCAGCAGGGTCAACACAGCACTTGCAAGTTTAGAAGAGTCATCCCCTTCCTCTCTAGCATGAACAAACTCAGGTAGAAAAGCAGCTGACAGAGCCCCTTCACCTAGTAACTTTCTGAATAGATTTGGAATTGTAAAGGCAAAGTAGAATGCATCGAGCACCCATGCCGTCGAGCCAAAGAACAGCACTAGGCCGATATCTCTAAACATTCCTAAAAATCTACTTATTGTTGTAATAATAGCCATTACTATTGTTGAACGTAGAATTGACGGGTACTTTTGGGGTTGTTCATCACTCATTTTATTTATATATCCTTGATTTTACTATAATTTTAATATTTATACTATATAGTTTATACCTACCCATTGCAAGTAAAGATCTAATGTGGATATAACTCATAAAAAGAGATAGGTGAAATATATTATTTCTCCATATATATTTTACAACAACAATATTTACATTTTCCCTAGTTTAGCAAAAATGCCACTATTTAATATTAAAATAATTTTACATATATAATATTTGGTGTATAATTCGAAACTTAGTACATATTCTATTAAGTTTTATTCTAAAGGGATTATCATGAAAAAACTAATACTAGGCATATTTATTCTACTCTTTATAGGTGGAGCTATCTTTGCATTTACCAAATATTCTCAGAAGAACAAGAAGCTAAAAGCTGAAGAACTCTTCTGGCAAGGACGCCAAGCTTCGAGCGACAAAAACGACCTCAAAGCCTTAGACTTACTATCCAAAGCAGTTGCCCAATCTCCAGAGAATGCAGAATTCAACTTCTGGGCTGGTATAGCAGCAAGGGATATGGGAAAGAATGACCTCGCTTATTCATACTTCAAGAAGTCATGGGATATTGGAAAGAAAGAGCCTCAAGTATTTTTAAATATGAATGCAACATCTTCTCTTCCAAACATTGATAGAAGCCTATTCTTTGAAAGTATGGTTGGTGACCTCGCAGATGAAGAAGCACGTCTAGAACTAGGCGCACTACTCAAATACCAGAGAGAGGAGCTCGAAGGGGCGGCACAGCTTCTCAAAGAGCTAGTAGCAAAATACCCTCAAGGTATCTATGCAGAATTTTATGCACAAGTATTGATACGCCTTAAAGAACCAGAACAAGCACTCAAGATGCTAGAAAGCATTAGAGCTGCAGGCAAACTAAATAATTCTAGCTATACTATTCTTTCAGAGCTATATGTTGCAATTGACGACATGAAAGCAGCTAACGAGTTATTTGAGGAAGCAAAGTCAACAGGCATGGATTCAGCTCAGTTAATATTAGGATACGGTAGCAGCCTATTCTATTATGGCAATTCTGAAATATCAAAAAAACTTTTATCCCAGATAGAACAGCCAAAGATATTCTCAGCAACCGATATAATATCTGCTGACATCTTTAAAAAAGAACTTAGTAATGGCTCTCCTATAGCAAAGATATTTTTAGAGACGGCAAACCCAGCATTAAAAGATGCTTTAAAGAGCGAGAAAAGCGACCGATTCAGCAATCAAAAGTTTATAGAACTTTCTGTAATCGCTCTTAATAAGTTTTGCTCTAGGCGAGACTGGTTTACCAAAGAACTTACCAACGGTTCGTTAAATAATAAAGAAATTCAAAAGCTTTCTTCAAAGGCAGAGTTGACAGATCAAGATAACTTCACAAGAAATGCTCTACTACTTACCGCTGCCTTTCCAGACAGTCTGCAAGTTCCGGATTTAAGTCCTATCACAAGTAGTTCCCGACTACTTCTTATGGTAATGGCTTCTGCTGCCAATAACAAAAATGAGGTAGACCGCCTACTAAGTTTGTCAAAAGGTTCACGTAGATGGCTAGAAGGCGAGAGATACTTTGGGGCATACCTTTTAGAAACGCTAAGCAACCAAGGTACTTCAGAGCAGGCTATAAAATCTTTAGAAGCAGCATCAACACTACTTACTGACAACAATATAATTCAGGTTACCCTTGCAGACAACCTTGCAAGACAGGGAGATTATCTAGATGCCTTGGTACTCTTTGACAAGATGTCCAGCAATAGCCTCATACTTGCTCGTAGTCCAATAGTTCAGCAGATGCGTAGTAGTGCAAAGATTGCCAGTGGTGACCTAAAGGGTGGCCAGGCAATACTTCTAAGTCTCTTCAAGCGCGGTTATATAACAGAAGCACTTCTTAGCGAGTTGAGTCAGGTATCCCTTGCACTAGGAGACACCTCTTCAGCAAACTTGGCTATTGAAAAACTTCAAGAGTATGCAGCCACAAAACCAAGCCTACACCTACTAGCTGCAAGAGTCCTACTACAAAGCAATAAGATACCAGCTGCTATATCAGAGCTTGACAAATTAATCCAGTCTGATGTGACTCCAGAGCTCAAAGCGGAAGCATTCATTCTCAAGGCGACAGCAGAACTATCAGCTGGTAACGCTGATGAAGCTCTACGCACACTTGCAAGCCTTCCTGAGGCGACCCTCCCTAGTCGTATAATTGAGGCACAAGCACTCAGCAAACTTGGCAAAAGTGAAGAGGCAATAGCAATACTGGAAAAACTCTCACCCCTTCCTGAGAACGCACTAAGCCTATATGCAACACTTCTTGCTGGCATAGGAAAACTAGACCAAGCCCAAGTACAAATTGATAAAATACTTGCTATCAATCCAAGCAATGTAGACGCTCTTTTAAATCTTGGACTTATTATGAACATAAAAGGCGACATCAATGGAGCGATATCAGAGATAAACAAAGCGCTAGAGATATCTCCCGATAATATTAGAGGCAATACTCTCCTCTCACAAATTTTACTATCAACAGGTGAACCAAGAAGAGCCGCAAATCTTGCTCTGAAAGTCCTAAGTATTGCACCTAACTACCAAGTTGCCCTAGAGTTACTCCCAAGTGCCTATAACGCCAATAAGGAGTATTTAAAAGCCATTACCTCTTCAGACAAAGCACTGAAGAACTCACCAAACAATCCATTTATAATAATGCAAAAAGCAATTGCACTTGTAGGCCTGAGTGAAGAGGTAGCGAGAGAAGACAGAGAAGCAAAGAATAAATCACGAAAAAATCTAGATTCCTCAACGAGTACAGAAGACGAACTACTCAAGGATGAAGTTACCTCGCTTACAGACGACATAGTCTACACAGGAGCTATTAGCGAACTTGATAACAGCTCTGCAGCAGTAGAAGATTCTAGTGCTACTGAATTTGCAAATGGTCGCGACAGCAAAGAGCTAAAAGAGGAAGCGATAACTCTACTTGATACCATTTCAGACCAACCTGCAGCTCTAGTGTACAAGCTTGAAATAGAGCTTATGTTGGGAGAAAAAGAGAATGTCATAAAGAGTATCAATAGCGGCAAACTTGAAACCAACGAGTTGTTCTCGCTAGGGGTAATTTCTGATGGACGCAAAGATTGGGAGGTATCAAGTGCAGCATATAGAGCTGCATATACACTCCAACCAACCAACCCAATCATTCTTAATAACTTCGCAAATGCCTTTGTTATGTCTGGAAAATCACCAAATGAAGCTACCAAGAAACTCCTACTTGAAGCAGCAGATAGCCTTCCGGTAGTACTAAAAGGTGATGAGAAAGCTGTCAACACATCTGCAATGATATACGAATTCCTAGGTGAATGGGAGAAGACTATCGAACTTTCCGAGGCATACAAAGAGCAATTCAAAGCAAGCCCTAAACTTAAGCGCCTCCTCAATGCGGCACAGATACAGAGAGAATCTAGCCAGAATAAAGAAGAAAATTCAAAAAAAGATGCTTCGCCAGAGCCGAGTAAAGGGTAGATAAAGAAAGCCTAGACATCATGAGCAAGTCAAAAAACATGAGCAAGAAGAGCTCTGAGTCACTTTTACCAGCAATAATAGTCGCTGGACTATTTTGGGCGATATATACTCTATATATCGACGACTTTATCTCTTCAGATTTACGACTTATCTCTTCATATTTATCTGAAAATTTTCTGAGGCTATTTGGATTGACTGTGGAGCGAAACGGTACAGTTTTATTCGGCAACGGAATGCGCTTTGAAGTAATCGGAGCTTGTAGCGGTTCCACAATTCTTAAAGTGATGCTAGGAGCAGGGCTATTTCTCAGTCTAACATGGCGAGGGCTTTCAAAGCAGAATAGAGCAGTCGCCATTCTACTCTCAGGAATCCTTGCACTACTTTCAAACGCCCTACGCGTATCTCTACTTGTTGTATTAAGCCTACACAGAGGTAGCCCAATTGGTGAAGGTCTTCTCCACGACGGTATAGGTATAGCGACATTTATACTATGCTTTCTCACCTTCTGCTTAGTATGTAGCCGACTTAGCAAGTCAAACACAACTCAGAAGAATACTTACCAGCAGCCCTCACATAGCTCACTAAAGTTCCTGACGCAATCACTACTCCTTGCAATAATACTGGTGCTACTCTACCTACCATTCATTAAGGATATTGTATCCAGCTGGATAGGCACAGCCTGGGACAACTCAAATCATTTCGGGTTTATATTCTTTCTCATTCCGCTCGTACTTGCCTCCTACCAGACCTACATCTATGCAAAGTCACACCAAAAAAAGAATAGCCTCGTACTTTCAGTAGTACTTATTATTTTAGCTCTACTGCTACCAGTAATATCCTCGGTATTAGATATCAAGTCGATCTCAGGCCTAGCGATCATCATACTCTTCACAGTAGGCATATACAGATACTCAGATACAAAAAACACCGCACTTGTTCTCCCACTACTACTCCTCACAGTTCTAGGATTCCCAAGAATAATCTTGCGATTAGAGAACATAACTCCACAAGGTGTAGCGGTGACTGCGCATAGTCTGCGAATTGTTATATTTTTGACTGTAATTTTCATTCAAATAGCCCTCGTGAAACTACTTGTTAGAGAAACTGGCAATGAGCTATCAAAGTGTAAAAATACCCCTAACAAATCTCTTCTTGGAAGTATTGCACTATATGGCGCCATTCTTTCACTCACGCTTTCACTCTTACTCCCACCAGCAATAGGAAGAAGAGAAGCTAAAGCTAATGAATCTATAAACCGAGAAAAACTCAACCTTCCCTATCTACTCACAGACGGCTGGATTGGCAGGGATCTAAGGGTTCCACTTTCCGATCAAGAGTACTTTGGAATAAGTAACATAATTTACCGAGAGTACACCAAGAATAGCTTTAGCAAGTCCGACTTAAAGGATACTCCAGAACCAGTAGAACTACTAATTACCTTCTCCGGAGGAGACAGGCATAAGAACCACCCACCAGAATTTTGCCAGAGCGGTATAGGCTGGGAAATAACCTCCAAGATTGAAACCGAGACAACAGGTGAATTCTCAAGACCGGTAACCTTTCTCGACCTTACAAAAGATAAGCAACAAAAATACATGATATACTTCTTCAGCAAAGAAGGAGGCTCAGAAGAAATAAACTATTCAAAGATGATGCTCCAGGACATAACATCGCGAGTTTCGGGATCAGAGCCAAATTGGCTAGTAGTCAGAATATTCAGTAAATCAAAGAGTTCTCTCTTAGATTTTGCAGGTCAAATTCCGTTCCCATTAGCACGTACCAACAAGGCAAAAAAACTGACACACTAGATTTTGTTTTCTCCCCTAAAAAAACATATGTCTCAATTTACCCAGTGCACACTCTAATACTCATAATACTACATATTTTAAAAAAACCTCATCTTTCCAGAAATTGTAAACTATAATTACTAAAAACAAACACAAATATACATAAACAATAATCCACTAATGAGCGAAACCACATAAAAACATACAACATCCTGATATACATACACTTATGCCCAAAAAAAAACTTTCTTGCAAAAAAAAATTAAATTTTATCGAAAAAAAAAGAATTTAACTTTACACAGTGCAACAAACCATGATATACTTAAAAGTGTAATAAATAATTTAAATTTGAGAACACTCTATTAACTAAACTGGAGATAATAATGAATAGCAAAATTTTAGCTACATTACTTTTAGCTATCGCAGTAATAACTACTGCGCACGCTGAAAGCTATACATTTAGTAATTCAACTAATATTGACGTTCCTGAGTACAATATCAAAAAAACTTGGCATGGTACTGTAAAAGAAGGTGGCACTAAGAATGATGTTGTAGGGAGCTCTATCAATGTATCAAATACAGTAGGAAAGATTTCAGACCTAAACGTTACCATCAATGGTCTAACTTCAAAAGCATTTATTGACATGGTATTTGTACTTATTGGCCCAAACAATACTGGTGTTGTGCTTTCCTCAAACGCTGGGGGAGCAAACGAAAATAGTCAAGTTCCAACAGTAGACCTAACTTTTGATGATGAGGCTTCTAGCCAGATAGCACGTTCTACAAGCTTCTATCAAGCTGAAGGAGAAAATAAGAACCTATCAACTGCTTCTTATCAGACATCGGCATACAGCATGGACTGGTTCTACCAAAGAACAGGCCAATTTTCAGTTCTAGATCCAGTAGGTGAAGGATACTTTGGTGACCCTGGTCTTTTTGCTCAAGACAACCTACTATCAGCATTTGATAACATTTCAGCAAATGGTGTATGGCAACTACTTGCTTTTGATAACTACGCAACAGATGCGACCTCATATAGTGGCTGGAGTCTAAACTTTTCTTCATCAGGTGGCTCTACGACTGGTGCAGTTCCTGAACCTGCTGAATGGGCATTGATTGCACTAGCTTTTATCGGAATTATCGGAATAAAAGCTTACAGTAACAAATCTTCAATTGCCTAAGTGCTTTTTATATACATATTTTAAAAACTCTCAAGTTATACTTGAGAGTTTTTTTTACTCGAAATTATTATTAAATGTAGTATAATATAATTGTTAATGAATATATACAGTAGTCACCTATAATCGGAAAGTAGTAGTTTTTTTAAATCAAAATACAATTTAATGGTAATTTAGTTATATCAGAATTGCGTTCTGTTCGATATAATCTACCGAGTTACTAAAACAACCAACTAACCAAGTTTAATTATTAATAGATCGTAGGGTAGCAAATGACCGACAATGACAATGCTGAACTCTGGAAACGCTATAAAGACGGGGACAGAGAAGCTTACGAAGAGCTTGTTGAATCCTACCTTCCAATGGTCAAGGTTACAGTTGGTCGTATGTCTGTCAATGTTCCTATGTATGTTGATAGAGAAGATCTCTACTCAGCTGGGTGCATGGGGCTTTTATCAGCTATTAAACGCTACGATTCCGGAAGAGAAGCAAAGTTCACTACTTATGCCCTTACCCGCATACGCGGTGCAATAATTGATGAGCTCCGCAACCATGATACCCTTGGACGTGTCACACGTGATAGAGTCACTAGAATCAACAAGGCTGAACAAGAGATCAGAAGTACAGGAGGAGAGCTATCATCTGAGAGCATTGCTGAGAAAGCTGGTCTCAGTATGACAGAGTTCTGGGATGCAGAAGTAGGAGAGCAAGCCTCCCGAATGATCAGAATCAACGACTCATCAAATAATGATAATCATTCATTTGCAGATGTTCTTGCCAATAAGAAAAAGACCAATGAACCAGGCTATAATATAGAAACATCCGAAGTAGTCGAACTTATATACGATCTACTCGATGAGAAAGAACAGCTATTAGTCGTACTTTATTACCAAGAAGAGCTAACGTTGAAAGAGATAGGCAAGGTAATGAATGTATCAGAGAGCAGAGTCTGCCAAATTCACACAGCCATGACAAATAAAATACGTAAAAAGATGGAGAAAAAAGGAATTTATCTTTAGTAATCCTTTTTGAACCCGTTAATAAATTCATAACCACCAACTTTGTTCGGATTTATTTGTTGCAAATCCGCCTAAAATGGTGTATACTAAAATAAGATAAACTGCATAATAAGCTTAGGCACGGTTTAATGAGCCGAGATAAGGAGAAGTCAGATATGAATAACAATATTTCAGCTATCAATGGAATGATGGGCAATACACCAGCCCGCAAAGCCAAGCAGGTATACCAGTTCCAGCAGAACGAGACTCTAAAAGCTACCGACTCTGTCAAGATTTCAAATGATGTAATGACTGTACGAGGAGCTGAGCAATTACGTCTTGACAAGATCATGGAAGTTCGTCAACAGATACAGGACGGCACTTATCTCACTGAAGAAAAGCTTGATAGTGCGCTAAACTTAGCCTTGGATGCTGCATTAAAGAACGCCTAAAGTTTAACAAAAAGAAGAATATTAATGCTGAAGTCTACCTGTATTCACAGGTAGACTTCAGCATTAATAGAGCTCAGATAACTACAAACCAAGACCGTAATAAAGTTCACCACAGATAAGAGCAATTATTACCTAAATCTCACAACATTCAAAGATTCAAAATATACTTAAATCTTTACCCATGACAAATATGTATTGCAATCCAGCCCTATTCATTAATAATACGCGAATGATCAAATGACAAAAAGGACGGAGGGAGAGCGGCATGGCAATAAATAAAAGTATCTCAATAGGGAGGTATGACTGCGGAGCATTTATAACATTCTTCGCATACTCATCATGTACCCAGATACTTCCAATGGCACTGGTTATCATGTCTGATGACCTAGGTTTCTCACTAAAAGAAGGTGGCTTTGCAGAGGGAAGTATGCTACAGATAGCTAGGTGGCTACCCGGTATATTCTCTGCGCTAGTATGCAGCTTTATTGCCGCAAAGTTTGGTAAAAGAAAGACATTGGGAGCAGGTATATCACTTATCGGTATCAGTATGGCACTGAGTTCAATTGCTCCAAGCTATAATATGGTATTTATTGCACTACTACTTGCAGGACTGGCCAACGGTCTTACAGGCACACTGTCATCACCATTTGTAAGAAACCTGCACCCTACAGAGTCCGGTAGATATATAAACTTTCTAAATTCATTCTGGGCGATAGGTACACTATTTACAGTTTTAGTATCTGGTGGCTTACTATCAATGGGTGTCTCGTGGAGAATAGTCCTCTTCGGCACTAGCTTGCTCACCCTGCCCCCAGCCTTTATCTTACTACTACCCCAGACAAAGGGCAAAGAGTACCCAGAGTGTCCTGAAGTACTCCACCCACGAGCGGTCGTCCACCAAATGCGCTGCGTACTCGTTGATAGGCGTTTTTTATACTTCTTCACAACAATGATGATATTTGCAGGTGGAGAAGGTGTACTCATGTTCTGGAGTGCGAGCTATATCCAGCTAAACTTCGCTGGATCAGCTTGGGCTGCAGGGGTCGGCACAGCAATATTCGCAGTAGGAATGATTGTTTCTAGGGTATTTGTTGGATACTTTATTCACCAAGACAGTTTCAAGACATATATTATCGGTTTTGCCGTCGGCGGGTTCATTATAACCCTTGGTTTTCCCTTAATTACAGAGTTGTGGCTACTCTTTATAGCGCTATTCTTCAGTGGTATGGCTACGGCTCCACTCTGGCCTAGCCTTATCAGTTATGGAGCAGAACGCCTTAGCCATCTGGATAAGACGACTACAATGATACTCATCACCCTTTCAGCAACACCTGGTAGGATTATATTTACATTCCTTGTCGGCTATATAGCAACCAAAACAGGTAGCCTTTCGGCTGCCTTCTACCTAGTTCCAACATATTTCTTTGTCGTTGCTATTATGGTCTACCTTGAAGGTAGGCACCCTTTGACAGAGGTCACCAAGAAATTATAGACTACTTAAGAAGCTCAAATATCCCATAATCCTCAAGTGCGTGATAAGCTTTATCAAATACGACCTTCTTCTTCCTGTATACTTCACTATTACTTGCAATAGGAGAGGTCGTACGCTGTATCTCTATAAACCTGTCAACATCATCAAATGATGATAGTGCACCCACACCGACTCCACCAATTATCGCCGCACCCATACTTGTCGCTTGTTCGAGATACTTTGGTACCTGTACATCTATGCCGTAGATATCAGCCATGATCTGACACCACACCTTGCCCTGCGCACCTCCGCCTATCACGCGTATAGCATCTATTTCAAGATCATTCCTATAGATATCTAGAATCATCCCTAGATTCATAGATATTCCTTCAAGCACTGCCCTAAATATATCTTCACGCTTATTCTCAAGACTCAGCCCGATAAAGCTCCCCTTGGCATCAGGATTCCACCTAGGGCTCCTCTCACCGAGCATATAAGGCAAGAATAGAACTCCATTCGCCCCTACGGGAGATTTCTCTATAAGCTGATTAATCACCTCATACGGGCTCACACCGCTCTTCAGTGCTTCTTCTGACTCTATCATAGCCAACTGATTTTTGAGCCAACCATACGAGCTTCCAGCCGTCTGCATAGTACCACATGGCTGCAAGTACCCATCAACAGGGTGAGCGTAGGTAAAGGTCATCATCTCCTCATCCTTTACCAACTTTTCAGAGGTTGTTGATATCCAAGATGAAGACCCTAGATAATTATACGTAATACCAGGCCTTACAGAGCCAATACCAACCGTCGCACAGCCGCCATCCCCTGCCCCTGCGACTACAGGTGTTCCAACTTTAAGCCCTGTTGCTGCTGCAGCCTCTACCGTCACTTCACCTATCACAGTAGATGATGTCACAGCTTCTGGGAATTTATCATAATCTACCCCAGCTGCCTCTATTATCTTTTCCGACCAATTCAAATTATGCAAGTCAAAAGCATTTGTCCCAGAAGCATCATTAAAATCGGTCACCATTCTACCGGTAAGGAGGAAATTAACATAGTCCTTGGCTTGAAGTATCTTATAAATTTTATTATATATTTCAGGTTGATTCGCCTTTATCCACATCAGCTTAGTGAGAGTATATGAGGCATCTGGGCGGTGACCTGTTATTGCGAAGATCTCTTTAGCAGGTATCTTACTAATAAGTTCCTCCTCTTGCACAGTAGAACGTTGATCGCAATACAACATTTGATTTCTTAGTGGTTTACCATTAATATCTACAGCCAGACAACCAGTCATCTGCCCACTAAACGCTACCGAAGCAATCTTTTCTGAGTCGAACCCCACTAACAGTTTATTGGTTGACTCACAGACCGCTCTCCACCAATCCTCAGGGTTCTGCTCAGCCCAGTTATTATTAAGATAATTTGTATTATATGAAGTCGTCACACTCTTTACTAAAAGACCTTCAGTTGTAAAAAGTGTCGCTTTATTCCCAGTAGTCCCCAAATCATGCGCTAATAAGTACTCTTTCATCTCTCACTCCAATTTATATTAATATTCAAACTACTTCGATCTTTCTAACATAAGTAATGCCTCTTTAATCTCCACTCCCCCTGCATATCCTACCAGTTTCCCATTCGCACCTATCACCCTATGACATGGAACTATAATGGGTAGAGGGTTCCTATTATTAGCCATCCCAACAGCACGAGCAGCTTTAGGATTACCTATTGCTGTAGCAATATCCCTATACGATCTAGTCTCACCATACGGAATTCTCTTCAACTCATCCCAGACTGCCATCTGAAATTCAGTCCCAATAGGATTAATTTCAAGAGTAAATTCGTGCCGCTTACCAGCCAAATACTCATATATTTGCTGCGCAGCTTCTTTGAAATACTCTGCATCTTCCACCATACCACCGGTATGATTCATAATTTTTTCACCAACAGCAATAAATTTTATCCGAGCCAGCCCTGATTCATCACCAACCAACAACACTCTACACAAGGTAGTCTCAATTACAGTATAATATATCGTCATACCCTCCAAATAAATAAACTACACCAATATTATTCATGATACAACCTGAGTGCAATATCTATTTCAAATATGAATAATAGTATACTTAATGGCGCAATGGCTTCATCACTATTTTATCACATACTTACAACTGATACATTTATTTATTGAAACATTATGATTTATCAATAGTATATATTATAAAACATAACCAACTTGAACTTTAAAAATAATTAATCAGGGGTGAAATATGCACAAACAAGCAAGAATCGCATCATTTTTACTAATCTTTCTATTTTCTTCCAGTTGGGTATTGAGTGCTTCAAACCTTGACAAAGAACTAATAAATGCAGTATCAGGTGATGTAAAAATCACAACAATAGAAGAACTTATAAAAGCTGGTGCAGATGTAAATTTCAAACATCCCAAAAACATTACTCCATTATTAGCAGCGTTACGTTTTGACAGAGATATCGGTATTATAACTTTATTAATTAATAACGGAGCAAATGTAAATGAACAAATTCCCAGTTCAGCCACAACGCCATTACATTTAGCAGCCACATTCACCAAAAATCCAAACATTATCAAACTCCTAGTCTCTAAAGGAGCTCAACTTGAAACGAAAGATAATGATGGAGATACCGCCCTCATAATAGCAGCATCCGTCAACCCAAATCTTGAGATAACAAAAGTTCTTTTAGAGCTAGGCGCTGATATTGACGCCTCAAATAAAAAAGGGCATGATGCCCTATTTGAAGCATTGATGAGAGCAAATAACTTTGAAATTATTAAACTTCTCATTGCAGAAGGATTCGATATAAACCGCATGACCTCACTCAGAGTTACTCCACTTGCCGTAATTCTAAAAAAGACGCCAGACTATGACAAGGTTGTATACTTCTTGGATCACGGAGCGAACCCAAAACACAAGATGAAATACAACAAAACCATTATTCAGACAGCTGCAGAAAACTGTAGCGATACCAGAATTATCCCTCTACTAATTGAGCATGGGGCAGATCTTTTTGAGAACACCATACACGGCTCGACACCACTGCATGCAGCTTGTAGATTCAACTCCAATAAAGAGATCATAATCCAACTTTTAGATCTAGGTCTTGATATGAACACAAAGGACAGCGACGGCAAGACTCCTCTCGATTACGCCAAAAAATTCGACAACAAAATAGCCATAGAAGTGCTAAGTAACTGGTCAGCAAATTTACCAAACCCAGTAGCAAAAGAGTCAAGTGGTCAAATAGGTGTGGAAACCCTGAAGGGGCTCTCCGACACTCAACAAACTACCGAACATAACAACATAACAGCTCTAATTTTAGCAGTAAATAACAAAAATATTGAAAAGATTAAAGAATTAGTAAATAGAGATGTAGATATTAACGTCGCCGACCCAAAGACTGGCGGCACAGCACTTCATCACGCAGTATTCATTGATAACCCTACTGAGGTAATCAGACTTCTGCTCGAACTTGGAGCAGATTCCACAATCAAGGATCTTAGTGGCAAAACACCTCTAGATTATGCGAAAGAGTTCAATTTACCAAAAGTTACCGATATACTCAATACAAATAGAATCAGTAACAATAAAAACGAGGTAGAGAGCATTTTAGCAGACCCATTGACAATGACAGGCAGGATAAATTCTAACGTTAACGCAGGTAGAGTCGACAACCCAATACTCAATGTAGTTGATACGCTGACAGAGAGTATACCGACAAAATCACCCGACAGAGACGAACTCCTTCTCGATCTATGCAGAAAGAAAGGCAGCCGTGAACTCATTATAAAAATGATTAGAGATGGCGCCAACGTAAATGCAACCGACAAAGACGGCTCTACCCCGTTGCACTACGCAGTTGAGTATCCAGCAGACTCCAATCTTATCAGTAGTCTTATTGCACTTGGAGCAGATATAAACGCCAGAAATACTACTGGTGCAACCCCTATTATAATAACGGCATATGATAAAAGATCTGGAATAGCCCTTATGACCCTCCTACTATCAGGAGCCGATGTAAATACTAAAGGAGGTATTGATAATGGTAGCCTTCCATTACACATGGCGATCGTAGCAGGGTACGACGATGTCGTTATCACAAAAATCTGTGAAAAAACCAAAAACATAAATGCGATGACTACCTATGGACACGCAACACCACTACTCCTAGCCGTCGGGTCTACAAATGCGAATATAGATATAGTCAAGCTCTTACTTTCCAAAGGAGCAGATCCCACAATAAAAGATTCATCGGGTGATATCCCATTAGATTATGCAAAGGCGCTTGGCCTCACCAATATAATAAAATTACTAGAAGGCAATTAACTTATATTAGAATACTTTTGAATTGAAGAAGTTTATCATAACACTTTATACCTTGAGGTATTTTTACGGTATGTCCAAATATCACAGAGGAAACTTTGCTACCCGAATACACATGCAGAGACAAACTCAACCAAATATAAAAAGATCTGAGCATATTTACGTACTAATAGCTTTCTACATCTATATCCAACGCCTTACTCGATCCTTATAAGCAGTGTACTCTTCACCAAATTGTTCTTCAAGTATTCTTTCCTCAGGAGCAATTTGGTATTTATTCATATACAAAACAAAGACTGCCACCAACGCAAAAGAGTATACATTCCATAGATATAAAGCCCAAGCAACAAGCAGCACCAAAGAGCCAAGGTACATCGGATTTCTAGAATAAGAATAAATTCCTCCCGTTACGAGTATACTTGCTTTACTGGAGTATGGGTTCATCGAGGTACCAGAGGTTTTAAATCTAAAAATACCACTTAGAACGACTATTCCTCCACACACTAGTGATACAGCCATCCCAACGTACCGAATCACCACAGTATACCCCTCAGCTGATAGCCTTGGATTTCCCTTTGAGATTAGCCACATGCACAAAAGAACTGTAGACCATACTACAATAGGTGGGATCTTTCTTTCAAGATATTTCATTTCTCCCCATCCTTAAAACAACCAATTATGTTACTTATAAAGCGACTCCATAAGTTACTATTACAATATATATCTATCGATTATTATAATGCAAAAATGCCTTATAATGCAACGATTATAAGGCAAATATAGTCAAACACGTTATAAGATCTTTTTCTATTATCCCTTAGCAATAACCTCAAGACAACTTTCAAGCGGTAAGTTATCAACGACAGCCATCCTCTGAGCCCTTTGCAAAACCTCTTTTGCTTCTGATCTTGTTAAAAGTACCCCACGCTGCCTGAAATAGTGAACCACAGATGAAGAGCCGCTATGCCTACCGATTACAATATTTCTAATATTACCGACCTCTTCAGGTGCAAGCGGTTCATAGCTACGTTTATCACAGAGCATTGCGTTTACATGCACACCCGACTCATGCGAAAATACATTCTTACCGACGATAGGTTTATTCACAGGTAGAGCTACCCCGCTAATTCTTTCCACATAATCAGCAAGTTTCTTGAGTTTGCGAAGGTTTACATTACAGTCAATACTATGAAGTTTCTTGAGACCGACTACAACTTCATCGAGTGGCGCATTCCCAGCACGTTCACCGATACCATTGACAGTAACATCAGCACAAGTTGCGCCTCCGCGTATAGCTGCAATAGTATTGGCCGTTGCAAGTCCCATATCATTATGGGCATGAAAGGCAAGTTCAATGCCGTACACCCTACTTGCTAGCCTTGAGAATATTTCAAATGTCTTAAACGGTTCGAGTAGACCAACGGTATCAGCCAATCTTACACGATTTGCTCCAGCTTCTTTAGCGGTAAATATACACTTTATTATAAAGTCCTCATCTGCCCTAGCTACGTCTTGAAAACCTACACTTACAAAATCGACAAGCTCTTTAGCTTTCTTTACATAAGAAGTTATCCTCTCAAGTACAATCTCAGTAGGCATCTCAACTATCTGCATATGAAGATTTGAAACAGGCACTGAGAGATGAATCACATCCACACTGCACTTGCTAGCAGCAAGAAGATCTTCATCACATGCTCTGCACCAAACAGAGAATCTGCAGTTACCTGCATATTCTCTGGCGATGTCATTAATATTCTCAATTTCCGAGTCACCCATTGCAGGGATTCCGAGTTCCATCTCACGAACACCAGACGCCACAATCATACCAGCAATTGAGAGTCTCTCCGTCCTGGAGAATCCAACTCCAGCCATCTGTTCTCCATCACGCAATGTAGTATCGATCAGGTATTTCATAGCTTACTCCTCAGAATATAATTATTATCAGGTGATAAGAAGCTCATCAGCTGTGCCACCCTCTTCTAGGGCATCAAGAATCTCATCAAGCTTATCCTCAGAATCAATATTACCATACCAGTCGTTATTTGGATAAACAACCAGCGCTGGCCCTCTGTCACATACCTTTAAACATCCACATGCCGTAACCTGAGCATTCATTCCGCGCTCAAGAATCTCTTCTTCAAGATATGGCAAATAGTTTGCTGCTCCCTGTTTATTACATACTCCCTGTGCCTCTCCAGAAACTCTAAAACTGTTACAAACAAAGATATGAAAGTCAGGTTTTTCCATGATAAACTCCTAAGTATAGTTTAAAGAATAATATAATTAATAGTATAGTCAGATTTGATATCTCTACACAATATTACGCACACCCAGTACCACATCCAGAACAGCCATCACCACACCCAGTAAGTCTCTTTGGAGATCTAATAGGTTTATGCTTGTAGACAGCGTCCAGCCCTTCCTCGACAAGTCCTTCCATCTGTATACATTCAAGACCAGCTGCTTTAAGAATTGACTCAGGAGAATCACCCATACCAGAGCATAGTAAGGCTCTACAATCACTGATAACTTTTGTCAACTCTTCCCAACGCTTCTCACCAATTCCTTTTGGTGGACACTGCCTACGTTCGAACGGTTCGTATCCAGATTTATCCTCTTTCTCCCTAAAGATCCACAAGTATGATGCTTCACCTAGATGGCTATTCACAAGCGCACCCTCTCTACTTGCAACAGCCACACAAGGTTTAAGTGTGCAATCTGTTTTCTTGGCGTCTTCTAGACTCATTATTATCTCCCTCGTAGCTTCTTCACCGAGTAATCCAGCAGCATCAGCACGACATCTCATACAGTGTGCCATCTGTGGAAGGTATTCTTTTGCTCTCTCACGAAGAGAGGTCACATACTCAGGTTTTGGTTGTTCAACGTTTTCAAACTTTGTTCCCTCAACTGGGTAGAGAGGCATCAGATTAAGAATACTAGCTCCAAGATCTTTTACCTTCTCAGCAAGTTGATCTGTAACATGATCGTTTACACCAGGTATAAGAATCATATTAACTTTTACTGTCACACCAGCAGCTGATATCTTTTTAACTGCATTTACCTGTCTTTCAAGAAGTATCTCTGCTGCATCGACTCCTCTATAAATAGTACCATCGACGTTTATCCACTCATATATCTCAGCACCAATTTCGGGTACAGGCGCACACATAGTTACAGTCACATGGCTAACTTCAAGTTCAGCTAGTTCTTCAATGTAAGGCGCAACGCCTAATCCATTGGTTGCAACACAAAGAAGCATCTCTGGATAATTCTTACGCACAAGACGCAGAGTCTGCATTGTTTCATCAGGATTTGCAAACGGATCACCAGGTCCAGCAATACCTACAACACTGAGTTTTGGCTGTAATTCTACCAATTTTTCAAGCCATACTATTGACTGTTCGGGCGTCAATACAGAACTTGTAACTCCTGGCCTTGTTTCATTTGCACAATCATACTTTCGGTTACAAAATCCACATTTGATATTACACTTTGGAGCAACCGGCAGATGAACTCTTCCATACTCATGTCTGGCTTTTTCATTAAAGCATGGATGCTTACTATGATCAATCATCTTACTCTTCCTCACAACTCTACCTATGAAGCCAGCCAAAGGAGGACCAACTTATTTATAGGAAATATCTAAATTTAACAAATACGGCACACACCTCTAAATATGTTTAGAAGCCCTTTCGTTACATATACGTGTAGCCCCATTCACCATCATTCTGTCTTTTCTCAAGTACTGCATTTACTATCCTATCGAATAGCTGATGCGTTCCCCGGTATCCAACATGTTGAACTCTCGCACCACCAAATCTATCATGAATTGGAAAACCAGTTCTAATTAGTGGAATCTTCAACTTACGTGCAAGCATATATCCCTTGCTGTTACCGATAAGGAGATCAGGTTTTAGTTCTTCAATTGTTTCAGCAAGATCTTCGAAGTCTGAGCCATCCATGATCACCGCATCCTTTGATGATGCATCACCAGCACTCAGGATTTCTCCCTTCAACTTACCACTCTTACCTCCTGAAGCAGCAGCGACAACAGTCATACCAATCTCACCAAGCAGTGAAGTAATGCCACATACCATATCTTCATCACCAAACACAACCACTTTCTTACCGAAGATATACTTATGAGCATCAACATATGAATCGAGAAGCCTTCCTCTTTCAGCTGCGATCCATGCTGGTGCATCTTTTCCTGTTATACGTTCAAGACACTCTATAAAGCTATCTGTCTTGCGAATTCCTATTGGAAGACCTATTCTATGATTCTGAACTCCATGTTCTTCTTCTAGATATTTACCAACAGAATCTTTATCACTAACACATGAATATAGTTCGATACTTCCAGCACTATCCCCCGCATGCTTTACAACACTTATATCTGTACCGCCTTCAGGAATTGCTCTATACTCATCCCAAGATGGTCCATCGAGTGTATCAGCATAATCAGGAAACATAATATAATTTTCATTGAAACTTGATACAACCTCTCTAAGGTAACGCAAATCAGCAGGTGATATCATTGCAGGAAAAATATTGACGTTATTGGTATTAAATCCAGTCTTCTCTGCAAGCCCTGCTATTGATTTTGTTGTAGCGTAAAATCCATCTGCGTGTGTACCTGAATAGCTAGGTGTTGAGACATTTACTATCTCAGGTAGATCTACACCTTTTTTATCTTTTTTATACATATGTACCAGCATTTTGATGTCATCACCGATAGTCTCAGAAAGACAAGTTGTCGCAACACCGACAAGGGCTGGGTTATACTGTTCTATTACATTATCAACGGCAGTACCAAAGTTTCTTGCTCCTCCGAAAATCGCGGTATCTTCAGTAAAGTTTGAAGAGGCGATATCGATAGGTTCACGAAAATGACTGATCATATATCTACGGATATATGTAGCGCATCCCTGAGACCCATGAAGAAGGGTCATTGAACCCTTTATACCTTTGTAAGCAAGGCAAGCACCAAATGGTGTACATAACTTACACGCATTCCTTGATACATCTTTCTCTTCACTAGCCTTTTCCATCGTACACCTTCTCCCTATAATTAAACTCATGATAGTTAATACTTATAATGAGTTATCAATCTTACCTTTGGTAAACTGCCATACAGGACTCATGACAGATGAATGAACCTCTCTTGCAAATGCCAACATCCCTTCAAAGCCACCGAGTGGAACCTTCCTCTCATGATTGTGATCACAAAAACCCGCACCAAGCTTATACGCGAGTGGTCTCTCTTTTACACCACCGATAAAGATATCAATCTTCATCTCTTTCATAAACTTAGAAAGTTCTACTGGATTTGTATCATCCACAAGAATAGTACCCGGATCACACAATTCACGTAACTGTTCATAATCCTCATTGTTACCGGTCTGAGATCCAACAACCGCTGCGCTCATTCCAATAGTACGTAGACTTCTAACAAGTGAGAAAGCCTTGAATGCACCACCTGTATAGACTGCGGCCTTCTTTCCTTCAAGATCCTTCTTTATCTCTTGAAGTTGCGGAAAAATCTCAGCTATCTCTTCAGAAACTAGATCCCGAGTCTTCTCCATTATCTCTTCAGAACCAAGCTTCTCAGCTACGTCATACAGAGCCGCAGCAGTATCCTCGATTCCAACGTATGATACCCTTATGTAAGGGATCCCATACTTCTCTTCCATATCTTTTGCAAGATGAGTCATAGAGCCTGAGCACTGTACTACATTTAGCGTTGCTCCATGAGCCCTACAGATATCATTGATTCTACCGTCACCTGTGATGGTTGCTACAACTTCGACCCCCATCCTCTCGTAGTACGAACGTATAATATCTGTCTCATTTGCTATATTAAAGTCACCAAGAATATTGATACTGTGTTTACTGATCTTTGAAATACTTCCTGTTCCGACCAATTCACCAAGAGCATCACATGCCGCTTTGTATCCATCTTTCTTAGTTCCTTTGAATCCTTCTGACATCACAGGTAGCACACGTATGCCAGTTTCTTGTTCAACTTTTTTGCACACAGCCTTCATGTCGTCTCCGATGATTCCGACGATACATGTTGAGTAGACAAATGCGGCTTCAGGTTTATACTTTTCTATAAGGGTTGTGAGAGATTTATAAAGCTTCTTCTCTCCACCATATATCACCTCTTTCTCAGTCAAGTCAGTACAGAAACTCATTCTGTGCAACTGACGACCAGATGAGGTAGCCCCTCGTATATCCCATGTATAGCTTGCACATCCGATTGGACCATGGATAAGGTGCAAAGCATCAGTAATAGGATAAAGTACAACTCGCGAACCGCAGAAGACACATGCACGTTGACTTACAGACCCAGCAAGTGAGTTTTTACTACATTCCATATCAAACTTACTTGAGTCTGTACGGTGAATCTGTTTTTTACGTTTTTCTAAAATACCGTCCATGTTTTACTCCTTAATAACAGCTCACGAGCTGCACTACGAAAGGAACAACTATAATAATTTCTAAAGTACTAATTCAAACTTCTCTTCAGGACACTCTTTATCTCTCTTGCTCATAAAGATATCAAGCATCTTCTCAACAAGCCTTAGTCCGCCCATATATCCAACTGATGGGAAGTATGAGTGACCAACACGGTCATAAATTGGGAAGCCATGGCGTAAGAGCGGAATACCTTCATCATGCTCGATGTACTTACCATATGTGTTACCGATCATTAGATCTACTGGATTATTCTTGATCAACTGGTGCATTAGGAACATATCAGCCTGTTGGCCAATGTATACATTTTCCTCAACATACTTATCACCAAGTGCCTTTTGAAGCCTTCTACGTAATGATTTATTACCAACAGAACCCGTAATAATGTAAGCAGGGATCATATCTAGATCGACAACAAATTGAGCGAGCGATACTAGTTGATCTGGGTCACCATATAGGGCTACGCGCTTACCAAAGAAGTATTGGTGCATGTCAGTGATTACATCTACAAGTCTACCACGTTCAGCAGTAATCTCTTCAGGAACTCTAACTCCAGCTACCTTACGTAGAGTATCAATGAACTCATCCGTTGCTGACAAGCCAATTGGCAATTCAATGATAGATGGCTTTACTTTACACTTTACATCAAGGTGCTTTGCTGCAGCTCCAGAGCAAGTAGGTCCCAATGCGACTGTAGCTTGAGAACTACCAGACTTAGCAATATCCTGCACAGTTGCACCACCCTTAGGGTAGAATTCATGTTTACCTAGAGCTGGTGCATCAAGAATATCGGAGGTATCAGGGAACATAATAGTATCTACTTCCATAGACTTACATAATCTCTTGATCTCACGCATATCTGACGGTTCAACCCATCCTGGTATTATGTTTACTGTACGAAGCTTATCTGTAGTAGGTTCAGCAAGACCATCAACCATACCCTTTACCATGTTAGAGAATCCAGTAACATGCGATCCTACATAACTTGGAGTGTTGCAGTAAATAATCTTTTTACCATCAGGAACTTTGCCATCATCTTGAGCCTTCTTACTAATCTGCTTCATATCATCACCAATTGTTTCAGATAGACATGTAGTATGAATAGCGATGACTTCAGGATCATATACAGTAAAGATATTGTTTATAGCTTGTACAAGGTTAGCCTGTCCACCAAATACTGAACTACCTTCAGTAAACGAACTAGTCGCTGCCATTATAGGTTCTTTATAGTGCCTTGTTAGAGCTGAGCGGTGATATGCACAACATCCCTGTGAACCGTGACTATGAGGCATACATCCATGAATACCAAGAGCAGCGTACATTGCACCAATTGGCTGACAAGTCTTTGCTGGGTTGATAGTCAGGGCTTTACGCTCTTTAATTTCTTTTGTCGTATGTCGCAAAAGCATTTTATTTCTCCTATTAATTATATCTTAAGCTATGTATGAAGCTTCAAGTGTAGGCTCTGAAGAATTCATCCATGGTGCCTTGACGTGACGCCAAATATTTGCGTTAACCAAACGATCAATCTCAACATACCAATTCTTTGCACCTTCAAACGCAGCGTAAGGACCGCCGTAATCATAACTATGAAGCTGCTTACAAGGGATACCCTTCTTCTGCACGCTGTACTTCTCTTTGATACCAGCGCAGTAGATATCAGGCTTGTAGTAATCAAGAAGACGTTCTGTCTCGTATTCATTTAGGTCGTCAATTACAAGAGTCTCATTCTTCATAACAGGCATCATACCTTCGTACTCTTTGAATGGCACACCCTTAGCCGTAAGCTCTGCGACTTCCTCTGGAGTCTTACGAGGGCTATACCTTTCTGGGTCTGCTTCAACCTCAAGCTCTTCAATATTTCTGCTATCAGCGTCAACCTTGATAGACGGCAGAACCTTACGTCCTTCATAATCATCACGGTGAGCAAACTCATAACCAGCAGCGATAGTGTCCATACCGATATCATTGAACAATTCTTGATAGTGGTGTGCACGGCTACCACCAACAAACAACATAGCCTTCTTACCTAGACAGCGTTCACGAATCTCATCACGTAGAGGAGTAATTGATGCCATCTCTTCGGCAATAACCTCTTCGACTTTATCAATGAGCTCTTGATCACCAAAGAACTGTGCAATCTTACGTAGTGACTTAGCAGTAGACTCAGGACCAATAAAGTTTGTTTTAATCCATGGAATACCAAACTTCTGCTCAATCATATCAGCAACATAGTTGATCGATCTATGACACATCACACCATTTAGGTCAGCGTGGTGAGCCACTTCCATGCTATCAATTGTAGAGTTACCTGAGAATGTTGATACTAGAGTGATTCCACATCTATTGAGTAGATCTTCAATAACAAATGCATCACCACCAATGTTATACTCACCAAGAAGGTTGAACTTGTACTTACCTTCAGGAATCTTCTCATCTTCATTACCAATAACATGCTTGAATAGCTGGTTGTTTGCAATATGGTGACCAGCAGACTGAGATACACCCTTATAACCTTCGCATGAGAAGCCAAAGATATTGATTCCGAGTTTTTCTTTCATTTGCTTACATACTTGGTGTACATCATCACCAATCAAACCAACAGGACATGTAGAGAAGACTGAAATATTCTTTGGCTTGAAGATATCGTAGGCTTCTTGAATAGCAGCAGCAAGTTTCTTCTCACCACCAAAGATAATCTCACTATCTTCCATATCCGTAGAGAAGCAGTATGGTAGATACTGATCATCCTCTGGGTTTGGAGCTGCCGATTGGTTACGTCTTGTCAACCAAGAGTAGAAACCACAACCTATTGGACCATGTGTAATATTAATGATATCACGAGTAGGTCCTAGTACTACCCCCTTACAACCAGCGTAACAACAACCACGCATAGTCAGGATACCAGGTACTGTACGAACATTAGCACCGATTTCAGGCACTTGATCGCCTTCTTCGACTTTATTAATAACAAATTGCTTAGCACGTTTCCTAGCGACCTTAGGAGGATATTTTGCTAGTATTTCCTCTTTAACAACATTTGGATCTAATTTATTATTCTCACTCATTGTGAAAACTCCTATTTAATATTTCTTCTTGAGAGAAAGGAAGTGCGACGAAGGCATCAAGTATTTATGAATTACCATTTTCGTCAAGCACAGCATCTCCATCGTCACCAGTTCTTACTCTAATTGCTTCCTCTACCGGCTTGATAAATATCTTTCCATCACCCTTCTGCCCAGTCTGGTTGACCTTTATTATTGTCTGCACAGCAGTATCAACCATTTTATCTGGAACAACGATAGTGATCATTCTCTTTGGTATCAGTTTAGGTCCACCCAACTGATTGATTGCTTCTTCCACTCCGTCTTCTGCACCTTGTAGTAGCAGGTAGTCTACCTGACCTTTACCTCTACCAACAACTTTTCTAGCAGTAAATGAAGGGAGATCAACCGCAGCAAGTGCTTCCTTTGTTGCGTTCATTTTGTTCATGCGGATAACCGCTAAAATCTCTTTCATTGTAACTCTCCCGCTTGTTTGCTTGATTAAAGTTCTTTCAGACCAGAACTAACAGTGTATGCTTCTTCAACAACAGAAATAAAGATCTTACCATCACCAAAAGCACCTTTATTACCTGAACGAGCTGCTTTTAAGATTGTCTCTACAACAAAGTCTTTATCACCCTTCTTTACAACCGTGAAGATCATCTCTTTTGGGAGTTCGTCGTATGAAATTTCTCCAACTTTCACACCACGCTGTTTACCTCTACCATATACATCCATTTTTGTTACTGAAGGAAAACCTGCATACATCAGAGCAGCCAAAACCTCATCTACTTTTTCAGGTCTCACAACCGCACGAATCATCAACATTATTTCATCTCCTAGTTTTTTTAAGTTACCGCCAAAGCGGCGCTCAAATACAAGTTGTTGGTTTTACTTTTATTAAACCGAGTTCTTTTAGAAGCAAGCCACTCCTACACAGTTTTAAGTTACGAGCATTCTTACGCCGCCGGCGAGATAGATTCAAATATACTACACCACTTCAACAATTGACTACTGCTCAAAAAGACCAAAGTCCATAAGTAGTTTTTCAAGTGCATCCATTTCAAGTGGCTTTGGAACAACAAACATCTCATTTTTATCAATGTTTGCGGCAAGTGTGCGGTATTCATTAGCTTGGTTTACAGTTGGATCCCACTCGATCACTGTCTTACGATTGATCTCTGCGCGCTGCACATCATTATCACGTGGGACAAAGTGAACCATCTGAGTACCTAGCTGTTTAGCAAGTTCCTCAATCATTTCTTTTTCATTATCAACGTTACGACTGTTACAGATAAGACCACCGAGCCTTACAGCACCTGACTCAGCAAACTTCATGATACCTTTACAGATATTGTTTGCAGCATACATCGCCATCATTTCACCCGAACAAACAATATAGATTTCTTCAGCTTTACCATCACGGATAGGCATTGCAAAACCACCACAAACCACATCACCAAGCACGTCATAAAAAGCATAATCAAGTCCTTCACTCTCATCATATGCACCAAGCTGTTCGAGCATATTGATAGAAGTGATAATACCACGACCTGCACATCCCACACCAGGTTCTGGACCACCAGATTCCACATTCCAAGTAAGACCATACCCTTCTTTACGGATATCATCTAGTTCGACATCCTCACCTTCCTCACGAAGAGTATCTAGAACAGTTTTCTGAGCTAGACCACCTAGTAGCAGACGAGTCGAGTCCGCTTTAGGGTCACAACCTACAACCATTACCTTCTTACCCATTTCAGCTAGGGCAGCTACGGTATTCTGAGTAGTTGTAGACTTACCAATTCCACCCTTACCATAAATAGCAACTTTTCTCATTTTGATTCTCCTGTTGTGGTATTTACCACTGGCTCTAATACCGACGAATTTTCAGCTACCACCCTTTTAAACCCACAAAGTTTACAACCATGACACCTGTTAAATTCATCTTCTTAAAAAAATACCCAAATTGTGTTTGTCCAAGTTTTGTTTGTTTTTCATTTTTGTTGTTGTGTTACGTCACTAGGTATGCCATAACCGTGCCAGAAATATTATTTCCTATATTTTTATTTTATTTTATTCCTCAATACCCATTTAGCCCTACATTTTAAGTACTATTACTACGTTCATCTTTTTTATGACTACCCCAACATTAAGACCCAAACCGCTATCATTATACCAGCCATATATGAACGTTTTTGTAACACACATATTTTGCACCAAGCAACTCTAGCTATAACTTCTTAAAGAAAAACAACTTACATTACTGTATTACAAAATAGTCACTTGAGTGAAATTTTTGTCACTCTTTACAAACCCAGCACCTTTACTAATTGCAACAGCAACCACAAATATAAAAAGTGTGAGACAGCAGATTAACTGTCCCACACAAACATTCTTAAAATCACCTTATAAGAAACTATTAGTTATTATTATTGAGTTCTAAACAACACAGAATCAGTCGTTCCTACTCTCAACTTTATGTCGCCTGGTACGTCTTTGAGCGTGACCTTCACCAGAACAGCTTAGCAAGTAGTATAACTCAAATATTGACTTCACATTCATCAGTAAGCTACTTCCTATACTTACATCTTCTTGAATAATTCTCCAACCAATACTAATGACCTCTCCATTTATTTCTTCTTCAGGATACCCATCAGAGTAAGTACTGCTTGGTCTTTGGGTTTTACATGTTCAGAACCTAATCCTCCTGAAAGAATCCATAAACCCAATATCAATTTATATCAAAAGGTCTACCACCGGCTTATCAATTATCATTTGAAAGTTTTTTCTATGCTTAAGGTTTGAGATGTGCCAATATACAGGTTCAACAATAGGAATACTATTATTTGTGGATTTGATATCGATATAACAGAAGATGTATTGCTTGACCAAGAGTACGGCTTAATACTTGAGAAGTATTACGAAAGATGTCATATACAAAAAGAGAGACTAAAGGTATACTATCCATAGCTACTTCCGGCCAGATCAATATACCAACCACCTCCGCAATAACAACACTTAATAAAGTCTGCTAAATCTAAGAATAACAATTTGAAATATTTGTGTCGCCTTTGAGACATATGCTGAGGATGATAAACCCTACTACCTGATAGAAATTCTTACAAAACTTCCCTATCATCATATATATAATAATATACAAAGAGACAGAGCTACCATAAAGAGCCGCATGCTCTAAGTAAACATTCCATTATTGTCATTGACACTACAGTAGCTCCGGCCGTTCCGAATACTCTGAGACCTGCCTTACTTAATGACTGCCCAATAGATAATAAACTTATAAACAGCATTGAATTTTAATAAATCTTCACAATCTGTAAAGTGTATTTCCACACAACAAAAAGAGCACCCTGATTATGTAATCAGAGCACTCTTTATATTTCTATATTAAATGTATTCAAACTAACTATTTGATATTGCAGAAGACTTCAGGAACAACCTCACGCACCATATCCCAACTCATCCCTAACGGAATCTGTTACCTCTATCAATTCGTTGATCTCCTCAGCTGTAAGATCTTTAGCCGAGAACGCATCAGCCAATGGACACAGATTCTGCAAGGCTTCTAGCTTTTTCATCCTATCCCCAAGTTCTTTCGGAAACGGTTTTGTTCTTTCATACGAATCAATAAGGTCAGAAAAAGTATGGTTATCGGCAATATCACCTTTAGAAACAAGAAAAGCCATAAAGTATTTCTCTATTGTCAAACCTAGCAAATTATAACAGATCTCTGCATTGAATATTTCCGGTCTATTTCTCCAACCATTTACTCCAGTTTTATGATACTTCCTAGCTTCAGCAAGAAACTCATCAGCACTACTCTTTTCAGCTACAAACATAATCTATCTCCAATCGAGTTATATAATCAAATAAGTCTTAATGCATAAACAGACTACCAGTTCATACTATCTCTGACAATCATTGTTCCACTTTCTATTAATATATCACAGTATAGCGCTACATCCCTCTATATCCCTATAGCAACGAACAATATAACATTGCTATACATGATATTTAATATTCATTATATTAGTAATCTTATTGTCGATAGGACAATTTCGTAACTTTCTACATAAAATATTATCAAAATTGTCACATAAAAAGATAAAATACAAACCTCATACAAGACTGCATGACGATCATATGATAATAAAAATTTATAATTTAGTCTTTGCTCCTTAATAATAAACCAATTTATACACCTATCGAATCATACGTATACAAAACCCTCAAACTGGCACAGCTGTTGCATGACACACAACATGTGAACTAGTATTTCACACCAATCATAACGAAAGGACAAATGATGAAGAGAAAATGTATATTCAAATTATTAGCAGTATGTATGTTGTTTGTATATGGAATAGTCTACGCAAGTGCTAGCGAACCAAAGATAACAGTCTATGCTGCGGCAAGCACCACTGGTCCTCTACTAGAAATTGCCAAGCTATATAAGAAAAAGACCGGCATGGAGGTAAACTACTCATTCGCTTCATCAGGTGTACTGGCAAGACAACTAGAACAAGGTGCACCAGCTAGCGTATACATCTCTGCATCAAAAAAATGGGCTGACTATGTTGAGAAGGCTGGACTTATTAAAGATGGGACTCGTTATAATTTTTTGGCAAATACCTTAGTATTAATAAGTCCAAAGGGTTCAAAAGAGCCAACCAAGGTAGAATTTGACAAGAGTTTTAAATTCGCAGAGCTACTCAAAGGAAGGCTTTCAATTGGAAACCCAGAGCACGTTCCGGCAGGAAAGTATGCAAAGCAGGCTCTCACAGCACTAGGCTGGTGGGATGGACTCAGTAAAAAAATGATCTTTGGCAAGGATGTCCGAACTGCATTACGAGTGGTAGAGGTTGGTGAAGCTGAATATGGAATCGTCTATGGCTCAGACTCATTGAAGTCAGATAAGGTTGAAACCGTAGGAATATTTCCTGAATCCACACATAAGCCAATAGTATATGTTGTTACAGCAGTAAAGGGAAGTGGCGAAGAGGCAGACAAATTTATCGACTATCTATTCAGCCCAGAAGTGAGCAAAATATTTGAGTCATTTGGATTTATCCCAAAAGAAAAATAGCAGTAAGGTTATACGTTAGGAGAAAGAATGAACATCACAGAGCTAATATCAAAGAGCGAATTAGAAGCAGTGGTTATCTCACTAAAGGTTGCTATGCTCTGTGCTGTATGCTCATTCCCAATATCTTTATTCTTTGGATGGTTACTAGCTCGCAAAGAATTCTACGGCAAGTCTGTGGTAGATGCACTGGTGCATCTACCACTTGTAATGCCGCCAGTGACTGTAGGCTACCTACTACTCCTTACACTAGGTATCCGAGGCTTTATAGGGCAATACCTATTTGAATGGTTCGGTATACGTCTAGCGTTCAATTTCTATGCAGCAATTATTGCTTCTATAGTTGTGTCGCTACCACTCTTTGTTCGTTCTATACGCCTATCATTTGAGATGGCTGACAAAGGCATTGAGGAAGCAGCGAGAACACTAGGAGCGGGTAAACTTCGCACCTTCATGGTTATAACCCTTCCACTAGCTCTACCTGGTATTCTTTCAGGGTTTATCCTATCCTTTGCTCGTAGCCTAGGTGAGTTTGGCGCAACAATGACACTAGCAGGAAATATCGAGGGAGTCACTAGAACTCTACCTCTAGCAATATACAGCTTTATGAATATCCCAGGTGGCGAAGGTGCAGCAATGCGCCTCGCAGGACTATCAGTAGTGCTTTCACTAGGTGCATTTATTATTTCAGAGTACCTTGCCGCTAGATGTAAGCGGATGAAGACAGAGAGTGCATAACGATGAATTATAACATGAGACTAAGTATAGACGCTTCAATTCGCCAAGGTGACTTTGATTTTGAAATCAACACAAAGGTCAACGTCGATACAGCAGGTATTTTCGGTCCCTCTGGTACTGGGAAGTCAACACTTTTACACTTAATATCAGGTCTCAAAGTTCCTGATAGAGGTCGTATTACACTTGGTGATAAAATATTCTTCGATTCCGAACTTAGAATTAATCTTCAACCCAGCGAACGCAATATAGGCCTAGTTTTTCAGGATGGTAGACTCTTTCCTCATATGAGTGTAAAGAAAAATCTTACCTTCGGCAGTTGCAGAGGTAATGGCAAAGGAATAGACTTCGATCATGTAATAAAGACACTCGATCTTGACCACCTTCTCAAACGCCGCCCAGCAAACCTCTCAGGTGGTGAACGTCAACGTGTTGCCATAGGGAGAGCCCTTCTCTCTGCCCCAGAGATGTTACTACTTGACGAGCCCTTCTCAGCTATAGATACTGATATGCGTAGAGAGCTACTACCATTTATCAATAGAATTCATAATGAATTCAACCTACCGCTTCTGCTTATCAGCCACGATCTCCCAGAGATCCTACAACTTACAGACTACCTTCTTCTCATTGATAAAGGTAGGCTATATAATCAAGGTAGATGCTCAGAGTTGCTTTTTGATGATAGGTGCTCTTCACGACTTATAAACTCTAGAGCTAGTACATG
Organism: Planctomycetota bacterium; assembly: GCA_965140405.1. Taxonomy (GTDB): domain Bacteria; phylum Planctomycetota; class SZUA-567; order SZUA-567; family SZUA-567. The sequence continues at coordinate 3,150,205 of OZ223208.1, forward strand.
CTTTACAGGTATTATTACAGCAAAGTACAAGCAAAACGGCACAGCTACAATATCAGCAGACACGACAAAATCATTACCATCAAGTGAAGTTGATATTATTGCACCATACTCAGAATCGATAGAAATTGGCGAGAGAGTGCGAGGTCTACTTACACCACAAGATGTTATTTTATCAGCTGCACCAGCGGAGTTCATGTCAGCTCAGAACCAACACCGCGGCATTATTACTAGGGTAAAGCACCTGAGTGACAGTACAATTGTTGAGGTCAACGTGAATGGGCTAACCCTATTTACCGAGGTCACAAATAAGGCTAGCTCTGATTTCCCGTATAACGTTGGTAGACCTATATGGGTAATATTCAAAGCCTGCGCTATCACCTACACTCCGTACAAAGGTTTACCGAATATGAGCTCAGCAAGCACGAGAATACTGCATACTCACCCAAAGAGAACACCTTCTAGTAGGATTTTACAACAAAAAGTTTACTCTAAGACACAGCGAAAGTAGCCTAATTCTCAAAATAAGTTCTAGCGATTCTGTCTAGTATGCTGAATTATACTTTGGTATACTAGACTTTTTTTTATAGTAGACACACCTAATCCACAGTATATTCCACAACCTGCAACCCTATTACTACATTTATGTCGTAAATCCTTATCAGCATTCTATTAATAATAATTTTTATCCAAAAAAAAATTGCGCAATTTGATTATACAATATATACTGAATTGATTGTTAGGTATATGTTTGAAAAGAATCATATTTCCATTCAAAATATTTGATATTGGAAGTTGTGGTGTTCTAATTAACTCGGATGATATTAATCACTAGAATGAAAAGGGACAAGTATGAAGATTGGCAACAAAATTTCTTTAATTACCATCGGTAGTGTTATATGTGCAATCGGTATTATTTGCGGAGCAATCTACATTAAGGAAAACCGCGTTCGCAACGAAGTAGAATCAATGCTCGATACCAAAATGAGAGAAATTTCCAAAACAGAGTTATCAAATATTTCTTATGATTTTTATACTATGTGTTCGCTTCAGCAAGGTTTATTGAAAAAAATTCTCAGCGGTAGCCTCAGTTATGCAGAGAACTCTGCAACTGAAAAAGGAGGATTTTCACAAAGCAGTGAAAAAGTTGCTTGGAATGCAGTCAATCAATTCTCAAAAGCGTCTACAGAGATAGAGCTACCGAAGATGATGATTGGTGATACTTGGCTTGGACAGAACGCTAGCTTTGATAAACGCTCCTACCTTGTAGATGACGTAATAGACAAATTCGACGTCACCTGTACAATATTCCAGCGTATGAATAAAGCAGGTGATATGCTCAGAGTCTGTACAAACATCAAAAAACTTGACGGTAAACGCGCTATAGGTACATATATCCCCGCAGTAAATCCTGATGATACAGAAAATAGAGTTATTAAGACAGTCATTTCCGGAGAGACCTACTTCGCTAGAGCGTATGTCGTAAACGCTTGGTACATCACTATCTACAAGCCTATAAAAGATTCTGACAACAATATAATCGGTGTACTGTACGTAGGAATACGCCAAGACACAGCCAAGGACTTCGACGAGGCTATTACAAAGTTCTCCCTTCCCAATAATGGCTATGCTTTTGTAAGTAATGGAATAAAAAGTCGAGATTTCAGCGGGAAGGTCATCTTTCATAAAGATAGTAGTGAGATAGACAAAAACTACCTCACTAATGACGGTGCAGATCAGAAAGATATACTCTCAAATCTAATAGAATCAGCAATCAAAGCAGGAAACGGTAAGAGCGTATCAACCATCGGAACCCTTACTAATCCAAAATCAGGAGATAAACAGGATATAATTGCAGCCTCAATATTTTTTGAACCGTTTGATTGGGTAATTACAGTTGTTTCAGACAAACATGACTTTAGCGCTGTAACAGGACATGTAAAGAACTCCCTCGACCAAATACTATTGGTTGTCCTCGCAACAGGTATTGTTGTGCTAATTATCAGTATCATTATTACCTACTTTATACTAAGAGGTATTACCAGACCAATAACCAAGGCTGTAAGAATAATGCACTCAATAGAACGAGGAAACATCGCTGTCAGGATGGAGCACAAATCAACTGACGAGGTTGGAGAGCTATCAGTATCTATTGACAACATGCTTAGGCATCTAGAGAACAATTCAAGGGTTACGCAGCATATTGCGGAAGGTAACCTAGCAGAAGAAATTGAAATTGTTTCTGAAGATGATGCATTTGGGATTGCCTTATCACACATGCTTTCAAGTCTCAACGAAGTTCTTGGAAGTACTAAGCAAGCCTCGAAAAACACCAGCATTGCAGCTAACGAAATCAATAGAGCTTCAGCAAGCTTATCAGCCAGTACCCATAGCTCTGTAGCTAGCTTGGACGAGGTCTGCGAACAACTAAATGACATGGACAAACAGGCCGAACATGTAGCAGAAATAGCGAACAAGACAGAAGGCTTCACAAGTGAAGTCCTCGAAGCAGCAAAACTTGGTAATTCAGGAATGGAAGAGATGATGGAAGCAATGCAGGGTATCCAAAGCTCTTCTGACGATATAACCAAAATTATCAAGACTATCGACGATCTAGCCTTCCAGACAAATCTATTAGCTCTAAATGCAGCAGTTGAATCTGCAAGAGCTGGTATACACGGCAAGGGATTTGCTGTAGTAGCTCAGGAGGTAAAATCACTAGCCAATCGCTCTGCCAAGGCTGCTGAAGAGACAACATCTCTCGTTCTAGAATCCAAGAACAAGGTAGACCTAGGTTCACGTATAGCAGTACACACTCAGGAAGACCTCATCCAAATCAATGAGAGTGTAAATCAGGTCATTAGTCTGATCCACGAACTGACTGAAGACTCACTCAGTCAAAGAAAGAGGATTGAAATAGTCAATAAAGAAGTACATGATTTAAGGGGCGCAGTATTCAGTAATACTGAAGCGGCTGAAGAGACCTCTTCGACAGCTACAGAGTTGGCAGCACAAGCCCAGTCACTCGATGAACTCCTATCCCACTTTACAATAAAGGACGACTCAGCAAGACGCATCGCTCAAATAGAACAACAACAGAACAAATAACTCCTACTGTTAATTATTCAAAACACATAATCCTAGTTTTAGTCTGCTGTTATAATTAGTTTATAACAGCAGACTACTTATTTATACATACATCACGCTATCTATCGTTGGTCATATCTACTCAAATTAACGCCATAATATATAGCAATATAATTTTATATTTGACAAATAAACCAGCATATAGTATAAACATATCATACAACTGTATGAAACATACATACTGATAGTTTATTAAATATGGAGAAAGATATGGGAACACCCAAGGATTCAGAAAAAACCCGGGCAAAAATTATTTCCTGTGCTGGAAAGCTATTCTCACAGAATGGCTATAAAGGTGTCACTGTTAGAGATATTGTAGAAGAGTCACAGACTAATCAAGGGGCACTCAATTATCACTTCAAGAGTAAAGAACTTCTCTACCGTGAGGTCATTTTAGAAGCATGTCGAAAGTCTTCAATAACACCAAAAGAACAAGAATACCTCATAAAACTGTCACCAGACAAAGCTCTAAAGCTAATTATAAGCGAATCATTAAAACACTATAGTAAGTCAAAAGATTCAATCTGGCAATCGACAATTCTTACAAGAGAGTGTTGGGATCCAAGTAATTTCTTCCTGGAAGCAGCAGAAGAATACTTCAAACCAGAGACAAACTTTCTAGCAAGTATTATTGGTCGTATTGTTGACAAATCACCCAAAAGCACTCAGATACTATTCTCAGTCATTACTCTTACAGTACTTATTGACATGTTCAGTACTTATGGAATATTTATAAATGCCGTAGCTCCAAAGTTGACCCAAAAACTTAAAAAAAGAGGTGCTCTTGCCACACAGCTTTATGACATAGTTATCGACACTGCCAAAGCAGATACCCTTCAATAAGATACCCAGAGAAATGATGATTAAAAAAAGAACAATAGTCAGAGCTCTACTGGTTATAATAGCAATACTATTTGCTACTATAGCTCTCTACTCATGGGATGAACTTGAAAAAGATTCTATTACCCTTAAGTCACGACCATCTAGCCCAATACAGGTTGAATGGTTCAAGGTTATTGAGCGTGAAATCACAGACTGGATATATGCTGAAGGCACAGCCAGAGTAAACCGCAAAGCACACCTAACATTCGAAGTTGACGGAAAGGTTGAAAAGCTAGCAGTAATCGAAGATGTTGGTCTAATTAGGGAGGGTATAGAGGTAGAAGGTCCAGATGAGCACGGCAACAAGCAACTACTTGCTCAACTCAGAGACAAGGACTACTCTGAGGAGCTACAAATTGCTATTAGCAATAAAGTACGCGCAGAAAAAGATGTTGATGTAGCAAGAGCAGAACTTAAGCAATCAGAAAGCCGCCTAAAACTTTCAAGACTTAGATTTACACGTAACAGACATCTTGCAAGTACCAAGACGATATCTATAGAAAAATTTGATGAGTCAAAGTCAGACCTAGACATTTCCGAATTAGCTGTACGTTCTGCAAAAGCTAGAAAGGCTTCAGCTATTGCAGCACTTCAAGCAGCTACAAACTCATTATCACAGGCAACTAGAAACCTTACTAGAACACGTATTTATGCACCGTGGAGAGGATGCATAGCAAGGGTCAATATTGAAGAAGGAGAATACATCAGCATTGATGCCTTAGACATCAAAAACTCTGACACAATGACCGCAACCTTCCCAATAACAATAATTGACCGCTCAAAATTTAAAATTAGTGTCGAAATCCCTCTGGACCGCTTGACAAAGCTAACACCGGGCGCCCCTGCTTTTGTTCAGAGTCAAACACTTTCTAAATCAAACAGGCAAGCAACCAATGACTGGATACCAGCAGAGGTATTTACTATAGCACCAATTCTTTCACCAAAGTCACGGACTGTCAGGGTTCGACTCAATACCACTTCTGATTTCCCTCCTCTTATAGATGGGGAGCTAATCAGAGCAAAGATACTCAAAGAAAATAAAAGAGCCTTAGTAATTCCACTCAGTGCAATCACATACATTAAAAACGAGCCGAATGTATTCAAAGTAAATCCAAAGTCAAAAATTGCAGAGCGAATTACAATAACAACCGGTATCCGTGATGACAAGAATATCGAGGTTATTAAAGGTCTCTATAAAGGCGATATAATCGTCACCTCTGGCCGTCAAAGATTGAGAGATGGTTCACAAGTAAAATTACTAAAAGAGACTAAATAATGAAGAAGCAACCGAACAGCCTTGCTAAATGGCTTCAGCGAGTATTATTCATCGACCCTACCCTCAGTATATTACTAGTTGTCTCCATTATAGTGATAGGAGTTACTGCATACTCATCAATGATCAAGGAGTCTCTCCCTGATCTAAAGATACCCATAGCTTCTATCAATACATTTTGGCACGGTTCATCAGCAACAGTAATGGAAAAAGAGATTACAAATAAAATTGAGAGAGAACTGACAGATCTTGATTCTCTAAAAAGATATTCAAGCGGCTCACTCTTCTCAAATTCAAATATTCTAGTAGAATTTGAAGCTGACGCTCCACTACAAGAATCCCTTACTCAACTTAAATCAAGGGTCGACACAGTAACGTCAAAACTTCCTACCGCGTCAAAACGCCCAACAATCACACAGGCATCAATTAGAAACTCCCCTATAGCAACCTTTATGATATATGGTGATATTGCTCCCTTCCGTCTGAATAAAGCAGCCAAACAGCTCAGAAAGGAGCTCTTACGCATCCCCGGCATCATCAAAGTCCAAATCCTAGGTGAACGTAAAGAATATGTTAGAGTCCAACTCCTACCAGATAAGCTACATGCCTACAAAATATCACCATCACATATTGCAAACGAAATCAACAAGCACAACCTAGACTCACCCCTTGGGATATATGAAGGTAACGAATTACCGTTGAAGATTACCTCACAGAATGCTATCTACTCAATTGAACAGCTAGCCAATCTTCCCATACTCAGAAGAGACGAAGGTGATATAATACGCCTCAAAGATGTAGCAATAGTTGAGAAATCTCTACTAAAAGCTGAGGCGTCTACTTCTTATAGTAAAGGTGGCAGCCCTTACACCAATGGTATTGGGATATCGATTCTTAAAGGAGACGGTAAGGACACGGTAGACCTTGTTGAAAAAGCAATAAAGGTACTGCAAGAGTTCACCTCACAGGCTAGCTGGAAGAAAAAGCTCAAGTTTAGCGCAGTAGGTAATGATGCAAAAGTTATCCAAGAAGAACTCCAGAAGACCTTGACAAGCGGCTGGCAATCAGTAGTTGTTGTCTTTATTACACTATTCTTCTTGCTTTCATGGCGTGAAGCAACTGTTGCGGCTCTCAGTATACCTATTACCTTCTTAGGCAGTATCATTATGCTCTGGGCACTTGGTTATACGTTCAATGTTATGATGATTATTGGGATGGTACTTGCCCTAGGACTACTTGTAGATGACTTCATACTTGTAATGGAAGGTATGCACGACGGACAATGTATCAAAAAACTACCCTTCAATGAATCTGCGATACTGAGTATAAAAAATCTTGCTATACCATCATTGTCTGGAACGATCACGACAATATTCACCTTCCTACCTCTAGCTACTATTGGTGGACTTGATGGGAAATTCTTACGCTCTATACCGGTAGCGGCAACGATCTGCCTTGTGGTTTCATATATTGTATCAATAGTTATCTCTATACCACTATCACAATTTCTATTTAGAGGCTGTCAGAACATTCAAAAGCACTCCAAAATTGATGCATTAACTCACAAGATTGAATCGCATCTCACAGAGTGGCTATCCAATAATGTAGTTTTCTCAAAAACGAAATTACGTAAATGGCTACTTATAGGTCTTGGTACAGTAGTACTAGGCCTAGTCCTTGGTAGCCTTCTACCAATGACACTTTACCCCTTGGCAGACGGTAGAGATATAGGTATTACTATTGAACTACCAATTGATTACAAGCTAAATGATTCAGAGAATATAGCAAATAAAATTGGAACGCTACTCAAAGATAAGCCATACTTCTCCTCAATTCTATTAGTAGTAGGAGAGAGAGATTTTGTCTATGAAGGATCAACAGAGGATCTCCTGGGACTTAGCACTTCACCAAATATGATTGGGTTTACAATCTTATTCAATGAGAAGAAGGACAGAGATAAACTTGCATACCAGTATGTTCCCGAACTAAGAAAAGAGCTTGAGGAAGCTCTAAGTAATGTCCCTGGCTATAAACTTTATATTACTGCCGAGACAGGAGCGTCAAATAATGAAGATTCCTTACAATTAAATATCTCTGGTCCCGATCTAGAAAGATTACAAGAGATATCAGGTGAAATCCGCACACACTTAGAAAGGATAGATGGGTTAAATGATATTAGGGACACTATTGGGCAGACCAATACAGAAGCAACAATTATCCCAAACATCGAGATACTAGACCTCTATAATATCACAACTGAAGAGTTTAACAACCAACTATCCTTCTATCTTGGAGATTACAAACTCACAAAACTCAGAAGCAATACCCCTACAGATGATTTGGATATCCGTATCGATACCTACTGGTCTAGCAAAAACGGCAAGCAAGGAGGACCTGAAAACTGGTCAGAGTGGGAAAGTATACATATACTCAACAACAAAGGTGAATGGATACCACTAAGCTCATTAGCAAAGATGCGTCTGACCCAGATGCCACGTACAATTTCACACAAAAACGGCATGCGAAACATTACAATAATGGGAACAACGATGACACTTTCATTCAAAGAACTCTTTGATAAAGTAGACCCAATACTTCGCAAACTTAAAGGGACTTGGGATGAAGAGTATGAGTACAAGTGGGCTGGCGAGGTTGAGTTAGCTGAAGAGACCTACGGGAATTCAGAGAAAGCCTTCGTGATAGCAGTCCTTGCTGTACTAGCAATACTAGTTCTCCAGTTCAGATCATTCTTACAACCTCTCATTATTCTGTGCACAGTTATATTTGGAGTTACCGGTGTTTGCTTTGGCTTTACACTGCTTGCATACCCACTTTCGTTCCCAGCACTTATAGGTATTATTGCTCTGGTAGGCATCAACGTCAATGATGGTATTGTCTTGGTAGATACAATGAATAGGCAGCATAGATCTGGTAGAAGCGTTAAAGAAGCCGCAAGCCTTGGCGCAGCAGAGCGCTTCCGCCCAATTGTCAGCACTACACTGACGACCCTATTCGGACTTATCCCCTTAGCGATAGCAGACGAAGCGTGGCGCCCACTATGTTCAGCAATAATATTCGGCGAACTTCTTTCAACAGCAGCTGCAATGATTATGACTCCTGCTTTATATTGCATATTGACCAAGGAGGAGATACAGAGCCATTCAAGCTAACCAAGAAACTCACTAACGCAGTCAACAAACTCCTTATCTTTCTCAGCATGTATTGCATGCGCAGCACCTGAAATTACAATACTTTTAGATCCTGCAATAGCACTCAAACTGCCAATACTATCCTCAACTGAGAAGATCTTATCAGAGTCACCACAAACGATTAATGTCCTTGCCTTTATAGTGCCTAAACGATCAGAAAAGTCAAATTCACGTAAGGCATCAACCTGATTCTTAAGAGCAGCGGCACTCTGCTTGAATGGATAATTTATAGAGTAATCTAGGAACATCTCCCTGATTGCACTGTTTGAAAGCAATTCATCAGTAAAGATCCACTGAAAGACCTCTCCAAACCATTCCCGTTGATCTTGTCCATTCCTAAGCGCTTCAACCCATTTATCAAATACCGCTATGTTTTTATCACTTGATCTTGTTGCTGTTGCAGCAAGTACGAGATTATCAACCCTATCAGGAAACCGAGACGCAATATCCATCCCAATAAAACCACCCATAGAATGTCCAACAATACTAATCTTATCAATCTCCAAGTAATCTAAAAGTAAAATACAATCATCTGCAATCAACTCAATACTAGTATTAACATCCAGAGGTTTCGTCTGTCCCACTCCACGATTATCCACAAGTATCACTTTGTAATTTTGAGCAAATAAATCTGCCACACTCTCCCAACTACTAGAGTCACTCATAAGCCCAGCAATAAACAACACAGGACTTCCTTCACCACGTACTTCATAGTACATCTCTACATCATTAACGCTAATCGTAGCCATATTCCATCCCAGCTTCATAATAGTAAATATAGTTTGATCAATCAAAAGAGAAAAACTATAAAATAATCATTAATGGTTATATAAAACAACTCTCAATATTATAACATAAAGGCAAACAGAACATTTACGATACTACACAGTCTCGCCCATTCTCCTTAGCTTTATACAGGAGTTCATCCGATCTCTTCATAGCATTTTCAATATCCTCATACTTATCCACAACCACCACACCTGCACTAATAGTAAGCATCGGAATACCTTCAAATGCATCTGGCAAGATCCTAGATAACTTCTTCCTGATTTTTTCAGCAATGCTCACCGCTTGTTCAAGCTCAACTTCAAGTAAGCAGATCCCAAATTCTTCTCCACCAAGCCTACCAAATATATCAGTACTCCTAATTATCTCTTTACAGATCCTTGCGAAAAATGCCAAAGATCTATCTCCAACAGCGTGTCCATAGGTATCATTTATTCTTTTAAAATAATCAAGATCAATACTAATCAATGCAAACGACCTGTTATACCTCTTATGAATCTCAAGCTCAAGCTCAGCAAGCTCATAGAAATACCTTCGATTATATATTCCTGTCAAGGCATCAATTCTAGAGAGTTCTATCAGTTTAGCCTCTGCATCCTTCCTCTTAGTAATATCCATTATTGTCCATATTACACCTAGATCGAGGTTTGCAGGTACATTTTTATCAATAGCTTTACCAGAAATAGTAACCCACAGTGGAGTACCATCCTTCTTTTTTAGTTTTATATCGACAGCATCTACTTCTTGAATTCCCAATGTATTATTGAGCCGTTTACCAATTTCTATAAATTCTCTTTCAGAGATATGGAGCATCTCCACAGACTTGCCTTCCATCTCTTCTGTAGATTCATACCCAAACATAACAGCCATGATGTGATTGACTCTCTGTATAATTCTTCCTCCTTTAAGGAGCATGATACCCATCATCGCATTTTCAAATATGATCTCTAACTCATTATATGCTTCTTGCAGATCAGCCTCAGCCTGCTTCTTCTCCTCAATATCTTCAAATACCCAGACGACACCTTTATCAAGACTAGCCCGACCATCAAGGTCAATAACACGTCCACTAATGCTTAGCCATATAGGGTTGCCATCAGACCTTTTAAATTGATACTCAGCGTTTATCGTCTTCCCCTCTAACAATATCGTAGAGTAATAGGTGGCAAATTCATCATAACTTTCTTTTGACAGATGTAATATTCTCACACTTTCACCAACAAAATCATTACCTGATTCATAGCCGAATATTTCTGCTATTTTGTGATTCGCTCTCTGAATTATTCTATCCTCAGAAAGTAATAGAATTCCTACTTGGCTATTATCAAAAATAGTCTCATACTCTGCATTTAGAACCAGTGCTTTATCTTGAATAGCTTTCTGCTCAGTGATATCCCGAGTTGTCACTACTCTTATATTCTTTCCTTCATACTCAAAGCCTTCTCCCTGTACGATAGCCCAAAAAGTAGAGCCATCTTGCCTCTTCATGAGAGCTTCATACTGTTCGGATGTATTTGCCAACATATGTTTTTTTGCAATTTCCCTAGATTCAGGGGCAATGAATTCAAGTGCGTACAAGCCAATAATTTCATCCTGTGAATAGCCAAACATTTCACACATTTTGCTACTAAAATCGATACACCTATGATCCTCAGCAAAGACAGCAATGGCCTCACGCGAAATTCTTTCGATAAACTGCAAACGTTTTTTATATTTAATTAGCTGCTGATTCTCATCTTTAAGAGCTTGAATCTGCTCTAGCAACTCATCTTCTTTTGGCATATACCATTTTCCCATTATCAAATACACTTTAGCATTATAATCGTACCAGAGTTGAAATTATATGTCAACATATAAACTTACGCTCTTCCAATACTTATTACCCAAAGTTCTATCTAATACAGCGGCAAAAAACTTGATAAATACCGTTTACGACCAATTATAACCAATGCCATATAAATACATACTTATCAATATTATACCTAATTATATATCTTAATAATACAAGAATCTACAGTAGTTCTCTATTATATCATCAAAAGACTCTTTCCTTTATAATACTCTTCAAACACCTATTATAATAGTATTTATACTTGCAATAAACGACCTACTCAACCCTACAGCAACCTCTAAATGACTCAAAACTTCATGTATTAAAATCAATCTCTCTACAACCTTCTTCTGGATACCAATAACTACCAAGAATTATTCCTTGACGAACTCAAATAACTGTGATTAAATATCATAATACTAGCAGACAAGCACAAGGTAATAACTATGAGTTATACGATACGAACAATGTCTACGAAAGAGCTCTTACTCGCTATAAATCTCGCAGCAAATGAAGGCTGGAATCCAGGCCTACACGATGCGAAAGCCTTCATCGCTGCAGATAGAGAAGCTTTCCTGATAGGAGAGCTTAACGGCAAGCCTATTGCAACAATATCATCTGTGAGGTATGGTAGCACATTTGGTTTTATTGGCTTCTATATCGTCAAACCTGAGTACAGAGGTAAAGGTTACGGCATAGCTATCTGGAAAGCAGCAATAGAACGACTTTCAGGGCGAAACATTGGACTAGACGGAGTAATAGCACAACAAAATAATTACATAAAATCTGGCTTTAAATTAGCCTATAGAAATATACGCTATGAAGGAAGGACAAGGAGTAGCTCATATACAGATGAAAATATCCAAAAAATTACCCCTGATAATTTCAATGAAGTGGAATCATACGACGCCCATTTCTTCCCAGAGCCCCGCACCTCATTTCTTAAACTCTGGCTGCAACAGCCAGAAGGAGTTGCCCTATCCTACCAGCATAACGGCAAGATAACTGGTTACGGTGTAATCCGCAAATGCCTCAATGGCTACAAGGTTGGGCCACTCTTCGCCAATACTCCAAACATTGCAGAAGCCCTATTCAACGCTCTGCAATCACAAGTCGATAAAGATACGCCCATCTTCTTAGATATTCCAGAGACAAACCCAGAAGCGATAAAACTGGTAGAACGTCATAAAATGACAGTATCTTTTGAGACCGCAAGGATGTATACAGGAGAAGTACCAGACCTGAACATCCAAAACACCTACGGAGTTACTACCTTCGAACTTGGCTAAAACGGGATCCAACTCATCTCCCCCAACAAATGCTTTTAATTACATTTGTCTATTCTTAAAACCGATAAGCGTCTTTTGTTACGTAACAAAAATCATCACCTCTCTATCAGTCTAATAACAGTTAAAACAAATTCAATAAAATGAACAGTGTATTTTATAGCCATAAATATTTCTATAAAATACTTTTAACACATACAATTCATTCTTACTATTTATTAAATTTACTATGTATCAAAAGGATTCTAATACGTCCTTAGCTACATGTGTTCTCAAATGCTGGCAATGTTTACAGACAAGCTCTCAGTTGAGTAGGTAAACATTGGGTTCGTTGACAGTCTTGCAGGAAAAAAGAGTCGATTCATACCGAAAGAAATTCCTGGTGCCACAAAAAGAATTAAGTCCAAAGATAGTAATTAAATAAAAAAATATAAAAGCTACCAATCCCTACTATCACACATATTGTTAATTATGAACAAGTTAGCATTCACTTAGTACAATCAACGTAAAGTTACCCCATCAAAAAGAAGATTATCAATACTGTAACAGCACTAATGCAAGTTGCGACAAGCAGTAAAGCCGAAGCCAACGAAGCATTACCACCATACCGACGCAAGAAGACTGCACCAAGAACAGCTGGCGGCATCGCCCCAAGAATGATAAGCACATCCTTCCAAAGCTTTTCAAACCCAAAAAAATCTGCTCCAATTCCAAGTAGAACAGGTTTCAAAATAAGTTTTAGAGCAATAACAACAGCGAGCGCAACTAAGCTGCTGCGAATATCAGGGATGCGGAACATCAACCCTACAGAGATTAGAGCAAGTGGAGTAAGCGCATGACTCAAAACAGTACATACATCAAACAAAGGTTTTAAAAACACATTTCCCTTCCCTGGCATCCCAAGCGGGACCCAGATAACTCCAAGTATGAGAGCAAAGAAGACTGGAGACTTGAAAAAAGAAAATGAAGCTGAAAGGTTTTTACGCAATGATGTCTCTTTGCTACCGAAATATGCTGCAAGTAACGGCCCAAGAATAAATATAGGATACCCTACCCCAATCTCAGAAATGAGTACAGCCTCGGTCATTGCCTCTGAAGTACCAGGAAACATCTCCATAATGACAGCATACCCAAGAAATGTCGACGACCCAAATGCCGAACAAAAGACGACCGCTCCTATCACATCCTTTGGAAACTTCAAATAGTAACATACCACCCATGCTAGAATAATACAGCTAATTTCTACAGACAACATCAGTGCAGAAGGCTCTATCTGGTTCAAAGTCACCCTCTGAGTAGCAAGATTGACAAAGACCACAGCAGGAAGGCATAAATCCGTCACAATTCGAGCCAGCACAAGCGAATGCTCTTCTTTCAAAACCCCTGATTTTAGCATCTTCACAGCAAGCAAGTATACGATAATCAAACTAGTAATTGACTGAGCAAGAGTGATAAATAGCGTCATACGAATCCTCTTTATTGCATATATTTTAAATATTCAGGTTTAATACATACTAGCTATATTTAATTTTTTAAACATACTACAACCCTCTGCGGTATGTTTCTAGCATCATATCAGTCATCTTAACAACATTGATTGCTTGATCAAAATTTGCCTCACTCTTTGCTTTTCCAATGAGTTCATTTACTATTGCTTGCTGATATGGCATTGATGCATGCTCAGGCACATCAAAGGTGTACAACTCCTGCTCACCATTCTTCTCAATAATAAATTTCTTGGCTGACAACCCGTCATAAACAATGCGACCTTTTTCACCAACAATCTGTACTTGATTTATACTCTTGTCTCCAACATAACACCAAGTTCCAGACCCAACGATACCAGACTTGAAACCAAATGTTGCCACAACAGTATCCTCAGCATCATAGTACCCACCTTGGTTACAAGCAGTCCCCTTCATATATTCATATTCACCAAAGAACATAGCCAGACAATCGAGAACATGTACACCCATGTCTAAAAACTTACCTCCACCAGATATTTCAGGGACAACCCTCCAAGGAAGTCCATCCCTAGATAGTTCACTATCTTCCACGGGCATTGTCTGATTGACTGTTATATACCTTATATTACCTATAGCATTATCATCGAGAAGTTCTTTAATTTTCAAGAACTTCTCTACGCCTCTGCGGTAGAATGCAACGTACACAGGTATACCTGTCTTCTCAGAAAGAGACTTTATCTCAAGACACTCTTCATAAGAATTTGCAACAGGCTTTTCTATATACGGTATCTTTCCAGCGCTTAGGCACTGAAGAGCATATTGGTGGTGATACTTTGGTGGAGTAGCGATATAGACAATATCCACCTGCTCATCAGTGAATAAATCCTCTACCTCTCTATATACCTTCCCAACATTATGTCGCTTAGCAAAGTCTACAGATTTATCATATGTCCTATTATATACACCAATAAGACTAGATCCTGTCGACTTATACAACCCAGGGCCACTCTTTACCTCTGTAACATCTCCACATCCAATCAAAGCCCATCTAACGTTATCCATACTACATATTCCTCTTAATTCTTAATGACTACTTATGATTCCCCAAAAGAAAACCATATACTGTAAGCCCAAGCTTCATTAATATATACATAGAACCATAATACTTTCGTTGCAAAAACGACAAATGAAGCACTCATTTATTGTTTATAGTATACGTATTAAGGAATAATTTGCAAAGCGGCTTTTATGTATCAGTTTTGGGGAAATTATTAATAACCTCTGCTAACTTTTCAGTCAAAATATCTCTTCGATACGGCTTGCCAACAAAACCCGCACAACGCTCAGAAATATTGGCAGGAATAAATCCAGAAGTCATAATAACCTTTACGTTTGGTTCGATATCCAATAACTCTTCCAGAACTACTTGTCCACTGGCTCCAGGCATCACAAGATCTAGTAGAACAGCAGCAATATCATCCCTATTCTTTTTAAATAGTTCTATGCCCTGCATACCATCACTTGCTATCAATACAGAGTATCCAGATTCTTCAAGAATCATCTTTACAGATGACTGAATAATAGCTTCATCTTCAATAACCAATACAGTATCACTATTTTTAATGTGTTTCGTTTTGCTTATACTCTCAGAAGCATTAACATCCTCTTCAGATAACGGAAAATATAGCTTAAAGCATGTTCCGCACTCCTCACTACTCACTACTTCTATAGCCCCATGATGGCTGACAACAGTACCATACACAGCCGATAAACCAAGGCCAGTGCCCTTTCCAGACACTTTTGTTGTAAAAAATGGCTCAAATATATGCTGTTTAACTTCCGGTGAAATCCCTTCACCATTATCCTGAATTGAAATCAAAACATATTCTCCAGCAAAAATTTCAAATCCTGTAGCAATACACTGAGACTCATCTAAATATACTTTTCCTGTAGATATACTAATCTCACCTTTATCACCTACTGCGTCTTTTGCATTTAAAATTAAATTTAAAAATGCATTCTGCAACTGAGTAGGATCTCCAATAATAGACAAATCATCAGAACATAAATCAAGATTCATAGGTATGGTTTTACAAACAGTACTCTTAACAATTGTTATTGTGCTATTCAATATTTCTGCTATCGAAACAGGTGAAGTAAGTATTTTACCTTTTCTACTAAAGGACAATAAATTTGATGTCAAGTCAGCTGCTCTTTCAGACGCATTAAACAAGATATCAAGCTCATTTGAATACTTTGTTCTCTCATCTTTGCTGAATTTACTTGAGAGCAGATCAGCAGCCCCCATTATCCCACCCAGCATATTATTAACGTCATGCGCCACACCACCAGCCAACTGCCCCACAGCTTCCATTTTGTGCACGTGAGTAAGTTGCTCCATTATGGAGTCATATTCACTCATATCCCGAAAGATGCCAACAGCACCCATTACACTTTTATTCTTGTTTGAAATAAGAGCAGTTTTTTCATTTATAGAAGTTGTTTTTCCATCTCTACTTTTTATCATCAAAGATAGTAGTTTTGATGATTCATTAGTATTAGCAAGAGCATTTCCGAAGGGATCATAATCAACCGTCTCTCCTGTATTTTTATTCACAAAAGAGAGAACGTCACGAGCTTTTTTGGAAACAGCCTCATCATTACTCCAACCTGTGAGACTCTCCATTACAGTATTTAATTGCTGAACAACACCGTTGCGATCTGTTGTCATGACACCATCAGCAATTGACTGGAGAGTCTCATTCAACCATATCTCTTGCTCCTGTATCTTATATATAGAACTTTGTTTACGCCAATTATATATGAAGAAAACAAATATCAATATAAATGCTATTTCTGCAATATCTTCTGCGGGATCAAAATAAGCTGTTATTGAAAAGTGCTCCAACATATTAGAACAAGAAACAAATGCATATAGTAGAATAGCAATAAGTAGTGTCGCCCATTCACCAACTGTCAACCTAGTATTTTTTTTTCGTACAAAGAGAAGTACACATGCACCGACAAAAAAAACAAAAGCGATAGCATTACAAACCGCAGAAATCATGGCTATTCTCCGTCAGTATTACCAAAATTGTCTGATTCTTTTTGAACATCTACTGTAGTCAATCTTTAGACAGCAATAAATATAAATACACCACCAAAAATTATCATCACATGTTCTAGGGTGTTGAAAAGATCATAATACCAATATTCCTCAATAACAGTAAATGTATTTGATAACAGTAGCGCAAAATAAGCATACCAAAAGAATCTAGTTCCGGGCATTTTTGAAGAATAAACCATACCATAGAACAATGGTAGACCGATAAAGGATATTATCATAACAAAGATCTCAGTTGAGAGTACCATATTTTCACCTTTGAATTTTCTTACCACCACGATAAAGATCCATCTACCAATTATATTAATTTTATTATGCGCATAAATTTTTGTAAAGAAAATTCAGTAACTTGTAAGTTTTATATTACATGACTTATAAATATCGATGATTTATTATCAGATACTGATAATAAGTGACTAAAATAGTAAAGGCATTGCTCAATGACTAAACATTCTTCAAGATACAATGCTTAACCAAAATCCGCTTAAAATTAATATACCGCCATAGACAACAGTGAGTGCGGAAAGCCTAGCCTCCGCACTCACTATTAGTTAATATATATTTTATACTTCTCGTTACTCAGCAACAGGCTTCAAATGCAATACATGATATAGCTTATTATCATGCTTGGCTAGGCCTGGATCAATATATGGATCATTTTCATTTGCCCAGCCTGTAAAGCGTGATGTATTATAAACAAACCATTTTCCATTATAGTACAGTGGGAAGTATGGTATATTTTCAGCCATTATCAACTCAATACGGTCTGTAATTTCCTTCTGTTTCTCTTTATCAGATGTCACCTTGAGTTTATTTATGAGTTCATCACGTTCGCTATTCTCATACTTGCTAACATTTGAAGACCACCATACCCTAGTATCAAAGTAATTTGGTGACATAACGTGATCATAAAAGCGATGAATATTTGGAATTATTCCACCTACTCCGCACATAATTGCATCAAAGTCACCTGTCGCCCAAGAATCAATAAACATACCGAGTTCCGGTGTTCTAACATTTGCTTTTATACCGATCTTTCTCAACCCTTCAACTGCTATTTGGACTGAATTTACCCAATCTGTCCAACCACTAGGAGCATCAACATTGAACTCTATCTTACTGCCATCTGGGTTTTCTAGATATCCATCATTATTGCTGTCAACAAATCCAGCATCAGCCAAAATCTTTTTAGCCTTCTCTATATTATATCCAGAGAATTCTTCCCAGATCTTATCAGCTTCAGGATTTCTCCACTCATCCAATGCTCTATTAATACCCGATGCAGGTGCGCCAGTCTTTACATAGCCATAAGATCCAATCTCAACCATTGACTCCCTGTCCAACGCTAGACTGAACGCTTTTCTAAATTCTACATTATTGAACGCCTTGCGATTCCCCTCGTCATTTGCCTTCATATTGATTGATATTCTCAAGACCTCATTTGATGGAAACCAGTATCTCTTATCTTCATCACCAGCGACATAAACTTTTTCAATCTCTGGAATAAAGATATGTGCCCAATCAATCTTTCCTGACTGTAACATATCATATGCAGCTTCATTAGAGTTATACTGAGGCCACATCATACGGTCGATCTTGAGTTGTTCTGGTTGCCAGTAATTTGGATTTCTCCCCATAACAAAGACTTGAGGTGCGAATCGTATAACTTCAGTAAATGGTCCAGTTGCTACTGGATTCTCTACAACAGTAGTTGTTGGATTTTTTACACCATTCCAGATATGCTCAGGTACCATCCATACTTCATTGAATAAATTACTCTTTCCAAATACATTTGGTTCTTTTAGCACAAGCTTGACTGTATAATCGTCAACCTTCACAACCTTTTCAAGAAGTCCTTTTTCTCCCCACATTCCATTATTATCAATCTCAGGGTGGTCTTTTGGGTAGGTAAAGTTGAATACAACATCATCAGCATCGAAGACTTCCCCATCATTCCACTTTACTCCCTTTCTTACCTTTACAGTTATAGTCTTCATGTCATCTTCAAGGATTGCCTCTTCAGCAAGCCAAGGAATTTCTTCACTAGTCATACCATTGTAGATTACTAGAGGCTCATACGTAAAACCTTTAGTTGCTTCAAGTTGAACAACAAATGGGTTAAAATTTCTAGTCCATCCTGTTGTCGTCTGTGACAATACTGTAATAGTCTTTGGCGAATCAGCCTTTGCACTTCCAACAACTCCTAAAGTCACGACAAAGAGAGTAAATATGCCTACTACAAAAATACTATTTAGTTTTCTAAACATTAAAAATTCTCCAATATATTATTATAAGATATAATAGAATCTATATTATTTATCCTTACTAGAATAAGTAAAAAATGAAAAATCTGCAGCCTTCTGACTTCCAGTAATATCAGAACAAGCCATACCGACAAAAGCACCAGTAAAACATGTATGCTCACCTCTACCACCTTCATCAGAAAGGATAGTGGCATCAAATACATCAGAAAGACTTACCCAATCACCATCATGCTCAGCAAATGAGAAGACCAAATCATCTTTTTCAACCTCTGCCTTTAGATAGACAGGACCACTCCAGGTAATATTATACTCTTTAGTAAACAATATCTCTTCACCAGGATAATCCCCCAGACAACTCATAACACGTATAACCCGCCCCAACTCTTCACTATGGGTAATACTCAAATAATGAAATTGCGTCCTGTTGTAGTAACACACCAATCCTGCATACTGTTGGTAACATTCCGGCTCAAATTCAACACATGTTATTGCTGTATAGCTAAAGTCAACTTGGCGCCTAGCAACAAGTGCTTGCTCAAACCAACTACCAATTGTCTCACGACCGAACAAACGCAGATAACCCTTCTTCTGAGTAAGTGAAAATAATCTCTCAGGTTGAGGAGATCTAAGCCATTGAAAGTCAATCGGCAACACATCTGAATCAAAGTCATACCACTTACTCTTACAACATACTTCAGACTCATCTTCTTGCAAGCTCAACCCTGTTACCAAAACATCCGGCACCTGCGAGCCATTCTCAAGATATAGCCAATCATCATCTTTCCATACAGCCCTCTGTAAAGCTGTCTCTCTCCCAAGTACACACCTATTGTTCCTTGTCACCGGCCGGCCACAGAGAAAGACGACAAAGGTCTCTCCTTCTGGGGTGTCAAAGATATCTCCGTGCCCACACCTCTGTAGATAGCTATCAGGTGCATCCTTTGTTGTTACAATATACTTATTAGGATGCAGCTCATATTTCCCATCGATATTTCTCGATCTTGCTAGAGTCATAGCGTGGTCACGGCTTGTACCACCTTCAGCAGTGAGAAGATAGTACCAACCATTACGCTTATAAAGGTGTGGTGCTTCTGTTACTCTGAGCTCAGTCCCAGTAAAGATCAGCTTTACCTCACCTACAAGCTTACCTTCCTGAACATCATACTCTTGGAGCTGGATCCCCCTAAAAGGATGATTACCCTCTCTATGATCCCAGAGCATATTTAGAAAGTACTTTTTACCATCATCATCATGAAATAGTGACGCATCAAAACCATTCGAATTTACATATGTTGGCTCTGACCAATCCCCACTTATATCCTTTGATGTTACAATATAGTTTTTAACATCTATCAAATTACTTCCAAACCTCTTTACATCAGAGTATACCAACCAGAACATCCCGTCAGCATACGTAAGACATGGAGCCCAAACACCGCTTGAATCAGGATTACCTCTCATATCTAGCTGCGACTTTCTCGACAACGGCCTTGCTACAATGCTCCAATCTTTTAGATTCCTCGAATGATGAATTTGTACCCCAGGGTACCACTCAAATGTTGAGGTCGCTATATAATAGTCATCCCCAACTCGCACAATAGAAGGATCAGGATTGAACCCAGGTAAAATTGGGTTTTCAATCATATTCTTCATCTTTACTCCTACTAAATAAACACTAAAAGAAAAGTAGAAACTTGCAACACGCAAAGTTTCTATTCTTAATTCAAGTCAATATTTAAGTGAGTATTATAGGTTTAGGTTTGTATTAAACATTTTGCAGGACAGTAACACTTATCATTATTATACCGCGGTCTTAATGCACGTGAATGAATCCCATTAAAAACTATATAATAATATAACAAGAAGATTGGAGCAGATGAACCAGTCCCAGCAAAAGCTTTCTTAATCATAGCGAATCCACTATGATTTCTCAAACACAAAGACCCTAGAGCCTATAGTATCCCCAATATATTAACGAGAACAGAAAGCAACCGTAGATAAAACCTTCCCAGAGTTTTTCTTTGCTTTGCCGGACTGGTCCGAACCAGTATGGTTTATAAATATGAACTATATACAAGACCATTTTGTATATAATCATTAATAATTATATAATCTCAAAAATAGTTATGCATAACTATTTCGAAACTTATAATTAACTATACAACAAGATTATCCTTATGCAAATTCTTTTGGAATAATTTAAATATATTTTCGCTTTTAGCAATTATCACATATGATACTACAGGCAATTCAATAATGACAAGACAGCCATGTATAAAATGCAGAGAAGGTGTTCAAAATCCAAAGGGATATAAAGATAACTAGCTTATCTCTAATTGGAGTAACAGAGATAAACTAGTTATTATTGTTGGTAATTTCAATTTTATCGTTCTATAAAATCACAGCTAACGAGCTGAGCAAAACAAGCCCACATTAGGATATCTTGACGACAACCTTTACAGCTTCGCCTCGACTCATCATACCTACCCCCTCCATAGTATCTTCAATAGCTATTTCGTGAGTCACAATCTGCTCTATTGGAATTATTCCCTCTTCAATTATAGATATAGCCATAGGGAAAGTTCCTTTGGCGATAAATTTACCATGTATAGTCACTTCATTTATCACAACCGGCATCTGATTGAGTGGCTCTCTCGCATTAGCATTTAAACCGAATAATACTATATTGCCACCCTTCTTGACGAGTGTCGCTGCTTGTGGGAGTAACACGCCTACTGCATCGACAACTATGTCAGCTCCAATACTAGTATTTTCAGTGATTATTTTGTTGATATCCTCATTCATAGGATCGATAACCCCATCTGCTCCTAGTGTCAAAGCAAACTCTCTCCTACTCGCAGTAACATCAGAGACATATACCTTTGCACCAGCTCTTTTATAAAGCATCAAAAAGATCAATCCTATAGGGCCACCACCGAGAATAAGAACACTCTCACCTGGGTGAGTTCTTACAGAGGTTGTAGCATTTAACACACATGCCAGAGGTTCTGCTAAACATGCAATATTAGAAGAGAGATCTTTACGGACTAGGTATACAAGTTTCTCAGGAACGCATAGATACTCTGCCATAGCACCATCTCTACTATCACCTACATGTTGGAAATTATCACAGCGATTTATCTCACCTAATCGGCAATAGTGGCACTTGCCACACCACTGATTTGGGTGAACAACGACTTTATCACCCAGCCCAACACCTGTGACGTCCTTACCAATTTGTTCCACGATACCAGCGCACTCATGCCCAATAATCACTCCCTCTTTAAAAAATACTTGAGGAGGATTAGCAAGCCCTCTGACATCGGTACCACATATGCTGACAGTCTCAACCCGTATCAAAACCTCATCATCTCTTTCAACTTTAGGAATAGGTACTTCTTTAATACTTAGAATCCCCGCCCCTTCAAATACAGCTGCCTTCATTGTATCGCTTCCCATGCTATCTCCTTATCTATATTACTTCTCTTCCATAAAGTAAAATATATTTAATCTTACAATTATAATAATAACTTTTAATACGCAAACACTTCAAAACAAAATACGAACATACGGTTTCCTGAGCACGATCGTATAATCCAAAACGCCAACTCTTATAATCTCAGGAGCATTCGGAACATGCTTTACAATAGCAACTATCATTGTAATGGGATCGCCTGTATGGATATCCAACTCAAATAAATATCAAAACCAAATTATATTCGATCACTCATAGCAAAGTACAGAGCACCAACTGCTTGAGCAAACTGAGCAACAGTATACTCATTGCTCTGACTCAACTGCTTCATGAAAGGAGAATTGGCCATATTTTCATCAGCCGCAATAAATTTCAAGTCAGGGATGAGCTCTCTTGCCCCTTCCTGCATCAACTCAAAACACCTTTTGTTCTTTACAAGTCTACCGAAGAGATACCTCTCCTTTACTATCGGCTGCAAGATATTCTCAGTCTCCTGCCATGTAATAGCAAGATGATGCCCTATCTCCTTGAATATTCTATCACATGTAGAACAGTTCTCCCTATCAGGAAGTGACATTACATGCTCTAAAAATGGTTTTCTAAGATCAACAGTCTCTATTGGTACAAAGAGCCCAGCATCTTTTTCCACGACAAATCCTTTATCAACCAACTCCTGATATAGGTCTTCACGGTATAGTTTGAAGTATTTAACTGCCAACCTAAATACACCACTCTGACTCGCATACTTCTGAACTGTTCCAGAAATCAAAGTACTAAAGTTATTTATACTCCTAAGGTCATCTGCCTCATACCCTATCTGATCGTAGCTACCAAGATCGACGACATAGTTATACGCCTCAAGAGGAATCTCTGGTATTTTACCCCTCTCATCTACCCAGCCAGTCCCTAGCTCAGTTCCAAGGGTGTGAGCAAATATTCCATCTTTGACTGAAGATTCACCACGTTCAACAGCAATTTCTATAGCTGCTGTATATGAAGCCATAGGACCATCATTGGTCATCTTGACTACTCCATCCGGATTGCAATGAGGTTTTAGAAGGTCATTCAAATTACTCAGCTTCTTGAACTCGGCTTCATAATCAACCGCCTCGTTCTCCCTTACCCCTCGCTCTTTTAGTACCTCTCCACCTACTACTTTATTTCTAATAACAATATCTGGAAAGCACATACCGATGCCATCAAACAAGACTATTTTATCACCATATATCTTCTGCCCCTCTCGGACACACTCTTCAATAAGAGAAAGCGTTGCATCATTTTTTAGCGCCTTACCAAGTATTTCCTTGTACCCACTATCACCACCCAAAATGTCAAAAGTAACCTTCAACCGCATCAATTCTACGAGGGTTATGATAGGTGTTATCAACATATCCATCAGCGGAAATCCAGCAGGAAACCAATCATACTCTTTAAAACAAACAATTTTATCATCAAGCGAAATTGCCAGCTTTATATCTGTACCGCCAACATCTATCCCACACATTGCACCGTTTACACTACTTACTGTCTTCAAGTATGAGAGCTTCGGCTCTTGCTTGGCTCTAGTTCTTAATGCAGTCGGCTTCTCTGCTTGGTCAAGAAAATCAAAGGAGAATTTCAGTCCGCAGAGATTCTCAAGCATACGATCGGTAACATTTGTCACTCGACCATACCTTTTTCTATCTTTCCGGCTCTGCCCAATACCGAATAAATCATTGAGGTAATATACCATACCCTCCAGAGCCTTATTACTTTTATCAAAATATACACTCATCTTTCTACCACCCAGAGTAGATAAAATATTATATACCTTTGCATAAAAGTATTTCTTGACAAACTCATTATCTTCATATCCAGCAGGGATATTTAGTGAATAGCCTTTATGCTCCTCTTCATCAATAAGATCTAATACACAGTATATCTCAATTTTGTCACTAAGTTTTGCGAATTCTATATCAACTTCAGTAATATATACTGGCTCTCCATCTCTTGCTCTCTTTAAAAAACTATCAATAATCATTTAGAAATCTCCATAATATCGCTAACTAGTTTGGTCTTTCTAGCCATCTCCTCCTTACTGAGTGGCTTAGCCTCACTAGAAATCAAATACTCTTCCTGCAAAGACGTATACTTGCTTTTAGCAAGAGGATTATAATTTAACAACTCCACCTTGGCATTCTTGTTTACTCTTGCTACATACTTTGCAATATCTGTTATATTTTCATCACCATCGCTATACCCAGGAATGAGTGGAATTCTCACGCAGATGTTTGCCCCTGTTTTCGTTAAAGCTTCAAAATTATCAAGGATGATTCTATTGCTTACCCCAACAGCATCGGTATGATTGGAGTCATCAAGGATCTTGATATCAATTATGAAGTTATCAACCACCTCTGCAAACTTCATTACGACATCCCTACTTGCATAAAGGCAGGTCTCAATCGTTGTATTTACACCTGCTTCTTTACAGATCGCTAATACCTTCAGATTGAATCCACTCTGTACTAGTGGGTCTCCTCCCGATATAGTGACCCCACCACCAGAACCTTGAAAGAAGACCTTGTCCTTCATCAGCTCGTCAAAAGCATCTTTATAGTGCATCTTCCAGCCGTCAAACTTCAGAGCAAGCGAAGGACAGGCATCAATACAATTACCGCACTTTCTGCACTTCTCTCTAACAATCGTTACTCTTGATTTCTCAAAGGTAAGTGCATCATGAGGACAGCTTTTTATACACTCACCACAGCCGATGCAGAGTGTTTCAAACCACATAAGCTCAATGCCTAGTGACTGTCCCTCAGGATTATGACACCACTTACACCTAAGAGGGCAGCCCTTTGTAAAGAGTGTACTTCGTATACCATCACCGTCATGCACAGCAAAACGCTTAATATCAAAGACTACACCCCATTCACCATTATCAGTCATAACTTGTCCTAGCAATAATTTCTGTTTGTAGATCGGTAGCAAGTTCGGTAAAATACGCAGTATACCCAGCGACTCTGATAGTCAAGCTCTTATACTGTTCAGGGTTCTTCTGTGCAGCGACCAACTCTTCCTTATTAATCACATTAAACTGAACATGTATTATCTTTAACTCTACAAATTGCCTTAGTAGCGAAATAAACTTACCCTTACTAACTTCATCTTTGAATATATCAGGAGTGAACTTCATATTTAGAAGTGTACCATTACTTCCTAGCATAGAGTCTATTCTAGCTACTGATTTTAATAGCGCAGTAGGACCACTTATATCCCTACCGTAAACTGCCGACATCCCGCCATCAGCAAGTGGTGTACCACTCAGTCTGCCGTCAGTAGTAGCACCAACATTTGCTCCCATAGGGACGTGAGCTGATACCGTATACAAGCCTACATGATAAATTCCACCGCGAATATTTTTAAAATCCTTGAGTCTATTGGCAAAGATTTTTGCCCACTTGTTACCAATTTCGTCAACCCATTCAACATCATTACCAAATTTTGGTGCATGATTTAGAAGGGTCAGACGTAGTGGTTCTCTTCCTTCAAAATTTGTCCTTACTGCCTCTAGAAGTTCACTCCTACTGATCCTATCTTCATCATATACTAGCTTCTTCAGTGCAGCAAGGCTATCAGCAACATTGGCAAGTTGTATGGCCTGAATTCCAGAAAGGTTGTAGTGCGCTCCGCCTTGTGTTACATCAAGACCTTTATCAAGACAGTTATCTATGACAGACGAAAGGAATGCTGATGGAAGGATCTCACCATGAAGTCTCTCTACAACCTCGCAACACTTTATCATTCTCTCGAAGAAAAACTCTATCTGACTATGATAGGCATTTTCAAGTTTTTCAAAGGTATCAAAATCTTCAAGTGTACCTAGAGCAGCACCCATTCTCTTACCGGTCATCATACAGACACCGTCATTGAGAGTAAGCTCTAGTGCCTTTACTAAATTGAACATTGCTGCATCACTCCAACCGAGTGAATTACCATGAGTCGTCAGCTCAACACATCCAACTATCGCATAATTGACTGCGTCCTTCTCTTCAATTCCTTTTGCCATAAGAGCAGGAATAACCGCCTCATCATTAAATATTTGTGGCATCCCACTACCTTTGCCAATTACAGTCGCACACTTGTCAATAAACTCATGTGGAGAGCCTGAATAGAGCCTAGCTGAAAGATTAGGCTGCGGCAGTCCCAAATGCTCCTGCGCCTTTAAGAATAGGTATGACAACTCATTCGAGGCGTCCTCATTAAGCCCTAACTGCCCACCTATTGCCACATTGAAGCCAATTGGAAAACCTGCAAAATACTTGGCACTTGAAGAGCTTCTGAGGTATACAATCTGATTGAATTTGAGCCATAAGCATTCAATAAGCTCTAGAGCACCAGACAGCTCCAAACCCTTTTCTTCACAATCATTTTTAAAGTAAGGGTAGAGATACTGATCCATCCTTCCAGGTGAGAATGATGAAGCATTCGATTCCATTTGCAATATCGTATATAAAAACCAAACAGACTGGAGTGACTCTCTAAAGCTTGAAGCAGGATTACTCTTTATCGCTCTACATACACTTGCAACCTCAAGGTATTCACTTCGCTGCTTCTGATCAGACTCTCCTTGAGCAAGTTCACAAGCCAGCGCTTCATACCTTCCAATAAACTCTATAGCCCCTTCAAGCACGATTTTGACACTCTTATAGAAATCTCTCTTGCTTTCATCACAAGACTCAAGCTTTTGCTTGGCCTCTTCCAAAAGCCCAGCTGGACCTACAGCAAGCCATCTCTTGGTATTTGGACAAATATGCCCCTGTGCATGGTCGGTCTGATTTATCTTGGCAACTTTACCGATAGCTCTCTTTACATCACCGATATGTTCCTCAACCTTGTCCTCAAGAGTCTTCCCCTGCCAATACGGCAAGATCTCTCTTCTAAAGGTTTGTATATCCTCTGATCTAATTTTGAACTTATCCTGTGGGCGCTCATACAACCCTTCTATCTCATTATCAACCCATGATAACCCAGACTCAGGAAATATCACACCAGCCCTGACCCCGGCAGTTCTATTACCAACTATTAGTTCTCCAGGATCAATGCGTATTTTTATTCTACTCAATGACGCATAGAGACTCATAGCACGCCTTATATTTACAGGTACATCCTCATTATTCTTATAAACCTCTGTAACAATCACCGCCTGCTCAATTGACGCATACCTGTCTTCATCAAGCATACTTGTTTTAAGTTTCTCAACTCTATCAGTAATTGCAATTTTGTCTATCAACTCAATATACTTTTTCATATATTTGATCCTTTCACTGAATATCATTGAGTCAAAACTCTATTGTTATGATACACGTAGCGTCATTATACATCTTCACGTTTACGCTTTCTCGAATAACAGTCAAGACAGATGATTCCCAGTATTACTAATCCCTTACAAACCTGCTGCACATAGCCACCAATTCTCAGCATATTCATACAATTCTCTAAGACACTAAACACAAGAATACCAATGGCCGACTGAGTCACACCACCAATACCTCCGGCAAACGAAGTACCACCAACAACAACACCACAGTTTACAATCAGAGCTGTTGTATCACCAAATACTGATGACCCTGAGTTTAGTTTTGAGGAAAGCATAATTCCACCTAGAGCCGCTGTAGCACCACTAATAACAAAAGCCAACCATTTGACCTTTACTGCATTAATACCTGAGTATACCGCAACATCATAATCACCACCTACAGCGTAGCAATTTCTACCAAACTGTGTATACCTCAAGAGAATAAAGAGAATAGTAAAGACAATAAGCATAATAATTACTAAATTAGGAATTGACCCAAGCATTCTACCATTTGCAATCTTCATGAAGTTAATATTTGAACTTGAGATCGGTACAGCGTCTGTTATCTGTTGGCAAACACCCTTTAACAACAGCCCTGTACCAAGTGTAATAATAAATGGCTCCGTTTTTTGATGAACAATAAAGAATCCATTGATAAAACCAATAAATGCCCCCAGAAGAATTGAAAGAACAATAGCCAGCCACATCGGCATATAATCAAGCATCATAATTGTGGTAATACCTGAAAGACACATGATGCCACCAATTGATAAATCACAACCACCGCAAATAATCGTAATCGTTACACCAAAAGCGAGTATACCTAAAATTGAAGCAGATCTTATTAATTCAATCAAATTGTACTTGGTATAGAAGTTTGTTCCACTGAAGAGCATAAACACAAACATTGCAACTAGAGCTAGAAATGCTTTCTGTTTTACTGCTACCTTATATAATTTTTCTCCAATATGTGTTGTATTCATTTAATTTCTCTCCTGCAATTCTTTGCGGTTATCTAGCCAGATTGCGAGTACCAGAATTGCGCCTTTCATAATTGTCTGAATAAAGGTCGATACATCTAAAAGGTTGAGACAGTTTGACATGAGCGTAATCAGAGCCACACCGAGCATCGTACGCAGAACACTTCCTTTTCCGCCCTTCAGAGTAGTACCACCTACAACAACGGCAAGAATTGTATTTGTCTCGTAGTTTAGTCCGATCACAGGCGAAGCAGTAGTTACCCTCGAAAATAGCACTACAGACCCAATTGCAGACATAACACCAGAGATAGTATAGATAACCATAATACTCTTCTTAACTGGTATCCCAGAGAGCTCAGCTGCCACTTTATTACCACCAGTTAGACATATTGCTCTACCCATATATGTTTTAGTCTGGAAGATATGCAAGACAACCAAACAGACTAGAAAAATAATGAAAGATACCGACAGAAATCCAATACTTCCACTTCCAATAAACTCAAAGAGAGAGATATCACTCTTTATCCAACTCATATGCTGCGTAGAACCGTCGACTGCAATAAGTGCAATTGCACCATAAAACAAACTCATAGCATAAGTAATAAATAACGCCTCCGCCTGAGTCATTGCACCACAACCTAGTAGTATCAGACTATTAATAAAGCCCATCAATGCCCCAAGCCCAAGACCGATCAATAGTGCAGGAACCTGCCCGAGTGGTTCTATCAAATATACAGTAATCACAGCAACAAGAGATATAATTCCAGCAATTGATAGATCTATAAACCCACCGATGATTACAAATGTCATTCCAAGAGATACCAAACTTAGCGGTCCGAACTGGCGCATAATATTGGTTAGATTTGAACCGGTGAGAAATTTTGGTTCAACAGATATAGTTATTATTACTAGTATTATAATCCCTAGTAAGACTAGGTTTTCGTTAAAATGAGTTCTATTCTTTGTACTAAAAATACTCTGTGTAGTCATTAAATTAGCCTCCTCCCTATATTTTATCCCAGTGCCTTCTTCATAATTTCTTGAGGTGAAACTTTTTCAGGATCAAATTCACCTGTTATCTCTCCCTCACAGATAGTCAAGACCCGATTACTCATATTCAAAACTTCTGGAAGCTCTGAAGAAATAAGTATGACAGCACCGCCACCTTCTGCAATTCTTTTCATAAGAAGGTAGATCTCAAACTTAGCTCCAACATCAATCCCACGTGTTGGTTCATCCATAAAGAGAATTTTAGGATTTGTTTCAAGCCAACGTCCGACAATACACTTTTGCTGATTACCACCAGATAAGTTTCTAGTCTTTGTTCTAGCATTTGGAGTTTTAATACGTAGAGATTCAATATGTTTTTTAGCTATGCTTCTTTCTGATTCTCTATTAATAAATCCCATGTTGCATATTCCATTTAGCGCTGCCATTGAAATATTCTGCTCCACAGAAAAAGCCAGCACCAATCCTTGTAGCTTTCTATCTTCTGGAACAATCCCAATCCCTGCTTGCTTTGCATCACTAGGTTTTCTAATTTTTACAGGTTTTCCTTCCAAGGTAATTTCATGACCCTTGACCTTATCTGCCCCGTATATTGCTCTGATGATCTCAGTCCTTCCAGCTCCCACAAGACCAACAAATCCCAAGATTTCACCTCTTTTTAAATCAAATGAGATGTTCTTTAATTTTTTAGTATTGATATTTCTAACTTCCATCAATGTCTCACCCACGCATCTCGGGCGTTCTGGAAATTCATTTTCAATAGTTCTACCGACCATCTTAGTGATCATATCATTGCGTGTAATCTTATCTACAGGTTTTGAGTCAATAATTTTACCATCACGTAAAACAGTTACTGTATCGCAAAAATCTTCAATTTCATCTAGTTTGTGACTGATATATATTATTGAAACGCCTCTTGTTTTAAGATGCCGAATAATATCAGCAAGATGTTTCATCTCATCATCAGTAAGGCTACTACTCGGCTCGTCCATAATGATAAGCTTTGAGTTGAATGAAAGTGCTTTGGTTATCTCTACCATCTGCATTTCAGAGACACTTAGCTCTGAGACTAATGAATGAGTATTAATTGTACTACCGATACTATCAAGTAATTCTCTAGCTCTTGCATGGGTACCTCTCATACCCTTCATTTCTTTGAACCTACCTAGAAGAATATTTTCACCAACAGTCATTGAGCTTACAAGATTGAACTCTTGATATATGATGCTCAACCCTCTGTGTAACGATTCAATAGGCGTTGTTTCTTCTATCTCTTCTCCATCAAATATAATTGTTCCTTCATCCTTTTCATAAACTCCAGATAGGATTTTCATAAGGGTAGACTTACCTGCACCATTCTCCCCTACAAGCCCATGCACGCTACCTCTTTTTACTTCTATTGACACATCATCCAGAGCTTTTACTCCAGGGAATGACTTAGAAACACTTTTCATGGAAAGAATTAATTCATCATTCATCTCTTCCATTTATTACCCCTTTCAAAAGTTTAAAACTGTCGGCTCATTCCTACTTAAAGCAGAAATGAGCCTTTAAGTTATTTAATTTACTATGTCTTGCAGAACAACTTCTTGTTACCACTCTGGCATTTCGTACTCTTTGATATTTTCAGCTGTAATAGTTTCAAGTGGAATAAAATTAACCGCAGTAACAGTCTTTCCGTTTAATTTAGCTTGAGCAAGTTCCAAGGTCTTCTTAGAAATATTTTCAAAGCTTTGAGCAATTGTAACACTCTGCTTTCCATCAAGAATCTGTTGGAATCCAGCTCTACAACCATCAACCGCAACAATATAGACATCTTTCATACCAGCATTCTCACAAGCCTGAATGATACCTGCTGCACCATTATCCCAATGACAGAATACTCCCTGAATTTCATCTCCATATTTTACAATGAAGTCTTCCATTCTCGTCATAGCATCATTTGTTGCCCAAGCATCACAGTTCTGCGTAGCGAGAACTTCAATATTACTACCATCAATAACCTTGTGGAAACCTTGATAACGCTTGATCTGAGCATCATGCCCAGCCTGCCCACCAATTTCAACAATTTTTGCACCGTTAGGGAATTTATCAATGAATGCTTTTGCTGCTACCTCACCTGCCATAGTATCATCAACACCACAGAAGATATCGCGTATTCCAGCAAATTGCACAGGAAGATCTGAAGAAAATAGACAGACAATAACACCTGCTTCTTTTGCCTCCATAAGGCTTGGTACAATTGCATTAATATCATTTGGATTTACTGCTATTGCATCTACACCCTGAGCGATACAATTGTTTACATTCTGAGCTTGAATCTGTGCGTCTGCATTGGGTGAGTCAAGAATAACAACATCAAACCCATACTCATCTCCGTGTCTCTCAAACATCTTAGCAGCATACGCTTGTGATTCATTTGACAACGTTCCTGGTAAAAAAGCAATTACAGGCTTCTTATCATCTGCATTAACAACACCAATACATGCCACAATCAAACTCAAAACAAATACAAACTTCACAACCAAGACAACACTTACTTTTTTCATTTCTTTCTCCTGTGTCGAAACATCATCCAGAGCCTTTAATCTAAGGAATGACTGAGAAATATTATTTTGAACAAATAATCCATCGTTGATATCTTCGGCTTATTACAATTTTATGGATTTCACAGACAATCTTTTCCTACAAAAGGCAGACTCAACCTCGAAACTCTGTAGTACTCATATGTCTCACAATATTGCTTCTTATTACCACTCAGGCATTTCATAGCTTTTAATATTACTCGCAGTAATAGTCTCAAGTGGAATGAAGTTGATAGCATTAATACTCTTTCCGTCTAATTTATTCTTAGCCTGCTCTAAAGTCTTCTTTGTCATATTTTCAAAACTTTGAGCAATCGTAACACTCTGTTTTCCATCAAGAATTTGATTGAATCCAGCTCTACACCCATCAACTGCCACAATATAGATATTATTCAAACCTGCATTCTCACAAGCTTGTATGACCCCAGCTGCACCATTATCCCAATGACAGAATACTCCTTGAATTTCATTTCCATATTTAACAATAAAGTCTTCCATTCTTGTCATAGCATCATTTGTTGCCCAAGCATCACAGTTCTGAGTTGCAAGAACGTTGATATTACTTCCATCAATGACTTTGTGGAATCCTTGATTACGTTTAATCTGAGCATCATGTCCAGCTTGGCCACCGATCTCTACGATCTTAGCACCATCTGGAAATTTATCTAAAAATGCTTTTGCAGCAACCTCACCTGCCATAGTGTCATCAACACCACAGAAGATATCACGATATTCTGCAAATTGCTCAGGAAGATCAGATGAGAATAGACAGACAACTATACCAGCTTCCTTTGCTTCCATAAGACTTGGAACTATTGCATTTATATCGTTAGGGCACACAGCAATTGCATCAACACCCTGCGCTATACAATTATTAACATTCTGAGCTTGAATCTGTGCATCACCATTAGGAGAATCAAGAATAAGAATATCAAATCCATACTCTGCTCCATGTCTCTCAAACATTTTAGCAGCATACGCTTGAGATTCATTTGACAATGTACCAGGTAGAAATGCCATTACTGGCTTCTTTTCGCCTGCTTGCACAATACTTGAAGTTATCAACATAATACTAAGAACAAACACCAATCTTAACACTGACACAACACTTAATTTTTTCATTACTTTCTCCAAAATAAGAACCTGCTCAGGCACACACATTACCTGAAAACAACAAAACTTACACAACAAATATAACCTTTAAATTGGTTTATAATTTTAATAACCCTAACAAACGTCTACTACAATAGATATAAATTATTACTACCATTCAGGCATTTCATACTCACTGATATTATCACGACCTATAGTATCAAGAGGAATAAAGTTTACCGCTGCAATTATCGCACCATCTAAAAATTGACGCGCACGCTCCATAGTTTTTTTAGAAATGTTTTCAAAATTTTGAGCAATTGTTATACTTTGCTTTCCATCAAGTATTTGCTGAAATCCATTTTTACAGCCATCAACTCCAACAATATACACCCCTTCCATTTCTGCATTTTCGAGTGCCTGAATAATTCCCGTAGCGCCATTATCCCAATGGCAGAAGACCCCATCAATCTCCTCACCAAAAGCTGTTATGAACTCAGCCATTATTTTTTTTGCATCTTCTTTTGACCAAGCACTACAGTTTTGAGTTGCAAGGACTTCGATATTACTATTATCTATAATCTTGTGAAATCCCTGATTACGCTTAAGCTGAGCATCATGGCCATCCTGCCCACCAATTTCTACAATTTTTGCACCCTCAGGAAATTTATCAAGGAATGCTTTTGCCGCAACTTCCCCTGCGATTGTATCATCAACACCGCAGAAGATATCACGGTATTTAGTAAATGTAGGCAGCAGATCTGATGAAAATAGACATACAATAACACCTGCCTCTTTTGCTTTTTTTAGACTTGGAACAATACTTACAATATCATTTGGATTTACTACAATTACTTTTACACCGTCAGATACACATTTATCTACATTCTCCGCTTGTATCTGCGAATCTCCACCAGGAGAGTCTAAAATAATCACATTAAACCCATAATTTCCACCAAACTTCTCAAACATTTTAGCAGCATACGCCTGTGATTCGTTTTCCAAAGTACCCGGCAGAAATGCCAGTACAGGATCTCCAGAAGTAGCTTGGGCAATATCAGCACTTCCAATTATTAGACAAACAACAACTGCTAATTTAATAATACTCAGAGCACAACATTTAATCACAACTTCCTCCCATTAAAATAGTAATTTAACTTGAATATAAATAGACAACACACTTTTGCTTGTGCTCAAGTTCGATATTGAGAACAAACCACCGATTCCTACATATATATTTATGATTTTGAGAATTTTTAAGTGTAAATAAGATACAACTGCTATTCTATATAGATTTTGTTATTACATATAACAGGGTTATGATTTGATTGTGTACTTATTGCTGGTAGTATTACCAAGCAATGATTGAAAACAGTAATATAATATATAAGTGCTAAAGTACCTGTTCTGTTCTCTCTATAATATCATCCTGAGTTTGAGATGAGAGTACGTTGAAGAATGCAGAATATCCTGCAACCCTAATTATAAGATCTCGGTATTTATCTGGATTTTTCTGAGCATCAATAAGTGTGTCTCTTGAAACAACATTGTACTGAATATGAAATCCCCTGAGCGTATCGAAGAACGTTCTTAGAAGCATTAGTAACTTCTTTCTGTCCCCGAGTTCGTCTAACATTGAAGGTGAAACCTTCTGGTTTAGTAGGACTCCACCAGTAATTTTATCAATTGGTAGTTTAGAAATTGACTTCAAGACACTTGTAGGTCCATTTACGTCCATAGAGTGTGAAGGAGAGCACCCTTCGGCTAGTGGTTCACCTGCATGACGACCATCAGGAGTAGCGCAAGTACCAGCCCCTTGTGGTACATTTGCAGAGATTGAAGATGTGCCAGCATAGTACACGCCACCAATAGGTCCACGACCAAATCTGGTATTCTTGTATTTTGAAATTTCATCGATATAGCTCTGATACCCCTGAACAACTAACGAATCAACATAATCATCATCATTACCATACTTTGGCGCACTCATCATTAATTTTCGTATCTTTGCCCCGTCAGTACCTGAGTAGTTATCAAGAAGTGCATTCCAAAGTTGCTCCCTTGAAATAGATTTATCTTCATAGACACATTTTTTTATCGCAGCAAGTGAGTCACCAAGATTAGCAATCCCAACTTGCAGCCCACTAATAAAGTCATAAACTGCGCCACCTTCCTTTATATGCTTGCCTCGAGCGATGCAGTCATCAGTCAGTGCTGAGCAGAGAATATCTGGCACCTCATTCTCAAGAACCATATCGGCACAAGAATCCAGTATAACAGTCTGCCTGCAAAAGCGCCTTACAAAGGTATCCCAGAGATTCATAACAGAGTCAAAGCTATCCATATCCTTGAAATGCCCTGCACCTTCACATACTCGTTTTCCACTGACGACATCAATACCATCATTAAGAGCAATCATAAGTGTTTTCGGGAAGTTCAAGAAGCTCATTCCAGTACAGCGGTATCCCCATTTTCCTGGCACAGCAACTTCAACACAACCAATGGCACTATAGTCATAGGCATCTTCTTTATCAATACCTAGAGAAATAAATGATGGGATTACGATCTCGTCATTATTGAACGCCGGCATTCCAAATCCACACCTCATCACCTCGATACATTCATTCATGAAGTCATTACTAAGTCCACGATGATAACGCACAGTCAGATTTGGTTGAGGGAGGTGAGTTCTAGCAACAGTCTTTAGTATGAGACGGCTTAAATCATTTGCAGCATCCTTACCATCACGTGTCTGTCCGCCTATTGTGACATTCTGATAGAGTGGGCTACCAGCAGAAAACCTAGTATGACCCCAACTCCTCACTTTATTAATACTAAAAGTTCTTATCCAGAGATTTTCTAAGAGTTCACATGCTTCTTCTTCACTCATACCATCCTGAATACTCTTCTTGTAGAAAGGATAACAATACTGATCCAGCCTACCATACGAAAGTGAGTGTCCATTTGACTCTATCTGCAAGACAAGATGCACAAACCAAACACTTTGCAACGCTTCATGGAAGGTATCAGCTGGCTTCATAGGAACTTTTCGGCATATCCGAGCTATCTCTCTCAGCTCTTCAGCGCGCTTAGGCGAAGCTATAGCAGCCTCCATATCTGCAAGTTCAGCAAAGCGAAGAGCAAAAGCCTCCAAGGCATCTAACACTATCAGTATAGCCTCATAAAAATAGCTTTTTTTAAGATCAGCAAAATCAGTAAGATCAAGCATACTCAAAGCCTCATTAGTTCTGCTTCTTACTCCATCTATCCCTTCAGAAAGCACCTTGCTATACGATACCGCTATATGCGCATCACCAGAGGTAATGTTACCTTCATTCTTTATTATTCCAAGGTCATAAAAGATCTTTGAACTTTCAGGAAACGCCGCATACCCTTTATCCTTCAAAGTCTTGCCTTCCCAATAAGTATTTATATCTCGAAGCTTTGCTTTATTACTCTCAGTAATATAAAACCTATCCCCATCACGCTTGTCAAATTCATCAAGTTCTTTTATCACCCAGTCCATCGCATATTCAGGAAATATTGGCGCAGCTCTATCAGCACTAGCTTGATTACCAACAATGAGTTCATCAGGATTGATATAAATTGACATATTCCGAAGTACCGCATCAACAATATATGCTCTCTTCAAAACAACAGGCTTGGACTCATGCTCTTTACATGCCTTGGTTGTCAGAATTGCTCTTTCAACACATATAGTTGGATCGGTATCAAGGATACTTGCCCTGAGTATACCTGTTCTCTTATTTAGCTCTCCAAAATAACTCATTACACTACCTTTTCAGTTATATTTCCAAAGTTAGGATACATACAAAATTAAAAAGTTTCACACGCTAATTACTTATTAGCAACCCTCAACGCAAGACTATCACACCGTATCAATTCAGCGGCACCAATCATTCCGACTGAACGCCCAAGTTCAGCAAACCGGAAGTCTACAGGCAGATCGATGTGGTTTAATTTATTGAATTTATCAATAACCTTTCCAAAGAGTGCATCACCGATATTTGTCAAGCCACCGCCGAAGACAAATAGATTGATATTTAAAAGCTGATATATGTTGAATAAACAAATAGCAAGATTGTTAGCCATCATCTCAACTGTCTCTATTGCAAGCTTGTCACCCTGATGATACGCTTCAAGGATATGTGCACATTCAAGTTTACTATGCTTTGAGAGCATACTCTTTGCCCCAGCCTTCAGTCTATTTTCAACATGCTTGGGTGCATATCTACCCGAGGCATATGACATAAAGCAACCAGAGTTCCTACATCCACACTCTATTCCTTCACCATAAGTAGCTATCATGTGCCCACACTCACCAGCCAGACCGTAGCTTCCTCTGAAAACCTGCTCATTAATTATAATGCCACCACCTATACCAGTACTTGTTGCGACATAGACCATATGTTTACTGCCTCTACCGGCACCATGCCTATGTTCAGCTAGAGCAGCAACATTTGCATCATTATCAAAAACAACAGGAACAGGCAGACGTTGACTTAAATAGTCTCTCATTGGAAAATCTCTGATATTGGTCATAGATGTTGTCATAAAAACATGACCTTTATCAAAGAGAATATACGAAGGCATACAAACTCCTATACCATCCAACATGTCAACCCTAAGACCATTCTTTTTGAGTATGGAATATGTAGTCTCTATAATCCCATCTGAGAAAGCCGGACCATCAGCCTCAATGTCTGTAGGATGCTCTTCACTATAAATGAGCTTACAATCTTTGTCAAAGAGACCGTATGCTATCTTTGTTCCACCAGCATCAATACCTACAACATATCCACTCTGCATTGGCAATCTCCTATTGCTAGAACAAATAATTACTACTACCTCTCAATGAAAATTATATCCATATGTAAAGCTCAACATAAAATGGGAATAAACCAACTATCATCTACAGAATAAAACCATATATGGAGCTAAAATTATTACAATTATTTTATATTATAAAAACACCAAACGAACAACCTCGCCTTATAAATTCATAATACTCCACAAAAAATAGCTTGTCAAATCGATTACAGTCATATTACAATTAAAGTAAAATATATAATTTTGATATATTACTTAAAACAAAAGGATTACACTTAAAATAATTTATTTTTATTATTTTATTATTACAATTAAAAATTGCTTAAAATCTCTAATCACAGCTTTTATCTATCAGTTTTATTACAGTTAAATTACAATTAATCATCCAATAAACTTTAAAAACACTAAAGCAAACACTTATAAACCCTAATAATCATATTTTTAATTTGCATTATATCCCTTTATATGATACATTTAAAAGTGTTAGCAACTTATGTATAAGCCAAAGTTTAGTTGTAATTTAAATGCTATACAATGCTTTAAACAGAGATTGGTAACAACACGTTATTTATATAATGAATTCTACAAAGAATTCATTATATCCTTTAAACAAAACTACTTATGAGAATATATACTGAAGAAAGAGATATATAATGAACCCTAAGAAGAGCAAAGTAACAATTATACATGACTACTTTAAAAACGAGATAGAACTCGCAAAATATGCCGTAAATGATATATTACCTTCAGAAACAGAGGTCGCAGAGACCTTCGAGACCTCACGCCCGACTGTAGCTAAAGCTTTCAACATGCTCAAAGACATCGGCTATATAGACAGAAAAGCTGGATTTGGGACCTATGTAATATACAACCCTGAGAGCAAAGCAGCATTCAACTACAAATTTGGCATGCTTATTCCTCATATGTACAACACAGAAATTTATGAACCTATCTGTGGAGAGATAGCATCTCTAGGAAAGGAGAATAACTTCTCAATAATAATCAACGAACACAACTTAGCCCTTACATCTGCATTGAAAAATTTTGATATAGACGAAGTAAGAAGTATAGCCACACAGATTGCAAATAGCTATGTTCAAAAGAAGGTCAACGGGGTATTCATGGCTCCTTTTGAACACTTCAAAGAAGCATACAGTATTAGCGAATCTATTTATAATATCTTTAAAAAAGCCGATATCCCTATTGTTTATATCGATAGTGATTACGCGGAATACCCTTCAACTAGTGATTCTGATCTTATATCACTAAACCAGATAGAGGCAGGGTTTCAGGTTACCAAGCACCTTATTGAAGAAGGCTGCAAAAGCTTTGTCTTTGTAAACGGTAAGTTTGTAGCTAATACAATTACCCAGCGCTTAATAGGTGTTAGATTGGCAATAGAAAAGTCTGGTCTCCCTCAAAGCGCCCTACATGAAATAGTAAAAGACGACGACCCTAAAAAGACCGCAAAGAACATTCTCTGCATAAAAGATCGTGATTCATTGATATGCTATAATGATGCGGTCGCAGCATATATACTGCCATCGCTGATAAATGAAGGAGTAAAAATCCCTGAAGAGATAAAGGTAATCGCTTTCGACGATGTTGAATATGCAAAACTATTCTCTATACCTCTCAGCTCATACGTTCAACCATGTAGAGAGATTGCCCTAAGAGCAGCAAACACCATGCTCCTAAGAATAAAAAATCCAACCCACCCAAACATAAGACTACTCGTAAAAGGCCACGTAGTTCCAAGACAATCAACTAGAATCAAGTAACCTCTTATTAAAATCCCAAAATTTTATAATAACCAGCGATTATTTTCGCTGGTTATTTATTATTACCAATAGCTTTATATATAAAAAAGAGTAAACACTAAAAATATTGTTGACTCGGAAACAAAAAAGCATACGCTTTGTATCTCAGGAAAAAAGTGCTTTAGATATTACTAAAAATCGGGAGAGTATTATGGAAATAGTAGAAGACCTTACAAGAAAGATTTCAAGCATCGCTTCAAAGCGCTCAGGCATGATTAAATCAAACTTGAAAGAACTCCACCATAGATATACTTTTTCAGAAATGCACACTATAGACTACATCGGTAAGCATAAAAAAGCGAATGTTACCAAGATCTCAGAGCACCTAAGAATGACACGTGGTGCAATTAGTAAGATCACTAAGCGTCTATTAAAGAACGATCACATTGAGAGTTATAAAGTAGCAACAAATAAAAAGGAGATCTACTACAATCTTACGAGTAAAGGGAAGAAGCTATTTAAAGAGCATGACGAGATTCATATAAAATTTAACCAGATTGACTCAGAGTATTTCTCAAATATTGATGAAGAGCTCTTAGAATCATTCAATACAATTTTGAGCGGTTACAGCGACTACCTTTCAGAAAAAGCAGATGTCTTCGATTTATCAAAATCATCAAATAATTAATTCTTATATCTATAAATTACACTGGAGTCACAAATGACAGAACACAAAAAGTGTTTATACTTTTTTTATGCCTTTTTAGCCTTTTCAGCACTCGGTCTAGGTTTAAGTTTTGAGACAGTCTCAAATTACTTGAGGGATGCATATCACATCGGTGCCATGGAACGTGGCTTTCTCGAGTTCCCAAGAGAGCTTCCAGGCGTAATTGTAATCTTTATCATTTCTTACCTTACATTTCTTGGCGATATCCGTATTGCGATAATCGGTGAAGTTATCTGTATTATAGGGATACTTATCCTAGGTACAGTACTACCCAGTTATTCATTAATGGTTATTCTTGTATTCTTCTTCTCTACAGGTATGCATACACTATTGCCACTCTTTAACAGTATTGGTTTATCACTTGTCAAGGACGACAAGAAGATGGGTACTGAGTTAGGTCGCTTCAACGGTATATTCACAGCATTTTCAATGTTTGCGATGGCAATTATATATATTGGTTTCAAGACCGAATACTTCTCTTATTCAGAAAAGATAGTAAAGCCTTTTATCTTCTGCGCTATATCTCTATTCCTAGCGATGCTCGCCTTAATCAGACTAAAGGCACACACAAAGCAAAAGATTCTGACTGATAGAAAGGTAAAGTGGATATTCCGCAGAGAGTATAAATACTACTACTTACTTACTATCATGTCAGGCGTTCAAAAACAGATAATGTTTGTATTTGGTCCATGGGTTCTCATTGAAATGCTTAATAAAAAAGCAGATACTATCTCAATGCTCTTCTTTATTGCCACATTTTTTGGAATATTCTTTATCCCGCTTCTGGGTAAGCTCATAGATAAATATGGAGTCAAAAAATTACTCTACGCTGATGCCTTGTCATTTGTCGCTATCTATATTGCATATGGATTACTTACGTCTGGCTTCAGAAGTGGTGTATTATCAACCGTCGGTATTCCTTTAATACTAGCTTATATTATAGTAATTCTTGATAAGATGTCTATGCAGATGACAATCATACGTACAGTCTACCTAAAGAATATACTTGTAGAAGAGGGCGATCTTACCAAAACCCTATCACTTGGAATGAGTCTGGATCACTTAGTAACAATAGTATTTGCAGCAACAGGTGGAGTCATATGGTACAAATTTGGGGCTGAGTACATATTCTACAGCGTTGCAGTACTTTCTCTAGTCAATGTATATGTTGCCTACAAAGTAGATCCGAAGACCCTGAAGTCACACTAGAGCTACCAGTGCGCTACAATCACTATAAGAGTCAACCATAGAACGCATGGAATTGTTAAAAAAAATATAACCTCATTCATTGCGAATGATTACCTATATCATATAATAGCTCTGGGTTTTGTAGCAATGCTACCTATTTACACCCATACTGAGCTGAGTGCCGAGTTCTTTTTTAGTATACTCAAGTGTCGCACTCAGAATATTTTTACGCAGAAGATAATATAGAAAGCAGGAATTAGCAATGAGCGACTTGCCAAAATGCCCAAAATGCAACGGCGAATACACCTATGAAGATAGAGATATGTATGTATGTCCAGAGTGTGCCCACGAATGGTCTCAAGACGGAGAGCTTGACGGCGAACCAGTATTCAAAGATGCCAACGGTACAATTCTCCAAGACGGCGATACAGTATCACTTACAAAGGACCTCAAGATCAAGGGCAGTTCGTCAAAGATAAAGGCTGGCACAAAGGTA
This sequence comes from Planctomycetota bacterium, assembly GCA_965140405.1. Classification (GTDB taxonomy): domain Bacteria; phylum Planctomycetota; class SZUA-567; order SZUA-567; family SZUA-567. The sequence goes on from OZ223208.1 coordinate 3,192,970, forward strand.
AAGAACATACGCCTTGTCGATGGCGATCACAATATAGACTGTAAGGTTGACGGCGTTGGTCCAATGATGCTCAAATCAGAGTTTGTAAAAAAGATCTAATAAGTACATGTGCTTCTAAATATTTGAAACAGCCTGTAATTGCCTAAAGCCCGCAAGGTACACATTGCGGGCTTTACTGTCAAATATATTTTTATAGTCACTAAGCTCTAACTACATATCCCATGAAAAAAGCTCTCTCTTAAACTTCACCACCGCTGTAGTTATTACAACTCTAAAACCTCAGATTTAGTCTTTTCTGAGAATAATAGTGAACTCAACAAAACCTTGGATTATTGACACGCATCATAGACCTATTAGTACTGAACAAAGTTCCCAAGAATTTAAACGTCACACCTAGTAATATAGCTTTATTCGTAAAAATTATTTTGATCATAATCTTTAATTTTTATTGACAAGAGATCATAAAATAGCTATAAAGTTAATTAGTCATAATATTTCATTTGTATCAAATTTAATATAATTATACATGGGGAAATCATGAGCACCATTCTTTCAATAATCTGCCTACCAAACAATCGTGGCTTTAGACTAGCCAATGTTGTTTGTTCTAGCATCAGTGTGCATGCGCATGCAGATATGGTAGATGCCACTATTTTAAGAATATCCCCGTAATATACTGAATCAAAACTATTTATTCAGGTCGTTTCGGGAAAATCCGAAACGACCTTTTTCATTTGGAGAAATTTATGACCGAACTAAATCCAACAATACAGCACAAATCAGGCAGCATAAGGGAGCTACTGTCGATATCCCTGCCAATGATAATATCTTGCGCCTGTGACACCATGATGATGTTTATCGACCGCTTATTTCTGGCAAAGCTTGGGCCACAGTATATGAGTGCCTCCTTGAGTGGAGGAGTTACCTGCTTTATGTTTATGACCTTCTTTGTAGGGCTTACAGGTTACTCTAGCGCTCTTGTCGCTCAACATCTGGGTGCAGGACAGAAGGATCGCTGCTCTCTCGTTACAACTCAGGCACTTATAATATGTATTGTTTCATTTCCTATAATTCTTGCCTGTATCCCACTTGGAAAGATGCTTTTTGATATTAGTGGAATTGCTCCAAAGCAGCTGGTGCCACAGTTTGAATATTTTCGCCTCGTAATGTTCAGTGTAGTCTTTGGCCTTCTAAGAAACACTTTGAGTGCCTTTTTCAGCGGTATCGGCAGAACTCGTATTGTTATGATCGCAGCAGGTACAGCACTGCTTGTCAATTCTGTTGCCAACTACCTATTGATCTTTGGTAATTTTGGCTTCCCAAAAATGGGAATTCGCGGTGCAGCTATAGGTACAATCATCGGTACTATCGCTGGTGTTATAGTACTTGCTAGAGTATATTTTGGTCATAAAAACCGCCAAGAGTTTTCTGTTATAAAGAACCTGCGTTTTGCCAAAGAGATGACGTTCAAACTCTTCAGAATGGGCAGCTCTTTTGGTGTTGAGATGCTACTAAATGTTATGGCCTTCAACTTTATGATTCTTGCATTTCACTCATACGGACTAGATATTGCTGGAGCAGTTACCATCGCGTACAACTGGGATATGGTAGCCTTTATCCCACTAGTGGGTGTAGAAGTTGGTGTTACCAGTCTCGTTGGGCGCTATATGGGAGCTGGATCTCCAGATACTGCCCATAAAGTCGCCATGTCAGGACTAAAGATTGCTGGAGTATATAGTCTAATTACCCTGTTGATATTACTTATCTTTGCTAAGCCACTGACAATGGTCTTCGAACCAGAAGACAGCGCAGAATTTCTTGCAACGACAGCGCCCTTAGCAATCTATATGGTACGCTTTATAAGTGTATATGTACTCTCGCTTGCTCTTATGATTGTTTTTGCGGGAGCTCTGCGTGGAGCTGGTGACACCTTCTGGACTATGATGATCTCGGTATTCGGACACTGGGTTATGACTGTTACAGTCATATCAATGTCACATGTATTTGACTGCACTCCAAAACAGACATGGATAGGTATGGTTATAACTGTTCTCTTCCTTGCATCACTATTCTTTTTCCGGTATAGGCAGGGTAAATGGCGTAAACTCAAGGTTGTCGAGCAAAAACCATTGATGCCAGAAATCCAGAATGATGCTCAAATAAATCTATAAATTAGATGCTTTATATTTGCAAAAAAGAATGATCAGTAACCCTACTGATCATTCTTAGAATGATCAGTAACCCTACTGATCATTCTTTTTTAGTAATTCTAATTTTCCAACCTTACGGTATTATTAAATGCTGTACCTGTATTATAATTCTTAACCCATATTTATAATTACCACTACTTTTAAAAATATTGAACAGTGTAGTTAAAAATAAAACTCGCTAACGCTTGCTCTTATGATGATGCTTCATCGATTTATGTATAGCCTTCCACCGTCTCTTCTCCTGGAGTTTCAGACGAATATCCTGCTCTACTTTTTGATGCTTGAGCTCCTTTAACTGCCTTAGATAGCTCTCATAGCGCTCAGTATCAAGTGTCCCAGAGCCGATCGCAGCCTGTACCGCACATCCCACTTCTACAGTGTGAGAGCAATCATTGAAGCGACACATACCTGCCAATTCTACAATTTCACTAAAAGAAGAGAGGAGCGTTGACTCATCACCTAGAAGCTGTAACTCACGCATACCTGGAGTGTCGATAAGTACTGAGTTATTCGGTAGCGATATAAGCTGTCTATGGGTTGTTGTATGACGTCCGTGGCTATCATGCTCTCTAACAGGACCTGTTTTGAGCTCCTCTGATTTGAGTAGAGCGTTTACTAAAGAAGACTTACCCACTCCTGAAGAACCAAGAAGAGCTCCGGTTGTTCCAGGCTTCAAATACTCCCATAACTTTTCAAGCCCCAATGAATTTGTAGCGCTTACAGCCAGTATAGGCACACCATAAGCGATAGATTCAGTCTCAAGGAACGCACCTTCTAAGTCTTCTGCGATATCCGCTTTATTTAGAAGAATTACCGGATCAACTCCCGACTCATAGGCAAGGGTAAGATACCTCTCTATTCGCCTTGGGTTATAATCATGATCTAGACCACTTACTAGAAAGACTGTATCTATATTTGCAGCGAGTACTTGATCATCACGTGATGTTCCAGCCGCCTTCCTAACGAATGAAGAGAAGCGTGGCAAGACCTCACGTACCGAACACTTTGAGACTTCGTCTGGTACTTCTAGCACCACCCAGTCCCCTACCGCAGGAAAGCTACGTCGCTCAAGAGTATTATGCCTGAAGTGCCCACTGACACCTGCTAACCTTTCACCATACTCAGTAATTACTGCATACCCACCACGGTGCTCACGAACAATCCTTGCAGGAAGATATCCCTTACCTTCAAATGGCAGGAACGCATTCTGCCAGACAGTAGACCAGCCAAATTGCTCAAGAATCATAATAGTCCTCCTTTACACGCAGAGAACTCTATGACCACTCGGTGATAAAAAGCTAAAAAGTTTGTACAAAAAGTGTTTTGATATGTTTTAGAGGTAAGTGCGTCGGACGATGTAATGTCGCGGACTAAGCATCCTCTATAATACTTTAATGACATGTTAATATCCTTGTTATTGTCGATTTACTGAAATACACATAATCGGCGACCTCACTAAGAGAGATCACACCAATAATGCTCTGGCTTACGTATCAACGTAGCCAACCATATTTTCACAGAAATACGTGATGCCTCGCCCGTAGATGTACGGATGGAAGGAAGAACAGACAACTCAAAGACAAGCGGTACAATTATTAACCGCTACTCCTAATTCTCTATTCACGCACCACAGATGACGACAATATCAGACAAACATTCTCCATATAAAAAAGATTTACATGCATATTATATCACAATACAAAGCTATTTACAACATAATATACCCCCTAAGAAAATAGCTAATAATAAAGTATTGTAAAAAAGAGCTACGCTATCATCCATTCATTAATGTATAAATACTCTAGAGCTTACTATCTATAAAAATTACCTGTAGCACTATATGTGTTCAGGTGAAGCCTTGATCTTACAAAGTTTTTTCTTACCGTCTTGCTTATTGCCACTCTTCTTATTCATAGCGACCATCTCCTGCATTAATAGTATTTTACTCTCCAAAGTAGCCAACTGCTCACTTGAAACCTTCTCATCTGAAGATTTCGTGATCTCTTCAGCTTCAGCACTAGGAATTACCAAATAGGACATTATGAATAACACTACGCAAAGTTTAATTACCCGCGTATACTCAGCGAACCACTTATTTTGCACATCATTATTACTTAGCATTATTATCCCCATAATTTATAATATTACACAACACATCTATAACTACATTACAATTACTAGGGATTTTACCGAACTACCTGCAAAAAAAAAAGCTTAACAAGCATCTCACTTCCCCGGTTACTGCTAAAGTTATATCAGCTTAGACCAAATAGAGTTGTTCGCAGAAAGTCTATTTATAAACAAACCCACTACTATAAATGTTATAGTAGTGGGTTTAAAAAAGCTTGAGTACTTAATGTAATAGGTATCTCAAAGAACAACTAATCAATATCTATCTTTGCACTCTTCCAGAGCGATCCCCCTTCATAAGCAGCTCAGTATCAGCCAGTGATGTATAGTTGAAATCACCATTTATACTATGACACAAACACGAAGCCGCTGCTGCAAACTTGATCGCCTGCATAGAGTCTGAGTAATTATCGGAGTTGAGCGCATATATAAGCCCAGCAGCAAAAGAATCTCCGCCACCAACCCTATCAACAATATTATATATATTATAAGGCATATACACCTCAGAACTGTCTGTTGGACCAAAGAATGCCCTGTCCTGCTCAACATCATAAAGCATGCCGCCCCAATTATTATGTGAAGCAGAAATGCTCTCTCTGAGAGTGATAGCAACCTTGGAAACATTTGGGAACATTCCTACCAACTGCTTTGCAACACTTGTATACGCAGAAGAGGAGATGATCCCTTTCTCAATATCAGTACCTTCAGGGTGTATACCAAGTACTGTCGAAGCATCTTCTTCGTTACCAATAACCACATCGACATATTTTAATATTTCAGGCATAACCTTTCTAGCCAGTGATTTTGCATCCAACGCAGGATCCCATTGCCAGAGCTTTCCTCTAAAGTTTAGATCACATGAGACAGTGACACCGCATTTTTTAGCGTATTGTACAATTTTCAAACTATTCTCAGCAGACTTTTCGGAAAGCGCGGGGGTAATACCAGTCACATGTAGCCAAGAAGCATCCTTAAATATTCTATCCCAATCGAAGACTTCAAAATCTACCATACTTATTGCTGAATACTCTCTATCGTATATTACCTTACTAGGACGCTGATTCGCCCCCGTCTCAACATAGTATATTCCAAGTCGCCCTTCCCCCCTATGAATATGTTCAACATCAACACCTAATCCTCTGATCTTATTAACGCAAGCATCTCCAAGTTCATGACTAGGCAGTGCTGTCACGTATCTGGTTTTTTTACCGAAGTAACTCAGAGACACAGCAACACTTGCCTCAGCTCCAGCAAAGTTATAGCTCAAGTCACCAGGCAAATTCTGAACCACCTTCTTATTATTAGGCATATCAAGCCTACCCATGATTTCACCAAAAGTGACGATGATATTCTTCATTATATACTCTCCTTGATTGCCACCGCCTCAGCCGCATAATCCTTTATTGCTTGCCAATTTTGCTCCTCAATAAGCTTTCTAGGCGCAATCCAAGAGCCGCCAATACCGCCAATAATTGGCGATTTCAAGTACTCACCAAGATTTTGAGCATTGATACCACCCAGAGGAATATACTTAATTCCAAGATGTGCGTATGGAGCATTTATACTATTTAGATATGCCAACCCTCCAGAAGGTTCAGCAGGGAAGAACTTAATCAACCTAATATCATACTCAAGAGCAGCCTCGATCTCTGATGGTGTTGTAATACCAGGAAAGAATGGGATTCCCAGTTCAATAGATTTCTCGATGACATTTTTATTCAGTCCCGGTGCAACCGCAAACGGAGCATTGAGGGTGACGAGTTGCTCTACTTGTGAAGTAGTAATGACGGTTCCTACTCCTACAGTCATCTCAGAGTATTCAGCTATAACTTTCTTTATCGCCTCCATTGCATACTCACTACGGAGGGCAAGTTCAATCATGGAAATCCCGCCTTCAAGCAGTGCCTCAATTACAGGCTTGACCTCATCTGCTGAATTAAAAACCACTACAGCAATCAATTTATCTCTTAGAATTTTTTCTTGAATTGTCATAATTATCCTCCAAAATACGACTCAATTTTAATAATAATATATCTACCTGCTTATCAACAATGCCTCTACTCTCAAACAACTATAAAAAAATGGAACGATCGTTTCATTTTTAAATAGTATACAATTAGATTTTACTTAGTCAAGATTATAATGCATTATTTCAGTAGTGACAAAATCCTATAAAGTCCACAGAGCAACTAAAGGATAAATCTCCAGATAAACAGATTGACTAATCATCAATTCATTGTACACTAAATATCAAAAGATTGTTTATGTTAAGTTAAATAAGAGAAACTAAGCAGACAGCCTGCATAAAGTGAACCTATAAAGGATACTGGATGAATAAGAACGAAGTAGCAATAATAGATATGATAATTAATAATAATTCAGGGCTTACACTTCCTGAAATTGTTGAGGCTACTGGCAAATCAAAGACAACAGTATACCGAAACCTTACAAACTTAGTAACAGAAAAGCTACTCTATAGAGAGGATAACTCATACTATATGGGTTCTATTTTACTAAGATGGCTCAATATTGGGGACGTAGATTATGGATTTATCAAATTAATAGACCCATACCTTAAAAAACTAGGAGAACAGGTCAATGAAACTGTCCACCTAGTCCAACTTCAGAATGATATGAGAGCCGTCTATATTAGAAAGATCGAAGGAACAGGTGGAATTCAAATAAAGTCGCAGATAGGTGATGAGCTACCACTATACTCTACCGGTGCTGGAAAAGCCATACTCTCAATTCTACCTGATGAAGAGATAATATGAGTATTTCAAAGACAGATCGAAGTTTGTTAAAAATACAAAATACACAGAAATCCGCCAAAAGATATTGAAGGAAGAAGTACTGCTAAATAGATCTAGGGGCTACTCAGTAGAGATACAGCAGAATGAAGATAAAATACAATGTGTCGGAGTTGCGTTTAAGTACTGCAATTTTACTATGGCTATAAGTATATCCACAACTATCCTGACCAGTCTTGAACAACTAACCTCTATGGCAAATATTCTAGTAGAGACAAAGAGCATGATAATACACGATCTACTTGATTAAGATTGCAATAAGAACAAGGACGAATCCCACCAAAAAGACCCAAGCAGTTAAAAATTCATACGTTAAAGCATAAATCATACCTAAATTTTAAAAAGCAAAGAGAAGCGCATACAGCCACATTAGGCACCCTTTTGTAACATCCAAACCCCATATCACACCATTTCCACAGGTCACCACACATTAATATACCAATTAATAATATTACTTTATCTCCATTTTCAATTATATACAACGAAAATAATGTAAGCTGCGTCGAGCTTAAACTAGAGAAATCGCTTTGCACTTCAAAACACAAAAAGTCGTTATATAGATATTGCTTTTATACAATAAAATGCCTAGAATTAGATAGTTGTGTGAAAAGAGCACCCTCTATAGTAAAGCACTTAACTCTATAGTAGGTATGAAATAGTAGGAGAGATTTAAAACTATAAAGCAGCAATCAAAAGTGTGTGAATTAAATTACTTCTAATAATAAAGTATAAAATCAATGACGTCAGAAGTTCTTTCCGATTGATTTTTTATAACGTTAGACATTACATTAATCGTAGAATCGACAGGTAAGAAGGCGAACTAAGAGGATATATTGTCTACTCAATCTTCTAGAAACACCTTTACTCAGGAACTGCTACTTTGTATTTTTCAGTACTTTGAAATGTTGTAATTCTGACAGTAAATTCTATAATAACTATGATATTCGACGATATGTAGCAAGGGGTCAATAAATTGCCAAAAAAGAGAATCTTGATCGTTGACGATAAAGAAAAACTTTGCCGTTTAATGTCGACCAATTACCAACAGCAGGGATACGAAACAGATTATGCAACCTGTGGAGACGACGCTATTAACAAATTCAAAGAAGGGGAATTTCATATTGTTCTTCTTGACTTGAAGCTCGGCGCAGACAACGGACTCAATGTACTCAAAGAATTATTAGCCATAAATCCCAAAATACCTGTAATTATGATTACTGGATTCGGAACTATATCAACAGCAGTTGAAGCCATGAAAATAGGGGCATTTGATTATGTTCAAAAGCCTGTTGATTTCCCAGCAATTTGCAAAATAATCAAAAAAGCCCTAAAACAGTCTCCAGAACCTACTGAAGTCGACGACACTCCTATTGTCTCCACAGAGTTCCACACCAAGAATACTGACTTCAAAAATATTATTGAAAATTTGGATAAATTTTCTCCAACAGATATGCCAATCCTAATTTCTGGTGAAAGCGGAGTAGGCAAAGAACACTTGGCAGATTATATCCAGCAGCATTCACTACGTAGTAATGAGGAGTACCTGAAGATAAACTGTTCTTCATTTTCTGAGAGCTTACTAACGAATGAACTTTTCGGCCACGAAAAAGGCTCATATACTGGTGCAGAAAAGACCCACCCGGGTATTTTCGAACAAGCCCACAAAGGCACCCTCTTTCTCGACGAAATCGGTGATATGCCGCTCTCTGTACAGGTACGAATCCTGCGTACAATACAAAGCAGCGAGATAAGGCGCATTGGAGGAAGGCATATTTTCAATGTCAATATCAGAATTATTGCTGCCAGCAATAAGAATCTTACCGATTTGATTGAAAAAAAGCTCTTCAGACTGGATCTATATTACCGCCTAAATTCTGTCTCGGTAACCATTCCGCCTTTGAGAGAAAGAACGGAAGATTTACCACACCTTTGCGATTTCATTCTTCACAAAATAGCTAGAAAAAACCAATGCTCAATCAAGAAGATCTCCAATGAAGTTACAGCATTATTTCTAAAATACCCCTTCCCTGGTAATATCAGAGAGCTGGAGAATATCCTAAATTATGCTTATACTATGGCAAATACCGATACGATTACAGTATCTGATCTACCACCATTTCTACACAATCCACAACAGGAAACAAACACACTGAATTCAGATATATTAAAACTTAATGAAAAAGATACCATTACCCAAGTCCTACATGATTGCAATTTCAACAAAAAACGAGCCTCACAACTACTTGGCATTTCACGTTCAACGCTGTATAGTAAATTAGAAAAGTATGGTATAATTTAATCATGCCTGAAAAACCGTTACTAGAGATTAAAAATGTCCACCTAAAGTACGGCAACAATCATGTCTTACGCGGGATTGATTGTGAGATTAACTCTGGGGAAATATACGCACTAATTGGTGAGCATGGAGCCGGCAAGAGTTCTGTAGGACAAATAATCAGTGGTATAATTCCAGCGTTACATGGAGAGATTTACTTTCACGGTAAACGCATGAATCCTTTTACCTTCGAAAAAGCTATCGCAAATAACATACTATGTGTAACTCAGAATAATTTTGGCTTTGGCAATCTAACTGTTGCTGAGAACATTTTCATGAAGTCAAAAACGAAGAGAAGGAGGATCTTCAACGCCTCGATTCAGAGTAAGATGACGCTTGAGTATTTCTACAAGCTTGGCATAAAACTCGATCCAGATACCGTAATGAATGACTTAAATTTATCAGACAAAGTATTTGTCAATATTTTAAAACAAATTCATGAGAAACCGGAACTATTGATCTTAGACGAAAGTTTGGAAAAACTATCCTCAGATAACTTGGAAGTTATTATACCATTACTCTTTGAACTTATAAATAGCGGTTCTTCTATTTTACTGATCACCCATCGCATAGATGACGTTTTCAAATGGGCAAAAAATTTGATCATTCTACGAGAAGGAAAAATTGTATTTAAAGGCACTCTTGAAAATATTGATAAGATAAGCCTGATACGTCTTGCCTACATGCAATTGACCAAGGAAGATCTTATTGGTTATAGTGATGAGAATTTCTCAGATTTCTTGAAATATAACGAAGCTATTTTGACTAGGCTCCCCTTACACCTCTTTATTGTAGATAGCAAATTTCACGTACGCTTGATGAACAATAAAGCAAAGAGTCTATTGAGACCATCATCAAGGCTCACTGGTGACTGGAGTATAAATGAAGTTTTTGCAGACCAACCAGATTTCCTAAAACTAATTACTCGTGAATTGAACGAGCAAAAAGAGACCACAACTGATAATTTTAATTATAACATATCCGGAAAAACTATCAACTTTAACATAAAGATTGTACCTATTTTTGAGCTCAACAGATATATCGGTAGTATTATCACACTTGAAGACATTACCAAGCAGGAGCAATTGCGCTCCCAAATCATTCTATCTGAAAACCTATCTGCGGTAGGAATGTTAGCAGCAGGTGTGGCTCACGAAATAAATAACCCCTTAGAAATAATAAATTATAGTCTGCAAGATCTCAAGTACAGAGATACGAATAACAGCTTCACTCAAGAATTAGAGAGTCTGGAAGAAGAGATGAAGACAATAGCCAGTATCGTAAAGAACCTTGTAGTCTTTTCCGACAACAACACCAAGACTTCAAATAAATTCTGTATATATGAATTAATCAAAGATATTGTTAGATTGATAAAATTCAAAGCCAAAGAGAACAAGATCAATATCTCATTAACTTTTTTAGAAGGCAATATTTTCGTATTGGCTAACAGGACAGAAATTCGCCAGGCCTTGCTAAATATAATCAAGAACAGTATTGAAGCTATGGTAAATGGTGGTGACATTACAATAGACCTCAAAACAACCTCAAACAATTTTGTAGAAGTAATATTCTCAGATGAAGGAGGAGGCATATGCTTAGACAATCCAAATGACATCTTCCTCCCATTTTATTCTACAAAGAATGATGACTCGAAGAACACCGGCCTAGGGTTACCTATCTCATACAACCTGGTCAAAAAGAACTCTGGAGAATTGACATTTAAAAATCACTCCCCAATAGGTTGCGAGTTTAAAATGACTCTACCCTTATTTTTAGAACCTTAAATTTTCCCTACAAAATAAATAAAGAAACAGATCACCAATAAAGCAATAAACTATCTAATATCAAAAGGCCATAGAAAGATCGGTTTATTGATAATAACGATACAAGTCAATAACAGAGCAACCACTAACCTGCTATACTGTCTTGTAACACCATATCAAGACAACTGTATCCAAATATAGATAAATGTCAAACTAATGGTATAAAGCCCAAGAACGTATAAAAACTTTTTAGGGAACTTCGGTGTTCGTATTGGAGCAATATTTAATATAGCTAGTCCTACCACTACTACGTAGAGGATTATAGAGAAGGTTTGATTCTCAAAAATACCATGAAAGAGAAATACCAAGGAAAGAATCACCGCATTATTATCAATTGCCAGACCCATATAAGTTTTAGTATCGATTAAACCAAAGACGTTGAAGTAACTCAACCGTAAAGCACCGGCTGCAAGAATACAAAATGCTCCTGGCAAGTAGTATGGACTGAACTCGCCATAACTTAGTAGAAAGACTGCAGGGAATGCTCCAAAGCTAACAATATCTATCAACGAATCAAGCTGCCCCCCGAAGGCCTTATGATTACTTGTTCGCCCAGAGATCCTCCTCGCAAGCAGTCCATCACCCCAATCAAATAAGACAGCCCAAAGCACAGCAACTATCGCAATAGAAAAATTACCAAGTGTTGCGAAATATATAGCTAGCACTGCACAAAGCAAACCAGCAAGAGAACAAGCATTTGGCATATCCCATAAAAAAGAAACTATTGAAGGTTGTCGCTCTTGTTCTGAATTTATTTTTTTCATTAATACATCTCACTTATATTTAGGTATACTACAAAAATCAACCTTGTCGTTAATTAGAAATCACCTTATTCAGTACATCTAAGAATCACATCATGCATGCCCTCTCTAACCAAGCTTTACCATATCAGAGAGTTGAATTTGTATTATATCATAAATTAAGCATAGATTAATTTGTTATAGAGTAACATTACTAAATTATTACCCTTAGCACAAATTATAAGTTATGGACTACTGAAGTGCCTGTTAGCATTAAAGAGCAAGAGCCAAAGAACCTGTCTCCACAGCAGCATCTATTGAAAATAATTTCTCAGCTTCCACCAAGTCTTCAATCGTATCTATTTCATACCATGACTCACTATCAAAAGATACGGTCTCAAAATTCAGGCTACCTTCAGCCGTCATCTCGGCAAATACAGTCTCGTAATAGTCATTGACTCTACCCTCACAAATACGCTGCTCTAATTTGACTTTTATTCCATGCCACGATTGCTGGGAGATACTATAGATATTAACTGTTTTATGCTTGCTTTCACCTAACGTATCTGTTCTTTTTGAAAAGAACTCTTTAACACAACTAGCTCTATCAATTGTAACGCATCCACCATCCATCCATGGTTGCATTTTCGCGACAGCAATTCTGTCAGGAATCAACATTGATTCTAGAAGAGAGTTTTCAAAAACAACATCACTTTCAACCAGCATAAATGATTCTTTTATAATCTCACGTGCCATCCAGAGTGAGTAGATATTGTTTGTTTCATTGTAGCGCGGGCTGAAGACATATTCGATAGCAATGCCTTCGAATTGAGTTCCTAAATAATCTTTAATACAGTTTTGAAGGTGTCCTGTAATCACTACTAGCCGTTTGAAGCCATGCTGGTTCAAACCAGAGAGCAATCTTTCTAATATTGATATGCCGTTTACTAGTGTCAGGCATTTAGGCGCATTTTGCGTCAAGGGGTAAAGGCGGCTTCCTGTTCCAGCTGCAAGAAGTAATGCTGTAGTCACAGATTCTTTGTGCTTGGAGCCATGCTTCATACGTTTATACTTTCTGTAAATATTTTTAAGCTCAGACTTAATCCCTAAGCGCACCCCGAATGAGCACTTATCTACCCCAACAATCATAGCCATAAATCCCGAAAAGTCAACTACTTACAATTCCACACCAATTATACACCAATAACAATATAAATAATATTAGTATATACTAAATAATTAATAAGAGTCAAAAACAGCCTCATATACATACATGTACCAATACAACTTGATTGAGCCCCCACAAATAAGTCCTCAAATTTATGATAACTTTTTAACAGTTAACCAACAATTAGGGTAGAGCTATTTTTTTGATTTATTATAACTTTCTATCTCAATAAATATTGTATGACTTTTCAATTTACACAGCATACCATACATAAAAGAATAGAGATACTAATATTTATAATATAAAGGCGACCAACATCTGACTATAAATTTATAGATATGAAGCATAATATAATATTTATCTCAAACGTCACCGACTTTTAGCTGAACTTCACGTTATAAACTGACAAAACCAACACTGCCCAAGACAGTGTTGGTTTTGATAATAGAATTAAGTGCTTACTTGGCAAAAAGAGACCTCATATTATAGGTTTTAGAATCACCTTCATAATGCATAAATAGTGGTCGTTGTATAGGAAGCCCTTCTTCAACTACTTCATTTATGCAGTACGCGCGGCACTCTTTAAACCTTTTGAAGAGACTCGTCATTCTCACAAAATGCTCGAGTGTCTCATCATCATAATATAAAGATCAAAATTTAATTCTATATAGTCATTACTTCGATATTCTCACCAACAATACCAACATACGCCTTATCATCTACAAGGCTTGTCGCATCAGGATGAACAATCAGCCATTTATTGGTCATAAAGAGTAATTCATCCTCACTGCTCTTGATACCATACTCTTCATCAAGAGTATAGTTTGTACCTTTAGCAAGCATGATCACACTTTTAAAACCACTACTATCTACCTTACACGGAGCAAAATGTAAGGTCGTTGCATAGACCTCCACAGCGCATCCCTGAGGTAGGTAGAACGCCTCAATATTTTCTGAGTAGTACTTATTCTCTTTTATATCCCATATATGCCCTAGCAATAAAACAATATCAGTCACAGCATATATAACCTCACTACACTTATGATACTCTAGACCATTTAGCATACTGTTATTTCCATTACAATATCCTATCTGAACAGGTAGTTCACCATAAACATGATTACTTACCTGTGAACATACAGGAACACCTTCCAACTCAGGAACTGATGCGACATATATATCCCCTGTTTCAGGAAACTCACTTGAATCCATCATATATGAATCAAACTGCTCAAAGGAAAACCCAGCGACAATACGTCCATACTTACTGAATCTTGCACTATCCACAGCACTAATCTCTAATGACGTGTTAGCAGCCTTCAATTTATCTAAAGTATCCATATTAATCAATCAACTCCTATCCATTTAACTTAGTAACAATCTCAAATGGCCTCACATAATCACCATAGACTAGCGATGCATGATGAACCATACCAGTATTTACAATCTTATCAAACTCATTTTTCAAAGACAGGGATGTACCGCGTAACTCCTTCTCCATCGGTACAGCTGTTCCCTTCTGGGCAAACACACGTAGGTTGATTCCTGCGGAATCAATACGGAATTCTATATACATTGATATCATATACACCTAGATTGAAAAGCCATCAACTCTATAGCCAGCTATACCTACATGTGATTTTTATAACAAGCCAAAACTCTTACAGTGTCAACCCAGTCTTCATCAATGTTATAACCGATCACAGTCTGCTAACTCTTGAATCCAGACTCGAAAAGATTGGAGTCATTAAGCTTTACACCACATACAGAGTTCAACTCAATCTTATCATAATTATATGAAAGTTCATTTAAACCCCAAAGAAAAATTAGCTTACCGAGAACTTTATTAATTCCCAAGACAAAATATCCAAGATAGAGTGTTCTGCTAATACACACTAAAACATCGATGTCATCATTTATCATCAACTCTCTAAGTTTACTCGAGTAGATTTTTTGCTCTGCAACATAATCCGATGTCTTTCGTCCTAGACAACCGACACCCAACCTCGCCTTATACTTATTTACTCATTATTATATAATATTATAATTACAATTATCGAATCCACATAAAAGGCTCAAATTAAACCGAACAATCCCTACGACTTTGCGCTATCAAAGACTTTGAATATATAAATTCCATCTACTGCCATATCATTATAAGTGATAAGAATATTCCCTCTCCAACATATGCAGATCATTACTACTATGGTATAATCAAAAACAACTGTGAATACCCTGTCAATCCTGCCATGCAGACCATAACAAATTAACTAGTTACACGCTACAGAATGTAAAGAATAAATCACTCCACATGTAAAAAATAACGCTCCTTTATATATTCTATAAAGGAGCGCTTTTATCCCTAGATTATCGGTAGGCACTTGCTATAGGAGCCGTTTTAGATACCATTGACGAACTATTAACAAAAAATTGACATTTTAATAACTTTAACACATGGAAGTAGGTTGTAATGAGTAGTGAAAACAAGTTTTTCAAATTAAAGATTCAAAGACCAAGAAACTTACGCACAGATATTCTCTCAGGCTTGACTGTAGCACTTGCCTTAGTTCCTGAGGCAGTGGCGTTTTCCTTTGTAGCGCATGTCGACCCAAAAATTGGCCTTTATGCAGCATTTATGATGGGGTTGATAACGGCAATATTTGGCGGCAGACCTGGTATGATTTCTGGAGCGACCGGCGCAGTAGCAGTAATCTTCGCTCCTTTAGTTATCGAACAAGCAAAACTCAATGGCTTAGAATCAGCAACCGGTTACCTCTTTGCGGCTGTAGCCTTGATGGGTATCATCCAGGTTGTATTTGGGTTACTAAAATTCGGTAAATTTATCCGACTCGTGCCTCATCCGGTTATGCTAGGTTTTGTCAACGGACTCGCAATCGTAATTTGCAAAGCTCAATTCTCGCAGTTCTACGTAGGTGTTGGGAAAGACCGCACACTCCTTGCTAGTAACCCACTGATGATAATGATTGCCATGATCGTTCTAACCATGGCCATCTGCTATTTTCTACCGAAAATTACTCGAGCAGTCCCAGCTACGCTCGCTGCAATTATCATTGTAAGCCTTTTAGCCTATACTTTAGATGCCGCAGGCATACACACTTCACGCACCGTACTTGATTTTGTAAAGGATATCGATCCAAAGACAACCACGCTCTCAGCTTCACTACCTAGCTTTGCTATTCCGAATATTCCCTTTAGCTTTGCTACTTTAAAGTTGATTCTACCTTTCTCTTTACTAGCTGCAGCTGTTGGTCTCATCGAATCATTGATGACACTTACTCTAGTTGATGAGCTGACAAATTCTAGAGGTCGTGGCAACAAAGAGAGTCTTGCTCAGGGTCTAGCAAACATTGCCAATGGTTTCTTTGGTGGTATGGGTGGCTGTGCTATGATTGGCCAGAGTATGATCAACATTCGTGGTGGCGGTAGAGGCCGAAGTTCAGGTATTGCAGCAGCAGCGTTCTTGCTAATATTTATCCTTTGGGCTGCTCCTTATGTAGAAATGATCCCTCTAGCTGCTCTAGTTGGTGTGATGTTTATGGTTGTTATAGCGACTTTTGAATGGACAAGCTTTAGAATCATGCGTGACATACCCAAGTCTGATTTCTTTATCATTGCTCTAGTCTCTATAGTAACTGTTATCGAAGACTTAGCAATAGCAGTCCTAGTTGGAGTTATCGCTTCAGCACTCATATTCGCTTGGAAGAAAAGCCGTAAAATCGAAGCCACGACCGATGAAACAAATAAAGGTCTCAAGGTTTATAAACTTGAAGGCTGCCTATTCTTCGGCTCAGTAACTTCATTCAAAGACCTATTCAACTTCAACGACGACCCTGCTGAAATCGTTGTCGACTTTGAAAATTCACGAGTCTATGACCACTCAGGATTGGAAGCAATCAATAACATTACCGAAAAGTATGCATCTCTTGATAAGAAACTCCACCTCTGTAATTTAAGTAGCGAATGCGCATCCTTGATCAAGAAAGGTAAGAATATTGTTGAAGTCAGCGTGCTTAAAACTCTAGAGCATCACCACCTCGCCGACGATTCATTAGGATAGTATCTTATATCTCTTAAATACACACTACACTATTTATACATAGGATTGATGCGATTTTGTAGAATTATACTATCAAGAATCTATGTTATACCATAAGAATACATAATAATAAACCATCCATGAAACTGGATGGTTTATTATTAAACTGCAAGTTATTATATGTAAATAAATACAAGGTCTACTGCACCTCAGTCATATAATAAACCTTTTATATCAGCATTGTCCATGTTTTTACTATCATAGAACTTTGCCCCAGTATCAACGTCAGATATTTTTTCACCACTAACGGCTTTATAGGCAAGTTCAATCGCTTTATAGCCTATAGAGTATGGATCCTGAGTAATAGAACCGTAGAAATATCCTTTTCTAACTGCATTCTTCTGACCTGCTCCAGCATCAAATCCTAGAACAAGTAGATCTTTATACTTATAAGCCAAATCTTCGCCGTCAGTCGTTGCAGCTAGAAGCCCCTTGACAGTTGCTTCATTTGAGCAGAACATGCTAATTATATTTTTATCCTCAACACTATTCAACACAGCTATTGCTGAAGCAGTTGCATCGGTCGCTGAGCAAGATGCAGGTACAACCATATCAATAATTACTTTATCGCCACTTTGAGGACTATTTTTAGCAATATAAGCAGAATTACCAGTGACCTTTATATCTTTTGCAGATAACTTAGTCTTATTGATAATTAAATCAACCATAGTGTCTCTGAATCCCTTACCTCTACTAAGAAGAGACTCACCTGAAGCATCAGAATTCATAACAACAATCGTAACTGGCTTTTCTGATGTAGCAGCAGATATTTTATCTTTGATAACTTCAAAAATTTTATTTGCCGCTATACCAGCTGCGTTATAATTATTTGTTGAAGCATTCGCAAGAATTGCACCTTTTGGCGCGTTTGGTACGCCAGAGTCAAAACCGACAACAGGGATGTTATTATCACGACACTGTTCAAGTTGATCAAAAACAGAAGTAGTATCAATGGCAGCAAGTACTATAGCTGCTGGTTGCTTTACCATTGCATTATTTAACATTTCCACTTGGGCAGAAACATCGCTTTCTGAAGCAGGACCTTCAAATGTTGTCTTAACATTATATTTTTTTGCAGCATCGTTTGCTCCAAGTTTTACCTGCTGCCAAAAATCGTTTTGATCCCCTTTTGAAACAATTGGTATATAGATTTCGTCTGCGTTAGTCTTTGAGACAAAGGTGCATGAGAGCACAAGCACAGCGCTCAAGATAACAAATAAACTCTTAGTAAATTTCATAATGTGACCTTTCAGTTATAAGTTTGAATATTTATTCTAAACTATTAAATCGAGTACTACCAAATGATTACTCTTTGTATAATGATGCTGCATTTTCATCAGTTACCATCTTTGAAGCGACAGCATACTCACTATCAGGGACAAAGTCTTTATCCGTTAGAATTTTATATCCTACTTCTGTTGCCTTGTCTACGCATAGTGGATAGGTAAAGGTTGCAGAAAGAACGCCATCTTTTACCTTTTGAATGCCTCCACCTGGTCCATTTAGTCCATCAACCCCAACAAAGATCATCTCTTTATCGCGTCCCAAATCCTTTGCAGCAAGATATGCGCCAACAGCCATAGGATCGTTATGTGCATACACGACATCAATCTCTGGTTGTGCACGCAGTATTTCAGTCATGTGTTCACGTGCTTTACTCTGTAACCAACCAACAACAGATTCTTGAACAAGTTTGATCTCTGGATAGGTGTTCAAAAGATCCCAAGCTCCGTTATAACGATTAACCTCTGCCTCTACTCCAAGAGTACCTCTCAAGTCAACGACATTACCCTTAGGTTCTCCGTTCTTTTCAGTAAGATAATCTACAATATACTGCCCTGCTTGCTTTCCAATAATATAATTATCTGAACGAACCCAAGTTGTATAATTGTCATGATCAGCAATATCACGCTCTAAACATATTACTGGAATACCAGCATTCTTTGCTTTTCCGACAATCTCAGAAAGTGGACCACGTTCCAGTGGAGCAACAATCAAAAGGTCTGGTTCTTTTCTAATTGCAGTCTCAATCTGAGAAATCTGTCTGCTACTATCCATTTGAGCATCCATAATTTCAAAGTCTACATCATCATGCTGGCTCCACATCTCTTTAAAGCGAGCATTCTGCGCTGCTCTATAAGGCTCTGCGTTATTACACTGACTAAAAATGACAAGTTTCTTCATTTCATCTGCTTGCGCAGGACCTGCCATAATAGTTAACATAAACAAAATACCCAATAGTAAAAACTTTTTCATAATCACTCCTTTTAAATACACCATAGTAAAACACGAAAACACTGCACTCAAAACAACTTAATCTTTTATACTTTTTGTCTGCATCTTAACAGCAACGACAATAATCAACGCTTTGAACATCATTTCAACATTGATATCAATACCGCGCAAACGGAACATATTGGTTAGAATCCCCAAGATTAAAGCGCCAATAACCGTTCCAAATATTGACCCACGTCCTCCATTCATATTTGCACCACCAATTACAACAGCAGCAATTGCATCTAACTCATATGATATACCGTCATTTGGACTTCCCTGATGATTCTGCGCTGCATGCAATACACCAGCAAGTCCGCTCATAAAGCCTGAAATTGTATATACAATAAAGAGTATTTTAGCCACAGGAAGACCCGCGTATTTTGCGGCATTTGCATTATCACCTATAGACTTAACTCTTAGTCCAAATATTGTTCTCGTTAGAATCAAATAAAATAGAATTGCCATTGCTATAAAAATACTGATAACGACAAACTTAGGAGAGATATAGTCTGCAAAAATAGCAGAGGTATCATCACTAAATCCTATATCTATATTTGTATTACCTGTAACATACTTTGCAAAACCTCTCAGCCCTATCATTCCTGCTAAAGTCACGATAAATGGCTGAATTTTAAACTTGGCGATAATTCCACCCATTACTGTTCCACATAACGAACAAACTATGAGTGTCAAAGCAATACTTATAGCAATGTGAAATACTGGAGATATACTTTCAGGGTGCCACTGTGTTAGTAATTTAGCAACAAATGTAGCGGATAACGCTAGTAAGCTTCCTACAGATAGATCAATACCACCAGAGATAATGACAAAGGTCATACCAAGAGCAATGATCCCATTCTCAGACACCTGTCTAAAAATATCTGTTATATTATCAAATGTTAGAAAAATAATACCGCCGGATTTACGTTGAATAGGACTAATTATTATAGCGAGGACTACAACAAGGACCAATCCTGTCAGATACCTGAATTTATTCAAAACAACACCTGTATTTTTTAACGATTTGTTCATACTAAATAACCTTTCTACTTTATAGATACTTCATCGCAAGAGTCATTATTTCCTCTTGAGAAGTCGTGGTTTTATTTACGATACCAGATACTCTTCCTGCAGACATAACAGCGATACGGTCACAACACCTAATTAGTTCTGCAAGCTCAGAGCTTACCAAGATTACACTCTTTCCTTGAGCAGCTAGACTTTCAATAATGTTATATATGTCTTGTTTTGCTCCAACATCTATACCCCTAGTCGGATCATCAAAGAAATATATCTCAGGATTCACTAGCAACCAACGAGACAACAAGACCTTTTGCTGATTTCCACCACTAAGGGTATTAATACCAACACTACTAGAGTATGATTTCAAATTTGTCTCTTTTTTTGCTTTCACATAAAATCTTGAGCTCTTCCCCTTATCAACAAACCCATTGGTTTTAAGTTGATCATGAACCGATACACATAAATTATCCATGACCGACTGTTGCATCATAAGTCCTTGAACTTTTCTATCTTCAGGAACATAACCAATACCTGATTTTATTGCATCCCGAGGACTATGGATAAATATCTCTTTACCCTTATGGATAATTTTTCCAGAATGAATCTTATCCAAACCAAAAATTGCTTCCCCCAACTCACTTCGACCTGCCCCAACCAATCCCGCCATACCCAGTACTTCACCTTTATTTAGTACTAGGTCAACATCCGTGATGTGACCTGTTGTCAGACCTTTTATTTCCAATTCAATTTCATCAGTTTTAAAACTACTATTTATGACAGTCGAATCTATCTCCCTACCAACCATCATTGTTATTATTTCATCTTCGCTGGTATCTTCTGTTCTTTTTTGCCCGACATACTGCCCATCACGCATGACGACAATCTCATCTGAGATTTCAAAAATTTCACTCATCTTATGTGAAACATAAATAATTGTTATTCCATGATCTTTCAACTCACGAATAAGCTCAAAAAGAACCGCGACACCTTCGTCAGTAAGTGAACTTGTTGGTTCATCCATAATGATTAATTTACAATTCATGGATAAAGCACGCGCAATAGCCACCAACTGAATCTGCCCAATCGAGAGAGAACTCAATCTACAAGTAGGATCAACGTCAAGCTTGACTTTACTCAACCAGTAACGACTAAACTCATACAACTTTTTATAATTGATAATTCCGCACCTATAATCTGTAAAGTTCGCATTGGCAATTGCAATATTTTCACCGACTGTCTGACTTGAAAACAGATCTAGCTCCTGCATAATAATTGCAATTCCATTGTTTTGCGCTTCCAAAGCAGTATTAAAATGATGAACCACTCCATCCACTTCGATTTCGCCAGAACAAGGCTGAATAATCCCCGAAATAATCTTCCCCAAAGTACTCTTACCAGCACCATTCTCGCCCATCAACGCACATACACACCCCTTAACAATTTCAAAAGAGACATCTTCCAATGCGCAAACACCGCCAAAATGCTTTGAAACATTCTTAATCTTCAGCAACGTATCCATGTTTCTTTCCCAACTTTTAACCAATTACAAATCACAAGATTCCGCACATATTGCATGACAAACAAATGATCATTATCGACCTCGCATCACGCTCATAATTAACGATGAAATTACTACCAAAACTTAGTATAGCACATTTATATACTATATATTATATCAATAAACTAGAGACAATATATTACATTTAGTTTTCATTTAAAACAGAGTAAGAAAACAATATGATACTTTTAAGACTACCTCATAAGTTACACTAGTCAAATTAAAATACTACTAGCTACTCAATAAATCTCACAAAAATAGGTCATTTGAGACAAACAAAATAGCCATAACTACCTTAATCCCACAAACATACACAAAACAAGATTAATATTAGAAAAAATATTAAAAAATATCCTTAAATCTATCTAAATGTGCAATATCACCTCACATCCCTAATAATTCAAGACCACATATTAAATAACAATAAAATGTAAACTATTTATTTACATTAACCATAAATAATCTGTTAAAATGCTAGCATATTATTTTAAGTCCAAGGAAATCATTATCATATCGATTCAACTCCACTACCCGACTCGATTATTTTAAGCTTAAGACAGACAAACAAAGCGTTATATTGAAGTAATTTGATCTACTCATAGTGGAATTAAAACGACAATACTCCTATCAAATACCAAAAAGTAATTGATAATATGGCAAGCTTTGATCCCTTAGACCAAACTATTGCAGGCTTACAAGCATACCAATTTCAAGGTATGGAGAATTAGCTATCTAGAAAGAGGAGTATTGCACCCTGTAGTGTAGTGTCGATAGGTTAGAAGCAGAATAGAAAAGAGATGGGTGCTATAAAACACCAGCAAAAGAATTCAGGTTGTTTTCAATAACAACAATATTTTCTGTGCCCACTTCTGTAGACCAGAAAATTGTGTTATCTCAATCCTGTTTAATTCGAAGAGATGAAGAGTAGCGGAATAATTAAGTACTGTGGAACAGTGTTAGTTATTTCTTGAACGGGTCAAAACTTTAATTTGGTATGTCATCAATTTAACGGTACTTTATTCGTTATGCTAAAGTATCTACAAGGAAAAAATGATGTGTATCATTCTGATAAAAATATTCGGAAGCCAAAGCCGAAATTGAAGCCATACAACGTATACGCTATACAAGTCATATATATGCCTCCCACCAACAAGCAAACGCTAGATAGAGAGCTATTTATTAGAAGGGAAACGCTAGACGGTGTCATTTGAGAGTACAGCGCTATTACACTGAAAATAAACACATTAGAGAAAAGAAAAAGGTAGCAACTATTCGCCGACAGTATCGACTCTATGGATTAACCATGAAATATATTCTAGGTAATCTCTGCCGCGCTGCGGATTACTTTAGCAATCCCCTTGTCTTTATCAAGCATTTTTAAATACAGTCCTAGTTGTCAACTGAAATCCTAATTCCTTGTTTTATAACCGGCAATTGAAACCTAAATGTTGAATCCACAAAGCAGTGTAAAGTGATTTAAAATAAACTATATTAAATCTTCACCAACTGTAACAGTATAATCAAAACAGTTGCCTTTAGCTATATTTCATTTTATCTTTTCAATTATTAGCCCCAGCACTCGGATTCCACTGGGGCTTCTAAAAAAAAGTATTGGTTTTCACTGTTTGTATTATCAACATTTTACTCTAGACAATAGCTATACAAATAAAGGCATAGTTTCTAAACGCAAATAATATAAATCAAATTTTCACAAACTACTGACTATTATATTTATCACGTAATAAAATATTGAGTAATTAATGATCAACTTTCAATAAGCGTACATTCAATACCAAGAAATTTACGCATATCATTTTCCTTTTCAATCAATTCATCTGATACCTGTTTGATTTCTGCAGTCAAATTTTCATTAGGCTTGACTCTCATAGCATAACCTACATTCAAACCAAGACTGTTCAAGTGATATTTGGCAATTGCCGGATATGCTGGTCCTTCAATAGCACAAGTTTCAGTCAACCATTCTTGTAGCTTTTCTGACTTTTCCAGATCATCAGCGAAGTGGTTATACATCCAATTATAAATATCAATATGAAAATTACACATTACTCCATTGAAACCCTCATAGCCAAGCTGGAGTGAATTAAGCATGGTCTGAGTATTAGCATTGAAGAGTTTTAATTCCGTACCTTTGACAAGCTCTATTCTCGTCTTTTGCATCTCGGCATTACAACAGACGTCCTTGAAGAATTTGATACGCCCACTTTTGGCACACCACTCAATTTCTTTATCTGTAAGCAATCTATGATAAGGGAACGGACATTCATAAATACCGAAATCAATATCAGGTATCTCAGTAAGAATTCTCTCCGTATTCTTAATCAGCTCATCTCCACCCTTATTATCAACATCAAGTCTATTTGCTACCAATACCACGGCATGTACTCCTGTAGCAGCAACTGCTTTCAACTCTTCGATCTGCTCCTCAATTGTGTCTGAGGTATGTCCTGAAGCTATCACCTGAATTTTATCTCCGACCTCTTCAAGTATAGATTTTGCCAGCAACACCTTTTCTTCAATATCCAGAACAAACATTTCACTCGATTGACAGACAGTAAAGATTCCGGCGGCACCAGAATTCATCAGATGCCTTGCGACCCTTTTATTTCCTGGAATATCTAGCTTATTCTCATCATCAAAAATAGTTATCATTGTTGGCCAAACACCACTGTTAAATATCATAATATTTCTATCCTTTCTATAAGTTTAATAAATTTAAAGGTTCTTTCCCATTAAAAACATCCACAAGTGCTCTTGCTGTAGCATTTCCAGTCTCAGAGTAAACCTTACTTGATTCTCCAGCAGCATGTGGAGTCACCACAATATTATCAAGCTGGAATAACGGATTAGTTTTCTGAGTAGGTTCTGATTCAAACACATCAATTCCCGCCGCAGTCAACTTTTTATCCTTCAATGCCTTGTATAGAGCTTTCTCATCAACGAGATCACCTCTTGAAGTATTGACAAAGAATGCTCCATCTTTCATCAAGCCAATTGTTTTCTCATTTATCAAGTGCTTTGTTTCCGGTAGACTTGGCACATGAACCGAGATAAGGTCACTTTGACTAAGTAATTGCTCATAGTCAACGATAGTCACACCAAGCTTTTTTGCAACTTCATAATCTGGATTTATGTCATACACAAGTATTTCCGGCTTGAAGGGAAGTAACTTTTCTACCGTAAACCTACTAATTTCCCCAAAACCCAGCATACCTATCTTCATTGTATTCAACTCCATGAAGACTTCACGGTTCCATTCACCATCCTTTGTTGTTTTATCAAGCATAGGTATATTACGGATAATTGAAAGCATCAGAGTTACAGCATGCTCCGATACAGAGTTTGAGTTAATCCCCTTGCAGTTACTCACCTTGATTCCACGCTTACTGGCAGCTTGCAAATCAATATTATCCACACCAACACCGAAGCGGGCAATACCCTTCAGTTTTGGTGCATGCTTAAAAATTTTCTCATCCCAGATATCCAATCCGGCAATTACCCCATCAATATCCCCAACGACTTCCAGCTGTTCATCAAAAGTATACGGTCTTCCCTTGACATTCTCAATAATCTCACAATCATTGGCAAGCAGATATTCATAACCTTCAGCACACAACTTTGAAAAGTTTGTAGCAGTTACTAGCACTTTCATTTACAATCCTCACAATCAAGAACATATATTTAAGATACAGATTACTATAATCCCGGACTTCATAAGGCAAGACGTCCCCCTACTATTTTCAAACAGACTGAAAATAGCTTGATCTGTATTACACAATAAAACATTAATTATTTACATATAGCCTACAGCAGAATTTTCATCTATTACTTATTTCACAAGATTGAATAAGCGTGGTAGGAAGAGTATGACATCAGGAAAACATGTAACGAGCATCAACGAAATAAATAACGGAATCAGCCACGGGGAGGTATATTTTACAACGTTTCCAAATGACTTTCCCGTTACTCCCGAAAGCATAAATAACGATTGCCCTATAGGTGGAGTCATCAGACCAATCATTAGGTTCAAGACAACAATAACTCCAAGGTGCACATCATTAATTCCCACTACTCTGGTAATTGGCAGAAGCATTGGCACCATCAACAGAATTACCGGTGTAGAGTCGAGAATCATGCCAAAGAAAATCAGTAGTACATTTATCATGATTAGAACAATAAGCTCATTATGTGAAACACTCAGAATTAAATTCAGAAGTACTCTATCCAATCTTTCAAACTGTAAAACCCAACCAAAGAGCGCAGCAGAAGATATTATAGTAAGCGCTGGAACTACCCCAGTTACCGTCAGACGCATAACTCTCGGTATATCACTTATCGTCATTTCACGGTATACCACTAGTATTACAAACAGGACATAAATTATACTTACCAACGCAGCTTCTGTCGGCGTAAAGTATCCGCTCCAGATTCCACCCATAATTACTACTGGCATCAATAGCGCCAGAATAGTAGATTTCATCATTTGAAGGCACTCTTTAAAGCTAGCTCGTTTATGAACTGGATATTTTTTCTTTTTTGCGATCAGAAAAATAGTTATACAGAGTACTATAGCCATGATTACCCCAGGCACAATTCCTGCAGAGAAAAGTGCACCTACAGAAACACTTGCAGCCGAGCCATAAATAACCATCGGTATACTTGGAGGCACAATCGGCCCCATAGTTGAAGAAGCTGCGGTCACACCTATCACCATATTATCATCATAATTTTCATCTTTCATAGCCTTCATCTCAACCTGTCCAAGGCCACCTATGTCTGCCAAAGCCGATCCAGACATACCGGAGAATAAAAAGCTTGAAACAACATTCACATACGCCAATCCTCCTGGAAGGTGTCCGCAGATTGAACGACAGAAACTGAATATTTTGGTAGTTATTCCCCCATTATTCATTATGATACCTGCCATCATGAACATAGGAATAGCCAGCAGAACGAAGTTATCTAGACTAGCAAATAATTTTTGCATAACCATCATATCATTAATCATGCCACTGATAAGGCAGTAGCTTAAACCACTGCATAATAAAGCCAAATATGTAGGTGCTCCAATTACCAACAAGACAATGAAGATCCCCATATATACAATCAATTCAAAACTCATAATTTCACTTTCATTGTTACAGCCATCTGTTAAAATGAAATCCAAAAATAACCATAATACTAACAGACAAATTCAAAAATTACCTACACTATTGTTTTAACAGAGCGCAAATACTGTTCTTCATCTTTTCCAATACCCTGATTACCATCAAAGCCCCACTCAACGGCAGAATTACCACGACATATGATTTGCTTATATCTAAAGCATAGGTACGGGAGGCTCCTGAATAGCCCACATATTCTATTCCTTTGACAAATATCCAGGAAAATACTACCAGGGTTACAATATCTATAATAAACTCGATAATTATCTGTATCTTTTGAGGTAACCTCGTCACAAAACAGTCTATCCTGATATGTTTATGATATTTTGTAGCATAAGACAAACCCAAGAAGACCATCCACACAAAGGAATATCTGGAAACTTCTTCAGTGAAACTAAGGGGACTCTTGAAAAATAGCCGCAAAAATATCTGCACCGTTATATTCAACAAGAATATACCGAGGAAAAGAATCATTAGGTATACTTCAAAATTATTCCATAGCCGCTGAAAGATATTTTTCATAAATCATTCTCAATCTTTTATAA
The DNA here is from genome assembly GCA_965140405.1 of Planctomycetota bacterium. Classification (GTDB taxonomy): domain Bacteria; phylum Planctomycetota; class SZUA-567; order SZUA-567; family SZUA-567. Next base: position 3,220,889 of record OZ223208.1, read on the forward strand.
GGTTAATAGCGATAAGCAGAGAGCTATATTAAGATTTATATTCGGAAGATACGCTAGATATATTACCAGAAGTCGACACTTCAAACCTATAGTCTTTTAACTTAGCATAAAGCCTCTGCTTTACTTTTAATCAAGGAAAGTCTCAGAATTATCCACCTCAGACTTCCCTTAATTAAAAGATACATAAATATTTCTTTCCGCCTTCTTCAGACAGATAAGTAACTAATAAAATTAATAATTCAAAAATTCTCTGATATCAAGGATAATTGGTGCATACTTTTCATTAGACATATATTTTTCATCAACCATTTTTTTAGCATTAGCATAAAAAGCTTCCATATCAAGATCTTCCTTGCCGTACATCTTCATACCTGCTTTTTGACAAACTTCTCTTGCTTTAGCATAATACTCTTCCATATCAATGGCATACTGTTTAATGCAGTATTTTTCAAACAAATCATTAAATATCTTCTTTTCATTGTCTGAAAGGCTATTCCAAGCATCACTATTAAGGAAAAATGCACTGAGAGTATATCCATGCTGTGTATCATAAAAATGATCCTGCACCTCATATAACTTAGAGTTATAAACATTGGCAATACCATTATCCTGTCCTTGTACTACACCTGTCTGTAGTGCCATGTAGAGTTCAGTGAAAGAAATTGGCACAGGAGTAGCTCCAAGAGCAGAGATCACATCCTGCCATACCTGAGCTGTCATTGAACGTACCATAACCCCATTAAGGTCTTCAGGCCTCTTAACATCAATACCCTTAGTAGTAAGAGCCCTTGCTCCGTTTAAAGAATCACCAACAAAATGCAGTTGAGTCAGCTGCTCAAGTTCATTCCACAACTTTTTCTGTTTTGGACTTTCCATAAGATACTTGTGCGCATCTTCATAAGACTGGAACAAATAAGGCAGAGCAAAAACCCCAAATTCGTCCATAAATGTTGGAAGCCCTGAGGTCACATTACCAAAGAACCCCTGAATAGTATTGGTTCTGGTAAGTTCCAACAATTCCTCTTCACTCCCTATTGAATTACTGAAGTAGACATCAATTTTAATTCTTCCATTGGTTGCCTTTTCAAAATCCTTTGCTAAGTTCACCAAAGCGATAGATTGAGGGTGTCTGTCATCTACACCATTACAAATACGCCAATCTTCAGAAGCATTACCTGAAGGAATCAATACCAAAGACATAACCAAGCTAACAAATGTCATAATAAGTTTTTTCATCATTTCATTTCCTTTTTTACACATCAAAACATAACAAAAAAAACACAACAAACTTACATTTATACACAACAGTACCGCCTAACCCACAACAGGTTATTATTTCAAACATTTAATAATTAGTATTTTGAATGTTATTTACTGGAAACTACCTAGTGCACTGCTCTCACTTAACTATAAAGCTGCGCCCACCATTCAGTCAAGTGTTTCTCTATCCTGCGACGAGATTTTGGAAAATTCTGTTCAGAGATGCTCTCAACAACGCTCATATGCTCTTTGTATGCTGTCTGCGCATTTTTTCTAAAGGAAAATGACATACTTCGAGACTCCCTGACAGCTTCAACCAGAAGACTATATATTTTAACCAATACCGAATTACCGCTTGCATCAACAATTATACTATGAAATTCTTCATCCAGCTGCACCATAACCGGTACATTTACACAATCCATTGCCTGTGAAAATTTCTCGCAATTTTCTTTTAAAAGTTGGATATCTTTATCGGTTCTATTCTCACATGCAAGCTTAACTGCAAGGATCTCATTACTAAGTCTTACCTCAAAAAGTTCCGAAAGCTGAGGAGAATGCTCAACAAACCAATCTCTAACAATATCAATATTATCTGGAGTTAAATTTTTAATAAAAGCACCGCGCCCTGGGAGTATTTCCAGATATTTCATCGTCTGCAATACTCTTAACGCTTCACGAACTGTCGAGCGTCCAACATTAAGCAATTTCCCGATGTTCTGCTCTGGAATAAATTTATCTCCCTCTTTATATTCACCAGAAAGAATTAATTTTTTCAGTTCTTCAACAACTTGATCAGTTACAGATTTACTTCGTATCATTTTATCCCTATCTCAAACCCAACAAAATGTCTGCTCATCAGACAATCTATATTTCAATAGTTTAATAATTATATATTGTCAGCATATCAGACAATTTCCCTTATGCCAATTTTTTTTCATTTTTTTTTCTTAATAATAAAATAACATAGTCATTTATTTTATCAATAATTTTTACTGATTGTCTTCAGAATCAGCATTCTGATGGTTTAATAATACTAATTTATATTTTGCAAATTTCCATGAGATTCTGACTCTCTGATTACTCATGAATCTTCGATAAATTTGAGTTTTACTTTAATTTATTGAGCATCTATAAATTAAAATAAAAACAGTCACCCTGAAATTATTGTATTTTGAACTAATATTCTTATATTCTCTCAAGATTTAGTATTAGAAATTTTAGAGTATTTTTTGTACTTTCTTCCTATTGGAGATAATAATTTATCAATAAGTCAAGTTAAGACCATTGATTCTACATCAATTTCTACAATCAATAAAACCTCTGCTTAACCCTAAATTGTGTCAGAAAAGCGCCCTAAACGTACCAAACATGCTGGGCAACATAAATACTTATATGAATACCATAGGCAAAATACAAATACGAGCAATATTGCTCAAAGTACTGCTTTTACAAGCTTAAATAAAAAAAGACACCACCTTTGGCAGTGTCTTTTAAAATAAATTAACTTCTAAAACATGATACATATTTAGTGAAAGGTCTTAAAAACAGAATACTTTGCTAAATACTTATATATCAACCAAGTACAAAGCACCCTTTAATAAAGCATTATAATAGAGACTCCATCACCACATAAAACAAATTACATTGGTTGTATTGATATGATAATTATAAAGGAACAGCAAACCTTAATACCCGATAATTCTTTATTACAGTATTAAATCATTCCTCCAAATCATTTTGTAGTCTTCCCAAGTTATTCTTAATTTTGCTCCCTCATAAAAATAACTTTTAATACATATCTAAAAATACCTACTAAATAATGCGTTCTTTTGTCTTCGCATCAAAAAAGTGTGATGCCCCTGGTATAGGTTCAACGTTGATAATATCCCCCGGAGATAATTCTACCCTTTCATGAAGTAGAATAGTTATCTGCTCGCCACAGCACTTCGCTAGTACAACAATCTCAGAGCCTGTATCCTCAGTAATTGTCACTTCCGCCTTGACCCCAGAATCTTTTGAAAGTTGTAAATGCTCTGGACGGATTCCATAAAGTACTTTTGAATACGGCGATAAGTTATCTCCATCCTTTATAGGTAGCTTCGATCCATTACCTGTAATGAAGAATGCCTTTCCAGCTTCTTTAACCAGATCCCCTTCAACAAAATTCATAGCGGGTGAGCCAATGAAGTTAGCGACAAACTGGTTACAAGGATAATCAAATAATTCGCGTGGACTTCCAACCTGCTCCACCTCTCCCTTATTCATCACAACAATCCGATCTGCAAGGGTCATCGCTTCTATCTGATCGTGAGTGACATACACAGTTGTAATACCAAGTCTCCGATGCAATTGCTTTATCTCTCCGCGCATCTGTACACGCAATTTTGCGTCAAGATTTGAAAGCGGTTCATCAAAGAGAAAAACCTGTGGTTTTCTAACAATAGCCCGCCCCATTGCAACCCGCTGACGCTGTCCACCAGATAACTGTTTCGGATACCGCTGCAATAACGGGGTAAGCCCGAGAATATCTGCTGCTTCCTGCACCGCACATTTTATCTTTTCCTTATCCATCTTCTTCAGCTTCATGGCAAATCCCATATTATCCGCTACTGTCATATGTGGATATAGTGCATAACCTTGGAACACCATAGCAATATCACGATCTTTAGGCTGAACATTATTTACTACCCGATTATTGATAGAGATATCACCATATGAAATATCTTCCAGACCGGAGATCATCCTTAGTAGAGTCGACTTCCCACACCCTGATGGACCAACTAGGGTAATAAACTCTCCGTCATTAATGTCTAGAGAAATTCCTTTTATAACTTCAACCTGTCCATACGCTTTGTATACATCTTTTATTACAACCGAACCCATGACTAAAACCTCCAGTATAACTAAATATTTTGCGGTAAAACTATTCAAGCACCAGAATTAAAACATCACTACTGCTCACACGAATTGTAAATCGGCAACCATACCAGCATCTCTCCGGGATCCCGATTATCCCACAAATAATATGGAATCGCCGTAATATCCATATCGCACCACTCAGCTGGTTTCTCTCTATATAGCTCAATTCCCCAGTCATCTACCATTTTAGCTCTGGCCTTTCCGGTTATTACTGTTGCTCCCCCGAAAATATCAGAACGAAACTCACTTTTGAATTCAGCCTTGGCATCAATATATATCCTATTCAACGGCATCTTATTATCAACCTCTTCTAAACAATAAACCAGAGGTCCTCTAGCCAATGCCATTCTATTCACATTCTGTTTGATACTTGGATGAGGATATAATTTACGCACAGTCATTGGAATATTCAAATCCAGAGTATCACCATTCCTCCAGACTCTCTTAAGAATAAGATAACCTTTTACAGAGTTTCCTGCAATATTAATATCTTCGCCGTTGAGCTTCGCTGTAGCGCCTATAGACCACTCTGGGATACGCACTGCCATAGTAAACTCACCTGCACCGCTATTATCTATATTGATTCGTACTGCTCCATCCCATGGATAATTGGTCTCCTGCTTTATTGCTACCTTTCCACCGGAAACTTCAAATGAACCCGTACTCTGACAGTATAAATTGACTGCAATAGCCTCATCCGCACAGCTATATATATAAGTCCCGATAGAAGCAACCAATCGTGAAATATTTGGAGGACAACAAGGACAGCGATGCCATTCCCAGCGGTTATGTGTTCCATTACTTTCGAGGGGATTTTCGTAAAAGAAGCGTGAACCATCCTGAGACAAGCCAGATAAAGCGCCATTATAAATAGCCTGCTCCATAACATCAGCATATCTGACATCCGGGCCAAATCCCAACATACGGTGCGACCAAAAAGCAAGACCAATAGTAGCACATGTTTCAGCATAAGCTGTAGCATTAGGGAAGTCATAGTCTTCGGTAAAGCCTTCATTATCTTTTGACGGTCCCATTCCTCCGGTGATATACAGACGTTTTGAGACTAGGTCATCCCAGAGTTTATCCAGAGCCTCCCGTAAACTCTCATCACCTGTCTCCATCGCAACATCTGCCATGCCGCAATAAAGATACATCGCCCGAACCGCATGCCCGACTACCTTGTCCTGCTCACGCACCGGCAGGTGTGACTGATCATATTCATGCGTCTTGCTAGGATTGAGATTTTCCTTCTCACCACGCGCCTCTGCTTCCAAATCAAAATAATTCGGTTTCTTCCCACGCTCATTGATAAAATACTCCACAAGGTTTAGCCAGCGCTTCTCATTGGTCAACCGGTAAAGCTTCACCAGTGCCAGCGATAATACTTCATGCCCGGGATATCCGTGGATTTTACCTTCATCTGCCCCAAATGTTGCTTCAACCAGAGTCAGAAGTTTCTCCATTATCTCAAGAAATTCACGTTTTCCTGTCGCCTGATAATATGCCACCGCCCCTTCAAGAAGATGCCCTGCATTATACAACTCATGACAATCGCGAAGATTTGTCCAGCGCTTTCCCGGCTGCATACGTATATACCAACTGTCCATATACCCATCAGGCTGTTGTAGTTTTTGCAATAATGAGATAAGGTCATCAGCTTTTTTTTCTATCTCAGAATCCCGTTTATCAGCGAGAAGATAGGAAAAAGTCTCAAGAATCTTTCCGACGTCAGAATCCCAGAACATCTGCATGGTTACACCACCAGCACCCAAAGGGATACGAATTTCAGGAACAGGAAGATCAACATCAATCTGCTCCAGAGTTCCAGCAGCGATACAACGCTCATATAAGACAACAGAACTTTTTTCCCGTACCGCCTGTACGATCGGCTGCCAAAAACCTTCTACTCTTACTTCAGGAAGGCTAGGCGGACGAAATTGCTGTATAGGTTGGAAACTTGGCATAATTTATCCTCTCAAATCTATTAAAATTCACACAAAAATCTCACTAATTACCGGCAGGTAATTATCAATCACTAAAAACTATTTTGAATTAACAGTTATTTAACTGCTCCAGAAGTGATCCCTCGAACATAATAACGCTGCAAGATCAAGAACAGAATAATACATGGAATCATCATTATTGTAACGCTGGCTTGGACAGATCCCCAATTGATACCACCGAATTTACCGTAACGTACAAAGGCGGCAATAACCGGCAAGGTCTGCTTATCAGTGTTATTTAAAAGAATCAAGGCAGCAAGAAATTCATTCCACGCATTAAGAAATGCAAAAATGGCCACAGTTACTGTACCCGGAAGAGTAAGCTTCAACATAATCTTAGTAAAAATAGACCAAGTAGAGCAGCCATCAATCCTTGCAGCCTCCTCGATATCAACAGGGACAGAGTCGAAAGAGTTACGCATCATAAAAACTGAGAACGGCAGTTGCAAAGTTGTATAAACCAGAATCAGTCCCAGCAAAGTATTCTGTAGATTCATCTTGGTTAAAATCAAAAATAATGGTGTCAAAACAGACTGAAACGGTATCATCATAGTAAGCATAATAATTAGAAAGAAAATATTCTTTCCTCGAAAGTGAAAACGTGAAAAGCCGTATCCGGCAAGAGAACTCAGTATAATTGTCAGGACTACTGTTCCGATTGTAACGGTTACACTGTTTATAAAGTGCTGGTACAGACCAGCTCCAAATGTATTCAATTCACGATAAGTATCTAGAGATACCCCTTGAGTTGGCCAAGGTATCAAGGGTGTCTGTACAGCTTCAGTCTTGGTTTTGAATGACGAGAGCGTGACCCAGAACATTGGGGCAAGGAACAAGACAGCTACAATAATACCGACAATAGTTATAAGGGTTCCATTAATCCGTTTTTTTAGCGGGGGTTTGTTCATTTTACGAGGTTTTTCACTACTCATTTCATTGGTTCCTTATTTCTCAGAATATAAAGCTGAGCTAATGTAAACATAATTAGAATTATCATTATTATTACTGAAATGCTGGCACCATAACCAAGCCGAAACGAAATAAATGACTTCTGATAAACTTCATACACCAAAGACATTGTCTGTTTTCGCGGACCACCAAGTGTAACAATATAAAACTGATCAAAAGCAAGGATAGATCCAGTTATTGACATAATCAATGTCAAAGCCAGAGTACGCTTCATCAAGGGCAGAGTCACCAAACGGAAGCGTTGCCACCCTGTAGCACCGTCAATACGAGCCGCTTCATGAACCTCACCGGGAATTGCCTGAATGCCAGTAAGAAGCAACAGCATTGTAAAACCAGCCATACGCCAAACAACAATAATAATAATGGATAAAAAGGCCAAATCGTAATCCGCAATAAACTGCACCGGCTTATCTGTTATACCTAGTCGCTGTATTACCACACTTAATAGCCCCATATCCGGATTTAGCAGCCATACCCAAAGAATACAGGCAGTTGCAAAACCAACAACAGCTGGAAGAAAATAACTTGTGCGGAAGAACCCGGTAAGACGCATCGGCTTCTCCACAAATAATGCCAGAGGAAAAGCCACTGCAAAAATAGCAATAGTAACCCAAAAGGTATATTTACCAGTAAAGATCAGGGCATTGATAAATTCTTTATCAGAAGCCAAACGGATATAATTTCTAAAGCCAACAAATTTTGGCGTGCCCATTAGAGGCCACTTGAAGAACGACATATATATATCCATAATCAGTGGCGCTAGGAAAAACACAGTCACCATAATCAGACTCGGTGCAATGAAGACCAGTGCTATCCACTGTGATTTTTTTGGAGGATATTTAAGCTTTAACCTATTTCTTATTGCCGCAGAAGTAGCGGAGGAGTTACTATTATCGAAACTGCTTTCTCTGCTCATATTAGTACCTTTTTGTAACGATGTGAAAATTCAATTTAATTACAGAATATCAAGTATAATCATAATCTATGGGATACCAGTAGATAATTCTCTGTTACACTGAAGCTCTACAAATTAATCCCAAAACAGCAATACATTTTATTACCAACGTATTTTCTTATCAGAAGAACAACTTCAAAACCTTAATAACAATCAGGAGAGCAATACGAAACAGAGTCCTATCATCCTTCAAGAAGAGCAACTCTGAGTCTTTTTTTTATAATATATTCTTAATACTTATGCTTGCGGTAATCATTCCAGACTATTTCTATTCAGACTTCCCATTTACTCCGGAGCAGAGCACCGCAAACATGAAAATATAGTAATAATAACTTTGTTTTACAGCTATTACAGATTATCGTCAATTATAATCTGTGCATCTTCCTGCGCTTGATCTGTCAATTCATCAATGTTCTCATCAGTGAAGAAGCCACGGTTGAGCATCTCTGTCCAAGCTCCATTGTTATTCAAGAACAGCTCACTGTATACAAGACTATATGGAGTATGACCTTGTGACAAAATATTTGCAGGCATCAGATAGCGTGGGTCACGACCAGCTAGAGCTTTTTCCGCAACATCACCTCTTACAGGAATACTACCATGCTTCACCATAAGGGTCTGACCTTCCAACGAATAGCACCACTTTAGAAAACGCTTAGCAGCGTCGATTTTTTTAGACCCCTTGAGGAAAACAATATTATCACCACCAGCAAAAGTAGCAAAGCCACCATCTTTTCCAGGTATAGGAGTTACCCCAAAATCAACATCAGGGTGATCATTCAGCAGCACACCAATCATAAATGTACCTGCACACATGTAACCAACTTTTCCAGCGAGGAAGCCAGTAAATCTATTACCACCAGCATCGGTTGCAGCACTTTCTGGAATGCAGCCATTCTGGAAGAGCTCACGATAATAACCAATGGCTTCTCTAACAGCTTTGGTATTAAACATTGCTTTGGTTCCGTCTGCAGATAGAGAGTCACCACCCAGAGCCCAGATAAATGGGTTAAAGGTAAACGCCAGCCAACCACCACTTGCCGCACAAGTATAGAAACCATAGACGTCTTTACCAGACTTTGAAATCTTAATACACTGATCTTTCAGTTCGCCCAGAGTCTTTGCTGGCTTTTCTGGATCAAGTCCAGCCTTACGTAGCACATCTTTGTTATACATAAGGAATGAATCTTCTACCGAGAATGGCAGAGCAAAAATTCTACCATCTTTACTACCTACTTGAACATGCCCTTTTGAGAGAGAAGAAAAGAAAGGCAATGATTCAGCATAGCTTGTGAGATCTTCAAGCATATCTGCATTGATAAGCTGAGGGGTATAAATCAGATCAAGTGATACCACATCAGGTGCCTCACCAGCCATATAAGACGTAGCCAATTTCTGCATCATTTCCTGAGCAGGGATTATTTGCAGATCTATCTGATCTCCACCTAGGTCATTATAAGCTTTAACCACTGGAACCATAAGATTCTCATTATCACTTCTTACCCACATAGACACTGTATCTTGGGCACATACACTACTGGCAAAGACAGCAAACAAAAATCCTGCAAGAATCATGCAATGTCTGGTTAACCCAGATTTTTTTGTACTCAGCATAACATTTCTCCTAAAACCATATAAAATCATAAAATTCTGTTGCGTGCAACAGACACACATAAACACTAAATTTCCCGTACTTTTATTTATTATTGTAATCAATACTTATACTTTTACTTTACCACATGAATTCACTTGACACAATGGCTACACATACCAATAATATATCCAAACTGAACATCTTATAACTATTCATACAAAAAAAGGCAATATAATGCAGACAAAAACTCTTGACGGTGAATTTGAATTAATGGATTTAGATAAAGGCTGGCAACGTTTTTTTCCCATAACCGGAACTCCATATTCCATACTTAATGAATTCGGTATTATATGTGCAGGAATGAGTTTTCACCAACCAATACTTGATATTTGCCGCCCAAATTTCAACCAGCACAGTGCATATTTCTGTGTCTCTGGGCAGTGCCATTACCTAACTCCCCTAGGCACCGGTACTGTTAACCCCGGCGAAATATGGCTGGTCCCAGCCTTACATCCTCACAGATATTGGGTGGAAAAGAGTTGTAACTATATCTGGGTACATTTTCAGGATATTGGATATTGGCGTAATTTTACCAGAGACGGAGAGAAAAAAATCATCTCACACCGAATTAACCATTTGGAACATATTGCCAAAGCTATGCTGGAATATGCAGAATGCTGGAATGACCAGGAGGTAATGGAAGGCTGGGCAAAGATGCTGGTTATGCTTCTGAGATTAGAACTTATGGAACCCAATGACAAGCTAAGCCGTCTCAGAACAGTACTGACCAAAGCTTGGCACGAAGTACATGTAAATCCAGCAAAACAGTGGCGCACAATCGAACTAGCCAGACTATCCCACATGTCTCTGACCCATTTCAACCGCTCTATGAATGAGGTTTACGGAACCTCTGCCCGTGGCATGCTTACACATATTCGCCTAGAAAAAGCGCTCAATCTTATGAGGAAGACCAACTTCACTCTCGACCTGATAGCCGAAAGAACTGGTTACTCCTCAGGATTTGCACTATCAAAGGCTTTTCAGCGAGTATACGGCAACAGCCCACGACAAGTTTGCAAACTGCAATAACCCCAAGCTCATAATACCTTAGTACAGTGTACTGAGCACAAAAGTAATCGGATTCAAAGAGAGCAATTTCAATATTTTAGCAACAACTTTTAGCTAAAATTGCTGCTTTCGCTTCTGCACAAATAGCAACAGTCTCAATGATTGCCACATCGCTAAAGAAAATATTACTTTCCAAGACAATATTAATTGTTACATACGTCAGGTTTGACTTCTGTGGAAACTCGCTATCGTTCGATTTTCTACCTGCCCTTCTTGCACTTCAGAGCCCAACAGTAACACTTGCATAAATCAAAAAATCCTGATGATTTCCCCTCGTATATGCAAATGCATCCATATAAGCAATCGTAATAATTCCTGCTCTTTTACTAGTAGCAATCCCAAGACTTCTACAAAACTCACTCAAAGTCACAGTCGGATGCGAAAATTTCTTTTCGATATTCCTGATGTTATAAAGAACTTTAAAATTAACAAAGTTTCTGCTGTAGATAAGCCACTGCCCAGTAGAGCATTAGATATGCTCCACTGGGCAGATTAAAAATTCATTTGAATACTCTTACTATTAGGAATAATTCATGCACGCTAAATCACGAACCATCATGATATCAATATAATTATAAAAGGAGTGACATTCCAATCTCGATCATATATAAGATCACCTAAAAGCAAAAAAATCTTGTTGAAACACATTTTAATTCAAAAAGAAGGCAGAGACATTATTTTACTAAAACCAAATTAACCCTATAATATTCTTTTTCATTAAAAATGTATGATTATCAGCAAACATACATACGCTAAAGAAAATTTATTCAACTTGGAACAACCCAATAATTTTAAACTTCATATATTTTCTGAATTCACATTACACAGTATTTTATTAAACACATCCTCAAAAGCAACGACGACTACAGGATCAAACTGTGACCCCGAACATCTCTTTACCTCCTGTAAAGCTTCTTCAGAAGAAAGCCCCTTATGATACGGCCTATCTGTTGTCATAGCATCAAATGAGTCTGCAACCGCAATAATTCTTGAATCGAATGGAATGTCAACTCCTTTGATTCCATTAGGATACCCTGTACCCTCGAAACGCTCATGATGATGGAGAATTATTTCAGCAAGAGAACTCAACGCCTCTACCCTTTGTATTACTTCATAGCCCTTTCTAGAATGCTCCATTACCTCTATGAATTCCTCATTAGTAAGCCTACCTTTTTTGTTTAATATATGAGATGGAACCGCAATTTTACCTATATCATGTAAATGCGCTGCAATATGTAACCGTTGATGCTCAGCCTCGCTTCTTTCAAATTTACGTGAAAGTTGCTCTGCAATAAACGCTACTCGATATGAATGCTTAGCAGTATATTCATCATATAGACCTAATAATAACGTAATCGTATCAACAAGTATATGAATACTAACAGTACTGGGAATGTTAAGATATTTTGTCATAAGTGATACCTCATCATAACTCATGACTTTAGTACATGCAGATTTTTCAACAAATTCTCTGAATGAGTTATATTTACATTTTTTTTCGTCCATTACTATACTCTCGTTCAATATACGCTTGCTTTAATATTACAGTACTATTACTAGGTATTTATTTGACGTGAATCAGTCAAATCGAAAATGAATCGTTCGACAGGATAATCTACTTCTAATCCAAGGAATTTTATTTATCAAGCCAAACCAAGACCATCTTTTCTTATAATAGTCATAATAATTCCATGCATTGAGTAGCATTATCTTTGAACACATCTCTTCAATCATAGTTGGTTTATCAAGAGCCCATTTAAACTCAATAATATCAGAGTTATCCCGTTTAAGTGTTTTTACAGAATCATGATGCTTTGCTTTACCAGCCATGAAAGATGGGATAGTGTCAATAATCATTTCAGCTTTTGGAAAATTCTCGCCAAGTGCTTCTAATATAAACTTCACTCTATCTTTATCAAAATACATAAGGACACCTTCCGCAATAATCATTACAGGAGAGTCATTAGCTTCAATTTCAGCTATCCATGACAAATCGAAAATAGACTTATCTATAAATTTATTCCGATTGCTCTCATTAAAAAATCTCCTTCTTATTGCAATTGACTCAGTAAGGTCAATATCATACCAGTATCTCAGTCCTTTACAGTTTAAACGTTCAAAACGTGTATCCAAACCAGCACCAATGTTTATTATCACCCCTTCAGATTTTCTTGATATAAAGTCACTTACAGCATCATCAATAAGCTTTGTTCTTATTGCAACACCAAGTTGACTCAACCATGATTTTTTAAATTTTGAAAAATCATAATCAATCATATTGATTAGTTCTAGCGACTTTTTGTCAACAAAGATAGGGGCTTCTTTCTTTGCTTCTTCAGCTTTGGCCCAAAGTGTAATCAACATTGTTTCTGGTATTCCAGACAACTTACTCATAAACCAGCCTCCTCTACATAAAACTTGGTAGTACTAATAAAATACAATTTCTCATGCTATAATGGAAGTTTTATAAGCATTAAACACATATTTACACCGCCCTTAAATTTAGGCAGACCAGAATAACTATCAATATTCCGACGCATCACCGTTACATATTCATTGCCTAACCGCACAAACTGTCTTCAGACTCTCATAATACTTTGTCTGCATATAAAAGCATAAGAACTATTTTCTGCCAAGAGTAATTTCTATAGGGCCATGCGCCTCAAGTGGTATTGAATTTTCAGTATGTCTAGCTGTTGAAGTAAAGCCTACTTCAAGCATAGCGTGAGCAATTTCACCTTTCGTAAACTCCATCGACATACCCTGCAAGCTTGTTGGCAGCCAACTAAGAACTGTACCTGAAGGCGCAGTCTTGTCACTGTCCATACCATCAGAGCATACCATACATATACCTCCTGGATTCAGCGAATCATAAACCTTCTTAAGGATTACCCCAACATTATCACGATAGAAATTCAAAGTATAATTTGCAATCACAAAGTCATACCCACTCCCTATAGGATCATTCATATAATCCCCTCGCATTACGGTAACTCTTTCATTAAGACCATACTCTTCAATTACCTCCTCAGCTACATCACATACTGCGGGTTGATCAAATAATACACAATCAAGATAATTATGTTGTATAGCAATAGCAATTCCAACAATTCCTGGACCAGCACCCAGATCTAATATTTTAGAAAACCTTGAAAACTCTGGTAGCTCAGCAACCATTTCAGCAATTGCCCCAGCCCTTGCGCAGCGAGTGTGATTGAGGCTTGCATAAGCACCTTTCTTCCATATTTTATCATCGGATATTTTAACTGGTGGCGGAGCACCATTCTTTACTAACTCCATCATTCCATCGTTCAGCATGGGTTCATTCCATTTTGACATAAAGAGAAATGATTCGCCAAGAGATGTCTCTTTTCCCGTGGTCCAACAATCCTCAGCAGAAGGAGTATTCTGATATTTACCATCTTTTTTAACAAGACATCCCAGAGCAACAAGGCTATTCAAAACTAGTTCTGTATTTACTGGATCTGTTGCAAGCTTAGTACTAACATCCATTGCCGACACAAATGAAGATAAACAATCAAATATTTTAAGTTCAATAGCAGTCTTCATAAGCTGCCATTTTATAATGTCGTGCGGAAGCTCAAAGAGATATGAAGTACTCAAGTCAGGCGTTGGTAATTTTTTACCCATAATAATTTCTCCATTATTACAAGACAAATGGTATAGTTGACTTCAAAACATATTGAACTCAACTATACCTCTACACATGGCGCGCAGATTCCTATTTTTTCATATCGTATGCATAAGCCCAGATGACCGCATCCAATGATAGCGGTTTTCCCTTGTACTCAAGGTCACCACCAGCACCCAGTGCAGCAAATCCCCACCATCCAGACTTAGGAAGTGCATAAGAAAACTCACCATTCTCATTAGCTAATATTGTCTGGCACTCACAAGCATCATTCGGAGCTGTTGCTGCTGCCTCCTTTTCGAACTTACTGTTCTTCATATCAATCTTATGATTTGCAAACTCTACCTCAATTTCAGCAAATGGCACAGGGACGTATGACTTACTAGTTTCATCCCACTTCTGTACTACCCCGCGAAAGACATTACCAGTCCATAAAGCGTAAGGACGTACCAAAGGTTTTATCTGTACAGGAAGGCCAGCAACATCTTCAAATACACAGGTCATTGCTCCACCTTTATTGAGTATAACCTTTGTTACCTGCTCGATGTATGCATCTTCACTCGCTTCATAGTACGGACCTGGGTCGCAGAAAAACACAAAATCTCCCATACCTTTAGCTTTGTATTTTAGATCATAACCTGTACCAGAATTTTCCAAACTGGTAAAAGTCATCTGCTTTAGATCAGGGAGCAGATCTGTAATAACTGGCTCACTCTCTCCCTTCTGAGTCATTACTCCAAACTTTAGAGGAGTCTTACCTTGACCGTCTTGGTCAGCACCCATATTCATTGTATGTCCTGCCGCAAATGGATGCGTAAAAACAAGCTTTAGAGGAAGATTGCTAGAGGAGAAAACTCCCTCTGGTGAATAAATCATCTGAAAGTGCGCAAAACTCACAGAGCACAAGAGAGCAAAAGCTGTTAGTCCAACAAACACTTTACGAAAACTACTCATATTAACACTCCTTTTCTATTAAATTACAATACTAGCCAAAAAAACGTATAAACGTTTAACATTAATTTTCTTTAACTACATCTATTTTTTCATATCGTATGCATACGTCCAAATTGACGCGCAAAGGTATAGCGGCTTACCTTTATATTTATAATCTCCACCAACACCTATGAGCGCAGAGAATCCCCACCAGCCTGAATGTGGGAGTGCATATGAAAACTCTCCCTTATCATTAGCCAGTATTGTTTGACCCGTACAAGCATCATTTGGTGAGCTTATAGCTGCAGCCTCATCAAACTTATTATTTTTCATATCAACCTTGTGATTAACAAACTCTGCATTAATTTTAGCAAATGGTACAGGCACATAAGATTTTGATGCCTCATCCCACTTCTCTACAACACCTCGGAAGACATTACCTGTCCACAACGCATAAGGACGAACAAGCGGCTTGATCTGCACAGTAAGTCCAGGTACATCTTCAAACACACAGCTCATAGCTCCTCCCTTATTGAAGACAACCTTTGTTACCTGCTCAATGTATGCATCTACACTTTCTTCATAGTATGGAGTTGGGTCGCAGAAGAATACAAAATCACCCATCCCTTTTGCTTTATAATTTATCTCATACCCAGCACCAGAATTCTCAAGACTCGTAAATGTTATTGGCTTGAGTTCAGGTAGTAAATCTTTTACAACAGGTTCGTTATCACCTTTTTGAGTCATAACTCCAAATTTTAGAGGAACTCTACATTGACCGTCTTCATCGGCTCCCATATTCATAGTACGCCCTGCGACAAATGGATGTGTAAACACAAGTTTCAAAGGAAGATTACTTGAAGAGAAAACTCCTTCTGGTGAATAAACCATCTGAAAGTGTGCAAAACTCACAGAGCATAAAAAAGCAAAAACCGCCAGCCCAACAAACACTTTACGAAAACTACTCATAACAGCACTCCTTTTCTTCTAAGTTAAAAACTGCTATACAAGAACATACTTCACTCTACTTTTTTGATTTCGAAATACTGTATCCAATCCAAAACGAACATAAAGACAACAAGAAAGCCACAAATACCGCAACAATTATATTAGTAGTAATCATCATCTTTAGTGCCATATTAAAGCCAAGACTTGTCTCTTGCGTCACTTGTGGCACTTGCGGCGCGCTTACTACGGGTTGAACAGCTTGATGTGATGTTGGCTGAGGAGGAGGAGCAACAGGAGTCACTTTTGCAGTAGAAGCTTCTTCTTTAGCAGGAGCTTCTTTTTTAGCAGGGGTTTCTTCTTCAGCAGTAACCACCTGATCACTAAAAGGGCCATCAATAGTCACGACATGGCCTTCTCCAGCTGAAAATGTCACGGTATAGGGTACAGCAGGCATACCAACATCAACCGAGCTCTCATCAGGTACTTTGAGTTCATTGAGAACTTCACCACTCTTATCTTTCAAGATGATATCATGCCCTGCCCCCGATGAACCATCTGAGAAGCCGACCTCGATGTAAATGGTACCATCTTCATTATCATCAACAGATAGAAGTGGCTTATGTGCCAGTGCTGAAGCGCAGCAAAAGACTGCAACCAGTAGACATGCTTTAAGCTTAAAGAGTTTCATTTTTTACCTTTCATAAAAAATATTATTAGTTATGCTGTTAAATATTGACCAATTTGAAATACCAGAGTAGCAAGGATAAAGCCAAAGACAATTGGATAGGTCATTGCAAAGAGTGCATACTTCCATGATGCTGTCTCATTTTTAATTACAATGATTGTTGCTAGACACGGCGGAAATAATGCTATAAAAATAATAATTGCCAACTTGTGCCATACAGTCCATGCTGTCTCAGTATTTGCTACAGACTGCGACAAATTTTGAGTACTATGCTTACTTCCTAATGGCTTATCATCAACACTATAAAGCGTTCCAAGTGTCCCAACAAGACTCTCTTTAGCTGCAAACGAAGCAATAATCGCAATATTCATCCTCCAGTTAAACCCTGCAACCTGACTTATAGGCTCGAGTCCATGACCTACAATGCCTGCAAAGCTATCATTAATTTGCATCTTCCTTCGCTCGATTCGAAGTTTTGTAATCGAATTTTTATAATCCTTCAAGGCTTTTGCAAAGCGCTTAGCTTGCTTATCAACCGTACCATCAGGGAGCTTTCCTTTATTTGCAACAAGCATCATCATGTGTGCATGCTCAGCTGGAATGCTCGCTTCTAGTTCAATAGATTTTCCAGATTTAATAATTTTACCAAGGTCTATAATCTGCCCAAGGCTCTCAACATTAGCAATTTCTGCATATGAGGTATTTTTTATTCCAGAATCGTCGATCAAAGTCTTCTGAGCTTCATGTAGACTCTGGTCAAACCTTGCCTCATTTTCAAACCCTATACCTGGAAAAGTTACGAAGAACCAAACACCAATCTGAACGACAGCAACCACAGTTACAATTTTCTGTAAAAATACCAATACACGCTCAATAGCTCGTCTAAGAACACCAGAAATTGTAGGCAGGTGATATGCGGGTAATTCCATCACAAAAGGAGCAGATTCGCCTTTAACAATTGTTTTACTAAATAGCTTTGCAATAAGTAAAGCCAGCACAAAGGTAAACACAGAGATACCAAAAAGAGTCAATCCTTGATAACCGACAACTTTTATATCCCTTATATATAGACCAGAAGTCGCTGGTATTAGAAGGCCAACCATCAAGACAAAGAACGGGAGCTTTGCCAAACAGTTCATCAGTGGCATAATCAGAATTGTAAGAAGTCTTGCCTTCTCATCCTTCATTGCTCTTGTAGCTATTACCCCTGGTACAGCGCACCCGCCAACAACAACTCCTCCAAGAATCATGGGGAGCACAGACTGACCATGCAGACCAAAATACCGGAGAATTCTATCTAGGATAAATGCAACACGGGCCATATACCCTGAATCTTCCATAATGGCAAGAAGAGCAAAAAGCACAAAGAATAATGGTACATAATAGAGGATTGCGACAATACCGCCAACCAAGCCATCGACAAGAAGCGAGCCAAATAAATCCTTACGAATCGGATCCGTTGATTGGAATAACTCAGCCGCCCATACCTTCAATTGTCCAATATATGGAAATAGTGCGTCAGATGCCTGAGTACCAAATCCCATGGCTATCTGATAAAAGAGGTACAATACTATAGCCAGACATATTGGGGCGAATACCCTGTGCAAAACAACAGAATCAATTTTATCAGTAAGAGTCCGCCTAGATTTATTCGGCCGAACCACACACTTATCCATAACAGTAGCAGAACGTTTATAGCGAGAAACAGCGATAATCTTTTCTGGTGATCTGCCACTATCACCATCACTCATCTCCTTACGTGCTGTCTCAGCAAATTCGAGAGCTTGTGTGCTCACACCGTCTGCACCGTGAAGCGTTAGAAGTCTCTTGGCCTCATTATCATTCTCAAGAATTTTAACAGAGAGCCAGTAAACTGGAAAATCATCTACCAGATGTTTGCTTTGAGAAATAATGGCAGAAAGTTTTGCAACTGCAGTATTAAATATTTTTCCATAATCGAGCTTAAAGGCAGAATTTATACCAACTCCTGCATCTAATCCACGATTTATAGCATTCTTCAGTTCGACCCCACCCTTACCAGATTTTGCACTCAAAAGTATGACCTCTACCCCAAGTTCATATGAAAGCTTTTCTGAGTCAATCTTTATACCACGCCTCTGAGCGACATCAATCATATTCACACACAAGAGGAATGGTCTCTGCATTTCTAATAATTGAAAAACCAGATACATATGTCTTTCGAGATTTGAGCCATCAACAACCACAACAACCAAATCAGGTTTTTCAAGTAGAATAAAGTCTCGGGCAACCCTCTCTTCCTGAGTATATGAAGTGAGACTATAGGTACCCGGCAGATCAATTACTTCTACCTTTTTACCATTATGTTTATACCTTCCGGCCTTCTTCTCAACCGTTACTCCTGGATAATTAGCAACATGCTGTCTTGCGCCAGTAATCAGATTAAAAACAGTAGACTTCCCACAATTCGGCTGTCCAGCCAGAGCAATAAGCTTTGATTCCTTTATATCACTCATACCAACTCAACCTCCACACCCTTCGCCTCATCCAACCTCAGAGCAATCCTATACCCTCTAACTAAAAGGTCGATTGGATCGAGCAAAGGAGCATTACGAATAACACTCACCTCTGTCCCCTCAACAAATCCCATATCTAGTAATCTCTGCAATACCTCTCCTTCACAATGGACATTAATAATTACAGCTTTTTGCCCAGTCTTCAAATTGCTCAATATCATATCCAACCCTTCCGACCACAATTAAACAAAACCAACAATATTCACCACAATCAACTGTTTTAGACAAGACTAACTACCTCTTTAAAATTTTTTGCTAGATAACATGCCTTGTATCAACAGCGCGACTAAGCTAAAATCACCTTTTTAGCCATTCCACACCCTAGAGCTATTCTTGAATCGTTAGCACCAACCAGTATCCCGCCTCCAGCGCTTCCCCCAATTACTTCTACCTCACAACCAATATACAGCCCCATGCTAGTAATTCGTTGCTGAAACTCACTTCCCCCTTCAAAAGCCAGTATAATTCTCTTCTCTCCCTTTATTAAATTTGCTAATGTAATCATCTTTGTCCTCTTATAAATATGATCAAACAAATTATCATTTGAATAAACCTCAGCACAATGCTTGTACCAAAGCCATTCTTAAGTACAGCCCTCTAGTTACACCAAAGAAACTAATTTAAACCAATCTTAATTTGTTAGCGTTAACTAATTTATATAACAATTATTCTATATGTCAATATATTTTTAGCAAACACCAATAAAGCGACCCTGTATGTGCATTTCAAAATAGCACGATACTTTAAACATCTAACGATACATAATAACAAATCACAACGCATATATACACTGCATACTAGTATTTTTAACTACTTCTAATCAGTAAGCACAATAACAAAGCGAAATAAAAAAAACAGGACATAACGTATATTTTTTTTTAGTTTATAATAACAAAAAAAAACTTGTATGCAAAATATTCTCATTCAACTATTACTATACTAAATCAATAGTTTTCCACAAATAAACTTGATTTGCACTTAAAAACTTCACTATAGCTGCGAATCTTTTCTGCTGTAATTAGCAAAATAACTCAAATATTCTCACTAATTATAAACATAAGAAAGATGGATTTTACCGGTAATATTTAGGGACAAATGGATTACGACTGAGAAAGAATTTTACTGTTACTTTTAATGCAAACGTATCTCATGAGCATAAAGGGCTACATATTGATACCGAAATGTTTTGAAGACTTAAAAGCTGATCTACCTGAGCTCTTTAGTCCCAATAAACTTAATATATTTATAATCGAATTTGAATAGACATTATAAATATATAAGTTATAATTAAGTAATCGTAAAGATTATGTGCTCACGTTCATTAAAGGTATATTACAAAGGAGTTACCATGAGTAAAACTATTGAAGAATACCTAGGAAGCGACAGCGAAAAACTTCTTACATACCAGTGCAAGGGAATTATCAAGGAAGATCTATACCTTCCCGGTCCGGAGACCGTCGACAATATCTACTCCCAGACCGATCGGAACAATCAGGTGCTGGTCAACTTGCAGCGGCTGCTCAACACTGGACAACTTGCCGGAACCGGCTATATGAGCATTCTACCAGTAGATCAAGGTATAGAGCACACCGCTGGAGCATCTTTCGCACCCAACCCACAATACTTTGATCCTGAAAATATTGTAAAACTGGCGCTTGCAGGTGGCTGTAATGCAGTAGCCAGCACCCTCGGCGTTCTTGGTACGGTCAGCCGTAAATACGCACACAAAATACCATTTATAGTCAAAATCAATCATAATGAACTGCTCACCTACCCTGAAAAATACGATCAACGGCTATTTGCCAGTGTCAGACAGGCATGGGACATGGGTGCCTGCGCTATCGGTGCTACCATCTACTACGGTTCCGCTGAATCATCACGTCAGATTGAAGAAATAAGCGCAGCATTTGCCGAAGCCCATAAACTGGGCATGGCGACCATTCTCTGGTGCTACCTGCGAAACAATGCCTTTAAAAAAGATGGAGTAGATTATCATTCCGCCGCCGACACCACCGCTCAAGCCAATCATTTGGGAGTTACTATCGAAGCCGACATCATAAAACAGAAACTTCCAACCTGCAATGGCGGCTTCAAGGCTATAGATTTCGGCAAGACCAACCCGAAAATGTATACCACCCTAACAACCGAGAATCCAATTGACCTCTGTCGCTGGCAGGTTGCAAACTGCTATATGGGTAGAATCGGCCTGATAAACTCCGGTGGTGCATCCGGCGAAAATGATTTTGCCGAGGCTGTACGCACTGCTGTTATCAACAAACGCGCCGGCGGCATGGGACTTATAAGCGGCCGTAAAGCTTTCCAACGTCCAATGGCAGAAGGTGTGAAACTATTACATACCATTCAGGACGTATATCTGAATAACAACATAACCATTGCCTGAAACACAAGTAATAACAGATATCAACAATACATTATAAACAACATGAGCTCACGCAAACAGTTGTCAAGCAGAAGATACTACAGGAGATTGAGAAAATGCCATACTTAGTATTACTTCGACACGGGGAAAGTCTCTGGAATTTGGAGAACCGCTTTACCGGCTGGACAGATGTAGATCTCACAGATAACGGTGAAAATGAAGCTCGTAAAGCTGGCATACTGATGCGTGAGCGAAACATGAAATTCGATGTTGCTTTTACCTCTGTACTCAAGCGTGCTATCCGCACTCTATATATCTCACTCTACACTCTGGATCAGCTGTGGATACCAGTGCATAAATCCTGGAGACTCAATGAGCGCCACTACGGCGCCCTACAGGGACTTAATAAATTTGAAACCGGAAAAAAATACGGGGAAGAACAACTCAAACTCTGGCGCCGTAGCTATGATGTTGCTCCGCCGGCACTTACCACCGACGATGACCGCTATCCAGGGAAAGATCCGAAATATGTAAGCCTGAATACTGAAGAGCTACCGCTAACAGAGTGTCTGCGTGATTGTCTTGAGCGTTTCTATCCATACTGGCATAATACAATCAAGCCTGAGTTATCAGCCGGGAAAAACGTCTTAATTGTTGCCCATGGCAACACCCTGCGTGCCTTGGTTGAACACCTGGACAATCTTTCTAATGAGGAAATAATGAGCCTAAACATTCCTACAGGAAGTCCTTTGGTTTATCATCTGCACTCAGATGGTACTTCATACAAGCATGAGTATCTCTAATTAATTATAAATAACACCAAGGCATTAAAATAAAAACCATTAGCACAATTAAAGAATATTAGACTAATATTCACAATTCAACGATCTCTTACAACAATTAGAGAACTTGGACAATTCACAATACAGATTGCTAGAACTATTACAAGAGTTAGAAGAAATCTCCAAGCGCCTAAACAATCTCTAAAACCACAGCAAAAACAAAAGTCACAAGGGTATAGTAGATAATACATTAGCCAGCTATATCAGCTGGCTAAAATTTTAGCTAACGTAACAAAATCTGTGTAAAAGCAAAAGTTCTTCTAAGAGAGTAATTAATTTTGTATAATTATTTTCTTATGGAAGGCTTTTATTATGGCGAGAAACAGTAAGATGAAACAGTTCACTCAAGAGCTAATGGAATCAAATGGCATCAGCAGTGAAGTAAACCTGCAGAGTGTCCTTAAAGAGATGCTTAAAAACGGTGTACATGCACTACTTGAAGGAGAACTTTATGGCTTTGCCAGTATCGCCAACAACAATTAGAGCGAAGTACTTGTAGCTGAATAAGTTAAATTATTATCATACAATTAATTCATATTTTAATATTAATTGAAATTGAGATTTTATTATTATTAATGAATTATTAGCTTGACTGCGTAATTTAATAATAATATACTTAAAATAAGTGATTATGTTTAAAATATGTGTTTCGTATTGTATAAGAAAAACTTATACATCAGCCTTTTTATATTTCTGGAGAAAATATTATGAAAGCCCTCAGCTCAAGATTCAGTGGATTATTCAGACGCTACCGCAAGGATGACAGTGCCCCTACAACTATCGAATGGATTCTGCTTCTAGTCGTAGCGCTTATCGTTATGGTAATTATCTATACTGTTGTTGTGTGGGTCTCAGGTGATGCTGGTAAACAAAAAACAGCTATGGAAGGCAAACGTAATGATGCTATAAAAGCTGCGGATAAAGCCTTTGGCGGCAAGTAGTACCTTTAAATTTCTCTGCATTTAGCACTTTAGTTCTGTATAGTCTCAGTGATACTATACAGAACTATTACTAATTACCCCATACTATATATGAACATGACCAGTGATATATCAAACGATCAGAACGAATCACTTCAGCAGTCACCAAAGACCCTGACTACTGTTCTCCTATGGACACTGGGCATAACCATCTGTGCCGTAATTGCCACATTTTTTTATTTGACTACCGGTACCGGCGGCTACTTTGTAATAGTTCTACTATATGCTCTGCTATTTACCGCCAGTTACAGTGATGCAGCTTTCCGGCGTATTCCAAATTCATTTAATTACACGGCACTTATACTTGTACTGCTGCTTATGGTAGTTATCTGTCCGCTCTGTGAATTCCTCGGCTGGACAAATATCCTCAGCTGGATAGGAGCAAGCAGCAGCGACTGGGGTGGAATTGCTCTGGAATCACTCCTCGGTTTCGGCCTCTGTTTTATGATAGGTATTATAAGCTTTGCCGTCAATGGGCTGGGAGGCGGCGATGCCAAGCTTCTTCTGGTTCTAGGAGTTCTTGCCGGATTTCACCTCACTCTGGCAATACTGGTCAACACCCTTGCCTTTGCTCTGGCTATCGGTCTGTTAAATCTGATCAGTAACGGTATCCTGATACGCGCCCTGCAGCGACTGCTGCTTAAAATTTATACCACAGTGTTCCGCCATGAAATCACGGAGCCGATTATTTTCAGCCGCAATGAATCACCCTTCTCACTCGCTGTTTTTCTGGGACTGATTGCGCTACCCTTTATCAACATACATGCATACATTATGAACTTTAACTGGTGATATAAAATGGCTAAGACAAGAGATAACTCGCGGTTATATAATCTCTCACTACTCTTTATGCTCTTGTCATTCGGGATGTTTCTGGCAATGCCGGTTATCTACCCGACTGAGTTCATGAAATTATGTAGTATTCCGGATAATTACAGTGACAAGGTTATTATTGCGTCAACTGTGAGCTCAAGCCTGTGTTTGATTATCTTCTGCATGAAAATAATCCTCTGGATATACCGGACTATAAAAAGCTTCAAAAAACTTTCAACCTCACAGGCTGCCACAGTTTCAGTTGAATTTATTCTGGTTATTCCGGTTATCTTATGCCTTATACTCACTGTATTCGCCATGGCAGAAATTTCGCAGGCACAGATAATGTTCAGATATGCAGCCTATACCGCCATGCGCCGGGGAATTATTGCCAATTACAACCATAATTATAATATCTTTAAGTATAAGTTCACCTTATCAGACGAGGATAAAAAAGATATTAAACTCGCTGCTGCGATTGCGCTCTCCGCACTGGATACCCGCAGCGTGGCAGAGACAACGACCGACACTCTTGAAACTGAGAATCTGGCTACCATTTACACCGCGATAGCAGCCAACACCAAAGACTGGAAATATAAAATACCGCCCTGGAAAAACAAGAAGCAGGTAAGCGCCAATATACTGACCGCCTACTCCACTCTCGATGTTACAAAACTCGATACGAGCAGAAACAGCAGTAAGATTATTCTGCCGATATCTGTCAACCTGCAGCTTGAATATAAATTTCCACTGCGACCTGGCAGCCTCTTCTGGCTGATAGCTCCGGAAAAAGTCAATGATTATCCATGTATTACTCTAAAACGAACCTGCGATGTCGATTCAGATTCAGTCTACACCATGTTCAGTTTCGGGCAGCGCTACGACCTGCCGCGACTCTGGTTCGACATCAGAACAATTATAAAACTGTTCCCCATCTATAAATCACTTAGTATCGTCCCGGGGGACAGTGTACGCAACGATATAAAATAAAATCAGGAGCACGCAGTATGTTTCAGTTACGCAAAAAAGCCAACAGCTACATTACCGATGTCAAAGGGACAGTAGTCATCGGTTTCCTGATTATAATGCTGCCGATATACCTGAGCGTTGCCGCACTGTGGAACACTTCGGTACTTGCAGAACGCAAGATTGAAGCCCAGACGATTGCCGATGCCGCGGCATACAGCATCGCTGGCGAAGTGGCAGCTCTCACCAACCAGATGACAATGCTCAATATGCTGCAGCTCCGCATCAAATGCGCACAGACCATTGAAACAGCCTGTGTTGCGGCAACCGTAGTTGGGGCAATTGAAATTTACGAAAACTACGAGGTGGCAGAAGCACTCATGGCTGTTCCGGAAACCGCCGAAGCAGGTTTGGCACTAATGCTTAAAGTCATCGCTGATTCGATAAGACTAGGTTTATTTGTTTCAAGCTACGTTTTAACAGACATCATCAGTATTACCATCGACGGAGTAAAATGCCAAACTCAGCAAAAAAAACTGTATAAAAATTTCGGCGCCCTGGTTAGAGAAAGACTGGATACAATCACCGAATACATTAATCAGGACAGCGGTACCGGTGAGTGGAAGATATACGCCACAATGAACAAATCCAGCCTCTACCCCACAGAATGCAGTACCCCGCCGTTTCTTGCCAAAAGCACCTACTTAAACCGCGGTGAATTACTGGCATTCAGACTCTTTACTCAGGACGAGCAGTGGATAAAAATAAAACGACCTCTTTTGGTTCTACTCAGACTCAAAAAACCCAAAAAGTGTAACTATATACCACCACCGTCTCTTCCATTCTCAACCCCGTTTTTCAAAGGCTTTAAAACCCCGGAGACCGGGGATATGATGAAGTATACCTGGTTTGCTTCACTGGCGGCAGCAGGAGCGATCTATAACATCATAGACTGGGGCTATGATCTCTCAAGCCGCAACCTGATCAAGGAGTGGGATATAAACAGTAAAAATGACCGCCGAATCTTTCAGACACTGGTCTTTGTGGAACGGACCGAGAGTAATCACTCGTTTATGGCCAAAGGATTCTTCAAACCCTTCGCCGGCGCGACAATACTCGCCGCCAGCGGCTCTGAAGCGGTAAATGAATATGACGAACTGCTACAGAACTATCAGATAGCCAGAGTTCCGGTAATAAAACAGATTATAAACCTTATTATGCGGCTGCCATGGCGGTTATGGACAAGCATGGGAGCTAACTATCAGCCACGACTGAACGCTATAGATCCTCAGCTGTTTGACGCAGTTCTGGATAATTCCGGTAACGCTCAGATGAAAGAAGCTCTGCTGAAGAATACCGGACTGAAAGCAGACAATCTTTCCGCCAAAAACGTTGAGAATTCTTTTGTACACTAATTACAGGCAGGGAATATAACCATGTTTAAAATAATCAGGAAAATACAGCATAAAGACTCGGCGGTTGCCATGATAGAAGGGCTACTGGTCTGCGTACCGATCTGGATATTCTTCGCTCTGATCCTGCATGTACTGAGTTACTGGGAAACCAACCATTTTGATCATGTCATGAAGCTGGGCTCCGCAGTATCCGAAAGGCTGGTCTCAACCAGCAGTACGCATCTGGATACCGGTAAAGCTGCGGACAAGACTTCACCCACTAACAAAACCAAGCCGGGATTTTACATGGAGAAGATAAGCGGTTCAGATGATTTTCCGGTATATTATTATTATATCACCGACTATGTGTCTTCAAAACGCACCAGAAGAATATGCGGTTCCAGACGTTATGCGACCTGGATGTCCCACCCATTCCTAAAGGGACAGAATCCTAAAGATGAAGGAAAACTTATACAAAAATGGTATGACGGTATGGGCAACAAAACTCTGAATAAAGCTCGAAAAACGCTGCTGTTGGGTTCATGATACTAAAAAAACTGTTCTATTTTTTCTCACCTTCAATAATCTTTACCGCATCACTCGTCTGATTTATAGCCCAGGTGCTGAACTGATAGATAACTCCAAGCAATACCATTGCTACCGCAATAAGCATTATCCATTCTACCGTTTCAATAGCCTTATCATCGGCCTGCCACCTTCCCAGTAGCTTCTTGAAATACTTCATATTTTCTCCCGCAAACCTACCCGAATGGCGTTGAGATAATAATCTCCGAACGCGTAAAGATATAAGATATAATTGCTGTTATGGAATACGCCAGTGTCGAAAAGAGCAGGAAGGATGCACCACTTACCAGTATCCACTCAACCGAAGATCCGGCATATTCATCATGAAATAATCTCATAAGTAATTTTTTCATCATCCTACTCCCAGATACCGGCCGTCAATTTTACCGCATCCTGCAAACCGAAAAGTTCAAGTTTATCCAGCATTTTCAGTTTCTGCCCAGTCCAGACCAAATTAAAATTACCAGCAGTACTCCTCTCAAGCCGGAAAATATCCTTCATAAGATACGTATCAGCCTGATGATCAAAACCAACCTCACTAATATGCGTAATGCAACGTCGCCCATCATAAAGTCGTGAAGTCTGCACCACCAGATTGAGAGCCTCGGCAATCTGCCGGCGAAGCGCCTCCACCGGCAACCCCAGCTCTGCCATCAGCGCCATTACCTCCAGACGTGAACACGCCTGAAACGGCGAATCAGCATGGACTGTTGCCATGGTGCCACCATGACCGCTGTTCATTGCCTGAATAACATCCACCGCCTCAGCCCGACGTATTTCGCCGACAATAATCCGGTCAGGGCGCATACGCAAAGAAGCGACAAACATATCCCGTATAGTTACCTCACCATGGCCGAATTCATCATTAGCCCGCGCCTGCATGCTTACAACATGCTCCTGCTGAAGCTGTATTTCACGCGTATCTTCAATAACGATTATCCGGTGACTGGGATCAAACCAGGACGACATAATATTCAGCAAGGTCGTCTTACCAGAACCAGTTCCACCACTTACTATTATATTCAGTTTGGCTTTGGTTGCAAGCTCCATAAATTCAAGCGCCTGCTCAGTGGCCGATCCGACTTTAAGTAGAAAATCCGGAGTTTTAGCCACCTGTGAGAATTTACGTATATTCAGGCTTATTTTGCCACTGGTAACTGGCGGCAGCACAATACAGACACGTGAACCGTCAGGAAGATGTCCGTCTACTATCGGAGTATCATCGGTTATAGTTTTACCGCAAAACTGCGTAATAGTATTCACCGCGGCCAGAAGAGCAGTCTCAGAAGGGAAGCTGTTGGTCGTCTGTTCCAGTTTTCCGGCACGTTCAATATAAATATTATCCGCCCCCAGTACTATCACCTCAGAGATACTGTCATCAGTAAGCAGATCCTTTATCGGAGAAAGAAAGGAATTAATACCTACCTCATAAATCAGATCATCATTATAGGTTTCAAAAACTTTATTCATGCACTGCCCCCTCCGGGAATCGCTCAACACTAACTGCCTCACTGGTACTGACATACTTCAAAGCAGTCCTAACCGCCAGAGCAAAATCAGCGGAGGAAAGCTCAGCTGGCAACCCGATATACAACCTATACTGCGGACCGATCAGAAACGGATGAACCCTTGCTTCCTTGATATTATGCTGTGCAAGTTCATTCTGCAATAAAGACGTAATCTTATTAGGGTCAATATTGATCTGCACCTCCAGATATTCCTGCAGAGGCTGCAAGCGTCGCAGCAGTGTTATCAGTTCACCTTTATCATAAACGCAACCTGCTACCGTAACCTTTTTAAGAATAGGTTCTGCCTCTACCTTTATAGCACCGGTTGGAATAAGTGACGCGACATATATACTCAGGTCTGAAATCTCCAGCGCAACACCAAGTTTTTTCCGTTCCAGTACATTCTCTTTGATTCGCTGATTAATTACCGCCTGCAGTTTATCCGGATCTATACCCTGTTTTTTAAGCTCTGCATCAATCTTCTGCAGTTCTTTTGCCACTTCAGGATCTCCTGCCTCAGCCCGTGCAAGCAGTTCCTGCCTCTTTCTGGCAATATCCTGCAAATCAGATACTGAATATACCCCACCACCGGATTTATCCGCTTTTACAAGATCATCCAGTTTTTCAGGGTCCACACCATTCTTACGCAAAATACCGTCAAGTTTCAGCAGTTCTGCTGCCGCATTAGTATCACCATTTTTTGCCCGTTGTGCCAGATCACGACGTATATCAGTGATATGAGCCAGTTCCTCTTTCGAATAGTTACCAGTATTGGAAGCTGTGCTATTGGCTGCTTTCTTTACAGCGACACTTTGCTTCTCAGTCTTATGCGCACCAAGACTTAGCCCGGCGGCAATATTATTTGGATCTATACCCTGATCAAGGAGTTTCTCATCAAACTGCTTCAGCTTTTCTACTGCCGAATAATCCCCATCCCGCACCCGTTGTAACAACTGATTCCGCTTATTCTGCAGATCACGGAGATTTGACTCAATACTGTCCTTATTTACCTCATTGAGATCATCCATCAATTCCAGTTCCTTTTTACGCGCTTCAACACTTCCCTTCTCCGACTCATTCTTGAGATCGGCAAGCTGCTGTATAAGGCGGTCTCTTTGATTATTCAATGACTGTTCATAGGCACTGGCCACAGAATTTTTGGCATTCGGCTGTATAAACTGTGAAAGCTTATGCTGAACTTCATACATCTTTTTGAGTTTTTCAGGATCAGGATTATCAGGATCAATACTCTTTTTCAGTTCTTCATACTGCTTCTGCAGCTGCAGTTTCTTGTGATCCAGATCCTGATCACTCACAGGCAGGAGATCTATCTCCTGTAACTTATCTTTTCTGATACCGGTATTCAAGGTTTTACGCAACGGCCGGTAATACGGATGATCAACAACGATATCATAATCACAATAACCTAAGTCAATATTTGCCTTACCATTTGAATCAGAAATAAGATTAAAGCTTTGTGGCGGAGTTTTACCATCTTCCTTGGGATAATGCGGGGTAACAGTTATCTTAGCACCAGTAGCCTGAGGTTTTAAGTAATAGGTAATATGAATCGATTTAGGCGGATTCCTCAGAACTTTGAAGACCGCGCAGTACAGGATAGTATCTTCACTGTCAATTACCGCGCACAGCCCTTCATACTCTCCAAGACTTGGCAACTCCAGTATATCGGTAAAATCACCGGTACGGTTATCAAAATTTGCCCGGTCCTGAACCTTGATCAACCCCTGCTTAAGCTCAATCATAATCCTGGCACCCTGCGGAATCTGGCTGGCATGACCTTTTATCGTTATATAGCCATTTTGGGTCACAAACTTCTCTTCACTCAATTCCAGACTTATTTCATTTTGGCGCTCTATCAGCATATTCACCCCGATAGCTGCCGCCCCGACAGACAGAAGCAACACAATCAAAAGAATCTTGACCAGCGGTGTCAGTGTTGTGCCTGATTTCTCTTTTTTCTTATTATTCCGACTTACGTTCACATCCTGCCGGACAATGCAGTCAAAAAGCTCCTGAGCAGATTTTGCCCTGCTGGCAACATCCTTATAGAGCATCAAAGCGACAATATCAGATAGATCTTCCGGTATATCATGAATTAATTCCTTGAGTGGCGGCAGAGTAAGCTGACTAGATGTATGCCAGTACATCCAGCGCTCAGCCAGAGAATTATTAAGTTTAAATTCACTGGTCTTATGATTATATACCGCAGGGAACTGCTGCTGAAACAATTCACTGCCCAAAGCATATTCATAAATTATCATTCCGAGAGAATAGAGGTTACTCTGTGCAGAAGGAACAAAATTCTCAGCATCGAAGGACTCCGGAGACATATACTTCGCAAACTCAGCATTCAATATCTCATCATTATTGTAGCTGGTAGAGAGAGTATAGCTGTTCATTATCCAAGAACCGTTGGCATTACTGATGATGTTATCAGGAAGCAGCGGGTTGAAGAGTAGAGGTTCCTCACGATCATGCACCATTCTCAGTGCCTGCAGCATCTGACTGATTAATAAAGCCACCTGACTTAAAGCAGCCGGATTCTTTGAAACAAGATCCTTGATGGATTTACCATAATCCTCAAAAACCATCCAGGCATTATGATCATTATCTATCTTGGAACTCAGTATTCCGGTAATAAACGGTGACTTACCAATACCAGCAAAAAGTTCGATCTCATCTCTAGCGCTTTTACTGTCCTGAGCAGCGACACTTCTGATAACAATCGGTCTGGATACACTATCAGCAATCTTCTGTATTCCACGATACAGGGTGTATTGTGATTTTTTCGCTATCTCATTCTCAATAACGACACTGTCATCGAATACATCTACCATTTTTTATCCCCATCCATATTATTCCTGATTCATTTCATCTCGAATATGCTCAATTCTCAGATTTACAAACCACCAGAGTGCATTCAGATATGCTTTATCACTCTCAGCCACCGATAAACTTTCTGACGGATCCAATACCCGTACCCTGTTCATCATAGCATAGAGCATCAGCGGATTATCATCCACACACTCCACTACCGGCTTACCATCTGTTACACCTACCACCGGCATTATAGTCATCAAGGTATAGAGTTCCGCCCACTTTGCTAGCGCATAGCTATTATCATCGCTATTATCACCGCTATTATCCCTTATCCAGGCATCAGCAAATCTGTCATTGACCGTTTCATTAATCTGTCGGTTCTCTTCCCAGACTTTGAGGCGCTTATAAATTCGTGAATATGCCAGATTCCATTGATGATGTGTTATTTCAGTATTAGAAACATTTTTTTTATGGTGAAGTGACTTAACCATATAGCCAGCACCACTGATAACAATCAGCAGAATAATCAGCGGAAAGATGATATTTGCCAGCTTTACTCCGTTACGCTCATTGACCGAACAGAGCTTGATATTAACGCCATCGCCAATAGTTATTGTATTTCCGGCCTTCAAAAAAATCTTATTATTAACAAATTTACCGTCAACATAAATTCCACGGGAAGATAAATTCTCCACCATTATCCGCTTATTACTAAGGGATATAGTAAAATGTTCCGCCATCACGCCGGGATCACTGAGCACTACTTCATTAACATCCAGAGAACCGACAAGTATATTTTCATCACCAATACTATATATCTTTCCCGCCGAGTCGCCGGAAAGAACCTCAATATAATAATCTCCATTCTGCTGATTCACCATTTAAAACACCTGTTATCAGAAGGAAAAACCAAGATTGTTAACATCATCCATGAACTTCAGGATGAATGGACCCAAAAGAATTATAAGACCGCCGATAAGAATCAGAAAACCCGGCACCAATATCTTTACTCTGGCCTTTCCTGCCTTGTCCTGAGCCTCTGTTACCCGCATTTTTTTATACTTTGAAGACGAATTTTCCAGTAAAGACGCGATCGGCCGTCCGAACTTTAAGGCATTGATTATCTCATCAGCAAAACCCTGCGCAATCGGTACCGGCAGCAGCCGCTGTCTAAAGCCGATCATCGCCTCGGTCATCGATGCGCCGCGTTCAAGATCATACAGAACCGCATCAAACTCCTCGCCGATAGGGTGTGAACCATAATTCATTACAATCAGTTCCATAGCCTTCTGCAATGATGCTCCTGCATTCATCGTCATACTCAGTATATCCATCACATATGGCATCAAACGTGAGACATCAGCAAAACGCTTCTCAATAGTCATATGAATCCAGGTTTTTATAAAAATATATGACATCGCAAAGCCAAAGAATGGTGCTCCCACCAGCAAACCCGGGCTAATACGTAAAAAAGCCAGAGCATATATCAAAGAAACCCATATTGCAGAGAAATACACCAACCCAAGAAGCTGATCATCACTCATATTCTTCGGCCAACAGGCACGCGCATATATTTCCACCATCTCCTGCCGCACACTTCCTCCCCCGATTGCTTTACCAATAGCGGCGCAAATATTCATAAATTTGGCTCTGGTAGTTCCATCATCCGGATAAACCATACGGGCACGCCGTATATAACCGAACTCCGTTTTTTTTTCTTCAGCAACCGGACTGTTACGCCGATCAGATTTAGCGTTGTCTTTACGGGAAGGGATAAATAACGCCCAGACCAGAACACCGACGGTAATTCCAGTAAAGAACAGTATCAATGTCTGCAGCAACAAATTCAGATCAAACATATTCTCACGTGTCAACTAATAATCAATTCTAACAATACGCCGCGCCCAATAATACCCGGAACCGATAAATACTCCGGCGACACAAAGCATTCCAAATCCCATCCAGGTATTGAACATCTCTATTACTGCTTTACTGTCAATCAACGTGACAATAGCCAGCATAAGCGGTGGTGCCGCAAGTAAGCCTAAGGTTGAAGCCCGTCCCTCGGCTGTAGCCGCTTTCAATTCCTTCTTCATGGCATTCTGACTTTCCAGAGACTCACTGAGTTCCTCCAGTGTTCTTACAATATTACCACCAAGCTGATTATTCATTATTACAATAACAGAGAACAGTTGAAAACTGGGCATATCCAGTCTTTGAGCCGTAGAAGCAACAATACTGTCAAAATTCTCACCCATCTCCCAACCCTGAGACATAATAAGACATTCATACATCATCGGTGGCGGGATATCCTCTGCCAATTGCTTGAGCGACTGAGTAAACGAAAGTCCAGAACCGAGAAGAATGCTCAAGCGCCGTATCATCTTCGGCAACTGCTCATCCAGTTCTTCAAGCCGCTTTTTCCATTTAAAATCAGCTACCAGCTGTGGAATGAACCAGATAGCAAGCCAGAGTGCAAGTCCTAAAATTTTTAGTGAAAACAAAAAATAAAACAACGGCATCATCACGATAAACATCAGACAATACCAGTAGTATATATACTTCTCAGAGTCTTTGACATCAGGCTTGAAACGCAATCTTATTTCATCAAGCCAGGCAACATCATGACTTATTCTCCTGCTGACACCATTACGGAAACTCCACACAAAGGCCGCAACAGCAATACCGGTAAATAAAGCGATACCCAGAGTATAATCAGTCATAATATAAAATCTCTCTAATGCTCTAATTCAAAGACACGTTCAATATCCAACAATCCATTATTGACCAGTTCCGGTAAAAATCCCGGAATATAACCATTATGCACCAAATAATGCTTTCCGCTTACAGGATCGAATTCATTCTTCATTATAATGCGGGTAATAATCTGCCCCGTAACCGGATTAATTCCCTTAACCTCCGCAATAGCAGAGACGACACGCTGATGATTTGGTAAGCGCTCCAACTGTACAACCACATCCAGTGCCTGCGAAATCTGCTGCCGTACCGCCTGCAGCGGAATATCAACCGCCATTAGCATCATCGATTCAAGTCTGGTCATTGCATCCTGTGAATTATTTGCATGTATAGTGGTCATCGAACCATTGTGACCGGTATTCATCGCCTGAAGCATATCAAACACCTCCGCCCCGCGACATTCACCAACGATGATTCGGTCAGGGCGCATACGAAGTGAATTTATGATCAGATCACGAATAGTAACTTGCCCTTTGCCTTCCACATTGGCAGCCCGTGATTCCAGGGTTACCAGATGCTTCTGCTGCAACTGCAATTCCGCAGAGTCCTCAATTGTAACCAGACGTTCATCTTCACCGATAAAACCTGAAAGCACGTTTAACATTGTCGTCTTTCCTGTTCCCGTTCCCCCGGATATCACAACATTCTTCTTGCCGCCGATAACACCTTTAAGGAGCTCAAGCGCATTATCATTGAGTGCCCCCCATTCCAGAAGATCTTTATAAGTGATACGTTCCTTAGGAAATCTTCGAATAGTCATGCATGCACCTTTGAGTGCAAGCGGCGGAATAATCGCATTTATTCTGGAACCATCGGCAAGGCGGGCATCAACAATCGGACTTGAACGGTCAATACGCCGTCCCAGAGGAGCAACGATTCTTTCAAGCACAGACATTAATGAATCATCATCAAGAAAAGTATGACAGGTCTTGGTTATAACACCATTCTGCTCAACATATATCTGAGTTGGCGAAACAACCATAATCTCGGTAACCCCAGGCATCTCCAATAGATCCTGAAGCGGTCCCAGACCGAAGATCATATCACAGACAACCTTCTTAATATGTCTGGTTATAATATAATACTGCACATTCTCTGGCATATATGCCGCCATTTTATTGATTGCTTCGGCGAACACTCCTTCAAACGGATCAGCAAGATCGCTAATCATTCTGGAATTATCACTCAGCCCGAGTTTATCAACTACGTCAGCGTCATAATCCTCTGCCAGTGCTTCAACCTTCTTATTAAATCCCGGAATACTATAACTACGCCCCGTGGAGGTATTCCCAGAACTAAGAAACCTCAGCACCCGCCACTGCATAGCCAATACCAGCAGCGGTAAATGGTATTTCCCTTTGGCAGAAAGTTTATCAGCGAGTTCCTGTTTAACAATAGCGTCAATTTTCAAGCCGATAGCAAGGAGTCTTTCCCTGCTTGCTTGAGTCGCATCGGTCTGGCGTTGCCGCAAATCCACGCTCTCCACAACCAGAACATGTATCTTTCGCAACATGAGAGCAAGTTCTTCGAGTGAGACCCCTGACTCACGGGGTGCAGGATCTGCCGAACTCTGACGTAGAGTAAGAAAATATCCCGGTAATGATATTTCAGAGATAGGCTTCAGTTTCGCACTTTTGCCGGGAGCTATATCAACTCCATCTACTCTGATAGGCATAGCATCAGAACTGACAGTCACCCACCAGCCTCCGGATGCCCGATCAACAGCAAAAACTTGGGACGAGATAAAGCGTGATTTACTCAGGACAACATCATTATCAACCGATCTGCCAACGGTAAATCCAGATGACTTATCATAGGCCACCCACTGTCTGCTACGAAGAATATCATTTACAATTACCTGCATTCATTTACCCTGCTTATTCTTTGGGACGTAAAATCAGCGAAATAGTCGTATTGGGTGCATTATAATACTGAGTAAGAGTAACAGCATCCGATTTATCCAGTCTGAACGTGACTTCATTACCGTCCTGCACCTCAGACTGAGTATTATAACCCAGTTGTATCCTATCCATGGATATCAGTGAGCCTATCATAAAGACCTCGACATCTTCAAGAATAGTAATTGTCTGCATTTCACCGACACCACCCTGCTGCAGAGAGCCTAATGGAGCCAGCAGTTTGGACATTAGAGCATTGGGATTGATAGTAAGATCTGAAACGTTGGTATTATCATCTATACCGTTTTCAGAATCCTGAGGCTTGGGCATCGTTACCAGAATATCGACATGATCACCCGGGACAAGTCGGGAGCCGAACAGATTTTCTTTTGACAGAATAACCGTTTTCAAAAAACCACTTTTAAATTTCTCATCAAAATTAAATGATTCCGCCATATAACTATAGAGTAAAGGATTATCAGCGGCAACAGCGTTAGCCAAAACCCTTCCTTCAAACAGCTGGACATCAGCTGCAGGCACACAACGGTCAATAAAACTTTTCACTGAAGGCACCACCGGAATATCAATCGGTTTGAGATCAGAATTAACCTTCAAAACATGACCCACCGGAAGGTCCTTGGTTGCGACAAGAATTTCTTTAGTTGGAAGATTACTGACAACGTTATTTTGTGCTGCAGAATTTTTGATTCCCTTCAGGAATACAAACATCATCCCGAGTGCCAGAAGACCAGCTATTATTGCAATAATAATCCCGACCTTTTTTCTATCTCCATTTTCTTCTGCCATGAAACCCCCTGTAGTTATATATACCCAGAATATAAACGGATCAACTCCAGCCTTTAGAGCAAATCCCCACTATTTTATAATACATATTAACTACACGCTTTACAATATTAATCTACCTGAAATTACAGATAATACACCACATATACACCAGTTAATACCAATAACCCGCCGGCGGTAAGAACAGACTTTAAAGGTACTTTACACAACAACCTGTAAGAACTCAAAACTGCTATTACTGCAGATTCAGACTCTTCTCATAGCGTTTGAAAATATCCGACTTTTCCCCGTTATATCCCTGCAGAGTATTTTTTACTGCTTCAATATCACCTTTTTTATGCTTCACTACCGCTTCAGCAAGCACTGCTGTCTCACTTCCTGCCGCTATTCGCTGCAATTGACTTGCAGCCTCTTCACCGAGAAGCATATCATCCAACATAAGAGCCACATTCAGCATCTCTTTCCAGGCTATCAACCGGTCACAATCAGGATCTTCCAACATTGAACTCAGAATATCTTTGGCTTCTACAGGCTTATGACTGCGCAAACAGGTTCGCACAGTCATAAGCTTCAGATCATTACGATCCTTATAGCTCTTCTCCGCCAGAAGTTTTTCAAATAAAGGTAAAGCATCATCATAATCAGCCAGACGATAATATACTGTCGCCAGATTCTCCTGCAACGCACTCTCGTCCGGAGCCAGTGAAAAAGCTTCAAGGAAATATTTTTTTGCCTCTTTATCATGACCTTCCATCTGCGCGATATACCCCAAATTCTGTAGCAGCCCCGGAGCATTCGGGTGCTTTTTCACCGCCCCGGCAAGAAAAATCTTGGCCTGAGAAATATCTGCCGCTTCAATATACATCTCCGCTGCAGCCATCTCATACTGCACATTATTTGTATCGATTGCTGCTGCCTTCAAGTAACATTCAAGCGCCTTATCGATTTTACCCTGTCGTTCATTATACACGCCCAGATAATATACAAAACGTGCCTCCTCAGGCCACTGCAGCAAACCACTTTCAGCGACAGCTGTAATCTCATCCAGACCTCGATCCAATTCAATAAAAATTTGCAGACGCAGGAGATTCGCATCCACAACATTACTCTTCATCGCCAGAGATGCATCAACCTGCTCCAGGGCTTCACTAAGATTACCCATTGTAAATAATTGTGTTGCTTTCTCATAGGCAGAGGCAGCATCCATTCTTTCCTTGTTCTCATTGAGTTTTTTTGCAGCTTCAGCAGTATATTTCCCATGACGCTCCCCCCCGGACATGCAGCCACTAGCTCCAAGTGACAACAACAACAGGACAGCGCCGCAAATTATCTGACCACCTTTTATTGTAATATCATTCATTTCTATTCCCATCGGCTATACCCCTGCACAAACATCGTTATAATCCGCATACATGTCCTCTTCCAGCAGTTCATTATCCTGCTGTAAATATGCTGGACGCTGTTCTACCGGTAATTCAATTGTACCTGCTGCTGCCGTTGTTTTTTCTGGCAGTCCGGCTTTTATACTCTCCTTAATTCCTTCAGATTCCTTAAGCTTCTGCCCCAGCATTTCATCTTCTATACCTTCAGGCATACTATATTCATCATCGACTATCTCTGCAGTGTTCTCAGCCAGCTTACAGGATTTTTCAGAATCCTCTTCATTAACATTCTTACCATCAACCCCGACAACTCCGATAAAATTATTTATACTCTTATACAACTGATCATCAGCGGCTGAACAATACTCCTTCTCAGCTATATCGCTCAACTCCTTACAAACCTCACACTGATCACCACGGAGCTGCAACGAACGCCGATACAGCCAAAAGCAGATATCTCTACTATTAGTGAGAAGACTTCTATACGCCCGAAGGTTGAGCTGCCGGCACTGCCGTAACTTACTCCATGGCAGCAAACCATTACGCATACCAGCCAGCATCTCTTTCGAGTCGCATATAGCATTATTACCAATACTCTCCATCTCATCATCGCTCATTACAATCGGCTTTATAAGAAAAATAAGTTCTTTTCGAACAACTTTATCTGTCTGCGACCGCCCTATCGCTCCAAGAATAGGAATATTCCCATACCCCGGAACCTGAGTGCGGATCGCCGAAGTTTCTTCAACAAACAGACCTCCTATAACCGCTGTCGCGCCTCCTGGTACCACAATATCCGCTGCAACTGTCTGCACGTTCTCTTGCGGCACCTTCTGCGTATTATTATTAGCATCAGTTAGCTCATTAAAAACTACATCCGATATCCGTGGTGCCAGCACCAGACGCACTTTGCCATCTTCAACTATGTATGGCCGCACATCAAGTGAGATACCGGATTCTATAAACTTTACAGACTGCACAATCTGATCATCTGAATAACTGGTCTCCAGATATCCGACATTTTGTCCAACCATTACCCTAGCACGCTGCCGGTCTAGTGATAACACCTTCGGCTTCGATAATACAGACACATCAGTTATCTTATCAAGAGCAGTTACAAGAAGAGCCGCATCACCTACTGCTATCCCGCCTTTAAACGAATCACTTGCCAAAAGCCCCCCGGAAGTATTGCCGCCACCAAAATTCTCCACGCCACCATTATCAAAACCGAAATAATTATTAAGGTTTATATTACTTAACATCGCAAAATCAATCCCAAATTGATTATCATCATTAAGAGTAACTTCGAGTACTGTCGCTTCCAGTAGAACCTGTTTCGGACGTTTATCCAGTTTAACAATCAGATCAGAAATTTTTTCAATATTTTCCTTATAATCATAGACAACCAGAGCACTGTTCAGTGCAAAACGCTGCTTATTCGGCTTATACACCGGATCCTTATTTACACGATCACTCTCATCACTATTATTATCATCATCATCATCATCAATATCTTTATCATCATCAATCACCTGCGCTTTCCCGTCAGCAGACAGAAGCTCCTGCGCCGCAATCAAGCCATCCTTGGGACGCAAATAATTAAGTCGAAAAATTTTGGTATCCATTCCATTCTTACCCTGAATCCGCTTGCTCATCTTTTCCTTGGTAAATACCTCAATGAAATTGTTATTCTCGACATACGACAATCCATTCACATCGAGCATAGTTCGCAGTGCTTTATAAAACGGTACAGTATAAAAGGTCATTGATACTACACGGTCAGAGCCGGCGGCAAGGATAATATTTTTGCGGGATTTAACAGATAATTCCTGAATGATTGTCGAAATTTTTACGTTCTGGGCATGAACACTTACGGTATTATAATTACTTACACTAACCTGACAAATACTGGGACCATCGACCAATGTAGTACTATCCATCTCGGTCTTAGACTTTTTACTATTCTCGGCGGTCAACTTATTCAATGTAGCGGTTATCGGCTGGGTCTTATCTTTGTCTGAATCTTTATCAGGGGATTTTGCTGCGACCAAAAGCTTTTCCAGCAGCTCTAAACGCTCACTGACAGTCTTAAGATTTTCTTTGGCAATACTTTCTCCCTTTATAATATCCGACTCAGCCGCCATTGCTGGAAATATAATGAGTGCATATACCCCAAAAATCAGAAATAATTTTACTGCGCCCGACTTAATCCTAGATATAATACTACTGAACAA
Organism: Planctomycetota bacterium; assembly: GCA_965140405.1. GTDB lineage: Bacteria > Planctomycetota > SZUA-567 > SZUA-567 > SZUA-567. Next base: position 3,261,877 of record OZ223208.1, read on the forward strand.
ATCATTAATTATTATCATACCCAAACCCTTGTTATACTTATGCCCAAAACACAACGAATAGAAGACTAGGTTATTTATCGAAATATAACGGCAAATATCCGAGTTTTTTTCTATTCTTTCCGGTAACAGTTGCACATAATGCCAGTTAGCAAAAGATTAGGCTCATGACAAGATAACTTGACAAAGATCATGCTTAAGTCATTATGTCATAATGGTTAAAAGGTACAAAAAACGTTCAAAAATTTCTAAAGCTAAATTTCGAGAGATAATCAGACCATACTTGCATCATAACTGTTAGTTCTTGCAAGTACTCAGCAAAATTGCATGATGCTCGAATCTTATTTCATTCAGCATGTTCAAGTTGACGTTCAATTGCGTCACGATTCCAACCTTGTTCATTTAATAATGTTGAAGCCATTAAATGAAATCCGTGGGCTGTCATTTCTTCTTTACTGTATCCTAAACGTCTTAGTGTTGCATTTATTGTATTGTCGCTAATTGGGCGACTATCTGTGCGGATGCTTGGAAATAGGTATTTCCCTTCACCACTAAATCGATGCAACTCTTTAAGGATTACAATTGCTTGTTTTAAGAGTGGAACGATATGCTTCTCTTTCAATTCATGCGCTCTGCTGGGATTGTCCATACTGTATCAGGAATATTAAACTCGCACCACTCTGCTCTCCTCAATTCGCCCGGTCTTACAAAGAATAGAGGCGACTGTTTCAAAGCACAGTGAATCACAAAGTGACCTTACGCCTGATAACCTCTAGTAACTCAAGAGGTTTAATCTCAGCAATATCCTTCTTGCCAATAAACGTAAAGATATCATTCTCTAACCGTCTGAGTATCTTATCACCATGATTCTTAGACCAGCTTTTACGCTGCCTCAAATGCCACTCTCTAGCAAGCCTCTCAAAACTGTTAGGCGATTCCCCTTCAAGACACTTCTGCACTGTCTTCTTATGCTCTGACGGATCGATACCTTCAGAGAGCAAAACCTTTGCTTCTTCTCGGCGTTGTCTAGCTCTAGCTAGTGTCACGGTACGGTAGGGTATGAACCAATACTAAGAAGTTTCTCCTTGCCATTGAAGCGGTACTTCATTCTCCATAGCTTTCCACCAGACGTAGAAACAAACAAGTGGAATCCACCACTGTCTGACTTCTTGTAGGATTTTTCTCTAGGTTTTAGGTTGATAATAGCTCTGTCTGTTAACATTTGGGGGTATCCTGTTTTTTACGGTTGAATATACCCCTATAAATACCCCATGTGTGGTAGATGCCAAGAACTTTTTGTGGACGAGTACGGAGAGACGTTTTTTGTAAGTCGTTATTTTTCATCTATTTTGAATGAATATGGACTTATGCGGATGGGGTTTGGCGGCGGGAATCGAACCCGCACCCGTGATATTGTAACACCGAATAACAACAATATGTTACAGGATTTTAAAAATCACAAGGTGGCGAAAAATAGGCGCAATAATGTTCAGGGTGATGGTGGTGATAAACTAAGTGACAGCAATGAGTTAGAGGGTAAAAAACAGCCTAAAAAAAGCTCTCTGGCAGCGGCAATAATTGCCGTTAACAAACTACCCCTCCCAGATAGCGAAAAAACCGAAATGATTAGGCTGATTATGAGTGAAGTAAAATAGAAAATATACTGTAACTTATAGATACTACTATATATTTTTGTAGCAGTCTCTATTTGTATATTTTCATTTCAATTTTTGATTAGGTCAAATGCTCAGACGCGGGTTCTATACCCGCGTCGTAAGTTGTCATAAGTCGTGTCGCAAGTTTGTCGCAAGTTGCCTAGCAAAGACTTTTGTAGACCATAATACGATACAGATTACTTTGTTTTATTTGCCCTTATTGTACGTTAATGCGTTTTCGTACAATAAGGAATTTCTTATTGTCTTATAAGCCGTTATGGTACAATAAGAAATATATTGAGCTAATATAGCAGCACTGTACAATATGTTAAGGATTACTGTATAGTAGTAGCAGGGAATAAAATGAATTGTACTAAGATTAGAAAATTAATAGATTCTGGTGAAGGCATAAAGGTTGAGTTTAAGAGCAGCTAAGCCTTGCCGATGAGCTTGGCTCTGGAGTAAGAAACCTGAATCACTATGTGAATATCTACACGGGAACAAAACCAGAGTTGAATGATGCTGATAATTTTGAGGCAATAATCCCGCTTAGTGACGGCGGTAAATGGGAAGGAAACACACAAGATAATACCGTTAATGACAACAAGATAGAAGACAACCCACAAAACAAACGACTAGGTTCGGAAAAGATACTTGAAATGATCATGTTGGATAGCAAGGTAACTACAAATATGCTTGCTGCTGAATTAGGTATTTCGACAAGAGCGGTAGAGAAACAGCTGAAAAAACTTCGTGAATCTGGTATAATTACTCGTATTGGTTCACGCAAGGAAGGTTCTTGGAAGGTAAATGAATAGGAGAGTAAATTGAGTTCCGATGATATTCGTTGGAAACAGCGATTGTCAAATTATAATAAAGCATATAGGCAACTTGATGATGCTTGTCAGCATACTGAATATAACTATCTCGAGGTCGCAGGTCTTGTTCATATTTTTGAATTTACTTTTGAGCTGGCTTGGAAGACACTAAAAGATTTGCTCGACTATGAAGGGTATGAGGAAAAGAGCCCGAGGAGTGTTATCAGAAGGAGTTTTGAGGCAGGATATATTTCTGAGAGTGAAGCAGAAGTCTTTCTTGATGGGCTTCAGAAGAGGAATTTACTTACTCATACTTATGAGGAGAGTATAGCTGAGGAAGCAGTTGAGCTGATTAATAATTCATACTATCCGGTACTCAGTAAGCTGTGTACTATATTGAATGAAAAGATCTGACTATGAATACTCGTATTAAGTAGAGCATCAAAATATTCTCTATGACAATGAGCGCGTTGAGAAAATAATTCTGCCGACAAATGTCATAAAATGTCATAACTAATACATATAATATAATTATAATTACTCATAATTTATTAAATTTATAAGTTAAAATAAAAATTAAGCAGTAACAGAGTTCTCTGCTAAATCAAAAATATCTTCAAATCTTCGAGCAACATTCTTATCAGTAATGACTTCTTTAATTGTATCATTATTATCAACTAAATCTTGAAGATATGACTTAAGTTTTGTAGAAAAATCCTGTAATATACTATATGCTAAACTTGCTCCAGTATCACTATAAAACACTTTTCTATTTGAGCCATAATAACCATAACCGCCTTTCTCGCCAATATAACATAGAACAAGCCATTCGATAAATTCATAATGCAACTCATCTGGACAATATAGCAACCCTCCAACCTCAATTAAATTTTGTAAAAAATCTCCATGCTTTTCATAAGACTGCCACCTGAAGCTTATCCTTTTCATTTCATTGGATAAAGTCATGAAATATTGATGTTTCTGCCTGTTTTTTAAATATGGCAAGAGGTTCGCGCAATATGACACCTTTATTTGTAATAAACTTGGTGTATTACGACCAATCTTATTTGTCATATTTTCAGCATATTTAATTATTACGTTTCTCTTTGTGTGATCTTTTAAAGATCCTAATAAGATATATGCATTTTGCCTAATAATATCCGAACTTTCTGCATTTAGTGCCTTATTAATTAAGTAACCAAATATTTGAGATTGTCGTGGTTCTGGAGTATGAGAATAATCTTCAATTATACTTTTAGATATTGTTATTGGTTCAGGAACGTCGATTAATCCCATAATATCATTTAGTTGGAGAATTTCAATTGGATCTCGAGATAGTACAATATCTATACTTGTTTTAAAGATATAAATGCAATCTTCGATTTCTGCTTCATATTGATCATCTTCATGTTCGAGATCTTTACGAATATCATACGATCTAAGAAGTTTTCTCCATTCTTTTCTATTTAATAATCCCATGTAGTAAGATAAGTAGATAACTTTTGTAGTATCAAGATTATCAACATCGTCATTATTTTTTATTGAGGGTAATCTATTTTGTTCTGCTGCTTCTGAAGCAATATCAATGCCTGCAATTTTAATTTTATCTCTTAAATCATGAATTGCAGCATTTAATAATCTTTGACAAGCACTACTAGGATCAATTGGTAATAGTTTCTCAACTCTTTCAATTAACCTTTTGCTTTTCCAGTATGGTCGAATACTTGATAGCATTACTTCAACAGATGAATTTGCATTTTGTAAAAAATTTTCAGGAGTTACGTTAATAATTTCATTTGGTTCACCCATAATAAGTCCTCCATTAATTTATTTTAGTATACTATAGATTATATTGAAGCAATGTTTACTATTACAAACTAAAATTTTGGTTAAAAATATTGATATTAAATACTACATTAAATATTATTGTCAAAATAGTCTGAATCAATTTTTTTGATTTCGTATGAAGAGTGCCTGCTAACTCCTAAATTATAGTCTATCATTAAATCTGTAAGTTTTTTGCCGTCAATTAAAGATACTTTTGGTTCAATAGTATTAACATATTCATAAGCTGTTTGACAAAAAGAGCTGGTTGTAATAAATACACCTTTTTTGGCTCTCTTTCCATGTAGTGCACCAACAAATTTTTGAATCTCAGGTCTGCCAATACTGTTTTCATGTCTCTTGGCTTGCAAATAAATAACGTCAAGCCCAAGAGTGTCTTCCTTAATAATTCCGTCAATTCCTTCATCCCCAGTTTTGCCTACAAGAGTAGCGGCATCGAAATCACTGCCTCCATACCCGAGAGCAAGCATAAGGTCTATTACAAGTTGTTCAAAAAAACTAGGAGAGTTATTCATAATTGCATCTAATAATTCACTTTTTAAATTATTGCGAATGGTGTTGTAGCTATCTTGTAATAATTCTTCAGGAGTTTCGGAGCTAGCGTCTTTTGGTTCGTTTATGTCGTCATTATTGTTTGAATTTGGTCTCATAAATTGTTTGAATTCATCAAAAACAAGCAAATCTTTTGATGTAATAGCAGATTGATTATTATTATTAAATTCTAAACCACGGATTGTTATTTGAAATTTTCCTCTCCCAGTAGAGTTAAGAAGTAGTGCTTTTGTTAAATAGCTTTTTGCCCAGCATAGCCTATTGTAAAAGACTAACTCGCCACTTTTTAAGCGAATTTGGAAGTCTTCATCTGAAATACTCATAATTTGCTTCAAAGCATATACGGATTCTTTTATTGTATGTTCTTCTTTGTCTTTTGAATATTCAAGAAGTGGCTTTAGAAACTCTTGATAACTTGGTACAGACATGATATTCCTTTATAATAGTATCTAATATATTAAAATCATACTCTTAAAAGAAATGTTTGCAAATAAATTTATTTCTCAGCGATTCAATATTTTTGGCTAGGTCTGAGCTTGTTTCTGAGAGTTGTAAATACGGAGTGTGGCGGGAGCTTTGTGTCCGCATATTCCGATTAGGCGGTCGAGACATTTGAGGCAGAGGGCTGCAACTTTTTGGTGGAAAACATAGATTTAATTGGTTTTTGGGTATGTATGTGACAGCAAAATATCTATGCCAGAATATTCTTTCTATTCTGGCATAGATATTTTATTTAGACAATCGAATTAGTTTTCTTCTTCTTGTAAGCTATTTATTGCTGCATTAATTGCATTTTCATCACTTGCATCAATATAGCAGAATTCTTTATCATTTTTTGACTGAATTATAATAAATTTTCCGATTACTGGATCTTCTTTCCAAAAGAAATTAAATGTACCTTCTCCTCCCATACTAATATTAAATGGAAAAATTTGACTAAAAATATTTTTCATTTTGTCACTTCCAAGTAACAAAGGATTAGATTTAGTTATGCCATTTTCATTAAAAACTGCTATAGCTTTTTTAAATAGATCACTTTTTTTAAATTTTTCATTGCTCATAACTAACCCTTTTTTTTGAGTAAAAGAAATACTTTATATTTGTATGATATTAATTTCCGCAATATTGTCAACAGTATTATTTTACTGTTGATTCAATAATTTGGGCTAGGTATGAGCTTGTGCCGGAGGCCTGTAAATGTTGTGTTGTTGATGGGGCTTTGTGTCCACAGATTTCTATTAGGCGGTCGAGGCATTTGAGGCGGGTGTCGGCAAGTTTGGCAGCATCGGTGGCTGACTCGATCAAGCTCGGGCGGTCTAGATCTCTGTAAATATCCTGTACCATACCGATTATTGACTCTTTGGTGCAGCCGGTGATTTCAGCTAGCTGCATTCTTGCTTCGGTGATTGCTTCTTGGACTGCTTGGTACTTCATTAGTCTGCTGGCGTTGCTCTTATCGAGTCCGCAGGATTCGGCTGCCTGTGTGGCGTTGTTGCCGTTGCCGACGTAGGCTATTGCAAAATCACGGTAATCGTCTTTGGTTTTAGTGTTCACGGTTATCTCTCTCCTTGTATATGCGCTTAAACAAACTGCCTGTCGGTCTGCCGACTTATCCTTTGTAGAAAACGGCGGCTAGTGTGGCGAGAGCGCAGAGAGCGGTCATTATGGCTACCCAGTTAGCGCGAGAGTTTTTGCTGGAGTGGTAGGTTTCGATATGGGCTTCTAGTTTATTGTGCAGGTCTTTGATCTTTTCGCTCTGGCTGCTGATGTGGGCTAAGAGGTGTGTACAAGGTGTGTCGTGGAGCTTCTCGATCATGCGTGCCATGCTTACCTTGATATCTGTTATATCGTCTGACATTTTGTCGATCTTGCTGTTGTTATCCATCAATAACTCCTTTTCTGTCTCTGTCTAGTGGTGAGCGGATAAAGAGGGCGAAGAGAGTGACGATTACTCCGCCGATACCGATTACCCAGACCAGTAAACGCCACTTTTCCTGTTCTGCTCGGACTAGTGCTACCCGTTCGTCTGCTTTTACTTTGATTGCTTCTACTGGGTCGTAAACGGTTACTCCATCCGGCATTTCGATTGAATTATCATAACTCTGATTTACCTCTTTACTGGCAAGTGATGCTCTGAGTGGCGCACAGCCTGCGGTTGTGCCGATACAGATTAGAACTATCCCAGCTATAATGATTGTCACGATTTTGATTATTGTGCTTTGTATTCCAAACATAGATATTTCCCTTTTGAGTGTTTTATAATTTACCAGTGATCAAACAAAATCTTTAGTAAATGTCAGCCCCGACTCGGGGTACACTTGAGACATTTAGAAAATTTATCACTAATTGCTTGGGCTTCGGTTATGTAGCCTATTTCTGAATCTATAAGACTTGGACAGTCTTTATTTGTATGGTAGCATGAACCTTTCTTAGTGACGATTACTCCGTCTTTTCCTAGATATCGGTTGCGCTTTGTCTGCTTGTCTATTACTCTTTCGATGAGTTTTGCAGGGAGGTCAATATCAGCTTTGATTAGTGCGAGTATTACGTCTTCGAGTGGGCGACTCAGTTCTGTGTCGGTGTCTTTGAGACTGGATTTATTGGTACTGTATTCGCAAGTCGTATTACTGAGGTCGAAACCTGTAACTCTTTCAAACTCTTGTTCTGAGTCAGCTATTATAAATCCTGCTTCTGGTGTTTCCGTGTCTTTAAGTATAGAAAAGCTTTCTACTTTGCCGAGTGGGTCTAATTTGTACTGTACTTGCATATCATCTCCTTATCAAAAATTCTTTGTCGAAGTTATATCTGAAATTTAGGTCTAGGGTTTCTCCGTATGCTCCGTTGTATGGTGACATGATTACGTCGCCGTTTAGTCTGAGGCAGCCGTCGTAATTGTAATAGGTAGAGCCGAGTGTCGGGAAGATTGAATATGTATTATCCATGTGGAAGACTCCGTATAGATTATTGTAGTACGGGATAAATAGTACGTCTCCATTTGGCAAGAGTAGCCCACCGCTGAAACCTGAGTAGCTTGCACTTGACCAGCATTGGTTCTCGATAATTTCTACGCTGTTGTCTGGGTAGAGTAAGAGGATATGGGGATTGTTGTACGTTGGGACGAATACAACTACGTTATCAGGTCTGAGGATTGCGTCCATACATTTGTATGATGTAGTGAGTCCATGCGGTATCGTGATGAATGAATTATCAGGATTCAGTATACCGATATCATTAGAATAGTGAGGCGGGAATACCATACTGCCATCTGCTCGCTGAACTGACTTCCCCTGATATGAATAATTGGTTGCACCTCTCCCGTGTGGTTCGGTAATGGTAAAGGTGTAATCCTCATTGAGAATACCGACTGCTGGGGAATTATATGGGGTAAAGATAATCTTGCCGTCATATCGTGGAGAGCAACCCATGAATGCTGCGCTTCCCTGACCGTGATCAATAAATGACTCAAAGGTATTGTCTGCGTTGAGTCTTGAGATCATGGTAGAGGTGTGAGGGCAGAAGATTGTTACGTCGTTCTCTTTCCAGTAGCAGCAGCAGTTATTGGCGGTTGCGCCCTGATTATGCAGGATATCTCGTCTGAATAAACCGTCTGGTGAGAGCAAGCCAACACCGTTACTGCTGTATGGGGCGAATACAACATACCCGTCCGGTCTTACACAGCAATTCTCGAATGCACCGCTGCCACCAGTAACTCCGTTCTTTCTGAGGTGATCTTTGCCGGTACTGTCTATTGTGCCTATACCGAGGTTGATATTGTTCTGGACTACTTCACCAGCGCTTGCTAGAGTCTGCTGCCATGCTTGGAGTTTAGGGTCGGTTACTGTATTGTCTATTACTCCGAATGGGTCTGGCGGTGAAGTCTTTACCCGATAGGCGTCTACTACCTCTCTGATATGAGCTGCTGAAACTTCGCTATCTCCGCCTTTGTCTAGGTACTGATCGGTGTCTGCTTTATGTGAGTCAGTTACAGTATTCTGAATTTCGTCTGAAAACTCTATTACAGGGATATCGCTGAGGTATTTGTTGATAGTTTCAGGCATGGGCTTCCTTTCTGAATGGGATATGGATAATGTTATCGTTGATGTCGGTAAGGATTTCTCCTGTTGAGGTGATAAGTTTGATAATCGGGTCTTTGTCTATCTTGTCATCTAGGACATTGGTGAGTTCGGTTACTCTACCGGTAAGCTCTGCTATTTGAGCCTCTAGGCTACCAGCTACGGTAAAGAAGTTTTCTGTACCTGTTTCTAACTCTAAGGTATTGGTAATATCATTAATAAATTCTATAATAAGGTCTATCTTTGACTCTGATTGATTGACTGTATCCAATGCCTGAGTAATGGAGGATAGAGCTGAGCCTGCGTCAGTCTTTGCTGAGTTAGCGGTATTTATTGCAGTCTGGGATAGTTGCAGGGCTTCATGAGTATTACTGAGGACATCGTTTGCGCTGAGGATTACTGATTGCATCTCCTGTAGAAGCATGACATTTTTATCCAGAGCGTTTTCTATATTCTGCTGGTAAGGCGGAAAATCTATATCCTGCTCAAGCGAAGTACGCCGAAATATACGAAGTGTCTCATTGGTAGCGAGTAGAGGTTTCTCTGGCTGGAGAGGATAAATTACCATACCGCCAGCGTTACTGAGACCTCCGATTACTGTGTAGTCGATATTACGGGTGAGTTGTACATTGACACCATTTATGTCGGTAAGCTCGACTATGAGGTGATCAAGTGAGTAACAGCGGAACAGGAAGTTGAAAGTTCTGCCGCTGTTGTTACCGTAGTATTCTATAACGTCGTAATTGTTGAGCACTGGCATTGTTATTTATCTCCTTTGGTACTTCCGGTGGTAACGAGGTTATAGATTTTATTGACGCTCTTTACGCCGTTATCTATTGGTGCGCCTGCGACTGTTGAGCCGATGCAGGCTGCGGAGTAAGTGGCTTCAAGGAATTTCTGTTGTGAGGTGTTCTTTACCGGTTTCCAGAAGTCTCTGCCTATCTCCATTGCTGGAATGGTGAGCGGGTTCTGACCGTATCTGTCAAAGCCTACCGAGCGGACAAACGGGATTGTTCCTTTTACCTGATTTACTGTTTCTACTCCGAGGTCTAAGGCGAAATCTGATAAGTCTTTCTCTTCATCATCACCAGCGAGGACGTATCCGGCTATGGTGCTGATCAGTGCTGGGAGGACGAACATCTCGATAAAGGTCTGGATTGCTTCGTCTGTACTCATCTCTTTGGATTTTAGTTTGTCTTTGTAGTAACTGGCTTTGTTCAGTGCTCTGAGAGTATAGGTCATGAAGACAGAGAATGACTTGCCGAGGGTGTCGAGCTGGATCGGGGCTTTGTCTGTTGATAGAGTTGTCGGCTGGGTCATGCTGATAATGTGGTCGGCGTACTCTATCGCATCTTTTACCTCTCCTGTAAATTCGTAATCTGGGTTCAACATATCATGCAGATTTGAGGTCATGGTTACGCCTGTATTTCTGAGTGATTGGGTAAATGCGCCCATCCAAAGCGGCATTACTGCTGCTTTATCTGCCATGTGTACCATTGCGAATGAGTAGCTGGTGAGTTTGTCTCGGGTGACTTCCCTACCGTTAATAAACATTTTAGGATCGGAGAGTTTTCTGGTGCGCATATCTGAGAGGTGCAGATTGTATGCGCCCTGATCTCGGTCTTTCATGTACTCGGAAGCGGTAAAGACAAAGTCAATGGCTTCGTTCTGTAATTTCCCCTTGCTAATACTATTGGCTGCACCTCTAGCGATGAGGCTTACTCCGTCAGCAAATGCTCTATAACCGTCAAGTCTGCCTTTACCATTGAGATTCATTTCATTGATACCACTTGGTAGTGATAATGGCTGCTTGCCAGCAACACCAACATTCAAAGCTAAAGCTTTTACTGTAAAGAGTGAGCGGGCTGAATTAAAGAGTTTGCCGTGGATACCTGTTGGTTGGTACATTCGCGGATTGCCTTGATAGTGCAGCCATTTGATCAGGTTGATATATTTATCTCTGCCGTACTTCTTTTCGTATAGAGTTTTGAACTCAAGATTGTTGAAGATGCGCTGGGTTTCTTTGATAAGTGCGCCGTGGGTAATAACTCTGATAGTATCGTCGATATGCTGTGGAAGCACATTCAGGTCAAGCAGTACTGGACGTCTGACTACTGGAGCGTTATCTTTTGCACTGCGCATACGGCTGAACATTGAAGCTTTATTTATGCCTGTAGTGCCGAAGATGCCGTTACGTCTATCATTTAGTTCTACTTCTTCTGAGTCTTCATTACTCTTGAAGCTGGTGAGTCTGGTGTCGTAACGTAGCGGGTAGTATCCGCCTTCGAGTGTGAGTGTCTGTCCGTCTTTTGTACTAGTGATAGTGAGCTGAGTCGGTGTTTCTTCTGTAAGTGATTTTCTGTACATCTTGTATGATGCGCTGTTTAAATCAGTAAATAGTGAGCCGGTGGTCTTCCAGATATTTTGGATTGCCTGCCAGCCTTCTGCTGTGAGCTGGCTTTGGATAATATCTAGCTCTTTGCGGGCAAACTCTATGCGCTGGTCATAGATTTCCTTCTGGGTCATTCTGGCGAATTCGCCTTCATCAAGAGTCTGCAGCCATGATTGGTATTTATCTGAACCAAAGCCCATGCCTTCTATTAGAGCGTAGATATTCGCGTCATTACCCATATTTAGGCACATAGCAATAATGTTATCTACTGTAAAGTCGCCGTATTTCTCTCTGAAATTCTCCGGTGGGGTTAGTCCTGCAATGCTTACGTGTTTTCTGCCGTGTTCAGCTTTGAGGCGATTTACTTCCTGTTGGAGTACTTTGTAGTGAGGTTCAAGTTCTGAGCTGATTTTGTTGTGGCGTTTATTAAAATCAATCGCTGCACTGCGGAAGTTGGTAAATACTTTATAATAGAAGCCTCGTTTGAAACCGTCGGCTCTCAGCATATCAAACTCCTGCATTGCGAATGTTGCGGTAATACCGCGGTATGCTTTGCGGAGGGTATCTGTTTTATTGGCTTGCAGCTCTCTGAGGAAACGTTTTACTCGGTTCTTTTCTGATTGGGTTTCACCGTTCATAAGTTTCTTGTCACTTTGTGTTGTAGTGTTTTTCTCGAGTAGAGCGACTGCAGCGTCTACTGTTTCGGCGTTCTTGTGTTTGAGTACGTCGAGTTCTTCTGAACCAAGCTGGATATATGACTCTATTAGATTTGCAACCTCGGTAAAGTCTGCCCATCGCATATCCATATAGGTCGCGCTCTGGTCGGTTGGCTGCTGTTCTTTGATTAATCCGGCTGTAAGGTCGCTTGAGTTATTGATTGAGTCCTTGCTTCTGCGTTCTTTCTGTCTGATCCAGTCTGACATTAACTGTGTTGGGTCGGTATCGAGGGTAAAGCGTTCCTTGACTGGAGTGCTTACTTCATGTGGCTGGAGCATGGTACTGTTAAAATCTTCCAGCTTGGTATTGTGTCGCTGGAGCAGGTTGAGGTCTAAGCGTTTCTCTCTGATGGTTGCTGGGAGGCGGTAGGTATAGATTAGATCAAGGATAGCCTTTTTATAGTCTTCACGTACAGAATTGAGCTTGGTCTGGAGTCGGCGAAGACCTAGGGACTTGACCTGCTTCTGGAGTTCATCATTTATTTCCAGTGAGAGCTTGGCTGATAGTTGCCAGTAGGCGCGTTCAGACTGTAGAGCTTCGATCTTATCAAGTATTTCAGAAGAGACCTTCTTCTGTAGCTTCTTCTTATTGAGCATACCGCGTAACCTGATCAGTTCATTATCTACCTCTCGACCGCGTTTATTGGCTTCACGCTGGCGGAATTTATAGTCTGCAGCTTTGAGGACTGTCAAGGAGTCGAGTTCTGCTTTTACCTTTTCTTCAATGATCTGTTTGCGCTCACGGGCGCGAGCTCTTGCTTCTTTGGCGCGAGTAGAGTATTCCCGTTTCTTACCTGTATTCTGCTGTACCTCTTCAAAAGCCATGCGTAGAGCAACGACATCAAAGAGCATGTCGGAAATCTCGTCACGGGTATCTTCGGTACGAAGGAGTTCACGATTGCGGAGTTCCTCTCTAAGTCTGCTCGTTACAATCTCTTTATTTTCTGTATACATTATATTAATTGCTTCTTTGGTGGTAGGTTTGGATATGAGATCACTGAGAAAACCGTCAACCGGATTATCTCTATCTGCGTAGCCGTGGCGATTGGCTATGTCTTCAAGAATTATCTCTGATTCTTTGCTGGTAATAAATTCATTATCTTTAGTGTTGTGGCGTTTGAGAAATTTGGCGTTATTCTTGCCAACCAGTTCTTTGATAGTGTTGTAACTGATTCCGCCTGCTTCTATGATTTCGTCAATAGCTGCGTAGAATGGGGTTTCAGAGACTGTTTTTTCGGCTGCTTTCTTGGCGTTCTGATAACCGTTGTGTTTGGCGAATGAAATTTGTACTGCTTTGAATAAGCGTTCTTCCTGACGTTCGCGTCTGGCTTGGCGTTTCTGTTCTGTTTCTTCGGTTGATTCATCACCAAAAGCTGTTTTTCTGGCGTCAGCGAATACTGATTCTGCAGTGTTTGAGAGGTTCTTCTCACTGCGGTATCTGGTAAGTTCTTCGTCTGTAGCTAGAATTCTGTCAAAGACATCGCGTATCTCAGGGCTGATATTGTCTCTGCCAAAGGTCTCTTTGAGGTAGCGGTATACCTCTGCTGCAAAACGCTTGAGAGTGTTGAATGCTTTGAGCAGACTGCTGGTTGGAGCTTTACCGCTAGATAAGTACGCTTCAAATGAACGAGCAAAGTACTCATGATTCTTGGAGGACAGCCTCTTGCCGTCTTTTACATTAAGTGCATTCTTAATATCGTTGTATAGTTTTGTAAGGTCTTCGTTGGCTTTACCGTTATTTACTAATTGCTCTACCGTGCCGAGGTAGAAGTGTGAGGTCTCGTGTAAGAAGGTCATCACATCACCTGATTTTGCAAGAGTGATAAGAGAGCTGAAGGTTTCTTCATTGAAAGTGATTTTACCGCGGAAATTATCACCGTTATTCTTGTAGAAGATGTTTTCTCGGGTAATGCGTTCGACCTCTTGAATCTCTTTATCTTTGCCGATCTCTTTGATAATTTGGGCGACTCGACCTTGAGTAATATCAAGCTTGGCTGCTATCTCCTGCTGTTTTACACCATCTCGGAATAGATCAAACACCTGTTTATGTTTTGCCCAGCGGTCATCACCAGCTAGAAATTCACCGATAGCGTTGGCTACTTTGCCGTCAATCTCTTCATTACTCATGCCTTTGGCAACTGGTTCGAAATATGCGTCTTCGAATTCGCCGTCTGAGTTTAGAGAGGTAAGAGAACCTTGTTCCTTGAAGTGACGACGGAGTTTTTTAGCTTCATCCATGCAGGCGAATTTGATTGCTTGTTTGAGCCAACCTTCATAGCTGCCTTTATCTGGATTATAGGATTCCTGTGCTGTAAGCAGGTATTCCCAAGCTCTACCGAGGGCTAAACTGCCTATTCCGCTCTCATCCATTACATTATATATTCGACTGTAGAAAAGAATATTGTCTTCCAGTACCTGCATTGGGTCGATTGCACTATCAGCTTCTGCTGTTTCTTGGATTGCTGCTGCTTCGAGTTCTTCCTCGGTTGGAGAGAGTTCTGCTGACTGATAGTATACTGGTGATTCTGTATTTTCAGTTGTCAACTTATCCTTTACAACTGATTCTGTGTTTTGCTCTAACTCGTTATCAATATTGCCGGTTGTAAAAGTTTGCACCTTGGCGTTAATTTCTTCGACCTCAAGATTTAACAGTTCTGCCAGTGCTTCTGTAACTGTATAGTTAGCATTGCCACCGAAGAGGTCGGTGCTGCCGGCTGTACCGGTTGGAATTTTGTTTATGTAGCTGGTAAGGTCTTGACGGAGTTGTTTTGCTGGGGTTTTCTCAAGCCAGATACCGATATTCACTCCTATACCGTTTTTGTCCATCTCTAAGTCGGTTGTGAATAGTTCCTGTTGAGCGATATAGTCAGACCAGCTTTTACCGCCTTTACTGTTATTTTTGGCTATGATATGCTTTGCACCGATACGGAGAAGATTTGATATATCCCAGTCAGGGCGTTTCTGAGTAGAGACTACCAGTGGGGCGATCATGATTACTTTATTCTTGATAGCACGGTTACCGGCAAGAGCGGACATCACATCGAGGTCATGGATAGCTGCACCGAAGAGAGCATTCTCTATAATGATCTTGCCGTTTTCAGTAACAACATTATTCTTACTGTCGTAGAGTCTGGCGATATCGCTCTGGGCAATTGCCCCGTCTGCAAGCAAGGCATCAATTAACTCTGAACCGTTGCTCGCTATGAAGTCACGGGCAGATTGATTATCTTCAATACTGTTGATAATGCTGAGTGTGTTTTCTCCGAGTCTGTTTGCCAGACCGTAACTCTCTAAAGCTTGATTTTTGGATTGGGTGTCGTCATCATTGACCTCTGCAGAGAGTCTTCCTGCGTCTGTAACATCGTCTGTGAGTCTGCGGACAAGTACTGGTCTGTCGAATTTAGAGAGTTCTTCACGGGTAATGCCGTAGTGCTCAGAGTGCTGATAGAGAAAGTCTGAATACTCAGAGAGACCGCGGTTATAGTGTCTGGCGATACGCATTGAGCGACCGTTTCCGCCGTGGACAATATTGTCCTTGCTCACAATTGGAGCACCGGAAGTCGGGAGCGGTGAGTTATTGATAACCTTGCGGACATCTAGGGTACTGGTTTCTATTGCTGTTTTGAGTTCGGTATCGTTATGGTAATTACGTTCCTGACCAGAACCGTGGTCTGGGTTTGGTGCAAAACTTTCTGGATCGTGAGAAATTATTAGGTCGGAAGCTTCGATAATATCAAACTCTGCAGCTATGGTCTTACCGCTGGGTAGAGAAATATCAGCATTACGAGCAAGAATGAAGTTTTCCTGCTCGACTGCCTCACGGTCTTTGGCTAGTGCTTCTTTCTGTGATTTAAGGAGTTCAATTTCTTTTTGGGCTGCTTCTAGTTGTTGCATGAGTTCTGAGTTTGATTCGGTGCTATTTGCGGATTCTTTGAGTTCTGCTTCTTTGTTTTGCGCTTCCTCTATTGCTATTTGGGTGACTATCTCAGCCTCTTCAAGCTCTTCTTTCTTCTGTGTAAGCTTTTCCTGTTTCTCTGCCTTGCTGAGGAATCTTTCTCCTGAATGGATGATTTCATCTATTAACTGGTCTTTAGCTAGAGAGCTGCCGAGACGGATAGTCTGTAGGTATGCCCTCGCTGCTTGCTCTATATGGGCTTTGGGTCTGGAGTTGAACCAAGTATCTAGTTTCCCAGCATTGGAGTCTATCTCCGTAAGTTTCTTCTTTTTGAGTTTAGTCGTGTATAGCAGAGCTTGACGCAGATCAGCAAGTATTGACTGCTCTGGATTGAGTGCGTCTACCGCCAGAAGGTACGGAGTGATTGCTTTGAGTTTGTTCTTTGCTGGGATAGTGAGAGAATCAAGCAGTGCGGAATTACCAACCATATTTGAGAGTAATGCATTATCAATAAACTCAACTCCTTCAGGAGTGAGCTGGTTATCACTAACGAATAGCTCTACCTCAATATCAGCAATAATACCGTCGATGCGCATGGCTTCGATAATGGCTGCACCGTTCAGATTATATATATCGGTATTTGGGTCGAGGGTGGACAGTATACCGGTGGTTGCTGTACCGAGACCTTCCTGAGTTCTGAAAATGGTTTCATCTTTTTCTTGGGCTGATAATTCGACTTCTGCAAGCTCAGGCTTGATACTTTCGGTCTGTTTTGTCTTCTTGGCATTGGCTGTTTCTTTCTGTATTTTGAGTTTTGCACGTTTATTTCTGATATCTGCAAGGTTGTTCTTATGGAGAAAATTAATTTGACCATTCTCACCGCGGCGGAGGGCAAAGCCTTGAGCAATGTTTGACATAATGCCGGATTTATCTTTGCTGTCTATTCCGCGCTCAATGCTCTCAAATAATCTTGTTAGAATGGTAGCTGCAGACTTGATTGATTCCTCGTCACTCTTGGTAGGAAATTCTTTTTTGAGCATCTTGTATGCAGCCTGTTCACGCTCTGCACGGGTGAGAATTATTTCACTGTTATCCAGCTCTTTCATTGATTCGGCTATTGAGTCGAGAGCTGTAGTAAAGCGTTCGGTCTCTGCTTGGGTGAGCTCCTGATTATATTGCAAGGTGTAAGGAGCGAGTTGTTCCCAGAATACAGTATTACCGTAGGCTAGAGCTTTGCTGGCAGTGGTAGAGATGTACCCACCGTGCTCTACTTCCATAGCGATATCTTCCTCATTAATACCGAGAGCATTGAGAAGTTTTGTCTTCTCTGCGGTGTCGGTGAAGTCAGAGTCAAGGATTGTCTTGAGTGCGCCTGCATGTATCTTGACCTCCTGCACAATCTCAGATGTTACTGCTTGCGCAAGCTCGAAAGAATCCTGAAAGTACTCGGTAGTATTTTCGGGGTCTACCGGAGTTACAGACTTTATCAGCTCCTCTTTGACTTTCGGGCTGGCTGCTTCTATTTCTTCCGCTTTCTGAGTAAGCTCTACCAGATTTGCGGTGCGTTTACTCGCTTCGGTGATTCTCTTGAGTTGAGTTACAGATACTCCTGCCATGCTTGGAAGCATGAGCATACCGCCGATTATTCCTTCTTCTGCACTACCGACAATTCCTTCATTATACAGGATATCCCCGATCTCAGAGGTAGACATTACATTGTCTATTGCGAAGCCTGCTGCTTCTACGCCAGTGCCTAGTGCGTTCTGCAAGGCTTCAGTACCGCCTTCCTTGACTGCATTTACGGCAAATGCTTTTCCGGTTTCTTTGAGTGCTGAGGTGGTTACAGCCTGACTGAGCAGTAATTTTTTAGCTGCGCCTGTACCGGAACTTAAAAGACCAAAGGTTACAGCTTCTCCGCCTGTCTCTATGGCACTGCGGAGTGATGCGGTAACCAGAGCTGTCGGGATGCTTACGCCTTCCTTCCGGCTTCTGGAGTATGAAGAGCTGAAGGATTGGGCTGCAGTAAGACCGAGTGCAGCTTCTTTGACTCCGGTAGCGTAAAGGAGTACCTGCTGCATAACCTGCGGTACTGCAGATACTCCTTTTTCAAAGAGTGAAGCGTCAGACATTAACAGGGTATTGAGCCATGGGGCAGAGTCGAGATAGGTGCGGATTTCTGCTGTCTGCTGTTTGAGGTCTGCTGCTACTGTTTTGGCAATCAGTACCTCTTCAGCGTAGTGAGAATCACCTCTGGCGGTAATAGTTTCTACTGCTTGATCTCGTTTTTCTTCAAGATCAATTATCTGCCTGGCAAGCTTTAGACCAGTATTTGTGCCTCTGTGTTTTTCTAATTGAAGTTCCAGCTCTGTAATTTGACCGTTGTAATGCTGCTTGAGGTCGGTTACTTCTGACTGGGATTTTTCCTGCTCTATTGAGAGACCGCCGTTATTGAGGTCTTCAATATAGCCGTCATTTATTTTGTCGAGAACATCTGCAACCGCCCAGTTGAGTTCGCCTGTAGATTTGGCTAGACTGCTTGCGCCAGCTTTAAGAGCCTGCCACTTGCGACCGAAGAATCCGGCATTGCGCTCAGTAAGCAGATCATGAAGCTGTGACCAGACAAGGTCGCCGTTGGCAGTAGCATCCATGATAATCTTTGCTGCACTCGGATCGGTAATAGAACGGACAAAGTTTGGCACATTTTTTTGTAGATAGTGATAGGTCTTGATTGCTCTGTTTTGTGAGAGTTCATTTCCTGCATACTCGAGTATCTCTCTGGTTTCGTCGTCATAGGCTACTGTTGGGATATTTGGGGCAATGGCTGCAAGCTCTAATGTCTTTTCGGCAGTATCCTTATCTACATCGCTATGGAGCATGATAGTCTGTACTGGGTCTTTAAGAGCAGTATTTATCTGAGCTGGGGTAAAGTTATGTTTGAGTGCGCCAGCGACCTCTGTTGAGGTTTCACTGAAATCCTGCTTGAATATTTCACCGTCAAGTTCAGGCGAAACATCTATCTGCGCAGGCTGACTCTCTGGAGTTACCTCGGTAAACTCTGAGAAGTCTGCTTGAGCGAATTCGTCTGCAAGACTGTTATTATTCTCTGGAAGTGTTATGCCCATTATTTACTTTCTCTTAAAGGTAAATCCATTGTGTGAAGGTTCAGCTAGCCACATTACGCCGTTCTGTTTGAAGCCGTATGCACCAATGTCCTCAAGCCAGATATATTCGTTGTTATCAACATTGCGGGTCTCTATCTCTTTGATAAAGGATTTGCGGATATCTTCTGTTTCGGTGTAGCTGACGTTTTCTCCAGATTCTTTGGCTTTGAGGAACTCTGCTCTGGTCATCTCTGTCTCTTCTGGATTCTGTTCGGTGTATTTTATGTTTCTGTCTACCGTCCAAGTCTTATTGTGCATGATGGTAACTGCGTGTTTTACTAGGCGTTTCTTCATTTCTACTATGATATTTGCTTCGTCTGCAGGAGTGCCGGAAGAATTTAGTTTCTTCATAATGTCCATTACTACAGTAGTGCGGTCGGTCTCTGGGAACTCCTCTAAGGTATCTGTAAAGTCGTCTGAGCGGTCTTTATAAGAGTTGAACTTGATTGTAGCGTCAATGTCTTTTTGCCATTCTGAAAATGCTTTATCTTTACGTTTGCGGTATTCTATCTGGTATTTTGCTGGTAGAGTATCTCTTTCATTCTGGGTTAATTCTCTATGTGCTATTTCATCGTCGCTCATTAGCTGGATACTTGTCCAGAGCTTTTCTGCTTCTGGAGTTACAGGGCGTTTTGCCAGTTCGATCTTCTGTTTGCGCGCGGTAATGATCTCTTCTGGTGAAAGGTTGTAGGTTCTGCCGTTACCCAAATCCAGCTGGTGCGGAATTGCTTCACCGTTAATTACTGCTCTGTCTATCATGGTCTCTGCTAGTTTTGTGTCTTCCTTCTCTTGGAGTCGTTTCTCTGCAAATCCTTCTTTGATGCGTTTGTGGAGTTCGGGAGCAGTGTTTGCCAGCACCTCGCTCTCTGACTGATTTGTTGAAAGTGCTAGGGCTACAGTTTTCTCAGCCTCTATAATATCTTTAGTATCTTCGATCTCTTTGTTATTGAGGTATGGGGCATAGTGTTTTATTACTGCTTCTGCTTTGAGGTAGTCGCCTTCCTGCAGGAGTTCGTCGCACATGCTGGTCAGGGCTGAGCTGGTGATTGCTTTGCAGTAAGAGTCAAACTCATCACTGTTGACTTCGTATCCTGCTGTCTCTGCTTTATCAAATGCAGAGCGCTTGAGTTCGGCAAAGCCTTCATCTATGGTGTCGAAATCAAGTCCTCTCATGCCGAAGAGTTTGTCTGTGGCTGTGGTTACTCGCTGGGCTGCATTCTGTTTAAGAAGTTTCTTCTGTGCTGCTGCTTCCGCCTTTTGAGCACTCTTAATTTTGCTTATCTCACCGCTGATAAGATTATGACGGAGTCTTGCCTGTTTGCTGCCGATAAGACCGGACTGGCTGACAAACTGATCTACCCGCTTTATACCGGCGTGGTACATTGCCTGCCATTTGTCTACTTGTACTGGTTCACTTGCTGCGGTAAACCCAGAGCCGGTAATTTCCTGAGTTGCTTCGGATATAGCTTCTTCCTGATCTTCTGGAGTTGAATTGTTCAGGTTTAATTCAGATGCTTCCCAGGCATTGAGCTGATTATAGTAATTGATCTGTTCCTGTTCACGTGCAGCTTTCTTTGATGCTGCTTCCGCTTCGCGTTCCTGTTTATTACGTTCCCGTTCTTCTTCGGCAAGGCGTTTTTTTTCCATGGAGAGAATACTACCGGAAGCATTCATAAGTGCATTACCGAGGTCTTTCATGCCGTTTGAGCTGTTTGCACCGAAGGCTGCAGCGGTAGCACCGCCGCGAACTTTGGCGTTACTCATAGGTCGTTGTCTGACTCTAGGTGTGTATGTTGGGATGTTCATTACGTGTTCCTATAAGTTGTTGCTAAGCCCATGCCGACGCTGGTCATGCCGGAGAGGATACTGCCAAAGACGGAATTATTCTGTTTGTTTGCGCGGTACATATTGGCTTGATTGAGGTAGTTGGTCTGCTGCATCTCATAACCCCAAGCTTCTTTCTCGCCGTTATTCAGAATTGTATTCTTGTCGTATTCACCCCAGAAGGCTGTATCACCGATTACCTGTTCTGCACTTCCGGCAAGTTCAACTCCGCTGGCGTTATATCTGGTTTTCTGTGTGCCCATGACCTTGGCTACTTCCATACCCTTCATTTTGGCGTCTTCTTTTGCTCTGTCACGTGCGTCCTGTGCTTGCTGAGCAGAAAGCGTAGCGTTATTCTGAGCAGCTATGGCATTATATTCGTTAGCTCTATTCTGTGCTGAAATTGATTGTGATTGAGCAGAAGCACTGGCGAATGTACCCATGATGCCGGATATGCCTGCGATAGCTCCCATGATACTGCACACTAATTGCTCTCCTTATAGAAGTGGCAGAATAATTCGTTATGTATGCCTAGTGGTCTTGACTCTTCTATGGTAAAGCCTAACCAGTGCAGCCATTCAATGCATTTGGTGTACTTGGCATCGACATCGTTTTCTAAGTATGGGTATTCTTTCATGAGTTTATCAAGTTCACGTCTGGTTCTTATAGCAACCTTGACAGGTGCTTTGTTCATAGCTTCAGTGGAGAGTAGCCAAATACGTGATTTTCTCCCTATTACGCTATCAGTCACCACTCCCCACGCACAAGCAATTTCATTATCGATAAGACCGACATACGCCTTGCCGTTTTTCCGTGACCTCTGATAGGAACGGAGGAGTGCACTATATGGTTTGCAGCCGAAGAGTCTGTAAATTTCCAGACAGTCTTCTCTGCGGAGTTTGCCTTTCATGGCTTTGATATCTCTGATTTTTGCAGGGCGTATCTCGATCTTCATGGTGGGTCTTTCTTAATTTCTGGTGTTTAGGAAATTATTGTATAGTTCCTGTTTCTCATAGCTCTCGTTTGCTGCAATTGCTCTGGCTTCGTCTTTGGCTTTCTGGTAGGCGATTGCCATATTCTTCTGCTTACTGGAATCTCCGGTAAGCTTGATTGCTAGGCTGGTAGCGAGTGAGTATACTAGCATCTCGACAAAGTGGCTATCATAGAGATTCGGATCATCAAGATAAGTAATGTAAGAAAGGATTGCTCTTGGCTGGTCGGTAAGTACTACTTTTCCGGTGCGTGAATGATTTACCTGTACATCATACTCGATAGGTTCAGCGTGTTTGCCTGCTGGATTATTCACCTTGAGGATATAAGCACAGTCATACGGGTACTGATAAGCGAATAGATATTTCGGGTAGTTCTCAGAATTTGGTTCTTCTGTCAGCCTTACCTCAGTCTTTGCAAATCCCCAAGGGTGATCTTTGAGTGCTTTGCGGAGTGAGGTGTCGTAGAATATTTTGCAGCCCATAGCATTAATGTCTGAGCTGTCATCAAGGTCTGAGATAGTACTCAGTCCGAGATGAAACAAAGCTTGGTTGCAGATATCGATTTTGGTGATTCCCATTATTTAGCTGCTCCTTTGATTGTTGGTTTCTTCGGTGCAGGCTTGGTCTCTGTTCCGACTTCTTTGAAGTGTTTGGGAATATCTGTCAGGTTACCGTCGTAGAAATCGCCTTCATTCCAGATATGACCGTCGAATTTACATTTCTTTATACATAGGTATGGCATGTAATTATCTCCTTAATTTTGCGCCCTGTTATGATGTCCAAACTGTTCGCTGGTGGTTAAGCCTGCCCAGTATCTGCCTGCGGTGGCTGTACCGTCTTTCTCTATTTCAAGAATCAGGTAACGCTGCTCTGTGACCGGAATTGGTACTTCGAAGATATAACCCTTTTTCAGTTTCTCTGCTGGAAGAACTGGGGTAGAGAGGATTTCGGTTTTCTCCAGTGTACCGTCTTTATCATGAGCTGTGTAGAATTTCCATGTTGCGCTGGTAATTCCTGCTGCAGAGGCTACCATCTCGATGAAGAGGTTGATATATCCTCCTGTACCCATTCCTTTTTCACCGAGGTCAATTACTGTATGCTCTGGGTTAGCAAGCTCGGTATTCTCTGCCAGCAGGCATGATTTATCAATTAACATTATTTCTTCCTTATTTTGTGATTGTGTCTTCGGTGTTGAGGATTGAGTCGCACTCTTTGATCTTGTATCCCCAGAAGTTTTTGACTGGTTTGCCCTGAGTGTTATCAATAATGATAGGGCTGGTCTTCTTCTGTGCCTGCTTGGTCATGGCTGCAGCAACTGCTGTAGAGCAGTAGATTACAGGATTAAGACCTTCAATACTCCTGACAACATTCGGTACTTTATAGTACGCGTCGGTCAGAATGTCTATCAGATCGATAGTGCCGTCAAGTAGCATATTCATATCGACATTCGCAATGCGGACTGTAGAACGCCAGTCTTCAATACAGAGACCAATCTTTCTGGTGTAGTAATCCTGATAGACTGGGCGACCTTCGCCTTCTCCGTTTTTATCAATACTTCTGCCGTAGTCATCACGTTTTACACCTACTGTACCGCCTTTGGGGAAGATTCCGAATACTGTCTGAGGTGACCAGTTGATAAGCCAGATTGAGGTATTATCATTGCCTCTGCCCCCAGCATCGATAATGTTTGAGCCGATATTGTAAGGGTCGTCAGAGATTCTGCTGAAACGAATGTCAAGACCGTCAAAGCCTCGTGGATCGTCGGCAAGGGAAGAGTATAGAATCTTTTCAGCACAGGTATTGCCGATCCCCATGATGGTTGCTTTGGCTTCATCTACCCTGATCTCAGAGCCTTTGCCGTCTGCTGCTGTACCGTCGACAAACTCAGCGTCGATCTCTGCCCATGCTTCAATGGAAGCGGTAGTATCGATCTGCTTAGTAGAGCTGCTCTTTGAAGTGCCGATATAATCGTTGACACTTCGGAAGCTGCCGGAAGGGAGTTTGGTGCGGTACTTGGATTCGTGGTTGCTGCCAGAATTACACTGTACCCAGCCCATATCCTCCATAAACGGATCAGACTGTTTGAGCAGTTCGATAGTCCTGCCCATTACTTTGTCTTTACCGATTAGGCGGGTCTGGACATCAGCTAGTGTAATATGCGCGTCTGTTAGTGCCATTGATTATTACCTCCATTATAGGTTATTGTAGATTTGCTCGCGTTTGTACTGGTCTGGGTAGAAGGCTTCCGCATCTGATATTTCACGAGGTTTTGCTGAAGCACCGCCGCGTTCGAAGCTGTCTTCGCTGGTTGCTTTATCTACTCCGACTAGAAACTTCATGAATGCTGGGTTATTGCCAGCCTGAGTAGTTACCAGAAAATCAGTGAGTTCACCTGACTGGTCAAACTTTGCGAGTGCTCTCTCGGCTCTGGCTACTGTGTTCTTGAAATTTCTGCCACCTAGTTCAGGGTCGGAACGGACTTCTTTCGCCCAGTTGTCGGTAGTGTCAAGCCACTGTTGATCTTTGGCAGCTAGTGCCTGCTGGACAATTTGGCTATTCATGTCTACCAGTTTCTGGGACTGTTCCTGAGATAGACCAAGTTCTTTGAATGCTTCCTTTGCTTGTGACATTGATTCTGCGTCTGGAGTCAGACCTTCAGGCAAATTAAAATCTTCATACTCTATAGGCTGCTCTGGTGTTGGCTGGTCGTCTAATTTGTCAGTATTTTCTGTTTCAGAATTTTCAGTCTTGCCAAGGATACTGCCTGTATCTTCTGGTGGAGCTTCTGTATTACCGATGATACTTCCTGTATTCTCTGTTGGTTCGGGTGTAGACTCTGGTGCTGGCTGTGTGTCTGGTTGAGGTGCTTCTGGTGTTGGTGCTTCTCCTTCCATGGGTTTCTCCATTGATTTAAAGTGAAAATAAATTTACCCGCGGGTGTAGCGTTTATAAGGAAATTAGCTTAACTCGCGACACTGTATGTGGCATCATGCCACTTAGTTATAAAACCAGTTATTTATAATTTCATTGATTGCTGTTTTGTATTCTGTGTCAGCGATAGTAGCTGCGTCTTTGATGTCGAGGAGGATTTCTTTATAGGCTTCACTCTTGCCAAGGTTATAGGCAGTGGCTTCTGCACCACCTCCGTAGTCTGAGCGGAGCATTACAGCAGAGAGTTTGCCTACTAGATATTCTTTGAAGTCAGCATTACGACAAAGGGAAAGGATACTGCGTCTCCGTTTCTCCAGCAGTTCATCCATAATGTCTTTCTTGAGTTCCTGAGCTTCATTGGTATCGTTACTAGTTACTACTCCGATATTTTTCTTTGGCATTATCCTACTCCCATATTCTGTGCAAGATTGTCGATATTTTCTGAATTTATCTCTCCAACCTCTTTGGCTGTGCTTACTGTTTCCTGTATCGCTTGACTAGCCTGCTGTTCACGTGCTAGGTCTTCCTGGATTTGCTGGAGTTTCTTGACCTCTTTCTCCGGTAAGAGGAGTTCTGACTGGCAGAGGATTTCTGCCATCTTGGAGATGATTTTGCCAATATCGAGCCAGATAGATGAGTCTGGTCTTAGCTCTGCCATCATGGCAACGTTACCAATAAGCTGCATAATAGCGGTAAGCTCTGACTGCTTCTGCGCCTGAGCAAGAACTGAGACGTACTCAATCTTGAGTGGTCTGCCTTGCAGCTCTGCTGGTACTGGAGGAATTACATCACCAAGGTCGTAGAGAATCTGAAAGCATCTGTCAAATACATGGTCTAGTGCTTCCTTTTCCAGAAGTTCAATAACCGGAGTAATACTGCCGAGTTTTTCTGCATTGATAGAGGTTACCTCGGTAGCAGACATACTCTTATCTTTATTCATGATTGGAGCGAAGAGGTCGTTAAAGAAAACCTCTTTGATCTTCTGTCTAAGCTCAATTGTTTCCTGAGTGGTTGCCTCGTACACCCCATGTGCTTGATATATTGGAGTAATCTGAGAGTCAACAGACTGGGAGTTAACATAGGTTACACCGTTTGGTATCAGCTGAATACTTTCATTTTTGAGTTTACCGGAAGCTGCAACTGGTGGACTTACTGTCTTTTTAAGACCGTCCAGTGCTTCCTTACGTACCTGATATAGAGTCTTTACATCTGCTAGAGCGATACGAGCTGGAGAAGAACCATAGGTCGCATTACTTAGTTTTTCCCAGCGCGGTGCTACAAATGGTTTATTGCGGAATCCGCTCTGCCGGAGTACTATGTAATTTGAGTCGTATGCGTTATTACCGCCTTTATAGAGGTAGAGACTCTCCCACTCCATATTTGTATTATCTCGTTTGCCGTATTCATATTCTTCACGTGGGCGGATAATATGAATCACTTCGAATTTCTTCTCTACATTGTTTATGCTCTCCTTTTGGGTTATCTCTTCTGGTAGGATTTCTTTGCCGAAACGCCTGATCATATCACGCGCTGAGTAGTACATCTTGCGCATTAATGTATCGACCTCTGAGTCATCATTGCTGTCCAGCCAGTAGTCACCGCATGATAAAGTTGTAAACTTGAAACCCTTAAAAAGGTCTTCCTCGATTAAGATTACTCCCTGACCGTATAATGCCATCTCTCTGAATAGCTGGTACATTGCGCCGTAGATATCAGCTTCATTAAAGAAGTGTAGAAGGATATCACGAACATGGGTGAGCCAACCGGTAACTGAGGTTGTGGTCTTCTCCTGACCTTTTAACCCTAGTTGAAACCACTGCCTGCTTGGAGAAATAATCCCGCCCTGCATACCGGAAGCAAGAGACCGAATAGCAAGCTGTGGAGTTGAGTCCAGTACCTTCTGCTGCTTCTTACCGCCTTGACTACTGGTATTCGAACCATCAAGAGCTCTTGCACCTTCTGGGTAGATATTATCCCTGATATCAAGCCATGGTGCTTCCCATGAACTCCGCTCATGCTCAAGAGATCGGATAACCAGAGAGAGATCATCAAGGTCTACCTGCTTCTCGAGTGAGTCTCGTTTCTTGGTAAGCTTTTTAGGTGTCTGTAAAATTGAACCTTGCATTTATACTCCATTAAAACGGTAAATCATCATCATTTTGGTCAGGGCAGTATGCATTGTTAAGGTCTATCGGTGGTTCCGAACCATATTTAGCAAAACCAGTACTGTTGCTCTCCTGCTTATTCTGAGCGGTGAAGTGCGGAACACTGCATAGGATTTTTAGTTTGGATTGCTTATTACCGTTTTTATCTTCCCAGCGGTCATTCTGAAGTTTTCCCTGTACTACCAGCTCCGAACCCTTCTTCAGAAAATTACAGATATTGATTGCATTCTTGCCCCATGCGATTACCGGAACATAATCAACTCTTTTACCATCATTTACCGCAATGCTGAACTCAGTAATGTCTTTTCCCCCGCTGGTCATTCTGAGTTCAGGTTCTTTGACCAGTCGTCCTTGTACATTTACACTGTTTAGTGCCAATTGTTATCCTCCAAGTAAATTATTTCTTTTGAGTTTTGCATTGTCTCCCAGACCGAGTGTGCCTGTAGTGATATCACCTGACTGATTACTGGCTGCAAGAATGCTCTGATTGTTTGACTCGAAGCTATTTACCTTCTTCTCTGCCTGTACTGCTTCTGCTTGGATAGCTGCTGGAGCAGATTGCGGTATATAGCTCGGTGTAGGCGTTCCACCACCACCCATATTAAATACCTCCCAGTAAACTTTTGTTCTTGGTGTTTGGGTCATTGGTTAGTCCCATACCGCCATTGAGAACGTTGTTACTTCCGTTACTGCTGGCTGCTATAAGCTGCTTCTGTCTATTGGAAGCGTCATTGACCTTCTTATCCGCGTCTACCGCTCTTGGCTGTGTTGCCTGTACTGGAGCAGGTGCAGGGATATAGCTCGGGCTGCTGCTGCCTCCTCCGAATAGTCCACCCATAAATTGTCCTTTGCTTAATAATTGAATATTTCTACGTCATTTGAAGTGACGATATGTCCTTTGTTTGGTGTGATAATGCCGACACGTTTTTTAGCAGTGCAGAAGGAATCACCAAAGGTTAGAGCGAGTGCATCTGCCATGTCTGGTGAACCTCCGGTACGCTTCTTGATACTGTCCTTAGCTTCGAGAGTTATCTGGCATTTGGAGGTAAAGCCGTATTCCGGTGCTACCAGTTCCTCGGTAAGTGCTTCATTGTCTTCCACCGCTCCACCGTGCCTCAGCCATTCCCGCATTAGTCCCCAGATTTCTGAACGTTTCAAGTTATATTGCTCTATGTCTTCTGCAACTGAACCGAAGTTTACATCTACAGCAGGGTAACCGTGATTAAAGAGATAGTCATAAACACCAGCACCGACTCCACCCACGTCGACACAGATTGAGTCTGCATCATAATCGTTTGCCAGACTTCCAACCTTTTTAGCTAGTGAGTGGGTATCGATATTCTTCTCTATGAATAAAAGCTTTGAATATAAACCTTGACGCATATAGATAACACTGGAGTCGTCACCGTACCTTGCTACATCTACACCGAAGATTATTGGATTGAAGTTATAGAGCTTCGGTATTTCTACAAGTGTATTCCAGCAAGCAATTGCCTGATCTACTAAACCTCTACCGATAAACTGCATATTTGAAGCGTCTGGAAACTCCCCGAGTACACGCACACGGAACTCATTACTCTCTCTGCCGTACTGAGCAGCCATGTCTTCTTCGAATCCGTCTTTAACATTGTCACTGTCGAGGCATGAGAGAGTAAACTGATTCCATCTATCCTTTGCGCCAGCTTTATAGAATGTGTCGTAAAAGAAGCCTGTATTTTGTGTCGGGTTGCCAGTAAGGATAAAGCGAGTATCCACCGTTGTAAGAGCACCCATAGCTACTTCAAATATCTTAGAAGGTACACCGCTGGCTTCGTCTACTAGGAATAACAGGTGTTCTGCGTGGAAGCCCTGTAAAGCGTCTGGGTTCTCCTTCCTTGCGGTACGTGCTTGTATGAATGTATCTTCTCGACTTTTGATTACGACCTTCTCAGAAGTTATATCTATTGCGCTGCGGAATGGTTCTTTCATCCGCTTATGCCATTTACGAAGCTCTCCCCAGAGTGTTGACTTGAGCTGCTCTTTACTCGGACTGGTTACCGGAACTTTAGCGTCTACAAAGACTGAGATGAACCATAGACCAAGGCAAGCAAGTGTGGAAGTCTTACCAACTCCATGACCAGACTTGACAGTAGTCCACGAACCAGTCTGCGCCACAGAGTTGATAATCTGTTCTTGTTGTTCAGTTGGGGTAAAGCCTATTATATCCTTACAGAACGCTAGTGGATTCTGCTGCCAGAATAATATTGATTCTTTGAATTGAGTATTAAGGTTTGTTGTAACCAAATTATTGCTCCAGCAGAATGCACAACTAACAAGTAAATAACTTATTTAGTCTGAACAACAATTTAGTTTGTACTGAGTGATACCCCTATCACGCTTTTAGATAATGCAGATATTCTGTGTAATGTCAAAATAATTCAAAAAATGCAACAGCAGAAAATAATTAAATTTTCGTCAGCAATTTTTTAGTAAGGTATCCCTATATTTTTTGCCGCCCCCTCGGCGACCCCCACCCCCCGTCGGCAGAAATATCGGTCATTTGAAATCAATACATGTAGCAACCTGAGCAAACTGACGAGCTTAGTCAGCGCATAAAGGTATAGCTGAGTGTGTGATAATCCAGTCAGTTTACTCTATATTGGGATATGTTATCCAGTAGTTATCTATAGTTGTGATTGAGTTGTTAAGTTGGTAAGTAATAGCATAGTTGTAATAGTGGTCTATTTACTCAGAGTAACAGCAATCAAGCATAATATTAAATCATACCGCTCTATATATATTTAACTCTATTATACTCTCTATAAGTATCTATATATTAATATATATTATATAGGAATGAAATTAAATTCATTTTCTTACTAATAAAATCAAACCTTGTCTCTTATCTGAAATTGTAATCAGTAGCACATTTTTATTTACATCAGACAGGAGGTTTTATCATGTATCAGACTAGTGACGAATTCATCAAAGATTATCCAGAAATTACTTACAACATGGCTTTGAAGATCGCAGCAAGTCATGATTGCAAGGAAGACTTTGAGGAAGAATTTACTGGGCTTACTTTGATTGATTCGGATTGTTTTTTTACTTGGCTTGGTTATTAGGAAGGAAATGCAATGTATAAGTATTTTACTATGAAGTTGGAAACACTTGCAGATTTAAAGAAAGAGTATCGAGAACTTGCATTGAAACATCATCCAGATAGGGGCGGAGATGTTGAGGTAATGGCTGAAATTAATAACGAATATGAAAAGTTAT
The DNA here is from genome assembly GCA_965140405.1 of Planctomycetota bacterium. Lineage (GTDB taxonomy): Bacteria > Planctomycetota > SZUA-567 > SZUA-567 > SZUA-567. The sequence goes on from OZ223208.1 coordinate 3,292,151, forward strand.
TCGCAATACTCAAGCAAGGTAAAAAAGTTCATGTCGGTAATGATGAGTATGCAGAGAGTTCTGAGCTGCCTGAGGACTTTATTAATATCATCAATGCAATAATAAATCTGGACGGTATTGTAATCAAGCTTGTTGGTGAATGGCTCTGGGCAACAGGGGAAACAGCAAAGCATAAAACAGTATTCAAAGTTAATCGCTTCCGGTGGTCAGGGAATAAAAAAGCTTGGTATTATAATCCCGATCCAGCTTGGAGGAAGAAGAGCAGAAAGAAGCTCTCACTCGGTGAGATAGAAAACTTTTACGGTAGTAAGCGAATCGGTAAAGGTAAATACAAATCAAAAGATAAAGAGCAGATCAAGAAGCCAGTCAATCAACTGGCATTGTTCTAAACTAATCAACTAATATTTTATCAATTATGAATCTATAGAAGTATATGAACGGGGTTGCTGTGCAGCTGGGACGTATGAACATCAGGGGCAGCTGCGCAGCATACCCGTAAGACTTTTTTAAGGAGTAGTGAAAATGGATAGAGTGAAATTTATTAAGACTGATATTAAAGCAACTAGGATATTGTTGGCGAAGAAACAGACTCCAGAGTTTAGAGAGTATTTACTGGAAAGAATAGCCAAGCGGGAAGAGGAATTGAAAGAACTCACTGGAAAGGAGAATACAACATGTTAATTACACCTGATACTGTCGGCAAGCTCAGAGTCGTTGTCAGTGAAGAAGCATTTATTGAGAAGTTCAATAAGTCTGTAAAAGATGATGTGTATTTTAAAGATCATTTTACAGAGGCGGGACTCAAAGAGGTGTTTAAATTGTTTATGCGTACTGCTCCGCTTATTGATTGGGATAATCTGGGTGACATCTGCAATCATATTCAAGAGGTGAGTATTGAGGATTATATTGAGACGTATGGGATTGAGAGTCTTGATATTGTTGATCAGGATAATTTTATAGCTATGACAAAAGAGACTGTTTTATATTTTGCAGGTTTTGGAGGGTAATAAATGCTTAAAGATATTTTGGTAAAAACTAATAGAGATAAACAACCGTTTGAAATAATGCGCGATTTGAGAGAGGACTTTGCACAGAGAAGCAAGAGTGAATTACACGAGATAGCTATTTACTTATTGCTGGCTGATACCGCTGGTACTATTGGTTCGACAATGATCGAAAGAGTTGTAATTGAGGAGCTTAAAAAGCGGTATGCAGCACATGAAGAGGCGATTATTGATAATGTGTTATTTGATGAGAGAAAGGGTATATAATGAATACATATGCACTGAATAGAAAAGCAACCGAGATATTTGATAGAATAATGGTTTTGTATGATCAGGCTATTTTTGAGGGCAAGGAGTATCTCAAGCTTGATAATGACTCGAATTATATGTATCTGGCTGTAGAAAAGCCGTATGGTGATGATATTATATCTTTGGCACATTATGGCAATCAGAACGGGGACGCTATGAGAGACCCTGAAATGATGTTTCTGTGTAAGAATGGTAGATATTATCCGATGTATTATCATAACGATTATATGCATGTTGTGCAGGAGAGTATGTTTTTGAGTGGTGAGAGGTGGAAAGTTAATCCGCGTATCCAGAAGGGGCAGCGGGATTTTGCTAATATGTGGTTGAGCAATATCCAAGAGCAGCAAGAAATATAACACATATCCAGATCAATAGATTTAATTATGTAGCCTTGATAATAGTATCATGGCTACTTTTCCAATACTAATAGGTCAGGGAAAGAGCTTGCTGTTGAAGTGGTATTTTGATAAAATACTGTTGTAAGGGAGTAATATATGATTCTAGAAAATAAGTTAAATATAACAGATCAAGTTGAGTTAGCAAAAGCTGAAGAAAAAATCACTAAGCTAAAAGCCAAGCAGCTTTTTGACTCTGGAGATATTGCTAAGGTTGAAATAGGTACATTCTCAGGGCTGGCGTTTATTCATGCTTATTTATTCGGTGAAGTATATGATTTTGCCGGGATAGTGCGCACTGTGAATATTGCTAAAGGGGATTTTCGCTTTGCACCTGTGATGTATTTACAGTCATCACTAGAGCATATTGACTCTATGCCTCACTCAACTTATGAAGAAATTATTGAAAAGTATGTGGAAATGAATATTGCTCACCCATTTCGTGAAGGTAACGGCAGGGCAACACGTATTTGGCTTGATTTGCTTTTAAAGAGTCAAATTGGACAGGTTATCGACTGGAATCAGGTAGATAAAGAGGATTATCTATCATCTATGCAACGAAGTGTTGTAAAGGATATTGAGATCAAAGTTCTATTGAAGCAAGCTCTTACCAATCAAATTAACGATAGATTACTATTCATGAAGGGTATAGATGTAAGCTACTACTATGAAGGCTATACCCAATTCAAAACAGAGGATCTTTAAACAGAATGATTATCATATAATTTATAATCATATTTGCAAAGTATCAAGTTAACAAAATAAAATGAATTACAGCTTATCCAATATATTATAATATAATAATGATTATATGCATATTGTGCAGGAAAGTATCCTTTTAGTGGTAAGAGGTGGAGGTTAATCCGAGTATGCATGAGTGGCAGGAGGATTTTGCTAATGTGTAGTTGAAAAAACACTAACGAACAGCAATTTGTATATAATTCATTTTTCTCTGTTTGGAATTATATAATGGATTATAGTAAATATATTAGTATGTTACATAATATGTCTGATATGCATAAAACTGCTGTGTCGATAACAAATTCTCAGTATTTATTTGATAATACGACTTCAGAGGTGGGAAAAGTTTCTTCTGCTTTGTATAATCTTGCTAGTAGAATTTTTAGAGGTGGTCTACCCCCTATAACGATACCAGTTATTCTACAATTATTTTGATATTCTTGCAAGTCTGTAGCAGCGTAGCTGCGGAAGAGTTGCAAGAATATCCTCTTTTTGTTTTCTGAGTTATGGCTTTGCTCTTTGGAGCTGGTGGTTTATAACCAAGAGAGCTATGAGGTCTAATTGTATTGTACTCCTCACGCCAGTCTCCTATCACTACTTGCGCTTCCCATAAAGTATCAAACAGCTCACGATTCAATAATTCATCCATAAACCTGCTATGAAAGCTTTCGACAAATCCATTCTCCCATGGGCTGCCTGGCTTTATGAACATTGGCTTAACCGAAAGAGTACTCAACCAATTACGCAGGTTCTTAGCAATAAACTTAGAGCCGCTATCACTTCGTATATGTTCTGGTGTTCCTCTTTGTAAGAACAACTTATTCAATGCTTCTATTACATCTTCAGACTTTAATGAGCGTTCTGCTTTGAGCTCTAAACATTCTCGACTGAATTCATCAATTATAGTTAATATTTTGATAGGTTTGCCATCTCGGGTGCTATCAAATATAAAATCATAGCTCCATACGTGGTTCTTGTGAGTTGGTTTATGACGAGAGCTCGAGCCGTCGTCAAACCATAGTCTTCTCTTCTTTGTCTGTTTTTTAGGGACTTTTAGTCCTTGCTGCTTCCAGATTCTTGCTACACGCTTATGATTAACCTTCCAGCCTTCATTGCGAAGCATTCCAGTAATCATTCTATATCCATGTCTACCATATTTATATGCAAGCTCAATGATTCTTTTAGTAAGTGGCTCTTCATCATCTCAAACAGCTAGCTTGCGTCGTTGAGTAGATCTGGGTTGACCTAATACTTTGCATGCCCTGCGTTGCGATACTTTTAGCTTCTTTTGAATATGATTTACTACTATACGTCGCTTCGCTGGGCTTAGAAGTTTCCCTCTGCTGCTTCCTTTAGAATTGCATTGTCTAAAGAGAGATTAGCGACCAATTTCTTAAGCTGAGCATTCTCTTTTTCGAGAGCTTTTAATTTCTTAGCTTTATCAGGGCTCATTTTACCATATTCTTTTTGCCACTTATAGAAAGTGTATGTTGTAATATCTAGTTTTCTACATGATTCTTGTAAACTCAGCCCTTGTCCCTTTAAAACCTCTACCTCTCTAAGTATTTTAATTGCTTGATCTACTGATGCTTTCTTGCCCTTCATAGTATTCCTTTCCTGAAAATAGTATCTTCAATATTATACAAAATATTGGTACCGTTTCAGGGGGCTACTCCATCACGAACTTACGTCTCTGAGTTGATCTGGCTTGCCCTAGAACTTTACATGCCCGACGCTGCGATACATTAAACTTTATTTGAACATGAGTAACAACCTTGCGTCGTTTAACCGGGCTCAGAAGTTTCCCTCCGCTGCTTCCTTTAAAATGGAATTATCAAGCGATAAGTTCGCTACTAACTTCTTAAACTGAGCATTTTCCTTCTCGAGCGCTTTAAGTTTCTTCGCTTTATCAGCTTTATCAGGGCTCATTTTACCATACTCTTTCTGCTATTTGTAGTATGTATACTGAGTGATATTTAGCTTACGACACGCTTCCTGTAAGCTTTTACCTTGCCCTTTTAATACTTCCACTTCTCTGATAATTCTGATCGCCTGCTCAACTGATGTCTTCTTGCCCTTCATGGTATTCCTTTCCTAAAAATAGTGCATCAATATTATACAATATTGGCATCGTTTCAGGGGGCTAGACCAGAGGTATAATATATTCACTGCTTTTAATTATCAAGGAAAAATACCTTGAATCGTAATATTTGAACTTACACAAATTAATTTACAGACTCCCATTTTCTATTTAAATACAACTTTTTTTATATCCTTCGGAAGATATTGATATTCTAAAGAACCTGCCTTTTGAACAAAAATAAGTGATTGTGGAGCCTTTCTGCTCCTATATATTTTCCCATTTAAAATTTTGAATTTACTGGACACATAATCCTCTATCTCTATTTTTGATTCAAACTCAACTATAAAAAGTTCATATTTACTATTTAAATATTCAAGCATTTTACTTTTAAATATTGTTTTACAATCATTTCTAAACTGTTCTAATACGAAACTACTTTTGCTAATATATGATTTGAGAACAAAAAGAAAATTTATATTATAATAATGAACAAATAGTGTATCCCTATCAAAAAGTCTGTCTTCAAAATGAAAAGAATGCTCTGGAGTCGTATTTTCTAAAGTCAAACTTGGCGCATTGAAATCCATATCTTCATATACCCTTCCTTGTATAAAGAAATTAGGGGATAAGCTATAGCCTTCAGTCAAACCGTCACGATATCTCAATTTTTCATTTATAGATTTGCCTTCATTTAGCAAATCAATATTGAATTGAATCACATTTTTTGCGTAAGTAAATTGCTTATAAACGGATTTAGTCTCAATGTGATTTCCAATTTTATAATACTTCGAATCTCCAATATAAAAAATAGATTCATCACTATCTATTAATGAATCATACTCAAATAAATGATCTACAATTTTACCATCAAGTTGCTTTTTAAGTTTGGTTGCTTGTTCTGGCAGTTCATCAGAGAAAAGTTTATCTACCATGTCTTCAAATATTAAATGGTAATTATCAACAACAATAAATTCTTCTTTTTTATTTGTCACTCTAGTTGTATTCACTATTGTAAAATATATATCCATCAACCTATATATTTTTATTAATGTATCAGAGAAATATTTATATTTAATCTTCTTTAATATCTTAGGAGCTTTTTTAATTAACTTAATATAATTTTTTCCTTCGTAAATTTTATGATGTATATCTATCTTTATATTAAAATTATACTCTTTCTTAAGATTGTTCAATACAGAATAATACATGACCAGTAACGATTCCTCAACATCCACCATCTTACTTTTGACACGAGCTTGTAGATATATTGGAATATTTGATAAATTAATAATGGGCAAGTTATTTTGTACTGTTTTACTCCAGTTAACTTTAGTATGTTTTTTGGATTGATGATTCTTTTCGAAAAAGACTATTATATTTTTATTTTTTTTATGAAAATTTATTATGCTTAATATAACATCTAAATATGAAGATTCATCTTCTCCTATATTGGAATTTATTAAAGGTGTATTTTCATGTTGAAATAATGTTGTATTTTGAAGTCTTGCCCGATATTCCTGCATACTTCGATAAAAAAGGACAAGCAAATATTGAAATTTTGGACGGCTAAATATATCATCTACTATTTCGCTACTTTCTTGATTCACAAGGTCATTCTTATTAACACCAAAAAGCACATTTTTGTTTTCATCTATAAACACTTTTGGTAAAAAATATATAATTTCATTTCGAGTAAATGAATAATAGTAACCAACGTACTTGATTATACCTCTAGAGCCAGAAGAAATATAAAATTTAGAACTTACTAAATTCCTTAAAGTGTCTAATGGGTAATCTTCGCCCTCAATTAGAATTTTCATCAGATAAATCAACCTCATCAGAAGAAATTGTTGATAATTTCAAATTATTTTCAAGAATACTGGTTAACAGGTTATTAGCTTGATTGTTATGAAAAAACTCTTCGTATGAAACAACTCGCCCATCTACATTGAAAATACTATCATCTTCATCTTTGAAAACATCATTCCATAAATAAAAGAATACCTTGTTCAGTAACTCTTTTTCAGAAATAATTTTATCTTCAGGACATACAAACCAATTACCTACTTGCTTGTCTTGACTTTGAGTTACCTCATAAATATTTTGGTTTACGCTTTTAATAAACTCTAACCACGAGTACTCTAAACCACTATTTAATTTTATTTTAAAATTAGATTCACTACAATTATAGTCAATAGGAACATACTCCCAGTTCCACCTTCTTTTAAATGCTGAGTCCATTGGAAATAAAGACTGATCTGATGTGTTCATTGTAGCAATTAGTGATAAATTCGGTGGTAGACATAATTTGCCATTAACTATTCCTTTATGGGCAGGATCACCGAATTTTTTTACTAAGTACTTTTTTAACTCTTCGCTCGCATCAACTGAGTATTTGCTATTACCGGCAGAATCTCTATCAAGAAGTTGAAATAAATCGCCAAAAATTTCAGCACAATTACCTCTGTTAATTTCTTCAATTTGTAGAAAGAAATGTTGCGTTTCTTTGGTGCTTACATAGTTATCCCATGCTCTAACATATGCGTTTACAAAAGCCTGCGGAACAAACTTATACTCTATTGATTCGCTTTCGTTCATTATAGGCTTATAGCCACCAGTAAAGCAACTGTAATCATATTCTGGGTGAAAAGTAACTTGAATCACATTATTCCCAACCGTTATGTCACTTACTTTCTTTGATTTTCCTGTTCCAGGAGAGCCAAAGTAAATAGTGTTTTGTGCAATATTCGTACTTTCCGCATTGTCTGTTTCGATTTCTGAATGCTTAGGTGGAATCAAATCTAAATATGTAGAAACTTTATGTTTATATTCTTGCAACTTTTCTATTGTTGATGTTGGACTTATAATAAAAGATATTGAAGATTTTTTTTCTTTTTCTAGAAACGGATGCAGTCCATCTGTAATAACGTTCTTAAGTACTCTAAAAGGTCCCACATCTTCTACATAATCTTGAGCGACAACATCGTTGCTATTTAATATTTCGTTATATATAGACTCTTGCAAAAATAGAATTTCTGTTAAGTTTTTATCCCGTATTTTAAATTGCATTTCTTCAGAAAACACACAAATTGTTTCAAATAATTTATTTTGCATAACAGTATTATTCTGTAAACTCGTATCAAAAACCAAATCAAATAGTAAGTTTTTTGCATCATTATTAATTTCACCAGCATCATTAATGAGGAGATTTCTAATAATAATCATGTTTGCAGAAAAACATATTTTTTTAGCATATCGTGTCCCGCCAGTTCTTTCTCTACTATTTCTGTGGGAATCTTCAACAAAATTGATCTTTCCTAATTTCCAGTATAAATTTAATGCTACTTGTAAAGGTTCTATTTGAGTTTTGAACAATGGCGTAGCATTGACTTTTGATTCAAAATCAGTAATATTAGAAATAGCTATTTGTGAATCATAAAAAGTACTAAGCTTCTCAAATAGTTCTTTTTTTATTGTAATAATTTTATTCGCTTGGTCAGTATATTCTAATTCTGGTTTTTCGTCGTTTATAAGGTAAAAAGTAATATATAATCCGAGCATTTTCTTCACATCTGGCAAAGAACTTTTGATGCCTTGTCTTAAATCAAGAGGGCGTCTTTCAATCATTGGTTTTGGAAAAACTCTCATTATCTTTTATCCTTATTTATAATTTCCGCAATTTTTTTTACCATGAGTGGCGGCACCGCATTACCTACCTGTTTCATTTGTGATGTTTTATTTCCATAAAAGACAAAGGTATCAGGAAATGATTGAATTCTAGCTGCTTCTCGAACCGTTAAACATCTATTTAAAATTGGATGAGTAAACATTCCTGAAGATGGTGTATCGAATCTTGTTGTAATAGTAGTAGCTACTCCATCTTCCTTCAGTCGACACCAAGTCCCACTAAATATCGAATTAGTTAAGTGATGAGCGGGCAACGATTCACGCCCCTTACCTTTAGGTATTAGCGATAATCTCTCTAAGGCTATTTTAGAGTGTCTTGTCGCTTTATGATTATGAAGTACCTGTGAACCTTGTCTCAGCATTTTTTGATATTCCGTAGATGTTGGTTTGTCATATTTTGAAATGTCACTGCCTTCACCTGATTCTATAAATGGTAAATCATAGATTGCATCTCGTATTGTTGGCCTACTTTTATTTCCATCTACTTCAGGCAATGGAAGCATTTTATTACCTTTTTTGCCTAAAAAAAACGCTCTCTTCCTATCCTGCGGCACACCAAAATTTAATGCGTTTAAAACCTTATTGTCTACAGAATACCCTAATTCAGTAAAGGCTTTAATTATTTCTTCTTTAAAATATCCGCTAGAAGTCGTTATAATATTTGGAACATTTTCAAGTAAAAAGTACTCTGGTTCAAATTTAGCAACAAACTTAACAAAATATTGAAACAAATAGTTACGGCTATCTTTTATGCTTAGTCTCTTTCCTTTTTGTGAAAAACCCTGACATGGTGGGCCTCCTATGACAACATTAATGTCTGGGTATTTATTGAAAAGCATATTTAAGTCAATTTGTGTAATATCCTCTGAATACATATCAACGTCTGGGTGGTTCAATTTATATGAATTGGCTATTGATGTATCTATTTCTACAGCAAATGCTATCTCAAACCCTTTCATCACAAACCCTTCGGACAAACCTCCTACACCAGAAAACAAATCAATAACTTTCATTACTTAACAACCTCATCAATTCTCTTTTTGGCAATATCAAAGTACTTTTTCTCTTTATCAATCCCGATAAATTTTCTTTCTAAACTTTTACAGCTAACTCCTGTTGTCCCAACTCCCATAAATGGATCTAATATGGTATCATTTTTATTAGATAGGACATTAATAAAGGTATCAATAATTTGAAGAGGTTTTTGAGTCGGGTGACCACCAAATTTTTTCTCTGAACTACTCGTTAGTGAGGTCTCAATAAAATCATGCATTAATTTACCATTATTATTAAATGTACCTGTGCATCCTTCGTTTATAAAATACACCCATGCTTCGGTTGAATTTATAAAATGTAAATTCATATTACGTGGCATTGGATTTGTCTTATGCCATATTCCTGTTGTTTTATAATAAAATTTCGAGCTTTCCGCAAGTTTTATTATTGTTTCAATTTTAATGATTGACATGAATAATAATAAAGTTCCTTTCTTTTTCAAAACTCTATTACTTTCCTGAAAAAAAACATCCATTTTCTCAACCCAATCATCATACTCTAAATCATCCCACCCAGAATATGCAAATTGATTTTCCCTCATTTTTTTTAGGTTGGTATTTCTTTTATGCATAAACAACCCAAGGTTATATGGAGGGTCGGTTAGTATTAGGTCTACACTATCATCTTTGAGTGTTCTCATAGCATTTATGCAATCATCATTCAATAATAGGCATGAGCTACCATTTGATTTATTTACTTTTTTATTCTTTCTTTTGATTCCTCTTATTTCCTTAAGCATTATGGTCATATTTCATTTAACTTTCATAAATTAAGATATTTAAAATTACTTTTTTGGCAATCTCATTATATAAACTATATATAAAACTAGTACAAAATCAATTTATTTCGAAACGAATTCAACTTTTACTGTAAATGAGTAGTGAAGTATTGTTTATTAAGAATATATTATATTTACATGTAAACGCATTAGGTACTACTCAAAATTATAATACTTTATAATTGTTTTCATACGGTATTAATTAAAACAATCGCGTTAGGGAGATACACTTTCGTAACTGACGTTTAAGTTTAAAAAAGAAACTGTAGTGCCCTAGAAAACGTAAAGTAGGTGCCCACTTTTTCTAGGGCACTGCACAGCTATTATAACATAATGCATATTTCATACCATTTTTTTCAAACAGTTTTAAATAATTCATCGACTCTTTATTTAATAATAAGTTATGGTAAGGCATGTTTAATTATTAAAGGATCTAAGTAACATGTTTATCAATAATTGCTGTCTAAAATATTACTTTTGATTATTCTCACATTTATTTTCAACTTTTTTTGAAAGGGAATCAACTTATACCGTAAGTGGTAAGTGTAATATGCTGTTAATTCAGGGCTGAAATTATGGTTTTGAAAAATTGCTATAGCATATATGTAGTAACTTATTGTTGTGATTAAAGTTAATGTTTTAGTTTTCGGTAAAAGTTGGATTTTGGTGTTGCAGGGTGTTGCATTTTTTGTGAGGGTGAGACGATTTCATAAAAAAATATTACATTCTAACTCTCTTCAATATAGAAGGTTATGAGGATGATGAAAAATAGTGTGTGTGCAGAACAGAAAAATAAGTTGATATTTTTTTCAAATCTGCAAAATAGGAGTATAGCTTAAATCACAATATATGTGATTTTGCTCAGATGATCCAATTAAATCACACTACATATAGTGTGTGGGTGTTTGTGGTGCGTTCTGCGTTACAGATGCTTTGTTGGCAGTAAAAGCAGGTTTCACCTAATCTGCTGAATGTGTTAAATTCAGATAAAAGACAAGGCTGTTTTCTTGATCGTGTAGGAATACACGCTAGGGGCGTATTGTCTATTCTGAAAGCTATTTGCACAAAACTATGGTTGCTTGTTTATGAATCCGACAGAGTCGGCGTGGTTAAACACGCACTATTTTACAGCCTATATAGGGCACACCGTTATGAGAGAATGGTACATTTTAGGAGAAGATTATGACAGCATTGGTGGTAGAGCCGAATTCGGAGGATTGGCTCAGAGAAAGGAAGAAGCACATTGGGGCTTCGGAGGCAGCTGCGATACTTGGGCTTACTCCGAACTGGTTGACTGGGGAAGATGTCGCTATGGATAAGCTTAGCGATGAAATCAAGTCTCAGTCTGGTAATGAGGTCTTGAGGCGTGGGCATGTTTTAGAACCGCTCATCAAGAAATTTTATCAGCTTGCTACATACTGTGAAGTCTTCAGTGCACCTATGTATATTCACAAAGAGCATGAGTGGATGAGTGCTACCCCTGATGGATGGGTGATAACTGGAGATATGGAGTATCTGTTGGAGTGTAAGACAGCTTTCAGTTATGCCAAGCATGAGTGGGTTGATGACTCATATGGAGAAGCTCGTCCTATTGTACCGCTAAAGTACTGGGTGCAGGTGCAGCACCAGATGGCGGTGACTGAGCAGGAGCGGGTGGACGTGGCGGTGCTCTTTGCTGATAACTCTGGGTTTGATCTGCTTGTCGGTATGCTTGATTCTGGGCTTTCTGTTGAGTATGTCTTGCAGCGTTGTATGGATACAGAGGCGATTCAGTTTGAAGTACGGACTGTCTACAGGGATGAGGAGTTTATTGAAAAGCTTATTGGTGTTCTCTCTGGGTTCTGGCGTGATATTGAGTGTGGTGTTATTCCGCAGAATGTTACGACTATGGATGACAACGGGAATATTCGTGCTGCAACTGCTGAAGATGAGACTCTGCTTGCAGAGCTGAAGTACTACTGGATGATGTCTGAGCGGTCGAAACGGGAGCTGGATAAGCGTAAGGATCAGCTCAGGCTTAATATTGGTGAGAGCAGCGGTATAAAGTCTATTCTTGGGAAGTTTACTTACAGGAAGTCAAAGGACAGAGTGAGTATTGACTGGAAAGCGATTGCGTATGAGCTTGCCAAACAGACCAAGAGTCTTGAATTGCTGGAAACTCTAAAAGAGGCTTATACCAAGGTTAGTAAGGGAATGAGGACTCTGCGTATACCGTCACTCTGGAAGAAAGAACTCAAATAATCAGAAAGGAAATATTATGGTAGCTATTGCTAATAACAACACATTTGCTGGGATTACTGCTAACTCTAATGTCAACAGTGGTGCTCAGATTGCAATGAGTCGTGAGATGCAGGAGGTGCAGGCTAGAATCATTATGGCTATGCACTGTCCGCGTGATCAGGATACTGCGTTCAATAGGATTATCAGGGCTTGTAAGCGGAAGAGTCTGGCTGAACGGGCGTGTTACTCTTATCCGAAGGGTAAAACCATTGTTTCAGGTGCGTCTATCCGGCTTGCTGAGGTGCTTGCACAATCTTGGGGGAATATTGATTTTGGTATTCGTGAGATTGAGAGGCGTCTTGGGGTCAGTATCTGTGAGGCGTATGCGTGGGACTTGGAGACCAATACCAGAACTCCGAGGAGGTTTGAAGTAAAGCATATCAGGGATACGTCGCATGGGAGTAAGAAGCTTACCTCTGAGCGTGATATCTATGAGATCGTGATGAATCAGGGTGCGAGAAGGCTGCGTGCTTGTATTCTGGCTATCATACCGGGCGATATTGTTGAGGACGCGATTGAGCAGTGTAACAGGACGTTGGCTGAGAGTTATAGTGAATCCTTGAAAGACCGAATAGAGAAGATGCTGATTGCGTTTGCTGAGTTTGAGGTGTCTAAAGAGATGATTGAGAAGCGTCTGGGGCATCTTGTGGATAAGGTGACGGAGAATGAGTTTGTCAATTTGAAAGCTATCTATACCTCGCTTCGGGATAACTTTGCTTCCATCGAGGATTATTTCGCTGTTGAGCCAGAGGTGAATGTCACCAGTGAGCAGGCTCTCGCGGCGTTAGAGATAGCGTCGCAGGCGCAGCAGCCGGATATATCCTCGAATGAGGATAAACCGGTTACGAAGAAGCAAAAGCTCTTCAAGAAGTGTTTACAGCTCTCGTGTGAGCAGCCTGATCTTGTAAAGGATTACTTGAAGACTGAGAAAGTGGATAGTCTTGAGAAGCTGGGTATTAAGCAGCTGGAGGCATTGGAATACATCATCCAGGGTGCAAAGGTATAGGTCTTATTTCTTAAAAGCAGGAGTAATATCTTGAGGTTTAATTTGGTATTACTTCTGCATATTGATTAACTGTGAGAGAAATTTAAATGAAATGGTTCAAGCATTTTTCTGACGCCAGTGATGATGAAGAACTGGCTATGCTGATTGCTGAATTTGGCGGTGACGGATATATGTTTTACTGGCGAGTTCTTGAGACAATTGCTTCACAGATGAAACCACAGAATGCTCAGACCTCTCTGACATATTCATGGAGAATCTGGTCGCAGAAACTGGGAATCTCACAGCAGAAACTGAAGAAAATATACAACTTTCTTTCAACAAAGTTAGAGAAATGTTCCAACAAAGTTCAAACAAAGTCATTACTTTTTTTAAAAAAGCTAGAAAAAAGTTTGAAGATCGATTGTCCTAAGTTGTTGTCAATAAAGGATAATCACTTTAAAAACTTGCAAGTTGCTGGCAATAAACTTGCTCCAGTAGAAGTAGAGGTAGAAGTAGAAGAAGATATTCCCCCTATAGTCCCCCAGCGAAATACTAAGGCTGAGGTCGTGGGAGGTGTGGATGAGGGAGATTTTCTGTCTGCCAGTTTTTCTCCGGCTTACTCTGAGGTGCTTGACTGCTGGAAGGATGAGAGGTGTAAGGCTGGACTGTCTACCGGACTGATCGGTAAGAACTCCAAGACTGGTGCTATGAAGCTGGCTGGAGCTATCGACAGAGGTGAAACAACACTGCAGGATGCACGCAAGGCTATACGTAATCTGCTTGCTGATCCTGAGAAGCGTGAGACCTATTCACTGGCTGGACTGGTAAACAATTTTGAGATTTGGGTAAACCGTTCTCCGCCGGAGTCTGTAAAGACAACGCAGCTCAACCAGAGTAAAGAGGTGATTTATTACTCTGGGATTTGTGGAGAGTGCAATTATTCAGTTACTGGGTTTGAAGGTGGTATTGCGACGTGTCCGAGGTGTAATGGGCAGATAAAGCTTGGAAAGGAGGTGTAGATGTATGATGAAAGGTATCATAACTGGGATAAAGATACCAATGATGATTTCTGGGATTTGGTTGAACGGGTAGATGAAATTAACCTGAGAAATCGGGCTGTAGAAATTCAGAAGAGAATATTCAAAGCTGAAAAGTACAAAGCATTGACCTATATAGCTAGTTTTGAAGGAATAAGAGCTGCTCTGAATGATAAGAGTCAGAGGCTGCGTGAAACACCAAACCGCAGCAGAATCCGTAGAAACGCTATTTGCAGAAGAGCTATCAGTCTTGCAGAAAATGGCTGGTCTACTAGAGAGATTGCTGATAAAGTGAATGTGCATTACAGCACTGTATGTAGATGGATCAAAGAAAACAGGAGTATGAATAATGCCAGTAGTAGAGTTGATGAAGACGAGTTTCAATGCGGGGATCTGGTCAAGGAAGCTGGATGCCAGGACTGATCTGGCGAGGTATAGTGCTGCGTGCAGTGAGCTCTTGAATTTTATTCCTGACCCGTATGGCGGGATTTCCAATAGAGCTGGGACTGAGTTTATATTTTCTCTGGGTAGTAAGAAGGTAAGGCTTATTCCGTTTCAGTTCAATTCTGAGCAGTCGTATATTCTGGCGTTTTATGAAGGCGGCGGAGTTGTAATTAAGGATGATGGAATAATTTTGGGTGATTCTGTCGCTGATGACTCTTCGCCAGCTCAGAGCCAACAGCATCTTGAGGATAATATTTATACCTTCTCACACCCATATACAGAAGAGCATTTGCAGAGTATTCAGTATACTCAATCGGCTGATGTACTGTATTTGACTCATGCTAAGTATCGACCGGCTACGATGACGCGTAAGGGACATGCCGAGTGGATATATGCAGACCTCTTTCTGACAAGCAATGTGCCTACGCCTGAGAGTCTGGAAGTAACGTCTGTAGCGTCGAGTGGTGATAATTACTGGTATGGGATTACCCTTGTGGATGAAGATGGTAATGAGAGCGAGATTAAAGAAGCATATAAACAAGCACGTGTTGGTGATACTCTGAATTTTGGTAAGACTCCGAGTGAGTATGGCTGCTTGAAGTATAATATTTACCGTGAGGATAATGGAGTTTACGGCTGGGTGGATGATACTACAGAGGCAAGTTGGACTGATCCAAATGAGGGCGGGACTAATCCTGATATGACAGCTACTCCGCCGGTTGAGCGTGATCCGTTCAAGAGTGCTGGTGAATATCCGACGTGTTCGTGTATCCATCAAGGGCGTCTGCTCTTTGCTGGTAGTGATAATAAGCCGAGGACTTTGTTCGGTTCGAGGTCTGGGAGTTTTACAAATTTTTCTATCCGTTCGCCTTTGCAGGATGATGATGCGTACGAGTTTGAGATTTCTGGCGGTGAGGTGAATCGTATCGAGTGGATGCGATCATTCTCCAAGGACTTGCTTGTTGGGTGTGGCGGTGGAGAGTATCTGGTTACCGGTGAGGGTACGGGCACAGCTATCACTCCGAACTCTATCAGTGTTGAGCAGCAGACTGGGTATGGAGTTGCGCCTATTCCTTCAGTGGTTGCTGGCGATGATGTGCTCTTTGTGCAGCGCGGGAAGAATATTATCCGTTCTACTCTGTATGAGGCATTACAGGATAAATATAGCGGTAATAATGTGGCTATGCTGGCGGAAGAGTTATTTGCTGGGCATAGAATTACCTCGATAGCTTGGCAGCGTGATCCTGAATATATTCTCTGGGGTGTGCGTGATGATGGTGTTCTTCTGGGGCTTACTTATGTCAAGAATGAGAAGGTCTGGGCATGGCATAGGCATCAAACACAGGGTAAGTATATTGATGTTGCGGTAATTGAAGACGGTTCTAGTGAGGACAGGGTTTACTTTGTGATCGAGCGTGATGGTGAGTGCTGTATTGAGCTATTCAAGAGTCGTGAGCTGCATGGTGATATTGGTAGATCGTGGTTTCTGGATAGTGCAGTTGAGTATGAAGGTGCTGCGGTGAGTAAGTTGTCTGGGCTAGAGCATCTTGAGGGGTTGACGGTGAGTGCATTCAGTGCTGGGAGTGTGATTGAAGGGATTTCTGTTATTGGTGGCAGTATTGAGCTGCCGTTTCCGGTTGAGAGTGCGGTTGTCGGGTTGGCTTACCGGTCTGAGGTTGCGAGTATGGAGATTGCTGTACCGGCTGAGGCGCAATTCAATATGAGTGTTATTAATAATCTTATCGGGGCTACTATTTATTTGCAGGATTCTTGCCAGTGTATGGTGAGTGGTACTGGTAGCGATAGGTCAGAAGACTGGCAGCATGTGCTTGTTTCTGCTGAACATGATTTGTCTGCTCCGTATACTCTTGGTTCTGGTAAATATTATTATGTACTTGAAAATAAGCAGAAGGTATCTGAGAGAGAGGTCAAGCGTAATCGGTTTTATTTGAGGAATGAATTACCATTACCACTTACTCTGTGTGCTGTCGGTATGCGGGTAGATATGGGTAATGTCAAATGACCGCCAGTTTATTCTACGAACAGAGGTATGATTGGACTATGCAGCCAATAAGTGAATTGTTTGAGGTTCATAGACCTAAAGAGGTGAAGAGAGCCAAAAGATTTATAAATGACATGCTCAAGCTCTCAATAACAGAACAAGACAGAGTATATGAATTTTTAATACTCACACCGTGTAAACAGCAAGATACAGAAGCAAAAGAGGGAAAGCCACCTGTATGGCTACTCAAAATATTCAAGCGGTGGAGGCGGTATAATGATTTAGAACGAGATTTAGTCGAACAGCTGATTGGAGTGTAAATTATCTAGTAATTATGATAAGCAGTGAATTTACTTTAATCAGCAATCCATGAGTATATAAAGGATGCTACAATGCTACCTAGAATCCCAAGGCAAAATCCTTCAACAATACCACGTATACGGTTTTTTGAATTTGCTTTATTAATGATTCTGCTAATAGATTCTTCGGGTTGTTGGAGAATAGTCTCTGTTGATTTTTTGTCTTCTTCAAGGTTTTTAATTTCTAAATTAAGTTCATCTATATGTTTTTTATGTGCTTTAGCTTCAGAAGATAGCTCATTTACATAATCCAGAGTATCCACAAGTTCATCATGGATCTTCTCAAGTCTTTTAATTTTGTTATCATCATTCTTGGTATTAATCTTCGTTTCAGATAGTAATACAGTAATTAATTCAGCTGTAAGTGCACTTGTGCTCGTTGTAAGAAATTTCACGCTTAATTCTAAAAACTTTTTTTTTATTCTTTTAGTATCCATTAATATTACCTTAGTTGCCACAAAGTTAAAATCGTCACAGATTATAATAAGTTATTTTTTATATTTGTCAACATACTATGTTTTTAGTATTTTGATTATCATTTGATAGGAGTATAAATATGGAACAATTAACTATAAGTAGTATGCAATTTGCTGAGATATTAGGTATTGGAAAAACATTATTTTATAGCTTGAAGAGTGAAGGTAAACTTCCAAGACCGCTATCATTCGGAAGTAGGGTATTGTGGAATAGAAAAGAGGTAGAAAAGTGGCTTGACTATAATTGTCCTAATCAGAATAAATGGGAAGATATGAAAAAAGAAATTTCTTGCTAATAATTATTGTTACAGTGTATACTAAATTATATATGTATTAATTAACAAATATCGCATAAAAGAGAGAAGAATGAGCCTTAAAAAACAGAAGAATGGTAATTATCTACTTACAATCTATCTTAAATCTAGTGGCAGGGTACGACTTGTCGGGTACTCAGATAGACGAGCTAGCCTGAAGTTGGAAGAGCGCATTAAACAGCTAGATGCCTGTAAAATTGCGGGCGAAAACCCATCTGTAGAACTCCGTAGCTGGCTTGAGACGATACCGGATACTCTCAAAAGAAAGCTTGTGAACTTCTATCTAATCGACAAATCACATCTCGATAAGAGTAAGTCTGCACTAGGGCATTTGAATGATTTTATCGATAATCTAAAGAATCAGGAGTCTAAAGGAGCAATTCAGAAGAAACGTATAAGGCTGGTTCAAACTAGAATAACAAGGCTAATAGACGATTGTGGGTTCGAATATTTATCAGATATAAAGGACACATCAGTAGATAGATGGATTTCAAATATATATAAGGCTGGAGACCTGAGTGCCAAATCTTGTAATCACTATCTACAGGCAATGAAACAGTTTTGTCGCTGGCTGGTGAATTCTAACCGAATGCAGGATAATCCGGTCGCTATGCTCAAACCGATAAAGCTAAATACCAATAATACACAACAAAGAAGAGCTCTCACAGAGGAAGAAATAGCAAAATTACTCAAATCTGCTGAGGAATCTGATGATATTTATGGTGGATTAAATGGTAGAGTAAGGTCTCTAGTATACCAGCTAGCACTGACTAGTGGTTTACGTCATAATGAAATAAGAACCTTACTACGAGATGATTTTGACCTAGAAAGTGGTACTGTTACTGTACGTGATATTAACGCCAAAAATTCTAAAACAGAAGTTTTGCCTTTACAGGATTCATTGCGCCAGCAGCTTATAGAGTACTATGATGAGTTCCCTGCACTGCCAAAAGCCAAGGCGTTTGAGCGTATGGGAGCAAAGGGATTTATCATGATAAAAAATGATTTAGAGACTGCTGGTATAGAGTATGAGACAGAAGAAGGCAAAGCTGACTTCCATGCACTTAGGCATACATTCTGCTCTTTACTTGCAAAAAATGGGGTTCTGCCACAGACTGCACAGCGTTTAATGAGACACTCAGATATCAACTTAACAATGAAGGCTTATACCCATATTTTGATAGGTGACAAGAAACTGGCTATCGCTGCACTCCCAGAGATACGTAAAACTGCCTCAAGTATCTATAATACAGTACTCAAAGTGGGTTCAGGGGGTGAAAACTCAGGTGGCGAATTTCAGGCTATTTCTGCGGAATTTAACGATACTTCGCCGAACTACGGCGAACAAAATATTTCAAAAAGCAGCAACTCCAAAAGTGCTTCAGACCCCTATAAAACAAGCACCAAACGCATGTGCGCCGGTGCTTTTAAAAACAAAAATAACTCTTCAAAATATGATACAAATGGTGGAGGCGGCGGGAATCGAACCCGCGTCCTGCAATATCATCCAAAAGAACTTCTACGTGTGTAGTCACTACATTGGTCTCGGTCTACGTATTCTAGTGACGATTTTGGCAGACCCAATCTGGATTTAATCTCGGTTTGGTCACGACTCAGATATGTCTTTACCAAACCCAGCCGATAAATTGTCTAAGTCCTACGCCATCGGCGTTACATAGTACTTAGGGCGCGTTTTATTACGCAGCCATAGCGTAGCTGTTATTTTCAGCAATTATTTTTTTGGACGGCTTTTAACGAGGCCAACCGACCAACCTCGACACGCAATTCAATCTTCCTCTATTCAGTCGATACCATGTCGCCCCCGATTGATGAGTCTTGATAGGTTCGTATTTTCTACCACCAAAGACGAACTAAGTGCTATTATAGCTAGCAATACATAATAATCAATACAAATTCTTACTTCCATATTACCAGTGACTTATGACTACAAAGGCGATGTATAATTGCTTCCATATAATATAGCTTCAACTATTAATAAAATATAAGGGAAACCACTTGATGGAATCCCTTATATTTAAAAGTTATAAAATTTTCAGTCATGCTACCATGAAAGACTGTCAACAAATATCTTCTGCTGTTCAAGTAATCTGCTGTAACCCTCACCTATAGAAGTAGAACCAAATCTTCTTGAAAAAGCAGAGCTCAAGATCCCCTTCTCCTTCAGGTAAAGCTTAGCAGTCAGAGGGTACATATCCTCACTCATTGAAGATAAAATGCCAAGAATACTCTGTAGCTCATACATCTTTGGATCATTATTCTTTATTAGAGTATGCAGTTTACTATAAAGATGCGGATGGAAGTTTGCCATGATACCACTATAGCCATGCGCTCCGTCCAGCATAGAAGCAGTTACAGTAAGAGTATTAGCGTTATACAGTTTGAAATTACTGCCCTTGATCAATTCGAGCCTTGCTTTGATCTTATTTACAGAACAGCATGTATCTTTGAAGTATACAAATCTCTCATTCTGTATAATATGCTTGATATTATCCTCAGTAAGGAATCTATGGTAAGGATACGGACACTCATACATTCCTAGAGCTACTGTACTATCAAGGTTCTCTACGATATTATCAAGATTTTTCTTCCAGACAGTACAGTTCTCATCAAGCTTTGCAAGCCTATTTGCAATGAGAACAATATCCTCTACCCCAGTATCAGCAACTGCTTGGAGTTCTTCAAGCTGTTTTTTAGGGTCATCACTAGTGTGCCCTGAGGCAACAATAGGTATTCTACCATCAGCAGCCTTTATAGTAGCTTTAAGAATCTCTATCTTCTCCTCAGGTGTAAGAAAGAAGATCTCACTCGATTGGCATATTGCAAATATCCCGTCAAGTCCGCCTTCAATATACCACTCAACTAGACGCTTTAATGAGTCGTAGTCAACCTTACCGTCATCTGTAAATGGAGTAATCATTGTCACCCACATCCCATTTGGTGAAATCCTCTCTATATCCATATGTACAACCTTTCATATATTTAATATTTATAACTTCATAACAAAATAATATTATTAAAATCCTAATAGGTTCGGTAAGAACAACACTATCTGAGGAACATAGGTTACCAGTGATAGCACCACAAGCATAGCCACGATCATAGGCATGACCTCTTTTATTACCTTGCTTAAAGGAGTATCTGATATCCCTGACACGATGAAGAGTAGCATCCCAAATGGTGGAGTAGATAGACCGATCATCATGTTTATCACAACAATTACCCCAAAGTGTACTAGATCGATACCGAGCATATTTACTAGAGGTAGTACCATAGGGATAAAGACAACCGTAATCACCGCAGTATCAATAAACATTCCTAGTACAAGGAAGATAATATTAATTACTAGCAGGAGTAAATACTTATTTGTAGTAATGTCGAGCAAAAGCGCAGCCGCATACTGAGGGATATGCTCTCTAGCTATAATATACGAGAAGGTATACGTACACCCTACAATAATTGACACAACACCAGTAGTTCTCACAGTCTCTTTTACAGCTAATCCAAGATACTTCCACCCCATTACTCTATAAACAAGCACTGCTACAAGTATAGCATAAGCTGATGCTAATGCCCCAGCTTCAGTTGGAGTAACAACACCAGAGTAGATTCCACCTAATAGCACCACGACTGAGAAGAGAGCAGGAAAAGCCTTTATTGTAATAGCGATAAGGTCTCTGAATGCTACCTTTATACCTCTTGGGTAGCCACGCTTATTAGCAATCCAAGCGATATAAATCATAAGAGCCACACCTATGAGCAGCCCAGGTATCATACCAGCAAGGAAGAGGTTACCAATTGATGCTCCCGAGAGCATTGCGTAAAATACCATAGGTATACTTGGAGGGAATACCGGGCCAATAGTAGCAGAGGCAGCTGTAATAGCACAGCTAAAGCCATCATCATACCCACTCTCCTTCATGGCCTTTATCTCCATCATACCCAACCCTGAAGCGTCAGCAACCGCTGAGCCGGTCATTCCTGAGAAGATAATAGAGGCGATAACGTTTACATGCCCTAGCCCGCCACGACGGTGTCCAACGACAGCATTTGCAAACTGAAAGATCATATCGGTGATCTTTCCAGAGTTCATGATCTGTGCCATAAAGATAAAAAGAGGCACAGCAATAATAATATAATTTGCCTCCAGATTTGTCATGATCTTCTCAGCGACCATCTCTATACCAGTACCTGGAGCAGTAGTAACCATCATATAGAGCACACTTGAGGTCACCATACCAATAGCAATAGGAAGGCGCAGTGCAAATATCAGAGCAAAGCTAGCGAAGAATATAATTAACGGAAAATTCATTTTCGTTCCTTGTTTCAATTCGTAAAGATAGTGTAAACCGGTAGCAAATAATCGATTTACTCACTAGTGATTTATGTTATTAATTCTTGATTTTTTTGATATCTTCGACAATATCGATAGAGAATCGTATTATCATTCCTACAAGAAATATAATAAACGGAAAATACAGTATACTGTATGGAATATTCAAGATAGTAGACTTCTTATAGCCCATAAACATGATAAAGTCCCATGAAGGGTATACAGCAATAACAAAGGTGAAAACAATAAGTAAATTTCCACAAAGTCTGACCCATAGTTTGGTCTTTGTTGAGAGCATATCATATATGATTGAAAACTTCACATGGCTTCTTGTTCTCTTTGCGTACAGAGCGCTAAAGAGCACGGTCCAGACAAAGCCAAAGGTTGTGACCTCGAATGCCCATGAGAGAGGGCTATTAAATGCGTAGCGACTAATAATCTGCGTAATAAATGCGAGAAACATTATACAGAAGGTCGCGCACGGGATGTATAGTTCTACAAGATCTGCTATACATTTGCTGAGTACTCTTATTACTTTCATTATGCTTAATACCTTTTAGATATTTGGTTATTTTCTGGTAATAAATATAAACCTGATTTTATAAAGATGCCACTCTCAAAGCTCGGGACATCGATACTCAGAAGAGTGGCATAATATTACTAATTATTGTTAAACTACCTACAACTATTTAGCACTTTGAATCTCATCATAAAGCTTCCAATCCCAGTCTTTAGAGATATCTTTGCTCTCAGTCTGGTATGAATTCTTTGCATAGCTCATGAATGCTTCGATGTCTGGATCTTCGATTACTACAATACCATTCTTCTTGAAGAAGCCTACAAGCTCAGCCTCAGCAGCAATATTTGTTGAGTCACATAGCTCTTTTGCTTTTGCAAGAGAGGCCATAACCCATTCTTTCTGCTGATCAGTAAGAGTCTGCCACTTAGCTTCATTGATAGTAGGCCATACTGTATCTACTACATGGTTTGTTAGAGTAAGATACTTTGATACTTCGTAGAACTTAGCATTCTTATCTGTAGGCATAGGATTATCCTGACCATCAGCAACACCTGTCTTTAGAGCGAGGTAAACTTCACCAAAGCTCATTGGAGTTGGGTTACCGCCTAGGGCTTTACCTAGAGCTATCCATGTTGGTGAATTAGGCACGCGAAGCTTTACACCATTCATATCTTGAGGTGTTCTTACCTCTTTACCAATATCACGTAGGAGTAACTGACGAGTACCAAGATAG
The DNA here is from genome assembly GCA_965140405.1 of Planctomycetota bacterium. GTDB lineage: Bacteria > Planctomycetota > SZUA-567 > SZUA-567 > SZUA-567. Next base: position 3,315,705 of record OZ223208.1, read on the forward strand.
AAAGCTGTTAGCGGTCTAATACCTAGCTTCTTTGTAACATCAGCAAAGATTTTTTTACCAATCTCTCCAGTCATTACTTTATTCATGTGATCATACCCAGCAAAGGTATATACCCCGCCAAGCATTGAAACATACGGAACCTGCTGCGCAATCCAAGGAGCACTAGTATAAATCATATCAACTGTACCACGCATGATAGCGGTCTGCTCGCCATCCTGAGTAAATAACTGACCAGAGTCATATACATCTACTTCCATCTCTCCCTTTGAGACCTTTTCTAACTCTTCTTTAAATTTATACATAGCTTTAGTATGCGCATCATTTGGCACACTTTGTGAAGAGAAAGACAACTTAACAGGCTCACCCGCACTCAAGTTACTCATTCCAGCAAGACAAATAGCTACAGCCATTCCAGCAAACACAAGTTTTTTCAACATTTTTAAATCTCCTAAGGGTTATTCTACAATGACGAACAGCGTTCAACACATAGACAGTATATTCTGTAAATTGACCTTAGTCAAATTATTCAAGCAGAAAGATGTAAAAAAAAAGCAATAAAAATTGGATTAAGAACATTCGGTATTGTAGAATGATGTTAGCTATTACCAAACTGCTTATCGATTTTAGGTATAAAAGGAGGAAAATATGATAGGTTCCGTGATTAAAGCTATAGAGGTGATGCAAGCATTTAGCTCTTCTAGTCCTATTCTCAGCCTTGCAGATCTTACAAATATACTTCCATATCCAAAGACGACAATATTTACATTACTCCAGACTTTAGAGTCAAAAGGCTTTATTGAGAAGTGTAACAGCGGACAATATGCCCTTGGTAACGCGATTATACCTCTTACTCAGGCTGTACGTGTAAATGTCCAATTACGCGACAGAGCAGCACCGCTACTCAGAGTACTCAGTGATTACTGCCGCGAGTCTGTCTACCTCGCAATACCTGAGGATAGTCACTGCCTCTATATTTATGCAATCGAATCATCTGATAGGCTGCTTGCCCGCTCAGCCGTAGGCGAGATAGGACCAATGACAAGTTCATCTATTGGTAAAGCCATTCTATCTTTTCTTCCGGAGAAAGAAGTTGACAGAGTTATCGCTAGCGAAGGTCTAACCCGCTACACAGAGAAAACCATAGTTGAACCAGATATACTCAAAGAGGAGTTAAGAGAAGGTAGATGGAATGGATTCTGCAAAGACGACTCTGAACACGAGGTTGGCGTATACTGTATTGGCTCACCAATATTCAATGAGCAGGGAGAACCGATAGCAGCATGCAGTATCTCAGGCAGAAAGCCAGAAATACTAACAACCAATCTGGAAAAATTCAGTTCAGTTCTACGTTTTACTGCTCAGGAAATATCACGCAGAATGGGATTCATCCCAAGCAGAGATACTATGATTTGGAGAGAAGCCAACAACCCGTTCAGCGATTAATCAATGTTGAAAACGAACAGTATTTTATTCCACTCAAGTCTAGTAAAATACTTATAAATATCTTATATATATTTATAAAAGCCTACCAACCGCTCATTACATTGCTAAATAAACTCAATAACTAACGACCCTCTATGCCTTTCATTACTATTTCAAACGTAAGGCGTATCACCTCCTCACCTAAAAATCCTATACTCCACACCACAACCAACGCAAACAACCAATTTCATTCCGCACCTCCAAAAAAATCTAAAAAAAAGTTTACACTCCCAAACCCACGACAACAAAGGGCTTAACAAACAATAAATAACGCCTAATGGCGACAAATATAATAATATAGTTGACAACAATAAAAACAGCTTATATACTAAAGATAATTACGTCAGTAGGCGTTTATTTACTTTGTGCAAGCCATATGAAAGGAATCCAACATGGCCAGTTTTGATGACTATTTTACTTTTGATTTTTCTGGTGAAGACACCAGTAGTGCTGATGAGGGACATATTGATAATGAGAGTGTGCTCACTTTCTCCCCTGGTGATCCTGGCTATGAAAGGCAGAACACCTTCAGCACAGACTATTCAATGAAGGAACCATCCTTCAAACTTGAACCCGGTCTCACAGACGAGGAGCTATTCTTTCCTACCGAATACTACCGTGATTGGGTCAGAGTAAAAAAAGAACCTGCAATTGTCTCACGAGAGGTAGAAGACTCATATGATCACAATATCGCAAATGACAAGATCAACAAACGCTACTTCCCAGACTGGTACACCGAGCAGAAGAGTAAGCCCATACTTACCCACACACACTCATACCAGACACCTGACATAGACGCAGACTCTACAAGTAACAACGATAGCTTATCAGAAGACCTCACACTGCAAAGCTCAACTGATCAGGACTCAGATACCATTTCAGGTTCAGGCTTTACTGGCTCTATGGATGATGAAGACCCAATTGAGGATACTCCAAAAAAATCTAAACTGTATAGCATTAATATTGTAAATGGAAATGACAAAGACAATCCCAATATAGAGCTTATACTCCCTATCGGTCAGACTCAAGATGAAACTAGATCTGCTATACTCAACAAAGAAGCAACTAAAACTTATCTAAGCATTAAAAGAAAGATAGAACTTGAATTAAAAAAAATTGACGTAGGAGAGTTGACAGAGAGTGAAGAAAACGAATTGAATAAAATTGATGACTACTTTAAAAAACATGATACTGTGAATGATAGATCAATATCAAGAATTGTAAATCATGCGGGTAAACGTGTTAATTTATATAAAGATGCGCTCACCATTTTAAAACTCGATAAAGCTGCCGCAAATAAAAGAGGAGAGACTTATCAAGGAGATTTAGAACTTCGTGAAGATTATATGAAAAGGATAAGAATATATTGTGGAGATAGCTTCAAAGCAAATGAATTTATGCATCATGTCCAATTACTTAACCCGCTGGTAACTTCTAGAGTAGGCTCTAAAATGACTATTGATGAAGATAAATTGTTTGATATCGCATTAATTCAGGAAATCGAATTTGATTACAACCTAGATCTACCAAATGTCAAAGGAGAGACAGGATTTGATAAGATTGTATCAAAGGTGTTACCAGAAGAGGATAATGATCGTTCTGAATTAGGGAATGATGCACACTTAACGTACAGCAATCTAACACAGAAAAAACGGAAATTAGAATCAGAAATTGCCAAATCAATAGTTACTGGAATAGTTGATGATCTCGCAGATGAGGCTATCAAATATGATTATCCAAATTACACCGGTACATTCAAAATATTTAAAAGAAATTGGTATAACATGGAAAATAATCCCGAGTATAAAAAGCGCTGGGAAGACTTTATGAAAAGTGTTGGCATACCAAGTCAAAAGCAACTCAACGATTTCATCCGTGCTGAACTTAATAGGATACGTCCTCCTTTAGGAGCAGATCTACGGTCTTCATCGAATCAACCAATTTACGATACGGCAGTTGAGACGTATGGTTCTATGATAGTCGCAAAAAATAGAGAACGGTTAGAATCTCTCAAACCGAATAAAGCACTAGGCCTAATGAAAAGCTATTTTGATCCTAAAAACAGTCTGATAAACTCTGAGACAGAGCCAACATACGCAGAGTATACCAACGGTGAAAAATCTCCCATACTGCTTACCTTGGGTGATTACCTCGAAATTAACAGTACAACACAGCGGAGCGACATTGATGAAAGCTTAAATAAGTATTATCATTTTTATCATATCAGTTCACAAGCAAATATACACCGAGCTGAAAACACCAGAATTATCATGAGAACTAATCCAGAAGCATATGCCCTCCTTACAAGCTACTATAATAGTGGTGATAAAGACAAGTATGCCAAAGGGATGGCTTTCTTATCAACATTACGTAACGTTAAAAGTAGATTAGAATTTGATATAAAGAATGCAGATGTTAAGTATTCTGCAAAATCAAAGAACGAATTTAATAAAGGAGTTATCTCTGGAGACAAAGAAGCAATAAAGATATTTGAGTTTATTTACGATCCAACCAAATCTGAATCTGAAAATTCAGAAATGCTCATACAAAATGCACGCAACAGAAAGCTTTCTCTTGAGTCAGAGGAACGCTCTGCAGAAGATACCCAAAAATACTTGAAGACAGACAGCTTACTTCAGTATATAGAACCTTCAATATACATTTCTCTTAATGAATTTGCAAGGATACTTGGAGATGACGATGCACTCGACAAGATCAATGAAATCAACAAAGGGGCAGAAGATGCGATATCAAGGATGGACTCAGAGAGTGCAAAATTCGTTGCCCGCTTCCTCAAGAACAATACTTCAGATATAATAATTATTGCTGCCGCCTTTGCCTCAGGTAGTACTGCAGCTGGAGCTGCACTGAATTATCTCAAAAAAGTGCGTGGTTATGCCATGGCCTATCAGAGCATCAAAGATACTTACGATCATACCCAAGGACAAGGACTCTCAACATCAGAAATCGGGAGCAGAATGATAATAGCCCTCATTATGGCTAGAGTCTCCACCCATATAGAACCAAAAGCGAAAAAACTCCTAGTAAACAATATTAAAAAATATCTTTCAGAAAAAATGTCAAAAGGAGTGGTAGACTTCGGATCTATTACAGTCAAAGAAGGATGGCATCAAGCATCAGGAAATAATGATGCACACCAGTAAGTTTACCCTGTAATATCTAAATAAATATAACTTATAATCCTAACTAATACTCTCAGCGATAACTATTCATTTGCTGAGAGTTCATTTACTTTTCCCTCTGCCTTTATATTTCCTAAAGAAGCAGATTTACGATACCACTCACAAGCCTTTTCAATATTCTTTTTCACTCCTAGTCCTTTTTCGTAAATCCAACCGACATTATACAATGCTACCGGATTACCCTGCTCGCCACTTATCTTGAACAACTTCAAAGCCTCATTATAATCCTGCTCGACATATAACGCATTTTGGTACATCTCACCAAGAAAACTCTGCGCAATATTATTCCCTGACTCTGAAGCAAGCTTAAACAATTTATACCCCTTTTTGAAGTTCCGATCGACACATATACCATTACAGTACAACCATCCTAATATTACTTGCGCTTTGGTGTTCCCTCTATCAACCGACTTCTGCAACCAATAATAGGCTTTTTCATCATCCTGCACAACTCCTCGAAAGAGGTTATTAATATTCAGATATAGGGCTCCAACATCTACCCAAAGCTTAGGGGAGTCTACTTGACTTGCAACAAGTGTAAGCCACTTCTGTGCCTTGCCGTAGTCTACTTCAACACCATTGCCATCATAATAGAGAAATCCGAGTATCTTCTGAGCATCAATATCACCCTTATCAGCTGCAGGCTCAGCCCATCTCTTTGCTTTTTTATAATCTATCGGTACTCCGTACTCGCCATAATTATAAATTGTTGCCAAGGTCGACATCGCATTAACATTTCCCAATTCTGCAGACTTCTCAAGATACTTTATCGTTTTATCTATATCCTGCTCAACGCCGTCACCACCTACATAAATACGAGCTAAATAATAATATGAATTGCTATTCCCCTGCTCAGCAGAGCGCTCAAGCCAGAATGCCGCCTTCACCATATCGCCAGCCTTATAGTAGGCATGCCCTACTATACTCTCAGCACCAACATAACCAACCTTTGCCCAAGGAAGAAAAGCAGAGAGCAACTTCTCACTCTCATAGTCAGAATCATCTGATGTACCGAGAGTCATTCTGATTTCTCTCATCAACATCTCAGCATCCTTATCCCCCTCAGCTGCCTTCATTTGAACATCAGTAATAAACTCTTCAAAGTTCATCTCCTTGTTATCAGCCGACTCAGTAGCAACCACAATAAAAATCCCAAGAATCACCATGCACAGTATTATAAACTTAGTATTCCTACTCATATTTTCCCCACAATAATTTATCCATAACCACCTTCGACCACCCAAAACAGTAAAAAACATTATCCATACCCACTATTTTGTAGCAACCGCATTTACACTATAAAATAGATCAAACTAGATTACCTTACTATAGCATTTCATATAAAATCTAGCTTCTAAGATGCAAAATATAAAACAATAGTCCTAATATAACATTAAAAACATTAAAGTAGCAATTTCTTCAATTTATTAATAGTAAATATATTACCAACTATGCGGATGTCTTAAATTATTCAATATCTCTCTGCACATTTTGCTATTCACCTACTCCTGCTCCTGCTAACCAGTTTCAGGTGGTAACAACTCTTTCAACCTGTCCTTCGCAGCCTCACTTCCCAATTCTGCACCCTTCTTGTACCACTCAATAGCCTTATCAATACTTTTTTCAACTCCCTCTCCATTTAAGTACATATCACCCAAAATTACAATACATTCGAGATCACCTTCCTCAGCCAACTTTTCATACCATTTTGCTGCCTCTATATAATTCTGAGCTACCCCTTCTCCAGTATAATACATAGATGCTAGGCAATACTCGGCAGCAAAAAATCCTTTATCTGCAGAACGCTTAAACATTTTAATTGCTGCTGGATAATTCTGTTTTGTTCCATTTACACCACAGTACATAACTCCCAAATAAAACTCAACTTCAGCATCTCCCTGTTCAGCAGCTAATGACAACCATTTACATGACTTATCATAATCAACTTCGATAACACCATCTTCACTTCCACCATAAAAAATTGCACTTAATGATAATTGAGCTGCAACAAGACCTTGCTCTGCAGATGCTGTCAGATACTTAACCCCAAGTTCTGTATCTTGCTCTAATTCTTTACCTTCAAGATACATTATCCCAACAAAAAATTGAGCCTTACTATCATCCATATCTGCTTTATTTTTTATAAGTTCTACTACTCTAGCAGCATGCCCAATTCGATCTATCTGACCATTTATATAAAATCCTAGGTATACGTATAATCCCTGCCAATATCCACCCTCTGCACTCTTAATAAACCAATAGGAGGCCTTATCCAGATCTCTCGGAATATCTCTATCAAAAACATACGCCATACCTTTCCAATATGCAGAGTCTGCCATATGCTCCTCTTCCGACTCCCGACCAAGGTATAACATATCCTGATCTGTCAAAAGCAGATCGTCAAGATTGTTACTTTCAGAGAACTCAAGAAGTGAAAGCATCTTTGTATGCAGTTCTTTCTCTTTCGGTGTCTTTCCTTTGATATAATCAATTTGATTTAAAATCCGAATTTTTTCACTCTCAGCTCTATGACTAAACTTATAGCCGTTATAATCAGCCACAGCTATCTGCCAAAGTCCAAAACAACACACCATCAACACACCAGCGACAACAATCCACCTTTTTATACTCATCATGATTACCCAATACTTACCATACATTCCAATCCATATAAAACTTTTAGAATTATACACACATACCAATTTGTAGCAATCATATTCTTATCATAGAAAACCTTATATATAATAGATAATCGCTCGTAGTTGACGGCGCACTCGGTAAAACAACAAAAAAGCTAAGTAATAGTGACAATACAACAACTCCGCCACAATGTCTCAAAACACCCAATTTCAAATAGTCTCGAACTTTTCATCACACCAAAGCTGTATCACAATAACACAACATTTTATTATTGACAAAAAAAAATAACTATATACTATTTTTAAAGTTATTTTACTAATTATATTGCCGTTACGGGGAGTGGCGCTTTACAATGGTCTTTGATCATACCGTTTGGAATGTTATTATTTTGCAAGTGCAACAGTTTTGCACCTTGAGAGTACTTTCATAACCAACTCACTCCTTAAACTCAAATACAAGGTTAATGAGAGCGCTATGAAAACACTCAATGCTTTACTACTACTCATACTTATAACAGTTACCCTGAATGCATCAGAAGAGATAAAATACTTTGAAAATCTTGGTTATACTATTGCCATACCAATCCCACTTCGAATGGAAGCAATAACCACTGGAGCAGATAGTGTCAGAGATATAATCTGCCAAGCAACCTCAATAAAGTCAAACTCAGAAAGCAGTACAGCTTATGTTGCATATATTTCATTTTATACTCCAGACTCACCAACCAAATTGGTAGCGACATCAAAAAAACCAACGTGACCTCTATACAGCCGAGAACGTAGGGATACTCAAAATGGCATCATCTCTAAAGATATAAAAAATAACGCTACAGAAATAATCCCAATATTTACAGACAGAACATTATCCGGGTAATTAAATGATGAAATACTATACTATAACATTCATATTATTACTGCTTACATCTTCACCCTCATGGGCACAAAATAGCCTATATAAATCAACCACACTAGGTAGGTTTACTCCGCACTGGCAGGAAAATCTTAGAGATTTTGGAGCCAAGATAACCATCAATAAAAACGCCAACGCATACACTACTGTACATGAGATGGCTCACTGGTACTTAACCACCCTTGAAAAGATGGTAAAATCCGGTATAGCTACAAAAACATTGAAGAGTGATTACCAGATGATAAAACAGGTCTTCGGCAGCGATACCGACAAACTAGGATTTATAACAACCGACGTCCATGAGAAGTTTGCCTATACTATCGAGAGGTACCTGCATACATCAATTGCTCCCAATCCAGCACTTGAAGAGACCTTTGAAGTCTTCAAGCTTGTCGATCCCGAGGCTGACTATATGCCACCCGAGTACAGAGACTTCCCACTTACTAGCGGTGTTAGAGCGGTATACGACGGTATGCTATCATCACCTATTGCAGCTCCTATCAATATAGACAAGAAAGCTCTCAATGCAGCGGCTCTTAATATTATCAATTCATTTGATAACAAACTACAGAAGAATATCGTAGGTGCAATGCAACGAAAAGAGCAAATAGAAGTTGACCTAGGTAGTACTATATTATCAATCCCTGCACCAGAAGGCTTTGTCGTAGGCAGTAATGATCTTGCTGAAAAGTTGAGTATTTCACACACTCTCTCCGACCACAGGATGACCCTTGCAGGCTACTTTGTGCCAAACTATATCAGTAGCATACTTGAAGTAGGTAAACAACCGAAAGATATCATTATATGCTTTGTAAAGAAGTTCAACCTTCCACTTGAGGTCACCATCACAGCTCCGATGTTCACCCAAATAAAGCAGGAGTTTGTAGCCAAACTACCGGAGGGAAGTGTAAATGTCTTCTTCGATTCGTATGACTCATTCTTATACTATACAACATCTAGAAAGTATCAAATTAGTGACGATGACGTTAACTTTGAGGAAGTGACAACATTGAACGGCCTTCTCTATATCAACGACAGACTACTTCTTATTGGTATACAAGGTTCACATTTTGATCTACAAAGAGCCCAGCAAGAACTACTCATTTGGAAAACAAAGATATTCGACAATTAAAAGACTTGTACTATATAGGAGCTAGGAGATATAGACACACTCAATAAATACATATTATTCTTATAAATTATTATAATATCAACATTAATTATAGCTACATCACAAAATTCATATTTATAAAGGAAGATCATGAAAAAGCTAATACTCATACTACTAGCCCTACTCTTTACAGCAAGTACCCTTCAAGCGTCTGATGACATGAAAAACTACGTAATCAATGGACAGAGTATAGGTATCCCCACTCCTGAAGATTTCATTCAAATCCCTGACGATATTGCTGAGAAGATGATTGGTATTAAAGACTTTGCTGACAATGATGCCGGCCGTAGTACTTTATTCTTTAACAAACAAGACGCTAGAGATGCACTAAATGGCAACCTCCCTCAATACAGAGATTTTATAGTTTTAATAAAAAAATATGGAGATTACCAACGAATTCCCCAAAAGGATCTCCCAATTATAAAACAAATAATTATTGACAATATTAACAAACAAGAGTATGTGGAATTTGTCAACTCAAAGCTTCCTAGCTGGAATGCAAATATATCTCGAGGGGTAGAGATCTTTGAGAACAAGATACATTTAGAGACCGACACACATTTTTCATGGTCGACCTATTATTCATACTACAAGAATATCAGCAATGTAAAGATAAGTATGAGTCGAGTGAGATCATTAGTACTAATTAAGGATGTTATTGTCTCCGTAACATATGAATCATACGAAGATCTAGATACAGCCCAGGCAGTTCAAGCCGACTATATCAAAAAACTTCTCTACGCTAACAATACTTCTTACGGCAATATAATAGAACAGAAACCTGATACTCTCTCAGAATGGGAAGCCTACATTATGGAGTCAAAACTTGGAAAAAGGAGTCCGAGTACAACATCTAAACCAAGCAGTGTCACAAAAGAACCCGAATTAACTATATACCACAATGAGTCCACAACGAGTTTATACAATATTGATTACAAGTTATCTTATCCATCTACCTGGACTCTTGAAAAAGATACCAGTCTAGCCACTTCCTTAATACCAAACGGCGCAAAGCAACATAACACAGCAAGAGTATTCTTCACTGTAAACCGCCAAGCCCTCCCTAACGGACTAGCAGACACAATGAAGACATTTGAGCTCGGTGAAGTTCTCGCCTCGATAATGTACAACAAAAATATTGGAGCAGACCTTTTTGATTTTGACACAAAGATCATCTCAAAAGATATATACCCAATCAACTCCTATAGCGCCCTATCATACGAGCTTACTGCTTCAAATGAAAAAAATGGAAGATACTTGTACCACCACATGAAGGTCTATTATGTCTTTATTGATCAACGTTATATTAAATTTGTCCTAACTATTTTCGACTTCGATAATCCAACAAATCGCAAGAATATCGACAACGAGTTTGCTGAGCTTGTTACTGAATTTGACAAGTTTGTCCACACGTTAGAGGTGAACAACTACTAACGCTGCCCTATACCAGAATATGTAGTTTCTATAGAAAGATGAAGAATGACCAAGACAATACTAACACTACTACTACTCATATTTGTAGCTCTACCAACAGTGAATGCAACCGAGACTTTTGTAAAGCAAATAGACGGTACAGATATAACCTTCCCTATACCAGAGGGATATGGGATAGCTCCAAAGAAGCTTATCAGCTGGAGTCAAGAACTAGCTGAAAATGATAGTGTAACACTAAATGTTCTCAACCAACTCATTCCAGTTAAAACTCTAAGTGAATATAATAGCGGAAAAACGCCTCCTATAGAAACAAAATATGTCATCACATATTACAAACTACCCAAGGAAGAAGAGATAAATCCAAAAAGATTCAAGGAAATTATTGAGAGCTTCCACTCAATATACACTAGTGACATTATGGCACAAATCATGAAACAAGGAATTTCCGCATCAGGAGCTGATGAATCAAAAAGCATTATATATGAGTGTGAAAAATCTGGACCATCATCAGATAATGTCCAATCAAATATCTCTTACAAGTATTGGCACTCTAAAGACTCAAACTCAATTGTAGAATCGGTAGAAGGTATGTCATTTGTATATATCAAAGGCGAAATTATCTGTATTATTATCGAGCATGATGGATCAGATAAAGAACAAGTCAAAAAACTCCTTACCGAGTACACAAGCGAACTCCTCAAAGCAAACGACCAATCAACCCAAAGCCCTTCACAAAGTGAAATTACTGCCTCTGCAAGAGCTTACGGCATGCTCACTTTCAAATGCCAGAACGACCCAAGATCAGGAGGCATAAACTTTATTATAGATTACCCAGAATCACTAAAGGCTGAGAGTGTGTCAAACAACAAGAACATGATACAAAGATTCAAAATTGACGATAATAGAGCACGAGCGATCATCGCTCTAGATGTAATCTCTCTACCAGAGAATCCTTTAGTAAAACCAGGAATGAGTCTGAGAGAGGTATCAGATATCTACGCAGAGGTAATATATAATATGCCGGACAATTACTTTCTTAAAGGTATGACAGGAACAGTAAGTAGAGAACTTGGAGAGATAAACTCTCTGCCAGTATGTCTTACAGTAACTAACACTACACTATCTGAAAGCGTCCTACAGATCCCTGCAATATTTGCAGAGATAGACTTCTTTATTGGCAATAAATATATCAAGTTAGGGTATAACGTATTGGCACTGGGCAATCCTGCACCACTAGAAGATGTCTATATGCAGCACCTGCCGGATCTTTTTAAAATGGCAAAGAGCCTACAAATAACCTATTAACTTTTACTTGAGTTGTATGATTACTATATTATGAAAGAAAGATTTACAATAATCCTCTACCATAATCCGCTTAAATCAGTATACTAATGCCATCTAAAGAATGCTTTTCTAACCGAAGGCATTCTAATTATAATCAGAAACACCCAAGCTATGTCCTAGGCTCTGCCATCCCAGCTTGAAAAGAAGAAGACTACTACATGTAGACTTTGGTTTTTTCATAAACAAGCAAAGAAGGAGAGCACTATACAATGTTTACCAAAATCCTGATCATCTCACTCTACGTAGTTATCGCCCTAGCACTCGGGCTTATCGTCTCGCGAAAAAAACACTCAGAAGGATACTTTCTAGCAGATAGAAAGTTAGGTGCTTTCATCTTTATAGGGACGATGACAGCGACCAACCTCAGCGCCTTCACAGTCTTCGGCACCAGCGGAGCTGGCTACAGAGATGGTCTGGCCTTCTTCCCAATCATGGGATTTGGTACAGGGTTTATGGCTATCACCTTCTGGATAGTAGGCACCAAGGTCTGGGAACTGGGCAAGACATATGGGCTAGTCACCCCAGCCGAACTAATCCATAATATCTATAACAACAGACCACTCTCAATCATATTTTCACTGGTACTGATAGTATTTACCCTACCCTATCTAGCCTTGCAACCCTACGCTGCTGGAAAGGTTCTCGGCCAACTCTTCGGCATACCTACTTCATACGGCGCAATCATCACCACACTTATAATTATCGCATATACTATGCGAGGTGGACTCAGAGCCATTGCACTCACCGATATCTTTCAAGGTATCTTAATGTTTGTACTACTAGTCGTCTCCCTTGTAGTAGTCGCTTCTTACTACGGAGGGATAGGTTCTGCACTTGAGTCACTTAGAGAGCTCGACCCTGCACTGCTCAGTAGAGAAGGACGTAGTGGATTCTACACGCCAGAGATGTGCTTCAGCTTTATCGCTTTATGGTTCTTCTGCGATCCGATGTTTCCCCAGATCTTCCAAAGGTTCTACGCGGCAAAGTCAGACAGGGTTATCAAGCTATGTAGTGTCGCCTACCCACTACTCTGCACCGCGATATTCATCATCCCAGTCACCATCGGAGCAATCGGCAACTTGGTATTTCCCAATCTTACAAGGGGAGAGTCAGACTCAATCATGCCAATGTTGATGACCCATATAGGCGGAGACATCTTCGGCACGCTGGTACTTACCGCCGGTATTGCCGCACTGATGTCTACTATGGACTCCCAGCTCCTCACCCTCAGTTCGATCTTTACCAGAGACCTACTCCCACTAGTTAGAAGAGGAAAAATAAACGAGAACAGCACAAGAACGAGTAGACTTTTTGTAATCATACTCGCTGGATGTGGACTATTAATCGCGCTAACAACCAATACCACAATCCTTTCTTTAGGGATGACAGCCTTTACAGGTCTAGCAGTACTCTTTCCAACTGTGGTCTTCGGACTCTACCTGAAAGAGAGAGCCTGCCCAGAGAGCGCAATCGCCTCAATCACCATAGGTGAGCTCTTAGTCATAGCCTACCACTACAAAGCTCTCCCAACGGGCAGCTTCATCGGTGCAGTCCCAATCTTGGTAGCGACCACCTCAGTCTACCTCTCGGTCCAAGCACTATACAGTACTCTACCAGCTCCAAGCCTGAAGACAGTAAAGTTCACCATCTTTGGAATATTCCTACTATCTCTAGCCACCATACCACACACGCTATCTACCTCAGAAAGTATCCACCTCTACCTCCCAACATGGGTATGGTACTTTATAGCTCTTAGTATAGTCCAATCATTACTCTTTTTCATGCTACTCAGAAGAAACCGCAATGACAGGAGCGTTTAAATTAATATTGCAAAACTCGATCCAATTAGATATACTTTTTTACTATTAAATTTTTTAAAAACTAATAGATATCATGGATAACAATAAAATGAAATCACTACAAATTGTGTTAGCACTCGTATTAGTATTCACTATACTTACTATCAATAATATCAAGGCTGAAGATAGGGATCTCTCAGCCATCTTTAATGACCGTGGCGTAACAGGTACACTGATCCTATCTACACTCGACTCTGAGATCGAGTATATTCATAATGACTCAAGGTCAACTAAACGCTACCTCCCTGCCTCGACATTCAAACTCCCGCACACACTCATAGCATTGACTGAAGGAGCAATAACTGACAGCGAAGAAGTAATAAAATGGGACGGAAAAGACAGAGGTTATAGCCTATGGAATAAAGACCAGACACTCAGAAGTGCTCTGCCAGCTTCCTGCGTATGGTTCTACCAAGAGTTAGCCAAACGACTAGACAACCAGACCTATCTCAACCACCTTGAAAGATTAGATTATGGCAACAAGAAGACAGGACCTGAGATAACCACCTTCTGGCTAGATGGCGATATAAAGATTTCAGCAAGAGAGCAGATTGACTTTGTCAAGAAGCTCTATAGAGAAGAGCTGCCCTACCCAAGAAAAGATCAAAAACTTGTAAAAGAGCTGATGCTAATTACTGAGACTCCATCCTACTCACTATACGCAAAGACAGGGTGGGCAATGCGAAAAACGAACCAGCATGGCTGGTATATTGGCTATGTAGAGACCACAAGTAACGTCTGGTTTTTCGCTACCAATATTGACATAATAAATAAGAAAGATAGTAAATACCGCAAAGAGATTGTCATAGAATCCCTCAAAGCAAAAGGTATAATTGCAGACAATGGTTTGATAGATCAATAAATCAAAAGAAGGCGATACCACATTTTTTATTATATTGATATTATAAGTAATATTTAACAGAGCTTTTAAGTAAGTCCTATTCCGGAGTATTACTGTTTCTCTTCAGCTAAAAATATCGACCTTTCAATCAACTCCATAGGGAAGACAATACCGAGAACCTTGGCTAACTCCATATTCAAATACAACCGTGACTGCTTATTACTCACTATAGGAATATCTGCAGGAGAGACACCTGATAAGATTTTGAGTGCTGTTTTTCCTGCCCACCACCCTTGCTCTTCAGCAATTTTCATTTGAGTAACTAATGCGCATGATATAGCCGAATTAATTGTTGAGCCTGAGGGAACCTTGGTATATAAGCGTACAAACTCTATTGCCTCTTGTTCATTCCATCCTTGGATGCCAATTGGAGAAAGCCAAAAAACGATATCTACAGAATCTTGAAGATGTTTATACGCCTCCTTCCATTCTGAAAATGTCGAAACTAATTTACTCTCTGTAAAGACTATACTATTTTCCTTAGCAAGTGTGTCAACAACACTCCGCTCTGTCAATGTATCAGAACCAATATAGCCTATTCTTGCCCCCTTAGCAAATGGCCTGAGCAACTTAATTACCTCAACAAAAAATCCTTTCTCGGTCATTCCCGTCACATTATTATTCCCAAACCCATATGATTTTGGGTCTGCATTGACACCACAGAACACAAATGGTATTGAAGAACCGGTGTAATACTTTGAAATCAAGTATTTCGAAGCATTATCATCACTTGCGACAACAACATCCGGTTGCCACTCGCTAATGACCTTCCGCGCATCAAGCACCACTTGGTTAATAAACTCCTCTAAATGATTATTCTTGGTATTCATGCGTAATATCTTGAGCTCAACAGGACTATCTTGAGTACTTAGCGAACCGTCTGAGTTTTCAGTAATGTCCAATGCCCTTAATAATCCATTCTCAACACCATCACTCCATACATAACCCTTATGATATGAATTTATATAGAGTACTTTCTTCTTTCCCAGATCATCCTGAGGATTGCTTACAGTGGACACAGTCAAATTTGGTGTCTTAAAATCTGTACTCATCCCCGCCACATCTTGCTTTTCAGCAGCGCTTGCAAAAGGATTTAAATTATCTATTATTTGAGCATGACACAAGCCCAACACTGAAGCAAACACTACTAAAAGCCAAACTTTTCTTATAGTCATCATACTGCCTTTCAGAGTAATCCAATAGTATACATTCGTTTACATCAATTTATTGTAGCACTATTATTTTTCTTTTTCAATTACTATCTAACTACTATAAGAATAAATAAGCTCCTTTATTTACCAACAAATTACCAACGATATCCCTGCATTGTCAGAGCATTATTTTTTACAACGTGGCATATCTACCGCCTGTAGCTTCCTCCCAATAAGTAACAAAAAACTCTAAGCTCAATACTTGTCATTCGATTTGTATAACTATATAATAATTAGAGAATACACGATAATAAGGAAGACCAATGCCAGACATAAAATATATAGACGTCAACACACCTGAGGACTACCTCAAGTGTACAACCATACGCAGTATAGTATTCATGGAGGAGCAAGGTATCTCATTTTTTGATGAATTTGACGAGTACGACCTCAAAGCGATACACTTCCTCATAACCGTCGACGACGAACCAGCAGGCACCTGTAGAGTACGGGTTGTAGGAGGATTCGCCAAGTTTGAGAGGTTAGCACTAAGGAAGAATTACCGCAAGCTAGGTCTTGGAAAAGGACTACTTGAGCACGCCTTGAAATATATAGATAGCCAAGGACACCAGAAGACCCTTATCAATGCCCAGAGTTATCTATTAAAATTCTACGAAGAGTTTGGCTTTGTCAAAGAAGGCAAGGAGTTCATAGATGCAGGACTGCCCCACTACCGGATGACCAGATCAGTAAGTGAATAACCTTATATTTACCTATAAACATAAGAATAGGAATAATCCATGATAGATTTTAATCTATATTTCGCCTT
The DNA here is from genome assembly GCA_965140405.1 of Planctomycetota bacterium. Lineage (GTDB taxonomy): Bacteria > Planctomycetota > SZUA-567 > SZUA-567 > SZUA-567. Next base: position 3,332,628 of record OZ223208.1, read on the forward strand.
CATAATAGCCACTATAATTGTAATTGCAACTCCGGGTCCATCAGTCCTGTATATTGTAGCTAGAAGTCTCAATTTGGGCGTAAAGGGAGGCATCATATCTGCTATAGGGGTCACGATAGGAGCAGTCCTCCACGCGATCGCAGTATCACTTGGTTTAGCCCAGTTACTGGCAGCATCTCCTGAGTATTTTGCAATTATTAAAAACCTTGGTTGTGCCTACCTAATTTACATTGGTATCAAGACTCTTTTAGCAAGAGAAGAAGATGAAACTGACGGCAGTACACTGGTAAATAAACACAAGAACGTCTTACTACAGGGTATCCTTGTCCAATTCCTCAATCCTAAGGCTGCGTTATTTTCTTTAGCATTCTTACCACAATTTACCAATGCAACTTTTGGAAATGTTGACACCCAAATTATTATCTTAAGTTTTACGGTTGTAGCTATTGGATTCATAAATGACATAACTTGTGCTATAGTAGTTGGACACTTCGGTAAGTCCCTAAAGAGATCTTCACTATTTAGAAAGATTGAAAAGTACATATCTGGAGGCATTTGTGGCTCACTAGGCGTACTCGGGTTATGCTATAAAATTGGCAAGGAATAACTGATAACCTCATGACCGTATCTTATTATCAAGCCAATTTATCAGTTATCACTTATACGTTGCATTTAAAATAGAAATACTAATCGTTGTATTTTTACACATAGAACAGTATGGCGTATAGACTAGGTCGATACGCCACTTTTCATTAGGTAAATATCTAACCATTGTTTCTCAATATTACTATGATTAAACTCTTCGGCAAAGCTTCGCTTTACCTCGATTTACTTTTGAAAGAAGTATACAAAAAGCCCATGGTAATTTAAGACTCGCTCGCTCGCATTTCACTGCATCTAAGAACAAATGGGTAAGGTGCAAAAGCACGCTACAAATAGTAATATGCTTCTGTACTTAATACTTTGCAAATACTGTTAGTATTGTCGTTCTTAAACGTACAACACATACAGACTAACTACTTGCTCTATTTTTATACCAGACATTCATGCTTTCTATACTTCCGGCAATATTTGTATTATTCTTCAACCTTCCGCCAAAATGATAACCAGCTTTGGCAAATGTAATATTCATACCATAACTAATTGCCCTAGCAATTGTATAAAAGGTCTTTATCCCTTTTGGAGCAGTACTTGTCTCCATCAGTCCTAGTAGGCGTGAAGCATAGCCATTAGAGCGATAAGCCGAGAGTGTTGCAAAATCAGTCATCTCTGCCGAAGCATTTTTATAATCAATCTCAGCTGATGCCAGAGCTACAATCTTACCATTATACTCAACACAGTAATAATCAATATGCTCCTTCATCGTCTTTGCTATATACTCTGGCTCATATATAGGAAATGGATAGCTGATAAATACCTCTTTATACAGTTCTACCATCTGTTCAATATCCGCCTCAGTGCACTCCCTGAGCGCACCACTAATATCTGGCGGTCTACGATCAACATTATTGTTCTTTAGTGACTCCTTAAATACCGCATTATACTCTACAGTATTTGACTCATGCGAACGCTCATCTGTCAGATAATACGTTACATAAAATAAGTCCTCACCACTTGGGTAATACTGTGGAATAAATGCCTCTACTACATATCCTTTATTTATATAGCTTGGCAATTCAGATGATCTTGACTTGGCAATAATTTTTGAGTATTCCTCTTTTTCTGCTCGCTCAATCAATGTTTGGGCAAGTTCACTGCCAGCAATATCTCCTTTAGACATTTGGTATATTCTATCGCTATTCTTTCCGTGTTGTACTACAGTTCCGCATGGAAGTGTTTCAAGCGTATCATACATTATTAATATTTCCTTTTATATCATCGAAATAAAGTCTTTAGTAAATACCCCTTTGAGCCATTAAATAAGCTACCAGCAAAGAATTACCACTACTCTTCATTATCTCTTCTCTCATATCTATGGTTACCACTAGGCACAAGTGAGATAGTATCATCATGATCAGAGAATAGTTGTTCTATACCTACAGCCTTCCTCTCATCCGCGTCTTCGAGTGCAAGTGTTAGATCACATTTATCACACTCTCTATCACAGAAGGTCGGCTCGTAAGAATCCGGCTCTTTATAGGTTGTAATTACACCTTCATAATTTCGCAGTACAACCTTATTAGTGGACCAGGATATCAAATAATTCGGCATCACTGGGATCTTTCCTCCACCACCTGGAGCATCGATAACATACGTCGGCACACAGAATCCACTAGTATGGCCAATAAGGCTTTCTAGTATCTCGATACCCTTACCTACTGGGGTACGGAAGTGACTCAAACCTTCTGACAGATCACACTGATACAAGTAGTATGGACGTATTCTCGAAGCAACAAGTTTGTGAACCAACGCTCGCATTATTCTAGGACAGTCATTTACCCCTGCAAGTAGTACCGACTGGTTACCCAGCGGTATCCCAACATCAGCAAGCTTATTAATAGCTTGTTTTGCCGAATACGTGAGTTCACGAGGATGATTGAAGTGGGTATTTATCCAGATAGGTTGGTACTTTTGTAAAACCTCTAAAAGACTAGGTGTAATTCTTTGCGGTAGGACTACCGGCGTGCGCGTACCTATACGGACAACTTCTACGTGCTCTATCTCACTAAGCTCTGATAGTATCCAATCTATATAGTCGTCAGGAAGCAGGAATGGGTCACCACCACTGAGCAGCACATCTCTGATTTGCGGAGTATTTCTTATATACTCAATCCCCTTACTTATCTGCTCTTTGCAGGGAATGGTATCTTGATCTCCAACCTTCCGCTTACGTGTACAGTGCCTACAATACATTGCACAAGAATTACTCACAAGTAGCAGGACTCTATCAGGATAACGGTGGGTTAATCCTTCAACTGGGCAATCTTTATCCTCATGTAGTGGATCTTGCATATCTTGTGAAGACACAACAAGCTCTTCGCTGGAAGGGAAGCTCTGTTTAAATACTGGGTCATTTTCAATATCATCAGTATCAATAAGTGATAAATAGTATGGCGTAACAGATAGTGGAAATTTCTTGGTAACATCAGCAAAGCTTTTTCTTATCTTTTCAGGAAATGTCACCCCAAGCATTTGTTCAGCCTGCTCTAAGTCTGTCACACTATGCTTTAATTGCCATTTCCAGTCATGCCAATTTGAAAGACTAGCACCATCAATATCACACAATATTTCTTTCTGTTTTTTACTCAACATATAATTAATAGTTCTCCTTATATAAATTACGTAGACGGACTAGGAATCAGATTTGGAGATGCATCTACATCTTCCAGCTTCATCAACTCAACAATTCTTTCCAATGAATCAGCAATTTGTTTCTGTTCTTCATCACTGAGATTTGCCAGAGACTCCGCAAAATTATCCTGAAGCAGCGAAGGAGAAGCACTCATAATTTCAACACCTTTCATAGTTGAACAAACGAATATCTTCCTTCGGTCACTACTAGATCTTTTACGCTCTACAAAACCTTTTGTTTCGAGTCTATCGATAACACCAGTCAGCGTACTAGCACTCAAGTTCACCTTTTTGGTAAGCATGGATAGGGTCAATTCATCTGTAGACACTATTTCACGCAGACACAATAGTTGCGGAGCAGTAAGACCTAGTTTTGTGTTTAATTGGCGAGAATATATATCTACGCCCCTAATAATACGCCTCAACGAGCATAAAATTTCATCTTCAATATTTTCCATGTAATAATTCCTAAAATAAAAATAAGTCAACACGAATATTACCTACTATAATATTTCGCACACTAACCATTATAGCTTAAAACACGATTTTGTCAAGGAATCATATTATCGTAGCCATCTCCCAGAACAATGCTTTTGCGATATCATTTTGCAATAGTATCAAATTTAAACGTTATATTCTGCATCCCCCTATTTACAATATATGTTCATCCTGCTATAATAGTCTAACAATATAACCCATTTTATTAAGATTATAGGAGAAGCTATGTTTGCTGGAAGTAATGTTGCGATAGTCACGCCATTCACAAATGACGGTGCAGAGGTTGATTACGCAAAGCTCAAAGAACTTATCGAATGGCATATAGAAGCTGGCACCGATGGTATCCTGCCAACAGGATGTACTGGAGAAGCAGCTACACTTTCACACGCTGAACAGAAAGAAGTTATAAAGTTCTCTGTAGAGACTATTGCTGGTAGAGCCAAGGTGATACCAGGTACAGGTAGTAATAATACTAAGGAAGCTATCGAACTCAGTTGCTTTGCCAAGGAGGTAGGTGCTGACGGTGTTCTTGTTATCAGCCCATACTATAACAAGCCAACTCCAGAGGGACAATTCCAACATTACAAGATGATAGCTGAAGCAGCGGATATTCCTGTAATGCTCTACAATGTACCAGGGCGTACAGGTATCAAGATGTCAGCAGAGACTATCGCAAGGATGTACAATGAAGTAGAGAATATTGTTTGCATTAAGGAAGCTTGTGGCTCAGTCGATCAGGTGTCAAAGATCCTTGAGAAGTGCGAGATCGAAGTCCTATCAGGTGACGATATGCTGACCCTACCAATGGCCTCTGTCGGTGGTAAGGGAGTTGTCAGTGTAGTTGCGAATATTATCCCAGCCGAGGTAAAGGCTCTATGCGACGCAATCCTTGCTAATGATTTTACAAAGGCCAAGGAGATTCACTACAAGATTATCGAGCTGGCTCGTACAATGTTTATCGAGACCAATCCGATCCCGGTAAAGACTGCTCTTGAACTCATGGGCAAAATGAAATATAGTACACGCATGCCACTTACTGCACCAACAGATAACACAATAGCGACCCTAAAGACAGTTCTTAAGAAATATAACTTGATTTAATAGACCGCCACAGTCTTTTATGAAAAGAATATATGAATAACTTTGCCGTTATTAGCGACGTACATTCAAATGTAGCTGCTCTGGAAGCAGTACTTGACGATATTTCTAGAAAATCCCCGGAGCAGATAATTTGCCTCGGAGACATTGTTGGGTACGGCCCAGAGCCAAAAAAAGCAGTAAGTATTGTCAGGCGAAGATGTAATATTGCTGTACGTGGCAACCATGACCAAGCAGCTATTGAGTACCCAGAGGGATTCAACAAGACAGCTCACGATGCGATAATCTGGACAAAGAGGAGCCTGAAGAGCCTGCGCCTATTCTCTAGCGAAGTCCGAACAAACTGGAACTACCTCAGACACCTGCCCCGCTTACATGCAGAAGATGGCATGCTCTTTGTTCACGGCTCTCCGAGAAACCCTATCTGCGAATATATTGATGAAGAAGATACCTTCTCCAAATACCCCGCAGGCAGGGACAAGCTTGACAGCATCTTCAGAATGATAGACCACATCTGCTTCTGCGGGCATACCCATATTCCAGGAATAATGACTGAGGATTACGATTTCATCCACCCTGGCTTCTTACACGAGGATTACACGGTAGACCCAAATAAGAAGTACATTATCAATGTCGGCTCAGTAGGACAACCTAGAGACAACATGTGCGAAGCCAGCTACGTCTTATTCAGAAACAACAAGATCAGCTACCACCGCGTAGAATACGATGTAGACGACACCTACAAAAAAATTGTTTTGAACCCATCCCTATCAAACTCCCTTGCAGACCGCCTCCATCGAGGTGAATAAGAGCTCAACGCCATCCTAGCATTATAATAAAATAAATTCATAACGCTACTTCACTCCAACTCACCAGATACAATATAACCGACTTACCATACCCCATACTTCCACCAATTACTAACAATACCCTTTTAGCATTACATTATCCAATCAAATCAAATACTAACTCTATAGAACCGTAAAATACACAGAGACAATCTATATCTAGAAGACAATAGACCTAAAAAGACAAGATCAACACCACTCAACCTCTACAGATAACTCACCAAAATATACCAACACTCACAACACTAAATACTAACTTTTCCACAATACTCAAAAGATTTATACATTTTTTCCAAATAAAACTCATATATTTTTTAGAGTTTTATTCAAAAATATAGTATTAGAACCAGAAGGTTTTAAACAAAAAGATGCTATCAAAAACCCAATTGCTTGAAACAAAGTACACCTAAATGCAAAGACAAAACAAAGCACCACAACTTCAAATCAAGTATCATAACTATTCAAAATACCCAATTGACACACAAGATACTTAAAGAAATAAACTCCCTTTAAAACACAGCATTTATCATATACCTAAAACACTCACCCCACCTCTAACAAAAACCAAACAACTATTTGGCGAATTTTTGGCTATTTAAACCATAGCACTTATAAGACATAGCTTGTAAAACATTTGTATTAACACACCAACCTTTATCAAACATTAATTCAAACAAAAATATATAACTCCGTTTGAAACATTATGTTGACATATTATTTACCAAACGCGCCATTAGCCTTGAATTCCAGAAGCATTGGTATTATAATTTTAAAATCATACTCAGCTGAATGTACTGCTCAGAGTGTGAAAAACATCAGTACAGTGATCTTTTATACTAACTTTTAAGTTGAAGTTATTATCTAAGAGTAATCAAACTTTTTTAATATAAACTAGACAATGAAGTATCGAGAACAATCAGCTACTTGGTCTAATGAACATAATATTTAAGAGTCACGACGAGTATCTCCGGTACTGAGTTTTTATTAAAGGAGGGGATGTTACACAAAAGAAAGATGCTACCTTATGATTATATCGGTCATCCTATAGGATGTCTCATATAACAAGGGAAAGAGGTAAGCTCGAGTAAGTTTAGTGTTGGGACCTGGGGAATAAGTATAAGTTTAGTAGTTTTAAACTAAATGAGTTGGTCAGTATGGCAGGCTGTAACGCTAAATAATAGTAATTATATGTGGATTATAATTACTGCTGCACAAATTTGTTTTATACAAGAAAAGGAGAATTGGGATGAAGTTAAGAAGTATCGGAATCTATGCAATTGCTGCACTGCTAATGGTAGCAGGTTCAGCATCAGCAAATGATTCAGAAACAGCAACAATGGCCAAAGCAATGGCTAGCATGAAGCAAGAAATGGATCAAATGCGCGCAGAAATGTCTGCGCAAAAAGAATCTCTACGCGAAAGCGCTGGCGGCGCACCAGAAGCACTAAGAAGCAACGCTAATAACGCAACAGTTCGCATCGGTGGTTCTGTTATCGCTCGTTACGACCTAGTACTTGATACAAACAACAACGATCAAGGCCGTGGCGATATGTACACTGGTGGAGAATACTCTACTCAAAATGGTTGGAAAATGGATACAGCAAGTATCACATTCGACGTACAGTTCAATGAAGACCTAAGCGCATTTATCGATATTCGTCCTTCAACATTCGATAAAGCATACTTCCAGTGGAACAATATTGGTGGTACTGGTCTTGGAACTCAGATTGGTTACATCGGTATCCCAGGTGGTATGTACTCAGCATCTTGGAGCCCAACAAATGCTGTTCTAATCAAGAACCCAGTTACTAAAGATATCTCAGACGTAATCGGTATCGGTAGTGTTAATAATGGTGCATTTGATGCTGGTATCAGTAACAACGATGACCTAACAGAGATGGGTGTAAAAGTTTACTACGAAATGGATCAGTTCAAGATTACTGCATCAGTATTCAACAATCCAACTCTTGGTAGTGGCGCTACAATGGACGGTCTAAGTGGTACAAACGCAGCAAACAGTGTTGGTGACATTCGTAACGGTGGTATCAGCCACACAATTATGCTCGAATACAGCCCAGCATTCCTTGAAGGTCTTCACTTCTCAGCTACTTATAGCGGTCAGGTTGACAGTGGTCAAGGTACATACCAAGAAGCAACTTCTCGCGGTACTTCATACGCTCCAGAGTTCGACCTAGGTATTGCATATGTTGGTGATAAGTTCAGCGCTTGGGTTACAGGTGACCTAGCAATCGCTCCAATGATGTACTCTGACACATGGTTCTACGGTATTTCTGCTGGTGCAAACTACAATGTTACAGAGAAGTTCTCAGTAGGTATCGGTGCTGACTTTACTCAGATCATCTCTGGTAGCGACAGTGTTAAGCAAGAATTCGGAATGTACAACAAGCTAAATGAAATTAACAAAGGCTATGATTTCGAAGCTATTGCTGGTCGTCTTCAAATTGGTGCTAAGTACGAATTCTGTAATGGTGTTTGGGTTCGTGGTACTTATGCTCACACTTGGTACGGTGCTAACATCGAAGACCGTGACATGGTTCGTGGTAAGGATGAAGTTGTCCTAGAAACAGGCGTGTCATTCTAGTAACAAGTAACAAAAAAGTATTTCAATTTTTATACATCAGTTCCCTATAAAAATGTAAGCAACAATTAAACAATTTGGAGGGTTCTGTGTCGTTTCCCTGTTAAATAACTGCACAAGTATTAAACAATTGAGAGGTATAGGTTATTTTCGGATAGCCTATACTTCTTTTTTTATATACCTTTTAGTAATGCCCTCAGCAGTCCCATTATTAGTATCTTCTACAAAACAATCTTCAAAAAAGCAAAGCCCTTCATAACACTATAGAGCCATAGGTAATCTATATTATCGCTCACGTCATACCTCAAAACGCTCACAATCCAGCCCAAAGCAATCACTCTTAGCCGCAAACAATAATACTTCCAAAAATCCATACAACAAAATGTTATAATAATTCAAAATCACTTGACTACTCTATATAACACGCTAAAATTAATCCCATTACAATTAACTTACACCATACTTACACACTAAGAATAATTTGATAATAGAGAGAAAATAACTTATGAAGAAGAAGGTAATCGCAGCAGGTCACTTCTGCATAGACATGCACCCTGACCTCAGTAAGACAACAGACTTCCAACATCAGATAACACCGGGCAACCTCATAGAGGTAGAGAGCCCGACCTTCTGCATCGGCGGAGTTGTTGGTAATACTGGTGTCGCCCTGCTCCGCCTCGAGCAGAACGTAGAGGTTATCGGAGTTGTAGGTAATGACATGTTCGGCAAGATGTGTCTGGATTCCCTAGGCAATATTGACGAATCATTCAAGGACAGTATCGTAGTCAAGGATTCAGTCGACACCTCATACAGCATCGTTCTTGAGAGTCCAGGCTTTGACAGGTGCTTCCTACACTGCCCTGGCGCAAATAATTCCTTCGGACCAGACGATATTGATCTTGACAAAGTAGCTGAAGCCAGCCTCTTCCACTTCGGCTATCCACCGCTGATGAGAGAGTTTGTTATTGATAACGGTATAAACCTTATCAAGATGTATAAGAATGTCAAGGAGTGCGGCGCTGTGACTTCACTAGACATGTGTATGCCAGACCCAGCCTCAGAGGCAGGCAGAGCAGACTGGGACTCAATATTCAGGCAAGTCCTACCATACGTAGACATCTTCCTACCAAGCCTTGATGAAATCTGTATCATGCTCAAGCGTGAAATCCCAAAGAGTGATACAGAGCTGAGTGAACTTGCAGACTACCTTATTGGTATGGGCGTAGCAATGGTCGGCATCAAGCTAGGCAGTGACGGACTGTATATGAAGAGCAGCAGTGACAGATCTAGAATAGAGGCTTGTAAGAAGGCTATCGATGATCTCGACGCTTGGACAGGAGCAGAGTACCTAGCAGCCTGCCGTAATACGACCGTAGTCAGCGCCAAGGGCGCAGGAGATACAACCATAGCCGGATTCCTCTCAGGCATCTTAGAAGGCTTTTCTCCGAAGGATGCCATGCTCTGCGCCACCACAGCCGGCGCCTGCTGCGTAGAACACGAAGAAGCCACCGAAGGCATCAAAAGCTGGTCACAAATCACTACCCGCATGACCAGCGACGAACCACGACTACCGGTATCGCTAAACCTTTCAGATGCGATAACTCTAATTTAGTTCTGACTGTGAAGAGACACTAACATTAAAATAGGGAGCCTTAAGGCTCCCTATTTTAATGTATAATTAAGTTATAATACCGTGCACCCTACTTCAACTCAGCAATCAGATCATAGTCATAACGCTCGGTAATCCCGACCTTGACTGCGTCACCGATCTGGAATGAGTTACCCTTGAGCTCTTCAGGAGAGATAAAGATTATACCGTCCACCTCAGGAGCTTCAAACTCACTCCTACAGATACAACCACCATCTTCCATTACCTGATCGACAATCACTTCAAGTTCAGAACCTACACGGCTATCAAGCCAAGCAAAGGTAACCTCTTGTTGAGCCTGCATAATGAGGTCTAGACGCTCCATCTTTACATCTTCGTCTACAGGGTCACCAAAGTCTACCGCCTTGGTATCCTCTTCAGGAGAGTATGGGAACGCACCAAGGTACTGGAAGTGCCCAGCCTTGACAAAGTCTAGTAACTCAGCAAACTGCTCTTCAGTCTCACCAGGGAAGCCTACAATAAGGCTTGTACGTAACGGAGCTTCCGGAGCATACTCTTTGAACCATCCAAGCACCTCTTCAACTCTAGCTCTATCGTACTTACGGTTCATCTTCGACAGTATCTCAGAGTTGATATGTTGAATAGGTAGATCGAGGTACGAACAGACACGCTCTTCGCTACCGATCTTCTTGACGATCTCTTCGGTGATGTGAGCAGGATGTGCATACATCAGACGTATACGAGCATTTGAAGTATTACCTACAAGGTTATCAAGGAGGAAGTCTAACGAGTTCTCCTCGAGGTAGTCCTTACCGAACATAGTGATATCCTGTCCGATTACTACGAGTTCCTTGATACCGTTGTCTTCAAGGTCTGCTGCTTCACCAATAACTGCTTGGAAGTCACGACTCTGATGCTTACCACGAATCTGCGGAATAGCGCAGTACGAACAGTGGTTGCTACACCCGTCTGAGATACGTAGGTATGCGTAAGAGATCGGAGTACTGATCAGCCTTGGCCCTTCAGCAACCGGACGGTTCTTACTCATCCCTTCGACTATTTTCTTGCCCTTGAGCATTGAGTAGCAGTACTTTGCAATACGTCCGTACGCGGCCAGACCGAATACCCCGTCAATTTCTGGGTACTCTTTACGCACCTGTGCACCGTAGCGCTGCGCGTAGCAGCCCATGACAGCGACTTTAGGCATACCATCCTTTTTGAAAGCCAGCATCTCCTCGATTGTCTCACGAGCTTCAACACGTGCTTCTTCTATGAAAGCGCAGGTATTGATGAGTACGACATCGGCCTCTTCAGGTGAGAGAGCAAGGGTAAATTCTTCGCCTACTAGTTCACCTAGAGCGGTTTCAGCATCTACTTCATTCTTTACACAGCCAAGACTCAGAAGCATTACACGTGGTTGACCTCCGTGAGGCAATTTTAGTTCAGCCATTATCCCACATCGCTCCCACTTGCCATATCTGCGATATCAGTTGTGAGGAGTGCCACACGTTCAGCTCCATCTTCACCACCGTTATCATGAGTAGCTAGTAGCATACCTTCAGATAGTTCACCACGTAGTTTACGAGGTTCTAGGTTATCAACGATTATAATACGCTTACCAATTAGCGATTCAGCAGAGTAGAATGCTTTGATACCAGCACAGATCTGTTTATTTTTATCACCAACTTTTAGTTTTAGTAGAAGTAGTTTATCCGCATTAGGGTGATCCCCTGCTTCCAACACTTCAGCAACTTTTAGTTTCACTTTGCAGAAGTCTTCAAAATCGCAGTACTGTACCCCTTCAGGCGCATCATTTTTTGTTTCTTCAGTCATAATAATCTCCGTTTCTATAAGGATTTATAATAATTAATTCAAAAATGTCATTTTCACGGTAAATTATACGATAATAGAATAGTGTGTCAACCCCGACCCGTAGCCAAAGTATACTGTAAGTAGAATGGAACTGTGGAAAGACGTAATTTTGTAAGCCAATCCAGCGAATTTCCAACGCCGAAGTCTTGCGTGCTATGCCAAAGACAATAGACAATTCAAGAAAACTGCTCAAGTAACAAAATATAAAAACTGCGGAAGCGGGTTTCATCCAAGAAAACCGTGGAAGCTGTTTTCATTACCAGCAGACACAATCCTGATTATGCAAGCAGCGCAAATTTTCCTTAGATGCAGGTTGTTCTGAACTGGTGAAGAATTCCCTGTGATGCCTACTTTTTGTCTTGATGCCCTTTAGAGTGCTTGTCAAAAAGTATGGTCAAGCTATTCCGAGCTGGCGAGGAATGGGTTGAGTTTAATTGTAGATCGCTTTGCGAAGGGTTTGACTTTGGATATTTTGATCCGTATCACCAGAGGTGATACGCTAGGAGCTGTGGCTTGGTTTAGACAAAACTAAACACGAAGTCCAGTGCTTATCCCAAATCTATTGTTATTGACTACGCAAATCTTCAGATTGATTATTTAAGACTACTTCTTAGCCCGCGGGTTGACTTAGCTTTTTTTAGTTGTTCTACAGTAATCACTGTATATTTATTCAAAACTGCATTTTCCAAATAAGCATTTTCCAAATAAGCATTTTTCAAATTAGCATTTTTCAAATTAGCATTAAACAAATTAGCATTAAACAAATTAGCATCAAACAAACCAGCATCAACCAAATTAGCATCAAACAAATTAGCGCTTCCCAAATCAGCACTACTCAAATCAGCACTACTCAAATTAGCATCATTCAAACTAGCATTTTTCAAACTAGCATTTTTCAAATTAGCATTTTTTAAACTAGCATTACTCAGACTAGCATTTTTCAAATTAGCATTTTTCAAATTAGCATGAAACAAATCAGCATTAAACAAATTAGCTTTAAACAAATTAGCTTTAAACAAATTAGCTTTAAACAAAACGGCATCAACCAAATTAGCATCAGCCAAACTAGCACTTCCCAAATCTGCACTACTCAAATTAGCATTTTTAAAATTAGCATTTTTCAAATTAGCTTTAAACAAATTAGCTTTAAACAAATTAGCTTTAAACAAAACGGCATCAACCAAATTAGCATCAACCAAATTAGCATCAACTAAATTAGCATCAACCAAATCAGCAATACTCAAATTAGCATTTTTCAAATCAGCATGAAACAAATTAGCTTTTCTCAATCTAGCATTAATCAAATTAGAACCACTAAAATTACCCCACTTCAACTTTGCATTTGTAAAATTAGATGTACTAAAGTCAGTCCCGATAAAGTTAGAATTTACTAAAAAATACTTGTCACTATACTGAAACCCTCGCATGTCACAATTATTCAGATCAACAACAGGAAAAGACAAGAATCCTGACTTAATTATCTGATATAATTGCCTATCACTAGGAAACACACAGCATCCCATAAGTTCATCATAATAATCCCGCATTAACCGAAAGATAAGATCAACACACGATTTGTAGTCTGTCTCATGCACAAGGTAATTCCTCTCATCTTCAGGACTAAGTACTTCTCCAGACGTTCCATACGCATCTCCCATCTGAGTGACCTTGACTGCGCTAGATCTTTTTTTCTCAGCACTCTTCTGCCGTGCAAATCCACACAGCATACTTACTGCTCTCTGAAACTCCCGATAATCAGGCTCATCTTGATCCATCATCAATCTCGCATACCTGTCAATAGACTCAATACCACAGAGTCTTGTTACTTCGTTATCATGCCCAAGCTGCTCTCCAGCCTTCAACAGTAACGCCTCATTCGCATTTCTATTCTGAATCTTAAACTCGGTAATTTTATGAGTATTTCTCCATTTCCACATAGTAAGCACTAATGGTGCAGCAGAAAGTGTAAGCCAACCAGTCATAAACGAACTACTTGTACCATACTTATCACCAAACAACCAAAGATACCCTATCCCCAGAAGAAGACCAACAATAACAGCCAAGATATACAAAGGGTACTCAGGCAAACTCTTATGCCATGACGAGCTTATATTACGTTTGATATTCCTGTACCACCTGATAAAATACTTGCCAGGCAAAATCCATAACGTAATCCAGCCAATAAAGCCAAACACACTATTCTTTTCGTTATTACCAATGACTTTATTAATGGCATTTCGTGTGCCTTTACGAACTTTACGCAACTTCGAGCGTCTTGTCCTATATTTTTGATTTCTCAGTACCCATTATGATATTTACCTTTTAACATTGCTAGTCTTGCGACAAATATATCCATACATGATACAGAATATATGTTTTTTCAGCAAGCAAAGAATTTTGGCATATCCTAAAAACGACCGCAAGCCAAAGATTATTGGTAGTTGCTCCGCAACTACTCGTGCCTACGTCACGAAACCACAGACTTCACAAAGACCAGATGACAGAATTCTCCTACATTCGCTACGCTCATTACGTCGACCGTACTTTTTAACAAGTAAAAAGTAGGCAAAAATTTGCGCTGCTTGCGCAATTATGATTGGTGCTGAATATGAGTGCGTGCGTGCTAAGTCTATCGCTATTTAAAGATTCCGGCTACTGCGCATTTAGCGCAGTAGCCGGAATTATATAACACTTATACTATCGTTGTAAACAGGTAGCTATTTACGCCTTGCCTGCACTACCGAATACTTCCATTCTGTTCTCAGCAGTCTCCTGAATTGAATTCATAATACTCCAAGAGATACTAGTCATATCTACATACTTACCATCAAGCTCAGTAATATACTTAGTAAGATTCTCATGAACCGCACGGCTAAGACCAGTGTAGAAATTGATCTTACAAATACCCAAAGAAGCAGCCTTCTGGAAGTCAGCATCAGAGATACCAGAGCCACCATGTAGTACAAGCGGAACCTTAGAGATCGCCGCAATCTCCTTGAGAAGATCAAACTGCAACTCAGGTTCACCCTTATAGAAACCATGTACGTTACCAATAGCTACAGCCAATGCATCAACATTGGTCTTCGCCACAAAGTCTTCTACCTCTTCAATCTTAGTAAACGCATTCGTATCCACTTCCTGCGCTTCGCCAGCTTCTGCTTCACCACCACCAACGTGACCAATTTCAGCCTCAACAGAGATACCTAAAGGATGCGAAATAGCAACAACCTCTTTAGTCTTCTCAATATTCTCTTCATAAGAATATGTAGAACCGTCAAACATTATAGAGCTAAAACCACAACGCACAGCAGTCTGAATACCAGGCATATCCATACCATGGTCTAAGTTTACTACTACCGGCACAGTTGCGTCTTTAGCAGACTGAATAATCGCTGGTGCAAGTCTCATAATATCACAATCATCAAATGACACCTGAGCAATATTAAGAATAAGCGGAGAACGCTTCTTCTCAGCAGCCTTAATAAGTGGCGACAAACTAAGACCATTTACAATATTATACGCACCAACCGCATACTTACCTTCTCGAGCTGCCCCGAGCACATCCTTAAGTGTTGCTAACATACTAACTCCTCCATATATAAAATATTAAAAATATTACGACTCATTTTAAAAAAAGTAATAACCCTAAAGGAAGGTTATTTCTTAAGCCCTTCAATTACGATTCCTCTATTATCCAAAAACTCTACAACCTCGTCAATAGCCTGTAGTCCACCACTTCCGCCAATAAACCCTGCATTAATTCCTGCAGTAGCACTCGCAAACAGAGCACAGTCACGGAGTGGAAGTTCATGAAAAAGACCACAACAGAATCCTGCAACAAAGTTATCTCCGCACCCTGTAGTGTCAATTACGTCAACATCTAAAAATGCTGGTGTAGTAAATTCTTCAGTAGCTGTCTTTACAAACGAACCCTTAGAGCCAAGTTTTAGTACTATATTCTTTGCTCCCAAATCCATGAAAAATTTTGCGATTTCTGCATAATCTTCGACTCCAGCTAGAGCGACCGCCTCTTCATAACTTGGCATAAAGTAGTCCAAATACGGTAAGACTCCTCGAATATTCTCAATCCCAAGCCCCATCACATCACAACATGTATCCGCGACGGTAATCACACCTCGCTCTTTTGCACCACGAAGAATAACAGGAACGCCTTCTTTATCAAACTTCTCAGCTACAAAAAAACTTCCTATAGTAAGTATCTTGGTATCATAATACTTATTATAGTCCACATTCAACCCTGTAAATAATGGTGAACATCCAGAGTTGAATAAAAAATGTCTCTCTCCAGCCTTATCAATCAGCGGTATAGCAGTCTGACTTGACATCCCTTCAAAGACCTCTACTCCAGTAGTATCGACGTTCTTCGAATGAAGAGCATCTAATAATACCTTCCCACCGTGATCATTTCCGACGTACGAGACAATCGCAGTATTCATTCCAAGACTAGCGCTTGTCACCGCTTCATTCACCGCATCACCGCCAGCAGCCATCGAAATTTTATCAACATGTGTACTATCAATATCGAATATACTCGCAGATAAGTCACCAAGTACTGGAATATCCAGACAAGTAAATCCAACACATACAATATCAAACACGACAAAACTCCAAAAAAATTTAATAAAAAACACCAAGCCAACCAGTAACCGCTAGGCCGCCTTGGTGCTATAATGTTATTGCCTGCGATGACTATCTCGTAATCATATCAAACAGGCAAAACCCGATTCAATTCTCAAATTACACATCAATACTTAAATAATACTTTTGTTACTACTTAGAGCTCTTCATCTTCTGCCTATAGATATCGATAAGCACCGCACCGATAATAACTACACCCTTTACAACCTGTTGCCAGAAGTCAGGCACAAGAGCGATAGTCAAGCCGTTATTAAGTACGGCAATAATCAACGCACCAACAAGTGTACCACCGACACTACCTATACCGCCGTTGAAACTTGTACCACCAAGGATAACCGCCGCAATAGCATCCAGCTCGTAAGATACCCCAAGCATACCATTGGCACTATATAGCCTTGATGAGAGTACCACACCAGCGACACCAGCAAGCATACCACTGATTGCATAGACAATAACAAGGATCACACCAACAGAGATACCTGAGTACTTTGCTGCTAATTCATTACCACCGACAGCATAGATTCTTGTTCCTAGTACAGTTCTTTTTAATAATATCCAAGTACAAGCAAATATAACCAGAGCTATAATAACAAGCCATGGGATAAATTTAAAGACTCTACCATTACCGAGTACTTCATATGGCAGATTGTTATTGATAACAGTTGTACCGTTGGCTATCAAATACGCTACACCTCTAAAGGAGGTCATCGTACCCAAGGTGGCAATAAAAGGCGGCATTTTGAAACAAGCAATAAGTAGACCGTTTACTGCACCAATTGCCAAGCCTATAAATACAGCTACCGGTATTGCAAGGTATGGCATAGAGCTCAGCGATATTTTTACAGCTACCACAGCAGATACAGCTAGCACAGATCCTACCGACAGGTCGATACCTGCCGTAAGGATGACCATAGTCATTCCACATGCTATAATAATATTTACAGAGGCCTGTCTAAAAATATTAGTAATGTTGTTAACTGTACCAAATCTTCCTTCATAGAGATAAAAAATTACACAGAATAGGATCAGGATTGGCAACACCCCAAACGTATTCAGGTCAATTTTTCTACGCTCTTCTTTCCCTATCGGGATATTTTTTGCATTATCGTTCATTATTTTCCCTCGTATTTATAGTCTGGAGTTTTCATCCCAGCTGCATATCCCATTATATTTTCCTGTGTTATTTTATCTTTATCTTTTATTTCGTGTACAATTGTACCATCTCTAACAACAAGTACCCTTGTAGAAAGCCCTATAAGTTCAGGAAGTTCACTGGATATCATTATTACTGACATCTCCCTAGATGCCACCAGATTTTCAATAATTTTATAGATCTCACTCTTTGCTCCTACATCTACTCCACGTGTAGGTTCATCAAGAATCAGTACTTTAGGGCTTGTTGAGATCATTCTCGAGATCAGTAGCTTCTGTTGATTACCACCTGAAAGTGATCCGGCTACCGTATCTGGAGAGGCTAGACTAATATTCATTTTTTTGATATAGTCTCGTGAGAATCTCCGGCTAGAGGTTCTATTCAAGAAACCAGCATTCGATATTTTTCTGAGCATATTCAGACTGATATTATCAGCTGAAGACATATCTAAGAACAACCCTTGTCCTTTTCTATCTTCAGTAAGGTATGAGATACCAGTTGAAATTGATGAAATAGGATCGAAGTTCTTTATCTTCCTTCCCTGGAGATAGACATCGCCAGAGGTCATTTTATCAATACCGAATAGCAATTTGGCTATCTCTGTTCGCCCTGCCCCAACGAGACCTGCAAATCCCAGAATCTCACCTTCAAAGAGGTCGAAAGAGACATCATTAATAAAGTGCCCATCCGACAGGTCCGTTACAGTAAGAAGCTTTTTCTCAGAAGCCTCAATATCCAATTCACCATAATATTCTGTAAGATTACGCCCAACCATATGCGCAACCATATCTTTTTCGTTAATTTCATCCTTTTCCATAGTAGCGACATGCGCACCATCTCTAAGGACAACCACTCTATCAGAAAGTTCTACGACCTCTTTGAGTCGGTGACTTATATATATGATAGAGATACCTTTTTGTTTTAATCGAGCTATCAGGTCGAAGAGATGTCCCATCTCTGTCTCACTAAGAGAAGCAGTTGGCTCATCCATGATTATGACATCGCTATTCTGACTAATTGCTTTGGCAATTTCCAATAACTGCTGTTCAGCGATACTCATATTTTTGGGATAATCTGAAGCTTTAAACGGCGCATCAATTTCACGCAGTACTGCTTCAGTATCAGACATCAATCTTTTTCTATCGATGAAGATTCCATTTACTAAAGGTTCTCTTCCCATATAAATATTTTCAGCCACAGTAATATCTGGTGCAACTGAGAGCTCTTGGTGAATAATACTTATACCGAGATCCAGTGCATCACGGGGAATTCTAATATCTACTTTTTTACCATCAACGAGGATTTCTCCTTCGCCATCATCTTTTGTATATACCCCAGCGAGTATCTTCATCAGAGTACTCTTACCGGCACCATTCTCTCCTACGATCGATAGGAGCTCACCCTTATTTATAAAGACAGATACATCGACTAGAGCTTTCACGCCTGGGAATGTTTTTGAGATATGGTTTGCTTCAATTTTATGAACTTGTTTATCCATACTTTATCCATCTAATTGTTATTAAAATTCATACGAATGCTAAGAAGAAATACCCATCTATTAAAGGACAACAGATGGGTATCCCCACAGGTCTTTCTCTCAAACCTCGCATTCAAGAGTTACTACTCTAATTGCGGTATTTCTACTAATTACCTTATACCACCTGTTTATTACCAAGGCTTATAAGAAGCCATGTTATCTTTTGTGATAAGTTTTACAGGGAATAGTACTTCTTTAGTTTCTGGCAACTTACCATTCATAATATCATAACCAATTTTAGTTGCTTCCATAGCCATCTGTCTTGGAGTCTGAGCAGGAGTAGCTTCAAAGATTGAGCCATCACGTCCCATTTCAACGATAGCATCTTTAGAACCATCAACACCAACTACGAACATTTCACTTTCACGGTCAGCCTGCTTGATAGCAAGTGCACAGCCAATAGCTGATGGGTCATTAATAGCGAAAACAGCGTCGATTTCAGGGAAAGCAGTAAGTAGACTAGACATGATTTCTAGACTCTTATCACGTTGACCTTTACCATTTTGGTCATCACTAAGAATTTCGATACCTGGGTATTTAGCGAAGATCTCTTTAGCACCGCCAACACGACCAGTAACTGCAGATACAGGGTCAGCATTTAGAATAATAACTTTACCTTTTCCGCCAAGTTTATCTGCAACATATTGACCAGCTTGACGACCTGCTTGCCAGTTATCAGACTGGATAGTTAGGTCAGCGCCAACAGCAGCAACGTCAGCAGCGATAACAACAACACCAGCTTCTTTTGCTCTCTTTACAGCTGGTCCGATACCTTCAGTATTACAAGCGTTAAGGATGATTAGTTCGCAACCACCAGCAACAAGATTATCAAGCTGACTAGTCTGCTTACCTAGGTCGTTATCACCTGAAAGTGAGATAACCTGCACATCTGGATTGATCTTTTTAGCTTCCTCTTTAACACCTTCAACCATTTCAATAAAGAAAGGATTAGCAAGTGTCTGCATCAATACACCAACTTTAGTCAATTCTTTAGCACTTACAGACATTGAGCTAACTGCCAATAGAGCCACTAGAGCTAAAATAATTTTACCAAATTTCATAAATTCACCTCTTTCAAAAAAAAAACGAACAAATAAACAAAAAATAAGACAAACAAAATTTAGTACCACTAAATCACAGCACCAAATAATACCAAAAATGTACATTTTACTAACAAATTATTTAAAAACACTAGAAATAAACCACTAGCATCAAATATAAAAACGACAATAACGCCTTAATTTACCAACAACACTTACTTATTTATCGATATTATTTTTAAGTTATATCTCAAACAAATCAGTTACTACAGCTTACACCACCAATCTAACTAGTCAATTAAATTTATAATTTATTCACAATTTATTTACAAAAATATAAATCAATAGCATAATAATGCTATCATAAAAATCTTAATTTATAGTTATTTGTTTATATTATATTGTTTTATAGACAAGATTACAATATAGCTTTTAAATAATCATATACCAGCAGTATTTTTTACAAAAAAAATAAACGCACTCTTACATTCATTTCGTTTACTTACTGTTTACATTAATATTTATTAAGACAAGCCTAATGACAATATATCTCCTTATACTGTAGGAAATTACCTCAAATAATTAACAATCATATGAAATGATAATCCCGGCATAATCTCATAAAAATAAATCCCCCAGCACCAAGTGCTAGAGGATCATTTTTATCTAAAAATTAACAAATATCTTGTCTTTTTTACCTAAAAACAAGCTTACGTATGATACTCAGCATTAATTTTCACATAATCATAAGAGAAGTCACAGGTAAGCATAGTCATCTTCTCAGATCCCAGATGGAGATCGACATCTATACTTATATCCTTATTTGCCATCAACTTAGAAACTTCTTCTGCGTCAAATTTCTGCGGTGTACCAGCTAGAAGGAGTGTCTTTGCACATAAAGCAATATCAGTCTTTGCTTCCTCCATATCGCAGCCAGATTTACCCAGAGCCATGATCACCCTACCCCAGTTAGGATCACAGCCAAACATCGCGGTCTTCACCAGCGGGCTCTCTGCAATAGACCTAGACGCCAGCTTAGCATCTTGAAGGGTCTTGGCGCCTTTTACATTTACTCTTACCACCTTTGTCGCCCCTTCACCATCTATAGCAATCTTCTCCGCCAGAGTAAAGCATACGTCATATAGCCCATCCCTAAACTCTTTATACTCAGGAGATTCCTTACTAGTAATCTTCTCCCCCTTACAGCAGCTTGAGAGGAGGAGCACAGTATCATTTGTAGAGGTATCACTATCAACTGTTACAGCATTGAAAGATAGATCCACTACCTCCTTTAGCGCCGAGTCGAGTAGCTCTTGGGCAATATTAATATCAGTGATCACAAAGCCAAGCATTGTCGCCATATTTGGAGCAATCATCCCGCTCCCTTTACATACTCCAGCTATCGATCCCAATGACAGCTCGACAGCAGCCTCTTTCTTTACTAGATCAGTGGTCAGGATAGCCTCAGTAAACTCTGCTCCGCATTTATCTTCCGAACCAACAATCTTCTCAACTCCACTTATGAATTTTTCCATTGGCAACTGCTCACCAATAATACCAGTAGAACATAGCAGTATCTGTTCAGCTTCAACACCTAGCATCCCAGCCAACTTCTCAGCAACAGCCTTGGCATTATCCATACCCTCTTCACCAGTACACGCATTGGCATTACCAGCATTTACAAGTATTGCTTTTATATTCTGCGAGTTCTTCTCAAGGGTTTTCTTTGAGAGTGTCACTGGAGCGGCAACCACCTTTGAAAGCGTGAAAACCCCTGCACCTACTGCCTTATCTTTTGCAACAATCATACCAAGATCTAGCTTACCAGAAGCCTTTATCCCAGCTTTTATAGCTTTGATTTCAAAGCCCTCTACCTTATCCAATATATTTTCCATTATAGCTCTTTTCTTATATTTTTTTATATAGAAGAACCTAGGCTTATACTCCCAAGACTCTTCTATCATGAGTAAATATACAGCAAATTATTTATAAACTACTTATCACAACTCTCATCTAAAGGAACCATTGTAACCTCACGGTTTGCATTTATTCCAAAATACCCTCGCTCGATTGTCATATCAGGATAGTACTTCTCGATCGCCTGTAGTACCTTTTCAGGTTTATCAACTCCCGGCAAGCCAGCCGGCAATATTCCAGCTTGAGCAAAGATATCATTGAGCCTTGTTGCACAGTTATGGCCCAGAAGTTTGAAATCAGGCGGATTCCTCTTCAGTTCATACCAACCTTGTCGGAGCTTGTCTGCCTGTTCACGAGTAACTCGTATTCGGACTAGATCTGTAACAATCTTTAGCCCGGTCTCTCCATCATGTTCGGCATTCTGGGCAGCTTCTACACTTATATAGTGTTGTCGCAGACCTACAAGGTCATTGTAATTTCTTACCTCTCCTTTTATATATGTCAAAGCATATATGAGGAATGCCGGGGTCGGAGTAATACCTAGATTATAACCCATAATCTCGTTACCATCGAGAAGAACCTGTATATGCCTATACCGACGTTTTTCACAGACATCATGAGTGAATTCTTTCCTAAATAGCACACCTATTTCAACATCTCTATCTTGAGATGCAATTTCAAACTTACTGTTACTACAGCCACTAGCTGTGAGTAGCGATACAAAGACCACAGCAAACAAGAGTATATTCTTCATTCTTTATACCTTAATTCAATTTACAATACAACCTAATCATAAATTACAACCTCTATAGTAATTCTCAGCCATTTTATGCTTAAGTGGCTCCACCGTCAAGAAAATACCTCTTACATTGACAGAATGCTCATATTTTCAACCGGTATTCACGAGTTTTACTATTAAATACTAACTAAATTTTACACCATAAAATTTAAAGACCCAAATGAGACATATATAATACCATACGGCAATAATGAGCAATACCTCAAAATTCCCTCAGACAAAAATCACATTTTTCACATTATACTCATTACAGTACGGAGACAACTATATAATTATGGCTTAACACTAACTTAAAATTAATATTTTAAACTTTCTATTCGCCCAAAAAATAGATAGTATATATCAGTTGTGTAATTAAGTGATAATACTATCAATATGCAATTGAAGACACTCAAATGCAAGACATAATACTCTATACTAAAATCGAGGATAACAAATGGTAGACTCGTACTCTCCTGACACCAGTTCAGCGTCAAAGCAAAGCTCTCTCTTTGGCTCTATCAAGCCCTCTGATACAGAGACACCAGAGAGTTATCTATCACTTATCGAATCAAGCGAGAAACGTTTTCGAACTCTCTATGAAAATGTGACCGACGGTGTCTTAATAATCGACAACAACTATCTCATCAAATATGTCAATGATAGGACCTGTGAGATATCGGGCTTTTCAAGAGATGAATTGATTGGCAATCCTTGTGATATAGTCTGCCCCAAAGGCTCAGCATCAAAAGAATGCCCGATCTGGGCTAAAAACAATGATAGCTTTACTGGCATGGACACAGCAATAAAGTGTAAATCTGGAGGACTCAATCCTATCTTAAAGAATGCCAAAGTAATTGACATTGATGACCAGCCACATATATGTGAGAGCTTCAGCGATATCTCCTACCTAAAAGAGATTGAATTTTGCCTTACAAAGAGAAATAAAGAGCTCAAAGGTATCCTTGAGTCTGCACCTATAGGCATAGGTCTAATAAGTGATATGAAGATCACCGAGATCAATGAGCAATTTGCAAAAATTCTCGGTTATAAGACTTCAGAGATCATCGGCAAGGATATACGCAAGCTAAATAACAGTGCCACAGCAGAGAAGATGGTTGAGAAAGTGCTAAAAACACGCTCCTATTATACCCAAGAAGTAGTCCTCAAACATAAAGACAACTCTGATGTCAATACTATAGTCTCTCTAGACCTACTTGATACTGAATCAGAAGAAAAAAAATCAGATATCCTTTTCACTGTTTTAGATATAACAGAGGCAACTCACGCTAGGGAGGAGATCTGGAAACAAGCATACTACGACAAACTTACCGAGCTGCCAAATCGCGCTCACATTCTAAATGAGCTACAAAAAAATATTGACAACAATGATGAGATCAGCCTTATACTCTTTGATTTGAACAAATTCAAAGAGGTAAATGATAACTACGGCCACTTAGCAGGCGATGAGTTACTCCGCCAGGTTAGTTCGAGCCTCACATCATTCATAAAAGAGCCAAACTTCACCGGCCGTCTAGGAGGGGATGAGTTTATTATAATCGTCCATACTAGGGATAAGGGAGAGCTTGAAGAATTCTGCACCTCGATTTGTGACCTTATCAATAAACGGTGCATACTTGAGGAGCGCACAGTACGAGTCTCTGCTAGTCTTGGTGTAGTATCAGATGCAGACAAGGTAAATGACTATCTTCTCAGAGCCGACCTAGCGATGTACGAAGCGAAGAATATCAGTAAGATGCGCCCTGCTGGTGCTTTCAAATTTTTCACACCATCTATGCTCAAGTCTTATGAGATACAGTCGCAGATGAAGCAGACCCTTCTCGACGCGTTTAGCAATAACGAATTCGATATAATGTACCAACCGATCTACAATATCACCACGATGACGATAGAAGGCGTCGAGGCACTGCTGAGATGGGATCATCCAACATACGGAGCAGTTGCTCCACAGGTAGTGATACCTATTGCAGACGAGACGGGTGTTCTTATACCTATAGGGCATTGGATGATTGATGAGGTAGGCAGGGTACTAAAGAGCCTCCAGGACAAAGTACCACAACTCCACGATACAGGTTTTTACATCTCTATCAATATGACCTTACAGCAGCTCAGCGACCCAGACCTCATCTCGGTATTTGACACAATGCTCGAAACTCATGGAATAAGCGGCAAGATGATCATGATTGATATCTCAGACACATCTGCGCTTGACACGAGTAAGTGGTCACTCAGCATTGTAAAAAATCTCAAAAAGCACGGGGTACGTATAAGTATTGATGATTTTGGTATTGGCTACTCAGCTCTTTCAACAGTAGAGCGTTCGAGTATAAACATACTTAAAATTGATCGCAGTTATATTGCAAAGCTTCATATTGAAAAGAATATGGAAATAACCAATGCAATCATCAAACTAGCCAAGGCACTGAGTCTTGAGGTAATTGCCGAAGGAGTTGAGACCTTGGAACAATTCAAACAAGTTAGAGAGCTTGAATGCACTGCAGCACAAGGGTTCTATTTGAACGAACCACTCAGCCGTACAGATCTTCACGATCTCATCTACAACCTCTATATCTAAAGGTTAAAATTTAATTTTTTGAAATAATATATTAGAGCGATATTATATTTGAATATTGCAATAAACACTAATTGTAGGGCTTGAATATGAACTCTGAGAAAAAAGTAACTAAAAAATCACGGTTAAAAAAAGTACTAATAATCATATTTTTGCTATATATTGTAATATCAACGAGTTATTTAATTATTTGGGCATGTATTTCTGGGCCAGATGTCACATATAGGGTTATTAGCAATTGTTGTGATAGTGATATTGACGATTATAAGAATTATCCTGGAAGAGACCTTCTTACTGGCAATAATGCATATAATTTTAAACAGACAAATAATGATAAATTTGTACCCAAAAAAGTATCAATTAAAAATAAAGAGGATATTGATCTTGAAAGCTTTTTAGAAGCTAGTGATAGTATTGCATTTTTAGTAATCAAAGATGATGTTATCCGTTACGAAAAGTATTTCCAAGGTCATTCAGCAAATACAGTTTCAATGGGTTTTTCTGCATCGAAGTCAATTTTATCTATACTGATAGGGATAGCTATAGATGAAGGTATAATTCAATCAGTAGATCAAAGTGTTACAGATTATATCCCTGAATTAAAGAAAAATGGGTTTGATAAGGTTACCCTTAAGAGCCTTCTTCAAATGCACTCCGGTATTGATTATATCGAAAATGACAGCCCCTTTGGAGAACATGTAAAGTTTAACTATACCTCAAAGCTAAGAGAAGCAATTTTAAACCTCAAGGTAGTAAAGAATCCTTCCCCAGACTTTGCCTATAAGTCAGCTGACAATGCCGTACTAGGACTGGTACTAGAGAGGGCACTTAAGAATAAGACAATATCGCAATATACTCAAGAGAAGCTGTGGGAACCATTGGGAATGGAACATGACGGAATATGGACGCTTGATAGCAAGAAAGGTGGACTAGAAAAGACCTGGTGTTGTCTCTCAGCGACAGCAAAGGATTTTGCCAAATTTGGCTGTCTTTACCTTGCCAAAGGTAATTGGAATGGCACGCAAATTGTATCAGAGAAATGGGTTGACGATTCGATAACAGGAGCTTTTACCCCAGCAACATGGCCAAAATATGAGCTTGAAGAGGGCTTTGAAAATTATGGTTATGAGTGGTGGATATGTTCAAGTGAGCGAAGAGACATTTTAGCGCGTGGTAAGAATGGTCAATTTATTTATGTCAATTATAGCAAAAATATAGTTATTGTTAGACTGGGCTGGAGCACTGGTGACGCTGGATTTGGTAAATTATCCCATGGAGATTGGTTGTCATTATTTGTGAACTTGTCCGAGAGTCTCAAGAATTAATACAATTATTACACATAGAACATGAACCATAAATACAAAAGTAAAAACGTCACCAGCTATTATGCTTGTACCATTTTTACAGCTAGCCTTCTAGTTGCTCTACGACTACATCCTTTGCGATGTCACATAGACACCTGCCGAACCAAAACAAGATAGAACTTGAAGACTACATAAAAATAACTTTACCGGTAGTGGCAAAGAGATACTTACAAAAATACTATTTGAGAAATACCTATTACAAGGTGAACATTTAAAATATAAACTTACCCTTAAATCTTATTAATAATATAATTCATGTAATGATCCATTAAAAAGCCGCACCTCTCCCAGAAACTAATATGAAGAGGTGCGGCAATATACATATGTTGACAAACAATAGATCCTACTTTAACAGTTCTTCAAGCAAAACAACAAGATAAACTGAACAACCTATACTTATTTTGAAAGGATAAAATCATTAAAGTGATATATCTTGATGTTTGGAACTTCTCCAATACTTCCAACTTGCGTAAAGATTTTAGCAACAATCCCTGTCTGACCAGTCAAATCAAAATCCTCAGAAGCAATCCACTTAGTACCTGCAATTGCATAATCATCCAAGTCGTCTCTGACAGTCAGGGAGAGCGGCTTGTAAGTAATATCATTATCAACAGACACATATAACTTGAGTTGGTCATTACCGATAGTATCTGAAATAGCCTTATCTTCATCCTTTGCCATAAAATATATTCTAGCTATACCAGTACCCTGCTCAAGCTCAAAGACAGGCATCTTAACAACCATATATTCTGGCTTTTCAAGAGTAAGTGATTTAACCGCGCTGTAACCCGTACCGTCTCCAATATCTCCACCCAGAACATATAGCGAATCGTCTATTACAATTGGGCTCAACCCATATGCAGCTGAAGTTGGCAGACTACCACTAGCTACCCAAGTACCTGTACCAGCAATAAAATCAGCTACTGGTTTCTGATAAACTTGGGTATAGAATGTAACTTGGTTAATCTGCCCGCCTAGGACATAAACAGTATTACCTATAACAATAGTACTCATTGCATTAGTATTTGCAGCTGGTAGGCTTCCATTAACGGTCCAAGTACCAGTACCGGTCACAAAATCAGCCACTGGTTTTTTATAAACTTGAGAATAAAAACCAGATGTATTTAATTCACTGCCACCCAAAATATAAATAGTATCATTTATTACAATAGAACTTAATGCTAAAGCTGTTGCTGTTGGTAAGTTTCCACTAGATGTCCAAGAGCCAGTGCCAGCTACAAAATCAGTAACCGACTTTCGGTAAACCACTGACGTAGGAATATTATTACTCCAATCATAACCACCCAATATATAAACATTATCTCCAATAACTATAGTACTAAATGCGCCTTCAAATGTACCTGGCAAGCTTCCATTTTCTGCCCAAGTGCCTGTGCCGCCAATAAAATCAGCCACTGTTTTCTTATAGACTTGAGTGAATCCATTGTTCCAATTATCACCGCCATAACCACCAACAATATAGACCGTATCTTCAATTACTATTGTGCTATATATCCCAGTTTTAGGCACCGGAAGATTACCCGCGTTTTGATTCCAAGAGTTAGTACTGATACCACCTGTTATCTTATTTTTAACATAACCATTTTCAACAACAGCATTTGTCAGTGTTAGTCCAGCCTCAGTATTAAACAACACAGCCTGATAATCCTCAGAACTAACATCATTCGTTAAATCCTGTGAAATCGCTAAAGACAGTTGTTCAAAACGATCCTCTTCATTTGAATCACTGCCGTTTGTACATCCACATTTACCTGGACAGCAATTTTGTGTAATTGTTATTGTGTTACAACTCATAATAAAATCTCCTAGTTAAAATAGTAAAATATAATCTCTATGAAAATTTAAATAAATCTCCTTTCACCACTGCTAACATACCACCTGACAATAATCTTTTATACCCTTCAACTTCTTAGAATCATTAAAGCTGACAAAGGCCCTCATCCTACCACACCAAAAAAAACAAGCCGAAGGACGAAATTAATACATTGCAGAAAAAACATCTACTAAGTATCCACCATTTCTATATCACTCCACTTTTCGCTCTCTTCTTTGCATTTCTTCTCGACTCTCTCTATGAGGCTTGTGAGTTCTGTCCCTGAACTTTCAACTCTAAGGTGCTGAGTGTTTTGCGGTTGATAATGACCGAGCATCTTATTTATCTCTTTGCCAACTTCTAAAGCCATCTTGATGTGTTCTCTCTGTTCACGAGGTTCAAGAGATTCAGCAGCATAATTTGCAGACTCCATCTTCCCCATTAATGAGAAGAGCTTACTTAGCATAAACTCCTTTGTAAAGTGCGTTTTATCAATCATTTCACTCCTTATTGTATTCAATTCCTCTTCTACTCCTTTTGACCGACGCATCCTACCGCAATGTTTATTTCTATAGCCAACTGCATTTGCCGCCTGCCAATTCCCCATCCCCATTGCTACACACATAGCAAACTCTTTCTGCACTTCAGTCGCCATGCCAGATCCTTTCAAAAAGCCGTTAACTACAATAACCAAATATCTGAGTATACTATTACCTCAAGGTCTTTATACGCCAACTTACTCCAACTCAATTCCAGTCTAAAATACTAATTAATCGAGAACAATTAAATACGTGAGAATACTCTTTCAACCATTTATTCTAATTATCATCCCTATAACAGTAGTCGCCGCACATACCACTGCAGCAATAGCAGCCCAATTGGCTCTTAGATTCCTACTAGAGTGATGATCTTCTATATGATTTTTATGTTGATTGTGAAGCTCTGCAATATCACCAGAGTGTTTGGTTACATGCTCACATAGCTGATTACAAGGGGCAGAATGCAGGCAGGACTCAACCCTTGCGAGCGTTACCTTTACCTCTGTCATGTCTTTATAAAGTTGATCTATCTTCTCTTCACTATTCACTACTGTCTCCCTTTATCTAGCGGAGATCTTACAAGCAGTGCAAGTGAACCAATTATTACTGCGCCAACACCGACAACCCATACCAGTATTCGCCACTTCTCCTCTTGAGCTCTAATAACCTTCTCATTCAGCTCAGCCTGCGCAAGTATGACCTTTGCCCGCTCATCCGCCCTTGCCCCTACGACCCTGACCACTGCTTCAGAGTTTGTCTCAGCACTTGGTAGCGGCGTTGCCGTTGCATCTTTCAAGTTTTGTACTGCAGGCATATCAGATATCTCAGGCACTACTAAAGCGATAGAATTATCCTGCCTATTATCCTCTCTAGACGAGTCAACATTATTTTTTACAGCCAGAGCAGTCTGCTTCTGACTCAGTCCATCCATATTTTCAGGCACACACCCGACAACAGTAGCTATACAAATCACCGTAATAGCAATTGCGACAATAGCCACAAGCTTAATAACTAACTTCTGTATTCCAAACATACTATTCCTCCTTATCAATGCAGCATTTACCACTACTATTTACTCCAACGATGAAGTCCCTGCTCCCAACCTTCTTTCCATATGAGATCTCAAATCTACTCATTAAATATCCTCCCTTCCTACAACAAGTGCCCCGTGAAATTTGAAATTTGGTGTCCCTTCACCAAGGTCAAAGCTTTGTAACTTTAATCCAAACCCACTTATAGCCACACCAGACACATCTACTTCATCTGAAGTAAATATATAGATACACAATGATTCAACAGGTAAAAGAACCGGAGTCCCAGTCACTGCCGGATAAAACACTACACCGCCAGCATTATCCAGATAGGTCTGAACAATATAATCAACTCCCGATACCAGTTCATTTTTCACACCATTAGAACCAACATACTCAACAACCAGATCAGTAGTAGCAAAACATCAAAATTAAAAATCAAATATCTTCTTACTAGAGTCACCCTTACACACCACAACTATAGTTATTACTTACACCCATCTTATTCTTACTAGCCCAAACACTACAAAACACAAAATACTATCCAACTCACTCAACCGACACACACACTGCATGCTGTATAATTCTTCAACCCATCTGAAAGATTTATTTCAAGATTATTATTATCTGCTCCAATATGACTACACTTCTCATCTGCATGATAACAAGTTCCATTCTCACTTATAAATACAGTGCTTCCCTTACCATACTTCTCCATTATCTCAGACTGTGCTATCTGAAACTCAAGTTCTGCCCTCGCCTTCTCTTCATACTCTCCATTAAAGTCATGACGGTAAACATGGGACAATAATGGATCCAGAGTCGCCAGATCAGCAGCATATAGCTCTCCAAGTTTCTCAACCGAAACCTCCCAAGTCCCATCCTCTTTAGCTACATGATTTACTGAAGGTGGTTCATCTTGCATAGGAATGTACCCCATAGCTTTCATCATACTACCCTTACCAAAAGCAGAACCAGACTCACCAACTTTTCCCCATACTTGTTTATCCATATTACCAACTCCTTTCTACTGTTACTTTTGCTGGTACTGTAGTAGAGGTAGGTCTTGCAATAAAATCACTACCTACTTGTTCACGTTTACTAGTAAGATAACCATCACCAGTTGTAATTGATATATAATCATCTAATACAGAGGATCTAACACCGCACCCATAACCGTCGCCAGTGTATACCCACCCTGTCTTACCCCATTTATCTTCGTGATAAATTCTTGCTTGGCTTGTACAATAGCCAAGATAAGGTATATCTAAGTAATAGGTTGAATTTTTACTGATATTTGCTCCATCATTTACTGGCAGTGTAACAACAGTACCATGCTGGTAACTAATAACGTGAGTTATTGTTCCAGAGGCAATATCTACTTCGCCAATATAGACTCTGATGATTATATTGTTGTCTGGGTCATAGTGAGTGTGATTTGATGTATTATAGAAGTCTGGATAACGTATAGAATAAAGATATATATTTTGTATCTCCATATATATACCACTAACAATTGAGGCGATATTGAATCTAAGTCCTTTATATCTTCCTGATATTGCTAGATTGAAGAATCTTGTTTCATTGGCTACCCAGCCTATCTGATCGGCTACTGAATCTACTACCACCCATTCACCGTCTGGCTTTTGCCCTTCGGTTGTCCAGCGTTTCATAACTCTATTAGGTTCACTATGATATGGTGCTTGCACTGAATAACATTCGATATAGCGCTCTGGGAAGGTTACCTGAACGACCCCAGAAGATGAATCGATAATAAAACCATAACCGGCTTCTTTGTTAAATGTATTGGAGACAGGATAAGCTGTACGAGCTGGTGGTGTTGAAGACACTTCATACCCTTCTGGAGTTGTATCGCTCGTCATCGCAGGAAGTTCATCTTCATATTCCCCACTAATCACTTGCCCTACACACGGTTTGTGACTATCACTTACAAACTCCTTATAAGTTCCATTCTCGTTCAGGTCTGCAAAGATGTAATGAGTACCATCAGCTTTATCGTTTAAATCTATAGAAGTGTCAGAAGCCAAGATCTCGGAAAGTAGTGTAGATCCTGAATTCCCTGCACATACTTGAAGCCCTGATTTTACAATTAGAGTAGCACTGCCAACAGTTGACACCTCAAGAAGTTCTGCTGGATTATCACAATCACCTACTAACCATCCATCAGGGATATCTCCAACTGCTCCTTGTACAATTGTTTGAGGTGCTATGGCATTTGCTTCCGTCTCTAAGACACCAACTCTTGAGTTTAGATCGAGTATTGTACTCTCTGTTTCTGTTTCCAATTCTGATACTTTATCATGAAGCGTAACAATTCCAAATTTCTCCTCAAGCGTATCAATCCCCAGACGTGACACAAAAGCATTAACATCCATATTCGAACCATCAGTAAGTGTCAAATCACTCAGATCTATCTCACCACTACTGCCAATCTTTAGAGCTGAAAGAAATGGTAGCCTATCAATATTACTACCATCTCTATCTACTTTTTCTGCGACATTAGCTACCGCTTCAAGAGCTGCAAGTACTGCTTCATTAGCAATATCTATTGCATTACTCCCTACCGCCTCTTGGACAATCATAGCGGTTTTATCAAGAGCATTCTCAATCGCCTGTTGATAAGAAGGATAGTCGATCTCTTGAGACATTGGAGTGCACCGTGATATCCTAATGGCTTCATGTGGACCTAGCGGCAATTCTTCAGGAGCTAATGGGTACGTTATCATCCCTCCAGAATTATCCAGCCCACCTCGAACAGAATACTCCGTATTTTGAACAAGCTCTCTAACATTGCCATCAACATCAATATATTCAACAACCAGGTCATCCAAACTGAAACATCTAAAAGGAAAATTAAATATCCTTGCTT
Organism: Planctomycetota bacterium; assembly: GCA_965140405.1. Taxonomy (GTDB): domain Bacteria; phylum Planctomycetota; class SZUA-567; order SZUA-567; family SZUA-567. The sequence goes on from OZ223208.1 coordinate 3,365,778, forward strand.
GCAAATTCCCATGATATAGCTTTATCTGATAATTATTTTTTACCGGCACAATACTTCTCCAATCTTATATAGTTATTAAAATAAGTTAAAATCCACCAACTGACATAACTCACCTGACACATTGACTACAAGCAGTATGATTCTTCAACCCTTCAGATTTATTAATTTCTTTAACACTAACACTATTCGCTAGTGCTGTACAATTAGCATCCACGTGGTAGCACGTGCCTGTCTCAGTCACGAGTACCGTAGAACCTTTGTTGTACTTCTCTCTAATCTCCGCTTCGATAATCTCTAATACTTTTAGAGCTTCTATCGCCTTTTCATCTTCATTTAACGCAATATGCTTCCAATAGTGCTTTGTTTCTGGGTCTACGTATTTTGTAAGATCACGTTGATATAGCTCTTCTAGCTTCTCTGGCGGTATTAACCACGTACCCTCTTCTTGTGCAACGTGATCTGGTGATGGTGATTCGTCTTGCATAGGTATATAACCCATAGATGTCATACGACTTGATTTGCCAAAAGCAGAACCAGACTCGCCTACTTTTCCCCATACTTGTCTATCCATACTACCAACTCCTTTCTACTGTTACTTTGGCTGGGGCGGATGATACTGCGGTTGTAAATTCAGAAGCAGCATATGCATTTGATGGGAAAGTCAAACTATTAGCCCCAGATTGCACATATAAATCATTTGTGATAAAGGCTCTTACACCGTGGTCGTTATACACCGCACCTGGTATACCCCATTGGCTTTCATGGTAAATTCTTACTTCTGCCCTACAGTATCCAAGAAAAGGCTTATCAAGATAATGCTTCTGACTAACCCCAATAGCCAAACCATAATTCACAGGCAAAGTAACAACTGTGCCGTGCTGATAATTTACAATGTCTGTAATAACACCACTAGCTACTATACACTCACCAATGTATACTCTCTCGATTACATTGCCATCCTCTCCGTAATGGGTGTGAGTTGCAGGATTGTAGATAGTAGGATAAGTTTTACTATAAAACTGTAGCTCTGATATATTCGTGTAATTTGGGTAGTTACTGACTAGATGGAATAGTCTTAAATACCTGTAAGCCGTGTTATTATAAAAAACAAAATACTTAACTGAGGAAGTATCCCATGGTTCAGATACCTCTCGTATATCTAAGGTTTCCCACTCATCATTTCCATTAGACCCTTGTAGCTCCCAACTTATAGGAGTCCTTGAGGCATCTGAATCATTACTATACATTGCATACTTATTTACTATTATTGGACTTCCTAAATCTATCGCTATCCAAGGATCAGTGTCTCCTGCATTATTTTGTTGCCAGCCCGTCTCTAAAGTTGAATTTAGAGTTCCGTTAAAAGCACGGAAAGGGTTTCTTCCTGAATAGAAGGAACTGGCAGAAGCGACAAAAGGCGAAGGTGTGGTATCACTAGTCATGGTTATTGGAATTAACTTTGATGACGCAAAGTCATCCTTTAGATAAATCTGAATTTGTTTGACCTGATACCTGTTGGTTGTATTATCAGGATTAAACCCTGTACCATGTATTCTTAAAAATGTACATGTAACAAAGCGGTCTAACTCTATTATTTTCTCTACTCCTGTAACCCAATCAGATACTGCAAATAGTGTTTTTACAGTACTCCAATTGCTACCGTCATTTGATATTTCAATAGTAAAATTATAGAAACAAGAATTTGAATCTAAGTCGGGGATTATTCCTACTTGATTACATGTAAAATTGCCAGTTTTGCACTTGACTCCTATGAAATCGTCTGTAACTCCAAGATCATTAAGCCAGCCGTAAACTCCAGAATAAGAAGCTGTAGAAAAACAACAGTAAGCCCTATAAGCAGGAGGGTAAGCAGCTACTACATGCTCAGTTCCGAATAATACATCCCAATTAGGGTCTCCTGTATTAGAAGATAGATTTGGTACTATCTCTGTCGTGCTCTTAGGAAGTATGCCACCAATTATAGGTTTAAATTCAGCCGTACCTATCGATAACTCGTCTGACTCTTCTATAGTCGCATATACATAATGTGTGCCATCATCAAGTTCACTTATATCTAGTTGTATATCAGTAGCTAACTCTTTAGACAATAGCGCTGTTCCTGAGCTACCTGCGCAGACTTGTAGCCCTGCGTTAACAATTAATACTGCACTACCAGCAGTTGTCATTTCAAGATGTTTTGCTGGTCTATTGCACCAGTCTTCTTTCCAACCAGCAGGGATATCACCTACTGCACCCTTAACAATCGTCTGTGGTCTAATAACATTAATAAACGGATTATCCTCTAAAATATTGACCCTTGAATCAATGTTAATTATTGAGCTACCCTGAGATCCTACCTCTGATTCAACATCACTTATGTTCGCTTCAATCTCAGGCATGCCCACAAGCGATCGAAAAGCATCAGGATCTGCATTCGAACCATCAGTAAGTGTCAAATCACTCAGATCTATCTCACCACTACTACCAATCTTTAGAGCTGAAAGAAATGGTATCCTATCAATATTACTACCATCTCTATCTACTTTTTCTGCAACATCAGCTACCGCTTCAAGAGCTGCAAGTACTGCTTCATTAGCAATATCTATTGCATTACTCCCTACCGCCTCTTGGACAATCATAGCGGTTTTATCAAGAGCATTCTCAATCGCCTGTTGATAAGAAGGATAGTCGATCTCTTGAGACATTGGAGTGCACCGTGATATTCTAATGGCTTCATGTGGACCTAGCGGCAATTCTTCAGGAGCTAATGGGTACGTTATCATTCCTCCAGAATTATCCAGCCCACCTCGAACAGAATACTCTGTATTTTGAACAAGCTCCCTAACATTGCCATCGACATCAATATATTCAACAACCAGGTCATCCAAGCTGAAACATCTAAAAGGAAAATTAAATATCCTTGCTTGCGAATTCCCATGATAGAGCTTTATCTGATAATTATTTTTTACCGGCATAAGACCATCCTTTTTTATTATTCTACTTCGACCGAACTCATCGCATTAAGTTTAAACACAAAATACAATTTACAATTCTTACAAAACGAAATCCATTCTTGCAGACTACGATGCACCTTTAAGTATACTTACCCAACAGCAACAGGCTGATCTTGCTGCTTTTTTAATTTATTTTCTAATTTATTTTTTTCTATTTTTTCATAAATACCACCAATTTGGTTGCTAGCTTTTGCTAACGCACCTGTAATACTACCCAGCGGGCTTTGATATGTACTACTGATTGCATAGTTAGAGCTATTAATGTTTTCATTTGCCCCAACTCTAGTATTCCAGACATCTCTAGCAACACCTTCTCTTATATTGTTAATATCATACTGACCTTGTCTTTCAATGCTGATTAAAGAGTCAGTAGGCGAGCCATTGAGAGTCACACCAGACGCACCTCTTATAGCCTTGATCTTACCTAGTAGTGATGCTTTCTCATCTCTAGCTTGTTGTATTCTTTTAGCTCCTTCATCCTGAATATATTTTATTTTGGCATTCGCAACATTAGCGGCGTTTTGAGCAACAGCAGACTGATAATCCCTTGCTCTTCTTGCGTTTTCTGCTTCCTGAGCTATACCAGCAAAAGAAGAAACTCCACCCAAGATAGCAGACATAGCTGAAAAAATAATTGGCACTCCACACATACCTATCTCCCTTTCTTTTTGTTATCTATATAAAAATGTGAAAACATTCCATTGGCAACACCGAGTTTTTCAGGTTTCTCAACCGTAAAACCAAGCCACTTGAGCCACTTGACACACATCGTATACTCAGCATCAACATAATTTTCCAGACACGGATAAATATTAAGAATCTTTTTTAGCTCTTTCCTCGTCCTCCTTGCAACTGGCACAGGGGCTCTCTCCATTACAGGTGTAGAGAGGAGCCATATATGAGCTGCGTCAGCTAAGATCGACTCATGAGACACTCCCCACGCACAAGCGATCTCCCCGTCTATCAGTCCCACATATGCCACCTCAGATTTTCGGTATGAATGCACAAGCACTTGATATGGATCTCTTCCAGTCATTTTCTCTATTTCAATTATGTCTTGCTTTCGAAGTTTTCCCTTCATACTTTTTATATCTCTACCTTTGCACTCTCTTATCTCAATATTTACTTCCACGTCTTTCTCCAACCTTTATTATTATGATTTACAAATCGCCAGCATTTACTCTCATACCTATCGCACTAATTGTCACCGGTAGAGGCAGGTCACACCTTACATGAACCCTGTTCCTTCCAACTTCCGAGTCAGAGAGCTTCTCTTCATTGGAAAGAGTATAATAAAACTTTCCACTTGTCAGAGTATACGGTGATGATATATCATGCTGCAAAGAGACTCCAACATCTTTCCACTTTGTGAGGTCGTCTCCACCTGTCGCGCTCAACATCACTCGAGAGGTGTCCTGAAAGTATACTGTTGCACCTACTAGTGAATTTATTACACTCATAGAGTTACGACTATTTGCTATCAGAGAAATCTCCATACTTGACACTACTGATGAATATGGAAGCCCTGCAACTGCTTTTTTAACTTTAAACGGCAGTTTAATAGTCGCATTTTCTACCGGCACATCTTCAATAACAGAGCCCTCACTAAATACCGTTACAGTACCACCCTCTAAATGCTCAAGCCCAACAAGAGTATCCGAACCATTTCCTTCCCATATCCAACCAGCATCAAAATCCTTATCCCACTCATCCATAGACGTAGTGATATATTCTGCATCATACTCTCCGTCCCATTTTAATTGCCACGCAGTCTGCAAATCTGTACTCCATTGCCACGCATCTTCTGCATCCCAAATCCATGTTTCTTCTTCACTCCACGTCCACTCCGTTTCAATTTCCCAAACCCAATCATCTCCACCTTGCGCTTCTTCTTTTGCAGCAGCCCTTGCAATATCTTTTGCCGCCTCTCTAGCCACGTCTTTTGCTTCTTCCCTTGCTTTTTCCTTAGCAGCAGCTTCTGCCACAGGCTTTGCTTCGACTCTTTCATTATTTTTATTGTCTAAATTCTCCTGCCAGTCAGCTTCAAATGTAGTATCCCAATCTGTTTGCCACATCGCTTCTGATTCTATGTTCCAAGACCAACTTTCTTCCTCGTCCCAGCTCCAAGTTAATTCTTTTTCCCAACTCCAAGTATCTTCTTCTTTCCAAATCCAAGTATCTTCTTCATCCCAAACCCAATCATCTCTACCTGCATCTTGTACTTTTGCTGCAATTCTAGCAGCATCTTTAGCTTCCTGCCTTGCGGCCTGTCTTGCTTCCAACCTTGCTGCATTTTTTGCCTCTTCTCTTGCACGCTCCTTGGCATTCGCTTCGGCAAAAGATTTTGCTGACTGTATTGCAGCTTCTTTAGCTACAGCTTTATCTTCATCAGTAGTTTTAGTAATCGCTTCTGCTCTTATTTCTTGAGGGACTCTAGCCACAGCCTTTTCATCAGCTTTATCATTAGCTTCTGCGTCAAACTCTACCGCAGAATCTAAGAACCAAGATTTATTAATATCCTTATCCAGTTCACGGCTCTTCATGAGCTCTACAAAATACTTACCACCTCTTTCTACAGTCAAATATAAGTCATCCTCACCGTCATTATTTCTAATCACAGCCACATCAACAAACTTCCCGCCTTTTGTCTCATGTCGATGCCAAGCCCATACCTGTTGCTCTTTTATATAAGTAAGACCTAGTAATATTCCGTCATTACGTACAGCCCAAAGCACATAGTTCGGGTCACGCTGCCAAGTAACAGCCGTAATTTTCTTTCCAACAAATAGATTCTCAGCAAGCACAGAAATATCATTACCGTTATATTGATCAGACTCAAGCGAATAAAACATATCCCTAACAATGTTCTTACCTTCTTGTATAAAAAGAACTGTTGCACCAGCCACCAGTGAAGGTAAACGTGCACATCCATAGCTTGTCTGCTGCTTTACGTTTACTGAATTAGGAGTTATCGGGCTAGTATTACTTTCACCAGTTACAAGGTATTCTCCTCCACCACAGCCGACAAGTAACACACCATTAAAGGATCTCATCCAGTGTATTCTGTCTACCTGTCCACCAGATATTTCAAACTCATACGAATCATCATCCTGCAATGGCGACCTAATAGAGAAGTCATCAAAACTGCCAGAACGTGATCCAAGTAGAGTTCGTGGCTTGTTATCACTACCGGCAAATAGCAATCGTCCTTGGTGTATACATGCGCAGGTTGGATAATCTCCAGGCTCTTTACATGGAATTCTACTGAGCGGAGGAGTTGCATTCATATCAGGATTTGTCCCGCCAGCATTCGGATCTACCCAAGTTGAATACATGGTACTATCGACCCAACCAAAGACTCCACCCTTTTCCCGGTAAACATTGTATTTCACACAATTTTCATACTCTTCCGGAAGTTTTTCAAAGTCCAGCATTGCACCTATAGCTGCTCCTTCTGAAGCCTTAAGATACTCACCCTCTCTCCCATCCTTATCTACAAGTGTTACAGCATAGTTATACTTTGTCGTTGTCTTATTATTTTTGACACTGATGTACTTTGGTCTTGGTACAACAACGGTAGCATAGTCAAACACATCTTCCATCTTCCAATCCACATGCGAACTACGAGTAATCTTTTTCGGCTTGTATTTTGGATGCGTCATGTATAAGACATCAGCAGACTGGATATACTGTACCTGCTGTAGATCTTTTTCTTCGTATGGAGTTTCAAAGACAACAACCTCACCATTATCAACAACCAGTCCACCATCCTTAAGGATCTTCGCCTTCTTATGTGTCATGGCGATAATATATGACTGTTCTGAGTTAAACTGAAATGAGATCAGTCGAACATTTTCATCTTCGCCAGAGAACACATACTCAGTTCCAGCTCTATTTGAGATCCCTCCGTACGGATGCGGGATAAAGTTTAATAGCTCAGAACAAGCCGCTCCATAACGAGCCAGATCAGATCTAGCATCAAGTTTTTCAGACCAGATACCAGCATTGAATGAGAGCTTATTTAGATCAAAGACAGGCATATTTCCTCCTAATTTTAGTTAATATATTTTCTAGTTTCTCGCTTGCAGAAAATCATTATAAAATGACGGCTCTTCATAGTTTTCATTACCTGCTACAGCTTGAGCCTGATCCTTTGCTTGCAGATATGCTGCGAGCATATTTTTACTTTTGGATGTATCACCAGTCAGCTTACCAGCAATCTTTGACGCCAGACATAATACTAGCATCTCGACAAACCAACCGTCATATAGGTTCGGATCATCAATGAATACAATATAGGAGAGAATTGCATTCTCCTGATCAGTCAGAATTACCTTACCAGTCCTAGAGTGATTGATCTGGACATCATACTCAATTTTTTTTGAATCTTTCCTGTTCTTGTTTAAAATATACAGAGGTCTCAAACAGTCATAGGGATACTGATACGCATAGTTGTAGCTTGGATAGTCATCCTGATTCTCCGCTGGAGACATTCTTACCTCGGTCTTTGCAAATCCCCATGGATGATCTCGTAGAGCAGTACGGAGTGCAGAGTCATAAAACAATTTACACGCAACAGCACTAATATCTCCACCATCATCTAAATCTGAAATAGCAGCCACACCTAGGTGAAACAATGCCTGATTGCATATATCAATAGCACAAACCATATACTTCCTTTCATAGTGAAATAGCTCCAACTTTACACATTTAGTAGTATTGTTCTTATTTGTCACAATACGTACGATGCATAAAGCTGGATCTATAATGACGCGTTTACAGATAGTATTCGAATTTAGATATTATGAGCAGCATACTGTTCACTTCCAGTCAGACCCGCCCAATATCTACCAGCAGTTGCAACGCCATTCTTTTCAATTTCAAGAATCAGATAGCGTTTCTTTGTTGCAGGCAGCTCAACAATAAAGCTGAATCCCTTGGTGAGTTTTTCTTCTTGGTATTCAGGACTCACAAGGATCTCTTCCTTATTTTGAGTACCAGCCTCGTCATCAGCATTGAATAGTCTGAACGTTGCAGAGGTTAGACCAACGACGTCAGAAGAAATCTCCATAAAGAAGTTTATGCCGTTACCTCGACCCAAACCTTTCACTCCAAGATCGATCACCTCGATCGTACCATCAACAATACTTTGATCCTTTGCAAATAGACTCCCAGCATCTAGTAACATAGTTATTCCTTTCAATTAGTTATTCGTAGTTTAGAAATAGTGCTTAGCCTACAACGCGCTCTTCAGTATTGACAATAGCATCACACTCTTTGATCTTGTATCCCCAGAAGCTCTTGACAGGCTTACCTTGTGAGTTATCAATAACTACAGGACTTGTCTTCTCTTGTGACTGCTTAGTTAGAGCTGCTGCAACTGCAGTTGAACAGTAGATGACAGGGTTTACAGTACTAATACTTCTTACTACATTTGGAATCTTGTAGTACGCATCAGTAAGCAGATCGATAATATCAGCAGCAGCACTACCTGAGGTGAGCATATCAACATCAATATTTGCTATACGTACAGTCGAGCGCCAATCTTCAATACATAGACCAAGTTTTCGAGTGTAGTAGTCTTGATAAACAGGTCTACCATCGCCGTCACTGTTCTTATCAATACTTCTACCGAAGTCCTGACGATCTACGCCCACTGTTCCGCCTTTAGGGTAGATACCGTAGATAGTCTGTGGAGACCAGTTCACTAGCCAGATTGATGTGTTGTTTGAAGCAGAACCACCTGCATCTATAATGTTATAGCCGATCGACTCTTTATTATCAGAGAGTCTGCCATAACGAGTTGCTAGACCATCAAATGCGCGAGGGTCTTCAGCTAGTGAGCCATAGAGCATCATGCTTGCAGAGGTATTACCAACGCCCATGATTGTTGCTTTTGCTTCATCGATTCTGATAGCTGCGCCCTTACCTTCGGCCGCGCTACCATCGATAAATTCGGCATCGATCTCAGCCCAGGCTTCGATAGAACCAGTAGTATCTATTTGCTTCTGTGTTGTTGATTTACCACGAGGGATATAATCATTTACCATACGAAAATGCGCTGATGGCAGTGAAGTACGGTACTTTGATTCATGATTTTCCCCTGAGTTACACTGCACCCATCCCATATCATCCATAAAAGGATCGGACTGCTGCATAAACTCGATAGTTCTGCCGACGATTTTACCATCACCAACCAAGCGATTTTTAATATCAGCTACTCTTAAATGATTTTTTTCTAACGCCATGTTACTTCCTCCAAAATTTTTATAATGAGACACCCACATCGTCTCTAACGATGTAATAAACTTCAATAAAGGCGTAGTGCCCACCCCCGGCGGCGAGACCATACACTCAGCCACACGTAGATTGCACTACGGCTTAACTATTTGTAATTGTGAATTTTTAATCTATGAATTGATTAGTATTTTGATTTTACCTACTCTTGATTAGTTATTTAGCTTTAGATGAACTTTCGAGCCATTGCATCCTTTTTGGCCTGCTCAGGGAAGAAGAGTTCTGCATCACTCATCTGTGTATCTTGTTTTACTGGCGGCATTCTATCGAGTGAGCTTTCAGACATAGAACTGTCAACATTTACCAAGAAGCGAATCAAGTCAGGGTTATTACCTGCTTTAGTAGAGACCAAGAACTCTTTGAGTTTACCAGAGAAGTCGAATCTTCTCAGAGCTCTCTCAGCTTTTGAAATACTACTCTTATAGTTCGAACCACCAATCTCCTTATCATTTCTGATTTCACGCGCCCAGTTTGATGTTGTTATATCCCATTCTTTTTGTTGGGCGTTTCTAATTGACTCTGTAATTTGAGGGCTGAGGTCGACAATTCCTTGAGCTTGTTTTTGAGAGAGGCCAAGAGTTCTAAACTGCTCTGAAGCAATGGCAAGGATATTTTTATCAACATCAATGCCTTCTGGCAGACTAAACTCATCGTAGTCAATAGCTTCAGGCTCCCCGCTACCATTACCGAGAATACTACCTTCAAGTACGTCATTATTATCTCCCCTTAGATTCATCTCACTACTTCCCAGTCCGTTATCTTCCACTTCATCCACGATAGCACTTATCGCTCCACGTGGCTTTGGCGCACCACCGGGTTCGCCAAACATACCATTTCCTAATTCCATTTTTCTTCCTTTTCTTTTAAGACAATAATAGCCACCCAGCTATCAAAATAATTTTACCCCACGTTCTTCTCACCTCTTACTACAGCCAAGCTCCACACTCAGATCTTGCATCTAATAAAATAAGAACAGCAGAATTCAGAGACTTCACACTTTTCAAATCATAGTTATGCTATTTCACTATCGAAGAACCAACTAAGTAGAATTTCTCCTACATACCTCTTACCCTCATCTTCGTTCTCCCAGTATGCCTCTCTCAAGTCGAGTAAAATTTCAAGATAGCTTTCAAACTTACCTAAGTTGTAGTAGGTCCCTTGTTCATTTGTACATAGAGAGCCACCACCCAAAGGGAAAGCTCTTTTTAATTGTCTGAGAATATACTGCCTTCCTATCTTAGTAGTTAGCATTCTTCTAATGTTTTCATTTTCAATTTCACGATTTTCAGAGAAGCTAGATTTTTTAAACTTTTCTATTTCCTTTGAATCTTCAGCCTTGACTACGTTCTTATTCATACATTCCTTTCACTTTGTTGACAGAAAAACTCTACTTATTCAACAAATCCAACAAATCTAATTCAGCCAATAGGCGTAATATCAAAAGACCAACATAAACCGGACAACTCATACTAAACATGATACAATAGAAACAACGTTTGTCAAATTATTTTTCCATATTTACTGCACTGCAATCCTCAAAAAACTCTAAATTATGCTTACAACACCCTACACACTAAAGACTTACTCAATTCAAAATAATTACGCCTAATGGCTAAAAAAATCAACTATTTGAGTTATAATTTTCTCTTCTTAGCGTTTATTTTAGTGTTTTATAATCAAAGAAAACTTAAAAATCACAAAACAACATGATTTTTGAGGATTAAAATATAAACGGTTAAGATATCACTCATTAGTTCTAGAGATTATATATTTACACAAAGCATATTCACAGCAAAGCGAACACGTTCATTACTAATTTAAACAACAAGCTATCAAAGCAAATACCCTTTTACTACTTATTATAATTCCCATCTTCTATATAGACTAGCACTTCAAGATAGATAGAATCAGCTCAAAAATACTCACTAATTAACTATTATACATTCTTCACAACCCGATCCTCAGATTCTAAAAACACCTTTATTACCATCATATGTTCGCTAATTACACAACAGATAGACAAAACGAACAAAATCAATACAAATTTGTATTATTTTCTCTATATCAAAATTTATAGTTTATTACTTTTAATAATCATATAACCAAAAATTGTCAGTTAAATTTATACATGAAAATTCAAACTGCTATTATACAACATCCTGAAATAAAAAACTTTAACATAATAATTTACAAATATAAGTTGCTAGCGTTAAAATGATGTTGTATAGTATTATATAAGTGTTACTTAACACTCGAACATTCTCTCTTATATAAACTCATAAAGCACACACTCATATACATTTGTATTTCATTGCACAAAGAAAAGCGAAAGGTAATTATTAATGAAAATTTCGAAAAAACTTACTAGTGGTTTCAGCACCATTCTCCTGCTCATTATTATTGTGGCTGTAGTAGCTGATATCAACTTCAACAAAATCGAGATTGGTTTATCAAATATTCGCCAGATAAGTGTTCCTCTATTACTCGGCACGAATGCCCAGTCCAATGCCGCTCTTGAGGCCTATACTATCCAGAAAGACTTCCTCGCTGCCAACACTATCTCAAAACGCAATGAATTCAAAGAAGCCACCTTGAATAAAACAGCAGAGATTACAAGTAGGGTTGATACAGAATTAAAATTTCTAGAAAAAATGAAACCTTCCCCAGAGACAGACAAACTTATAGCTGGGGCAAATCAGATTAAATCAAGTATCAAAGAATTTGATAACAACATCCTCCTGCTCTCTAGCCAACTAGACGAAGTGGCCCAGCTCGACGAGACCCTTACCTCATCACTTTCAAAGCTCACCTCGGCTGTAGATCTTTTTATTGATGACAAGACCTACGCAAACCAAGACACCAGTAGTATTCTATCATCTATTTCTAACATAGATATTCTACAGCTAAAGATGAGAGTCCTTGCCAACAAGAGCTTCCTAAAACCGTCAGATCACCAGGATACTCCAAAGAAACTTACTAATATCAGCACCGAAATTCTCGAACAAGTAGACTGCATTCGAAACCTCCTACAAGATGACAAACAACGTAGCGATAGCGATGATTTCTACAACGCTATAAATCAATACACGACAGTGGTGAAGAATTACTTTGAGGCAGGAGCCGCAAAGAACTCTCAAGCTCCAGCCGTAATTCTAGCTCAAAAAGCTGTCTACATCCAAGAAGAGACCATCGATAAAGCAATAATTGCAAACACCGAGTACTGGTTGAAATTCAAGGATGAAAATACCAAGACACTCAAAGTACTAAATACCCTCAGGGGCAATATCCCTAGCATCACACGGCTAGTCAAGAAGTACCTGAAGACTGGTGACGAGAAGACAAGAAAAAAACTTGACAAGACTATAGCAGTATTCATAAAGCAGACAGAAAATCTAAAAAAGCTTGCTGCTTCAGATACTGAAACTAGCACCACCAATACAATTTCATCGCTAATAAACTCATACAATGAAAATCTTCACAAATGGTTGGCTCTCAAGCTCGAGGTAGATCAAGTCACCACTTCAAAGCTCGCTTCGATTACTCAAAGCGTCACAGATTTAATTGACAGCAAGGTTGTGACAGTAGAAGGGAATATCAATAGCGCGGTATCAGATATGCAAGGGGTCACCTCTACCTCACTCCTCATTGTACGTATAGCGACACTTATAGCTGTAGTCTTCGGCATTATCCTTTCGATAGCCCTTGTAATAAACATCACCCGCCCAATCAACAAAATGAGTCTACGCCTTGAAAATTTGAGTTTATCTCAGAACCAACTAGTATCCTTTATGGAGGAGAACCTTGCACATAGCAACTGGTCTGAGTACTGCGAAATAGCTATTTCAGAAGAAGAACTCAGCATCCTCAGAGAGTTATCAAAAAGAAATGATGAGATCGGCAAGATGAGCCGCGAAGGCACAAAAATGACCGAGAGTTTTGTAAAGTGTATCGATGCAACCAACACCGTTATCAAGCAGGTAAACTTTGTACTGAACAAGGTATCATCAACAGTAATAGAGGTCTCAAAAAATTCGCATCACTTAGAGGATGCTAGTGGAGACCTTGCAGACGGTGCGACCAAGCAGGCAGCCAACCTTGAGGAAGTAAGTTCATCACTTCAAGAGATGAGTCACAGAGTAGACATGAACGCTGAGGGTGCAGCCAAAGCGAGAGATCTATCCAATGAAGCAACCGCCTCAGGTAGCAATGGTAATAAAAAAATGGGTGCACTCGTTGAGAAGATGCAGCAGATAAATAGTGCCACCGGAGAGATCACCAAGATTATCAAGACTATCGACGATATTGCCTTCCAGACAAATCTTCTCGCACTCAATGCAGCTGTTGAAGCCGCAAGAGCCGGACAGCACGGCAAGGGATTTGCAGTTGTAGCTGAAGAAGTACGAAACCTCGCCGCTCGTAGTGCAAAGGCTGCAGGAGAGACCGGATCACTCATTGATAATGTAGTAAATGAGATCACTGCTGGAAACAGAATGGTCGGCGAAACTGCTGAGGTACTGACAGAAATTGTAAACTTCTCCGAAGAGGTAACAACTCTCTCAAGCACTGTAGCTGATGCGAGTAACGAGCAAGCGGCAGGCATCACAGAGATCAACAAGAGCCTTACACAGATCGATCAAATCACCCAGCAAAACGCTGCAAACGCTGAGGAGACCGCAAGCTCATCACAGATACTCAATCACCACGCCAGCACCCTTAGAAAACTTACAGACAACTTCTCACTCATGGATCTAAGTATTAATGAAGATGATATGGAAGAATATGAAGAGTACGAAGATGCGTACGACGAAGATTATGGAGAAGAAGGCATTGCCCAACTTGCAGTGGCCTCTTCAAACTCACCAAGTGACAAGATCAAGCTCTTAGAGACGCAAGATAATACTTGGGGAATGAATGAAGAATGATATAGACAGATTATATATCGCAGCAAACAAAAAAAACAGAACACCTTTATGCCTCTACCAATCGGTAGAGGCATAAAGGTGTATACACCCAAGAAATATTGCACACCATATATACCGCCTAATTGCTTTATTTTTGGCGTTTGATTATATTGTCAAATTGAAAATACCTGCAGCTATCTTGTCAAATTGACTATCCCAATTTAACAACCTTTTTTTAGGAACTTCTTTATACTGCGCAATTCTCCTCACACACATAAACCCTGAAAATATAGCAACTTACAGAAAGAAAACAATCACTTATACTGTCTAAAAATAAAAATTGGTACAGTTTTTGAATATTTGTTATTGACGTATAAAACAAGATACTTTGAGGTTGAAATGGTTATTTTATCTGTATTTATTGTTAGGAGGATTGATCATGTTACTACCAATAACGCGTTATGGATGGGGCTCACTCATGCAGGATTTTAACCGTTTAAACAGAGCCATTGAGGATTCAGTGGACAAGAGAAATTCCGATTATCCTGCTATTAATGTTTGGGATGCTGATGAGAAAATAATAATTACTTCTGAGCTTCCAGGCATTAATTCTGACCAAATTGATGTCTCACTTACTGGAAAAGAGTTGACGATTTCAGTAAATGCTGAAAATCCAGACGAAGAAGATGGCAAACGCAATTACTTGAGACGTGAGATTAAACGAAGAAGTTTTTCACGTAAAATTGATTTGCCATGCGAAATTGATGCTGATCAAATTAATGCAAGACTTGAAAAGGGCATACTGGCAATTCAGCTCAAAAAACACGAAAGAGAGAAAGCACGCAAAATAGCCATACACGCCGGGAAGCAATAGTATACCTGTGAGTGTATTGTAGATTAGTGATAGAAATGATTTGATTTAAAGTTTGGTATTCAAGTTTCAAGGAGGTTTTATCATGACAGACGAAAGTTTACCTTACAACAAACAGAATAATGATGTTGCAAAGAACGAAGATTCTAAGAGGACCAGAGAAAAGCGTCAGTTTGTACCTTTGACAGATATTTATGAGAATGATGATGCTATCAATATTGTGGCAAGCATGCCTGGCATCGATGAAAATTCTGTTGAGGTCACAGTTGACAATGATATTATCTCTATCTATGGTAAGGTCGCTGATCAAAAGCCATCTGGTATGAAATTGATTTACTCAGAGTATATTGTTGGCGATTACCAACGCTCATTTGAGTTTGGTGATAGTATTGATAAGGAGAATATCTCTGCCTCTGTTACTAATGGTGAATTACATGTTGTACTGCCAAAGTCAATGCAAGCAAAGACAAGGGTTATACCTGTAAATGTAGCATAAGACAACTTAAATTAACCCGAACAGGTACACATGTATCGAAAGGAGAATACTATGTCTATAAGTGATTTAGTACCCTGGAAATGGGGCAAGCAGAATGTAAGTGTCCATCATCAAGATAGTAATGATCCATTTAGAAAACTTCAGAATAGAATGGGAAAGCTTTTTGATGATTTTTGGAGCGATTTCGAGATGAGCCCATATGCAAATGGTGCCTCTTCCGAAATGAATTTCGAACCCAAGATTGATTTACAGGATAAAGATAATGATGTAGTGCTCAGAGCAGAACTCCCTGGTATGACTCAGGATGATATAGAGGTCAAGCTTCATGATGGCTATATCTCTATCAAAGGCGAGAAAAAGAATGAAAGTAGCAAGAATGAAAATGGTATCCAATACACTGAGAGATCTTATGGTTCGTTCTATCGCTCAATCCCTTTACCGTATGAAGTAAAGGAAGACGAGGTCAATGCTGAATTCAAGAATGGTGTGCTCGAGGTGAACATGCCTAAAGTTAAAAGTGGCAAAATGAATGCAAAGAAAATTGAGGTCAAATAATCAGATTTAACACAGCTGCCCTATGCTACTCTTCTCCTCCTCAAACAAAGCATAGGGCATGCTAATATGGAGAATACAAATGAAGAATAAAACCAAGAAATATTTTG
Source organism: Planctomycetota bacterium (assembly GCA_965140405.1). GTDB lineage: Bacteria > Planctomycetota > SZUA-567 > SZUA-567 > SZUA-567. The sequence goes on from OZ223208.1 coordinate 3,382,019, forward strand.
AAAAATATGTTGATGCAGCTCACAACGCTGGAGTCGATCGCAAAAAGTATACTAAATCATGGAATAAGATTAAATCATACTTCAAACAATCAAATTCGAATTATCAAGATTAATCGTGAGACTGTTTACACTTGGTAATATAGTGAGGAGTATAGAGGAGATTATAAGAAGTAGACGTAGTCAACTCAATTTCATCCTCACCAGAAAAACCAAGCCTCTAGTGACACTAGAGAACACCCGCACAAGCAATCTCGAAAAGATTAACTCGGATTCATACAGTACAAACACGACACAGAACACCTTTATGCCTCTACCCCTCGGTAGAGGCATAAAGGTTTACACAAAGGCAAATACCATTGCACTATAACATACATATTACTATACTCTTAATATGTAGTAACAATTGACCCTATACCATATTGAAAGAATAAAAAAAAAAGGCACACGCCACGTCATACTTAGTACAGCCGCCCTCGCATTTATTATCCAGAACCTTTACCTCTATTCTACAAGAATCTTTCTACGAAATTTGCGACTCTACATTGGCGCATGTATTATCGCAGTTATGACCATCTCATTCTCATTTATATTCTCCCCGCTTTTTACCACCAAAGAACTATCCTCCTATATATTATTATATGCATCCAAAATGATCTACCTCTTCAACCATACTTTCGCACAAAGATCGTATTCACTGTAACTATATTCATCTCCCTAATAGTCTTACTAAAAATTATATACAAAACTAGATCATAAAAGCCAACCTCCCAGCCCAAATCATGCACTTTCTAGCGTTAGCATTTAAGTCCTCTGACGACAACACACCTATCACAATACCATCATTAACTTTCATTATTATCTGTACAGCATATGTTACAGCTACTTATAGTCTTCAGGAGTCACCTTGTGCATCCTTCCATCAACTTCAACAAAGAGCTTTAACCTACCTTTCTCCCGCAGTTCCTTCTGCGCCACACTCCGAACCTGGTTTTTTACCTGCTGAGCTTGCTCTTCTTTTCTTTTACGATCATTGTCTACAGAGATATCGACAAACTCCTTGAGCCTTGGAGAAAGAGAACGATACATCTTCTGCCACTCTACTCCATCCCTCTTATCTAAATTCTTGGTCGCATACTCTATCACCTCTGTATCTCTTACCGCACTATATAAAGGTTTGAGATCCTCTTTATCAAAGTACGGCGTCGCTTTACTAAGATACTCTTTAAATTCATCAAATCTTCCCTCTTCCATGTACTTGTCCATAGCGACCTCGACACTACCTATTATTCGGCTCTTAGCGTATAGCTTCTTCTCAGTAGGGTCTTCGAGTCCGCTCAGCTCAGCCTCTTCTTCTGCCTGCCTATAGGCTCTGTCTGTATAACTTAGGAGTTTCTCTGGGCTCTCCGAGTTTTTCTTCATGCGCTCCATTAAATTCTCAGTGATCATGGTATGACCATCAATAATATCTGAGTCTATCTTCTGCTCAAGTTCTGCTTCATACCTCTCTCGTTGCTCACTTAAATAATCAGTAAAAGACTGGTCAAATACCTTTGAAGTTTCCTGTCCGCCAATCTCAGTAAGGTAGTTCTTATGAATCTCTTTTGCTTTATCCTCGTAGAGCTTCCAACTCTCCTTGAGGGTCTTACTATCAGCTATCTGCCCTCTTAGAGCTGTATACTCATCAGCAATACTCTCCATCTGCGAGTCATAGCTATTGACCTTACTCAAAGTATCTGTCAACTCTTCACTACTCTTCACATTATCTACTACCGCTGTCATCTTTGTTGGATAAACGGTATCTTCTTGTGCACCGTCACTATCATCATGACCACTAGAGGTATTATCAATATTGTTATCAACACCCTTCTCTTCATCCTTCTCAACACTAAAAATAGAACCATTATTTACAGCAGTAGACCTCTCACTACCCCAGCCACTCACTTCAGGCACTTTAAAACCCATCCTACTCTCCTTTAAAATTTATTTACCATAACAACAACAAATATGACTAGCCAACTCAAAAACTACACTCATCACCATTTTTCTTTCAATACCATACCTATCCCCAAGTACTCAGACCATCCCTACCATTCCTCCGCAACTTTTGAGCCTTCTCAAAGGCCTGTACAAGACTGCATCCATACTTAAAGCAAATATTCTCTGCACCTATATGCTTTGCAAGTTTTATCCCTCCATCACTCGCTAGTAGCTTTATAGTTGCGACCTCTATCATGCTACCCTTATCAGAAGACACTCTCTGCTTAAAATTACTAACACCCAGAGATTTTGCTAAATATATATACTTTGCGCCTCTTCTCTTTTCAAAAAAATCTGCCACACCAAGCGCTGGCAATAATACATATCCTGGCAAACTTGCTCCAACAGTCCTTTCTACTTCAATCTTCTTTTTAAGACATCCAATTGAGGAAGAGACGATATCGTCAGCCCGTTCCAGTATCCTTTCAAACTCTTTCACAATACCAGACAGTTCTAACGTACAAGCTAGCATTATATCGAGTGGAGTCCTACCGATATTCGAGCCATACTCACATCCACCTAGTCCAAGGTCGCTTAAAAAACCACTACTACTATACCTTCCAAGTCCAGACTCACGCTCCAAACATTCCATATCTTCCTCACTCTCTACTAAGCACACTTACCAAATAATTGATCTCTCTCAGAAATACCATTCAAGAGAGATCAATTACAATCAAACCAATACCAATCAAGGATACAATCAATTTTTCACAATCACATACTTCACACATTGCTTTTTACAACCCTATGCCTGTTGTTGCTGCCCAGCAAGCTGTCCAATAATATTCTGAATATCACCACCCGACATACCACCAGCCATCTGCTGTATTTGCTGCATTGCTCCTGAACCCTGTTGTTGCTGAGAGACTTGCTCCCTATCTTTACGAATCTTCTCCACTACCTCATCTGAGTTTAGTATCTCACTATCGACAGAAAGGATACATCCGTAGCGCTGTACCAACTTATCCATATTGACCTGATCAAGTACTAGAGGGTTCTGCTGCGCACAACTACCTGCAAACATAGCAAATTGCTCTAGGGTACCAAGTTCACTAAGTTTCTGAGCCTGCGCCAGTACCGAGATATATTCAATCTCCACATTCTGCCCCATCATCTCTCTTGGCGGAGTCGGTATTGCATTACCCTGAGAGATAAGGATACTAAAACACCTTGTAAAGATGTGATCGAGCGCTTCTTTCTCAAGGAGCTCAATTACTGGTGTAATATTGCCCATCTTCTCAGTGTTGATCGAATTGACCTCAGTAGCCGACATACTCTTATTACGCTGCATTACAGGCATGAATAGATCATTATAGAACACCTCTCTAATGCTCTGCTGCAACCTCTCTAGCTTCATCTCAGTCATCTGGTACGAATTCTGAGGTTGATAAATCGGTGACACTCCAGCATCAGCATTCATAGCCGGTACATATGTCACACCATTAGGTGAAAGGTCTATAAGAGAGTTCTTCATATTACCTTTCACCGTTACAGGAGGCGCCACATTCTTCTTTAGAGATGTCAGGTTCTGCTTGTCTATCTCATACAGAGTTTTTACATCCGCCAGAGCTGTACGAGCCGGAGAGTGCCCATATACTGCACCACTCATCCTCTCCCATCTTGGCGCTACAAATGGCTTTGTCTCAAAACCATTACGCTTGATCATTTTGTCACCACTACCACCGCCTCGAATGATATATATATCCTCCCACGCCATCTTTGGTGTTCCAAGTGCACCATCAGAGTACCTCTGATTTGGTTTGATTAGATGCAATACTTCAAACTTCCTATCGATCTGTGAGTGCTCATACGCTTCAATTACTGCCTCAGGTAGTTCACTCTTATCAAATTTCTGAATCATCTGACGAGGCGTATAGTATATCTTTCGCAAAAGAGTATCTACTTCCCCCTTCTCATTCTGATCAAGATAGTACTCACCACACGAAAGTGGAGTAAAATTAAACCCATTCTCCAAATCACTCTCAATAAGCATCACACCCTGCCCATATAGTGCCATCTCTCTAAAGAGCAGATGCATAGCACCATAGATATCTGCCTGATTATAATAACTAAGCAGAATATCACGTACTCTATTCATCCACAGACTAACCTCTTGAGATAGCTCACTTCCACTTCGACTCTTCAGCCCAAGTTGAAACCACATTCTTGAAGGTGAGACCATACCGCCCTGCATACCAGCCGCTAGGACCCTTACTGCCTTTTCAGGATATGAGTCGAGTACTTTACTGTAGCGCTTATACCCTTCAATATTTCCCCCATCACAATCAAGAGCTAGCCCAGAGTGCGGATATATATAGTCGCGTATCTCTCTCCAAGTATCCTCCCAGCTAGCACGCACATTCTCCATTGCCCGCACCAGCTCTAAATTTCTCTGTAATTCTTCAGCTTCATTTTCAATAGCCTCAAAACCAATTTCCTCTTCCAAACCCGTATACATATTTACTCCATATTTTTTGCAAAAAAGCTTGGGCGTTCCCTATCTCCAACATTGGAGTAGAATGAAAGCCCAAACAAACCATACACTAGAAATGTACATTATGTTCGTACAAGACTTTTCTACTGCCCTAGTAGAGTCTTATTCTGTACTGGCACTGTACTTTCGATCCCAAGAGGTGACGTCGAAATATTATTTGACGAATTGCTCTGTGCTGCTAACTGTTTTTTGATCTTGTCTGCCGCATCTGATTGTGCCTTACTAGCATCAACAGAGTTAGGCATCTGTGCCTGTACTGCCGCTGGTGCAGGAATGTACGTTGGTGAACCTCCACCACCAAATAAACCACCCATATTACTTCTCCTTTTTAAAATTTATACTACATGAATTAGCCATACCATTATGGCAATAAATAATATCTACTTTAGACAGTAAAGAGTCCGTCCTCTTCAGACGTCTTTATGTTCAATGTTTCGTTATGAGTACCGCCTCCCAGATAGTCACCGGCAAATGTCAGAGCTAGAGCGTCAGCATTATCAGGTGAAGGGTATCCTCTCTTCTTGATACTCTCTTTCCGCTCAAGCTTTATTCTGTCTCTCACATCATACTCATACATGATTACAGTCAGATCACTCTCCATATCCTCACTATCTTCAAGAACGCCACCATGCTTTAGCCACTCTCTCATCCTTCCCCAGAGCTCTGCACGTTTGTTGTAATAAATACTCTCCGTTGCCTTTGAGCCAAACTCTATTCCATGCGCTGGGTAACCATGATTGTAAAGGTAGTCAAAGACACCTGCCCCTACCCCTGCCAAGTCGACAAATATTTCTGAGCATTGATACTCGACATATAGAGTCGCAACCTTGCACGCAAGCGTATGCGTGTCAGTATCTTTAATTTTGTATACCATTTCAGAGTAGATACCCTGCCTCATGTATACACAGCTGCTATCATCGCCATATCTCGCAACATCAACACCGAGAACCTTTGGTGCGTAGTCGTACAGGGATTCATCTTCCTTGACAGCAGCATAGCGCTCAATTGCAGACCGAACAACTTCAGAATCAATAAACTGCATACTCGAAGCTGTAGGAAATTCACCAAGCACACGCACTCGAAACTCATTACTCTCACGCCCATACTGATTCTGCATCTTCTCAATATACTCGTGTTTTACATTTGGACTATCTATACAAGACAGCGTAAATCGTAGCCACGAATCCCTGTACTTGTTAAAAGTCTGCCAGAAGAAACCACTTGTATGAGTCGGATTACCAGTCAGTAGAAAACGCGCATCAGCTGTCGTCAGCGCACCAAAAGCCACTTCAAAAATCTTAGTAGAGACACCAGATGCTTCATCAATCAGAAACAAAAGGTGTTCAGCATGAAATCCCTGAAGAGCATCAGGATTATCAGGTCTACTAGTACGAGCCTGAATAAACCGATCAGGACGAGCCTTGATAAAGCACTTTTCAGAATTTATCTCTATAGCATCCCGAAATGGGTTCTCCATCTTACTATGCCACTTGCGTAGCTCAGGCCACATTGTAGATTTCAACTGCTCACGAGCAGGATGAGTTACCGGCACTTTGCAGTCATCAAAGCATGATATAAACCAGAGCGCTAGACACGCAAGTGTTGAGGTCTTACCGACTCCATGCCCAGACTTTACTGTCACCCATGCCCCTGGCACTTTTACGGCATCGATAATTAGTGCTTGTTGCTCAGACGGTTCAAAGTGTATTACCTCCTTACAGAATGCAAGTGGGTCGTTGCGCCATCTCATAATATTCTTTTCAATTTTTACAACTTCAAAGTTCATCCCATCCTCAACAGCTATATCATTCATACTCAATTCAACACAACCCTTCTATCCTGTGGAGGCAAAACCAGCGTTGCAAACTCAGCCAAGCGACTTGCAATACGCGGTTCAAACTCATCAATCTCATCAAGAGTAAGATTCGATGTAACAATAGTAGGCCTCATTTCATCAATACGCTCTGCAATGACTGAGTAGATAGCCGACACAGACCAGTCACTAAGACGCTCCGCACCAAAGTCATCAATCACCAGTAAACCGACCCTTTTAAATGAATTTATCACCCTACGTGTCTCACCACTACCACCAAAGGTCTCTTGGAGCTCGAGTAATAGATCGGTACTCCTTCTCCACAGGATGTCATAGCCACGCTCAGTAGCAAAACTTTCTAGGAGTGAATTTACCAGAGCCGCCGAGAGATGTGTCTTCCCTATCCCTTGAGTTCCAGTGAGAAATACTGAACGTGAGTTTATCACCGATTCCTTTAGAACTGGTATCCCCGAATGTTCAAAGTCACCAAGACGTGCTACTCTATACCTCTTCGGGAGCTGCGCAACTAGTGAAGCATACTCAGGCTTTACCATTGCCAGTTCTTTATAGTAACACTTCCTGCTTGAGCACACAGTCGCCTCTGGATACTCTTTGAGAAATGAATACCCCAACACACTCCCACATATCTTGCAGTGCAGATTACAGGTAGAATTCATATCACGACTTTGCTCCTGATGGGTGCCCTTCAAACTTGCTCTTTTTCTTTGCTCTTCCTTCTCCCTCAGCCTTTTTTGTAGTGCTTCTACTTGTCCGTTTTTTCCCCGCATTTGCGGCTCCTTTCATATAGTTTTTTAGTATCGCTTTGACATATCCTACAGTCGGATTGATTCCACACTTATCCACAGCTTTAGAAAACGCCTCAATGATCCAGTCCTCTTCATAAAGCTCAAATAACTCAGCAGCCGCAAATGGTATTTCATCCCAACCACCAAGCGAGAGAGTGCGAAGTAACTTATCAGATAAAGGATTTTCCGGTATATATACTTTATTCTCATTCTTTCCCTTATTTATTACTTGCCCTTCTGATGCCCTTTCTATGCCATCCTTTTGCCCTTTTTTAGATTCCAAGAGCTGATAAGAGTCATAATTAACAATTGAGATCAGCAATCCATTGTGTGCCCTTACAGCAGTTATCTCCCCACTAGCTTTGAGCTTTTCTATTGCAGTCCGTACCTGCTTGATAGTGAGTCCAGTCTGATCTGACAACTTCTGATAACTTGTCAACTTCTGTGATCTCTCTATCGTAATATTTTTCCAAACCATATTCTTCCAATTCACTATCAACAGTAGGTGCAAAAACACTGTTTTCACATTGATATCCTGATACCACTGCCACTCCAGCAGCTTGCGGTGCAGAAATATCGCTCCCTTATTATATCCCATAAACTCACCCCAAAAATCCACAAACCAGCCAAAAGGCGTAAAACACTCATCTCCAACAAGCCAGCAGCCTCAATCCCACAAAGCCTTCTTCCTCTCAATTACATCTGACAGGCCATTGACCTTCTCAAGAACTTGGGCAAGTGTGTAGCCACCATCAAACGAGATATTCTCAAGACCTACCGCCTTACTAAGTTCGACTCCACATGAACGCGAAAGCAATTTTACAGCCCTTAGGCGTATATTGCGACCAGCACGAGAAAGACTATTCAAATTTGCTTCAGACGAGCCGAACCACTTTAGTTCATAGAATGGGTCAAAATCTTTATTATTTCTGAAGAACTTATACACAAGCTTTGCTGGCATTGAGACCATTGGTGGAAGGAGTTCTTTGACCTTATCACTTATGCACTCTTCAACATCAGCAGCTCTTACACTAGTGAGTCCTGATTGATCTGTAATATTCATTATCTCCCTGTACGAGTCAACTAATTGTGCTGTATCCATCGCAATCTTTACAGTTGAACCGATTATGTTCAGGTTACGACTAAGTTCTTCAGGAGACTCTTTACCACCCAAATTATTTAAAAACTCATCAATCCCCATATCTTCGACAACACTTACCTTTGTACTATCCATTATTACCCTTTCATTTTTTGTACTAATTCCAAAGATTTGCACTTTCAACAATACTATCAGTTATCCAATCTTCTGTATTCTTAACATAGCTATTAAAGCCATCTAATAATGGCTCCTGCTCAACCTCTTCTTCCTTGATAGGAAGCTGCTTTATCTTATAAAAGAGAATATTCTTCTTACGACTATCCTTATCTATACCTTTATCATCTAGTACTCTATTCAAATCAACCGACTGACGATCCTTACGGCTCTCAATTATCTCTTCTAATTCATCATATAACTTTAAAAAGGCTACTATCTTATTAATTCTTTTAACGTCTTCAACATCAGAATATATTTCACCAACATGGGTCAACAACTCATTCATTTCAGGATCATCTTTAGTAAGCCCTTTTTCAAGTAATCTCACAACCTCACCTATTAGCTCCCTCTGCGCCTCTCCTGTATACTTGTCCAGCGAGGAGTCATACATTATAAACAGATAGTACTTCTCACGTACTTTTTTGGTTACATCATTCATGCCAGACTCATCCACCCAGTTATTGAAGTTATTCCTCTTTTTAAATCCTTCAGGATCTTGAGTATACTCCTCTATTTTCGACTCATATTCACCATCAAGCTTACGATTCTCTTCCAAGGTACTGCGAGTAGCAGACATTCTTTTATCAGTCGGCATCATAAACTCAAGATTATTCCTCAAGAACATTATATCTTCTTTATTAGTGTATGCATACCCATCACTCATTATTATCCAGTCGATCTCTTTACCACTATTCTCAGGGAAGCGCTCTCTATACTCCTTCATAACATTTATAAATCTCTTTACATCCCTACCTGCTTTCGTAAGTGAATCTGAATCAGCCATAGCTATCTGGTCGACATACTCATCACTCACCTCACGAAATGGTATAATACTTCTTTTAGCATACTCACTTATGTTTTCAAATTCTCGGATAATCTGCACATTTTCCGGCAGTTCATCATACCGCTTATTCATAATATACATTCTCAAATATAATTTTGATTTTTCATTAATCTCCGGCAATGTTTTTTCAAGCTTCTTATACCCATCTTTGGTAAACATCGAACTCACACTACCAAAGTCATCCAAGTGCAATATATCATCGCTATTATAGGTTCTACTTTCACCAGACTTATAACCACTTCCTTGCTCATTTTTACCCATATATATTCTTTCCAAACCCTGCTTAAACATACTACTAATACATTTTTGTATTGTTGGGTCGAATCCTCCTAACACAGCTTTATTAAATAATTTAGTTGAAAACTTCATTACAACACTATTTCCTAAGGCATTTATGACCATTGCTCTAGATTTACATTTATCCGCATTTGCAATATACGCCTCAAATCTTGCTTTAGAAGCACTATCCCCCATATCAATCCCAAATCTTCCATATTCAACGGCCTTTAATAGTTTTGGAGTTCCTCCAAGTGCCGCAAATACTGACACTTCAAAAGCCATATTTCCTAATACGCCTGCACAAGTTGCAATTTTTTGTTGAATTGGTGTCATCATGTTGAATTTTTTCTTATTGACATTCTCCCTCGCTATTCCCATCATGACACCTCGACGATCGTCTTCTGTAGAATTACCTGTATATACTAAATTATAAACATTCAAGAGTTTACTGCCAAATGAATCCATATTCTTTTCAAATTCATATCCCAACGGTGTAAACTTTCCTTTTCCACGTTCGACCTCTCTCTCTAGAAATTCTATTTTTTTTTCAACTTTAATGGTTCTAAAAGCTTGATTTAGTAATTTTTTTTCACTTTTCGTATAGCCCTCAGAAAGCTCCATAAAGTCAGCTAACTTCATATTGTTTAAATGCTCTACTTTTTCATCATCATTCTTAAATTTATTAAGATATCTTTGCAACCTTTCTCTAATAGATATCTTTATGACTTCACTGCTAATTTTACTGGCAAGGTATTGAGGAAGTAATTCTGGGTTATTTTTATCGCCAATCTCATCGCCAAGCGCTATCGTATAGTCATAATACTTATCTAAATCTTTAGAGTGTTCATACACATAGTCGCAAACAATTTGCAAATTTTCGGTTCCAAATTTAGTACTCTCCAAAAATTTCCTTGAAATCGCCGTTACCATTTCTCTATCAGTATTCTTTACCGCCGCATCATAATCTACAATATAGTCGACTGGAGGATTTTTGTTCAAATATTGATCAATCCCTAGGCTCTCTGAATAATATTTTGCATCTCTCTTAATTTTCTCCATCTCACGATTATCAGCATCCCTATCAAGCTGTGAGTACTCATAATCATCCACATTTTCAACACTATCCTGAATTTTTGATGCTTCCTCATCACTCCTTTTGGCCACTTCAATCTTGCTCAATTGACTATCACCAAACGGCTGCTTACTAAGCCCTGTATCCTTAACCAAGCTTTGCAAGCCTGTGTTGGTGCCATTATCAACCTTATCAGCTTTCTCAGCACCACTTACCGTGTTTCCACGTTCACTATCGACATTTTGAGACACTGCTTTATCATTGTTTTCAACCGCATCACTACTTTTAAGAATTTCGTATTCCGCTGAGCCTTCTTGCATATTGTCAGCACTATAATCAACTATCTTATCACTATTTCCAATCACGCTTTGTTTGTTAGGGTTGACCTGCTCATCACTAGTATCTTTATCTACATCGTTTATCTTCATAAACTTCTCCAAATTATTATCACTATTTCCCTATCTTATTTGACATTTTTAACATTATATATATATTTATGTTTACATATAATTCTCCAAAGGTACCCTCGTGAATATAAAAAAATACCTATTACTAATCACGCTAACAATTATATCAACAGCACTTACTTCATACTCAGAAGACAGAGTACCTGATGATCGTTCGTTTTCTTCTGGTTTCGCTAAATTAAATATATACTACACAGACCCAACACCACTAATGCAAGCAATCGTTGACGAACAACCTTTATCCACTATAGCAGAAATAATCCATAGTGGTGCTGATATAAATGCCATAGACGGCTATGGCAATACTGCTCTACATTATGCTTGCTTTAGAAGTGACGACAAACCATTATTCATGCTACTATTAGGAAACGGTATAGACACATCACTTGAAAACGATTCTGGAGAGACAGCAAGCGACGTATTATTTAGCCTTAATTCAACCTATATTTATTTAGATCTACTGTTACTACAATCGGATTATTTTGATACCAATGGCAATCCCCTAGTAGATGTTGACAAGATCATATCATTGCAAAACAGCACAATAACTATTGAAGAAATTCCATCATATTCTTCATCGTAATTACATTTATATGGATATTATGTACCAGATATATTTTCTTCCTAAGGTACTTCTTTAGTAACATAAAAGAAGTCGAGCTACATACTAAATTAAAGCAAGATACCCAATAATATTCAAACAAAGAAACCTAAATATAGACCATCAAGTTGACCACGAATAAACACGACTACACATAATTACTATTCACTTTCTGGCTCTCCTGATTTCCTTGCTCATTATGATCTCCTTGGTTCATCTGACTAGTTTGCTCTCTTTGATTAACTTGATTATCTTCAGCACTCATAGTCATATCTGCATAGTCAGCAGGTTCAACTTGGTGGAGCACTCCATCAACACGGACATACGGTCTTATCTTCCCACTCTCCTTGAATTGCCTAATAACCTCTTCTTTCACCCTTTGCTCTTTCTCACTCTGCGCTTCATCATCTTTTTTTATTATATTCTTCAGAGCTACCTCAGCCATATTCCTCATACTTGCAGGTAGTTGAATCATTACCTCTTCACATTTTTTACTATCACCTGCCTTATAGAGTTCTTCAATCCTACTCACTACCCCATTCTCAAATAGAGCATCACCAAATACTTTCTTATCCTCTTGAGCTATCATACCTTCATTACTCTTCAAGTACTCAGCAGCCTCTTCATACTGCCCACTTGCAACATACCTATCAACAATACTTTCAAATGCCCCAAGCATTCTCTTCTGGGCATACTTCGTTATTTCATCTTTACCTTCAATACCTGTAAGTTCTGCTTCTTCACACGCCTGCTCAAATGCCTTCTCTGTATACGGGCCAAGCTTTGCCGGCATATCACTACATGACACCAGTCTCTTTAGCGCATTATCAGTTATCTTTGTATACTCTCTACGCTGCTCCTCATCCTCTACCTTGCGGCATAGTGCTTCATACTTATCCCTCTGATTCTCCAGATGCTCAACAAAACTCTGCCCAAAAAGTTTTGCCGTATCCTTACCGAGCTGCTCACCTAAAAATTCTTTATGAACTTCTACAGCCTGGTCCTGGTATAACTGCCAACTCTCCTTAAGAGCTGTGCTATCAGTTAGATTGCTGGTGAATTGATTATAGTTCTCACCAACCTCATCCATCATCTCATCATACTTGTTGAGATTCTTGAGAGTCTCCAATGCTTCTTCTTCTGACTGAGTGTTATCCATAATACCACTCATCCTTGTCGGGTAGATAGTATCCTCGACGTCTGCAGCCTCTTCACCAATATCAATCTGCCTATCACCTGGTGTTGTCTCCCGACTAATCATATTGACACCAGTATCCACTCCTACCAAGGGCTCACTCTGACCTTCTGGCATTTTTTGCTCATCAACAAACCCACCTGTAACATTTTCACTACTTATATCAGGCACACGAAATCCCATCTCTTCTCCTTACACACCAACAAATACTTTCAATTAATAAAACCAATCCAAAACTAATTCTGCTTCCAATATTGATAAGGAAAACAAAACCTCCTCGACACATCACTCACAGTTGTATACCTACTTGTAAGCTCATCCTGCTCACCAGCTTGAACATACTTGGCCATCACATCCTGTGCAAGACTCTTCCAGTTGGTCGTCCTTTTGGCACGTGACTTTCTGTATGTGACCTTCCCGATAAAGTCACTATAGATTCCACTATCCTGCCCAATTGCTTCCCTCACCCTTCTCGCACACTCTTCAAAGTCTTCTTCAGCAAGGAGCTTCTGCAAATAAGAAGTCTTCAGATCGGTCAACATGCACTCTTCATCATAGTTAGCCACCCTTACTGCCCCACTATCACTCATATACTTCAGCTCCACCGGCAGCACACCACTCTCAACACTACTCCAAAATTCCGACTCAATCTTTATAAGCTTGGTTATGAACTCTTCATTACGTCCCACTTCAATTACTTCAAACTCAACTACATCCTTCGCCAGCTTATACACACTCCCAAGATCCTCACCACTTTCAAGCATTTGCACCAACATATCAAAGAGGTCTTCACCTGCAAACATTACTGCGACATATACCTTATCTTGATTGATCACAGCCATCTGGTGCTGCACCTGCACCCAGTACTTTAGTGGCACGACAAAGTATTCATCACCATCTTCATCATGAACATCTACCCAATCATGCCTTGTATACCTATTTGCAGTCTTACACTCTAGTAACGCTTCAAACCCGTCCCCATTAATCCAAGCATCAGGTGTAGCAGACATCCACGAATACGTATCATGTTTGTACATTGGAGCATCGACTAGCTCATACCCCGTTTTCTCCATATACATATACTTCACTAGCGGCTCCAAAACGTGCCCTCTTTTAAAGAACTTATTCTCCTCTTCCATTACCGGTTCAAAATCAGTAATTTTGTCTTTAGCCACATCCCTAGCACTCCTCCAGTTTGGAGTGAGTCCAAGTATCGCAGGTGCATCACTAGCTCCAATGTAAAGCTTTCTTTCTTTTAGCCATTCGGCGGTATTTGGCGTCACACTTAATGCAGTCATCTTCTTCCTTTCAAAAAATATACTTTTAACTTGAATCAATTCAAATTTGAGATATTACTTTAAATGAACTTCTAACACTTATTATACTCTCTTGCTCTCACTCTTTATACCTTACACCAAAGAACAGCCGATTTCAAGAACAATATTTCGCCAATTGACGAATTTTAAACACAAACAACATCAACCAAATACCAAAAATCCCATTATCTACTAGCAACAAAGGACTTACCATAGACAACCGCCCCATCAAAAAACTTAAAAAAAGTTCATTCATACCGCCAATTAACGTAATAACGTAGAAACACCTAAATTTTACACACTAGTAAAATACAAAAAAGGGCACGCCAACGGCATGCCCTTTACACAAAAATACTATTATTAAACAATCGTTAATACCTCAAAAATACCAAAAAAACCTACTGACTAGTAATTATCTCCATCAATCATCCGGCCAAGACCACCGAGGATACTACCTTCTCCCTTCTGAGAGCCACCAACTGATGGAGCGCTTTTAATTATCCTATCAGCCAACCTTGAGAAAGGCAGACTCTGGAGCCAGACAGTACCATACCCACTCAGAGTAGCAAGAAATACCCCTTCTCCTCCAAAGACCATAGATTTTAATCCACCAGCTCTCTCAATATCATAATCAATACCATTAGTAAAGGCCGCAATACATCCGGTATCCACCCTGAGAGTCTCCCCATGGAGTTCTTTCTTTATTACAGTACCGCCAACATGTATAAATGCCAACCCATCACCTGCAAGCTTTTCAAGTATAAAGCCTTCCCCACCAAAGAAACCCGCACCTATCTTCTTACTAAATGCTATAGTAATATTAGTACCCAGAGCTGCAGCTAAGAAAGCATCCTTCTGACAGATAAGCTCTTCTCCTATCTCACCAAGGTGCACAGGTATTATCTTACCCGGGTAAGGTGCAGCAAATGCTACCCTTCTCTTACCCGGCACATTATTTGTAAAGTGGGTCATAAAGATACTCTCACCACTTAACATGCGCTTTCCAGCACCGAGTAGCTTTCCTAGTAGACCTTCATTAGCCTCAGTACCATCACCCATACGAGCCTCAAAGGTTATTCCGTCTTCCATGTAATTCATCGCCCCTGCTTCAGCGACAACGGTCTCACCCTGATCTAGCTCTATTTCGACGATCTGCATATCATCGCCGATCAACTCATAGTCAACTTCATGTGATTTCATTGTATTACCCTCAAAGACTTAATATTATATCAAGAATGCACTTGGATGACATTCACTTATTTGATTTAGTAAAACACCTTTTCACTTGATTGCAGTAGAGTTCTGCTTACGCTAGCTTTTTCTTAATCCTTGTAACCTTGGCTTTTTCACTCTTTAGCTGCTTTGCAAGTTTTGCATTCTCTTCTTCAAGTTCAATAACTCTATCTTTAAGCAGCTTTATAGTAGCCTTTTCATCAAGTTCATTATCTTCATTCTTCTCAGGTAGATCTGATGGGAGGTTTATATACGGATTATCATCTACTTCTTGTAGGTCTTTTACAACATTAGCGATTACATCTCTTAGTTTTCTTCCCAACTTGGTTCTAATCCCTCGACCTTCATCTTTCTCAGCGAGTATATCTATCAATTTCTCAGTCGAGTTAGGGTCTTCAAAGAGATCTCTGAGCTCATTCATGAGATCAAGATCCGACTTACACTTAAGAGTCATCACAGCAGCTCTAAAGAACTTATTATTCTTTTCACTGCGAAATTTTACTGCCAACTCTACAAAGAGCACCAAGTTGGTATACCACGCAGAATCTTCATGATAATCCTGCAAGTAATGTTCAACTAGAAACTTGCAGTCATAGCTCTTACCAGTCACCAGCCATTCACAATCTACGTCAAAGAATGTAGCGAGTTTTTGAATTACATCTATCCCGATCTTCTTCCTACCCCTTTCAATATCTCCCCAATACCCTGTAGAGATATTCAACTCTTGAGCACATTTGGTTTTTGAGCCATGCATTCTTCCAAACTTGACATCTCTCAAATACCCAATTCTCTTACCCATATCTTCATTAGAATTAATCATAAAAACCCCTATACAAGTGATTTAAAACGACAGCCGACCTTAGACGCACATCAAAAGACAAATATCTCAATATCTTTTAGCAACTAGAATTATACTATAATCAACACTATATTACAATTATCATTAGTATAATTTTGCCTAGAATAAAAAAAACTCCAACCGCAGAGAACGTCTCAAGGCGGTTGGAGTATAAACTTATATTGTCATATTTACGAGCCAAGAGTACCCAGATATCCCTATAATTTACATATTTTACAGGTAAGGTCTTCCTAAACTCTACAAATATTTTATTAAGTAGATCGACTTTACTGGCATTTCACATATTTAATGAGCCAACTCCTCTCTACAGTACTTCAGATACAATCACATTCTACTTGAATTCAGCATCAATTTTATCTCTAGCAGCCTGTGATAGTCTAGTAATTTCTTTAAAGTCGCCAGCAGCTATTAGTTTCGGATCAACCATCCAGCTACCGCCACATGCAATAACATTTGGACAAGATAGATAATCGATAAAATTATCATTGTTGAGTCCACCAGTAGGCATAAATGAAACCATAGGGTATACTGCATTGAAGGTCTTGAGCATTGGTATTCCGCCAGCGATAGACGCAGGGAAGAATTTCAGCGTTGTCAGCCCAAAGTTCATAGCCTGTTCAACCTCAGCAGGAGATATCACTCCCGGTATAATTGGGAAGCCTCTCTTGATAGCCGCTTCAGTAATTTTTGGGTTGAACCCAGGAGAGACCATAAATGTTGACCCTGCTTCAGCAGCTGCATCAAGTTGCTCAAGCGTTAGTACTGTACCTGCACCTAGGATGACATTAGGGAAGTTTTCTGCAATTTTCTTTATAGACGCAGCAGCAGCTTGAGTCCTGAAAGTTACCTCCATTACATTGATTCCACCAGCTATAAGGGCTTCAGCCAGAGGTAGAGCATCTTCTGCTTTATCTAGTCTTACTACTGGTACAATTTTTTCTTTTTTCAACTGTTCAATCATATCCATCTCTATTTCCTTCTAAAAAATAATTTCACGATATAAAACAGGTATATTATATAATAAAACTCCGCCGTGTAAAACCCTTATTTGAAATATCGCTTTACCAGATAAAACAGGTAAAATATCCTGCCATATTGACTACGCAACGGGCTATATATTACTACATAATAATTAACTTTAGGAGATAGAATTCTATCCTCAAGATCAGCTTGATACCTTCCTATTCAACATAACTTCCAACCAGAAGCGCCACATTATGCCCGCCAAAGCCACAAGAGTTCGACAATGCATACCGCACCTCTCGCTTTCTTGCAACATTTGGCGTATAGTCGAGATCACATTCTGGATCAGGTGTCTCGTAATTGATAGTCGGCGGTATAATCCCATTCTTTATAGCCAGAGCAGCAAATCCCAACTCTACTCCACCAGCAGCTCCAAGCATATGCCCTGTACAACTCTTTGTAGAACTAATTGAAACCTTGTAGGCAGCCTCACCCAGAGCACCTTTTATCGCAGCAGTCTCTGATCTATCGTTGAAGACAGTTGAGGTTCCGTGTGCATTGACATAATCAATCTCTTCAGGGAGCACTTCTCCCATAGACATCGCAAGCTTCATTGCTCTAGCCAACCCTTCACCATCAGGGCTTGGAGTTGTTATGTGCGAGGCATCATCAGTAAATCCAAACCCTAACAACTCACAGTAAATCTTAGCACCCCTTGCCTTTGCATGTTCAAGGTCTTCAAGGATTAGCGCCCCCGAGCCTTCCCCCTGTACAAAGCCATCCCTATTCTTATCAAAAGGTCTGCAAGCTTTCTTTGGGTCCTCATTTTGAGTAGAGAGTGCTTTCATGCTTGAAAATCCGCCGAGTCCCATAATCCCCATCCCAGCCTCACTGCCACCAGCTATGATCAGATCAGCATCACCGGTCTGTATATGTTTGAAAGCTAGCCCAATTGCATGAGCACCAGAGGAGCAAGCAGAGACAGGAGCATAGTTTAGCCCTTTAAAGCCAAGTTCAATAGCAATCTGCCCGCATCCAGCATTCACCATTAGTAACGGCACACTGAAAGGTGAGATCTTCTTTGCTGCTTTTCTCGGTTTGTCCTCTGAGCCATCACCATAGTTTGCGAGATACTTTCTCAACTGCTCTTCAACAGAGAGGATTCCCCCAATACCACTGGCAAACACCGATCCACAACGCTCAAGGTTCAATTTATCTAGCTCCAACTCTGCATCATCCTTGGCCAAATTTGCAGCAGCCACCGTATAATGCACAAACTTATCTACCCTTCTAGCCTCGCGCAGATTCATCCACTTTGTAATGTCAAAATCCTTTACCTCACAACCAAAATGAACCCTAAAGCCCTCATGATCTATACTACTAAGTGTTTGCGCACCACTTACACCTCCAACAACAGCGTCCCAACTCTGAGAAGTTCCGATCCCAACAGGTGTTACCAGTCCTATCCCAGTTACCACCACCCGGCGTAATTCTATACTCTTTTTCATGAAATATCCTTTCAAAATTTTATATTTGTTTTCTGTCAAACCGACTCTAAAACAATGGTCTACACATTTCTTTATCATTATAACAGTACCACTAACACGATATGCACCTCACAACACAAAACGCTCAACCTTCAATTTCAAACCGATCGGTCTATAATTGAATAAAAAAATAACGCCCTACTTATCAAGAACAGAGAGTGCCAGTTCTACCATCTTTTTACGCTGCCGACTATCTCTCTTTACTTTACCGACAGACAGAATCGCAACAAATAAATGAACAAAATACAAGGCAAGGGTATCTGTAGATGATTTCGAAAACTCACTCTTCAGGCATTGAGCAAAGAGCTTTTCAAGACGGTTGAAAAATTGCTCAATATACTCAACAGCACCACTCTCAAGATACTCCAGCTCACTAGCTGAATTGACAAACATACACCCTTTAAAGTCCTTAGAATCAACGAACTCGATCTGAGCTTGAAAGAGTTCCCTTATATTATCAACAGAGTGAGGCTCTTTAGATAGTAGACCAGCCACCTTCCTGCCGATAGTTGCTCTATAATGCTCTAGACAAGCGTCAAAGAGGCCTGCCTTACTACCAAACTCTTTATACATACTCTGCTTATTGAGCTTTGTTGCACTCACCAACTCGGTCAGTGAGGTACCATGGTAGCCTTTGAGCCAGAAGAGCTCAGTAGCAGCGGCAATTACCTGTTCTCTCTCATACTCTTTCGGTCTAGCCATCCCACCAATCCTAATATAATCCGCAAATAAATGCCCGCACAAAACGCAAATTAACAATACTGTCCAATAAGTAATCCGTAGATCAACACATTATAGACCAACCGTTCTAAAAAGCAAGTAACTTTTTATGTGAGCCAACCAAACAACAAAAAAGTATAGCAGAGCTATCCACCTTGCTATACTTCACAAAAAGACTCCTTATTCAATATATCTTAGAGCATTTTGCACGATACTATTATTAGACTTATTGCCAAGTGCATTAACATATAATCCATTATTCTACACACATATTACAAGAATGCTTGTTTTGCCCTCTACCAACTTAGAGTAACCATAGCACATCAGACACTTAGTCAAGGAATAATAAAGCCCCTAACCTTACCTCTCTACAATCCAGTCTACCGCTTCTATAAGATTCTCACAGACATAGTCCGGCTTCAAACTCTCACTTTCAAGTTCGACCTCACTACCATGACCAGTCCTGACAAGTATCCCCTTACCACCAGCGTTACGTCCCAGTTCAATATCACACATCTTATCACCTACCACTATTAGATCTTTCCGCTCAAAACCAAAATCATTCACAGCACTATCAACCATCCCAGTAAGTGGCTTCCTACAATCACACCCATCACCAGGCTGATGGGGACAATAGTAGAACTTACAAATACTTACCCCTTCAACAGAGAGCAGATCCTCTATGCGCTTATTGACCTTATGCATATCATTTTCCGAATAATACCCTCTACCAATTCCAGACTGATTGGTAACAACAATAATCCCGTACCCAGCCATAACCAATTTTTTCAAAGCAGGTATGACTTCAGGATATAGTTCCACATCATCTGGATTGGATAGGTAGTGCACCTCTTTATTGATTGTCCCATCCCTATCAAAGCAGATATATTTATTAATTTTTCCTTCATTCATTCTAAAAAATCCTTCTTTTTCAATCTACAAGATATCGCCCCCTGCCACATACAACTTATACCGTACAGATAAACGCTATTATATCAACGACTAATATATTTTACATTTTATCCAAAAAAATCCAATAAAAAAAGGCATTTTTACCGAGGGAGAGAATAGTGGTCTCGACATTAAATAGTGAAGAAAGAATTTAAAATCCCAACGTAAATCTTCCTTCACTCCTTTTCCCCATTGGTGAAAGACTCTCCCCCCAACTCGAGTCTTTCACCTTTATTATCTAAGGACAAGGTTGAAAATCTGAGTTGGAAAAAAAAAATTAAAAATCCCCGAGGGGTAAAATAAGCATATAGACATTAAGTAGTGTAAAGAATATAAAACAACAAAAAACCCAATTAAAGTATTCCCTTACTTTATAACAATAGTAGCAAATGTTTTTTCCCAAAAACAGCGGTATAAGCAAAATGAAGCAAGACAAACAAGTACCCACAAAAGGCGCCACAACGCCTTTGAAACAACCAAGGGATATCCACAATATATCCCGACTTCTCAGACCGTTCCTGCCTCCCCCAGGAACGGTCATTTTTTTTAAACCCACACCACTTTAGCACAAAAAAAGCATCTGCAAAACCACAAGCTTTGTCATAATTCCACCCCAAAATGACATACTGACATACTTCCTTCATAGACATCTTCCACACCTTTCCAGCATAACCACAAAAAAACTACAACACAGATAAACACTTATAATAAAAAGACTTAACAATATAATAGAAAACACAAAAACACCTTAAACCTATAAACTGGCACACTTGTTGTTTACTTAAAATCGTACAGTAGCAATAAAAACTATCTAATTATTTCTAAGGAGAATATACAATGTATGCTAATAGACTAGACAATATTTTCAACACTATTTTTAACAACACATTATACCACTCACCTTCATGCGGTAGAAAACAGAAGCAACCAGAGGTCAATATTTATCAAGACGACGCTGGATATGAGCTAAGGTTTAAGACACCGGGTTTAAGCAAAGACGATATTGATATCTCAGTAAGCGAGAACAAACTTACCTTCTCAAGCAACTCAGAGTCTGAGAACTTCAACAGAGCGTTCGAACTCCCCAAGGATGCAGACCAGAATAATATTACAGCAGAGCAGAAGGATGGAATCACACGAGTTACAATTCCAAAGATCCCAGCAGAGATGCCACGCAAAATTGCAGTTCTAGGTGCATAGTGAATTGATTAATATGACTAATGATACTAACTAAACCAAGTAATGGAGAATATAATAATGACTGAAAATACAGCAGTAAAAAATAATAAAACAAAAGTTGAATCAAAGGAATCTGTAGAAGAGCCAAAGGTTATAGAGAGCAAACTTATCACCGGGACAAAGATTAATGAGACTGACAAAGCGGTAGAAATTACTACAGAAGCAGCCGGTTACAATAAAGACACCCTAGATATTACAGTTGAAAAGGGTGTACTTACTGTAACGAACAAGTCAGTAGAGAGCCAAAATCCAGAGAAAGAGGCTGTGACCAAGGAATTTTGTACCAATGAGTACAAACGGGTCTATCGTCTATCTGATAAGATATCAGTTGACGAGATCACAGCAGAGGTCAAGGATGGCGTTCTACGTCTTACCCTTCCAAAGGTGCAAGCACCTGAAAAGCGCAGAATAGAGGTAAAAGCAGTATAAATTGCGCTTACACCTCCCACAGCAAAACGCTGAAAACATAATATGCGATAAAGAGGCTGCCTTTGTGCAGTCTTTTTATCATTATATAATGTATACAATAATAAGCCCAACCCACTTGAACTAAAAGGTTATGCAGATATACTTTAATAATTACTTATTTAACCTATTCTAACCATAGCACCTACGCATAAGAATACACATTTAGTTACACTTTAAGGAGTCACAATGTTCATAAGAGTTCTTCGTTTATGGCGATACATTTTTAAATATAAGTACCGTTTCTTTGGAATGATCTTTATCGGCATTTTCTATGGTCTAGTAAATACTTTCCTTGCAGGTATGGCTGGATTTCTAGTAAAACTCATCAACCCAGAAGTTCCAACAGATAATGCAACAGTATTAATTCCTAATATTATTGTAGAGAGTTCTCCATTTAAATACATTTTGACACTATGGCCAGAGATAGTCAGTAAATACTCACTATTCTACATGAGTTTGGTGATATTCCTGATACTCGTTATCTGTCTAGCTCTTTGTATCTTCCTGATGAATTACTTTTCTCAATGGGTCAGCTTACGAGTAACAATGGATCTACGAAGTATGCTAGCAAAGCACCTTCTCACCCTTGATTTTTCTTACTTTATAAAGAGCAGATCAGGAGACCTTATTACAAGGGTAAATAGCGACCTAAACTCCGTAACTGTAATCCTTAGCGTAATGGCAATTATACTTAGCCGCCCTATAGCTGTAGTTATCTGTTTAGGTTACATATTTTATCTAAACTGGCAATTAGCTCTTTGGGGATTGATCGGGCTACCACTAGCGACTATTGCAATGAAGAAGGTTTCAAAGAAGATCCGTTGGACCTCTATGGCATCAAGACAGAAAAACGCAAGCGTTGTGGATGCAATGATACAATTCTTGAGCGGTATCGGTACGGTTAAAGCATTTGGCTGTGAAGAGTTTGAACTTGATAACTACAACAAACATAATGATGAACTTTTTCAGATAAGTACAAAGCAGATGCGAGCATCGTGTAGTGAGCGACCTATTACCAGCCTTACCTCAAAGTTTGGAATCTTCCTAGTGCTGTATATTGGCGGCACCATGGTTCTAGGTGGAGAGTTGCAATTCGATGATGTTGTCTCATTCTTAGCAGCACTTTCACTTATGTATGCACCTGGAAAAGAGCTTAGTGGAGCAAATGTTAATTTTCAAACAAATGTTAGTGGAGCGGAGCGCGTATTTGAGATTCTCGATACAGAGGCAACTATAAATGAAGGAGAGAAGGTATTTGATGAGTTTAAAGAATCTATAGAATTCAAAAATGTAGCTTTTTCATATATTGAAGGAGAACCAGTTATCCAAGACTTCTCTCTCACTATAAAGAAAGGTGAGACCGTCGCACTGGTTGGCGCCTCAGGAGCTGGTAAGAGTACAATAATAAATCTCATACTCAGATTGTTCCCACTGGACAGCGGTAGTATTTTTATCGATGGCAACGACACATCAGACCTAACCTTCAAGTCACTTAGAGACCAATTTGCTCTAGTAGGACAGTCACCATTCCTCTTCAGCAGTACTATTGCTGAAAACATATCATACGGTCGAGATGACATAAGCATGGAGGATATTGTAAG
This sequence comes from Planctomycetota bacterium, assembly GCA_965140405.1. GTDB lineage: Bacteria > Planctomycetota > SZUA-567 > SZUA-567 > SZUA-567. Next base: position 3,405,839 of record OZ223208.1, read on the forward strand.
TGCAGCAAAAGCGGCAAATATACATGAAGAGATAATGAACCTCGCTGATGGTTATAATCATGTAGTTAGCGAAAGAGGGGATGACTTCAGCGGAGGTCAGAAGCAAAGATTGAGCATTGCCAGAGCAATATGCAAGAACTCACCTATCCTGCTACTTGATGAAGCGACATCTGCACTTGACAGTGTTAATGAGAGAGAAGTACAGAGATCTATTGAATCACTTATGAGTGGCAGGACATCGATCGTTGTTGCGCACCGTCTATCTACTATCAAAGATGCAGACAAAATCGTTATGATGGATAAAGGTAGGATTATCGGTATCGGCTCTCATCAAGAACTGATAAAGAGTTGCAAAGAGTATGCACACCTAGTATCACTGCAAGGTATGCAATAATAATTTTGTATGAATAATAGTCTAAAAAGAAGAACGCACTCCATTTATAAATGGAGTGCGTTCTTAATACTACTTGCTCAATGAATAAAGCCCTGCGCCTACTTCTCTTTTGATCTATTAGCGCTACCAGCTACTTTTCCGATTCCTGCCCCTGGACCACGGCCTTCACCAGGCCCTTTACCAAAGCTCCGTCCTGCACCTTTTCCATTGCCAAAACCTCGTCTAGAGCCTACATTTTGATTGAATGTACGGTCGAGTACAGGCTTTTTACTTTTCCCAAGTTCAACGAGCGCCTCTGAGCCATTGACGATACTGAGTCCTTTAATACTACCTGATCCGATATAATCAGACCCAAATTTTAGATCTACCTTAGATGGCACTTCTTCACCAACATTGCGTTTAGAACCGCTGATAAGGTCGTTGATAATGTCCTCACCTTTGCGATTTTTATCAACGCCTTTTTTATTACCCATACCGCACTTCTCCTAACATAAGCCTTGAAGCTCATAATTACTATAAAAACAACAAAATATTTACTCCTACTATCCTAAATAATTCTCACCTACTAATATTGCAGATTTCATCTCGCTTACAGCCTTTGGTAGCCCAACCATAACAGCACGGCTAATAATGCTGTGGCCTATATTCAATTCTCCCATCTCTTTTATAGCAGCGATCTCACCTACATTGTGATATGTGAGACCGTGGCCAGCATTTACACGTAACCCGTGCCTACCAGCTGCATGAGATGCGACGACTAACTTCTCCAACTCTGTATCTCTAGACTTCTCATCAGCATACCAATTTGCGTATGTTCCGGTATGTAATTCTATAAACTGCGCACCACTCTTATAAGAAGCTTCAACCTGCTCGAGTTCAGGATCTATAAATAAGCTTACCGCTATCTCCTTCTCTCTAAACCTTGCAACTACCTCTTTTACTCTTTCAAACTGCCCTACGATATCGAGTCCACCTTCTGTCGTAACCTCTTCCCTTTTCTCAGGGACGAGTGTCACTTGCGGAGGTTTTGTAGCTAGTGCAATCTCAATTATTTCATCAGCCATTCCCATCTCTAGGTTCAACTTTGTCGTTACGGTCTCTTTTAGAATACGCAGATCTCTATCCTGAATATGCCTTCTATCCTCACGGAGATGTACTGTAATACCATCAGCGCCATTCTTCTCAGCAATGAAAGCTGCTTCTATTGGATCCGGTTCATAGGTCTTTCTTGCCTGCCTAATAGTAGCGATATGATCAATATTCACACCCAAGGTAACCATAGCAAAATCCTTTCAAATATAAGTACTAAACTAGCGACCTAGCAAAGAATATGACTCTTACTTTACAAGTATACACTAGGCTAGTATTTTTCAAAACACTTCTTTTGACTTTTTGACAATATGATAAAGCGCTAAAAAAACGAAAGCTATTTCTCACCTCTAGCTTTTAGAAGCTCTTCTTTGAACCAAGCCGCTTCTGCTGCGATATCTTTTGCATTTATAATTGCAGTACATACAGCAACCGAACGAGCTCCAGCATCCAATACTCCGTGAAGTGTGTCTCGATTTATTGACCCAATACAAAAGTACGGTAGCTTGGACTTCTCAGCCGCCCATTTGACATATTCCAGCCCTACAGCTGCGCGGTGTTGCTTGGTATTTGTAGGATATACTGGTCCTACTCCTATATAGTCTGCACCTTCTTCAAATGCTAGCTCACCATACTCAGGAGAGGAGGTACTCTTACCTACTATCTTGTCAGAGCCCATGATCTTCTTACAAAGATTGACAGGGAGGTCGCCTTGCCCTGTATGAATACCGTCAGCGCCAACTAGAGCAGCTATATGCGGCCTATCATTTAGTAGGAATAACGCCCTACCAGCACACATTTCACGCATTTTGAGTGCCATTTCGTAGAACTCACCGTCCTCCATCTCTTTCTCACGCATCTGGATAATATCTGCTCCACCCGCTACCGCTTCTCTACACGCAGTGAGAGAATCCGCATGCGAAAGTTTCTCAGTAATCAATACATAAAGGGCTGCATTCTTCAGTCTATCGTTCAATCTATTATCTCCTAATAAAATTTTCTCAATGTCATATACTTTGTATCTGATAGCCTCGAATACATTAGCTGCTTCGGGGCTTATAGTTTTACCATACTCTTCGAGCACTCTCAAGGCTTCTTGGAGCCTTTTGATGCTTGCTTTTACTACAGCAGTGATACTCTTCCTACTGCCCTCAGTCGAGGTTGAAATCTTTGTTCCAATATCGCCAGCAGTATCTCTACTAAGTAGGAGCTTACCACCAACAGTATTCTGGAGAATCTTCTCAGCATTTTGAAAGCTATGTCTGAGTTCTTTAAGTTCTTTAGAGAGTACCGGATTTTCTACGACAAACCTTACATACTCTTCACAAACCCTGAGCCCTTCCTGAGCACGATTCATATTTGCATCAATTATTCTACATACTCCGCTCAAATCCTTGTCATACATAATACAGTATGCCTTTCACAAATTTAATTCCTATCCTGCACCTTAATCTTTACTCTAACCCTTGCACCAGTACTATTATCTACCTTCCATGAGTAGAGCATACCCTGCGAAAGTTCTGGATCATTTCTAATATCTGAGAATGCAATATATTTATTTTCAAGGGTAGTAAAATCTCCACTCCCTATATCGATATGTAGTGGATCTACTGTTATCCAGCCCTTTTCCTTGGTATAGACTTCTGCCCAGCTATGTCCAAAACTCGTAGACTTGGTCACGATATAACCACTTATATGTCTTGCAGGTAGTCCAGCTTGCCTAGCTAGAGCAACAAGCAAATCTGCATACTCAGTACAATCACCTCTACCCAGCTTCAAGGCTTTTTCTGCCCCAAGCATTTCCCTTGTCGCTTGAGTCGTCTCCATATGTTTTACAACAAAATCAGTAATATTTTCTACGTATTTAAGATCATTCGTATTAGTAGGTATACCATTTAAAGCATTCTTTAGGCTTCGCCTACCCACCTCGATATATCTTTCTCGCTTCAGATACTTTCTTTTCTCCTTCTTGCTCAACTTTTCAACCCGGTGTTTCTTAGCCAGATTATACTTATTCAGCTCTATCCGGCAACTAATCTCAATAACAGAGGGTATTTTTTTGCCTTTAAAATCCCACTCAGCATACTTATTCCCTTTATAGAGATATACGCTATTTGGTTCAGGACTATAGGTTACTTCACCAACTACCTGCTTACCCTCTATACTCTGAGGAATAAGAGATATCAAGGTAAACTGAGTTCTCCTCTGCGCCTCAATAGTAGTATTGTAGCTCAAGGTCATATCCAGAGTACGTCTTTTTTTATCTACAACTGTACCACCTAGCGCATGAGAGGTATCAGCACAAAAAACTAGCGCAAGAATAATGAGAGTAAGTACTAGAGCAACCCTGTACTTTGTTGATTGGCTATTCAGTAGTTACCTCCTTCTTACCTTTCTTCCTCTAGATGTCCTTTTGGGTCCGGTCATCCCTACCATACTTTCGACCCCACGCCTTCTGCTATGGGTTATCGCTATGGCAAGTGCATCCGCCTCATGATCTGTTTCAGGGATCTCTCTAAGGGATAGCAATATCCGCACCATTTCCTGCATCTGTTCTTTTCCAGCACGTCCAGATGAGGTTACCGCTTTCTTAATAAGTGTTGGTTCATAGCCACACACAGGTATCCCAGCTTCAGCAGCAGCAAGTAGAGCAACACCTCGTCCCTCTCCTATTGCAATAGCTGTTTGTATGTTGCTCCCTGCGAATACCGTCTCTACTCCTGCTTCGTCTGGCTGATATATTTGTATTGCACCTTTTAGTCCATTATATATCTCTACAAGTCTATGCGCCAATTCTGCGCCACGTGTGACAATTGTACCACTAGCAATATAGACGAGTTGGCTGCCTCTCTCTTCTACGATACCGTAGCCAACATTTCTAGTTCCTGGGTCGATCCCAATAATCTTCATAAAGCACTTTCTAATATATATCTATAATTGCGGTACGGTATCTATTTTACAAGAAAATGGTCCTACAACAAGACAGAAGCACCAAATAACTCCAAAGTAAGAAAATTTAGCGTTCTTCTAGGTTCATGCAACTTTTCCTAAGTAAAAGATCTATGACTCACACATATCCACTCAAAAAAGCTATATTCCATGCGCAGTAATTAATGATATTGACCCGCGATAATCCTCTAGTAAAATACCAAAATTGGTGTAAAATGAAACAATATTCATAATTCAAAGACACCGAAAAAGGAACAACCCATAATGACAGACGAACGTATTGCCGAACTCCGCAAGACAGGGGTACTAATTCAGAAGAATAAGGATTACTTCACTATCAAGATAGGTGGATGTGGCGGCGCCAGCAACGCAACTCTACTAAGAAAGGTTGCAGACCTCGCTGAAAAGTTTGGTGATGGGAGTATCCATACTACAACTAGACAGATAATCGATGTCTACAATATCCACAAAGACAATGTTGAAGATGCAGTAAAGTACATGGAGGAGAATGGTATACCGAAATCTATCTCTGGCCCATGCTTGAGATCAATAGTAGCCTGTCCTGGAGATCCTAGCTGCAGGTTCAGTATGGAGAACACTCAAGATTTAGCACAGGAGATCAAAGCAAGGTTTGGCGATTTCGCCGGTCTGAATACCAAGATAAAGATTGCGGTTACCGGTTGCAAAAATGCTTGTGCAAAACCTAGAGAGAACTGTATTGGGCTACTCCCACTCGGCAAGGGAAGGTGGGAGATAAGTATAGGCGGCAAGATGGGTAAGAAGCCAAGACTTGCCACACATACCAAGGCAGCAGATAATCTAGACGAAGTATTCTCAACTATCGAGAAGGTTCTGGAATGGACCAGAGATAACGGCAATCCAAAGGAGAGACTGAGCGACATCGTAGTCCGCCTAGAATCTGAACTACCTTCATTCTAATAATGCACAAAAAAAAGACCCTTACAGATAGTAGCTATAGTAGAGAAAAGCACGACAGAATGACCAAGAGTTACCTTCATCAAATAAATAAATACGCTGACTAAATAACAAGTCAGCGTATAAAATAGGGTCAAACTCAAGCCATAATACTATACAAGCTTTCCAAGTTCAGGATTACCTTCTAAAAATCTATCCCTAAGCTCCACATCATCCTTGAGCAGAGTAAAATCCTCAAAGTCGAATGCTGGAGCTACCGAACACCCGACCAAGACGTCAGAAAGTATTGGCATAGCCGCCTGCCACATCCCAGCCGGAACTACGTGACAGAATGAGTTTGCCCGTTCAGAGAGTTCAAATATCTCAACTTCCCTTGCTGTGCCATCCCAGATATAAAGGTATACACCATCACCACGGTAGAGATTCCAGACCTCATCATTTGCAACTCGGTGCATCCTGCTCTTATCATTTTTATAAATCTCAAAGTATATATGTGACAGAGCTGCTCTCTCACCAAACTCTGGATGAACAACCTTGACGTTCGAGCAAAACACTCTTCTAAATCTTCCGCCTTCTGGGTGTGACTCCAAATTTATGGGTTTTAGCGGTTCCATTTCGTCCTCTTATCTTCTTATCCATGTAGGGTAAAATCTCTTACTTAATAGCTCGACATCATCTTCGGCCATAAGCCCAGCCCTAGCTTCACAGTTCTGAATTATCTGCTCCTCAGTACTACCGGTCACCAACGGAATAAATCCCTGCTCAATCATCCATGAAGCGACAATCGTATTTCCAGAGACCTCGTACTTATCAGCGATACTTGATATTATAGCCATACAGTTCCTATTATACCCAGTATTATATCCATCAGGAATAGGCCTGTCATCTCTACCAAAACAACCCTGCAAAAATGGAGAGTAACAGAGCAGCGTGATTCCCTCTTCTCGTGAAAGATCGAGTAACTCAGCCGATGCTGGAACCTGCCGAGCAAAGTCAGCATCTATACGAGGCCATAATATCGACAACCTAGTCTGCACACACGACAGCTCTTTCCAGCCATTTACCTTCGCAATAGAGTTCGCTTTCGCAACACGCCAAGCCGTCACATTGCTCAGCCCGATCTCACGAACCTTCCCTGCTTTGACAACTGAGTCAAAAGCCTGCATATACTCTTCCTGTGGTGTTTCATAGTCATCAACATGACCATACAGTAGATCTATACAGTCAACACCTAGCCTCTCAAGACTCTTATCAACCTCTTGTTTTATTATTTCAGGATTTAGAGACATCGGTACATCTTTATAAGGAAAACCCAGCTTTGTTGCGATGAATGTATCAGTATGTTTACGGCTCTTTAGCCAGCGATTTATCATACCCTCACCTACCGGCTCCTCAAACCTCGGCACCCACGTACAGTACTTGTTTGCAGTATCAAAGAACCTTCCACCTCTTTCATAATATATATCCATAAAGCGATGAGACAAGTCCTCTGCTACTTTTACCCCAAAATACATCGTACCCAGACATATATCAGATACCTCGACACCAGAATTCCCTAATGTTACACGCTCCATAACAGGCTCCTTGTCTAAAAAAATGGGAAGTACAACTTCAGACTTAGCAACAGTCATCCTCCCCTTACTTAATTATACGTAGAGATTGCCTGTCATTCAACAGCAGACTTCTGTACTCAAAGTTATATATAGGCTTTTCTAAAAAGTGTGACTTATTACTTATATTACAACCCACTACTAGATTATGCCTTGCTTCATACCTTGTCACAATAGCTTTTGCTTCTGCAAAATCTTTCAAGGTTTACACAGAAGAGTTCGGGATTGAACATGTAGTGTACAACAATTATATACTTCCTGAAACTTCATAGTGGCGATGTTTATGGGTGTATTTTCTTCTCCATCATCAACTCCGATATTGAGCGCTATTAATTAAGTCGGCCAGAAATCTTAAGAGATCTACCTTCTTACCTTGTAATGTAATTGCGTTATAGCCCTATAAGTAAAGCGGCGCTGAAAAACAAGGATTCTCAGCGCCGCCTAAATTATAATATAACTTTAGATATATAGAGTTCTATTTTGAGAAGTTAAAGATAAAGTCAGGTAACCAAGTACTAACCCCTGGTACAAGTGTTACGAGCACCAAAATAATTATATTACAAATAATAAACGGCGCTGCAGATTTAAAGATACTAATAATCGGCATACCACTAATCTTATTAGCTGCATTCAGACACATACCAATTGGAGGAGTAACTAGCCCTACAGCAGTTCCTACAATCATAATAGCACCAAGCTGCAATGGACTCACTCCTAGCTTGCCTACAACTGGTAGTAGAATAGGACAGAGTAGTAAGAGCGTCGGTACAACGTCGACAAAGGTACCAATAAGAAGTATAAGCAAGTCGACGAGCAACAAGATCCAGACACGATGCATATCTAGGTTACTGAAGAAGTTCTGAATCGCAGCAGAGACCTGCTCCATATTTAAAATCCAAGTAATAACCTTACACGCTCCAACGATAAACATAATCGAAGCACACATCATGAAGGACTTCTTGAAAGAGCTTATAATCTTTGGAAACTTGAGCTCTTTATAATACCAAATACCGATGACCATAGCATATAGGCAAGCAATACCCGCAGACTCACTTGCTGTTGCAATACCAAACGACACACATATCACAATAACAGCAGGCATTATTATTGCGAAGATACCATCACGAGTCGTAGCTATAGCTTCTTTGTGGTCAAACTTTCTTACTGGTGGATGGAAGTTATTCTTCTTAGAGATATACCACACGAGCGTAAGCTGAGAGAAACCAATCAAGACACCCGGGATAAGACCTGCAAGGAAGAGCTTACCAACAGATGCGCCTGATACCATCGCATACATCAGCATAGGTACTGAAGGAGGTATGATCATACCCATAGTAGATGACGCCACAGTCACACCAGCAGCAAAACCTTTTGAGTACCCCTGTTTCTCCATGTTTGGAATAAGTATTGAACCAATAGCCGAAGTATCGGCAACTGACGAACCAGAGATTCCACCAAAGATCATACTTGCTACAACATTTACTTCACCCAAACCACCTTTGATAGGCCTGACGAGTAAAAGGCTAAAGTCAATAATACGTTTGGTAATACCACCATGATTCATAAGCTCACCTGCAAGGATGAATAACGGCATAGCAATAAGTACAAAACTGTTTGTACCAGACCAAACCCTTTTGGGTATATTCTGGAGGGCAATATCCGATCCCTTAAAGAGGTAGTATGCAACAGCAGCACCAATTAAAGCAAACGCCAGTGGGACTCTGATCAATACAAGCACAATCAGCACCACAATCAATACAATTAGAGCAACACTCATTTACCTTCTCCCTCTTTCTTGGTACCTTTTATAATCAACCTTTCAGTTCTAAAGTCGCGCTCGATTGCTTTTTGCGCTTCCTTACAAGCTTCTGCATCGTATTCAGCCTTGTCATAACCACACTCTGCATCATCAATACGTACAAAAACAGAGAGAATATTTATACAACAATAAAAGATCGAAATAGCAGCGGAAATAGGTACCATATCATAGAATACCTTCTTCTTTATATGTAGAGCAGGCTCAAAAGTATTTCCTACCTTACCTATCCATACCAAGCTATATTTATACACTATATACATGATAGCGATTATTATCAAATTTATAATTACATCTACAACTACCTGGGTCTTTGGACTAAATTTTTCATACAAGAACGGGATATCTATGTGATCTTTCTCACGTACCCCAAGAGCTACCCCAAGATAGGTTGTTGCTATAAAAATCATTGTGATCGCCGCTTCTGACTGTACAAATGTAACACCCAAGAAGTATCTAAGTATTACAGTCACCACTACACTAACAAACAAAGAAATACCAAGAATAAGGCATAATATCGAAAACACCTTGTCTATAGTCTTTATAATTTTATTTAAAAGTAGATTGACTCCACTCCGTGCTTCTTTATTATCATTAATATTATTATTAGACACGAAAAAACTCCAACTAGATTGGAAACCCGAAAATCAGAATATAACTGTTACTTATATTCAACTACAAGCCGTATAGATTGAGTACACATTTATTATATTGAAGCCTCCAAATCTGAACAATCCAGAGGCTTCGCAATAAACAATTATTTGAATACTATTTTTTGCTAGCTTCGTACTTTGCAACGATAGCCTTTGCTTCATCAAAGTCAGCCTTTGTGAAGTCGCCTCTATCAATATACTTTTGATATACAGGTACACACTTAGCTGCAAACATAGCGTACTCTTTAGGAGTTGGAACGTATACTTCTACACCAGCATCCTTGATCATTTTTAAGTACATATCAGAGGTATTTGCGCGAATATCATTCTGTACTTTTGTATAAACCCATGCACCGTCAGTAATAATCTTCTGATATTCAGGCTTTAGGTTATTAAACCACTCAAGACCAACACAGAAAGGTTCTGGATTAAACATGTAGTGTACAACAGTCATGTACTTCTGAACTTCTTGGAACTTCATAGTAGCGATGTTCATGAATGGGTTTTCCTGTCCATCAGCAACACCAGTCTTTAGAGCCATATATGTTTCAGCATATGCGATTGATACAGGGTTACCACCAACAGCCTCCATAGACATGATGATAGCGTCTACTGGTGGAGTACGCATTTTTAGGCCTTCTAGATCTTTTGGAGTCTTAATAGGTCTAACACTGTTTGTGTAGTTTCTAGAACCAGCGTCACCATTAGCAAGAATTTTGATACCGTTAACTTCAGCACTATCATTGATCTTCTGACCTAGAGGGCTATTTGAAACAGCCATTAGAGCACCAGCATCTGGATAAACGAATGGCATTAGGTATAGGTTTAGCATAGGAGTGATAGCGTCAAATACTCCACCGAGGTAACCTTCAATTTCACCCATCTTTAGAGATTCTAGCATCTCAGCTTCTTTTCCTAGCTGACCAGAAGGGTACATCTGAACTTCTATAGCACCTTTAGATTCTTTTTCAACGTATTCTTTAAATGCAATAAGAGCTTTATGTCTACTAGTATCAGTCGGCATAGAGTGTCCTACCTTCATGGTAACTTCAGCAGCTGAGGCGAACCCAGCGATCATAGCAAAACACATAACAAGCAACAATAGTTTTCTCATTTGTAATACTCCATCATTAGGGACAATAACAACGACAACACATAAATCACAGTAAAGACCTACAACCACATAGATCTATATAGCTTTTAACTATATACTTCACAAAAAAAGTGACCAGAGCACCTGCACTACCACTCCTCACATCTCCCAGCTATCCTTCCACATTAGAATTGAAGAACTCCTTCACTTAACTACTTCTTCAATTCCAGCAATATAGAGCGATCGCGCAGAGTACTCTTAATATTTACCATATTGCTCCTAAGTATCCACATCGCCCAAATGTTCTCAGGCGGCACCTCATGTTGGATATTGTGTACCGGAACAAATATATATACTCCACCAAGAGCGAGAATATCCATTGTTTCTCTACTTCAGCCCTTACTTCTTGCGGCGTACCTCTTGAGAGGATATTCTGAGAATCTATTCCCCCGCCCCAAAATGTAAGCTCACTGCCGAATTCCTTTTATGCTGGAGAAGATTCATTCCAGTCGCACTATGCTACACAGGATTGAGGATATCTACCACGTACATACAACCAATCTTAGTAGTCAAAATCCTCTTCACTCCAACCCGCCTTACATCTACTTTGAGACTTTGTAGAATATCATCAGGTGAAATAATAATCTGGGGAACAGTATCTACTATCTCTTCCTCAGGATATTCAATCGGTCAACCCTTAACAGCCATAATCTGCCGGTATCCTACATTTAAGATGCTAATAACCGTGGTTCCAGCCAGATCATACGATACTCTGCCTGCCTCTTAATGATCAAGTATCTTCTTCATTCTTTTAGAGGCAACATAGCGCGCCTTTTCAGATTATGAAACATCGTTCCATATACATACGCAAAAAAAAGTACTCGATGAATTACTCGTAAATAAAAGTGCTGGTAACGAAAACCGACTAACACTCGACATCAGCATCCACCACATAATACTTGATACTTACTAATAATCCACAGAATAGATTTTTTGATCACATTAATTGGTCAAACAGAACACAACATATAAAATGATATAAGACAAGAGCGGATTCAAATATGAACCACTAAGTTCTGATATTAACATTTTACAAGCAAAAACACTCTTAGTCAAATTTTATAATTTTATTTTTTTTGCTAAGGCAATATTTACAGGCTAGCATTAAAAAAAGTTATAAAACAACTATAATATAGAACAAAATATTTTGCTATTAAAACAGGATATTACTTGCCTACTGATAGTAAACAAGCGAAAAAAATTAGTATCTCACAAATAATTATAAGCTGGGAAAAATTATATTTCACCATTATAAAAATAAAACTTATTATATTATAATGTAAAACCAGATACTATCTCCACACCAAAGCATACTTACATTAAAAAGACCCATGCATAAATGCAGAGGTCTTTTCGTTTTTTTGTTTTTTTTGTTGTTGTTTTATTTTTACCACTTTTATCTTTACCACTTTTAACTTTTAACTTATATCTTAGTACTTACGAGTCTTGATAACTTCTGCAGCAACTTCCATTGGGAATACGCCTTCTTCAACTACAAGCTTCTTAGGAAGTTTTTTACCAGCACGGTAATCATCAATTGCATCGAATAGAGCTGGACCTAGTAGTGGGTTACATTCTACAGTACAGTTTAGCTTACCAGCAACCATAGCTTCAAATGCACCTCTAACGCCGTCAATAGAAACGATAACGATATCCTTTGATGGAACCTTACCAGCTTCTTCGATAGCTTGGATAGCGCCGATAGCCATATCGTCATTGTGAGCGAATACAACGTCTACGTTATCGTGAACCTTTAGAAGAGCTTCCATAACTTCTTTACCCTTAGAACGGCGGAAGTCACCACTCTGTGAAGCAATAATCTTCATATTAGGTTGATCAGCGATAGTCTCAGCAAAACCCTTTTTACGGTCGATAGCAGCAGAAGAACCAGGAGTACCTTGTAGTTCGATAATGTTAGCTTTTCCGCCAGTCTCTTCGATCAACCATTTTGCAGCATTGATAGCTTCAAGTACGAAGTCACCAGCTACGAGTGTAACGTATAGTGAAGGATCATCTACTTTGATAGAACGGTCAGCTAGGAATACAGGAATACCAGCTCTTTTAGCAGCTTTAAGTGCAGGTTCCCAACCAGTTTCAACTACAGGAGCAAGGATAATAGCATCAACCTTCTGAGCAACAAAAGCTCTTAGTGCCTTGATCTGGTTAGCCTGTTTACCCTGACCATCAGAGAACTTCAACTCAATACCACGTTCTTTAGCAGTTGCTTTTACAGACTCAGTCTCAGCTGTACGCCATGAGCTCTCTGCACCAATCTGAGAGAAACCAACAACTAGTGGCTTAGCGTAAGAAGCGCTAGTACAAGCGATAAGTGCTACAACTGCAAACATTACAAATTTAACAAAACTTCTCATAACATATACTCCTTAAGAAAAATGAAAACTACAAACAAACTAACAACCGAAACATTTTTTACTTCTATTATGCTAATATACAAACCTATATGCTGTATTTACTATTTATTCTCACACCTACGAATTCGTCGTATTCCTCTTTGACAACACCCTCTGCATCAAGATAAAGATCAAGAGCAAGACACCGATAGCAATTCTAAGCCACCAAGAGTTGAGTCTTCCGTCAAACATCAGAGCACACTGAATCGTACCATAAATAAGCACACCCATAAGTGTTCCGACTATATAACCTACTCCACCAGTAAGAAGTGTACCACCGATTACCACACTCGCAATTGCATCCAGTTCCATCCCTACGCCTACAGAAGGATTTCCAGATCCGGTAAAGAAGGTATAGAGGACACCACCGAGAGCCGAGCACATACCGCTCAGTCCGTACACGAGTACCTTGATACGCCCTACAGGTAGACCCATAAGTAGTGCAGAGTACTCACTACCACCGATAGCATAAATATTTCTACCAAATCTACTGAGGTGCGCAACATAGAGTGCGATAAAGAATACAATCAAGAATGCAATAGCCATCGCAGGCATAAAGGTATCTTCAGTAAGGTAGACATTCAGATCATCAAGTACCCAATCTGAGAAGGCATTATTAATACCAATAGACTCCATACTTATCATAAACGCTGCACCACGAGCAAAGAACATACCGCCAAGAGTCACAAGGAATGGCTGCATATCAAAGACATGTATAAGAAATCCCTGAAACAAACCAAAGAGAGATCCAAGTATCACAGCTATAATCATAGTCAACAACGGGCTATGCCCTTGTTCAGAGTAGGAAGCGACAAATATTGTGGCGAAGGCAAATACTGAACCGACAGACAGATCGATACCACCTGTAAGAATTACAAAAGTCATCCCGATAGCGACAACACCAAGGTATGAATTATCTGTAATGATATTGGTCACAACAAGTAGAGAAAAGAAGTTGTCATACAGAATTGATGCTATGGTATACAGTATCACCAGCACCGCAGCTGTCGCAAATAGCGGGATATATTTCCTATTAAATATTGCGTTCATTAGACTCTACTCCTTCTAAATGCTGTCATGATCATTGTTCTGAACTTTTCGGATTGTAGCAAGCATACCAGTACGATAACAATTGCTTTAGGAACAGTAGTAATCTCAGGAGGCACTCCGAGGAAGTACATAGTAGTGGTAAGCGTCTGAATAAGTAACGCTCCAACTAGAGATCCGATAATACTGAACTTACCACCTGATAACGATGTTCCACCTACAACTACTGCGAAGATAGCATCCAGTTCCATTGATTCCCCAAGCTGAATGGTATCTGCTGCTTTAATATTTGATGTAGCTACAAGCCCAGCAATTCCTGCACAGAACCCAGAGAAGGCATAGACCATCATCTTTACTTTTCTCGTATTGATACCAGCGAACCTACTCGCTCTCTCGTTATCCCCAACCGACTCAATAAATACACCTACTGCAGTCTTTCTAGTAATAAACACAGTTATCAATGTCACTACAAGTACAATCGTCAGAGTAAAGGGTAGCATCAAGAAGTGCCCGTTACCAAGGAAGACAAACTGTTCATGTTCGAAGGTAAAGATAAAGCCGTTGGTAATCAGCAGTGCTACACCACGAGCAGTAACCATAAGAATAAGTGTAGCCACAAATGGTTGTAGTCCAACATAGGAGACCAACAAGCCATTGATCAGACCAATAAATATTGTAGCAGAGAGCGCTATAATTACTATCACACCAAAAGATAGATCAGATGTATTCACTAAGAGCGCGCCTATAGATCCAGATACCGCCATCACCGAGCCAACAGAGAGGTCGATACCGCCGGTAGCTATCACCAAGGTCATACCGATAGCGAGTAGCATTACCTTGGCCCCTTGGTTTATGATATCTATAATCGTACCATATAGGTAGCCATTCATCACCTCTATCTTGAAGAACCCCTCTCCGTATATACCGTTGAAGAGGAATAGCAGTACCAGCCCAAGAATCGGCCAGACCAATCTATTGGAAAAGATTCCCTCACCCTTACTCATTACGCCAACTCCTTTTCTTCATTTACCCCAGCAATGACCTGCATTATCCGCTGTTCGTCTATATCGCGTCCAACAAGTTCTCCCACCTTATGCCTATCTCTGAGGATATTAATTCTATCACATACTCTTACGACCTCTTCAAGTTCAGAAGAGATAAAGAGTACCGCTACCCCTTCGTCACTCAATTTATTTATCAACTTCTCAATTTCTGCTTTAGCACCGACATCTATACCTCTAGTCGGCTCATCAAGAATAATAAGCTCCGGTTGGATAGCCAGCCACCTTGCGAGGAGTACTTTCTGCTGATTCCCACCGGAGAGGTTTTTTATAGCCGCCTCAGGAGACGGAGTTTTGATACTGAGTTTTTCAATATAATGATTTGCTAGATCCAACTGCTCGGCATTGCTCATCTTTCTGAACACACCTCTCTTTGCCTGTAGAGCAAGCATAATATTCTCTCGAACAGAGAGATTAGGTATGATACCTTCCCCTTTTCTGTCTTCCGAGCAGAATCCGATACCGTTACTGATTGCGTCACGAGGCGAACTAAATCTTACTTCCCTATTCTTGATTCTAGTAGAACCAGAACAATCACTGTCAGCGCCAAATAGCAACCTAGCTGTCTCAGTACGCCCAGATCCGAGCAAACCGGCCAAACCAACAATCTCACCTTTCTTGATACTTATATCAAGAGGATCGATAGCACCTTTACGGCCTATACTTTCGCCAACAAGGAAATCATCATTACCTGATAAATCACGATCACGACCTACAAGATCTAGTCCTTCAAGCTCTGTCTCATCCTTACCGAGCATTCGAGCAATAAGGCTTATCTTAGGCAGTTCACTCACCGGATAATCACCAACAAACCCACCATTTCTTAGAACAGTAATAGTATCACAAACCTCATATACCTGCCCAAGGAAGTGGGTCACAAACACGATCCCCATTCCATCATCTCTGAGCTTCTTCATTACAGCAAAGAGAGCATCCACCTCTTTTTCATCAAGACTGGATGTAGGTTCATCAAGTATGAGTATCTTTGCATCAATATCGAGCGCTCTAGCAATAGCAACCATCTGCTGAATAGCCATAGAGCAACTTGACAGTTCACTTGTCACATCTATATCAAGTCCTAGACGAGCAAGTGCTTTACGTGCGTGACGATTTATCTCAGGCCAATCGAGACACCCAAACCTTTTAGGTTGTCTTCCCAACAATATATTTTCAGCTACTGAAAGTGTTGGCACAAGGTTGACTTCTTGAAAAACAGTACTCACCCCGTAGCTCTCTGTCTCAAGTACAGATCCTGGGTGTACCTCTTTTCCGAAGAACTCCACTCGCCCAGCATCTTTCTGATATACCCCAGTTATAACCTTGATGAGAGTAGATTTACCAGCACCATTTTCTCCCATTAATGCATGTATTTCACCAGACTTGAGGGTAAAGTCTACTCCGTCCAGAGCCTTTACACCAGGAAACTCTTTCTCAACTGCTTCAGCTTTGAGCAGCACTTCACCTATCTCCATACAACCTCCTCTATTTTCCGATCAACCAAATTCGGTAAATTTTGAAATATTTTTTCACATATTACACTTCCCCTAAAAGCAACCACCGTTCCAGAATTGTCACTTATAAAAATAAACACTCTTATTACTTACCTAGTATACACTTAAGCAATAGTATTTATTTAAACAAAGTTTACATAATACACACTCTTTGCACACTTCACACCCGATTTTGCACACTCTGTATATGCACAGAGTGTGCAAAAAGTATTTGACTAAGGGGATTCAGATAGGATAATGGATGTATGCATTTGGTACAAAATGATATTATTCACACATCACTCACCAGACCAAAATGCACTAGAAAGGTATAAACAGGTATCCATGTCCAAGAGAATAGTAATAGTTGATGACCAGGACAAAATTCTGAAGAGCCTCGCGCGAAACTTAACACGCTTAGGTTACCTAGTTTACTGCACACAAAGCTCACAAGAGACCCTTAACGTCTGTAAAAATAACATACCAGACCTTGTACTTCTGGACGTAATGCTTGGCAGTGAGAGCGGGATAGATCTACTCAGTGAACTCAAGGTTCTCTACCCAGATATTCCCATTATTATGATTACCGGCCACGGTACAATTGAGCGTGCTGTTGAAGCCCTAAAACGTGGTGCCTGCGACTTCCTTGAGAAGCCACTCCTATTCAATAAATTACTTATTACTATCGAGCGCATCTTCGAACTTGAAGATGTTAAAAAGGAGAACAGCACCTACAAAGATATAAATTGCGCAAAGTTCATTACCGGCGATAAAGCAACTCAAGAGCTCGTAGAGAGAGCCAAACGTATAGCGGCCACAGAGATCCCTATACTTATATATGGTGAGAGTGGGACCGGGAAAGAGGTACTTACCCAGGAACTCCACGCCTCTTCAAGGAGAAGTTCAGCACCGCTAGTACAGATCAATTGCGCAGCAATTCCAGCCAACCTACTTGATAACGAACTCTTTGGACATAAGAAGGGTGCATTCACAGGCGCTATATCAGACTACTCAGGGGTATTTGAAAAAGCCTCTGGAGGCACACTCCACCTCGATGAAATAGCTGATATGTCACTGGAGACACAGTCAAAAATTCTCCGGGTACTAGAGAGTGGCGAGTACAAGCGCATAGGCGAACAGCTCGTACGTCATGCCAACATACGTTTTATCGCCTCTACCAACATTGATCTAAATGAGCGTGTCAGAGAGAATCGCTTCAGGCAGGATCTACTCTTCAGACTCAATGCAGCTGTAATACGTATCCCCGCGCTCAGAGAGCGTAAAGGAGACATCATGCTGATAGCCCAGCACTTCCTCGATAAGAAAGCGATCCTTTTATCTCGAAAGCTCTACCTGTCAAATGAGGTCGAAGAATTATTCAAAAATTACTCGTGGTGCGGTAATGTCAGAGAGCTCCGTAATACAATTGACTACGCCAGCGCAGTATGTCGTGGCGACACTATCGAACTCAACGACCTTCCAGAAGGGCTATCCTCAGACCAGACCAATTGCGAATCACCCAAAAATGAAGAGACGACCTCAACCTCAATCACCACACGCATCACACGTAATGGCAAGAGTGAAAAAGAGTCTATAATCGCCGCTCTTCACGAGGCCAAGTTCAACAAGAAGAGAGCAGCCGAGATCCTCAGTATCAGTAGACGTTCACTTTATAACAAGATTGCCAAGCACAGTATCGAGGTGTAGCTGGTAGCCAAAAGGCAGACACATGAAAAAACTTTACACACCTCTATCGATAGAGTTACGCAACATCTCGCTCTCACTATCAACAGAACCAATTCTAAGCAAGCTCAACATGAGTATACACGCAGGTCATGTTCACGCCCTCGTCGGCAAACATGGTGGCGGAAAGTCTACCCTCTGTAAGATTCTCTCAGGACTTGTCAAGCCTGATGAAGGGACAATATATATAGATGGCAAATACCAGAACCGCTGGACATTTGCTAAAGCCAGAGCACACGGCATCGTCTATATACACCAGTACTTCCACCTGCTAGAGCACCTTACAGTCATGGAAAACTTCCTCGTCTCAAGGAGGAGAAAGTTTGACCTATTATTTATCAATAGACGTAAATTGAGACGCAGAGTTGAGGCAATCATAGACGAGAGCGGTTTTGACTTCTCTGTAAATACAGAAGTAAGGGATTTACCACAATCACAATCGGTAGCACTCAGTGTAATTCTCCAACTCGCATTAAACCCTCGACTGATAATTCTCGATGAGATCCTAGACCGCCTCGACCCAGAGGATCAGACAAAGATCATTGCACTCCTAGAGATCCACAAGAGCCGAGGTCTATCAGTACTCTGGATCACCCACAACATTGACGAAGTAGGAAACTTTGCTGATGAGATATCGGTATTTAGAAAAGGCAGAATAATCTTCAATAACCCTACCAGTACGATAGACAAGCGTAATCTTATCAAGCTCAGTTATAACCAGATCAGCCGCGTCTCAGCGAGCGATCAGGACATCGCAGACTTCTACAACCTTCTCAGATATAACGAAGCCATACTACTACACCTACCGGTAAACCTTCTAGTACTTGACCCTGAGAAGACTATCAAACTTATCAACCACAGAGGAAGAAAGTTCTTTTCATTGACCTCGGAGCAGACAGAAGATCTTGATTCACTACTCGGTGAGGCCAATAAAACGGTAACATTTAGAATCGACAATGCACTGAAGGCGAAAGAAGAGGTCACTTTTTATGAGTTACCATTAGTTATCAATGACCAGAACCACGAAGTGAATATTGTAATATACCCGATTATGGATGATGCCAAGTACATTGGCTGTATCTTAATCCTTGAGGATGTTACAGAGAAGGAGTACCTGAGAAAGCAAGCAATTCTATCCGAGCGCCTATCGTCAGTCGGGCTACTCGCCGCCGGAGTTGCTCACGAAATCAACAATCCATTGGAGGTGATCTCGAATAATCTGAACTATCTGCGCTTCGATGATATTTCATCAGAGGAGAGAGAGATAGTACTCTCAGAGCTGGAAGACGAGGTTATACATATAAATACCATTCTGAAGAATATCTTCCTCTCATCTGAGCGCCAACACCTTGATACTAGTACCTTTGACCTCAGCGCATTGACCAACCAGCTACTACACCTGCTCAAGCATAATGCAAGAAAGCAGAGCGTAAGCCTTGATTTCAGTTTCCCGCCGGTTCCAGTCCTAATCAGGGCAAACCCTACAGAGATAAGGGAGGTAATGCTCAACTTGGTCAAGAATAGCTTTGACGCACTCAAGGGAGGCGGCCACATAGAGATAAAGCTGACAACTGATGAAGAAGCAAACTTGGTCTACCTGACCCACCAAGATAACGGCATAGGAATCGACGAATCAATACTCCCAGATATCTTCCTCCCATTCTCTACTACCAAGCAAGGAGGCGAAAGCAATATGGGACTAGGCATGTCTATAGTCTACAATATTATCAAGAAGTACTCCGGAGACATCACAGTCAAAAACCTCACCACTGGCGGCTGCTTATTTACCATTACTCTACCATTACAGTCATAGACCTTACCGTACGTAAAGTCAAAGACCGAATCCTTCGTGACTGCTCTTCCTCCGCACCTTACATATGGGCAACTCGTCCTTTCAGCCCAGTAAACGCTGTACGTTGTGCGTTTAATCATCGTATCGCAAGCGATTACTTACAGCAAACGTGAGCGATACGGTAAAGACTGCAACTGTATCTTTAGATTGTATTTTCTAAAAAACATCTTAAATAATATAGTACTTAATGAACACAGTCTCCAAGCATATATGCTATCCTTTAGCCAACAGCTGTATCCAGCTAAATTGTTAGCAAATTTGCTTTAGATTTGATAAGCTCTGTAAGAGGTGCCCCCCAGAACTTTACTTCAATACCAAGGCCAAGAAGAGCCTCTTTTGTTCCAAGGTTATTCGCACAAGACTCACACGCACTGAACACAACTCCTGCTTCTTGAGCTTCAGCAACGACCCTCTGGATTTCACTATTCTCAGCAACAAGCTTTGACGTTGCGCCCCAAATAATCACCGTCACTCCTTCCCAAAGCTTCATTCGACGCGTATTTGTCGCATACATCATCACCATATGCTCCGAAGTTATAATATTATCATTCGTCCAAAGAATATAAAGTCTATTATTATCCATTAATCTCTCCACAATTTTAAATTTACCCTAAATACAATTACAGAATACAGGCACCGTTTGCAGGTAAAACCCGAACTTCTACGAAAAAAGGCAATACCTAAAGACTCCTAGCATAGTCAGACTTTTACTATTATACTACATGCTATATTTGTGTACAGTTTATTTGCTTAAAAAAAGGTAGTTGGTAATATTGAGATCACCAACTACCTACATATACCATCTTAGTAAAGACTCCACACGTTACTACTTAGACAATTTCCTATGCGGAAATTTAGCAACAAGACTACATAGAGCCAACACCACTAGTACTGCGGCGACTATGTAAGAGGCTGCATTATACTCACCAAAGAACTCAAAGCTCCAGCCAAAGATACTTGGTCCCACAGCACTGAAGAATATCATAAACGACATCGCAAGCCCACTAATCTGCCCCAAGTGAGTACGCCCAAAGTATCTCGGCCATACCAGACTAGAGACCACGCTGAATACCCCAGCAGCTACCCCATGCCCAATAACAATCATAGTAACACTATTGTCGTTAGTGCTCAATAGCAAGACACCTAGCAACTCCAAAGTCAAACCGCACAACATGAGCAAGAGCAACCAGTTCAACCTGTGTTTGAACTTCCTGGTATCAGAGAGGAAACCAACAGCAAGATTGAGACAGACTCCAATAAT
Source organism: Planctomycetota bacterium (assembly GCA_965140405.1). Classification (GTDB taxonomy): domain Bacteria; phylum Planctomycetota; class SZUA-567; order SZUA-567; family SZUA-567. The sequence continues at coordinate 3,427,304 of OZ223208.1, forward strand.
CGCCGCCATCTTGAACATCCCAAAGGCCTCTGCACTACTTTTACCTGCTACTTCAAAGATAGATTCGATATGGAAGGTAACAGCAGTCACAACCAAACTGTACATCCCAAGAGAGATATTGAATATCCAGAAGGTATAGTTACGGAGCACCTCTTTATACTCCCACTCCTCTTCAAGATCTTCCTTACTCGCCGTTGCGAGATCCCTCGCATGCTCTTCTTCTGTAATTCCATCAGGTAACAATCCAGAGTCTTCTGGCCTATCTCTATAGAAGACAAGTACAAAGACAGCATAAGCAATAGACATAATACCTAGGAGAACCCAGACAAACCTCCAGTCATAGATCGCCCTGATACTGTTATATATAGTAGGCAAGAACGAGAATGTTACAACGATAGCAATCCCGAGAAAAGCATTTGCTCTACCCCTCTTCTTATCAAACCATCTCATCAGCATAGTTCTACTTGATAAGCTGAGTATTCCCTGCCCAAAGAAGCGTACCATCCAGAACCCAAGAGTAATGACGACCATTGCGACCACGACTCCGCCGCCAAAGAAGTCAGAGATGCGATCAGAGTATGCCATATAGAATAAGAATAATCCCAGTCCCACAACCGAAACAGAGACGACCCTACGCACCGAATAATAGTCAAGCATCTTTCCCGCCTTACCGATCATGAAAGACGATGCGATTGTCCCTATCATATAAGCAAGACTGAGCTGAAATCTAGAAATTTTAAGATTTTCAACCAGTGAATCAGTAAATGCTGCGACCCCGATAGTCTGTCCAGGTCCACTCATAATCATACCAAACGCGGCACATATAAATATTATATACCCATAAAAGAACGGGAATTTTGCTGGATCAAACGGTATTTTTGCTCTCTTTTTTCTCATTTATTCTCACAATCATTAATGAATTAAAATTAATTTATCCACAATTATAGTTAAATAAAACCCACAAGATATAGTAATAATAATATTCTTATTACTATACCTACAATATTTTTCTCAAATGAGCTTAAATTACTAGGAAATTCGGACGATTATGTATAATATGAAATGACATGAAATTGAGATTGTATATAATTGATTTTGTTGGTATTTTGTTTAAAATGCTATAAATTCTCCAGACAAATAAGGTAGTAATCTTCTATGGTAGCTAAATGTAGTAAATGCCACTCAAGCAGTACTCCCCAAGAGGAACTAGCCTTTAATAAGGTTGGCAAGAACTCGTGGGGACTAATCTGTAAAAGCTGCCTTACCTCATCCGGTCTCAAATGGCACGAGCCAGGCGAGTTACACTGGCTAGGCTCGTATGCAGGTCTATACAATACTGAGACAACGAGACTACTTAGTAGTATCAAAGAAGCCAATGGCCTCATACCTGATAAGATTGCTGAGAACGAGCGTCGATACGAACGACACAATATTGTAAAGCGTGGTTTTATAAAATTCCCAAACAAAGAGAGCGAGATCTTGGTTGTAATCAAGGATCTATCAAAGGGTGGCCTCCGCTTTGTTAGCAATACCAAATTTTCCATAGCCCAGATAGCAAATATCCGTATAGAGAGCAGCAAGAACTCCTCCAAAGACAGTGGCTTTTCAGATAACATAGAGATAGTCAGAGTAATACCACAAGAAAATGGTACTTACGAGATGGGAGCAAGATTCTTAGCGTCAGAAACAGTCGAAGTAGCGAAGAAGAAGAAGAGCCGTGATTCCCGCCACAATCTCCTCCTAAGCTTGAGGTATAAGGCTACGAGTAGCGCTCCAGCAGCAATCGGAGCTGTAATCGAACTTGGTCGTAGTAATGCCTTACTACTAATGACCGACGAAATGGCCAAAGGGGATCGTTTTGCCCTACAGATTACCGGTAGTACTGGAGTTTTTGCCCATCAAGAACTCAGTGGTCTTGCAATGGTGAAGCGTAGTGAGATGGTATATTCTGGTAATTTCGAAGTCTTGGTAGATCTACTCAAAGTAAATATCAAAAAGATCTAAAAAAAGCCCTAAATTGAGCATTGCCACTCACCTCTAATACCCAGCAAACTACTCAAACAGTACTATTTTACCAATAAAATACTAGGTAATATTTATATTATAAAGCACAATGAGACGGTATAATTATGACAATTTAAGTCCATATAATCCAGACTCAAGCCAACATACCAGCCGTGCACCCAAGGCTAGCAATTGGTCGCCCAACAAATAATGCATAATAATTCTAAGAATGATATTGATTAGAACTCAATAATTGCTAGTATTATACATCACAGATTTAAAAACAAAGAACCAACTCAAGGGCACACAAAAAACGCATAAAGCCCTCGACAAAAAAAGAAAAGAAGCAATAAAGCAACACCCAAATATGCGCCTGTAGCTCATCCGGATAGAGCGTCGCTTTCCTAAAGCGAAGGTAGTGAGTTCGAGTCTCGCCAGGCGTACCACTACAAAAAAGGCTGCAAATGCTATTACACAAGCATTTACAGCCTTTTTCAATACTAGCATCCAACCAATTCATCTAGACAAATCAAAAACAAACTTACTTTGCATGCTTTCCAGCAAAATAAGTCACAAAAGCACAACGAACTATATTTACTATACACAAAACTAATACTGGGTGCTCCAAGCAAAAAACAATATTTTTATCAGCTCTGTTCAATATCATAACATAATTTGAAAATTTTAGTAGAAAATCTATTATAGATATTAGGGAAGTTAAGTTCCCTCGAACCTTATTTTAATAATATTCATGATGAAAATGAATAATAACAGAAGTGTAACAAATTAATTTGTAGTTTTTTGTTTTACAAAAAATATAATCCGTATTTACGGCATACAAACAGAAAAGCATTTACATACTAGTTCTTTACTAAAATACATATACTGTTTATTGCATGTATGAAATAACCATACAAAAAACAATTAACTTGCACGATACACTCTAAAATATTAAGATGTCCATATTGACATTTATACATAGATTTAACGAAGAGGACATTATGAAGAGGTTATTACTATTAGCAGCTATCACCGCCTTATACGCGACAGGATGTGAACAGAAGACTAAAACTCCGCCACAAAAGACTAAAGAACTACGAGAAGTTACTAGAGAAGAACTCAGAGAGCAGCAAGAATTATTAGACAACATGCAAAGACCACAAGAATTTGATATAGAAGATATCCAGAAGAATTAATGCAGTAAACTCAAATATCTATCACCCTTATTAAAACGCACACAAAGGAGATTATCAAATGGAAAACATGATAGCTGGACTAGCAAGTTTCTTTATACCTGGTCTTGGCCAATTACTACAACAACGTTTCTTAGCAGCAATCATATATTTTCTCCTCGCAGGAGCTGTATGGTGGGCAACGCTAGGTACTTTCGGCTGGGTTATAAATATAATTGCCTGCATCAGCGCTTTAAGATGGAATAGATAGTAAAATACTCTACAGCAAGCAAAGTAATTAATAGAAGTACTACCACACATACAACAACCAAGAGGACTGTCACCAAGATATTCCTCTCCAGTATTAATACGCCCGTATCTACACAAGACTACGGTAATAGGCAAAGATCGCACTGCTCAACACTCCAAGTAGCACTCTAAAGATACCGAACCACACAGACGACACAACTTACCAATAAAATCATACAATACAAAAATTCACCCTCCAATAACCACTCAATATTCTTTATCCAATAAGTGCAAATCTTTAATACTTGACAGATTTTAAAAATGAAATTAAAATGCAACTAAGCTGATCACATTATTTCAGACATGTTGTGTTTTTAATGATTACACCAACTGCTAATCCAACACAAGACACATCCAATTGCTAATTTAAAAGTACCCTGTATTAATACATTAGTAAGTTTCTACTACTGTAACCTTACCGCCCTTTAGAAGGAGTGATATCTTGAGCAAACCAACAGTAGTAAAACACCACGTAAACCGTTTTTCAATAAATCCGCCACCCTATTACTAATACTCAGCCGGTACTACTTCCTTTATAGAAATAATTATAACAATCAGCAAATTTTCCACCGAGAACTTACTATTTCTGTCTACCAACAAAAGCTAGTACAGCAAGAAAGACCTATAATTTACGGGTATTTTCAAGCTTACTCAAAACTACTTTTCAGGAACTACAATATCACTTGACTTTACTAGAATACTTAGTGTACAATCAGCGAAAATTATCAAGTGATACCCATAACTTAGCCAAGGAATAAGATGAAGACACCGCCTCGTGAGCCACTCAAGACAAAGTACCATAGTGGTGCGATTGTAGCGTCCTCTATTCACAGTGGCCACTATATGAGCAGCGATCTCATCACAAGATCAGGTCTATCTGAAGATATGCGCTCGCGCGAAGAAGATCCCTTTACAGATAGCTGGACGAAGATTGTCCCCAACCATATTAACGGCGTATATTCACGTTTTGAATTTGACATAAACAGACCTCCCGAAAATGCAGTTTACAAAAAACCTGAAGACGCTTGGGGACTGAATGTATGGCGTGAAGAACTTGATGAAAAACTATACAACCGCTCAATAGAGTACTATAATCAAGCATACAGGATGCTGCATGAATACTACTCGTTTCTTGAACAAAAGCACGGAAAGTTTGTAGTTCTTGATCTACACTCTTATAACTATAGGAGAGCTGGAGCAGAAGCTCCCCCTTCACCTGAAGAGACCCATCCACAGATCAACATCGGCACAGGCTCAATAAACAAAGATCTCTGGGGTAACTTAGTGAATAGATTTATTTCAGATTTAAGCCAATGCCAAGTAAACGGAGTAAAACTCAATGTGCAAGAAAATCTAATATTTAAAGGCGCCCAGCACTCCCAGTGGACTCACCGTGAATTCCCTGAGTCCGGCTGTGTCATTGCTATCGAAGTCAAGAAGTTTTTTATGGATGAATGGAGTGGGGTGCTGTATAATGATATTCATAAAGAGATCGAACTCGCTCTAGCATCAACAATAAGTGGTATTCTTGAAGAATTGAGGGCAAACTAATTTGATTACATCTAGTAAATTCAAAGTAATCGAGAAGAAAGTTTCCGACAAGATTGCTGCTGGACACACAGTTAATTTTGTCATCCCTGGTGGCGGCAAGGTCTATATTGAAAAAGGCCTACCATACCTCTGCGTCTATAGAGAGCCACTAAAAAAGCATGACCTAGGGACAAGGAAGCTCATCACTGGTACAGCATCATACCTTACTTTCCGCCCATCAAAATTAGTAAATGACAATATAAAGTCGCTTATCAGCACAATCGTAGCTACCCTACAAGAGCATTATGGCACCTGCCTTATTGTCGAGATTTGGTCTGGAAAAGAGCTGCAAGAGTCGACAGTCTCTCAAGAGCACCTCAAGCCGTCATTCACCTTCGTCCATAAAACCGAGCACCAGAGTATTGCTCAACAGCTATCCACTCCTTTTGCAAGAATAAAGCTATTAGGAGGCTCTGCTGGGATCAAGCATATACGCCGTAAGTCATGCTGCCAGAAGGGTAAGTTCCAATTATTATCAACACCAGGAGACAATATCTTTTCAATAGGTATCGAGGTCTCTCCTATTTACCGCCACCCAGTAACAGAAGAAATTTTTCCACTCGCCCTACGTAGATTGACCCGTCAATTTACAACAGCGATGCACCGCAGTTTATTCACATTTATGCGGACGCACATGAATAATTATCCTCCGCACTTCTACTCATTAGGGAGAAAATCGGCGCTCAAGAATGTTTGGTCAGTAGACCAGAAACTCGCAGATTTTTCTGATAACCTTGAGTTACTACTCAACGTCACCCCGGTCAACGCAGAGAAGTCGTGGAAGGAATTTGTTCATAGTAGATATACCAAGCAACCTACATTTTATTACAGACCATTGATAAAAGATCCATTCGCACTAAAGAGAGAGCTTTACTCCATTCCTGTTGATCGAGTCGAAGATCCAGCTTTTTCTATACTCTTTAGAGATAAGGTAGAGGAGCTTGACAGACAGATAACCCTACTAGAAGACAGAGGCACGATTAATTTTCTTCATGAAAGCAGGCAGCTATACCAAGAGGTAGACGAAAATCTTCTGACCCTTGCAAAGAGAATTCTTGACACTAAAGTTCACAAAACTAGAAAGCCACCCACACTAATAAAGGCTCAGGATTTTGCAAAAAAAGCAAGAGAAAAGATCTCCTCATATAATGCAGCCTTCCCGGATTTGAATGTAAAGGTTCAAGTCCGCGATGATATTTCTGGAATACTTGTCTCAAACGGAAACCTTTTACTAAGTTCTAATTATTCTATACCGAGTAATAGAGTAGATGCAATACTCCAACATGAAGTTGGCACCCATATTCTGACCTACCTAAATGGCAGGAATCAGCGCCTCAAACTACTCTCTTCCGGACTGAGTGGCTACGATGCACTACAAGAAGGGATAGCGACACTAAGCGAGTACCTATTAGGTGGGATGGATTTCCAAAGGCTTCGTCTTCTAGCGGCACGTGTTTTAGCTGTATACATTATGAGTAATGGTGGAACATTCCCTGAATGCTATAAAGTTCTTAAAGACCAGCATGGCTTCAACAATTTATCAGCATATAAAATTACCATGAGAGTCTTTAGATCTGGCGGTTTTACAAAAGACGCTGTATATCTTCTAGGACTGCAAAAAGTGTTTGACTATATAAAAGGAGGTGGTATCATTGATATACTGTATATTGGAAAGATGTCACTGCAACATATTCCAATACTCAAAGAATTATTAACTCGTGACGTTTTGACTTGGCCAACATTACTTCCAACTTTTCTTACTGAAGCTCCTGTGCTATCTCGCTTAGAAAAGATTAGAAATGGTTTGGAAATAATTGATTTATTTGATGAGATATAGAAAGATAATTATATGAAAATTGGTTTCTTAGTAAATGATGTCATGACAGAAGAAGCGGGATTCACTACAACAAGATTGAGCTTTGAAGCAATAAATATGGGGCATGAGGCATGGACGATCGGAGTCGGTGATCTCGCCTATGACAAGGATGAATCTATCCGAGCACGAGCACGGGCAGTTCCAAAGAAGCGCTACAAATCCAGAGACCTATACCTCAAAGACCTTCAAGGCAAGGCAGCCATTAAAGAGCGAATAACAATTGATGATTTAGACGTTCTTTTTCTAAGGAATGTCCCTTCAGACGACTACCTAAAGCGTCCTTGGGCGGTAAGCATTGCTACGGAATTTGGTAGAATTGCACTTAGGCACGGGGTTATTGTTGTAAATGATCCTAGTGGACTTGCAAATGCAGCGAGCAAGATGTACTTCCAGCTATTCCCTGAAGATGTCCGTCCCGGTACTTTAATAACAAGGAACAGAGGTGAGATAAAAGATTTTGCAAAAGAGCATGGTACAGTTGTACTCAAGCCTCTTCAAGGCTCAGGCGGCGCAAGTGTATTTCTTGTAAGACCTAGTGACCTAGCAAACCTCAACCAAATGATAGATGCTGTCAGTAGAGATGGCTATGTTATCTGTCAAGAGTACCTTCCTGCTGCAGAAGAAGGAGACACCAGACTCTTTATGATGAACGGACGGCCACTCCAGGTTAGAGGTAAGTATGCAGCGTTTAGAAGACTCCGTAATGGTGATGACATGCGTTCAAATATTCATGCTGGTGGAGTACTAGCTCCAGCGACAATAACCGATGAGGCACTTCATATTGCAGAAATAGTTCGTCCAAAACTTGTGCAAGACGGGATGTTCCTTGTAGGACTTGATATTGTTGGTAATAAACTTATGGAAATAAATGTATTCAGCCCTGGTGGTCTAGGTAGCGCGCAGAAATTTACAAATATAAACTTCAGTAAATATGTAATCAATGCACTAGAACGAAAGGTTGACTACATGAGCTTTTATGGTAGAAATTTTGATAATATTGATATGTGCACATTGTAATTAAGTATATCAAAAATATGCAAAAATAGTTTGAGTCATATGACTTATTATAATAGTTGAATTAATTGGCCAAGGTATTTACAACAATTCTACTTAGATCAGAAGCTCTGAATGGTTTATGTATGAATCCGTGCAGACCAGCTTCGTCCAACTGTTTCAACTCTTCAGAACGTGAAAAACCTGATGACACGATAATTCGCGCATCAGGTTTTATCTTCTTTATCTCCCAGAAACAGTCCCTACCATTCATCTCTGGCATAACCATGTCTAATATTACAAGATCAATACTGTCTTGCTCTTCCTCGAATATATCTCTTCCCTCAACTCCATCTTTTGCAAGAAGTATAGAATATCCAATGTTTTCAAGAAGAGCTTTGGCAGTTTCTCGCATTACCTCTTCATCATCAATTATAAGTATTGTTCCAGTACCGCTAAAGCCATCAACCGGTGACTGAATATCAACGACCTCTTCAGTATCAGACAATGGAAGCAATATACTAAAATTAGTACCAACACCCTCTTCGCTGTATACAGTAATTGATCCTTGATGTTGCTGTATAGTACCGAAGACCGCTGAAAGCCCAAGTCCAGTTCCTTGACCTACTTCTTTAGTAGTAAAAAATGGCTCAAAAATTTTACCCATGTTTTCCTGCGAAATACCACACCCAGTATCACGAATCTCTATTTCAGCATAATTCCCTGGACTAATATCGAATGTACTAGAACGACAGTAGTTAGAATCAAGTGATGTTGATTTTAAATTGATCTCTAGATCACCACCTTCAGGCATAGCATGTGACGCATTAATAAACAAATTCATAAAAGCACTTTGAAGCTGTGAAGAGTCCCCTACAACAAATACACTCTCACAATGGGAGAGTGATGTAATTCTGATTCGTTTATCAACTGTATTACTAAATAAAGAAATTGTATTGGCTAGAATTTCAGCAATATTTATTGGAGAAAAGCATAATGGTTGTTGGCGTGAAAACGAAAGCAATTTGCTCGTTAATGACGCTGCTCTCTCTGCTGATTCAAGAATTACATCTAGGAACCTAACCGGGTCACTCCCCATATCAATATGCATTTTCGCAAGGTCTGCTGCAGAAATAATTCCTCCCAGCATATTATTAAAATCATGTGCAACACCAGCTGAAAGTTGACCTATAGCATCCAATTTCTGGCTCTGGTGTAATTTATATTGAAGAGCATTTTCTTCGGTTATATCCTTAAATACTAGAACTGCTCCAATGATCTTCCCATCGTTACTACGTATCGGAGCAGCCGAATCTGAAATATAGCACTCACTTTTATCGCGTGAAATGAGAATCGCCGTATTTTTTTGAGATATCGTTTCACCTGATTCAATGACTTCTTCAACAGAATTTTTTATAGGGCCAAATGTATTAGAATTTACAATTGTAAATACATCTGAAAGCGGTCTATTTATTGCTTCTTCAGCAGGCCAACCTGTAAGAAGCTCTGCAATAGGATTGATCTGCTGTATACACCCATCAACATCTGTAGCAATAACCCCTTCACCGATTGATGACAAAGTTACCCTTAGATTCTCTTCCTGCTCCAGTAGCCCTTTATGCTTCTGTAGTAAACATTGCTCTGCCTTGCGTCTCTTTATAATATTAATATATAATAAAATTATCAATACCAACATTCCAAGAATAACGGCTGAGATACTCCACACGAGCCACTTATATTTTTCATAAATAGAGAATGGTCTATTGATAAATACTGCCCCTTCTGGAGCGAGATCAGGTGATAAACCATGACGTAACAAATCTTCATAATTTAATATTAGAGTTTTCGGACTTGTTGTAACCACTGGAATTGTATCTACAGGTGTGCCTTCAAGTATTTCCATTGCCATTTCAGCAGCAGTTTCTCCTTGGACACCTCCATCAACCATAATACCGCCGGTTGAGTAATCCTTAAACGAACTCCAGAAAGTATAAATTGGTGCATTTGTATATTTACGTATAAACTGATAGGATTCAGCATGGGTCGGTATATCTATATCACGAATATAGTGCAGACCTGTATTAAGAATAATATCTTCGTCTTTAATTTTTGATAAACTCTTGGCAAAGTCCTCAATCGTAAGATCATGTAAGTATATAACCTCGATTTTTTTAGAGATATCTTTTATATCCTCAAGGTACGTTTTCATGATCGCATTTGATGTTGTTGATGAGTCTGATAACAAGAAAAGTCGTTTAGCTTTTGGATTTAGTCGCATTGCTAACTCTGCTGTTTCTATATATGAAATATCCTCTACTATCCCTGTAATCTTATCTTGTCCTTTTAATAGAGAATCATCATAACCATTGATTCCACAAAAGACTATCGGCACATCAGGAAAGAGCTCATCTCTATATAAAAGCAAAAAGTTCAAAGCATTATTATCTGAACAAATTATGACTGTTGGTTGATTATCGCTGTACTTTTCTTTGTAAAGCTCATGTAGTGCTGGAAACACCTTATCAATACTATAGTTCTTAGTATCCATATTCTCAATTGTTAGACTAATACTCTCTAGTCTATTACTAAAAAAATCTGCAATACCTTTAGTGATACTGTCAGTCCAGCCCAATCCTTGTTGATATGAATTTATAAGGAGTACTTCCCTAGGATGCTTTTTATGCTCCTCATTACAAAACAAACGTTCCGAAATAGCTATAAACATCATTATACTTACAAGTATCATACTCAATGCTCTAGCATTAAAACTTTTCATTAAGGTTGTCTCCAAGATTATTCAACTATATGCTATGCTCTAAAATAGTAAATTCTACAACATCATTTTATAACATTGTAATAAAATTACTACTTAAAAGAAACATGATTTAAGTCATGACGCGCGCTTTACAAGCACTTAATTAAGATTTTCTATTTATATAATATCCTCACAACCTCTAATATCACTTTTTTCCACATACCACAGGTTAGACGATCACGATCAAATACTTGTCATTGTTACAAAGCAACAACACTATCACCGTCAAGAGTTCAAAATATTTATCACCAATCTGCATAGATCAGCAGCTCTAAAAGGTTTATGTATAAACCCTAGTAGTCCCGCTTCATTCAACTGATCCAACTCTTCTGAACGTGAAAAACCAGATGAAACAACAATTTTTGCATCAGGTTTTATCTTTTTAATTTCAAAAAAACAATCCCTACCATTCATCTCCGGCATTATCATATCAATAATAACAAGATCGATACGATCCATCTCCTTTATAAAGAGTTCTTTACCCTCCCTACCGTCTTCCGCAAGCAGTACTGTATAACCTATATTCTCAAGTACAGCTTTAGCTGTTTCACGCATTACCATTTCATCATCAACGACAAGTATTGTTCCGGTACCTACAAGATTCTCAACCGGCATCAAGTTATCAACTTGCTCAACTCCATCTGACAAAGGGAGCATTATATGAAAGCTTGTTCCAGTACCTTCTTCACTATAGACTGATATTGAGCCATTATGTTGTTGTACTGTCCCAAATACAGCAGACAGTCCGAGACCAGTTCCTTGACCTACTTTTTTTGTAGTAAAAAATGGCTCAAAAATTTTACTCGTATTATCCTGTGAAATACCGCACCCTGTATCACGTATTTCAATTTCCGCATAACTACCAGGATTAAGTTCAAACACACTAGATTTACAATAATTTAAATCCAATGATATCATCTGCAAACTTACATTCAAATTACCTCCTTCAGGCATAGCATGTGCCGCATTTATAAATAAATTCATAAATGCGTTTTGAAGCAATGAAAAATCACCATTAACCAACAGATCCTCACTTATAAATTGGGTGTCAATTTTTATACGCTTATCAATTGTATTACTAAATAGTGATAAAGTATCGGATAAAATATCATTGATACATACCGGCACATAACTTAGAGAGTGCTGGCGTGAAAATGCTAACAACTTGCTAGTCAAAGCTGCTGCTCTCTCCGCTGATTCTACAACTAAATCTAAAAATCTAACTGGATCACGCCCCTTATCAATACTACTTCTCACTAGGTCTGCTGCAGAAAGTATCCCTCCCAGCATATTATTAAAATCATGGGCAATGCCTGCAGAAAGTTGACCAACTGCATCCATTTTTTGACTTTGGTGTAATTTAACTTGAAGTGCATTTTCTTCAGTTATATCTCTAAAGACTAAAACTACCCCAATAATTTCTCCAAGATTATTAAGTATCGGAGCCGCCGAATCAGAAATATGATATTCGCTTTTGTCACGTGATATGAGAAGAGCTGTGCAATTTTGTGAAACCGTCTCTCCAGAATTGATCACCTCTTCAACAGGATTGTCTAAAAGGTTATAAGTACCAGAGTCTACTATTTTGAATACATCTATGAGTAATTTTCCTACAGCTTCTTTAGCAGACCATCCTGTAAGCTTCTCCGCAACTGGATTTATCTGTAGAATATTGCCATCAGTATTGGTTACTATTACTCCTTCACCAATTGAGGACAAGGTTACTCTTAGATTTTCTTCCTGCTCCTTTAACCATTCATTCTTCTGCTGTAAGTCGAGTTCGACCTTACGACGCTTAACAATATTGATATATAAAAAGAATATCATTGTCATCATTCCAGCCAGAACAACAGACACACTCCATACGACAAGCTTATACTCTTTATAAATTGAGAACGGCCTATTTATTATTGTTGTTCCTTCAGGAGCGATCTCTTCCGGTATACCCAAAAGCTCCAACTCTCTAAAATTCAATATAGATATGTTTGGGCTTTCTGTCACTATCTTGATCTGATCTGCTGGAGTTCCATTTAATATTTCAAGAGCCATTTCAGCTGCAACTCTTCCTTGAGCCGCTGCATCTAACATTACTCCACCTGTTGAAAATTCTTTATACACCGTCCATGAATTAAATATAGGAGCAAGTGTATACTTTCTTGTGAACTCATATAACTCTAACGGTGTTAGTCTATGCTCATCACGAGTATAATGTACTCCAAAATTGATAATGATATCATCTTTATCTATCTTTGGTAGTTCCTTAGATAATTCATCAAGCGTTAAATTATGTAGTGGTATGACTTCTATATTACTTAATTTCCCTTTGGTCTTTTTGTAAAACCCCTCGACATTGGCTGTTGCCGTTTTAGAAGAACCTGCTAACAAATAAATTCTTTTTGCGTTAGGATTAATCGTCATAGCGAGTTCCGCTGTCTCTAAAAAAGAAACATCTTCAACAACTCCGGTGATATTTTTCTGCCCTTTTAGAATTGATTCATTGAAATTATTAATTCCACAAAACACAATTGGAACCCCTGGAAAGAGTGAATCCCGTGAGGATATAAGAAAGTCCAATGCATTATTGTCTGAACAAATAATAACTCTGGGTTGGTTATTGGTGTATTTTATTTTATACAGGTTATAGAGAGCAGGATAGAGTTTGTCTAGGCTGTAAACCTTACTATCCATATTTTCTATAATAAGATTTACATCTGGATGCTCATTATCGAAGAAATTCCTTATGCTACTAGTTACGTCGTCTGCCCACTCAAGCCCTTGGCTATATGAATTAATATAAAGCACCCCTCTAGCATGTTTTACATTATCATCACTATATGCTCTTTCGAAAAAGCATAAAGACATTATCATGCATACCAATGATAATCCTAATATTCTAGTTTTAATATTTTTCATAAAACTATCTCCGAACGTATTGTACAATATTCTACAATATTGTGCCAATCATTCATTTTAGACATATCGTTTATTGTAGATGCTGTTTAAATAAAACGCAATATAATAAAACTATTTATACTATATTTCTTGATAAATTATCTGATGTTTATCAAGAATAAAACATTGCACTCTTCATGCTACAGAGTTACTAATAATAAGTATACAGTTATTTTGTTATTACAGTACAGCCCATTTTACCTACAACACTATAGTATATGCCCGTAGTAAAGAAAGTTTTACCGTCTAAGTTTAAATTATAGTTAATGAAAATTTAATTGAGTAATCACTAGTACTAGCTCCTTGATATTTTGCGAATTAAACCACTACTAATTCAAAAGCGCCCAATCTATATCTTTAGACATCATTTCAGAAACGTCTACAACCAATCCCTCACAACAATGGTAGATACCATCTACATATTCATTTACCGTAAATTTCTCTCCACTTGCCAGATTATGCTTTATACTCCATCCGGGTATCTGAATATCATCCCAAACCAAAGACATTCTATATGGTGCAAAACGAGCTGAGTTCCTGTCAGAGTTGTGAATAATTACCAACTTATCACCAAGTTTTTCAAAGCAGAATACAGAATTATCAGTAATCAAAAAACTCGCCTCAATAACTCCGTAAAATTCTACCAATTCACCTTCTTTTGTACTTCTAGAAATAACAAACAAATGATTAGAGCTCTTCTTGCATACAAGATCCTGTATACACTTCACGACTTTACTATATGATTTATCATACAAACACTCAGCTACTTCATCATTTGTCATACTCTTCGTCAATTTCATCATATCTCCTAATAAATATATTCTTTATCCAAACAAACATTAGCACTGCTGCGGCTCTACCCTACAACTCAACAGATAAAACTCTACTACTGTAATGCACTACACACATTATTCAACACTAACCCTGAATCTTTAACTCCCACACTACCAGAACAAAAATCTTTTTTCTGCACACGCAGACGAAGTGTTGCATTCTATTTAACTTCATGGTAGCATTTACTATTGTTAAACGATAAAGATTACTCGACCAAGCCACTAGTAATAATATTTACAAAGTCGATCACAATCTTTGTCACTCTTTTCAGTATACGATAAAAACTCGTACAATCAATACGCTTTTACGAATATTTCTCGATAAGAATGGATAGCTATGCATAAGTCTATATCTGATATGACGATAGGAGAACGAGTTATTTTCGTTTTCGACACCACACAGCGGATTATTGGCGAAATACTTGATGTTTCCCAAGATACTATCTCGCTATGGAAGAACGGAAAAACCCCAACAACCGAGCACCTAAAGAATATATCAATAGAGACAAATGTCGGTATCGAGTGGTTTCTTATGGGAAAGACCAGCAATGTTGAGTCAATAACCTATGCATTCTTCCCAATTGACAAAGAGGAAGGCATCCTCAACTCTACGAGTTATATTCGTGCAAGAAGCTTTAGTGGCTGGGCTCTATCGTGGTGTCATGATCCTATCGTCCACGAAATGGCTATCCGTGCTTCAGCTGCATTTTTTAGACATGCTACCGAGATTGACGCACCAGATCCTATAGAGATCATGAATAACGACAGTTATATTAACTTTGACTTTAGCACATTCGAAAGTGAACCTGACGAGCAAGAGTACTTAGAATTTGCCGCTCAAACGCCAGTACCAAGCAGCTACTTAGACCAATACCGAGATAAAATTCAGTACATGCTCGAGTGCTATACTCCTAGTGCATCCTTTGGTAGACCACTACAATCAACAACACCAACCACCGAACTCCCAGAGATCGCCCCAGAAGATTTCGAAGAGATCCCCTTCTATGGTGATGAAATAGCCGCTGGCCAACCTTTAGCCATCAGGGAAGCCCCTGAGGGCATAGTCATAGTGCATAAAGCTTGGTGTAAAAACCCAACAAAAATGGTAGCTGTGAGAGTAGCCAGCACTGGAACTAGTATGGAGCCAACCATTCCTGCCGGAGCAATAGTAACAATTGACTCCTCACAGGTAGACCCAGAGAGCCTCTTAAACCAAGTAGTAGCAATCTATAAACACGGCGACGGAGCTACTCTAAAGAGACTAGCTAGAACCGACCAAGGTTGGTGCGGTGTACCAGACAACCGCGATCCAGAGCATGAGATAATCACCATCAATGAAGGCGACCGCATCATCGGTAAAGTAAATAGTGTACACTACGCACTCTAAGTAATTCTATTTAGAGACAGCGGAGATAATTCATAATGCCTTAATAAAGATATTCTGCTCAGCAAGTATAATACTCAACATTTGAATACCCGCACACCTGAGAGCATCACACCTTGACTATTAAAAGTGTCCAAGATTGACAACCTTCTTGAAAGTAAGCTCAATCTTTATATCATATACACTTATCGGACATTTTCTCAAAACAACAGACCATACGGAGTCAACTATAATGGAGAACAAATCAGAAAGAGTGAAGAAATCTTTAAAGCTCTTCAATTCGGGGTACAACTGTGCACAGAGCGTAGTCTGCGCATACTCAGATATCTTTGGTATATCTATAGAAGAAGGTAGAAAGCTCTCCTCAGGATTTGGTGGAGGAATCGGCGGTTTACGCAGAACTTGTGGAGCATTTTCAGGACTTGTTATACTACTAGGACTAAAACACGGAGCATACGACCCGAATGATAATACTGCAAAGAGAGCCTATTACAAATTGATACAGGATTGTGAACAAGAGTTCAAAGATAAATTTGAGACAAGCAACTGCAAAGAACTTCTTACCAAGGCAGGAGCACATTTCTCTGAAAGTCCAATGGCTAGGAATGAGGAATACTACTCAAAGCGTCCTTGTGCAGTATTCGTTGCATTTGCCAGTGAACTTTTCGAAAAATATTCTCAGGTAACAGCCACGATCTAAAGCTAAGCTATGCAAACAAACACCCCTTCATTTCTTCAAAAGTCACCAGACTACCAAATATACAAATATATAATTATTTGAACTTGACGTATTTTTTACTGGTGCTAAGATTAATATATATAATAAGAGAGCATCAATTCATAATATGAAGGGGCCATAATGAATCATGAATTATTCAAGAAAGTTGTTGATAACCTCCATGACGGCCTATACTTTGTCAACACAGACAGAGTAATCACATATTGGAATAAGGGAGCAGAAATAATCTCAGGATTCCGTGCCGAAGATGTTGTTGGCAAAAAATGCGCTGACAATATACTAAATCATGTTGATGAAAGTGGCCTCAACTTATGCAAGTATCTATGCCCACTTGCAGCTACGCTACTTGACGGCGAACCCAGAGAAGCAGAAGTCTTCATGCACCACAAAGAAGGGCACCGCATACCGATATCTGTACGTGTTAATCCAATGATAAACAGCTCTGGAACTATTGTAGGAGGATTTGAACTATTTACCGATCTTAGCAACAAACGAGCCACAGAGTTACGGATTAAAGAGCTTGAAAAGCTATCCTATCTCGACTACTTGACAAGGATCAGCAATAGAGCTTTTGCAGAAAAAGAACTATTCGCTCGTATAGAAGAGTTCCGACGCTATGGCGTTCAATTTGGAATACTATACATAGATATAGACTTCTTTAAAAATTTCAATGACACCTACGGGCACGACACAGGCGACGAAGTACTAAAATTTGTTGCAGAAACCTTTTCGTCAAATTGCAGACCATTCGATCTCTACAGCCGCTGGGGCGGTGAAGAATTTCTCGGCATCATACGCAATGTTGATGAAGCTGGGCTCACGGTTCACGGCGAAAAGATCTGCCAATTAGTAGAGAATTCTTTCATTGTAAATAAAGACAAACAGAAGCTATCGGTTACCATCTCAATTGGAGGAACTGTAATACGGCCAAACGACGATGTAAAGAGCGTAGTGACTAGAGCTGATAAATTACAGTACATCAGCAAAGAAGCTGGCAGAAACCGCTTTACATTTGGATAGAATTTTTATTATATATAGCCTCGCAGGGAAGATATCCTGCAAGGCTATATATAATAAAAATGTACTATGCTTCGACCAAATGCTAATGAATATACCCACCGCCCTCTTCCTGAGTAAGAGGAGTTGTTACAGGGTTCTTCTTGAAGTAATCCAGACACCTCTGAATATCATTAACAAGTAGTGATCCCAGATCGCGGCTCACCCCGTGGCGCACAAGTATACGCATAACCACAAGGTCTTCCCTATTTGCTGGCATAGAGTATGCTGCTACCTGCCACCCTCTACTCCTGAGGCGGTCAGATAGATCATATAGAGTAAAGCCATGCTCGACACCCTCTTTGAGACTCCAACTCATAGCTGGTATACCGCCACCACCCTGACCATCATAGATAATCGTAAACGGTCCCATATCTGCAATCTTCTTCGCAGTAATCTGAGCAACGTTGTAACACTCCTGATGAACATTCCGATACCCTTCCCTACCAAGTCTGAGAAAGTTGTAGTACTGCGCCACTACCTGCCCACCAGGACGGGAGAAATTAAACGCAAAGGTAGGCATATTACCACCGAGATAATTCACCATGAATACTAAATCATCAGGTAGATCTTCCTTCTCACGCCACATCACCCAGCCCACACCAAGAGGCGATAGACCAAATTTATGCCCAGAAGAGTTGATAGACTTCACTCTTTCAAGTCTGAAATCCCACTCAAGTCCCGGCTCAATGAATGGCGCAATAAATCCACCACTCGCCGCGTCTACATGTACAGGTATATCCAGCCCAGTCTCAAGCTGGAGTTTATCCAACGCTTCAACTACCTCTTTCACAGGCTCATACTGACAAGTAAAGGTCACACCAAGTGTCGGCACGACCCCAATAGTATTCTCATCACAACGCTTGATCACCTCTTCAGGTGACATGATGAGCCTATCCTTCTCCATAGGTATCTCACGAAGTTCTACATCGAAGTACTTTGCAAACTTATGCCAACACACCTGCACCGGGCCACAGATCAGATTAGGCTTATAGATATCCTTACCAGCCGCCTCACGCCTAGCTCGCCAACGCCACTTCATAGTCAGCCCGCCGAGCATTGCCGCCTCACTTGATCCAGTAGTAGAACAGCCAACACCACTCTCTTTATTAGGCGCATTCCAGAGATCAGCAAGCATAGACACGCAACGCGCTTCTATCTCAGCAGTCTGCGGGTACTCATCTTTATCGATCATGTTCTTATCGATACACTCATCCATCAACTGGCGCACTTCCGGTTCAAACCAAGTCTGACAAAAGGTCGCCAGATTCTGTCTAGAGTTCCCGTCGAGCATAAGTTCGTCGTGAACTACCTGATAAGTCGCTCTCGGATCATGTTCATGCTTGGGGAATTGATACTTCGGCAGTACATTACGAAGCGCATCAGACGCAAAGATATCCTCGATACCTTCCCTCTGAACCTCTTCTTTTTTAGAGTATAGTGGCATATTATTCCTTCCTCTCGATAAAACACCAATTTGCAAAACATTCAACTATAGCACTCTAACACCAAGGTGTTTTTTTGTCAATAAAATATTGCTTATGAACATTGATAGGTCTTGCAGGAGGAAATCTTTATAAACAGAGTTTGCTAAACAGTATTTAACGGGAGGTGAAACGTCTATATAAATGGACGAGATGTATAGGCAGCCTCACTACGTGAGTTCACTTTTAGATATACACCCTAAGCAGTTTTATCGCACCCAATATATCACCACCAACCTAAAAAAACTCTACCATAAAATTTCTAACATTAAAATTTTACTCTGTTACTATATCAAAATTATAACTTTATGCTTGAAACTTTAAAGCATATAACTATTATACGAATAGCTACATTGTAGTAGCAACAACATACATTCAGGTAACAAGGAGAAGCGGGATGAAAATTAGCGCACGTAATGTTCTTAAAGGTACTGTCAAAGCAATTGAAAAAGGAGCTGTAAACTCTGAGGTAATTATTGAAATTGCCCCAGGTATTGAAATCACTTCGGTAATTACCAACACTTCTGCAGCAAACCTTGAACTTGCTGTTGGCAAGGAAGCTGTAGCAATCATCAAAGCCTCAACAGTAATACTTGGAACTGAGTAACAAAATAAAGTGCGGTGAGATAAATAGCTATCCACCGCACTATAAAAATTTACTAAACACTTACTTTGTTACTAGCTTCCTGCGTGGTATAGCACTATCCCTGCCGCAACCGCAACATTTAGACTCTCAACTTCACCAGCCATAGGAATATAGATCACACTATCAGCCGCACCGAGCATCTCCTGAGATATCCCTTTACCCTCAGAGCCAAAGCACACTCCTATTCCACCTTTAGACGTATCATAGTTCGCTTCCATAAACGGTGTAGCCTTATCATTCAACTCAGTCACAATCAACCTGAAATCATTCCCCTTAACAAATGTTAAAAACTCATCCATCTCAACCTTGAGACACGGCACTCTAAATACCGCTCCCATGCATGCCCGTAAGAACTTACCGTTAGTTATAGATGCCCCACCTACAAATACACACCCATCCATCCCAGTAGCCTCAGCAATCCTCACCATAGCTCCCGCATTTCCCGGATCCTGTATATTCTCTAGCACTAAAATCTTCTTATTTCCAGTGAAAAACTCCTCACTTGAATGTCCATGAGACTTATATACCATCGCCACTGTCTCACTACTCTTGAGCTGTGAGATCTTCTTATAGCAGTCCTCACTCATCTCAACAATTTCGATACCCTTCTTGCGGACCTTCTCTATCACCGCAAGTACTTCATCATTTGCCCTTCTAGGTACAAGGAGCACCTCTTCTATCTCTATCCCAGATTTAAGAGCCTCTTCTAAAAGATGTACCCCTTCCGCCAGTACTTTGGAATCCTTAGACTTTTTAGCGAGCACCATTAGATCTTTAATATGAGGGTTCTGCCTACTTGTTATCAATACTATCTCCTAAAAGTTTACATATAATTATTTACACTAATAGTTTTCTAACGAATCTCTCTTGCAAAATATTGTAACACCTATTAGAATAAGCCATACAATAAGAGACAATGGACACATTTACAAGAGGAGTGATAAATGAGCATTACTCTAAATCTAGAAATTTTTAACCATACTATAAAGAACAGCGAAAAATCTGCTCATGAATATATTGACCACTATAGCAAGTATACCAAAGAGGTTATCAAATCCCTAGAAGAAGCAATACATACAAATGACCCTGAGCAAGCACTCACACCAATCCGAAACTTATTCAGTAGCGCTAGTGATTTAGGCGGAGTAAATATTCTCGAATACCTAGAAGAGGTAGAGAATATGCTTC
The DNA here is from genome assembly GCA_965140405.1 of Planctomycetota bacterium. GTDB lineage: Bacteria > Planctomycetota > SZUA-567 > SZUA-567 > SZUA-567. The sequence continues at coordinate 3,448,345 of OZ223208.1, forward strand.
TCTCCGACATCCCTGATTGCCACACTATAAATGTATTCCAAATAAAGTTACTGTCTACAACCCTCGCCAGAACCTGCTCAAAAGTCGCGGAAAAGCCACAAAGAACCATACTCCTTATAGATGACTCCAGGATGCCACTCCTACTGGGCAGCAGACTACTCGAAAAAGAAGGTATGAAAACCCTCACCGCAAATAGCGGAAACGATGGTATAGAAGTATTCAAAGCAAATATGTCAGAGATCGACCTAGTAATTACCGACCTATTGATGCCAGACATAAACGGCGATGAAGTCTACAGGAGAATCAAAGAGCTCTCCCCAAATACCACAGTAATCCTTGCTACTGGCTACGAAGATCTGAGCAGTAGCAAAGAGTCAAAGATCGCTTTTGCTGATGGCTGTATAAAGAAACCTCTCTCCTACACCAAGCTACTCGAAGCAATCTCACCACTACTATAGATGCTTACGCATCATTAGCAAATAGCTTGGTAGAGAGATACCTCTCAGCAAGGTCAGGCAGTATTACAACTATCTGCTTACCCTCAAATTCATCAAGTTGTGCAAGCCTACATGCCGCAGCCACCGCAGCTCCACTGGATATACCGCAGAGGATGCCCTCTTCAGAAGCCAGCCTACGAGCCATCTCTATTGCATCATCATCGGCAACCTTTTCACATCTATCAACTATAGAGATATCTAGATTACCCGGGATAAAGCCAGCACCTATACCCTGAATAGCATGAGGGCCAGGTACAAGTTTTTCACCAGCAAGTGCTTGAGAGATAACAGGTGACGATTCAGGCTCTACTGCAACTGAAAGAATCTTCTTTCCCTTTACATTCTTGATAAATCTACTGACTCCACTAATAGTTCCCCCAGTACCAACTCCAGCGACAAGCACATCAATGCCGCCGTCAGTATCATTCCAGATTTCAGGTCCAGTCGTCTTCTCGTGGATCTCAGGGTTTGCCGGATTTTCAAACTGTTGCGGCATAAATCTATTCTTCGGGTCTTGAGCTACATACTCAGTAGCTTCCTTAATTGCCCCTGTCATACCGAGTGGCGCAGGGGTAAGGATTATATTAGCTCCCAACGCCTTCAATACTTTCCGCCTCTCAATAGACATACTCTCAGGCATAGTCAGAGTAAGCTTATACCCTCTAGCAGCCGAGACATACGCCAGCGCTATTCCTGTATTACCACTAGTCGGCTCAACAATTTCCGAGCCTTCATGGATAAGCCCTTGTTTCTCCGCATCCCATATAAGATTTGCCCCAACTCTACACTTTACAGAAAAAGCAGGGTTTCTTGATTCTATCTTGGCCAATACTTCAGCCTTAGCTCCACTTCCAACTACATTTTGTAGCCTTACAAGCGGAGTATTTCCAATCGCATACGATTGATCTTCATATATTCTAGACATATTATTCTCACTTTTAAGGAGGTGAATAAAAAATACCCATAATACTATATTACAGATTTTCGAATAAATCCTTCTTGCTCAATGCCTCATAGACATGATTAGAATTGATATCAGGTATAAAGGTTGAGGCAGAGACATACCCATTTTTGACAGATACAAAGTCCGAATATTCATCCGTATCCGGCTCAGTCATATCACCATCAAGGTAGAACATATCCTTCTCGCCTTCTTTATCAGGGTGAAATTTTTCAACAAAACCACTAAGCCCTTGCTTGGTGAGACGTATCCCTTTGACATCAGAAATCTCTTTATCTGGAAAGTTCACATTGAGAAGGAACGCAGGCATATCCTCTATATCATCCTCAATCATAGCTATAACTTTTAGAACTATCTCTCTACCGAAGTGCACCGCTGGTTCCCATTTAGGTTCCTGCCAATTGAAAACAGAGAGAGCGATAGAAGTAACCCCGTGAAAAACCCCTTCCATTGCTGCCCCGACAGTACCAGAGTAGAATACATTCCTTCCAAGATTTGGCCCAGAGTTTATACCACTAAGCACCAAGTCCGGCTTAACAATTTTATTACCGAGTGCAAACTTTACCGCATCCGCAGGGTTACCATCCACACTCCAGCACTCCTGTACTACTTCATGCGAACTATGTAGATCACTACGTATAATCTCTATATTCTTCCCTAAAGTAATACCCTGTCCTACCCCGCTTCTATTTCTTTTCGGTGCAACCACATATAACTCATGCCCTAGACCAACTACCATCTCAACCAGACACTTCATTCCTGCTGCACTTATTCCATCATCATTTGTTAAAAGTATCTTCATTCTGCATTTTCTTCCGTTGTTTTATCACTACGCACAGCCGGAGCTATTACCTTTGCTCCGTCACCACCTAAGTTTCCTACCATCTCTTGTAAAGTATTCAAGCGGTTTCTTAGTAATGTTATCTCTTCTTTCTGCTGACTATTTACCTGTTTTGACAAAGATAGATGCTTCTGAAGTCGCTGTATCTCCTTCTCGTGCTCAATCTTCATATCGTCAACATTCTGAATCTCATTCTTCCTTACTAGCAACTCTTCTTTTATCTTCTGAGCTTCTTTTACCGCTTCATCTCTCTCACGTGCAAGATCTACATTCTGCGAAGAGATATCCTTGAGTCTGAGAGACAATTTCTCAATATTTGCTTCACCAGCTCCAATCTCTTTCCGAGCAGACTCGAGCATCTTGCTAATCTGTGTATTGTCAACAGCATCCGAAGCTATTTCAACAGCCATATCCAGCTTTCTATCGACTACCTGATCATATCTAGCGCTTAGATCTGCATAGTCTTTAGATATTTTAGCATTCCTCTCCATCCACTGCAATTCCCGCCCATTCCACTCAGTATCCCTCATCCACATGAAGTAGTATACAACTCCAGCGATCACAGAGAGTAGTATGACTACAGTCAGCATATAGACCCACCAAGGCACACCTCTCTTCTTTATAGCAAGCACCGTAGGCTTCTGAGCTTCTTTTATAGTAGAAGCGATAAAGTTGGCTGCATCTTCTGGTGTCCACTTTACCGGTGTAGAGGGCTGCATAATCGTCGACACATGTTCAAACGAATCATTATTGTTTATATGTTCCATAATATATCTCCATATAATATATAAGTTGTAATTTGGGCAATTATTCTATTATATCAATTGTAATTGTATTTGCATTAATAAAAGTAATTGTTTATCAGAATTAAGCCATGATTTTTGTAAAGTGCTTAAAATATGCGGTATATATACAAAATTAACAATATTTTAGCAATATTTGTTTATTACATATTGACTATAGAGCTAGAATTACTATGATATTTAATACTAAATCGATGGAGTATTGATTTTAGGACAGCTACATTATCAGGGCTCATAGCTCAGTTGGTCAGAGCAGGTGACTCATAATCACTTTGTCGGGGGTTCAAGTCCCTCTGAGCCCACCAAAAATAAAGAGCTAACTTCTAACCCAATAAGAAGTTAGCTCTTTTTTTATACAAAAACAGACTTTTTACATCTATAATAGTATGATAATCATCAGACTTTTATAATCTTATCGATCCATGAGCTATAGAAATCCGGCTCATGAGATACCAATATCACACTACCACCAAACCCTGCTAAGGACTCTTTCAACGCGTCCTTTGCCTGAACATCCAGATGGTTTGTGGGCTCATCTAGAATTAGAAAATTACACCTTCTCAGTCCAAGCATACAGAGCTTTACCTTGGCTTGCTCACCACCGCTCATCAAAGCAAGGCTCTGATGTGCATGAATACTAGATATACCACAACGGTAAAGCTCCCGCATTATCTCAGTCTTACTGAGTCCTGGGTATGATGCCCTGACCAATTGTACAGGAGTCTCTTTAGGATCTTCCCATGATTCAGATTGATCATAATATCCAATTGACACCGATCTGAAGAATCTATACCTCCCAGACAAGGCCTCAATACTGCCCATAAGTGTTTTTAACAGGGTTGTTTTCCCAACTCCATTAGCTCCAATTATGGCGATTTTCTGCCTGTTATAAATTACAAAACTCAATTCTTCCAATAATGGATAAGTATACCCTACTGCCAACTCAGATATCTCCAATGTATTTTGGCTGACAGATACAGATTCATTGAAGCGGAAAGATGGCTTATATATTGTAGTTTCAGGAGCATCAAACTTTTTTAGCCGCTCTAAATGCTTACGTCTACCTCTAGCATTCTTACACTTTACTCCAGCTCGATTCTTCCTGATATACTCCTCAGTTTTCTTAATATACTCCTGTTGCTTATTATACTTTTGCAAACTCTCTTTTCTCAAATGCTCCTTCTTGCGCAAATATTCTTTATAACTTCCTGGGTATTTACATAAGCATTTATTCTCAATACTACAGATAGAAGTCGCCACTTTTTCAATAAAAGTAGTATCATGAGATACAATCATAAAAGCTCTATTAGAGTCAATAATATATGACGCAAGCCAATCTACGTGCTCTTTATCAAGAAAGTTTGTAGGCTCGTCAAGCAGTAGTAAATCTGCATCATCTAGTAGTAATTTTGCTAAAATTAACTTTGCACGCTGCCCAGAGCTGATAGTTGAAATTTTACGTTCCAACCCTATAGCATGAAGACCCAGCCCATATGCTACCTTGTCTATACGTAATTGAACGGTATAATAATCCCGCTCTTCTAGTTGAGCATAGCACAACGTCGCTTGCTCAAGAGCCTCAAAATCCCCTTTATCATACCTGTTATAGAGTATTTTAATGTGCTCTTCTAGATCGAATAAATCTTGAAATACAGATTTCAAAAAATCATTTATAGATATGTTATGATCTATCTGAACATATTGATCTAGATAGCCAATTTTAACTTTCGGATTTATAAATATCCGGCCTATATCAGGGACTATTTCACCAGTAATCACTTTGAGAAAGGTACTCTTACCGACCCCATTCTCTCCAACAACGCCTACACACTCTCCACTATATATAGAGAACTCTGAACCTGCAAAGATATCCCTTTCCAAAAAGGAATGAGACATATTTTTAACTTCTAATAACTTCATTTTAATATCCTAATATAAAAAAAGCAGAAGGCAGGACACTCTACAGTATCTGCCTTCTGCTTAATAACTTAATAATAACTATATTGTGAAAACAGACTTTCAATTCCACAAATAATCTTTAAGTAAATACTAACACAAAAGGCTGTAGACAAAAACATTGTCCACAGCCTAGAGAGAAAACTTTAATCTTCAAAAAACACAATATAACTCAACGTATAATATTATACGCTTATAGATGCATTATATCTTTTGATGAATTTTAAAGCTACACACTCACAAACCACACTCTGCACAACGCTTCATCAATACTAATTGTACAGAGCTGATTCGCCTAGTGAGCTTGTCAGTACGATAAATTCCCATAGTTGTTCTCCTAAAATAATTGTAATCCAGAGCGTAGCATCTGTCAAATAGTAAAATCCTTATAACCAACAAACAGGCAGGATTCAAACCGGTCAAGCGCTATAGTATCTTCCCAACAGAATCACTAACATATATTTCTTCACAGAAACAAAGCAGAGAATGAATATTATTCCTTGCAATAAATAGCACCAAGAGTACAATTTATAATAAGTTATTTGTGCTGAATATCCAAACATCAACTACTCTTTCTATACATACTAGGACTATATTTTTTATACCTCAACCCGCAATTGTGTAGAGACTACTTTACTATTCTTATATTTTATGTTGGCCAATAGGAAAAATGTATGAAATTATTAAGACATGGTTTCTTTAATTTTAGCCATCAAAAGCTACCATTCTCTATATTACACCGTAATCCTCAAGAGAACTACCCACTACATGAACATGAATTTGTAGAGCTAGTTATAGTTACCGGAGGAAAAGGGTGTCATTTTACTGATAGAATCTCTTATACCCTAGAGCGGGGAGATGTTTTTATTGTGCGACCTGGTCAGAAGCATGGGTATAGAGATGTAGATGGCTTGACTCTTATAAACGTTCTCTATAACACCGAGAGCTTGATGACATCACTTGCAGATATAGGTACGATGGCAGGATTCCACGCCCTCTTCAAAATTGAGCCACACTTTGCATCTACTTCAAATACCAGACTACTCCTAACCGATGATGAGATAAACGAGTCAGTAGCAATTCTCTCAAAGATCGAGAGAGAGATAGAGAATAACGCAGCAGGTTTCGTATTCTTCTCAAAGATATACTTTTTAGAATTAGTAGGCTATCTCTCTAGGTGCTATAATGTTGACGATCCAAAGAATTCTGTAGAAGTTGCCCGTGTCGCAGAAGCGATCTCATTTATTGAGCAGCACTATACAGAGGATATCGATCAGAACAAGCTTGCACAGACAGCCAATCTATCAAAGAGCCACTTTCTAAATATCTTCAAGAAGACGACTAAGACTACACCTCTACTCTATCAGAAGTTACTCAGGATGGAAAAAGCATGCTCACTGCTTACACAAAGTGATATGTCTATATCAAATATCAGCTATAACTGCGGCTACAATGACAGCAACTACTTTACAAGGCAGTTCAAGAGTGTGATGAAGGTATCACCAAAGAAGTACAGAGAGAACAATATCAATATAGAAATATCCGATACTCCATAATAATGAAGTATCGGATATAAAAAAGCACTGATATTTATCTTACCTACACTACTAAAGTACTACTTTGCAAGTAACTCAAACGCATCAATATAGCTGGTCAACTTGCACCCCTCTAAAGGCACTACTCTATCTCTTGATATCATAAGATCACCAGATGATGTATCCATAGCATGCAAATCAGAAGCCAGCAAACTCTGTAGAGCTGCACCTATTGCCGTCGCTTCTTCAAGATTTGTAGTCACAACCTCACACTGATCATATAGCTCAGCGAGCAGCCTGCAATATGGGATGTTCTTCCTGAAGCCACCTTCAATAAGTATCTGCATACCTGACAACTTATCTGCCTTTACTCCAGAAAGATACTCAATACCAAAAGCTGTCTGTGCAACTAGAGACAAATTCAGAGCGGCAAATGACTCTTCATAATTAGAAAAAACCTCTGAGCATAGCGCACTACTCTTCAAAAGATCTGCCAAGCTGTACTCCACACCATCCCTTATGACACGAGGTTTACTATCTGGAAATATTCCAACCCCTACCTCTACAGATGGTATAAAGAAGAACTCATTCTTCTGGAGAATATTATCATAGACTTCTTGATCATACTCAGGAAGTCCCGTACGAGAGTGCACATCTTCTATTAATTTACTATAGACCTCATACTCACGTCCACCCATAAAAATAGCTGTCTTTACAGGCTTATTAAAAGCGTCCACATTATAAAAGATTGTCTTTCCAAGCTCATTATTTGCGATCTTACCATCACCACTCCTACTCATAAGTACACACCACGTACCGGTTGAGTTTAGAATAAATGGCTTATCATTGGTCAAAATATGAGGTAACAGACTAGAGTTTGAGTCATGTATTCCAGCAGTTACTACGCAATTCTTGTTTATACCTGTTTGCTTTATACACTTATCACTAAGTGTTCCAACATTTCTACAAGTCTGACTAATTGGAGCGAGCTTGTCTTCAATACCAAGCTCCTTGACTAGTCTAGAAAAAGTTGCTGCTTCGAAATCATAAAGATATGAATGACATCCCAAATATGTAGGTTCAGTTACAGCAATACCTGTCAATTTGTATACAAAGTATTGAGGATAAAAGAGGATTTTCTCTACCTTCTTATATTCCTCAGAATACTTCTTCTGGACAAAATAGATCAACTTTGCAGAATTTACCAGACTTCCTACACGAGCTGTTGAAGTCTCTTTCTGTAAAGCAGCAGATTCACCGAATTTACCGTAGAATTCAATATCGAATTCTTCACCAGCATCTGTCGTATAAGCTACAGGAGGCACAGCAATACTACCCGACTCATCAAGACAAACAAGGCTCGCCCCATGTGTTGTTACCGATATTGAGTCTATCGTATATGACTTCGCTAGCTCTCGTAAATTCTCAACAAACCAGTTGAATATCTCCTCAGGCTGTTCAAAACGCACACCATCTTTCTCATACTCATTGAAAGATCCTGTCACCTTCTCAAGAACCTCTAGCTTATCATTGATTACCAGAATTTTCTTATTTGTCTTACCTATGTCAAGTACAACAATCATAATACTATCTCAACCATTTCTATAACAATGTCATATTACCAACCTAATGACGTCTTCGCTATTTGATAAAGATTTGCTCTAATTCGGCAAGCTGCTCATCATTCATACCAGCAGGCACAAAGCCACTAGCAAGGCATGTCAAATAAATTTTAGCACCTTTATTCGCAACATCAATATAGTCAAATGCCATTTCAGCATCCATACCAGCAGCAACAGCTCCATGCATATTCCATACTGCCACATCAAACTTCTTGAGCTTCTGAACTGTAAGGTCTGCAAGTTCATCGGAGCTAGGCGCAGCATAAGGACACATACCAGTACCCTTTGGAAGATATACTCTTACTTCAGGAAGCATAGACCATAGCGCCTTATTGAAGAGCTCTTCATTATTACCAAGAACTGGATGGTGAGATAGAGCAATCAACTCGATAGGGTGAGTATGTAGTACAACTTTGAACTTACTACCACTTGCAATCAGCTCAAGGTGCATCTTTACATGAGGGAGTAGTTCACAACTAGGCCTGAAGGACTCATCATTATTAGCGCCCCATAGGATGTAGTATCCTGTAGCATCGCTATTATATACAATGATACAAGCAGCAGTTTCAGGTTTTACCAGATCACGCATACGTCTACCAGTACCTGTAATAAAGAAGCTCATACCAGCAGCAGCTTTATCCACACCCGGCATATCAACATATACAAACTCAGATAGATCACTTGGGAGTTCGCCAATTGCTTCTGTCAAATTTAACGATAGGTTACCACCGTTACGCTCCGCCCACTCTCTCTGCCAAAGTATCATTGCAACATCAGATGCTTTACTGATCTGTGACTGCACTTCATCATTAATTTGAATCGTCTTCATTATCATTCCTCAATTTTTATTACATTGATCTTACTATTAAAATCAACTCTTACTAACCACGCTTAGAAAGCACACTCTCTTCATAAGCTTTTACTTCACCGAACCAATCCATACCGACCGGCACATTATTCATAGAACAGTACATATCCCAAATAGCGCTGAAAGGCATAGACTTCATCTCTTCCTGTAGCATTAAGCGCTCAGTAAAGTTCACTTCAAGCTCAACTCTTTTCATCTGCTCTATAGGCATAAGAGCAGCCATAAGCAGTGCCTTGATCATATTCCTTGTACCGATAACCCAAGCAGCAACACGGTTCACACTAGCGTCAAAGAAGTCCAAACCAATATATATCCTATTCTCAAGATTCCCTGCAATAACCTCATACGCAATACTCTTAAGATCATCATTTAGCTTTATAATGTGGTCACTATCCCAGCGTACAGCTCTGCTCACATGGAGTAGTATTTCATCAAGATATAATAAAGTTGCACTAATCTTATCATCAATAGACTCTGTAGGATGGAAGTGACCAGCATCAAGACATAGGAGTTTCTTCTTCTCTTGCGCATACCCCATGTAGAATTCATGAGAGCCAACAACATACGACTCTGTTCCAATGCCAAAGAGTTTACACTCAACAGCATCACGCATATTTGAACCGGACAGATCTTTTGCAAATATCTTGTCAAGTGAATCTTTGAGCCTTCGGCGAGGTTCCATACGGTCAACAGGAACATCCTTGAAGCCATCAGCAATCCAAGTATTCATTACAGATGTCACACCAAGAGTATCACCAAAGTAAGCAGTCACTTCACGAGACTTGATACCATGCTCAATCCAGTAGTCTCTAATCTCTTGTGACGGGTCAGCAAGGGTCATATTAGTACTTGCCATTGGATGAGCAAAATATGTTGGGTTGTAGTCTAGCCCAATCCCCATGCCTTTTGCCCAATCAACCCAGCCTTCAAAGTGCTTGGCTGAAACCTGGTTTCTTTCAACCTTCTCACCGCCAGTTTCTGCATATATTGCATGTAAATTTAGTTTGTGTTTACCTGGAATAAGTGAATAAGCCTTCTCAATATCACTTCTTAGTTCTGCTAAGTTAGTTGCCTTACCGATGTACGAACCAGTAGCAAGGATACCAGCATCACCGCCTTGGGTCTCTTCAAACCCTGTAACATCGTCACCCTGCCAGCAGTGCATAGAGATTGCGATATTCTTTACTCTCTCGATTGCACGATCAACATCTACCCCAATTGCCGCATACCTATCTTTTGCATCAGCAAAAGCTTGTTCTATTTTTGACATCCTACAACTCCTCACAGTATAATAGTAATAACAACTAATCTAAATGAAATACCTCTTCCAAGTCACACGCAACAGGTGAGCTATCGGAGTTTGCCGGCATTATATCACGCATATATTGCCACCATTTACGGCAAGATTCTGTCTCAGCAATCTTATTCCATTTATCAATCGACTCAATTTCTACATAACCAAATAATGAATTGGTTTCTCTGTCTAAATAAATACTATAGTTATGAACCCCGTGACTCTTCAGAGTCTTCTCAAGTTCCTCTGGAATTGGGTTATGCCTTTCAATATACTTCTTTTCACACCCAGCATCAACACTCATAACAAAAGCTTTTCTAATCATTATATACTCCTCAAGATGTAGACAGATCTCTATCACTCATTTGACAACTCAGCCCGCTGCCTACGAAGTTTACGACTTTCCTTGACTTTATCTAATAAACCTGGTAGCAGTACAGCTCCTATTAGTAAGAACCCAGTAGTAATAATCATAATCTTACCAGAGATACTCATAATACCCATACCATACTTTAGATAGCCAAGCAAGAAAGTTGCAATCAAGACACCGATAATATTACCTCTTCCTCCCATTATTGATACTCCACCCAGTACTACCAGAGTAATAGCATCAAGCTCCCATCCCATAGCCATATTTGGTCTAGCACTACCAATTCTAGATGTAAGTAGTACCGCAACAATACCTGCAAACAGGCCATTGATTGTAAAGTTTATAAATCTTATCTTATCAACTTTTATACCAGAGAAGACAGCTGTAGACTTACAATTACCGATAGCATAAAGCTTTCTACCAAAACCTGTAAAGTGAAGAACAAACCCAATAATTACAGCAAGCACCAGAAATACAATCAATTCAAATGGGACGTCACTGTCAAAGATATACTCCTGCCCAAAGTATGAGAAGTCATCTGGAAATTCTGTATACGCAGTGCTTTTTAGTATTATCTGACATATCCCTCTAAACACCGACTGTGTACCAAGTGTTATGGCAATTGCAGGGATACCAACATATGTAATCAGAACTCCATTCACAGCACCCGCAAGCATACCTACACATAGAGCAACAACAATCAGCGTCGCAGACCCAGCCCCAGCTTCTGCGGCATACCCTATCCCTATAGATGCTAGCGCAATAATTGATGCCACCGAAATATCAATATCTCCACAAATGATGACAAATATCATTGATAGTGCTAGAATTGCTTTTTCAGAAAAACTGAACGAAGCATTTAGTAGGTTAAATGAATCTAGAAAATTATCATTAACCTCTGAGAAGTAGACAAATTCTAAGACCAGCAGTATTGCAAGGAGTGCTTCCCACGTTGTAAACAATCTTATTAGTCTCTCTTTGAGCGAGTTTTCTGAGAGCAATCTGCTCTGGCTAACAAGAGAATCATTATTCTTTTCCATTTACTTGAGCCTCCTATTCAGTACTACCTTACCAGTTCTCCTAGCAATAATCTCATTGAAGACCATAGCTATAATTACCACCATCCCCTGAACAAACATCTGATAGAAGGCCATATTCTTTATCATAGATAGTGAGTTATTTAGCAGTCCCATAAAGAGAGCACCCAGTATAACACCACCCACAAGACCACTACCACCTGCAATACTTACACCGCCAAGCACACAAGCCGCAACAGTCATTAATTCAAAACCAACTGCCATTTCATTCACAGCCGCCGCATATCTAGCAGCCCAAAGCACACCAGCAAGTCCACTAACAAGACCACAAAGTGTAAAGATAATCACCTGTAACCTCTCTTCATTGATACCCACTAATACTGCGGCAGATTTATTACCACCGATTGCATAAAGTTCTCTTCCTGTACGGGTGTACCTTATGAAGTAGAATATTACTACCGCAATAGCAAGAGCAAATAGAATAATATTCGGAATCCCAAGTAACTTCCCGTGAGGAATATCTGTAAAGCCTTGCGTCATTTCGTGAGCTGTGACCCACTGTCCTTTACTAAGTACAAAGGTAAACCCTCTAAAGATTCCAAGTGATCCCAGTGTAACGATAATCGCAGGAATCTTACCATACGCTACAAATAAACCGTTGAATAGACCCAACCCTGCACCAGCTGCTCCACCGATCACGACACATAAACTTGGTGGTAGATCAGGGTAGTACATATTAGTTAATGCACCAAGCATACCGCAAAATGCGATCATAGATCCAATAGATAGATCAATACCTCCTGTCAAGATTACAAGAAACTGTACAAGAGCAACCATTATAAGGATTGAACTATCAGCTAAAACGCTTGAAAAATTTGATATACTTAAAAATCGTGGAACAGTTACCGACATTACTATAACAGCAAAGCATATTAATGCCAGCAGCATCGCTTCGCGATTTTTCAATATTTCTTTTATTACTTTCATTATCACACTCCAACAATGCATTCAAGAACCAAACTACGAGACAACCACTTCACTTACCGCGGCCTTAATAACTGTTTCAGAATCCGCTTCTTTACGGGTAAACTCTCCAGTCTTGACCCCTTCATGCATCACAATAACGTTATCACTCATACCTAGTATTTCAGGCAACTCAGATGACACCAAGATCACTGCAAGTCCTCTTGAAGCAAGCTCTGAGATAAATTCATGTACACGTGCCTTAGTACCCACATCTACACCCTTGGTCGGTTCATCAAGAATCAAGATATCTGGCTCTGTTGCGAGCCACTTTGCAAGAACAACCTTTTGCTGGTTTCCACCACTCAAGGTATCAACGTCTACCTTTAGCCCTGCAGCTTTGACTTCCATTTTTTTGGAATATCTTTCGGAAATTCTATTCTCTTTCTTCTTATTCAAGACACCAAAGGTACAGAGCTCATCAAGGAGTGCAAGGGTAATATTCTCTCTAATATTCATCTTTAGCACTGCACCTTGGCTCTGCCTATCCTCAGGAATATAAGCAATCTTATACTTCATAGCCGCAGCAGGATCCTTTATCTTTATTCCTATCCCGTTGAGGCTGAGTGTCCCCCTATCGTACTTATCGATACCGAAGATTGCTCTCATCACCTCTGAGCGTCCCGCACCAACCAACCCAAAAAATCCTAAAATCTCACCACGATGAAGCGTAAATGAAATATCCTTGAAATACCCAGCACGGCTCAGGCCATCTACTTGTAATATTGGCGCTCCTATTTTCACCTCAGTCTTTGGATACATTTGATCGAGCGAGCGACCAACCATCATCTCCACTATTACGTCGATGCTAGAGTCTTTGATACTACCTTCACCGACATACTTACCATCACGCATTACGGTAAAATAGTCACATATTTCAAATATCTCTTCAAACTTATGCGAAATAAAGATAATCGCTTTATTTTCTTTTTTAAGTTGGCGAACAATTTTATACAGCTCTTCTACCTCATGCAGACTCAGAGCAGATGTTGGCTCGTCCATAATAATAACGTCAGAATCAATAGATAAGGCCTTTGCAATCTCTACCATATGCCTCTGAGCTACAGAAAGATTTTTTACCAATGCTTCTGGTCTTATATCTAGCTCTAACTTATCTAGTAACTCTTTCGTCTTGTTTTTCATCTCTTTCCAATTTAATGGTGAGAACTTCCCCCCGCGTTTTATATGGTGCCCCATATATATATTTTCAGCAACGGACAACTCCATAAACATACTTGCTTCTTGGTGAATGGCAGTTATACCTACCGCCTGCGCGTCAAGCACAGTCGTGAAATCCATGACATTTCCGTTCAACTTAATTTCACCACTGGTTGGTTTGTGAACGCCAGTTATTACTTTTACCAGAGTTGATTTACCTGCACCGTTTTCACCGATAAGTGCATGCACCTCACCTCTACGAGCTTTGAAGTTGATATCATCAAGAGCTTTGATACCTGGAAAATACTTGGAAATACCTTCTAATTCCAATACGCATTCTGTTTTCAAGTACACACCTCCTACGTTTACAGCTAAGACATATTACAATATGCCAATAGACAGACCAATATAGATAAGTATTTGTGGTGCAGTCAGAATAAGACCTTCTCAACTACACCACAAAATTATTTACAATCTATACCTTTAATACTGCATTATTAATTTCAATAAAAACTGAGTAAAGTATTAGAAGATCTTTGCATACTTTTCGATGTTGTCTTTATCGAATACGAATGGAACACCCATAACTACAGTACCACCTTCACCAATTTGAAGTTTACCCATCTTGCCAGCATCGATGTACTCGCCCTTTTCACCTTTGAACTTACCAGTTAAAAGACCTTCGCAGATGTATGTTGCTGTATAACCAAGATCAACTGGATTCCAAAGAGCCATTTCCTTACAAACGCCATTTTCAATGTAGTGCTTCATTTCAGATGGTAGACCTAGACCTGTAAGTTCAACGATATCTTTCTTATCATTGTCTTCGATTGCTTTTGCAGCAGCGAGCAGACCAACAGTTGTTGGAGAAGTGATACCCTTTAGGTTTGGATACTTATTGAATAGTGCAACTGTTTCACGGTATGACTTATCAGCAAGAGCGTCACCGTATACTACTTCTAGAAGATTGATATTCTTGTACACAGGGTTAGTCTTGAGTTCTTCCTTCATCGCAGCAATCCACTTGTTCTGGTTTGTAGTCTGTGAAGTTTCAGATACGATAGCGAAATCACCTTTTCCGCCCATAAGATTTGAGATAAGTTCAACCTGCTGTTTACCTACAAGTTCAATATTACTTGGAACAAGGTCAACGATTCTACCCTTTTCAGCAATACCTGAGTCAAATGAGATAACCTTGATACCGCGCTTCATTGCCTTCCTACATACAGGAACTAGAGCTTGGTTATCATTTGCTGAAATTGCGATAGCATCTACTTTCTGAGCAATAAGAGTTTCGATAATATCGATTTGACCTTCAGCTGATACTTCAGGTGGTCCTTGGTAGATTATTTCGACGTCGCCTAATTCTTTAGCAGCTTCATTTGCACCATCAGCACAAGCATTGAAGAAACCGTTACCCATAGACTTTACAAGGATAACAACTTTGAACTTTTTGTCCGCAGCATTTGCTACATTGCTTACAGCAGATAGAGTGAAGACCAACATCACAGCAGCAACAAACAATTTCACAAGATTGGTTTTTCTTTTCAACATCATTAATACTCCTATAAAAATAAACAAAACAACCAAAATTATTACTTCTAATAACACATTACTATGTTATTAAAACAAACATACATCTCTAGCTTATCACCTACTGCCCAGTTATGCCTTAACGTTATTATTATTCTATAGCATTATTTTACTAGTATGACTCACACACTACTCGAAACTTGACACTACTGTCAATTAGTATTATAAAAAATAATTACATCAAATACGCACAAAACAACAACTACTTATTTACCATAACATCCTACCTCCAAACACAATGGACTAGAAAAAGTTTTTACCATGCAGCACTAAATACTTCTTCAGAGCATACATCCAAAACGTCAAAAAAGATGAAATCATCTTTACAATTAAATTATCCTTTATTATGAATATTAAATAAAAGAAAGCGCCTGAATCTCCAATACTGAGACTCAGGCGCTTTCTTCGAATAAAGGCATCTAAGGCAATACCTACAATCTTTTAACACTATTTCTATGCACTAATTCCGAATTCACAAGACTTACCATAGGCTCTCTATCACTTATATGTTGTAATTTTAAATATAGCATATCTACAGCTACTTGCCCTATTTGGCGATTTGGGACATTAATTGTACTGAGTGATGGCGAAGACATCTCAGACATCGGAATATTATCAAAGCCAAATATCGAAATATCGTCTGGTAAGCGATACCCACTCTCTTTAAATGCACGAATACACCCTAAAGCAATTATATCATTACTCGCAAATAGTGCAGTTGGCAGCTTTGGCTTATCAATAAGCTGAGGGAGCATCTCTTTGTATGCCCCCTCAAAGGTTGAGTCTACATCAAAGATATTTTTTTCCAATAATTCAAGACCAAGATCAGACATAGCTTTAACAAAAGCCTGCTCACGTAGAGTAAAATTATAACCTCCAACAGAGCTTTTTATTATACCAATATCAGTATGTCCAGAATCCTTGAAGTACTTTACAATACTGAATACAGACTGCATATTATTCATATTTACATAGTCAGCAGCCACGGAGTAGATATAGGTATCGATAAAGACAATCTTTGCCTCTGTTGCTAATAAGGTCTGGACATCATTAGCACTAAGCTCTGTTGCCAGTATAATATATCCAGCCGTCTGAGTATTAGAATTTATTTTTTGAACAATACTCTCTATCGGTGTCATTGGCAAAAATGACTCTATCTCTATAGTAATATTATGCAATTGAGCAGAGTCCATAATTCCATTTAAATAATTACCTATAAAATTTTCATGGTTTGTATTTAAGGCATGTCCGTGACGTGGTATCTGCAAAAACCTTACAGTACAAACATCCTCGGCAGATTTTGCCGTGGGCTGATAACCTAGCTTACTTGCGACATCCAGTATCTTTTCTCTAGTTGCTTCACTCACACCTGGCTTATTATTCAGTGCTAGCGACACAGCAGTAACAGATACATTCGCTTCTTTTGCGACCTCTTTTATTCCAACTTTCATATTACTTATCTTCCATACTCCGACACAAAGTTCAGAGCTTATTATAGGATAAATACTTATACCCTCAACCATTTTCAGTAAATAATCAGCTTAAATTTTAACTAAATTTTATATTAAATACACCCAACTAAAAACTTGTGAGCATTCGCCTATAAGGCCAGAATACCAGCCAAAACCCATAAAATAATCCTACTAAACCAGCTTTACACCTTAATAATATCCTACTATCCGACACTAAACAAGTAAATTTTATATAAAATTTTCATAAAATATTAGTAAAAAACTTGCGTAAGGCTCTACCCATGTGGTATGCTGTAGTTGTTGTGTATGTGTATTTTTAATTTTTAAGGAGATAGAAATGAAAAAACTGATGTTTGTTTTACTAATGTTTGTTGCTGCTCTTAGTATGTGCACTACTGCAATAGCAGACGACATGCCTGAAGCATTTGCAAATGGCAAGAAGCACAAGATAGTACTAATTAAAGAATGGGGTACCGGTACTCATATGACCATGCACATTAATGGCGTAAAGAGAGAAGCAAAGAAGTACGGTATTGATGTAAACGTTATAGATGCAAACAACGACCTCCAAGCTATGGCTGAAGGTATCGAAAATGCTATCAACCAGAAAGCAGATGCCATCCTCACTTCTCACGGTAAGAGCGACGCCCTACAACCATCTATTGAGAAAGCTCTAAGAGCAGGCATTCCTGTTATCGTATTTGATAACGACTTCAAAGTACCTAGCGATGTTCCAGCAGGTATGCTGGTAAGTATCGATCAATACGACCTAATGCTAGGACTTCTATCACAGATGGCACTTGTAAACTACGTAGATGGTGCAGCCAATGTTGTATACAATAGACTTGCTAATGTTCCACCTACAGACAAGAGAAATCGCATCTGGGAAGGCGCAATTCTACCTACATTCCCTGGTATCAAGGTTACAAATACTATCGACCTAGGTACAGATGGTGTTATGGCAAAGTCACAAGCAGCTCTTGAAGCTATTCTTGACGCAGACCAAGACGAAAATATTGATGCTGTATATGGAGTGTGGGATGAGTATGCAAAGGGCTTCTACAATGCTATCGTTGCTTCAGGTAGAAAGATTCCTTTATTCTCTGTAGATATCTCAGATCAAGACATCGCAATGATGCAGGCAAACCCAGACATCTGGATAGCTTCAGCAGGTGTTGACCCAACAGTTATCGGTATCGTACAGGTTAGACTAGCTATGAAGGCAATAGCTGGCGACAAACTTCCTCGCTACTATCACCTCACACCAGTACTTGTAAAGTCTTCAGATCTTCCTTCAATAAAGGAAAGACCTGTAAGAATGGCAGATCTATCTGAGTTCTATGACAACTGGGGTTCAACTACAGAGTTCCTAGAACCTTGGATGGAAAAAATCGCAAAGTAATTCTATAAGTTATATTGTTAGAAAAGCTATCGGGAGGGACGACCTCCCTCCCGATTCTCAGTAAAGGAAGCATATGGACAACGAAGCAGGTCTAAAGATGCGCGGCATATCAAAGTACTTTGCTGGTGTCACTGCTCTTGAAAGAGTAGACTTGACAGTCAGTAGAGGAGAAGTACACGCACTTGTAGGCGCTAACGGAGCAGGAAAGAGCACACTGATGAAGATCCTTAGTGGTGCATATCAAAAGTGCAAAGGTAATATATACCTTGATGGCGAATCTATAGAGATTGAATCACCACAAGAAGCGATGCAGAGAGGCATAGTAACTGTATATCAGGAGGTAGACGTTGCTATCGTTCCCTCCTTGTCAGTTGCAGAAAACATCATGATGAATTACATTGCAATCGATCAGCCAAGTATGTTTATGAATTGGAAACAGCTCAAGAAAGCGGCTGCTGAATCACTAAATGAGGTAGGAATCAATATTGATCTGAATAGATTTGCAGGTGAACTAACCCTCGCAGAAAAGCAATTGATGGTTATTGCCAGAGCAGTACACCAGAAGGCAAAGTTCTTGATCTTGGATGAACCTACAGCATCACTCAGTGTTGAAGAGTGTAATACACTATTCACGATTGTGAAAAGACTTAGCAAGCAGGGAGTAGGCGTAATCTTTATATCCCATAGATTAGATGAGATTTTTGCTAATTGCCAGAGAATCACCGTACTCAAAGACGGCCAGCTCGTTGGCAATTATGATATCGAGAGTGAAACAATTGATAGTATTGTTGAGAAGATGCTAGGTAAGAAGATGCAGAATGCCTTCCCACCAGTATCCACTCCACAAGAAGGCGTGTTGTTGAAAGTAGAGAATTTAAGCGGTGAAGGCGGGATCAACAATGTCAACTTTACCGTTAACAAGGGTGAGATAGTAGGTATAGGCGGGCTCGTAGGTGGTGGTAAAACCGAGCTACTCAAGTTGCTATTCGGTGTTTCTAAGGTAGAGAGTGGAGAGATAAATCTCAACGGCATAAAAGTCACCAATTCAAGCCCTACCAAGGCCATAAATAATAAATTCGCACTAGTACCAGAAGAGAGGCGCAGAGAGGGTGTCTTGGTTCATGAGACGATAGAGACCAATATCACCCTACCGACCTTATCAAGATTCTGTAAAGGCCCATTCATGAGCAGGCGCATGATCAACACTAGGGCTCGTGACTCAGTAAGAATTGCTGCAATAAAGACCTCTAGCGAGAGGCAATTTGTAGAGAACCTGAGCGGTGGTAACCAACAGAAGGTAGCGATTGCCAAGTGGTTGATTTCAGATGCTGACATATACCTCTTTGACGAACCAACAAAGGGTGTGGATGTAGGTTCGAAGTACGAGATATACTCATTAATCATTGAGCTAGCAAAACAGGGTAAAGGTATCATCTATGCTTCATGCGAGTTTGATGAGATATTAGGACTGAGTAACCGTGCTTATATTATGTATAGCGGTAAGATTAGTAAACCGTTTATTACCAAAGAGACCAATGAAGAAGAACTATTATTATACTCAACAGGTGGAATGAAATAAGATGAATGATAAAAATTTGGCTGTACGAAACAAACCATTTAGTATCTTTGATTTTTTCTACAAATATGGAACGATCCTGACAATATTAATTGTTGTCATATTCTTCTCATCATATGTAGAGAACTGGGCAACATTTAAAAACATTACAAATATCTTTAGGTCGGTAGCGATAGTATCACTTATAGCACTAGCTATCACCTTCTCACTAGCAGTAAACGGTTTCGACCTTTCTGCTGCTGCTACAGCAAGTTTTGCAGCAGTGATAGCAGCAAAGATAATGATTGTGTGGGATATGCCACCCGTACTGGCAGTGATAGTTCCGATTATTGTAGGAGCCTGCGTTGGCCTCATAAACTCACTATTTATTATAAAGATAGGCATCTCAGATATGCTGACAACACTATCTATGATGTTTATAGTCACCGGTGTATCTACAACATTTCAGGGTGGCTCAGCAATCTACAACTATATGCCTATGCTTGAAGGCGGCATAGCACCAGGACTAATGCCAGAAGGTTTCAAGTTTATCGGACAGGGTAGATTTCTAAGCATCCCAATACCTATCTACATCATGCTCTTTGTAACAATCTGCGTGCACATATTCTTAAACCGCACCAAGTACGGTCGCTACCTGCACATGATCGGCGGTAATGAAGAAGCTGCTAGACTCTGTGGTATCCCTACAAAGAAGTACAGAGCCTTAGCCTACGTCCTTTCAGGTATTATCGCTTCAATTGCAGGTGTTATACTATGTGCAAGGCTTGGCTCAGGCGAAGTAGACGCAGCAGGTTCATACCTAATGGATGCAGTTGCAGCAGCATTCATCGGCTTCTCAGTACTCGGTATTGGTAAAGCAAATGCCTTTGGCACACTACTTGGAGCGCTACTCGTAGGCACGATGGTCAATGGACTTGTTATGATGAGCTTCCCATACTACGCACAGGACATTGTCAAGGGTATCGTCCTTATTCTTGGGCTTGGTCTGACATATTATAAAAAACGAGGATAGTATAATGAATAAATATTACGAACTAGATAATGATAGTGTGATTGAATACATAACCAGCAAGCTCGACTTCTTCGGCGCAGACTATGATCTGAAGTCCAATGAGATAGGTGACGGCAACCTAAACCTAGTATTCAGAATTCATGATGAGAAGAGTGATAAGAGCATTATTGTAAAGCAAGCACTGCCATATGTCAGAGCTTCTGGAGGTGACTGGCCACTCGATATAGGTAGAGGTGAGATAGAAAAGAGAATTCTAGATATTGAGTACAAACTCACCGGAGGAGCAGTACCAAAGGTCTATTTCTATGACGATGTAATGTGTTGTATGGCTATGGAGGATCTCTCCAATTATATTATTATGCGTTATGGTCTACTCAAGTTCGAGAAATACCCACTGTTCCCTGAACAGATCTCAGACTTTATTGTAAAGTCACTACTCCTCACTTCAGACGTAGTAATGGATCACAAGGAAAAGAAACAGTATGTTAAAGACTTTATCAACCCTGAGCTATGTGAGATCACAGAACAATTAATATATACCGAGCCATTCTTTACAGGTGCAAGAAACAGAGTTGAAGATTCGATTGTAGACTTCCACAAAAAGCATATTGTTGCAGATAATGAACTCAAACTCGAAGTAGCAAAGCTCAAGTTCGACTTTATGAATAATGCCCAAGCCCTACTCCACGGCGATCTCCACACCGGAAGTATCTTCGTAAATAAAGAGAACACCAAGGTAATAGACCCTGAATTCGCATTTTACGGACCTATTGCCTATGACCTTGCATGTCTCTTCGCTAATCTTATAATGAACTACATCTCAGCATATTATTCTATAGAGGATACTACGAAGAAGGACGATTACTGTACCTATCTGAAAGAGACTCTTGAAAATACTATTGATCTTACCAAGATGAAATTCCTAAACATGTGGGACTTCTTGGATACCGATCAGATGGCAAAAATTGAAGGTTTCAAAGAATACTATGTAAACGATATCTTTGTGAATACAGCAGGTATTGTAGGTTGTGAAATGACTAGAAGAACGGTAGGATTTGCACAAGTTGTCGACCTCAACGATATCAAAGACGACAAGAGCCGTTATACAGCAAAGACCAACAACCTCCTACTTGCAAAGAAATTCATCAAGAACCGAGAAGAGATAATCAGTGGAGCAGACTATTTAGAGATAATCGATTCAATAATAAAATAACCAAAGGAGCGAAGCAGAATGAAGAATGTAATACCAGCCTACTTGAATGAGAGTAAGGACAAGTTAGTACTTCTAGACCAGACCTTACTCCCAGAGCAAGAGCTATTCCTTGAGCTTGATGACAAAGAGCTTATATGGGAAGCAATAAAAATGCTACGAGTACGAGGCGCACCAGCTATCGGTGTGTCAGCAGCGTACGGAGTGTATGTCTGCTCTAAAAAATTCAACTACACAAACCTTGCCGAATTCAAAACAGCATTTACCGAGTTATGCGACTACTTTGCGACAAGTCGCCCTACTGCTGTAAACCTCTTCTGGGCACTCGACAAGATGAGGGCTAGGTTTGACGTAGAAGAAGCAGCAGGTAAGAGTATCGATGAAATAAAAGAAGCCCTCCTTGATGAGAGTGAGAATGTATTTGCTGAAGACCAAGCTATGGGCAAAGCAATCGGCGAACACGGCCTCACAGAACTCAAACCAGGTATGGGTCTACTTACTCACTGCAACGCCGGCGCCCTAGCAGCCAGCGGTTACGGTACAGCCCTTGCACCAATGTATGCAGGGCATGAAAAAGGGTACGATTTCAAAGTATTTACTGACGAGACCAGACCACTACTTCAGGGTTCACGTCTAAGTGCCTACGAACTAAACAAAGCAGGCATAGATGTTACTGTTATCTGTGATAACATGGCTTCAATAGTCATGAAGGAAGGCAAGATAGATGCTGTTCTTGTGGGAGCAGACCGTATAGCAGCAAACGGTGATTCAGCGAATAAGATCGGTACAAGTGGGGTAGCAATCCTTGCAAAAGAGTACGGTATACCCTTCTACATTCTCGCTCCTACGTCAACAATTGACATGGAGACCAAGACAGGTGACGACATCCCTATCGAGCTAAGAGACGGCGATGAGATCGGCAACGGCTTCGGCAGACGTACAGCTCCAGAAGGGGTCAAGACCTACAACCCAGCCTTTGATGTAACTGATGCCAAGTACATTACAGCTATCATCACCGAAAAGGGTGTCCACAGAGCTCCTTATACAGAGAGCCTTGCAAAATTATTTGATTAGAGTTAGGAGTATATAGTGAAGTTAAAGTATGAAAGAGAGCAGGTAGTACACTTCTCTCGAGAGTTAGTAAATAAAAATCTCACAACAGGCACTGGTGGAAATATCAGTATCTTTGATAAGAAATCTGGCCTCTTCGCCCTTACACCAAGTGGTATGGACTACTTTGTGATGACTGATAGTGACGTAGTAGTCTTGGATCTTGAAGGCAACATCGTCGACGGCGACAAGAAACCATCTGTAGAGTTAGATCTCCATAGCATCTTTTATAACAACAGAGATGATATAAATGCGGTAGTCCACGCCCACTCAGTATTCTCTACAACGCTAGCCACACTCAGGATGGGTATCCCTGCATGCCACTACCTCATAGGATTCTGCGGTCGTGATGTTAGATGTACAGAATATGTTGACTTCGGCACACCTGCCCTTGCTGAGGTAGCACTTGAAGGGATGAAGGATAGAAATGGTGTACTGCTCGGCAACCACGGTCTGCTCACAGGTGGAGCAGATATCAACTACGCTTTTTCTGCAGCAGAGGAACTAGAGTTTGTCTCACAGGTATACTACAGAGCTAGGTGTATCGGTGAGCCACACATCCTTAGTGAGAAGGATATGGATGCAGCTCTTGAAAAATTCAAGACCTACGGCCAAAAGATTCTAAGTAAAGAGTAATACACACACAACAAAACAAAAAAGAGTAGGCATAACGGAAAGTTAAGCCTACTCTTTTAAAATATATACTGAGCCATTAATTCAGCAATAACTACTCACCTTTTGGATTATCACCATACCGATTCGACCCATGCTGGCTATCAAGTACAAGGAAGTAAAGTAGCACCAAGCATACAACAGGAATAAATGCTAATAATACCCACCATCCCGATCTTCCCGTATCATGTAGTCGCCTTACAGTAACAGCCAGAGACGGAACTATCAGCCCTAGACCGATAATAGTAACAACAATCCAAATAAGAACATTGATAAGAGGAATGAATGACAACACACCTACAAGTATCTGCAAAATTATATTGATAATAATCATCATCAGAGTATAAAGCCAGTACTCTTTACGCCTTGCTCTTCCATCAAAATCAGAATACTTATTCTTCACACAATCAAAAAACCAGTCATACCATTCCATACACTCTCTCCTCTAAAAAACAGACAAAAAGACACACCCTAAATCCGTCACTATATTTACAGCGGACTCAAAACATTTTTACCATACCATCTGTACTAAAATATCGATGAACATAACACCTAATTTATGGCATCATAAGCCACATTATTCCACACTAGCTTCTTGGATTTCCTCTTCATAATACGGATCACGCCCATACCTGTTCTCACCATCTGTTCCTGGAATTACGAGCAATATAAACATAACGGCTAATCCCAAATAAGGTACCATTTGAATAAACCACCAAGCGCCAGATTTATTACTATCGTGTAATCTTCTTACCTGTGCAGAAATACCCGGAAGAAGAGTCAAAACATAAAACCCTATAAAAATTATCATATAGACACTGCCAAAAATTCTTCTTGATTGTTCACTCAGCATTAAAGACTCATCCATAGCTGAAAAAAACACTTTAGAAATACCGAAATAAAGAAGCATTATCCCATACTTTACAATAATGAATCCCCAATACTCTTCACGAGTAGTCCTACCATCATAAACAAAATACTTTCTCATGCACGTCATAAAACAACTCCACATCTCATCCCCTTCAATAATAACCACAACTATAGACCACAATTCCTACGAATATCCGCAGGAGTTACATTATAATGCTTTTTAAAAGCTTTTGAAAGTGCAAAAGCGCTCTCATACCCAACTTCACTAGATATCATCCCTAGAGACATCTCCGTATTATACAGTAGCTCTCTAGCTTTCGCCAACCTCATCTCCCGAACCAACTGCATCGGTGTCGCTCTATAGGTAGTCTGAACCATCCGATGAAGCTGAGCCGTAGATACAAATATAAACTCGGCCATCTCTTTTACCGTCCACCTCCTAGCAAGGTCTTGTTCAATTTTACACATGAGGTACTCCAGCTCCCGTTGTTGCTCTGTGACCCTCTCTTTTATCCCTACACCATTAATCTCTCTCTCAAGATACTTACATATGAGCCCTGCGTAGTGCCCAGCCACCTCGATTGAGTCCTGATAACTACTCCCACTCTCTTCCAAAAACCCCAGCACATTACGATACAACTCTCTCCACCACTTACTCTCACACGCTGAGATCACCTCACTATCAAGTCTTTCCCAAAGTCCTATAGAGTGAAGATGAAACCAGCATAGTTCCAGATCTCCTTTAGTCCAATAGTGTTGCTGGTATGAGATAGGCATGAATATTCTCTCACCTGCTTTAGCAATACAGACCTTATCAGCAATATCTTGATAATACAACTTTCCCGATATGACAAAAACAACTTGGTGTTTACAAACATTATACCTTGCAACTTTATACCCTTTGCCAACCTTTGTAAGCCCTGCATGCATTACACCGCTTCGATTTAGAGGTAGTGCCTCTTCACGATCCAACCGAAGTAGCCTCTCAGATGCCTGTTCAGGCATAATGATATTTGGGGACATGTTTTTGATACTATCAGCCATTTCCAAACCCTT
Organism: Planctomycetota bacterium; assembly: GCA_965140405.1. GTDB lineage: Bacteria > Planctomycetota > SZUA-567 > SZUA-567 > SZUA-567. The sequence goes on from OZ223208.1 coordinate 3,474,283, forward strand.
TTGATTATTGTATACTCCTAATTATACAAATTACGAATATTTTGTGTATATCTTTTTATATTTCAGAGAACAAAACTGACCCTGATCAAGTTAGATTTGTATCTCCAAAGATGTGTAGTAGTTTACCAATCAAACTTGTATTTCTGATACCGAGCTCTATCAGTATACAAATTGATTCAGATCAAAAGGGTATTATAAAATGAAAAACTCAAGAAAGATGATTTTCGGAAGATATGACTACGCAACATTCTCAAGCTTTTTTGCATATTCTTCAGGCTCAGTAGTAGTTCCTGTTGCACTCGTTTCACTTGCCAACGAACTAGGCTTCTCGTTAGAGTCAGGTGGTTTCTCAGCTGGTGGAGCTCTACAAATTGGACGCTCAGTACCTATGGTAGTATCGATGCTACTATGCGGATTTGTTGCAGGACGCTACGGCAAACGCCAGACATTCGGCTACGCAGTTCTCCTCATGGGTATCGGCATGATGCTCTGCTCATTCGCTCCAAGCTACGGTATCGTATTTTCTGCACTTGCAATAGCCGGACTCGGTGAAGGTGTAATCGAAGGACTTGCAACCCCATTTGTCAGCGACCTACATACAGAAGAGTCAGGAAGATATGTAAACTTCACCCACTCCTTCTGGTCTATAGGTGTACTGGTAACAGTCCTACTCTCTGGATTCCTGCTCACCCTCGGGGTCTCATGGCGCTACCTTACCTTTGGTGCAGGACTGCTAGCACTAATACCAGTAATACTATTATTAGCACCTCAAAAGCAGGGGAAAGAGTACCCAGAGCATCCTGATAAAAAGAATTGGAAAATTGTCTGCATGCAAGCTTTCTCAATAATGAGAAAGGACAGATTCTGGTTATTTTTTGCGGCAATGTTTGTTGCTGGAGGTGGCGAGTTCTGCCTTACATTCTGGTGTGCTAGCTATATACAGCTCACCTTCTCCTCAGCTGCATGGACTGGTGGAGTCGGTACCGCCTTCTTTGCTACCGGTATGATCATTGGACGTGCCTTTGGTGGCTATATTATCAAGCAGGAGCAACTACGCTCACTCATTATCTATGCAGCTATCTTGGGAGTAGCTATAACTCTCTTATTCCCTCTTATTGACAATCTCTGGATATTTTTTATAGTCTTACTTATATCAGGTATTGCTGCGGCACCATTCTGGCCAAGTATCCAGACATACGCGGTTGACCGAATGAAGGATGAGGACTCAACAATGATGTACATCCTCCTCTCATGTGCAGGAATACCGGGATGCGGATTCTTTACATGGCTTCTCGGATATATCGGTAGTAAATATGGTAATCTGGTGAATGCTTTCTATCTAATCCCTGCATGTTTTGCCACTATAATTATATTCATAGGGTACGACTATTTTAAGAATGAAAGCAAGAAGTAGCCGATTTTTTATCAATGTAGTATTGAACGGATAATCAATGATCAACTCAAGAAAACTCTTACTTGGAAGGTATGATTACGCTTCATTCTCGTGTTTTTTCGCGTACGCCGCTTCTTCAGTTATTATACCGGTTACACTTGTGTCACTTGCTAAAGAGTTAGGGTTTGATCTCGCCTCAGGTGGCTTCTCTGCTGGTGGAGCTCTTGAAATTGGTAGGTCTATCCCAATAACAGTAACAATGCTACTAAGTGGGTTTGTAACAGGCAAGTACGGCAAACGAAAGATCTTTGGCATATCAATGTTCCTTTTAGGGACAGGCATAATGCTCTGCTCATTCGCTCCAAGTTATTGGATTATCTTTACAGCACTCGCAGTATCAGGTCTTGGTGAAGGTATAGTCGAAGGGATCGCAACACCCTTTGTCAACGACCTACACAAAGAGGAAGCAGGCCGTTACGTAAATTTCTCACACTCATTCTGGCCAATAGGAGTCCTATTTACAGTTATTCTCTCAGGATTTTTATTGACTCTAGGAGTCTCTTGGCGTTACCTGACATTCGGTGCTGGAGCCCTCTCACTTATTCCAACACTACTCTTACTGCTACCAGAGAAGAAGGGGCATGAGTACCCCGAGCATCCTGATAAAAAGGATTGGAAAATTGTCAGTATGCAAGCTTTCTCTATTATGAAACAGAAGAGATTCTGGATATTCTTCGCAGCAATGTTTGTCGCTGGCGGTGGAGAGTTCAGCCTTACCTTTTGGTGTGCTAGCTATATACAGCTTACCTTTACATCTGCAGAGTGGACAGGAGGGGTTGGTACCGGAGCATTTGCTAGCGGTATGATAATCGGACGAATGCTAGGAGGCTATCTTATCAGACAGGAGAAACTCCGTTCAATACTACTTATTACCGCAACACTCGGTGTATGCTTTACAATATTCCTCCCGGTAATCAACAACCTCTGGATATTCTTCGCCGTCCTCTTCTTTTCTGGGCTAGCTGTCGCCCCGTACTGGCCAACCCTCCAGACCTACGCAGTAGACAGAATGCCCGATGAGGACTCAACAATGATGTACATCCTCCTCTCCTGTGCAGGCATACCAGGGTGCAGCTTCTTTACCTGGCTTATTGGCTACATAAGCACAGCCAACTCCAGCATTACCAAGTCATTCTATATTATCCCCGCCTGCTTTACTGCAATCATAATACTAATATGTTACGACTACATGATAAATGAGCGCAATTCCAACAGCAAATAAATTACTAATATTCTAATTATAGAAAGCAAAAAAATTGATACACTTTCTTTTTATCTTTACATCCTAACAAGCTATTCATAAAATACCATTCGCTAATACAGACACAAGCCCACAACTATAAAAGGTTGATTATTGCAGAATACAGTAAATTTGTACGACAAGGAGATAACTATGACGTCACTAAACAAACTCGTCTTCAGCAGATATGATTACGCCACGTTTACCAGTTACTTTGCATATGCTGCTTGTGGCGGTATCCTTCCTATTGCTCTGCTAGCTCTATCAAAAGAGCTCGGTTTTGACATGGATTCTGGTGATTACACAGCAGGTGGAGCACTAGCACTAGGCGCAACTATCCCACTCATTGTTTCGATGCTGTTATGTGGATTTATCGCAGGTAGATACGGATTGAGAAAAACATTTGGCTGTGCAGTGCTCTCACTACTTGTTGGAGCCTCATTATGTACGGTCGCTCCAACATACAGCTTACTCTTTGTCGCTCTAGCAATAGGCGGACTAGGACAAGGTGTTGTTGAAGGACTAGCCACCCCATTTATAAGTAATATTCACACCGGCGATTCTGGCAGGTATGTAAATTTAGCCCATTCATTCTGGGCAATTGGTGTAGTATGCACAGTACTAATATCTGGATATCTACTATCAATTGGTATCTCTTGGCGTTACCTAATGCTAGGAGCTGGACTTCTCACAATCATACCAACACTTATGCTTCTTGCACCTGAAAGAAAAGGACACGAGTACCCAGAACATCCAGAGCCAAAAACAATTAAGACTATATTATCAGATATCAAGACTATACTAAGGATGAAAAGATTCTGGTTATTCTACTTGGTAATGTTTATAGCTGGAGGCGGAGAAAGCACACTCTCATACTGGTGTGCTAGTTATATACAATTACACTACAAATCTTCAGCCTGGTCAGGCGGACTAGGTACTGCGATTTTTGCTGGCGGTATGATTATTGGCAGGCTCTTTTTCGGGATAAAAGTAAAACAAGCACACCTGCGAACCATGATAATTTGTTCGGCAATAGTAGCAATAATCTCTACACTCTGCTTCCAACTTGTCGAATCACTAACTAGCTTCTATATTATACTTATATTTGCTGGGGCATCCTCTGCACCATTTTGGCCAAGTATTCAGAGCCTAGCTGTAGATAGGATGCCTAAACAAGATGCTACTATGATGTTTGTACTACTTTCATGCGCAGGTATTCCGGGTGGAGGTTTTCTTATATGGCTGTTCGGATATATTGGTACTATCAGTGGCAGTTTGATGACGGCACTCTATCTTATACCAATCTGCTTTTCCAGTCTTATCGTATTTCTTTGGTATGACTATTTCAAGTATGAGAGAGATGTTAATTAGTATCTCAAAGAGGTTCTTCCCATGTAGCGACCGAATTTACAAAGAGAGAGCAGACCAATGGCCTGCTCTCTCTTTGTAATAACATAAAGACGATGCTAAAACTATTTTGCGTTACGCTTCTTCTTCGCTTCGATAACTTCCTCAGCGATTCCAAATGGTACCGCTTCATAGTGTTCGAACTGCATAGTAAAGCTAGCACGACCAGATGATGCATTACGTAGCTCAGTAGCATAACCGAACATATTAGCAAGTGGCACATAACCCTTGATAATCTGAGCATTACCCTGCATTTCCATACCGCTAACACGACCACGCTTAGAACAGATGTTACCAGTAACTGTACCAGAATATTCTTCTGGAGTAGTAATAGCCACACTCATCATAGGCTCTAGTAGCTCTGGATTAGCCTTGAGCATAGCTTCTTTGAATGCCATGCTACCACAGATTTTAAACGCTTGCTCACTTGAGTCAACATCATGGTACTTACCATCTATCAGGCGTACACGGATATCAACTACTGGGTAACCAGCCCACGCACCCTTCTGCATAGATTCGATAATACCCTTTTCAAACGCTGGAATATACTCTTTTGGAATAGCACCACCAACGATTTCGTTTTTGAATTCGAAGCCAGAACCTGGATCGAGTGGCTCAAGAACGATGATCGCTTCAGCGAACTGACCACGACCACCAGACTGCTTAGCGTAGCGCATTCTATGTTCAACAGTAGCAGTAGCAGTCTCACGGTATGCAACCTGAGGCGCACCAACTTCAACGTTTACGCTGAACTCACGGCGTAAGCGGTCTACAATAATTTCTAGGTGAAGCTCACCCATACCTGAGATAATAGTATCATCAGTTTCAGGGTCAGAACTAACGATGAACGTTGGGTCTTCTTCAGCAAGTTTTGCTAGAGCCTTACCAAGCTTATCACGGTCAGATCTTTCAAGTGGGCTAACAGAGATAGAGAGTACTGGTGCTGGGAATTCGATAGCTTCTAGGATGATTGGATGGCCTTCATCACAAAGCGTATCACCTGTGATCGTATCCGCAAGACCAACGATACCACCAATTTCACCAGCGTATAGGTTATCAACCTGTTCCTGTCTATTAGCATGCATCTTAACTATACGGCCAACACGCTGTCTCTTGTCCTGAGTAGAGTTATATACGTACGAACCAGCACTTAAAGTACCAGAGTATACACGTACGAAACAAAGCTTACCAATGTGTTTATCAGCAGCGATTTTAAATGCAAGAGCAGCCATACGACCACCATCCTTAGGTACACGAGTCTCTTCGTTACCTTCAAGACACTTACCAGAAATAGGAGGTAGGTCTACTGGACTTGGTAGGTACTGTAGTACAGCATCTAGAAGTCTCTGAACACCTTTGTTCTTGAACGCACTACCACAGAAGACTGGGCAGATTAGGTGCTGGAATGTAGCCATACGAGCAGCAGCATGGATTTCTTCAGGAAGGATCTCTTCATCCATACAGAACTTTTCAAGAAGCTCTTCGTCACACTCAGAAACCTTCTCAATCAGGTTCTTTCTCCAAGTATTTGCTTCTTCAACCATATCTTCAGGTATTTCAGCAATTTCATACTTCATACCGTCATCATTATCATATAGCACAGCGCGGTTTTCGATCAGATCGATAATACCTTTGAAACCACCTTCACAACCGATAGGAAGAACGAAAGGAACCGCATTTGCACCTAGGTCACGCTCTATAGCTTCAACAACACCGAAGAAGTCAGCACCAAGACGGTCCATCTTATTGATGAAACCAATACGAGGTACAGAGTACTTCTCAGCCTGACGCCAAACAGTTTCTGACTGAGGTTCTACACCACCAACCGCACAGAACAGACCGATAGCACCATCAAGTATACGTAGTGAACGTTCTACCTCTACAGTGAAGTCAACGTGCCCTGGGGTATCGATGATATTGATCTGGTGATCACGCCATTCACAAGTAGTCGCAGCAGATGTGATAGTGATACCACGTTCCTGTTCCTGCTCCATCCAGTCCATAGTTGCTGCACCATCATGTACTTCACCAATCTTGTGAGACTTACCAGTGTAGTATAGAATACGTTCTGTTGTAGTTGTTTTTCCTGCATCGATATGCGCCATGATACCGATATTACGCAGATTTTCTAGTGAGTGGCTTCTTGCCATTGTGTAGCTCCTTAGTAAAAAAAGTAATAACTATCTATGTGAAATTATAAAATATAAGTCCTTAAACCCTTTCTCTTCATGCACTAAACAAAAAATCGGCATCAGTGCATAAGCACGATGCCAACTAATGATCTAGCAATTTATATAAATTATATTCAACAAACCTCTCAAGTCAACAGAATAACCCGCTTTTTTACAGCGGATAATGACGCAAAGTAGACTACACAAACCAAGCTTTATCATAAGCCCTGAGTACAGCAAAGCACCCTCAGAAGCATGAACGTGCTCGCTTGCACATACTATCTATTAGCAAGAAGTTTCAGTCCAATAAGTATAAAGATAAGTCTATATTAAAAACCATGTTACACTAAAAACAAGTATCCCAGCATGCGAACAAAAGCCTGAATAACTTCAATCCTTATTAAGTATTTTTAGTGCACCCACGATACTGATAACGACAACATGAGACATCGCTCAAAAAAACGTTTTAGCTTTCTGATAAAAATTGAAAAGTTGAATTACAATCATTTGCGCTTTTCTAACAACTATCTAACCATAGGCAAATCTTCTATAAAGCCACATCCAGCTTCTGCAATCTTCTTTTCAGTCAAAATGCCATATAGATACATCAAAAGCTTGCTGTCAAAGAGTGATTTATTCGCTATTTCATCTTGCATAAAGCTCTCAATCTTATCTCGATATAACAAACAAACGCTTATATCCTCACTATCCTGCAAGTCAACTTCAGGGCTCTGCCCAGCCGGAACCTCCATATACGCTGAGTAAACCGCCTCTCCAGACATACCCGGAGTATTGAAGGCTGGATCTATTATCCCTATCACCTCTCCAGAATACCCTGTCTCCTCTCTCAATTCCCTCTTTGCCGCAACGACGACGTCTTCACCCGCATCAATCAATCCAGCAGGTAGTTCATAGACATAGCCTTTTGCTGGCGGCCTATACTGCTTTATAATTATCAACTGCTGGGTCTCTACTATCCACGGTATGATAAGTACTGCCTCTGCCCCGTCATGACGACGCTCCATCGTCTCCCATTGTCCAACTTTACCGTTTCGGCCTTGCCAAGTAATATTCTCATACTTCAGAAACTTTCCTTCTGCGACCAGTTCCCTACTTATTTCATTAGGCTCAACCATGATATATACCTTTCAAAAACATACAATATAGCAAAGAAGAAACAAAAAAGCCTTCCTATTACCTAAATAATAAGGAAGGCTAAATATTACAATTTTAAACCCAATAATTCTTAGAGTTCAGTAACATTTGGAATTGGTAGCATGTAGTCATCACACTCACTACAGATCTGCTGTGAATCCATAACGCATTTGTCACATCCTGCAGGTGTGCTACATGCAGAACAACCACCAAGTACTACTGCTCCAGCCAATACTAGGCCTAAAAGAACTTTCTTCATATTCATCTCCTTATTTTATTATCCCCAAAATAGTAACTGAAACGCGATTTTACTTGCGCCTCCCAACTGCTACCATATATCTTACTACTGTCAAACTTAAAAGTCAAACACAATAATAGAACAAAAGTAGAGAAATATTAATACATATTTCCTATTAGATAAAGGACATTATATGCATAAGAGCAAAACAATAATACTATAGATATGGTTTCAAATACTTCCCAGTATAGCTCGCTTCAATCTTGACAATATCTTCAGGCGTACCTGAGGCAAGTATGGTACCACCTTTGTCACCGCCTTCAGGACCGAGATCGATCAACCAGTCAGCAGACTTTATCACGTCGAGATTGTGTTCGATTACGACTACAGTGTTACCTTTATCTACCAATCTATTGAGCACATCAAGAAGTTTCTTAATATCAGCAAAGTGTAGACCAGTTGTCGGCTCATCCAATATGTACAAGGTCTTACCAGTAGAACGTTTTGCCAATTCAGACGAGAGCTTCATACGCTGAGCTTCACCACCAGACAGAGTAGTACTACTCTGTCCAAGCGCCACATAGTCCAGTCCAACATCAACAAGTGTCTGCATAATCTGACGAATATTCGGTACCGGCTCAAAGAACTCATACGCCTCAGCGATCGACATATTGAGGACTTCATTGATATTCTTACCCTTGTATCTAATATCAAGTGTCTCGCGGTTGTACCTCTTACCACGACAATGCTCACACTCTACAAATACATCAGGAAGGAAGTGCATCTCAATCTTCATCACGCCAGCACCCTGACAGTGTTCGCAACGCCCACCTTTGACATTGAATGAGAACCTACCCGGCTGATACCCACGTATCTTCGCCTCTGCAGTTAGTGAGAATATCTTTCTAATCTCACCAAACACATTTGTATAAGTCGCAGGATTAGACCTGGGAGTCTTACCGATTGGCGACTGATCAATATTTATAATCTTATCAATTTTATCTACACCTAGTAATTTTTTATAATGCCCAGGTTTATCTTTACTACCATATATCTCACGCTTCATCGCTTTGGTAAAGGTCTCTGTAATCAGGGTACTCTTACCTGATCCCGATACACCAGTAATACAGGTAAACGTCCCAAGAGGAAAGACCGCATCGACATTCTGTAAATTATTCGAACTTGCGCCAATAAGCTTTATGCGGTTACGTTTCAAATCAACTTTACGTCTAACCTCAGGCACAGGAATTGATTCAATCCCCTTCAAGTACCTACCTGTCTCACTATCAGGGTTCGCCTTGACCTCTTCAACAGTTCCACAAGCTGTAATTGTTCCGCCATTTATACCAGCCCCCGGACCAACATCTACAAGGAAGTCTGCCGCACGTATCACATCCTCGTCATGCTCAACAACGATCACAGTATTACCAATATCACGCATCTTCTGCAATGTAGCTAGAAGCCTATCATTATCACGCTGATGCAGACCGATAGTCGGCTCATCTAGTACATAGCAAACACCTACTAGCCCCTGCCCTACCTGACTCGCCAGCCTGATCCTCTGCGCTTCACCACCAGAGAGAGTACCAGCAATACGGTCTAGGGTAAGGTAATCAAGTCCGACATCTGACATAAACTGCAGACGCTTACTCACCTCTTTACGAATAGGCGCAGCAATCTTACTCGCTTCTTTCCCTAAGGTAAGCCCTTGCATAAACGCTATAGCATCAGTAACAGTCATACAAACTATATCATAGACACTCATCCCTGCAATCTTCACAGACATCGCCTCTTTACGAAGCCTACTTCCATGACATACAGGACAAGGAAGTACAGACATGTACTCATGAATTTTATTCTTTACATACTCACTATCAGTATTATGAAAACGTCTTTCAAGGTTAGGTAGCACCCCTTCCCAGTCGTTCTTAGGATCGCCGTATAGCAGGATATTCTTCAATCTAGCACTAAGATCATCGAAGACAGTATCAAGGTTTACATTATATTTATAGGAGAAATCCTCAAGCTGGTAATGGTAGTGAATACTCATTCTTCGCCCACCAGTACGCCACGCCTGTACCGCGCCTTCGCTTATGCTCTTGGTAGGATCAGGAACTATTAGCTCTGGGTCTAGTTCTAGTTTTGTACCCAGCCCATCACATTCAGGACAAGCACCATACGGCGAGTTGAATGAGAACATTCTAGGCTCAAGTTCAGGATAAGATATATTACAATCCACACAGCCATACTTCTCACTAAAGAGGGTATCTTCAAACTTGCCTTTTGACACTTCAACACTTGCAATTACCAACCCGTCACTAAGTAGTAACGCCTGCTCAACTGCTTCAGTAAGCCGCCCCTTGCCCGTTTTATTGATTGTCATCCTGTCTATTACAGCATCTACAGTATGCTTTTTATTCTTATCTTTGAGTGCTTCCATCTCGCGCACTTCCATGATCTCACCATCAATCCTCGCACGCACATACCCTTCACGAGCCAGCATCTGGAGTTCGTTACGGTGCTCACCTTTACGCCCACGCACAATCGGCGAGTACAAGATACAGCGCTTATCGTTACCGAGTTCAAGAATATTATCAACAATCTGCTGGATAGTCTGCCTAGCAATAGGCTTGCCGCAGTTATAGCAGAACGGTTCACCCGCCCTTGCAAAGAGTAGACGGAGATAGTCATAGATTTCAGTAACTGTAGCAACAGTAGAGCGAGGGTTTGACTGCCCCTTACGCTGTTCGATAGCGATTGTAGGCGGTAGGCCTGAGATATGCTCAACCTCAGGTTTCTGCATCATCTGTAGAAACTGTCTAGCGTATGCAGACAAGGACTCCATATATCGACGTTGCCCTTCGACAAATATAGTATCGAAGGCAAGTGAGGACTTACCAGACCCTGATAACCCTGTAACTACGCAGAGGCAGTTATGGGGAATATTTATAGAGACATTTTTGAGGTTGTGCTCATTTGCGCCAACAACCGAGATCTCCTGTATCTCGTTCAATCTGTGGTTTTTCAGGTTTTGCTCAATGATAGCTATATTTTTTTCTTCTGCGGTCTGAACTTTTTCAACTTTTACCGGAGACTTCTTTTTGGTTGCAACTTTTTGCTGTTTTTTTGCCATGATTTTTCCTAATGGGTTGTGTTTTCGTAATTTTCCATTGTTTTTATTAGATGTCAATAGCAGAGGCTTATCCTTTTACTCTAAAACGGGGAAATAACCTGCTAGAACCTATGACTATTTTATAGTTCTCGCATCTAGCATGCCTCTGCACGCTCGCTACACGGACTTTCTCTACACGCTCAAAATAACAAGTATTTATAACCATTTTAATACTCCCTATTTGACAAAATATACGCAATACATTAAAATGACTAAATACCAACATTGTATAACTATGCATTTCATAATACCTGGAGATAAATAATGAAAACAAAACTCGCATGTATCATAGCCCTAATACTAACACTGAACATATCTGCATTCGCTGATGACAACTCCTTTGCTCATCTCTATCCAGAAAATACCGGACTCTTCATGGAGTTCAACAACACGTCTACAACCAACAGTGAGTTCGGTAATACCGCATTCTCACAAATGGTCAATGACCCACAAACTCAAAAATTTGTTTCACAAGTAAAGTCAAAGCTAGACGAAGTCTTCACCCTAGGCGCCATAATGACCCAAGGCATAAAACCTGATATCCTTCTTAGCGCCTTCGGACACCACGTATCTCTTGGCTTCTTCACCAACGGTGCCTCTTCTGAACTACTACTTATAGCTGAATTCCCTGAAGATATCGATCCAGTAAAGACATTTGCAACAATGAATCCTGCTGGAGTAAATGCCAAAGAGTTCTCACTAACTCTACCAATAAACCCTGAAATACCTACACAGATGCTATTTTTGAAGATAACTGGCCAACGCCTATACGCTTCTATAGGCACAAGTATTGATGCGCTTGACTCTGCAATAAACACCCGCATTACCAGCCTCGCAAGCTCCACCGACTACCTTCGTGCTAGCTCACAGATTGGTGCAAATAGACTAATAACCATGTACCTTGATCCAAGTCTATACGATGTTTTTTCAGTTGCGGCAAAACAATTTGGTGTAGAAGAAGTACTTACTGAACTCGACAAAGACGATTTCAACACCACTGCCTTCGGTATGAACATTGAACCGCCAGCCTTTGTAAACCGTACATATACAAAAGAACCGACCACAAAATACCCTTACACCCTGCTATCAACACCAGATGTTAGCCAGCTATCATTTGTTACTACAGACGCCACATCTTTCTCTACTTTAGGAGCCGACCTCGACCAAGTAATAAGCGCATTTAAAAATCTTGTAGAAACAGCTATACAGAACAATTCTGAAATAAATACACTTACCCCTGATGAAAAAGCAGAATTTTTAGTATCCATGCAAACTACTCAAGACGAGATGCTAAAAGAGGTAAGAGAAACTATTGGTGTTGACCCGCTAAAAGATATTGCTGGAAAGCTTGGTAGTCAGTTCACATCCTGCATCCAGAATACTGATAGACTCCCAGGGCTAAGCTTATTCGGGTTTGGTGGCTCTACATTTATTGCCAATGCAAAGAATCCAACAGATCTCGAAGCCTCACTCGACAAGATTATTGAGACAGTTATTCCAAAGCTTGAAGACCAAGTCGCAACAAAACTTCAAATAGAGACAGAGTTCGGTACGATCAAAGGCATTGCGCTAGCAAACGCTGTAACAGTATGCTACATTATAATTGACGACACAGTTATCTTCTCGTTAAACCCAGCAGCTATAGAGTACACCCTTGCACAGCGTAAAGCAAAACAGAACCTACTATCCTCAAAAGCATTTGGAGGTCTCAAAGATATTATCTCCGCAACAGCAAGCAAGACTGGCATCTCCACAGAACCTGTAGGTGTAACAGGCTTCAAAATTGACGGTATTAGTGATCTGCTAAATAACACAGTAGCACTCGGAGCAAGTATTGGTGGCATTGCATATGCGACAGAAGAAGCGGGAAAGGTTAGAGCTGCATATAATGGTTCACTCCCATTCTCACCAATTCCAAGCCCAGAGATGAACCCACCAGCATTTGTAAAGTATGTCAGCGAATTACTACCAATATACCTACTACCTTCAAAAGATACTATCAACAAATATGTATTTGATGGTTGGGCTGCATCATTTATCACTCAAGAAAATGAGTTCGTAAACATTTCATACGGCCCATTTCCTGTGGACAATATACTATTTAGCAAGGTATTCTCAAACATCGTAGAATTCAGCAAGTACGCAGCAGTAGCAGCAGTAGCCTTACAACAGGACCTACTTGAAGACCCATTACACTGAAGATACCCAAGACACAGAAGACGATGAAAAGTAGCATACATTTTATTATAAATACGTTTTAATAAAATAATCCCTCTTTAGAAATTCTAGAGAGGGATTAAAAATACTACAAAACAAAAGATTCACCAATTATAATCAAACATATCAGCAATACATTCGAACCAACTAGGTATTAGCTTATTTTAACGGCAACGCTTTCATCTTCTTATTCTCAATTTCCTTCACACTCTGCTTTCCACCAGAACACTTGGCAGGATCTTTAAGTTTGAAATTACTCACAAGCTTCTCAAGGGTATTTGCAAGTGAAGCCATCTCTTCAGCCGAGCTAGCAGTCTCTTCAGAGTTTGCTGTATTTGATTGAGTTACGACTTCTACTTGATTCAGTCCTGTATTCATCTGCGCAAGCTCTTCATTCTGCACTGTACTCGCATTGGCGATATCTGCTACCAAATTACTGGTCTTCAAGACATTCTCAGCGATCTCATTCAGTGATACCGCAGTCTGCTCTGATACGTTCACACCCTCTTGTATCCCTTTATTACTATTCTCAATCAATGCAGAGGTTTCAGCTGCAGCTTTTGCACTTCGAGACGCCAAATTACGCACCTCTTCAGCAACCACGGCAAATCCTTTTCCATGCTGCCCAGCCCTAGCTGCTTCAACAGCAGCATTAAGAGCGAGTAGATTGGTCTGGAAAGCAATATCATCTATTGTTTTGATAACCTTCTGGGTCTCTACAGCATTTGCACTGATCTGTTCCATTGAGATACTCATTTGGTGCATTCTATCCTGCCCGACCTTGGCTGCCTCCTCTGCAACACTAGCAAGCTTGTTTGCTTGTAAAGCGTTCTCCGAATTATTCGCTGTCTGGGCACTCATTGTACTCATCGCCGCACCGACCTGCTGTAGAGAGGCGGCTGATTCTTGAGCCCCTTGTGCTAGAGCCTCTGAAGAAGAAGCCAGCTGTGACGCGCCACTAGAAACCCTTTGTACAGAATAGCAGATACTGCCTATCATATTATTTAAGTTCTGAACCATCTCATCGAGAGATTTTCCGAGTACATCCTTCTCAGAAAGTATATTAACTTCAACACTCAAGTCACCACCAGCAATTCTTTGAGCAAGTATTGCCTTCTCTTCAAGGGTACTCGCCATCATGTTTAGTGCTTTCGCCATCTCACCGACCTCAGTTTTATCATTTACGGCGACATCGAGCCTAGCCTTAATATCACCAGTATCTAGAGATCTAGCAAAAGATACCACCTTCTTTAGCAGCTTAGAAATACCTATTGAGATAGCAAATCCCAATAACAGTGCCAACATTGAATTAAATATAATGCCAGCAACCGTCAATACTTCCTGCAACTTCTTTGATTTATCCTGTTCAGCTTCTAAGGCTAATTCATTCTCATTAGCAGCATTTATAGTACTGTCAAGAACCGTGATAACACCCGTTAAAGCAGGTACGGTTACACTAGTAAATTTTTCTTTCGCTTGTTCTAGATCACCAGCTATTAGAAGCTCTTTAATTTTTTTAGCCGATTCATGAAGTACTGAATGCGGAGGTATCGCATCCTTAAGCATACTCCATAGTTTAGGATGTCTCTCCTCTATAATTGCATGTTCGTCACCATATAGAAACTTCCCAAGCGCGCACTTTGTAGGGTCAAACTGTACCTCAAAACCTCCCTTATTCTCAATCAACGCTTCCTGAACCTTACCCTTCCAATTTAAATGATCAATCTCCCTCTCTTTTAACAATCCTGCAATATCAGCCAACTCCATAGCTTCCTCTGACAAACGGCTATATTCACTAGTCGCATACAGTCCTACGATTCCAACCACAGCAGAGATCACAGCGATCAACCCAAAACTAACGAGCAATTTTGTCCTTATCTTTAGCTTCATGGATACACCCCTTTATAATATTATAATGAACTTATTATCCTACTATTTCACTTAAGACATACATTCTCATTCTTTTAATAATCTTAGATTATATTTTACCTATGATAGAATGAGAAACAACAAAATACCTATTTATAAATGGAATTAACACACTATTCATACAAACAACAAACAACCAAACAAAAACACCTAGATATTTAGTATAATTATTTTACATTTAGATCTATTATGTTTCACATTTATTAAAGCTTTCTGACCAACCTAACATCTTGATTAATACTAAATAACTATATTTCACAACTCTACTGACTACACAATGTAATGCAATCACTATAATCTAACAATATAATCAATTATTTTTATACAAAAATAAAAAGTAACCACATACAGCAAGAACTCTTACGTGCTCACCTACGACATATATAATTCGTGATGCCTCGCTACACTAGTAGCGAGGCATCACGAATACAATTAATATAGTATAACAAACACTAATCTTCGACATGCTCCTTCTGTGGCTTTGCTTTGATCATAAATACAAAGAAAGCTACAATCGCAGCGGCAATACCAATAGATACAGAGGTATTATATGAAACCTGGAATCCAATTGGCATATAGCTAATAAAGGTCACAACAACCGCAGTCATGAAGGTTGCAGGGATAGTTGCAATCCAATGACACTTATTATGGTGAGCCAACCAGATAGCCGCGCTCCACAGAACAAGACAAGCAAGAGTCTGGTTACTCCACCCAAAGTATCTCCAGATAACTCCGAACGGAAGCTTTGTAATTACATATGCAACCGCAAATAATGGTACCGCCAAAAGAAGACGCTTGAGCACTGGTTTCTGACTAATCTTGAAGATTTCAGATAAAATCAGACGTGTACTACGGAAAGCAGTATCACCACTAGTAATAGGCAGGATGATAACACCCAGTACAGCCAGAACACCACCAACAGTACCTAGAAGTCCGAATGACACCTGATTAACAACAGCAGAAGGAGTACCCGCAAGGGCAGCATTTAGCGCTTCAGGGCTTTCATAGAAGCTCATGCCAGCAGTACACCAGATAAGTCCAATAATACCTTCAGCAATCATCGCACCATAAAACACCATGCGACCTCTCTTCTCGCTCTTGATACAGCGAGCCATTAGAGGACTCTGAGTAGAGTGGAAACCACTGAGCGCACTACATGAAATAGTAACAAAGAGTAGTGGCCAAATTGGCATTTGTGACCCATCATAGCTCAACTTAGGATTTGTGTTTACAGCAAAGTCAAGATTTGGAAGCATATCCACGCCACCAAATACCATAGCAAAACCCACCGCAAATGTCATAAATAGTAGTAGCGCCCCAAAGATTGGGTAGAACCTACCGATAATTTTATCGATTGGGAGGACTGTAGCGATGAAGTAATATATGAAAATTAAAACAATGAAGATCTCCGAACCCCACTCAAGCCCAAGCCTCTGAGAAAATAGTTGATCCAATAATTTTGACGGTGCAAGTACAAATACGACCCCAACAAGGACAAGCAAGATGATGGAGAATAGTCTCATCACATGTCTTGCAGGCATACCCAGAGCGTCTCCTACCACTTCTGGAATGCTCTTACCACTACTACGAACTGAAAGCATACCACTGAAGAAGTCATGCACACCACCAGCGAAGATACAACCAACTACGATCCAGATAAGAGCTTGTGGACCATATAGCGCACCTAGGATTGGTCCAAAGATAGGACCAGCACCAGCGATATCTAGTAGCTGAACCATGAAGACCTTCCAAGTAGGCATAGGTATAAAATCAATATCATCTTCTAGCTCATAAGCAGGAGTAGTTTTATTTACATCGATTGTAAATATCCTCTCCACCAATACACCATACGTGAAGTATCCTATGATTAGAATAGCTACACATAAGAAAAAGAATGCCATCGTATCCCCTTCAAAGTAAGAATTAGTAACACCAATAAAAAACCGCCCACAAAGTTATTTTACAATAGTACCCACAACAACTAACGCCACTCATATAGATATTTTTTTATCCATAGCGCCAGCATAAAAGTCATAAGTATCAGCATTACGACATGCTGATACTTATCCGTAAAATCACGATATATTCACTATAATTTTAATAATTATATAAGTATACTGTATACTACATTACTCTCTTAGTCAAATATAACTAAACAAAAATATAGTATTTTATTATCTATTTAGCTATTCTACACCAATTACCCATATAACTATAAAAAATTGCTCCACACCTAACTAGTGCAGAGCAAATGAAATAAGATAGTATGTATTATCCCGGTGCCTTAAATATAGTCTATATTAACTTTTTTGAGATATTTCTCCTCAAGAGACGTCGCAATTCTCTTTATAATACTCCGTCTAAGCTCAAGATCATGCGGCAAGAGCGGGTCTTGGTGCGCCTCATTGATCTTTGTCCCAATTATAAAGTCTATCATATCACTATCTAGTAAGATCTTAGTCAAAAGAACAGCAGGGTTCCTCTTCTCAATTGGGACACTACCCAACTCAAGAAACTGTGCCACAAAGGTCAGAGTAATAATTCCTTCAGTAATAAGATCTACACCGTCCATCATTCCAAGAGGAGGTATGCCATTACCACCACTTCTCAAATCTGTAATAACCTCCCGTCCAAGCTCACGTGATATAATATTTGAGGTAGTTCCACCACAGATGACTTTCCTACCATCAAAGCTATCTATAGTATGAGCGTAACGAGAATCATTGATCTTGTCATACGGCGGGCCACTAACAACAACAGTTTTACGAGGAGTCCTAAAGTACATTACTGCACAACTTATATCATCATACGGCTGTTTATTCTCTTCTAGAGTTATAGCGGTCCTCATGACATTATTTGCAAGGGCTGAAGCGCTGATATCCGGATGATTAGATACCGTCCTCTGAACATGATCAATAAACCCTTCCTCACGCCACCCAAGAGGAAAGAACGGAGTTCCCAGCCCAGCCTGAGTCACACCATCAGAACCAAAGATCAACCTGTCACCGGGTTTTATATCAATCTCACTCATATATATGCGTCTGATATTCCCTTGAGAACTTACAAGTTTCCGCCTAGAGAATCCTATAGACTCAGAGCCACGCAAATGAATAATTTTTGGGTTGTCCATCTCAATAACCCTTGCCACATCACCCTCACGGTAATCAACAATAGTGAAAGTAGCGTAGCTTACCTTGCGCACCTTACACACAGGCAGTGCTTCCATCATAATTTTTATAGCGCCTGTCATATCACTATCACTGGCAATAAACTTTAGAGCCATATGAGCAGTCATGTTTGACAGTATGTTGGCCTTTATACCACTACCCAGCCCATCTGAAAGGACGGCTATAGTCCTATCTTCTTCAGTAATTTTCTGACAGAGAAAGCAGTCGCCATATGCGTCTTCACAGTACTTCTTTGTCTGAGCACACTCAATATCGACAAAGAAGTCCTTCATTACACTACTCACTCTCTGTCTCCTCTACGATATCAGATTCCTGCTCACCAGCATAATCTCTTGCCAGAGAGCGCAGAAGTATCTCTGTCTCAGCCATATTTTCACCTAGGTTGGCAGCGATCGACTGTACTGTCTCAAGATTCTTCTTAATTACCATTCTCGCACGTGCGGCAATCTGCTCACGTCTCATACCTGGGCTGGTAATATCAGATATTACCGCACCAGCAATTCTACCTTTCTCAATAGAGAAGATAGTTACATCAAGAATTTTATCCCACGCTTTAAGAGAACCTTTATGAATATCCATCCCTGTCTCAAGATTCTCGACAAAGAGGTGCGAGAATGGAATAAGTTTCTCAAGGCTTGCACCTTCCATGCCTTCAGAAGCTTCCCATATATCTATAGCATCAGGACCAGCAAGAGCCGCAAAGTGCTTATTACTCTCGACAATCTTTAAATCGTTATCTACAATAACGACAGCAGAAGGCATACAACGAATCATCGCATTAGCCTTTTTTTGCGCCATATTACGTAGATATGAAAGACACATCACAGGCTCTGCCCTATTCTCAAGTAGTGCTTTGGCAAATTCTTTGCATGTATCATAGCCACAGCCTCCACAATTTAATTCATCTTCATCTGAGCTCTTACCCACCCTCAATAAGGCCTTGCGAATTTCTTCATCAGAGCTACTCTCTTTTTTAATATGCTCATTAAGGTACGCACCATGGACAGGTATTTCAGAGCCTGTGATTGAAAGTTTCTCAGGCATTTCAGCATTATTTAGAGCTGCAACAATATTGAGGAGCCCCGCCCTACTATGACTCATACACGGTCCATTCACGCAGCCACCTTTACAAGCCAATAACTCAAGAAACACTGGTTTTTTTAGCTCGTCTGCATTCAGGCCAGTCAGAGCCTGTTCAATATCGGGTATCCCCGATATTGTCACATACTGTATATCAGTTCCACCTCTTAACTTTATAGTATCCAGCATACCACCCTCAACAGGATATAGAGCACCATCTTCAGCCTTCTCTGGAATAAATTCCTCTGTTCCATCCGGCAATACTTGCTCAGGAATGATACCCTTTTTGCTAAACCATTCATGTAAATCTGTGAATGTAAGAGAAAGGTTTAAAAGATCGCTCCTAGCATCTGCTTCATTCTTCTTGGCAATACATGGGCTGAAGAAGATTATCTTGACCTCATTACCGTATAGCTTTCGTAGGAGTTCGCAGTGCGCAAGCACTGGTGATATTACATCAGTTATATTCTCAGTAAATTCCGGCAGATACTTGCTGACAAAGCCATCAGCAGCCGGACAAGCAGAAGAGATGAGAAGTTTTTTGTCTGAGCTCTTGAGTTCATCAACGAGCCTCTGCGAGATCATCTGTGCACCTAGAGCAGTCTCACTCACCCAGTAAAAGCCGAGCTGCTTCAAAGCATGTATCATCTGCTCATTGGTACAATCTGGAAATTCACTTGCCCAAGAAGGTGCAAGTGCCGCAATAACCTTGACCCCTTCTGAGAATAGCGAACCTGCTCTGCCAATATCATTACGTATATGCTTTGCATTATTCGGGCAAACTCCGACACAGATCCCGCATGCCACGCACCTTTCAGGGATTACAGTAGCTTTTCCATTTTCAACCTTGATTGCCTTTGTCGGGCAGTGCCTCAAACATTTATAACAATCCTGACACTCCGTATCTTCAGTATATACCGGATACTGCTGATTCATATCATTCTCCAAGCGACAGACAAAAATATTTCCCAGTTGCCTTGGTTTTAAAATTATAAATAACTACAAAAAAAGACCAAATGATTATATAAAAAATCACCAACAGTAATACTAGAATTCGCGATTGAGGATATCTAAAAGCATACCTCTATCTACCCTTTCGTAAACTGTTTCATCGACATGTATTACTGGTCCTCGATCACACATCTGCTCGCACCTCTTACCGACTAGCTTTATCTCTGCTTCAAGATCCTTCTCTGCAATATACTCTTCAATTACCTTGAGATTCTCTTCATTTCCTCTACAGAAGCATGAACTTCCCATGCATATTGTTAGTGTCTTTACCATCCCACTTATCCTTTGCTCCAAGCCTTTGGTTGTATTATTTCAAATATTACCTAACGATATCTAACCAACTATTATCTATAACTTACTCTATTTTCATGCATATGTCAAATTCCAATATTGACATGCAAACAGATATAAATTGATCAGAATGCAAAATGTAACAGAGTCAGCTAGCATTTTACTACAACCAAATTAATCTTTATCTTAGTTGGCAATTCTTGCTAACACCATCAAATAGATTTAAATATGCCCACAATTTACCAAACTTTCCTCCAAACAAGCACGATAACACTAACTTTATTAGCCCAAACTAACTATCCAGATTTATCTTGCTTTATTTCAATATTTAATTATCTTTTAGCGACAAATAACGTAAAAACCAACAAAAAAGGCGATTAAGCCTTGACAAAGTCGTTAAAATAGTGTATAGATAAATTTATATTGATTAAATTTTACTGGTAGAAAGTATCACAATTTACTTATTGCCTGTAGAGTCAGGCAGTAATTGATAATATTAAAGTAGAAATTATCTAGAGAAAATCGTCATATATTTGTTTGTATTGTATATTAAAACCATAGGAGAGGAACATGACAGCAGAAACATTGGACATGGCCCCAGTCGATGCAGTTCTTAAGAAGTATGACTACAGCGACTCAAAGCTAATCCCAATATTGCAACAAATTCAGGAACACTTCCGCTACTTGCCAGAAGAAACAATTGCATACGTAGCAAAAGAGCTAAAAATACCTGCAGCCAAGGTCTACGGCGTTGCAACATTTTACGCTCACTTCGCCCTTGAACCAAAGGGTAAGTACGTATTCAAGATTTGTGACGGAACAGCTTGTCACGTAAAGGGTTCTACAAAGATTATTGATGCTCTTTATAAGAAAGTTGGTCTTTCAGCTGAGAAATCTACAACTGATGATCAGCTCTTCACTATTGAGACAGTATCATGTCTTGGTGCTTGTGGTCTTGCTCCAGTAATGCTAATGAACGAAGATGTGTACGGTCAGGTTAAAGCAGAACAAGCTGTGGCAATTGTTGACGAACTTTTAAAGGCAGAAGGTAAGTAATAGATTACCACATAATTTGAAATTGAGAAAGGATTTAAGAATGGCGACAATAGATCTAAAAAAGACCGCCAGTGAGTATAAAGCACTCAATGATAAACTAGTAAAGCGTGTGGTTATCTGTGCTGGTACTGGTTGCGTTGCGAATGGCTCACTCAAAGTAAGAGATGCATTTCTAGAAGAATTTAAAAAGACCGGTATAAATGCAATTATCGAGCTTGATGAACATGAATGCGGCGAAGGCACTACTTATGTGTCAAAGAGTGGTTGTCAGGGTTTCTGCCAACAGGGTCCACTTGTACATATCGCTCCAGATGACATCGTATACGTAATGATCAAACCTGAAGATGTTCCAGAAGTAGTAGAGAAGACCTTCAAGAATAATGAAGTTGTAGAGAGACTCCTATACAAGGTTCCAGCAACTGGTGAGTCTTGCAAAGGCGACAACGATATTCCATTCTACAACAGACAGAAGAGAACAGTACTCAAAGAGTGTCGTATCGAGCCAGCAAGTATCAATGAATATATCTTCACCGGCGGTTATGCAGGTGCAGAAAAAGCTATCAAAGAGATGACTTCCGAAGGAGTATGCGAAGAAGTAATGGAAAGTGGTATGCGCGGACGAGGTGGTGGTGGTTTCCCAACTGGTCTAAAGTGGAAGCTTACTCTACCAAATAAGAGCGACAAAAAGTATGTAATCTGTAACGGTGATGAAGGTGACCCAGGGGCATTTATGGATCGTTCGGTTCTTGAAGGCAATCCACACAGTGTTATTGAAGGTATGATGATCTGTGCAAAGGCTGTTGAAGCCAACGAAGGTTACATCTATGTTCGTGCAGAGTACCCACTAGCTGTAGAGCGCATGAATAGAGCTGTAGAAGATGCTGAAAAGGCTGGTCTACTAGGCGATAACATCTTCGGCACAAACTTCTCATTCAAGCTGCATGTTATGGAAGGTGCTGGTGCGTTTGTTTGTGGTGAAGAAACTGCTCTGATCGCATCTATCGAAGGTCTTCGTGGTATGCCAAGACCAAAGCCACCATTCCCAGCAGTCAGCGGCCTATGGGGCAAGCCTACTGTTATCAACAATGTTGAGACACTATCGTCTATCGGCAGAATTATCAGAGACGGTGCAGAAGCGTTCAAAGCTATCGGTACTGAGAAATCACCGGGTACAAAGACTTTTGCTCTTACAGGTCACGTTGCCAACACAGGTCTAATTGAAGTTCCATTCGGCACAACTCTACGCGAAATCGTTATGGAGATCGGTGGTGGTGTAACAGATGACGACGGCAACCTAACTGGTGAATGTTTCAAATCTGTTCAAATTGGTGGTCCTTCAGGTGGTTGTTTGACAGAAGGCATGCTTGATCTTCCACTAGACTTTGACTCTCTAAAAGAAGTTGGAGCTATGGTAGGTTCTGGTGGTCTGGTTGTTATGAACAAAGATACATGTATGGTAAGCGTTGCTAAGTTCTTCATGCAATTCACTCAGAACGAGTCATGTGGTAAGTGCGTACCATGTAGAGAAGGTACTAAGCAGATGCTAGCGATGCTTGAAGATATCACAACAGGCGAAGCAACTGAAGAGACCCTTGTTGTACTTGAACAGCTTGCAAGATCAGTACAGAAAGCCTCACTATGTGGTCTAGGTAAAACTGCTCCAAACCCAGTTCTCTCTACACTAAAGTACTTCAAAGATGAGTATCTAGCACACGTTGTTGATAAGAAATGCCCAGCAGGTCAGTGTAAAGATCTTGCAGATCCAGAAATTCTTGACACATGTAAGGGTTGTACAGCATGTGCACGTAAGTGTCCAGTTGGTGCGATCAGTGGTAAGGTCAAAGAAGTACACGTTATCGACAAAGATAAGTGTATCAAGTGTGGTGCTTGTGTAAGTGCATGTAAATTTGACGCTATTGTCGGTGTATAATAGACTTTTTCAAAAGGTGTAACAACCTTAAAAATATAGGAAAGAGATATGAGTAAAGAAGATAAAAAAACACTAACAGTCGACGGAATCATCGTTGATATAGAGGATGAGCGCAATCTACTAGAGATCATCCGTAAGGTCGGAATTGACCTACCTACATTCTGCTACCACTCAGACCTAAGTGTCTACGGTGCCTGCAGACTATGCCTTGTTGACGTAAAGGGTCGTGGAATTATGGCTTCATGTTCTACCAAGCCAGAACCAGATATGGTCATCATGACTCATACAGCTGAGATACGCCAAATGCGTAAGATCAACCTTGAACTCTTACTTGCAAATCACGATAGAGAGTGTCCAAGCTGCAGTAGAAGTAACAATTGTACCCTTCAAGACCTTGCCCGTCAGTTAGGTGTTGAAGAAGTACGTTTCAAAAAGCTTGAAAAAGCAGATATGGCTCCAATTGACCGCTCAAGCCCATCAATAGTACGTGACCCTAACAAGTGTGTTTTATGTGGTGACTGTGTACGTGTATGTGACGAAGTACAGGGAATTGGTGCAATTGATTTTGCACACCGTGGGGCTAAAGCATGCGTTACCGCTGCTTTCAATAAAGACCTTGGTAAAGTAGAGTGTGTAAACTGTGGACAGTGTGCAGCAGTATGTCCTACAGGCGCTCTTATTCCAAAGCAAGAACGTGATGAAGTTTGGTCACTTCTTGCAGATCCAGAGAAGTATGTTGTTGCAGCATTTGCTCCAGCAGTCCGTGTTGGACTTGGTGAGTACTTCGGTATGGAACCTGGTGCTGATGTTACGGGACGTATCGTTACCGCACTTAGAATGCTCGGTTTCGACCAAGTATACGATGTAACATTTGCAGCAGATATGACAATTGTTGAAGAAGCAAACGAACTTATCGAGAGAGTTAGCAGTGGCGGCACACTTCCAATGTTTACTAGCTGCTGCCCAGGTTGGGTCAAATTTGCAGAGACTTACTTCCCTGATATGATTCCAAACCTCTCAACATGTAAGTCACCACAACAGATGTTTGGTGCTACAGCTCACAAAGTTCTTCCTGGCAAGTTTAATGTAGCGCCTGAGAATCTTGCAGTTGTTTCAATCATGCCTTGTACAGCTAAGAAGTTTGAAGCAAAAGATGAAAAGTTCAAAAACAACGGAATCCAAGATATCACCAATGTCATCACTACACAGGAACTAGGTAGAATGATCGTTGCAAATGGTATCAAATTCGAAGAACTAGAACCAAGCTCACTAGATATGCCTCTTGGCTTCTATACTGGTGCGGGTGTAATCTTTGGTGCAACTGGTGGTGTTATGGAAGCAGCTCTACGTTATGCTGCTGAAGTTATCCGTGGCCAGAAGATGCACAGAGTAGAATTCAAAGAAGTACGTGGCTCTGAAGGCATCAAAGAGGCAGAGTACGCACTTGGTGACCTAAATATCAAAGTTGCAGTTGCTCACGGTCTTGCAAACGCTCGTAAAGTCTGCGAAATGGTCAAGAGTGGCGAGAAGGACTACCACTTTATCGAGATCATGGCTTGTCCTAATGGCTGTGTTGCAGGTGGTGGTCAGCCAATTCTTAACAAGTCAACCCTTGGTAATAAAGCGCTACGTACAAAGGGTATCTACAATGTAGACCGTCGTCTACAGCTACATAACTCAAGCGACAACTACATGGTACAAGAAATTTACAATGAGTACTTCGGTGGCAAAGCCGGTACACAC
Source organism: Planctomycetota bacterium (assembly GCA_965140405.1). GTDB lineage: Bacteria > Planctomycetota > SZUA-567 > SZUA-567 > SZUA-567. The sequence continues at coordinate 3,499,564 of OZ223208.1, forward strand.
GAAGCACACAAAGCACTCCACACAAAGTACGAAGACAGAAGCGAACTTCTAAGCTAGAGTGCAATACAAATAATTAATATATAATGGGAAAGCATGTATTTGCTCTCCCATTTTATATATCATCATCCAACCAACATATCAAAACAGTAGCATATACTACCCATAATGAACTAAAATCCTAAAATACCAGAGTTTCTAAGAAGTCTCCTAAAGTATTATATTGACCGCCCCCAATCCTGCAAATTGATATTATCCGCCCAATTGACTGAGCTTGACAAACTATTATAATAGTAAGGTATTATAATAATAGAACCAAGTAAAGGAATATCCAAATGTCAAGGCGCGACAAAAAAGGTAAAAACAGCAACCAAGGTGGCAAGAAGGGGCAGAACAGAACAAAGAGTGAGTCCTTTCTTGAAAAGAATAAGAATAAAGACGGAGTAAAAATCACTGCAAGCGGCTTGCAATATATTGTCATTGAAGAGACAAACGGTGCCAAACCATTTGAGAACGACAGAGTACGTGTTGACCAACGAGCATGGCTCATAGGAGGCAAGGTTCTTGATGACACCTATAAAGAAGGCGCTCCTATGGAGTTTAGCCTCAACGAAGTAATCGACGGTTACCAAGAAGGCCTACTGATGATGGGCATTGGGAGTAAATACCGATTTTTCGTACCACCAGAGCTTGGCTGGGGCGACAAAGGCTCAGGGGGCAGGATCGGACCAAATGCTGTAGTAATCTTCGAAGTACGCCTACTCAAAATTATTTAGAGCTAGTACTGAAGAAGTCTCTAAAGACAAGATTGATCAAACAATACCACAATGTCACTTCATATATACCACCAATGTAGCATTTTATAGACTTTACTTAAAATGACAGCCGAGTTATGGTATTCACAAAGCCAAACGTCTCCAAAACACCGAAAAACTCATTTTTTTAGTGACTATCGCCCTCCTATCCCGTATCATATAAGGTTGCTTTTTTAATACTTTAATTTTGTTATAACCACAGGATGAACAATGCCTAAACCCCTCAACGATATAGAGAAAAAACGAAAATCACTACTAGCAATTTATAGAAGACTACTACCAGCACAGTCTTGGATGATGCAGCTTCTATCAGTAATATACGAGCCCACACCAGCGGCAGACATTGCTAGGTGCGCAGCAAAGTGCGGAAGAAGTTCTAGAGATGTGCACAATCTTCTTGAAGAACTCGTCCAGTTCGAATTAGCAGAACAAATGACCTCAGGTATCAGAGCAGTGCCACTACTCAGAGAACCGATAATAAGAGCCACACTCCAAGCAGGAACCCTTCACACACTTACAGCTGCAGTCAGAGACACTCTATGGCGTAACACTGGCTGGACTGAGAGAGAAATATCCAGCTACGAGCAAGCAATCTCCAGGCTCCGCCTAGCCTTTTATCAAAGAAACTCACGCACTTTTTATGAGATGCTAGAACATACTACAAGAATATTTCCAGAAGAGGTCGCTCGCAACCACCCTCTAGTAGTCATCTGCAACCCTATAGACAGACAGTTCATGACAACACTCCCTCCAAAGCTACTTATGGAATCCTGTGTTGCACTGCTTTCACATGCTACAAAAAATATTGAAGAGGCTGATGAAGCGTTCAATATCCTAAAAGAATTTGCTGCCTCAAGGCCTGATGTAGCAGCGCCATCAGTCTATCTCTTCCCTCAATGGATATATAGAGGTCGCCCAGCAGCATCTAGAAAACTACTAAAGTCGATAGATGGAAATGAAGGTATTCTTCTCAAAGGATGGGTTGATTTTATCTCAGGCAAATACTCTGATGCCAGTAGCAACTTCTCTCTAGCTATGAAGAAGTGGGATGGTACTCCTCCCGTGTTACTAGGAATATTTATCTGCCTCTCACTTATCCAAGAAGGCAACACGACAGACGCATACTACCTTACCAATAGACTTACAGATCGTATAGATTCACCACTTTCCGGCGCAATATCAGCTCTACACTGGTTCTGTATGCGCCAAGAGGATCTCTTAGATATCGAAACCCCTGCACTACCTGATGATTCAAACCCACTTGTCAAACTCATTGTCTGGTTGATTCTTTACTGGGAAGGTCTACTCGATTTTGAGACTTACTGCCAAGAGATGGAAGAATTTTTCGACACAGCGAGATCAAACGGGTACCTCTGGTTTGCAGCAGAAGTAGCAGAGATACTTGCCCGTATCGAAGGAAAAGATCTCGAATGGGCAGCAAAGCTAGCAAACGTCAGAAAATCGGTAAAAACGGCTCCACTTGTAGAACTGTTCAAGCCAAAAGAACCTTGGCAACGACCACTTGCAGCTTTGCTAAGGCTGCCAACTGAGCTCAATACAGGGAGTACGACCTCGGGTGAGTCACGTCTTGCTTGGAACATGTCATACGATGACAGCTCCGGTATATGTGAGCTATTCCCGATCGAACAGAGATTAGGCACTACAGGATTATGGAGTAAAGGCAGAAGAATTTCACTGCAAAAACTCTTTGAAGAGCGCGATACCTTTGACTACCTCACCAATCAAGATCATGAGATATGTGCTTCTATATCGCCAGTTCACTATAGCACAGGAAGAGGAGCAAAGCCTACCTATGAGATGGATTATGACAGAGCACTACCTGCTCTTGTAGCTCATCCATTAGTATTCTTGGAAGGCTCAAAAAATATACGACTTGAAATTACTGCAGCAGAGCCAGAACTAATTGCAGTAAAGGTCGAAGACAAGATCCACATAAGACTAGAACCAGAGATTACAGAGGATATGACAGTTGCGCTCAGCCGCAACGCTTTTACCCGTCTTCAAGTTACCAAGATCAGCCCATCTCACCAACAGCTTGCCAAGGTACTTGGTAAGCACGGCATACTTATTCCAGAAGAAGGCTTTGATGACGCACAGAAGGCTGTTGAAGAGCTCAGTGGTATCGTAACAGTCCAGACAGATCTTGCGGTAGCTAGTAATGACGCTGAAACCATAATAGCTGATAAGCGCCCAAGAATTCATCTAATGCCGGTCGGTTCAGGCCTAAGAATGGAGATTCTATACCGTCCATTTGGAGACGAAGGTGGCTACTACCGTCCAGGAATAGGAGCACAGACGATAGTTGCAGACTTCAATGGTCTACGTAAACTCACCACCCGTAACCTCAGAAAAGAGGTAGAAGATATAGAAGACATCCTAAAGTCCTGCCCTACACTACTAGGGATCGAAAAAGAGGAAGGAATCTGGGATATAGGAGATGCTATTGACTGCTTGGAGCTACTTGTAGAACTACATGAAATTTCAGATAGAGTTATTATAGAGTGGCCACAAGGTGGGCAGGTCAGTATCCGAGGTCAATCAAATACCAATTCACTAGGTATGAAGATAGAGAAGAAGAATGACTGGTTTGCAATAAGCGGCAAGGTAAAGGTTGATGACGACCTCTATATTGACATGAAACGTCTTATTGAGATGACTAGACACTCAAAGGGTAGATTTGTACCACTAGGCGAGGACAAGTACCTTGCACTTACTGATAACTTTAGAAAGCGTATCGAAGAGATAGCAGCATACAGCGAGATAAAGGACGGAGAGCTAGTTGTAAATCCTCTAGCAGCACTTGCTCTTGAAGAACTAGCCGACGAAGCAGGTGATTTCAAAGCTGATATTGAATGGAAGAAACAGGTAGGAAAGCTGAAAACACCTCAAGAGTTTGAAGTCCCTTCCACCCTGCAAGCAGAACTACGCGACTACCAGCAGGAAGGGTTTGAATGGTTATCCACACTAGCAGACTGGAATGTTGGTGCATGTCTAGCCGATGACATGGGTCTAGGTAAGACAATCCAAGCACTCACTCTACTTATCTCTAGGGGTAAAGGCGGCCCTGCACTAGTTATCGCTCCAACCTCGGTCTGCTTCAATTGGATGAATGAAACTGCAAAGTTTGCTCCAACCCTCTGCCCACACCTATTTGGTATTGACGATAGAGAGCTAATGATAGAAAATGCTGGTAAATTTGATATTATTGTTTGTAGCTATGCCATGCTCCAACAGGAGACAACACTGCTGACAGAGAAGAAGTGGCACACAGTTGTACTCGATGAAGCCCAAGCGATAAAGAACGCTGCCACAAAGAGATCAAAAGCAGCTATGGCTCTCAAGAGTGACTTCAAGATGGTAACCACCGGTACACCACTAGAGAACCACCTCGGCGAGCTTTGGAACATATTTAGATTTATCAATCCAGGCCTGTTAGGTAGCCACAAACGCTTCAGCATACGCTTCTCACTCCCTATCGAGAAGGATGGTGACCAAGAAGCAAAGGAACGCCTTAAAAAGCTCATCCATCCATTTATTCTCAGACGTGATAAGAGTCAAGTTCTTGACGAGCTACCATCACGTACAGAGATCACCAAGAGTGTTGAAATGTCAGCTGAAGAATCCGCATTCTACGAAGCACTCCGCACCAAGGCACTTGAAGATATAGAGGAAGCAAGAGAGAATAACGGTAAACGTGGTGATGGCATCCAGATTTTAGCAGAGATCATGAGACTACGTAGAGCATGCTGTAATACCAAGCTTGTTCGTCAAGAGTCAGATATAGAGAGTTCAAAGCTCAAGGAATTTGGTGAGATTGCAGAGGAGTTGATAGAGAATAAGCACAAGGCTCTAGTCTTCAGCCAATTTGTTGATCACTTACATATATTGAGAGACTATCTGGATGAGAAGGGTTACAGTTACCAATATCTTGACGGCTCAACACCAGCGAGGAAGAGAGAGAAGCTTGTTGAGGACTTCCAAGATGGCGATGGTGACTTCTTCCTGATCAGCCTTAAAGCAGGTGGACAGGGGCTAAACTTGACAGCTGCTGACTATGTTATCCATATGGATCCATGGTGGAACCCAGCAGTTGAAGACCAAGCATCTGACAGAGCGCATAGAATCGGGCAAACCCGCCCTGTTACTATCTACCGACTTGTTGCGGCAGGAACAATAGAAGAGAAGATTATAGAGCTCCATAAGCACAAACGAGGTCTAGCCAAGGAATTACTAGAAGGTAGCGATCTAGGCGGACGCATGAGTGCTGACGAACTACTCAATCTTATCCGTTCGACTTAACGCCAGAATTTGAGCTGTACTTATATATGCCGTTGCCCTCCTGACTCTAGGAGGGCTTCTAGCTATTATGCCCCTGATACACACGCTAGGCATAATCACAATAGCACAAATAAATAAGCGACTGTTACAAAAACAGCCGCTCAAACAAAAAGCAATAAATCACAAAGGTTCTTGTTAATACACTGGCAAGTCACTTTCAGGCATATCTTTTAAAAGTACTCCAACTTCATCCTTGGCAGACAAGATAATGCTTTCAGTGCCATCTATACCCCAGTCAATCCCAAGATCCGGATCATTCCAAAGAATAGTCCTCTCAGTTTCTGGAGCATAGAAATCAGAGCATTTATAGAGAAATTCCGTATTGTCTAAAAGGGTAAAGAAGCCATGAGCCAACCCTCTAGTGATATAGAGTTGCCTCTTGTTCTCTCCACTCAACTCTACACCGTACCACTGACCGAATGTAGGGCTACCCTTTCTAATATCCAGAGCGACGTCATATACTGCCCCAGATATTACCCTTACTAATTTTGCCTGCTCTCTTCCAAGCTGATAGTGAAGCCCACGCAGTACTCCTGCTCCAGACTTACTATGATTATCCTGAACAAACTCTATATCTATCCCAAGATTCCCAAATACCTCTTTTGAGTAGGTCTCCATAAAAAATCCCCGCTCATCACCGAATACTTTTGGCTCTAAGAGGTAGACTCCTTCTATATTTGTCTCAAACTTTTCCACTTCCCTGCCCTTACTTATTTTATAATATGCTCTTTGCTAAATTACGAAGATACTCACCATATGCACTCTTACCGTGGAGCTGAGCGACTTCATTCAAATTCTCAGAGCCAATCCAACCATTTTCATAAGCAATCTCCTCAAGACACGCTACTTTGAGCCCCTGACGTTTTTCTATAGCACGGACAAATTCACCCGCTTCCATAAGACTGTCATTAGTACCAGTATCAAGCCAAGCTACACCTCGACCAAACTTACCAACGGTGAGAGTCCCAGCTTCAAGGTATATACGGTTCAGATCCGTTATCTCCAACTCACCTCTAGCACTAGGCTTGAGATTCTCTGCATACCCTACTACATTATTATCATAGAAGTATATACCTGGTATAGCGTATTTACTCTTTGGATTTTCAGGTTTTTCCTCCAGTGAGATTGCCTTACCATCAGCGTCGAACTCTATCACACCATATCTCTCAGGATCACTCACTGGGTAGCCAAATACCACTGCACCGTTTTCAATCTCAGAAGCGTTCTTTAGTAGATCTGTAAAGCCGTGACCATAGAAGATATTATCACCAAGTACGAGACAGCAGGTATCATCACTTATAAATTCTTTACCTATAATAAATGCTTGCGCTAGGCCATCAGGGTTTGGTTGCTCAGCATACTCGAGTTTTATCCCAAAACGCTCACCGTCACCGAGAAGTCTTTGAAACATCGGCAGGTCATGCGGAGTGCTTATAATGAGTATCTCTCTAATACCAGCTAGTAGCAAAGTACTCAGAGGGTAGTATATCATAGGTTTATCATAGATCGGCAGTAACTGCTTACTAATTGCCATGGTGATAGGGTGTAGCCTAGAGCCAGCACCTCCAGCAAGTACGATTCCCTTCATTTTATCTCTTTCTATGTTATTAATTATTTGGTAGTTTATAACTCTGTTTATATTCTATCAATATGTGTTTATATATCAACATTTTAAATTTAGAAAGAAATTTGTCAAACAAGGGCGCTTCTGCGCCCTCGTCCATCTGCATGGACGTTTCGTCTACCTTTTTCAAAGGTAGGTTGAGGATAAAACGAAGCTTTACCGGAGAATATAAAAATCGGTGGTTAACGTTATGCCCAAGGTGGTTCGTATTGGCATAGCCGATACGAACTGCATTGACCAGACTCTAACCACTGAATTCTATACTAGCTATAACTAAATTCTGCGGCAAAGCTTCGCTTTACCTTGATTTACTTTTAAAAAAGTAAACAAAACAGTCTTGCAAATGACCGGGCACAGAAGCACCCTTTGAAAAAAATCAATAAATCCACAATTTCGACTGTAGTTGAAACTCTCTAATGACCGATAAAGTACTAACGGCATAGATATAGCCTGAAATTTACAACATATTACCTAATATTGGAGAAGCAAGATGAAGTCTGCAAAAGAAACTTTGGCGCAATATAGATTACAAGGCTTTAGTGACGAGCTAATAGAGCTTCTAGCTATGGAAGAAGACGATCAAGAGTTTGCTGAAGCACTCTTAGACGCTCTTATTTCCGATCAAGAAGGTGATAAACCAATAGACAACATCAAAGAGTCAGTCACACCAGAATCTCTAAATAGCGATGAGTCTGACATTTTAGAGTCGGAAGAACTCATAAAATCTGCATACTTGCGTAGTGGTATGACAGAGCCTACAGAAGAGTATGAACTCGATAATGAAGAAAAAGAACCTGTTCAAAGTGAGTATATTCCTCCAAAACTTGAAGTTATTGAAGGCGGAGATAGCGATAATGACGAGGCTATTATCCCATTCACCCCTGAGTACGCACTCTCAAAAGAAGAGAGAGAGTACGCAATCGCTCGCTCAATCGCATTCTTTGGCGAAGTAGAACACGAAGATGAAATCTCACAATTCTACTCTGACAATGAAGACAATGCAAAAGAGAGTATAAATATCGAAGAGAGCGACGACTGGTATATTGATGATGTAGAGATCGCAGAGATAGGTGATTATGAAGAGGTAGAAGTTCTTAATATCGATATAGCTGAAATTGTAGAAGTAGAAGAGGAAGAGCTAGAAGAAGAAACCTTCGATTGCATTGATTTTGATAGTATCGGCAGAAGCACACCAGTTGAAACCAATGTTATTGATTTCGAACAAGCTATACTCGACCTAGAGCCATCACGACCAGCAGAAAAAGAATGGAGCCTGAAAAAGAGTAAGCCTGAAGAAGAGCTTGAGACAATGAAGATTTGGGCAAAACAGGTTGAAGAAGGTCTAGTTCTCAGCCAACTTGATAAAGAACGCTTAGAGGAACAACTAAGCAACCGTGATGAGACACTAGTCCTCCAAGGAACACATATGGAAGAGCTAAAGACACTCCATGCAAGTTACATAGAGCAGATTGCTGAGGAGAGCCGTATGCTTGCAAAAGCTGAAGCAAAGATATACGACCTAAGAGAAGAAGCAGACCGTACAGAGCACGAACTCCTTACATTTGGTAACGAGATCGAGCTTCTACACGGTCAGCTATTCACCGCTAACTCAATCAGCAGTAGTCAGAGCCAGATAATACTTGAAAAGGATGAATCTATCCAGAGGCTGAGCACCGCATACAGCAACCTTCTCAAAAAGAACGAAGAGGAGCTATCATCAGCTCAATTGAAACATGGTGAAGAACTACGTACAAATACTAGTACTATCGATATGATGAGTAGAACTATCTCAGAGTTACAAGATCAACTAGCATCGGCACATGCATCTTGCCACTCTCAAAGTTCAGAGTTCATATCACAGAGTGAACTAATAGACTCACTAAGTGACGAGCTAAGCAAGACTCTTACAGAGCGTGACAATGCAATAAAGAGCACCAGTGAACTCGAAAGGCTTACAGAAAAACAAGGTAGAAGAATCAGAAGACTTGAAAAGATTAGAGAGAAGATCAAAATTCTTGAATTTGAAAACAATGTATTCAAGACGGAGACCGTACCAAACCTTCAGGCTGACAAAGAAGACCTTGTAGAGCTTGCAAGCGAAGAGTACAACAAGGTAAAGGTGCTTGACGAAATTGCAGCCAAACGCTCTCGCAGATCATCATATGCGACAACTCTTGCAGCTGCTGCGTGTCTAATGCTAGTGCTTATGCCGATACTAAGCTGGAACAATATCGAGACAGAGAAAGAAAATATAAAGAGCGATTATACAATGCAACTTGCTTCAGCTGAAGCTACAAACCTACAGCTAGAGCAGGAACTAGATACTATGCAAGATCAATTAAAGTCTATCAGCCAAGATTTCTCCCAAGCAAAGGAATCATGGAGTACCCAGCTATCTGCACTAAGACTTCAAAACGAACGATCTACTCAAGGCGCACAAATAATCCAAGCAGCCACGGGAGAAAATATTGATGAGTCACAATTCAATGTTGTTGCATACAATGACGATCTTCTTACCGAACCTCTAAATACCCAAGCAGGCTTCGAATCAGAGGAACAGTACAACGGAGTAAGCGGCCTTGAAGAGTACCAGACAGAGTTTGCTCAATCTCAGCCAACTCAAAGCATCGAATTACTTGATGGCAAGCAAGTAAGAGTACGAAGAGGTGAAGGTCTTAGCCAGGTATTATGGAGAGTTTATAGAAACAGCACTCCAGAAATGGTAAGCTATATCTCAAATATCAATAAATTGAAGAAGGACAAGCATGGTCAACCAATGCTAAACATTAATCAAAAACTTATTCTTCCTAAAGATGTTAATACAGCAATGCTAAATGACCAGGGTAAAAAACCAAGCAGAATGTAAGTTATTTCAACTCTATAAAGCATCAAAATATAGGTACACCTTGAAAATTTAAGGTGTACCTATATTTTATTACGCATCCTAAAATATATCCTACAAATTTAGTTTTGCGAAAAAGCAAAGAAATCCTTATAATATTATCTTCAAATGCCACAAGCGCACTGTCTTTTGATTGAGGAGAAAAAAATGAAGTACCAGTACGATATGATAGTAATAGGTCTAGGTCCAGCAGGCATGGCTCTCTCAGTAATGGGAGCAGAGATGGGACTCAAAGTTCTAGGAATAGAAAAACACAAGATAGGTGGCGAGTGTATGAATGTTGGCTGTATTCCTAGCAAGGCAGTACTCCAAATAGCCAAAATAGCTCACTCCAGCAAACGACTAAGTGAATATTCTCTCGGTGAAAACTTCACACCCAAGGTGGGAAACATCTTTAAAAACATACAAAACAGCCTAGATTATATCGGTGAGGCAAAGACTCTTAAAATGTTTGACAAGGTGACCCTACTGCTAGGCAAAGGCGGGGCAGAATTTGTTGACCGCCATACTGTCCGCGTAGGCACTACTGATTACTCTGCGAAGAAGATCTTTATAGCTACCGGCACAAGGCCTGCAGTACCGAAATTTGAAGGAGTAAACGACATTGATTACCTTACCAATGAAAATATTTTCAGCCTTGATAAAGTCCCAGAGAGTATGCTTGTTGTAGGTGGCGGTGCTATAGCCTGCGAGATGGCACAAGGGTTCAACCGCCTTGGGTGTAAAGTAAGTATGATTATTAGAGGGCCAAAGCTATTATGGAGAGAAGATCATGATGCGGTAGATGTCCTCGAAAAAGTATTGACTAATGAAGGTATAAAGATATACAGAAAAGACAGCCCAAAAAGCATTAGAATGGAAGGCGACAAGACCGTAATTGAGACAGAAAACGGTGAGACAATAGAGGTAGAAAAGCTCCTTCTAGCAGCAGGCAGAAGCTACGACCACACCCCATTAAAACTTGAAAACGCCGGAATCAAACTCAACGAATCTGGAGCTATTGCTGTAAACAAGCATCTGCGCACTTCTACTAAGGGAATCTATGCTTGCGGAGACTGTAACGGCTTCGCTCTATTCTCACATGCAGCGATGCACCAAGGAATGGTTGCTCTAATGAATTCAATGATGCCTTTTAAGATGAATTATAAGAAGTTCCTAGTCCCTTGGACAGTCTTTACAGAACCACAATTCTCACATGTAGGGCCGACCAAAGCTGAACTTGATAAGAAGGGTGTAAAGTATGAAGAGATCACTATCCCATACGATGGCTACGGCGCAGCAATAGCTGAGAAGCTAGAAGATGGCTTTGTAAGAGTTCTTTGCAGTACTACAGGTAGGGTCTACTCTGCAACCATTATAGGTGAAGGAAGTGGCGAAATGATCAATGAATGGTGCACCATTATTCAGAACAAAATCCGTATGCACAAGATTCTATTCCAGCAGCACTCATTCCCAACCATGGGCTTTCTTAGTAAACGAATAGCCGAGACTTGGACTATGAACCGCATGCAGCCATCGATTGTAAAACGCTTTGCAACTATTGCATTTAGACTTTTCAATTAATACAAAAAACAGCAGAAGTATCACTAGAGATACTTCTGCTGTTGAAATGCCAATACACCAGTAATAAATTTATCCTCTATAAATCATCAGCCACAATAACCTCTATCCCAGCATCCTCGAGTTTTCTCTTCTGGACACTAGTAATTCCAGAATCTGTTATCAGATAATCAATTTTTGAAAGTCCACAGATAACAGCAAACGAGGTATTATCAATCTTGGTAGAGTCAACAGTCAGATAAATCTTTTCCGCCGAACTTATCATAGATTTTTTTATAGCGAGATCGTTGAATCCCGGCGTTGTGACACCAGCCTCATGAGAGATCCCATGCGCGGCAAGGAATAACTTCTCAACATGAACTTCTTCAAAGAAGTTTGCCGACCTAGCTCCAGTCAGAGATAGCGTATGAGCCAGAAACTCTCCTCCCGGCATAAGTATCTTTATCTCAGAATTAGTCCCAAGTAAAAGAGCAATGTTTAGTGCACTAGTAACGACCATTAATTCACTCATAGAGGTCATATTCTTGGCGATCTCAGTTGTAGTTGAACCTGAATCAATTATCAGTGAATCACCATCATTTATCAGAGTAGCCGCTTTTCTTCCAATAGCAGCTTTCATTGTCATATTATCTTTATGCTCAAGAGATAGCGTACGTACCTTCTCAGACATATTTTTCAGGTATGCGCCACCATGCTCTCTAATTACCAACCCTTCACTCTCCAATTTTGCTAGATCCTGCCTAACAGTCGGTTCAGAGACAGCGAATTTTTGGCTGAGGTAGCTTACTTTTGCCTGCCCTTCCTCCCTTAACAGCAAGTAAATCTTCATCTGCCTTTGATTTGCAAACATTAAAAGACTCCTACAATGGACAATATAAAGTTCACCTCAAACCATACCTACATAATCAATTATTATTCTACAAGTTATCCCCAAGTAATCAAGGATTTTGCTCGCAATATGAAAATGTCAGAAAGAATAAAAAAAGAAAAGAAAGTCACAAGCTTTCCTTTCCTTATAAATACCAACGGTATTGCTGCTTTTAGAAAATAACCATTACATAGTATTTTTCATATTTCCAGCTCCATTATTCAATGATTTACCCCATTTTAAGTTACGCACCGAAGAATAATGTTCATCGTCAACAACCTTCATAATGTTGTCTATTACCTCTCTATTCAATAGAGATATCAATGGTTGTTCAATATAAGGCACCAGCTTGATACTCTCCTTTATCAAACAATCCCACTCTTCTGCATACCTGTCAATATCATCACAACATAGATTAACCCTACAATCCTGACACCCGCACTCCAGTTTATACGGCTCCTGAATATTAAGTAAACCATATTCAGAGGTAATTTCTTCTTGAGGAAGTATATCTCTGACAGCTATTTCAAAGCCATAATCGGTCATCATAGTATTACTTGAGCAACTGTGATTCATATACCTAGCATGATCCCAGCTTAGGACGAGATGCCCGTGTTTATCATGATATAGATATGTCTCCATAGAGGCTTTATAAACTTCGGGTAGATCAGAGAATTCCTGTTGAGACAAGACAATGTCAAATCTATCTCTAACGACAACAATTGTCCCCTTCTTTAATAATTCAGTAGCAAATACCCCGTTACCAATTAGCGGGGAGACAGGCTTTACAATTGTACTTGGATGAATCACTCTTTTTCTACCTTTATATTAAGTACCGGACTTGCTGCCGCTCAATCTCAATTCTATTAAATATTGAAGTCAGTATTCTTATATATAGCTCATCACCAAGCAAACTATCTTCAATCCCAGCATCAATATTTGGATTATCATTTACTTCTATAACATATGCCTTACCATCAATGTCTTTTAAATCTACTCCATACAACCCATTCCCTATAAGGGACGACGCTTTCACTGCTGCCTTTAAAATATTGCCCGGCACCTGATTAACAGCTATAGTTTCTGAATTTCCACTAAATTCTTCATTCTGTTCCGAGTTCCAGTTATATATCTGCCAATGCCCATTTGCCATATAGTACTTACAGGCAAAAATTGGCGAACCATCCATAATACCAATTCTCCAGTCATAATCAGATTCAAGAAATTCCTGAGCAATAACCATTGAGCTATTTTCAAACATAGCATTTATCTTGACCTTCAACTCTTCAATATTATTTACGCAGTATACCCCTAATGAAAACGAACTTTCTGGCAATTTCAAGACTAGTGGAAAGGTTAATGACGATACATCAGTATTACGAAATGCTTTCTTTGAGAACAACCAGCTTCTAGGCTGGCAAACCCCTGCATTCTTGAGTCGCTCATAAAGATATATTTTATTGGAGCACAATAATATCGACCACGGATCATCAATAACAACGAGCCCCTCAGTGTAGGCATTTCGCGCAATAGAGTATGTATGACTTTCTACAGCCGTAGTCTCCCTTATAAAGAGAGCGTCAAATTCACAAATTCTTCTAGCATCAGACTTAGTAATAAACTCAACAAAAAAACCAACTTTTTCAGCTGCCAAAGCAAACTTTTTTAATGCCAAAGGACATGAAGGTGGCGTTGCTTCTTTTTCATTGACAAGTATAGCGAGGTCATATTTATAGGTTTTAAGTCTAGTACGTCTATACCGTCTCTTTTTAGATAGCTCGGTGAGTGCTTTCTTAAATACTTCTCCATAGTTATCAATAACTGTTTTTACAGAAAGCATTAGTATCTTCTTCACCTTGATTATTGAGCCTAATTCAATTGTAATAGAGAAGAATGGCACCTCAAAGACTTCATAAAGTTTTTTACCTAGAGCAGTATATTTTCCTGACAAAGTCTTTCCTAAAATAACAACTAAGTCTACAATTGAGTCTAAAGAAGTATGACTCTTCTCTTTTATTAATTGATCGGATATTTCGTCCAACAAACTCTGAGCAATAGCAAGGTTTGAAATATCCTTTATTGCCATAATCGACGGTGTAATTTTATGATTTCTCGCCGCAGCCATCAATGAAACATAATACCCCATAGAATGAGTTTTATACGACCTACATAAGTTGACTACTTTAAAGCGGTCAGACTTGGAAAACACCTCACCAGCAATATACTCCTCAGGTGAAATAATATTACTAAGTGTAGTGTCACTCAAATAGCTATTAGTTATAGTATCACTAACAATAACAAAAGGTTGTAGTAACGGATTATCAACCTCGAGCTTCCTCACCATTCGGTATGCCGAATCACCTTTACCGTGATAATCCTGAAGATACTGAATAATTTCAAATTGTTGTTTGCGATACCAATCTATCAAACTCGAATTACTCGCATCAACCTCAAGAGTGATACTACTATAATTGGAAGTAAGAGCAATCTCGAGCATTCTATTGATAAGTGCCTCACCAACACCTTGCTTTCTAAAGTGTGAATCAACAGCAATTGAATATATACGTAAAGAATGTTTGTAAATAAATGCAATGCATGAACCAACAGGTATTACTTTGTCCTCTTGACTTATCTCAGCAATATAAACGACCTGTGAATTTGAGACTATACTATTCTTTATACTGCTCTTTGTACTTTTAAGATATAGAGGAAAGGACTCATTTTCAAGCCGAACTAAAAATTCCAGATCATCTACCGTCCCTGCTCTTATCAGAAAATTATTCTCACCAAACACATCACTTTTACTATCAACTATACCCACAATGTTTCTCCGTAAAGTTGTTACACGACTGCTCTGTTTTTCATGCTTCGATAATATACGATCTAATATATAATATGCAATTTAATTATTATTATTATTTACAGCTAGGGCTATTAAAAGTAGTTTTTCCCATCACAACCCAGCTTTACTATTTTGATATATTTATGTTACTTCTGAACAGTAATTAAATAATTAGAAAGCATATATAAAAAAGAGAAAGCCTGAGCTTTCTCTTTTTTATAAAACAATATATGACGCCTTACATTCTAAATACTTGTTATAGGTACTGTCGACTCTCTAGGAATCAACTCACCCTTTATGCTCAATGTTCTAGGAGGAAAATCAGGATTCTCAATTCTACTAAGAAGTAGACTCACCGCACTCTCAGCAATAGCCTCACACGGTTGTCTATATGAGCTTAGGGGTATCTTTAAAAGTTCTGCATAGCTAGAGTCATCAAAACCTATGATCTTGAACTTGTTTGGGATATCATACCCTTCCGTAATAAGCTTGGGTAGAATAGAAGCAGCCGGGGTATCACTAAAGCATATCAAGCCATCTAAAGAGGTATGACTCCTGAGCTTTTCAATGATTTCATCATCATGTCCCCACTTGGTTTCAACGATTATCAAAGTATCATCTGGCAAGCCGCTCTGCTCTATAGCCATTCTTGCTCCGACAATTCTCTTCTTTATAGTCCTAGCTACATTTTCAGCTGTCAGAAAAGCTATCGAAGTACACCCAGTATCAATAATATGTTTTGTAACAAGGTAACCAGCTTCTACATGGTTCAGACCAACTACATCATACCCACTAGTAAGAGGATAGTCTACCATATCACTATCAATCAGCACCAGTGGTATTTCAGCGTCCCTACATATTTCAGCTACCCGCAAATTTATTTCATCTGCTTGTTCAAATAATTCAAGCGGAGCAAAAAATATACCGTCAACTCCTTCGTCAGCATATCTCTTAGCAAGAAGTTCAGCATTTTTCCCATTCTTTTCAGAAGTAAAGCCACCTCTTCCCCACATCAACGAAAAATTTTCTTCATTTACAGCCAATTTAAATCCACTGCTTGTCGCTCTGTCAGCAATCATACCGCAAATCGGTTCGAAGATACCGGTAGCACCCATAGATGGAATAAGCACTCCAAGCTTCAGCTCTTGCTTCTTCCCTGTCTGCTTACTACTTGCGACAATAGTCCCATAGCCACCTTTTTTTGCGATAAAACCTTGCTCTCTTAAAAGATTTTTAGCCTTTGCAATCGTTGGCCTTGAGACATTGAACTGGCTTGCAATATGTGCCTCAGAGGGAAACAGCTCACCTGGAAGATATGCGCCACTCTCTATCTCACTTTTAAAAAAGTCATAAACGATCTGCATCTTACTTTTTCGCTTATCCATTTCACTATACTCTTTCATTTCCTTTAACAAACAATATACTAACACTAACTCAATTGATTATAGTGAATTATTAATTTATAACAAATATTTTTTGCGTTTGTTAATATGCAAAACATATATAACTACAAAAAAGAGCACATATACTATGACAAACCTTACTCGCCCAATCATAATGGGTATAATAAATGCTACCCCTGATTCCTTCTCTGATGGCTCTTCATCTTACTTAGATATTGACTATCAAGTATCAAAAGCCAAAGAATTGATAGCATTTGGAGCAGACATTATCGATATTGGAGGAGAAAGCACTCGCCCAGGCGCAGATTTTATCAGCGAAAGTGAAGAACTTTCAAGGGTCATACCTATTGTTAAAGAGCTACGAAAAACATCCTCCGTATCGATAAGTATTGATACTAATAAATCTGTAGTAGCTGAAGAAGCACTAAAATCTGGTGCAAATATTATAAACGATATCACTGCACTTGGAAACGACAAACGTATGCTCGATGTAGTTTCTAAGTATAACGCAGATTTGGTACTAATGCATATGCAGGGTTTACCCAAAGATATGCAAGACTCGCCAGAGTATTCTGATACCGTTGAAGAGGTCATTTTCTTCCTTAAAGAGCGCATCAATCTAGCAGTTAAATCCGGGATATCACTTGGTAAGATTATTATAGACCCAGGTTTTGGCTTTGGGAAATCATTTGAAGATAATTGCAGGTTAATGCAGAATATTTCTAGGTTTGTCGAGTTAGGGCACCAAGTACTAATAGGCGTAAGTAGGAAGTCGATGATCGACCATGCCCTCAACCTTGAAGTAAACCAACGGGTTGAAGCAAGCCTATCACTAGCAGTAATGGCATACCAACAAGGAGCACAAATATTTAGAGTCCATGATGTAAAAGAGACAAGACGTGCCCTCGATATGATATACCATGTAAACCAAGTCACCTGATGCTTCAGCACGCAAAACTAAATATAATGATTATGACACTATGATTAAATAAAAAGTCCTTTACTCCATTATTTGAGTAAAGGACTTTTTATTTAATCATACTATCTTTTATAAATTAATTTGCTCAAAAAAGATTTAAAAATCTTCAAAATCATCATCATCATCTAGCGGAATTACTTCATGAGGCTTTACAAGATTATTATTAGATCTAGAGAATGATTGACTACTATGCGGTCTGTCACTTGGAGCAGATAGTCGATTCATATTTGCAGGCCTTCTTTGAGCAGAGAAGTTGCTCGTATTTGAGTTTGTACCAGTCACAATTGTATTAAGTTCACCTACAAGCGAACGAAGCTGCGCAGCTTGAGCACTTAGCTCTTCTGATGCAGATGCAGACTCTTCAGCGTTTGCTGCGTTTGTCTGAGTAACCTTGTCCATCTGAGCAACTGCAGTATTGACCTGATCCACACCTTGAGCTTGTTCATTACTCGCAGCACTAATCTCATTTATAAGACCACCAAAGTGCTTTACAGACCCTTCTACTTCTCCAAAGCTTGTCTGTAGTTCTTGAACAATAGACGAGCCATTTTTTACCCTTGCAACAGTGCTTTCAATCAACTCAGCAGTATCTCTTGCAGCCTGTGCAGAACGTTGAGCTAAATTTCTTACTTCATCAGCAACCACTGCGAAGCCTTTACCTGCATCACCTGCTCTTGCCGCTTCAACCGCAGCATTTAAAGCGAGTAGATTTGTTTGGAAAGCAATCTCTTCGATAGTACCGATAATTCTTGAAGTCTGTTCAGAAGAAGTATTGATCTCAGTCATAGCAGCAGACATATTTGTTACAGCTCTTGCACCATTAGTAACTTGTTCTTGTGTCTGACTCATCATCTGATTAGCATTACCTGCATTATCAGCGTTCTGCCTTGTCATAGATGCCATCTCTTCAAGAGCAGACGAACTTTCTTCAAGCGATGCAGCCTGCTCTGTAGCCCCTTCAGCCAAGCTCTGACTTGCAGATGATATCTGGTTGGATGCAGCTGCAACCTGTTCACCAGCCTCATCAAGATTTGCAATAATTGCATTAATAGGTCCAGTAATTCCTCTAGTAATAATGATTGCCATTATAATACCAATAGCCACGGCAACAAGTAGACCAAAAATTAGTACGTAAATTGCACTTATTAATGATTCTTGGGTTTCATTTGCAATATTCACAGCCTGCTTACTAGCCGCATCACCGACACTATTAGAAACCTCTGCAAATTTCGTCCCTACGACAGCGATTGACTCACGAGCCTTATCGAGATCATTCCAACTTGTAAGATATTTATCTATTGTAGATTTATACTTCGCACTAAGAGCTATCATTTCTTCCAGTTTCTCTTTCTCTTCACCGGTTGGATTGAGCTGATTGATCTTTTTAAGATCCTCGGCAAGTACTGGGAAGTCCTCAGAAACAACACTAGCTAGAGACTCACGGCTAGAATTGTAGAGTGCAGAAGCAGTCTTCAATCTTATCAAGAGCCCTCTCTGCAAGAGATCAAATACTAAAAAGACTCTTTTTTCAAGTAACTTTCTTTGAGCGAAGTCCTCTGGCTTATTGAGCAGTGCCAGAGTTTTGCTCTGCATAGCACTAACTTCATTACCTGTTTCGACAAATATACCACCATACTTTACAAGGAAAGTGAACTGCTCTCTCATTACCGCTATTTCAGAGTACATCTTTTCACATGATTCACCATAGGTAGCCATAGTACTGCTCATTTCTAAAGCTTTTTCTTTACCTAATACCATGTGTTCTGACTTGCTTACAAAATCAGCAAAATCCTGAATATCAGTCTTTACTGGACCAAAGGCTTCTCTTGCTTTAATGACATCATCATTACTTCTAGTTAAAGTCGCAGAAAGAACATGCATTCTCATCTGGAGTACTTTCTGATTCACTGCTGATATTTTAACAAACTCAGGCACGTACTCTTTAGCTAGAACAGTAGATTCCCTCTCTACAGCATACATCTGGAAAATAACAACCACGCCAAGCGCAATCAAAATCACAAGTATTGCACTAAACCCTAAGAAAATTTTTGTGCCTAATTTCATCACCCACTCCTCAATTAAAACGAGTATACAAGTTCTATTATCTCAAAAAATCAATCAATTAACTAATTATTTATTTTCGGCTATACATCATAAACAATATATAATGATATCTTTACACCAATACCTACTCATCTCCACCAAGAGCCGAGGCAAGAACTAACTCTTCACTTGATATAACCTTTCCAACATCCAAGAGGATTGTCACTCTATTCTCTTTATTGCCCATGCCTAGGATAAATTCAGTATCAACATTTGTCCCAAAGTGTGGAGAATCTTCAATATCTTCGTTGACAATGTCAAGTACTTCTTGCACTGTATCAACAACAATTCCCATATGCACATCATCAACTTCTACAACTATGATACAAGTTTCCTTGTCATACGCTCTATTGTCCATTTTAAATTTTAGTCTGAGGTCTATTACAGGTATCACTTTACCTCTAAGATTTATAACACCTTTGACAAACTCAGGTGTTTGAGGAACTAGTGTAATCGGCAACATACCGAAAATCTCTCTAACCCTCATTATTTCAATACCATATTCTTCATCAGCTAGAAAAAAGGTCAAATACTTTCCAGCACGAGTCTGAGTCAAGCTATCTGTTAATGCATCACTACTCATTGATCTTCCCTTCAGCGACTTTCATCAGCCAAAAAATCACAATTTGCCCACATACTACCAATTTCAAATTTCATGATAATTCATTTTAAAAAAACAGTCAATTATAAAAACATTATTCTTCACTAAAATATCACACACTTTCAACATGAACAACACAAGTTGCTTAGCAAAAAGTACTTAGCAATAAATATTACCCTACAAAATGCCGTATTTTTATTGCTTAAATAATAATTTAATAAACAATTTCCATTCTACCATCTATCATAATTTGAATAGTAAAAGCAACAGGAACAATGCATCTACCACCTACACATTCTTGAACTAGCTTCTATTAAATCCCTCTTCAGGCCTCATGCTCAAAGGTTCAAACATTAGTTTATTCTTTATAAATGCAAGATTTACCGTATCGGTAGGGCCATTTCTTTGTTTTGCAATAATGACTTCCGCCTGCCCAGGAGATTCCTCAGGGTTGTAGTAGTCTGGTCTATGGAGAAGTGCAATTACATCCGCATCCTGCTCTATCGCTCCAGACTCACGCAGATCTGACATCATAGGCCTTGAGTCTGCTCTACCCTCAGCCTTACGGCTGAGCTGTGAGAGAGCTACGATTGGAATGTCTAATTCCTTTGCGAGAGCTTTCAGACCACGAGAGATTTCCGCAACTTCCTGCTCACGACTTCGTTGAGCAGACTTTAATGAACCACTTAGTAGCTGTAGATAGTCAATTATCACTATTTGAATATCATGTTTTTTCTTCAACCTTCTACACTTACCACGCAACTCTGAGACACTGAGTACAGATGAATCATCGATAAATATCGGAGCCTGTGCGAGGGAATCAAGACTTCTACCTATATGAGCGAGCTCTTCATTATTCATCTCACCCTTACGCATCTTCTGCGCATCTATTCTTGCATGAGCAGAAAGAATATTAGTTGCTAGGTTCTCAGCAGTCATTTCCAGAGAAAATATTGCTACTGCCTGATTATTCTCAACAGCTACCTTACGAGCAATATTCAACGCAAAGGTACTCTTACCCATACTAGGTCTACCAGCAACAATGATAAGTTCACCGCCATGAAGACCGGTAAGCAATTGGTCAAGTTCGTAGAAATTTGTAGTTACGCCATGTACCGTCTCTTTTGAACCCATATACGCTTCTATACGTGCCCACGCCTTTTTGATGATTGTATTCATCCCTTCGGCTTCATTACCGGTACTACGCTCAGCTACTTCAAAAATAGCTCGCTCAGCCTCATCAATAAGCTCTGAACTACTAACAGCAACTCCGCTAGCCATCTCGACAATATTTGTAGCAACAGATATGAGTTTTCTCTGCTGTGATTTTTCTTGTACAATGTTTGCATAGTACTCAACATTTGCACCTGTAGGTACTGAATCTGTAAGGGAAGCGAGGCCTGCGGCTCCTCCAACCACCCCGAGCTCCTGTCTGCTCTCAAGCAGGTCTCTAAGGAGTAAGACATCAATAGGTTTGCCTGTACGATTTAAATCTACCATCGCACCAAATATAGCACCATACCCTTTATTAAAGAAGTCTTCTGGTTCGACATGCCCCTCTATCAGTTCAAACCTTTCCGGAGCGAGAAGTAACCCACCCAGTACGCCCTGCTCGGCTTCTAAATTATGCGGCACCTGTCTGCCTAGGGCAATATCATTAACCTCTTCATTATCAATCATAATTCTCTCATATCATTCTTTACAGACATAACATCATAACAACAAGTACGACTTACAATACTAATCGATACCTACTAAAAAGTCAATACAAGTCAATCTTTAGGCAACAATAAAACAACTTATCTCCTATAATGAGCTCATAAATAATAAAAAATAGACAGAGCGTCACACTCTGTCTATTTCAAAAGTATCAACCACGAGGGTGTTATCTACTCTTCAATGCTTTCAGCAACTTCTTCAGTAGCTTCTTCTTCAACTACAGCAGCGCCGTTACCATCTTCATCAACTACCCATAGCTTTAGTTCAGCAATAACTTCGGTGTGAAGTTTCACAGGAACACGGTGAACACCTAGAGTCTTGATTGGATTCTTTGTAACGATAGCATCAACATCTACAGTGATACCTTGTTCAGCAAGTGCCGCAACAATTGTCTTAGCTTGAACCGCACCGTATAGGTTTTCTCCATCACTAACCTTCTCAGTAACAGTGATATCAACACCATTGATACGTTCAGCGATTTCCTTAAGAGTAAGTACTCTTTCGCCTTCAAGAGCTTGAAGTTTCTTCTTCTCTAGCTCGATAGCCTGCACGTTTGCAGTAGTAACTTCTACAGCTTTACCGTATGGTACTAGGTAATTACGTCCGAAGCCGTCTTTGACATCGACAACATCTCCAGCATTACCAAGATTTTTTATAGTTTCTTTTAGTAAAAGCTTCATCGCTTTTTCCTTTCCTTATTGATAATGACACTCATTAACATCTTCCAACCGATCAATTCATGTAAGACAGATCGAGAAATACCGTTACGAGTTATTATCCACAAAATTTCATTAGACCTAGAAAACGAGCTCTCTTGATAGCAGTAGCCAGACTACGCTGGTGTTTTGCACTTGTACCAGTACGTGCTGCTTCAAAGATCTTGCCTTGTGAACTAACATACTTCTGTAAAGTATTGATATCTTTGTAATCAATACGAGTTGGGTTTTTGCCACCGAAACGGTCATGTGGCTGTTGCTCTTCTCTTGCCATTTTTTTCTCCAAATTCATTTATATATATAAAATAATTACACTTAATATTTGATTATCTTTCAAGGCTCAGTAAACACTCCTCAAAAGGATTATAAATTATTAAAACGGAATATCGTCATCAGGTGCACCGCCACCAAAATCACCCGAGTCAAAGTCGTTATACTGCCCACCGCCTCCACTCGGTGCACTATTTCTAGCAGGTCTAGACCCGCCGCCATACTGCCCTTGGTTATTTTGACTCTTAGCTCCACCGCCAAAGTTACCAGTCGATCTTTGAGCTCCGCCACCACCTTGATTGTTATCACCATCAGCTCTACCGCCAGTAAACTGAAAGCTCTGCGCAATAACCTTGAGTTTATAGACCTTTTTACCAGTATCTCTATCATCCCAGCTATCGGTTTGAAGTCTTCCTTCTACTAGTATTGAGCTTCCTTTGTGCATATATTCGCAGATAATCTCAGCAGAGCGTTCCCAGAACGTCACATCGACAAAGGTTGTCTTCTGTTGTTCCGACTTTGAACGATTATCGTTAATAGCCAGCCCAATATCAGTAACAGCAGTACCTTGTGGAGTGTATCTTAGTTCAGGATCTCTTGTCAGATTCCCCATCAATATCACTTTATTAAACGAACCAGCCATTTTTTCTCCTATTAGTATTAATATCTAGAGAGTACTTTGCCTCACTCTCGATATACTTACGTCTAGTATTCTTTATTCTTCAGTTGCTTTTTCTCTAGAAGCCGCACCTGTTTCAGTCTCGATACCATCTTCATCTACAGTGATTAGACAACGTAGAATCTGATCGCTAAGCTGGATCTGTCTATCAATTTTAGCCACAGCAGTAGATTCGACATTGAAGTGAACCAAGATATAAGTACCACGTTTGCACTTATTAATCTCGAAAGTCATCTTTCTGTCATCCCACTTAACGCTCTTTACAATTTCACCACCGTGTCTAGTGATTGTAGAGTGGCATGCTTCTTCCATGTGAGCATAATCCTCACGTGCCTTATTACTATCCACGACAAACATTGCTTCGTACAATTTCTGTGCCACCACTAATCCTCCATTGTTGTAAGGTAGAATTGGATTACATAATTAAAGAAGTATCACAAATGACTCAACTTTTAGTATTTCCAATTCGACATCTTTATAATTTTAAACTCTCAAATTTATTCCATTATACTGTTGTTGTACCTGATGAATTCCAGAACCAGCCCAAGCCAATACACCTTCAGCTGCGGACTGAATCACCGCATTCAGCAGAGCAGACTCACTCTGAGGAAACTCACCTAAGACAAAGTCTATAATCGACTCACCCTCAAGTTTTTCCTGCTGACCACTCTCACCTTCTGCACCGGTATGCGCTCTACCTACTCCCACTCTCAAACGATTAAACGTCTTGGTTTTTAGCGAGTTCTCGATAGAGATCAACCCATTGTGCCCACCAGCGCTACCTTTTGGCCGAAACCTCATACGCCCTAGTGGCAGGTATAACTCATCAACAACGACTAGGATATCCTCAGGACTAACTTCGCTACTCAAGTAGTCAAAAATTTCGCCTGAAAGATTCATATAGGTCATAGGCTTTACAAAGCAGACTTTTTCGTCTGAGCGGGATACTTCGCATAGAGACATATTTTGATAACTATGCCACCAGCTACAATCGACACTCTTGGATCCAAAGATTCTACTAAGTAATTCTTTACAACCACGCTTGAATCCCTTGCCAGAAACTTGTTCCCTCTCATTTCCAAGATACTCAGTCTCTTCGATAGAACAACACTTAGCATTTGCGATCTGCACAGCTTTCTCAACAATCATAAAACCGATATTATGCCGAGTATTCTTGTACTTTTCGCCAGGATTGCCTAGTCCAACAACATACTTCATCAATCGCTCCATTTTCTATGTTGCGCCTTGATGTAGGTCTACGCTTCTTCTTCGCCTTCTTCTTCTTCGCCTTCTTCTTCAGCAGCTGCAAGACCATGACAACTTACAACAGCTACCTGTTCACTAGTCGTATAAGTAACGCCATCGATCTTTGGAAGATCACCAACGTATAGAACATCACCGATACAAAGTTTAGTAACATCGATAGTTACAGATTCAGGTAGATCTGCAGGCTTACAAGAAATCTGTACTCTGTGTAGATCCTGTTCTACAGCACCACCCTGGTCGATACCAGCAGCAGTTCCTTTAATATTTACCTCAATTTCTACGTGAACAATAGTATTTGCATCAACAATACGGAAATCAGCGTGAATAATTTTTTCGCCAATATTCTCATGCTGAGCAGCCTTTAAGATCGCCTTTTGAGCAGTACCCTCGATATCTAGATCGACAATTCTTTCCCCACTCTCAATAATCTCTTGCAACTCTTTTTCATTTACAGCAAGGTTGACATTATCTACACCCTTACCATACAACACAGCAGGGATCATCCCTTCCTTGCGCATTTCAAAAGCAACATATTTTCCAGTGCCCTGACGCTTCTGTACTTTAAGTACTGCCACTATATTTCTCCTTATTATATTTTTACAAAAGTAATACTCTGATTTATAAAATGTTAAACTCTATTTTGATATTAGGTATTTTAGAACAAAGTACTCATCGACTTATTATGGTGTATTCTCACAATACCATCAGCAAGAAGCCCAGCAACCGATAGAACCTTGAAATTCTTGACATACTTCTTTGCTTTAGCCTCATCCTGTGGAAGGGTATTTGAAGTAATAATCTCATCCGCCCCTGCCTCTTTGAGCCTATCCCAAGCCGGCCCTACAAAGATTCCGTGAGCTGCTGCTACAGTTACACTCAGTGCCCCTTCGTTTTTTGCTATAGATACTGCACTAGCCATGCTACCGGCAGTTGAAATCATATCATCTACGATGATCGCATTCCTGCCAGAGATATCACCAATAACGTGACCATGCTGGATCTCTACATCACTCTTACGTCTCTTCTCTATAATAGCCAACTCACCACCTAGTTCATGGGCATAGCCGTCGGCCATCTTCACACTACCCACATCTGGGGCAACAAGTACCAAATCGCCCAGCTGTTTTTTACGCAAATAATTAACAATAACCGGCTTCGTTGTAAGATGATCGAGCGGAATATCAAAGAATCCTTGTATCTGTTGAGCATGTAGATCCATACACAGCATTCTGTCAACACCAGCAGTAGTAAGAAGGTTTGCCACCAACTTTGCAGTGATAGGTACACGTCCTTCATGCTTTCTGTCCTGCCTAGCATATCCATAATAAGGCACCACAGCAGTGATTCTTCTAGCCGACGCTCTTCTGAGTGCGTCAACCATCACCAGCAACTCTACCAATGTTTCATTTACAGGCATACATGTAGGCTGCACTACAAAACAGTCGAGCCCTCTAACATCTTCAAGAATCCTGACCTGCGTCTCGCCATCAGCGAACTGCCCTACTTCGCACAGTCCAGCCGCTATACCAAGCTCGCGGCATATCTCTTCACCTAGCGCTCTATGACTTGTTCCGTAAAAAATCTTCATCAATCAGTCTCATTTTTCATATTAATTTGTATGACGCTCAAACCACGCCAACACAAAATAGTAATATCACCAAGCAAGAACCACGCCTAGCAAAAAATCCTCATACCGTGAACCAACAACTCAAACCCAGCCGCCTACTTCCTCTCAGCCAGAGCTTTCTCTACCACTTCAAGATCATCAGGAGTATTCACTCCCAGAGCCTCAATATTATCTTTACATTTAAGAGCGACAACCTTCTCGCCCTTCTCAAGTAATATCGAAACAACATCTGTAAGGTAGTATTCACCCTGAGCATTATCATTACCAATACTATCCAGAGCATCCCAGAGCGCATCATCTCTAAAGCAGAAGACACCGGTATTACCTTCAAGCACCGCTAGTTCTTCAGGGGTAGAGTCTTTCGCTTCAACTATCTTCTCTACATTACCTTCACTATCTCTAATAATTCTACCGAAGCCACTTCCCTCAGGGATATCCACAGTCAATACCGCACAAGCGGCACCACTCACATCCCTAATCTCGGCAATAGCTTCAAAACTCTCTTTACTTAGCAGTGGCATATCGCCACAAGCAACAATAATAGGAGACCCCGCAAGTTCTGGAGCAAATTCATTTTTTTCAAACAAAAACCGGGCACACATTACTGCGTGACCGGTTCCAAGTTGAGGCGACTGCTCAACCCAGCAAACTCCAGTCGGCAACTTTCGGATGACTTCGTCTTTCTTGAAGCCAACTACAGCGACAATGCCGCCAACCGATGCTGCCGTGAGCGCTGAAAGAACCCAATGAATCAGAGGTTTCCCCCCTGCTTCAAAGAGCACTTTGGGTTGGCTGCCGCCCATGCGAGTGCCTTTTCCTGCTGCTAAGACACACGCGCGTAGGCCTTCTGCCATGGTGTTACCCTTCTGCGCAATTTGGAACCGTGTTTACTAATTAAGTTATAAAGCACCAGCACAACAGACATAAAGCCTGCCATACCAACACCTTCAATTAATTATATTTTAAATTATTAAATGCTTGGCATAACACCAAGCACACTATCATACAAATTCAGTCTCTACATATTACCCAAATAACACCAGATAACAAGTACTTTCTCATTTTTATACTACAATTACCCCAACTATAACCGTAAACTACTAGCGGCGTCACCATACTATAGCTCGCCCAGTACCTCGCCACTATTTACAACACCCTCTATCAGAGTTTTATCTGAATCAGCCAGATCAAGAAACTTGACACCTATCATATCTCCAAATTTCCAACAGACCCTTACATCAACATATACAATCTTCTCATCTTTAATGGCAATACTGATACCAAATACATCTTGTTTCTTTAGTGGAAAAGCGGTTAGGAGCATCATCCCACCTGCAGAAATGTTCAACACCAAGGCCTCATTAGAACTCTGCTCATCAGAATTTAACTTATGAATAGTACCAGAGACAAAGGAGCTAGCTCTTTCAAACTCTCTCAAATCACTTCCATCTTGATCACTCATCACCACATTTCCTTGTTTTTATCAAAACCTATCAATGTCTAGCATCAACCATCTATACTAATTCTAACCAAATAAAAAATTTTTGACAAGAATAATTCTAATTTTACTCACGATTAAATAGCAAAACTGCTCTCCAAGCGTATTCATACAAGAACTCTGACAATACTTGTCAAATACACAACAGATACCTCCTCTCTCCATTAGCAATCCTGTCTATTTGACAAAACACTTCAAGCACAACAACCCGAACAACACACAACCACCTGAACACACAAGACTTATAGACTCTTTACCTCAACACCAACAACTGGCATAGATTTTGCTTATAATATTCGCAGTCGATAGAACTATAAATTTTTTATTATATTATAATATAAAGGAGACAGACGTGGCAGAAGAGAAAATGGAATTCAAAGCAGAACTCAAACAGGTAATGGACATCATCGTTCACTCATTATACTCTCACAAAGAGATCTTCCTAAGAGAACTTCTCAGCAACGCTTCAGATGCGATTGCTAAGATTCGCTTTGATGCCCTTACAGACACCGCACTTACAGAAGGTGACTCAGACTTCAAGATTGTGGTAACTCCAGATAAAGACAACAACACAATTACAATCTCAGATAATGGTTGTGGTCTAACAAAAGAGGGCTTAATTGAAAATCTAGGTACCATCGCCCGTTCAGGCACAAAAGCCTTTATTGAAAAGATC
Organism: Planctomycetota bacterium; assembly: GCA_965140405.1. Lineage (GTDB taxonomy): Bacteria > Planctomycetota > SZUA-567 > SZUA-567 > SZUA-567. The sequence goes on from OZ223208.1 coordinate 3,528,068, forward strand.
AAACAAGCGAAAGAAGAAAATGCAGTAGACCTTATCGGTCAATTCGGTGTAGGTTTCTATAGCTCATTTATGGTAGCAAACAAGGTAGAGGTTATCACCAAGGCAGCCAAAGAAGAAAAAGGCGTGAAGTGGGTATCATCTGGTGAGGATACCTTCAGTATAGAAGAGGTAGAGAAGGAGAGTCGCGGTACTGACATCATCCTCCACCTTAGAGAAGACGCAACTGAATACCTCGATATATACCGTATCCGCTCAGTAATCAAGAAGTTCTCAGACTTTGTTGAATACCCAATTATTCTCAAATACAATGAAGAGAAAGAGGTAGAAGGCAAAGATGGTGAGAAGACTAAAGAGATTGAACCAAAGGAAGAGATAGCAAATTCACAACAAGCTATCTGGGTTCGCCCAAGAAATGAAATTACAGAAGAAGAGTACGAAGAGTTCTACAAGCATATTTCTCATGACTTCGAAGGTCCACTAAAGACTATTCACTACTCAGCAGAAGGCACCCAGGAATTCAAAGCACTGCTCTTTTTGCCAAAGCGCAAGCCATTCGACTTCTTCATGCAGAACTCACGCAAAGGCATCCAACTTTATGTGAATAGAGTATTCATTACCGAAGAATGCGAAAAACTACTACCAAACTACCTAGAGTTTGTGAGAGGTGTGGTTGACAGCTCAGATCTACCACTAAACGTCTCACGCGAGATGCTACAAGAAGATAGGCAGTTAGCCTCAATACGTAAAGCAATCACGTCAAAGATATTCTCAACCCTCAAGGACATGCTAAACAATGACTACGAGAACTATGTAAAGTTCTGGGAAGAATTCGGTGTAATTCTAAAATCTGGAATATCATCTGACTACGCAAATAAGGACAAGATCGCAGACCTTATTTTATGTAAATCAACTCGTACAGAAAAAGACGACGAAGCTGTTGATTATGTTACACTTGAGCAGTATGTAGAAGCAATGCCTGAAGATCAGAAAGAGATCTACTACATGATTGCTGAGAGCCGTGAAATGGTTGAAAATTCTCCATATATGGAGCAGTTCAAAGCAAAAGGCTACGAAGTTCTTGTACTCACCGACCCAGTAGACGAGATCGTTGTCCAAGGTCTAGGTGCCTACAAAGAGAAGACTCTAAAAGCAATTGATAGAGGTGAGCTAGAGGTAGAGAAAGAGACAGAAGCTGAAAAAGAACAGAAAGAGAAGGACAACAAGGATATTATCGCATTCATCAAAGATACTCTAGGGGATGACATCAAAGAGGTACGTATCTCAAACCGTCTCAAGGAGAGCCCAGCATGTGTGGTAGGACTTGAAGGTCAGTACGGCGCACAGATGGAAAAGATGATGAAAGAGATGGGCGCTGACACAATGAAACGCGAAGCTGTTCTCGAAATCAATCCAGAGCACCCAGCTATCGAAAAGATCCGCAAAGACCTCGAAGCCAAGTCAAATGAAGACGTACTCAAGGTATACATCAAGGTCATCTATGACGCTGCCCTTGTTGCTGCTGGCGAAAAAGTAAAAGACCCAAGCTCAATGCTCAAGAGCATTGCCGACATCATAAGTGGCAAGTAGCACCCACAACCCATCAAATATTAAAAAATTTTGATGGATAAAATATACGAAGGCAAGTGCGGGAATGCTCTAATGAGTACTCACCGCACTTGTCATTAATAAAGAATAGACAAAATACTTCATTTTTGCAGTATATTCACTATAATCAGGGAAACGATCTGATAGAAACACCGAATAGCCGTATGCACTTATAGATAAACCGGTACAAAACAAGGAATAAGAAATTGGTCACAATCGTAAAACACAAAGAGTCAGGCAGAAAGTACGCTCTAGCTGGTACAGGTTTCGGAGCACACATTGAGAAGCATTCATTCATGCTCGGCAACAAGGTTGGAGGGCCAAAGTACTTCGACATGATCTGTTGTGTTAACAAAGCTGGAGAGTTCGGCTGGTTTAAAACTGATGAGGTCTTGGTTCTAAGTATTGATGGAGAGAGCCCTAGTGATCTTCCTATAGACTAACAGGAGTGACCAATACCAACATAAAGATGAAATAAATATTATATTTAATAATTAATAATAGATAAGAAAAGGTAAGCACAATGGCAAAGAGAGATTATTACGAGGTACTAGGGGTCAGCAAGGACGCCTCACAAGCTGACATAAAAAGCAAGTACCGCAAGCTAGCCATGAAGTATCACCCTGACAAGAACCCTGGTGACAAGGCAGCAGAAGAGAAGTTTAAAGAGGCAGCAGAAGCATACGAAGTACTCCACGACAATGATAAGCGTGCAAGGTACGACAGATTCGGACATCAGGGGGTTCAAGGTGGAGCGAACAGTGGCGGAGCAGAGTTTTCAAACTTCGAGGATATCTTCTCACACTTCTCAGACATCTTCGGTGGTGGAGGTTCAGTATTTGATGGAATGTTTGGCGGCATGGGTGGTGGCGGCGGCAGAAGAGTCCGTCCAGGTAACTCTTTAAAGTGCCGAGTGAATATCACCTTCAAAGAATCAGCATTCGGTTGCTCAAAGACTATCGAACTAAACCGCAACGAACTATGTGAATCTTGCAAAGGTTCAGGTGCGGCAGAAGGGGCCAGTCCAAAGCGCTGCCCTACCTGTGGCGGTAGTGGACAAGTACACCAGACCCAAGGATTCTTCTCAGTCCAGACAACATGCCCAAAGTGCCATGGCGAAGGTCAGGTAATCGACAACCCATGTAAGAGCTGTTCTGGCGCAGGGGTAAAGCCAAAGACAGTACGCATCAAGGTCAGTATCCCAGCAGGTGTTGAGGACGGTACAAGACTACGCATACCTGATGAAGGAGAACCAAGCACCAATGGTGGTCCAAGAGGAGATCTCTTCTGCTATATATTCGTAGCTGAGGATGAATTCTTCCACCGCAATGGTAACGATATCGTTTGTGAGATTCCTATTACTGTTTCCCAAGCAACTCTTGGCTCAGAGATTGAAGTACCAACCCTCAAAGGCAAGGCAAAGGTAAAGATAAACAAAGGAACTCAGAGCGGCCAGATCTACCGCCTACGCGGACAAGGTTTCCCAAGCATTCGAGGCTACGGCGATGGCGATGAGATTGTACAAATTATTGTCGAGATACCAAAGAAGCTCAGTCGCAAGCAGGAAGAGCTCTATAGAGAGCTTGCTGAACTTGACGACATCAATGTTTCATCAAAGCGTAAAGGCGTCATGGACACGATAAAGAACTACTTCTCAGAAGAGTAAAAAAACAGAATAATTGCGATAAAATCTACTAAAAACCTAGAAACGACAAGGATGACATACAAATGACACACAAACACAAATCAAATACAGATAAACCGACAAATGAGTCGGCGGAAGACCCAGCTGTAATCAATATCGAAGAAGAGATACAAAAGCCAAAGAATGCTCACGCCAAGGCTGCTGCTAATGCCTATGCTGAATCAAAAAAGGCAAAGGAAGAAGGTGTTACAGAGGTAGAGACAGATGTAGTAGTTGACGACGAAGAAGAAGAGGCAGTCGAAGAGGCCAAAGAAGCTCCAGCAGAACCAGACTTCAAGACACTTGCACTGAAGACAGCAGCAGAATTTGAAAACTTCAGAAAGCGTATTTCAAGGGAGAAGTCACAGTGGAAACGCGAAGCTCTTGCAGACTTCCTCAAGGAGTTCTTGCCTGCATTTGATGATCTAGACAGAACTATCAGTGAAGGCGAAAAGAATGACTCATACGAAGTACTTCATGATGGTGCAAAGCTTGTACGCGATAATATGTGGAAGTCATTAGAGAAAGCAGGTATTGTAGAGATCGAGGCAGCTGGCAAACAATTTGATCCTACATACCACGAAGCAATGACAATGGTACCGATGCCAGGAGCTGAGCCAAACTCCATCATTGAAGTATTCCAGTCTGGCTACATGATCAATGACTTCGTACTCCGCCCAGCAAAAGTAGTCGTAGCAGCAGAACAATAATCAGTATTGATATAATTCACGCAAATGCTCCTGATACTGTTGTATCAGGAGCATTTGTTATTTACATAATATCAATTTACAATTTCACCGTTGCAAGATATACGCCGGCATGTCCTTCTTCTCTAATCGGAGTAAACTCAAGTTCACCAAGGAAGAGATGCTCAGCAGCAACAAGTTCTGGATGGAGCATAACTATAACCGCCCTACCATTCTGCTTCTTAATAAAATCAATGCACTTATCAATCATAAATCTGGCAAGCCCGCCTTTGCGCCAAAACGGTGCGACTGACAGATTATTAATCATCCAGATATCTTCTTTATTTTTTACAGGTTTCACCGAGAGTGTTCCGGCGATAGCTCCATCTATATCCAGCACCCATAATTTTGTCAAATCAGGAGCAATAGTTATAAAACGAGCAACAGCCTCTTTATCCTTCATAGGCTCAAATGCAGATTCGAGTAAATTAGAGACTAGCATCATCTCAGTCTCGCCTTCAACCTCACGAAATTCCATCGCATTAGCGCTCTTCGCCGCATTCATGCAATACCTCCGAAGCTATCATCAATATGAGCTATAAGAGCTTTTACTGCTTCTTCTGCATCACTCCCCTCAGCTGTAACTTTGATCTCAGCACCAACACTTGCCCCCATAGTCATCAACATAATTACAGCTTTGGCGTCAACAGGAGCTGCTCCATCCGCTGAAACTTGAATCTTTGATTCAAACCCTGATGCCATAGTAGCAAAGGTGGTACTCGGTCTCACATGAAACCCATGAGCATTGATCAGCTTTGTCACCCCTTCAGCCTGCATATTTTCCTCAATTCAAAAAACTTAGCCAATTAAACTTTAAATGAAATCATTTATTACATTATATCGGCATATTTTAAGTTTAAACCTTTATAAAGTTATAAATATTTTCATAATCATCCCCAGGACCTTTCCAAGAGTAGTCATAATGCATTCCATTTACAGCAAGCTTTCTAAAGGTGTCAGGATGATCAAACCAACACTTGATAGCTCTCCCCAGTCCGTACTCTAGGTCTCTCTCTTTTGTCCCTTCAAAGACATAGCCATTTGAATTCGCCAGACCTTTTCCAGAATGATCCACATCAAAAACAGTATCAGCCAGTCCCCCTGTCTTACGAACTACCGGCACAGTACCATAACGTAGAGATATCATCTGTGTCAGGCCACACGGCTCAAACATTGACGGTATAATAAATATATCACTCCCAGCATATATAAGGTGAGAAAGATCTTCATGATATCCGAGCCACATATGCACATTTGGATTGCCTTCTAACTCATTCTTGAGAGCCCAAAATTCTCCATTTATTTTAGGATCAGGAGAATCCCCAAGGAGTACAAACTGGCCACCCTTTTTGAGTGTATAATGTATAGCATGCTTTATTAGGTGTATACCTTTCTGAAGTGTAAGTCTTGTAACACATGAGACGATCGGTTTCCACGCATCTTCAAGTTGCAACCACTCACGCAAAGCTCTTTTATTCTCATACTTATTTTCAATATCTGCTGAAGAATATGTTGCCTTTAACGCTCTATCCGTTTCAGGATTCCAAGTGTCAAAGTCTATACCATTTATAACCCCGCCAAACTTCTCAGAGAACTGCTCCAATATATGATCCAATCCTCTACCAAACTCTCTAGTTTTCATCTCACTAGCAAATGTAGGTGATACCGTTGTTATAAAGTTAGAGTATACAAACGCACCCTTCATCATATTGATACAATTTGGTTTATGTGGATCTAGTAGTTTACTCGGACTTGCAACTGCACCATAATCGACCCCGATCATGTCAAGCAACTGCTCACCATACCAGCATATACCTTGGCACTCATTATTATGAATAGTAAATACAAATCTTGAGTTGTCCCAGCCAAGTTTTGCATATACCTCATAATATATAACAGGCACAAGCGACACACCCCAGTCATGGCAGTGAATAATCTCAGGTCTTCTATCAGTTTTAAACATAAATTCAAGCACGACACGTGAGAAGTATGCGAAAAGCTCGAGGTCATTTTCATATCCATAAATATTTTCACGCTCGGTATATTCAGAGCAAGTAACAAAGAAGGTATCTACACCATTCACTATACCCTTAAAGACTTTTTCCGGTCTCCACTGATCATAATGCGGCACCCACAATTCTTCATAAACGCAGTGCAGATCCTCTATCTGGTCATATCTCATACACGAATACATAGGAAGGATGACTTCCACTTTATGCCCGCGGTTTGCCATTTCTTTTGATAGTGCACTCACAACATCTGCTAGTCCACCGACTTTAGCTGCTGGACTCATTTCTGTACTAATCATTGTAATATACATGCTAATTATGTGCTTTCTCTGTCTATCATACAGATACAAAATTACCCTCTTAAAGTGATGCCTATTTCGACGCTGTAAACATGCTAATGTTTTGCAAATAATTCTAACATATTGAAAAAACTTTGCAAGACATTTTAGTCACACATAACATGTTCGAATTATATAATGCAATACCAAGCGCCACTTGATATTCCAATGAATAAGTATAGAATATAGTAACAACATATTTAGTATTTCAATATAAGTAAGAGAGAGCTTGATGCAAAAACAAGTAAGACTAGCAACAAATCTTGGTAGAGGGGGTATCTCTGCACTAATACTCCAAGGGACACTTCAAGATTTAGAAGCGGTAGATTTTTCTTTAGAAAATATACAAAAACGCGGCTTTTCACTTCACAACGGCGAGCTTTCATACGGCATACTTAAAGATAAAAATACCGGCAATATACTCGACGAAGTCGTGATGACTGCTTACAACGAAAACTGCAGAATTATCACAGGACATGGCGGTAGCGCTTCTGCTTTAGCTCTTCTAGCTTTCTTTATACAGCTAGGTTTTAATGAAGTAACAAATGATAAATTCACCCTTGGTGAGATAGAAGAAGACACTTTATACTTGAAGTCGCTCCTTTCACAGACCAAGACAGAATACCAAGCACTCTCGTGTCTCAGAGCGATCAACTCACTCAAAGAGGGTAAAAGTGTCGACATAGACTCAATAACCGATCTGATGAGGCCAAGGATTGTAGTACTTGCTGGCGCTCCAAATGTAGGCAAGAGTTCTCTACTAAACATACTGTGTGGCTATGAGAGAGTTCTTGTAAGTAATATTGCTGGCACGACAAGGGACGCAGTAAGAGATTACATAGATATTGGTGGATACTATACCCACCTCATCGACACAGCAGGCTTCCGTTCAGACGTAGGAGAATCAGAAGAAGAAGCTATAAATCGAGGCAAGGCAATACTTGCTACAGCTGATGTAATTCTACTTATTCTAGACAACTCACGTGAATTCAATGAAAGTGATATGTTAGCAATTGATGCTGTAAAAAGCTTTGATAATGCACATATAATCCCAGTACTAAATAAGACAGACATTGCAAACACTGTGAACCTTGATAAATCATTAAATCTTGAGGACCCTATAACGATATCATGTATAGAAGAAAAAGGCATCTCAGATCTACTCCAACGTATTACAGACTCACTAAACGAGCCTACAATATAATTACCCAATAGGATAAGAGTATGGACTCACTAAAGAACTACTTCAAAGCTTTACGTATTACTCAAGCAAATAACGACCTCTCATTTATTGAGACCATCATAAAGCACCACATTGCCGAGTTCCCATTTACCAGCATCCCAGTATTACTAAAGAACAAGCTATCTTTAGAACTTCCTGACATAATTAAAAAAATTGTTATAGACCGTAGAGGCGGCTACTGCTTTGAACACAACAAGCTAATGTATGAAGCTCTAAAATCACTAGGGTTCATAGTTACCCCGTTACTCGCAAGAGTCATAATGAACCGTGATGCCATGCCACCAAAGACCCACCGAGTAACCCTACTCGGCTTTGAAGGGAGTAGATACCTAGTCGATGTAGGAAACAGCTATCTCTCACCATCACTCCCAGTAAACCTCAACGGCGAAGAAGTAACCACCGAACATGGACGCACCTACAAAGTAATAGAGACAGAGCACAACACCTTCCAACTCCAAATAATTAAAGACAAAGAGGTATTTACTATACATCAATTCAATCTACAAAAGTGCTACGAGGTTGATTTCGAACTAAGCCACTTCTATTCGCACCAACATCCGAAAGCAACCTTTGTAAACAACCTTGTTATTTCAAAGATACTTCCAAACGAGATACGCTCGCTACGCAACAACAATTACCAAAAAATTTCCAAATTAAACACTACGAATATACCTATAGAATCACTAGAACAATTCATTGCCACACTGCAACACGAATTTGACTATCCAATAACGTTCGAAGAGGCAGAATCTCTTTTCAGCAAATATATTATTGCCAAATGATAAAATTTTAATTTTTAGACGACAAGGAGAAGAAATGAAGACCACCTTAATCATCCTCAAACCCGACTGCGTAGCCAGAGGTTTTATCGGCGAAGTGATCAAACGCTTAGAGAAGAAAGGTCTCAGCATCCTAGCGATGAAGATGATGAGAGTAGACAGAGCCCTTGCAGAAGAACATTACGCAGAACACAAGGGACGTCCATTCTTTGAGAGCCTTATAAAATTTATTACTTCAGGACCGGTAGTGCCGATGGTGATAGAAGGTATGAACGCACCACAAGTGTGTCGAGCAATGATGGGCAACACCAAGTGCTCAGAGTCTCCAGCTGGTACCCTTAGAGGTGACCTAGGAATGAGCGGACGTTTCAATCTTATACATGGTAGTGATTCAGATGAGAGTGCAGTCCGCGAAATAGCCCTATGGTTTAAAAAGGAAGAGATAATGGATACCTACCGAGACGACTACCACTGGCTTCACGACTTCGAAGACGGTCGCCCAATCTAAGTAAAAATAGCGATACCCAGATAGACAATAACGTATACTTGGTCAACATTATTATGCCCTACCTCAGAGATCCAGTCCTAAATTTTAAATCAGAGGCACAAGCATTACCTTGTGCCTCTGATTTAAAAATATTAAAATTAACCTAAAACTATTCCCTCACATACGCCGCATGTTCTAAAACTGCAGGATTATTGGCCATCTGATCAGATCCATAGGTATCAAAAGCCGCCATCAAGGATGCACCCAAATCTGATAACTCCTGCGTTTGTAAATCAGTAACATCACGTACAATTACCTCAACATCAGAAATAGCCTTATCAACTATTGTCTGAACTACTTTAGGCTCATTCACAGCCATATCTGCAACCCTACCCTCAATATCCTTCATAGTATAGTCCTGCCCATGAACCACGACCGTACCAATCTTATCCTCAAGGAGCTTGGTCATGCTCTTGTAGGCATTCATCTCTTGCGTAGTTGGTTGTGCAGAACTCTCCTGAGTAGATGAGGTCACAGCTACTGGAGCAGAACTACTAGGTGACGACATCACTACCGCTGGTGCATCCTCAACTTTTTGTTCATTTTTACTTCCAACAAACTCGCCCCTACTTGAGATAACCCCTTCGCCACCTTTATTACTAACCAGAGTAACACCCTGATCTGGATTTGCACTAGACAACGGAGCGAATCTATCTACCTCTTGCCCAGCCAGTCCTTCAAACATCAACGCCGCTGTAGCTTCACTAGCAGTCACAATATCACTACTGCTTTCTCTCGATTCAGGAGCTGTTCCTAGCTGCACCTGCCTCTCATTATATAGTTTCTGGCTGGCAGCTGTTTCAACCATATCCTTGTCAAACATTTCACGCTCATTCTCACGCCCCTGCTCTCTCACAGTAGCCTTAGCATTCTCAATATTTGAGAAGAATCTATCCGCTCCTCTCTGCACAATATCTCTGGTATTCTCACGCCTCTCTATACCAATATCAAATATTTGTCGTATCTCATCAAGCCCTTCTCGAGCACGGTCTAGACTATCTGCAAGTCGCTCAAGTACTGGACTCTCTCTGTTTACATTATTCTGTGCCATCTCTTCAGAAGCCATGATTTCATTTGACACAGAAGACTCCGCACGACGAATCGCTTGTAGAGAGCCTACCGACATACCTGCACCATAAGAAACAGCCGCTTGAGCTGTTGCCAAGCGATATGCTGGGTCACTCGTATCAGTTTCTACTACTTGATCTCGCTTATTAACTGACTGCTCTTGGACACTTCCCAAAAGATTCAGAGAAGCTAGTGGGTTACTGCCATACCCTCTTCCACCTTCAGCGCTTGTTGTATTATTTATACCTACAGCAACACGGTTTAGAGCTGCTGCTGACTCGTCAGTAGATTGAATACCTACACCAATACCTTTGAGTATTTTATCTTCAATCCTGTCACTAGCCTCTAGAGTATTACGAGCATTCACACTACTTATTGACTCTATATTACTTTGTAATGTATCAATTTGACGGATAGCACTAGAGATTATCCTTCTAGCAAGTTGCGGATTCTGCTCCAGTTCTTGTGGAGTATCAGTCTGAGCAAAAGAGCGCACATTATAGACCTGATTCCTCCCTTCAGCCATACCAAGATTTTCTAAATCAATATTTAATTCAAAACCATCACTAAGGTCGGAAGCACTCTCTGGAATAACACTATTAAGACTCTGTCCACTCATGCCAGCACTATAAGAAACACCACTCTGAACGTCCACACCTGTAGCCCCGCCATCAGCACCAACCATATCAAGCTGTTCACCGCTGACATTTTGCGTCTCTAACTGAGTAGTCACAGCTCCAGAAAGTGAGAGTCTACCATCAGCTGCATTAGCACTCACACCAGTAGCAGCAGAAGTAACATTGATTGCCAGCGAAAGTGCGTCTACCCTTACTCCACTCGCAATGACAAAGTCCATCTCACCGCGATCACCACGAAGTGTAAACGACATAGTACGATTTACAACTCCCTCTAGCTCTTCCAATTCCCTTACTGGGTTGACACCAGAAGAGGCAATCCTCTCCCGAGCTCTTGCGTCATCTACACTCTGCTCGTTTATATTGCTCTGAGCTTGAGTATTTTGAGTAGTATCTGAAGTTACTCTTGAGCCAGGCTGTCCAGACGATGTTGAAGAAGTATCAGTATTCTGTTGAACTGACACACCCTGCTGAATTCTAGACCCTTGCACAATCAAATTCTCTGCAGTACTTTGCTCTCTGATCGTAATTGGAGAAGTAGCCTCCGGATCCCCATTTACTAGATTACTTGCCGGGCTTAACGAATTTACCTGTCTAGTAAACTCTTGATTTCTAGCGCTATCAGATTCATTGCCTGTCCCATTCTTAGCTCCAGTATTACTAACCTCTGGAACAACATTACTAGGAGCCGTTTCCGGTACTGACTGTAGTGAACTATTTTGCGCTGTGCCTATATTCTGAGTGACAACCTCACCACCGAGCACACCATTATCGATTTGTTGTACAGTACTTAATGGCTTAGAGATATCTGGTTGAGTATTATCCATATTTGTAATATCAAGCATCCGTGACTCACGGTCGAGCGACTCAGTACCATTCAACCCAGCCTCTCTCTCTTGCAGAGTAACGTAAGGTTCAGGAGCATCCTCTTCAGGTAGTAGCATCACATCACCACCTGTTTCAGGCGTCGCTCCATTGAAGCCGTTACCTCGATTGGAGCTTTTAGCACTATCACGTAAGCCACTTCCAGCTGTTAGTGATCCAGACGATGCCCCTGAATCCGCCGGAGTCACAGCGAAACCATCTCCTTCTCTCACACTCTCACCAAGTCGCTCGTTAAAATTATCATAACGAGTAATTATAGGAGGTCTCTCGATCTGCACCTCATTCGGTATCCGTACTTCGCTTACACTCTCCCTAGATAGACTAACAGGACTTACAGCACTATTTTTCCCTAGCTCTTCACTAATCGACATATCAGAATTATTGCCCTCGACTATACGACCAGCCTCCTTGTTGAATGCACCAGCACGTTCGTTACTGTATGTCTCTAAAGGTACAGAGAATAGCTCCCCATCAACAGAAGAGATTGTTACTTCCGAAGCAAACTCAACCGGCCCCTCGCTCTCCCTTGTTACTAGAGCTAGCTCCCCTACGCCTCTATTTTCATAATGAATAAGAGGTCTAATGCTCGGATCTTCTGTAGAGTCAGCTATTACCTTATTGATTTCATCCAGCGGGGTATCTTTGGGAAAAGAGTATAGCTTTGAACTGTTACTCTTTGAGATAATAAATGCTTCTGAACCTTTTGTTACAGCCATACCAGTTTCATCTACAGAGACTCTCTCGGCATTCGCCATGATAGTAGATTGAATTTGAGAATATTCATTTTCTACCATGTCTGGTACTTCCCTCACCTCTAGAGGTGGTCGATCATTATATAGACTCATCATATTAAACATCTTCTTACCGCCATACGATGCTTCAGCAGCAATCTTGCTGATATTCTCAACGGCACCTCTCACAGTAGGATTCTTATTATATTGTTGTGGAGCGTCGATCTGACTTGAGATATCATCCAGACTAGAACGTATACCTTCTAGGGCAGCGCTCGCAGTCTTTAGTCTATTATGAAGCTCTTGGCCGGCTCTCAGATCACGTAGTTCTGGAGCAACAGTAGCCTGAGCAATATTTGATATGCTAATCTTGCTAGAAGTTGTGTTACTGATTGGTTTTGGGCTAGATGAGTCATCAAAAGATTTTTCACCTATTTGAACGTCTACCCCTACAGAAAGCATTCCGCTCCCTGTTATAACTGACGCATCCAATGCGGCATAGACATCTTGATAGCTTTTCTGAGGATTCCTAGTATTTTCCAATACAGAATTACTGTTAATCCCTTCATTACTGAGCACATCCATAACCAACCTCAAACCATAATTAGCCAAATTACTCAAAAAGAAGAGTAACAACACAATACATTCTTCTATACTATATTATACCATACAATTCACACTTGTAAATCAATTTCCCCACATTTCCGGTACTAGCTGTTTATACCAGCGATACCCACTTCCAGCAAAACTAACCGGAATATTTCGCCGTTATCTCTAATTACCCTGACAGGCACGACAATATCATATGATTACAGGATAGTCCAACAGCCCTATTCACACCTATAATCACAGTATATTTGCACTTCAGCCACAAACAATAACAAACCATGCCACATTGGCACACTTATTGAGTATATCACTCATGATTAGGATTAAACGTACATGCCTATAGTTCCCTCCACGCTCTATATGGCTAATTTTACAAGAATAAAGGAGACGCGCGGATATGGATATTAACGCTAATTACACGGAAAGTAACAGCAGCAGTAACGAATCAGCCAAGATAAGTTTTTTAAGGGATGCATTATATACTCATGCCAAACAGGTTAGCGATTTTTGCCAGAGCGGCTTTTCCAGAGTTGATTCATATTCAGCTGATAAGCGTCCAGAACAATACCAAGATTTCTCAACTAGAGCGGTCAAACTAATAGACCAACTATCACATCTTATTAAATGTGCGAGAAACGCAAACTCACTGTCAAACACTTTGAATCTAGAGCAACTAGAGGCAAAAGCCGATAGCCTCTACCGCCAAGTAGAATCGTACGAATTCCAGACCAGAAAGTCTGCATAATAAAAGATTTACTCTAAGATTAGTTAGAAAAAATGCTCTTTCCCCTGAACGAGACACCAGATTAAGTGTAAAACCTACCTTTTTTCAAAGGTAGGTCTTATCATAAGCCAAGCATATTACAAAATTCTAAAACACTACTAATATTTATAAAGAATGGATGTAGTGAGTATATTGTTTAATAAGAAAGTTTAGAACAAACCTAATGTTTTTTTCCCTTATGCGCAAACATACGTTCACTATCACGAATAACCTTTGAAACCCTCTCGTGACGAGCTTGACGCTTTCTCGCACGTCTCACTCTCAAGAATACGACAGCCCTCATAGTCAGAGGATAGCTAATTACAGCAAGAATTAATCCCAAGAGTAATGACCCGACCGAGAGACTTATTACTGCATCTAGTCCCATACTTCCAAAGTATTTTGTACTCTCTACTATTCCCTCAAGAAAACCTGTACGCTCCATAATTTTGGGTATCTCATGAATAACCTGTCGATACTCATTATGGGTAGGCCCCATACCTGTCAATTTATGCCCAACCCAGTAATTAAAACCATAGAGAGGTATAAAGGTAAAAGGATTAGAAATCCATACCGGAAGCACAGCAGCCAATTTACTCACTCTACAGATAGCTGCTATACCAGCAGCGACAAGCATCTGTATGCCCATAATTGGGAGCATCCCAATAAAGAGACCTATAGCGACACCGAAGGCCAAATCATGTGCAGAGCTATGCGAACGAGCCAACTTCTTAATTACCCGTTTGAAGCGTATCCATTTTATTTTTGCGTATCTATGTGGCATTGTATTTCTACTTTCTAACGAACAAAAGCGACTACTTAAAATGCAATCCCTACATTATCACTGTTTACCGCAGTTGATGCCTTGAACAAGAGATCATCCTTGAAGTTTCCAGTCAATAACTGTAACCCTATAGGCAGACCATTACTGTCAGTTCCGCACGGCACGCATAGCCCAGGAATCCCAGCAAGATTTGCACTGATAGTATAGATATCAGATAGATACATAGAGAGTGGATCATCAGCCTTCTCACCAAACTTGAAAGCAGTAGTAGGAGCAGCTGGCGAAGCAATAATATCTACCTCCTCAAATGCTCTGTTAAAATCATCCGCAATCTTCTGCCTTACCTTCAGAGCTCTTAGATAATAGGCGTCGTAATAACCAGCAGAGAGCACATAATTGCCAAGCATTATACGCCTCTTAACCTCTGCGCCAAAGCCTTCTTCCCTACTACGAGAGTAGAGATCTATAATATCTTCAGAGTTCTCACATCTGTGACCGTAGTGTACACCATCAAAACGAGAAAGGTTTGAACTAGCTTCCGCAGTAGCAATAATGTAGTAAGTCCCAATAGCGTATTTTACCATAGGAAGGTGTACCTCTTTGATCTCAGCTCCAGCGACTTTGAGTTTTTCAGTAGCAGCCAGCACCGACTCCTTGACCTCAGGAGAGAGCCCTTCAGTATCAAAGTACTCTGATGGGAGTCCAACTTTTAGCCCTGTAAGATCGGCATTATAATCAAGACTTAGAGGAAGCTTATCTTTAGCACTTGTCGAATCTCTTTCGTCCTTACCAGATATCACATCTAGGAGTAATGCCGCATCACCCACAGTTCTAGCTAAAGGTCCAATCTGATCCAGACTAGAGCCGAAAGCAATAAGACCATAACGACTCACCGCACCATACGTAGGTTTCATACCTACAACACCACAGTAAGAAGCAGGCTGCCTAATAGAACCACCAGTATCACTGCCCAGAGCAAGAGGAATAAACCCAGCCGCTACCGCAGCAGCAGAGCCACCAGATGATCCACCCGGTACACACTCTTTATTCCAAGGATTCTTTGTCTTCTGAAGTGCAGAATTCTCAGTAGAACTACCCATAGCAAACTCGTCAAGGTTTGTCTTACCGATGATGATAGCGCCTTCTTCTAATAGCTTCTCAACCACATTGGCTGAGTAAGGCGGTCTAAACTTTCCAAGCATCTTGCTTGAGCATGTTGTCTTGACATCAATCATACATATATTATCTTTTATCGCTACCGGCACACCTAAGAGCCTACCACTAGTCTCACCAGCTGCTACCTTATTATCAATCTCATCTGCACGCGCTCTTGCTGCTTCATGCTCGACAGTAACAAACGCCCCAATCTCACCATCAAACTCATCAATGCGAGCTAGGAGTTCATCAACGACATCTCTAGCTTTAATTTCACCTGCGACTATCTTTTCTCGAATTGCCACAGCACTCAACTCATATGCCTTCAATTTATTTACCCTCTTTTCCTAAGTATATTTTTATAAAAACTCAACAAGCAAACTATTTATTCGCAATAGTAGCCGGCACCTTGAAGAAACCATCCCCTTTTAGTGGAGCATTCTGCGTTGCTTGTTCGTTGGTAAGATTCATATCTTCAGCACGGAGAATATCATTTCTGAATACGCTACCTTCACTTGCTGCATTTATAAACGGCTCAACTCCTTCGATATCTACCTCGCTCAACATCTCTATATAATCAATAATATCTCCAAGCTGTCCTCTAAACATCTGCACCTCGTTGTCGCTAAGTTTGAGTCTTGAGAGTAGTGCAATCTTTTCTACATCTTCAGTAGTGATCTTACTCATTTTTATTCCTTATTCATCTATGTATTAAGTTATTAAATCATTTTATATTTTTACTAAATGCTTAAAAGCTACATCAGCAACGATATTAGGCTATTCACTACACCCCGTGCTCAATCCTGTAAGAATTCTTCCCCGGCAGACCAGCAGCGATCATCTTATCTTGTTCTTTCTTGATATCATACTCTACACGGTGAATATTTACCTCATGATCGTCTGGATAGTATATTGCAAAGCTTGCTTTAGCTACCTTGTCTCTAGGTTGCCCAACACTACCAGGATTTATTAAGTAAAGATTTTCAACACCCAACTTGAAAGAAGTATCCTCTTTAACTTCAGTTACAGCCTTCCTCTCCCCTAGCACCATAGGCAGGTGGGTATGACCAAAGAAGACCAGATTATCTTCAGGAAAATACTGTTTTAATAACCTAAAGTTCGCCTCTACATCTTTATTGGAAAATATATAATTATCACGCCCCTCTATAGAGCCATGCACTGCTAAAAAGTGCCCCTCAACCTTCTCAACAGGATGCTTTAGCGAGAGCAACCAATCCACGCTCTCTTTTGACAAGACCCTTAATGCATAATCTAGTGCAATTTGCGCTTCCGGCACCATGAGCACATTTCTAGGTGGCATAATTTCGCCATCGTGGTTTCCCTGTACGACAAGACTACAGTTTTCTCTCACAAGCTCTATACATTCATTTACAGATGCACCATATCCTATTACATCTCCAAGGCAGATAAAATCATCTACCCCATTTGCACGACCACATTCGAGGACAGCTTTTAATGCCTCTTCATTACCATGAATATCAGAGATTATTCCAAAAACTGAACTAGTCTTCAAGCGCTATCTCCTCACAAAAGTCTAAATTATTTATTACTCTTCTAAGTATATTCATAGTAAAGTGACTAGCAAAGAGCCTTGTAGTATTCCTCTGACTCTTTGGGAACATCCTTCTAAACACGTGGGTCTTTTCAGAGGTGGCAATAGCAAAGAATACCGTTCCCACTGGTTTCTCAGCAGTACCACCATCAGGACCAGCAATTCCAGTTACAGACAAAGAGTAGTCCGCACCAGTCTTCTCACGCACACCTTCAGCCATAGCTTTAGCACACCTAGCGCTTACCGCGCCATACTTCTCAATTATTTCAGCGTCTACCCCTAGAGTATCAATTTTAGATTGATTACTATAAGAGACAACACCTTCAAGCAAAACAGAAGAAGCACCACTAACCCCTACAAGCTCTGAGGCAATTATCCCTCCTGTACAACTTTCAGCTAGAGCAAGGGTCGCCTTCTTGTCTATAAGGCTATCAATAATTGCTTCTTCTAAAGTATAGCCATCTTCACCAAAGATATACCCAGCAAACTCTTCAGCCACAAGTTTTGCTGCAATCTCAGCTAACGCTGTATCCGCACCACTAACCCTTACAGTAACGACGAAGTGATCGACAGTCGTGCCGATCTCTAGTGTAGGATATTTTCCGCGTAATACCTTGAGAAAATCACCAACCGACGATTCCCCAATACCACAGATATGCATCCTCTTGAGGTAGTAATCTGGGTTACCACCGAGTTCTACTAACTCAGGCTTTACGCCTTCGGCAAACATCGCCTTCATCTCACTCGGTACTCCAGGCATAGCATAAACAATTGAATTCCCAACTTTACACCTTACCCCTGGAGCCGTTCCACACCCATTATGAAGGTGTGAACCTGTTTCAGGTATCATTGCCTGCACAGTATTACTCTCAACCATTGGAATGTTTAATGAGTCAAAATAGTCTTTAATCTGCTGTAAAAGTACTTTATCTAATACCAGTTTAACACCAGCAGCTTCAGCGATTGCCTGACGGGTTAGATCATCAGGTGTAGGACCAAGTCCACCAGTGAGCATAATCACATCAGCTATTTTTGAAAGCTCTGTAATTGCAGATACGATGTCACTGAGACCATCATTGACAGTTCTCATCTCTACAACTTCAATACCAAGCATTCTCATCTCATTACAAAAGAATGAAGCATTGGTATCTAGTGTATATCCAAATAGTATCTCCTGCCCTACTGAGAGCACCGCACACTTCTTCATATTCAATCCTTTATCCTTAATATTGTATTGCCAGACACTTCTCAGCAAATATCTGAACAGCAAACTTCCTAGCTATACTATTTACATATCATCCAATTCTGGTGGAGCGATATCATCTAGAACGACACTCTCATCAGCAAACGGGTTACTCTTATTACGAGCAGGTGTAGCCTGCAGAGTCTGAGAAGGTGGCTGTACATCAGCTACCGGAGGCTGTGGTTTTACAGGCAGGAGCACTGTCTGCCCAGACAGCCCAGGCATATCTCCAATTGCAGGCGAAGGTATTACAGGCGGCTCACGAAAGTTTGGCTCTATAATCTTCTCTTCAATTAGGGTAACTTCAGGCTTTGCCAAGACATTAAATTGCTCTGGTGGTTTCTCAACATCCTCAGTCTTTTTGAATGGATCGATCTGCTGTATTTCTACCTTTTTCTCACCCTTTTCCTGCTGTAGTTCTCTCTCTTTTTCCTCTTTCACTTCGATTATTTCAAGGCGCTGCGCTGCAGTTTTCATATAGAGGTATGCAGAGAATCCCAATACTAGCCCCCAGAAAAAACAGAATATCAGCACATACGGTCTAATGTTGCGCCTATGGTCACTACCTACAGCCATTACATCTCCAGCAAAAAGCCCAATATATTATAATTTTCAAAATATTTAATATTAACAATACTCATTCTATCCTCAGAGTGTAAAAATGCTCATGATTGCGAGTATCAAATAATTATATAGCTATTCCCAGTCAAGTCAAGCGACGAAAACCCGTTAATATAAGGGAATACAGATATTATTGATTATTTCCAAGGGTAAGAATAAGTTTGACTTTGATAGATGATACCAAGATAATATTTATTAGCCATTAATAGTAATAATAATACACCTAATAGTCGCAATTATCCCATATAAACAGAGAAAGAAGATGACCCTCTACACAAATGTCTCAAATCTGCAAAAGTCGATAATCGACAGAACAGAGCAAAGTAAACGCTCACAATCAAGCACCCAGATAGGTGCAAAGATCAATGCAAGCATCTCACAAGACCTTGGTGGTGGAAAATACATACTAAATCTTGGAGGTTCTGAGACACTTTTTGTAGAAAGCGAGACTGGATTTCATGAGAATGAACGGGTAGAGCTACAAGTGCGCTCAAATTCCAACGGCAAGGTAGAACTAAAACTTCTTTCAAGAAACCAAGACCAAGCCCAGAATGTCGCGCAAATTTCAACGAGTGACACAGCAGAGGTTTCCCGGAAGTTGCAGTTAATTATCTCTACACGAGACCTCCCGACTCTCTCACAAAATGATAATTCTCAAATAAAAACTCTGCAGAACAAGCCAAGCAATAACCTCAATACAAGTATAAATATCAATACCCAGAACACACAGCAAACAGGTATTGCTAAAGGGGTACTAAACATCCATGAAACCGGGACAATAACAAGCACAAACGATCAAAACCTACAAATTGATCCCATAAAGAATACCGTCTCTACTCCAGAAACAGTAAGAACACCAAGTTCAACTACTTCGAGCATACCAGAAGACAATACAAAATCGCCTGCCAACACCTCACCCGCAGAGACAAGAACAACCGTACCATCCGATTCTACTCAAAGCGATATCAAAACAAACACATTCAGCACCAGCGAGGTAGGTAATGAGGCAATTATAAACAACAAGGTAAGCGTAGAAGCAGTAGCAGAGAATAATACTCAACAAACTCTGCCACAATCTGGACAAATGCCAACCACAGAGGAGGCAAGTCAGAACCAGAGCGCACAATCAACTCAGCCAGCAACATCCAACAGCACTGAGGAGATCCAAGTAGTCATAACCAGACCAGATGACAGCTCTGAACCAAGCTCTGTCAAAATTATACTTCCTGATGGCAAAGTGATAAATGCAGAAATACTCCAGGAGAGTTCCGACCCAGCACAGATAAACGTTGAAACAAAGGAGCAAAGCCTCAAAGAAATACTTATAAATGATATATCAACAACAACTAAAGAGGGAACAGAAGAGAGCGAAAATACAGTTGCCAAGAGCCAGACAAGTAGTATAAAGAGTATCCTTACCGCAGTAGCTAGTAAGCTATTCGCACTAAATAATGTAGAGGACTTACAAGGAGTAGACAAAGCAAGTATTGCCAAAATGCTTATCCAGAGACTCACACTACCACTCATATTCCCAAGTAATCTTGGTGGAGAGACAACCCAAATTGAATTAACCGACCTAGCAAAGCCTACTACTCAGCTCAACATCAACCTTGCATATCAAGACGTCGTCAAGATGCTCCCTGATCTACTGAATAGTCCAACACCAATCACATTGACTCCCGCACCTGAAGGTGGCTACCAGCTAAATTACCAGAGTCCAGATCTACTTCCAAAGACATTACCTATCCCAGTAGAGAGTAATGAACAGATAGCAAACATTCTTGATGCACTCCCGCAAGGAGCCCCTGAGCGGACACCGATAGAGATTGGCGTAAAGAGCTTACTACAAGGTCTCATTAAAGAAAACATACAGAATAATCCAACCAATATCCCTGCACAACCGAGAGAGGATCTTACAAACAAGCCACAGCTAGATATGGCCAAGCTAGACCAGATTATAAAACGTAGTGGTATGACTCCAAGTACAGCAACAAGGGAAGCAGCAAGCGCACTACTGGACAACTCTCTACCTGTCACAAGGGACAACATCCAGTCTCTATTAGCACTCAGCGCAGGTAGGTCTGGAACCGAGCGTACAGATTTTTTACAAGCAGGTGCCAAGCTACTCTCACTCGACGCCCCTCTCTCACCTGCTCTAGCTTCAGGTATGAGTAAGTTACACACAGATCAAGACTTTATCAGCAGCAGTATACAGAAGATCTCCTCCGCATTGGAAGAAGCTACGCATTCCACCTCTACAGAAAGAAGCGCCCTCAATGAAGAAGGCAATCAACGTTTTGATTCAAAGAGCTCACAACTGTTGATGCAGAATTTCTCCCGAGCATCCGAGACACTCAAAGGCATACCTATACTCATAGAAACCCTGAGTGCAACAGTTGAAGAAGCAACCAATAACCTAGCACAACAAAAAAACCAAACCGAGCAGAGCACACTTGCAGAAGGGCTGAAAGATTTTGTATCGACCTCTTCTAGAGAGCGCCTGAGCGCAGTAGAGACCATACTTCAAAACTCTGCTAACGTTATACTTGAGAGCGATCCAATCCTGAGTAAGCTATCTTCAGCTCTAGATACCGTACTTAGTAAGCTCGGCAATCTCCCAGAAGAAGCCGCCAAAACAATAGAGACTACAACAACAGAAAAAGCTGAGAACACCGATCTAACAAAGCTAAAAGATATTGCTAAGCAAGAGCTGATGGGACCAAAGGATACTGAGAAAGAGTTCAACTTAAAGGATCTTCTCAGTGACCTCTCTAGCTTGAAGAGCAGAGCCTCGCACCCAGGTATCAGCAAGGTGCCAGAATTCTGGCAGAAAGTAGAGTTAGATCCTGCAACACTCAAGAATGCAGATATGACAAAGGTATCGAAAGCTATTGAACAGATTGTGAATGCACCTACACCTGAAAGAGCACAAGTTCTTACAAAAGAACTTCTAAGCAGTGTCGACAGGGACACACTCCGCACAATAGCCAGCACCTTACAAGAAGTAGAACGAGAAGAGATACAGAAGCATCCAACACTCCAACATATCCGTGAAGCAAGCAATGAACTCCGCGAACTTGGCAGAGCACTTGTTGCCCAAAAAGCTGAAAATCTCGCAACCAGCAGGAATGACCCAGGGAGCTTCAATACAAGTATCCCATTTAATTTCAACGGAGGAGAGAATGATGGAGAGGATGGTCAACTCTCTATGTTCTACAACAAGAGCAAAGGCAAGAGAGGCAACTGGCAACAACGTGTCATACTCGACCTCAACATGTCGGTACTAGGAAACATTATCGGCGACATCCAGTTTCATGAAGGCATCATCAATGTAAACTTCGTATCTTCAAGTAAGGATACTGTATCAATACTTGACAGTGAGAAAGAGGCTCTGCTTTCAGGACTCCAAGATATCGGTTTTACTGCAAGCGTTGGGGTGCGTCTTCTTGTACCTGAGATGGAAGAAAAAAAGTCTAAGAGTAAGACAAAGCCGAATGGAACTAGACTTCTAGACATCCAAGCCTAGAAATGCCTGAGAAGGAGCAATACCATAAATAGTAAAGCAATTACCACCAAACTCCCAGATGAAGCCATCAAGGAGACACTATCAAAGGTCTTAAATTCCACTATAAGAATGGTTACAACAAGAACCACAAAAGGTTCAAGTGGTAAGACCCTCTACAGAGTAAATATTGATAACGAACAAACCTACTGGCTGAAGCTCTATCCAGAACAGCGCAAGTTCACCCAAGAGCTCAAAGCCTATAAAATACTTAAAGAGCATAGCATCGCCAACAGTCCAAACCTTGTAGGGTATCTCAATACACCTCCCTACACCCTAATCCTTACTGAATGTAAAGGTGATAACTGCTTAGAACAAATATTTGAAAAGACAGAAGATACTGACATGATCTTCTTCCAAGCTGGAGAATTTCTAAAACGACTCCACCAGATTACTCCACCAACAATTGACTCCCTCACCCCTTTAAACGCTATTATAAAACGTTTCAACACCATAAAAAAAGCAAACATTAAAGAGCAATCAATATCAGGTGAGTTGATAACAAGGGTAGAATCAGAAATTACTAGATTAGCAGACTATGAATGCTGTCTAGGTAGGAGTTTCTGCCAT
The DNA here is from genome assembly GCA_965140405.1 of Planctomycetota bacterium. GTDB lineage: Bacteria > Planctomycetota > SZUA-567 > SZUA-567 > SZUA-567. Next base: position 3,551,218 of record OZ223208.1, read on the forward strand.
AGAGACTACACACCACGCAATTGGCATTATATACAAAATAATACAGAGGGTATATTTTCAGTGATAGACTTTGAACACTCACTCTTCGATATATCCCTACTAGACCTGACAAAACTCAACGCCCACTACTTCCCAAAAGATACAAAAGCAAGAGCAGCCTTCTACAAAGGCTACTATAGTAATGAAAAGCAGAGTGAAAAGGTCAAAGAAGCGTTGGATATTCTCACTCTATTCTATGGTCTTCAAACCCTCGCATGGGGATATAAGTATTCTGATGAAGAGTATATCGAATTAGGCAAGGAAGCCTTACAAATAGCCGAATAAAAAAGGCTACAGACCAGAAGATCTGCAACCTTGAATACTTATTATCTCAAACATCTACTAAATAATATCAGGACCATGCTTGACGATAGCATCACGCACAATCTTAATATCTTCCTCAGAGAGTTTGACACTACCAGCAACAGCATTCTCAGCAGCCTGCTCAGGGGTACGAGCACCAATAAGCACATGACTACAACCTTTTTGATGGAATGTCCATGCAATAGACAACTGCCCCAAGCTCACCTTGTGCTTATCAGCTACGGCCTTGAATTCTTCAAGCATAGCCATAACCTTTACTCTATTCTCTACGTCAAATCGAGGATTACAGGTTCTCTGATCACCATCATTGAATACTCTATCAGCTCCCATCTTACCCGTTAGTAGACCTTGGCCAAGTGGTGAGTAAGCTAGAAAAGCGACATCATTATCAGCAACAAAGTCTAGATTCTTACCAGCTTCTTCCATTTCTCTATCAAGCATACTGTACTTTTCTTGGTCGGCATCGAGTTTCCCAACAGCAAGATACTTCCTCATATCATCTGGTGTTGCATTGGAACAACCGATAGCTCTAATCTTACCTTCTTTCTTGAGTTCTAGTAGAGTCTCCATACTTACTTCGATATCTGTAGTAGGGTCTTGCCAATGGGTTTGATATAGGTCGATATAATCTGTATTAAGTCTTCTCAAACTCTCTTCAACTTCATAGCGAATCTCCTTAGGGCTAAGACACCTAAATACCTTTTTATCAGCAGTATCACCACCTTCAGCGCCTTTAATCCCCTTATCATTAGACTCGAAGAATAAATCACCCTTCTCTTCATGCCATATAAGTCCACACTTGGTAGCTATGATTACATTCTCACGTTTCAACTCTTTGACGGCATCTCCGACAATATATTCAGAGTTTCCAAACCCATACACTGGTGCAGTATCAATCATATTTATACCCGCATCAACTGCAGCATGAATAGCCCTAATAGATTCACTCTTCTCAGTGCCACCCCACATCCAGCCACCAATCGCCCAAGCTCCAAAAGCAACAACAGAAGCATCAAAGTCACCTATTTTACGCGTCAACATATTTCAATCCTTTCAAATAATACTCTTCAGAAATCCAAAGAGTTTTTAATTATTGAAACTTACTAATAAATTCTAAATACATATTATATTTATTATCATACACAGGCTTTAGTGACTTATTTGGTATATACCTCTTCTTAAGATGCACCATTCTCTCAATAGCTTCATTTATATCCTTAAAGACGCCAACGCCAACGCCAGCACACATACTCGCCCCAAGTGTTCTCTCTTCGGAAGCCTGCATAACCTCAACAGGTCTACCCACAACATCTGCAAGCATCTGCAACCACCGACTTGACTCACTAGGTCCACCATTAGCCCGTATAACCATATCTCTAGGGCACTCTAGTAAGAGCTCCTCTATGTTCTTCCTATGGGCAAATATTATACCTTCATATATACCTCGAATAATAATATCCCTACCATCGTCAAATCTAATATTGAACAAAGCCCCTTTTATATTTGTCGTTTCTATAGAGTCATAAAGGTATGGTAAAAATATTACGTTGCTAGAGCTAGGAGAGGTAGACGCAACAGCCTCATCACATATCTCATATATGCTCTTGCCTTGCCTTTGAGCTTCCTCTTTCTCTCCCTTTAAAAAACTATCTACAAACCAGTGAAGGTTTCTTGAAGAGGTAGCACTCATCTGAGATACCAACCAGTTCCCTTCTTCGGTGTGCACAGAAGTCATAAACTTTCCAACACCATCCAGAATTTTATTTGTAACGTATTGATTATTTGCCCAAGTCCCTAGATAAACATTCAATATATGCTTATTTTCATCCGAACACTCAGCCAAACCAGAAGCCAACGCACTCGCACTTCTACCACTTAGCCCTGCAACAACTGGAGTTCCCTCTTTCAGCCCAGTCAACTCAGCCGCATCTTTTGTTACTCCTCCACAAATATCATAAGAATGAATAATCGGTGGGAATAGCCTTTTATACTTCAGAATACCTAGTTCTTCTAAAACCTTATCGCTAATCTCATGATTCCTCACATCGAACAAGCTCGTTCCAGAAAAATCTGTCTCTTCAACAGCCACCTCAGAGCATATTCGGTAACGAATATAATCTTTTATCAACATTGCCCAGCGACTATTCTCAAGAACACTCACTCTATTCCTATCCAACCACTTTATCAAGGCAGGCAGTTGCCCAGCCCATAAATGTTGCAATGTGATACCTTGTACTTTTTTAGAAACACCAATTTCTTGCCAACGGTCAACGATACTTTTAGCTCTCTTATCAATGTTATATATTCCATCATAGGAACCCTTACCATATTCATCTATAAGGTAGAGCCCATTACCATGTCCGGTAAAGGAGACCGCTACTATTTTTCCAATATCCACAACGGGATTATCAGTTATTTTTTTTATGACAGATACTGTCTTTGTAAAGGTTAGTTCGAGGTCATTCTGGTAGTATCCTGGTTCGTATGATGCAGGCATATTCTCCACAGTTTCAACAACGATCTCTCCACCATCAAAATCGTAGAGCACAGCTCTTATTCTACTACTGCCATTGTCAATACCCAGCAGATACCCTGCCATTTCTCACTCCTAAAAGAATAGGATTACACAGATGTGAATCCTTTATTTATCGCCCAAATCATCGTTATCTTGTGAATAATCTGCAACCAACAACACCGGTATTCCATCACGAACAGCATACTTCTTACCACACTTTTTGCAAATTAATTTCCCCCCGACGAATTCAAGCTCTTCTTTATCAATAGGACACCCTAATATCTGCAATAATTTCTTGTCCATTTCCTACTTACCCCAAAATAATACCCGACAATAACTATCCTCTTGCCAATACGTCTACCCCTTCGGGTAGCTCGATAAATTTATTAATTATTAACTCATACAGATCAGGGCACTTGAAGAATAACTGTTTTCCACCTTCATCAGCAGAATTGATATACATTGCATAGTGACGTCTGAAATTTGTCCTCTCATTTTCTTCCATAAAGATACCCGCCTTTTGGCGAACCTCTTTTTCCTTCTTCCTCATTAGCCAACGCACCTCAGCATATGATGCAACAATAGTATCACTATTCATTACGTCATTGCCAGCCTGCTCTTTACTTGTATCATACCTGAAGTCTGAGAATGTATCTATAGCGACTGCCTCTCTCATACCAGTTCTTTCATAATAACTAGGAAGCATTAGCTTACCACTATATGTATCAGTTCTAGGCGCAACCAAGAAGCCCATTACCCCACTGACAGGAAGGAGGTGGATAAATGGAGCCATTCTTATTTGAATGCGGTTATTCTTCTTCATTGAAGAGAGCATATTTTCTTTGAATATAAGTGGATCTTTCTCTTCTATATCCTTCTGAATCTTGAGCATCTCTTCTCTTGTATTTGGAGTCTTGATCTCTGGATTAAATCTATCCCTGAGAGTAAATGGCAAGAAAGGTTCGCGTAACTTCGCTACAAGCCTACTGAACCTCCTTATACAGGCTATCTCATGCTTTGCTAGGTCTTCAGGATAGACCGGCATATCCAGTTCCGCCATAGACTCATTACCATAATCTATATCACTCTGAACCTTCACAAGCATATCATCACGCACCTTCTCTACCAGCTTTTCACACTTTACGGTTGCGACTTTTAATGCCTGCACAGACTTCTTTAATGACGTTGTCTTCTCTTTTATTTCTGGGTCATCCTCAGAAAGATCGGCAAGTTTATTCTCCCGTTCAATTCTAGCGTTGCGCTTCTCATTCGCATCCTCTTCCAATCTACTCTCTAAATTTTTGAGTATTCGAAGATAAAACTTACCAACAACAACACGCCTATAGGCTCTATCCAGCTTCCATCTAGGAGAGTTCCGCTCATTCATTTCCAGCTCTTCATTTGGGCTAGGAAGCAAGACTTTGTTTGCAGTAAGCTCGATCACTTCATCTGCATATAGAATATAATTTGACTCCATGCCAAACTCTTCAATAGCCGATCCTTTTGCGCATTCAACAAGGAGTTTTTCAAGTATCTCAGGGTGTATAAAGTCTTCAGCAAATCCCAGAATCCCCCAGCGCAGGTACGCTCTCACATACATCTCACACTCTTTATCAACCCCTTTGACAAGCTTGAGACCTAATGCACCATACACATCCCAGAAAGCATCGACCATCACTGGTTCTATACTGGCTAGTTCTTTATTTACACCATTGATTTTAGAGCAACACACTAGTTCCGACTTTTCTAGTTCTGCTTTTTCTATCTCTTTGGCCTCCAGCTCTTCTTCATCGGCCTCCTGCTTCTTTTTGAATATACCAAGTAATCCGCCCTTATTATTAGCTTCCTCTTCATCTATGAGGGCTTTGAGTTTCTCCTTATACTCTTTTTGATCCTCTTTGAGTTCTTCGGCATACTCTTGCATAGCCATTACATATACAGCCCAGCCAAATACTTCATCAGGGTTTACTCCAACCCTCTTCATCACTTTGTACATCACCTGCCCTACAGCTGCCTTGGCACATTTTTCTATGAGATTTGGCATACCCTCATACCATCCCAGAAAGAGAGTCTTCTGTTCAATAGATATTTTATATGCTTCAATCACATCTTCGGTAAGTGGTGTTTTTTTAGAATCATCAGCCGGTTGCACTACCATTTCAGAGAGTTTATCTCTCTTCATTTTCAGCCGATCATAAGGAGGTATTTTAATAAGTTCTCTTCTAAGCGAAGCTAGTTCGTTTTTTGCTTTTTCTGTTGTTTCTTCAGCTTCTTCAAGTTCGTTACGTTTTTCGGCTAGACTATCGAGCGCGACATACATCTCAAGCCTATCGTCAAGTACTTGACGAATATCATTTGAAAACTCCAAGGGATTTTCCTTCGAAATAATCTCTTGTATTTCACCTTGAGGTAGCTCTACAGAGGTCTCTGGAAATCTCGACACAGCAGCTAGTGGATCATCCTTGGCTAGATTCTCAAGACCATCCTCTACCTCTTCAACACCATCGCCTACATTACACTCTTCTTTAGCAATACTATCAAAACTATCCCCCGCACTTGGTGATAAATTTATATCAGAACTACCGACTGCAGGTGCTCCCTCACTTACTCCTAAATTACCATCATTTTCTTTCTCAAAGGATAATTCAGCACCACTTGCATTTGAAGAATGGTTATAAGTATCGGCGGGCTCACCTATTGCCTCTTTCCCATCAAAACTCAGACCATGGTTAGAGGAAGACTCTCCTTCTTTTTCAACTATCTTGTTTTGAGTAGCATCAATCTTTGTCTTCTCAGCAATATACCGATTATCCTCAAGTAAAAATTCGCTTTGAGCAGGATTATCTATCGCTCCTTCAATAAGTACTGATTCCTGAAATTTCCCTTTAGAGCCTGGGAGCTCACTTACAGCACCGACATATTTTTTTGTCAGTTTTGCTACTCGCTCAGCCAACACAGACGAAAGCTTCAGCGACATTTGAGGATTTTTTGCAAAGAAAATCTGCACATCATCCTCAGGTATCTTTAAAAGTGTTGAATCCTTCATGGCTACAGCGGTAGCGATTCTAGGTGTCTTTAAAAGACAACTAGTTGTACCGAGAAAGGCACCTCTATCAGAACGCTTGCCTAGTTGAATTGAATTTCTATATACTCCTACTTCACCAGTCTGTACTATATAGAGATCATGATTGGTATTATCATCCTCAATGAATATCACTTCACCGGCTTTATACTTCTTTACAAGGTTTCCGACAGGTCTGTTATTGCCATCTCTAGCAATGCCGAACTCTCTCTTTCGAATCAGATCTAAAGCCCTCTGTTTCTTGAGTAGTTCTTCTACCTGCTTTTCTAAGAGATACTTCCTCTCTATAAGCACTTGCCCAATCTTCTTATCAAAACCTTGCTTTTTTATCTCTTGCTGATAAAGCAAACATTCCTTGAGCCTATTTTTAGATATTTTACGTGATTTAAGTGCAATCTGCCCAAATCTACGCTCTCTCTTGAAACGTTCCTTGGCAGAAAGCACGCGTTTCTGTTTTTGAGATCTAGCTGTATTGGTGTTATCCGCTGTCATCGTACCAGAGCCACCTTTTCCCAATAAAAACAGTTATATAAACATATTCACACAAATCACAAAATCAGTTATTAAAGTGCATTTTCGAACGAATGTCCCACAGAATATTATAAACTGTTTTTCAATTCTGTCAATCATTATTCTCTCAAGCAAAAATATCAATTCCTCACTAGCATTCAATCATATGATCACCAGTAAAATAATTATACTACTAGTAATAATATTATTGGTAGTATAATTTTGAAAAGCGTTTGACCTTTGCTTAACTATCAATTATTATTCAGTTATAGTTTACATTCATATATTACCAAAATCATATAAAGGAGCAATCATGCAAACCTCAAAGATTAGAAACATCTTTCTGCTTATTCTAGGTCTAGCATATTTTTCATCTGGAGTTAGTGCAGAAGAGATAAACCTATTTGGTGGCATACTCAAGATCAGGACATACGACAGCAACGATCACAGAAGAGACGACAGACACCATAGAGATGATAATAATGGCCATTACGAATACCGCCACGGCAAACTTGTATGGGTAGAAGAAGATAACAGAGTTCATGGGCATTATGAACTCAGACATGGCAAGTTGATCTGGGTAGAAGACCGCAGAGATGATGACGATGACATACATATCATCTATGACGAACCGGAAGAGTGGGTTCTTCTTACTAGAATTATCAATGACGACTTCGATTGGGTAATTATCGAATCGTCAAACAAACACAAGATCAAAAAACTTATGCGTAAAGGCTACCAGAGAAGCATGACCGGCCTCAAAGAATCCTGCTACAAAATGGGCAAGAAGAAAGAGCGCCTCTGGAAGAAGCACCACGTACTCTGGCAATAATTTAATTATACCATAAATAAATAAGCTCCTACTGCCTTGATTCAGTAGGAGCTTATTTATTACTACACTAGTACTCTACTATTTACCGCCATACTTCCTAAATTGATACTCAAATAGCAGTATAGTAACAATTGAAACAAAAATATTAGCAATGACCAATCCCCCGATGAGCCCTTTATACCCATACAAGTGAGAGCCCAACCAAGCAGCAGGTATCAAAAAGCAGAGAAATTTCACAATATCTACCAACCCAGAGATCATTGGTTTTTGAATAGCAAAGAAGCACTGCTGTGCCATCATACCGACTGCAACAAACGCATACACTATAGGTGTTATAAGGAAGTAATACGTACCTATAACCTGCACCCCTTTTATACTATTAAACCACACAGCAATATTGTTTGAGAATATCACGATTAATACAGAGCAAATTATCGAATAAACTACTATTATTTTATATGCCCATGTAATTGCTTCGCGTGCTCTATCCTTATGACCAGCCGCTAAGTTTTGAGATACAAATATCATTAGAACCATTGATAACGCCATTGCAGACATAAGAACAAGCTGATCAATTCTCGAGCCAGCACTAATTGCAGCTACGGCATTCTTTCCTATAGTAGAAGTTATTACAACAATAACAAACATCCCAATAGGCATCGAAACTTTACCAGCAATACCTGGTAGAGCATAAAAGAGTAACTCCTTCCATTCATGTATCATTTCACTAAATTGAGGCCTTTTCAGAGAGATTAGATCCCACTTTACAACCAATGCAAACGCTGTAATCGCAGTAGTAACCCTCGCCACAACAGTTGCAATTGCCGCCCCCTCTACACCTAGCGCAGGGATCTTTCCAAGCCCAAATATTAGTATCGGGTCGAGTATCACATTTAACACTGCCCCAGTAGTCATTATCAGCCCTGGCCAAAAAGTATTCCCAACTCCCCTCAACACATTATTACAGGTCATCGGTATAAGCATAAATACCGCTCCCGAGTACCATATAGTCATAAATGACCTAATAATCGGCAACTGCTCAGGCTTTGCACCCATAAATGTAAATACCGGATCAATAGTGAATAGCCCTAATGTCGTCACAATCAAAGTAAAGAGCATCGTCAGAATGAGAGAATCTCTACCCAGTCTCTTTGCTAGCTCTCTATTACCACTACCATGCGCTCGTGAAATCAGTGTAGTAACTGCTATTCCGAGTCCAATAGCTATAGACCCTATTCCAAATACCACAGGAAATGTCATTGATATCGACGACAAATATAGACTATCCGCATGCTCAGGCAACGAGTTATCCAACTGAGATACAAACCAACTATCAGCAAAATTAAACGCAGTAACCGCAAAGAATCCTCCGAGTTGCGGCAGTAATAATCTAATAAGGGACTTAAGTACTGACCCCTCTAATAATGATACATTGTTCTTCACAACTTCTCCCTTTATAGCGCAGAAATTATTTCTTAGCACCTTTTATACTCAAAGTATTTTTATGACCAACAGTCACATTGTTAGATTTTACAATTTATTGATAACTAATCAAGTCATTACCATACATTATTACCATATAACAATAACACTCGCCTCTCCCAGCAGCATTCATAATATTAATTGCTAGTAAAGACCATATAATCACTTCAAAGCTTTGAGGCCAGTTAATATATTATCAAAACAATACTAACTATATAAAAAGTGAACGACCAATTTCTTGGCCGTCCACCCTTCTTGTATCGTTCCCTCCACGGGTCGAACCTGTGTCGAGTAAACAGTAACCCAATGTATGCAACTACTGCCTTCGTATCATTACTTACTACTAACCAATTAGTGATAACGCTCCCTGACTTAGCTGGTTAGCCTGAGCCAACATTGAAGTACCAGCCTGAACCAGAATCTGATTCTTAGAGAACTCTGTTGATTCTTTAGCCATATCAGCATCACGGATATACGACTCAGTCTTAGTGATGTTTTCAATAGCAACGGTGAGGCTATTAGCGTTAGTTTCAAGCATGTTAGCCTGGAACGCACCAATATTCGCACGTAGTTCTGATACATCTTCAATCGCTTGGTCGATAATCTCAAGACTCTTCACTGGGTCTGCCGCAAGACTTGCCCAACCACCTGAAAGCATATCATTGATAGATAGATACTTCTCTGATTCTAGAGATGTTTCGAAGCTACCAGTGAACTTTACCTTACCGAGCTGAGTCGCAGTCATATCCTTGATAGAAAGTACAGTACGTTCTTGGTCTCCAGAGCCCTCACCAAGTTGGAACTGCATACCACCCTCAAAGTCGCCGAGTGTCTCAGTAGTACCATGAAGAGCGTGAGTTACATAGTTCTCTTTATCGTCATACATTTGTTTTGCTCTTGATCCCCATGCACCTTCATCATACCCTACAGCAGCTAGAGTAGTTGTACCGAGTCCACCTTCATTGAAGACGATAGTTGCAGTAGTATCCAGATTAGTAATTGTTCCAGAAATACCATCAAGCTTCAGTTCCTGACCATTCAGTGAAACCGTCGCATCACGGCCGTACTCAGTCCAGGACTCACCATCAAGCCCAGCATCAATCAGCACCGCTCCATCTGTCTCACTATACCTACTAAAGATCGCACCTTCATGTTGATCTACCGTTACTTTACTGTTAGATCCATAATCCTCAGCAGAGATACGTAGCGCAAGATTTTCAGCTGTTATCGCAGTTTCAAATTTTAGATCCTGAGTAGCCCCAGACATATCAAAGTTCAGAGTACCGTATAGACCTGATGTTCCGCCATTACCACCAGCATCAGCAGCATATAGCCTCATTGAATTCGCACCACTTGTACTAAGAATTACATCATCAGACTGAGCAACTAGATCTTCATCTCTCATACGAGCATCTTTATATACATAGATAGTACTAGCTGAGCTGCCATCTGATTTTATATCTGCCTTGAGGTACACTTTACCTGTTTCATCAGTATTTTCACCAAGCTTAACACCACTTAGATACGAACCAGCCTCTGTAAAGTGAGTTCCAGCAGCAACCGACCCATGTGTAGAAGAAGCAAGAGCTAGATCATCAAAGTTTACAGTCTCTTTAGTAACAGAAGTAGAAGTATCACTCTCTTGGAAGACACCAAGCTGCAATGTAGAGGTCATACCAGCAGAAAGACTTGAAGTGAAGGTCATATCTATATCTTTGAAACCAGAGTTATTTACTGCCATAATCTGAGTATCTGTACCTGTAATATCACCTTCAGCTACCTTCATAGTCATTGCTGAGTCTTTGTAAATTTCAAAGCTATCATCATCTATCATCTTGAGGTATGCGCGACCATAACCATCAACATTCTTACCAAGTACAAAATTAGTATTTGCACCAGCATCTATCGACACAGCAGCCACACCATTTGAGGTAATTTCCCCTAAAGATGTCCTGTTAAATACATCAGCAGAACCAGATGCATGTGAATCAGTACCAATGTTTTGAGTAGTAGCTGCTGTACTCAACTGCTGTACATCTGCATCGTTATCGTATATAAGAGTAGCTTCTACACCAGTAGAGTCCTTTACTGAATTAATTGAGGTAACCATCTCACCTAGATGCGTACCCTTAGCAAAGCTTAAATAGCGACTTCCTTTATCACCACTTAGAGTAAACGCCTGATCAGCTGTAAGAGTATAATTCTTAGTCTTATCAGTATTTCCAGTCTCTACCTGAGTAGCAGCAGACTGGGATTTAGAGATTTCGAAATTTGCTTTTTGAGCTTCATTACCATTATCGACATCTTGGCCTGCTCCATTCTTGGCTACACCTGAAAAACTAATATTGAGTTTGAAGTCATCGCGCTTAAATATCTGACGAATATCAGACAAGATTTTCATTCACAAGCTTCATATCAAATGAATCTGTTACCATTACAGCACTATCATATTGTAGCTCTTTGTTACCATTTAGCAAAAATTGGTCAGAAAACTTGGTCGTACGTGCGATACGGTCAAGAGTCTGAATTGAAGAGTCAACTTCTGCTTGGTCAGCCGCAACCTGCTCAGGTGATGTCACACCATTATTTGCAGAGTGTACAGCTAACTGACGCATCTTACTTAGAATGTTGTTCATCTCGTTAAGAGCACCTTCAGCAATACCGAGGACGTTATTAGCTTCCTGAGTATTCTGTACCGCTCTTTCCAGACCAACGTTCTGAGCTCGTAACTGTTCTGAGATCACGAGACCTGATGGGTCATCTTTACCACTGTTAATTTTGTAACCCGTAGATAGGCGTTCTAGCGAACCACTCATCCGTGAGTTGTTAGCGTTCAGAGTATTCTGAGCACTTAATGCATTTAAATTGTTAGCAACGATCATAGGCATAGTAGATTTCCTCCATGAAATCATAGTTAATGTGAGGGCCATCCTTGACTCTCACTGAATCACCTTTGCAACAAGCCGGCGTGATTCAAAAAATTACCGTTATATCTTTTATTACTTTTAAAATATATCTAGGCAAGTGAGCGCCAAAGATACCACATATTGTTCACTACTTATACATCCAGTCTTTATCAGCTACCGCCTCCTTTCCAAGCAAAACGAGCACTCCAAATAAACCACCAGCTCGAAGAAAAATTGATACAACCTCTTATATAAGTTTTAACTAACTTAGAATCCAATGAATAACCCAAACGCCACACAACTAAAAAATAGCGATTATTCCCTCGCACAATGCATTGCTGCATCATTTTTTACTCCTGGCTAGAGAGCGAATCAAATTGTATTTTTTTTATTATTATCACCTTAGAAGACCTTGAGAGCGAGACTCTCTTATCGCCACAAATATCTTGTATTCAGGGATTTCTTCTAACGCGATTCTCCATCTTTGTTATCGGTCGCACCCAAAGAATCTTGAGCTTTATTTTTCATAACATTTATTTTTTTTGCAAGAAAGACCCCATGTTTGGCGTTAGGGTCAATTCAACCACAAAAACCCTATAAATAACAGCAAATAATAGCCAAAATGAATCCACAACAATACTAATAGCCTACTACATTTGACCTATAAACACTATTTATTGGCAAAAAATAATCAATATTATTTATCAGACATATCCAATAAATAAAAAATTATATGCACAGAGCGTTAAAAAATACCCTGTGCATATAATAATAGTAAGTACTCCATTTACTTCCTATTCACTACTAATGACTAGCTGATTAGTGATAGAGCTCCTTGGCTTAGCTGGTTAGCCTGAGCC